>NZ_JBDFMH010000001.1:0-2822500 GCF_047238125.1 Sphingomonas canaveralia
CACTTCACCGGGATACGAAGGTAAGTGACACCGTTCGCTTCGGCCTCATTGAAATGGCCCGCGCGAATGTTGACCTGGATCGACGGCAGCAGGAGTTTGGGCACGGAAAGTCCGGCATCGCGCTGCTCGCGCATGGCGACGAACTCGTCCTCGCTTACGCCGTCGTGGACGTGGACGCTCGATCGTCGCTGCTCACCCACCGTCGTCTCCCAGCGATAATCGTCGCGACCTGGAGCCTTGTAGTCGTGGCATAGGAACAGCCGCGTCTCGTCGGGCAGAGCGAGTAGCCGGCGGATCGATCGATAGAGCGTACGCGCGTCTCCGCCTGGGAAGTCGGCACGGGCGGTGCCATAATCAGGCATGAATAGGGTATCGCCAACGAAGGCCGCATCGCCAATTAGATAAGCGACATCGGCCGGCGTGTGGCCGGGGACGTGCAGGACATCGACTTGCAGTCCGCCGATCGCGAAGCGGTCGCCATCGTAGAACAGCCGGTCGAAATCCGATCCGTCCGTCCGCAGGTCGTCCATCGCGAACACGGGGCGAAAGATTTTCTGAACGTCGCGAATATGCGCACCGATCCCGATACAAGCGCTGGTGTGCGCCTTGATAAAGGGTGCTGCCGACAGGTGATCGGCATGGGCATGCGTTTCCAGCACGATCGCGATCCGCCAGTTCTGCTCGCGGGCGAAGGCGATGATACGCTCGGCCGAGCGCGTATCGGCGACGCCGCTCGCCATGTCGAAGTCGAGCACCGGATCGATCACCGCCGCGGTCCGCGTCGTGGGATCGCCGACGAGGTAGCTGATCGTGTTCGTCGGTTCGTCGAAGAACGCCTCGATGAAGGGCTCAGTCATCATTTCCTCCGTTAGCACTTGCTAATATATTAGGCAATGCTATATAAGCAATATCTAATGGAGTAGCGATGATGCTTAAATCGCCGATGGACCTGCCGACATTCGAAGCGAAGGCCGGACAGGTGGCCGACACGCTGAAGGCGATTAGCAATGCGCGCCGGCTGATGCTGCTGTGCAAGCTGGTCGAGCATGGCGAGGTAACGGTCGGTGATCTGGCGCGCGATGTCGGCCTGTCGCAGTCGGCTTGCTCGCAGCACCTCGCGAAGATGCGCAACGAGGGCCTCGTCACCTACCGGCGAGAGAGCCAGACGCTCTGGTACGCCATTGCCGACCCGCGCGTCGAAACGCTGCTCGCCACCCTCTACCAGCTCTATTGCAAGGATTGATGCGATGACGCTTGCGACCCTTTCCCCCGCCGACACCCGAGCAGCGATCGATGCCGGTGCGCGGCTGATCGACATTCGCGGTGCCGACGAGCATGCGCGCGAGCGCATCCCCGGCGCGCTGAACGTGCCGCTCGACCGGATCGGCGACCTGCCGCGCGACGGCCGCCCGGTCGTCTTTCACTGCAAGTCGGGAATGCGCACTGCTACCAATGCGGCTCCACTTGGCGCAGCAGCGGGCGGCGCCCCAGCCTACATCCTTGGGGGTGGTTTGGATGCGTGGCGAACGGCCGGGCAACCCATCATCGCCGATCGATCGCAGCCGCTTGAGATCATGCGGCAGGTCCAGATCGCCGCCGGCGTGCTGGTGCTGCTCGGCGTGCTGCTGGGCATGTTCGTCGCGCCTGGTTTCTTCGGCCTTTCCGCCTTCGTCGGCGCAGGGTTGATGTTCGCCGGTGTGACGGGGTGGTGCGGTATGGCCAACTTGCTGCAGCTCATGCCGTGGAATCGACGCGCGGTCGCCTGAAGCGAGCATGGACGCCACTATCCCCGTCGCGCTCGCATCAGGCGGTGTGATCGGCCTGATCCTGGGTCTGGTGGGTGGGGGCGGGTCGATTCTTGCCGTGCCGCTCCTGATCTATGTCGTCGGGATCGGTTCGCCGCACGCCGCGATCGGGACGGCCGCTGTCGCCGTGACTGTTAACGGGCTCGCCAGTTTGATCGGCCATGCCCGCGCTGGCCGTGTGAAGTGGCGGTGCGCCGGCGTGTTTGCGGTTTCGGGCATGATAGGCGCGGCGCTTGGAGCAGAGTTGGGCAAGGCGTTCGACGGCAAGCGGTTGCTCTTCCTGTTCGGGGCCTTGATGATGGGTGTCGGTCTGACGATGCTGCGCAAGCGCCGTATCGCGGAAGCACCCGACGTGCGGCTGACCCGTGAAAGCGCCGCTACGCTGCTACCGCGGCTCGTTCCGATCGGGCTGGGCGTGGGGCTTGCCGCCGGATTCTTCGGGATCGGGGGCGGATTCCTGATCGTCCCGGGGCTGATCTTGGCGACTGCCATGCCGCTGCCGTTTGCGATCGGCACGTCGCTGGTCGTCGTCAGTGCGCTTGGACTGACGACTGCAACCTCGTATGCCCTGTCGGGTCTGGTGGATTGGCGCATGACCGTGTTGCTGGTCATGGGTGGCATCATCGGTGCAATCATCGGTATCGCACTGGGAAAGGTTCTCGGTGCTCGAAAGCGTCTGTTCGAACGCGGATTTGCCGCTGTGGTGATCGCGATCGGGGCGTACATCACTGCGTCATCCATCTGAGTCGCGCCGTTTCACACCATCGATCCACCCGGTTCCCTCGCGCCTAGGCCCGCGCTAATCCATCGCGCATGACCGCACCGCGCCTTGCCGATCCTGCCGCTGAACTCGCCTGGCTCGCCGCGGAGATCGCGCGGCATGATCGGTTGTATCATGATGGCGATGCGCCCGAGATTTCGGATGCGGACTATGATGCGCTGCGCCGGCGCAATGCCGATCTGGAGGCCGCGCATCCCGATCTGGTGCGCGCCGATTCGCCCAGCCGCACGGTCGGGCACGCGCCGTCCTCGCCGCTCGCCAAGGTCGCGCATGCGCGGCCGATGCTGAGCCTGGACAACGCATTTTCGGACGAGGAGGTGATCGAGTTCGTCGATCGCGTGCGGCGCTTCCTGAAGCTGGCAGCGGACGAACCCGTGGCGCTGACCGCGGAGCCCAAGATCGACGGCCTGTCCTGCTCGCTGCGCTACGAGGGTGGCACCCTGGTGCGCGCGCTGACCCGCGGCGATGGCGCGGTGGGTGAGGATGTGACGCCCAATGTCCGCACCATCGCCGATATCCCCGCGACGATCCCGGTGGCAGGCGTGTTCGAGGTGCGCGGCGAAATCTATATGGCGAAGGCCGATTTCGCCGCGCTCAACGCCCGGCTGCTGGCAGAGGCGGAAGATCCGGCGAAGGCGCGCCAGTTCGCCAACCCGCGCAATGCGGCGGCCGGATCGCTGCGGCAGAAGGATGCCGCCGTCACCGCCGATCGCCCGTTGCGCTTCCTGGCGCATGGCTGGGGTGAGGCGGATACGCTGCCGGCCGACAGCCAGGCGGGGATGATGGCCGCGATCGCGGGCTGGGGCCTGCCGGTGGCGGACCTCTTTGCGCGGGTGGAGACGGTGGCGGCCGCGCTCGCCCATTATCGCGCGATCGAAGCGGCGCGCGCCGATCTGCCGTTCGATATCGATGGCGTGGTCTACAAGGTCGATCGGCTCGACTGGCAGGCCCGGCTGGGGCAGGTGGCGCGGGCGCCGCGCTGGGCGCTGGCGCACAAATTCCCGGCCGAGCGCGCGCAGACCGTGCTGGAGCGGATCGACATCCAGGTCGGCCGCACCGGCAAGCTGACCCCGGTCGCACGGCTGACGCCGGTCACGGTCGGCGGCGTGGTGGTGACCAACGCCACGCTGCACAATGCCGACGAGATCGAGCGGCTGGGCGCGCGGCCCGGCGACCGCGTCGTCCTCCAGCGCGCGGGCGACGTGATCCCGCAGATTGTCGAGAACCTGACCCGTGACGAGGATCGCCCGGCCTATACCTTCCCGCATGTCTGCCCCGAATGCGGATCGGCGGCGGATCGGGCACCGGGCGAGGTCGATTATCGCTGCACGGGCGGGCTGATCTGCCCGGCTCAGCGGGTGGAGCGGCTGCGCCATTTCGTGTCGCGCCATGCGCTCGACATCGAAGGGCTCGGCCTCGTCCATATCGAAAGCTTCTTCAGGGACGGGCTCGTCCAGTCGCCGCCCGACATCTTCCGGCTGACGAAGGAGACGCTGCTGGCGCGCGAGCGCTGGGCTGAGGTTTCGGCCGCCAACCTGATCCGTGCGATCGACGATAAGCGTGCGCCGCCGCTCGATCGTTTTCTGTTCGCGCTCGGCATCCGCCATGTCGGCGAGGTGACCGCCCGCGATCTGGCGCGGCGCTATCGCAGCTGGGATGGCTTCCAGGCGGTGATCGATCGTGCGCTGGCGGCGCAGGCGGCGTTCGTGCCCGCAGTGGGGGAAGGCGAGGACAAGCAGCTCGCCCGGCTGGCGAAGGAACTGGCCGCGATCGTCGAGACGCCGGGGGTGGGGCCCGAGGTGGCGCTGGCGCTGGTCGACTTCTTTGCCGAGCCGCACAACCAGGCAGTGGTCGCCGATCTGCTCGGCCAGCTGCGCCCGGCCGACGTGATCCACGAGACGCGCGCCTCGTCCGTCAGCGGCAAGACGGTCGTGTTCACCGGCACGTTGGAGACGCTGTCGCGCGACGAGGCGAAGGCGCAGGCAGAGGCGCTGGGCGCCAAGGTGGCAGGATCGGTTTCAGCGAAAACGGACCTCGTCGTGGCCGGGCCTGGTGCGGGCTCGAAGCTAAAAAAGGCAGCCGATCTGGGCATTTCCGTGATCGACGAGGCGCAGTGGGCGGAGATCGTATCCACCGCTGGCTGATCCGCTTGCGTCGCGCCGCGGTTCCGGCCAAGTCTCGAGCATGCCATCGGCCTTTGGCGATCGTCGCTTCCCGATCTTTCCCGTCGCCGGCCTGGCGATGGTCATCCTTGCCGTACTTGCCGCAATTTGGCTGATTCGCGCACAGGACGAGGCGAGCGCGCTGGTGCGCCACACGATCGAAGTTGAGCTGTCGGTCACCCGCGCGGTGGAGCGGGTGCGTGCGATCGAGTCAGCGCATCGTGGCTATCTGATCGCCGGGAACGCGGAATATGTCGCGGATCTGGAGCGTGCCCGCACCGGCGTTCAATCCGATCTGGATGATCTGCGCCAGCTGATCTCTGACAATCCGGTGCAGCGCGCGAACCTCGACCGGCTGACCCCGCTCGTCCGCCAGAAGATCGCTTTCGCCGATTCCGGGGTCGCCGCGATGCAGGGGCAGGATCGTCAGGCGGCGCTGACCATGATCGAGACCGGGCGCGGCAAGCAGCTGATGACAGCGGTCCGCGAGGCGGTGGATGCGATGCTGAAGGAAGAGGAGCGGCTGCTGGCGATCCGCGTGGCCGAGACGCGGTGGCTCGTCGGTGCGGTCGGCGTGGGGCTGGCCGCCGCACTCGTGCTGGTGATCGCAGTTGCCTATGTGACGGTGAAGGATGCGCAGGGCCGGTTCGTCGAGCTGGAGCGCGCGCGCGACGAAGCGCGGCTAGCGGCGATCGCGACCCAGGCCGAGATGGACGGTCGCGAGAAGGCCGAGGCGCAGCTGCGCCAGATGCAGAAGATGGAATCGATCGGCCAGCTGACCGGCGGGATCGCGCATGATTTCAACAATATGCTGGCGATCATCATCGGCAGCCTGGACATGGCGATGCGCCGCCGCAACGATGCCGAAAAGGTCGACCGGTGCCTGGCCAATGCCCGTGACGGGGCCGAGCGCGCAGCGGCGCTGACGGCGCGGCTACTGGCCTTCTCGCGCCAATCGCCGCTGGCGCCGGTCGCGCTCGATCCCAATCGGCTGGTGGCTGGCATGTCGGAATTGCTGCGCCGGACGCTGGGCGAGGCGATCTCTGTCGAAACGGTCCTGGCAGGCGGGCTCTGGCGCACCTTCGCCGATCCCGGCATGCTGGAAAATGCGCTGCTGAACCTGGCGGTCAACGCGCGTGATGCGATGCCCGAAGGTGGCCGGCTGACGATCGAGACCGCCAACGCCCATCTCGACGACGATTATGCGCGCGCCCACCAGGATGTGATACCCGGCCAATACGCGCTGATCAGCGTCACCGACAGTGGCCAGGGCATGAGCGCCGATACGATCGAGCGCGCATTCGATCCGTTCTTCACCACCAAGGCGATCGGCAAGGGGACCGGGTTGGGGCTGAGCCAGGTGTTCGGCTTCGTCAAGCAGTCCGGCGGGCATGTCTCGATCTATTCGGAACCCGGGCGCGGCACCACGCTGAAGCTGTATCTGCCGCGCTTCAGCGGGCCACTGCCCGAGGATCGCATCGCCGGGAGCGACGATATGGCGCTGCCCGAGGGCCGTGCCGACGAGATCATCCTGGTGGTGGAGGACGAGCAGCGCGTGCGCCATTTCTCGGTCGATGCGCTACGCGAGCTCGGCTACACCGCGATCTCGGCCGGCAGCGGTGCCGAAGCGTTGATCCTGCTTCGCGAGCAGCCCTCGATCGCGTTGCTGTTCACCGATGTCGTGATGCCCGAGATGGACGGCCGTCGCCTGGCCGACGCTGCGCTGCACGAGCGGCCGGGACTGCGGGTTCTCTATACGACCGGCTATACCCGCAACGCCGTGGTGCATAACGGCATGCTGGACGCTGGCGTCGCCTTCCTGCCCAAGCCGTTCACCATCGCGCAACTCGCCCGCAAGGTACGCGAAGTGCTGGACGGACGCGGCGCCAACCGGCCCAATTGATTTCCCTCGTGCCCGATCTTTGCTAACTGGTATCGATGGATACCAATTCCGCCTCTCCCCCGGATGGTGCCGCCGCCGACTGGACGGTGCCGCAGCACTGGGATCGCTTCTCGGCCGAGGATCATGCCGTCTGGGACATGCTGTTCGCGCGGCAGGCTGCACAGCTGCCCGGCCGCGCATCGCGCCGCTGGCTGGCTGGGCTGGACGTGCTGCGGCTGTCGAAGCCGGGCATTCCCGACTTCGCCGAACTGAACGAGCGGCTGCACGCGGCGACGGGATGGCAGGTGGTGGCGGTGCCGGGGCTGGTGCCCGATGCGGTGTTTTTCGATCATCTCGCCAATCGGCGCTTTGTCGCGGGCAATTTCATCCGCCGTCGTGACCAGCTGGATTATCTGCAGGAACCGGACATATTCCACGATGTGTTCGGCCATGTGCCGATGCTGGCCGATCCGGTGTTCGCCGATTATGCGCAGGCCTATGGCCAGGGGGGGCTGCGCTCGCTGGGGTTCGGCGCGCTGCACAAGCTGGCCCGGCTGTACTGGTACACGGTCGAATTCGGACTGGTGCAGGAAGATGGCGGCTTGCGCATCTATGGATCGGGGATCGTCTCCAGCCATGGCGAAAGCCGGTTCGCGCTGGATAGCGACAGCCCCCACCGGATCGGGTTCGATTTGCAGCGCGTGATGCGCACGAAGTATCGGATCGACGACTATCAGCAGAATTATTTTGTGATCGACAGCTTCGAGGCGTTGCTGAAGGCGACGGTCGAAACCGATTTCGCGCCGCTCTACGCCGAACTCGATGCGCTGGCCGATATCCCGCCCGGCGTGATCCTGGACGAGGACCGCGTGATCACGCGCGGCACCCAGGCCTATGCGCTGGACAAGGCCGCCGCCGGCTGACGCGGAACCGCGCCGAACGGCCGATCATTGTCGCGCGATGACCAGGCTGTTCCATGTTTCCGACCTGCATTTCGGCCGCGCGGACGAGGCTGCGCTCGACTGGTTCGCACGGACGGTGCGGCAGGAGCGGCCCGATGCGGTGATCGTGACCGGTGATCTCACGATGCGGGCACGATCGGCCGAATATGAGGCGGCCACCACGTGGCTGCGCGGATTGGGCGTGCCGCTGTCGATCGAACCGGGCAATCACGACCTGCCCTATTTCAACCCGATCGCGCGAATCTTCTCCCCCTACAAGCGCTACAAGCGGGTCGAGCGCGCGCTGGAGAAGCCGCTCGATATCAAGGGGATCTGGCTGGTGCCGCTGCGCACGACCGCGCGCGCACAGTGGCGGCTGAACTGGTCGTTCGGGATCGTGAACCGCCGCAGCCTGAAGGCTGCGCTGGCTCGGCTGCGGCGCTGCCCGCCCGATCATGTCGCGATTGTGGCGTGCCACCACCCGCTGGTCGACCAGGGGCTGGAAAGCGAAGGCCGCACCCGCCGCGGCGAAGCAGCACTGGCCCTGCTGGCCGAGGCCGGCGCAGATGCGGTGCTGTCCGGCCATGTCCACGACGCGTTCGACGTTCCCCACCGCATCGGCGACGCAAATGTGCGGCTGATCGGCGCAGGTACGCTTTCGGAACGCGTTCGCGCGACGCGGCCCTCGTTCAACGAGTTGCGGATCGCGGACGGCGCGATCAGCGTGGCGACGCGAGAGATGGCGTGAAAGCCTGAACCCATCCCGATGGGATAGGAATGATCTAGCGGGCAAACCCCGCCGCGTCCCGCGCGCGCGCCTCGATCGCCGCGGGGTCGATCGGGCCGCTGCCCACCAGCCAGCTGCCGCCGACGCACAGCACATGCGGATCGGAAAGCCAGCCCGGCGCGGTTTCGGCAGTGATGCCGCCCGTCGGGCAGAAGCGCACGTCACGGAACACCGCCGCGAATGCAGCCAGCGCCTTGCGACCGCCCGATGTTTCCGCCGGAAAGAACTTGAACCGGTCGAGCCCGAGATCCAGGCCCAGCATGATGTCCGCGGCGTTGGATATGCCGGGAAGGAACGGCATGCCGCTTGCGATCGCGGCCTTGCCGAGCTTCTTGGTCAGGCCGGGGCTGACGATGAAGTCCGCGCCGGCATCGATCGCGTGTTCCAGCCCATCTTTGTTCAACACCGTGCCGGCGCCCACGATCGCGCCGGGCACCGCTTTCATCGCGCGGATCGCATCCAGCGCGGCAGGCGTACGCAGCGTGACTTCCAACAGCGGCAGGCCGCCGGCCACCAGCGCCTCCGCGATCGGGCGGGCATCCTCGATCCGGTCGATCACCAGCACCGGGATGACGGGCGCTTTCTGCATCAGCTCTGTGATCGTCGGCATTTGGGCGTCTCCTTGGCCGGCTTCCTACCGTCCGCCCGCCGCGCGCGATAGTCTTTGCGCAGGTTAGACGGGCGCCGCATCGCCCTTCGTCCGTCTGTTGCGCAGCCCGTAATGGTGCCAGGTGAAGACGGCCGCAGCGCCGCGATGCGGCCGCCACGCCTCCGCCAGCGCTCGGGTCTGCTTCTCGCTCGGGCGATCGAGCAGGCCAAGCAGCAGCCCGGTCTCGATCTGCACCGCGAGATCACCCGCCGGCCAGATATCGGCGCGCCCTTCCGCGAACAGTAAATAGATTTCGGCCGACCAGCGGCCGATGCCCTTGATCTGGGTGAGAGCGGCGATCGCCTCATCGTCGTCGGCGGGCAGGTGCGCCAGATCGAGCTCACCCGAGGCGATCAGCCGCGCCAGGCTCTGGGCATAGCCGGACTTCTGGCGCGACAGGCCCGCCTCGCGCAGCAATTCGGGCGTGGCGGCATCGAGCGCGGCGACGGGTACGCCATCGCCCAGGGCTGTCTCCAGCTTGCGCCAGACGGACGCGGCCGATGCGACCGATACCTGCTGGCCCACGATCGTGCGCAGCAGCGTGGCATGGCCGCGCGCACTCACCCGTGGATCGGGATAGCCGACCCGTTCCAGCCCGGCTGCGAAGCCCGGTTCGATCGTGGCGAGCGCATCGAGCGATCGGCGCAGTTCGGCGGCAGTGGTGACCATGCATATCCCTTGATTTCGAGCCGGCTGGCCGACATAGCCCGCTTGACCGGAGAGAGGGAGCCCCATGCCGAAGCTGATCGTCACGACCCGCGAGGGTGAGGAACAGGTGCTTGAAGGCGATGCCGGCCTGTCGGTGATGGAAGTGATCCGCGACGGCGGCATCGACGAGCTGCTGGCGCTGTGCGGCGGCTGCTGTTCCTGCGCGACCTGCCATGTGAAGGTCGACCCGGCGTTCCTGGATCTGCTGCCGGCGATGAGCGAGGACGAGAACGATCTGCTCGACAGTTCGGACCATCGCGACGAACAATCGCGGCTATCGTGCCAGATCCCGTTCAGCGATGCGCTGGATGGCCTTAAGGTAACGATCGCGCCCGAGGATTGATCGGGCCGCTGGGGCGGCTGCCGTTTTGCTGTTCGATCCGTTTGCCTTGAGCCTGTCGAGAGGCCGATCTTCCGTTTCGCGACGAGAAGGACGGTCCTTCGACAAGCCCAACGCGGGCGGGGGATGCGTTCCTGTGCCGTCCCCTCAGTCTGCCGGGCTGTGCGTCGCCACCGCGTAGAGCGCGATCGCAGCGGCGTTCGAGATGTTCAGGCTTTCCACGCGCGGGCTGATCGGGAGTTTCGCCAACTCGTCGCAATGCGCCTCGGTGTTGGCGCGCATGCCTTCGCCCTCGGCACCCAGCACCAGCGCCACGCGCGGCGGGCCCAGCGCCTCGCCCAGCGTGCGCGTGGCATGGCCGGTCAGCCCGATCCGCCAGAAGCCGGCTTCCGCGATCTCGCCCAACGACCGGGCCAGGTTGACGACGCGCACCCAAGGCATCGCTTCGAGCGCACCCGAGGCGGAACGCGCCAGCGCACCGGATTCGGGCGGGGAATGGCGATCCTGCGTAATGATCCCCAGCGCGTCGAACGCCACCGCGGACCTGAGCACGGCACCGACATTGTGCGGATCGGTCACCTGATCCAGCACGATCAGCGGACGGCGATCGGATTCGCCCTGGCCGCGTTCGAGCAGATCGCCGAGCCAGATATCCTCGAGCGGATCGACCTCGATCACCAGCCCCTGATGCGGGGCATCGGCCGGCACCATGCGGCCGAGATCGGCGACATCGGCATAAGTAACGGGTACGTTCGGATCGAGCGCCAGCCCGGCCAGCGCCTCGCGCGTACCCCACATCCGGCGCACTGTGCGTTCCGGATTGGCGAGCGCCGCGATCACGGCGTGGCGGCCCCAGAAACGCGGCCGGTTGGATGGCGCCACCGATGGGCGATGTCCGCGGCGTGCCATCAGTCGTCGCTGTCGTCGGGATAGGCGAACGGATCGGTCGGCGCAGGCTTGCTGGGCAGCGGGGGACGCGGCAGCGGATCGGGGGCGTTGGCCGCCTTCCAAAGCATCGTCGCCATGATCACCGATGCCTGGCGCAGATCGTCGCCACGCAGATGATCATAGCTGTCGGCGTTGGAATGATGGGTGGTGCTCTCGTAATCCAGCGGATCCTGGATGAACTGGAAGCCCGGCAGGCCGACATGCTGCATGTAGACATGGTCGGTGCCGCCGGTCTTCTGGATCGCAACCGTGTCTGCCCCCATGCTGGCGAACGGCGCCAGCCATTCGCGGAAGATCGGCATCGCGGCAGGATTGTTTTCGGCATGGATACCGCGGATCCGGCCTGATCCGTTGTCCAGATTGAAATAGGCGGCGAGATCGCGATAACCTGGTTTTGGCGTGAGCGGCCATGCGTTGCTCAACCGGGCGTTGCGCTCGCGCGCCGACATCGTCTCCGCACCCGGGATTGCCGGGAAGCTCACGAAATTGTCCTCCACATAGGCCAGGCTGCCGAGAATGCCCTGTTCCTCGCCCGACCAGAGCGCGAAACGGATCGTGCGACGCGGGCGGACGCCCAGCGACTTCAGGATCCGCGCGGCCTCCATCACCACCGCGCTACCGGCGGCATTGTCCGTCGCGCCGTCGCCGGCCACCCAGCTGTCGAGATGGGCACCGGCCATCACATAGCCGGCCTTCGCGTCGCTGCCCGGCAGATCGGCGAGGATGTTGTAGGCGTTCGGATCCTCATCGTGGAAGCGCACATCGCTTACGATCTCGATCGTCGGGGCGGCGCCGGCCTTGGCCAGCCGCGCCAGCAGCCGGTAATCCTCGGCCGCCAACTCGATGCCGGGCAGGGCGGGGGTCTCGCCGATGGCGAAGCCGCTGCCCTCGCCATGCACCAGGCCACCGTTGCGGCGAGACTTGCGCACCCAGGCGCGCGCGCCTTCAGCCTTCAGGAATGCGTCGAGCTGGGCTGGGAAGCGGATCCGGCGCAGGGTGCGTTCCAGCGTCTCGGGCTGGTAGACGGGCTGCTCGAACTCGTCGAGCTTGCCCAGTTCCTCCCCGCTCAGTCGCTGGAACGGCACGTCCTTCGCATCGGCAGCGGCATCGGGCAGCGTGATCATCACGATCTTGCCGGCCAGCTTGCCGCGCCACTTGGCGAAGTCGCGCTCGCGCCGCAGCGGCGCCACAATAACCTCGCCGGCCAGCGCGCCATCGGTCGCCGGGGTCCAGGCGATCGGGATCGCAGTCAGCGTGGAAGGCCGCGGCGTCACCATGCGCACGCTGGATCGTTCGATGGACCAGCCGCGCCCGAACCGGAAGCCCTGCTTGCGGACGTTGCTGAGCCCCATTTCGGTGAAGCGTGACTGGGTCCAGCGTTCGGCTTCGCGCATCTGCGGCGAGTTTGTCATCCGGCCACCGATATTGTCGGTCAGGTGCGCTGCGGTCTGCATCACCTGGCTGCGGTTGAGCCCTTCATCGAGGATGCGCGCGGGCACCGGATCGGCAACGGGCGCGGCGATCGCGGCGGGGGCGAGCAGCATGAGCGGCAGGGCGAGGCGAGAGACGAACGGCATGGCAACTCCGATTGGCAGGCGATCGACTTAGCCGTGCGCGCGATGCGGGGGAAGCGTTGACAGGCTCTGCGCCATTCGTCATTGAGCGCGCCTTCGCGTCGGCGGGTCCGGGTCCGGACAGGTGGCCGAGTGGTTAAAGGCAGCAGACTGTAAATCTGCCCGTGAAAGCGTACGCTGGTTCGAATCCAGCCCTGTCCACCACCCCCGCCGGCGCGATGCTCCAGCCTTCCTGGCCGAGCCGGGTATCCACCCTATCTGCGGACGATGTTGTGGCACCGCCCCTGCACTTTCGTGACCGACCGGCCGCGCAAATGGAAAAGGCCTGCCGCGTCGCCGCGACAGGCCTCTTCGATCGTCGAGCCCGTCGCGATCAGGCGGCGGCGAGATCCCGGATGCTGCGGCGGCGCAGGGTGCCACCAACCAGGCCGAAGCCGCCGATCATCAGTGCCCAGGCAGCGGGTTCGGGCACCGCGGCAGCAGCAACCTCGAAATTGGCCGAGATCTCCGGGCCGCCTGCGAACTGCAGCGACACATTGTCGATCGCGCCGGTGAAGCTCTGGCCGTCACCCCAGCCGCTGCCCACGCCCAGGCTCAGGCCATAGACGGTAAGGTTGGCACCGGCATTGTCGTCGATCCAGGCCTGCAGGGTCTTCTGACCGCCATTGGCGTTGGCGAAGTTGGGGCCGAGCGCTGTGCTGGTCGCCCAGAAGATGCCGCTGTCGAGCGACGCGGTCAGCGTGGTCCAGCTATCGGTCGGCGCGGCCTGCTGCGTCTGATAGACATTCTCGAACACCAGCGATCCGGCGAAGGCCCCGTCCTTGGCAATATCGAGCCGCAATACGCCCGCGAAGTTCGGGTTAGTGGTCGAGCTGGCATCGCGGAAGAAATCGTAGGAAACCGAAGTCAGCGAGGCGAGCGACGCACCGGTCGTCAGGCCGGCGAAGTAATATTGAAGGTCAGCCTTGCTACCGTCGTTCACGGTCGAGAAATAGGCCGATCCATTGCCGCTGCGTGCATAATCGGTGGTGATGCCGACCGTGCCTTCGCTGCCGACATTGGCCTGGATCCAGCTGTTCGCCGTGATCGGGGCGGACACGCGATTGGCGCCGCCGGGCGAGCCGGCGACGGTGGTGCGGGTGCCAGTGGCATCGGTCGTGGTGGTGGCGACGCCATCGCCGCGGGTGTCGTTCAGATCGGGCAGGCTGGTGTTGTAGACGGTCGTAGCTTGCGCAGGCGCAACGAAGAACAGGCCGGCCGAAGCCAGCAACATGAGTTTATTCACGAGACATCCTCCCTGTTGAGAGGCGCCCGCTACCAGTTGGTAAACAACAGGTAAAGACAAGCGATGTGGTTAATATGGTAACAAATCTTGTCCGAAACAGATCGATCCGTTTCGGCACATGATCTTAATCGTCACGCAGACGAAACGGACTTCCGGTAATCAGTAACGGCGCAGCAGACCTGCGAGCCGACCCTGCACACGCACCTGATCGGGCGCATAACGCTGCGGATCGTAGAGCCGGTTCGCGGGATCGAGGCGGACCATGCTGCCTTCGCGGCGGAAATATTTGAGCGTCGCCTCATTGTCGTCGATCAATGCGACGACGATCTCGCCCTCGCGCGCGGCGTCGGTGCGGCGGACGAGCGCATAGTCACCATCGAGAATGCCCGCATCGACCATCGAATCGCCGGATACTTCCAGCGCATAATGTTCGCCGGGCCCAAGCAGCGCGGCCGGCACCGACAGCATCGACTGTCCTTCCAACGCCTCGATCGGCACACCGGCCGCGATCCGGCCGTGCAGCGGAATTTCCAGAACGTCGTTGGCCGGCTGTAATACCGGGGTGGGCGCACGCACGGCCGCCTTGGCGGGTGCCGGCTTCGCCAGATCGGGCATGCGCAGGATTTCCAAAGCGCGAGCGCGGTTGGGCAGGCGACGGATGAAGCTGCGTTCCTCGAGCGCGCTGATCAGGCGGTGGACGCCGGACTTCGACTTGAGTTCGAGCGCCTCCTTCATCTCCTCGAACGAAGGCGACACGCCCGTCTGCCCAAGGCGATCATGGATGAAGCACAGCAGTTCATGTTGCTTCTTGGTCAGCATCGCACGGCTCCCCTGGGAACGAACGGGGAACGTGTAGGAACGGATCGGAACGCTGTCAAGCGATGATGAGGGTTTCCGCCGAGTCGCCCGGCAGTGCGGGTGCCGCGAACGGCGGGCGCACGATCAGCAGATCGGCTGCGGCCAGCGCGATGACGCCGGCGCTGCCCTGATCGCCGACGGGTACGGCCCGGCCATCGACGATCCGCGCGCGCAGATATTCGGCGCGGCCGCCGGTGGCGGGTAGTGCGCGGGCCAGCGGCAGCGTGCGCCACCCTGGCAGTAGCGCCGCATCGTCGATCAGCGCTGCGACCAGCGGCAGGAGGAACAATGTGGCCGTCACGAACGCAGACACCGGATTGCCCGGCAGCCCCAGCAGCACGGCATCGCCCAGCCGCCCGGCCATCAGCGGCTTGCCGGGCTTGATCGCGACCCGCCAGAAATCGAGCGCGGCGCCCGTATCCGCCAGCGCGGGCCGCACCAGATCATGATCGCCGACCGATGCGCCGCCGATCGTGACGAGGATATCGGCTGACCGCGCGGCAGCTTCGAACGTCCGGCGCAGCGCCGTGCGGTCGTCCGCGACGATCCCCAGATCGTCGATATCGACGGGCCAGGCCGCCAGCATCGCCGCCAGCATCGCCGCGTTGGACGACGGCAGCTGGCCGGGGCCGACCGGAGCACCGGGGGGGACCAGCTCGTCACCCGTCGAGACGATCGCGATCCGGGGGCGGCGGCGCACGGGCAGGCTGCCATGGCCCGCGACCGCCGCCAGCGCGATCCGCGCCGCCGTCAGGCGATCGCCGGCGGCAAGCAGTGGCGCGCCGGCAGTAAATTCGGATCCGGCCCGGCGGACATGCGCCCCCGGGCCCGGCGGACCTTCGCCCACCATCCGCACGGTGGCGCCGTCACGGCTGGCATCTTCCTGCACCAGCACGCAATCGGCGCCCGCCGGCAGCGGCGCACCGGTGAAGATACGCATCGCTTCCCCGGCGGCAATCACTTGCCCGGGGGGGGATCCGGCGGCGCTTTCGCCGATCACCCGCCACGGACCGGGGGCTTCGGCGAAGCGGATCGCATAGCCGTCCATCGCCGACAGATCGGCAGCGGGCTGGGTGCGCAGGGCGGAGCGATCCTCGGCCAGCAGGCGGCCGGCGGCATCGGCCAATGGCATCTCGACGATCGGCAGCGGCAGGGCCAGCGCGCGCAGCCGATCGAGCGCATCGGCGATCGGCAGCAGGCTCATGCCGCGCGCCAGTCGCCCGATCGCCCCCCGGACTTCGCGAGCAGCCGGATACCCTCGATCGCCATGCCGCGGTCGAGCGCCTTCGCCATGTCATAGACCGTCAGCAGCGCGACCGAGACCGCGGTCAGCGCCTCCATCTCGACCCCGGTCGGCCCGGAAATGCGGACGGTGGCGGTGGCAGTAATGCCGTCTTCCTCGACAACAAGATCGAGCGTGACGCCCTCGATCGCCAGCGGGTGGCAGAGCGGGATCAGGTCGGACGTCTTCTTGGCGGCCATGATGCCGGCGATCCGCGCCACCGCCAGCACATCGCCTTTCTTGACCGCACCGTCCCGAATGGCGGCCACGGCTTCGGCGGTCATCCGGATCCGCCCGGTGGCGGTCGCCTCACGCACGGTCGTCGCCTTGGCGGAGACGTCGACCATCCGCGCCGCGCCGTCCGCATCGAGATGGGTGAGACCGCTCATTGCCCGAGCAGCGCGCGGGTCGCGGCCTCGAGATCGGGCTGCCGCATCAGCGATTCACCGACGAGGAAGCAGGCGATGCCGTGATCGCGCAGCCGCAGCAGATCGACGTGGCCGGCAATGCCGCTTTCGGCGACGAGCAGCGCATCGGCCGGCACCCGCCGCGCCAGCCGTTCGGTCACTGCCAGATCGACCGTGAAATCCTTGAGGTTGCGGTTGTTGACGCCGATCAGGCGGGAGTTGAGCGCAAGCGCGCGATCGAGCTCGGCCTCGTCATGCACCTCGACCAGCACGTCCATGCCCAGCCGGATCGCTTCCGCTTCGATCTCGTGCATCGCGACATCATCGAGCGCGGCGACGATGATCAGGATCGCGTCCGCGCCCAGCGCGCGCGACTCCGCGACCTGCCAGGGATCGACCATGAAATCCTTGCGCAGACAGGGCAGCGGTACCGCAGCACGCGCGGCGGCAAGATACGCATCCGCCCCCTGGAAATAGGGAGTGTCGGTGAGGATCGACAGGCAGGCGGCGCCGGCGGCGTGATAGGCGCGGGCATGCGCGGGCGGATCGAAATCCTCGCGGATCAGCCCTTTCGAGGGCGAGGCCTTCTTGATCTCGGCGATCAGCCCGGATCCGCCTGCCGCAACCTTCGCTTCGAGCGCGGCGCGAAAGCCACGCGGATCGGTCTGCCGCGACAGCGCATCGGCAATCGCGGCGGCGTGCACATGGCGGCGGCGGATCTTCACATGATCGCGCTTGGCGTCGCAGATCTCGGTCAGGCGATCGGACATCAATAGGCGATCCAGCAATCGAGCAGCGCCTTTGCCAGCCCGCGATCGATCGCCTCGGCCGCTTCTTCCACGCCGTCCGCCATCGTCTCGACATGGCCGGCCACGATCAGCGCGGCGGCGGCGTTCAGCAGCACGGCATCGCGATAGGGTGTGACCGCTCCGGCCAGAAGTTCGCGCAGCGCGCGGGCGTTGAACGCGGGATCGCCGCCCAGGATCGAGTCGAGACCGTGCCGCTCGATGCCGGCGTCCTCGGGGGTCAAGCGCAGTTCGGCGCGGTGCCCGGGGCGGATCATGATCGCGCGGCTCGGGCCGGCGATGCTGATCTCGTCGAGGCTTTCCTCTCCCGAGACGAGCATCGCGGCATCGAGCCCGATCAGTTCGACCGCGCCGGCGACGGTATCGAGATAATCAACCCGCGCGATACCGATCAGCTGGCGGCGGACACGCGCCGGATTGCAGAGCGGCCCGATCAGGTTGAAGATCGTGCGCCGGCCGATCGCCTTGCGCACCGGCGCCAGCCGGCCGAGCGCGGGATGATGTTTCTGCGCGAACAGGAAGCACAGGCCGAGATCGGCCAAAGTCTCCTCCGCCGTGGCCGACGCCCGGTCGAGATCGAGGCCGAGCGCTTCGAGCGTATCGGCGGCACCCGCCTTGGAAGACGCAGCGCGATTGCCATGCTTGGCGACGGGCACGCCACACGCCGCGACCACGATCGCGACCGCGGTGGATACGTTCAGGCTGTGCGCGCCGTCCCCCCCGGTGCCGCAGACATCGATTGCGCCTGAGGGGGCGGCGACCTCGAACATGCGTTCGCGCAAGGCCTGGGCGGCCGCGGCGATCTCGATCGCGCTTTCCTCGCGGATGCTGAGCCGGGTCAGGAAATCGGCGACCTCGGCATCGGCGACGCGGCCATCGAGCATGTCGCCGAACGCGGCCAGGGCAGTCGCGTGGTCGAGTGGCGAGGAGGGATCGGGCAGCAGCGCCAGCGTCGTCATGCGCGCTCCTTCACCGGCAGGCCGGTGAGCGCCATGAAATTGGCGAGCAGCGCATGGCCATGTTCAGTGGCTATGCTTTCGGGGTGGAACTGGACGCCGTGGATCGGCAGCGTGGGATGGCGCAGGCCCATCACCATGCCGTCGTCGGTCGTGGCGTTCACGATCATGCCGGCGGGCAGATCCTCCACCACCAGCGAGTGATAGCGGGTCGCGGTGAAGGGCGAGGGCAGGCCTTCGAACACGCCGCTGCCATCGTGATCGACCGGCGAGGTCTTGCCGTGCATCAGCGTCTTGGCGCGGACCACGCGGCCGCCATACCATTGGCCGATCGCCTGATGGCCCAGGCACACGCCGAGCAGCGGCCGGCCAGCATCGGCGCACGCAGCGACCAGATCCAGACTGATGCCGGCTTCGTTGGGAGTGCAGGGGCCGGGCGAGATCAGGAAACCGGCCGCGCCCGACGACAGCGCCTGGCCGACCGAGATCGCATCGTTGCGCACGACTTCCACCATGGCACCAAGCTCTCGCAGATAGTGCACGAGGTTCCAGGTGAAGCTGTCGTAGTTATCGATGACGAGGATCATGGCGGCTCCCGCGCCTATAGAAGGTGGGTGGCAGGGGGAAGGGGCTTGGGAGGTCAGCGCGGCTCGGTGCGCTTTAGCAGATCGACCAGTTCCGCCTTCCAGTGGACTGCCCAGGTGTGGGTGCCGTGGCCCTTGGTGTCGACGGTCTCGGGGAGCAGGACGAACTTCGCGGTCGGCATCCGCTTGGCCGCAGACTCGGCGATGCCCAGATTGCGCGGATTGATGAAGTCGTCGGCCGAATTGATCCAGGTCATCGGCACGCGGATTTTCTCCAAGCCGCGCGACGGATCATAGGTGCGCGACGCTTCGAGCTGCCAGATCAGGTCGTTTGCGTCGCGCCGCGCGATATCGGCGGCCACGCGATCGGTGATGAACGCTTCTGCCTTCTCGCGGGTCGGATAGGCGGCCTGGTATCCAAGCGGATAGGCGCCCGCGATCGCCAGCAGCGAGGCCGCGGTGCGCAGCCCTTGCACGGGCTGGACGGTGTAGTTGCCGCCGGCATAGCCTGGATCGGCGCGGATGCCGTCGATCGCCAGCTTTCGCCACATCCGGTTCACCCCGGCGATCTCGACCGGCAGGCAGGCGAGCGGCATCATCGCCTGAGCGAATTCCGGATGGGTCTCGGCCCAGACGAAGCCGTGCATGCAGCCCATCGACGTGCCCATCAGGAGCCGCAGCCGGCTGACCTTCAGCCCTTCGACCAGCATCCGCCGCTGCGCTTCCACCATGTCGGCATAGTCATAGGCCGGGAACCGCGCCTTGAGCCCGTCCGACGGCTTGGAGGATGCGCCGTGGCCGATGCCATCGGGCAGGATGATGTAGTAGCGGCTGATGTCGAGCGGCTGGCCGGGTCCGTAGAGCTCATTGGCGAACTGGGGGCTCAGGAATTGCCTGCCCGAGCCGCCGGTGCCGTGGAGCACCATCACGGCGTTTATGATGGCACCCTTTCCGTCGCGGCGCGGGGTGCCGAGCGTGGTGTAGTGGATCTTCAGCGCGGGCAGCATCTGCCCGTTCGCAAAGCGGAAATCCTTGAGGGCGACATCACCTTCGCTGGTCGGGAAAGCGGCGGGCGGCGTCGCGGGCGGCGGGGCGGCGGCGACCGGTTGGGCCTGGGCGAGCAGGAGTGCGGCGAGCAGGCTCATTGCCCGTAGCCCGCTTCTCCAGCGACGCGGATCGCCTCGCGCGCGGCGGCGAACAGCGCGCCGGCCTTCGCCTGGCATTCGCGCTGCTCGGCTGCGGGATCGCTGTCGGCGACGATGCCGGCACCGGCCTGAACATGCATGACACCGTCCTTCACGACTGCGGTCCTCAGCACGATGCAACTGTCCATCGCGCCATCGGGCGAGAAATAGCCCACTCCGCCGGCATAGGCGCCGCGGGTTTCCGGTTCGAGCTCCGCGATGATCTGGCAGGCGCGCACCTTGGGGGCGCCGGAGACGGTGCCGGCAGGGAAGCCTGCGAAGAGGGCGTCGAGCGCGTCCTTCGCGGGATCGAGCCGGCCGACCACGTTCGACACGATGTGCATGACGTGGCTGTAATTCTCGACCGTGTAGCTTTCCGTCACTGCGACGCTGCCGGCTTCGGCGACGCGGCCGACATCGTTGCGACCGAGATCGAGCAGCATCAGATGTTCGGCGCGTTCCTTGGGATCGGCCAGCAGCTCCGCCCGGTTGGCGGCGTCCTCGGCGGCGGTGCGGCCGCGCGGGCGGGTGCCGGCGATCGGGCGGATCGTGACTTCGCCGTCGCGCGCGCGGACCAGGATTTCCGGGCTCGAGCCGATCAGCGCGAAGCCCGGCATATCCAGATAATAGAGAAAGGGCGACGGATTGATCCGCCGCAGCGCACGATAGAGATCGAGCGGCGGCAGCGGGAACGGCGTGGTGAAGCGCTGCGCCAGCACGACCTGGAAGATGTCGCCGGCGGCGATGTAGCGCTGGGCGCTGCGCACCATCGCGCCATAGTCCTCGGGATCGATCTGCGGCGCGGGCTCGGCAGACGGCGAACCGGACAGGCGGGGTGCGGCGTCGTCTTCCGGGCGAGCGGCGGCAAGCCGGGCCAGCGCGGCATCGATGCGATCGACGGCGGCGGACACGGCGGCGGCGGGATCAGCGGCCCCCGGCCAGACCGGGGCGACCACGAACATTTCGTCGGCAAGGCGATCGAACACCAGGATCAGCGTGGGCCGAACGAACAGCATGTCGGGCAGGCCGAGCGGGTTGGCGGGGGGGCGATCGAGCCGTTCGACCAGGCCGATCGTCTCATAGGCGAAATAGCCGACCAGGCAGGCCAGCGCAGGCGGCAGGCCGGGCGGTACATCGGCGCGGCATTCCTCCACCAGCGCGCGTAATGCCGCCAGGGCACCAGCGCCGCTGGGGCGGAACGCGGCGCGATCGGCCAGCCAGTCGCGATTGATCTCGGCCGCGTCGCCCGCCACGCGGAGCACCAGATCGGGCGCCAACCCCATCAGCGAATAGCGCCCGCGGATCGCGCCGCCCTCGACCGATTCGAGCAGATAGTCGCCCCGTCCCGGCTCGATCAGCCGTAGCGCTGCGCCGACCGGCGTGAGCGTATCGACGATCCGGCGACGGAAGACGAGCGCGGGGCGGCCGGCGGCGAGCGCCGCGACGGCGTTCTCGTCGCCCGTCACGCCTCCGCGCCTGCCGTCACTGAGCCGCGCCGCTCACCAGCGTCGTCTTCAGCCGCTGAATCGCCGCGGGATCGCGCGTCGCCTGCAAGGACTTGGCGATGGCGCCCACGAACTGCTGGGCATATTCCTCGCCCAGAACGGTCGCGAACTGGCGGCGGGTCATTTCCACAAGACCAGGCTGGCTGGCGACATCGCCCTTCTCGATGCGATCGAGCCGCACGACGAAGAAGCCGCTGCCCTGCGGGCCGGGCAGTAGCTTGGTACTGCCCTGGCGCATCGCGAACATCATGGCGAGCGGGGGCGGGATCTGCTTGCCGGCCTGCGCGAGTTCGAGCTGGCGGCCGCCGGCGGCCTGAGGTGCAGGCAGGTTCGGCGCGGCGGCGCGGAACGCTTCCGGCAGCGGCGTGCCGCGATTGGCGCGCGCGACGATCGTATCGGCGACCTTGCGTGCCGCGTTGAAGGCGCGCTCGGCAAGTACGCCCTGCACCGCGCGATCGCGGACCTGCGCCAGCGGCACCGGGGCGGACGGCAGGATCTCGGTCACGTCGAGCAGCGCATAGGGCTGGCCCTGGCCGAGCAATTCGACCAGCGGATCGGCATCGACCTCCATGTCGAAGATCGGCTTCAGCAGCGGCGGCAGTTCGGCCGGGGCGCGGAAGCCGGCGACGCCGGGGGCGGCACCAGCCGAAGTGACCGGCGGCACGGTGACGACGGTCAGCCCGTTCGCCTTCACGACCTCATCGAAGGTCGCGCCGTCGCCGACGCTGTCCTCGATCTTGGCGACCAGATCGGCCAGCCCTTCCTCCGCCTTCTGGCGGCCCAGCGACTGGGCGATCTCGGCGCGCGCCTGATCGAGCGTGCGGCCGGCCGAGCGCGTGATCGAGTCGACGCGCACGACATGCCAGCCGAGTGGCGAGCGCAACGGATCGCTGGTCGCACCCGACGGCAGCGCGAACACCGCATCGGCTGCGGCGGGCGTCGCCAGATCGGCGAACTGGGTGCGGCTTTGCGGCCCGAGCGCGGTATCGGAGGGGGCGAAGCCCGCCGCCTGCGCGGCCGCGGCGAAGCTGGTGCCCCCCTTCACCCGGGCGCTGAGCGCGCGCGCGGCGGCCTCGTCCGGCAGCACGACCTGGCTGAGCGTACGCGTCTCGCTGCCTGCGAAGGTGGCGGCATTCGCCTTGTAGAAGGCAGCGACCTCGGCTTCGGTCGGTGCGGGGGAAGCCACATTCTGCGGCCCGAACAGCGCATAGCGCGCGGCGCGGCGTTCCGGCAGCGTGAAGCCGGCGATGTTCTTGGTGTAGAAGGCCTGGACCTCGGCCGCGGTCGGCGGCGGGCCGGCGGCCATGCGCGCGGCAGGCACGAAGCCGATCATGCCCTGCCGCCGTTCCAGCAGCAGCGCGGCATAAGGCGTGACGATCCCGGTGGCCGCGCGCGCGCCGCCGGCGATCGGACCGAGCAGCTGGCGGCGCACGATATCGCCCGAGATGTCCTCGCGCAGCTGCTTCTCGCTGACGCGCTGCTGGGCGAGAACCGCAGTCATCGCCTGACGATCGAACGCGCCGGTGGGGCCGCGGAAAGCGGCGATGCTGGCAATCTCGCCATCGACCAGTCGATCGGATGCGGTGAAGCCCTGCTCGCGCGCCCATAGTTCGAGCGCACGACCGGCGATCAGCTGCTGCACGGTCTGCTCGACGCCGCCCTGCGCGACGAAGCCCGCCATGTCGGCCTCCGGGCTCTGCTCGCGCGACAGTTCCACGGTGCGCTGGGCGCGCTTGGTGACTTCATCGGCGCCGATCGTGAGACCCTTCATCTGCGCGACCGTCTCGCCCGAGCCGACCGTGGTGCCGCCCGGGCCGCTGGGGCCGTTGACGCCGGTGATGACCACCGCGCCGGCGACTACGGCCAGCAGCGCGATCACGAACCAGGACGACAGGCCACGGCGAAAGAAGGAAAGCATCGACACGTCCGATATGGCGGCAGGAAGCCGGTGCAATAGGGCGGCGGCGGCAGCGCTTCAAGCGCCGCACGGAATCGGCCGCCCAGTCCCGCGGCGAGACCGCAGGGCCGGCGGGGCGCTTTCCGTTCGCGGCAGACTTGGTCTAGGCGGCGCAGCACGAGTCGCAGGATCGGGGGTTTACGCCATGGGCATTCGCAAGCTGGTCGCCGGCAACTGGAAGATGAACGGATCGCTGGCGGCGCTGGCGGAACTGGACGCAATCGCGGCGGCGGCGGCCGAGGCGGGGGACCGGGTCGATGTCGCGATCTGCCCGCCGTTCACGCTGATCCAGCCGGCCGTGGCGCGGGTACCCGGGCTGGCGATCGGCGGACAGGATTGCCATGCCGCGGCGAGCGGCGCGCATACCGGCTGCATCTCGGCACCGATGCTGGCCGAGGCGGGCGCGAGCTATGCGATCGTCGGCCACAGCGAGCGCCGCGCCGACCAGCACGAGACCGATGCCGAGGTGTGCGGCAAGGCGCGGGCGGCGATCGCGGCGCGGCTGACGGCCATCATCTGCGTGGGCGAGACCGAGTCCGAGCGCGATGCGGGCCAGGCCGTGGCGGTGGTGACCCGGCAGCTGGTGGGATCGGTGCCGCGCGATGCGCTGCGCGACGACATCGTGATCGCCTACGAACCGGTCTGGGCGATCGGTACCGGCCGCACGCCGACCACGCGTGACGTGGGCCAGATGCACGCCGCGATCCGCGCGAAGCTGCTGGAATTCCTCGGCCGCGAGGGGGAGTATGTGCGCATCCTCTATGGCGGTTCGGTAAAGCCCGACAATGCCGCCGAGCTGATGGCGGTCGACAATGTGAACGGCGCGCTGGTGGGTGGGGCGAGCCTGACCGCGGCGCTGTTCCTGCCGATCGTCGCGGCCGCAGTCGGCTGAGCGCGGAAGCCGCTTGCAAAGTAGGATTTCGGGTGACAAGTCTGTTCTTAATATGTTCCAGGAGAAGTGCGTGGCGCGGTTGCTTGTCCTGCTGATGCTGATCTGGTCGGGGGCGGCGCAGGCGGCGCCGCTCGACCGGATCGCGGACGATTTCGTGCGCGCGACCCTGGAGATCGGCACCCACGAGACCGGCTATGTCGATGCCTATTATGGCGATCCGAAGATCGCCGCCGCGGCCAAGGCGGCGCCGCGCAGCCTGCCCCAGCTCACCGCCGCGATGCGCGCGCTGGCGGTGCGGCTGGACGGTATCGACGCTGCCCGGCTGGCCCCGATCGAGCAGCGCCGGCGGCTGTTCCTGCAGGGGCAGGTGAAGGCGGCGGAAACCCGGCTGGCGATGCGGGGCGGCGCGACGCTGCGGTTCGCGGACGAGGCGGCGGGGCTGTTCGGCGTGCGACCGGCGCCGACGCCGCTGGCGAGCTATGATGCCGCGCTGGCGCGGATCGCGGCGCTGGTGCCGGGCGAAGGCGCGCTGGCCGCACGGGTCGATGCGTTCAGCAGCCGCTATGCGATCCCGGCGGATCGGGTGAAGCCGGTGATCCGGGCGGCGATCGCCGAATGCAGGCGGCGGACGGTGGCCCATATCGCACTGCCCGAAGCGGAAACCTTCCGGCTGGAACTCGTGACCGACAAGCCATGGGGCGGCTACAACTGGTACGAGGGCAAGGCGACGAGCCTGATCCAGGTGAATGTCGGCCTGCCGGTGAAGATCGATCGTGCGATCGACCTGGGCTGCCATGAAGGCTATCCCGGCCACCATGCGCTGAACATGCTGCTGGAAGCGAAGCTGGCGCGGGGCCGCGGCTGGCGTGAGTTCACCGTCTATCCTCTTTACAGCCCGCAATCGCTGATCGCCGAGGGATCCGCCAATTACGGGATCGAGATGGCGTTTCCGGACGAGGAGGGGCTCGCCTTCGAGATGGCCACGCTCTACCCGCTTGCCGGGCTCGATCCGGCCACTGCGCGACCCTATTGGGCGCTGCGCCAGGAGTTGAAGGCGCTGGCCGGTGCGCAGACGACGATCGCCGCGCTCTACCTGGATGGTGAGATCGACCGCGAAACGGCGATCGGGTTGCGTCAGAAATATGGCCTGATCAATCGCGCGGAGGCCGAGCGATCGGTGCGCTTCATCGACAGCTATCGCAGCTATGTGATCAATTACGGCCTGGGACGCGACATGGTGCGCGACTGGGTGGAGGCGGCCGGTGCCGACCCCGCCGCCCGCTGGGCGCGGTTCGGCCGGCTGATCTCCGAGCCGAGCGTGCCCGCCGATCTGGCAACGCGCTGAGCCTGAAGGTGCCAGCGCGGCGCAGCTGCAGCACGATGGTTGAAGCGCCGGGGTTGTTTCGCTAGAGCCGCGGCCACATTTGTCGGCCGGTCAGGCCGATGCCCGCGCGTGCGGGCGGCATCGATCAGGAAAGTTCGCCCAGGCTCATGTTGTTCACCTTTCTCCTCGTCGTTCATGCGATCATCGCCGCCGCGCTCGTCACAGTCATCCTGATGCAGCGTTCCGAAGGCGGCGGGCTGGGCATGGGCGGCAGCCCGTCGGGCCTGATGTCGGCGCGCGGTGCGGCCGATTTCCTGACCCGCGCGACCACCATCCTGGCCAGTGCGTTCGTGCTGATGTCGATCGGCCTGGCGGCGCTGGCGACGGTCGAGCGCGCGCCGCGCACGATCGATACCAGCCTGGCGCGGCCCAATACGGCCGCCCCCGCCACCCCCGCACCCTCCGTTCCGCTCGAAGGCGCACCGCTCGGAGCGCCGCTGGCGGTGCCGCCGGCGACGACCGCGCCAGTGACGTCGGCCCCCGTAACGGTCCCGGCAACTGCCCCCACCACCCAGCCGGCCGAGACCCGGCGCGAGACGACGGCTCCGCGCCGCGAGACGCCGGCCGCCGCCCCCAAGGCCGCGCCCGCCGCCGAGACCAGCGCGCCGCTGACGCTGAATCCGTCCGCGCCGAAGGTGGATGCACCGGCCAACGCGACGACGCCGCCGATCGCCGAATAATCGCCGTTTCCGCGATCGCCCGCGCCGATCGGATCGGCGCGGATGATCGCGTGCGCGTCGCAAAAATGATCCCCAACGGAGTCGCCGCCTTGCTCTTTCCGTCGCCAGCCCGCTAAGCGCATAACCCCATGACGCGGTATATCTTCATCACCGGCGGCGTGGTCTCGTCGCTTGGCAAGGGCCTGATGGCGGCCAGCCTGGCAGCGCTGCTGCAGGCGCGCGGCTACACCGTGCGGATCCGCAAGTTCGATCCCTATCTGAACGTCGATCCGGGCACGATGAGCCCCTACCAGCACGGCGAAGTGTATGTGACCGACGACGGCGCCGAGACCGACCTGGACCTTGGCCATTACGAGCGCTTCACCGGCGTGCCCAGCCGGCAATCGGACAATGTGACGAGCGGCCGGATCTACCAGACGATCATCGCCAAGGAACGCCGCGGCGATTATCTCGGTGCGACCGTGCAGGTGATCCCGCACGTGACCGATGCGATCAAGGAATTCGCGCGCACCGATGTCGACGGACTGGATTTCGTGCTGTGCGAGATCGGCGGCACGGTGGGCGATATCGAATCGCTGCCGTTCATGGAGGCGATCCGCCAGCTTCGGAACGATGTCGGCCGCGGCAACAGCTGCTTCGTCCACCTCACGCTGGTGCCCTATATCGCGGCGGCGGGCGAGCTGAAGACCAAGCCGACCCAGCATTCGGTGCGCGACCTGACCGCGCTCGGCATCCAGCCCGATGTGCTGGTGTGCCGCTGCGAACGGCCGCTGCCGGCATCCGACCGTGCCAAGATCGCACTGTTCTGCAACGTCAGGCCCGAAGCGGTGATCCCCGCGCTGGACGCGAAATCAATCTATGGCGTGCCGCTGCAATATCATGCCGAGGGGCTGGATCGCGCGGTGCTCGATTCGTTCGGCCTGCCATCGGACGGATCGCCCGACCTGCGCCGCTGGGACGACATCATCGACCGGCTGACCCATATCGAGGGCGAGGTAACGGTGGGCGTGGTCGGCAAATATGTCGGCCTGCAGGACGCCTACAAGTCGCTCCACGAGGCGCTGGTACATGGCGGCATGGCAAACCGCGTGAAGGTGAACATACGTTGGCTGGATGCCGAGCTGTTCGAGCAGGCGCCGGACGATGTCGCCGCGCAGCTGGAGCCGATGCACGCGATCCTGGTGCCGGGTGGCTTCGGCGAGCGCGGATCGGAAGGCAAGATCGCCGCGGTACGCTTCGCACGCGAACGGCGTGTGCCTTATTTCGGCATCTGCCTGGGCATGCAGATGGCCTGCATCGAAGGCGCGCGGAATACGGCCGGGATCGCCGGTGCCTCGACCACCGAATTCGGGCCGACCGACGAACCGGTGGTGGGCCTGATCACCGAATGGATGACGGCGGAAGGCCTGCAGAAGCGCGAGGCGGGCGGCGATCTGGGCGGCACGATGCGGCTGGGCGCCTATCCGGCGGCGCTTTCGGGCAACAGCCATGTGGCGGGCATCTATGGCGGGACCGCGATTTCGGAGCGGCATCGCCACCGCTACGAAGTGAACGTGCATTATCGTGACCGGCTGGAGACGGGCGGACTCGTCTTTTCCGGCATGTCGCCCGACGGCCAGCTGCCCGAGATCGTGGAGCGGCCCGACCATCCCTGGTTCGTAGGCGTGCAGTTCCACCCCGAGCTGAAGAGCAAGCCGTTCGAGCCGCACCCGCTGTTTGCCAGCTTCGTGGCGGCAGCGGTGCGGCAGAGCCGGCTGGTCTGAGCCCGGGTCCTTACGGACCCTAGCGGCGCAGGCCCGCCGTCTCTTCGAGCCCGGCCATCAGATTCAGGTTCTGGACTGCGGCACCGCCTGCGCCCTTGCCCAGATTGTCCAGCGCGGCGATCATCCGCACCCGATCCGCATCGCCGAATGCGAACAGCTCGATCCGGTCGGTGCCGGCGCAGCGTTCGATGCCGAGCGCGCCGATCTCGGCCGGACCGATGCCGACCAGCGGATCATCGCGGTAGGTTTCATGCAGCAGTTCGCGCACGTCGGCGGCGCGCCAGCTGCCCAGCGCGTCGGCATGGATCGGCACTTCGACCAGCATGCCGCGATAGGTGCGCGCGACCGCGGGCGTGAAGATCGGCGCGCGGGACTGGCCGGCATGGTCGCGCATCTCGCCGACATGCTTGTGGCCGAGATTGAGCGCATAGGCGCGATAGGCGGTGTCGGCAGTGGGCGGCTCCGCCTCGAACTCCGCAATCATCGCCTTGCCGCCGCCCGAATAGCCCGAAACGGCATTGACGGTCAGCGGCCAATCGGCCGGCAGCAGCCCGGCGCGGACCAGCGGGCGGACGAGCGCGAGATAGCCGGTCGGGTAGCAGCCGGGGTTCGAAACCCGGGCGGAACCGGCCAGCGCGGTGCGGCGATCCGGCTCGAGCTCGGCGAAGCCATAGGTCCAGCCGGCGGCGGTGCGGTGGGCGGTGGACGCGTCGATGATGCGGGTGGGGGCATCGCCGATCAGCGCGACGGCCTCGCGCGCGGCATCGTCGGGCAGGCAGAGGATGACGATATCGGACGAGCGCAGCGCATCGGCGCGCGCGGCAGGATCCTTGCGCACCGCATCGGGCAGCGTGACGAGCCCGATGTCGCGCCGCTGCGCCAGCCGGTCCGCGATCTCAAGGCCAGTGGTGCCGGCGGCGCCATCGATGAAGACGCGCAGCATCAGCCGATCCGGCGCACGGCGGCGGGGGCGGGCATGGCGAGCCGGGCGAGCACGTCGGCCAGCGGTTCTTCCGTGACGCGCATCCAGTGGGCGTTGGCATGCACCATCATGCCCCCGTCCACCATCATGCCGACATGACCGGGGAAGAAGACGAGGTCGCCGCGCTGGAGCGGATCGGCCGGATCGATCGCGGTGCCGAGCGCATCGCGCTGTTGATCGCTATCGCGCGGCGCCGGGATGCCGGCCATCGCGAGCGACACCTGGACCAGCCCCGAGCAATCGATGCCGCCGCCGCCGCGCCCGCCCCAGAGATAGGGCAAACCGATCAGATCGCGCGCCGTGGCGACCAGATCATCGAGCCGGGTGTCGATCGGCGCGACATGGCGACGATGGATGAAGCCGTTGTCCGTCTGGATGAAATCCCCGGCCTGGACGCCATCGACGCCGGCGGAGAAGGGCAGGGTCGCGGTGGCCGGTGCCTTGATGTCGGGGGCAGAGAAGATCAGCGCAGTGGGAACAACGATACGGTGCGTGGGCTCGATGCGTGCGCCGAGGGCAGCGAGCGGGACATGGCCGACATAGCGATCGTGCAGGCCATAGCCCCAGGCCCAGCCATCATCGACATCGAGCAGGGCAAAAGCTTCGCCAGGAAGCAATTGCGAGAGGGCGACCGCACCATGATTACCGTGCGACCGGATCATGGTCGCGCTGGTGCCGCAGGTCATGATCTCGGGCGCGGCGTAATGCGGCGCGAACAGTACGCCCGCGAGCGCGACATCGGCGATGTCGCGGCGCGCGGCATGGTTGCGCGGATCGAGCGTGATGCTCGGCCCGGTCAGCGTGAAGCGTTCACCCGACGGCCATGCGCGGCCGCGGGCGGGCGAGCCGTTCGGCCTCGCCATCGATGATGTGCCCGAAGCCTGCAAGAAAGTCGTTTCCCCTATCCGTGCGCGCGATGAACACGTTGCGGCGATCCGCCTCGTCGCGCTCGCGGCGCAGATAGCCGAGCGTGCCGAGCGTGTTCAAGGCTCGCGTGACGACGGGCTTGGAAACGCCGAGCAGCCGCGCAAGCCCACGCACGGTGTGCGGGCCGGGGGTAAGATAAACAGACAGCAACAGGGCCATCTGGCGATTGGTCAAGTCCGGTTGGCCTGAGCGCACATAATTAATCAGTGCGTGCATCCACCCCATCAGTCGATTGTCCGCCACTATGATTATCCATTCCTGGGACTGCGGAGCCGCAGTCGATCATGCTGCCGTAACAAACGTAGGACTCGCCGGATCGTTTCATTGTCGCGGACAAGTGTTTGATTACACTATCTCCGTCGAACCGGCATAACGTTGCCGGATCATTTCCCAGGCGGCGCGCAGACCGAGCGCCTCGCCGCCCGTAGGCCGACCGGGGCGCGCCGCCGGACGCCACGCGAAAGTATCGAGATGAGCCCAGGGGATCGCGGGCGGCACGAACCGACGCAGGAACAGCGCGGCGGTGACCGCGCCGGCGAATCCGCTTTCAGCAGTGTTGTTCAGATCGGCGATCGAGGATTTGAGCATCTCGTCATAACCGTCCCACAGCGGCAGCCGCCAGACCGGATCCTGCACCGCCCGGCCAGCATCGGCGAGCGCCGCCGCGAGCCCGTCGTCGTTCGCGAACAGCGCCGGCAGATCGGGGCCGAGCGCGATCCGGGCGGCGCCGGTAAGCGTGGCGAAATCCAGGATCAGCGCCGGCTCCGCCTCCACCGCGCGCACCAGCGCATCGGCCAGCACCAGCCGCCCTTCGGCATCGGTGTTGCCGATTTCTACCGTAAGACCTTTCCGCGAGGGCAGCACGTCGCCGGGCCGGAAGGCATCGGCCGAGATCGCATTTTCGACCGCGGGGATCAGCAAATGCAGCCGCACCGGCAACCGCGCCTGCATGATCAGCCGCGCCAGTGCCAGCGCGTGGGCGGCGCCGCCCATATCCTTCTTCATCAGCAGCATGCCCGAGGCGGGCTTGATATCGAGCCCACCCGAATCGAAGCAGACACCCTTGCCGACGATGGCGATGCGCGGATGCTGCGGATTGCCCCATTCCAGCTCGATCAGGCGCGGGCGGCGATGGGCGGCGGCAGCACGGCCGACCGCCGCGATCATCGGATAGCCGGTGGTGAGCGTATCGCCCTGGATCACGGAAAAGTCGGCGCCGAACGCGCTGGCCTGCGCCTGGGCGGCATCGGCCAGTTCGGCCGGCCCCATGTCGGCGGCGGGCGTATCGACGAGATCGCGGACCAGCGCCACCGCCTCGGCAATCGCGACGAAGGCATCGATCCGCGCGGCATCCTGGCTGAGCAGGATGCGGGGCGGGATCGGCTCCTCCACGCTGCGATAGCGATCGAAGCGGTGCTGGGCGAGCAGCCAGCCGAGCGCGGCATCGCCCGGGCTGCCATCGGACAGCCGGTAACTGCCTTCGGGCAGACGTGCGACTGCGGATGCCAGGCACCAGAGATCCCGATCTGCCGGTGCGCCGATCAATGCTGACCATTCCTCCGGCTTGTTGCCGGGCAGCAGCGCGAACTGGCCGGGCTTGCCGGTGAAACTGGCGGCGCGCACTGCGACCCGCGCGCGTTCGGGCTGGCCAGCGAGCCAATCCTCGAAGCCGTCTGCCGCGATTAGGTGAAGGATATGGGCGGGCTGGCCGCGATCGGCCTGCAGCAACGCGGAGAAATCAGTCATCAGCCCTCCCTATCCCAAGTCGGGATGCGACATAATCGGGCCGGCTCGCGAAAAGTTGCGCGCAGCAGCCAATGATCAGGTGCGCGCAAGCGGGCCGAGAGCTTCGATCAGCGGCCCGAGCCACTTGCGGTAGGGCAGCGCGCGGCCGATGCCTTTGCGGTTGAGCCCACGGCGGACCTGCTGGGCGCTCGCCGTCCTGACCGCGCGGGGATTGGCGTCGAACCGCAGGCAGGCGGGGTCGAACGGCAGCCCGAGCCGACCGAGGAGCCCGCGCAGCACGGGTTCAGGGTCGGCGACCAGCGCCTCGTAATCCACGCGGTGGACCGTGGTCGGCATCACTGTGACGAGATGATCCATCAGCCGCGCATAATCACGGTAATATCGGCCGAGATCGCGCTGATCATAGCTGAATTCCTGACCGCTGGCGAAATGCTGCGTGAAATTGGACCAGCAGCAATCGAGCGCATCGCGACGGATATCGACGATCTGCGCCTGGGGCAGAATCAGCCGGATCAGACCTGCGTGGAGCCAGTTGTTAGGCAGCTTATCGATGAAGCGCGGGCGGCGTTCCCGGCGATAGCGGGCGGCACGATCGAGATAGCTGTGGCCAAGCGCGGCGCGATCCTGCGCATCGAGGCGGGCCAAGCCGCGAGGATAATCCGCGATCCGTTGCGCCACCGCAGGCAGTTCGGGCAGCTCCATCGTGCCTTCGATATCGGGGTGGCTGGCCAGCATCTGTTCGAGCAGCGTGGAGCCCGAGCGGGGCATGCCGACCAGGAAGATCGGTGCGGGATCAGCACTGGCATAGGCTGGGCGCTGGGCTACGAATTTGGGCGTGAACAAGGCGATCACGCGATCCACTGCTGCGCTCAGCCGATCGGCATCATGGGTAATGCTGGCGCGGCGCAGGCGGTTGGCATCGTCGAAATCGGCAAAGGCGGCAGCGAGATTGCCGGCCTCGTCCTGCGCCTTTCCGATCGCGAACAGCAGGTGGAAACGAGCCGCCGGCGGCAGATCGGGCCGGGTGAGCGCCTCGGTCATCGCGGCGACATCGGTCTGGTCGAGCGCGCCAGTCTTCAGATTGGCGAGACTCCACCAGGCTTCGCCCTGTGCCGGATCGGCCGCGACTACCGCGCGATAGGACGCGACCGCATCGGGCAGTGCACCGAGCGTGGCGAACACATGGCCCTGGCTCATCCGCAGATCATGTCGCCCAGGATGGTGTGCAAGCATCATGGCATAGAGCGGCAATGCCGCTTCAAAGCGACCGAAGCGGACCAGGATCGCCGCCTTCAGCGTGGCGGCCTGGATATCAAGCGGATCAGCGTCGAGCAGGCGATCGAATTCGGCAATCGCATCATCGGGCCGTGACTGGCGATAGAGCGCGATCGCGAGGTGGAAGCGAGCCGCGGCATCGCCCGGTGCTGCAGCCAGCACGCGGCGCAGCAGCGCTTCGGCCTCCACCGGCTGGCCTTGCCGCGCGGCGGCATCTGCGAGCAGGCGCAGTGCCGTGGCGTCATCCGGCGATTGGGCAAGGACCGGCGTGATCAGGGCGCGGGCGCCGGCAGGATCGCCGCCCTGCAGGGCGCCCGCCGCCGCGATCAGCGCCCGGGCGGCTGCAGGATCACGCGGTGGCGGCAAGGCGATCAGGCACGCGGCACGCCGAATAGATCATGCTCGTCGGCATCCTCGATCTCGACGGCCACGATATCGCCCTGGGCTAGGTGGCCGGCATCGCGCAGATGGACCTCGCCGTCGATCTCCGGCGCATCGGCCTGCGATCGGCCGGTGGCGCCGCCGGTCTCGACATCGACCGCATCGATGATGACATCGAGGGTGCGGCCGACCTTGGTGGCGAGCTTCTCCGCCGAGATGCGCGCGGTCAGTTCCATCAGCCGGGCGTAACGCTCTTCCTTCACGTCCTCTGGCACCGCGCCGGGCAGATCATTGGCGGCGGCACCCTGGACGGGTTCGAATCGGAACGCGCCGACGCGATCCAGCTGTGCTTGCTCAAGCCAATCCATCAGATACTGAAAGTCCGCCTCGGTCTCGCCGGGGAAGCCGACGACGAAGGTCGATCGGATCGCGATATCGGGACAAATCTCACGCCAGCCGCGGATCCGTTCCAGAACGCGCGCCTCGTTGGCGGGGCGCTTCATCGCCTTCAGCACCGAAGGCGCGGCATGCTGGAAGGGGATATCGAGATAGGGCAGCACCAGACCTTCCGCCATCAGTGGGATCACGCGATCCACATGCGGATAGGGATAGACATAATGGAGCCGCACCCAGGCGCCCAGCCTGCCAAGCTCGCGCGCCAGATCGGTCATGTGTGCGCGGATCTCGCCGCCGCCCTTCAGCGGCCAGGCGGCATGTTTCAGATCGAGCCCGTAGGCCGAAGTATCCTGGCTGATGACGAGCAGCTCGCGCGTGCCGCCGGCGACCAGCTTCTCGGCCTCGCGCAATATCGCATCGGGCCGGCGGCTGACGAGATCGCCGCGGATCGACGGGATGATGCAGAAGGAGCAGCGGTGATTGCAGCCCTCGGAAATCTTCAGATAGCTGTAATGGCGGGGCGTGAGCTTTAGATCACGCTCCGGCACCAGATCGAGATAGGCGGATGGCGGCATCGGCGCCGCGACATGGACCGCGCCGACCACATCCTCATATTGATGCGGCCCGGTGACGGCCAGGACATCGGGGAAGCGCGCGCGGATCACGTCCGCCTCGTTGCCCATGCAGCCGGTGACGATCACGCGGCCATTCTCGGCGATCGCCTCGCCGATCGCCTCGAGGCTTTCCTCCTTGGCGGAATCGAGGAAGCCGCAGGTGTTGACCAGCACGACATCGGCGCCAGCATAATCGGGCGACATCGCATAGCCGTCAGCGCGCAGCTTGGTCAGGATCCGCTCGCTATCGACGAGTGCCTTGGGGCAGCCGAGCGAGACCATGCCGACTTTCGGCGGGGTGGGGAGAATGGTAGCCATGGGAGGCGGGGCACATAGGCGATCGGGGGACGAAATGCGAGGGGCGGGGTGCGGGCCGGACGATCCGCTGTGGACGGCGCTGTCCGCGATGCGGATCGAGCCGGCGGGCGCCGCGCTGTCGTTCGCGGATCGCCTGGCCGCGGAGAATGGCTGGAGCCGGACGGAAGCGGCGGCGGTCCTCGAAGAATATCGGCGCTTCCTGTATCTGGCGGCGACCACGAGCGATGCGGTGACGCCGTCCGATGCGGTCGATCAGGCCTGGCACCTGCACCTGGCCTATTCGCGCCATTATTGGGAGCAGCTGTGCGGGGTGATCATCGGGCAGCCGCTGCACCATGGTCCTACGGCGGGCGGGACGGCGGCGGCCTCGCGCTACCGCGACCAGTATCGCGCGACGTTGGCGGCCTATCGCGCAGCGTTCGGAGCAGAGCCGCCGGCGGCGATCTGGCCGCCGGTGGGGCGGCGCTTCGCGGTGCGGGCACGGCGGATCGACCTGGACCGCAGCATCGTCCTGCCGCGCGGTCCTGCGCTGGCGGTGATCGCAGCGCTGCCGCTGGCGGCGTGCGCGAGCATCGCAGGCGGCTGGCCGATCCTGCTGCTGCCGACAGGCATCATCCTGGCCATCGCGATCGTCCTACGATCGGAAAAGCGACGCCGACGGCGGGCTGGCGGCGATGGCGACGGCGGCTGTGGTGGCGGCGTCGATTCAGATGACGGTGACGGCGGAAGCGGCGACGGCGGCTGTGGTGGCGGCTGCGGCGGCGACTGACTTGCATGGGCAGCGCCAGCCGATAGGGTCTCGCGATGGCCGATCGATCGCTGGTGCTGGAGGAGTTCATCCCCTTCCGGCTGTCCTACACTTCGAACATCGTCAGCGACCGGATCGCCGCGGCCTATGAGACGCTGTTCGGCCTGCGCATTCCCGAGTGGCGGCTGATCGCAGTGGTGGCCGAGCAGGGCGCGATCACGCAGCAGCAGATCGGCGAGAAGACGCGGATGGACAAGGTGACCGTGAGCCGTGCGGCGATCGCGCTGGCGGATCGCGGGCTGATCGAACGTGCGCCGAATGCTGCCGACCGCCGATCGCACCTGCTGCGGCTGACCGCGGCGGGCGGCGATCTCTACGCCAGCGTCGCACCGAAGGCGCTGGAGCTGGAGGCGCGGATCTTCGACCGGTTCGATGTGGGCGAACTGGCCGCGTTCGTGACGATGCTGCGCCGGATCGACGCGGTCGCGCTGGCCATGGGAGATTCGGCTTAGCGGGGCGGGAATGGCCGCCCACCTTGCGGATCAGGGGTCAGCAGTCTTCGGGCTTCCAGCGATCGACTTTCCGTTGGATCTTGTCGCGATAGTTGGAAACCGATCCACCCAGATTCTGGGGCTTCTGGACGTCACCGATCGGCTTGCCCATCCGGACGAGGATAACCTGCCAATCCGACATGGCATGTCCATCGACCAGATTGGGCGGCATCGCCCCGCTCATCAGATAGGTGTCGAGGTCGTCACGGATCACGCTCGCCTTCGGGCCCATCAGGCACAGGCCACCCTTGATATGACCGATCAGGGTGACGAGGCCTTCACGTTCTTCCTGCCGACCATAGCCATCGATCGTACGCGCGCGACGCTGCTCATGGATTTCGGCCAGAATGGCGGCAGTCTGCCTGAGCATCGCCAGCAAGCGGACGGCATTCTCGGGATCGCCATGACCCATTGCCCGGGCCAGTTCGGGCACCGCGGTGCGCTTGAGGGGGTCCGCCAGCAATTGCTGCTGCAGCGGACCGATCAGTTCAATCGACGCGGCCCCCATGTTCCCGACAGCGTGGCCGACCATGGTGCGGCTGGATTCGGGCGCCGCCCCCTGCTCGATCAATCGCTTCGTATAGGCATCGTAGATCGGCTGCATCTGTGTGGCGGTGAGGAAAAGCGCCCAGGCCCCCGGATAGCGCGTGAAGCGCTTGTCTCCGAACAGCCGTTCGAGGATGGCGAGATCTTCGGGCGCGGGGTCCTTGCCGATGGCCGTGAGATAGGCCTCCATGACCTTGAATTCGACGCCTTCCGCAGAGATCGCCGGATCGTCCAGTGCCGACGACAGCTGCCGGCGATAGGCGGGGATCAGTGCCTCCTTCGCCGAAGCGACCAACGCCTCGGATGAGGGGTCGAGATTGGTGTGGTCGGCGAGCGAGCGTCGCAGTTCGACCGAGCCATATCCCTTCTTGCTGCGGATGGTGTCTCGCGCCCAGCCGAACCGGGTATTGGGGGATCCATCGGGTAGCATGGCGAGCGGCGCGCCCAGCGTGGTGAGCGTGCTCTGATGATTGCGATACACGAGTGTTCCGCGCTCGCGGATTTCGACCGTCTCGGTATCGATGCGGCCCGGGCCGAACGGCCATTTTTTGGGCGAGCGGCCGGCGACGTTTCGCTCGGTGATGATGATGTCATGTCGGGTGAGCGCCGGGCCCATAACCAGGCAATAGTCTCCCCCCAGTTGAAGTGCGCGCGCGGAGGCGATGACCTTCCCGGCGGCATAGCTGTCGATGCCCCGTTTCGCGGTCCGGGTGACAGGCGGCACAAGCGCGCTGTCGTCGATGTCGACATTCGAGTGGCAACCCGGACGCCGTTCGAGGCGATAGGTGCGCGCTTCCGGCGAAGGCTTGTCGGTCTGCGCCAAGGTCACGCTGGTGACGCCCGGCGTGAAGAGCGCCGCGATGCAATAATTGTTGCAGGCATAGCCCCTAGTGCCGGGGACGTAAGGGTAGGCCCGGTCGGTCTGCTTGTTCAGGTTCAGATGCGGCAGTTCGAACAGCAGATCGCCGTGCAGCGCGATCGGCCGGGGCGGCGTGACATCTGCCAGGATCGAAGCCCTGTAGGCGGCCATGTCCGCCATCCGCGTGGGTTTGGGAATCATGTAGCCGAAGGCGATGACTGCAGCGATGCCGGCGGCGATCGCGAGAAATCCGTCCCCGAAATAGGCCCTCCCGCCCATCCATCCGGCGGTGAAGACGATACCGTACATGAACAGCGTGGGCATCGCACCCAGGATCAGGCCCGGCAGGATCAGCAGATAGAGGCCGAGGATGACCAGGCCCGGCATTGCCAAGGCGACAAAGGCGCCGATCCCGGTGACGAGCAGGTATGTCGACAGGAACTTGGTCATCGAACCGCCTTCGCCCACCCGGTCGCCGTCAGTGCCTCTGCCCCTGCTGCGGCGACAGGCCCCCAGGGCGACCATTGATAGCAGCCCGGCGTTAACATTCGCTCTCGACCATGGCCGGCCCCGCCACCGGGAACATTGGCTTGATCGCCAGGCTCGGGCATGAACGGACAGGGATGGACGAGCGGCTCTGCGGTCCCTCAATTGCCGTGGGCGAGCGCAGGATATGGGAGCGCAATTTGGCCGGTCACCGCATCTATTCGATGAGTGTCGCCAGCGTTTACACGCATTATCTGGCCAAGGCCGCCAAAAAAGGGCGGGAGAAGGCCGAGGTGGATCAGGTCATCTGCTGGCTGACCGGTTATGATCAGGAGCAATTGGACGGCCATCTGGCGCACAAGACGAGCTTCGAGGATTTCTTCGCGCAGGCCCCCCGACCAAACCCGGCCCGCTCGCTGATCACGGGTACGATTTGCGGGGTGCGGATCGAAGCGATCGAGGAGCCGCTGATGCGCGAGATCCGCTATCTGGACAAGTTGGTCGACGAACTGGCCAGGGGCCGGCCGATGGCGAAGATATTGCGGGGGTAGCGGTTCGCCAATCCCTGCGCACTCGGGCGTGCGTCGGAGGCGGTGGCCAATTGCCGGCGAATGGCGGTCCGCGTTTCATCTTTGGACTGCTGCTTTTGCGTCGGGCTACCCCTCCACCATGCTGCGCATGGTCCCCCTCCCCCTGCGGGAGAGGATCTGTGGTTCAAAACCAGAAGCGGATGCCGAGCACCAGGCTGGTGGTGACCGGATCATCGCCTTCGGCGCGGGCGTAGCGCGCAGTCTGGCCGACGCTGCGGTCATGGCTGATGCCGACATAGGGCGCGAACTCGCGCGCGAATTCATAACGCAGGCGCAGGCCAAGCTCGGCTGTCGACAGGCCCGCGCCGGTGGCAGTGGCGGGAATGTCCTGCGCAGCGAAGTTCAGTTCGGCACGGGGCTGCAGGATCAGCCGCTGGGTGATGCGCTGATCATAGGTGGCTTCCAGCCGCGCGGTGACATCACCCGCATCGGACAGGAAGAGCGTGCCTTCGACATCGAACCAGTAGGGAGCAAGCCCTTCGAATCCGATCGAGGCGTGGGTGGGGGACGGGCCGGGGCCGAAATCCTGGCGGACGCCGGCCTGGAGGTTGAAATAGGGGCCGATCGCGCGGCTGTAGAGCGCCTGGATCTCGGCCTCGTCGATCCCGCGGCCGCGGGTGGCATCCCCTTCGGTCTTGATCGTCAGCCGATCCAGATCGCTGCCGAACCAGCCTTCGCCATCCCAGCGGAAGCCGTCGCGGCCTTCGCGCAGCTGATATTCGGCAAGGTTGAAGCTGATCATAGAAAAGCTGCCGCCGCCATGGTGGTGGCGCAGGTCCGCCCGCGAGGCGCGCATCGCATCCGCCCCCCAGATGCGATCGGCGTAGTTCGCCTGGGGCGGGGCCGGGGCAGCGGCGTTGCCGGCGGGCAGCGCGGTGCCGCTGGCCGGTACCGCCGGCAAGGCGGGCGAGCGCGCGGACGGTGCCGGCTGGCAATGGCCCATCGCGGCATGTTCCGGCGGGCACGCGGGATCGGCCGCCGCCGGCGATGCCTTCGGTTCGACAGGGGCAGCGGCTGGCCTCGGCGCTGGCTTGGGAGCGGATCGGGGGGTGCAGTGGCCCATCGCCGCATGTTCGGGGGCGCAGGCGGGATCGGCCTGTGCGGCCAGCAGCGCGACGGCGAGGCTGGCGATCACGCCGCCCCCCCGCGCGGGCGGACGCTGACGACCTGCATCATGCCGGCGTGCATGTGGTAGAGCATGTGGCAGTGGAACGCCCAATCGCCCACCGCATCGGTCGTGACGTCGAACGTGACGGTGCCGCCGGGCTGGACGTTCACGGTATGCTTGCGCGGTGCATGATCGCCGTGCCCGGTGACCAGTTCGAAGAAATGGCCGTGGAGATGGATGGGGTGGCCCATCATCGTATCGTTGACCAGCGTGACGCGGACCCGTTCGTCCTTCACGAACGGGATCGGGGCCTTCACCTCGCTGAGCTTCACCCCGTCGAACGCCCACATATAGCGTTCCATATTGCCGGTGAGGTGGATGGTGAGCGACCGATCCGGCGCGCGCGGATCGGGATTGCGCGTGGTCGCGGCGAGATCGCGATAGACGAGCACGCGGTGGCCGGCATCGGCCAGGCCCTGGCCGGGCTCGCCCGTGCGATCGACCGGCATCGGCGAGATCGTCTGTACGGTGGGGGTATCGGCCACGGTGGGGGCAAGCGCCATGTCACGCATGGAGTGATCCATCGCCATCGCACCGCCGCCCGCGCCGCCGGGCGCGCAATGGCCCATCGCGGCATGTTCGGGCGGGCAGTCTGGATCGACGGGCTTTGCCGTACCGCCCATCGCGCCACCATGCATGCCATGATCCATGCCGCCCATGCCCATATCCTTCATCGAGGCGAGCGGGCGGGGGCGGAGCGGCGGCACCGGCGCGACCATGCCGGCGCGCGCGGCCAGCGTGGCGCGCGCCATGCCGGACCGATCGACGCTTTCGGCCACGATCGTCCAGGCGCGGGCGGCATCGGGCTCGACGATCAGATCATAGGTTTCGGCTACCGCGATCTGGAATTCGTCGACGGTGACGGGGCGGACCGGCAGGCCATCCGCCTGCACCACGGTGAGCTTCAGGCCCGGGATGCGGACATTGAAGGTCGTCATCGCCGATGCGTTGATCACGCGCAGGCGAACGCGTTCGCCGGCTGCGAACAGGCCGGTCCAGTTGTCCTGTGGGCCATGGCCGTTGACGAGATAGGTATAAGTCGATCCGGTGACGTCGGCGACATCGGTTGGATCCATCCGCATCGCGCCCCAGGCCAGCCGCTCGGCGGAAGGCTGATCGCGCCCGGCGGCCTGCCCCGCCAATGTCTGCTTCTGATAATTGAAATAGCCGCCCATCTGCTTGAGTTTCTTGAAGATGATGTGGGGATGCAGCGGGCTGTGATCGGACAGAACCAGCACATGTTCGCGGTCCGACAGGATCGGATCGGGGCCGGCAGAATCGATCACGATCGGACCGTAATGGCCGAGCTGTTCCTGCAGACCTGAATGGCTGTGATACCAGTAGGTGCCGGACTGGATCACCGGGAATTCATAGGTGAAGGTGGAGCGCGGGCGGATGCCCGGGAAGCTGACGCCAGGCACGCCATCCATGTGGAACGGCAGCAGCAGCCCATGCCAGTGGATCGAGCTGTCTTCGTCGAGCGCATTTTCCACATGCAGCCGCGCAGTCTGCCCTTCGCGCAGGCGGATCAGCGGGCCGGGTACGGTGCCGTTCAGGCCGATGCCGTGGGTGGTGTGGCCATCGATCGTGACCATCCGATGCGCGATCCGCAGACGGATTTCGTCGCCCGAGACGGTGGGAAGTGCGGCCGGGATGCCGGCCGATATCGGCTGCGCCCAGGCGGGGAACAGCGGCATGATCGCAGCCGTGCCGCCCAGCGCTACCGCCCTGCGCAGCAGGCTGCGGCGATCGACCGGATCAATCATCGCTGCCGCTTCCTGCCGATGATCGATCAACCGCCGCCCACATCGCCGATATCCTAATGCCGATTACGTCGCGCCTGCCGGGCGCCGGGGCGCAGATCGAGGATCCGCACGATCGGCCCGCCGATCCGGCCCGGAACGGGGCCGAAAGTGGCCGCGATCGAACCCCGCGCGACAAGCGACATATAGGCACGGAATTCCGCGGGAAAACGATCGCGTTCCAGGCGATAGCGATCGAACTGGGTGAGCACCGCGAAATCCGGCCTGCATTCCGCGCGCCGATCCGCCGCCATCGTGCCGAAATCGACATTGGCGCGGGCGCCCCGGGCCTGTTCGATCACCGAATAGCTGGCCTTGCCATGGATCAGCGCGACGACATCGACGCAGCCGGCATTGCCCATCGGGAACCATAGGTGCCAGCGGTCCACGACCATGTCGAAAGCATTGTGCTCGATCAGGATGCGGCTGCCGGGAGGGATGTGGCGCCAGGCCCAGGCGGACGCCTGCTGGCGGGTATCGTTCATCCGCGCGCGCCCATCGGCCCAGACGCGCGCGCCCAGCGGAAGCGTGACGGCAAGCAGCAGCACCAGCGGCGCGAAGCGCGCGATCGCGGGGCGATCGAGCATCCTTGCGAAGGCAAGCAGGCGCATCAATCCCCAGGCCGCGACGATCGCGCCGATCGGCATCAGCGGCAGCGCCCAACGTTCCCAGACCAGCTGCTGCGCGCAGAACAGCAACAAGAAAGCGAGGGCGACGGGCGCCAGGATCGCCAGCGCGACGCGGTTGCGGTGCAGCTGAAGCGCGCCGACCACGATAAGCGCGAGCCCCGCAATGCCGTAGCCCGCAAGGAAGGGGCCGTCCAGATACCAGAGCAGGTTCTGCACGAAGCTGCCGCCGGTGGAACCGAGATGATGGATCTGCCCCTCGCCACGCAGATTCTTCATCACGGTTGGATAATCGATCAGCAGATAGGGCGATGTCAGGCAGAGTGTGGCGATAGCGGCGGCACCGGCCGCCACCAGCCGCCGGATCGCCGTCGTCAGCGGCAGTACGCCGGCGCGAGCGGCCACCGCCGTCGCTGCGACGATCGCGATCGCCGACAGCGCGAACGGCCATTTCGTGGCGATCGCGAGGCCGACCCAGACGGCGGCCAGCATATAATCCCGCCAGCGGCCTTCGGTGGCGATGGCGGTTGCGGACCGCAGGCACAGCAGCATGAACAGGCACGCCATCATGTCCGACCGGATGATCTGCGACCAGGTGATGTGGACGGGGTTGAGCGCGAGCAGCAGCGCCGCGACCAGGGCCGCGCGCTGCCCAAAGAAGCGCCGCGCCAGCGCATGAGTGAGCCAGATGGTGCCGAGCGCGAACAGCACCATCACGATGCGCCCGGGCACGATGATCCAGCTGGGATCGGCATAGACCATGCCGCCGAACTGGGTGGGCGATGCCGTCTGCCCGGTCAGAAAGGCGAACAGGAAGACGAGCGCATCGACCACCGCCAGCACATACATGGTAGTGGTGGCGGGATGGCCGAACCAGCCGGGGTTCAGCGTTGGACCGCGCAGCATGCGCAGCGCCCCCAGCTCGAACATCAATTCGTCGGGATCGTTCATCGCCGGCAGGCCGAAACCGATCGTGGCCAGCCGCAGGCAGAGCGCGAGCCCGATGATGGCGAGCAGCAGCCACGCCCACCGATCCATCCTGAGCCGCGCCATCAGACGCCGTCTACGACCAGATTGGCGGTGCGCGACGGAATCTGGATGGGCCCGTCCGCCAGGCGCACCCGGTTCGCGGCGCCGCCGACCGCGGCAGCATCAACGCCGGTCGCATCGATCCGCAGCCGGGTCATGCGTCCGGCCAAGACGATGCCGCCCGCGAAAGCGCCATCGGCCCCGCTGACGAGCAGGCGGGCCGACCCGCGATCGCAATCGCGCAGGCCGACGGCGGCGCCACCGGGGCGCGATCCCGGGTTGTGGACGACCATGTCCAGCGCGAAGCCCGAGCACTGGACCAGCATCGCCGGGCGCGGATGATCGAGGATCTTGAGCCCGCCAACCTGGATGCCATGGCTGGCACTGGCCGCGATCCCGAGCGCCTGCCCGCCGGCATCGGCATTGGTGCCGCCGACCAGCTGCCCGCCGGTGATGGTGGCGGCGCCGCGCATCCGATCCAGCCGGATCGCGGCTTCCGCCCGCGGGGCGGCGGCGACATAGGGATCGGCCAGATCGATCAGCGAGGTGGGCGATGTGTCGCGGATATCGATGCCGACCAGTCCGCACTGATCGATGACGGCCCGATCGATGTGCAGGTTGATATGGCCGACCCGGGCACGCCCGCCAATCTCTGCCGTGCGGCCATCGATGCGGATGCCGGTGGCGATCCCGGCGGTCTCGAACTGGCTGACGAACGTATCGGCGAACGCGCCTTCGATGAGCATGCCGACCCCATCCGCCACCCGCGGATCGCCGCCGATGGTTGCGTTGCAGCCGCGCAGGAACAGCGATGCGTTGCCGCCGGCCAGGCCGATCGCGCGCGATCCATCCAGATAAAAGCCGCGATAGGGCTGCCCCGCCTGGCGGCCAGGGATCGAGCGGAAGGCCACGCAATCATCGAAGCTGCTGCGCACCAGCCCCTGCGCCACGAAGCCGATCGCATGTTCGAACGCGCTGACCTGGCGAAACTCACCGAACAGCAGATATTGCGCGCGCAGTCCTGCGGGAAGCCGATCGGCGGCGGCATCGACCGCAACCGAACGGCTGAGCGCGACGCCGTGAACCGCAATGTTCTGCGCGAAATCATTCACGGTCGGTGGCGCGCTGGCGGGGCCGACGCGCATCACATCCGCCCGGCCGCTGGTGACGATGATGCGGGTACCCTTGCCCGGCTCCGTACCCCGAAAGCCGCCCCCCGTGACGCGCGCGAACGGCCGATCGACGACCAGCGTATCGGAGATGTAATAGTCCGCCGGCAGCAGTTGCATCGCCGGATGCGCGCGCAGGCAGGCCTGCATCGCAGCGAGACTGTCGCGCGCGCCGTCGCCGGGCGCGGCGCCCCACCATTCGGGATGCGCACAGACGATGCGGCTGCGGTTGAGATCGACCGTGCCGGCCCCGCCGAAGATCGGCGCGATCGGCGCGACCAGCCCGCCCAGCAGCGTCAAGGTGCGCCCCGCCGCAATCTCGATTACGGCCCCCGGCTGGACCAGTACATCCCCCTTGATGGTGGTGTTGGCCGCGACCCGGTGGACGCCGGGCTGGAGGATGAGGGCGGGCACAGTGCTGTCCAGGACCTGGGTAGCACCCGGGATGGCGATCGCCGATGCGCCGATCAGCGCCGCCGATGCGGGCAGGAAACCGCGGCGGGACACGCGTGCATCGATCATGGCCGACGTTCCGATATCATCGCCGTGGCGTGGGCGACGGGGCGCTGGACCCCCGGCAGCAGCGGCACGTCTCGCCGAAAGCGCCAGCGGCCGCGCCAGCCCTGCTGTCGGATATCGACCCACACGTCGCGGATCGTGGTCGCCGACAACGCGATCGCAACGAGGATCAGCAGCCCCGGACGCACGAACATGCCCAGGCCCACGCTGAAATTCACCTCGACCGAACGGCCGACAAGGAAGCTGTCCCGGATGATGGGCGGGATATAGCCGATCGCGATGTCGGCCGGCAGGCACAGGATATAGCAGCATAGGATCGCGAGCGGCCGCCCGATGCCGCGCCAGGGTTCCATGAAGACGAACAGGATGACCATCGCCTGGGTGTAGCCGCCGGCTTCGGAACTGATCAGTGCGAGCACTGTACCGAAAAAAGCGACGCGGTGGGCGGGCACGACTTCGGGCCGCAGCCATGTAGCGATCGAGGCCGCGACCACCGCCGCCTGGCCGATCCGCACGACGATCGGCAGGACGAGGAGACCGATCTCGACGGTCCGTGAACCGATGACTGCAGTCGTCGGGAATGATTGGCCTTGGAGGAGCGAGATCAGCGGCTGATAGGTGACCGAGTACCAGATATCGAGCACCTGCGATGCGATGAAGCCCGACGAGTAGTTGGTGATGTTGTCGAATATCTCGGCCGGCGTGCCGGCTCCGAGGAGACCGTAGCTGAGCAGATAGACGATCACCGTAGCGATCGTCGCGCCTTCCACCCAGAGCCAGCGGCGCTTGAGCAGTTGCGCAGCGAGCGTGGCGATCAGATAGACTTTGAGGTTGATCGCGATCGCCAGAAAGACCCAGCGCAACCGTGCCGACTTCACCAGCGGGCCGAACGCCAGCAGCATCGCGGTGAAGCAGAGCAGCAGGATATTGCCGCGCTCCAGCGCGAACATCATCGGCATACCGGTCGAAAGCGCGAATGCGCGCGGTAATGCCGTCCGGCGATCCAGCTTGCGATAGGCTAAGGCAACAAGCACGATATTCAGCGCGAAGATCGCGTGGATCGCGACGAGGCCGACCCAGTCGCAGTCCCGCGACGGCAGGCCTTCGGTGCCAATATAGCAGCTGTCCTTGCCGAGCAGGCGGATGATGACGAAGGACAGTGGCGGATAGATGGTGCGCCAGCTGTCATAGGCGCCGTTGTCACGCGCCCAATAGGCCGTGTTGAACCAATCCATGAACGTGTCGCTGGGTTCATAGAAGAAGGGCTGCGGTAGTTGCCCATAGGCGTAGAGCCACCACAGCACGCGACCGAGCAGGACCGCGACGGCAAGGCCCATCACGATTTCGAGCCACCACCCTCGGTGCCTGGCCCCGGCGGCGCCGGTCACGCTGGCCTGCTCAGGAAAACGAAATGCTTGAGCGCGAAATAGTTGGCGACCGACACGATGAAGGCGGCGATGAAGCCGGCTAGATAGGGTGACGCGACGAACTGGGCGACCGCCGCGAGCGCGGCCACGCCGACGACATAGTTGGCGGCATAGGAAAGCAGGAAGCGCAGCTTGGCGGGGCCCGTACCGCGAAAGACGTGCCGGCTATACGTCAGATAGTTGAATGCGACGCCCAGGCAGTGCGCGATGAACTGCGCCAGATACATGTCCAGACCAAGCCAGACAAACAGCGAATAGGCGCCGAGCCCGAACGCCGTGTTGACGATGCCCGCTTGGTAATATCGCCAGAGTTCCGATAGGCGATCACGCGAGAGTGGCATCGCTCAATCGCCGACCGGGAAATTGATACGCTCATGTTCGACCACGAGCGGCGTGCCGCGGGTGCGTTCGGAAATGATGCGGATATTGTCGCCCAAAAGGCCAAGGAAGCCAAACAGTAGCGCGAATTCAGCCTGCACGACGGCCGCGATCAGCCAGCCGGCGATGGGCCGATCGAACAGGAAGGCCAGCAGCCCGCCAAGCAGCATCAGCAGCGTCAACAGCGCGCCGACGGCACCGATATAGATCGGCAGGCGCAACAGCCGCTTGGACGATCCCGCAAGCGCGGACATGGCGAAATCGAACAAGGTGGCAAAGCTGTTCTTCGATTGGCCGCCGGCCCGCGGCGGGCGGGCATAGGGGATCGTCTCAAGCCGATAGCCGGTTTCGATGAGCATGCCGCGGAAGAACGGTTCCGGCTCCGAGAGCATGCGCGTGGCCCGCACGACGCGTGCATCGTACAGCCCGAAGCCGGTTGCACCCGGGAGGACCGGATAGTCACCGAAATTGCGGGCCAGCCAGTAGGAGAGGCGCCGCAACGTCCGCAGCCCGATGCTGTTGCGGCTTTCCGTCTGGCGCAGCGCCAGTACGATGTCGGCGCCCGCCCGCCAGCGAGCGACGAATTCCGGAATCAGCGACGGCGGATCCTGGAAATCGGCACACATGCCGATCACCGCGCGGCCGCTGGTCTGGTACACCGCATGCGTCGGCGACCGCATCTGGCCGAAATTGCGTGTATTGACGATCAGGCGCACGCGCGGATCGCGGGCACACAGGCCGCGGATGATCTCGACGGTACGGTCGGACGAATGATTGTCGATGAAGATGATCTCGAACGACAGACCAAGCGCCTCGATCTCGGCGACCACCGCCGCGCAGATCGCAGCCGCATTCTCCTGTTCGTTGTAGCAGGGGATGACGACCGAGAGATCGGGACGCTCGACGCCGTTCGGCGGGGTGATCATGCCAGTTCCCGGAACTCGAGCGGCGGGCGGATCGCGTAGATCTCGATGGCGATCCCGAGAAGCAGGAAGATCAGCGCCAGCGCCGCCGGCAGCGTGTTATACTGGCGCGCAGTATCGACGAACGAAGGCTCCAGCACCCGGATGTTGGCGCTCGACGTCAGATCCTCAACCGAAGTACCCTGCAGGAACCGTTTGTAATTGTCGTAGAGGCTCTGCGCGATATCGAGCTCGCGGCGCAGCTTATCGACCTGAGTCGACTGCCGGACCACCCCGCCGACCGAGCTGCGCTGCGAAGGCGAGAGCGAGCGCGCTTCCGACAATTGTTCCTGAAGCGAGCTGATCTCCGCGCGGACTTGGCGGACGCGAATATTCTCGTCGGTCGCGAACTGGCGCATCGAGCTCAGCTGCACTTCCTTCGAGCGGATGATCGCCTCCAGCTCGGGAATGCGATCGCCGGCCGCATAGATCGCGGCCTGCGGGCTGCTGTAGCGCGTCTGCAGCCGGAAATTGTCGTACGCGGTCTGCGCCTGCGCGAGCCGATCGCTGGCATTGCCCACCAGTTCGACCAGGATGTCGCGCTTCTGGATCGTCTGCCGGCGCGCGATGATCGCGAGCTGTTCGCGTACCGCCTGAGCGTAGGCGGCAACGATCCGGCGCGCGAACTCGGGATCGCGCTGCTTGATGTCGAACTGGATGATGCCGCCCCGCAGGGCACGGACATCGACCTCGCGGGCAAGCCAGCGATGCGTGGCGATCGCCGACTTGCCGAGTACCCGCTCGAGATCGAGCTGCTTCGAGACGATCGAGCGCACATATTCGCTACGTGCGACCTTCAGGCTGACCTCGACCGCCGCCTGGTTGCCGAACACGTTGCCGACCGCGCCGAACTGCCCCAGCGTACTGCTGAGACCCAGGCTGGCAGGATCGGTCGGCGTGAGGCTGACGGCGGCACGATATTCCCGCGGAAACAGGGCAAGCAGGCCGAATACGAGCACGAGGCCGGCAAAGATCGCGCGGCGCAGCCACGGGCGCCGGAACAGCGGCGCCGTCGCGAGTGTCCCGGTGATCGAATGCGGGCGGTTCATCAATTGATCGCCGCGAGCGCTGCGGCGCTGATGCCGAGCTGGAAGATGATCTGCGAAATGTCGCGGATCTTGGCGAAGATCGACGAGGATTGCGTACGCACCGGCACGAACACCGTATCGCCGGGCAGCGCATAGGCGTTGAGCGCGCCCCGCCGGCGGGTCAGCACCGACCCGTTGGCGCGGACTACGAAGATGTTGCCGCGATCGCCGCCGCGAATCGTGCCGCCGGCCTGTTCCAGATAATCCTTGATACGCGTGCGCTTGCGCTTGCCGGCGCTGATCAGGAAGGATGCGGGCCGATAGACGGCGCCGAACACGCCGACGGTATCGACACGGGGCGGGATCACGATGCGATCGTTGTTCTCGACCAGCAACCCGGCGGGAAGCGCGGCATCGGCCGGGGCGATATCGATCACCAGCCGGCCATCGGGCTCCTTGCGACGCAGCTGATCGAGGAAGGCGCGCGCCGCCGCGAGCTGGGACTGGCGTTCGCCGGCATCGATCAGGCGATCGCCATTAAGCGGCGCGGCCGCCAGCGAGAGCTCCATCTGGTCGATCGCTTCGAGGAAGCTGCGACGCTGCTGCGCCCGAACGGACTCGCGCGAGAAACGCGATCCGTAAACATAGGCGCGCTGCGTGAGCCCGCCGGCCATCTGGATGACCTGATCGAGCGGGGTGTTGGGCGGCACGTAGTAATTGCCGGGCTTGTTGACCTCGCCTTCGATGCGGACGATCGCCTGTTGCCGTTCGAGCGGACGGGCGAGGGTGCCCTGAGGCAGGATCTGGACGATGTCGCCGCCTTCGGCCGGGATCGTGGCGGCCGCGACCCGATCGATCTGGCGGCTGCCGACCGTATCCTGATCGCTGAGTCGATAGAGCACCACGCGCGACGCATCGGCGACGTTGGTGGGGCCACCTGCCAGCGACAGCATGTCCGCCACGCTCTCGCCGGCCCTGGTTTCGTAGATCGCTTCCTCGTTGACGCTGCCGATGACCGCGACCTGCCGGCCGACCGGCGGGATGAACAGCACATCCTCATTCTGCAGCAGCGGGTCTCGCGAGCGATCGCCCCTGCGCAGCAGTTCGTAGAGATCGAAGTCGGCGACTTCGCTGCCGTTGCGATAGAGCTTGATCGACCGGAAGCTGCCGCCGGCCGCCGGCCCGCCGGCCTGAAGCACCGCATTCACGAGCGTCGACAGGCTGTTCACCGAATAGGCGCCCGGATGCACTGCGAAGCCGGTGACATAGACCCGGACGCCGCGGAGGCGCTGGATCGAGACCGAGACTTCGTACCCGCGATAGTTGCGGCCGACCGCCGCTGCCACGCGATCGCGCAGATCACGATAGCGGACGCCGAGCAGCGGGATCGTGCCGACATTCGGCAGGAAGATGTTGCCGTCGCGGTCGATCTCAACGTCCACACTGCCCTCGACCGAGCCCGTGAGAGCGATCGAAACGGTATCGCCGATGTTCAGCGCATAGTCTGGTGGGATCGTCGAGGTCGCCGGGGTCGCGAAATCGCGGGCGCCGGGCAGCAGCAGATCGGCTCCGAACCGCTTGAGATCGCGGCCGGTGACCTGGCGCACCCACGTCTCGAACTCCCCGGGCTTGGCCGGTTGGCGCAGGCGCAGCGATTCCAGATCCAGCAATCCGTTTTCGCCGACCCGCGGGCCGAAGTTGCTGTTCAGGTTGCCAGTGCCGGTCGGATCGGAAGCGGTACTGGACGGACCGTTGACCGGGATCGGCTCATAGATGTTCGACTGGCTGTTCGCCCCGTTCTGATTCTGGTTCTGCGACTGGTTCTGGTTCTGGTTCTGATAATTGCCGCCCTGCGACGTGTTCTGGCCGCCGAAGCTTGACGTCGGATCGAATGGCGAACCAGAGGGCACGTTCTGCGCCGACAGCGGCATCGCGCCGAGGATCATCGCCAGCATGGATACAGACGCAACCGCACGACGGCCGCGCCGCAGCATGGTGGTTCCCGCGGCGGGGGGTTCTGAACAGATCATGCGAATCAATTGTCCCTTGGCGTCCAGTAATGCGTCATTGTCACGCCGCTTCGTTTCCACGCCGGCTGCCAGGCGAGCCACCAACCGCTGCCGAGACCGCCCGCGGCGTCGCGATGAACGGCGCCGTCTCTTGCACCTGCCGGTCAAGCGGGACCGGCTGGATCGCATGCCGATCGCGCAGCGCGGCATAGCCCGAGCCATCGCCGATATAAAGATCGGCGACAGGGTCCGTGATAGGTGCACGGACGACCGCGCCGCCGCCCAGCGTGTCGGCCACGATCCGGGCGACATCGCCAAGCTCGAGCGCGTCGCCGCCACTGTCGAACCGCACGACGCCATCCGGCGCGTCGCCCAGCAGCGCGAACACCAGCGACATCAATTCGCGGATTGCAACATAGCCGCGAACCACATTGCGAGGCGCGCGCACCATGATCGGGCGGCCCGCCAGCGCATCGGCAATGAAGTTCGCGATCGCATAGGCATCATGCTTGTTGATATACGGTCCGGTGATGTTGAAGATCCGGCCGACGACCGCACGTCGCCCGCGCGCCTGCGCCCAGCGCGCGAACGCATCCTCGTCGTCGCGCTTCATGGATCCGTAAAGGCGCATCGCCGGGCTGGCAGCCGGATCATCGGCCTTGGTGGCCGCGCCGGAGGAGGCGACGAACAGCGCGCTGACATCGATCCGGTCGAGGGCATCGAGCACCGTATCGCGGATCGCCAGATTGGCGGCGCGATACGCGGCCTCGCCCATCGTCTCGGCGCGATCCTTGGTCTGGAACGCGAAGTGCAGCACCCAGATGTTCGAAGCCTGGAGCGCGGCGAGATCGGCAAGCGCATGCTGCCGCACGTTTCGGCCATCGCCGAGATCGATTTCGCTCTCGGCCGAGCCATAGCAGGTGACGCGGCTGTCGAAGGCATTGCCGAGCGCCGTCCACAGCAGATCGAGTGTCGCGCGGCCGATCCAGCCGCCGGCGCCGGTGATCGCGATATGTCGGTCGTTGCGAACCAGGGCCGCGGCAACCGCCTGGTCAAGCATCGACGCGGTTCGCAACGATCAGGTCGGTCAGGCTCTCGAAATCATGCGACGTGGTGCAATCGCCCGCGACCCAGCCATCGGCCGCATAGCCATAGGACAGGAAATGGAACGGGATCGCCGCATCCGCCGCGATCTTGTGATCGAGCTCGCTGTCCCCGACGAACAGGCACTGATCGGAATCGGCGCCGAGGCCAGTCAGCACGGCATCGAGCAGATCCGGCGCTGGCTTGGGGCGCAGGCCGGCCTGGCCGCCAACCACCAGCGCGAAATGATCGGCAAGGCCGGTATCCTCGAGCACCTTCTCGCACAGTATCTGCGGCTTGTTCGAGCAGATCGACAGCACGAACCCGCTATCCTGCATGCGCCGCAGCCCCCTGGCGACACCGGGATACAGGCTCTTCTTCGGCGTGCGGCGGCGATGATAGCGCGCGCGGAAATCCGCGAGATCGGCATGCGGGTCCCGGCAGGCGGAGCCCAGCAGGCCAGACACCATGTCGAGGCCGCCGCGGCTCATATAGCTGCGCGCGCCGATCGGATCGATGACGTGGGTGCTGCCCCGTTCGTCGAGCATGTCGGTCAGGATCGAGACGCAGACCGCGCAGCTATCGACGAGAGTGCCATCGAGATCGAAGATGATATGCTGGGTCAAGCGGCCACCGGGCATGGTGCCATCGCTTCGGCCAGTTCATCGCGCGGCAGGAAGGGCGAGAGATCCTCGAGCGTCGGCGAGACCATCGTGCCATCCTCGAGCTTGCGCGAGCTGAGCTTGGGCGCGAATTCCTGGCGCTTGTCGATCATGACCTCGCATAGCTGCGGACCATCACCGGCGAGCGCCGCGCGGATCGCCGCAGGCAGCCCGGCATGCGTGTCCACCCGCGCCGCCTGGAAGCCGAAGCCGCCGGCCAGCCGCGTGAAATCCGGGAAGCTCAGCCCGCTGTCCGGCCCGCAGCCTACGATATTGTCCGGGAAATGATTCTGCTGGGACTGCCGGATCGAGTGATAGCCGTCATTGTTCAGCACGAAAATCTTGATCGGCAGCCTGCCGCCGACAATCGTCTGCAGTTCCTGCAGGTTCATCATGATGCTGCCATCGCCCGCCAGGCAGATGATCCGCCGCCCGCCACCTGCATGGAAGGCGCCGATCGCGGCCGGCAGGTCATAGCCCATCGAGGCGCAGCCCGAATTGGTGTAGAGGCGCTGGCCCGGCTTCAGGTTCGCGGTCTGGAAGATGGTGACGCAGGCGGTGCCGTCACCGCTGACGACGATATCGCCTTCATCGAGCTCAGCGAACAGGGCTTCGCCGAACACATAGGGATTGATGAGCCCTTCGGCGGTGCGATATTCGGGCAGCACCACCGGATAACGCGCCGACCGCTCGACGCTGCGCTTCAGGAATTCGGTGCGCGCTTCGGCATTGTCCGTCGCCGGCGCAGGCGCGCGATCGACTGCCACGAAGAAATCGCGCAGATCGGCGTGGATGGGGCGGTGGAGCGACAGGGTAGGCTTGTCGAGCTCGCTGCGATCGATATCGACCATCGCGACCCGCGCGTTGCGCGCGAAACTCTTCCAATTGTAGCTGATCTGCCGGATGTTCAGCCGCGACCCGAGGACCAGCACATAATCCGCGGTCTGGACCGCGAAATTGCCGCCGCGATCGCCGACGCTGCCGGGGCGGCCGACATAGAGCGGATTGTCGTTCGGGATGGCATCATGCGCGTTCCAGCCGGTGACGACGGGAATGCCGAACCGATCGACGAAGCGCAGGAATGCCTCGTGCTGGCCCGACAGGCGCACCCCGGCGCCGGCCAGCACCACCGGCCGCTCGGCGGCGCAGAGCTCGGCCAGCATCGCGGCGACTTCGGCGTCGAGCGCCGCATCGGTCAGCGCGCCGAGTTCTGCGGCGGTGTTGGCGGCCTCCCCGTCATGATCCAAGCTTGCCGGATCGAACGGCTCCAGTTCGTCGAACACCACCGGCGCAGCCTGCACGTCGATCGGCACATCGATCCAGACCGGACCCGGGCGACCGCGGCGGCACAGATACAGCGCCTTTTCCACGACGCGGCGCGCATCCTTGGGATCGTCGAGCACCACCGCATATTTGGTGATGCCGCGCACCATGCCGACGATATCGACTTCCTGATCGCCGAGCTGGCGCAGCGGCAACGGATAGTTGAACGCGCATGTCTCGCGCTTCACCTGACCCGAAATGACGATCATCGGGATCGAATCGACATAGGCGCCGTAGACGCCGTTGAGCGCATTCACGCCGCCCGGGCCGGTCGTGACGTTGACGGCCGCCGGACGGTTCGACAGCCGGGCATAGCTCTCCGCGGCAATCGATGCCGCCTGTTCGTGATGGACGAAGACCTTGCGCAGCCCTTCGGCACGCCCGAGCGCGTCGTTCAGGTGCATGGCGCCACCGCCCGTCAGCATGAACAGGTCGGTTACGCCATGCTCGACGAGCAGGCGGGCAATCAGATCGGCGACGCGAGTCTTCATCGGATCAGGCCGCTGCCTTCACCACGCCCAGCTGGCGCTTTTCCATCATCGCGATCCGCGCCTCGTCCTCGGACGCGATGCCCTGATAATAGTCGCGCTTGTTCTTCAGCCACAGCAGCTCGAATTCGATCGCGAGCTCCATGCCGGCCTTTGCCGAGACCGGATCGCGGACGACGCTGGCATCGAACACTACCTTGCGGGTCTCGAACCGGTCCAGCCGGCGATCCAGCGCGTGATCCAGCAGTGGGATCGAATCCGGGCTGACGCCGCCGCCGACCACGAGTTCGAGATTCTCGTCCTTGCAGACTTCCGCGACGCGGGCGACATAGCCGCGCATCTCATCCGAATTCACGAAATCGCGCGTGCGGCCCATCGAGCCGGCGAAATCGACGCGACCAAACACCATGCCGACCCGCCCTTCCTTGGCGACGCCGGCCAGCGCTTCGAGCTGGTCGAAGGTCTGGCGGGTTTCGACGTTGAACAGGAAGCTGACTTCGTCCTGCTCCGCGCGCGGATAGACCTTGTCCTTGGCGGCGATATATTTCGTTAGCGCGTAGGGAGTTTCGATCATCGGCGCGATGATATAGTCCGCGCCGTAGATGCGGCATTCGATCAGATCGCGCACGGCCTCGCAGCCGCCGATCTTGATCGCGACCTTTACGCCGGCACGGCGTGCGATCTCGAGCAGGCGCAGCAACTCGTCGACCCGGGTGCCTTCGGCTTCGAACTCGGCCTTGACCGCGAGGATCTTATGCTTGGCCTTGCCCTCTTCGAGGAGCGCCAGCATCCTCTTTTCATGCTGATTCACGTCAAAATCTCCTGAGGTCAAACGGGAACCGGAACAGGCGCCCGCGAGGAGCGTGTCTCGAACCGCGGCTCATCGTGCGGGCGGGCGCCGGGCCCAGGCGCTTCCTGTCCAGTCGGAGCGGCGACACGCTCCTGTAATCAGGCCATAATATCCTATCAGCCAAACGGCAGCTACTGCACCTCCGTACGCGCACCCATTGCCGGCCCGGTCGCCGAGATCGATCCACCGCGAAGCAGCAACCGATCAGCAGATCATGGTCAGCTCTATCTCTCCAGGGCACGATCAGTCACCGAACGGACACGATTATCCATATTTGCACGAGCCTTGGGCGGAATTTGCCATCGCTGTCAATGGCGCCAGAAGGTGGCCTGATCGTTATCCAGCCAAGGTATGATCGCGTGGCCACACTGTGCGAACGATGCGGTAAGTGTCTGAAGAAACGCCGAAATCGGAACGGCGATAACGATTTTTCCCTCCATTTCGGCTTTGTCGCGGATTTGCTTCGGATCATCGCAGCAATTCTGTTGTTCACGGGCACCGCATGTGGCGGAAGGAGCCCATCGCGGACGTCGATGATGTTCGCTACGCTGGACTGTGGCCGATAAATAACTATCAGCGCCCGCGCATGCACCTGGTCACGCTCAACAACGGCCGTCGGTTCGAAGCCGATGGGGCGACATCGATTCTCGATGCTGCGCGCGCGCAGGGCATCGTGCTGGAATATAGCTGTCGCACGGGTCGATGCGGCGTATGCAAGGCACCCGTCACCGCCGGGGAGACGATCGCGTTGCGCCCGGAAGCCGAAGGTCTGTCGGCCGAAGACGCCGCCAACGGGATCATCCTGACCTGCTGCCGTGCGGCGGCCAATGACGTCGCGCTCGATATCGAGCCGCTGGACAGGCTTGTGGACATCGCGATCAAGACGATCCCGGCGCGGATCGTGTCGATCGACCGGGCGGCACCCGACATCGTCACGGTCGTGCTCAAGACGCCACCAACATCGCCGCTGCGGTTCCTGCCCGGCCAATATGTCGATGTGATCGCACACGGCGTCCGGCGCAGCTATTCGCTGGCCAATGCGCCGCGTGTCGACGGGCTGCTCGAACTGATCATCAAGCGCTATCCGGACGGCATCCTGAGCGCCTATTGGTTCGATCGTGCCGCGCCGGGCGATCTGCTGCGCATCGAAGGGCCGTTCGGCACCTTCTTCCTGCGTGACGAGCGACCGACCAACATCCTGTTCCTGGCGACCGGCACCGGCATCGCACCGGTCAAGGCGTTGCTGGAGGAACTGGCAGCTGATCCGGCGGCGGCAGGCCGACACCGGATCTCTGTCTTCTGGGGCAATCGCGAGGCCGAAAGCTTCTGCTGGGATCCCGTCGCGCTCGGCCTGGATATCGGATTCCATCACCTGCTGTCCGGCACAGGCGGTGACTGGGCGGGGCGGCGCGGTTATGTCCAGGATGCCGCGCTTCATCAGGGCTTCGACCCGGACGACACCGTGGTCTATGCGTGCGGATCCAGCGCGATGATCGCATCGGCGCGGGATGCGATGGTGGCACGCGGCCTGCCGGCCCGGCGCTTCCTGTCCGATGCATTCGTCAGTTCGAACTGAGGTTTAGTCATGAAAGCAGTGATTCTCGCAGGTGGGCTCGGCACGCGTTTCGCCGAGGAAACCAGCCTGCGCCCGAAGCCCATGATCGAGGTCGGCGGCCGGCCGATCCTGTGGCACATCATGAAGATCTATGCCGCGCACGGCGTGACCGATTTCGTGATCTGCTGCGGCTACAAAGGCTATATCATCAAGGAATATTTCGCGAACTACTTCCTGCACATGTCGGATGTTACGTTCGACATGCGCGAGAACCGGATGATCGTGCACGAGAAGCGGGCCGAGCCGTGGACAGTGACGCTGGTCGATACCGGCGACGATTCGCAGACAGGCGGACGGCTGAAGCGGGTTGCCGACCATGTGAAGGACGAGGAATTCTTCCTCTTCACCTATGGCGACGGCGTCGGCGATATCGACATCACCCAGACGATCGCGTTCCACAAGGCGCACGGCAAGGCGGCAACGCTGACCGCGACCTATCCTCCCGGCCGGTTCGGCGCGTTGCAGATCGCCGACGGTCGCGTCGAGAATTTCCTGGAGAAGCCGCAGGGCGATGGCGGCATGATCAACGGCGGCTTCTTCGTACTTTCACCCAAGGTGCTCGACTATATCGCGGGCGACGAGACGCTGTGGGAGCAGGAGCCGCTGCGCGGCCTGGCCGAGGACGGCGAGCTGATGGCCTATGAACATCACGGCTTCTGGCAGCCGATGGATACGCTGCGCGAGAAGCAGCTGCTGAACAGCCTTTGGGAAAGCGGCAAGGCGCCCTGGTGCATATGGTGACGCGCGGCGTCGTCGATCCCGCCTTCTGGGCCGGCAAGCGCATCTTCCTGACCGGTCATACCGGGTTCAAGGGCAGCTGGACCGCGCTGTGGCTGCAACAGATGGGCGCCCAGGTGACCGGCTTCGCGCTGGCACCCCCGACCGCGCCCGCGCTGTTCGAGGTCGCTCGCGTCGGCGACGGCATGACCTCCATCATCGGCGACATCCGCGATCAGGCTTTGCTCGAGCGTGCGGTGATCGAAGCCGACCCGGAAATCGTGATCCACATGGCGGCCCAGCCGCTGGTGCGGGCGTCCTACGACGATCCGGTCGGCACCTATGCCACCAACGTGATGGGCACCGTCCATCTGCTCGAAGCGGTGCGCAAGACCGGATCGGTGCGCGCCGCGTGCATCGTCACGACCGACAAATGCTATGAGAATCGCGAATGGGCCTGGGGCTATCGCGAGGACGAGGCGATGGGCGGCCATGACCCTTACAGCAATTCCAAGGGTTGCGCAGAACTGGTGACCAGCGCCTATCGGCGGTCCTTCTTCAGTGAGCCCGGCTCAGCGGCGATTGCATCCGGCCGGGCCGGCAACGTCATCGGCGGCGGGGACTGGGCTGCCGACCGGCTGATCCCGGACATCCTGCGCAGCATCGCCGAAAGACAACCGGTGTTGATCCGCAACCCGCTGGCGATCCGGCCGTGGCAGCATGTGCTGGAGCCGGTTTCGGGCTATCTGGTGCTGGCCCAGGCGCTGTGGAACGATCCGCAGGCGGCGAGCGAGGCCTGGAACTTCGGACCCCGCGACGACGATGCGCGCCCGGTGCAGTGGATCGTCGAGCGGCTCTGCGCCCTCTGGGGCGAGGGTGCGTCGTGGGAACATGACCGGAGCGTGCAGCCGCACGAGGCGCGTTACCTGAAGCTGGACATCTCGAAGGCCCGGGCGGGCCTGGGCTGGCAGCCGCAGTGGACGCTCGCCGAGGCGCTGGACAGTATCGTCGCATGGCACCGCGCCTGGCTGGCCGGCGCAGACATGCGCCAACATTGCATCAACGAAGTCGGGCGCTTTTCTGCAGCCCGGCGCGACATTGCCGCATAGGATCGAAGATGAACGCTGAAGACCTCCGCAAGGAAATCCGCAAGCTGGTTGGCCAGTATGCCGAAGCCCAGTTCGCACCCAAGCCGTTCGTACCCGGCGAAAGCGTGATCCCGCCTGCCGGCAAGGTGATCGGCGCACCCGAGATCGAACTGATGGTCGAGGCGTCGCTGGACGGCTGGCTGACCACCGGGCGCTTCAATACCGAGTTCGAAGCAGGGCTGGCCAAGCTGGTCGGCGCGCCGTTCGTGCTGACGACGACCTCGGGCTCGTCCGCCAACCTGCTGGCGCTGTCCTGCCTGACCAGCCCGAAGCTCGGCGATCGCCGGCTGAAGCCGGGCGACGAGGTGATCACGGTGGCGGCCGGTTTCCCGACCACGGTCAACCCGTCGATCCAGCATGGGCTGGTGCCGGTCTTCGTCGATGTCGACATCCCGACCTACAATATCGACGCCAGCCTGATCGAGGCGGCGATCACCGAGAAGACCGGCGCGATCATGATCGCCCACACGCTGGGCAACCCGTTCAACCTGGCCGAGGTGCGCCGGATCTGCGACGCGCACGACCTGTGGCTGGTCGAGGATTGCTGCGACGCGCTGGGCGCCACCTATGATGGCAAGAAGGTGGGCCTGTGGGGCGATGTGGCGACGCTGTCCTTCTACCCGGCGCACCATCTGACGATGGGCGAGGGCGGGGCGGTGTTCACCCAGTCGCTCGAACTGCGGCCGATCATCGAGTCGATCCGCGACTGGGGGCGCGACTGCTATTGCGCGCCCGGCTGCGACAATACCTGCGGCGTACGCTTCAGCCAGCAGCACGGATCGCTGCCGTACGGCTACGACCATAAATATGTGTATTCGCATCTCGGCTACAATCTGAAGATCACCGACATGCAGGCCGCCTGCGGGCTGGCGCAGCTCGACCGCGCAGAGGATTTCATCGCCGCGCGCCGGCGCAACTTCGGCCTGCTGACCGAACGCCTGAAAGGGATGGAGGAAATCTTCATCCTGCCGGAAGCGACGCCCAATTCCGATCCGTCCTGGTTCGGCTTCCCGCTGATGCTGCGCGAGGGCGTCGACGCCAAGCGCGTCGACATCACCCGGTTCCTGGATCAGAACAAGATCGGCACGCGCCTGCTGTTCGCCGGCAACCTGACCCGCCAGCCCTATTTCGAGCATGTGAACTACCGCGTCGTCGGCGATCTGACGCGTACCGATCGGGTGATGAACGACACCTTCTGGCTGGGCCTGTACCCGGCCCTGGGGGCCGAGCACTTCGATTATGTCGGTGAGAAGCTCGAGGAGTTCTTCGGCCTGAACTTCTGATCCGGAGCCGCTGCCTTATTTCGCGACGATCACCGATCCCGCGAAATCCGGCAGCGGCACGCAGGTCGCCCGTGTCGCCTGCACGAAGCTGTCGACGGCGCTCTTCACGCCGAGATAGCGCTGATTGTTATAGTCGTGCACGAAGATGTATCCGCCCGGGTTCAGACGTTCATAGAACCAGTTCAGCCCGGCCAGCGTGGGCTCGTAAAGATCGACGTCAAGGCTGACGAACGCGAAGCGCTGGTCGATCCCCTCGGCGGTTTCGGGGAAATAACCCTGGCAGATCTCGATCCGGTCCGGATTGGGCATCTTGCCCATCACCAGCGACACGCTCGTATTCGCGAAATCGCCGACCGCAGCCGAGGATAGGCCCTGGCCGGCCTCCGTCCCCAGATCCTTTTCCGAAAAGCCGGAGAAAGTATCGAAGAGAAACAGCGGGCGATCGGGGAACAGCGTGTTGAGCAGCTTGGCCTGATCGCCCTGATAGACGCCCAGCTCTGCGATCGCACCGGGAATGCCATGATCATTGATCTGGCGCGCCGCCAGGCGGAAGGCCTGGTCGCGCACGAAATCGCGCTGGGGTGCTTCGATCGATTCGTCGCTCGCCACCGGATCGAGGTACATGGTCGCCAACCCGATCGGCGGCAGCGACAGCCCAAGCGCGTCCGTCAGGATCGCGACATCGCGGTTGGCGGCGGCATGCAGCTTGCCGCTGAAGCTGGGATAGAAAGCGACGATCTTCGCTTCGGGCACGCCCTTTTCGATCAATCCCGCCGTGATCGCGTCGACCGCCCGCGCAGCGATCACCACATAATCGATGTCGAGCTTCGGCAGGTCTCCGGGCGACAACACCTGGTGGCCCGCGACCGTCGTTCCATGCCTGGAAGCATCATTATCCATCAGGCCGACGATCTCGACGGTGTCGGGCACCATGCTGAGAAAATCCAGGGCGGCGCTTCCGGTACCGAAAACGATGACACGCTTCAAAGTAAACTCCTGCAGCTTGCGAACGCGAAGCGTCGCGGCGGCCTTCTGCCATGCTGTGCGGTGCACATGCAAATATCGGCGGCACCGGCGTTATCCAGCGATTGGTCACGGCGTGGAACGTCGCCTGGCTATCGCGCGGGAAAGGACATGCTCCTCGCAATCAAGCCGCCTGCGGGCCATAACTTGGTTGCGGGCATCAGGCCTGGCTGGCGAGATGAGGCGCGGGATGCTCGATGCGTTGATCGATGCGGCGGTGGCGGGCGGGGCCGAAATCCTGCCGATCTATGCCGGGCTGGAGCCGGGGGAGGTTCGCGCAAAGCAGGATGGATCCCCCGTGACACTGGCCGACGAGCGCGCCGAGGCAGTGATCGTGGCGGCGCTTGCGCGGGTGGCGCCCGAGATCCCCGTCATCGCCGAAGAGGCGGTGGCAGCGGGGCATGCGCCGCCGACGGGGCCACGCTTCTTCCTGGTCGACCCACTCGACGGGACGCGCGAGTTCGTGAACGGCAGCGGCGATTTCACCGTCAACATCGCGCTGATCGAGGATGGGCGCGCGGTGATGGGGGTGGTCTATGCGCCGGCCACCGGAGCGATCTATGCCGGTGCGGCCGGTCAGGGCGCGCGCCAAGCGCGGGTTGTGGAAGGCGTGGTGGGCGCCTGGCGGCCGCTGGTGCTGGACGAGGCCAGCGACGAGGCGATCGCGGTCATCGCATCGCGATCGCACCTGTCGCCAGAGACCGAGGCCTATATCCGCCGCTTCCCGGTGCGCGACTTCGTATCGGCGGGATCATCGCTCAAATTTTGCAAGGTCGCGGCGGGCGAGGCCGATCTTTATCCCCGTCTCAGCCGCACGATGGAATGGGATACTGCGGCTGGTGATGCGATCCTGAGCGCGGCCGGCGGGCGGGTCTGCACGCTCGATGGCGCGGCGCTGCGCTACGGCAAGCGCGACCAGGCCGACGACAGCGACTTCGCGAACCCATGGTTCGTGGCGACCGGCCGCTTCGATCCGTTCGCGGAAAGGGACCGGGAGCCGGACTGACGTGCCATGCGGGGCTGCGCTTCAGTCTACGGGCAGGAAGGGGGCGCGCACTGCGCCTTGAACCCAGCACTGACAGCAAAGTTTGTTAAGGCTTTCGTATCAATTTGGTACGGTCGTCTCGATTGAAAAAGACCTCAGCGCTTGCTCCGTCCCGCAATCGGGCTAGCCTTGTTCCGAGGTTATTGGGGAACGAGTCGATGAAATTCAAAGCTTTGCTGGCGATCACGGCGACGTCGCTCTTCATTTCAGCCGGGGCAAACGCCGCAAACCTGATCAGCGCCGACGTGACGGGTCCGAGCGGCACAATCTGGACCACGCGCGACACCGGAAACTATACGCTGTTCGTTCAGACTCCTGGTCTGGGTGACTTCCTGAACCCGAATGACGAAGCGCTGAACGTCACGCCGACCGAGGGCGCCAATCGCTTCCTGCTGGCCGGCGAGGGCTTCCGCCCGGGCGAGACCGCTAACTCCGATGCCATCTACACGGTGACACTCGGGTTCGCCGACGGCGCAACAATCTCGGGGACATACACGCCAGCCCTCAATAATTTCATCGGCGGCACGACCGCGACGGTGGGCAATACCACCTACGCGCTCACCAAATTCTCGTTCACGCGTACGCTCGGGGATTCGGTGAGCCCGAACGTTGCCTTTCCAGGTGGCAATAGCCACGATTATTCGGGTAACTTCACCTTCGACGTGACGACCGCGGCTGTGCCGGAGCCGGCTGCCTGGGCGCTCATGATCGGCGGCTTCGGTATCGTCGGCGGCGCTATGCGTCGTCGCGTGACCCGCATGACCTACGCCTGATCTCGCCCGTTCGGTCGCCTGCAGCGGCAACCGTTGCAGGCGGCTCACGCCGGGTGAGGGGGGACTTGATCCACAAGCTGGCGCTTTAGCCGGCGATGACGCTTGCTTCGGCCATGGCTGGTGCAAGGCGCGAGCGCAGCACCGCCCACTTTAGACCAATTGGTCCTGACCGCGGATGCGCGGACCAAGAACGAGCCTGATCACGCCCTCCGAACCCTGACCTCCCGCTACACTGCATCGGATAATCGTTGGAGGTGCCCGATGACGATGGAGCGGCTGTTGCCTCAGGATCACCTTCCAAGTGAGGAAGTGGGATGACGCGAGAGGTTGCGCAGCGCGCAATGCGAGCGGCCGCAGAAATTGAAAGTCCAATCCGCTGCCACCGAACTAGGGGTTTCGTGCGAGACACGACCGATGGTTTTGGACGCCGCATCAAAAGAATGACGCGACCCGCTAAGCTGCGCTCGCTGTCTCGTCGTCTCGGCGAAAGATAGCCGGCTTGCGTAACGCTAACATGAAAATGCCAGCAACGAGCCGAAGCGCCGCCTAGCGGCGCAAGCGGCTTTTGAGCATTGGAACTTGGTGGACGCACTAGGGCTCGAACCTAGGACCCGCTGATTAAGAGTCAGCTGCTCTACCAACTGAGCTATGCGTCCACATCGTTGTCGGAAGAAGGCTTCCCCCGTCAGGCGAGGCGCGCCGTTAGCATGGGGTCGGGCGGGCTGCAACACCTGTGACGCGGTTTTTAGCGGCGCGCACGATGCGCGCGATCGAGCGCCATCAGCATGCCGAAACACAGCATCACCGTCATCATCGCCGATCCGCCGAACGAGACCAGCGGCAGCGGGATGCCGACCACCGGGGCCAGGCCCATCACCATCATCAGGTTGATCGCGACATAGAGGAAGATCGTCATCGAGAGACCGGCCGCCGCCAGCCGGGCAAAGCGGGTGCGGCCCCGCAACCCCACGTTCAGCCCCCAGCGCACGACCAGCAGGAAGCCCAGGATCAGCGCGACCCCCCCGAGCAGGCCCCATTCCTCGGCCATGGTGGCGAACACGAAATCGGTGTGGCCTTCGGGCAGGTAATCGAGATGGCTCTGGGTGCCATCGAGGAAGCCCTTGCCGAAGATGCCGCCCGATCCGATCGCGATCTTCGACTGGCTGATATGATAGCCGGTGCCGAGCGGATCGCTTTCGGGATCGAGGAAGATCAGCACCCGGTTGCGCTGATATTCGTGCATCATCGAGAAGACGACCGGCATCGCCGCGCCCATCAGCAGCGCGCCGCCGGCGAACAGCCGAAGCGGGATGCCGGCCAGGAACATGATCGTGGCGCCGCCTGTCGCAATCATCAGCGCGGTGCCCAGATCGGGCTGGAGCATGACGAGCGCGAACGGCAGCCCGATCAGCACAGCGGCCGGCCAGATCGCGCTGAACCGGCGGATTTCGCCTGCGGGTAGCTGATCGTAGAAGCGGGCAAGCGCCAGCACGATCACCGGTTTCATGAGTTCGGACGGCTGCAGCCGGATGATGCCAAGATCGAGCCAGCGCTGGCTGCCGCCGCCGACGAAGCCGAAGATTTCCACCAGGAACAGCAGCAGCAGGATCACGACATAGGTGGGCAGCGCGATCGCCTTCAGCTGATCCTCGCGCACGCGGCTGATCGCGATCGCCACGCCGATGAAGAAGGCGAAGCGGATGGCGTGGGAAAAGGCCCAGGGGCGGATGTTTCCGCCGGCCGCAGAATAGAGGACGACCAGCCCGAACCCGCCGATCGCGGCGACCAGCAGGATGATCCGCCAGGGCAGCTGCGCCAGCGGCGCGGGGACCATCGAATCCCGCATCATTCGCGCTCCAGCGCAGCGCCGGGGCCGGCGCTGGCGGCGATCGGGGCGGGCGGCGGCGCAGCCTGGGCCGATCGATAGGCCGCGGCCTTGCTGGCCATACGGGTCGCGATGTCGCCGCCCCAGCCGTCTTCCAGTTCCTCGAGCGTCTTCATCGCGCGGGCAGGATCATAGAGCCAGGTGATGCAATCACGCGCGATCGGCCCGGCGACGCCGGATCCGGCGATGCCATGTTCGATCACGACCGCGACCGCATATCGCGGGTCCACTACCGGCGCGAAGGCGACGAACAGCGCATGGTCGCGATATTTCCAGGGCACGCCTTCGCCGCCGAACTTGCCGCCGCGCGCGCGTTCGGCGCGGGTGATGCGGCGGACCTGGGCGGTGCCGCTCTTGCCCGCCATCTCGATACCGGGCAGCAGCAGCCGCGCGCGGCCCGCCGTACCGCCGCCGTTGACGACCGCGCCCATCGCAGCGCGCACCCGATCCAGACTTTCGGCCGGAACGGGAAGCGGTGCCGCGGCGGGTGCGCGGCCGGGGATAAGGCTTGGCACCAGCATCCGCCCGCTGGCGATCCGCGCAGTCATGACCGCCAGCTGGAGAGGATTGGCGAGCATGTAGCCTTGGCCGATCGTGGCGTTCAGCGTATCGGCGACCGTCCAGTCCGACTTGTATTTCCGCTGCTTCCAGGCGGTATCCGGCACGGTGCCGTAACGCTGCGAAGCGACCGGGATCGGATATTCCGCGCCCAGCCCGCACATCCGCGCGGACGCGGCGATGCGATCGATGCCGATCGTGCGGCTCATCGCGTAGAAATAGATGTCGCAGCTCTGTGCGATCGCGGAGTGCATGTTGACGAAACCGTGGCCGCCGCGCTTGTGGCAATGGAACAGGCCCGATCCCAACCGGTAGCTGCCTGTGCAGCGGACCCCCTGGCTCGGGTCGATCCCGGCTTCCAGCAGCGCGAGCGCCACCATCGGCTTCACCGTCGACCCCGGCGGATACAGGCCCTGCAGCGTCTTGTTCAGCAGCGGCAGATGATCGTCGGCGGACAGCATTCCCCATTCGGCATGGCTGATGCCGTCCGAAAAGCTGTTGGGGTCATAGGCCGGCATCGATGCCATCGTGAGGAGCTGGCCCTTGTCGAGATCCATCACGACGACCGAGCCCGAATGATCGCCCAGCCGGCGGGCGGCATAGGTCTGCAGCCCGGCGTCGATCGTCAGCCTCAGCGTGCGGCCGGGGACATCGGGCTGGGTGGCGAGCTCGCGCACCAGCTTGCCGCGGGCGGTAACTTCGTTGCGGCGTGCGCCGGGCTTGCCGCGCAGCAAAGGCTCGGCAACCTTCTCAAGCCCCTCCTTGCCGATCTTGAAGCCCGGCGTGATCAACAGCGGGTTCTTCTCCGCCTCATAATCCTTGGCGGAAGCGGCCCCGACATAGCCGGCCAGATGGCCGACCGCGGCGCCATCCGGATAGAAGCGGGAATAGCCCTGCTGCGGCACGACGCCGGGCAATTCGAGCTGGCGGAGCGAGACCGCGGCATAGCGTTCGTACGGGATATTCTCGGCCACGGGCACGGGCTGAAAGCCGGCGGCTTTCTCCAAATCCTCGCGGATCCGATCCATCTCCTCCGGCGGCAGCATCAACAGGCGTTGCAGCGCGGCCAGCACGCGCGGAGCATCGTGCAGCTGATCCTTGATCAGATCGACGCGGAAATCGGTGCGGTTGATCGCCATCGGCTTGCCGGTGCGATCGACGATCCAGCCGCGGCGTGGCGGGATCAGCTGCAGCTGGACCCGATTGTCTTCCGCCATCAACTGATAGCGTTCGTTCTGCGCGATCGAGAGCCAGGCCATGCGCCCGGCCAGCAGCGCGGCGATGCCGGCCTGCGCGCCGCCCAGCACCATCGCCCGCCGGGTGAAGCTGAACGCCTGCATATGTTCGGTCACGATGCGCGGCCGGCGCGCAAGCCACTTCATGCCAACCGCCACCTGTCGAGCGAGGCGGCGAAGCGCGCGGCGAACGGGAAGCACAGGATCGTCATCGCGATCAGCGGCAGCATGGTCGGCACCATATCGAGGGCGAGGCCGGCCGCGAACAGCTGGCCCGTCATCACCACCATAAGCGCGACCGCCGCGATCGACCAGTCCAGCCAATAATCCCGCCACGGCAATCGGTTGTCGATCCGGTCGACGGCGAGGAACACCGCCGTCCACAGCGCCATGCCGGATCCCAGCGGCTGACCGGTCAGCAGATCATCGGCCAGCCCCAGCGGCAGCCCCGCCCAGGCCGGCCAGAGTTCCGGCCGCAGGAGCCGCCAGGCAAGCATCATCAGCAGGCCGAACGGCGGCAGCGCAGGCGCGGACGCGATCACCGGCAGCGCGCCCAGTGCGGATCCCGCCAGCGTCGATGCGATCGGCACCACGCGCACCCGCGCCGGGCGGATCACGACCGGCTGATAGGGGCGGGCGGGGCGGCTCATGGCGCTGGCGCGGCGGGCGGGGGTGCGGCGGTGCCGGGTGCGGCGATCGGTCGCACGGCATCGGGCGCATAGACCCCTTGCACGAGAACGAGATCGACGCGTGCGGGATCGGCAAGCGGCCAGGCAATCGCGCCGTCATTGTCGGTCGCGGTCACGATCGCGACCGGGATGCCGGGTGGATAGAGGCCGCCGGTGCCCGAGGTGATCGCCAGGTCGCCGCGCCTGAACGGGTTCTCGCCGGCGATCAGCGGCCGCAGCCGCAGCCGACCGTCTCCAGTCCCCAGCGCCAGTGCGGGCAGGCCGCCGCGCGCCAGCACGACCGGCACCGTGCTGCCGCCATCGCTGATCATCAGCACGCGCGACGAGCCCCGCCCGGTTTCGAAGATGCGGCCGATCAGCCCTTCGGGCGCGCGCACCGGCTGGCCCGGGCGCACGCCCTGATTGAAGCCGGCGGCCAGCGTCGCCAGGCGGCGGCTGCCACTGGTGGTGGAGCCCACGATGCGAGTGGTCACCACCGTCTGGGGCGTGCGTTCCACCAACCGCAGCAGCGCGCGCAGCCGGCGATTCTCGGCGCGGATCGCGCGCGCCTCGACCAGCTTGCGCCGCGCGATGTCATTCTCGCGGCGGAGGCGCCCGTTCTGGCGGCCGGCATCGACATAGGCGACGATACCGTCGTCGAGCGATGCGACCCAGTTGACCGCGCTGCGGCCGGCCCCGGTGACCGGTGCGGTGATATCGAGCGTGGTGCCGCGCAGGATCGCGAAGCCCTGCGGATCGAGCCGCGCGATCGCGACCAGCGCCAGGCCGATCACGATGCCCGACACCGCGATCACATAGCCGGCGAACAGCGCATATTGGGCGCGGCGCGAATAGCCGGGACTGCGGTGACGGGGCGGCGCCATCGCCGCTCTCCTTCGCTCAGGCGGTCTGCAGGACGCCGCGGAAGATGGGGTCCTCCAGCGCGCGGCCGGTGCCCAGGGCAACGCAGGTCAGCGGATCCTCCGCTACCGTAACCGGCAGGCCGGTCTCCTCGCGCAGCACCTTGTCGATACCCTGCAGCAGCGCGCCACCGCCGGTCAGCACGATGCCCTGGTCGACGATATCGGCGGCCAGTTCCGGCGCGGTATTCTCCAGCGCGATCCGCACGCCTTCGACGATCGCGGACACCGGCTCGCTCAGCGCCTCGGCGATCTGCGCCTGGGTAATCGAGATCTCCTTGGGCACGCCGTTGACCAGATCGCGGCCCTTGATGTGGATGGTCTGACCCTTGCCGTCTTCCGGCATGTGCGCGATGCCGACTTCCTGCTTGATGCGTTCGGCCGTGGCTTCGCCGATCAGCAGGTTGTGGTTGCGGCGGACATAGGATCCGATCGCCTCGTCCATCTTGTCACCGCCGACGCGCACCGACGTGGTGTAGGCCAGCCCGCGCAGCGAAAGCACCGCGACTTCGGTGGTGCCGCCGCCGATATCGACCACCATCGAGCCGACCGGTTCGGTGACCGGCATGCCCGCGCCGATCGCCGCCGCCATCGGCTCCTCGATCAGCCAGACCTGGCTCGCGCCGGCGTTGGAAGCGGCATCGCGGATCGCGCGGCGCTCGACCTTGGTCGATCCGGAGGGGACGCAGATCACGATTTCCGGCCAGCGCGGGAAGCGGCGCTGGCCATGCACCTTGGTGATGAAATGCTTGATCATCTGTTCGGCGACATCAATGTCGGCGATCACCCCATCGCGCAGCGGCCGGATCGCTTCGATCGTGCCCGGGGTCTTGCCCAGCATCAGCTTGGCGTCCTCGCCGACCGCACGGACCTTCTTCTGGCCGTCGATCGTCTCGATCGCGACCACCGACGGCTCGTTGAGGACGATGCCGCGCCCGCGCACATAGACGACCGTGTTCGCGGTGCCGAGATCGATCGCCATGTCGTGCGACATGAATTTGAACCAACGTGTGAACGCCATGTGCTCGTCTGTCCCGCCCATCGACAATTGATGCGCCGCGCGCCCCCCCGCCGGAACGGTGTGATTCTGTCGGATGTTACGGCGGGTCGCGGAAGCCCGCCGCTTGGGCTAGGGATTGCTGCATGTCAATACGACGGCTCCCCGAGCATCTGATCAATCGAATCGCGGCCGGCGAGGTCGTCGAGCGTCCCGCGGCGGCGCTGAAGGAACTGGTCGAGAACGCCATCGACGCTGGTGCCACGCGCATCGCTATCGCCTTGATCGAAGGCGGAATTTCGAAGATCGAGGTGATCGACGACGGGCGCGGCATGACCCCGGCCGAGATGGCGCTGGCACTGGAGCGGCATGCGACATCCAAGCTGCCGGACGATGCGATCGAGGCGGTGACGACGCTGGGTTTCCGCGGCGAGGCCTTGCCCTCCATCGCAAGCGTGGCACGGCTGACCGTCGAAAGCCGTGTGCGGGGCGCGGATGGCTGGCGACGGGTGATCGATCATGGCGCGTTGGCGGAAGAAGGGCCGGCCGCGCTGCCACCCGGTACCCGCATGGTGGTGGACGGGCTGTTCGACCGGGTGCCCGCGCGCCGCAAGTTCCTGCGCTCGGCGCGATCCGAATATGCCGCCTGCGTCGATACGGTGCGGCGGCTGGCGATGGCGCGGCCCGACATCGGCTTCACGCTGGAGCATGACGGGCGGCGCAGTATCGCGGTGACGCCGCAGGACAGCCGGCCGGCGCGGGTGGCGGCGCTGACCGATCGCGAGCTGATCGCCAACAGCGTGCCGCTGGATCATGTTCGCGGTACGGTGACGCTGGGCGGGGTCGCGGGCCTGCCGACCTTCAACCGCGGCGTGGCCGATCATCAATATCTGTTCGTCAACGGCCGCCCGGTGAAGGACCGGCTGCTGATCGGCGCGGTGCGCGGCGCATATCAGGATCTGCTGGCGCGCGACCGGCACCCGGTCGTCGCGCTGTTCATCGATCTGCCGGGGGACGAAGTCGACGTGAACGTGCACCCGGCGAAGACCGAGGTGCGGTTCCGCGATCCGGGGATGATCCGCGGGCTGATCGTTGGCGGGCTGCGCGCCGCGCTTGATTCGGCGGGGCATCGCAGCGTGCAGCGACCGTCCGCCGCCGCGCTCGGCAGCTGGCATGTCGAGCCGCTGGCCCCGGCCTGGGCGCCGCCGACGCGGGGCGCGGCGCAAGGGTCGGTCTGGGATGCGCGGCCGGATTATCTGCCCGAACCGGCGGGGCGGGCCGAGCCGGCGGTGACGCAGCCGCCGGCCGCGGCCTCGCACCCGCTGGGCATCGCGCGCGGGCAGGTGGCGAACACCTATATCGTAGCCGAGGCGGCGGACGGGCTGGTGCTGGTCGATCAGCATGCCGCGCACGAACGGCTGGTGCTGGAGCGGATGCGCGCCGGCATGGCGCACGGCGGCGTGCCGGCGCAGGCGCTGCTGCTGCCGCAGGTGGTGGAGCTGGACGAGCCCGCCTGCGACAGGCTCGAGGCGCGGATCGACGAGCTCGCCGCGCTCGGACTGGCGCTGGAGCGGTTCGGCCCGAAGGCGATGCTGGTGCGCGCGACCCCCGCGGCGCTGGGCGGCGGCGACCCGACCGGCCTTATCACCGATCTTGCCGACGAGCTGGCAGCCTATGACGAGGCGCTATCGCTGAAGGAACGGCTCGATCATGTCGCAGCGACCATGGCCTGCCACGGCTCGGTCCGCGCGGGGCGAACGTTGTCCGTGATCGAGATGAACGCGCTGCTCCGCGAGATGGAGGCGACGCCGCATTCGGGCCAGTGCAACCATGGCCGGCCGACCTGGGTGAAGCTGGCGCTGGGGGATGTGGAGAAGCTGTTCGGGCGGAAGTAGATCAACGATCCTCACTCTCTTTATGCTCGAATGATGTCCGCCACATATGATGCGAAGGCGACTGCGACCCGCACCAAGCCAATTACGACGGCGAGAACAAGGACCGCCCAAGCTGGCCATGGGCTTGCGATAGGCAACAGCAAAGGTCCTAGATTTGCCAGTCCCGAAATCGTGAATCTCATTGCCGCGTCCCTCCTTGGTCCAAAGGAGATAGGGCGAAGAGGGCATGGTCTAATAGTTGGCCGCGTTCGGCAGTGAACCGATCACGTGTAGCAAACATGATGCAGTCACATCGATGCCCCAGCGGTCCAGGACACGTAGTTTTCCGATTTTTGCGGTAAGGCTGCGCATCAGTTCGCTATCGGCGCGCGCAGCCCATCGCGTTACCGCCATCAGGCCGGACACTGATCCGACCTGAATTCTGTCCTTCACGACGACTACAGGTTAGAGCAGCGTCAACTGCCGCCCCTGCGGTGGTGTGAAGAGGTCGCTCCTCACCACGATCCGTTCCCGGTTCAAGCCGTACCGCTTGCAGGCTTTCACGAAACGCTGGCGAATGAGGTCGGCCCAGGGGCCGGTGCCTTTCATGCGGGTGAAGAAGTTCGAATCATTCTCGCGGCCGTCGCGGATCGAGCGGACGATCGACATCACCTTTTCGGCGCGGTCGGGGTGGTGGGCATCGAGCCAGGCCTTGAACAGCGGGGCCACTTCCCACGGCAGGCGGACCGGCAGGAAGAAGGCGGCGCGGGCGCCGGCGTCCGCAGCCGCTTCAAGAATATGCTCGATCTCATGATCGGTGACGGCAGGGATCACCGGCGCGATCGAGACATAGGTGGGGATGCCGGCGGCGGACAGCGCGCGCACAGCAGCGAGGCGCTTGGCAGGGTGCGGCGCGCGCGGCTCCAGCGTGCGAGCAGTGGCAGGATCGAGCGAAGTGATCGACAGCGCGACCGCGGCGATGCCCTTGGCCGCCATCGGTGCGAGGATGTCGATGTCGCGGACGACCCGATCCGATTTGGTGGTGATCGTCAGCGGATGATCATGGCGGGCGAGCACCTCCAGGCACTGGCGGGTCAGGCCGAAACGGCCTTCGATCGGCTGATAGGGATCGGTGTTGGTGCCGAACGCGATCGGCTGGCAGCGATAGGACGGCTTGGCGAGTTCGGCTTCCAGCAGGGCGGCGGCATCGGGCTTCACGAACAGCCGCGATTCGAAGTCGAGCCCCGGCGACAGATCGTGGAAGGCATGCGTCGGTCGTGCGAAGCAGTAGACGCAGCCATGCTCGCAACCGCGATAGGGATTGATCGAGCGATCGAACGGCACGTCCGGCGAATTGTTGCGCGCGATGATCGTGCGGGCGCGCTCGATCGTGACGGTGGTTCGCAGCGGCGGCGGGCCACCGTCGAGGTCCTCGATCGCATCGAGCCAGTCACCATCGGCCTCGCGAGCGGGCAGGTTGAAGCGATCGCTGGCGGCGTTCAGCGTCGCGCCGCGGCCGGGAAGCGGGGGCAGGGACATATCGGCACTTTAAGCGACGAATGAGAACAATACAAGAACGCCGCAATGACGCCAGAGCGATCCGTTCCGGGACGGTCGATCCGCAGCTCATCAAAATTCAGCAACCTTTTGGCGCGTTTTCTGTTACGGTTTTCGGACGAGTATTTTTACGGGGGCTTTCCACATGGCAGGTGACGGTCGCGCGATCACCGAACAGAGGCACGGCGAGCATCTGCTGACAGGCCTCGTCGTCGCAGCCCTTATCGGCGGGCTTTCGGTGACGGATGCCCGGGCGATCCTGGAGCCCGGCGCCGAGCTGGATCCGTCCGCTGCCGCCGCCATCACCGAAGAATTCGCGGCTCAGGGCCCAGTCGAACTGCGTGTCGGCGGGCTTGGCGGCCCGCTGAGGCCGACGCGGGTCGGCCGCCCCGGCGGACGGCCGATCCGCGGACTGCCCGGGGTACCGGCTGCGCCATTGGGCGCCGAACCGGGCGGGTTGGTCCCGGGCGATGGCCTGCCCGACGCAGGCCTGGTGCCGGACGGCCCCGCCCCGACCGATTTCGCCTCGCTGACGCCGACGCCGTCGACCCCGGGGATCCCCGGAGTACCGGCGCTCCCTGGCATTCCCGGCGGCACTACGCCGCCGCCGGTGGACGAAGTCTTCCCGGTCGACCCGGCGCCCGCAGTGCCCGAGCCTGCGACCTGGGCGATGCTGATGATCGGCTTCCTGAGTGCCGGCTTCATGCTGCGTCGGCGGAAGACTCTGGTCACCGCAAGATAAGGCGATCGTCTGCGGCTGATTATGAAGCCGTCGCTATCGCCGACTTCGCCTAGCTTGAGAGTTGGTTCGGTTCGCCGTCAGCCGACTATTTCGCATGCCGCGCCGGCGGGAGAACGCCGGGTGAGGAAAGCGGCTGCTCAAAAGGGTCTTGCGCCGATCGTCGTCATCTGTCGGCGATGGCCGGGAGCTAGACTGGCTCGACAGCGGATCAAGAATAGTTGCGCTTGGTACTCTTGCGCTGTCGGCCGGCGCGATCAGCGTAGGGTGAGGCGGTCGCCTTCGATCGTCAGTGAACTCAACCGGGACAGCATGTTCTGGCCCATCAGCGAAACCGGCACCGCTGCCTGATCGCTGGCGACGACCGCGCGCACGGATTGTTCGGTGCGATCGCCAATCCCGACATGGCCCAGCATCGCCCAGTGCATCGGCGCGGAGCCACCAGCTGTGCGCAGGCGGGCGGCGCGGCGGCGATGGTCGGGCTCGGCCGCGACGCGCTTGGCATCGCGCGGGCTTAGCACGATGTGCGTGGCGCCGGTATCGACCAGGAAGCGGACCGGACGGTGGTTCACCATGGCATCGACATAGAACATGCCATCGGCCGCGCGATTGTAGACGGTCGCATCCCCGCTGGCGGAAGCGGAGCCGGGCGCGGCCAGCTGGGTGAGCGCCGTCAGCGCGGTCGGGCCGGCGACTGCATCATCCGCGAGCGGACCAAACGCCAGCGCGAGGCTGCCGGCCAGCGTGGCGATCGTGCCGATGATCGGCATGAGCAGGAGATCCGCGTCCATGAGCGGACAATGGCAAAGAGCTTGAAACTATCGCTTTCCGAACGCGGTTGACGCGCCGTTCATCATGTCGTGGCGGTCGGCAGCGTCTCGCGGCGCAGTTTGCGCACCCGTCGGGTCTGGAACAGGCCGACCAGCCAGCAGAGCAGCCCGGCAAGCGCGAACTGCACCGCTCCGATGAAGTAGGGCAGGCGATAGGGCATGCTTGACTGGTAGAGCACATAGTGCGGGCGCGTGACCGGATAGCCGAGCTCGCGATAGAGGCGCGCGATCGTGCCCGGCAGGCCGTTGCGGACCAGGATGCCGGTGCGGCTGACCGACGGATCGCCGAACACGCCGCGTTCCCGCTCGACCGGATCGACCTCGACGAAGAAGCGCACGGTGGCATCGTTGCCCGATCCGGCGCGGACCGCGGCATAGCGTGTCTCGCGCTTGCCGATCAGGTAGTTCTGGATGAACACCGACGTCCGCGCCTCGGCGGCGCCGCCTGTGAGCCGGGCGGGGCCCTGCCGGAGCTCACCGGCTGGGACAGTAGCGACCGAGATCTGCTGCGGCGTACCCGAGGCACTGGGCAGGAACAGCGTGTAGAGCGCGCTGGCGATCGCGGCGAGCGTGAACAGCAGGCCGCAGACGTTGAGCAGCGTCAGATAGCGTTTGGCGGTGACTGGCGGCTGATCAGCATCGATCAGTTCCACCTTCTGGCGACGCTCGCGCTGGCGCTGGACCAGCAGAACGATCAGGATCGGAAGGAACATGATCAGTGCGAGCAGCAGCATCGTCAGCGCCGGCTTGTAGAAGCCGAACAGTGCGATCTGCCATTCGGTGGCCCAGGCGAAGACGCCGCGATAGCGGCGCGATTCCCACAGGAAGAATAGCGCGGACACCACGAGCCACAGAAGCGCCAGTCGCTTGATCGGCTTTACCGGCATTTCGTGTCGCCCCCGTTCACATCACGCTGATTGAACAGCCTAAGCCAAGATTGGGTCCGCGTCACGCATCACATAAAGCCGACCGATCGATGTTAACCCCCAATGCGCTTTGAGAAAAGCGGGCGCGCGGATATGAGAGGCCCCAAGCGAGGGATTTGATGGCGGAGCTTATGCAATCCGCGCGCCGTGGCGGACTGCCCGGAGTGCCGGCCATGTTGCGGGACCACTGGTTCCTGATCCTGGGAATCGCGGCAATCGCGGTTCCGGGGATCATGCTGCTTGCCCGAATCACCTGGACGACCGAGCAGGGCGCGCAGGGGCCGATCATCCTGGCGACCGGTTTGTGGCTGTTCGCCCGCGAATATGGCCCGCTGAAGCATCTGGCCCGGCCGGGGCGCACGAAACTGGTGGTGCCGGCATTCGCGCTGTTCACGGTCGGCTTCCTGATCGGACGCATCATTGGTGCGGTGTCGATCGAATGGCTGTTCGTGAGCCTGCTGCTCCTGACCGTGTTCTACGCCTATAATGGCGGGCGTGTGACCAAGGGGCTGTGGTTCCCGATCCTCTATCTCTTCTTCCTGGTGCCGCCGCCCTATTCGGTGACGGTGGCGCTGACCGGAAGCCTGCAGCTGCTGATCACCAAGGCGGCGGTGGCGGTAACGAGCTTCTTCGGCCTGCCGGTGGCGTTCAGCGGTACGGCCTTGTTCATCGGCCCGTACGAACTGCTGGTGGCGGCGGCGTGTTCGGGGATGAATTCGCTGTTCTCGCTGCTGGCGATCGGGCTGTTCTACATCTTCCTGCGGCACCGGGCCGACTGGCGCTATGCCGCGCTGCTGGCGGCATTGGTGATCCCGATCGCGATCCTGACGAATTTGATCCGGGTGCTGATCCTAGTCATGATCACGCATTGGTTCGGCGATGCGGCTGCGCAGGGCCTGCTGCACGAGGCGGCGGGCATGATGATGTTCTTCGTGGCGCTGTTCGCGCTGATGGGAGTGGATGCCGTGCTGAGCCCGTTCCGCGACCGCCTGTTCCGAAAGCGGCCGGCATGAGCGCCGACGCGGCCTTGCCCGGCGAGAGCGGCGGCGAGCGGATCGCGGCGCCTGCCAACCGGCGCCAGTTCCTGCTGGGCGGCGCGCTGATGGCGGCGGCGGCGACCGGCATGGTGCTGCGCCCGCGCCGCATCGCCGAGCCGCTGAAGGAAGGCACGCTGGACCGCGTGGTGCCGAAGAAGATCGGACCGTACGATTATGTCACGGCGAGCGGCCTGGTGCTGCCGCCGGCCGACGACCTGACCGAGCGGATCTACGACCAGGTGCTGACGCGGGTCTATGCCGCCGATGGGCTGCCCGCGATGATGCTGCTGATCGCCTATGGCAGCGCGCAGGATGCGACGCTGATGCTGCATAGGCCCGACGTGTGCTATCCGGCATCGGGCTTTACGCTGAGCGGCGCGCGCGAGGTGCCGGTGGTGCTGGGCGCGGCTGGCGGCCACAAGGTGAATTTCGTATCGGCGCAGCGCAACGAGCGGACCGAGCAGATCCTGTTCTGGTCGCGGATCGGCGACCGGTTCCCGGTGACGGCGCGCGACGAGAAGATGTCGGTCTTCCTGTCGAACCTGGCCGGGGCGATGCCCGATGGCGTGCTGGTGCGCGTATCGGCGGTGACGCCGAACGCGGATCGCGCGCTGGCCGAACTCGATAATTTCAATCGCCTGCTCCTCGCCTCGGTCGGCGGTGAGGGGCGGCGCCTGCTGCTCGGCCTGTGAGCGGCGCGGGGACATTGCCGACCGGGAGACGGATGTGACGCGTGGGATGACGATGGCGCGCAAGGCGGCGCTGATGGGCGGGATCGGCCTTTCGCTGGCGCTGGCCGCGTGTGGCGAGAAGGCTCCGACGGGCCAGGTGATCGCATCGGTGGACGGCGAGGACATCACCCGCCGCGACATGCAGGCCGAACTGCAGGCGGCCAAGGCCCCCAAGGACGCCGACATCAAGGCGTTGCAGCCGCAGATCGCCGACCGGCTGGTCAACCGCAAGCTGATGGTGGAGCAGGCCAAGAAGGAAGGGATCGACAAGACCCCCGAATATCTGGCCGCCGAGCAGCGCCAGCGTGAATTGCTGCTGGCATCGCTGCTGGCCGAGCGCTGGGCCGGCAAGATCGAGCCGGCACAGAGCAGCGCAGTCGATGCCTATATCGCGGCGAACCCGCAGATGTTCGCCAATCGCAAGATCCTGGCGGTGGACCAGATCCGCGCCAAGGCCGATGCGGTGCCGCCGAAGGAGCTGGAGCCGCTGACGAGCAACGATCAGGTGGCCGCGCTGCTGCAGGCGCGCAAGGCCCAGTTCCAGCGCGGCCGCGGCACGCTGGACACGGCGACGATCCCCGCGCCGCTGGCGCAGCAGATCCTGTCGCTGGCGCCGGGCATGCCGTTCGTGGTGGTCGAAAACGGCCTGCTGGTCTCCAACAGCGTGATCGCGATGCGCGATGCGCCGGTGCCGGAGGCGCAGCGGCCGACCTTGGCGACGCAGGTGATGCGCCAGCGTGAAGCGCAGAAGGCGATCGAGGCGCAGGTCAAGAGCCTGAAGGCCGGCGCCAAGATCGAATATCAGCCGGGCTTTGCGCTGCCCGCGCAGAAGGCGACGCCCGCCAAGGCGCCGGCCCCAGGCATCTGATTCGAGCGGATCGCGGCCGGCCGGGCGCCGGCCGCGATCCCGATCAGATCAGGTGGAGGATGCTGGTCCAGACCGTGGTCGTGAGGCCGATGAGGAAAGCCAGCCGCATCGCCGGATGCCATTTTTCGACATGCGGCTCGGCAGTGCCGGCGACACCGGCCGGGCGCGGGATGCCGAGCGTGACGACCGGATCGGATGCGAAAGCCGTGGCCATCGCCTGCGGCGACAGCGGCTGCGCAAACCGACAGCCATAGCGCGCGCCATCGCGGCGGACGACGCTGGCCCGGAAGCGGCCGGCGCCGGGCAGACCGATCGTGAAATCGCCTTCGATCTCGGTGCCGGGCGGGCATACCATCGCGAAGCCGTCACAGGACAGATCGTTGACCACGACGTCGCACGGACCCGCGGCCTGCGCGCGGGCGGTGCTGACGGCATCGATCCGCCGGCGTTCCTTGCCGCGGCGATCGGCGTCGACATCGGGAAACATGCGGGCGGCGAGCGTCATCGGGTCGGTCCTCTCGGGATGATCGGACCCTAGGCGATCGAGGGTTAATGAAAGTCTAAGCCGTCAGGATCGAGCCGTGCGCCTGAACGGTGCGACCCCTTGAAAAGCATGACATCGTGGCCCCAGCTGTAACATTGGTTAGAAAACTACGCTAGAGATAACCAAAAAGGTTTCCTACAGGCCTGCGAATCGCTATGATGCGGTCAGTGGGGCGCGATCAGGCGCCGGGCTGGAGGGCGAAGCGATGCGAATCGGATGCGGGTTGGGCATGGTGCTGGCGCTGGCTGGGGCAGGGCTGCCGGCAGCGGTATTGGCACAGGCGCGTGTGGCGGCGCCTGGCGGGTTCGTGCCGCAGGCGGCGATCGGGTATGGCGTGGCGGGGGCGACGATGACCCCGGTCGACTTGACGAGCCCGCTGCCGGTGAGCGCCCCGGCGGTGGCCCCGATCGACCGATCGGGCGCGATCGCGAACGGCGGGGCGGCGCAGACCATCGCCGCCGCGAACCCGGCACGACGCGGCTTCTTCGTCCAGAATCTCTCGGCCGCGGATCTGTGGCTGGCGACCGGCACGAGCGCGGTGGCGGGGCGGCCGTCGATCCGGATCGCGCCGGGACAGCTGTACGAGTCGCCGGCCAGCGGCGCGCCGGGCGGCGCGATCAGCGTGCTGGGCGCGAGCGCCGGCCAGTCCTTCACCGCGCAGGAGTGGTGAGATGCCGATCCGGGAGACGGGGACGAGCGGCGGCGGCCAGACGCTGACCGCGAGTGCGGCCAGCTTCGCTGCCGACCTGACGACGGGGGTGCCGATCGCAACGCTGTCGCAGCCGTTCGGCGCCGGCACGGCCCATGCGGCGGTATCGATGCCGGCGCAGCTGGCGCTGAGCGGCGCGGCGATCGTGCGCGGATCAGGCGCGGCGGTGGCGGGGCAGAGCTATGCCGCCAAGATCCGCGCGACGAGCGCGGACGGCAGCCGCGAAGTGGCCGAGACGCTGAGCTTCGCCGCGACCGGCACCGCGCCGCCGGCGGGATCGACGGAGTGGATGGCAAGCGCCACCCGGATCGCGCAGCCGGCGGGGCTGGTCGCGGTGGGCGCGAACACGCATCAGTTCGTGCAGCACTATCTGGGGCAGGCCGAGTGGGCGGGCAGCGCGCCGGTGGGGCTGCTGAACAATGCCTATCTGGGCGGCAACGGCCGGATGGTGGCGAACACGAACGTGATCGTGATCGAGAAAGCCGGCTATCTGGTCGGTGCGACCGTGAACCCCGCGACGGGCGTGGTGAGTGGCGGTACGTTCCAGCAGGTGACGTTCGGCGGATCACCGGGGGCGACGATTCCGGCGGGCGGGGCGCTGGCGAGCTTCCTGATCCATGATCCGGCGGGCTTCACCGTTCCGGCCGGAGCGGACCTGTGGTTCCAGATCGCCTATTCGGTGGCGGGTAGCACCGAGAAAGTGCCGTCGATGCACGGCACGCTGTTTCCGTTCGGGCCGCTGGGCGATCGATTTACCCAATCATCGAGCAGCCAGGCGGGCAATGTCGGTACGCCGTTCACGGGCGGCGGCACACTGCCGGCCAGCGGATCGCTGTGCCTGGCGGGCTTTTTCACCAAGGGCTGCCCAGACATCGGCCGTGTGCTGCTGTCGATCCACGACAGCATCGGGGTGAGCCGCGATGCGCCGATCTGGAGCTATGATGCGCGCGGCAACATGGCGCATATCCACCAGATGCTGGACGCGACCGGCGGCGGCGGGCGGCGCGCCTATTGGTCGATCGGCCAATCCGGCCTGTCGACCGTCGGCGCGAACCCGGTGGCCAACCCCAGCGACGGGATGCTGCGCTGGGCGAAGGCGGTGGCGGATACGCTGGGCAACGTGCCGTTCCGCACGATCAGCTGCGCGCTGGGGCAGAATGACATCACCAACGGCTATGCCGCCACCAAATCCGCATTCGACGCGATGGCGGACTGGTGTGCTGCCAACTTCGCGCACACGCGCTGGGTGCAGTGGGAACCCGGCATCAAGACGACGCAGGCGGCCAACAGCAAGTGGACCGACGTGGCCAACCAAAGCCCGGATTCGGGTTATGGCGCGGGCGGCGCGGCCGAGCAGCTGGCGGCTTATTATGCCGGCGGCGCAGGCGGACGCGTGACCAGCCTGATCGCCCATTATGCGCCGTTGCGGGCAGCATCGGACGCGTATCGCTGGAAGGCGGACGGGCTGTTCGCCAGCACGGTTGCCGTCGCGCATTCGAGCGGTGCGGCGGTGCAGCTGGCGCACAATGCCGGGATCGGCACGCATCTGGTGTTCGAGCCGGGCGATGCGACCGGATATGATCCGGTGGCGACCACCACCTATCAGGCGCGCACGATCACCGGCACGGGGCCGTTTACGCACAGCTTCCAGTCGGTCGGCGGGTTCGCGCAGAATATCCTGAAGGCGCATGCCGCGGGCGCAGTGGTGAAGGAAGCGCTGACCCCGGACGGGCAGCATTTCTCGATGCGGGCGCATGCGCTGGTACGCGACCATGTGATCGCGACTGCCAAGGCCAGCGCATTTCCCTGATTGCCGGCTTCACCAAACAGCAAGGGAAGCGCGGCTAGGCGATGGACCGGTGCGGGCGGCCGGTGGCGCGACTTGTCGCGGCCGGCCGCATCGGCCAAGGAGCGGGCGGGAGGATGCCGGCCGCCAGAGCCATGAGAGTGCGTTCGTTTCCCGGGGGCCGCCGACCAATGACCCGCCACTACAGGACGCTGGATGGATTGCGGGGCATCGCCGCGATCGCCGTCGTCTGCATGCACAGCGTGGCGTTCTTCGGCACGGTGCAGCTGCCGCACGCCTATCTGGCGGTGGACCTGTTCTTCGCGCTTTCGGGCCTGGTGATCGCGCATGCCTATGGCGCGAAGCTGGATGCCGGCATGGGCACCGGCGCTTTCATGACGATGCGGCTGGTGCGGCTGTATCCGCTCTATCTGCTGGGCACGGCGATCGGCATCGCGTTCTTCGTGGTCGCGACGAAAGGCGGGATCGAGGAAGGGCTGACGCCCGCGCAGACCGCGACGGCGGTGGCGGCATCGCTGCTGATGCTGCCGAGCCCGATCCAGATCGGCACGCATCACTGGCTGACGCCGTTCAACTTCGCGGGCTGGTCGCTGATGTTCGAGTTGGGGGTGAACCTGCTCATGGCGCTGGTGTGGCGCTGGCTGCGGCTGCCGTTTCTGGCGGGGCTCATCCTGTTTTCCGGCGTCTGGCTGATCTGGTGGACGATGACGACCGGCCATGTCGATGTCGGCGCGAGCCTGGATACGATGGCGAACGGGGTGCCGCGCACGTTGTTCTCGTTCTTCGTGGGGGTCGCGCTCTATCATGTGCGGCGGGGCGCGCCGATCGTGACGGGGTGGGCGTGGGCGCTGCCGATCGCGCTGATCCCGCTGTTCGCGGTGCCGCGCGGGATCGGCCCCTGGTTCGATCTGCTGTGCGTGCTGCTGCTGTTCCCGATCGTGATCGAGCTGGGCGCGCGGATCGAGCCGGTGAAGCCGGGGCCATTCGCGTGGCTGGGGCTGATCTCGTTCGCGATCTATGCTCTGCACAGCCCGCTGCTGCCGATCGCCGACACCGCGATGAAGCTGGCGGGCATCCCGCACGAATCGGTGGCGCCGTGGGGCGGCATCGTGCTGGTCTGCGGTCTGATCGTGACCGCGATCCTGGCCGACCTGTGGTACGATCGGCCGGTGAGACGCTGGCTGGGGCGGTTGGCTGGCACGCCGCGATCGGCGGCTTCGTGACGGACGCCGCGCCGATGCGGGCGCTGCTGATCGATCCGTCGCTGTTCACCGCCCCCTATGACGCCGCGCTGAGCGAAGGACTGGAAGCGGCGGGGGTGGCGACCGGCTGGGCGGCGCGCGGCCCGCGGCCGGACGAGCGGCCCGAGATCGACGGGCGGCGGCGGGTGCTGACCTGTTACCGGCTGACCGACGGGCCGCGGCGGCGGCAGGGCCGCGGCTGGCAGATCGCCAAGGGGATCGAGCATGCGATCGACTTGCGGCGGATCGAGCGTGCGGCGCGCGATCATGACGTCGTCCATTTCCAGTGGGGGCTGGTGCCGCTGCTGGATGCGGCGGCGATGCGGCGGATCGGGCGCGCGCGCCCGGTTGTGCTGACGGTGCACGACACGACCCCGCTTAACGGCGCGCGGGTGAGCGCGGCGCAGGTGAAGGGCTTTGCCGGGCTGCTGGACGCGGCCGACGCGCTGATCGTGCATACCGATGGCGCGCGCGTCGCGCTGATTGCCCAGGGGGTGGCGGCGGCGCGGATCCATCTCGTGCCGCACGGGCCGCTGCCGCTGGCATGCGCGCCGGAAGCGATCGAGCCGCAGGTGGAGGGGCGCTGGCGGATCGTGCAGTTCGGCCGGATCCAGAGCTACAAGGGTGTCGACCTGCTGATCGAGGCAATCGCGCGGCTGGCCCCCGAGACACAGGCGCAGTTGCAGGTGATCGTGGCGGGCGAGCCCTTCATCGATCTGGCACCGCTGCGCGCGCGCGCAGATGCGTTGGGGCTGGCGCCGCCGCTGTTCGAACTGCGCGCGGGGCGGCTGGACGATCAGGCGATGGCTGACCTGCTGCATGGGGCCGATGCCTTCGTGTTCCCCTATCGTGCGATCGAGGCGAGCGGGGTGCTGTTCCTCGTGGCGGGGCTGAACAAGTGGATCGTGGCGAGCCGGCTGGGCGCGTTCGCCGACGTGCTAAGAGCCGACGGTCTGCACGGCATGCTGGTGGCACCGGGCGACATCGACGCGCTGGCGGCGGCACTGGCGGGCAGCATCGGCCGGGCGCCACCTACCGGCGGGCGCGACTGGGCCCCGTCATGGACGGATATCGGGCTGAAAACGCGCGCTATTTACCACAGTCTGTGCCGAGACCGCACGATCGGGTCCGTTTCGGGCGTTGCGGCACCGCAACATAGCGGGTAGGATTTGCCCCGCCGGCCGATCGGTGCAAGACATCGGCGAACGCGCGTGTTGGTCGAGGTGGGCAAGTGATCAAGCAATATAAGCTGGCATTCGGGGGAATGCTCGTTCTGCTCGGTACGGGGACCGCGCACGCGGAATATGTCGCCTCGGTCGGTGTCGGATTTCGGCACGAGGACAATCTGTTCCGGCTTTCGCGACCTGTGAGCCGCGCGCTCGGTCTTCCGCGATCCGACAATGCATTCAGCGTGACTGCCGATGGCGATGTGGATTTTCATCCCGGCGACTTCGACGTCACCCTGTCCGGCACGGTCGGCCAGGAATGGTATGACCGCAACTCGAACCTCGACAATTTCTTCTACCGGGTCGAGGCGAACGTCGCCCGCGCGCCGGGCGCGACGATCGGCTTCAATCTGAATGCGCGCACCGACCGGCGACTGAGCTCGTTCGCAGACGTGCGCAGCCAGCAGCGCAACATCCAAACGCTGCACCGGATCAGCAACGAGACGACCTTCCCGATCACGCCCGAGATCCGGCTGGTCTTGCAGCCCGACTATATCGAGAGCCAGAACAGCTCGCGGCAGAACAAGGTCAACGACTTCCGGCAATATGGCGGCGGGGTCGGCGTCGGTTATTTCAGCCCGCTGGGCAACAGCATCGCGCTGACCGTCTCGCGGCGATACACCGATGGCCTGGAGGATCGCCCGGTGCTGGTGGGCGGCACGCTGGTCAATTCCAAGATCAACCTAGTCGATACCGGCATCAACCTGCGGCTGCGCTATGCGCCGAGCGTGATCACCAGCATTTCGGCCGACCTGTCCTATATCGATCGCAAGGACCGGTCGATTCTGGGCCGCGATTACAAGGGCCCGGCCGGATCGGTGACGATCGATTATCGGCCGCGCGAATCGCTGAACGCCAGCCTGACGGTCGGCCGCCGGCTGGATGCGCAGAGCTTCCTGTTCGTCGATTCGATCCGCACCGATTTCATCGACGTCAGCGGCCGCGCGATCATCGCCGATCGCGTGCGCGCGGAGACGAGCGCGAGCTATTATCGGCGGCGCTACAATTTCGACCCGACCTTTGCGCCGACGCTGATCGATCGTCGCGACAAGACGCTGCGGCTGACCGCGGGGCTCGGCTACCGCGTATTCGACCACATCGACCTGGGCGTGACCGGTGCCTATGAGCGGCGGCGCACCAATTTCGTGAACGAGGATTATTCGGCCAAGTCCGTTCAGCTTACCGCCAGTTACACTTTCGGAAGTGGTCGGCGGTAAATATCGGCGCGCCCGTGGGGGGCGCGACGCGGCGCGAGCCGAGGGAGTCGTTTTGATGCGTACCATGGTTTCGATCGGCCGGCTGGCCACGCTGCCGGCGCTGGCCGCCCTGATGATGGCAGGCGCCGCAGGCGCGCAGCAGCAGTTCGCCACCGGCGCGCCTTCGCCAATGGGCCTGGCGATGGGCGGCGGGGCCGCCGCCAACTATCTGGTGGGGCCGGGCGACCTGCTGGCGATCAACGTCTATCGCTCCCCCGACCTGCAGACCCAGGTGCGCGTGAGCGGCGACGGCACGATCCTGTTCCCGTCGATCGGGCAGGTGAAGGTGGCCGACATGACCGCCAGCCAGATCGCCGACCAGATCGGCAAGCTGCTGAAGGACGGCGGCATCCTGGTATCGCCATCCGTGAACGTGCTGGTCAGCGAAGTGCGGTCCAAGACGGTGAGCGTGATGGGATCGGTGGCGCGGCCGGGACAGGTTCCGCTCGACCGCCCGAACATGACGCTGACCGAAGTGCTGTCGCTGGCAGGCGCCACCTTCGGCACCGGCAGCGGCATCGTGACCGTGATGATGGGCCCGGATGCCAGCGCGCGCGAACAGTTCCGCATCGCCGAACTGGTTTCCGGCGCCAAGGACCGCGCCGCCCGGCCGGGCGAGACGCTGGTCGTGCAGGCCGCGCCGACTGTCTATGTATCGGGCGAGGTCGGCCGGCCGGGCGCGTTTCCGGTCGAGGCGAACATGACGGTGGGCCAGGCGGTGGCGCTGGGCGGCGGCGTGACGCCGCGCGGATCGCGCAACCGGATCGAGATCCAGCGCAAGAATGCCGATGGCACCACCACGATCATCAAGGCGAAGCAGGATACGGCCGTGTTGCCGGACGACCTGATCGTCGTGAAGCAGCGGCTGTTCTAAAGATGGCGGGCGAGCACGGGCACGGGGGAACGCGCCGATGAACATGATGCAGATCTTCATGATCCTGAAGGCGCGGTTCAAGCTGGTCGCGCTGGTGATCGTGATCGGGATCGCCATGACCGTTGCCTGGATCCTGCTGGGCAGCGACAGCTATCGCGCGACCGCGCAGGTGATCGTGAACGTGCGCGCGCCGGAAACGGTGGGCGCAGTGACCGAGGCCGGCATCGCATCGCAGCTGCAGCCCGATTATCTGAGCACGCAGGTCGAAGTGATCCGATCCGATCGCGTGGCCGCGGCCGCGGTGCGCAAGCTGGGGATGCTGGAAGATCCGCAGTCGCTGGCGGATTATCGCAATGCGGGCTCGCCGGGCACGCCATCTTCCTTCTTTGCGAACCGATTGACGCAGGGGCTGACGGTGCTGCCGTCGAACCAGTCGCGCGTGATCGCGATCGATTACAAATCGCCGAGCGCGCAGAATGCCGCCGCGATCGCCAACGCCTTTGCCGAAGCCTATCGCGACGTGAGCCTCGACCTGCAGGCCGATCCGGCGCGGCAAGCGGCATCGTGGTACGAGAGGGCGACCGCTGATCTGCGGCGGCAGCTGTCTTCGGCGCAGGAAGCGCTGAGCAAGCGCCGCGCCGAACTGGGCGTGACCGCGAGCGGCGAATCGATCGACGCGGACGACGCCCGGCTGGGCGCGCTTTCGCAGCAGCTGGCGATGGCACAGGCGGCCCAGGCGCAGCAGTCCTCGCGCACATCGGGCGGGGCATTGCCCGATGCGATGATCAATCCAGTGGTGGCCGGCCTGACATCGGACATCGCCCGGCTCGAGGCGCAGCGCCGCCAGCTGGCGACCTTCGCGGGGCCCAACAATGTTGATTATCGCCAGGTGAGCGAGCAGCTATCCACGCTGCGCGCCGAGCTGGCCAAGCAGCGCGGGCTGGTTTCGCAATCCGCGCAGACCGCCGCGCAGCAGAGCTCGGCCAGCGTGGGCAGCCTGCAGGCCGCGGTCGACGCGCAGCGCGGCCGCGTGATTGCCGCGCAGCGCGCGCGTGGCGAGATCGCCGCGATGGAGCAGGACGTGCTGAACCTGCGCAAGGCATATGAGGATATCACCGCCCGGCAGACGCAATCGCAACTGCTGGGTGCCGCCAGCCAGACCAACATCTCGGTGCTGTCGCCGGCCACCGTGCCGACCAGCCCGGACGGGTTGCCGTGGATTCTGAAGCTGATGTCCGGCACCGCGCTGTCGATCTTCCTGGCGCTGATCGCCGCCTTCGCCCGCGAGTTCATGGACCAGCGGATGCGGGTGCCCGAGGATGCTTCGGCCTGGCTGGGCATCCCCAACCTGGGTGGCGTGCGCAGCCTGGCCGCCCCGCCCCAGCGGCTGATCGGCCAATCGGTGCGACGTTATCTGCCCCACCCGAGCGAAGGCACCGCCTGATGGCCGACACCCACCCCGATGATCAGGCCCTGGCGCGCGGCCAGGCCTATTCCCCGCCGCATACCGGGCGGATCGGCGAAGTGCTGCGCCGGGCCAAGCTGATCGACGATCGCCAGGCGACCGAGATCGCGCGTCACGCCGAAACCTATGGCGTGCGGTTCGGCGAGGCGGCAATCGCGCTGGGCATCATCGACGACGAGACGCTCGAGCGGGCGCTGGCGACCCAGTTCGACATGGGTGTGCCGGAACTGGGCGTGAACGGCGAGCCGATCGCCTTCACCAACCCGACATCGCCTGCGGCCGAGGATTATCGATCGATCCGCAATGCGCTGGCGCTGCGCTGGTTCAAGCATCCGCAAGGCGCGCAGACGCTGGCTGTGGTGAGCCCGCAGCGGGGCGACGGCCGATCGGTGATGGCGGCGAACCTTGCGGTCTGCTTCGCGCAGGTGGGGTTCCGCACGCTGCTGGTGGATGCCGACATGCGCCACCCGTCGCTGCACAAGCTGTTTAACCTGGATGATCGGGTCGGGCTTTCGACCTATCTGTCCGGCCGGGTGGATGGGAACGCTTTTCAGGAAGTGCCGGGCATCCCCAGCCTGGCGGTGATGCCGGTTGGCGGTATCCCGCCCAATCCACAGGAACTGCTGCTTCGCCAGATGCTGCCACGGCTCGTCGATCAGGCGCGCCGGCAATATGAGATGGTGATCTTCGATACGCCGGCCGCCGAAAGCGGCAGCGATTACCAGATCATCGGCGCGCAGGCGGTCGGCGCGCTGATCGTGACGCATCGCGAGCGGACACGGACCCGCGCCGCAAAGAAGGTGGTCGCCAGCTGCCGCGATTTCGGCATCCGGCTGGTCGGTTCGGCGATGACCAGCGTCGCCTGACGATGTGTCGCACGCAAGCGCAGTGAACGGACCGGGAATCGCGGTCGTCATTCCGACTTTGAACGAAGCCGCGGGCATCGCGGCGGTGATCGATCGGCTGCGCGAGGATCTGCCCGACGACCGACCGGTGCGGCTGATCGTGGCGGATGGCGGGAGCAGCGATGCCACGCGCGAGATCGTGGCCGGCATCGCCGCGACCGACCACCGCGTGGCGCTGATCGACAATCCGGCGCGGCTGCAATCGGCGGCGGTGAACCTGGTGGCGCGGCAATGTGCAGGCTGGGCAGAACTGCTGGTGCGGTGCGATGCGCATGCGCTGTACCCACCCGGCTTCGTGCGCGCAGTGGCAGACGCGCTGGAGCGGAGCGGGGCCGATTCGGTGGTGGTGCCGATGGATTCGGAAGGCACCACGTGCACGGGCCGCGCGATCGCCTGGGTATCCGACACGCCGGCGGGATCGGGTGGATCCGCGCATCGCGGCGGGCGCGCGAGCGGTTATGTCGACCATGGCCACCATGCCGGCTGGCGGCTGGCGCGCTTTCTTGCGGCGGGCGGCTATGACGAAAGCTACAGCCATAACGAGGATGCCGAGCTGGATTGCCGGCTGAACCGCAGCGGCGGGCGGATCTGGCTGGATGCCGATATCCGCATCACCTACTTCGTGCGGCCCACGCTCGGCGCGCTCTGGCGGCAATATCGCAACTATGGCCGGGGGCGATCGCGCACCGTGCGCCGCCATCCCGGATCGATGCGTGCGCGCCAGCTGGCTGTGCCGGGGTTCGTGGCGGCGAACGCGCTGGCGTCGCTGCTGGGCCTGGTGTGGGGATGGGCGCTGCTGCTGCCGGCCGCTTATCTGGGGGCGTTGGGGTTTATCTCGGTGCAGGTGGCGCTGCGGCGGCGATCGGCGTGCGGGCTGCTGGCGGGGCCGGCCGCGCTGGTGATGCATGTCGCCTGGGCTCTGGGCTTCGCCGGCGGCATGCTGGCGATCCGCGAGCGACCTTGGCGGCGCGAGGCACTGGCATGACGGGCGCACGCAGCACGATCGTGACGCCGACCTATCGGCCGGACCTGCAGCTGACCCGCGACCTGTGCGCCAGCATCGACCGGCATTTCGCGATGGACTATCGCCATCTGGTGATCGTGCCGCGCAGCGACCGGCGGCTGTTCGCCGATCTGGCCGGGCCGCGCCGCGAGGTGTTGATCGCGGAGGATGTGCTCGGGCCGCTCGGCCTGTTCAAACTGCCGCTGCCTTCGCGAATCCATATTCCCGGTTTGATCGACAAGCGCTTGCGCGAACAATGGATCAAGCGCGGGCAGGGCCGGGTGGGCGGCTGGCTGGTGCAGCAGATCATCAAGCTAGCCTCGGCCTCACTCACTGATGACAAGCTGCTGGTGTTCATCGACAGCGACCTGCACTTCATCCGCACGGTGGACGACGCCCTCTATCGGGTGGGCGGCAAGGTGCGGCTGCACCGCAACCCCGGCGGGCTGGCGAGTGCGGCGCACCATGACTGGCGCCGCAGCGCGATCGCGTTGCTGGGGCTGGACGGCGCGGCGGTGCCTGAGGAGGGCTATATCGGCAATGTCGTGACCTGGCGGCGCCCGGTGCTGCAGGCGATGCTGGCACGGATCGAGGCGGTGACCGGGACCGATTGGGCAAGCGCGGTGGTGCGCGCCAAGGCCGTGTCGGAATATATGCTCTACGGCTATTTCGTCGCGCACGGCGGCGCGGGGGAAACCGGCCATGCGATCGAGCCGTTCGGCGGCGTCCATTCGCTGTGGCGCGATACCGCGGAGGCGAAGGACGCCTTCCTAGGCGGGTTGCGGCCCGAGCATGTGGCGATCCACATCCAGTCCGCGATCACCACCGATCCAGCCGCGCGCGCCGCGCTGATCGCGGAAGCATCGCGCCGTCAGGGGGCAGCGGCGTGACGATCGGCCGCGCGGCCGGCGGCACCGTCTGGAACATCCAGATCCTGCGGTTCGTGGCGGCGGCGATGGTGCTGTTCGGCCATCTGCAGCACGAAGTGACGCAGCGCCCGGCGATGGCGGACGGGTTCCAAGCGGTCGATCTGGTCTGGTGGGCGGGCGGCGTCGACATCTTCTTCGTGATCAGCGGCTTCATCATGTATCACATCGCCGGTCACGAGTTCGGCGCGCCGGGCGCGGCGCGCAAGTTCGTGGTGCGGCGGCTGATCCGGCTGGTGCCGCCCTACTGGGCGTTCACGCTAGTCGCGCTGGCGGTAATGGCGCTGCTGCCCGCGCAGATGGCAATGAACAGCAGCAGCCTAGGGCATATCCTGGCGTCCTTCGCATTCCTGCCGTGGCCAAACCCGGCGGGGGACTATTTCCCGGTGCTCGTGCTGGGTTGGACGCTGAACTACGAGATGCTGTTCTACGCGATCTTCGCGCTGGGCCTGCTGTTTGCGCGGCGGATCGGTCTGCCGCTGATCGCGGCGCTGCTGCTGGTGCTGGCAGCGGGGCAGATGTTCGACTGGTGGCGCGACGACTGGCCGCTGGGTGCCTGGCGCAATACGATGATGATTGAGTTCCTGTTCGGGATCGGCATCGCGATGCTGCACGAACGCGGGGTTCGGCTGGGCGTGGCGGGGGCTTGGATCGTGATCGCCGCGGGTCTGGGGAGCCTGATTGCGATGCCGCTGTTCGGTTGGGCGGGCGGCGACTGGACGTGGCGCTTCCTGTGGGCTGGCGGGCCGGCGCTGCTGCTGGTGGCGGGCGGCGCGCTGATCCGCGACGAGGGAAGGCCCGGCCCGGTGCGCCGGCTGTTCGTGTTCGGCGGCGACACGTCCTATGCGCTCTACCTGTCGCACCCGTTCGTGCTGAGTGCCGCGGCGATGGCGGCAGCCGCGATCGGGATGGACGATGCATGGACCTACATCATTATCGCGGGCGCCGCGTGCTTGCTGGCGGCGGCGGCCTGGTTCGTTATCGTGGAACGACCGACCTATCGATGGTTGACCCGTGCCTATGAACGGCGGTGGCCATCGCGGTCGTCCGCCCGAACCGTCGGCGTGACGGCTCGCTCATGAAGCGTCGGAACCGCAGCAGGCGGGCTGTCGCATTTGCGGTGTTGTCGCTTGCTGCGACTCCGCTGGCGGCCGTCGCCCAGCACCCGATTATTCTAGAACGGCTGCAGGGTTGGAACGCCGCGGCTCCTGCACCTCCCGCCAACGCAATCAGGGACGTGGTGAAGGCGCGGGCACAGCAGATCTACGGGGAAAACGGTACTTGTGCAGCGTCCGAAATCTCGATCGACAACGTCGAGCCGGCGACCGCCGACCGCTTCGCCTTCAACGCGCTCGTTCGGGCTGCGGTAAAGAATGCTTGGTTCGTGACGGCCCGGATCCCCGGCTGCGATCCGGTGCCGGTGCGCTATATGATCACCCGCCAGCTTGACGACACTCTCACCACGGTGCGCGTGAATCGCGGCAATTCACACGCCTGGGAATCGCTGATCGGCGATACGCTTCCCAATGCCATATTGGCCGCGGATGCAGCGCTCGAGCGTTCAGGTAAGAAGTGCCAGGATAACAAGCCGGTCCTCGGCATCCTGCGGATCGAGTCCGAGCAAACCGGACTCGGGGCCAAGGTCTTCGGCATTCATTATCAAGGCAGCTGGGCTGAGGTCTGGCCGGTAGCCATGTGCGGCAAGATTGTCGAAGTAACGGTCGAATTCACTGCAGATGGAGATGGTGGCGCCTACACGCGCATTCCCGGTGGCAGGGTCCGCGTTCTCCCTTGAGGAAATGCCAGGCGCCACGGCCCCGCCGGCACGTGACGCCCTGCGAGCACCTTACTCGATGATGATCGCGAACACCCGCCAGCCGCCATCCTCGCGCGCGAGGGTGACGGTTTCGATGGCGTCGGGCTTGTTGGCGAAGCTGGTGCGGAACTTGACGACGTCATAGCCATCGGGCGGCGCGGGGAAATTCTGCTGGCTGAGCAATGTGCGCGATGCGACCGCGCCGAGCGGCACGCGCACCTTCTCGGAAGTATCGGCCCACACCTTGGCGGAATTGATCTTGCGGAACGATGCGCCGAACTGACGATAGCTTTCATCCCAGCGGCCCTGATCGACGAGAGTGAGGAACTGGCGCGCGGTCTCGGTAGCGTCGGACACCGGGGTAGCGGCGGCTCCGGCTTCGACGGGCGGGGTGGCGGCGGGCTGGGCCGCGAACAGAAGAGCGAGAACTCCGAGGGCAAGCGTCATCGCGATTACTCCGATCATCAGGGGGCTCACCGGCCCCCGGTCCGCGCCGCTGCTCGGCGCGCCCTCGTCATCGGATCGGGCGGGGTCGGCGTCGTCCCCAAAAGGCGTGTCCCCAAGGCTTTCGGGGGCGGTGGCGGCGGTAGCGTTGCCTTCCGCATCGAGCAGCAGACGGGCCGCTTCGCGACTGCTGGAGACGCCCATCTTGCGCCGGGCATCACGCAACCGTTCGTTGATCGTATGGATCGACAAATCGAGCGCGCGCGCGATCGACTTCGCATCGTGCCCGCGCACCATCAGGCGCAGCGTTTCCTTCTCCTTTTCGGTGAGCGACCAAGAGGCGTGATCGATCGGCATGTTCATGGCATCATGGACTAGGTCGGGCAGCGGGGGCCAGCCACCCCGAAAAATTCGTACCCGCCGCCACGCTCCACGGTTCGAGCAATGCGCTTTCCGCGGCACCCCGGCGACCCTATGGATCGATCAGGGAATCGAGGAGCCGACCATGAAGACCCGTGCCGCCGTCGCATTCGAGGCGAAGAAGCCGCTCGAGATCGTCGAGCTCGATCTGGATGGGCCGAAGGCGGGCGAAGTGCTGGTCGAGATCATGGCGACGGGCATCTGCCACACCGATGCCTACACGCTGGACGGGTTCGACAGCGAAGGCATCTTCCCTTCGATCCTGGGCCATGAAGGCGCGGGTATCGTGCGCGAGGTCGGCGCGGGCGTAACCAGTGTGGTGCCCGGTGACCATGTGATCCCGCTCTACACACCGGAATGTCGGCAGTGCAAAAGCTGCCTCAGCGGCAAGACCAACCTGTGCACCGCGATCCGCGCGACGCAAGGGAAGGGTCTGATGCCGGATGGCACCACGCGGTTCAGCTACAAGGGTCAGCCAATCTATCATTATATGGGCTGTTCGACCTTCTCGAACTTCACGGTGCTGCCCGAGATCGCGGTCGCCAAGATCCGCGAGGACGCGCCGTTCAAGACCAGCTGCTACATCGGCTGCGGGGTGACGACGGGCGTGGGCGCGGTCGTGAACACCGCCAAGGTGCAGGTGGGGGAGAATGTCGTCGTCTTCGGGCTCGGAGGGATCGGGCTGAACGTGATCCAGGGCGCGAAGCTGGCGGGCGCGGCGAAGATCATCGGCGTCGACATCAACCCGGACCGGGAGGAGTGGGGCCGCCGCTTCGGCATGACGGACTTCCTGAACTCGAAGGGCCTGAGCCGCGAGGAGACGGTGGCGAAGGTGCTGGAGCTGACCGATGGCGGCGCGGACTATACGTTCGACGCGACCGGCAATACCGAAGTGATGCGCACCGCGCTGGAGGCGTGCCATCGCGGATGGGGCACATCGATCATCATCGGTGTGGCCGAAGCCGGCAAGGAGATCGCGACCCGGCCCTTCCAGCTCGTGACCGGGCGGAACTGGCGCGGCACCGCGTTCGGCGGGGCCAAGGGGCGGACAGACGTACCCAAGATTGTCGACTGGTACATGAACGGCCAGATCGAGATCGATCCGATGATCACGCACGTGCTGACGCTGGACGAGATCAACAAGGGGTTCGACCTGATGCATGCGGGCGAGAGCATCCGCAGCGTCGTCCTGTATTGAGTGGGAGCGGGACCATGTTCAGCCATGTCCATATCGGCAGCAACGATATCGCGCGATCCAAGCGCTTCTACGATGCGATCATGGATGCACTGGGGGGTGCAACGAGCTGGAAGGATCCGGACCGCGATCGCTGGTTCTGGGTGCGCGATGATGCCTTCCTGGTTGTCGGCACGCCGCTCGATGGCGAGACGGCAACGGCCGGGAACGGCATGACAGTCGGGTTCAAGGTCATGTCGCCGGAGCAGGGCGACGCCTGGCACGCAGCGGGGCTGGCCAATGGCGGTAGCGCGATCGAGGACCCGCCCGGGCTTCGCGATCGTGGCGCACGCGGGAAAATCTACCTCGCCTATCTGCGCGATCCGGACGGCAACAAACTCTGCGCGCTGAAGATGATGGGAACGGCGGCTTGATGATCGAGACGATTTCCACCACGAAGGCGCATGGCGGCATGCAGGGCGTCTACCGCCATGCATCCACGGCGACCGGCACGGACATGACCTTCTCCGTCTTCGTGCCGCCACATGAGGACGGCGCACGGCTGCCGGTCGTCTGGTATCTGTCGGGACTGACCTGCACGCATGCGAACGTGACCGACAAGGGCGAGTATCGCGCCGCCTGCGCCGAGTTCGGCCTGATCTTCGTCGCACCCGACACCAGCCCGCGCGGTGACGGCGTGCCGGACGATGCCGAGAGCGCCTATGATTTCGGGCTGGGCGCGGGCTTCTATGTCGATGCGACCGAACCGCCGTTCGCCGAAAATTACCGCATGTGGAGCTATGTGACCGAGGAATTGCCGGCGCTGATCGCGGCGGAATTTCCCGCCGACCCGAGCCGGCAATCGATCATGGGCCATTCGATGGGCGGTCACGGCGCGTTGACGATCGGGCTCAGCTTCCCCGATCGCTTTCGAGCAGTCTCCGCCTTCGCGCCGATCGTGGCGCCGTCTCGGGTGCCTTGGGGGCAGAAGGCGCTGCACGGCTATCTGGGTGATGACCGGACCGCGTGGGCGCGACACGACGCGGTGGCGCTGATCGAAGCCGGGGCAAGGGTGCCGGACCTGCTGGTCGATCAGGGCGACGCCGATCAGTTCCTGGCCGAGCAGCTGAAGCCCGACTTGCTGGCAGCAGCTTGCGAACGCGCCGGGATCGCGCTGACGCTGCGGATGCAGCCCGGCTACGACCACAGCTATTATTTCATATCGACCTTCATGGCGGATCAGCTGCGCTGGCATGCCGATCGGTTGCGCTGAGTGACCGAACCGGCCGGCGCGAGCCTGCGTACGCTCCAGCGGATCGCGGTCGGGGGCGGGACAGGCGCTATCGCACGGCCGATCGCGATCGAGATGCCGGTCGCGATCGAGGTCAACGGCATCGGCTATGCCGTGCTGATGGCAACGCCAGCCGACCTTGCTGATCTGGCGACCGGGTTCGCGCTGGCGGAGCGGCTGGCGGATGCGGCCGCGGACGTCGAGGATGTGGACCTGCACCATGTGGACGACGGCGTGATCGCGCGGATCACGTTGCGTCGCGATCTGGCCGGACGGATCCTGGAACGGGTTCGGCACCGGGCATCGGAATCGGGCTGCGGGCTGTGCGGCATCGAGACGATCGAGCAGGCGCTGCGTCCGTTGCCGCCGCTTGCGGCCGGCCCCTTGGCGGAAGACGCAGCGATCTTTCGCGCTCTGGCGGCGCTGGCCGATCATCAGCCGCTGAACCGCGCGACCGGGGCGGCGCATGCGGCGGCGCTGTGCGCGGCCGACGGCACGATCCGGTTGGTGCGCGAGGATGTCGGCCGGCACAACGCGCTCGACAAGCTGGTCGGCGCGATGGCGCGGGGCGGGCTGGGCTGGGACGGCGGCTTTGCGCTGATGAGTTCGCGCTGCTCGTTCGAGCTGGTCGAGAAGGCGGTGCTGGCAGGCTGCCCGCTGCTGGCGACGATTTCCGCGCCGACCACGCTGGCACTGGCGCGCGCCGCGGCGGCGGGGCTGGCGCTGCGCGTGCTGGCGCGCGGGGATGCGATGCTGGCGGGCTGAGCGGCACGCGGAATCGACGAGCCGTGGCGGACGGGGTTCGGCGCGTGCCAATTCCTTTTGACTTACGCAGGTTGCAGGGTTCTACATCGGCATTCGTGGCCGCCGCGATTCCATCGCAGGGCCGGCCGGAGAGAGGGGCTAGGAATGAACAAACAGGAGCTGATCGGCGCGGTCGCGGATGCGACGGGCCTCGGCAAGGGCGACGCGACCCGCGCGGTGGAGGCGGTGTTCGATACCGTCGGCGGCGCGCTGAAGAAGGGCGACGAGGTGCGGCTGGTGGGCTTCGGCACCTTTTCCGTCAGCAAGCGCAAGGCATCGACCGGGCGCAACCCGCGGACTGGCGAGCCGATGACGATCAAGGCATCGAGCCAGCCGAAGTTCAAGGCGGGCAAGACGCTGAAGGATTCGGTGAACTGAACGGCGGGCGCCGGGCACGCCCGGCGCCGCATCGCCCGCGATGGCCGGCCCCGTATTCGGGCGCATCGCATTCGGGCTGGACAGCGCGGCGGCGCTCCCTTAATCGGCCGCCTTCACGAAGCGTGGGCGCATAGCTCAGCGGTAGAGCACACCCTTCACACGGGTGGGGTCGCAGGTTCAATCCCTGCTGCGCCCACCACGCTTCGGGCCGCGACGGCGGCCGCATCCCGCATCAGCGGACGTAGATCTTCCCCTTCAGTTTCTCGGCGGCGTCGAGCAGGTTCGTGCTGCGATATTCGTACACCGCGTTCGGCGTGTCGGGCGCGATGATGCGAAGGCGCGCGGTCTGGCCGGGGGCGAGATCGACCTTATTATCCGTGACCCAGCCCGAATCCTGCGGGGCGACGCGGGCGAGGCCGAAGAAGGTCTTGGCCGCGAAGTTGTGCTTGCGATCCGAGCGGTTGCGGATGGTGATCGTGTAGGGGCGGCCGGCGCGCAGGTTGATGCGCGACGGCGTGAAGCGATCATTGTCGACGGTGATCGCGACGGGGGTGCCGCGGTTCCAGTTGACTGCGGGCTGGGCGATCGCGGGGGCGGCGGCGAGCGTGGCGAGGGCGAGGAGGGCGGGGCGGATCATGCGGGCTCCGTGGGACGGGGAAACGCGGGGGCAACGCGCTGCAGCCCGAAAACGATCCTAGCCGACCTGTTCGACGGAGAGCGTGCCGGCGGGCAGCGGGCGGATCAGATCGGCGGCGGGGACCGCGGGATCGAGCCAGCGCGCCCAATCCGCGGCGGGCAGCAGTACCACCTGGCGGCTGTGGTAGGGGGCGACATCGGGGCCGGGTTCGGTGGTGAGCATCGTGAAGGCTTCGCCGACGGCGCGATCGGTGCGCCAGAGGCCGGCGATGCAGAACCAGCCGCGGCCCGCGCCAGCGTCGGCCCAGCGGAACAGCCACTTGTCCTTGCGCTTCTTCGCCTTGTCCGCAGGCGTGGTGAATTCATAGAAGCCATCGACCGGGATCAGGCAGCGACCCTTGACCAGATCGCGCCCCTCGCTGCGATAATTATAGACCGGCTTGCCGGAGGGGCCGGGCCAGCTCCACCGCCGGGTGACGAGTTCGGCGGCGCCATCCGCATCGCCCCCCGCAGCGCGGATGATGACGGTGGGATCGGTGATCCGCACGCTTTCCAGCGGCGCCATGTTGGGCAGCCCTTCGGGAAAGCGCAGCTCGATCCCGGTCTGGCTCCAATCCTCGCGCAGCAGGCCGAGTTCGATGCGGCGGGCAGCTTCGTTGCACATGGCGCCGAGGATCGCGCGATGCGGCCGCCACGGCAAGCACCGCGATCAATAGGCATACCAGGGCGCGCGCGCGCAGAGCGGGTGGCGGCGGACGGGGCCGGGATCGGGATAGACGGGGAAGTGGGTCTGCACATCCGACTGGGCCGGGTACACGATCGGCTCCGGGGCCGGGTCCGGGGAGGGCGGCGGCGGCGCGGGCGGCGTGACGATTGCGGGGGTGGGTGCGGCGGCGGCAGCCTCGGCGGCCTGCGCGGCTTCCCTGGCGTCCCAGTCGGCAATGTAACGGGCCACCACCTCGGTCGGCGTTTCCGCGCGCGGGGGGACGGGGGCGTGATCGAAGGCAGCCGGGGCGCGCCGGGACGCGGCCGCGTGGCCATGCGGGCGGCGGGGCGGGCGGAAGCCGAAATGGGCATCGCGCGCGGCGGCGGTGGCGGCGATCGCGGGGGCGAGCGCGGCGGCGTGCAGCGCATCCTGCGCGGCGGCCTCGCGCAGGGTGAGATCGCGGCTGTAGCCGGGATCGCCATACGCCCCTTCCTCATCACCGTCATAGCCGGGGGGCGGGGGGAAATCGGTGCGCCAGATCCCATCCTCGCGCCAGACGCCCTGCAGCCGGCCGAGCGCCTCGTCCGCGCTGGGCGGGGGCGGATCGGCATGGGGCAGATCCTCGTCGTCCGCCTCGTCCAGTCCCGTTTCGGGACGAAGTTCACACGGTTCAAGGGGCTGGCGGACGGCGAGGAACAGGGCGAGCGCGGCGGCCCCGGGGCCGGCATCGGCGGCGGGGAGCATGGCCGGGGCATCGCGATCGATGGCGTCCGCGGGGGCGGGGGCGGCGAGGGCGGGGTCGGTCGCGCCGAGCGCGGGCAGCGCGGGGGCGGGATCGACCAGATCGAGGAAGCTGGCGAAATCCTGCGCGACGATGCGGGCCAGCGCGGCATCGCTGCCGGCAGGCTGATCGCACTCCGCCAGCCGATCGAGCCGGGCGAGCATCGCCAGCCCCAGCCGGTTATCGTGGCGGTGGCGGGTGGCGACATCGCCCTCGCGCGTGATGATATCGGCCTGGCCCTCGATCGCGCGTTCCATCAGCGCATCGGCCAGCCGCGCGCGGGCGACCAGCAGCGCGGCATCCCAGCCGATCCGGAACGCGGCGCCACGCGGCGACAGCCGCAGCGCATAGGCCGCCCGCGCACTCATCCCGCACGCCGCCGCAGCGGCGCGCACGACCCCGCCTTCGGCCAGCAGCTCGAGGAAATTGCGCTGAAGCGCAGGCGACCAGCCATCGCGGCGAGGAGTGTGGATCATCCTCGCAATATAACCGATCTGGTTCGTGTAGGAAAGTTGGGAGTACTGTTTTGCTATTTGCCTTCATTCGGAAACGAGAGAAGCAAAGGGTTGACCGTACCGTGCAGCGAAACGGGACGGCCTGGCTGGCTTGACACCGCTCGCGGTCAGCAGCCATCTTTACTGCATTCTGGACTTTGCGATGTGGCATCAGCGGAGAGCTGCTAAAATGACTGACCTCAATACGCCAGACGCAAACTCGTCGCAGAGTGCGCTACTGTCTGCAATTGACGCAAAGATCGGCGAAGTCCGAGTTGATGCGATCGACTTTTCGTTCGGTGAGCTTGTAAACCTCAAAGTAGAGAATGAGATAAAAATTGATCCAGAGTACCAACGACTATTTCGATGGTCACCTGAACAGAAGTCAAGATTAGTAGAGTCTGTACTGCTCAAACTTCCTGTACCTCCTATATTCTTTATTGAAAATGAGGATGGTCGATATGAGCTTATTGACGGACTGCAACGAGTGAGTTCGATGATTCAATTTATCGAGCCTGCGGCTATCGATCTTGATGAGTTGGAATTGCGCGGATGCGATATTATTGGTGATCTCAATGGTATGACCTTCAACAAACTCCCGCTAACGCTACGCCTTCAAGTAAAGCGGTCATCAGTAAGAGCAGTTATCATAAAGAGGCAGAGCAGACATTTCCTAAGATATGAAATGTTCAAAAGACTGAATACCGGGGGATCTGAGTTAAGCCAGCAGGAAATTAGAAATTGTTCAGCTAGGCTATTTGGCGATTTCGGTATAAGATTCTATGAGTTTCTTATAAAGCTGTCGAATAAGGAAGAATTCTTTAAGGTTACTGAGACGCTTGCCGACGTTGAGATAGAGAAGCGTGGTAGAGAGGAGCTTGTCCTTAGATTCTTCGCGGCGAAGGATGGTCAGTCGTACTATCATGGACATATAGCCGACTGGCTAGACGACTACATGGAGTTCGTACTGCGCTCGGGAGAGTTCGACTTTGATAGGCAAGAGGAGGAATTCGCAAAGGTATTTGATGCGATTGGTAGAGTGCTAGGCGACAATGCCTTCTGTAAGTTGAAAGACGGCCGCCCTATAGGGGGGTTGGCCCCTGCTCACTACGAAGCGATCGCTATCGCATTTAGCAAAAAGCTCGATAAGGTGACGAATTTAGACTCGGAATCACTGAATGCATCAGTGGTTGCTGCGCGCCAATCTGCGGATTTCCGGTCCAATGTAGGGGCCGGTGCCAATAATAGAACGAAGCTTCGCGGGAGAATTGCGGCTATCGAGTCGGCAATCGATAAATTGTAATGACAGCCTCAGTATCACTCAAGAAAACGATTGATCATGAGTTATCTTGGAGGGAGGCAGAGTTAGCTATACTAAAGATCAATCTTCAAAAATCATCAACAAATATGGTTGAATTCAGGATATCCTATCGGTCGTTTTTGGCAATGACGTACGCGCATTATGAGGGATATACTAAGAGACTATTGGCGCAGGGCCTTGAGGATATTCACCTATCAGGGGTTCCGATCCATAAGTGCGTAGTTGGAATTCACAAGACTGCAGCATTGCCCGAAGTCAGAAGAAAACTTAATTCCATGTCAAGCGAAAGTCTTTACGAGCATCTCTTGAAGGGTATACTCGTTTTCGATGAGGTCAATCTTCCAAATCCAGATGCTATACTGGATCGCGGTAATCTAGACATTCCGACTATTACTTGGGCTATGGCGTTGATTGGTGTTAATTTCGATAATTTCGTAGAGCATCGACAGTCAATAGCGCGGCTGACGCATTTGAGGCATAAGTGCGCCCATGGCGAAGTTATTACGTTGGACCCACTGAAAACAGTCCCGGACATATTGAAAGACTGCTATTCTCTACAAGACAATATCATTCTGTTTATGCATAAGTTAGCAGTTTATCTTTTAGACTACTTTGATCAGAAGCAGTATGTTGCTAATTGAGGATTGTGCCTGAGCTTCTGATTGCTCGCGTTGTGGCTGGCAATATGAGAATTCCACTATTTCGCCACCACTCGCTTCCTTGCCACCCGCTTCGCCTTCGGTTTCTCGGCTGGCTCGCCGCCGGCACGGGCCTCCAGCAGCGGCTTCAGATAGCGGCCGGTATAGCTGCGGGGTTCGCGGACGACATCCTCGGGGGTGCCGGTCGCGACGATCTCGCCGCCCTTGTCGCCGCCTTCGGGGCCGAGATCGATCACCCAATCCGCAGTCTTGATGACTTCGAGATTATGTTCGATCACCACCACGCTGTTGCCCTGTTCGACCAGCGCGTGGAGCACTTCGAGCAGCTTGCGGACATCCTCGAAATGGAGGCCGGTGGTGGGCTCGTCCAGGATGTAGAGCGTGTTGCCGGTGGCGCGGCGGCTGAGCTCCTTGGCCAGCTTCACGCGCTGCGCCTCTCCGCCGGACAGCGTGGTCGCCTGCTGGCCGACCTTGACGTAGCCCAGCCCCACTTCGGCCAGCATCGCCATCTTGTCGCGGATGGGGGGGACGGCCTTGAAGAACTCGACCGCATCCTCGACCGTCATGTCGAGCACGTCGGCGATCGACCTGTCGCGGAACTTCACTTCCAGCGTCTCGCGGTTGTAGCGCTTGCCGTGGCAGACATCGCAGGTGACGTACACATCCGGCAGGAAGTGCATCTCGATCTTGATCAGGCCATCGCCGGTGCACGCCTCGCACCGCCCGCCCTTGACGTTGAAGCTGAAGCGGCCGGGCTTGTAGCCGCGCGCCTGGCTTTCGGGGAGGCCCGCGAACCAATCGCGGATGTTGGTGAAGGCGCCGGTATAGGTGGCCGGGTTCGACCGCGGGGTGCGGCCGATCGGCGACTGATCGATATCGATCACCTTGTCGAGATATTGCAGCCCCTCGATCTTTTCATGATGGCCGGCGAGCATGCGCGCGCCGTTGAGCGTGCGCGCGGCCGAGGCGAACAAAGTGTCGATGGTGAAGGTGGACTTGCCCGAGCCCGAGACGCCGGTGACGCAGGTGAAGGTGCCGAGCGGGATCGACGCGGTGACATCCTTCAGATTGTTGGCGCGCGCGCCCCTCACGGTGAGCTTGCGGCCATTGCCCTTGCGGCGGGCGGCGGGCAGCGGCACGGCGCGGCGGCCGGAGAGATAATCGCCGGTCAGGCTATCGGGATGGGCGAGGATATCGGCCAGCGTGCCTTCCGCCACGATCGCCCCGCCATGGACGCCGGCGCCGGGCCCCATATCGACGATATGATCGGCGGTGCGGATGGCATCCTCGTCATGTTCCACCACGATGACGGTGTTGCCGAGATCGCGCAGCCGCTTGAGCGTGACGATGAGCCGGTCATTATCGCGCTGGTGCAGGCCGATCGAGGGTTCGTCGAGCACGTAGAGCACGCCCGACAGGCCGCTGCCGATCTGTGACGCCAGGCGGATGCGCTGGCTCTCCCCGCCGCTGAGCGTGCCCGAGGTGCGATCGAGGTTGAGGTAGTCGAGCCCGACATTGTCGAGGAAGCCGAGCCGCTCGACGATCTCCTTCAGGATCGGGGTGGCGATCTGGCGCTGCTGATCGTTGAGATGATCGGGCATGGCGCGGAAGAAGGCGAGCGCGGGGCCGACCGCGCGGCGGGTGGACATCGAGATATCCTCGCCCGCGATCTTGACCGCGCGCGCCTCCGGCTTGAGGCGGGCGCCGTTGCACACCTCGCACGGGCGGGCGGACTGATAGCGCGCCAGCTCCTCGCGCATCCACGCGCTTTCGGTGCTGAGCATGCGGCGATCGAGATTGCCGATCACGCCTTCGAACGGCTTGTTGACCTCATACGCCTTGCGGCCATCGATGAAGCGCAGCACGATCGGCTTGCCCCTAGTGCCGTGGAGGACCGCGTCCTGCGCCTCCGTCGGCAGCTGGTTCCACGGCGTATCGAGATCGAAGCCATAGGCCTTGGCGACCGAGGCCAGCACCTGCATGTAATAAGGCGAGGGCGGCTGGCTCTTGGCCCAGGGCACGACCGCGCCCTTCTTGATCGACAGATTTTCGTTGGGGACGACGAGCGCGGGATCGAAATAGAGTTTTTCGCCCAGCCCGTCGCAGGCCGGGCAGGCGCCCTGCGGCGCGTTGAACGAGAACAGCCGCGGCTCGATCTCGGCGATGGTGAAGCCCGAGACGGGGCAGGCGAATTTCTCGGAGAAGGTGAGCCGTTCGGCGACGCCATCGGGCAGGGCGAGCGCCTTGATGCCCTTCTTCAGCGTCTCGCCCTCGGCCGCGGGCTTGTCCGCCACCACATCGACATAGGCCAGCCCCTCGGCCAGCTTCAGCGCGGTCTCGAAACTCTGCGCGAGGCGGGTCTCGATCTCGGGACGGACGACCAGGCGATCGACGACGATGTCGATGTCATGCTTGTACTTCTTGTCGAGCGCGGGCGCGTCCTCGATCTCGTACACGGTGCCGTCGATGCGGACGCGGGTGAAGCCTTCCTTCTGCCACTGCGCCAGTTCCTTGCGATATTCGCCCTTGCGGCCGCGCACGACGGGGGCGAGCAGCAGCAGCCGCGTGCCTTCCGCCAGCGCCATCACCCGATCGACCATCTGGCTGACGGTCTGCGCGCTGATCGGCAGGCCGGTGGCGGGCGAATAGGGAATGCCGACCCGCGCCCACAGCAGGCGCATATAATCATAGATCTCGGTGACGGTGGCGACGGTGGAGCGCGGGTTGCGGCTGGTCGTCTTCTGCTCGATCGAGATGGCGGGCGAGAGCCCCTCGATATGATCGACGTCGGGCTTCTGCATCAGCTCCAGGAACTGGCGCGCATAGGCCGACAGCGATTCGACATAGCGGCGCTGCCCTTCGGCATAGATGGTGTCGAAGGCGAGGCTGGACTTGCCCGAGCCCGACAGGCCGGTGATCACGGTCAGCGTCTCGCGCGGGATCTCCAGCGAGACATCCTTGAGGTTATGCTCGCGCGCACCGCGGACGGAGATATGAGTCAGCATGGCCGCGTCTGTTCCAGATTTGTTCGGGATCGGCAAGCGCCGGGGACAGCGGCCTAGATGGGGTGAGGGTGGCGCGAGGCAAGGGTGGGATTAGGCCTGCAGGCGCTTCGAGAAGGTCTTCGAGACGGGCCGGAAGCCGTGGCGTTCGAAGAAACGGTGCGCGCCATCATTGTGCAACCCGCTTTCAAGGAAGGCCCATTGCATGCCGCGGCGAACCCCCTCCGCCTCCGCAAAATCTACGAGAGCTGCGCCGACCCCAGCCGACCGCTGCGCCGGATCGACTACCAGATCCTCCACTACCATGAACGATACGCGCGGCGTGATTTCCCACAGGAGTATTACAGCGCCAACTAAGACGTCCCCCAATCTGGCAATGGCGACCGAGCGATCCGGGCCGAGTTCCGCAAAATCCTCGCGCATCCGGACATCGAGATCCGCCGCCCAGCTTCGCCCATCAAGGCTAAGGCCGGTCTGCACCTCGCCATGGCTGATGTAAGCCGTATCGCGCCGGATATTGGCCGCAAAGAAAGCCGCGATGGCCGGCAGGTCGGCGGCGTCCGCCCAGCGATAGTCGATCATGTTTTCACTTGTAGGCGAGCGGATGCGTGACGGGAAGCGCGCTTCCATCGATGGTGCCGAGCCATCCGCCGATTACCGCACACTCATATTTCGCGGTCATATATTCATAGAATTGGCGGCGGCGTCGTTCCAGTTCGTCCGGGGCGACATCCGCTGCGCCATCCTCAGTCAACACAATATTGAGCGCGCCCTGCATGTTTGGAATGTCCCACGCCACGATAAGATCGCTGCAAAGTGGATCGAAGATGTCCCTGAGTTCCTTCGTATAATTATCTCGCAGATCCTCCCACAGTGCGCGAAAGCCCCATTCGGTGCATGTGTCAAAATACCAAGCGACCCAGCTGCCGAATACATCCTCATCAATCAACCTTTTAATGCGTAGACGCGCCGCGATCTCGAACAGGTTGCAATTCATCTCGTAATATTTGCGGGCGATCATCGCGATCTTCCGTGCGTCCATCAGCTTGCCATACTCGTCCTTGACCTTGATCGCCCCGAGCCGGCGGACTGGGGCCAGGTGCAGCTTCATCTGCGGGACCAATTCCGGGTGACGGGCCTCGAACTCGAAGACCCGGTTCGATTCGATTTCGAGCCGCTGATAGATTTCGATCTTCCGCGCCTCATGGCGATCATGCTCATCGGCCCTGCGATCCTGTTCCGCCCTGCTCAGTTGCCGGCTGAACGTGAACGCTGCGAAGAGAAGCGCAAGCACCTGCACGATATCGCCAAGCGCGATGACCTTCATATCGACGACAGGCATTTCCGTCCCCCGAATCGGAAATAGGTGAGGTAAGATTAGGGGGGTGCGTGATTATGACAATGGCGCAGCCGCGGCCTAATTCGATCTGCCTATGCCATGCGAGACAAGGAAAGGCCGACAGTTCCCGTTCTTTGGTAGAGATGCCTGCTAGCGTTAAGTGACCTAGCATATACAATGGGCCGCACTTGTGGGAAACTTCATCCATCGGGTCCACGGTATAAGTGGCCGCGGCGACCGTGGCGGAGTGGCGTGCAAACGATCCGGATCATATGACTTGATTCAATTCGCCCGCTTCGTGGAGCGGACGACCCACATTTTCGAAAAAGCCGTCGCCGTTTATAGCGGCCGACGTGGCCACGCCGGTGCTGGGGAGCGCGTCTACGGGCGGCATTCCTGGCCATCGCGAACCCACGCCAGGTTCGCAGCGCCAGCCGCAGCGCCGCAGTTCGAGCGGCTGCTGAACGACGGGCTGGTGCTGCGCGAGGAATGGGATGCTCGGCGGCTGCTGACGATGCTGGACGGCGACGCGCGGATCGGACCGGGCTGAGCGCGAAAGCGAAGGCCCGCCAGCCGCTTGCCCCTGGCCCGCCCGCGTGCGAGGCTGGCGGCGCAGTAGCTGGAGGTTGGCATGGCCGTTCGGGCAGGGATGATCGGGGTGACGCTGGTCGCGGGTCTCGTGGCTGGCACCGCGGCGGTCGCGCAGAAGCCGGCCGGCGCGCCGGCGGGCGAGCGGGTGGCGCGGTGCATGATCAAGACCGCCGAGGCCGAATGGAAGGGCGCGTGCCGCTTCGCGCGGGGCGAGAACGGATCGTTCGCGGTGACCCCGCTGGAAGGGCCGGTCGGCGGCGCTTCCACCATCAACGTATCGGTCGTGCGGTACGGCATCGCCGAGGTGAACGGGTTGACCGCGGACGGCGTGAATTCGCGCTGGGGCTGGGCACGGCGCTGGTGGGACGAGCGCGGCTATGACGTGATGGGCTTCGGCCAGCGCGCCTGGGACGAGCGCGGCTGCTGGTTCGGGCGGGATTTCCGGGTCTGCGCCTACTAGGGCTGAAGGGCTCGCTCTCGATTGCCCTGAGCCTGTCGAAGAGCCGTTCCTTCGCCGTGGCGGAAGACGGGCAGGACTTCGACAAGCTCAACCCGAACGGGCTTCGGGCCCGGGGCTTACAGCCAGCGCACCTTGCCGGTGGACAGGCTGTAGACCGCGCCGACGACGAGCAGTTCGCCGCGTTCCTGCGGTTCGAGCAGCATCGGTTCCGAATAGGTCTGCAGCCGTTCGACCATGCGGCGGACATTTTCCTCGACCGCATGCTCGACCAGATCGGCGTCCGCTGCCGACCCGTTCGCGCGCTGGGCGGCGATGACCGACGGCAGGATCGGTTCGATCATGCGGCCGATGCTGCCGGGGAAGCGGGCATCCTTCGTGACGACATCGGTGGCGGCGGCGACCGCGCCGCACTTTTCATGGCCGAGCACAACGATCAGCGGCACCTTGAGCGCCATCACCGAATATTCGATCGAGCCCATGCCCGCGATATCGACATTGTTGCCGGCGGTGCGGACGATGAAGAGTTCACCGAGGCCGGCGCCGAACAGCTGTTCCGGGCCGACACGCGAATCCGAGCAGCCGACCAGCGTGGCGAATGGCTGCTGCCCCTGCGCCAGCGCGAGCCGCCGTTCGCGCGAGACATCGGTTTCCAGCGGGCGATCGGCGACGAACGCCTCGTTGCCGGCCTTCAGGCGGGCGAGCGCTTCCTGCGGGGTGGGCTGGCCGGTTTCGGCGGCGGCGGGCGATGCGACTTGAGTGGCCATCTGATCCTCTTGAAAGCGGGCGGACGATCGGGCTGCGGCCCGATCGATGGGGCATATCGGCAAGGATTTCGAGCGGCGTATCGCTGAACCGTGACGTTTTCTTGCTGCGGCGCGGTGACGGCTGCGATCAGCGTTCCGGACCGATCAGCGCGACCGAGATGAGCGTGGTGGCAAAGCGTGTGCCTTCGACGATCACCGGCCGGTCGATCAGATGCTGGGGAATGCGATCCATCTCCAGCCAGAACTCGACCCCGTCGTCTCGGCGCAGCGCATAGCATTCGCCCTTCATCACGAGCCGGCCGCGTTCGTGGCACCGGGCGCTGGGGCGGGTCTGCAGGTCTTGCATCGGAGAGCTCCCCCATCGTGGTCGCTATCCTCTCCTGCCGGTGATGTTACCGATCGATGACCCCGGCCGCAAGCGGGGCGGGCGGATCAGCCGATCGCGACGCCATCGCGGCGCAGGCTGCGCACGAAGGATTCGAGCAGCAGCGGATCGAAATGACCCTCCCAGCTGCGCATCCGTGCGATCGCCTCTTCGGGTGTCCAGGCATCCTTGTAGGCGCGGTCCGACGTGACCGCATCATAGACGTCGCAGATCGCGCCCATCCGCGCATAGAGGCTGATCGCTTCGGCCGAGAGGCCGTGCGGATAGCCGGTGCCGTCATATTTCTCGTGATGATGCAGGCAGACATCGAGCGCGACCGCGGGCACGCCCTTCGTATCGCGCAGGAATTCGGCACCGCGCTCGGGATGGCTGCGGATGGTGACGAACTCATCATCGGAGAGCCGGCCGGGCTTGTCGAGTACGGCGACCGGGATCGCCATCTTGCCGAGATCGTGGAGCAGCCCCGCCATCCCGATTTCGTGGAACAGGCTGCCGTCCAGCCCGATCTCGCGCGCGAGATTGATCATCAGCGCGCAGACCGCGACCGAATGGAGATAGGTATATTCGTGGCGGCTCTTGAGCCGGACGACGCCGATCAGTGCGTTGCGGTTGCGCAGCACGGACGCGGTGATCTCCTCGACCAGCTTGGCCGCACGGTGAGGATTGACCGACTTGCCGAGCCGGGCATCGGTGAACATGCGCGTGACCGTGGCGCGCGACCGGGCGAGCAATTTGGTGGCGCGGACGATCTCCTCGGCCTCGCTGCAGGGGCCTTCCGGCTTGGGCGGGCGATGCGGCAGCGGGCGCGGGATCGGGCGGATCGGGGCAGCCGCCGCGACCGGCGCGCGCGGGGCGGCATCGGCGCTGAGCTTCATGTCGACGAGCACGGCCGAGGCCGTGCATTGGCGGATCCTGGCGAGATCGGCTTCGGTCTCGATCCTGAACGCGCTGCGCCAGAAGGGATGATCGAACCACGAGCCTTCGAAGCCATGGACATACATGCCCATGCGGACCTGATCGGGCGGGACGCGCTTCAGCATGTCGTGCGTACGGCCCCCCGAACCGCGATGTCCCGACCGTGCCCCCACGGCCGCGATCACAATCAACTGTTAGCCGAGCGTAATTAACGCAAAGTTATCGCGCGGGGAGGCGACACAGTGGCGACCAAGAAAAAGGGCGACCCGTTGCCGGGCCGCCCTGATCCTGCGAACGCCGGCGCCCCCGCGAAGGACGGCACCGGAGATGCGACGGTCTTGCTTACTTGAGCTCGACAGTCGCGCCGGCTTCCTCGAGCTGCTTCTTCAGCTTCTCGGCCTCGTCCTTGTTCACGCCTTCCTTGACCGCCTTCGGGGCGCTCTCGACGAGCGACTTGGCTTCGGTCAGGCCCAGGCCGGTGATGGCGCGGACTTCCTTGATGACGTTGATCTTCTTGCCACCGTCGCCGGTGAGGATCACGTCGAACTCGGTCTTCTCTTCGGCGGCCGGAGCGGCGGCACCACCACCGGCCGGGGCGGCAACGGCCACCGCGGCAGCGGCGGACACGCCCCACTTCTCTTCGAGCAGCTTCGAGAGCTCGGCCGCCTCGAGGACGGTCAGGGCCGAAAGGTCGTCAACGATCTTCTGCAGGTCTGCCATTGTAAGTCTCCGTGAATATCATGCCGCCACCGGATGCGCCGGCGGCGGCCAGTTCCAGTAAAGGTCAGGCGTCTTCCTTGGCCGCATAGGCCCCGAACACGCGCGCAAGCTGCCCCGCCGGCGCCTGGATGATCTGCACAACCTTGGTCGCGGGAGCCTGAACCAGGCCCACGATCTTGGCGCGCAGCTCGTCGAGCGACGGCAGTTCGGCCAGCGCCTTCACGCCGGCCACGTCGAGGACGGTTCCGCCCATCACGGCACCCACGATTTCCAACTTGTCGTTGGTCTTCGCGAAATCGACGATCACCCGGGCCGGGGCCACGGGATCGCCGGAGGTGCTGAGCGCGGTCGGACCAACCAGCATCTCGGAGAGGCTGTTATAGTCCGTGCCCTCGGCGGCAATGCGGGCGAGCTTGTTCTTCGAAACCCGATAGCTGGCGCCGGCATCGCGCATCTTGTTCCGAAGCACAGTGGACTGCGCGACGGTGAGGCCACGATTGCGCGTCACGACGACGACGCTCGTGGACTCGAAGCTGCTCTTCAGCTCGGCAACCAGGTCGGCCTTTTGAGCTCGATCCATGCCACACTCCTTCAAACACCGCCGCGGAACATCCACGACGGCAGATCGCCCGCTATCGGCCAGGACCGGCAACGGGCGCGTCCAAGGGGGCATGTCGACTGACCATCATGGCGGATGCCGATGGCAGACCCGAGGGGCGCCCAGCGAAAGGGCGCACCCGGAAAACATTGTCCCCGTCTAGGCGGGAGATTAAGCCCCGGATCACCGGAGCACCCACTGTCTCGGACGGCTCGCAAACCGGGCGGCGAACCGGCCCTGTGCTTGCGAAGGCGCGCGCTTAGCAGATCGGGCGCGAAGGTCAAGCAGAGGGCGGTGCCAAGTCGGCACGTCGCGCTTTCGGCTCGATTGGCCGCGATCCCGTTTCCGCGGCGCGCCCGGCCGGTCCACCATCACGGGAATGCGGAGCCTTTCCAAGGGCTTTGGCGAAGGACGAGGCCTGAGGGAGGCGGACATGCGCGTGATTATGATGGCGGCGGTTGTGCCCGCGCTGATGCTGGCGGCGTGCCAGCAGGCGGAAGCACCGCCCGCGGGCAATGCCGCCGGTGCCGGCACTGAAGCCCCGACACAGACGGGCGGCGCCCCCGCGGCGGCGACGCCCGCGCTGTGGAACGGCGGGCAGGCCAAGCCGCTCGACATCCAGGTCGCGCACCCCAACGGCACGGTGCTGCAGCTGACATCGATCCAGTCGCGCCAGACCGATACCGCGGTGGGCATCCGCGTGATCAACGGGCGCGACGACGAGATCGAGCTCAACAGCTTCCCGAACAACCGCAAGGGTTTCCTGCTGCTGGATACGGGCGAGCGGCTCTATCTTTCGCCGCCCGCGACCAACGCGAAGTTGGCGGTGCCGGCCGGGCAGACCTTCGAGGGCGAACTGGTGTTCACTGGGCGGCTGCCCGCGGCCAAGAGCGCGACGCTGATGCTGAACGAGGATGCATCGACCAGCAGCGAATATAGCTCGCGCCCCGGCTTCCGGATCGATCTGCCGCTGGGCGGCGCACAGTGAGGCGGGGCGGAATCGCCGGTGCCGGGGCGGCGGCGCTGCTGGCGCTGGCCGGCTGCGACGGCGGGCTGGTGTCGATCGGCGGTGGCGGCGACGGCGCGCCGGTGGGCGTGCAGATCGCGCACCCGACCGGCGTGGTGCTGCAGGTTCTGTCGGTCAAGACATCGGGCGAGCGTGCGGCGGTGAAGGTGCGGGTGATGAACGCGCGCGAGCGCGAGATCGATCTCGCCTGGGGCAAGGACCATAACTATCTGCTGACCGACACCGGCGAGAAGCTGATGCTGGTGCCATCGCCCACCAACGAGGATCTGGAAGTGCCGGCCGGCCGGATGGCGGATGCGGTGCTGGTGTTCACCGGCGCGCTGCCGTCATCCGGCAAGGCGACGATGATCCTGAACGCGCATGACAGCGGCAGCAACCAGTATAGCACGCAGCCCAAGCTGGAGGCGGTGCTGCCGCTGGACGGCGCGCGCGGCGGCGGCATTCCCGAGGCATCCGGCCTGTCGAACCTGCGGCCGCTGCCGGCATCGCGGTTCGGCCCGGCGGCGGCGGGTGGATCGACCTTCGGCACGGCGGGCAACGCAGCCAGCAGCCTGCAGGCGGTGGAGAAGCTGAAATCGGAACTGGGCGCGGTCGAGACCGAGCGCGGCACGATGGTGTCGCTACCCGGCGACGTGACCTTCGATTTCGACAAGGCGACCATCCAGCCGGGCGCGCAGACAACGCTGGACCAGCTGGCCGCGCTGATCGCGGCGGGCGGGCCCGGCGAGATCATGATCGAGGGCCATACCGACGCCAAGGGCGACGATGCCTACAACAAGAAGCTGTCCGAGGACCGGGCGGCGGCAGTGAAGGCCTATCTGGTCGAGAAGGGCGCGGAGCCTACGCGGCTGAAGACGATCGGGCTGGGCGAGCTGCGCCCGATCGCGCCCAATGCGGCGGCCGACGGCAGCGACGACGAGGCCGGGCGGCAGCGCAACCGGCGGGTGGAAGTGATCCTGCCGAAATCGGCGGGGGCGGGGGCGGCGGCCCCGACCGCACCGGGAGCGGCGGCCGCGCCGCCTGCACCGCGCTGACCTGACACGGAAAGGGCCGGGATCGCTCCCGGCCCTTCGTTTTCGATCGCAATCCGATCAGTTGTCGGCGCTGCCCGGTTCCGCCATCGCGCGATGCTGTTCGGCGAGCACCGCGTTGGGGGTGACGTTGGCGAGGGTCGACTGGATCTTGTTCTTGAGCCCGGAGACGACGCTCGCCTCGCCCTTCATCAGCGCATCCCAGCCATTCTTCGCGGTGATCGCCGGATCCTCCTTCTTCGGATCGCTGCCGACATCGGTATCGAGCATGCCGGCGCGGGCGAAGAAATCGGTATCGGTGGGCCCCGGCATCAGGTTGGTGAGCGTGACGCCATCGGCATCCTTGATCTCGTTTTGCAGGGCCGCGACGAAGCTGTCCACGAACGCCTTGGTGCCGTTGTAGACCGCCTGGAAGCTGCCCGGAATGTAGCCCGCGATCGAGCCGGTGACGAGCAGCCGGCCGTCGTTGCGCTTGACCATCTGGCCGAGCACCTTCTGGATCAGATAGGCGGTGCCGACGATGTTGGTATCTACGACATGGCGCCAGTCCTCCGGCGCCTGATCGAGGAACGCGCGGCCGAGGCCGTGGCCGGCATTGGCGCACAGCAGATCGATGCGGCGGCCGCCGGCTTCGGCGAGCAGCGTATCGACGCCTTCGAAGCTGGACAGATCGACATCAAGCGTCTGCACGCTGATGCCCGCGCTCTGCAACGCGCCGGTACCGCCCTTGAACGGCGTGTCCGCCGCGAGCAGCAGATCATAGCCGTCAGCGGCGGCCAGCTTGGCGAGCTCGGCACCGATGCCGGCGGATGCGCCGGTGATGATCGCGAATTTATCAGCCATATGGTTTCTCCTCAGGCGGTGGCGGCCAGGCCGGGCTTCAGCACGACCTTGGTCACTTCATTCTGCTTGTCGTGGAACATCGCGTAGCCCTCCGGCGCCTGTTCGAGCGGCAGCCGGTGCGAGATCAGGAAGGTGGTGTCGATCTTGTCCTCCAGGATCGCCTGGAGGAGCGCTGGCATATAATGCTGGACGTGGGTCTGCCCGGTCTTGAGCGTGAGACCCTTTTCCATGAACGCGCCGAGCGGGAACTTGTCGACGATGCCGCCATAGACGGCGGGCATCGAGACGCGGCCGCCCTTGCGGCAGGCGACGATCGCCTGGCGGATCGAATGGATGCGATCGGTGCCGAGGAAGGTGGATGCCTTGATCTGATCGATCACATTATCGACGAAAAAGCCGTGCGCTTCGAGCCCGACGCTGTCGATCACCGCATCGGGGCCGACCCCGCCGGTCATCAGCATCAGCGCATCATAGGTGGCGGTTTCCTCGAAGTTCAGCGTTTCGGCGCCGAACCTCTTGGCCAGTTCGAGACGGTGCGGGAAATGATCGATCGCGATCACGCGTTCCGCCCCCATCAGGAAGGCAGACTGGACCGCGAACAGGCCGACCGGGCCGCAGCCCCAGACCGCGACGGTATCGCCGGGCTCGATCTGGGCATTCTCCGCCGCCATCCAGCCGGTGGGCAGGATATCGGAGAGGAACAGCACCTTTTCGTCCTCGATCCCGTCCGGGATCACGATCGGGCCGACATCGCTGAACGGCACGCGGACATATTCGGCCTGGCCGCCGGCATAGCCGCCGGTGAGATGGCTGTAGCCGAACAGGCCGGACATGGGCTGGCCATACAGCTCCATCCCCAGATCCTGGTTGTCGGCCGGATTGCCGTTGTCGCAGGCGGAATATTGATGCTTGCCGCAATGATAGCAGCTGCCGCACGCGATGGTGAACGGCACCACGACGCGCTGGCCCTTCTTGAGCGTCGATTTCGGCCCGGTCTCGACCACTTCGCCCATGAATTCATGGCCGAGGATGTCGCCGGCCTGCATCGTCGGGATGTAGCCGTCGTAAAGGTGGAGATCGGATCCGCAGATCGCGGTCGACGTAACCTTGATGATGCAATCGCGCGGATTGAGGATCTCGGGATCGTCGACCGTATCGACGCGCACGTCATGCTTGCCGTGCCAGGCGAGCGCCTTCATGCCCATTCCTCCTCGAGCGCCGCGCGGGTGCGCGAGGCGGTGGCGATCTCGCCCGTTTCCATCAGCTGCTTGAAGCGGCGCAGATCGCGCCGGGCCTGGATCGCGGGCTCGCGCTGGAACATCTTGGCGATGATGCGGCCGACGAGGCCGGCGGGCGGATCATAGGCGATCTGCGCGGTGACGACGGTGCCGCGCGCGCCGGCATCGCGGAATTCCACGCGGCCGGCATTGGGCACGTCCGCGCCATCCTCCGCTTCCCAGGCGATCAGTTCGTTCTCGCGATCCTCGATGATGCGAGCATCCCATTCGACGGTGCGGCCGGCAGGCGCGCGCACGACCCAATGGGTGCGATCGCCGCCGAGCGGGGTGATCGACACGATATTGTCCATGAAGCTGTCGAGATTGGTGAAGTCGCGCCAGTAGCGGTACAGCTCGGCCACGGGGCGATTGATGGTGACGGCGGCCGCGACGACCGTATCGCCGCCGTCTCCGCCGAGCATGCGGCCGGCGGTGCGCTGCTCCTCGCTGCGTTTCGATGTCGCCAGCGGCGCATCGTCATGGGTCTGCTGGTCCGTCACGAGTCCTCCTGATCCGGCCGTGCAAGGCCGTGCTGATCGGGGAACCCGTCCGGGCCGCGCAAAGTTGCGGAGGTCGGGGGCGCTTCTTGAGGCAGATCAATCAATTAGCGAATGGCGCGGCCGGCCGGTGTCGGCCCGCGACGGACGCCCATAAGAAAAGGGCCGGGATCGCTCCCGGCCCTCGTCATTCGATCAGGTGATGGATCAGGCGACCGCGACCTCGGTCGGATCGATCTTCACGCCCGGGCCCATCGTGGAGCTGACCGCGATCTTGCGGACATACTTGCCCTTGGCGCCCGCCGGCTTCGCCTTGACCAGCGCATCGACCAGCGCATCGAAATTGGCGCGCAGATCTTCCGCCGGGAACGACGCCTTGCCGATGCCCGAATGGATAATGCCGGCCTTTTCGACGCGATATTCGACCTGGCCGCCCTTGGCCGCCTTCACGGCTTCGGCGACGTTCATGGTGACGGTGCCCAGCTTCGGGTTCGGCATCAGGCCCTTGGGACCCAGCACCTTGCCGAGTCGGCCGACCAGACCCATCATGTCGGGCGTGGCGATGCAGCGATCGAAATCGATCTCGCCGCCCTGGACCTTTTCCAGCAGGTCCTCGGCGCCCACGACCTCGGCCCCGGCGGCGCGCGCCTCATCGGCCTTGGCACCGCGCGCAAACACGCCGACGCGGACATCCTTGCCGGTGCCCTTGGGCAGGGTGACGACGCCGCGGACCATCTGATCGGCATGACGCGGATCGACGCCCAGGTTGATCGCGACTTCGATCGTCTCGTCGAACTTGGAGGTGGCGTTGGCCTTGGCCAGGCCGATCGCCTCGTCGACGCCGTGCAGCTTCTCGCGGTCGACCGCAGCGGCCATCGCCTTGGCCTTCTTGCTCAGCTTTGCCATCGGATCAGCCCTCCACCACTTCGAGGCCCATCGCGCGGGCGGAGCCTTCGATGATCTTCGTCGCGGACTCGAGGTCGTTCGCGTTCAGATCCTTCATCTTCGCGGTCGCGATGTCGGCGAGCTGCGAACGCTTGATCTTGCCGGCCGACGCCTTGCCCGGCTCCTTCGAGCCCGACTTCAGGTTCGCCGCCTTCTTCAGCAGATAGCTGGCGGGCGGGGTCTTGGTCTCGAACGAGAAGCTGCGATCGGCATAGACGGTGATCACGGTCGGCAGCGGGGTGCCGACTTCCTGATCGCCGGTCGACGCGTTGAACGCCTTGCAGAATTCCATGATGTTGACGCCGCGCTGGCCCAGCGCGGGGCCGATCGGCGGGCTGGGGTTGGCCTTGCCGGCCGGCACCTGCAGCTTGATGTAACCGGTAATCTTCTTCGCCACGTTTCGCTCCTGTGACTTAGCGGTGCATGCGGCGGGCTTGCGCCTGCCTCCCGCGGTTGAAGTCCTCTCCCGCCTTCGCGGGAGAGGGGCGGGCGAGGAAAGCCCTCACCCTCCCACCGCTTGCGCGGCGGGCCCCTCCCTCTCCCGCCGGGGCGGGAGAGGGAAATCTCATTTCACCCGTTCGACCTGTTCGAATTCGAGTTCGACCGGGGTCGCGCGGCCGAAGATCGAGACCGACACCTTTACGCGGCCGCGATCGAAATCCAGTTCCTCGACCACGCCGTTGAAGCTGGCGAAGGGGCCGTCGAGCACCTTGACCGCATCGCCGATCTCGTAATCGACCTTGAGCTTGGCCTTGGGCGCGGCGGTGGCGGCTTCCTCCTTGGTGTTGAGGATGCGCGCGGCTTCCGCCTCGCTGATCGGCTGCGGCTTGCCCGACGAGCCGAGGAAGCCGGTGACCTTCGGCGTGTTCTTGACGAGGTGGTAGACGTCGTCGTTCATCTCGAGCTTCGCCAGCACATAGCCGGGGAAGAACTTGCGATCCGAAGTGACCTTCTTGCCGCGGCGAACCTCGGTGATCTTCTCGGTCGGCACTTCGACCAATTCGACCAACGTCTCGAGCCCGAGCCGGGTGGCATCGGCGAGAATGGCTTCCTTCACCTTGTTCTCGAAGCCGGAATAGGCGTGGATGATGTACCAGCGCGACATTCGCGATCCTTAGCTGAGCAGGCCGAGCAGCGCTTTCACGATCGCGCTGAATGCCGAATCCACACCGAAGAAGAAGACGCCGAGCAGCACCGCCATGATGACCACCATGACCGCGGTCGTGATCGTTTCCTTGCGGCTCGGCCAGACGACCTTGGCGGTCTCTGCCCGGACCTGCCGGATGAATTCGCCGGGTGTCGTCTTCGCCACGCCTTCAGCCTTCCCCAAACAGCAATGGCGAGGCGCATGACCCCGACCGGCCCTTACGGCCGGATCGGGAAGCCTTCGCCTCGCGAAATCTCCGGTCCCTTCGGATACCTGCCGCAAGGGCTGGCAGGAGTGGAGGGACTCGAACCCACGGCCCTCGGTTTTGGAGACCGATGCTCTACCAACTGAGCTACACTCCTCCGGGACCGGAGACCGGCGCACATAGCGAGACGGGCGGAAGCGCGCAAGACCCGCGGTGCGATCAGGCGACGCTGCGGCTGGGCTCTTCGCCAGGGGGGCCAGCGATCAGCGCGCGCGCGGCTTCCGCCGACATCGGTGCGGCGGCGAGATCGCCTTGCACGCGGCGGCAGCCCAGTTCGTACATCCGCGCCAGTTCGGCATGGGTTTCGGCACCCTCGGCGATGGTCGGCACGTCGAGTCCATCGGCCAGCGCGATCACCGCGCGTACGATCGCCACGCTTTCGGGGCGGGTGGCGGAGCGGCCGCGCACGAAGCTGTCATCGATCTTGATGGCCGAAAAGCGGCGATGCTTCATATAGCCGAGCGATGCGTAGCCGGTGCCGAAATCATCGAGCACGATCCGCACGCCCAACCCGCGCAGGCCATCGAGCACGGTGACCAGCCCGGCATCGCGGCCCAGGAAGATGCGTTCGGAGACTTCGAGCACCAGCCGGCCGGGCTGGAGCCCGGCATGGGCGAGCGAGGCGAGGATGGTGGCGGGCAGCTGCTTGTCGGCCAGCTGTTCTGCCGACAGGTTGACCGACACCGCGATCGCATCCGGCCAATGGGCAGCTTCGGCGCAGGCATGGCGCAGCGTCCAGGCGGCGATCGTGGGCGCCAGCCGCGCTTCCGCCGCGATCGGCATGAAATCGGCCGGGGCGAGATCGCCGAGCACCGGGTGCGAGAAACGCAACAGCGCTTCGAAGCTTTCGATCCGGCCGGTATCGGCATCGACCACGGGTTGGTAGAGCAGCGCAAAACCATCGGCTTCGACCGCTTCGCGCAGCGCGCTTTCGATCGCGCGTTTTCGGGCGGCGACCGCCAGCAGCGACGGATCGTAGCGGCGATGGACGCCGCGACCATCATCCTTGGCGCGGTACAGCGCGAGATCGGCGTTGCGCAGCAGCGTTTCCACGCTGCGGCCATCGCGCGGGCCAAGCGCGCTGCCGACGCTGGCGCCGATGCGGATGATGTCGCCATCGATCTCGAACGGTTCGGACAGGCGCGCGATGACCGCATCGCCGAGCGCATCGATCCGCGTCGAATCATCGACGTCGCGGAGCACGAGCGCGAACTCGTCGCCACCGAGCCGGCCGCCGAGCTCGCCATCGCGCAGCAGGCCGCGCAGCCGTTCGGCGACGAGCTTGAGCAAGCGATCGCCGACCGGGTGGCCGAGCGTGTCGTTGACCGGCTTGAACTTGTCGAGATCGACCAGCAGCAGCGCGCAACGGGTGCGTTCGCGCGTGGAGGACGCCAGCGCACGGCGCAGCGTATCGATCACCTGGCCGCGATTGGCGAGGCCGGTGAGCGCATCGAACCGGGCCATGCGTTCGATCTTGTCGGACGTGCGGCGCTGTTCGGTGATATCGGAGCCGACCCCGCGATAGCCCGCGAACTGGCCGTGCAGATCCTGGCGGGGGGCGGCAGAAATCGCCCACCAGCGCTGATCGCCGTCGATGACGATCGGCAGCTCCAGCTCTCCGACCGGCTCGCGCGCGTTCATGCGATCGATCAGCTCGCGCAGCTGGGTCGAGGCCGCGGCGGCCCCGCCATCGCCGGCGAACAGATCGAGCAGCGGCTTGCCTTCGAGTGTGGCGACGGTGCGGCCGGCGGCGCGGGCCAGGCGCGAGGAGACGCCGAATAGCCGCTTGGCGGTATCGACCTGCCAGAGCCAGTCGGCGCCACTTTCCTCATATTCGCGGAGCAGTAGGCTGACGACCTCGCCTTTTTCCTTCAGCGCGATCTCGGTCCACTGGCGGCGGATGAAGCCGCGGCCGGCCGCGAAGCCGCCGATGCAGAGCGCAAGCGTGTAGAAGACGGGCAGCGCCATCATCAGCAGTTCGCCGAACGGGCGCATCAGGAACGTGAGCCCGATGCCGACCGGCACCAGGAAAGCGATCATCGCCAGCGGGACCAGCGATGCGGTGAGCGTGACGGTGGCCATCATCGCGGCCGCGATCAGGCAGGCGGCGAGCTGGTGCATGGTCGAGCCGTTGCCGGCCAGCATCATCGGTGGCAGCGCCCAGAGCAGGCCGAGCGCGACACCGCGCAGCACGGTGCGGGTGAGCGCGCCGGGCATCGGGCCGAGATGGAGCGTCGGCATCAGCCGGCGACCGGTCACATAGCCCGAAAGCATCGCGATGCTGATCGCCGCCGTCCACGCGCAGAGCCAGTCGCGCGGGGCGGCGTTCCAGAGCAGCGCGGTCAGGATCAGGGCGCCCGCCAGCTGGATCAGCGTGAGCAGCGGTGTGATGCGGGCGAGCGCGCCATATTGCGCGCCGCGGACCTGCGACCAGCCGGCCACGGCCGGATCGACAAAGCCGAGCACGACCCGCCATCCGATCGGCGCAGCAGTTTCGGAGGCGGGGTTCGGGCTGATCACCCCCGCCGATTACGAGCAGGAGGGTTAGCGATGCGTAACCGTGCCTTGATTCATCCACAATTATTTTGGCGACCGTCGCACTTCATAGTCAAGCGGCCGGCGCCCAAGTCACGGCAAAGTCAAGCGGCCCGGCCGGCAAAAATCGATCAGGCGGCGATCGCGTAAGGCTGAATCTCACCCGAGAGATAGAGATTGCGGGCCTTGGCGCGGCTGAGCTTGCCCGACGAGGTGCGCGGCAGCGTGCGCGGGGGGACCAGTTCGACCACGCAGTTCATGCCGGTGATCGAGCGGACCTTGTCGCGGATCGCATCGCGCAACCGGGCGCGCTCGTCATTATCGGACGTACGGCACTGGACGAGGACGGCGGGCGTCTCCTCCCCACCCGGCGTGGTGATCGCGAAGGCGGCGATGTCGCCCGCCTTGAAGCCGGGCAACTGTTCGACCGCCCATTCGATATCCTGCGGCCAATGATTCTTGCCGTTGATGATGATCATGTCCTTCGCCCGGCCGACGATGTAGACATAGCCATCCGACAGATAGCCCATGTCGCCGGTATCGAGCCAGCCATCGACCAGGCAGGCATCGGTGGCGGCCTGATCACGGAAATAGCCGTGCATGATCGAGGGGCCCTTGGCCCACAGCTTGCCGATCGCGCGTTCGGGCAGCGGGGTGCCGTCTTCCTCGCGCACCTCGACCGCCATGTCCTTGACCGGCTTGCCGCAATTCACGATCGCGCGGTAGCGCTGCGGGCGGCCGTGCGTGGCATCGGCACCGGACAGCTCGGTTTCCTCGACCAGCTCGACCACGATGCCTTCGCCCGGCGGCATGATCGACACGGCCAGCGTGGCTTCGGCCAGGCCGTAGGACGGAAGGAAGGCGGAGGCGCGGAAGCCGGCCTCTGCAAAGGCATCGACGAAGGCCTGCATCACATCGGGGCGGATCATGTCGGCACCGTTGCCGGCCAGCCGCCAGCGCGACAGATCGAACCGATCCGACGCGCGCGTGACGCTGGACATGCGGCGCGCGCAGATATCGTAGCCGAAGGTGGGCGAATAGCTGATCGAGGTGCCGGGATTGCGGCTGATCATGTCGAGCCAGGCCAGCGGGCGGCGGGCGAAATCCTCGGTCTTCAGATAATCGACCGACACCTGGTTGGCGACCGGCGAGAGGAAGCAGCCGACGAGCCCCATATCGTGATACCAGGGCAGCCACGAAATGCAGCGATCGCTTTCGATCAGTTCCATGCCGTGGGCGTGCGCGGACAGATTGTTGAGCAGCGCATGGTGCGTGACCGCGACACCGTGCGGGAAGCGGGTGGAGCCGCTGCTATACTGGAGATAGCAGATATCGTCCGGATCGGCGGCGGGCAGCGCGACATCGGCGGCCGGCTCCAGCGCCAGCGTTTCCCATGCGATCGCAGCGACGCCCGAGGCGGCAGCGGCTGCCTCCGCCATCGGCGCCAGTTCGGCCGGGAACAGCAGCAGCGCGGGGTCCGAGCTGGCGAGCTGGACCTTGAGCTGATCGATATAGCTGTCGCGCCCGCCGAACGAGGTGGGCAGCGGCAGCGGCACCGGCCAGGCGCCGGCATAGACCGCGCCGAAGAACAGCGCGGCGAATTCGGGCCCGGTCTCCGCGATCAGCGCGATGCGATCCTGCGGGCGGATGCCGTGCGCGACCAGGCGGCGCGCGGCATCGAGCGCATCGGCGCGCAGTTCGGCATAGGGATAGGCGCGCGCCAGCGCACCGCGGGCATCGTGGAAGTTCAGCCCACGCTGGCCTTCGGCGGCATAATCGAGCGCTTCGCCCAGCGTGCCGAAGGTCGAGAACAGCCGCGGCTGGGCATCGTCGGTCGGCGTGGGCAGCAATTCTTCTGTCGACGTGCCGGCAACATCATTGCGCACCGTCGGCAACTCCTTCTTTCGCGACCCGGATGGCATTCACGCAGCCCCGGACAAGGTTCACACTTTTTCAATCTGCCGAATAACGCGGGCACGGCGTTCAAAATCCGGCCCCACTGTGGCACAAACGTGGCGCGTGGCACGACCTTCATCAAATCGCAACCGTCCAGCGCTGGACGAGGACGGGCTGAGAGCGCTCGCGCTGCATTATGTCGGTCGCTACGCGACTACCCGGGCCAAGCTGGCAGCCTATCTGACGCGAAAGCTGCGCGAGCGCGGCTGGGCGGGGACGGGCGCCCCGCCGATCGAGGCGCTGGTGCAGCGGATCGCGGGGCTGGGCTATGTCGACGACCGCGCCTTTGCCGCGGCCCGCGAACAGGCGCTGGCGCGACGCGGCTTCGGGCGCAGGCGGCGATCGCAGGCGCTGAGCGCGGCGGGGATCGAGCCCGACGACCGGGCGGCAGTGATCGATGCGGACGAGGACCCGATGGAAAGCGCGCTGGCCTTTGCCCGGCGGCGGCGGATCGGCCCTTTTGCGCGCGCGCCGATGGACGAGACGGCGCGGCGGCGGGCATTCGCGGCGCTGATGCGCGCCGGCCACGATCCCCAGACGGCGAGCCGGATCCTGCAATCCGCGCCCGAGGAATTCCCGGAATAGTACGGTTGCGACGCGCATTACATTGCGCCTTCGATTCCGGATTCGAACGTGATAGCCTGCACCGTTCTAGTGGGGGATGAGGCCGGATGAACATGGATCGGCCAGTTGCTTTGGAAAGCGTTGTGAGCGTGGTCGAGGGGATGGGGATCCCCGGGACGATGCCGCACGACCGTGCCGAGGAAGAGAGTTTCGCGGCCACCGGCCTGGTGAAATGGTTCGACGCGACGCGCGGTTTCGGCTTCGTGGTGGGCGACCATGACGAAGGCGACATCCTCGTCCATTTCTCGGTGCTGCGCGATCATGGCCGGCGCACGTTGCCCGAAGGCGCGCGGATCGCGTGCCAGGTGGTGCGGCGCGATCGCGGGCTGCAAGCGAAATCGGTGACCGCGATCGATCTTTCGACCGCGACCGGGCCCGATCCCGACCTGGCGACGCGCCGGGCGGCGGACCGGATCGACCCCAGCGACCTGATCGAAGCCGCGGGCGTGCTGGAGCCGGTGACGGTGAAGTGGTTCAACCGGCTGAAAGGCTATGGCTTCCTGGTGCGCGACGGTGACGACAAGGACATCTTCGTGCATATGGAGACGGTGCGCCGCGGCGGCCTGATCGAGCTGGAGCCCGAGCAGCGGCTGCGCGCGCGGATTGCGGAGGGGCGCAAGGGCCCGCTTGCCGTGGTTGTCCAGTCTCCGGAGTAGTCTTCATGCGTATCGCCGTTTCGACCACCGTCCTGATGGCCGGGCTGGCCCTGATCGCGTGCCAGGCGGGGGGCGACCCGATCGCGGCGCGGGCACCGGCGACCGGCGCGCAGGCGATCGGCGGCGATCCGCGCAATCCGGTGCGCGCGATGGCGCCGCTGACGATCACCACCGCGCGCGGCAAGCGGATCGGCTTTCGGGTGGAAGTGGCGCGCAGCAACGAGGAACAGATGCTGGGGCTGATGTTCCGCACCGCGCTGGCGCCGCGGACCGGCATGATCTTTCCGATGGATCCGCCGCGCCCGGCCAGCTTCTGGATGCGCAACACGCTGATCCCGCTCGACATGATCTTCGTGCGGGCCGACGGCACGATCGCGCTGATCGCCGAGAATACGGTGCCGCTGTCGCTGGATCCGGTCGAATCGGGCGAGCCGGTGGCGGCGGTGTTCGAGATCGCCGGCGGCCAGGCGCGGGCGCAGGGAATCGCGGCGGGCGACCGGATCCGCTGGGGCGGATAGGCCGACACGCCACCGGGGCTTCCGCTGGCGCGCATCCCGCGCTAAGCGCTCGGGCCATGGGTCTGCTCGCGAATATCTTCACATGGTGGAACGGCGCCACCATCGGCACCAGCCTGTTCAGCCGCCGCAATGGCGCAAGCGTGGGCAGCGATGCGCTGGGCAACGCCTATTTTCAGGCGAAGAAGGCCGATGCCAGCGGCCGGGTGCGGCGCTGGGTGATCTATTCCGGATCGAACGACGCCAGCCGCGTGCCGCCCGAATGGCATGGCTGGCTGCACGGCACGACCGACCTGACCCCGAACGAGCTGCCGCAGCAGCGCCGCTGGGAAAAACCGCCGGCGCCGAACCTGACCGGCACGCGCGAAGCCTATCGCCCGGCCGGTGCGCTGGAGGCGGGCGGCAAGCGCGCGGCGGCGACCGGCGACTATGAAGCGTGGAGCCCGGGCCAGTGAGATCGGTAATGCGTGAGAATGTGGCCGAGGCGCTGCTGGGCCTGGCCGTGGTGGTGTTGGCGATCTGGTTCGTGACCTTCGCGCTCGGCCGCACCGGCGGGCTGGGCGGCGGCAAGGCGATGACGGTCAACGCGCTGTTCCCCAACGCCAGCGGCGTGAATGTTGGCACCGACGTGCGCGTGGCGGGCATGAAGGTGGGCACGGTTTCCGCGCTGGCGCTGGATCCGCAAAGCTATCAGGTGAAGGTTCAGCTGGCGCTGGACCCGACCGTGAAGCTGCCGAGCGATTCGAGCGCGGCGGTGACGTCGGAAGGGCTGCTGGGCGGCACTTTCCTGGCCGTGATCCCGGGCGGATCGGAGACGCCGCTGAAATCGGGCGATACCATCCTGGATACTCAGGGGGCGATCGATATGATGGGGCTGATCGGCCAGTTCATCAACAAGCCCGCCGATGGCGCCGCCGCAGGCAGTGCCGAGCAGGGGGCCGGCGCGGCCGCGACCCCGCCGGCACCGGGCAGCCTGGCCGCCGAGCTGCCCAACCCGTGAGACGCGCGCTCGCGCTGGCGGGCGGGGGGCTGCTGGCCGCCGCGATCGGCTGGCAGGCGATCGCGCTGCAGACCGAGACGCTGCCCGACCCGGTCGTGACGCCCGCGCCCGTTGCCGAGGCACCGACGGAAGCCGCGCCTGCTGCCGCCGCCCCGCGCCGCCGCAGCGAGCCCGCCGCGCCCCCCGCCAGCCGCGCCGCGACGCCGATGGCCGAGCGGGTGGCGGTGATCGGCCTGCTGAACAAGCGCAACGGGCTGTGGCGCGACCTGACGCTGAAGCCCGGCCAGGCGCAGCGCGTGGGCGACGTGATCGTGCGGCTGCGCGCCTGCGAGATGACTGCCCCGTGGGAAGCCGAGCAGCTGACCGGCGCATTCGTGCAGACCGATATCCGGGGCCGCGACGGCCAGTGGCGGCGCGCCTTTTCAGGCTGGCTGTACAAGGAATCGCCGTCGCTGAACGTGGTCGAGCACCCGATCTACGACGTCTGGCCCAAGAGCTGCACGATGCGCCATCCCGATATCGGGCCGGATACGCTGCCGGCATCGCTGCCCGGCGCTGCGCCCGCGCGGCGATCGAGCGCACCGAAATCGGCGGATACCGAAACCCCCGAAGGACCGACCCCGAGCGCGGAATCGAGCAACGACACATAGGCATCGCGCCCGATCTCGATCGCGCCGAGCGAGGCGAGGTGGGGCGTGATGAACTGGCAATCGAGCAGCCGGAAGCCACCGAAGCGCAGCCGCGCGACAAGATGGGCCAGCGCCACCTTGGATGCATCGCGCGCGCGGCTGAACATGCTTTCGCCGAAGAAGGCGCCGCCGAGCGTGACCCCGTAGAGCCCGCCGACTAGCTCATCACCCGCCCAGGCTTCGATCGAATGGGCGTGGCCGCGGGCGTGGAGCGTAGCGTAGGCGGCCTCGATATCCGGATTGATCCAGGTATCGGGGCGCAACTCGGTCGCCTCCGCGCAGTGCGCGACGACGCGGGCGAAGGCGCGATCGCGAGTGACATGGAAGCGATCCGAGCGGATCGTGCGCGCCAGGGAGCGCGACAGCCGGAATTCATCGAGCGGCAGGATGCCGCGCTGCTTGGGTTCGACCCAGAAGACTTCCTGCGCGGCGCGGCTGTCCGCCATCGGGAAGACGCCGATCGCATAGGCTTTCAGCAGAAGATCGGGATCGAGCACGGCCACGCTGCGAGCCTGACCCGCCGCCCGCGGCAAATCAAGCCGTGCGGATCAGCAGCGCGGCGCCCGTCGCCGCCAGCAGCAGCGCCACCAGCGAGACGAGCAGGATCAGGATGAGCGGGCGGCGGCCGGCGGCCAGCAGATCCCGCATCGGTGCGCGGATCGCGGTGGCCGCGACCGCCCACGCCAGCAGCGCCGCGGTCGCGCTGGAGGAGGCTGTCGCGACCGGGGCGGGGACCAGATCCAGCGAGGCCAGCCCGGCCATCGCGAAGAAGCCGGCGACGAACCAGGGCAACGCCAGCGGATTGGCGCGGGCGGCGCCGGGCAGCGGCCAGCAGGCCGCGACGATGGCCAGCACCGGAGCGAGCAGCGCGACGCGGATGAGCTTGACGATCGCGGCGACTTCCCCGGCTTGCGGCGAGACCGCATAGCCGGCGCCCAGCGCTTGCGCGACATCGTGGATCGCAGCGCCGATCATGAAGCCGGCCTGCGCATCATCGAGGCCGATCGCGCGCGCGATGATCGGATAGGCGAACATGGCGGCGGAACTGGCGCCCGACACGCCGACCAGCACCAGCGCGAGCCGGCTGGCCGGGATGCGGCGCTCACCCAGAACGGTGGCCAGCGCCAGTGCCGCGGAAGCGCCGCAGATCGCGACCGAGCCCCCGACGAAGGCCCCGAAGGCGGGATCGAATCCCAGCGCGCGGGCGATGACGATGCCGGCCAGCAGCACCAGCCCCGCAATCGCCACGATCGCGAGCAGCGCCGGCAGGCCGAGATCGGCGAACTGCGCAAACGACAGCCGCAGCCCGACCAACACGATGCCAAGCCGCAGCAGCGTGCGCGCGGCAAAGGCCAGGCCCGGCGCGAGCCGCGGTTCGCCGCCGAGGAAGTTGAGCGCGAGCCCGACCAGCAGCGCCATCAACGTGAGCGGCGCGCCGTAATGATCAGCCAGGAAGGCCGCGGCCATCGCGGCCAGTGCGCTGACCGCGAGGCCGGGCAGATAATCGCGCCAGCCGACGCGCGGCGCCGGTTCGAGATCGCCGAACAGATCGGCGGCGGCAGGCAGCGGGCGCGGCGTCACGCCCCCGTCTTTGCGCGATGCGGGGGGCGGCGCAATCCGCCGCGAGGATCAATCGATGCGGTAGTGGCTGAGGAAGGGGGCGATGCGCCAATCGATCGACAGCGGTTCGGGGCGCGGTTCGGTGCCGGTGCAGCAGAGCGCGCCGACTTCGTTCTGCATCACCAGTGCGAAAAATTGTTCGGCGGCATCGAGCGGGCGATCGATCGCGGCGCGCCCTTCCGCCGTCCAGCGGCCGAGCAGGCCGGCGAGATGCTCGATCGCGGGCATGCGCACCTGTTCGTGGAAGGCACGCGCGAATTCCGGATCGGACAGCGATTCGGCCAGCACGATCCGCACCAGCCCGGCGCGATCATGGGCCGACATCTTGGCGTGGAAGAGCGCGGCCATGTGGCGCAGCACGGCGCGTGGGGGATGGCCCTCGGCGATGTAGCGATCGATTTCGCCGAGATCGTCGTCGCGCCCTTCGGTCACCACGGCGCGCAGCAGGCCCGCCTTGTTGCCGAACAGATCATAGAGCGTGGCGAGCGAGCCGCCCGAGCGGCGCACGACATGGCTGAGAGCGACCCCTGCATAGCCGCGCTCCAGAAAGAGTTCGCGGGCCGCATGCAACATCGCCGAGCGCCGTTCGTTACGGCGACGAGATGTACTTACGGCCGCGCTGTCGGCGGCGTCATGCGCGGAGCGGGCGTCGATCTCGTCCTCCCTTCATGCTGCGAAGCACAATCCATATTGACCTGTAATGTTCGTTACATTACGGAATCCTGAATTGCAATGGTCCGGCCGCGACTCCGCGCCCGGCGAAGGGGATTATCCTATGCGGCTGGGTTCGGCACCGAGGGCGGGCGCGCTGGCGATGATGATCGCGCTGGCGGCATGCGGATCGGGCGAAGGCGAAGGCAACCAGACCGGGCCTGGCGGGACTGGAGCGCAGCAGCCGCCGGCCGCGGTGAGGATCGTGACGATCCGGCCGACCGAGATCACCAACATCATCGAGCTGCCCGGCCGAGTGCAGGCGGTGCGGACCGCCGAGGTGCGGGCGCGCGTGACCGGCATCGTCGAGCGGCGGCTGTACGAGGAAGGCACCGACGTGCGCGCCGGCACGCCGCTGTTCCGGATCGACCCGCGCGAACTGCGCGCGGCGCTGGACCAGGCCCGTGCGCAGCTGACCCGCGCGCAGGCGACGGCGGCGAATGCGCGGTCGGTCGTCGCGCGCTATCGCCCGCTGGTCGGCGAGCAGGCGATCAGCAAGCAGGAAAATGACGCCGCGATCGCCGCCTCGGGCCAGGCCGCAGCGGATGTCGCGCAGGCGCAGGCGGCGGTGCGTGCCGCGCAGCTGAACCTGAGCTACACCACGGTAACAGCGCCGATTTCCGGCCGCGTCGGCCGCGCCGAAGTGACCGAAGGCGCGCTGGTGAGCATGGGCGAGGCGACATTGCTGACTCGGGTCGAGCAGCTGAACCCGGTGTATGTGAACTTCAGCCAATCGAACAGCGACCTGCTGGACCTGCGCCGCGATATCGCTGCGGGCCGGGTAAAGGTGCCGCAGTTCGACCGCATCCCGGTGCGGCTGGTGCTGGAGGACGGGGTTCCCTACGGACCGGTCGGCCATCTCAACTTCCTCGACCTTTCGGTCGATGAGACCACCGGATCGGTGTCGCTGCGCTCGTCCTTCCCCAATGTCGATCGCACGCTGCTGCCCGGCCAGTTCGTGCGTGCGCGGATCGAGGCGGGTCGGATCGCCAACGGCATCGTGGTGCCGCAGCGGGCGGTGCAGATGACGCCGCAGGGCGCGAGCGTGATGGTGGTCGGCCAGAACAATGTCGCCACAGCGCGGCCGGTGACGGTGGGCGATCTGCAGGGCGGCAACTGGGTGATCCGCAGCGGCCTGAAGCAGGGCGAGCGCGTGATCGTGGACGGGCTGCAGAAGGTGCGGCCCGGCGCCCCGGTGAAGATCGACAACAGCCCGCCGCGCCGGCCCGGCGCCAAGATCGCGCCGCCCGTCGCCGCCCGGAAAGAATAACCCATGTCGATGTCCCGCTTCTTCATCGACCGCCCGGTCTTCGCCTGGGTGATCGCGCTCGGCATCGCGCTGGCCGGCTTCATCGCGCTGCGCGGCCTGCCGATCGAGCAATATCCGTCCGTGGCGCCGCCATCGCTTTCGATCAGCGTCGCCTATCCCGGTGCGGATGCTGCCACGCTCGAGCAGAATGTGACGCAGGTCATCGAGCAGGAGCTGAACGGGGTCGAGGGCTTCCTCTACATGGCCTCCACCAGCCGATCGAACGGCACCGCGCAGATCACGCTCACCTTCGAGAGCGGCACCGACATCGATATCGCGCAGGTCGAGGTGCAGAACCGGCTGAGCCGGGTCGAGCAGCGGCTTCCCGAAGAAGTGCGCCGCCAAGGCATCGCGGTGGCGCAGGCCAATTCCGGCTTCCTGATGATCGTGGCGCTGACATCCAAGAGTGGCGAGACGCCATCGCTGGAGCTGGGCAATGTCGCCACCACCCAGGTGATCGACGAACTGCGCCGCGTGGAAGGCGTGGGTGACGTGACGCTGTTCGGATCCGAATATGCGATGCGGATCTGGCTCGATCCCGAGAAGCTGGCTTCCTATTCGCTGTCCGCATCCGAGGCGCTGGCCGCGGTGCAGGAGCAGAACAGCCAATCCGCCGGTGGCCAGATCGGCGACCTGCCGGCGACCCGCAACATCGACATCAACGCGACGATCGTGACATCGAATCGCTTCACGCGGGCCGAGCAGTTCCAGGAGATCATCCTGAAGGCCAATCCGGACGGATCGACCGTACGGCTGAAGGATGTCGCGCGGGTCGAGCTCGGCGCGTACAACTATATCTCGGGCACCGAGCTCAGCGGCAAGCCGATGGCGGGCATGGCGGTGCAGCTGACCAACGGCGCGAATGCGCTGTCGACCGCGCAGGGCGTGAAGGACCGGCTGGCCGAGATCGCGCCGACGCTGCCCGGCGATGTCAGCTGGTCGGTCCCGTACGACACCACGCCGTTCGTGGACGCATCGATCCACGAAGTGATCGTGACGCTGGGCGAGGCGATGTTCCTCGTGTTCCTGGTGATGCTGCTGTTCCTGCAGAATCTGCGCGCCACGCTGATCCCGACGCTGGTGGTGCCGATCGCGCTGCTGGGCGCGTGCCTGGGGCTTGCCGCATTCGGCTTCTCGATCAACGTGCTGACGCTGTTCGGCATGGTGCTGGCCATCGGCATCCTCGTCGACGACGCGATCGTGGTGATCGAGAATGTCGAGCGGATCATGGCCGAGGAGGGGCTTTCCCCCCACGACGCCACCGTGAAGGCGATGGACCAGATCACCAGCGCGATCGTGGGCATCACGCTGGTGCTGATCGCGGTGTTCCTGCCGATGGCGTTCTTCCCGGGATCGACCGGCGGCATCTATCGCCAATTCTCGGTCACGCTGGCGGTGTCGATCGCCTTCTCCGCGCTGCTGGCGCTGACGCTGACGCCCGCCTTGTGCGCGACCTTCCTGAAGCCGCACGACAAGGAACATGTCGAGGAGAAGCCAGGGCTGATCGGACGCTTCTTCGGCAAGTTCAACCGCGGGTTCGAGAAGACGACCGACAAATATCAGCGCGGCGTGGGCCGGATGCTGAAAGCGCCGCTGCGCTGGATGGCGGTGTTCCTGGGCGTGGTGGCGCTGACCGCGTTCCTGTTCTTCCGCCTGCCGGGCGGCTTCCTGCCCGACGAAGACCAGGGCTATCTGATCGCGATCATCCAGGCGCCGCCCGGGGCGACGATCGACCGCACCAACGTCGCGGGTGAGGAATTGGTGAACTTCTTCCACCAGCAGCCGCAGGTGCGCGACACGGTGCGGGTGCGCGGGTTCAGCTTCTTCGGTCAGGGGCAGAGCGCGGGCATCGTGTTCGTGCCGCTGCACCCCTGGGACGAGCGCAAGGGCGACGAGAACAGCGCGGCGACGCTGCTGGGCAAGGCGATGGGCGCGCTTTCGCAGATCAAGGAAGCGATGGTGTTCGTGGTGAACCCGCCGCCGATCCAGCAGCTGGGCAACGCATCGGGCTTCTCCTTCAAGCTCGAGGACCGCGGGCGGCAGGGCGGCGCTGCGCTGCTGGCGGCGCGCAACCAGCTGCTGGGCATGGCTTCGCAGAGCAAGGTGCTGGTGGGCGTGCGGCCCGAGGGCCAGGAGGATGCGCCGCAGCTGCGCGTCGAGATCGATCGGGTGCGCGCCCGGGCGCTGGGCCTGTCGATCGGCGATGTGAACGCCACGCTCGCGATCAGCTTCGGTTCGGCCTATGCCAACGACTTCAACCGCGACGGCCGCGTGCTGCGCGTGGTGCTGCAGGCGGATGCGCCCTACCGGATGACGCCCGAGGACCTGCTGGCGCTGCGCGTGCGCAACGCCGAGGGCCAGATGGTGCCGTTCAGCGCCTTCACCAAGGTGACGTGGACATCGGGCGCGCCCGAGCTGCAACGCTACAACGGCTATTCGGCGATGACGATCGCGGGCCAGGCCGCGCCCGGCCGATCGACCGGCGAGGCGCTGGCCGAGATGGAGCGGCTGGCGAGCCAGCTGCCGCAGGGCTTCGCCTATGAATGGACCGGAATCTCCTATGAGGAGAAACAGTCCGCAGGGCAGATCGGCCTGTTGCTGGGGCTGTCGATGATCGTCGTGTTCCTGGTGCTGGCCGCGCTCTACGAAAGCTGGACGGTGCCGGTGGCGGTGCTGCTGGTGGTGCCGCTGGGCGTGCTGGGGGCAGCGCTGTTCTCGCTGTTGCGCGGGCTGAACGCCGACATCTATTTCAATGTCGGCCTGATCACGATCATCGGGCTTTCGGCGAAGAACGCGATCCTGATCGTGGAATTCGCGATCGAGGAACAGGCGCGCGGGCTGAACCTGTTCGACGCCACCATGTCTGCGGTGAAGCTGCGGCTGCGGCCGATCATCATGACCAGCCTGGCGTTCATCCTGGGCATGGTGCCGCTGGTGATCGCGACCGGTGCCGGCGCGGCCAGCCGGCAGGCGGTGGGCACCGGCGTGATGGGCGGCATGATCGCCGCCACGATCCTGGGCATCTTCTTCATCCCCGTCTTCTATCTGGCGGTGCGGACCTGGCTGACGCGCAAGGATCCGGCCTGCCATTACAAGGGCCATGGGCCCGCCGCCGGCGATGGCGGCGCGAAGGAGCCGCAGCATGCGTGAACGCGCGATCCTGATGGCGGCGACCTTGCTCGCCGGGTGCAGCCTGGCGCCGCCGCACGAACGGCCGGCGCTGCCCACCGCTGGTGCCTATCCCGGCAACCCGGCCGGCGGCGTGATCCGCGCGGTCGATCTGGACTGGCGCGACTTCATCGTCGATCCGCGGCTGGAAGTGCTGGTCGGGCAGGCGCTGGAGCGCAATCGGGATCTGGCGCAATCGGTGGCGCGGATCGAGGAAGCGCGCGGCCAGTATCGCATCCAGAATGCGGAACGGCTGCCGCAGATCGACGGCACCGCGGGCTTCACGCGCAGCCGCAGCAACACCGCATCGTTCGGCGGCGCGGCCGGCGGCGTCGGCGGCGGCACGGGTACAGGCACGGGCGGGGTGACCTCCTTCACCTTCAACCGCTACGACATCGGCGTCGGCGTCTCGTCGTTCGAGCTCGATTTCTGGGGGCGGGTGCGCAATCTTTCCGAAGCCGCGCGCGCACAATATCTGTCGACCGTGCAGGCCGAGCGTGCCTTCCGGCTGTCGCTGATCCGCGACGTATCCAGCACCTATTTCGCCAGCCGCGAGGCGGCGGAACGGGTGGCGCTGGCCGAGCGGACGGTGACCAGCCGGCGCGAGGGGGTGCGGATCGCCAAGCGGCGACTGGATGCGGGCGTGACTTCGGCTCTCGACTATCGCCAGGCGGAGACGCTGCTGACCCAGGCGGAGACCGAGCTGGCATCGCTGCGGCTGACGCAGGCGCAGACCGACAATGCGCTGTCCGTGCTGGTGGGCGGGCCGATCACCACGCCGCTGCCCGATCCGCTGCGGCTGGATGCGCAGCAGCTGCAGCGCGCACTCGACCCCGGCCTGCCATCCGAACTGATGACCAACCGGCCCGACATCCTTTCGGCCGAGGAGACGCTGCGCGCCGCGCGGGCCAATATCGGCGCGGCGCGGGCGGCGTTCTTCCCGTCGATCTCACTGACGGGCAGCGCGGGCTTCGCATCGAACCAGCTCGACGGGCTGTTCACGAACGACACGCTGACCTGGAGCTTCGGCCCCGCGATCCGGCTGCCGATCTTCGACGGCGGCGCGCTGCGCGGCAACCTGACCGTGGCGCGGGCGCGCGAGAATATCGCGGTGGCGGCCTATGAGAAGGCGGTGCAGGTCGCGTTCCAGGAAGTGGCCGATACGCTGGCCGGGCGGCGCTGGCTGGCGGATCAGGTGGCGGCGCAGCAGCGCGCGGTGGTGGCGCAGCGGTCGCTCGCGCGGCTGGCGCGGCTGCGTTACCAGAACGGCGTGGCGCAATATCTTGAGGTGCTGGATGCCGAGCGCAACCTGTTCGATGCCGAACAGGCGCTGATCCAGCTGCACCGTGCCGATGCCGACAATCTGGTGGCGTTCTATGTCGCGCTGGGCGGCGGGCTGAGCGGGCCGGCCGCGCCGTAAGCGCCCTATCGGGATCGCCAGGCCGGATCCAGCGGACAGCGAAAAGCCGCCGGCGTCGCCGCCGACGGCTTTCCTGGGCGCCCCCGAAGGATCAGGCGAGGCTGGACTGAGTGATGCGGCGGCGCGCACGCATCGTGCCGCCGACCGCGCCGAAGCCGCCGATCATCAGCGCCCACGCCGCCGGTTCCGGCACCGCAGTCGTCGCGAAGGTGACGGCATAGCTGTAGGTCGTGCCGGGAGCTGTGCTCTGCGTGATGTTGGCGAAGTTCAGGAAGATATTGTCCGCATCGAACGACAGGATCGGCGATTCGCCGGCAAAGCCGCCACCGGTGAAGCTAACGCCGGTGATGGCGGCCAGATTGTCGGAGATGTCGCTCAGCACGAAGCCGTTGAAGTCGCTGACCGTGTTCGATCCGCCGAACGTGTCGGTGACGGTGAAGGTGAAGCCAGAGAGATCTACCTGATAGAAGGCAGTGGGATCATCGAACTCGAGCCCCGCACCGACGATCGCGGTCTGCGTCGAGCCAAGCGGCGTCGAGAGATCCGGGAAGAAGAACTGATACTGGATCTCGGCCCCGTCGAAGCCCGCCGCGTTCGCGGTGCCGGTCAGCATTGTCAGCGCGGCGGCGGCGATAAACAATTGTTTCATCATGATTCTCCCCAGTGTTGAACGCTGTAACACCGTGATCTTATCCAATGTCCGCTAAGCAAAGAAGACAACTGCCATAGTCAGAATCCCGTTCTGAAACAGTAACGATCAAGTTATTGAAGCGGTTAGGATTTGTCATGCTCGGCGCGTGTGACTGCGGTCAGCGTGGGCATCCGGCCAGCCGCGCTTCGATCCCGGTCCACAACGCTGCGAACTGGGCGGCGACGGGGCCGTGGGCGGCATAGCTGCCGAGCGGCGCGCGTCGCTGACCCATCTGCTCGACCACGCTGGCCATGCCGATCACTGGCCAGTCCGGATCGGCGGCGAGCGCCGCGGTGTGGAGCGCGCGGCGGCGATCGACCATCGAGAAGACGGGCAGGATCGGCGCGTGGCGCCCATGTTCGCGCGCGAGATGCGCGACGACCTCATCGAACGCGCGCCGCGACAGCGCGGAGGGGACGACGGGCACCAGGATCAGGGTCGCGGCGCGCATCGCCTGATCCGCGGTCTCGGTCAGCCCGGGCGGGCAATCCAGGATGATGCGATCATGCGTCCTGTCGAGCGCCTCGATCAGACGCGTCATCCGCTTCTTCTTGCCGAGCCCGAAGAAGAAGCGATCGAGCCCGCGCAGCGAGGCATCGGACGGCAGCAGATCGAGGCCCGGCGTGGCCGTGGCGCGGATCAGCCGATCGGGCGCGATGTCGCGCGCGAACACGGCCTGCGCCTCGTCCCGCACCATCGCATCGCCGCCCAGGATGAAGGTGGAGGCCGCCTGCGGATCGAGATCCCACAGCAAAGTGCGCCGCGCAGAGTTGACTGCGGCGGCCCAGGCGAGGTTGACCGCCAGCGTGGTCTTGCCGACGCCACCCTTCAGGCTGAACACCGCGATCGTCGCCATCCCGCCACGCTGCCGATCGATTGTGACGGCAGCGTGGCGGGCAGCGGATCAGGCTGCCGCCGCCGAAGATGCGCGCCGGCGCAACGCCGTGCCCGCGACGCCGAAGCCGCCGATCATCAGCGCCCAGGCGGCCGGCTCGGGCACCGCGGGGCCGCCAAGCGCGGTATAGTTGATCGTGACCGTCGAGACGCCGCTGTTGTTGAACCAGCCCGAGCCGTCCACCGAGCCGAGGAACAGGCGGGTGGCGCCGGCGGGCGCGAAGAAGGTCTGCACGGTGCCGGTGCCGGTGCCGGTCAGGCCGTCCCCGATCCAGAAGATCTGGCGAAGCTCGGGCGCAAGCGTGGTGAAGGACAGGCCGTCGTCACGCTTGGCCGGCGCGGTGCCGCCGGGCGTGCTGTCATCGAGAAAGACGCCCACCAGCCCGTTGGCCGCGACACCGGTCGCACCCGAAATGCCGAGTGCATCGCCCATTGTGATAAGGAAGCTTCCGTCAGCGCTTGCTGCAGGGACGCCGCCGGCGAAATCGAAGCCGCCGACCGCCGCGAACGTGATCGACTGGCTGGTATCGAAGCCGGTCAGCGCCAGCGTGGGCGATTGGTCAGGCGCGGTATCGCCCAGCGCGACGGCTCCGTCGGGCGCGCCGGCCAGGAACGGATTGTCGTTGCCGTTGACCGTGACCACGGTGGTCGCGGCCTGGCCCGTGCCCGCAAGCGACGCCATCGCCGCGGCCGCCATCATAGCATATCTGTTCATGTCGATCCCCTGGTTCGCGCCCGCGTCATGCGAATGCTCAAAGGGGACAGGCGTGGGATTGGCGGCCAACCCGTCAACGTGGATCCGGACGATATTCGACTGTGTCGAAACGGGACGTATGTCCCGCTACAGGATCTCGCGGATCGCCTCGGGCGGCCGGCCCAGGCGGACGCCCTTTTCGGTTTCCACGATCGGCCGTTCGATCAGGATCGGGAAGCGGACCATGGCATCGAGGATGGCATCGTCGCGGCCATCGGCCAGTGCCTTCGCCTCGGGCTCGGCATGGCGCAGGATATCGCGCGGAGAAAGGCCGCCCTTGTCGAGCAGCCGCTCGATCTCGGCGCGGGTCGGCGGCTGCTTGAGATATTCGACGATCTCGACTTCGACGCCGGGCGTGTCGTTCAGGATCGCCAGCGCCTCGCGCGACTTGGAGCAGCGCGGATTATGCCAGATGACTGCCTTCACTGCCCGTCCTTCGCCAGCCATTGTTCCAGCCACTTGATCGTATAGTCGCCCGACTTGAATTCGGGATCCTCGATCAGCTTCTGGTGGAGCGGGATCGTGGTCTTGACGCCGTCGATAACGAATTCCTCCAACGCGCGGCGCAGGCGGCGGATCGCGCCGTCGCGGCTGGTGCCGTACACGATCAGCTTGGCGATCATGCTGTCGTAATAGGGCGGCACCTTATAGCCGGCATAGAGGCCGCTATCGACGCGGACATTCATGCCGCCGGGCGCGTGATAGCCCTTCACCAGCCCGGGCGAGGGCGCGAAGGTGCGCGGATCCTCTGCATTGATGCGGCATTCGATCGCGTGGCCGCGGAACACGACGTCTTCCTGGCGCAACGTGAGCGGCTTGCCATCGGCGATGCGGATCTGTTCGCGCACCAGATCGAGGCCGGTGATCGCTTCCGTCACCGGATGCTCCACCTGCAGGCGGGTGTTCATCTCGATGAAATAGAATTCGCCATTCTCGTACAGGAATTCGATCGTGCCCGCGCCGCGATAGCCCATGTCGGCCATCGCCTTTGCCACGCGATCGCCCATCTCGCTGCGCTGGGCGGCGGAGATGACGGGCGAGGGCGCTTCTTCCAGCACCTTCTGGTGGCGGCGCTGGAGCGAGCAGTCGCGCTCGCCCAGATGGATGGCGTTGCCGTTGCCATCGCCGAAGATCTGGAATTCGATATGGCGCGGATCGCCGAGATATTTTTCCATGTAGACGGTGTCGTCGCCGAAGGCCGATTTCGCCTCCGACCCCGCCTGCTGCATCAGCGTCTCGAGCTGGTCTTCCGACGGCACGACCTTCATGCCGCGGCCGCCGCCGCCCGAGGCGGCCTTGATCAATACGGGATAGCCGATCTCGGTAGCAACCGCCTTGGCCTGTTCGATCGACTCGAGCGGCCCATCCGACCCCGGCACCAGCGGCAGGCCGAGCTTGGCTGCGGTCAGCTTCGCCTCGATCTTGTCGCCCATGGTGCGGATATGTTCGGGCTTGGGGCCGATCCAGATGATCTGGTGGCTTTCCACGATTTCGGCGAAGCGGGCATTCTCGCTGAGGAAGCCGTAGCCCGGGTGGATCGCGTCGGCCCCCGAGATTTCGGCGGCGGCGATGATGTTGGGGATGTTGAGATAGCTTTCGCCGGCCGGCGGCGGGCCGATGCAGACGGCGTGATCGGCGAGCCGGACGTGCATGGCATCGGCATCGGCGGTGGAATGGACCGCGACTGTCTTGATGCCCATTTCATGCGCGGCGCGGTGGATGCGAAGCGCGATTTCGCCACGATTGGCGATCAGGATCTTCTCGATGGCCATGCCGCCTTACTCGACGACGACGAGCGGCTGATCGAATTCCACCGGCTGGCCATTTTCGACCAGCACCGCCGACACGCGGCCCGCGCGCGGCGCCACGATCGGGTTCATGACCTTCATCGCCTCGACGATCAGCAGCGTATCGCCGGCTTCGACCCGGGTGCCTGCGGCGGCGAAGGCCGGCGCGCCGGGCTCACCCGCCAGATAGACGGTGCCGACCATCGGCGAGCGGACCGTGCCGGGATGATCGCCGGCCGGATCGACCGCGGGCGCGGCGGCGGCGGCAGGCGCGGCGGCGGGGGCCAGTGCCGGCGCTGCGGCGGGCGCGGCATGATAGATGGGGGCGGCGGCCACGGCGGCGGCCTGGCGGACCACGCGGATGCGGCGATCGCCGTCCTGGACCTCGATCTCGGTCAGGTTGCTGGCATCGAGCAGTTCGGCCAGGTGGCGGACCAAGCCGGCATCGACCTGCATCGCGCCCGGCGCGTCGGAGGTGTCGGTCATTGAGGACCCTTCAAATCTGTTCTGCAATCGGCCGCCTCTGTCAGAGCTTGGCCGCCGCGTCCAGCGCAAGCAGATAGGAGAGCGCACCGAAACCCGCGATCGTGCCTTTCGCGGCCATGCCGATCAGGCTCTTGTGGCGAAAGGCTTCGCGGGAATGCGGATTCGACAGATGCACCTCGATCACCGGCACGCGGATCGCCTTGATGGCATCGTGCAGCGCGACCGAGGTGTGGGTGAAGCCGCCCGCATTCAGCAGCACCGCGCGCGCGGGCAGCGCATTCGCCTCGTGCAGCCAATCGACCAGATGGCCTTCATGGTTGGACTGGCGCAGATCGACCGTGAGGCCGAGCGCCTGGGCATGATCCTCGCACCGGCCGGCAATGTCGTCGAGCGTATCGTGCCCGTAGATCTCGGGCTCGCGCAGGCCGAGCAGGTTGAGGTTAGGGCCGTTCAGGATGAAGACGGTTTCGGCCATATGGGTTCCGCTCTCTTGCAGCCACGCTATAGGAGACCGACCTACCCGTTCGTGTCGAGCGAAGTCGAGACACGTTTCGCCTGGCCCTCGCGTCCCTCGACTTCGCTCGGGACGAACGGAGACTGACATCGACATGAGCACCGACGGCACGATCAGCATCCGGGTGAATGGCGAGCATCGCCGCGTGAACGACGGCATGACCATCGCCGAGCTGGCGCACGAGCTGGGTCTGGCCCCCGAGAAGGTGGCGGTGGAGCGCAACCTGGCGGTGGTGCCGCGATCGACGCTGGCGAACGTGAAAATCGAGGACGGCGACGAGTTGGAGATCGTGCATTTCGTGGGCGGGGGCGATCATGCCGCGGCCGTGGACGAGGACCGTTGGACGGTGGCGGGGCGCAGCTTCCGATCAAGGCTGATCGTGGGCACGGGCAAGTACAAGGATTTCGCGCAGAACGCGGCGGCGGTGGAGGCATCGGGCGCGGAGATCGTGACGGTGGCGGTGCGGCGCGTGAACATCGCCGATCCAAAGGCGCCGATGCTGACCGACTATATCGATCCCAAGCGGATCACCTATCTGCCGAACACCGCCGGCTGCTTCACGGGGGACGAGGCGGTGCGCACGCTGCGGCTGGCGCGCGAGGCGGGCGGCTGGACGCTGGTGAAGCTGGAAGTGCTGGGCGAGGCCAAGACCCTCTATCCCGACATGCTGGAGACGCTGCGCGCGACCGAGATTCTGGCCAAGGAAGGGTTCGAGCCGATGGTCTATTGCGCGGACGACCCGATCGCGGCGAAGCGGCTGGAGGATGCCGGCGCAGTGGCGATCATGCCGCTGGGCGCGCCGATCGGATCGGGGCTGGGGCTGCAGAACCCGGTGATGATCCGCCTGATCGTGGAAGGTGCCAAGGTGCCGGTGCTGGTGGATGCGGGCGTGGGCACCGCATCGGACGCGGCAGTGGCGATGGAGCTGGGCTGCGACGGCGTGCTGATGAACACCGCGATCGCCGAGGCGCGCGACCCGATCCTGATGGCGGCGGCGATGAAGGCATCGGTGGAAGCCGGGCGGATGGCGTATCGCGCGGGCCGGATGGGCAAGCGCCGCTATGCCGATCCGTCGAGCCCGCTGGCGGGACTCATCTGAGCGGATGAAGGCTTCGACGAGCCTGCTGCGGCGCGACATCGACGACGAGCGGCCGGACCAGGACCGGGTGGGGTTCGTCGAACTGTTCTTCGACCTGGTGTTCGTGTTCGCGGTGACCCAGCTGTCGCACGCGCTGCTCGACAATCTGACACCGGGCGGCGGGCTGCGGATCGCGATCCTGGTGACGGCGGTGTGGTGGGTGTGGATCAACACCACCTGGGCCACCAACCGGCTGGACGTGGAGCGGCTGCCGGTGCGGTTCGCCATCTTCGCGATGATGGCGGCGGGGCTGGTGCTGGCGATGGCAATCCCCAAGGCGTTCGATACGCGCGGACTATTCTTCGCGGGCGCGTTCGTGGCGATGCAGTTGGGGCGGAGCCTGTTCCTGCTGTGTGCGGTGCGCGGCCAGGATGCGGACCAGGCCAGCCATTTCCGCCGGGTCTGCGTATGGACGGCATTGTCTGCTATTCCCTGGATCACCGGCGGCTTCAGCGGTGGTGAGACGCGGCTGGCGCTGTGGGGGCTGGCGATCCTGATCGAGGCGGCGGCGCCCGCGATAGGGTTCCGGGTGCCCGGGCTCGGCCGATCGAGCTTGCGCGACGGCGGCGTATCCGGCGAGCATATGGCCGAACGCTGCGCGCTGTTCGTGATCATCGCGCTGGGCGAATCGATCTTGGTGACGGGGGCGACCCATGCCGATCTCGACTGGTCGGGGTTGAGCTTCGCCGCACTGGGCACCGCCTTTGCCGGATCGCTGGCGCTGTGGTGGATCTATTTCGCGATCGGCGCGCGCCAGGCCAGCCAACGGATCGCCGAAAGCGGCGAGCCCGGGCGGCTGGCACGCAACGCCTATACCTATCTGCACCTGCCGATCATCGCGGGGATCATCGTATCCGCCGCATCGGACGAGATCGTGATCGAGCATCCCGGGGGCGCCGTGAAGACGGCCGAGGCGATCGCGATCACCGGCGGGGCCGCGCTGTACCTGCTGGGGGCCGCGCTGTTCAAGCATGCGACCGCGGCGATCCGCTTTCCCGTCTCGCACCTGGCCGGGATCGGCGTGTTGGGGGCGGCGTTCGTGTCGCGCGGCTGGCACAGCCCCTTGTCGCTGGCGATGACGGTGACGGCCATCCTGATCGGCGTGGCGGCATGGGAGGCGTGGGCGCTGCGCCACATCGATCCCGACGCAGGGGCAGGCGAAAACGGGATCGTAACGGAACCGTCCGCCTAGATTTAAGTTATGTTTTCCGAAGCCTGCGCGTGTGTGGCGCAGGCCAGACCGGAGACTTTAGAGATGGGTGAATTCACCGACAAGGTCGCAGCTGCCGGCAACAAGGTCGCGGGCAACGTGAAGGAAGCCGTCGGCAAGGCAACCGATAACGAGCGGCTGGTGGCCGAGGGCGAAGCCCAGCAGGCCAAGGGCACCGCGCAGGACGTCAAGGGCAGCGTCAAGGGCGCGCTCGGCGACAAGATCTGATCGCATACCCATTTGGGTCGCAAAGCAACGTCGCCGGAGACGCAAGATCTCCGGCGGCGTTTTCATGTCTGCAATCGATCGATCAGCCGGCGTAACGCACCTGGCTGACGCGTGCGCGGCGCAGCGCGGCGCCGACCAGACCGAAGCCACCGATCATCAATGCCCATGCAGCCGGTTCCGGCACGGCCGAGACGACGGCAGTGAAGGTGGCATTGGCAACCGCAGTGATACGCGGGCCGCCATGATGCCCGCCATGACCATAGGTGTCGAGCAACGCCGGGGTGGCGAAGCTGCTGCCGCCGCCCATGCCGGTCGCCACGCCCAGGAAGGTGAGCGGTACCGGGCCGATCGAGCTGCGGCCATCATAGCCGATGAGCGCGGGCGACCGGAACACGGCGCCGAGGCCAGTGGCGGAGTCGCCGAAGCCGATGATGCCGAGATCGGAGGCCGCGCCGAACCGAAGTGAACTGCCAAGATCGATCGAGAAGCCGCGATAGCTGGCGGTGAAGCTTTCGAGCTCGAAGATATTGGCGGTCAACCCGCCGATCGTCGTCTGGCCATAGACTTCGGTATCGCCCATCCCGACGAAGCTGAGCGGCGCAGTGATCGTGCCGAAGATCGGCACGCCGGCGATGCCGAACGTGCCGGCCAGCGTATAGGTGACGGGTGCGGCCGACGCCGGCGCCGCGGCCAGCGCGGCGATGCAGCAGGTGACGGCCAGAAACGCGCGCTTCATCATTCGATCCCCCAAAGTCGGATCGATCGATGCCGCGCGGCGCGGCCCTTTTCAAAAGCCGCCGATGGTTAACATTGTCCGATTCAGGGACGGTCGCGGCCGGTGTCCGATATCGGAACGGTCAACGCGGCGCCGCCCGCAGCGCCGATACGGTAACGGCGGGCGCGATCCGCTCGACATCGGTCTTTAGGTGGATCAGCGCGACGCCGGGCTGGGCCAGCGCTTCGGCCAGAACATCCGGGAAGGCGGCGGTTTCGCTGACGGTCGCGGCCCAGGCACCGAAGGCGCGGCCGAGTGCTGCGAAATCGGGATTGGCGAGATCCGTGCCCGAGATGCGGCTAGGGTAGCGGCGTTCCTGGTGCATGCGGATCGTGCCGTAGGAACCGTTATCCACCACCAGCACCAGCAGCCGGCAACCGGAGACGATCGCGGTCGCCAGTTCCTGCCCGTTCATCAGGAAATCGCCATCGCCCGCGATCACCGCGACCCGGCGATTGGGATGGCGCAGAGCGGCAGCGACGCCGGCAGGCAGGCCATAGCCCATCGCCCCTGCGGTCGGCGCCAGCTGACAGACCGGGCCGGCATAGCGCCAGTAGCGATGCCACCAGCCGGAGAAATTGCCGGCGCCGTTGCAGATGATCGTATCGGCGGGCATCGCGGCGCGCATCGCCGCCACGCAGGGGCCGAGATCGAGCATATCATCGGTCGGCTGCGGGGTGGCCCAGGCCTGCCATTCGGCATTGGCCTCGGCCCCGTCGGCGAAATCGATCACTTCCGAATCCCAATGGGCGGCTAGCTCGGCAAATTCATGCGTGTCCGCGCAGATCGCGAGATCGGTGCGATAGACGCTGCCCAGTTCCGCGGGGTCGGGGTGGACGTGGATCAGGATCTGGCCGGGATGATCTGGGGTGATCAGCGTGTAGCCATCGGTGGTCGCCTCGCCCAGCCGGGGGCCGACGACCAGCAGCAGATCGGCCGCCTTGACGCGTTCGAGCAGCTTGGGATTGGGGCCATAGCCCAGATTGCCGGCATAGACCGTGCAATCGTTCGCGATCGCATCCTGGCGGCGGAAGGCGGCGGCGACGGGGATGCCGTGGCGCGTGGCGAATTCGGCGAAATGATGCGCCGCGCAGCCATCCCAATCGGCTCCGCCGACGATGGCGAGTGGGGCGGCGGCATCCTTCAGCAGATCAAACAGCGCGATCATCGCGCCGGGATCGGCGGCCTGCGCCGGCCGCTCGACGCGGGGGCGATCGACCGCCACCACTTCGTCGCACAGCATATCCTCGGGCAGCGCGATCACCACCGGCCCGGGGCGGCCGGCCATCGCCACCGCATAGGCGCGGGCGACATATTCGGGAATGCGGGCGGCATCGTCGATCCGCGTCGCCCATTTGGCGAGCGGGCGGAACATGGCCACCAGATCGACTTCCTGGAACGCCTCGCGATCGCGATCGCCGCGGGCGACATCGCCGATGAACAGGATCATCGGCGTCGAATCCTGCATCGCGACATGGACGCCGATCGATGCGTTGGTCGCCCCCGGCCCGCGGGTGACGAAGGCGATGCCGGGCCGCTTGGTGAGCGCGCCGTCCGCCTCCGCCATATAGCCCACGCCGCCTTCCTGCCGGGCGACGACGAGATCGATCTCCGGGCTGTCGTGCAGCGCATCGAGCACGGCGAGATAGGATTCGCCCGGCACGCAGAAAATGCGATCGCATCCCTGCGCCAGAAGGTTGTCGACGAGAATGCGGCCGCCGGTGCGGGGGGTGCTGGTCATTGGCGGCGTATAGCGGGGGCGGGGCGGGGGGCCAAGTTCCTCCCCGGCACGGGGAGGGGGACCATCCGAAGGACGATGGAGGTAGGCCTCCGCCAGCGCTGCGGTTGCCGCACACCCCTCCACCACGGCTGCGCCGCGGTCCCCCTCCCCTTGCAGGGGAGGATCGTGACCGCCTAAGCGGCCCCCCATGACGCGCTTCTCGTTCGACATTCATGCCCGCGACGGGCTGGCGCGGCTCGGCACCATAAGGATGGCGCGCGGGGATATACGGACGCCAGCGTTCATGCCGGTCGGGACCGCGGCCACGGTGAAGGCGATGAAGCCGGGCGATGTGCGCAAGGCCGGAGCGGACATCATCCTGGGTAATACCTATCACCTGATGCTGCGGCCGACCGCGGAGCGGGTGGCGCGGCTGGGCGGGCTGCACCGATTCATGGGGTGGGATCGGCCGATCCTGACCGACAGCGGCGGTTACCAGGTGATGAGCCTGGCCGACCTGACCAAGCGATCCGAAGACGGGGTGTCTTTCAAAAGCCATCTCGACGGATCGCGGCACATGATTTCCCCCGAGCGATCGATCGAGATCCAGCGGCTGCTGGGTTCGAACATCGTGATGGCGTTCGACGAGCTGGTGCCGACGACATCGACGCGCGACGTGCAGGCGGCAGCGATGGAGCGATCGATGCGCTGGGCGCGCCGCAGCCGCGATGCCTTCGATGCCGGCAGCGAGCATGCCGAGCAGAATGCGATCTTCGGCATCCAGCAGGGCGCGCTGGACGAGGGGCTGCGGCGGGCGAGCGCCGAGGCGCTGATCGAGATCGGGTTCGACGGCTATGCGGTCGGCGGGCTGGCGGTGGGCGAGGGGCAGGACGCGATGTTCGCCTGCCTGGACCATGCCACGGGGATGCTGCCAGCGGACAAGCCTCGCTACCTGATGGGGGTGGGCAAGCCCGACGACATCGTGGGCGCGGTGGTGCGGGGGATCGACATGTTCGATTGCGTGATGCCGACGCGCAGCGGCCGCACCGGCCAGGCATTCACCCGCGACGGGCCGGTCAACATCCGCAACGCCCGCTTCGCCGAGGATCGCGCGCCGCTGGACCCCGAATGCGGCTGCGCGGTCTGTGCGACCTGGGAACGGGCCTACATCCATCACCTCGTGCGATCGGACGAGATATTGGGCGCGATGCTGATGACCGAGCACAATATCGCCTTCTACCAGGCGCTGATGGCGGACCTGCGCGCGGCAATCGGGCGGGGGGAATTGGGCGCTTTCGCGGGTGCGTGGGTGGGGCGGTATCGGGCTTAGCTGATTGCGTCATCCCGGACTTGATCCGTCCAGCCGCGTGGCGTTCGGTTGCGGAAGAGGAAGCTGGATCCCGGATCAATTCCGGGATGATGAATTGGGTGAGGCGGGCGGTAGCGTCCTGATCCGGGCGAGGATGGCGGCGCGATCTTCATCGTCGGTGGACGACCAGCGTGCGATCTCGTCGAGCGTGCGGGCGCAGCCTAGGCAGAGGCGGGCGGCATCGTCGAGACGGCAGACGCCCGTGCAGGGCGATGCCACCGCCATTCAATCGGCCTTGGTGGTGCCGAAACCATAGTTGAGGAATTCGGGGAACGGGCCGTTCCAGCCATCATCGGGCCCGTCATCCTCATCCCGGCGGCGTTCGCGGCGGGGGCGATCGGCACGGTCGGCAGCACGCGGCTCTTCGTGCCGGGGTCGATCGTCGCGGCGGGGACGGTCGTCGCGGCGAGGACGATCCTCGCGCGGGGCGGCGTCTTCGATCGCTGCGGCCTCGGGCGCAGACGCCGGCTCGGCGGGGCGATCCGAACGGCTGCCACGGCGGCGCTCGCGCTTCGGGCGGGCGGCGGCCTCGGCAACGGTCTCGATCGGATCGGCCGCAGGCGCGGCGGAAGCGAGCCGTTCGATCTTCGTGCCGGTCAGCTTCTCGATATTGTCGACCGCCTCGGCATCGTCGGGCGTCATCAGCGTGAACGCCTTGCCGGTGGCACCCGCGCGGCCGGTGCGGCCGATGCGGTGGACATAATCGTCGGGATGCCAGGGCACGTCGAAGTTGAAGACGTGGCTGACGCCCTTGATGTCGAGCCCGCGGGCAGCGACGTCGGACGCGACCAGGATGTTGATCTCGCCGGCCTTGAAGCGATCGAGCTCGCGGATCCGTTCCGACTGCTCCATGTCGCCATGGATCTCGCCCGCGGCATAGCCCGAACGCTTGAGCGAGGTCGCAAGCTCGCGCACCGTGGTCTTGCGGTTGGAGAAGATGATCGCGGTGCGCACGTCATCGGCCTGAAGCAGCCGCACCAGCGTATCGCGCTTGGAGCGCGCGCTGGTCTCCACGATGCGCTGCTCGATCAGCAGGTTGGTGGAGGCGGGGCGGGCGACTTCGATCTGCTTCGGATTCGACAGGAAGCGATCCGACAGCTTCTTGATCGGCGCCGGCATTGTGGCCGAGAACAGCAGGGTCTGCCGGGTGGCAGGCAGCTTCGTGCAGATCGTCTCGATATCGGGGATGAACCCCATGTCGAGCATGCGATCCGCCTCGTCGATCACCAGGATCGAGCAGCCGGACAGCAGGATCTTGCCGCGCTGGAAGAGATCCATCAGCCGGCCAGGCGTGGCGATCAGCACATCGACGCCTTTCTGCAGCGCCGCCAGCTGATCGCCCATCGACACGCCGCCGATCAGCAGCGCCATCGAGAGCTTGTGATACTTGCCGTATTTCTCGAAATTCTCGGCGACCTGGGCGGCCAGTTCGCGCGTGGGTTCCAGGATCAGGCTGCGCGGCATCATCGCACGCGCGCGGCCATGCGCCAGGATATCGATCATCGGCAGCACGAACGACGCCGTCTTGCCGGTGCCGGTCTGCGCGATACCGATCAGATCGCGGTTCATCAGCACGGGGGGGATCGCCCCGGCCTGGATCGGCGTCGGCTCGCTATAGCCGGACTCATCCAGCGCGCGCAGCAATTCATCAGAGAGGCCGAGATCGGCGAAGGTCATGGGCGATCCGGAAATGGGCACCCGCGCGGGTTGCCAGTTACCGGCCGCGCTTGCGGGCGAAGGGGCCGATTGTCAAGGAAACATCGCCCGGCAGCGCTCAGCGACGCTCGCCGCGGATCATGTCGATCATGCGGCGGCGCTTGGGCTTGGGCGGCGGCACGGGTTCGGCGGTAAGCGTGCGGAAGCGTTCGATCTCGCATTCGCCGCCCGAGCGGGCATGGACGGAATCGCGATCCGCGCAGATCCGGCGATCGGACGCGGGGATCAGATAGAAGCCGCGATAATAATCGAGCGTGGGGCAATTGTCCGAGAATTCCGCGCGCAGCCGCAGCCCGCCACGCAGGATCAGGTCGATCCGGTCCTTGCCCGACAGGGCGGCCGCGGCCACGCTGTCGGCCGCGATGCAGCGCGGGCCGTTGCCTTCCTTCCAGCGCATCGGCGTCTGCGCGGGCACCGGCCGGGTCGGCACGCGCAGGATCACGCGCTGGCGGATCGTCAGCTGCGCGATCGCGACCACCGGGGGCAGCGGTGCCGCGGCGGGCGCACCGGCGGCAAGGAGCGCGCTCAGCGCCAGGGAGGACATGATTCGGGCGGCATGACGACGCGAGCGACCTTTATCCGATCGTTTGAACAGGGGATTAATGCTGCCGGATCGGCCGGTAGCGCGCTATGCAGCGGCATGATCGACGAAAAGCTGCTCGACAAGCTCGAAAACCGGCTCGGCCCACGCGGTTTCACCCGCGATCCCGATGCGATCCGCCCCTGGCTGACCGATTGGCGCGGCGCGCGGACGGGGGCGAGCGCGGCGCTGCTTTCCCCGGCCGATCCGGCCGAAGTGCAGGCGATCGTGGCGCTGGCCGGCGCGGCGGGCGTGCCGCTGGTGCCGCAGGGCGGCAACACATCGATGGTGGCGGGTGCGACTCCGCCGGCCGACGGATCAGCGCTGCTGGTATCCTTGCGGCGGATGGATGCGATCCGCAGCCTTTCCGCTGGCGACGGGATGATCGTGGCGGAGGCGGGGGCGATCCTTTCGAACGTGCACGACGCGGCGGCGGTGCAGGGGTGGCGGTTCCCGCTGTCGCTGGGCGCCAAGGGTTCGGCCACGATCGGCGGGCTGGTTTCCACCAATGCCGGCGGCACCCAGGTGCTGCGCTTCGGCACGATGCGCCAGCTGTTGCTGGGGATCGAGGCGGTGCTGCCAGACGGATCGCTGTTCGAGGGGCTGGCGCCGCTGCGCAAGGACAATCGCGGCTACGACCTGCGCCAACTGCTGGCGGGCGCGGAAGGCACGCTGGGGATCGTGACCGCGGCGGCGCTGCGACTGGTGCCGGCGATCGGGGCGCGCGGCGTAGGCTGGGCGGGGCTGGCCGATCCCGCCAACGCACTGCGGCTGCTGCGCGCGCTGGAAGCGCGGCTGGGCGACGCGATCGAGAGTTTCGAGCTGGTGCCGGGCGATGCGCTGGATCTGGTGCTGCACCATGTGCCCGGCACACGCGCACCGCTGGTCGGCCGCCACGCCTGGCACGTGCTGATCGAGGCGACCAGCGCGCGCGCCGATTCGGGGATCGAGGCGGCGCTGGGCGATGCGCTGGCGGCGGCGCTGGAGGACGGCGTGGTCGAGGATGCGACGGTTGCCGCGAGCGAAGCGCAGGCGGCCGCGCTGTGGCGGATCCGCGAGGCCGTGCCCGAGGCCGAGCGTGCCGACGGATCGAGCGTGAAGCATGACGTGTCGGTAGCAGTCGCGGCGATGCCGGGTTTCATCCTGTCCGCACGGGCGGCTGTCGAGGCGCGGTTCACGGGCGCGCGGGTGATCGCGTTCGGCCATCTGGGCGATGGCAATGTCCATTTCAACGTCCGTCCGCCGGCCGGGCCCGACGGAGCCGCCTGGATCGCGGCGCACGGGCCCGCGGTGAACGGCTTCGTCCACGATCTGGTCGGGCAGGCGGGGGGATCGCTTTCCGCCGAGCATGGCATCGGCCAGACCCGGCTGGCCGAATTCGCGCGGGTGGGCGGCGCGGCGCGGCTGGCGGCACTGGCGGCGATCAAGACGGCGATCGATCCGCGCGGCATCATGAACCCGGGCAAGCTGGTGCCGCTTGCGCCATATCGGGCAGCACAATAGACGCGGTTGCCAAGCTAATGCCTGTCCCTGATCGCGCAGAAGGGTGCGATCGCGGACGACCTGTTTCTCTGGGAGAGTATTGATGGCCAGTGCTTCGCCGGCAAATGTGCTGCCGCTGTTCTACAACCAGCTCGAGCCGCTGAGCTCGACCGTCCACAGCGACTGGAACGTGCGCCAGCTGAACGCCGCACCGTTCCTCGCGTCTGCCCACGCCGTGCCGCTGACGGTCGAGGAATTCGGGATCGCGCAGCGCCACTACCCGATCGTGTTCTCGGTTGGCCCCAATCCCGTGCCGCTGGCGCTGATGGGGCTGAACGAAGGCGTGAACGTGTATTTCGCCGAGGACGGCCAGCTGCGCGAGGACGTCTATGTGCCGGCCTATGTGCGGCGCTATCCGTTCATGCTGGCCAAGCTGCGGCCCGATACGGACGAGCTTTCGCTGTGCTTCGATCCGACCGCCGAGGTGGTCGGCAAGTTCGAGGAGGGCGAGCCGCTGTTCAGCGATGCCAAGCCGTCTGAGCGGACCCAATCGATCCTGCAGTTCTGCGAGCAATTCGAGACCGCCGGCCAGCGTACTGCCGCGTTCGTCAAGGAACTGAGCGACAACAAGCTGCTCATCGACGGCGAGATGACGATCCAGACCGATGCCCAGCCCGACAAGCCGTTCGTCTATCGCGGCTTCCAGATGGTTTCGGAGGATGCGGTGCGCGAGCTGCGCGGCGACGTGGCGCGCAAGCTGATCCAGCAAGGCGTGCTGCCGCTGGTCTACGCCCACCTCTTCTCGCTCTCGCTGGTGCGCGATATCTTCAATCGCCAGGTGCTCCAGGGCAAGAACCCGCAGCCAACCGTACAACTGGCCTGATCGGGAGACGATATGATGCGCGACGCGGCGATGGCCCAGCAACGGTACAGCCGCGGCGCAATCGCCTTCCACTGGACGATCGGACTGCTGGTGATCGTGAACCTCGCGATCGGCATCGGCCATGATGCGCTGGAAGGCTGGCCGGTGATGCCGATCCACAAGGCGATCGGGATCACCGTGCTGTTCCTGAGCGTCGCGCGGCTGGCGTGGCGGCTGACGCACCGGCCGCCGCCGCTGCCGCCGATGCCCGGCTGGCAGGTGGGCGTGGCGCACCTGACCCACTGGCTATTCTACGTCTTCATGATCGCCATCCCGTTCAGCGGCTGGTGGTTTTCCTCCGCCGCCAAGACCCCGCGGCCGATCAGTTGGTTCGGCCTGTTCGACGTGCCGCTGCTGCCGGTCGAGCGCGCCACCGCGATCGCGGGCGCGATGCACGAGGCGCACGAGCTGATGGGCTTCGCGATGATCGCGCTGATTCTGCTGCATGTCGGCGCCGCGCTGAAGCATCATCTGATCGACCGCGATGCCACGCTGGTGCGGATGGCGCCGGTCCTGCGCCAGCGCTAAGCCATTCCACCGGGCCAATCTTTTTTGGTTGATGCGGGCTTGAAAGCTATTTGCACCGCGCCTATCTTGGAGATGGTACGCAGGCCGTGTTTCCCCCTTTCGCGGCTTGTTACCAGCGCGCCTCCGGGCGCGTTCCTCCCTGAACCTTGGCCACTCCGTGCTTCTTGCACGGGGTGGTTTTTTCATTCGGCAGCCGCGGGAAACGCGTGGTCGTCGATCGTGGCGGCCAGGCTTTCGGCGAGTCGCGCCAAGGCCGCCGCGGTGGCGGGGAGGCCAGGGCCCGGATCGCGCAGGCCCGGCTGAAGATAGAGGCTGCGGCACAGCTCGATCTGGATCGCATGGCGGCCGATCGACGGCGCGGCATGCCGTTCGAGCGTGAAGCCGCCGGCATAGGGGCGATTGCACGCCACGCGCAGACCGCTGTCGCGCAACGACCGTGCGGCCGCGAGCGCGAAACGGGGTGCGGCAGACCGCCCGAACAGATCGCCGATCACGGCATCGGATCGATGACCCTGCGGATCGGCGGCAAGCGGCGGCATCGAATGGCAATCGACCAGCAGCGCCGTGCCGAAGCGCGCGGCCGCGGCATCCAGCGCGTCAGCGATCGCGGCATGATAGGGGCGGTGATCCTCCGCGATCCGACGCCCGATTTCCGCTGCCGGCAACCGGGCATGGCTGATCGTGGCACCTGCGATCCGGCGCGGGATCAGGCCGAGCCCGCCGCGCAGCCGGGCGGTGGCGATGGCGGCCGGGCCGGGGAGCGCGCCATCGACCATCGCGACGTCGATTTCGCGCGGATCGCGGTTCAGATCGATCCAGGCGCGTGCGCGGGTGGCGACGATCGCAGTCGCGCCGGCGGCGATCAGCGGCACGAGCAGCCGATCGACCAGCCGATCCTCCAGCATCGCCAGCCGATCCTGCGGCAGGACGGCATTGGCGAGAAGCGCGGGCGGATAATCCTGCCCGGCATGGGGTACGGCGAATACCAGCGGGCTGGCGGGCACGCGCGGGCCATGGCGGACGAAGGCAGGCAGCACGTAGCCACGCTAGGCGGTTGCCGGCACGCGCGCAAATCATCGCAGCGGCGCGCGCAATGGCTGGAAAATGTTAAGCCCTGCGCGCATAATGGCGGTCCCACGCGGCGCTGAGACGGGGGACGGCGAATATGGTGCGCATCTTGCTCGCCGAAGACGATAATTCCATGCGCGAGTATCTGGTCCGCGCGCTGGAGCGGACCGGCTATTCGGTGACCGCGGTCGACCGTGGCACGGCAGCGCTGCCGCTGATCGAGGCCGAGCGATTCGACCTGTTGCTGACCGATATCGTGATGCCCGAGATGGACGGGATCGAACTGGCCCAGAAGGCGGCGCAGATCGCGCCTGCGATGCGCGTGATGTTCATCACCGGGTTCGCCGCGGTCGCGCTGAAGATGGGCGGAACGCCCGCCAATGCGCGCGTGCTTTCCAAGCCGTTCCACCTGCGCGATCTGGTGCTCGAGGTGAACCGCATGTTCGAGATCGGCGACGCCAGCGGATTGTGACGCGGCCGCCGCCGACGGGGCTTGCGGACGGCAAATCCCTCGGCTAGGGGACCGCCTCCCCGTGGGCGTGTAGCTCAGTGGTAGAGCACTGTGTTGACATCGCAGGGGTCGCAAGTTCAATCCTTGCCACGCCCACCATTAAAAGCCCCGCCGCCCCAACGGGTTGGCGGGGCTTTTTCATTTGCGTTCCGCGGAGCGCGGGTGGCGATCAGCCGGCCATGATCTCGGCCACCTTGGCGGACAATTGTTCGATGGCGAACGGCTTGGTGATCATATCCATGCCGCTGCCCAGGAAATCGGCGCGGATCGCGGCATTCTCGGCATAGCCGGTCACGAACAGGATCGGCAGATCGGGGCGCTGGCGGCGGGCCAGCTCGGCCAGCTGGCGGCCATTGATGCCGGGCAGGCCGACATCGGACACCAGCAGATCGATGCGGCGATCCGAATGGAGGATCGGCAGCGCCGAATCCGCATCGGCCGCCTCCAGCGTGGCATAGCCCAGTTCCTCGAGCACTTCGCGCACCAGCAGCCTGACCGAGCCGTCGTCTTCCACCAGCAGCACGGTCTGGCCCTGGCCCTGATGCGTGACGGCAGGGGCGGCGGCATCGGGCAGCGCATCGCCACTGACCGGCAGATATATCTTGACCGAGGTACCGCCGCCCGGGTGGCTGTGGATGCGGACCTGGCCGCCCGACTGGCGTGCGAAGCCATAGACCATCGACAGGCCGAGCCCCGTCCCCTGGCCAAGCGGCTTGGTCGAGAAGAAGGGTTCGAACACCTTTTCCAGGACGTCGGGCGGCATGCCGACGCCGCTGTCGGACACGGCGATGACGACGTAGCGCCCGGGCGTGACATCGGGCCGGGTGGCGGCATAGGCGGCATCGAGCGTGACCGCGCCGGTCTCGACCGTCAGTTGCCCGCCATCGGGCATGGCATCGCGCGCGTTGATAACGAGGTTCAGGATCGCGCTTTCGAGCTGGTTGGCATCGGCCACCGCCAGCGGCAGATCCTGCGTGGTGACGATGCGGAGCACGATATTCTCGCGGATCGACCGGCGCAGCAGATCTTCCAGACCAGCGGCGAGCGCGTTCACATCGACCGGGCGGGCATCGAGCGACTGGCGACGCGAGAAGGCGAGCAACCGCGCGGTCAGCGCGGCGGCGCGCTGGGCGGAGGTGGCGGCGGCATCCATGAAGCGTTCGAGATCATCGGTCCGGCCATCGGCCAGCCGGCGCTTCATGATATCCATCGCGCCGATCACGCCGGTGAGCATATTGTTGAAATCATGCGCGATGCCGCCGGTGAGCTGACCGACGGCTTCCATCTTCTGGCTCTGGCGAAGCGCGGCTTCGGCGCGGCTGCGGCTGGCCATCTCGGCTTCCAGCTCGGCCGTCCGTTCCGCCACCTTCTGTTCGAGCGTGCGGGCCAGCCGATCGAGCTCGAGTTCGGTCTGCTTACGCGCGGTGATGTCGATCACCGTGCCGATGAAGCGGACGACGCGGCCATCCTGGAAGATGCTGCCGCCCTTGGCCGCGATCCAGCGTTCGACGCCGTCGCCCAGGCCGATGGTGCGATATTCGATGTCGTAGACGCCGTCGCCGCCCGGATCCATCGCGCGTTCGACCGCGGCGCGGGCGGCGTCGACATCGTCGGGATGGAGGCCCGGATAGAAGCTGTCCGCCAGGCTGATCTCCGCATCGGCAGGCAGGCCGAACAGCGCCTTGCAGCGCGCATCCCAGCGCAGCCGATCGGTGGCGGGATCATAATCCCAGGTGCCGATATCGGCCGCATCGGTCGCCAGCCGCAGCCGTGCCTCGCTGTCGGCCAGGTCGCGCATCCGATCGCGCATCTCGAACTGCTTCTGCCGGGCACGCATGGCCGATGCGATGCTGGTGAGCAAAGTGGCCGAACCCAGCGGCCGTTCCAGCACGACGACGTTGGTGATGGCAGGCGGCAGGCCGTGGCGCACCTCGAGCGACGAACGGCTGCGCGCACGGGAGGGCGCGCAGAACAGGATGAACGGGATATCGGACCAGGCCGGTTCCGCCTCCAGCGCGGGGACCAACGAATCGAGACCAGTCGCGAGCGCCTCCTCGGTCAGGATGATGACGCCTGTATCGTCGCCCAGCGAAGCCGCCACGCCGGCCAGATCACCGTGAATCTCCGGCGAATAGCCCTCCTGGAGCAGCAGCTGGGCAAGGCTTTCCGCGTCGCGGCCATAGGGCGCCACGATGAGGACGCGGAAGCCTTCTCCAGCGGTCCTATGCACTTAGCCGCGGTCTTCCATCAGCGGCGTGGGGATGCCGACATAATGGGGCGTGCCGGTGAGTACGCCGTTGAAGCCGGCAAGCGGGGCCCCGACGCGGACGCCCTGGGCATCGATGCGCAGCTCGCGGATCGTATCCTCATGGTGGCCGCCGCGATTCTTGAGCACCGAGATCGCCTTGCGGATGCGGCCCTCGGCTTCGAAGAAGCGCAGCAGCAGGACCGCATCGGCGACGTACGAGACGTTCAGATTGCTTGCCATCGTGCCGATCAGGCCCTGCTGCGGATTGATCAGGAAGGTGACGACACCATTCTGGCTGAGGAAGGACAGGAGTTCGTGGATCTGCAGGATCAACTGCTGTTCCTGCGGCATCGCAGCCAGATAGCCGTTGAGGCTATCGATCACGATCATCCGGCTGCCGCGCTCCTCGACTTCCGCGCGGACGGCAGCGGCGAACTCGCCCGGCGACAGTTCGGCCGGATCGACCTGGCGGACGGTGAGGCAGCCGCTTTCGATATGGGCCTTGATATCGATGCCGAACGCGCGGGCGCGGGCGTTCAGCGTGCCGATCCGTTCATCGAACTGGAAGATCGAGCAGCGTTCGCCGCTGCGGCACGCTTCATCGATGAAGCGCAACGCGATCGTCGTCTTGCCGGTGCCTGCAGGGCCGGTGATCAGCACGCTGGTGCCACGCAGCGGCCCGCCGCCCATCAGCGCATCGAGCCCTTCCACCCCGCTGGCGACCGATCCCCCGTCGAATTCGACATGATGATCGGCCGCGACCAGCCGCGGATAGATTTCCAGCCCGCCCTTACGGATCGCCAGATCATGATAGCCGGCGATAAAATCGACCCCGCGCAGCTTTTGCACCTGCATCCGACGGCGCGCAGGTCCGAAATCGAGCGTCAGCCGCTCCAGCGTGATCACGCCGTGGCACAGGCTGTGGAGGTGCGTATCACGACCATCGGCATGGCCGGTCAGATCGTCTACCAGCAGCACGGTGCAGCTGCGGCCGACGAAGAACTGCTTGAGGCCCAGCACCTGGCGGCGATAGCGCAGCGGATCCTGCGCCAGCAGACGCATCTCCGACAGGCTGTCGAAGACCACGCGGGTGGGCTTCACCCGCTCGACCTCCGCCTCGATCAACGAGACCGTCTGGCCGAGCTCCATTTCCCAGCTGTGCAGGATCGACTGATCCCGCCCGCTGCCGAGCACATCGGCGGCCGAATCAAATTCGAAGATGTCGATCGCATCGAGCGACCAGCCATGCGATTCCGCGACGGCCTCCAGCTCCTCCTCGGTTTCCGAAAGGGTGATGTAGAGCACGCGTTCGCCCTGGGCGACGCCTTCGAGCAGGAACTGGAGTGCGAGCGTGGTCTTGCCCGATCCGGGCGTGCCTTCCAGCAGGTACAGCCGATCGCGCGGCAGGCCGCCGCGCAATATTTCATCCAGGCCGACATTGCCGGTGGAAATCTTCGCAAAAGTCATAAGCCGTGCGCACGCCTTCACTGGGCCTGAGCGCACGGTTCAGCACCGCTCGGTCTTGCCTGCTATCTTCGCCTTCACTTTAATGGATTCACGACCATCGGGGAAGTTGAAGATTTGCGCGGGTTCAGCCCGCTGGACGGGATTGGCGTGCCGATGCCGGCTTCTTCATGGCAATGATCGCATAGACATAGGTCAATGCCGCCGCCGCAGCGACCGCCGCCCCGCGGGCCGGATCGGGCACGAGCAGATAGGCTGCATAGCAGAGCAGTGCGCGCAGCACGAAATGGGTGAACCCCGCCGGATCGTCGGCGCCCCAGCCGTGCGGCACCCAGACCAGCCCGGCCAGGATCGCGAGGCCGAGGATCAGCAGGTCAAGTTCCTGCGCAGCCTGCACCGCGATGATCACGAACGGAATGATCAACGCGACGACAGTGATGAACCGCATGAACAGCTGCCCGATCGGATTGCCGCGGCCTTCCCCCCAGACATGAAGCTGGCCGCGCGCCTTGTCGATCAGCAGTGCGATCGGCACCGGCGCGGCGGCGGCGGCGAATGGCGCGAAGCTCGGCAGGCGATCACCCAGCAGCCCGGCCGCGATCGCCAGCACCGACCAGGACAGCAGGCCGGCGATCGGCATCGCGGTGGTGCAGCTTGCCAGATAGTCGCGCCGCGCATCGGCGAGCGAGATCGTCGCATAATCCTTCATATCACCTCCCAAGGCCGCTTCCCCGTGCACGCAATTGCCGCGACGGCGCGACCGTTGCTATCGCGCTCCGATGATCGATCTTTCCTGCGTGTGCGGCAAGGTGCAGCTGCGGACCGCGCGGCGGCCCGACTTCATCCATGCCTGCAATTGCACGCTGTGCACCAAGAGCGGCGCGCACTGGGGCTATTTCGACCCGTCCGAAGTGACGGTGGCCGGCGATACGCACGGCTTCTCGCGCGCGGACAAGGAAGCGCCATCGGCCGAGATCCGCTTCTGCGCGACCTGCGGCGCGACCACCCATTTCGTGCTGACCGAAGACGCGATCGCCCGGCACGGCGACACGATGATGGGCGTCAACATGCTGCTGGCCGATGCGGACGCGCTCGCCGGTATCGAGCTCCGCTATCCTAACGGGCGCGGCTGGGACGGGGCGGGGGCGTTCGGTTACGTGCGGCCGCCGCGGATCATAGGCGCGGGGTGAGGTTCGCAGAGACAAGCTGAAATGGCGGCCGCAAGATACCGCAGTGAATGTCCGGGATTGGTGGTTAGCGGACGTTACCGGCAGTGAAATGGTGAGGCCATACCGCGATAGACAATCTGGTATTCCTCGGCGCGATCTTCGCCCTCGTTCCAACCGGCATCATATGGCGTTCTGATCGTTCTCGACCAGCCAATGAAGCCCATCCCTCTTCGATACCGCAGATGGACGTGGGGGTATTTGTCCGAGATGTAGCCGCCGCTTGGAAGGCCGTAGTGCACCTCAGGAGACGTCCCCCTGAAGCGTGTTCCTGCAACACTCCACCCGCCTTGAGCGGAGGTGCACGAATTCGGAAACGATATGATCAAGCGGTTTGGCACTTCGAGGCATTGCACCTCTGAAGTCGAGCAGTCGGCGAACTCTGCCTGCCAGTTTGGAGTGACGACTTGGCGGCGGATGAAGTCGACAGTCATGGACGCAGGAGCGGGCTCGCTGCTCCTTGGCACTGAGGCGCACCCGCCCAGAAGGAGCAGGGCGGAAATGAACTGGTCGCGGCACCTGCGCACGTTTTTTTATCGCAGCCATTCAGCGTCACAACAAGAGGACTTAATGTCCACAACTGGGCGTAAGCGGACAGGCTGCACGACAGGCTTCAACCCGCTAACAATGGGGCGACGGGCAGCGAGGGCAGGTGATGGCGGCGACGATCTATGGCATCCGCAATTGCGATACGATGAAGAAGGCGCGCAGCTGGCTCGAGGCGAACGGGGTGGCGTACAAATTCCATGACTATCGCGTCGATCGGATCGCGCCGACGCTGATCGAGGGCTGGGTCGATGCGGTCGGGTGGGAGGGGCTGTTGAACCGGGCCGGCACCACGTTCCGCAAGCTGCCCGATGCGGACAAGGCGGGGCTGGACGCGAAGCGGGCGATCGCGTTGATGCTGGCGCAGCCGGCGATGATCCGGCGGCCGGTGCTGGTCCATGGCGGCGGGATCGAGATCGGGTTCAAGCCGGATCGCTACGCCGCGCTGTTCGGCGGCTGACGGGAGCGTTGCACGCGGCGCGTGGACGCGGCATCCTCGGCTCCTGGGGGCAGGGGAGGATTTCATGACGGCAAATACGGGGGCGCGACCGCCGCGCTGGTTCTGGATCGTCGCGATCGTGCTGCTGATGTGGGAGGCGATGGGATGCGCCGCCTATCTGAGCCAGGTGACGATGGACGCCGCCGACCTTGCGAAGCTGCCGCGGGCGCAGGCGGAGATCTGGATGGCGATGCCCGACTGGGCCAAGGGCGCCTATGCGATCGCGGTGTGGATCGGGCTGGCGGGCGGGATCGCGCTGGTGATGCGGCGGCGGCTGGCGCTGGTCGCGTTCCTGGTATCGCTGGCAGCGGTGCTGGTGCAGTTCGGCTGGGTGTTCGCAGCGACGCCGATCCTGACGACGGTCGGGCCATCGGCAGCGTTGTTCCCGCTCTTCATCATCACGATCGGCATCGTCTCCGTCTGGTTCGCGCGGACCGCAGTGGCCCGCGGCTGGCTGCGCTGACGCCCGCGCGGTTTGCGCCGCCCGGCGGGACGTTCTAGGGGCCGGGCAATGTCGACCACCTACACGCTCGATACCTCGACCAGCCGCGCCACGCCCACGCCCGCGCCGATGAAGCGCGTGACCGTGCCCGCGATCCGGGCGCGCAAGAAGGACGGGGTGACGGAGACGCCGCTGGCGATGCTGACCGCCTACACGGTGCGGATGGCGCAGCTGCTGGATCCGCATTGCGACATGCTGCTGGTGGGCGATTCGCTGGGTCAGGTGATCTACGGGCTGCCATCGACCGTGCCGGTGAGCCTGGAAATGATGTGCGCGCATGGCGCCGCGGTGGTGCGGGGCAGCTATCACAGCCTAGTGATCGTCGACATGCCGTTCGGCAGCTACGAGGCCTCGCCCGAGCAGGCCTTCGCGAGCGCCGCGCGGATCCTGAAGGAAACGGGCGCGGCCGCGGTGAAGCTGGAAGGCGGCGAGGCGATGGCGGAGACGATCGCATTCCTGTCTGCCCGCGGCATTCCGGTAATGGCGCATGTCGGGCTGACCCCGCAGGCAGTGAACATGCTGGGCGGCTATGCGGCGCGCGGACGCAGCGAGGCCGAGGAGCGCAAGATCCTGGCGGACGCCATAGCGGTCGCCGAGGCCGGCTGCTTCGCGCTGGTGATCGAAGGCGTGGTGGAGCCGATCGCGGTGGCCATCACGAAGGCCGTCGCGTGCCCCACGATCGGCATCGGCGCTTCGGCAGCGTGCGACGGGCAGGTGCTGGTGGCGGAGGACATGCTGGGCCTGTTCGACCGGGTGCCGCGCTTCGTGAAGAAATTCGGGACGATGGGCGACGATATCGCGGCGGCGGCGGCGCGCTATACGGCCGATGTCCGCGCTCGTGCCTTTCCGACCGAAGATCAGATCTATCGCCCGAAGGACTGACAGCTTCCGTTCAGCCATCGTCGCGGCTAATGTCCGCGCCGTTTCGATCCCCGGAGACCCTGCTTGGCCGTTGCACCCCCGAATGAAGACGCCTTCCTGCGCGAGGTGAACGACGAGCTCCGCAAGGACCAGCTGACCAGTTTCTGGCAGCGCTGGGGCCGCTGGCTGGTGATCGGCGTGGTGATCGCCCTGGCGGCGCTGGCGGCATTGCTCTACTGGCAGCAGCACAGCGCCAACCAGGCGGGCGCGCGGGCCGAGCAATATGTGCAGGCGCTGCAGCAGGTGGGCGGCGGCAATGCCAAGGCCGCCGAACCCGCGCTGGAGACGCTGGCCAAGGCCGACGACTCCGCTTACGCGGCCGCCGCGCGGATGACGCAGGCCGGCATCCTGGTGGAGCAGGGCGATGCCAAGGCCGCTTCCGCCGCCTTCGCCGCGCTGGCCGCCGATGCCAAGGTGCCCGAGCCGATCCGCCAGCTGGCGCTGATCCGCCAGACCACGATCGATTTCGATACGCTGCCGCCGCAGGCGGTGATCCAGCGGCTGGGATCGATGGCGGTGCCCGGCAACCCGTGGCTTGGCAGCGCGGGCGAACTGGTGGCGATCGCGCACCTGAAACTCAACCAGCCGGCCGAAGCCGGCCGGATCTTCGCGGCGATCGCCAGCGATGCCGACATGCCGGAGACGCTGCGGTCGCGCGCGACGAAGATGGCCGGCGCGCTGGGGGTCGATGCGGTGCGGCAGCCAGCCGCCCAGCCCAAGGAATGACCATGAAATCACGGATCGTCATCGCGCTGGCAATCGCCACGGCGCTGTCCGGCTGCGGAATTTTCAAGGGCAGCAAGCCCAAGACGCCGGTGCTTGGAGATCGCGTGCCGGTGCTGACATCGGAGGTCGGCGCCGAACTCGACCCGTCGATCGCCGATGTGCCCGTGACGGTGCCGCCGGCCGAGACCAACGAGGCCTGGGCACAGCCGGGCGGCAACGCCTGGAAATCGCCGGGCAATGTCGCGCTGGCGGCGAGTCCTACGCGCGCCTGGGTCGCCAGCATCGATGGCAGCACCACCCGCGCGCGATTGGCGGCGGCGCCGGTGGTGGCTGCGGGTCGCGTGTTCGTGGTGGATACCAGCGCGACGCTGCACGCATTCGATGCGCAGAGCGGCGCCAAGGTGTGGACCGCCAAGATCGGCAGCCCGCAGGACACCAAGGGCGGGATCGATTTCCTGTCGGGCGAGGCCAAGGGCAATTCGGGCGCGCTGTTCGGCGGCGGCGTGAGCTTTGACGAAGGTCGGGTCTATGCCACCAATGGCCTGGGCGATGCCGCCGCGTTCGATGCCAGCAACGGCACGCAGGTCTGGCTGAAGCGACCCGGCGGTCCACTGCGCGGCGCGCCGACCGTGGCCAATGGCCATGTCTATGTGGTGTCGCAGGACAATCAGCTGTTCGCGCTGAACCGCGATACCGGCGAGACCGTCTGGAACGAGGCCGGGACGCTGGAGAATAGCGGTGTGTTCGGCGTGGCGGCGCCAGCCTCTGCGCAGGGGACGGTTGTCGCGGGCTTCTCGTCGGGCGAACTGACCGCCTATCGTTACGAGAATGGCCGTGCGGTGTGGCAGGACGCGCTGTCGCGGACCTCGATCTCGACCGCGGTGGCGGCGCTTTCCGATATCGATGCGTCGCCGGTGATCGACCAGGGCAAGGTCTATGCGATCGGCCAGGGCGGCCGCATGGTCGCGATGGAACTGGTGACCGGCCAGCGTCAGTGGGAACTGAACGTGGCCGGCATCGAGACGCCGGTCGTAGGCGGCGAGTGGCTGTTCGTGGTGACCGACGATGCCCGGCTGCTCTGCATCGCGCGCACCACCGGCCGGGTTCGCTGGATCGCGCAGTTGCCGCGCTGGCGCGACGAGGAAGACAAGAAGGGCGCGATCGGCTGGTCCGGCCCGGTCCTTGCCGGCGACAAGCTGTGGGTGACCAGCACGCGCGGCGTGCTGCAGAGCGTAAACGTGGGCGATGGATCGCTGGGATCGGCGATCGAGGCGGGCAAGCAGTTCTTCCTGCCGCCGGTGGTGGCGGGCGGCACCGCCTATCTGCTGGACAATGACGGCAAGCTGACTGCCTGGCGCTGAGGGGTCCGCCCCTCCGCCTTTCCGTTCGTGCTGAGCCTGTCGAAGCACTGTCCTGTCTCAACACGAAGGGCAGCCCTCGACAGGCTCAGGGCGATCGGGCGTGTGGCCACGGTTCCCATCGGCGCGGCTTTGCGTCATAGGCCGGCGATGCGTTCCCAACCCACCGTCGCGATCGTCGGCCGCCCGAATGTCGGCAAGTCCACGCTATTCAACCGCCTCGTCGGCAAGCGGCTGGCGCTGGTGGACGACCGCCCCGGCGTGACCCGTGATCGACGCGAAGGCGATGCGGTACTGCTGGGCCTGGAATTCCGGATCATCGACACTGCGGGGTTCGAGGACGAGGACCCCGATACGCTGCCCGGCCGGATGCGCATGCAGACCCAGGCGGCGGTGCGCGAGGCGGACGTGGCGCTGTTCCTGATCGATGCGCGCGCCGGCATCATGCCGCTGGACGAGGAAATCGCGCGCTGGCTGCGATCGGAATCGACGCCGGTGATCCTGCTGGCCAACAAGGCCGAGGGTCGCGCGGGCGAGGGCGGCGTGATCGAGGCGTTCGCGCTGGGCTTCGAGGAGCCGGTGCCGTTTTCGGCTGAGCATGGCGAGGGATTGGCCGACCTGTTCGATGCGCTGTTGCCGCATATCGAGAAGGACGGCGCGCCCGAGGCCGAGGACGAGGATGAGGATGCCGAGGACGGCCCGCTGAAGCTGGCCATCGTCGGCCGCCCGAACGCCGGCAAATCGACGCTGGTCAACCGCATCCTGGGCGAGGAGCGGATGATCACCGGGCCCGAGGCCGGCATCACTCGCGATTCGATCGCGATCGAGATGGAGTGGCGATCGGCGGACGGCACGATGCGGCCGGTGCGGCTGATCGACACCGCCGGCATGCGCAAGCGCGCCAAGGTGCAGGACAAGCTGGAGAAGCTGTCCGTCGCCGATGCGCTGCGCGCGGTGGACTTTGCCGAAGTGGTGGTACTGCTGCTGGATGCGACGCTGGGACTGGAAGCGCAGGACCTGCGTATCGCCGATGCCGTGCTGCAGGAAGGCCGCGCGTTGATCATCGCGCTGAACAAGTGGGACGTGGCGGAAAACCCGCCGACGCTGTTCCAAGGCGTGCGCGGCGCACTGGAAGAAGGGCTGGCGCAGGTGAAGGGCGTGCCGCTGCTGACCGTATCGGGCGCCACCGGCCGCGGGATCGATCAGCTGATCGAAACCGCGTTCGAGACGCGCGAGGCCTGGTCGAAGCGGATCGGCACCGGCCAGCTCAATCGCTGGTTCGAAAAGGCGATCGAGGCCAACCCGCCGCCCGCGCCCGGTGGCAAGCGGATCAAGCTGCGCTACCTGACCCAGGCCAAGACGCGGCCGCCGGGGTTCATCCTGTTCGGCACGCGGGTCGATCAGCTGCCGGAAAGCTATCGCCGCTACCTGGTCAACGGCATCCGCCGCGATCTGGGGTTCGGCGCGGTGCCGGTCCGGCTCACGCTGCGGGCGCCGAAGAACCCGTTCGATTGACGATCCGGATCGATGCGCGGGGAATGCGCTGCCCGTGGCCGGCGCTGCGCCTGGCGCGCGCGCTGCGCGATGCCGCGCCGGGCGCCACCGCGCTGATCCTGGCCGACGATCCGATCGCGCCACGGGAGATCGCTGCGCTGGCGGCCGAACGCGGCTGGCTGCTGCGCGATGCCGGCAGCGAAGGTATCGAGATTCGGGTTCCGACGGCCGCTTCGTAACCGCTCGTTTACGCCGGCTTGCTAGATTGCAGAGGCTTCGGGGGAAGCGCTGTTAACAAAGGAACGGGCCTTGCCAATCGAGGCGGAGCAGATCGTGGACTGGGAGCTGTTCGGACGCACGCGGGCCGAGCTGGGTGCGGATTTCATCCGCATCCTGGGCTATTTCCGCGAGGATGGCGCCAAGGCCGTGACCCAGATCGAGGATGCGATGCGCGCCCGCAGCGCGATCGCGCTGGTGATTCCGGCGCACACGCTGAAGGGTGATTCGGCGCAATTCGGCGCGACCCCATTGTCGATTCTGGCGGAGGAAGTGGAAACCGTCGCCCGGCGCTGCATCGAGCACCACCAGGAGCCAGATGAACTGATCGAGAGCGTGGTCGAGCTGCGCCCGCTGTTCGAGAAGACGCTGGCGCTGTTCGATCGCGAGATCAATCCGCTTGCCGATCGGCGTCAGGGTTTCGGGCGGAAAGCCGTTCACGGCTGACCCCCCGGCGGCCGCGCCTTAAGCGGCGGCCTTGTCCGGCTGGATCGGACGGTTCAGCGCGTTCGACAGCGCATCGGCCAGCGCCACCACCGTGAACGGTTTGCGGAGGACTTCGCGGCCGCGGAACTGCGCGGCATCGCCCGCATCGCCGACATAGCCGGTCACGAACAGGATCCGCATCGCCGGGTTGCGGGCTTCGATCTCGGTCATCAGCTGCGGACCGGTCATCCCCGGCATCACGACATCGGTTATGACCAGATCGATGTCGTCGCGCTCGTCGAGCACGGCCAGGGCTTCCTCGCCACTGGCGCAGGCGATCGGGTCATGGCCGAGCTCCTCGAGCGCTTCGATCGTGGCGATGCGGACGCGGGCGTCGTCCTCGACCACCAGCAGGGTCGACGCACGCTGCGGCTGATCGCCCGCCGCCGGATCCGAACGCAGCATCGTCGGTGCGGCGGGCACGGCCGACGCGGTGGCGCGCGGCAGATAGATGGCGACGGTGGTGCCGACGCCGACCCGCGAGCGGATCGCGACGTCGCCGCCCGACTGGCGCGCAAAGCCGAACACCTGGCTGAGCCCGAGACCGGTGCCCTTGCCGACCGGCTTGGTGGTGAAGAACGGTTCGAACACGCGATCGATAACGTCCTGGGCCATGCCACAGCCCTGATCGCTGACGGAGATCCGCACATATTCCCCGGCCGGCGCCTCCCCGACCTCGCCATCGGACAGCGTGACATGATCGCTGGTGATCGTCAGCCGACCCTCGCCGTCCATCGCGTCACGCGCATTGACTGCAAGGTTGACGATCGCATTCTCCAGCTGGTGGGGATCGCACCAGGCCTGCCAGGGGGCGTCCGGCGCCTCGATATCGACCATGATCCGCTCACCCAGCGTGCGATCGATCAGGTCCGACATGCCGAGGATCAGGCGTGCAGGCGTTACGCTTTCGGGCAGCAGCGGTTCGGCGCGAGCAAAGGCCAGCAGCCGCTTGGTCAGCGCGGCGGCGCGGGTGGCGCCGTCCATTGCATTGTCGATGTGGCGAGCGACCTCGCCGCCCTGGCCATCCAGCCGCCGCCGCGCCAGATCGAGCCCGCCGACCACCACCGCCAGCATATTATTGAAATCATGCGCGATGCCGCCGGTCAGCTGGCCGACGGCTTCCATCTTCTGCACCTGGCGCAGCTGGGCTTCGGCGGCGGCGCGGGTCTCGGCTTCGTGCAGCAGCGCGACATTGGCTTCGCGCAGCTCGCTGGTGCGGGCATCCACGGCACGTTCGAGCTCCGCCGCGCGATCGGACTCCCGGTCTGCGGTGCGGCGCGCGCGCTGGCGCTCTGCGATCGCGCTGATCGTGAGCCAGCCGAGCGCGATCGCGCTGACGACAAGCAGCAGGCCAGCGACCGACATCAGCCGCGCCAGACGGTTCGACCAAGCGACGCGCCTGGCCGCTTCCACCGAAAGCTGGCCAAGGCTTGCGCGTTCGTTGGCGGCGATGCGCTCGAGCAGGCTGGCGATGCGCTGGATGCTGGTGGCCTTGCCGGCATCGTTGAACTGCGACAGCGCCTGCCAGCCCTGGCGATAGGTGGCACGGGTGGCGGGATCGGCAAGCTCCCGGCCGCGCACCTGATAGGCCGCCTCCAGCGCGCGGACGAGCGCAGCCTGGCGCGGGTCCTGCGCGGTCAGGCTGGCGAGACGCTTGAGATTGGCGCCGGCCAGCCGCCACTGATCATAATAGAGCGCGCCGGTTCGCTTCTCGCCCGAGATCACGAAGCGGCCAAGGGCGGCTTCCGATCGTGCCATCGCGGCGTCGAGGCCGCGGATGATGACCAGCAGATCATAGCTGCGCTGCTCGCGCGCCAGTGCCTCGTCCCGCGCCTTGTTGGATAGCGAAACCTGCCAGATCAGCGCGATCAGCAGTGCGGCCGCGATCAGCGCGCCGATGCTCGCCAACCCCGATCGCAATGTGCCCCCCGTCAAGTCGTGCGAGGGTTGTTCGACCCGTTCACTCTTGTCCACAGATACATAATAGAGCAACGGAGCGGGAACGTCACGCCCCCTTTATGAGTTTGCGTCCGGAAACCGGCGCAAGGATCAGCCGATGCAGCCGACCGCGCGGCCCGCGGTTTCGAACATCTCGAGAATCTGTCCGACCTGTTCGTCGCTATGTTCGGCGCAGAGCGAGCAGCGCAACAGATAGGTGCCGGCCGGCGTGGCCGGCGGGCGGGCCATGTTGACGTACAGGCCAAGCTCCAGCAGCGCCTGCCACATCCGGACCGTCGTCTCCATATCAGGCAGCATCACCGCGATGATCGCCGACTGGGCGGTCTCCGTGCCGAGCGTGAAGCCCAGTTCGCGCAGGCCCGCATGCAGCCGGCGGCTGTTCTTCCAGAGATGGGCGCGCTTGTCGCCGGCATGCATCAGCTTGCGGATCGAGGCGGCCGCAGTGGCGACCACCGACGGCGGCAGCGAAGCCGTGAACACATAGGGACGGCAGACCAGGCGCAGCACATCCAGCTTGGGATGGTTGGATACGCAGAAGCCGCCGACCGTGCCGACCGACTTCGAGAAGGTGCCCACCACGAAATCGATGTCGTCGGCGACGCCGGCTTCCTCGAACACGCCGCGACCATGTTCACCGAAAAAGCCCATGCCGTGGGCCTCATCGCACAGGATCATGGCGCCGTGCTTCTTCGCGACCGCCACCATCTCCTTCAAGGGAGCGATATCCCCGAGCATCGAATAGACGCCTTCGAGCACGACGAGCTTGCCGGCTTCCACCGGCAGCCGACCCAGACGCTTGTCGAGATCGGCGACCGAATTGTGACGGAAGCGCACGATTTCCGCATTGCCCAGCCAGCAGCCGTCATAGATCGAGGCGTGACTGTCGGCATCGAGGATGATGTAATCGCCCTTGCCGGCCAGGGTGGAGATCATGCCGAGATTGGCCTGGTAGCCAGTCGAGAACACGATCGCGTGATCGGTGCCGTAGAATTCCTTCAGCGCATCCTCGCACGCCTTGTGGCCCTGATAGGTGCCGTTCAGCACGCGGCTGCCGGTGGTGCCCGCGCCGAATCGATCCAGCGCATCCTTGCCGGCAGCGATAACGTCCGGATCGAACGTCATGCCCATATAATTATAGGTGCCGAGCAGGATCGTCTCGCGGCCCTTGATGATGGCGAGGGTGGGGGATTTCACTTCGTCCATCACGATCGCGAACGGATCGCGCACGCCGGTGGCCAGCAGCGCCTCGCGCTCGGCGATCAGGGCATCGAACTTTGACAGCAGATCGCCCGCGCGCGCAGGCGCGTCGATCGCGGCGGCGGGCTGATCGTGCGCGGTCTGCGCGGCCTCGGTCATCGGATCAGGCCTTCAGCTTCTCGACCGCATCGACCAGCTGGCCGATGGTCTCGATCTCTGCCTGCATGTTCATCGTGATCAGGATGTCGAATTCGTCCTCGATCGCGGCCACGAAATCCATCACCGTCAGGCTGTCCCATTCGAGATCGCCGGCGAAGGTGGTCGCTTCGGTCAGCGCCACCTGCTTCTTGTTGAAGGGCTCGATCTGTTCGGCGACCTTCTCGAAGGTCTCGGTTCTGCTGGTCATGGCGCGTCCTTAGCGATGCTCGCCATGCCCTGCCAAGCGAATGCGGCGGGAAGGCGGCGCAGGCGGGCGATTTGGGGGCTTCCGCCGGCCTTACCTTGATGATTAGATGCGCGGCGGGGGAAAAGATGAACGAAGACAAGCCACAAGCAGCGGCGGTGCCGGCGAAGGTCTCCGTGAACGGCATCCACATGATCCGGACCGCGCAACAGATCCATGTGCAGTTGAGCCAGATGGCGGACCAGAAGGCATCGATCCTGATGGGCGCGACTTTCGTGATCTTCACGATCTCGATCGGGCAGGGGCGATCGTCGGGCGTACCGCTGCCGCTGATGGTGCTGGGCGCGTTCGCCTTCTTCGCGGCGGTGTTTGCTGTGCTGGCGATCCTGCCGGCGATCCATTCGAGCAAGCGCGGCCCGCTGAACCTGCTGTTCTTCGGATCCTTCACCCGGCTGGAAGAGGAGGATTATATCGAACGGATGGTGGCTCAGCTGGCCGAGGACGACAGCATCTATCGCACGATGGCGCGCGACATCTACCAGAACGGGCTGGTGCTGGAGCGCAAGAAATACCGGTTCCTTGGCTATGCCTATCGCATCTTCCTGGCGGGGTTGACGATCAGCTTCCTGACCTTCCTGGTGGACTGGGCGACCCACCTGGGCTGAGCATCAGAGCCAGCCCTGCGCGCGGTACCAGTCCGCAGTGGCCTTCAGCCCGGCTCGTGTCTCGACCCGAGGCGTCCAGATCGCAGGATCGGGGCGGACGGTGACGACCCAATCGGGATGGCAGAAATAGCGGACGCGATCCGCCGTCAGCTTTGCCCGCCCGCGCCGCGCCGCACGATCGATCGCGGAAGCAGCGCGCAGCACGCCGGCGGGCAGCGACAAGGGCAGCGCGCGCCGGCCGACCGCGGCCCCGATCGCGCGCGCGAAATCGCGATGATCCCAGCCTTGCGCAATGCCGTCGTCGGGCTCGACAATCTTGCCGCTCTCGACACCGGGGGCAGCCAGCGCCAGCAGAAGCCGCGCCAGATCGGAGACCTCGATCACCGACAGTCGCCCGCCCGGCGGCAGCGGCACCATGCCGAGCTTCGCTGCGCGGAACAGATCCAGCATTTCGCGATCGCCGGGGCCGAAGATCGCGGGCGGGCGGACGATCGTCCAATCAAGGCCGGACTCTGCGACCAGGGCTTCGGCGCCAGCCTTCGATGCCCCGTAATCGGACAGGGCCGGTTCGCGCGCGGACAGCGACGAGACATGCACGAAGCGTGACACGCCGGCGGCCTGCGCGGCGGCCAGTATGGCGGCGGTGCCGGTGACATTGCCGGCGTCGAACCCGGCGCGATCGGGCGCATTCACGACGCCTGCGACATGGATGACGGCATCGGAGCCCGCGACCAGAGCGTCGAGGCTGGCGCGATCGTCGAGCGCGCCGGGCACCCAGGTCAGCCCCGGCCGATCGGTGCCGCCGCGGCGGGTGAGCGCGCGCACGGGGTGCCCCTCCGCCAGCGCCAGCCGCAGCAGCGTGCTGCCGACGAAGCCGGTGGCGCCGGTGATCGCAAGCCGGATCAGACCAGCACCATATGATCGCGGTGGACCAGCGCGGAGCGCGGCGCATAGCCGAGCAAGGCCGCCAGGGCGGTGCTGCGCTGACCGATGATGCGGCCCGCATCGGCGGCGTCATATTCCGAAAGCCCGCGCGCGACCGGGCCTTCGGGGCCGATGATATCGACGACATCGCCACGCGCGAACCGGCCTTCGACCGCGACCGCCCCGGCCGCCAGCAGGCTGTTGCCCCCGGCCAACGCGCGAGCGGCGCCGGCATCGATCCGGATCGCGCCGCGCGCGGTGAGCCGCCCGGCCAGCCAGGTCTTGCGCGCACGCCCGCGTTCCGCCGCGATGAACACGGTGCCGCCATGCGCTGCAAAGGCGGTCAGCGGGCGATCGACCTTGCCGGTAGCGATTGCCAGATGCGCGCCGCCGGTGGTGGCGATGCGCGCGGCTTCCAGCTTGGAAACCATGCCGCCCGATCCCATGCCCGAACCGGAGCCGTCGTCGGCCATCGCGCGGATGCGGGCATCGATCCGGGCGACTTCGCCGATCCGGGTCGCGGTCGGGTCACGGTGCGGGTTTGCGGTGTAGAGCCCGTCGATATCGGACAGCAGGATCACGCCGCTCGCGTCCGCCGCCTGCGCCACGCGCGCCGCCAGCCGATCATTGTCGCCGAAGCGGATCTCGGCGGTGGCGACCGAGTCATTCTCGTTGATCACCGGCACCACGCCCAGGCCGAGCAGCCGTTCGAGCGTGGAGGAGGCATTGAGATAGCGGCGACGATCCTCGAGATCGTCGAGCGTGACCAGCATCTGCGCCGCGGTCAGCCCTTCGGCGCCAAGCAGTTCGGCCCAGCAGTGCGACAGCGCGATCTGGCCGGTGGCGGCCGCGGCCTGCGCATCCTCCAGGCTGGCGCGGCCGCCCTTGGCCAGCCCCAGCCGCCTTGCACCGAGCGCGATCGCGCCCGACGAGACCACCGCCACCTGCTGGCCGGCGCGGGTGCGATCGGCGATATCGGCGACCACGCCCGCCAGCCATTCGCGCCGCACGCTGCCCGATGGATCGACGAGCAGCGCCGAGCCGATCTTGACGATCAGCCGCGGGCAGGCGGCGGGGGAGAAGCGGTCCGGCATCGGCCTCGGAGGTGTCTATCGTAAACCGATTTGGTCATCGACCACCGAACGGAGCTCGTCGGCTGCCGCGTTCGGAACTCGTTCGCTCGTCTGCCGCGGATGCCGCACTTCAGCCGCCTGCATGATAGCGAGCGGCGAGATCGCTTCATCCAGCTCGAGCGATGCCGTCCAGATGATACTCGCCTCGTGTCGATGATTGGATCCGTTTCTGGCGGTGTCCCGGAGCGTCGCGGTATGCGGGCCTATCGCTTCGCCATAGCCGATAAGGCCGAAGCCATTGGCGTAAGCGAAGACCCTATCGCCTGGCTGGTAGCGGGTCACGATCACGTGTCCCCGACCGCCCGATTGATTGCCGAAGCCGGCAGTCACGACGGAATTGTCACGAAGAGACTGCCAGAGTGTTGCCCATGTCGCAGGCGCTTCGGGCTTGCCGATATTGTGCCAGTAGTTTGCCAAGACAATTTTCCCGTCAGAGTGGCGACCAGGCCTCGGCCTCGCCCGGCTCGCCGGCATCGACCGCGTGCATCTCGGCCGGGCCGATCGCCTCGACCAGCCGGTCGAGCACTTCGTCCACGCCGGTGCCGGCCGCACCCGAGAGCAGCATCACGTCACTGCCGCTGGCTTTGGCGAGCTTCTTCTGCAGCTTGGTGACGGCCTTCGGATCGATCGCATCGATCTTGTTCAGCGCCAGCACTTGCGGCTTGTCCGCCAGGCCGCCACCGTAGACGTCGAGTTCCTCGCAGACGACGCGATAGGCATCGACCGGATCCTCGCCGCTGGCATCGACCAGATGGAGCAGCACGCGGCACCGTTCGATATGACCCAGGAACCGATCGCCGATGCCCGCGCCGTCCGCCGCGCCCTCGATCAGGCCAGGGATGTCGGCGACCACGAATTCACGGCCGTGGCGGGTGGCGACGCCCAGCTGCGGGCGGATCGTGGTGAAGGGATAGGCGCCGACCTTGGCCTTGGCGTTGGTGACGGCGTTGATGAAGGTGGACTTGCCGGCATTGGGCAGGCCGACGAGCCCGGCATCGGCCAGCAGCTTCAGCCGCAGCCAGACCCAGGCTTCCTGATAGGGCCAGCCGGTGCCGTGCTGGCGGGGGGCACGGTTTGTCGACGTCTTGTAGCTGGCATTGCCGCGGCCGCCATCGCCACCGCGCAGGAACACTTCGCGCTGGCCGGCGCGGGTGAAGTCCAGCAGCACCTCCTCCTTGTCTTCCGACAGGATCTGGGTGCCGACGGGAACCTTGATGATCAGATCGTCGCCGCCCGCGCCGGTGCGGTTGCTGCCCGAGCCGCCATGGCCGCGCGGCGCGCGGAAATGCTGGGTGTAGCGGAAGTCGATCAGCGTATTGAGGCCGTCGACGGCTTCGAAGATGATATCGCCGCCCTTGCCGCCGTTGCCGCCGTCCGGCCCGCCATATTCGATGAACTTCTCGCGCCGGAAGCTGACGGCGCCGGCGCCGCCCGCGCCCGAGCGGACGTAGATTTTCGCTTGATCGAGGAAATGCATGGGCCGCGCCATACGCGAACATGGCGGCGGAATCGAGGCGCGGTAGCGAAGTGGGTCGAGACGCTCTAGGCTTGGCGACAAGGAGACCCGCCGATGAGCGTCCTGGCCTGGCTTGCCGCTGCCACCATCCTGTTCGTCGGCGGCCATTTCCTGCTGTCGCATCCGCTGCGCGCGACGCTGGTCGGCAGGATGGGGGAGGGGCCGTTCCTGTGGCTGTATTCGCTCGTGGCGTTCGTGGGGCTCGGCGGGATGATCTGGGCGGGGCGCGCCGCGCCGGACGGGCCGTTGCTGTGGATCGCGCCGCCGGGCGCCTGGGATCTGGCGACGATCGTGATGCTGCTGGCCGCAATCCTGCTGGCCGGATCGCTGGTCGGCAATCCGGCGCTGCCCGATCCGAAGGGGGCGCGTGCGATCCCGGCCGAGGCGCGCGGCGTCTATGCGATCACGCGCCACCCGATGATGTGGGCGTTCATCCTGTGGGCAATCGTCCACGCGCTGCTGTGGGGAACGGCGGCGAACCTGATCCTTTCGGCCGGCATCTTCACGCTCGCCTTCTTCGGGGCGCGTGCGCAGGATGCCAAGAAGCGTGTGCTGATGGGCGATGCGTGGCGCGGCTGGGAAGCGAAGACGGCATTCTGGCCGTTTGCGGCGCAGATATCCGGCCGATCGCGGTGGCGCGCAGTGGTGCCGGGCATGGTCGCGCTGGGCGGAGGGATCGCGATCTGGCTGCTGGCAACGGCGGCGCACGCCTGGATGGGCGGGCCGGTGGCGGGGCCGTGGCGCTGGTTCTAGCCCGGCTTGCCCCATTCGCCGTCGCGGGCGTAGGCCAGCACTTGTGCCAACGCCATCTCGCGTGCGGCATCGCGGCCGAGGACGAGCGTTTCGGTGAGCGGGCCGCCGAGCAGGGCGTCGCCGAGCGCCGATAGCGTCAGCATCAGCGTCATCTGCGCGACCGGCCGGTCCGGGTCGCCGGCTGCCAGTTCCTCGACCAGCGCGCGGATCGCGGAGAGGATCGGGGCGAGCGCATCGCGATCGCCGGACAGGACCAGCTTCTGCACCAGCGCAGCCGCACCACCGCCGGCGAATGCATCGAACGTCATGTCGACGATCGCGCGCGGATCGATCTCGCCTTTGCGGGCCGCGACCACCGCGCGGCCGATCGTGCGGGTGATATCTTCCGCCATCCACGCGATCAACGCGCGTTCGAGCCCGGCGGCCGACCCGAAATGATGGAGCAGGTTGGCGTGGGTGCGGCCGATCCGCGCGCCGACCGCCTTGAGCGTGATCGCCTGCGGCCCTTCCTCAAGCAGGATCGCGCGCGCGGCATCGAGCGCGGCGGCGCGGCTGGCTTCGGGGGTCAGTCGGGTTCTTACTATTGACATTTGTGTCAATAAGCGCGATATGGGCGCCAGCAACGGAGACCAAACATGAGTCGCACTCCTTCCGATCTGTCGATCACGCCGCGCGACCGGCGCTTCGGCCGGGGCGATGCCACCCCCCGTTGGTGGCTCGGCAATGATGCGGTGGCAACCGCCTTCTACAATGCGCTGTCCGTCACCTTCCCCAAGGGCGAGGGCTTCTTCGTCGATTCGGTGCGCCGCTTCCGCGATGGCACGCCGCCGCGGCTGGCTGGCGAGATCGCGGCCTTCACCAAGCAGGAAGTGATGCACACGCGCGAGCATGTGGCGTTCAACCGCCGCGTGGTCGATGCGGGCTATGATGTATCGCGGCTGGAAGCCAAGGTGGACGAGCGGCTTGCCTTCATCCGATCCCGCCCCGCGATCGCTAGCCTGGCGGCGACGATGGCGCTGGAGCATTTCACCGCGATCCTGGCGCACGAGCTGCTGGCCGATCCCCGCCACCTGGCGGATGCCGACACGGCCGCGGCCGAGATGTGGCGCTGGCACGCCATCGAGGAGATCGAGCACAAGGGTGTCGCCTATGACACCTGGATGCACGCCACCCGCGATTGGCCGCGCTTCAAGCGCTGGCGCGTGAAATCGAAGGTGATGCTGCTGGTGACCAAGAACTTCCTGGTCGATCGTACGCGCGGCGTGCTCGATCTGCTGGCGCAGGATGGGCTGACCGGCCCGCGGGTGTGGGCGCGGATGGCCTGGTTCGCGTTCGGCAAGCCGGGGATGATGCGCAAGATCCTGGGCGCATGGGTCGATTTCTTCAAACCCGGCTTCCACCCATGGACGCACGACGACCGCGCGCTGATCGCGAAGAGCGACAGCGATTATGGCGCGGCGGTGATGGCGGCGGCGTAACACCCGTCAAAGGCCGTCGTCCTGACGAAAGTCAGGATCCAGATGCGCAGCGCTCGTGGCTCTGGATCTCGACTTTCGTTGGAATGACGGATTGGCGTCGAAAGGCGGGCTCAGGCCGCCATTGGTCGCGCCGCATCTTCTTCCAGATCGAGCGCGAACAGCTTCATCGGCATCAGCCGGCCGCGGGCCAGCGCATGGCGCGCTGCGATGCGCCCGGTGGGGCGGAACCCCAGCTTGCGCAGCACGCGTCCCGATGCCTCGTTGTCGACCATATGGCATGACGACAGCCGCAGCAGCCCGATCGCCCGTGCCATGCCGACCACGGCGCGCGCCGCTTCGGTCGCATAGCCGCGACCCCAGTGCGCACGCGCGATCCAGTAGCCCAGTTCGACCTCGCCCTCGGCATCCGGATGCAGGCCGACGCCGCCGACCAGCCGCGGCGCGCCATCCGTGCGCGCGAACGCCAGCAGGCGGGGCAGAGGGCCGGCGGGCTCACCTAGAAACGCCTCGGCATCGCGCAGCGTGTAAGGATAAGGCACGCGCGCCAGCGTCGAGGCGACGGCTTCATCGCCGATCGCGGCGGCCAGCGCGGGCGCATCTTCCATCCAGCCGGGGCGCAGCATCAGCCGTTCGGTGCGTGCGAACATGATCCGTCTCCTTCCTTTGCGCACCCGCCTAGCCCGGAGGCATGACGACCGCGCGACATGGTGTGAGGGAGACAGCAAAAAGGGAGCCGGGGCGACCCGTCTCCCTGTCGGTCCATCGAAACGGACCTTCGGGTCGCCCGCGGGGCGACCCGATAATCGGTTCGCCCGTTATTCGGCGGCCTGCGCCGCCATATCAACGCTCACATACTTTCGGCCGAGCTTGCCGTCGTGGAACGCGACGCGGCCATCGACGAGCGCGAACAGGGTATGGTCCTTGCCCATGCCCACGTTGCGGCCCGGATAGACCTTCGTGCCGCGCTGGCGGACGATGATGTTGCCGCCGACCACTTCCTGGCCGCCGAACTTCTTCACGCCGAGACGACGACCGGCCGAATCACGACCGTTGCGAGACGAGCCGCCTGCCTTCTTATGTGCCATTGCCTGCTACTCCTTACGCTTCGGCGGCCGCCGGAGCGGCATCGTCGGTCTTCGCCTTCTTGGCGGTCTTCGCGGCTTTCGCCTGCTCCCCGCCGATCGACAGGATCTTCAGGATCGTGTGCTGCTGGCGGTGGCCGTTGCGGCGGCGATAATTGTGGCGGCGGCGCTTCTTGAAGACGATGACCTTGTCACCCTTCGCCTGCGCCACGATCTCGGCCGCGACGGTCAGGCCCGCCACGTCCTTGAGGTCGCCGCCCTCGCCCGCGAGCAGCACGTCACCGAGCTGCACCGTCGAGCCCGCGTCACCCGCGATCTTCTCGACGACGATCTTGTCTCCTGCGGCAACGCGATACTGCTTGCCGCCCGTGCGCACGATTGCGAACATGGCCCTCATCTTTGCTCTGTCTGATCCGCATAGGCAAAGGCCACGGCCGATTCCCCGCGCGGAAAGTCGGTTGCGGCTACCGGACGGCCGCGGGGCTGTCAACCGGAAGCAGGTCGGGCAGCCCCTTCGCGCCGTGATCGGCGTAGCGGGCCTCGTCGAGGATGCCCTGGCGCTTCGACACGATCACGCTGGTCAGCGCCTGACCGGCGACATTGGTGGCGGTGCGGCCCATGTCGAGGATCGGATCGATCGCCAGCAGAAGGCCCGCGCCTTCCAGCGGCAGGCCGAGCGTGGACAAGGTGAGCGTGAGCATCACGACCGCTCCGGTCAGCCCCGCGGTCGCCGCCGAGCCGACCACCGACACCAGCGCGATCAGCAGATAGTCCGACAGCCCCAGCGGCAGACCGTAGAACTGCGCGACGAACAGCGCGGCGATCGCCGGGTAGATCGCAGCGCACCCATCCATCTTGGTGGTGGAGGCGAGCGGGATCGCGAAGGCGGCATAATCGCGCGGCACGCCCAGATTGTCCGTCGCCACCGCCTGCGTCAGCGGCATCGTGCCAACCGACGAGCGCGAGAAGAAGCCGAGCTGGATCGCGGGCCAGGCGCCGGCGAAGAAGGCGGCGGGCGACAGCCGGTGCGCGGCGAGCAGCGCAGGGTAGACGCCGAACATCACCAGCGCGAGCCCGGCATAGACCGCGATCGCGAACCAGCCGAGCTGGGCCAGCGTTTCCCAACCGTAGCTGGCGATGGCGGTGCCGAGCAGGCCGGCGGTGCCGATCGGGGTCAGTCGGATCACCCACCAGAGGATACGCCGGACAATTTCGAGCAGCGAGCGGTTGAAGGCCAGAAAGGGCTGGCCCGCCTCGCCAACCCGGATCGCCGCGAAACCGACCGCGATCGCGACGACCAGAATCTGGAGGATGTTGAAGGAGAGCGACGTGGTCGCGCCGGTGTCGGTAAGCTTCGTCTTCGCTTCGATGCCGATCATGCTGGCCGGCACCAGCCCCTTGAGGAAATCGAGCCAGCTGCCGGTCGAGGCGGGCACCGCAGCGGCAGTGGCCGGCACGTCCGCGCCGATCCCCGGCTGGATCAACAACCCCAACGCGAGCCCGATCGCGACCGCGATGGCAGCCGTGATCGCAAACCAGAGCAGCGTGCGCCAGGCGAGTGCGGCGGCATTGCCGAGTTCGCGCAAATTGGCGATCGATGCCACGATCGCGGTGAACACCAGCGGCGGCACGATCGCGCGCAACAGCTGCACGAACAGAGTGCCCACCGTATCGAGCGCGACCGCCAGACCATTGGCCCCGCCGCCCGGCGCCGGGCCGACGGCGCGCGCCACGAAGCCCAGCGCAATGCCGATCGCCACCCCGGCGAGGACCTGGGCGGCGAAGCCGAAGCGGGCGGGTCGCGGAACCGTCGTCATCGCATCAAGATAGACGCGGGCGGGACGGCTTCCAGCCAAGCATTTCTATCCAGCGGGCGGCGGCAGGTATCGCCGGGGACATCGCCGGCGATGCAGAAATTCGGCCGGCCGCAGGGCCCGGGCCAGATCAGCGCCGGCGCGCGATCAGCAGGCAGACCGCGCCGACGATCGCCAGCAGGGTGCCACGCGTCGCCCAGGGGCGCTGTGCGATCATAAAGCTACTCTCGGGCCAGCGGATCAGGCCGAACCCCTGGCCCATCCAAAGCAGCCCGACGAGCAGCGCCGCGACGCCGATGATCTGCAGCAGCGTGCGCCGATCCCGCACTGCGATCAGTGCCGGTGCTCACGGCGCAGGCGGTACTTGCCTTCGACATAGGCGTCGAACAGCCCGTCGATCGCAGGATGGTCGATCGGTTCGTCGCTCTCGTCGACCACCAGGTTCTGCTGGCTGACATAGGCGACGTAGTTGCTCTCCGCATTCTCGGCCAGCAGATGGTAGAAGGGCTGGTTCTTGGCCGGGCGGATATCCTCCGGAATCGCCTGATACCATTCCTCGCTGTTGGCGAAGACGGGGTCGACATCGAACACCACGCCGCGGAACTCGAACATGCGGTGGCGCACGACGTCGCCGATCGCGAAGCGCGCGGACGAGATTCGCGGCGCCAGCGCGTGCGCGGCCTGGTGATCGGAGGAGAGCGAGACGTCCTTATGCATCACTTCTCTATTTAGGCGCTGCCGGCCACCACGCAAGCGCAGCCCGCGCCGCCCGGCTTGGCAAGCCCGATTTCATCGGCTAATGGCCCGCCCTCACAGACCGGCCGCCCGGCATCCACCCGGCGGACCGCACTTCGCGGAGAGGTGCCAGAGTGGTCGATTGGGACGGTCTCGAAAACCGTTGTGCCTTTACGGGTACCGTGGGTTCGAATCCCACCCTCTCCGCCATCACCTTTTCTCGGTCGCAAACATCCTGCAACAACTTGAACGGCAAGGATAATTCAGCGGTTCGAACGCCCTCATTCCAGTCATATTCGAGATGAGAGCCTAAAGTGAGATTCAGCACGATACGCTTGTCCTCAAACGTACCGTTATTCCATAGATTCCAAGGGTTTGCGATGAAGTCGAAAGCGGTTCGAAAAGTCGCGTCATAGTCCGTCGCGACAGTGCCGCATGATGCAGCTTTTTCGTCGAGAACCAGCTTATCCAGTTCCAGCTTCTCGACCTCGCCTTCCAAGCGGGCGACCACAGCACGGCTTTCCGATTCAACGATCTTGTCGAGAATCTGGCCGATCTTCTTCTCGATCAGAACGGCTTCGCGTTTGATCGCCGCACGACCTTCATGCGCCTTCGACTCTGCCTCATTCCAACGCTTGCGGAAAATCTTCGAGAAGAGATTCAGCAGTTCAGGGCGTGGCGTGAGCTTGGTCAGCATCGCTTCATAAGCGCCCTCCACCGTGTCCCGCTTCACGGACTTGCCGAAGCGGTCGCAGCCGCGATGACGGCAGACATAATATGGATAGCGACCGTTGCGGCCCTTGGTCCAGTTGGAGGTCATGGGGTGATCGCAATCCCCGCAGGTGACAAAGCCGCGCAGCGGGAAATCGACATGGACATCGGAACGGGTCGGCGCGAGAGCCTTTCCAGCCATCCGTTCCTGTACCTGATGGAAGGTAGCCAGCGATATGATCGCCTCGTGATGGCCGGGACGAAGAGACACGTCCCACACATCGCTGCGGACATACCCGGCATAGACCGGGTTGTGCATGATCCTGTTCGCTTGCTCGTTCGTCAGATGTCCGTGGCGAGTTACCCGGAAACCCGCATGAGATTCCAAGAACCGTTTCACCTCCGCCTTGGATTTGAAGCGCCCGGTGGCAAATCCCGTCAGGCCTTCCTCAATGATCGACGCCATAGGCTCGTCACGGACAAGGATGCTGCCCCCGGCTGGGCTTTTCTCATACCGATAACCCAGCGGCGCGTGAAAGACCCAATAGCCGCCCAGCATCCGCGCCCTCATGCGGTTGCGGACCTGTTCGGCATTCTTCTGGCGCTGATGCTGGGCAACGCTCGCCAGAAGATGCTCAATGAGGATGCTGTCGGAGTCCGAGCCGAACTCGATGGACGGAGATTCCAGCGTAGCGCCCGCACGGAAGATCGACTCTTTCAGATCGAAGTGATTGCGGACATCACGCGCCATGCGGCTAATGTCGTCAATGATGACGACCAACCCAGCCTTGCGGGCTTTGCGGATGAAAGCCAGCATGTCATCGAAGCCCGGACGCTGGGCCAGCTTGCCCGACACGTCATCGGTGAAAACGCCAACGACCTTATGGCCCCGATGCTTCGCATACTCGCGGCAACGGGTCTCCTGCGAGGTGAGGCCGTTGCCCTCTCTCGCCTGTTTCTTGGTACTGACGCGGCAGTAGATGATTGCCTGCTGATTGGTTTTTCTGGTCATGGCGCTAACTGCCTTTTGCGGCCTTTGGTGTTGATCGCGCCCTCACTACGGAGGTCAACAAGCTCCGAAACATCGGATTCCGGCAGATTAGCATGACTTTCCGCGCCATTGAAAGCATAGTTTGCACGTTCGGAAAGTGATAATTGAACAGAGGATTTTTTGAATCGTTGGTCGATGAAGGACACCGCAACTGAATCGAGGAAATGAATAAGTATGTCGATCCGGTCTTGCGAAATAGCAACGCTCGCAATTTCATTGCGAAGCTCCTGCATTTCTTCCGGTGACAACATCTTCATCAAACCCGTCCCCGCCGCTATAGCGGCGCTCGATTGAGCAATGAGAGAGTCCGATTTAGAAAATAACCGTCATTCAGCCGGGGGGATTGTCCTCCCATGCTCTACTAATTTTAGTGGATAGCGGGGCTTTGGAGACAACGCTTCCGTACCGCCGCATAGGGCATGGCGTTTTCGGATTTGCCAGTGGCAAAGATACGCACAATCCCCACATTCAGAATAGCACATTTTATTACGGAATATCAACAAAACGCGCAGTTTCCGATCAGCGACCGAGATCGCCCTTCTTGGATTCCAGCGTTTCTCCCGCCAGCAACTTCTCCGCTGCGCGATTGATGCCCGCCAGACGCGCGGCATGGTTTCGTTTCACCATATGCTCCGCCGCCCGCATGAGGTGGGCCTTGCGGTCATCCGTCGCGAACGAAGGTTGGAATGACAGTCGCTCGCCATCGCGGGCGAGCAATTCGCCATACTGCTTATTCGTCCACGCTTCTCGGTTCTCGCGAAACTCGTTCTCTGCCCGCGCTGTCGTGCGGTCTGCCCACGAATTGATTTCCGCCGCCCGCTCCGCCGATACGGCGGGAGCAGAAGACCGCTCGGCACTCGCGGAAGCGAATGACGGCGATATGGCACGGGACGCGGAGCCATCCCCGCTCATCGCCCGGTTCCCTTATAGATCGCGAACGTCGCGGATTTGATGCTTCCACGGCTCGACATCATCGAAATGGACGCGCTCGCAGACGAGCAAATGGGGAAGACCCGCGACGCGGATAATCTGCCACCCTGCGCCAATCGCGCGAATGTCCTCGCTTTGCAGAACGGCCCTTCGTGCTTCGCCGAGATTGGCCCCGGCGGATTCCACCGTGCCGCCGCTGCGATTGACGCCGTGCATGAGAACGGTGCGGTTCCCGCTCCACTTCTCAATGTCGCCCATGAGGTCCGGGTCCACTACTGCGCTTGTGTTGAAGATTGCGGCCATATCCTCAAACTCCTTCACGGCTTCCCGTGACCACCGCTCTTCGAGCGAGTATCGGCCCTGAGAAAATATCCAAAGCTGTAGCCCCTTGCCTCGATACAGGCGGAGGGTTTTGGTGATCGACGGCGACGGCGGTAGCATCGGAAACTCGTCGAGGAGAAACGTCGTCTGTACCGGGCCTACTTCCCGCGCGACCGTTTCGATGATGTGACTGACAATCAGGCTGATCCACGGAGCGGCCACGCTCAGCTTCTCGCTAGGGGTCATCAGATAAACGGTTGTCGGCTCGTGCTTGAGAATTTTGAAATCGAAGTCGTGCCCGGAGGTGGCCCGGTCGAGCGACTTCCCCGGCTCGAAAGGATTGAGGGCTTCTATGCAGTCGGCCTTGTACGCTTCAAACTGCTTCGGTGCGTCCTTTGCGGTCGCCCGCAAGGCCTCTCCCTTGCCTTCCAGTCCCGGCAGGCCGCACGTCGCCATCATTGCGAAGCCGATTTCCATTTCGTCCTGAGAGGAGTTCACGAAGCGCCACAGGCCGCTCACCGTGCAAAGCTCCGGCTCGAAGAGCGCCAGATATTCCATCCGCACGGCGAGCATACGCCGCGCGCCTTTGCCCACCCAGTCGTCCTTGCTCTTCGGCGACGAGGGAATGAGAATATGGGCTATCTCATCCGCCTCCGTGTCGATTTGCTCGCCCGCGCCCACGATGTCGATCAGCGTTTGCAGCGGATTGATCCGCGTATTCAAAAGCCCCAGCAGGTTGAACGGATTGAGATAGACACACCGCTGCCCAAGCGTCCGGGAGCGATGCTCGAAGGACGCGAAGCAGTTTTCACCGTCCTTCACGTCGATCACGATCAGGCTGCGATTACGGACATGCGCGAGATTAGGCAGGATGAAATCCCGGCCCTTGCCCGTCCCCGCACGGGCATAGGTCAACAACGGCTCGTCGCCTTTGAAAAAAAGGAGGCGCTTATTCAGCGCCCCCAGAAAAAGTCCGTTCGGATCGAGAAGGTTCATCCTCTGGGCGTCCTGCAAATTTGCAAGACGCCCGTTGCCGAGGATGCCAGAGGACTGCGCCGTCGCGATCCTCGCCCTTGCCTCCGCCGCTTCCCGGCGGGAGGCATCGGCATAATCGCGCTCCACGACGCCACGATGGACCGAGGCAACCGTTTGCAGAAACGGCAGCATGGAGCGACGACGCATAAGTCCTCCTCAGCGATCAGAGCTTGGGTCGGGACCGAGCGATGGCATCGGCGGAACCTTCATCGGCTGGATGCTGTCGAGCTGACGCTGAAGATCGATAACAGGGGGAAGACCGGTGTCCCAGCCTTCGATTGTGACCTTTGCACCTTTGAGAACAGCGTCTTCCAGTTCCGTTTCGAGACGGTTGTGGGTCATCTCTGCATAATTCTGGAAAGGATCACCCGAACCCGGCGCGAAGGCGTTCATGATGTCCCCGAAAACGCGGCCCATACTGATCATGCCGACTTCACCAGCTTGTTCACCACTGACGCGAGCGAGTTGAGCGCCCGCAAGCTGCGACTGCAACTGCCCTGTCAGCTGTGCGAATACCTTGGCGCGCTCGACGCCCGCCTGATACGCCGCAATAACAGCCTGTGATTTCGACTTATACTGCTCGACGTTTTGTTCAGCAGAGACCTTTACCTGAGCCGCCCAACCCTCAAAACGACCAGACACACACATCTCTGCGGCCTTAACTTGCTCCTCCACGCGGGAGTCATATGTCCCCATGATGGTGGAGGGCCGGAACTGCACCGGACCCATCGTTTCGAGGGAGAAGAGCGCCGCGCCACCGAGCAGAAACGTCGTGAAGGTCTTCACGATGCTTGGGATAGCGATGCCGCGACGGGGCACTTCGATATAGCGGATCGTCTGCGGCGGATATTCGCCACTCGCGATGTTGCTCTGCTCGGGATGCTCACCCGAATAATCTACGGAATACGACATGGGAGTCTCCTTGGTGGTTTTGGAGATTTTGCTTTTTCAAAGAAACGGGCCGCTTTCGGGGGGATAGCGGCCTGCTTGCCGTGTCACGGGAGAACAGGTGTCCCGTTGATCTTCATGGCCGCATCCCACAGGGCGAGGCGAAGAAGCAGCGAATGGCGCGGGCGGCGCTGCGGCGGCTGTGTCGCAAAAACCTTCACCTCGCTGTTCCATGTGCAGGCTTCATCCTGCCCATAGGAACGGTCCACAATGTCGCTGTCGATGTGAAGCGGATTGCCACTCCAATCGAAAATCACGCCATCAAAAGTATAGATTTTGTCAGCAAGCCAATCCGTCGTTTTGACGCGAGATAGATTGAGGTTGGTAATCCTGATCGCCAGACCTTCGATGAAGTCGAGGCTCAACAGCCGTTCACGCGTTTCGATGTAGATTTCCATTTTAGTTGCCCTGATTGGGACAACAGGCCTGAGTCCGGGTTATTCAATCGCGATACCGGATGACTTCCGCCAGCCGATGTCTCGTTATCGCTTCCGGGGCTTTTGCTTCCTAGTTGCGGGCCGGAGTTGCCGTTAGTAGATGGAAGTAGATGGGTCGGGCTTGACCCGTGCGGACGAACGGGAGGCGTTGCGTTTGGACGAGAAATTGCTGTCTGCCTTCCTCAAGCACCTGTCGAAAACGCCCGGCACGAAAGAGAACCAGAGAACCAAAAAGACCCTAAAGACGGAAAATCAGTTTCCGGCCTTGGGCGATTTTATTCGGGGAATTTGCAAAGACCCCAGACATCATCGTGACCTTCAATATGACGTGATCGCGCGCGAACTGCCGACGATTGCGCGAGGCATGGGCATAACCACCTTCGATAGTGACAGGGTGGATGATGGCCGCGATCCGAAGACACTGATCGAGAACGCCCTAAAATACCTGAGTCAGGGGTCGGCCTCTGGCCTCGCTAAGCCGATGCTTGCATGGGCTTGGGAACGGGACGAAGGTGCGGTCGCCGGGTTTATGGCGGACTCGAAATTCAAGATCGAGGCCGATGAACAATCTCCTGCGGTAACTCCGATATTTCGACCCGCAGGGGAACAGGCGGACTCGCTTTATGATTTGAAAAGCGTGCTGGCCTTGGCCGAGCAACGTCTGATCCTGATCGCTCAGAACCACTGGCATATGGCCAGCAAGAAAGATGAGTATTGGCCGCAGATAGAGTCGGCCCTTCTCCGTGGCGTCACCGTTGAGATTGTCGCCATGCACCCGAACGCGGGACCGGAAGGCCGCTTCTTGGATAGGAGCGCCGCCGGAATTGACGGCGTCGCGGCGCTTCCAGCCGATGCGGTAGATATGTGGACCAACTATCTTCGCTGGCCGAAATTCATCCCGCAGCTTCGAGAAATGTGGGAAGTGTTGGGCGACTGGCGGGAGCGGCATCGGGCGTTGGGAAGCGCCCAGGCGAAGAGGCTTGGGCGCTTCAAAACCTACGCCTCCTACTTCCAGCCAAACACGATCACTGCCATCGACCTCGATATGCGGAAGGCGATCATGGTAGTTTCGCCCCGCACGTCCAACAGCGATTCCGCTGGACGACCGCAGTTCCTGATCGAGAAAGCCCGTGACCCCACCGCCTTCAATTTCTTCTGGCGGTATATCGACTACGGGATTTCTAACGATATGTGGCCCATAGTTTCCGACTGAATCGCCAGCCGAAAACCCGGCGTAGAGGAAAGAAGAAACGTCGCTTACGCTGACCGCAAGATGTGCGTGGTAGTACCACGCCTATCTTGGCAAGGGAGACGCTGCGCTCTCCCGTTGCATCCCTCTGGCCTGCGGCGCGTCACGGGCATCGAGCCCATTCCTTACCGATGGGGAGCCTTCGGCGCTCCCCAAACCCCATCGACCAAGAGGCGTGCCTGCCCCCTTGGAACCCAGCCGCCTCCAGCGCGGCGAGGGAGCGTTCCTGCTCCCATCGACCCTTGACCGAGTGGCTTTCAGCGCCCCTCTGGACACCCTCGACCAACCCGGTGCGGATTGGATGCGCACCATGCTCGCGTACATGGAAACGCTCAGTGAAGAGCACACCGCCCCACCGTGTGGATAGAAACGAGAACGGCTCAATCGCCGCTGGAGAAGCGATCGGGGCGGCTATACGATAGCATGACGGAGGGGGTTCATGGTCAAGCTATCAAACGTGCGCGTCGAAGGGTTTCGCCTGCTCGAAAGTGTGGACATCGCTATCGAGCAGGGCGCGACGGTTGTTGTCGGCCGTAACAACAGCGGCAAAACCTCGCTCACCGAGGTGTTCGACAAGTTTCTCGGCGAGCATGTCGGCGCGTTCCGTCTTGAGGATTTCTCTGCCGCCGTCCGCACACGTTTCGTCACGGCGAAGGCGGCGCGGGATGAGGCGGATAGTCAGCCGGAAGCGGTTCTTGCCGCACTCCCGCGCATCGCGCTGACCCTCACCTTCAACTATGACGGTGCGGAGGCCGACCTCGGCCCCCTGTCTCCCTTCATCATCGACCTCGATCCGGCCTGCACTAGCGCCATCGCCCTGATCGAATACTCGTGCTCGCTCAACAAACTTTCGCCGCTCCTCGATCTCCCCGACTACGAAGCCGGAGCGCAGAATGCCAACGAGGTGCTGTTCCGACATCTGCGGGATGCGATCCCCGCCGCCTATTCGATCAAGTGCTTCGCAATCGACCCGACCGACGCGAACAATCGGCGGGCGTTCGACGGCACCGCCGAACTCAAGGCGCTTTTGCAAACCGGCTTCGTCAAGGCGCAGCGCACCTTGGATATGGGCAAGCGAGGCGACACCGACGTGATCGGCAAGCTCCTCAACAAGCTATTTCGCACCGCGAGCAATCTCAACGCATCGCCGGGCGATCAGGAAATCGCCAGTCAGCTCAAGGCCGCTGTCGCGGGTATCGAGCAGACCATGCAGGGCGATTTTGACGATCAGCTCAAGGGACTTTTGCCAGCGCTGAACTCATTCGGATTTCCGAGCCTCAACGACACGGAACTGCGCCCGCAGACACAAATCGACGTTGAAAGCCTTCTGACCGACAACACCCGGATTCTCTACACCGGGACAGATGGTGTCCATCTGCCCGAGGGCTACAACGGCCTTGGAACGCGCAACCTGATCTACATCCTGCTTCAGCTCGAAGCCCTGCACAAAACCTATCGCAGTACCGCCACCCGACCGGGGACGCATCTCGTCTTCATCGAGGAACCGGAAGCGCACCTGCACCCCCAGATGCAGGAAGTTTTCATCACGCAGCTCAACGAAGCCATCGCCACGCTTTCGGAGAAATATCCCGGAGAGCCCGTCTGGCAAGTGCAGTTCATCGTCTCCACGCACTCCTCGCACCTAGCGAATGCGGCGCAGTTCGACGCCATCCGGTATTTCCTCAACGAGCCGACCGCTGCGCAAGGCGTCCGACGGACGAAGGTGAAGGATTTCCGCAAGGGCGCGGCTGCCATCGAGCCGGACGATCGTAACTTCCTCCAGCAATATATGACGCTGACGAAGTGCGACCTCTATTTCGCCGACAAGGTGATCCTCGTCGAAGGCGCGACCGAAAAAATCCTGATGCCCCGCATCCTGAAACTGGTGGATGAAACGCTTCCCCCGGAAGCGAAGCTCTGCCGGCAATATATCACGACGATGGAAGTCGGCGGCGCGCACGCGCAGGTTTTCTATCCGCTGCTGGATTTCCTCGAGCTGAAGACGCTCATCGTCACCGACATCGACGCTGTGCGCCTGCTGGATGGAAAACTCCGGAAATGCCCATGCGCGGAAGCGGAGCGAACTTCGAACAATGCCCTGAAAACGTGGTTCGATGACACTATGATCTCGGTCGCCGCGCTCACCGCCAAGACGCCAGCCGAAAAGACACGTCGATTCTGCCGCATCGCCTACCAGATGCCCGAGGACGGTTCAGCGCATACCGCGCGGAGTTACGAGGACGCGCTGATCCTTGCGAACCTCGACCGCTTCGGGATCGTCGATGATGCGGCTGCCGCGCAGAACGCCTTCGATGCCGCTCAGGATTTCAAGAAGTCCGAAGAGGCTATCCGGTTTGCGATCATCGAGGCTGACTGGAACGTCCCCAAATACATCAAGGAAGGTCTCGTCTGGCTTTCGGAGCCTCCGCCGCCGCCAGACGCGCCGCCGCCGATCGTTCCCGAAGACATCCCGCCAGCGCCGGACGGAGCAGAAGCGCCAGCGGCCGAGGGGGCAGCGTGACCGGGCAACCATCGCCGGCCGTTGTTGCCGCTCAGCAGGCACAGGCCCGCCTCGACGAATGCCTCGGCAACAGCCAGAATTTTCGGCTCGAAGCAGGCGCGGGAGCCGGCAAGACATATTCGCTCGTTACGGCTCTCAAGAAGATCATCGCCGAGACCGGTCCGGCACTCATGCACGCCGGGCAGCAGGTCGCGTGCATTACCTACACGGAGGTAGCCCGGCAGGAGATTGCCAACGAAGTCGAGTTGCACCCGGCGATCCTCGTCAACACCATCCACGGGTTCGGCTGGGCTTTCATCTCGCGGTTTCAAAAGACCCTGCGCGAACTCGTCGCCGCGCACGAGCCCTACAAGGAGGCGATCGAGGCGGCGGGCGGGATTCGCGATCAGCAGGTGGACTATAATCTCGGGTTCTTCGGGATCGACGAGAAACGGATCACGCTCAACCATGACGATGTTCCCCGCTTCCTCGCGGCGATGCTGGCAAATGCGAAATTCAAAAGAATTTTCAAAAGCCTGTACCCCGTTCTTTTCATCGACGAGTATCAGGACACCGACCCGCTTGTGATGTCGGCGCTGGCCGATCATTTCTTCACGCCGGGCGATGGTCCGATCACCGGGCTGTTCGGCGATCACTGGCAAACGATCTACCGCAAGGACCATGCGCTCCTCGATCTTCCCAACGTCGAAGGCATCGACAAGGGATCGAACTTTCGCTCGGTCCCGGTCATAGTGGACGTGCTCAACCGCCTGCGGCCGGAGCTTGTGCAGGAAGTCAACGACGTGGACGGGCAAGGCGAAGCCCGCTTTTTCCACACTAACGGGTTTGCCGGCGCGCGTGTCGATTCCCGCAACGGCAAACAGGAATTGCCCGAGGACGCGCACGCGGCTTCGATCGAGCGCGTCCGTCAGACGCTACAGGGCGAGGGCTGGGATTTCGATCCCGCGCGGACGAAGATCCTGATGCTCACCCACAACGCGATCGCGGCCGAGCGCGGTTATCCCAACCTCGCCCGAATTTTCGATCGCAACGAGGCTTTCGCCAAAAAGGAAGACGCCGCGATCGCTTTCTTGGCCGATACCGTCGAGCCCATTTGCGCCGCCTACAAGGCAGGCAATTACGGGGAAATGTTCCGGCTGATGGGCGGCATCCCGACCATTCGGAAGACGGCCGACAAGGCGCAATGGCAGGCCGACATGGACGCGCTAATCGCGCTTCGGGACACCGGGACCATCGGCGAACTGATCGACCATCTGAAAAGTACGCGACGGCCGCGAGTAAGCGATCGTGTCGTCCACCGAGAAGATGAAATCGCACAACTCGGTCCCGAACCGACCGAGGATGAACCGAAATCCCTCAAGCGCCACCGCGCACTGCGGAACGTCCCCTATCGTGAGCTGATCGCGGTCACCGAGTTCATCAACGGCTTCACACCCTTCGCTACCCAGCACAGCGTGAAAGGGGCCGAATTCGAAAACGTGCTCGTCATCCTGAGCGGCGGGTGGAACCACTACAACTGGCCGCAGTTTTTCGAACTGCTCACTACCGCAAAGATCACCGATAAAAACACGGGCGGCTTTCACCGCTGCCGCAATCTCTTCTATGTCGCCGTGTCCCGGCCCAAAAAGCGTCTTGCCGTTCTCGCAACGCAGGCGCTCGGCAACGCGGCAATGGAAGCCGTGAAGAATCTCTTCGAGGCTGAAAACGTCATCGCGCTGCCGATGTAACATGCGCCACCTTCATGCCTTGACCGTGAGAAGATCGGATAGTCTTGTCGTGAAACAGGCGGAAAGGTTTGCGCGCCTCATCGCCCATCCGCTGGGTCGCTTCGCGAGCCCGCCGGGCCGAACGCTCTCGCGCCCGTAACGGCCGTTGATCGCGTCGAGCGCCCCCATCAACGCAGCCGACTTCGACGGATCGCCGGAGGCAAAAAGGTCCGTCACGGGCAATTCGCCGGGTTGATATAAATCAAGAAGGACGATGCCCGCCTTGAAATAGCGATAGCCGTCGCGCCACATCAAGCGCGCAGCCCGCGTCGCCGAGCCGATAAGAGCGAACGAGTCCGCTGTTGGCTCTACCTCGAAGGTTACCGAGTTCGAGTATTTTGGATCGCTGTTGAACTCGTTCGTTCGCATGAACACCTGCATCGCCCCGGCCTTGAGACCATAACGCCGCATCTTCTCCGCCGCCCGGCTCGCATAGGTCGCGACCGCCTCACGCATCTCGTCAAAGTCCGTGATCGCGCGCCCAAAGCTGCGGGTGCAAGCGATGCTCTTGCGCGACGGCGGCGCTTCCGAGAAAGGCATGCAGGATATGCCGCGCAGCTCCGCGTGCGTTCGCTGCCCTGTCACTGTCAGCATGTCGCGCACAAGGTCGGGATCGAGCGCCACGAAATCGGCTAAGGTGGATATGCCAAGCTTGGAGAGCTTGGCGGAAGACGCCCGCCCCACCCCCCAGACATCGTTGATATCTGCCATTCGGTAAACGCTCGCCCGCGCGTCAGGCGAAGACAGATCAAGGACGCCGCTGCCTGCACGGTCCGCTTTCGCGAGCTTGTTCGCTAGCTTCGCAATCGTCTTGGTCGGCCCGATCCCGACACAGGTCGGTATCTTCGCGATGCGGAGCACCTTGGCACGCAGCTCCGCACTGAGGGCCACCAGGTCGACCGGAAGCCCTGCGAAATCGAGGAACATCTCGTCAATGGAATAGGGTTCTACGCGGGGCACTGAGCCCGCAAGCACATCGAACACCCGGCGGCTCATGTCACCGTAAAGGACGTAGTTCGAGCTTTTGGCAATGATGCTTTTGAACTGGGGGCGCTTCGCCGCGAGGTGCCAAGGCTCGCCCATCTTGAGGCCGAGGTCCTTCGCCTCCTGCGTTCGCGCGATCACGCAGCCGTCATTGTTAGATAGGACAACCACGGGCTTGCTGCGAAGGCTCGGATCGAAGGCCCGCTCGCACGAGCAATAGAAGCTGTTACCGTCTATGAGCGCGAACATTGGTCACACCCTCGTCCGCACGAGCGCCTTGATCATCGCCCAGATTTCTATATCGCCATCGACCTCCACCGCGTTGCCCGACGACGGGCGCAGCCACCACGACTCGCCATCACGAACCAGCGTCGCGAGAATGAACTCGCCATGCAGGAGGGCGACGCATACCTTCCCGGCTACGGGCTCAGCGGCAGCGTTCGCAATCAGGATATCTCCCGCGTGGATGCCTCGCGACCGAAGCTCCTGACCAATCACCCTTACCGGGTAGATACCGGGACGGCGCAGGTCGAGGATATCGGCCATGTTGATAACTGGCTCGATATAATCCTGTGCCGGGCTCTGAAAGCCCGTTGTGTCGTCGCCTTGATATGTGCCCATCATCAGAACATAACAGGAACATATAAGTGTGGATACAGGATTAAATTCCTATGACGCCTTAGCTTGCTGTGGGCCTGTGCGTCTCAGCTCTGGCGTTTGGAACGTGCTCGACGCAGAATGGAAGGTACAGGAATCGGGGCATGCATGCGTCTAAGTTGGAACGAAATTCGGGCTAGAGCTGCCACTTTTGCGGCAGAGTGGGCAGGCCAAGGCTATGAAAAGGGTGACACCCAGACTTTCTACAACGAGTTTTTCGATCTGTTTGGCGTTCGTCGTCGCTCAGTTGCTCGCTTTGAAAATCACGTTAAAAAGCTCGATAATAAGTCTGGGTTCATCGATCTATTCTGGCCCGGCGTCCTAATTGTCGAGCAGAAGAGCGCCGGTCGCGATCTCGTTGCAGCCTATGATCAGGCCGGAGCCTATTTCGATTCCCTGAAAGAGGTCGATCGCCCCCGCTACATCCTATTGAGCGATTTCCAATCGTTTGAGCTATACGATCTCGACGAGCGCCAGCACGCTTCGTTCAAGCTTGCCGACCTTCCAGCTAACATCGACAAGTTCGGATTCATCCTCGGCGTACAGAAGCGCACGTTTCAGGATCAAGACCCCGTCAACGTCAAGGCTGCAGAGCTTGTCGGAAAGCTCCATGATGCTTTGGAGGACTCAGGCTATACAGGCCATGACCTTGAACGGTTTCTTGTCCGATTGGTGTTTTGTCTGTTCGCCGACGACACGGGCGTTTTCGAACCGCGCGGGATATTTCTCGAATTTTTAGAGACTCGGACCAACGAGGACGGGTCCGATCTGGGCGGCTGGCTGACCAAACTGTTCGAGGTTCTCGACACCCAAGAGGACAAGCGCAGCAAAAATCTTGACGAGGACCTAGCACAGTTCCCTTACGTAAACGGCGACCTGTTCCGAACCTCAACCCGAATCCCGGATTTCAATCGCTCGATGCGGGATGCTCTGATCGAGGTTTCTGCTTTCGACTGGTCCCCCATCTCGCCCGCGATCTTCGGATCGCTGTTCCAGTCGGTGATGGACCGGGCGGAGCGTCGGCGACAGGGCGCGCACTACACCACCGAGAAGAACATCTTAAAAGTCATCGGGCCGCTCTTCATCGACGAACTACGGGCCGAGTTTGAACGTCTCAAAGCCCTCCGCATCGCCAAGATCGCACGGCTCACCGAGTTTCAGGAAAAGCTAAGCAAACTGAGGTTTCTTGATCCCGCCTGCGGTTGCGGCAACTTCCTTGTCATTGCCTATCGCGAACTTCGCCTGCTGGAACTGGACGTCCTCACGGAGATATTCGCGGGCAAGGATCAGCTCATTCTCGACGTGTCGGCGCTTTCTAAGGTGGACGTTGATCAGTTCGCGGGCATTGAGATCGGCGAGTTCGCATCGCGTATCGCAGAGACGGCGATGTGGATGATGGACCACATTATGAACTCGCGGCTCTCACTCGCATTCGGCAAGAGCTATGTCCGCATCCCGCTCCGGAAATCTCCCGTGATCCGGCATGACGATGCACTGGGCGTGTCGTGGGAAAACGTCCTGCCGCCTGATGAATGCACGCACATCCTCGGAAACCCGCCCTTCATCGGGCATGCATTGCGCGACCATGATCAGAAGGCCGGTATGCACCGGGTCTGGGGCCGCGACGGGCAGGTCAACCGCCTCGATTATGTTACCTGCTGGTTCAAGCTCGCAACCGACTACGCACAGAAGAACCGCACGATCAAAATCGCCTTCGTTTCGACGAACTCGATATGTCAGGGTGAGCAGGCTTCGATCCTGTGGCCCCAGCTTTTCCGGTCGGGCGCGCGGATTTTCTTCGCCCACCGCACGTTTGAATGGCTCAGCGAGGCACGGGGCAAGGCAGCGGTTCACGTCATCATCGTCGGACTCGACTTCGACCGCGACGGACCAAGGCAGATTTACGACTACGACAATGTGAAAGGCGATCCTCACATGTCGATCGTGCCGCAGATCAACAGTTATCTGATTTCCTGCCCGCAGATATTCATCGCCGCACGAAGCCGCCCGCCGGCCGGGATGCCCAAGCTGTTTCAAGGGAGCAAGCCTGCGGACGGCGCACGGCTTAAGGGGCCGAACGGCAAATTTGTTACGACGAGCAATCTGATCCTAGAAGAAGACGACCGGAAGGCGGCACTTGCCCGAGAGCCGAGCATTGCCAAATGGCTTCGCCCCTATGTCGGCGGTCAGGAGCTGATTTCCGGTGAATGGCGATGGTGTCTCTGGCTGAAGAGCGCGACGCCGGCGGAGCTGAAATCCTCGCCCGAGATCCAAGAGCGACTTGCCCGCGTCAAGAACGGTCGGCTCAAGAGCCCTACCGATAGCGTGCGCGAATTTGCGGCCACGCCTTGGGTCTTCACGCAAGACCGACAGCCGTCATCATCCTATCTAGCAGTCCCCGAGGTGTCGTCAGAAACGCGCGAATACATCCCCATCTGTGTTCTCGACGAGAACGTCATCGGTAGCAACAAGCTGCTGATCCTGCCCAAACCCGAGCTGTGGATCATGGCGGTTTTGACATCGGCCATGCACATGGGCTGGATGCGGACGGTCGCAGGCAGGCTTGAGAGCCGCTACAGCTATGCGCCGAACGTCTATAACTCCTTCCCGTGGCCTGTCGTCGATGACGCCGACAAGGCAAAATTGGGAGCTTCAGCAAAGGCGATCATGGCCGCGCGGGAGTCATGCGCCCCCGCGACGCTGGAGGATATGTACGATGCCGGGGGCATGCCGGTGGAGGTGCGCAAGGCGCATAGAGCGAATGACCGACTGGTAGACAGGCTCTATCGAAAAGAGAGTTTCGCTACCGAGCGCGAACGGGTCGAGCATTTGTTCAACCTATTCCAGACGCGAGCTGCGCCGCTGGTTGCGGGCAGTGCAAAAACTAAAAGAAAATCCAGCAAGTAAACCTGAGCGAATATGTAGCTCGTGAATCAGGTCGAGCAGGTCCATGTTTTCTGGAGCCGCTGAAACGGAGGGTCGCAGGGAACTCTCCCTTAAAGAAAATGGCGTCGCCGGACCCCGGCGACGCCACCATTCGTCCTTGCGAGCTGACTACTTGTTGACGGCCTGCCGCGCCGCTTCGAGAGCGGCATTATATTTTTCTTTCTCCTGCCACGTCGCGTTGCTCAAATCGCGCGCAGGACGTTTCTGTTCTGAATCGCGCTGGGCGATCTGCCGGGCATAATCACTCATGACATCTCCTTTCGATAGCGACCCAACACGGGCCGACGTTCGAGATGCGTCCATCGCCAATGATATGCGGGGGGATAAGCACGGGCGTACTGGCTCAGGCGCAGGCTCCCACAATGTGACGCAGGATCATTCCTCGGTTTTTTTTCATGGGTTTTGGAACGGACGCGCCGGGGATCAAGGCCGCTCGCTTCCTTCGTGCAGCTCCGCGCCGAGGGTCAGGCTGCGCCTGAGCCTTTGATCCCCGTCTTATTCGTCCGTCCCGAACTCTCCCCATGAACCGAGGGAATGGACCTTCGGCGACAAAGGAGACCGATATGACCGATACCAATCCGAACCGCCCGAGCCACCGCCTTTTCACCGTCAATGGCGACGGCGATAACGCACGCTGGACCGACATCGGCGTGGCGTGGGAAACCCGAGACGGCAAAGGCTTCACGCTCAATCTTAACGCGCTGCCGCTTAACGGGCGCGTGATCATGCGGACCAACGACAGCAAGGACGAAAAGAAGGGGCGCGAATAGAGCCCCTTCAACGTTCCTATGGGGATGGAACGCGTTTCGTGATTTCGGCGCGGATCATCGCGAGAAGCGACTGCGCCGATGCGAGATCGGATTTGGAAGCGATCAGGCCTTTGCTTGCCTCCTGAAAAAGAGCGAAAAGCTGAGCGTTCGTTTTTGCGGCTAGATCGCCTTTGGTCATTTTGAACATAGATTCCTCCTGTCTGTCTTGCGCCGCCCCCGTTGGGCCGCGTTGAGACGGAGAAATCAGGCCGGATGAATGAGGTGCATTGCCTGCCAAGCGAAACGGACGTGGAGAAGGCTGTTCACACGCCTTGCACCCACACACATTCACCGGACGATAAAACGATCACGACGCGATCCGACGGGGCGCAAAAGACAGCGAAGGAATACGGGTAAGCCAAAGGGGTCAGGCCGGGCGGACCGTAGATCGCGTTTGAGGCAGAGACCTATCGCCCCAACTCCGGGCCGCGCGGCGCAGGCCGAGCGCGCTCCGTGCTTTCCCGGTCGAACTGTCCATCTCGCATCATGCGACGATATTGCGCCGCGTCCCGGTAGAGGCCGAGCAACTGCCGGGCATGACGATCACGCAGGACACCGATTTGCGATTGCAGGCCCACCCGCTCTTTTAGCTGTGCCGATACCAGATCGTGCCGCTGTGCCCGGTCGCGTTGAAGCCCGAAGAAGGCTTCTATCTCATTCTGCTTCCGAACCTTGAAATAGCGCCCGGTCACAACGTCCCATAGTCCCTTCGCGCCCGTGCGGACGCGGGCCGACCGCTCCCGCTGCTCGATTTCCCGGCGCTCGCGCTGCATCCGGTCCAGCTTCGCCCGCTCGGCTTGATGGGCATCCTTCATCACCAGCTTTTTCTCATTGAGCGGCCTGATGGCGTTCTGGGCCACGCGCTTGGCTTCCGAGATGAAGCGCGACAGGCGCGGCGCGACCGTCTCTCCGATATGGCGGACGGTATCAGCGACCGAGCGCAACTCTTTCGGATCACCGAGCCGCGCTGTCACCTCCTTCGATTTTTTGTCGATCATCCGGGCAATGGCGAACGCCTCGCCCTCTATCGAGACAGCGACATGACCGCGCCGATCACCCTGCGCGAGAAACAGGCCGCGCTCCTCCAAAGCCTTTGCGAAGGCAGGACCGTTGTCCGAGATCGCCCAACATTCCTGAATCGTCGCTTTGATTTCCTTGGCGTCGAGGCCCGCCCGCTTTGCCTGCTGCCATTCGTCGAGCGTGAAACTGCGGGGATCGCGCAAACGGGAATCGCGGAACCCGTCCGGCATCTTCCAGCCGTTTTCGAGATAGAGTTCCTTCGCGATGGTGCTCAGCGTTCGCTTGAAAAACGGCAGCGGCTTCGCCGTCATCGTGTCGGCGTCGATGCGCGACCACACGGCATGGGCGTGGCGACGCCCTTCCTTTTCATGGAAGACGATCATGCGCGGCTGGCCTTTCAGGCCCAGCCGCTCCTCGATTGCGTCGCAGGCTTTCTCGAAAACCTCGATCCGCACCGACTCGCCGACAGGCGGGTTGAGCGACACCGAAAACAGGAATTGCTTGCATTTTGTCCCAAGGGATAGCGCGTGGGCTTCCTTCATCGCCCCCATGAGATCGTCGGCCATGAAGCCGCTGACCTCATGCACTTCGACATGCTCGTTTTCCTCGGTCTTCATTAGATGAAGGCCGAGCTGTTTCGCGCCGCTGCGCTGGGAGGCCTTGAGGATCATGGCTCGACCTCAAGATTCAGAGCCTCGATCAGAAGGACGCGGATTTCCCGGATTTCGGCAACGGCGGCCAAGAGCGCCGCTTCTGTGTCTGGCGTGACAGGCAGGCTTCCCGAATTGGCCGACCGCGCCAACTGGTTCAGGTTCGCCGAAAGCCGCGACTGGCCGAGCTTGCCAAGAACCTGCGCCAAGGCCTGATGATCCTTGACCGGGCGCTTGCCCCGGCGACGCGGGGCGGGGTTTTCAGAATCAAAGAGGCGCGATTGGATATAGGCCGCGAGGGACATATCGCCCGCGTCCTGTTCCAGTCGGGTGCGTTGCTCGAAAGTGAGCCGGAGAGAGAACGGGGCTGGGCGTTTGTCCGCCATGCCAGCCCCCGCCTACGCCGTTTTGCGCCTCCGCCCGACAGCCGGACGGCTATCGCGCGGGGCGCGTCCATCCTTCCGCTCATTGTTGTTGTCAGCCTGTGGGCAACCGAGGCTCGAATGCTTGAGAATGGCAGACCATTCCGATAGCATTTCAGCTAATTGGTTCGAACCTGCTCCCAGCAGGTCCGCCAGATGCTCAATTGCCGGCAGTCAGCGGCGCCGGGCCTTCGACAGATCGCGCTTCGATTGCAGCACCGGGTCGGTCCACCCCGGCCATGCGTTGCCCGTGGCCAGATCATGTCCGAGCGCGAAGGCGACGCTCGCTTCCTGTGCGGCCCCTTGCGCGGTCCAGGCGGCGTCGAACGCATCGCACGGCTGATGGTAGCAGCGGGCATTGTAGCGATCGACGATGCGCGTGCCGGCGGCAGCGCCGCCCTTTGCCAGATCGCGCCCGATGCGGAACGCCAGCGCCGGTACGCCCGCGCTTGCGAAGGGATAATGATCGGACCGAAAATACCAGCCTGCTTCGGGGCTCGGCTCCGGTACCACCCGCAGACCTTGCTGCGCCGCCACCCGGGCGAGATCGGTCTCAAGCGTCGTTCGGCCGCCACCGATCAGTTCGATTGTCGTCGAGGTGGGCAGGGCCACATGCGGGTCGAGATTGATGACGGCGACCGTCGTCTCGAGCGGCGCCAGCGGATGGGCTGCATAGAAGCTCGCGCCCAGCAGGCCCTTCTCCTCGGCCGTCCACGCCGCGAACATGACCGTCCGGTCGGTGCGCGGCGCCTTGGCGAACGCACGGGCCACCGCCAGCAATTCGGCGGTGCCAATGCCGTTGTCGATCGCGCCGTTGCGGATCGCATCGCCCGTTGCGTCCGGCCCGTTGCGCCCGTTCGCATCCCAGTGCGCGCCATAAAGGACGACCTCGTCGGGGCGGCTGGTGCCGGGCAGACGCGCGATGATGTTGCGGCTGGTGAACGGGGTCGCCTTGACGTCTCCGGACGCGGAGACGGTCACGCCGTCGAGCGGTATCGCGCGGAAACCGGGTGCGCGGGCGCGTGCCTTGAGCGTCGCCAGATCGAGCTTGAGCGTCTTCAGCAGGGGCGCCCAGGCGGATCGATCCAGCCAGCCGGTTAGTTGGAGCGGGCTGGGCGCCAGCGGTGCCGGGACTGCGCCCGGCAGCGGCTGCGCGACCTGGCTGAACGGGTAACTGGCCGCGGCGTCTTCGTGGATGACGAGCACGCCGAGCACGCCGGCCTTGCGCGCAGCGGCGAACTTGGAGCCGACTCGGCCGGCGATGACGAGCCTGCGGCCCTCGAAGCCGAGATCCTGGCCGGCCTCGAAATCCGGATCATTCGCCAGGACCAGCGCAATCCTGCCTTTCAGATCCACGCCGGCAAAATCGTCATGGCCGGTGGCCGGATCGACGATGCCGAAACCGGCAAAGACCAGTGGCGCATCAATGACCTGTGTTCGGCCCGGGTTCGACAGCGCCAGCGAAGCCTGGCGGCCGATCCGAAGAGGGATCGCCCGGCCCGAGACGGTCATCGACAAAGTGGCACCCGCCTGGCGATCGAGCCGGACGAGGGGAACATCCTGATACCAGCCGCCATTCTCGCCGCCCGGCTGCAGCCCGGCGCTGGCGAACTGGCGCTCGAGATAGGCAAGCGTCGCCGCTTCGCCCTCCTCGCCGGGCCCGCGCCCGACAAAGGCATCGGACGCAAGCATGCGGACATCGGCCTTGATTTCGGCCGGCGTGATCGTCGGAGCGGCCACGCCGGCGAGCAGGAGAGAAAGAAGCAGCATGAGCCATAGCGGAGCGGATCGGACGCGAGAAGGCAAGGGGGATAGGGGTTCGAAGGCTTGGTTCAAAGCGATCGGCGCACCGGGCTTAGCTTTGGTCATCCGATGAATAGGGTCCGACTTGCCGGGCCCGTATCGGTCGCAGGAATGAACGCTGGGGTCCGGAGCCGATCGCGGGTCGGCCTTGGCCATTCCTGCACTGGACTTGCTGCTGGCGAGTCAGTTAGCTGTCTGCTGGCCCACGCTCTAGCCAGCTGTGGCCTAGCGGCGCGTATGGACTGGCGGAGTATGGTCGGCGGAAAGCCGCACCTCTTTGATTCACAAGCGGGAGACGATCCGTGCCCTATGTGACGACCGCCGATGGCACCGACATCTTCTTCAAGGATTGGGGGCCGAAATCCGCCCAGCCGATCGTTTTCCATCATGGCTGGCCGCTGAGCGCAGACGACTGGGATGCGCAGATGCTGTTCTTCCTTGGCGAAGGCTATCGCGTGATCGCGCATGATCGGCGCGGGCATGGGCGATCCGCACAGGTGAGCGACGGCCACGACATGGATCATTACGCCGCCGACAGTTCGGCGGTGGTCGAGGAACTGGATCTGAAGGATGCGATCCATGTCGGCCACTCGACCGGTGGCGGGCAGGTGGCACGCTATGTCGCGCAATATGGCGAGCCGCAGGGTCGCGTGGCCAAGGCGGTGCTGATCAGCGCAGTGCCGCCGCTGATGGTCGAGACCGCGGACAACCCGGACGGTTTGCCGATCGCAGTGTTCGACGACTTCCGCAGGCAGCTTGCCGCCAACCGTGCGCAATTCTTCCTCGATGTGCCGTCTGGCCCCTTCTACGGCTATAATCGCGGGCGGACGCCGCCGTCGCCGGGGATCATCCAGAATTGGTGGCGACAGGGGATGATGGGCAGCGCGAAAGCCCATTATGAAGGCATCAAGGCCTTTTCGGAAACCGACCAGACCGCGGATCTTAAGGCGATCAGCGTGCCGGTGCTGATCCTGCATGGCGACGACGATCAGGTGGTGCCGTTCAGGGCGGCGGCGCTGAAGCAGGACGACCTGCTGACCAACAGCGAGATGAAGATCTACCCCGGTTTCCCGCACGGCATGCCGACCACCAATGCGAACGAGATCAACGCGGATCTGCTCGCCTTCTTCCGCCGATAGCGAAGACCGCCGTCAGACGTACCGCGGGATCGGTCCGACCTGCGGCGTCTGGTCTGGCAGGTCGACAACCACGGCATCCACATAGCACCAGCCCCAACCCTCGGGCGGGTCATAGCCTTCGATGATCGGATGTCCGGTCGCGTGGAAATGGGCGGTGGCGTGTCGATGCGGCGATTGATCGCAGCATCCGACATGGCCGCATTCGCGGCACAGCCGGAGGTGGACCCAGGGACTGCCGATCGCGAAGCAATCCTCGCATCCCCGCGCGCTCGGGATGACGTCGCGCACGGTGCCGAGGTGGGTGCATGCGATCATGACGGGTCTCCGTTCGCCTGATGGTGCGCCAGCGCGACGTGGATCTGCGCCACGGCTGCCGCGCCCTCGCCAACAGCGGCGGCAACCCGCTTGGTCGATCCCGCGCGCACGTCTCCGATCGCGAACACCGAAGGCCGGCTGGTTTCAAGCGGCAGCGCGGTGCGCCCGCAGGCCGTGGCATCGCCCACGAAATCGGCACCGGTTCTGGCAAAACCCTTCTCGTCCTGTTCGACACAGTCCTTCGCCCAATCGGCGTTGGGATCGGCCCCGATGAACAGAAACAGATGGCGCAGCGCACAGCTCTGCTCGGCGCCGCTCGCGCGGTCGCGGAAGGTGGCGCCCGCGAGCCCGCGCTCATCCCCCGAAAGCGCCACCACTTCCTTCCCGACATGCATCTCGACGTTCGGCAAGGCCGCGATCCGATCGACCAGATAGCGCGACATCGTCTGTTCGATCGGCCGGCGCACCACCAGCTTCAATTTCGCGACGTGCGGCGCCAGAAACACGGCTGCCTGGCCGGCTGAATTACCGCCGCCGACCAGCGCGATCTCCTCGCCCGCGCACAGTTTGGCCTCGATCGGGGAGGCCCAGTAGGAAATGCCGGCGCCTTCGAATTCCGACAGATTCGCGATCGGCGGCCGGCGATAGCGTGCGCCCGACGCGATCACGACGGTGCGGGCGCGAACGCTGCGGTCGCCCGCGAGCCGCACTGTCATCGGCCCGCCGGGCACGCCGCCGTCGCAATCGAGGCGCTCGACCTGGATCGGGATCGCGATCTCCGCCCCGAATTTCAGGGCCTGGGTAAAGGCACGACCCGTCAGCGCGCCGCCGGATATGCCGGTCGGGAAGCCGAGATAATTCTCGATCCGGTTCGACGCGCCGGCCTGCCCACCCATCGCCTTGCCGTCGAGCACGATGACCGCGAGCCCCTCCGACGCCGCATAGACCGCAGTGGCCAACCCCGCCGGTCCGGCACCGACGATCACGGTGTCGTACAACCTGTCCGGATCGATCTCGGGCGTGATACCAAGGCAAGCCGCGACCTCGACCTCGGTCGGGTTTTTCAGCACGGTGCCGTTGGGGCAGAGCATCAGCGGCAGTTCATGGCGCTGCACGCCCAGCCGCTCGATCAGATCGTGCCCTTCGCCCTGATCACCGGCATCGAACACCTGGACGGGATAGCCGCTGCGCGCCAGGAACTGCTGAATCCGCAGCAGCGCCGCACTGCCGGGATCGCCGACCAGCACCGAGCCCGCGCCGGCGGCGATGAGCCCCACCCGCCGCAGGATCAGCGCGCGCATCACGACTTCGCCGACGTCCGCGGAACCGATCATCAACGCGCGCAGATGCGCGGCATCGAATGGCAGCGCCACGCACCCCGATGCCCCGGCACGCCCCGCAGCAAGCGACGGCGCCCCGGACAACTGGCTGATCTCGCCGCTGAACTGACCCACCCCGTGCGTGACGATTCCGACCTCATGATCAAGGCCATCGCGGCGTGTAATCTCGATCGATCCTTCCAGCACAAGCCAGGCGGGGACATCGCGATCACCGATCGCGAACATCCCCGCGCCCGGATCGAAGCGCCTGGGTTCGCCGCTGGCGAAGCGACGGGCCGTGTCGATCTGTGCGGGGGTGAGAGTCGGGAACATCTGCGCCGCGCGATCGGTCATCGGATCTGGCGGTGTCGCGATCATGGGCCATGCTGACATGATTGCGCCCACCGATCGAGTGCGACCGGAAAGGGACCGGAATTGCGCCGGTTGCGGGTCGGTGGCTGCGGAGCCCGCTGTACGACTCGATGCGGCGTGCCGCTGTTCCCTTGTGCAAAACCGAGATTTGTTTGGCGGGCCCATCACCTGGAAGGCGTCGTCATGCCCGATCCGCCACCGGATCGGCGCTGAAGATCAATCCGCGGCTTCCGCCAGTAGCGATCGCACGCGTTCGAACCGTTCGAGCGGGTCGTCGATGCGTTCCGACAGCAAAACACGCTCGCCCTTCAGCGGCAGGGCCAGCGTCTCCGCCAGATACTCCGGCTCGCCGCGGGGAACCATCGCGATCGCCGCGGGGCCGGCATCGATCCGGGCAATGCCAAGCGTGCGGGCGTCGAGCCGCAGCTTCGCCAACCCCAGCAAGCGCTCGGCATCCGCCGGCGGCCGGCCGAAGCGATCGTCGAGCTCGCGCTCGAATTCCGTGAGCTGATCGACCGTCTCGATGCGCGCCAGGCGGGCGTAGAGCGTGAGCCGCGTGTCGATTTCCGGGATCCAGCTTTCGGGCAGCCGGCCGCCGATGCCGAGATGCAGGACCGGTGCCCACCGATCGACCGCTTCCCCACGTGCCTGCCTGAGCGCGCCTTCCAGCAGCTGCTGATAGAGCTCGACGCCGATCAGCCGGACATGTCCGGCCTGGGTGTCGCCGAGCAGATCGCCCGCTCCGCGCAGATCGAGGTCGCGCGCGCTGATCGCGAACCCTGCGCCGAGCTGATCGAACGCTTCCAGCGTGCGCAGCCGCTTGAGCGTGCGCGGCGCGATCGCCTGATCGCCGTCGGTGAACAGCAGCACCTGCCCCCGGCGGCTGCCGCGCCCAACCCGGCCGCGCAGCTGGTGCAGCTGGGCCAGGCCGAACCGATCCGCATGCAGAATCGCCATCGTGTTCGCGCGTGGCACGTCGAGCCCGGCCTCGATGATGTTGGTCGCCAGCAGGACATCGCCATCGCCGCTTGCGAAGCGCACCATCGCCTCATCGATTTCCGCCGCCGGCAGCTTGCCGTGGGCCGACAGGATCTCCAGCTCGGGTACGAGGCGGGCCAGCATCGTCTCCAGCGGCGCCATGTCGGCGATGCGTGGCACCACCACGAAGCTCTGCCCGCCGCGGCTGCGTTCACGCAGCAGGGCAGCGCGCAGCGTGTTCTCCGCAAATGCGCCGACCGCGGTCCGGATCGGCTGGCGACGCGCCGGCGGAGTCGCGATGATCGACAGCTTCCTCAAGCCCACCATCGCCGCCTGCAGCGTGCGCGGTATCGGCGTCGCGGACAGGGCTAGCACATGCCCGGCCGATAGCGCCTCCAGCCGCTTCTTGTCCGCCGCACCGAAGCGCTGCTCTTCATCGACAATGACGAGCGCCAGATCCTTGTATGCGATGCCCTTGCCGGCCACCGCGCCGGTGCCGACGACGATGCCGACCGATCCGTCCGCGAGGCCCGCCTTGACCGCGCGCTTCTCGGCGGCGGTGGAAAGGCGCGACAGGCTGGCGACCGCGATGCCGGTGCCTTCGAAGCGCGCGGCGAAGCCTTCGAAATGCTGGCGCGCTAACACCGTAGTCGGCGCGACCACCGCCACCTGCCGGCCGCACAGCGCGGCCACAGCCGCAGCGCGAAGCGCGACCTCGGTCTTCCCGAAGCCGACATCGCCGACCACGAGCCGGTCCATCGGACGGCCGCTGGCAAGATCGGACCGCACCGCCTCGATCGCGGCGAGCTGATCGGGGGTTTCGGAAAAGGCGAAGCCGGCAGCGAAGGTCTCGTAATCGGCCGGCGCCGGATCGAGCACGGGCGCGCTGCGCTGCGCCCGCTCCTCGGCGACCGCAGTCAGCCCTCGTGCCGTCTCGGCGATCGCTGCGTCGATCTCGCGCCGCCGCTTTTGCCAGCTCGATCCGTCGAGCCGGTCGAGGCGGACGGCATCGGCGTCTGCGCCGTAGCGCCAGATCCGATCCGCATCCGCGACCGGCACGAGCCGCAGGGCATCGTCGGCATGGGTCAGCGCAATCGCATCCGTTTCGTCACCATCGCTGCCCGGCATCGCCTGCAGGCCGGAAACCATCGCAAGACCATGATCCTCGTGGATCACGACATCGCCGACCCGGATCTCGACGCTGGTTTCGAACGGCAGCATCGCCGCCGCCGCCGGGGCCTCGCCGCGCTCCGCCCGGCTGCCGATCAGATCGGCAGCGGCGATGGCCAGGACATCGTCGCCGCGAAAGCCGCGGTCTGCGCGCACTGCCAGCGACAGCAGGGCTCCTGTCGGCGCACCCGTCACGTCGGACCAGGCTTCGGCCGCGACAGCCTCGCGCTTCACGGCATTGGCCAGCCGGGGCAGCAGGAAGCGGATGTCGCGTTCGCCGCCCAGCAGCACGACGCGATCACCAGCGTCGAGCGCGGCCCGGGCCAGCTTGGCGCAGGCCCTGAGCGGGGCCGCCGCCTCGACGAAGCGTGGCGGCGGATCGCCCGCACGATCGAGCCGGACAGTGTCGCGCCCGGCCAGCGCCGCACACCAGCCCTCCTCCGTAATCACGTCCCGCTGGACCCGCTTCGACCCACGCCGGGTGGCATCGGCAACGAGCTTCAGGAAGCGTACGCGACGTTCTTCGCCGGCGCGGTCGATCACGACCTGGGCACCGGGCAACTGGTCTAGCAGGGTCACGGGTGCATCGCCGGGCGGCGGTTCGGTCACGCGGCCCAATTCGCGCCGTTCGATCTCCTCGATGCTCCGCTGATCGGCGGCATCGAAGCGGCGGATCGCGACCACTTCGCCGTCCGCCGTCTCGATGCGCAGCGGCTGCAGCGCATCGGCGGGAAAGACGTCGAGCACCTGGCCGCGCAGCCCGACCTCGCCCGGCTCGTCGACGCGCTCGTCATCGACATAGCCAATGCCGATCAGCGTCGCATGGAAGGCGGCGAGGTCGATCGCATCGCCGACCGCGACCGAGGGCGGCACGGCTGCATAGGCGTCGGGATCGGGATAGGCGCGGGCCGCGGCCTCGCCGGTACTGACCAGCGCGATCCGAGGCGTCTTATCGGACAGAAGCAGCCAGCGCAGCTTGTGAAGGCTTGCCACCCGTTGCCCGACATTGGCCGGCGACGCCGGCGAGGCATCGCCGGGCAAGGCATCGCTGCCCGGACAGAGCAGCACTGCCGCCGCGGGCGCCATCGCCGTCAGCATCGCGGCAAGCTCCGCCGCCACGATCTCGTCGCGCACGATCGCGATGGCATCACCGCGCTCGAGGCAGGCGCAGATCGCCGCAGCCTGTTCTGCAATGCCGAGGTCGACGCGCGGGGAAGCGGAGGGTTTTGGCATGTGGACCGATCGCGAAGGAGGGACGCAAACGGGCCGAGGCGCCGCCCGTTCCGCTGACACGCGGCTTCGGCGAGATCGCGGGTCTTGACGATAGATCGAGATTAAGTCCGGAGGCGAACGCGGGAAACCGGGTCTCAGATCATCCGCCAGAAACGCGGCGGCCCCTGGTTCTCGGAAATATCCAGTATGGCGGAGGCGGCTCGCAGTATCACATGAACCGGCGCCGTCGTTGCACGCACGTCTTGGCGGATCGCGATTTTTGGAAGCAGTCAGGCCGGTGCGCTCGACGGAGGCCAATGATCGCCTTCGGACGAAATCCCACTGTAAAGCAGGGGGGACACCAAGTCGAATCTATTGCTGCAAATGGCGTTCTACGGCACAGGGTGTCGCAGGGAAGGAGCGTGTCCCCGCGATCTATCACCTTGGTAGCGGTGGTTATTTCGCGGTGCTCGCAAGCCTATCTGCTGGCAAGGATATTTTAACATCATGGCTAGGACCATTAACGCTGATCAGGTCTTCGCCCAGACCGCGATCGCGACGCTACCAACACCTTGGTCGATCGCCTTCCTGCCGACCGGTCAGCTGCTGGCCAGCGAGTCGCCGACACCGTCCACCAGTTTGCTGCCGACCGGTACGGGTAATATCCGCTTGGTCACGACCGAGGGCGTGGTTTCGGCGGCAATCGCCGGCCTGCCTGAGAATTACGGCGTCCTCGATATCGAGCTCGATCCCAACTTCGCTACCAACCATGTCATCTATTTCAGCTTCCTGGAGCGGGATCCCAATGCACCGCGGATCGGACGCAACGCCGCCGATCTGCGCGTCGACCCTGCCGGCATCGCCGTGGCGCGGGCGGTGCTGGACCTCACGGACGCTGCGGCGCCGGTGCTGTCATCATCGGACGTGATCTGGCGGCAGACCAAGGTCGTCAGCTTCACCGCCACTGGCGAACCCGGTGGCCGCATCGCATTCTCGCCGGACGGGCACCTGTTCATTACCGCTGGCGACCGGCAGGAGTTCGAGCCGGTCCAGGATCTCGGCAATACGCTCGGCAAGATCATCCGCATCAATCCGGACGGCTCGATCCCGGCTGACAATCCCTATGTGGGGGTCGAAGGCGCGAAACCCGAGATCTGGTCTCTGGGGCATCGCAACCCTTATGGCCTGGTGTTCGGCGACGACGGCGTGCTCTGGGAAAACGAGATGGGCCCTCGTGGGGGCGATGAACTGAATGTCGTCGTTCGCGGCGAAAATTATGGCTGGCCGAATGTTTCCTATGGCGATCATTATGATGGGGGCGCGATCCCCAAGCCGGCCCCGGGCGACGGTTTCGAGGGATCGGCCTATTGGTGGACGCCAGTAATCGCGCCCTCGGGCATGAACTTCTACGACGGCGACGCCTTTTCGGACTGGGATGGCGATCTGATCATTTCCGGCCTCCAATCGAGGGGGCTGGTGATCGTCGACGTCGACGGCACATCGGCTAGCGAGGTCGGACGCATCTCGCTCGGTGCGCGGACGCGCGATGTCGTGCAGGGTCCGGATGGTTCGCTATGGGTGATCTACGATCAGCCCGATGGCCGACTGGTCAGGCTGTCACCTTTGCAAGTCGCCGATACACGAATCCCGGGCGACCTGACGGGGCAAGGGGGTGCCGACATCATCTGGCGTAACGTCGACGGCACGGTGACCGCGTGGACCGCGAACGGCGCCGGCTTCACTGACGCTCCTGTCTTCGCCCGCCAGGTCGAAGCAGGCTGGACGTTCGCCGCGACCGGCGATTTCAACGGCAATGGCAAGGCAGATATTCTGTGGCGCCGCGACGATGGTACGGTCACGACATGGCTCTCATCGGGCAGGGGCTTCGACGACAATGATGGTGCCATCTTCCGGAAGGTCGGCGCGGACTGGAATATCGCGGGCACCGGCGACTTCAATGGCGATGGCCGCACCGATATCCTCTGGCGCAACATAAACGGCTCCATAACGGACTGGCTGTCGACCGGCGTCGGTTTTGCCGACAACGGCGCCGCCGGCCGCAGCGCTCCGCTGTCACTGCATGTCTCGGGGGTCGGTGATTTTAACGGCGACGGCAAGGACGACATTCTCTGGCGCGGCGACGATGGCGCGGTAAAGGCGTGGCTTTCGAATGGCACCGGCTTTGCCGACGCAGCGAGCTTTACAGACGCCATGGGCCCGGCCTGGCACGTCGCCGGGACGGCCGATTTCAACGGTGACGGCAGGGACGATATCCTCTGGCGTAACGACGACGGCACGGTGAAGACCTGGCTATCGGCCGGCGGCAGCTTTGTTTCCACCGGCGGATTTTCGGCGGCAGTCGACATCGGCTGGCGCGTCGTCGGCACCGGTGACTATAATACCGATGGCCGCGCCGACATATTGTGGCGCAACGCGGCGGGAACGGTGACCAGCTGGCTGTCGGATGGCCTGGGCTTCATTGACAATCCCGCCTTTTCGCGCACCGTCGATGCCAGCTGGGCGGTCGCCCAGCCCACGGTGTCGTCACAGCGCAGCCTGTTCGCTGCGGCGGATTTCAATGGCGACGGCAAGGACGATCTGCTGTGGCGCAATGCTGACGGCACTGTGACCGACTGGCTATCCGAAAACGGCGGCTTTGCGGACAATCCGCTCGTATCGCGTGGCATTTTCGCGGCGTGGACGATTGCGGGAACCGGGGATTTCAACGGGGACGGTCGGCACGACATCCTGTGGCGCCATGCCGATGGCACGCTGACCGACTGGCTTTCCAATGGAGCGGCGTTCAGCGACAACGCCGCCGCCACGCGCGTGGTGCCGATCGAGTGGCGGGTCCAGGGCATCGGCGATTTCAACGGCGACGGCCGCGACGACATTCTGTGGCGCCATGCCGACGGCACTGTAACCGACTGGTTTTCGAATGGCGCCGGGTTCACCGATAATCCGGCGCTGTCGCGTGTGATCGATGCGGGTTGGAACGTCGCGGGAGTCGGTGATTTCAACGGCGACGGCAAGGATGACATCCTCTGGCGGAGCAACGAAGGAACCGTCACAAATTGGTTGGCCGACGGCACCGGTTTCACCGACAATGCGGCACTGGCGCGAACCGTGTCAGCCGATTGGCATATCGCCGGGATCGGCGACTTCAACGGTGACGGCCGAGACGACATCCTGTGGCGCAACGATGACGGCACCGTGACCGACTGGCTTTCCACTGGCACGGGTTTTGCCGACAACAGCGCCTTCGCCCGCGTCGTATCCACCGACTGGCAGATCGCGGGCACCGGCGATTACGACGGCGACGGCAGGGACGATATCCTTTGGCGCAACGATAACGGCACCCTGATCGACTGGCTTTCGAACGGGACGAGTTTCGTGGACAATCTGGCCTCGCGCGAAGCCGTGACGCTGGATTGGACGGTGCAGCACGAAACCGTTTTCGGGCTGGTCTAGCTCGGCGCTTCCGCGGGCGGTCGCGCACCGTGCCGGCAGTGGACAGTCCGCGCGTGGAGGCCATAAGCAGGCCCATGATCAGGATCCTGCTGCTGACCGCGCTGATCGCCGCGCCCGTGTCTGCCTTGCCCGCGCCGATCGACAGCGTCGATCCGATGATCGGCACGGGCGGCGAGGGCCATGTCTTCCCCGGCGCTACCGCGCCGTTCGGAATGGTGCAGCTGTCGCCGGACACCGATACGCGCTGCCAGATCCGCGCCTGTTACGCGCATGCGGCCGGCTATCGGTATGAGGATCCGACGATCCAGGGTTTCAGCCACACCCATTTCTCGGGTTCTGGCCATTCGGATCTGGGCGATGTGCTGGTGATGCCGCAGGCGGGCAACGCAATCGCGATGGATCCGGGCGATCCCGCGCAGCCGGGGTCAGGCTATCGATCGCGCTTCGACCACGCCACCGAGAGCGCGAAGCCCGGCTATTATGCGGTGACGCTGAATGACAGCGGGGTGCGCGCGGAGCTGACCGCAGGCGCGCGCGTGGGCGTGCATCGCTATCGCTTTCCCGCGGGCAAGGCAGCGCACCTGCTGATCGACCTGCGATCCTCGCTCTACGACTATCCCGGCAAGACGCTGTGGTCCGGCCTGCACCTCCGCCCGGACGGCATGGTCACCGGATTCCGTGAGACGCGCGGCTGGGCGCCGGGGCGCAAGCTTTACTTCGCGATGCGTTTCTCTCGCCCGCTGACCGGCCATGCCTTTGTCGATCGAGACGAAGCGGTACCCTACAAGGGCTTCCAGGGGCCGGGGCGCGGCAGCGATGCGGTGGCCGAGAAGCTGGGCCGCGCGCTGGAGGCACGGTTGGATTTCGGCGTGCTGGATCGGCCGCTGGAAGTCACAGTCGCGCTGTCGGGCGTCGACGAGGCGGGGGCGATCGCGAACCTGCACGCGGAGGCGGGCGGGTTCGATACGGTGCGCGCCGCCACCAGCGCCGCCTGGGCGCAGGCGCTGGGCGCAGTCGAGATCGAGGCACCAACGGCGCTGCGCACCAGCCTCTACACCGCGCTCTATCATGCGCTGCTCGCGCCGAGCATCTGGAGCGATGTCGATGGGCGCTATCGCGGGCCGGACGATCAGGTGCACGAGGCCAAGGGCTTCACCGTCCGATCGACCTTTTCGTTGTGGGATACGTTCCGCGCCGAACATCCGCTGCTGACCCTGGTGCAGCCGGAACGCACGACCGCTGACATCGTGAACTCGCTGATCGCCAGCCGGCAGCACAGCCCGCACGGCATCCTTCCCGTCTGGCAGTTCGCAGGGCGCGAGACCTGGACGATGATCGGCTATCATGCGGTGCCGGTGATCGCCGATGCCTATCTGAAGGGGCTGCGCGGGTTCGATGCCGATGCCGCGCTCGATGCGATGGTCGCCAGCGCCACCTATGTCCCCTATGGCGGGCTCGGCGACTATATGGCGCGCGGCTATGTGCCGATCGATCGCGAGCCGGAGGCGGCATCGAAGACGGTCGAATATGCCTATGACGACTGGACGATCGCGCGGATGGCGCGCGCCATGGGCCGCACCGCCATCGCCGACCAGTTCGAGAAGCGCGCCGGCAACTGGCGCAACAGCTTCGACGCAAGGACCGGCTGGCTGCGCGCGCGCAAGAGCGATGGCAGTTTCCGCACGCCGTTCGATCCGACCGCGATCAACTATGGATCAGACTATACCGAGGGCAATGCCTGGCAATATAGCTGGTTCGTGCCGCAGGATCAGGCCGGGCTGTTCCGCCTGCTCGGCGGCGATGCCAAGGCGATCGCCAAGCTCGATGCGATGTTCGATTATGACATGTCGGGCATCGATTACAGCCATGCCGAGGACATCGCCGGGCTGATCGGCCAGTATATCCACGGCAACGAGCCCAGCCACCATGTCGCCTATCTCTACAATTTCGCCGGCGCGCCGTGGCGCACGCAGGAACGGCTGACCCAGATCGTGGACAGCCAGTACAAGCCGACGCCCGATGGACTGTCGGGCAATGACGATCTCGGCCAGATGTCCGCCTGGCTGATCTTCACGGCGCTCGGTTTCTATCCGGTGGCGCCGGGCAGCAACGAATATGTGATCGGGCGACCGTTCGTGGATCGCGCGGTGCTGAACCTGGCAGGCGGCCGGCGCTTTGCGATCGTGACGGAAGGGCTCTCCCCTGCGAACCGCTATGTCGGGCGCGTGCTGCTGAACGGGCAGCCGCTGACGCGCAGCTATCTGACCGACGCCGAGATCCGCGCCGGCGGCGAGCTGCGCTTCACGATGCAGGCGATCCCGAACAAGGCGTGGGGGCGGGGGAAAACGGCGCGGCCGTTCTCGATGTCGGTACGGGGGAGGTAGCGGGTTCGTGGCGGGGTGTCTGCTATTGGTGGAAAGCGGACCGGCAGCGCTGGTACAAAAAAACTTTCAGTTGGCGGCTGGACCGAGCGCGTAAAGGGTTCTGAACGCAGCTAGCGCAGCCGGTTGATAAATCGCGTCATGCCGCTCGTCGGCGAACCGTACGACAGTCCGATTTGGAAGGCCCCTGAAAGCTGCCTCGATGCGTGTCTCGGCCTCCTGCGCTGGCGTCGGGCCATTTGCGCCAGCGATTAGATTGCCTTCGAAAGCCACGAATACCCGACGGTCGTTACTGCCAGGTCGTCCAGCCAGCGCGCGGCTGACCGATTGCCTATTCCACCAGACAATCGGACTTACTGCGATGTAATCGTTAAAAGCCGCGGGGGTATTGGCTAGCGTGTCTAGTACGAACAGCCCCGCCATTGACTCTCCGATGAGTGCCCAACGATCATTGGTTGAATATCGCGCGCTGACCCACGGCTTGACCTCCTCTGCGAGGAAGCGCCGATAGTTGTCGGCACCCCCCGGCTTTTTTGTAAACCGAAGGTCGGCGGGGTCGTCGGTCTTGGGACTTAAGTCGTGCCGTCGATCGACCCCCTCCACGCCGATCACGATTAACTCCCGCCCGCGACCATATGCAGAAGTGATCTGGGCCAATCCGACGATGTGCAAGAAATCTTCCGTTACTCCACCATCCAATAATACCAGCACTGGATAGCGCGTATTCGCTTTGCCGTAGCTCGACGGCAGCCACACGTTTAGTCGCCGCGCATCGCCAAGAATCTTCGACTTGATCGTATACGACTGGCCGACCACGATAGGTGCGCCCTGTTGCGCTGGCGCTGCAGCCCGCTCTATTGGTAGTTGGCCGCCTGCGCTGGGCGCAGCGCAAATCATTAGCAGGGCTTGCCCAACGAGGACGTATTTTCCCGGCGATTTGCGCACGCGCTTTCTCCATAAAACGAGTGGCGCAGTGCTGGCCCCAGCTCGCCAACTCAGCACCGCCTTATCGACGATTGCGTGCCGTAGCCAACGGTTGATTTTGGGCGTTTGCGGACGTCGGGATCGGGAGGTCACAGATGTCCGCTGTTGGTGGAAAGCGGACGCAAGCGTCAGCGTCTCAATCGTCTGACCTTTCGAACCTGCCGCCGACCGGCGACGAAGAGTCGCCACGCCCAGATGCTGAACAAGGCGGCAGTTGGAACGGCTGCTATGCCCACAAGCCAATAGCGGATGCTGGCTGGAGGATCAAAATACCAAAGCGGCGGCAGGATGATGATCAATGGACCGATCGGGACAATCGAGGAAAGCGAGTGCGTGCTAGGCCAGCCTTGATCGCCGATGTCCTTATCGATCCAAGCAATGAACCGCCGCCAACGTGTCATGTATCCACCTCGGCGCCGGACCTAGCACGCCTACCGGGCCTGCGCGACGAATGTCCGCAAGTGGGCGTAAGCGGACATTGGGATCGGGCAAAGTTTCGTAGGTCCGATGCCGGTGGTTGACGGCTCGTCGGGTCTGGATGGCTTGGGACTGAAAGCTGACCCTCGACCGCTAACCATTCCAGTAGAGCGAGACCATCTTTGTGGTGGCGTAGAGGATGGCAATGCCAACCACCAACGAGATCAGCGCCGTGATGGCGACTGCCACAATAGTTTTCTGACGGATCGGATTGGGCACTTTGCATTTCGAGCACCCGCCAGTCTGGCGCGATGGTGGAGGGAGACCGACATCACCTTTGCCAGGGTTGGACGAGAAATGGCGTTCGAACTTATCGGGAACTGAGCGGAATCGATCAGCGTCCGCTGGCGTTTGTCCACGATCATGAGCGACATTGGGCCATAAGCCAGAGTATTTCTTATTGAGATCAATCCAGAGTGCTGCTCTCGGATCATGATCGAATATGATAGCATCGACCGGGCATCGTTCGATGCAGCAGCCGCATTCAGTACATTGTCCAAGATTGATAACGAGCATGTTCTCGCCTTCATAGAAGGCGTCGACGGGGCAGACCTCAACACAGGCCATATACTTACATTTGATGCACGCATCCGTGATCACAGCCGGCATATCTATCTGCCCAACCATCGCTTCCTGAGGGTTGCACCGTGAGCTGGCGACTGCTTTTGGGCAAGCGAGATCGGTGCCTGCATGGCGCCATCCGGCTCGCAGCATGCAGGTGATGTCTGGGCATCGGTCGTCTGCAGGCGCCGGCCATTCCCTCCTCGCGCTTCCCGAAAGCAGTGAAAGCAGCGGTTGTGCGAGGGTTCGGCTTGCATCCGGCCCTTCGCTGACTTGCCGACCGTGGCAGGGCGGCCGTCACCGTCGGGTCGGCGCAGGACACCAATCTATTCAGGATGAGAAAGAGCTACTCGACACTAACTGATCTGGCATGCTGTAGGACAGACCTTTTACCGTTCTGACCTGCTCGGCAGGAAGTTTCGCGTGGCCGCGCGCACCCTCGGTTCCAGACCGTCGCGATATGCACCTCGCCATGCACCGGGCACGCGCCAGCGGACCGCATCCGTCGCGCGGTTCGTGCGTTGGCGGGGGCGGATGACCATTCTCGTTCCCGTCCTTGGCGATCAGCTTTCGCATGGCCTGGCGTCGCTGCGCGATGTCGCGCGAGCAGATGCGGTGGTGCTGATGATGGAGGTGGCGGAGGAGACGGTCTATGTCCGCCACCACAAGCGCAAGATCGCGCTGATCCTGGCGGCGATGCGGCACTTCGCGGACGAACTGCGCGCCGATGGCTGGACGGTCGATTTTGTCCGGCTGGACGATCCGGCGAACAGCGGCAGCTTCACCGGCGAGGTGGGTCGCGCCGTGAAGCGGCACGGCGCGACCGCGATCCGCATCGTCGAGCCCGGCGAATGGCGCGTGAAGACCGCGATCGATAGCTGGGCGAAGCGGTTCGGCCTGCCCGTAGACGTGCTGGCCGACGACCGGTTCGTCTGCGGTATCCTGGAATTCCAGACCTGGGCGCAGGGGCGGCGCGATCTGGTGATGGAGTATTTCTATCATGAGATGCGCCGCAAGACCGGGCTGCTGATGACAGAGGACGGCCAGCCCGAAGGCGGCCAGTGGAATCTGGACAAGGAGAACCGCGCGCCGCCCAAGCGCGGGCTGAACTATCCCGAACCGATGCATTTCACCCCCGACGAGACCACGCGCGAGGTGCTGGATCTGGTGGCGGATCGGTTCGCCGATCATTTCGGCCGGCTGGAAGAGTTCGCCCTGCCGGTCACGGCCGCGCAGGCGCGGCGTGCGCTGGGCCATTTCATCCGCACCGCGCTGCCCGATTTCGGCACCTATCAGGACGCGATGGTGACCGGGCAGGACTGGCTCTACCATAGCTGGCTCAGCCCGGCGCTGAATCTGGGGCTGCTGACGCCGATCGAGATCTGCGAGGCCGCCGCCGCCGCCTATGCGAGGGGCGAGGCGCCGCTGAACGCGACCGAAGGCTTCATTCGCCAGATCATCGGGTGGCGTGAATATGTGCGCGGCTATTACTGGCTGGAAATGCCCGACGTGGCCGGCGCCAACGCGCTGGGCGCGCAGCGGCCGCTGCCCGAGTTCTACTGGACCGGCGAGACTGACATGCTGTGCCTGGCCGAAGCGGTGCGCAACACCCGCGACAATGGCTATGCACATCATATCCAGCGGCTGATGGTGCTCGGCAATTTCGCGATGCTGGCCGGCGTGCGGCCGCAGGACGTGGCCGACTGGTTCCTGGTCGTTTATGCCGATGCCTATGAATGGGTGGAACTGCCCAACGTGATCGGGATGAGCCAGCATGCCGATGGCGGCCGGCTGGCGACCAAACCCTATGCCGGCGGTGGCGCCTATATCGATCGCATGTCCGATCATTGCGGGCGCTGCCGCTATGATGTGAAGCAGAAGACCGGGCCGGATGCATGCCCGTTCAATGCGCTCTACTGGGATTTCCTGGCGCGGCACGAGCGGCGCTTCCGCGGCAACCGGCGGATGATGAACATGTATGCCAATTGGAACCGGATGAAGCCCGAGATCCGCGACGCCTATCGCGCCAGCGCAGCCACATTCCTGGATACGCTGGAGCCTGCCGCACCCGGCTGGGCGCGCTGATACCCTTGCTCAGCCCCGGTTCAGGCGCGGTGTGCCAGCGTCTCTGGCCGTTCGAACGAGGAGTCGTATCATGCGTGGCATCGCCTTCCTGCTGGGTCTTTCGCTGGCGACGGCGGCATCGGCCGCGACACCGCAGGAGCGGCTGGATCGCGCGCTGGCCGGTCGTGTCGCGGGCGAACCGGTCGATTGCCTGAACCTGCGCGACATCCGATCGAGCCGGATCATCGACGGTATCGGCATCCTCTATCAAACGACCGGCGGCACATACTATCTCAACCGGCCGGACAATGGCGCGCGGTCGCTGCGCAGCACCGACGTGCAGCTGACCGATACCCGCACCTCGCAACTGTGCAGCATCGATGTGGTGCGGCTGCTGGATAGCACGTCGCGGATCCCGACCGGCTTCGTCGGGCTTGGCAAGTTCATTCCCTATCCGCGCGCCAGGACGGCCACGGCCGACTGATCAGGGCAGACGCGCGATCATGACCCGGACTCTCGAGGCCGGGCTGCCGGCGATCTGAAGATTGTAGCGGCCGGGCTCGAGCCGGAAATCGACCAGCTTGCGAATACCGGAGCAGGCCGGGCCATGGCCGTGTGCGATGGAGGCGACCGGCTTGCCCGCACGAACCATGTCGATCCAGGCGGGGCCGGCCAGCGCCACACGGTAGACGGCGGCGCGCTTCACGTCGATCTGCGCGATCCCGCCCGAGGTGCCGGCATCGCCCGGCTTTCCCGGCATGGCTGCGAAGCGGAGCTTGGCGCTCGGGTGCAGGGCCAGGTCGACAGCCCTGCCCGGAGCCAGCTGCGGGGCGCCGGCGGGCTGGGTGCCGGCGGTCTGCGCGACCGGTTTCGGCCATCCCGCGAACTCCGGCGGGGGCGGCGCCGGCGTCGCGGGGCAGGGCGCGGGATCCGCCGCCAAGGCCGGCGGGGCGGACACCAGCATCATCATCAGGACAAGATTGCGCACCCGCACCGCCGGTCTCCTTCGCTCTATATCGCTGGATATACAGCGCGGCCAAATGCCGGCAAGCATGACGAAAGCGGTTGGCGGCGGCGCGCGCGCCACTATCATCGGTCCGGCGGCTCTGCGCCGCGGGAGCGGATATGCGCGCACTGATCCTGATCGCCTGCCTGGCGCTGTCAACCGATGCGGTGGCCGCGCCGCAGCTTGAGATGGTGCCCGGCCACGGCCAGGCGACAGCGAAGCTGGTGCCGCTGCCGGTGCATGTCGGCGGGCGGGCGCTGGCGACGCGCGGCGATCGCGGATCGACCAGCTGGCTGCAGGGCTGGCCCGGCGGCTATTACGAGGCAGCCTATACCGGCAGCGATGTCGTGCTGCGCTTCGCCGACGACTGGAACGAATATCGGCTGACGATCGATGGCGCGGCGCCGATCCCGATCCTGCGCCCGGGCAAGGCGGAAGCAAGGATCACCGGCATCGCCGCAGGGCCCCACCGGTTGCGGCTGGAACGCGTGACCGAGGGAGCGCCGGGCACCTTCGGCGGCTTCTTCGTCGATCGCGATGCGAAGCCCGGCACGGTCGCGCCACGCGCGCGGCAGATCGAGTTTATCGGCGACAGTTCGATGACCGGCTATGGCAGCCGATCCCCCAAGCGGCAGTGCACGCCGCTAGAAGTCGATCGGTTGAGCGACACGCAGAACGCCTATCCGGCGCTGGTCGCCAAGCATTTCGATGCCGATTACCGGGTGAATGCGAAGTCCGGCATCGGCCTGATCCGCAGCTATGGCGGCGCCACCGACCGTACGATGACGGCGATGTATCCGCGCACCGTGCGCGATAACGACGTGCGCACCGCCGATCCGAAATGGAAGCCGCAGCTGGTTGTGATCCGGCTGGTCGCGGACTTCACCGGATCGATCGGGCCCAACGAGAAGTGGCGCGATTTCGGCGCGCTCGGCCGCGACTATATCGCGGCGATGGGGAGCTTCGCCGAGCAGATCGCGCGTCGTTACCCGCGCACGTCGATCGCGATCTGGTGGCTCGATTTCAGCGGCGTGCAGCAGCCCGGCTTCTGGCGAATGATGGCGGACGGGCAGGCGCAGATCCGCGCACGCGCGCTGGCGGCGGGGGCGCGGCAGGTGGAATTCCCGGTGGAAAGCAATGCCGGGCTGAGCTTCAGCGCCTGCCACAATCATATGAGCGTCGCCGATCACCGGCTGATGACCCAGCGGATGATCGATTTCATCGCTGGGCATCCCGGCCTGCTGCCGATGGCGGGAGCACGCTGATCGCGATGGGGCGGGGCTTGCTGGCGGAAGCCGATGCGCTGGCGGTGGCAGGCGACGGGGCGGCGGCGGCCGCGCTGCTGGCCCGCGCGCTCGATCGCGGCGGGCTGGATGCGGAGGGGCTGCGCCGGATCGGCGACCGGCTCCATCGGCTGGGCGATGGCCCGCGTGGTGCGCGGGCGCATCTCGCGGCAGTCGCTGCCTCGGTCAACGAGCCCGATCTGCTGGCGGCGGCCGATGCGCTGAACGCGGAACGGCTGGCCGAGGCCGAGCGCGCGCTGAAGGACCGGCTGAAGCGGCACCCGACCGATATCGCCGCGATCCGGATGCTGGCCGAACTGGCGACGCGGCTCGGCCGCTATGGCGACGCTGAAAAGCTGCTGCTGCGCGCGCTGGAGTTGGCGCCCGGCTTCCTGCCCGCGCGCCACAATCTGGCGGTGATCCTCTATCGCCAGACGCGATCGGCCGAGGCACTGGACGAAGTGACGCGGCTGCTGGCGGCGGATCCGCGCCACCCGGCCTATCGCAACCTGAAAGCGGCGATCCTGGTGCGGATCGGCGATTATGACGAAGCGGTGGAGATCTACCGCGCGGTGCTGGCCGATTTCCCCGCGCAGCCCAAGGTATGGATGAGCCTGGCCCACGCGCTTAAGACGGTGGGCGACACCGCCGGCAGCATCGCGGCCTATCGCCACAGCATCGATCAGCAGCCGACGCTGGGCGAAAGCTGGTGGAGCCTGGCCAACCTGAAGACCTTTCGCTTCGACGATGCCGAAGTTGCGGCGATGGCGCGAATGCTGGCGGGTGCGCTGGAGGATGAGGATCGTTTCCATTTCCACTTCGCGCTGGGCAAGGCGCTGGAGGACCGCGGCGACCATGCCGGCGCATTCGGCCATTATGATGCCGGCAACCGGCTGCGCCGGGCGGCGATCGATTATGATGCGCAGGATCTGACCGATCAGCGCGTGCGGGCGAACGCACTGTTCACGCCCGCCTTCTTCGCCGCGCGGCCGGGGGGCGATGCTGCGCCCGATCCGATCTTCATCGTCGGCATGCCGCGATCGGGATCGACGCTGGTCGAGCAGATCTTGTCCAGTCATCCGCTGGTCGAGGGCACGATGGAGCTGCCCGATCTGCCGACGATCGCGCGGCGGCTGGCGGGCCGCAAGCGGCGCACCGAAGGCAGTGCCTATCCCGAAATCCTGGCCGACCTGACCGCGGAAGAGCGCGCCGCGTTAGGGCGCGAGTATCTCGATCTCACCCGGATCCAGCGCAAGACCGACCGGCCCTATTTCATCGACAAGCTGCCCAATAACTTCGCGCATGCCGGGCTGATCCAGCTGATCCTGCCCAACGCCACCATCATCGATACCCGCCGCCATCCGCTGGGCTGCTGTTTTTCGTGCTTCAAGCAGCATTTCGCGCGTGGGCAGGCATTCAGCTACGACCTGACCGAGCTTGGCCGCTACTACGCCGATTATGTCGGGCTGATGGACGTGATCGATCGGGCGCTGCCGGGGCGCGTCCACCGCGTGTTCTACGAACGGATGGTGGCTGATACCGAAGGCGAGGTGCGACGGCTGCTCGATCATGCCGGGCTGCCGTTTGACGCCGCCTGCCTGGCGTTCCACGAAACGCAGCGCGCGATCCGGACGCCGAGTGCCGAACAGGTGCGCCAGCCGATCTTCACCGACGGGCTGGATCAATGGCGCGCCTTCGATCCGTGGCTTGCACCGCTGAAGGATGCGCTGGGCCCGGTGCTGGACGCTTACCCGGCTGCGCCGCGATGATGTCGAAATGTGTCCGCGGCACCACATACCGGAACGATTGTGCGGTGCATCAGCGATCATATTGACACTGCATCGGGCCCGTAACAGCCTCTCGCCACTGGGGCATTTCGGGGGAAAAGCCATGCAATGTCGACGCGACTCCAAGAGCCTCTCGCGACTGACGGCGGCGCTTCTGGCAGGCAGCGCACTGATCCCGGCGCAGGCGATCGCGCAGTCAGTGGCGGAAGCCGATACCGGCGGGGTCGAGGAGATCATCGTCACTGCCAGCAAGCGCGAGGAAAATCTGCAGAAGGTGCCGATCTCGGTCGTCGCGCTGAGCACCGAGACGCTGGACAATCTCGCGGTGCAGGATTTCGACGATTATGCCCGCTACCTGCCGTCGCTGTCGTACCAGACGCTGGGGCCGGGTTTCTCGAACGTGTATTTCCGCGGCGTGGCCAGCGGCGAGAACGCCAATCATTCGGCACAGCTGCCTTCGGTCGGTACCTATCTCGACGAACAGCCGATTACCACGATCCAGGGCGCGCTCGACATTCATGTCTATGACGTCGCGCGGATCGAGGCGCTGGCCGGGCCGCAGGGTACGCTCTACGGCGCATCCAGCCAGGCTGGCACGGTGCGGATCATCACCAACAAGCCCGATACCGCATCGACCTATGGATCAATCGATCTCGAGATAAATTCGGTCACGCATGGCGGGCAGGGCGGTGTCGCCGAAGGCTTCATCAACCTGCCGCTGTCGCAGAATGCCGCGATCCGCGTCGTCGGCTGGTACGATCGCGACGCCGGCTATATCGACAATGTGCCCGGCACGCGCGTCTTCCCGACGCTGGGGCCAGACGGCGACGGAGACGGCAATCTCGACGACATTCCCGGCACCAACACCGTCACCAACGCCGCCTTCGTCGAGAAGGACTATAACGACGTCGAGACTTATGGCGGCCGCGCCGCGCTCAGGATCGAGCTGGATGACGACTGGACGGTCACGCCCACGGTGATGGGCCAGATCCAGAAGGCGGACGGATCCTTCGCCTATGAACTGGCGCGCAACCGGCTGGAAACGGTGCAATACAATCCCGAAGGCAGCGAGGATCGGTGGATCCAGGCGGCGCTGACGGTGGAAGGCAAGATCGGCAGCTTCGACGTCACCTATGCCGGCGCCTATCTAAAGCGGAAGACCGAGACGCAGAGCGACTATTCGGACTATGCCTATTATTACGACGCGCTATTCGGTTACGGCGCCTATTATGTCGACAATGCCGGCAACCCGCTGTCGAACCAGCGCGTGGCGGGACGTGATCGCTATACCAAGCAGAGCCACGAGCTGCGGCTGAGCTGGCAGGGCGGGCCGGCTCGTTTCGTCGGCGGCTTCTTCTATCAGCGCCAGACCCACAATATCGAGCAGAATTACGTGATCGACGGCTTCGCCGATGCGCTGTCCTTCTCGGGCGCCGGCACCAACGGGCTGGGCGTGGATTATGCCGACATCGGCAAGCCGGACAATATCTGGCTGACCAAGCAATATCGCGTCGATCGCGACTATGCGGCATTCGGTGAATTGACCGTCGACATCACCGACAAGCTCAGCGCGATCATGGGCGCGCGCGTCTATAAATACGACAATTCACTGGTCGGCTTCTTCGGCTATGCGGAAGGCTTCAGCGGGTCGACCGGCATCGCGGGCTGCTTTGCGGGCCCGGTGGTCAAGGGCAGCCCCTGCACCAATCTGGACAAGCGGGTGAAGGACACCGACTTCATCCACAAATTGAACCTGACCTACAAGTTCACCGACGACGCGCTGATCTATGCGACGACATCGCGCGGGTTCCGCCCGGGTGGCATCAACCGCCGCGGCACGCTGCCGCCCTACGCCGCCGATTTCATCGACAATTACGAGATCGGCTGGAAGACCAGCCTGCTCGATCGGCGGCTGCGCTGGAACGGCGCGGTCTATCTGCTCGACTGGACCGACATCCAGTTCTCCTACCTCGGCGCGAACGGGCTCACCGAGATCCGCAATGCCGGCGATGCGCGGATCAAGGGCGTTGAAACCGAGTTCGTGGCGGTGCCCGTCGATGGGCTCACGCTGACGCTGTCCGGCGCTTATAACGATGCCAAGCTGCGCACCAATTATTGCCGTGTGGCCGACCCGAGCTTCACCTGCACCGATCCGCCGGGCAATTTCATCCAGGCCATGCGCGGCACCCGCCTGCCGATCACGGCCAAGTTCAAGGGCAATGCGCAGGCCCGCTACGAATGGCCGCTCAGCGAGGCGATCGAGGCGAGCCTGCAGGGCACGCTGGTCTATCAAAGCAATACCTTCCTCGATCTTCGCGATGTCGAGCGTGCGATCCTGGGGCGCCAGCCGGGCTATGCCACCGCCGATTTCTCGGCCGGGTTGAAATGGGACAATGGCCTGTCGGCTGAGCTTTATGTTCGCAACGCGTTCGACAAGCTGGGCAACGTGTTCCGCGGCACGCAATGCGCGGTGCAGACCTGCGGTGACGTGATCTACGCCTATCCGAACCAGCCGCGCACGATCGGGCTGAAGCTGGGCAAACGGTTCTGACGACCCCCGCGCCGGTCCTTCGCCCGTTCGGTGTGTGGACCGCCGCCGCCCTGGTCGTCGGCGGGATGATCGGCGCAGGGATCTTCGTCCAGCCCGCCGAGCTCGCTCCCTATGGCTGGACGGCGGTGGCGGGGTGGGCGGTCGCGATCCCGGGCGCGCTGCTGCTGGCCTTCGTCCTGTCGCGGCTGGCGGTGGCGCGGCCCGCCGCTACCGGCGCTGTCGCCGTCGTGGGCGAGGCGCTGGGCCCGCTCGCCGGGCTGCTTGTCGGGTGGAGCTACTGGATCGGGATCTGTTCGGCCAACGCGATCATCGCGCTGACGGCGGTGCGCTACGGCGCCACCTTCGTGCCCGCACTGATTTCCACCCCGCTTGCGACCGCGCTGGGCGCCACCACACTGATCTGGGCGCTGACCGCGCTCAACCTGGGCGGGGCGCGCGGGGCCGGGCGCTTCCAGGTCTTCACTACCTTGCTCAAGCTGCTGCCGCTGATCGCGGTGGTGCTGATCCTCGCCGGGCTTGCCGCCACCGATCCCGGCCGCTTTTCCGCAAACCCGCACCCGCCGTTCGTGGCTGGCGATCTTACCACCGCCCTGACGCTCTGCTTCTTCCCGCTGGTCGGATTCGAGGCAGCGTCGCTCGCGGCGGAGCGCGTCCGCGATCCGGCGCGCAACATCCTGCGCGCGACATTGTGGGGCACCGCCTTCACCGGGCTGCTCTATGTGGTGATCAGCAACGGTGTCGGCTTCGCGTTGCCGCAGGATGTAGTCGCCAGATCGAGCGCCCCGATTGCGCTGTTCGTGGAAACCTTCTGGGGCCGGGGCGCCGGCTATGTGATCGCCGCCTTTGCCGCGATCGCGGCGATCGGCTGCCTCAACGGCTGGGTGCTCATGCAGGGCGAAGTGCCGCTCGGCATGGCGCGCAGTGGCCTGATGCCGGCCGCCTTCGCGCGCACCAGCGGCCGCGACGTGCCGACGCTGGCGATCCTGCTGTCGAGCGGCTTCGCCAGCCTGCTGGCGTTGTCGGGCGCAGTGCCGGGGCTGACCGGGGCGCTGACCTTCATGCTGCAGCTGACGACCGCGGCGACGGTGTGGCTCTATGCGGGTGCGTGCCTCGCGGCGATCGTGCTGCGGGTGGTGCCGGGCGTATCGCTGGTCGGGCTCGTCTTCTCGGGCTGGGTGCTGTGGGGATCGGGCATGCGCCCGCTGCTGCTCAGCATCGCGCTGATGCTGACCGCGATCCCGCTCTACTGGTTGCGACCGAGGCGGGTGGGGCAGCCGGTCTAGCTCCTTCACGTCATCCCGGCGAAAGCCGGGATCCAGGATCGCAGGCCTGCTGCCCGTGGCTCTGGATCCCGGCTTTCGCCGGGATGACGGCGGGGAATGTCAGCCGAACAGGCGCCCGACGACGCTGCGATCGCGCAGGATCTCGTGCGCGGCATTGTGCCCGGGCGCACCCGTCACCCCACCGCCGGGATGCGTGCCCGATCCGCACATGTAGAGCCCCTTGATCGGCCCACGATAATCGCCGTGGCCGAGCACCGGTCGCGCCGCCCAGAGCTGATCCAGCCCCATATTGCCGTGGAAGATGTCGCCGCCGATCAGCCCGAACTTGCGTTCCAGATCAAGCGGCGAATGGATCTGGCGCGCGATGATGCTGGCCTTGAAGTTCGGCGCATGGTCGTTGACGGTATCGATGATCAGATCCGCCACTGCCTCGCGGTGCGTGTCCCAATCCACCTTCGGGTCGAACTGCTGGCAGAACAGGCTGGCGATGTGCTGGCCGGGCGGGGCCAGACTGTCATCGACCGTGGTCGGCAGCTTCATCTCGACGATCGGCTTGCGCGACCAGCCATGCTGCTGCGCATCGATGAAGGCCTGGTCCATATAATCCATGCCGGGCGCGATGATGATGCCCGCGGTATGGTGCTCGGCCTTGTCGCGGCCGGGGAGCACGGTGAAATCGGGCAGCTCGGAAAGCGCCACGTTCATCCGGAACGTGCCCGATCCGGTCTTGTAGCTGTCGATCCTGCGCTTGAAATCGGCCGGTAGATCGGACGGATCAACCATACGGCGATAGAGCAGCGCCGGGCCGACATTGGCGGCAACGATGCCCGCCGCGATCTCCTCGCCACTTTCCAGCCGCACGCCAGCGGCCTTGCCGCCATCGGTCAGCAGTTTTGCGACCGGCGCATCCAGGCTGATCTCGACGCCGGCATCCTCGCACGCCTTCGCCATCGCCTGGGTGATCGCGCCCATGCCGCCGACCGAATGTCCCCAAGCGCCATATTTACCGTTCACCTCGCCGAACACATGGTGCAGCAGCACATAGGCCGATCCGGGCGTGGAGACGCCGGCATAGTTGCCGACCACCGCATCGAACGCGAAGGCCGACTTCACATGATCGTCCTCGAACCAGCCGTCGAGGAAATCGCGGGCGGATTTGGTGAACACGTCGAGCAGATCGCGCTGTGCCTCGATCCCCATCTTCGCCAGCGGCCAGCCCTGCGACGCGCCGGAGAGCAGCGCGCGGATGCCGCCGCCGACATTGGGCGGGGATTTCAGCGCAAGATCGCGCAGCACCTGAGCGACCTTCTCCAGCGCCGCATCATAGGCGGGATAGGTGTCGGCATCCTTCTGCGAAAAGCGTGCGAATTCCGCCTGGGTGCGCGCAGTGCCGCCGCCAAGCTTCAGATAGGTGTCGGGGAAGGGGAAGAAGTTGCTGATCGTGCGCTCGATGATGCGGAAGCCGCGATCGTGCAGCTTCATGTCGGCGATCACCTTGGGGCGCAGCAGGCTGACTGTGTAGCTGGCGGTGGAATTGCGGAAACCGGGATGGAATTCCTCGGTGACGGCGGCGCCGCCGACGACATGGCGCCGCTCCAGCACGCGCACCTTGAGGCCCGCGCGGGCGAGATAGAAGGCGCAGACGAGGCCGTTGTGCCCGCCGCCGATGATGATCGCGTCGTAGTTCTTCATAGATCCTCCCCGACACGGGGAGGGGGACCGCGCCGCGCAGCGGCGTGGTGGAGGGGGATTTCCCCGGCCACTCCGCTTGCCGCGCGCCCCCTCCACCGCGTTTCACGCGGTCCCCCTCCCCGTTCCGGGGAGGATCGAATGCTCAATTGGTCCCCGCCCGGCGCGACCAGCCCGGGGGCGGCGCGCGGTGCAGCCTGGCTTCCGGAATGCGCTCGCGCAGCTTGCGGGCGAAGCTTCGCAAGCACACCTCGCTCGCCCCGATCGGCCCTACCTGATAGCTGCGCGATGCCATGCCCTGCTGCACCCGCTCGATCAGCCAAGTATCCTCGGCATTGACGACGCGGTTGATCCGCCAATTGGCATAGCGCACCAGCCGCATCTCGCGCCGGTCATCGGGCAGCGCGAACGCCATCTCGCGCAGCACGCATGTCGTTGGCGAGGTCGGCAGCCACTGCATGAAATCGATCTGATCGGCATAAATGTCGAACGCCATGTTCGGCCAGAGCTTGTAATAGAGCCACAGCCGCTGGTTCTGCTCGGGCAGATGATCGACGTGCGGAAGGTGGCGCTGGTAAAAGCGTTCCCACACATTGTCCGATGGCCGGTCGACGATGCGGCCCGACATCTTGTCCACCCAGGGCTGCGCCTCGATCGCATAGCTTTTCCCGAACAGCCGGGTCAGCCCGTCATGCGCGACGGGGATGTGGAGATTGTCCGAATAATTGTCGCCGACATTCTTCCAGTTCACGGCGCGTTCGCGAAGCCGGATCGGGCTGATCGTCTCCATTTCGGCGAAGCGATAGGGTGCGATCTCGTCCGCATAGGGCGCCATCATCTCGGCCACGGACGGGCCGCCGTCATCGTCGAGCCGCACGAACAGGAAGCCCTGCCAACTCTCCAGCGCGACGGGCACGAGGCCGTTATCCTCAAGAGTCAGCGCCGGATAATCGCGCCGCATCGGCACGCCCGACAGCCGGCCATCGAGCTCGTAGGTCCAGGCATGATAGGGGCACACAAGCTTCTTCGCGCAGCCGGCGGTCCCGTCGACCAGCCGCATTGCGCGGTGGCGGCAGACATTGGCGAAGGCGCGGACCACGCCATCATCCCCCAGCACGACGACGACGCTTTCGCCGACATAATCGATCGTGCGCCAATCGCCCGGCTGCTTCAGATCATTGCGATGGCACACGATCTGCCACGATGGGCGCAGCACGCGTTCCGCCTCCACCGCGGCGAACTCGGGATCATGATAGAGCCAGCCCGGCAGGCTGAAATCGGCATCGGGATCGATCGCGGGCGCATCCTCGATGGTGGCGAACCGACGGGCCATGCTTCTCGACTCCGAGCTTGTTATACGACCGTAAAACAGGGTTGGCGTGCGCGCAAGCCCGGCATAGAATTTCGGCCATGACCCGAGCCTTCACCCGCGCCCCCGATGCCCGCAGGCAGGCGCTGATCGATGCCACCCGCGCCGTTCTGGCACGGGCGGGCGCGCAGGGCGTCTCGGTACGTACGGTCTGCGCGGAGGCCGGCGTTTCCCCCGGGCTGCTGCGCCATTATTTCGCGGGCATCGATGCGCTGGTGGAAGCGACCTATGACCAGGTGGCGGATATCGTGCAGGCGAGCCTGGAGACGGCAATGGCGGCGGCGGGCGCCGATCCCCGCGCGCGTCTTGCCGCCTATGTCACCGCCAGCTTCGCGCCCGCGATCGCGGATGGTGCGCTGCTGGCCACTTGGCTCGGCTTCTGGAGCCTGGCCAAATCATCGCCCGAAATGGCGGCGATCCATGCCCGCAGCTATGCCCGCTACCGCGCGGTGATCGAGGATCTGGTCCACGCTGCCGCACCCGCAGCGGATGCCCGCCTGGCCGCGATCGGGATCGGCGCCGTGGTCGACGGGCTGTGGCTCGAACTGTCGCTCGATCCGACGAGCTTCACGCCGGCCGAGGCCGGGGCAATCGCGGAACGGGCAATGGCGGCGATGCTCTCTCCCTCCTGAAAGGGAGGGGCGTTCATCATTTCGCCAGTTCGCGCACCAGCACCGTCCACTGCGCGATGCCGCCCGAAATCGACTCCACCGGTACCCGCTCGTTCAGGCCGTGGGCGAATTCGTCGCCCGCCTTGATGAAGACCGGGCCGACGCCGTAGCTGGGGATGCCGAGCGCGCGGAAGGCGACGCTGTCGGTGGCGCCGGCTTCCATCATCGGCACGATCGGCAGGCCGGGTGCGCGGGCGTCGATCGCCTTGCGCAGCGCCGCCATCACATCCGGCCGCAGCGGAGAGGCATCGCTCATGTCCTGATCGCCGACGACCTCGATCTTGGCGCGCGGCCCGGCGAGCTTCGCCAGTTCCTCACCCACGCTGGCGATCGAGACGCCGGGATAGATGCGGCAATTGACCAGTACCGAAGCGCGCTGCGGCAAGGCGTTCGGCGCATGGCCGCCATCGAGCATCGTCGGCACGCAGGTTGTGCGCAGTTGCCCCACCCATTCGGGCGCGGCGGATAGGGTGGCGGCCGCGCCGGCATCGTCGGGATTGGCTGCGAAGCGCTTCATCGCCTCGCCCATATCGCCTGGCGTCTGGGTGGCGGTTGCGCGGAAGAAGGCGCGGGTCAGCTCACTGGATTGGACCGGGAAGGCATAGGCCGAGATCGCCTCGATCGATTTGGCTAACGCGGTGATCGGGTTGGTCGCGGTCGGCCGGCTGGAATGGCCGCCCGGATCGGTGATGGTGATGCGGTAATCGGCATAGGTCTTCTCGGCGGCCTGGATGCCATAGACCTGCGGCTTGCCGGTCTTGTCGTCGATCGCCGCGCCGCCCGCGTCCGAATTGAGCAGCAGTTCCGCCCCCTTGAGCTGGCCGGCGAGCAGCTTGGTGGATTTGAAGCTCGTCTCCTCCGCGCCCGAAAGCGCCAGCACGATATCGCGGCGCGGGCGGAAGCCTTCGCGGCGCAGCTTGGCGAGCGTCGCCACCATCACGGTGATGCCGGCCTTGTTGTCCAGGCTGCCACGGCCATAGACGAAGCCATTCTCGACGACCGCGGTGAAGGGATCGCGCGTCCAGTCCTTCGGATCGGCCTCGACCACGTCCATATGGCCGGACAGGATGATCGGCTTCGCCTTGGCGTCGCTACCGCGCCAGCGCGCGAGCAGGACGGCGGTATCCTCGAACGGCGTGATGCTGATGTCGGCCGCGGGGAAGCCGCCGGCGACCAGCTGTTCCTTCAGATAGGCCGCATAGGCCGGCACCTGGTTGCCCTTGCCGGCCACGCTGCGAAAGCCGATCCCGCGCTTCAGCATGTCCAGCGCCTGTGCGCTTTCCTGTGGGGTGACGGGGGCGGCGGCCGCGCCGCCAGGCTGGGCCGCCAGCAGCGCGCCTGCGACCATGCTTGCCAAGACCCTGCCGACCATGCGCTATTCTCCCCGATGATGGGACAAGGCTAGCGGCGGCGCGCGGCGCGGCAAGGGGGAAGATCATGATCACACGGCTGCTGCTGATGATCGCGCTGGCGGCAGGCGGCCCCGCGCAGGCGGCGGTCAGCTATGTCCGCGCCGGCCGGATGGTCGATGTCGTGGCGGGCAGGGTGCTGACCGATCAACTGATCCGGATCGAGGATGAGCGGGTCACTACGATCTCTCCGTGGCGCGAGGCACCGGCCGACGGGCCGGTGATCGACTGGTCGACGCGCACCGTGCTGCCCGGGCTGATCGATGCGCACACCCATCTGGCCGATTTCGCCGATTCCCACCCCGCCACGCCGCTGATGCATTCTGCCGCAGAGACTGCGCTGAAGGGTGCCGAGAATGCGCGCGCGACACTGAAGGCGGGGTTCACCACCGTACACGATGTCGGCTGCTATCGCGGGCTGACCGATGTCGCGTTGCGCGATGCCATCGCCGCGGGCCACGTGCCGGGGCCGCGGATGAACGTGGTCGGTGCCTATATCACCGTGCCGGGCGGCGGCGGCGACGTGACCGGCTTCGCGCCCGATGTCGCGATCCCGCCCGACATGCGGCTGGGCGTCGTCACCTCGCCGGCCGAGGTGCGGCAGAAGGTGCGCTTCCTGTTCCAGCGGCGGGTGAATTCGATCAAGCTGATCGCGACCGGCGCGGTGCTGGCGGTCGGCACTGAGCCCGGGCGGCTGGAACTGTCCGAGGCCGAGATGCGCGCCGCAGTGGAGGAAGCCGCGGCCAATGGTGGGCTCGTCACCGCACATGCGCACGGCGCGGACGGCATCAGGGCCGCGATCCGCGCGGGCGTGCGATCGATCGAGCATGCCTCGCTGATCGATGCCGAGGGGATCGCGCTGGCCAAGGCGAAGGGCGTCTGGCTGGTGATGGACATCTACAATGGCGACTGGATCGAGGCAGAAGGAGCGAAAGCCGGCTGGCCCGCCGAATATATGCGCAAGAACCGCGAGACGACCGATGCCCAGCGCGCGGGCTTCCGCGCCGCGGTAAAGGCCGGTGCGCGGATCGCCTATGGCACCGATGCCGGCGTCTATCCGCACGGCCAGAACGGCAGGCAATTCGCCTATATGGTCCGGTTCGGGATGACGCCGATGCAGGCAATTCAGGCGGCCACGATCAGCGCGGCAACGATGTTGCGGATGGAGGCCGATGTCGGCGCGATCGCACCGGGGCGTTATGCCGATCTCATTGCAGTGGCGGGCGATCCACTTGCGGATGTCACGGTGCTTGAAAAGGTGGCGGCCGTGATGAAGGGCGGGGTGGTCCAGTAACGGTCAACGCGACGCTGCCTGCTCCTTCGCCAGCGCCACTTCGAACGCGGCTTCGGCGTCGCGCACCAGTTTCGGCAGCAGGCCGGGCATCAGCATCGCATCCCGATCGCCCGCGTCGCGGCGCGCCTTGCGGCCGAGCATGTCCGCCGCCTCGGGGTGCGCGGGCAGCACGACATCGGCATGCATCCTCGCGAGCTTGCGAAAACTGGCGTGGAAATTGGCGACGATGCCGGGATAGCCGCGATTGCCGACGAGCCGGTTGCCGGCGACGGTGATGCTGCACGGGAAGACGACGTCCAGCAGCCGGCCGCCGTCCCGTATCTTCATCGACCACGTCGTGCAGCCGGTGGTGTGACCGGGCGTGAAGGTCGGGATCAGAGTGACGTCGCCCAGCCGCACCGGCCGGCCATCGGCCAGCACGCGATCGACCTTTACCGCCGGGAAGCGGACCTCCCCATAGCTTGTCTCACCGATCGGTCGGCCCGACTCCAGCGCGGGCCGATCGCGCGGAGAGGCGAGCAGGGCGGCCCCGCTGTCCGCCTTCAGCTTCGCCAGGCCCGCGGCATGATCGAAATGGGCGTGGCTGTTCAGCAGCAGCTTCACGTCCTTCAGCCTGAAGCCGAGCGCGGCGATGCTGCGTTCGATCGCGGGCACATTTTCCTCCATCGTGCCGTCGATCAGGATCAGCCCGCGCGAGGTTTCGATCAGATAGGCGGCCAGCCCTTCGGTGCCGACATAGTGGATCGGACCCACGACGCGGAACGGCGCGGTCGGCCGCGTCCAGGCCGGCGGATCCTGCGCGAGCGCGGGGCCGGCGAACAGGGCGAGCAGCAGCACGATCCGCGTCACGCGCTTATTTCCCAACGAACAGGAAGCCGACCCCGGCCATGATGCAGGTGAATGCAGCGAAGTGCCGCCAGTGCAGCGGTTCCTTCAGCACCAGCACCATGAAGCTGCCGAAGATGATCAGTGCGATCGCTTCCTGCGCCACTTTCAGCTGGCCCGCGCTCCAGCCATTGGCATAGCCGATCCGGTTGGCGGGCACGGCCAGGCAATATTCGAACAGCGCAATCCCCCAGCTGATCAGGATCACGATCAGCAGCGGCTTTTCCATGCCGCCCTTCAGGTGCCAGTACCAGGCGACCGTCATGAAGATATTGGACGTGACGAGCAGCAGGATCGTAGGCATCGCCCGCCCATGCCACCGCGCGCCGCATTCGACCAGATCGATCGGCATCTTAACCGGTTCGCAAAGAATGGCGGGCGATAGCAGGGACATGTCCGATTTCGCCGAACTCAGCACCGACCGCCGCCGATCGCCCCGCACGATGGTCCGCCTGGCGGTCCAGATCGGTGCCGAAGATGCTGGCGGCGAGCCTGCCACGCTGCACGATCTGTCCGCCGAAGGCTTCCGCATGGAAGCCGATGCCAGTTTCGCACGCGGCGATGCGATGTGGCTGCGCCTGCCCGGACAGATGCCGGTGCAGGCGACGATCGTGTGGTGCAACGAGCGCATGTTCGGCGTCGCATTCAAGGAGGCGCTCGAAGCCAGCATCCTGCGCCGCGCGCTCGATGCCGGCAGCATCGCGGCGCCCGCCGACGAACAGTGGGATGGTGAGCGATCGCCTGCGCTCCGCGACCTGCTGAAGCGGATGCGCCAGCCGGCGTGACCGGCGGCGATCGGCGCTCGGCAAAAGAATAGGGTTCGCGTCCGGCGATTGCCGGGCTAGGAAGCGGCGTCGGCTTCAGCCGGCGCCAAGCGACGCGAGACGCCCATATCGCGCCGCTTTCCCGAGATCCTTGCGTGGAGATTCGCGATGACGGCGATGGGCGATGCCAATCTGATTCCGGTTCTGATCGGTGTGGGGGAGATCTGCGATCGGCCCGCAGTCGAGGTCGACGGGCTTGATTCGATCCAGCTGATGAAGGCCGCGCTCGAAGCGGCGGAGCGCGATGCCGGCGTCGCGCTGCTCGACAAGCTCGACTGGCTGGGCGTGGAAGACGAGATCAGCTTTCCAATGCCCGCCCCGCAGGAGGCGCTGGCCGATCTGCTGGCGGTGCGCCCGCGCCTGCTGACCAAGACGTTCGAGGCGAGCGGCGATGGCCCCCTACAGCTGATCAATGACGCTGCCAACCTGATCGGCAAGGGTGAGATCCGGCTGGCCGCCGCGGTCGGCGCAGAGGCGCTGCGCACCGCCGCCAAGCGCGCTCAGGCCGATATCGCCGCGGGCCGCGAGCCGCCGAAAAGCTCGGTCGCCGAAGTCGCTGCTGCCAACGCCAAGCCAATCGCCCGCAAGCATGGCCTGCTGACACCGATCGATGTCTATCCGCTGTACGAAAATGCCACCCGCGCCGCGTGGGGCCAGTCGTTGGCCGAAGGGCAGGCGGAAAGTGCGGCGATCTGGGCCGGCTTCTCGCAGGTGGCCGCCGCCAATCCGAATGCGTGGATCCGCAAGCCGGTCGCGGCCGAGCAGATTGCCGATGCCAACCTCGACAACCGCATGGTCAGCTTCCCCTATACCAAGCTGATGGTGGCCAACTCGTCAGTCAACATGGGGGCGGCGGTGATCGTCGCCAGCCTGGCGATGGCGCGCGAACTGGGCGTGGCCGAGGATCGTATCGTCTATGTCGGCGCGGGTGCCGCCGCACATGAACCCGACGATTTCCTGCTGCGCGACAGCTATACGCGCTCTGCCAGCCTGGAGACGACGATCGAAGTCGCGCTCGAGCGCAACAAGCTGGTCGCTGACGAGATCGACCATGTCGAGCTCTATTCCTGCTTTCCCTGCGTGCCCAAGATGGCGCGCCGCGCGCTGGGCTGGCCGGTGGAAAAGCCGGCCAGCGTCTATGGCGGGCTCACCTTCGGCGGCGGCCCGATCGGCAACTGCATGATGCACGCCGCCGCGCAGATGGTGGAGAAGCTTCGCGCGGGCGGCACCAACGGCCTGATCGTTGCCAATGGCGGCTATGCCACCCATAGCCATTCGCTGGTGCTGACGCGCACGCCACAGCCCGCGGGCACCTTCCCGCAGGATTATGCTGCGCAGCATATCGCGGACGAACGGCGCGGGGCGGTGCCCGAACTCGTCGATGATCATGAAGGCGAAGGCACGGTCGAGACGTTCACGATCCCGTTCGGCCGCGATGGCCAGCCGCGATCCGGCACCGTGATCGCTCGGACGCCGGAAGGCGCGCGCTTCCTGGCGCATGTGCCGGGCAGTGATCGCGAGACGCTGGAATTCCTGATGGCGGACGATGCCGAGCCGATCGGATCGACGGGCCGTGCGGTGCGGCAGGGTGACAGGATCGTGTGGCAACGCTGAGCCGAAGCCACTAGCATGGGCCACTGAACCGCGGCGCGATCGCGGCGGGGGAGGATATGGTCGAGCTCGACGTGCGGCTGGTGCGCAGTTTCGTGGCGGTCGCCGACGAGCGATCGTTCACGCGCGCCGCCGAACGCCTGCATGTCGCGCAGCCATGGATCTCCGTACAGATCCGGAAGCTGGAAGAACAGCTCGGCTTCCGCCTGTTCGCGCGCAACCGCAACCAGGGGGTTATCGTCTCGCCCGAGGCGGAAGCCTTTCTGCCGGCCGCGCGGGACTATTTGGCTGCGGCCGACCGGGCGGGGGCGCTCGCCCGGCGGATTCGCGACAATGCCGGCGCCACGCTGCGGTTGGGCGCGCCGGATTTCTCCGCCGAGATGCCGATGCGCAGCGCGATCATCGACGGGTTCCTGGGCGAGCGGCCGGATATCGAACTGGAAGTCTCGAACGCGTGGACCGTCGAACTGCTGAAGCGGCTGCACGATGGCGAGCTCGACATCGCCTTCACCGTCGGCCCCCATCTCGATTCACTGAGCGAGGCGATGGTGGTGGCGCGCTACCGGCTCTGGCTGCTGGCGCCGACCGGCGAATTCGGCGAGGGCATCGCGCCGGTATCGCTTTCCGCTTTGGCAGGGCGCGAGATCGCCATCTTCCGCCGCAACGTGAACCCGCCGTTCCACGATTCGATTGCACCGGTGCTGGAAGCGGCGGGCGTGCGCGTCAGCCACCTTTCGGAATCCGGCATGCCTGCGATCATGCATAACACGCTGCGCAACGGGGTCTGTTCGATCATCGGTGACTATTCGGCGAACGCGATGCTGCCGGACGGGTTGAGCGTCGTCCCGCTCGCCGAGAATGCTTTGGCATTCAACCTAAATCTTGTTCGCCGGGTGGGCGACCGCAGCCCGCCGGTGGCTGCGCTGTGGACCTATGCGATGCGGATGGTCGCCGCTTCATAAGAAAAACGCATCAACAAATTCGTTATACCTATTAGACAAGCTCCCAAGGCTCTCGCATCTTCCCGTTCGAGGCTATCGTGACAAACACGAAGTCGGTGGGAGAGAATGACCTTGAACTGCGCAATCATGTTCGGCGACTGAGCTGAACGGCGGGGGCTCCGCACTTCACGACATCACGACGCGGAACGATCCACGCTGCAGTGCAGCTTGTGTCGTCGTGCGTCTGCTGGAGACGATCATGTCCGACACCGAAGTCGTGCTTTTCGAGCGCGTCGACGAGCATATCGCGCTCGTCACTCTGAACCGACCCGAGAAGCGCCATGCCGTCAATGGCGCGGTCGCGCGCCGGCTGGGTGAAATCGTGGCCGAAACTGAGGCAGATCCCTCGATTTGGGCGGTGGTGCTGACGTCAAGCGGCGGCCCGACTTTCTGCGCCGGTGCTGACCTGGCCGAAGTGGCGGCGGGGCGCGCGGCCGAGCTTTCGACGCCCGAAGGGGGCTTCGGCGGCTTCGTCGAATCCAAGCGCGACAAGCCATGGATCGTGGCGGTGCGCGGGTCTGCGCTCGGCGGAGGCCTCGAATTCTCGCTCGCTTGCGACCTGCGCGTGATCGCCGAGACGACGGTGCTGGGGCTGCCCGAAGTGAAGCGCGGTCTGATCGCCGGGGCGGGCGGCATCTATCGGCTGCCGCGCCAGATCCCGCGCGCGATCGCGCTGGAGATCATCGCGCTGGGCGAGCCGATCGATGCGCGCCGCGCCTATGCGCTGGGGCTGGTCAACGCCGTCGTGCCCGAGGATGCAGTGCTCGATACCGCGCTCGACATGGCCCGCAAGATCTGTGCGAACGCGCCGATCTCGGTGCGCGAAAGCCTGAAGATCGCGCGTGCGGCAGAGGAATCGCCGGAAGCGGACTCGATCGCGGCGATGCGCAGGACGATGGAATATCTCGTCACCACCGACGATTTCAAGGAAGGCCCGCGCGCCTTCGTCGAAAAGCGTGCGCCGCAGTGGAGCGGCCGCTGACCATGTCGCTGGACAGCTTCTTCCGGCCGCGTTCGGTGGTGCTCGTGGGTGCGAGCGACAAGTCCGCCTGGTCGCAGCTGATCCACGGCAATTTTGCCAAAATGGGCTATTCGGGTGAGGTCCATCTCGTCAACAAGCGCGGTGCGCCGGCGCATGGGCGTGATGCCGTCACCTCATGCGCGCAGCTGCCGGGGCCGGCGGACCTGGCCTATATCTTCGTGCCGACTGATGCGGTGGCCGAAGCGGTGGCAGACGTTGCGGCAGCGGGCATCCGCAACGCGCTGATCCTGTCATCGGGTTATGCCGAGACCGGGGATGCCGGCGGTGCCGCGCAGGACGCGCTGGTCGCAGCGGCCACTGCCGGGGGGCTGCGCTTCATCGGCCCGAACAGCTTGGGCTTCGTCAATTTTACCGATGCCGTGCCTGTCACTCCGATCCCCGTGGCCGATGGCTGGCAGCGCGGGCAGGTGGCGATCGTCTCGCAAAGCGGGGCGACGACGCAGGTGATCGCATCCTTCGCGCAGCAACAGGGCATTGGGCTCAGCTATGCGATCGCGACCGGCAACGAAGCCGACATCCACACCGCCGATGTCGTCGCCTTCCTGGCAAGCGATCCGGCCACGCGCGTGATCGCGCTGTTCGCCGAGACGATCAAGGATCCCGCCGCCTTCCGCGCTGCGGCGCAGGCGGTGCGCGCCGCCGGCAAGGCGCTGGTGGTGCTGAAGGTGGGGCGGACCGAACTCGCCACCAAGCTTGCACAGGCCCACACCGGATCGGTGACCGGCGACGACCGGATCTTCGATGCGGTCTGCGCGCAGGATGGCGTGATCCGCGTCGGATCGCTTGAGGAACTGGTGACGACGGCCGGCGTGCTGGTCCACACCGGTCCGGTCGACGGCGGGGTCGGCATCGTTTCCATTTCCGGCGGCGCGTGCGAGATCATTGCCGATGCGGCCGAGGATCATGGCCTGTCGCTGCCGGCATTTGCCCCCGATACGGTGGCGGCGCTGCAGGCGGTGATCGCGTCCTATGGCGCCACCTTCAACCCGCTCGACGTGACGGGCGCCGCGATCCGCGATCCATCGATGTTCGAGACGATGCTGCGGATCATCGCCGATGATCCGGCCATCGCCTTGACCGCCTGCGTGTATGATGTGCCCCGCCGGCTCGAGGATTATGTCGACCGCAATTCACTGGGCCGGATCGGGGCAGGCCTGAGTGCCGGCAAGACGCCGGGTCTGCTGATCAACCAGGCGCTGATGCCGATCACGCCGCCGGTGCAGGCGCTGATCGCCGAGCTCGGCATTCCGGCGGCAGCCGGCGGGCTCGATCTTGTCGTGCGCGCGCTGGCGGCGGCGCAGCGGCTGGCTCGCGGCGGCCGCACGAAGGCGGCGGCCGAGAGTATCGATACGGGCGCGCGGCCCGCATCCGAGCGCGAGGCGCTCGACTATCTTGAAGGAAAGGGCGTCAGCACACCTCCCCGTGTCTGCGCCCCTACTGCGGGCGAAGCGGTTGCGGCATGGCGGACGATGGGCTGTCCGGTCGTGCTCAAGATCGCTTCGCCCGCCATCTTGCACAAGAGCGATATCGGTGGCGTCCGGCTCGACCTGAACGACGAAGCCGCGATCACCGCGGCGTTCGACGAGATCATGGCGGCGGCGCGCAAGGCGCATCCGGATGCGCCGATCGAAGGGTGCCTCGTCATGGCGATGCGGCCGAAGGGAACCGAGCTGTTCGTGGGCACCGCACGATCGGCCTGGGGGCCGGTGATCGCGGTCGGGTTGGGCGGCGTCTGGATCGAGGCGCTGGCGGATACCAGCCTGCGGCTATTGCCGATCGACGAAACCGAAGCCGAAGCGATGCTGGGTGAGCTGCGCGGCAGCCGCCTGCTCGATGGCTATCGCGGCCAGCCGACGGCGGATCGGGCCGCGATCGCGCGCCAGATCAAGGCGATCGGCGATGCCGCGCTCGGCCTCGGCCCCGATCTGGTCGCGCTCGAAGTCAACCCGCTGCTGGTGCGCGGCCCCGAGGTCGAGGCGCTGGACGCGCTGGCGGTCTGGGAGGATCGGTGATCGCGGTCGCCCAGCCGATGCCGCAGGCCCGCGGGGTCGGGCGCTGGGGGCTGACGCTGCTGCTGACGCTGTGTTTCGCGTTGTCCTATGTCGATCGCCAGGTGATGAGCCTGCTGGTGACGCCGATCAAGGCCTCGCTCGGCCTGTCGGATAGCCAGATCGGGCTGCTGCAGGGGATCAGCTTTTCCCTGTTCTACGTGATCGCGGCGGTGCCGCTGGCGCGGCTGGCGGATCGGGGCGATCGCTCGCGGATCGTGGCCGCCTGCGTCGCGATCTGGAGCCTGATGACGGTCGCCTGCGGGCTGGCGCAGGGCTTCTGGCAGTTGATGCTGGCGCGGATCGGACTGGCCGTGTCGGAAGCCGGGCTGCCGCCGGCCGCGCTTACGCTGATGGCCGATACGCATGACCGCCCCGGCCTGGCGCGCGCGACATCGCTCTTCATGCTTTCCCCCTTCGTCGGCGGCGGCATCGCGCTGATCGGTGGCGGCGCGCTCTATGCCGTGTTGTCGACGAGCGCGCTGCCGTGGGGGCTGGAGGCGTGGCAGGCGCTGTTCATCCTCGCCGGCCTGCCGGGCCTGCTGCTCCTCGCCCCCGCGATGCTGGTGCTGACCCGCGAGCCGCGCGCGCCCGGTGCCGCGCGCCAGGCCGGCGGATCGGTGCGCGATCTGGCCGATTTCATGCTCGGCCAGTGGCGCTTCTGCATCGTCTACATGATCGCGATCGCGCTGGTGGTGACCGTGCTCAACGCGCACATCGCCTGGATGCCGACCGCGATCCTCCGCCGCTTTCCGGTGGGCGAGGCGGCGATGGGCGCGGGCTTCGGCAGCATTTACATCGCCGCTGGCGCGGCGGGCACATTGGTTGCCGGCTGGGTGATCTCGCGTGCGGCCGAAGCCCGGATGCTGGAACGCACGCTGCGCTTCATGCGCGGCGGCGCGATGCTGCTCGTGCCGTTCGCCGTCGCGGCTCCGTTCGGTCCAAGCTATCTCGCGGTCGTGCTGCTGGCCGGCATCGCCGTGTTCTTCACCAGCGCCGTCGTCAGCATGGGATCGATCCCGTTCCAGCTGGTGGCGCCGACCGCGCTGCGCGCCCAGGCGATCGCGCTCTCCAGCCTTGCCGCAGCCCTGTTCGGCACCGGGCTCGGCCCGCTGCTTGTCGGCCTGGCCAGCGATGCCGCCGCCGCCGCGGGCGCGCGTGAACCGCTGAGCGTGGCGCTCGCCATCGTCGGCGGCGGCGCTGCGCTGGCGGCGACGCTGATGTTGGGCAGCGTGATCCGACATAGACCAGATTTGAGACCAGAAACCGATCCGGCACCCTCGAGAGTGGCGGACATTAGAGAGGGACCAGCATCATGAAGGCCTATCTGCTCGCCGGTACCGCGTTCGCCTGTCTCGGCGCTGCCGCCCAGGCGCAAGACGCAGCCCCGCCCGCCAGCCCATCCGATCAGGCTGCCGCCGCTGCCGATCCGGCCGCCGCCCCGGCCGATGATGCCGCAGGGCCGGACATCATCGTCACCGGATCGCGCATCGTGCGCGACGGCTATACCGCGCCGACCCCGGTGACGGTGGCGACGACCGACGATCTGCTGAAGGCCACCCCGTCCAATATCCCGGACGGGCTGAACAAGCTGCCGCAGTTCACCAATTCGCAGAGTCCGTCGCGCAGCGCGCTCAACTTCGCCAACGCGCCGATCGCGGGCAATGTGCTCAATCTGCGCGGCATCGGGCCGACGCGCACGCTGATCCTGTTCGATGGCGTGCGCACCACGCCGACCACCTATCTCGGTACCTTCGACACCAACGTGATTCCCAACCTGCTGGTCCAGCGGGTCGATATCGTGACCGGCGGTGCCTCGGCCGCATACGGCTCCGATGCGGTATCGGGCGTCGTTAATTTCGTGCTCAACCGCAGCTTCACCGGCATCACCGGCGTGGCGCAGGCCGGCGTTTCGCAGCGCGGCGACAATGGTAACCAGCGCCTCGGCCTCGCCTATGGCACCGAATTCGGGGGCGGCCGCGGCCATCTGCTGCTGAGCGGCGAATATTTCAACAGCGCCGGCATGCAGCGCTCGGATCGCAAGATCGGGCGGGATGGCTATGCCTATGTCGGTGCCACGGTCGGCTGCACGCCTGCCGGCACCGCGGCGTGCCTGCCCGGTGGCGAGAATAATCCGTACGTCGCCGTGCCCAATGCCTTCATCACCGCGGGCACCCCGTTCGGACGGATCATCGGATCGAGCGTGGCGGGCAACCCGTTCGTCAACACCGTCTTCATCGGCCCCAACAGCTTCCGTCCGGCCAATCCCGGCACGGCCACCGGCACCGGCGGTGTCGTCACCAATGGTGATGGCTTCCAGATCCCGGCCGCTGCCAGCGCGATCGCGCCGCTGCGCACCTACCAGGCGTTCGGCCGGGCCAGCTATGAACTGACCGACGATATCAGCGTCTTCGCGCAGGGCATCTATGCGCGCAGTGATCTGCGCTATACCTCGCTCACCAACGCGTTCAGCCCCCCGAACACGGCCTTCATCTACAAGGGCAATCCGTTCCTGCCGGCCGCGATCGATGCCTCGCTGCCGGCCGGCGGCAGCGTCACGCTCAGCACCTATGATGCCGGCCAGCCGCTGCCCCGCACGCGCAGCGTGACCGATTACTGGCAGGTCACGGGCGGGATCGAAGGCAAGATCGGATCGGGCCTCAGCTGGGATATCGCCTACACGCATGGCGATTCCGAACTGAAGAGTGCGCAGTCCGGCCTCTACGACATCAAGAAGGCGTTCGCCGCGGTCGATGCGGTGGTGGCGCCCGCGGGCAACCCCGGCGGCATCGCGGCCGGCACGATCACCTGCAACGTGCTGCTGAACCCGGACGCTGCGATCCGCGCGCAATATGCCGGCTGCCAGCCGCTCAACATCATCGGCGTCAATCCGGCCGCGGCCACGCCCGGCGGCTATGCCTATGCCACCGGCACCTCGCGCTACAATGCCCGGCTGAAGCAGGATTCGGTGGTCGCCAACCTCAGCGGCAGCCTGTTCGATCTGCCGGCAGGCCCGGTCGATTTCGCGGTCGGTGCCGAATATCGCCGCCAGTCGCTGAACCTGACCAGCAATGCCGATCCGTCGCTGCTGGTTTCGCCGCCGCTCGCGACGCCGGCGCAGACTGCCGCGGCCACCGCCGCGATCCGCAGCGCGTATTTCGCGGGGCTACGCGGAGTGCCGGCATCCCAGTTCTTTTACTATCTGACCAACGTCGGCGTGGCCGATGGCAGCCTGAACGTGAAGGAAGGCTTCGTCGAACTAGCGGTGCCGATCCTGAAGGATACGCCCTTCTTCCAAGAATTGAGCGTCAACGGCGCGGCGCGCATCACCGACTATTCGACATCGGGTTCAGTCAAGACGTGGAAGCTGGGCGCGACCTGGCAGCCGATCGAGGACCTTCGCCTGCGCGGCACGCTGTCGCGCGACATCCGTGCGCCGAACCTGTTCGAACTGTTCGCCGGGCGCACCACCGCGCTGACGCAGGTGATCGATCCCGCGCAGGGCGGCGCGGCGGTGACCGCGTTGCTGTTCAACGGGGGCAACCCCGATCTGACGCCCGAGATCGCCCGTACGCTGACCGGGGGGGGCGTGCTTTCGCCCAGCTTCCTGCCCGGGTTCAGCCTGGCGGTCGACTATTTCCAGATCCGCGTGAACAAGCAGATCGGCACGCTGACCGCCCAGCAGATCGTCAACAATTGCGGCGCCAGCGCCAGCGCACCCGAATGCGGCCTGATCACGCGCGGGGCCGACAACTCGCTGACGAGCGTGCTCGTGGCGCCCGCCAACACCGCCTTCCTGCGGACGCGCGGCATCGATTTCGACGCCAGCTATCGCACCAATCTCGGCGACTCCGCGCTCGCGCTGCGGCTCTATGCCACGCACCTGCTGAAATATGAGACGCGGGCATTCGCCAACACCGCCACGCTGGATCTGACCGGGCTCAGCACGGTCAGCGGCAACCCGGCGGGTTACCCGCGCTGGCGCGGCAGCCTGAGCGTCGATTATTCGTACAAGAATTTCGGCATCAACATCAATCAGCAGTATATCGGCAAGCTGACAGTCGCGATCCCCAGTGTCCGCCCGGTCGCGGGTGGCGGGTTCGTGCAGTATAATAACACGTTCGTCGATCCGTCGGTCGGATCGGTCTGGTATACCGATCTCACGCTCCGGATGGACGTGCCGCAATCCAACGGCAATTTCCAGTTCTTCACCACCATCAACAATCTGTTTGACAAGCAGCCGCCGATCATCCCCAGCACCGTCGTCGCCAACAACCTGCCGACCAACCTGGCGATCTACGATACGGTCGGCCGTTCGTTCACCGCCGGCGTCCGCTTCAAATTCTGACGCGGCGATCGGCAGGGGGCGGGCGATGCGGATCTTCGTGCTGGGTGCGACCGGCGATCAGGGTCAGCCGCTGGTCGCGCGGCTGCTGGCGGATGGCCATCAGGTCACCGCCGGCGCGCGCGATGCCGGGCGGATCGTGCCGGCCAACGGCCTGACTGCGGTCACCGCGGATATCCAGCAGCCCGACACGCTGGCGGCAGCGATGCAGGGGCACGACGCGCTCTGCCTGCACCTGCCGTTCGTGCATGATCGCGATCGCGCAGCCGCGATGGGGCAGGCGGTGGGGGAAGCGGTGCGTGCCGCCGGCGTGCCGAGGGTCGTGTTCAATACGAGCTGCTTCGTCGCCGATCATGATCTCGGCTTGCCCGCGCATGACGGCCGCCGCGCGATCGAAGCGGCGCTGGAGGCGAGCGGCGCGAACTTCACCAGCATCCGCCCGATGGTGTTCATGGACAATCTGGCGCGTCCCTGGGCGAGACCTTCGATCGTGGGATCCGGCGTTTTCGCCTATCCCGCCGCGCCGCAGCTGCGCATCTCGTGGGTTTGCATCGCCGATATCGCTGCGGCGATGGCGGCGGCGGTCGTGCGCAACGATCTCGGCGGCGCGCGGATCGCGCTCGGCGGGCCGGAGGCGCTGGTCGGCGACGAGGTGGCGGAACGGCTGACCGTCGCCGCCGGGCGCCTGCTCCGCTTCGTCAGCCTCGATCCGCAGACCTTTGCCGAAGACATGGCCGAACTGGTGACGGGCGCGCGGATCGTGCCGCCGGGTAGCGTCTATCACGGCATGGCCCGCTTCTACGGTTGGTACAACGCACAGCCGCGATCGCCTCTGGTGGTGGATGCGAACCCGCTCGGTCTGCGGCTGACGTCCTTCGCCGAATGGGCGGCGGCGCAGGATTGGCACGCCGCCGCCCGTTCCGATCAGAACGAACGGGAAAAGCCGATTTCCACGCTGCGCGGCGCGCCGACGAACACCAGTCCGGAGGCGTAGCCCGACCAATCGGCGTAGAAGGCGTCGGTCAGGTTGCGGCCGCGCACCGTGATCGTGCCGAAATCGGTGCGCCAGGTGATCGAGGCATCGACCGTGGTAAAGGCGTTTACCTTCACGTTGTTCGCGTTCGAGGTGTAGAAATCGCCATTGTGGCGCACGCTTGCCGTCAGCGTCAGCGGCACCACCTGCGGCGCATAGGTCAGCGTCAGATCGCCCACGCGCTCGGCCACGTTGGGCGGGCGATTGCCGGCGCGATCGACGCCGCCGGCTTCGACCAGCGTGAGATATTTCGCATCGAGCAGCGTGCCACTGGCGCTGAGGTTCAGCTCCGGCGTGACGGGTATGTTCAGCGCCGCTTCGATCCCGCGCGACCTGAGGCTTCCGCCCTGGAAGACGATCGCCGGGTTGGCCGGATCGCGGGTCAGGATATCGTTCTGGCGGATGTCGAACACCGATGCCGTCAGTTCGACGCCGCTGCCGCCGAGCGATGTCTTGATGCCGCCTTCCACCGATCGGCCGTTGGTGAGATCGAAGGCGGCGTTGGTCGCGCTCAGGAAAAGCAGGCCGCTGATCGGCGTCACCGCGCGCGTATATTGCGCGAACAGCTGCGTCTTCGGGGTCAGGCTGTAGACCGACCCGACCCGCCACGACACCGGATCATAACGCTGGCCATAGCGCTGCAGCGCCCCGCTGGTGGCGTTCAGCACGCGCCGATCGAGCTTGATATGATCGTAGCGGATGCCCCCGACGAGCAGCCAGTCCGGTGTGAGGTTCAGTGCGTCCTCCGCGAAGATCGCATATTGATCGACCTTGGCCGTCACATCCTGGCGGGTGCTGAAATTGGCGGGCGTATCCGCCGGGAAGGTGCCGCGGACCGGATCGAAGGGATCGACGGGCGCGGTCGATCCGAACCGGCGCTTGGTGAAGAAATCGGTCTGGCCGATCTCGCCGCCGATCGTCAGCCGGTTGCGCATGCCCCCGATTTCGCTGTCGGCATTCAGGTGCAGCCGCTGGTTCCAGAACTGGTGATCGTGCGTGATCAGCGATAGCCCGCGCGCGATGCCGCCGCTGGCCGCGTCGAACCCATATTCGTCAGCGTCGAGATAGTGGCGGTCGCTGTCGTAGTAGCTGGTGTCGCTGACCAGCTTTACCGCATTGCTCAACCGATATTCGGCACGGCCGCGCAGCCAGGTCGTGTTCGAATCCATGCCGCCATCGTCGACATCGAAATTCACACGCCGCATCGCGCGGTCCAGCACCAGCCCGGCGCTACCCGATACGGCGGACGATGGCCGCCGGGCCACCGCGCGCGAGACAACGGGGGTGCCGAAATAGGCGGTGTCGAAATCATCCTCGAAATGATCGACCGCCAGCGTGATCGACAGGCGATCGCTGGGCGCGAACAGCAGCGATCCGGATGCCGCGAAGGTGCGGCTATCGGTATCGTCGATCCAGCCCGACGAGCGCGAGAAGGAGAGATCGCCGCGCACCGCCACCGTCCGTCCCAGCGGCAGGTTGAGATCGCCTGCGAGCCGGGCGGTATCGAAGCTGCCATAGCTGGCGAGCATCTCGCCGGTCGCGCCGTTGCCCAGCATCGCGCGGCGCGGCACGAAGTTGATCGCGCCCGCCAGCGCGCCTTCGCCCGAGGTAACGGAGGCGGGCCCCTTGATCACCTCGATCCGCTCGAACATCCAGCTGTCCCAGTTGCGGACGCCGACATCCGAATTGGCCATGCGCACGCCATCGTAGAGATAGTTCACCGCGCGGGTGAGGCCGCGCATCGACGCCGAGGCGATCGATCCCGGCAGGTTGCCGGACGTGACGCCGGGCGCGGCATTGATTGCCTCGATCGCGGAACGCAGCCCCTGGTTCTGGAAATCGGCCTGGCTGACGATATCGACGATCGCCGGCGTCTCGCGATTGGTGAGGCCGAGCCGCCCCGCGACGTCCGGTTGCTCCTCGAGCTGTTTCTGGCCGGTCACGACGATGGTGCCGGCATCGGCGCGATCGACGGCGTCTTCGGCGAAAGCGGGCGTGCCGGCGAGCAGGGCAGCCGCAATCGCGATGGAAGATGTATTCATGGCGTGGGTTCCTTGTCAGGCGAATGAGATGATGGGTCGAGGCGCGCGACGGGTGCGACGGCGCCAGTGCAGCAGGCCGGTGGCAAACAGCAGGGTCGGCGTCAGGCCGATCAGGATTGCGAGGCAGCGCCCGAAGAGGCCGCCGGCGGAACCGTCGTGCAGGCCGCGGATCCAGGCCGAGATGGTGACGCTTGCCGTGCCGCTGCGCAGATCGTGGACGGCCAGCACCGCACCCGAATATTGATCGACGAACACGAAGCTGCCGGGGAAGCGCCGGTGCGGATCACCCGGCACCTGCATGCGCAGCCGGAACGGGGCATCGTCCGCGGCCGGGACGTCGATGAAGGCCAGCCGTGCATCGGGCAGCGCGCGCTGTGCTGCCGCCAGCGCATCCGCGATCGGGATCTGCCGTCCGGTCTGGCTGCCAGAACGCGGCGCAGGCACCGGCGTCGCTGCGATCAGCGCGGCCTTCACTTCGGGCAACGCCAGCAGCACGCCGGTCGCGACCAGTATGATCAGCAGCAAGGCGCTGCCGAGCCCGGTGAGCTTATGGAGATCGCGCAGCCGCCGGATCGGGGCGGCGCGGCGCTTGAACGCGATCGCCTTGCGCCATGCCCCGCGCGGCCACCAGGCGGCGACCCCGCTCAGCAGCAGCAACAGCATGACGGTGCCGGACCAGCCGACGATCAGCCGCCCGGCTTCGCCCGCCAGCAGGTGCATGTGCAGTTCGTAGAGCCAGCTCATCAGATAGCCGCCCCACGGTTCCGCGCGGACGATGTGGCGGCCGTCGGCCGAGAACCAGATCATCTCGCGTTCGGAATGATGATCGTGATGGCGGCTCGGCGGATAATAGCGCGCCGGGATCGGGCCGCCTTCGCCCGTCACCTCGATCGACCAGGTGCTTGCCGGATCGGGATGCCGCGCGCGGCCCGTGGCGAGCGCGCGATCCCAGGCGGGCGAGTCAGGGCCGGGCCCAGCCTCGATCGCGGGCGGGCGCACCGCCGGGTGGAGCGCGGCGTCGATCCCGACATAGAAGACCAGCGCTGAACCGGTCAGCCCGAGCAGTGCGAACAAGCCGCCCAGGCCGAGGCCGATCCACAGATGGATGCCGCGCACCAGGCGGCGCAGCGAGAACGGGGCAGGGGTGCGGACATGCGGCTGGTTCCGGACATCGGAACGCGGCTTGCCTGCGGCCGGCGCGACGCCGGCAGCACCCGTGCCCGTACCGGCCCCATCGGGCCGGCCGGTCAACATGGATTGCATGGAAAATGTCCTGATCGGGTGGCGCGGCGGCGCTCAGCGGCCGACGCGCGACATTGTCACCGGAGGATCAGGCGGAGAGTGGCGGGGCCCTGAGCGGGGGGCGCAGGAAGCTGCGCGCAGGCAGGGGAATGGCGACCAGCGCGTGCAGCGCCAGCACCATCGCAAACAGGATCTGCGCTGTCAGCAGCACCGGATCCGCGCCTGACAGCGCGGGCATGGTCAGTCCGGAAAAGGCGCAGGGCGGCTCATGCTTGGCCGCGCCATGATCGTCGGCGTCATGATGGCCGGTGCCGGGAAGCGTCATCATCATCTTGACCGGGCCGCTGCCCGAACACAGCGTGACGACGATCTGCCCGCCAGCCACAGTCGGCATGAAGCCGGTCGGCACCAGCAGCTTCATTGCCAGCGCAAGCGCGATCAGCAGCCCGCAGAGCGAGCGATGCGCGAGGATATGGCGACGAAAGGCCTGCAAAAGATCGATCTGCCCCGGCGATCCCCGCACCGGCCGCATAGGCGGGGATGGGGAACATAGCCTCTGGTGACCCCTACGGGAATCGAACCCGTGTTTCAGCCGTGAAAGGGCCGCGTCCTAGACCGCTAGACGAAGGGGCCGTCCAGAGGGGGGCCGATTAGGCGAGCCGCGGCCCCGCGTCAATCCGCCCAGGCGGCGTCCTCGACATGAAGCTCGGCCTCGCCTTTCCCCGACCAGTCGTCGATCTTCGCGCGGCCCGCCAGCCACAGCCGCCGGTGCGGGCCAGCTGCCAACAGCGCCTGGCCGAGCGGCGTTTCCGCCTGGCGGAAGGCGATCGTCTTGATCGTGCGGCCATCGGCCCCGCTGGCGATCGCGCGGACATGGCCGGTGCCGACGATATCGGCGCGCACGATGCGTACCGGCCCTGCCGCCACTCGCGGAGCCGGCCACCCCGCGCCATAGGGGCCACCGACGTCCAACGCGTCGACCAGCGATCGCGCGACTCCCCCCGGGGAAACGACCGCATCCAGCAGCAGCGCCCGGTCATCGCGCGCGCGGGCCACGTCAGCGGCCAGCCGATCGTCGAGAAAGGCAGCGAGCGCGTCGACCCGGTCCGCCGCCACCGTCAGCCCGGCCGCCATCGCATGGCCGCCGCCCGCGATCAGCAGCCCTTCATCCTTGGCGGCCAGCACCGCCGCCCCGAGATCCACGCCCGAGATCGACCGGCCCGATCCCTTGCCGATGCCCTGCCCGTCGAGCGCGATCACGATCGCCGGGCGATGCAGCCGTTCCTTCAGCCGGCCGGCGACGATGCCGATCACCCCAGGATGCCAGCCAGCTCCGGCGACCACGGCGACAGCGCGATTGTCCTGCCCGGCGACCAACTCGCTCGCCTCGTCCGACACCAGCCCCTCGATCGCGCGACGCTCGCCGTTCAGCCGGTCGAGTTCGGCAGCGATCGTGCGGGCCTCGTCCTCGTCTGCGGTCGTCAACAGCCGCACGCCCAGATCGGCGCGGCCGACGCGCCCGCCCGCATTGACGCGCGGCCCGAGCGCGAAGCCCAGATCGGTGCAGGTCGGCGCACGCGTCAGCCGCGCGGCATCGGCCAGCGCGGCCAGCCCGATATTGCGGCGGCCCGCCATCACCTTCAGCCCCTGCGTCACGAACGCGCGGTTCAGCCCGCGTAACTGCGCGACATCGGCGACTGTTCCGAGCGCGACCAGATCGAGCAGCTCGATCAGCTTCGGTTCGGGGCGGTCTGCAAACCAGCCGCGGCCGCGCAGCACGCGCAACAGCGCCGCGCCGAGCAGGAACGCGACGCCCACCGCGGCCAGATGCCCATGCGCTGCGGCTTCGGCAGCTTCATCCAGCCGGTTGGGGTTCACCAGCGCCAGCGCCAGCGGCAGTTGGGTCGCGCATTTGTGATGATCGACCACGATCACGTCCACGCCCGCGTCGCGCGCCATCTGCAGCGCCTCGAACGCCTGCGCGCCGCAATCGACCGTCACGATCAGCCTCGCGCCGCCGGCCGCGATCCGCACCAGCGCCTCGCCCGATGGGCCGTAGCCCTCCATCAGCCGATCGGGAATATAGGCTTGAGGATCGGATCCCAGGTCGCGCAGCAGCCGGATCAGCAGCGCGGCGGATGTCGCGCCATCGACGTCATAGTCGCCGAACACGGTCACCGGCTCGCCCGCCGCGACCGCGTCCGCCAGCCGCGCCGCTGCGGTCTCCATATCCTGGAAGATGGCGGGATCGGGCATGAAGCCGCGGATCGTGGGCAGCCGGTGACGATCGAGATCATCGCGCGCGACGCCACGCGCCATCAGCAGCTGCGAGACAAGATCGTCGGCAGCGAAGGCGTCACCCAGTTCTGCGCCGGTGCCGCGCCAGCGCCAAGGCTGGCCCAGGATCGATCGGGTGATGTTGAGGACGGATGTCATCCGCCCCGCGATAGGCGCTGTCCCGGCCGGACGAAAGGGGCGGGATCAGCCGGGGAGATCCACGTTGATGTGGCGGTATCGCGATTCGACCAGGCTGTAGATCCCGAACAGGCCGAGCCCGATCGCGACGATGCCGAGCAGGATCGCGCCGTGTTCCTGTCCCTGCAGATAGCGCAGTGCCGCACCCATGCCGCCCGCCCGGTCCGCTTCGGCAGCAGTCGCCGCGCGCAGGAAGAACCAGCCCGACAGCAGGAATACCACGCCGCGCGCGGCATAGCCGATGCGCCCGATCAGGCAGACGCGGTGGGGCAGGGGCGTGTCGCCACCCAGTTCCTTCGCGAAGCTCGCCTTCCAGGCCTTCGTGAACTGCACGATCGCGACAATCAACAGCCCGATCGCAACCAGCCCGACCAGCATCGCGCCGGCAGGGGCTGCGAGCAAAGTCGCCAACCAGTCGCGCGCCGCCGCATCGCCGGGGGCTGCCCCGGTGGCGGCGGCCGATCGGGTGGTGATGCGCAGCGCGTAGAAGGCGAGCGCGACATGGACGATCCCGCTGAGCGCATAGCCGGCGCGCTCGAACGCGCCTTTCATATCGCTGCCGCGATGTTCGGGATCGAGGATCGCTTCCGTCAGCCGCCAGACCGCATAGCCGGCCAGCCCCAGGGCAACGATGATCAACAGCACGCGCCCGAACGGCAGATCGGCCAGACTGGCGATCGCGCCCTGATTGTCTCCGGGCCGAGTGCCGCGCATCGCGGCATCGAGCGCGAACCAGCCGACCAGCAGATAGACCAGCCCGCGCGCAGCGAACCCCAGCCGGGCGAGCAGTGTCGCCACGCGATCGGACATCTTCCAAAAACTCCCGCCTGTTACGGTCGGGTAACGGCCTGTGCCCGATCCCGTTCCGGCGGGCGCATCACTGCTTGTGATGTTCGCCCTTCACCCAGCGCACCGTGCCCGAACTCGCGCGCATCACCACGCTTTCGGTGGTCATCACGCCATCGCGACGGCGCTTGACGCCGTCGAGCAGCGATCCGTCGGTCACGCCGGTGGCAGCGAAGATGGCATCGCCCTTCACCAGATCCTTCAGATCGTAGATGCGGTCGAGATCCTCGATCCCCCACTTGCGGGCGCGGGCACGCTCGTCTTCGTTGCGGAACATCAGCCGGCCCTCGAAATGGCCGCCCACGCAGCGCAGCGCCGCGGCCGCCAACACGCCTTCGGGCGCACCACCGGATCCGAGATAGATGTCGATCGTGGTATCCGGATTGGTCACCGCGATCACGCCCGCCACGTCGCCGTCGGGGATCAGCATGATGCCGCAGCCGATCGCGCGCAGCTCGGCGATCAGTTTGTCATGGCGCGGGCGATCGAGCACGCAGGCGATGATCTCGTTGGGCTTCACTCCCTTGGCCTTGGCCAGCGCCTCGACATTCTCGGTCGGGCTCTTTTTCAGGCTCACCGTGCCCTTGGAATAGCCCGGCCCGATCGCCAGCTTGTCCATATAGACGTCGGGTGCGTTCAGCAGGCAGCCTTCCTCGGCGATGGCGAGCACTGCCAGCGCATTGGGGCCGGCCTTGGCGGTGATGGTGGTGCCCTCCAGCGGATCGAGCGCGATGTCGATCCGGGGGCCGGTGCCGATCGCGGAGCCGACCTTCTCACCGATATAGAGCATCGGCGCTTCGTCCCTCTCGCCTTCGCCGATCACCACGGTGCCGTCGAATTCCAGCGTGTTGAATGCCTTGCGCATCGCTTCGACCGCGGCGGCATCGGCCGCCTTCTCGTCGCCGCGACCGACCAGCTTCGAAGCAGCGATCGCCGCAGCCTCGGTCACGCGCACCATTTCCAGCACGAGAACGCGATCGAGCGCCTTGCTTGCCTTGACCATTTTGCCTGATATCCCCTCTAGATATTGCCGCCGCCGATAGGGGAGGGGGATGACAATGTCGAGAATTCTACTGGCGTTGTTCTTTGCCGACCCGAGCGTGCCGCCCGCGCCGGTGACCGCCCCGGATTGCGCGATGCCGCGATCGGAGGACGAGATCGTGGTCTGCGCGCAGAGCGGCCGATCGCCGTTCCGGCTGCCCCTGCCCGACGAACGCGGCCTGCCCGAGATCCGCAGCGCCACGGCAGAGATGCCGAACGGCGTCGGCGCGCTGGGGGCGGAAGCGCTGCCGTGCGGGATGCGTGGATGCGCCGGCCCGCTCGATCTGGTGAAAGTGGCGGGGGCTGTGAAGCGGGTCGCTCAATCCGTGGTCGATCCCGACGACTGATCAGACGTCCAGGATGTGGAGCAGCAGCGGTTCCCCGGTGATGCTCTGCGATCCGCGCAACCGGTCCAGCGCATGGGCTACTGCGCTTTCGGGGCATTCGTGGGTGACCATCACCAGCAGCACGCTGCCATCGGCGGCGGCGCCGCGCTGGATCATGCTTTCGATCGAGACATTGGCATCGCGCATCGCGGCGGTGATCTCTGCCAGGACGCCGGTGCGATCAGGAACCATGAAGCGCAGATAGGCACGGCCCCGGCGTTCGCCAGACGGGGCGGCGGCCGGCGAGGCGAGGCTTGCGACTGGCATCGCCAGCGCCGAGCCATATTCGCCGCGCGCGATATCGATCAGATCCGCCACCACCGCGCTCGCGGTCGGCCCTTCGCCGGCACCGCGGCCCTCGAAGAACAGCCGCCCCACGAAATTGCCCTCGGCGACGACCGCGTTCAGCGATCCGGCGACATGGGCGAGTGGATGATCGAGCGGCACCAGGCAGGTGTGCACGCGCTGGTAGAGGCCGTTCGCGCCCCATTCGGCCAGCCCGATCAGGCGGACGCGGAAGCCCAGCGCGGCCGCCTCGGCGATGTCGGCGGCAAGGATGTGGCGGATGCCGCTGATGGCGACGTCGCCGAACGCCGGCGTGGTGCCGAACGAGACGCTGGCCAGGATCGCCAGCTTGTGCGCGGCATCCACGCCGTCGATATCGAACGCGGGATCGGCCTCGGCATATCCCAGCGCCTGCGCATCGGCGAGCACGTCGGCGAAGTCGCGGCCGGCCTGCTCCATCGTCGTCAGGATATAGTTGCAGGTGCCGTTCAGGATGCCATAGACCCGCCCGATCGCGTTGGCCGCGGCGCCGTCGCGCAGCCCCTTGATCACCGGGATCCCGCCCGCCACCGCCGCCTCATATTTCAGCGCGACGCGCTTGGCCTCGGCATCGCGCGCCAGCTCCAGCCCGTGATGTGCGATCATCGCCTTGTTGGCGGTCACGAAATGGCGGCCTGCGCCGAGCGTGCGGCGCGCCAGGGTGAGGGCGGGGCCATCCGATCCCCCGATCAGCTCGACAACCACATCGATATCATCGCGGATCGCCAGATCGGCGGTATCGTCCACCCAATCGAACCGCCCCAGATCGAACCCGCGATCGCGGCTGCGATCGCGCGCGGAAACCGCCACAACCTCGATGGCGCGGCCGGCGCGGCGGGCGATCAGTTCGGCATTGGCATCGAGCAGCTTGATCACGCCCCCGCCCACCGTGCCGAGACCGGCCAGCGCAATTCGCAGCGGTTGCGTCATCATCCCCACCCCATGCCTTTGGACGCACGTCCCCTGCCAGCGCGGCCGCGGCTTGCCAAGCCTTGCCCGCATGTGCGCGATGGGGCAGGCATCGCCCGATGACGACCATCCTGATCCTCGCCGGCAAGCGCGATGGCGCGCTCGATCCACTCGCCAGCGCCGCTGGCACCACGCACAAATGCGTCGTTCCCGTCGCCGGCAAACCGATGATCGGGTGGGTGCTGGAAGCGGCGGAGGCGACCGGCCTGCCGGTGGTCGTGTCGATCAACGATCCGGCGCTGCTTGGCTCGTTCGATGTGGTGCATCGACTGCAGGCGGCCGGGCGGCTGAGCTTCGCGGTGTCGCATGCGAACCTCGTCGAAAGCGTGCATGCGGCGGCGCAGGGTTTCCCGCTGATGATCACCACCGCCGATAATGTGCTGGTGACGCCCGACGCATTGATCGAGGCCGACCGGGCGGCGAAGGCGCAGGGTGCCTCCGCGATGGTGGCGTTCGCGCGAAAGGAATCCATCCAGGCCGCGCATCCGGATGGCCAGCGCCGCTTCTACCCCTTCCGCGACGGCGAATATTCCAACTGCAACCTGTTCTGGCTGAAGGACCATGATGCGCTGCGGATCGCGGACACGTTCCGCGAAGGCGGCCAGTTCGTGAAGCATCCGCGCCGGATCATCAACGCGTTCGGCCTGATCAATCTGGTTCGCTTTCGCTTCGGGCTCGCCAGCCTGGACGGACTGATGGCCAGCCTGTCGCGCCGCTTCGGCATGAAGGTCGTCGCGCATGTGTTCGCGGATGGCCGGCTGGCGATCGATGTGGACAACGATCGCACGCTGCGCGTGGCGGAAGAATTGCTGGCGATCGGACGTGGCGCTGGCTGATCGCTCGTTGCGTTCGCAGAACGTCGCATTCTCAATCGGTTGGGCGCGCTGGCGTGGAACGTGGCAGTGGCTCCGAGCGCTCTCCCCGCGTCCGTCATGATGGCGGCACAGCAGGAGAGCATGTCATGGCCGACCAGAACCAGAACCAGGGCAACGACCTCAATCAGGATCGCGATCGCCAGCAGCAGCAGGATCGTGATCGCAGCGCCGATCAGCAGCAGAACCAGCAGCGCGACCGCCAGACCGGCCAGCCGGATCAGAACGGCAACCGCGCCGGGGACACCGGCATCGGCCAGCAGGGCTCGGGCGGCACCGGCGCCGATCAGGGCGAGCAGTCCGACTACGGATCGGATCGCCAGCAGGATCGCTGATCCTCCCATCCCGTAAGACCGATCGGGGCCGCCATCATGGCGGCCCCTTTTCTTTTTGCGCCCTGCAAGCGCATAAATGATCCCCGATATCCCCGTTATCCACAGGGCCGGACCCGCAGAAACCGCTAGGCCGACTCAGTCGATCATGAGAACCTCCAATCATCGAAGCAGTACGGAAAACCTCCTGGAAACAGAAGGTTGGATGGTAAGGCGGAGATGCCGGAACAACACCGGGCGGGATGGCGCTTTCAGGAGTGTCGCTCGCGGACAGGCCTCCTTCACGGGATGGTCGGTTGCAGGGAGTGCGACTTCGGTTGCGACCCCACGGTGGCGGAAAGGCAGGACTTCGGTCGATCGAAAGGCCGGTGCCGGGCGAAAGCCTTGGAACCGGGCGGACGGCGGCGGAGGTCCGGGCAGGACCGGGCTTGCGCAAGCGAGGTATGGGCCTGTTGAACGCCCGGACATGCGATCGGATTCCGCGAGGACGATGATCCCGTGCCTGGACGCAGCGGGGGCTGGTGGTGACATCAGCCCCTTTTTGCGTTTGACCCCATGCCGGGCGACGCCCCCCGATCAGTCCCAGAACAGATGCGTGCGCGCGGGACGCACCGAGATCGTATCGCCCACCTGCGGCGCAGGTCCCGCCACATCGATCTCCAGCGGCGCAGTGAGCCCGTCGAGCGCCGCTTCCACACGGGTGCCGCCGTTGCGCGGACGTGCAAGCGTCACCACCGCGGGCAGAGCAGGCCCGTCGCTGACCAGCTGGGCATCGTGCGGGCGGAAGAACAGGCTGGCGCGACCGCTGCGGCCATCGGCATCGGCGACGGGCAGGCTGTGGGCGCCGAACCGCGCGATCCCGTCAGCCACCTCCACCGGCAGCCGGTTCGATTCACCGACGAAGTCGAACACGAATGCGCTCGCCGGGTGCTGGTAGATCGTCGCGGGCTCGGCCACCTGTTCGATCACGCCATGATCCATCACCACCACGCGATCGGCCAGTTCCAGCGCTTCTTCCTGATCATGCGTCACGAAGATCGAGGTCAGGCCCATCCGGTCATGAAGTTCGCGCAGCCAGCGGCGCAGATCCTTGCGCACCTTGGCGTCGAGCGCGCCGAACGGCTCGTCCAGCAGCAGGATACGCGGCTCCACAGCCAGCGCACGCGCCAGCGCGACGCGCTGGCGCTGGCCGCCCGAGAGCTGCGCCGGATAGCGTTTGCCGAGCGTGCCGAGCTGGACGAGGTCGAGCAGCTCGGCCACCCGCGCATCGATCTCCGCCTTGGCCGGCCGGTCGCGGCGGCGGCGCACCTTTAGCCCGAAGCCGATATTGTCGGCCACCGTCATGTGGCGAAACAGCGCATATTGCTGGAACACGAACCCGACCCGCCGATCGGTGACGGCCTTGTCGGTCACGTCCTCGCCTTCGAAGGCGACGGTGCCCGCATCGGGGAATTCGAGCCCCGCGATAATCCTGAGCAGCGTCGTCTTGCCCGATCCCGAAGGGCCGAGCAGCGCCAGGAACTCGCCCGACTTCGCTTCGAGGTCGATCGCGTCGAGCGCGGTGAAGCCGCCGAAACGCTTGGTTATGCCGGTGGCGGTGATGCCCATCAGTGCCGCGCCCTCAATGTCCCTGGCCATGAATGCCATAGCGCCATTCCAGCACGCTCTTCACGACCAGCGTGACGAGCGCGAGCAGCGCCAGCAGCGACGCCACCGCGAATGCGGCGACGAAATTATATTCGTTGTAGAGGATTTCGACATGCAGCGGCATTGTGTTGGTCTCGCCCCGGATATGGCCCGAGACGACCGAGACCGCGCCGAATTCGCCCATCGCGCGGGCATTGCACAGCAGCACGCCGTAAAGCAGCCCCCAGCGAATGTTCGGCAGGGTCACATACCAGAACGTCTGCCACCCACTCGCGCCTAGCGACAATGCGGCTTCCTCGTCATCGCGGCCCTGTTCGGCCATCAGCGGGATCAGTTCGCGCGCAACGAACGGGAAGGTCACGAAGATCGTCGCCAGCACGATCCCCGGCACCGCGAAGATGATCTCGATGCCGCGTGCGGCCAGCCACGGCCCGAACCAGCCGCTGGCACCGAACAGCAGCACGTAGATCAGCCCCGCGACCACCGGTGAGACCGAGAAGGGCAGGTCGATCAGCGTGATCAGCAGGTTCTTGCCGCGGAAATCGAACTTGGTGATCGCCCAGGCGGCGGCGATGCCGAACACGATGTTCAGCGGCACTGCGATCGCCGCGACCAGCAGCGTCAGCCGGATCGCGGCCAACGCGTCCGGTTCGGCCAGCGCATTCAGGAATGCGGCGATCCCTTGGTCCAGCGCCTCGGCGAACACCGCGACCAGCGGCAGAACGAGAAAGATGGCGAGGAAGCCGAGCGCGATCCCGATCAGCAGGCGCCGCGTCCAGGCTGATTCGCCGGTCGCGCGGCGGGCGGAGGCGGCAGCACCGCTCATCCCTGCATCCGCCGCCGGCTCCAATACTGGATCAGGTTGATCAGCAGCAGGAACAGGAAGGACGCGACCAGCATCACAGCCGCGATCGCGGTCGCGCCGGCATAATCATATTGTTCGAGCTGGGTGATGATCAGCAGCGGCGCGATCTCGCTCTGATAGGGCATGTTGCCCGCGATGAAGATCACCGAGCCATATTCGCCGATGCCGCGTGCGAACGCCAATGCGAAACCGGTCAGCAGCGATGGCAGGATCGCAGGGAGGATGATGCGGCGAAAGGTATCGAGGCGGCCGGCGCCCAGCGACGCTGCGGCCTCCTCCACGTCGGCCCCGAGATCAGCCAGCACCGGTTCGACCGAACGAACAACAAACGGCAGCCCGATGAAGACCAGTGCGACGACCACGCCGAGCGGGGTGTAGGCAATCTTGATGGCAAGGTCGCCCAGCCAGGGCAGATCGGCGCGGCGGATGCCGTCCGGATCAAGCACGCCGCCGATCCAGCCATTGGAGGCATAGAGCGCGGTCAGCGCTATGCCGGCGACTGCGGTCGGCAGGGCGAACGGCAGATCGACCATCGCCGACACGATCCGCTTGCCGGCGAAATCATAGCGCACGAGCACCCAGGCGATCAGCAGCCCGAACACCGCGTTGATGCCGGCCGCGGCCATCGCGGCGCCGAAGCTGAGCTTGTACGCTTCGGCAGCGCGCGCGGAGAAAGCGGTCGCCAGGAAATGATCCCAGCCCATGCCCAGCGTCTTGGCGAACACTGCCGAAAGCGGGATGAGCACGATCAGCGACAGATAGGCGAGGGTAAAGCCCAGCGTCAGCCCGAAGCCCGGCAGGATCGACCGGCGACGACGCGGTGCCGCGATCCTCAGCCGATCGGCAGTGGCGCCCCCCACGCTATGCCGGCCTCAGCGCCGGGCCGCGGCATAGACAGCATCGAACGTGCCGCCTTCATCGAAATGCTTGGCCTGGGCCGCCTTCCAGCCGCCGAAATCGCCGTCGATCGTCAACAGCTTCACCTGCGGAAAGCTGTTCGCGTAGCGCGCCGCCACCTCTGCATTGCGCGGCCGGTAATGCGCCTTGGCAATCATTTCCTGCGCAGCGGGCGTGTAGAGGAAATCGAGATAGGCCTTCGCAGCGGCCTCGGTCCCGTGGCGCTTGGCGTTGGCATCGACCACCGCGACCGGCGGCTCCGCAAGGATCGAGATCGACGGCACCACGATCTCGAACGCGCCCTTGCGCAATTCGTCGCGCGCGAGGAATGCCTCATTCTCCCACGCAAGCAGCACATCGCCCTGGCCGCGTTCGGCAAAGGTCGTGGTCGATCCGCGCGCGCCCGAATCGAGCACGGGCACGTTGCGCAGCAGCCGGGTGACGAAATCGCGCGCCGCAGCCTCGCTGCCGCCGGCGCGCAGTCCGTAGCCCCAAGCCGCGAGATAGTTCCAGCGCGCGCCGCCACCGGTCTTGGGATTGGCGGTGATGACGCCGACGCCCGGCTTCACCAGATCGCCCCAGTCGCGGATGTTCTTCGGGTTGCCCTTGCGGACGAGGAACACGATCGTCGAATAATAAGGCGCGCTGTTGTCGGGCTGCCGTGCCTGCCAATCGGGCGCGATCAGGCCCTTGGCCGCGATCGCATCGATGTCATAGGCCAGCGCCAGCGTGACGACATCGGCCTGCAGCCCGTCGATCACCGAGCGCGACTGCTTGCCCGAGCCGCCATGGCTCATCCGGATCGACACTGTCTCGCCGGTCTTGGCCTTGTGATCGGCGATGAAGGCGGCGTTGATGTCGCGATACAGCTCCCGCGTCGGATCGTAGGAGACGTTCAGCAACTGCTTGCTATCGACCGTGCCACCGCCCGAGCAGGACGCCAGCGAAAGGGACAGCGCCATCAAGCATGCGGCAGCGATCCGGAAGCGGGGCGTCTGGCTCGTTCGGGTCATCAGCGCCTCTCTACTGGGGAGGTGGTGAAACGCACGCGCACAAAAACTGTCCGCCTTCAAACGAGAACCTTTTCGGACAGGCTCAGCCGATCGAGGATGTTCGCTGTCTCGTCGCGTACCAGCAGCATCACGTCGCGCAGCCGGCATTCCTCCTCCGTCACGCAATTCTCGCATGGCCGGTGGTTCATGCGGCTCGCGCAGGGGACAAGGGCCAGGCTGCCCCGAGTGAGCCGCACGATATCGCCATAGGTGATCGTCGAAGGATCGCGCGCCAGCCAATAGCCGCCTTCCTTGCCGCGCAGCGTATCGACGAGTCCCGCGCGCTTCATTTCCGACAGGATGACGGTCAGGAACTTGGCGGGGATGTTCTGGGCGGTGGCGATCGCGGTCAGCTGGATCGGGCCAGACCCATGATGGTCGGCCAGATGCTGAAGGGCGCGGATGGCGTAGCGGGTCCGTTGGGAAAGCACATCAATCATTTGGCGTCGTGATCGCCATTTGTCGACCGGCGAAGTGGGAAACCGGCGCCATATCGCGCTTGACCGCGGGCGGGCCGCGCCCGTAATAGCGCCCGCTTCCCCGTGGCGACCTTAGCTCAATTGGTTAGAGCGCCGGTTTGTGGTACCGGAGGTTGCGGGTTCAATCCCCGTAGGTCGCCCCACCTTCCTACCTTGTTTCGCGCTGGCTTTGCTCGCCGAAAAATATTATTGCGCGCGCGGGATACGAAATTACCGCGAGGAAGAGCCATGACCGCGCCGTGGGACTATGCCGATTTCGACGACCATGAAGGCGTCCACCTGTTTCGCGATGCCGATGCCGGGCTGACCGCGGTGATCGCGGTGCATTCCACCGCGCTCGGGCCGGCGGCCGGCGGTACCCGCTTCTGGCATTATGGCGACCGCAGCGAGGCGATCACCGACGCGCTGCGGCTGTCGCGCGGCATGAGCTACAAGAATGCCATGGCCGGGCTGCCGATGGGCGGGGGCAAGGCGGTGATCCTGGCCGATGCCAAGCGCACGAAGACGCCGGCGATGCTCGATGCGTTCGGGGCGGCGGTAGAAAGCCTGAACGGTCGCTACGTCACGGCCGAGGATGTCGGCATGTCGGATGCGGACATGGTCGCGATCCAGGCGCGCACACGCCACGTCTCCGGCCTGCCGGTGGGCGAGGGGCGCGCGGGCGGTGATCCCGGCCCCTATACCGCGCTCGGCATCTATCTGGGCGTGAAGGCGGCCATCCGCCGCGCGCTCGGCAAGGACAGCGCGGCCGGCGTGCATGTCGCGATCCAGGGCGTCGGCTCGGTCGGCGGCGGGCTCGCCCGGCTGCTGGCGGCGGACGGCGCGAAGCTGACGCTGGCCGACATGGACCGCGCCCGCGCCGAGACACTGGCAGCGGAGCTGGGCGCGAAGACGGTCGCCGCGTCGGAGATCCTGCGCGTCGAGGCCGATGTCGTCAGCCCGTGCGCGCTCGGCGCGATCCTTGATGCGAGCGCGATCGATGCGCTGCGCACGCCGATCGTGGCCGGCGGCGCGAACAATCAGCTTGCGACACCGTCCGACGGCAACCGCCTGCATGCGCGCGGCATCCTCTATGCGCCCGATTATGTGATCAACGCGGGCGGCATCATCAATGTCGGGCTGGAATATCTCGGCCAGGGCGACAAGGCCGAGGTCGAGAGCCGGATCCACCGTATCCCGGGCCGGCTCGAGGAAATCTGGACCGAGAGCGCGGCCACCGGTGCGCCGGCCGCCACTGTCGCCGATCGGATGGCGCAGCGTTTGATCGGGCGCGGCTGATGCCTCCGCCCCGCCGGGATCGCTCAGATTTCCGGCGGGGTGGCGCTCACCTGTTCGCGGTGCAGCCGGTGTTCGCGCCACGCGGTCCACACCCCGCTGCCCGCGATCAGCGCACCGCCCGCCAGCGTCGATGGCGTCGGCGCGATCGACCAGACTGCCCAGCCCAACAGCGTCGCCCAGATCAGCTGTAGATAATCGAACGGCGCCAGCACCGAGATCGGCGCGAAGCGCAGCGACGCCGTCATCGCGATCTGCGCGATTCCGCCGAAGACCCCGATCATGACCAGCCACGGCCATGTCTGCGCCGCATGCCAGCTGCCGAACAGCGGCATCGCCAGCCCGGATAGGGTCAGCGCGGCGCAGTTGAACCAGAATACGGTCGTCGCTGCCGGCTCGGTCGTGCCCAGCTGTCGCACGGTCACCACCACCGATGCGACGCCCACTGCCGACAGCAGCGCCACGACCAGACCCAGCGGCGGGATATGTGCGCCGCCACCGCCCGGCCGCATCACGATCAGCACGCCGACGAAGCCCAGCGCGACCGCCGTCCAGCGCCGCCGGCCGACTGCTTCGCCGAGCAGGACTGCCGACAGGATGGTCGCGAACAGCGGTGCCGAGAACCCGATCGTGGTCGATTCCGCCAGTGGCAGCATGATCACCGCCTGGAAGTTCAGCAGCATCGACACGATGCCGATCGCGGCGCGCGTGGCATGTGCGCGCGGTCGCCGGGTGGCGAGCGAGCGGAAGCCGGGCCCGACTGCGATCCACGCCAGCAGGAGCGGGACCGAGAACAGGTTGCGGTAGAAGATCGCCTCGACGGTGTTGACGCCGTCCTCGGCGGCCAGCTTGATCGCCAGCGCCATCAAGGCGAAGCCGCAAACGGAAAGGATGCGGAGCGCGATGCCACGCGGCCGATGGTTTGCGGCCTGCGCGCGCTGGGGTTCGGCAAGGACCGGCATGATGCGGCAATGCGGCGAAAAGCCGCGCACGGCAACGCCTCTTCCGCACGCCGCGAAGCTGGATTACAGCTTGCCCCCGACCATGCACGCTTATGCGAATCCCACCCGCTTCCTCGGCCTTGCCCGCCCGCTGACCGCATGGCTGGGCTGGCTGGGCGCGGCGCTGGTGGCGGCGGCGTGCGGCGCGGGCCTGTTCCTGTCACCGGCCGACTATCTTCAGGGTCAGACGGTGCGGATCATGTATGTTCATGTGCCGGCCGCCTGGCTGGGCATGGGCGGTTGGACCGGGATCGCGATCGCCAGCCTGATGCAGCTCGTCTGGAGGCACCCGCTGGCAGCGATCGCCGCGCGTGCGATCGCGGTGCCCGGTGCGCTTTTCACCGCGATCTGCCTGGCGACGGGATCGATCTGGGGCCGGCCGACCTGGGGCACCTGGTGGCAGTGGGATGGCCGGCTGACGTCGATGCTGATCCTGCTGTTCCTCTATCTCGGCTATATCGCGTTGGCGGGGGCCTCTTCGGCCAGCGGGCGTGACAACCGGGTGGCGGCGGTGTTCGGGCTGGTCGGCGCGATCAACATCCCGATCATCCGCTATTCGGTCGATTGGTGGAACACGCTCCACCAGAAATCGAGCATCACCATCACCGGCGGGTCGACCATCGACGGATCGATCCTGTGGCCCCTCGGCCTGGCGGTACTCGGCTTCTCGCTGCTGTTCGGCGCGATCGTGCTGATGCGGATGCGCGCGCTGCTGGCCGATGCCAAGGTCGAAGCGCGCTTGCGGCGGATGGCCGAGCAATGAACCATTGGGCGTTCGTGATCGCGGCCTATGCGCTTGCGTTGGGCGGCACCGCCGGCATCGTTGGCTGGTGCTACGCCGCGATGCGCCGCGCCGAACGCCGGGCAGACGAGATCGGCCGCCGGTGAAGCCCAAGCATCAGCGGTTGACCCTGGCGCTGCTGGCGCTTGTCGCCATCGTCGGCGCGGGTTTCCTCGCGCTGTCGGGACTGCGCGACAACGCCTCTCTGTTTTACACGCCGACCGACGCCAAGCGCGATCATGTCGAGCCCGGCCGCGCGGTTCGGCTCGGCGGGATGGTGGCGGACAAGTCGATCGAGCGCGATGGTGACGGGCTGACGGTGCGGTTCGTGGTGACCGATGGGCGCGAGACCGTGCCCGTCACCTTCACTGGCATCGTGCCCGATCTGTTCAAGGAAAAGAGCGGCGTGGTGGCCGAAGGCAGCTTCGCGGCCGATGGCCGGTTCGTCGCCACCAACATCCTTGCCAAGCATGATGAGCGCTACATGCCGCCGCAGGTGGCGGGCGAGATGCACGAAAGCGAGAGCCTGGATACGTCCGTCAAGGCCAGGGGAGCCAATACCACATGATCGCCGAGGCAGGGCTCGCGCTGCTCTGGTTGGCCGCCGCGCTGGCCGCTTTGCAGCTGGCGATGGGCGCGATGGGCGTCGCCGGCCAGGAAGGCATGATGCGGCCCGTCCGCTCGATCGCGGTGGCGCAGGCGGTGCTTTCGGCCGGCGCGTTCGGCTTGCTGATCTGGCTGTTCCTGCGCGTCGATCTCACTGTGTCGCTGGTGGTCGCGAACGATCATTCGGCAAAGCCCTGGCTTTACAAATTTGCTGGGGCCTGGGGAAACCACGAAGGCTCGATGCTGCTGTGGGTCACTGTGCTGGCTGTCTCCGGCGGCGCTGTCGCGCTGCTGGAACGGCGGCTGCCGGATCGCACTTTGCTCGCCACGCTGGCCGCGCAGGCGTTCATCGGGCTCGGCTTCTACGCCTTCCTGCTGTTCGCCTCCAATCCGTTCGATCGCATCTTCCCGGCCCCGGCCGAAGGCAATGGCCTGAACCCGCTGCTGCAGGATCCCGGCCTCGCCTTCCACCCGCCGACCCTCTATTTCGGCTATGTCGGGCTTTCGATCGCCTTCTCGTTCGCGGTCGGCGCGCTCGTCACCCGCGATGTCGGCCCTGCCTTCGCCCGCGCGATGCGGCCCTGGGTGCTGGGCGCCTGGATCTTCCTCACGCTCGGCATCACCGCCGGCAGTTACTGGGCTTATTACGAGCTGGGCTGGGGCGGTTGGTGGTTCTGGGATCCGGTCGAGAATGCCTCGCTGATGCCCTGGCTCGCGGCGACCGCGCTGCTCCATTCCTGCACCGTTCTCGCCACCCGCGACGGGCTGCGCGCCTGGACGGTGATGCTCGCTGTGGTCGCCTTCTCGATGAGCATGGTCGGCACCTTCCTCGTCCGGTCGGGCATCCTCACCTCGGTCCATGCCTTTGCGGTCGATCCCACCCGCGGCTCCTTCATCCTGGCGCTGCTGGCGATCTACATCGGTGGCGCGATGCTGCTGTTCGCCTTGCGCGTCGGCACGGTACGCGAGGGATCGACGTTCGAAGCGGTCAGCCGCGAAGGCGCGCTCGTCGCCAACAACCTGCTGCTCTCCGCCATTCTCGGCATCGTGCTGGTCGGCACGCTCTATCCGCTCGGAGTGGAGGCGGTGACGGGCGGTAAGCTTTCGGTTGGTCCGCCCTATTTCAACGCCGCCGCCGGGCCAGTCGCGCTCATCCTGGTCGCGATCATGGTCGCCGGCCCGCTGATGCGCTGGCGGCGTGACGAGGCGAAGGCCGTGCTGATGCGGATGGCAGGGCCGGTCCTTATCACAGCGCTTGCGCTGCTGGCCGTCGTCGCGCTGCTGCCGCCGCTCCATATCCTGCCTTTCCTGGGCCTGGTGCTGGCGATCGGCGTGGGGGCGGGCAGCGTCGCACCGTTGTGGAAGCGCAATTTGCGCCGCACGCCGCTGTTCACCTGGGGGATGGTGATCGCGCATTTCGGCATCGCGGTCAGCCTGGCGGGAATGGCCTGCGAAAGCGCCTTCACCAAGGAAGTGCTCGTCGCCTCGCGGATCGGTGAAAGCCATGCGGTCGGCCCGTACAGCGTGAAGTTCACCGACGTGCAGCCGGTAGCTGGGCCGAACTGGACTGCGCTCGAAGCGACGCTGCAAGTGTCTCGTGGCGGGTCGAGCTGGGAAATGAAGCCGCAGGCGAGGATGTTCTCGACCCCGCCGACCGAAACCAACGAGGCGGCGATCCGCACCGCAGTGGATGGTCAGCTCTATCTGGTGCTGGGCAAGCCGGACGAGCAGGGTCGCTGGCAGCTGCGGCTGTGGTGGAAGCCGTTCGTGACGCTGATCTGGCTCGGCGGCGGGCTCGTCGCGCTCGGCGGGCTGCTGTCGCTGATCGGGCGCGTGCGGCGCGAACGCAAGCCGGCGCTGCGTGAGGGTTACGCATGAGCCGCGTCGCGCTTTGGCTGCCGCTCTCACTGTTTGCTTTGTTCGCGGTCGTCGTCGGGATCGGGCTGACACGCCAGGATGGCCGGACGATTCCGTCGAAGATGATCGGCCAGCCGATCCCCGCCTTCGATCTGCCGCCCGCGCAGGAGGGCCGCCCCGGCCTCGCCAGCACCGATCTGGTCGGCCAGCCGCGGCTGGTGAACATCTTTGCCAGCTGGTGCCTGCCGTGCCGGGTCGAAGCGCCGCAGTTGGAACAGCTGAAGCTCGCCGGCGTCAGGATCGAGGGCGTCGCGATCCGCGATCAGCCGCAGGATGTCGCACGCTTCCTGGCGCAATATGGCGATCCCTATGATCGGATCGGATCGGATCGCGACAGCAGCGTGCAGTTTGCGCTCGGCTCGGCCGGGGTGCCCGAGACGTTCATCGTCGATGGCCGCGGGATCGTGCGCTATCAGCATGTTGGCGAGATCCGTCCGGAACATCTGCCGATGCTGTTGCAGAAGCTGGCGGACGCGAAATGAGGCGGATCCTGTTCGTAGTTGCGTTGGCGCTGACCGCGCCTGCGCTGGCGGATTCCACGCTGCCGCCGGCCGAATATGCCAACAAGCAGCTCGCCGATCCGCGCCAGGAAGCGAAGGCGACTGCGCTGATGGAAACGCTGCGCTGCCTGGTCTGCCAGGGCCAGTCGATCGCGGATTCGGATGCCGAGATGGCGGGCGACATGCGCGCGCTCGTCCGCCGTCGGATTGCGGCCGGGGAGGAGCCCGAAGTGATCCGCAGCTGGCTCGTCCAGCGCTACGGCGATTGGGTCACCTATGATCCGCCGCTGTCGGCAGCCACCGCGCCGCTCTGGGCGCTGCCGATCCTGCTGATCGCGGCCGGCCTGTGGCTCGCGCGGGGCCGGTTCCGGCGGAGGCGCGGCTGATGGGTTGGGTGCTGATGGCAGGGGCGGCGCTGTTGACCGGCGGGCTGCTGTGGCGGTTCGGCCGCTTTCCGAAGGGGTCGATCGAATTGCTTGGCGCAGCGCTGCTGATCGGGCTGGCGGGCTATGCCTGGCAGGGGCAGCCCGGTCTGGCCGGCAGCCCGACTGCGCCGCCCGCCGATCAGGCGCGACCCGACGGCGATTTCGCCACCGAGCGCGACAAGGTGATGGAGAAGTTCGGCAGCGCCGCGCAGGTGCTGGACGCCGCCGATGCGTTTCATCGCCAAGGCCTGGATCGCTATGCGATCGGGATCATCAAGGGTGCGCTGGAGAAGCAGCCGAACAACGCCGATCTCTGGGTCGGCCTCGGCAATGCGTTCGTGATCCACAATGACGGAATGATGTCGCCCGCGGCCCAATTCGCCTTCGAGCGAGCGGCACGGATCAGCCCGGATCATCCCGGCCCCCCATTCTTCCTCGGGCTTGCGCTCGCCCAGTCCGGCCAGACCGATCAGGCGGCGGATGTCTGGCAGCGACTGCTCGCGAAATCCCCACCCAATGCGCCATGGCGGGCGGACCTGGAAGCACGGCTTGCCCAGATGCAGGCGGGGCAGGGGCGCTGACTGGAGTCGCCCTGACAGCAACGGTCATTCCGGCGAAAGCCGGAATCCAGAGTTCCAATCGTGGCATTCTTTATTCTGGATCCCAACTTTTGTCGGGATGACGTAAGCGGGGTCTACACGCCGCGCCCGGTCTTTTCCTGCAACGCGTCGATCGCCTTGGACGCGTCCGCCTTGGTCAGCGTGTCGTCGAACTCGGTACCGGCTTCTTCACTCAGCGTCTTGAGATAGCTTGCCTGCGCGCCGGTCATCGGCTCGTCGCCGGTGGTCCAGTCGTCCGGATCCTTCTCGGCGTTGGAGGTCGGCTCGGTCTTCGGATTGGTGGACATCGTCATTCTCCTCGGTCGGGAGCAGAACGACGATGTTCCCAATCCGTTCCGCTCAATTGAACGGCAGTCCCAGTGCTTCGGCCACCGCCTGATGGCGGATCTTGCCGCCGGAGACGTTCAGCCCCATCGCCAGGTGCGGATCCGCCGCCATCGCGGCCTCCGCGCCCAGGTTCGCCAGCTTAAGCGCGAACGGCAGCGTGGCGTTGTTCAGCGCGAAGGCGGAGGTGCGCGCCACCGCGCCCGGCATGTTGGCCACGCAGTAATGAATCACGCCGTCCACTTCGAACACAGGATCCTCATGCGTGGTGGCATGGCTGGTCTCGAAACAGCCGCCCTGATCGATCGCGATGTCGACCAGCACCGATCCACGCTTCATCGTCTTCAGCATGTCACGGGTCACCAGCTTCGGCGCCGCAGCGCCCGGGATCAGCACCGCGCCGATCACCAGATGCGCATTCTTCACCGCCGCCGCGATCGCCGCCTTCGAGGCATAGGCCGTCTTGATCTGGCTGGAGAAGAACATGTCCAGCTCGGCCAGGCGATCATTGCTGATGTCGTAGATCGTCACGTCGGCGCGCATGCCGACCGCCATCTGCGCTGCGTTCACGCCGGCCACGCCGCCGCCCAGGATCGCGACCTTGGCGGGTGCCACGCCGGGCACGCCACCCAGCAGTACGCCACGACCACCCTGTTCCTTTTCCAGATAATGCGCGCCCACCTGGATCGACATGCGGCCGGCGACTTCGCTCATCGGCTTCAGCAGCGGCAACCCGCCGCGCGCGGCGGTGACCGTCTCATAGGCGATGCAGGTCGCGCCGGACTTCATCAGACCTTCGGCCTGCGGCTTGTCCGCCGCCAGATGGAGATAGGTGAACAGCAGGTGGCGTGATTCGAGCAGCGCGATCTCGGACGGCTGCGGCTCCTTCACCTTCACGATCATGTCGCTCTGCGCGAATACCGCGGGCGCATCGGCCACGATCCGCGCGCCGGCATCGATATAGTCCTGATCCTCGAAATCGATGCCCGATCCGGCCTGGGTTTGCACGATCACCTCGTGTCCGGCCGCGGTCAGTTCCGCCACCGATGGCGGGGTCAGCCCAACGCGATATTCGTGATTCTTGATTTCCTTCGGCACACCGACGCGCATCATGTCTCTCCCGCGAGCGTTTCACTTGTTATACAGCGCTTCGCTGTCGATGTTTTCGCATAATGTTCGCGTTTGCTGACCAGTCATGCAATCTCGTCGCGTTATCTAACCTAAGAACGGGATAAGAATGCACGACCCGATCAGCCGCCGGATCCTCGATTTGCTGTCCCGCGATTCGGAACTGACCAGCGCTGGGCTGGGCGACCGTGTCGGTCTCTCAGCCAGCGCCGCCCATCGCCGTGTCGCCCAGTTGCGCGAGAGCGGGGCCATCGCCGGCTATCGTGCGATCCTTTCGCGGCAGGCGCGCGGCAACCCCAGCGTCGTCGTCGTCAACGTCACGCTGAAGGATCAGCGGCAGGAGACGATGGCGGCGTTCGAACGCGAGATCGTCGATTGCCCGCAAGTCGTCGAATGTTTCCTGATGAGCGGGGAGGCCGACTATCTCGTGCATGTCGAGATCGTGGCGGGCGACACGTTCGAGCGGATCCACCGCGAGACGCTGTCGCAGTTGCCGGGCGTGGTGCGGCTGGCGTCCCACTTCGTGATCCGGGAGGTCATGCGGCGGCCATGACGGGCGTTGCCCTGCCGCGTTGCGGTGCGGTATGGACGGTGGTAGGGGGCCGCGCCTGTCGGCGTCTCGCTGCCGGCGATGGAGCATGCCTGGGTCGATGCGGTCCTCTGAGCGACATTCTCGATGAGCGTTGATGCCGCGGGCGGTGCCACGGCTTCGCCCGCCCCTGCAGGCCACCATCAGGCCGATGGTCTGATCAAGCTGTGCGTTGGCGCGGTCGGCGTTGTGTTCGGCGATATCGGCACCAGCCCGATCTACGCCTTCCGCGAAACCTTCGCCGGCCATCATCCGCTCGATCCGGATGCGCTGCACATCTTCGGGGTGCTCAGCCTGATTTTCTGGTCGATGATGCTGGTCGTGACGCTGAAATATGTCACCATCATCATGCGGGCAGACAACAAGGGGGAAGGCGGCAGCCTGGCGCTGCTGGCCCTGATCAACCGCGAATCGGGCAGCGGCAAGCGCTGGACGAAGGGCATCATCCTGCTGGGCGTGTTCGCGACCGCGCTATTCTATGGCGACAGCATGATCACCCCGGCCATGTCGGTGTTGTCGGCGGTCGAAGGGATCACCGTGGTGGAGGCGCGATTCGCGCCACTGGTGCTGCCGATCTCGGTCGGCATCCTGATCGCGCTGTTCATGATTCAGTCGCGCGGCACCGCCAAGGTAGGGCTGCTGTTCGGTCCGATCATGCTGGTCTATTTCGTGGTCCTGGCGGTGCTCGGGCTGATCCACATCGCCGACGATCCGTCGATCCTCTGGTCGCTGAACCCGGCCTACGCGTTCGAATTCTTCCGATACGATCCGCTGGCCGCGTTCCTCGCGATGGGATCGGTGGTGCTGGCGGTGACGGGTGCGGAAGCGCTTTATGCCGACATGGGGCATTTCGGGCGCAATCCGATCCGCGTCTCATGGCTGGTGTTCGTGCTACCCGCGTTGATGATCAACTATCTCGGCCAGGGCGCGATGCTGATGCACACGCCACCCGCCGCGATGAGCGAGATCATCCACAATCCGTTCTTCTTCCTAGCGCCTGACGAAATGCGCCTGCCGCTGGTCATCCTGGCGACGCTGGCCACCGTCATCGCCAGCCAGGCAGTGATCTCGGGCGCCTTTTCGGTCACCCAGCAGGCGATCCAGCTCGGCTTCATCCCGCGGCTGCGCATCGTCCACACTTCCAGCGCCGCCGCCGGGCAGATCTATATCCCGGTCATCAACTGGGCGCTGATGGTGATGGTGATCCTGCTGGTGCTCGGCTTCAAATCGTCCAGCAACCTGGCGGCGGCCTATGGCATCGCGGTGACCGGCGCGATGTTCATCGACACCTTCCTGATCGCGGTGGTGCTCTACAATCTGTGGAAGTGGAACAAGCTGCTGGCCTCGGCGCTGCTGCTGCTGTTCTTCCTCGTCGATGCCGCCTATCTGGCCGCGAACCTTACCAAGGTGCCCGATGGCGGCTGGTTCCCGCTGCTGATCGGCTTCTGCGCCTTCACGCTGCTGACCACCTGGGCCAAGGGCCGCCAGCTGATGATCGAACGGATGCGCGAGGCGGCGATGCCGATCGCGGTGTTCGTGAAGTCGGCGGCCAATTCGGCTGCGCGCGTCCCCGGCTCCGCCGTGTTCATGACCTCGTCGCCCGATGGGGTGCCGCATGCGCTGCTCCACAACCTCAAGCACAACAAGGTGCTGCACGAACGCGTGATTCTGCTGACCGTGAAGATTGACGACGTCCCATACTTCGGCGGCAAGGATCGGATCGCGCTCGAGGACCTGGGGCAGGGCTTCTACCGGATGGTGCTGCGCTACGGGTTCATGGAGGATCCGGACGTGCCCGCCGCGCTCGCCAAGGCGCAGAATTGCGGCGCGCAGTTCAAGATGATGGATACCAGCTTCTTCCTGGCCCGACAGACGCTGCTGCCCTCGTCGCGCCCGGGCATGGCGATCTGGCGCGAGAAGCTGTTCGCCTGGATGCTGCGCAACGCGGAAAGCGCGATGGAATTCTTCAAGCTGCCCACCAACCGGGTGGTGGAACTGGGCAGCCAGGTCGAAATCTAGATCCTCCCCGGGACTGGGAGGATCGTCTACACCAATATCTTCTTCGCATTCTCCATCGCCTGCGCGCGCTCGGCATCGGTCTGCCGTGGCGGGATGGTCATGCCCTTGGCCACGGCGGGGCGCGCGGCGACGGCATGGCGCCAGCGTTCGAGGTGCGGATAGGGATCGAGGCTGACGCCCGACCAGTCATGCCCCGCCACCCATGGGTAGCAGGCGATGTCCGCAATCGAGTAATCGGCGCCGGCCACATGCATATGCTCGGCCAGCTGCCGGTCGAGCACCCCGAACAACCGATTCACTTCGCGATCGTAGCGATCGATCGCGGCCGGCAGCTTCTCCGGGAAATAGTTTCGGAACACGTTCAGCTGTCCCATCATCGGGCCGAGCCCGCCCATCTGCCACATCAGCCAGGACAGCACGGTGGCGCGCGCCTTGGGTTCGGTCGGCAGCAGCCGCCCGGCCTTTTCCGCCAGGTGGATCAGGATCGCGCCCGATTCGAAGAGCGGATGGCCGCCCAGATCGCGATCGACGATCGCGGGGATGCGGCCATTGGGATTGATCGCGATGAAATCGGGCAGCTTCTGCTCGCCCGCGCCAAGCGACAGGAAATGCGGCGTGTAGGGTAGCGCCAGTTCTTCAAGCGCGATCGTGGCCTTCCAGCCGTTGGGCGTGGCGGCGGTATACAGGTCGATCATGGCGGGCTAACTCCGTTCGCGGTGAAGCCGATGCCTGAAGATGGATCGCCGCGCGCGCGATTGCCAGTGCCGGGCCGGGTCGCGATCGTGCTGGCCGCTGGCAGCTCGCGCCGATTCGGGCGGGCGAACAAGCTGCTTTCGCGCTGGCGGGGGGCGCCGTTGCTGCTGCAGGCACTGCGGATCGCGCATGCGGCGCCGGCGGCCCGGGTGATCCTCGTCACCGGCCATGATCGGCTGAGGATTTCGGCCTTGGCAAGACGCGGCCGCCGACCGATCGATCTCGTCCACGCGCGCGATCACCGCTCGGGGATTGCTGCCAGCCTGCGCGCCGGGCTGGCTGCGATGCGCCGTCATGAACGCAGCGCGTTCATCGTGCTTGGCGATATGCCCGCAGTGCCGCCCGCGGTGGCCACGCGGCTTGTCCCGCGCCTGCGACCCGGCTTCGCTGCCGCCCGCCCGATCCACCGCGGGCAGCCGGGCCATCCGGTGCTGCTCGCCCGGCCGAGTGCGCTAACCTTGCGCAAGCTGCGAGGCGATCGGGGGTTCGGCGCGTTGATCGGCGCTCGGACCGCGATGCCTCCCGCATCGGGCGGTGCCGTGCTCGATATCGATCGGCCGCGGCCGAGGGGGATTTGATGGAAGACATAGCTGGCTGGATCGCGCCTGCCGCGACGATGATCGCGGCCATGATGACGGCGGCCAATCTCGGCGCCCGCGTGACGGGATGGGGCTTCGTCGTATTCACGGTCGGATCGCTCGCCTGGATCGCGGTGGCGGTCGGCAGCGGCCAGCAGAATCTGCTGCTGGCCAACGGCTTCCTCACGCTCGTCAACATCGTGGGCATCTGGCGGTGGCTGGGACGTCAGGCGAAGTTCGCCGACTCGGCACAGGCGGCCGAGGAGGAAAGCCATTGCAATGAGGAGCCGAGCCGGTTCGCGGTTTCCGGCCTGGCCGGGCTGGTCGTGAAGGGGCGGGGCGGGGCCACCATCGCGCACGCGGTCGATGCACTGGTCGCCTGCGAGGCCGGCAAGATCGGTTTCCTGATCGTGCGTGCCGGTGGGGTGGGCGGGGTGGGGGAGACTCTCCACAAGCTGCCATGGCATGATGCCCGGATGGGCGATGATGCGATCACCACCGATCTCGATGCCGCCGCGCTCGTCCGGCTGCCGCGCGCCGAAGCATGATCGATGCGGCGCCGATCATCGTCACCGCGACGCTCGGCACCGCGGACTTCGCCTGGGCGGACAATCTGCGCCGCATCCATTTCCCGCCCGAGCGCAATCATCTCTCGGCGCATCTGACGCTGTTCCATCACCTGCCGCCGTCCGCCGCCGACGAACTCGATCGCCGCCTCGCCGGAATCGCTCGCAGCCCGCGACCGGACGCGCGCATTCCCGGCCCGATGTCGCTCGGCCGCGGCGTCGCGCTGAAGGTGGAGAGTGCCGCACTGGTGGCGATCCGGGCCGAATTGGCGGAAGCCTTCGTCGGATCGCTCACGCTGCAGGATCAGGCCGGCTGGCGGCCGCACATCACGATCCAGAACAAGGTGGACCCGGCAACGGCTCGCGCGCTGCTAGCCACGCTTCAAGCCGGGTTCGCGCCGCGCCCGCTTTCGATCACCGGCCTGGCGTTATGGCGCTATCGCGGTCCCGGCTGGGATCTGATCGCACGCCATGCGTTCCACGGCTGACGCTCAGTCGATCTGGCCGATGCCCTCGCAGCTGAGTTCGAACGCCGCGAGCCCGGCATCCAGATAGCCGGCCAGCATCGGCATATCCATTAGCTGGTCGATCGGGGGCTCGGCGGCGGTGTCGCCGGCTTCGCCCAGCGCCTCGTCCCACTCGCTAGCGTCATAAGTGCCGCGCCCGACCCAGGCCAGCGCCAGAACCTCGGCGATCTCGTCATCGGCCAGATCGTCCAGCAGTGCGCGCACCTCGTCCTCGACAGCCTCGTTGGTCTCGTCTTCCAGCACCGCGCGGTCGTCGTCGGCGTCGAGCGGATCTTCCTCCTCGTCGGCGGTCAGCCCGGGAACCTGCGCCTCCAGTTCGCGCGCACGCACGATCAGCCGGCAGATCGTCTCGAGTGACACGGTAAGTTCCAACGCGGCCTCCTGCACCTGGGTTTGGCAGCGTAACCGCGCATCGCCCGATCAGGTTCCCGTCGCGATCTCCTTGAGCGGCACCGTCGCATCGGCCAGCTGCGCGGGATCGGGCGACAGCCGCCCGGTGACGAGCGCGCGACCCTGCACATAATCCTTGGTGGCGTTCACGCAGTCGAGCGCGATCACCCGGCCGCCCTTCAGATATACGATGGAAAAGGCGCGCGCCGCGGTGTCGCCGCGCACCACCACTGCGTCATGCCCGGTCGAAAGCCCTACCGTCTGCAGCCGCAGGTCATATTGGTTGGACCAGAACCAGGGTACCGCATCATAGGCTTCCTCGGTGCCGGTGATCGCCTTTGCCACGATCGTGGCCTGGTCGTTGGCGTTCTGCACCGATTCCAGGCGGATGGTGGCGCCTTCGGCATAGCCGTTGGCATGGGCCGCGCAGTCGCCGATCGCAAAGATGTCGGGCAGGCTGGTGCGGCACTGGGCATCGACCGCGACGCCGTTGCCGCCCTCGGCCCCGGCCGCGATCAACGGCTCGACCGCCGGCACGATGCCGATCCCCACGATCACCATGTCGGCAGGCACGATCTCGCCGTCGGAAAGCCGCACGCCGGTCGCCTGGCCATTTTCGCCGACGATGCAGTCGACCGAAACCGACAGCCGCACGTCCACGCCGTGCGCGCGATGCTCGGCTTCGTAGAAGCGCGACAGCGGCTCGCCGGCAACGCGGGCCAGCACACGGTCCATCGCCTCCAGTACGGTCACGGGCTTGCCGAGCTTGGTCAGGACGGCAGCCGCCTCCAGCCCGATATAGCCGCCGCCGATCACGACGACGCGGTTCACCGCCGGCAGCTCGTCCATCATCCGATCCACATCGGCGCGGGTGCGAACGCCGTGCACCCCGCGCAGATCATGGCCGCTGCAGATCAGCCGGCGGGGGGCGCCGCCCGTCGCCCAGATCAGCGTGCCATAGCCGATCGTCGCGCCATCCGCAGTCGTCACGCTATGCGCTGCGGGATCAACCGCGGTCACGCGCCGGCCCAGCAGCAGCGCGACATCGCGTTCGGACCAGAATGCGGCGGGACGGATCAGGATGCGCTCGAACGGCTTGTCGCCGGACAGATAGTCCTTGCTCAGCGGCGGGCGCTCATAGGGCGGCTCGGGCTCGTCCCCGATCATCGCGATGGTGCCGGCGAACTTGCGCTGGCGCAGCATCAGCGCGGCCTGCGCGCCGCCATGGCCGGCCCCCACAATCACGACATCGTAACGCTCCAACACCCTCTCCCTCATCGTCTCCGCGAGTCGCCCCTGCCCGTAGCGCGAGAGCCCGCGCCATGCCAGTTGACCCTTGCGGGAGCGGTGCCTATAGGCGCGCTCTCGCTTCGGCGATGGCCCTTCCGGGGGCCCGACAAGCGTGGCGGAGTAGCTCAGCTGGTTAGAGCACGGGAATCATAATCCTGGGGTCGGGGGTTCAAGTCCCTCCTCCGCTACCATCACCTAGCAGACTTAGGCGTGAATCTTCCCAGATCGGTCGCCACTCGCATCGGGGCGCGGTCGGCGCTCGCAATGGAGGCCGCCTCACTAATTGCGCGGGCGCGCTCGATCGCTTAACGTCGCGCAATGCCAGCGATGCTGCCCGCCCCTGCCGGTGCCCGATCAGTCGCTGCGGCCGACCGCGGCCTCGATCCTGTCGACAAGGTCGGCCAGCCGGTCGATGTCGCCGGGGGCGGGCGGGCGGCTCGGGCGCAGCAGGCCGCTCAGCATGAGATCGACATAGCGAGCCGCCTCGCGCTCCACTTCGATGCGGCGACCGGCGAAGCTGGTCCGCATGCCGATATGCTCGAGCCCGCCGAACAGCATGTCGCGCACCATCGCGGGATCGCAATCGCCCACTTCGCCACGGGCGATGGCGTCGCGGATCGCGTCGCTCACGCTACGGGCGAAGCGGCTGTTGAGCTTGTGCAGCCCCGACCCGCGATAATCGGACCAGCGCAGTTCCTGGTAATAGACCCGCAGCAGTTTGGGCGTCTCGTCCATCGCCCCCAAAAACCGGGTCGCAACCACCAGCAGCCGATCGCGCAGGCCGGTCAGCCCGGCCAGTTCCTCGGCCAGCCGATCGACGAACGGCCCCGCCCACTGGTCAAGGATGTGGTTGACCAGATCCTGCTTGCTCTCGAAATATTTGTAGACCGTCGCCTCGGACACGCCCGCTGCCTTCGCGATCCGCGCCATCGACACCGCGGCCGCGCCTTCCTCCTCGATCAGCGCGCGCGCGGCCGCCAGGATCTCGGGCCGGCGAAACGCCTTTCGGCGTCGCCAGGCCACCGTATCCGCAATATCGGCCTCGCTCATATCCTGGCTCCGCTCTGCGACCGGGCCGCGGCGAGATGCCGGGCGCGGCCGATGATCGTCGGCGTCCCTTATTCTGGGGCGCGACAAACGGGTCAATGCCAGCGGAGAAGGTTGATGCGTGGCGCGTGATTTCGAACCTTTCGCATTGCCGGTGGGGCAGTATCGGATCGACGGCGACACCGACGCGATGGTCCGCACGACATCACATGCGCCGGACCGGATCGGCGATGCCGCCCATCCGATCATGGCATTCGTGGCGGCGCTCGGTGGGTTGGGCGCGCCGATCGCCGATGTGTGCGTGATGCTGGGCTCCTCGATCTCGGTGGGGCCGCTGCTGGCCAGCTGCACGATCCAATATGATCGCCCGCTGCGGATCGATTTGACCTATGAGGTGCACGCGATGCTGACCGGGCTGATCCGCAAGCCGAGCCGGGCCTATGGCGCGGCCGATCACGCGAAGCTGGTGATCCGGCTGGAGCGCGATGGAATGCGCGATGCCGAAGTGGCGCTCACCTGGGTGCTCCCGGTGCGCGGGGTGGCGGCATGAGCGCGCCGGTCGAACTGCCGCTGCTGCGGATCGATCCGGTCACGGCAGAGCCGATGGCCCGCTGGGCACAGGCGCTGAACGATGCGAACCCGATCCACAGCGATCGCGCCGCGGCGGAAGCGCTTGGCTTCGGCCAGCATACCGTCAATCCCGGGCCGACCAACCTGGCCTATGCGATCAACCTGCTGCTGGCGGCCGTGCCGGATCGCGACATCGCCACGATCGAGGCGCGCTTCCTGGGCAATGTTCTTTCCGAACAGAGCGTCGTTGCGACCGGCACGCTGGCGGGAAACCAGGGCGAGCTGGCCGTCGATCGCATCGGGGATGGGCAGCCGGTGCTGCGTGTCGCGGCCACACTGCGCGACGATCCGGCATGATTGCGGGCGCCACCAGCGTCTATCCACTGGTGCGGATGCGCGCCGATGCGACGCCGGATGCGCTCGCGCTCAGCCAGGGCGACGAACGGCTCGACTTCCGGTCTCTCGTGGCGCGGGTGGATCGGGTCGCGGCCGGGCTCGCGGCGCGCGGCGTTGCCCGCGGCGCACGCGTCGCGATCCTGTCGGAGAACAGCATCGCCTATTCGGTGGCGCAATTGGCCTGCGCCAAGCTGGGTGCGATCGCCGCCTGCCAGAACTGGCGGCTGGCCGATCCCGAGCTCGTTCATTGCATCGGTCTGGTCGCGCCGCTGCTGCTGCTCGCCTCCGACCGACACCGTGCGCAGGCAGAGCGGGTGGCGGGCGGCGTTCAGGTGGCCGCGCTGGGCGGGATCGAAGCCGATGGCGAAACGCCGTGCGCCGCCGAACCCGAAGACGGCCTGCTGATCATCTACACCAGCGGCACCACCGGCCTGCCCAAGGCGGCGGTGATCAGCCACCGTGCCGAAATCGCGCGGATGTGCGCGCTGCGGCTCGATCTCGGCCTATCGGGCGAGGATGGCTATGTCGCCTGGGCGCCGATGTTCCACATGGGCGGCACCGAGCATCTGCTGGCCACGCTGATGTCCGGCGGGCACGCGATCGTGGTCGACGGGTTCGATGCCGCCGCGATCGCCGATGCGCTGGCCGCATACCGGATCGGCTGGCTATTGCTGGTGCCGGCCACGATCGAGCCGTTGCTCGCCGAGATCGCCGAGCGTGCGCTGGTGCCGGTGGGGGTGAAGGCGGTCGGCTGCATGGCCGATCTGGTGCCCGCGGCCACGATCGCGGCGATCACCGCCGCGCTGGATGCGCCCTATCTCGATACGTTCGGCGCGACCGAGACGGGGATGCCGCCGCTGTCGGCTGGGCTGGTGCCGGTCGGCGCCGCGCCCGATCGCTTCCCCAAGCGGTTGAGCGTGCTGACCGAGCTGCGGTTGGTCGCTGGCGGCGAGGATGTTGCGGCCGGCGATGTCGGCGAGGCATGGGTGCGAGGCCCGACGCTGTTCAGCGGCTATTGGCGCGACGGCGGTATCGGCGGGGATTGCTTCGTCGACGGCTGGTTTCCGATGGGCGATCTCTTCCGCCGCGATGCCGATGGCTACATGTTCGTCGGCCGCTCCAAATATCTGATCAAGTCCGGCGGCGAGAATATCTATCCGGCCGAGATCGAACGCGTGCTGCTGGCCGATCCGCGAGTCGCCGATGCCATCGTGGTGCGCAAGGCGGACGACCGCTGGGGCGAGATCCCGGTCGCGGTAATCGCGCGGTGCGACGATGCGCTGGATGCCAATGCGGTCGACGCGCTCTGCCGCGCGCAGCTGGCCGGATACAAGCGCCCGCGCGAGATCCGCTTCGTCGCGCTCGACGATTTCCCGCGCAGCGCCAGCGGCAAGATCATCCGCGAGGCGGTTGAGGCGATGATCGGCTGACGGGCCTTGCGCCGGTTGCGCTTTGCAACTTAATCTGCGTCGATGAGCCGCGCCATTCGCCGGTCGCTGGGCGACGATTATGTCTGGGTGGTGGTCGCTGCCACCTTCCTGTCGCTGCTCGTGTCGGCGGGGATGCGCGCTGCGCCGGGCGTGATGATGCTCCCGCTGGAACGCGCATTCGGCTGGGATCGCGCGATGCTGTCGGCCGCGGCGGGCGCCGGCATCTTCCTCTACGGGCTGACCGGGCCGTTTGCGGGCGCGCTGATGCAGGCGATCGGTATCCGCCGCACGCTGCTCGGCGGGCTGCTGCTAATGTCTGCCGCCAGCCTGCTCAGCCTGGGGATGCGCGAGCCCTGGCAGTATATCCTGTGCTGGGGCCTGCTCTCGGGTCTCGGCACCGGGGCGGTGGCGCCGGTGCTGGGCGCTGCGATCGCCAATCGCTGGTTCGTCGCGCGGCGTGGGCTGGTGATGGGCATGCTCAGCGCCAGCGCCGCGACTGGCGCGCTGGTCTTCCTGCCAGTGCTCGCCTGGGCGGGCGAGGCGGGCGGCTGGCGTTTCGTCGTGCTCGCCACCGGGCTCGCGCCGCTGCTGCTGATGCCGCTGGTGCTGTGGCTGGTGCCCGAACGGCCGGCGGCGATCGGGATCGCGCCGCATGGCGGGCAGCTGCAGACCGCGCCCGAAACACCGGTGCGCGCGGCGGACACGATCGCAATCGCCTTCGCCGGGCTTGCGCGGGCGGCACGCGAGCCGATCTTCTGGCTGCTGTTCAGCACCTTCTTCGTGTGCGGCCTCACCACCAACGGACTGATCGGCGTGCACCTGATCGCCTATTGCGGCGACATGGGGCTGGGCGCCGTGCAGGCGGCCGGGTTGCTGGCGATGATGGGCGTGTTCGATCTGGTCGGCACCACGGCCTCGGGCTGGCTCACCGATCGCTATGATCCGCGCAAGCTGCTGTGCGTCTATTATGCGCTGCGCGGCATCTCACTGATCGCGCTGCCCTATAGCGGCTTCGATTTCGCCAGCCTCACCGTCTTCGCGGTCTTCTACGGGCTGGACTGGATCGCCACCGTGCCGCCCACCATGAAGCTGACGACAGAGGCGTTCGGCGATCGCGATGCGCCGCTGATCTTCGGCTGGGTGCTGGTCGGCCACCAGCTGGGCGCAGCGCTGGCCGCGGTCGGCGCCGGCGCGATCCGATCCGCCAGCGGCAGCTATCTGATCGCCTTCCTGCTTGCCGGGGCGGCGGCGATGCTAGCGGGCATGGCGTCGCTCGCGATCCGGCGGCCGCTGCGCGCCGCGGCTTGACGACGCCGCGCCAGGGGGCGAAGCGCGCCCGGCAAGGGGGACGATGATGACGACAGCCGCAGCGCCACAGCCGCAATCGGGATCGGCGCGCCGCGTGCTGGGCGCCAGCCTGGTCGGCACTGCAGTCGAATTTTACGACTTCTATATCTACGCCACCGCCGCCAGCCTGGTGTTCGGACCCCTGTTCTTTCCCGCGGGCGACCCTGCGATCCAGCAGTTGCAGTCGTTCGCTACCTTTGCGGTCGCGTTCATCGCTCGACCGTTCGGCGCGATTGCGTTCGGACATTTCGGCGATCGCATCGGGCGCAAGTCGACGCTGGTCGTCTCGCTGCTGATCATGGGGCTGTCGACGCTGCTTATCGCTTTCCTGCCGGGCTATGCCGCGATCGGCTGGTGGGCACCGGCGATCCTGTGCCTGCTGCGGTTCGGCCAGGGCTTCGGCCTGGGCGGCGAATGGGGCGGGGCGGCGCTGCTGGCGTCGGAGAATGCGCCACCCGGCTGGCGCGCACGCTATGGCATGTTCCCGCAGCTGGGCGCGCCGGTCGGCTTCATCGCCGCCAATGGCCTTTTCCTGATCCTGGGCCTCACGCTCACGCCTCAGCAGTTCATGGAATGGGGCTGGCGGCTGCCGTTCCTGGCCAGCGCGCTGCTGGTCGGCGTCGGCCTCTTCGTCCGCCTGAAGCTGACCGAAACGCCGGCCTTCCGCGCTGCGTTGGAAGAAGCGCCGCCGCCGCGCGTGCCGGTAGCCGAATTGCTGCGCGATCATCTGCTGCCGACGCTGGCCGGCACCTTCGCCACCATCGCCTGCTTCGCGATCTTCTACGTCGCCACCGCCTTCGCGCTCAGCTTCGGCACCACCGCGCTCGGCTATGATCGGCAGGCGTTCCTGTCGGTCCAGCTCGGCGCGATCCTGTTCATGGCGGGCGGCATCCTGCTCGCAGGCTGGCTGTCCGATCGCTTCGATGCCCGCCGCGTGCTGATGGCCGGTTGCATCGGCGCAGTCGCGGCGGGGCTGGTGATCGCACCACTGATGGGCGCGGGGCTGGGCGGTGCCTTTGTCTTCCTAAGCCTCACGCTGCTGCTGATGGGCTTCGTCTACGGCCCGCTTGGTGGGTGGCTGCCGCACCTGTTTCCGGCGCGCGTGCGCTACACCGGCGCGTCGATCGCGTTCAACGTGGGCGGAATCATCGGCGGCGGGCTGACCCCGCTCGTCGCTCAGTCCTTGGCGATCGAATATGGGCTGTGGACGGTCGGCCTGTACATGGGCGGCGCTTCGCTGGTCAGTCTGGCCGCGCTCTGGATCCTTCGGGGGCGTGAAAGCTGAGCCGGCCGTAAATCGACCCTGGCGGAATCAGCCGTCGCGGCGGAGCAGCGTCAACTTGGCCTTGCCGTAGACGCGTTCCGCCTCGACCGCCCAGCCGCTGGCCGAAACCGCCTCGTCGCGGGCGGTCTCCACGCTCGCCCAGGCTGCGGGCGCCGCCCAGCCCAGCCGGGTCAGCCGCTCGATCAGCGCGCCCGCGCCACCCGATCCGTAAGGGGGATCGAACAGCAGCAGATCGTGCGCCGCCGCCGCCGGCCCGAGCGCGGAAACCGATCCGGCGCGCACATCGGCCGCCGCTCCCAACGCGGCGATGTTGGCCTTCAGCGCGTCCACCGCAGCGCGATCCTGCTCGACGAAGGTGCAGCGTGCCGCCCCGCGCGACAACGCCTCCAGCCCAAGCGCGCCCGTGCCTGCGAAGAGATCCGCCACCGCCAGTCCGTCGAACCCGCCGATCCGGCTGACCAGCATCGAGAACAGCGCCTCGCGCGTGCGGTCCGCAGTCGGCCGCGTCACCTCACCCTTCGGCACCGCCAGCGCACGACCGCGCCATTGCCCCGCAATGATCCTCAAGGCCATGCGGTCACTTCAGTCCGCGGCGGAACGCCACCAGATCATGCTGGCGGATCTCATCGACCGCGCCCGGCGCCAGATCGCCGAGCGGGAAGGGGCCATAGGCGGTGCGGATCAGACGGCTGACCTGCAGGCCGAGATGTTCCAGCACGCGGCGTACCTCGCGGTTTTTGCCTTCGGTCAGCTTCATCTCGATCCAGACATTGGCGCCGGTGCGCCGTTCGAGATTGGCGTCGATCGATCCGTATCGCATGCCGTCGATCTCGATACCCTCGATCAGATCCTCCAGCTGATCCTGGCTGATCGCGCCATAGGCTCGCGCGCGATAGGTGCGTGGGATCCCGGTCGACGGTAGTTCCAGCGTGCGCTTCAGCTCCCCATCGGTCGTCAACAGCAGCAGCCCTTCGGTATTCAGGTCGAGCCGCCCGACCGGCATCACCCGCGGCAGGTCGGTCGGCAGCCGGTCATAGATGGTCGGCCGCCCCTTCGGATCGCGCTCGGCCGTCAGCAGGCCGGGCGGCTTGTGATAGCGGAACAGCCGCGCGGGCGTGGGCTGTGCCACCGGCTTGCCATCGACGGTCACTTTGTGGAGCGAGGTGAGCAGCGTCGCCGGCGTTTCGATAGCGATGCCATCGATCGCCACGCGGCGATCCGCGATCATCCGCTCGATCTCGCGGCGGGATGCGATGCCGGCGCGCGCCAGCAGCTTGGCGATACGCTGGGGCGCCTTGCCGGCCGAAGCCTTGAGCGGACGATCGGGTTCCACCTTTGGCGGGCCGGACGTGGAACGGGAAGGCGACAGGGGCATTGCTCCAGAAATAGGCAGGGGTTCGGATGATCGGGCGGACATAAGCGCTTGTCAGCGCGTTCGCCAGCCAGACCAGATCGTAAAGGGGGCGCAGGGGCGGAATGATCTTCGGGCGACGCAAGCGAACCATCAATCGCATCCTGATCGTCGAGGATGAGCCGCTGGTCGCGTTCGACAACGAACATATCGTGGGCGATGCCGGGTATGAGGTCGTTGCGACCGTGGATACCGTCGAGGACGCCGTGCGCGCGATCGCCGAGAACGAGATTGATCTGGTGCTGGCAGATGTGAACCTTTCCGCCGGCGGCACGGGTCTCGAAGTGGCGCACGCGGCCAAGGCGAAGGGCGTGCCGCTGCTGTTCGTGACGGGCGCGTGCCCGGTCGATGCGCAGGCGCTGTCGATTGGCTGCCTTGCCAAGCCGTATCCGCCGCTCGCGCTGCTTGGTGCAATCGAGGCGGTCGATGCCACGCTGGCCGGGCGGCCGGTGCGCAAGCCGCCGGCCGGGCTGACCTTCTTCGCGCACTGATCATTTTCCTACGCAGGCCGCCGACGCTATGGTGGCCGCGATGAGCATTGCGCACGCACCCGCCGGCCGCTCGCGCTGGCGCGAAACCATGGCACCTTATGTGCGCCCCCGGCCGATCGCGGCATTGCTGCTGGGCATATCCAGCGGCTTCCCGCTGGCGTTGCTGCTGGGCACGATGACATTCTGGCTGGCGAAGGTCGGCATCGACAAGAAAACGATCGGCTTCGCGGTCGGCCTTACCACGCCCTACACGCTGAAATTCCTCTGGGCGCCGCTGATCGATCGGCTGAAGCTGCCGATCCTGACCGGCTGGTTCGGCCAGCGCCGCGCCTGGCTGTTCTTCGTGATGGCGCTGCTGTTCGGATCGGTCTGGATGCTCGGGTTGAGCCAGCCCGAGCAGAATCTCGGCCTGTTTGCCTTCTGGGCGATCGTCACGGCGTTCCTGGGCGCGACCCAGGATATCGTGATCGATGCGTACCGGATCGAGATCCTGCCCGAAGACGAACTGCCGCACGGCACCGCGAACAACCAGTTCGGCTATCGGCTCGGCGCATTCATTGCCGGGGTCGGCACGATCGCGATGGCGTCTCCCGAAGGTGCGAATCTCGGCTGGGGGATCGCCTACGGGCTTACCGGGTTCTGCGTCGTTCCCGGCATTATCGCCGCACTGTGGGCGGGGCGGGGGCTGCACGATCAAGCGCTGGAGCGCGACGGCGAACGGCTATCCTTCGGCGAATGGATCGGCACCACGATCGTCGGGCCGTTCCGCGAATTCTTCGGTCGGCGCGGCGCGCTGCTGATCCTGCTGTTCGTGCTCATCTACAAACTAGGCGATGCGATGGGGCAGGTGATGCTCAATCCGATGATCGTCGAGCTGGGTTTTTCGGACACCGAGTTCATCGCGATCAACAAGATCGTCGGTTTCTGGGGGCTGATCGTCGGCATCGCGCTGGCGGCCCCGTTCCTGGCATGGCTGGGCATGGGGCGTGCGCTGTTGGTGTCGGGCCTGCTGATGATGCTGAGCAACCTGACCTTCGTGATGCTGGCGCTGGCGGGCCATTCGACGACCTGGCTCACCATCGCGGTCGCGACCGAGCAGGTGACGAGCGGCATCGGGCTCACCGTATTCGTGACCTATCTCTCCGGGCTCTCCAACCTCGCCTATACCGCGACCCAGTTCGCGCTGCTGTCGTCGTTCGCGGCGGTCGGGCGCACCTGGCTGTCGACCCCGGCGGGCATCATCGCCGATCGGCTGGGCTGGCCCGGCTTCTGGCTGGTGACGACCGCCGTGGCGATCCCCGGCATGCTGCTGCTTCTCCTGCTTTGGCGGCGCGGATTCGTGGTCGAGCATGTCCGCCAGCCGGGCGCACAGGCTGTCGCGGACGACTGATGCCGTTCCTGATCCTCTCGATCGCCATCCAGGTCGCACTGATCATCCACGTCGTTCGCAATGGCCGCAACCAACTATGGATCCTCGCGATCGCATTGCTGCCGGTGGCCGGTAGCCTGGCCTATCTGATCCTGGAGATCCTACCCGGGTTGCGCCACCAGCGTCACGTACGCACGCTATCTGCAGCGGCTGGCAAGGCGATCGATCCCGAACGCGAGCTGCGCGCCGCGCGCGATGCGCTGGAGGTCGCAGAGACTGCTGCCAACGAAGCGCGGGTCGGTGATGCGCTGGCTGCGCTGGACCGCCCCGGCGAGGCCATCCGCCATTACCGCGCGGCGATCGCCCGGAGCCCCGGCCAGGATCGCGGGTTGAGCGTGAAGCTGGCGCGCTGCCTGCTCGACAGCGGCGATGCGGTGGGCGCGCTCGCGCTGATGGAGGCACTGCCGCCGGCCGGAACCCCGAGTGCCGCCGATCGCGAATCGCTCGTCCGCGCCCGCGCGCTTCATGCTGCCGATCGGCGGGAGGAGGCTGCGACGCTCTATGCGGACATCGCCACGCGCCTGCCGGGTGACGAGGCCCGCTGCCTGCAGGCCGCGTTGCTGATCGAGATGGGCCGCAAAGCCGATGCGCTTGCGGTGCTCGAGGAGGTCGAACGGCGCGAGAAGCGGCTCGATCGGCTCGCCCGCGCAGAACATCGCGCGATGTATGATTGGGCACAGACCGCGCTGGCAGATCTGCGCGCAGGCTGATCGTCAGCCGATCGGCCGGCCGAGGTCGGCGAACGCCTGCGCCACGGCCTGCGCGCTGGTGATCGCGCCCAGGCAGTGGCGCACGTTCAGCATCGCCGCCAACCGGTCATGCGCCCCGCGCGGGTCTTGGATGGCGGCCGTGATTGCGTCCAGCAGCCCGGCTTCGTGCGCGGTCGCGCGCGGGCAGCAGCAGGGTGCCACCAGGATCCGCGTCGCCGATACGCGCGAGACTTCCGCCATCAACGCCCGGGTCAGCAGCAGGGGACGCCTGAAACTGCGCCCGAACGCGATCAGAAAGGCATGCGCTGCATGGGCATCGTCCAGCCCGCCGACCGCGATCCGGCGGATCGCGAACAGCATCAGCCGCTGATCGCGCGACTGTGGCGCGGCATGGGGCAGCATCGTATCCGGCGCTTGAGTGGGCATCGGCAGTCTCCTCTCGAAGCGAGAAAAGCTTATCCGCTATTGCAAGTCAATCGCAATAATCACTCAGGTGGCGTCCCATTCTCCGCCAGCACTCTGCCCGCCAGATAGAGCGAGCCCATGATCAGGATGATCGGCGGCGCGGCCCGATCGGCGTGGCGCAGGATATGGTCGATCGCGCTCGCGGGATCGGCGGCGGGCGTCGCGACAAGCCCGATGGCGGCCGCGCCAGCGGCGAGCGCCATGGGATCATGATGATCGTGGCCCGGCACCGGCACCGGATGGATCACCGCGCCGCGCTGCGCGAACGGGCGCAGCACCCCCGCCGGATCCTTGTTCGCGAGCAGCCCCAGGACGATGTGCAGCGGGCGCCCGGCCGGCACGTGGCCGCGGAAATGATCGGCAATCACGCGCGCCGCGGCGGGATTGTGGCCGCCGTCCAACCATAGTTCGGCTCCGGCCGGCAACCGTTCCGCCAGCGTGCCATGGTTCAGCCGCTGCAGCCGCGCCGGCCAGTCCGCCCAGCCCATCGCGGCGCGCAGGGCGGTCTCCGGAATCACCAGCCGATCCTGATGGCGCAGCATCGCGATCGCGAGCCCCGCGTTCAGCGCCTGGTGCGCACCCGCCAGTCGCGGCAGCGGCAGATCGATCCGGCCTGCGGCATCGCGGTAATGCAGCGCCCCGCGATAGGCCGTGACGTCCCAACCAGCGCCCTTGGGGCTCCACCGGGCCCCTGCCGCCGCGGCCGTGCGCCCGACCCGATCGGCGACGGGCGCGGCATAGTGCATCGTGACCAGCGGCACCCCGGCGCGAGCGATCCCGGCTTTTTCTGCGGCGATATCCTCGATCCGATCGCCCAGGAACGCCTGGTGATCCAGCCCGAGCTGAGCGATCCCGCAGACCAGCGGCCGCGCGATGACGTTTGTGGCATCCAGCCGCCCGCCCAGGCCGACCTCGATCACACAAGCATCGGCCGGTACGTCGGCGAAGGCGAGCAGCGCCGCTGCCGTCGTCACCTCAAAGAAGCTCGGGCCGATATCGGCCGACGCGTCCAGCACCTCGCCCAGCAGTCGCGCCAGCAGCGGATCGCCGATCAGCCGGCCGCCCAGCCGGATCCGCTCGTTGAAACGGACGAGGTGGGGGCTGGTATAGACATGGCAGCTGAGCCCCGCCGCCTCGATCGCGGCACGCAGGAAGGCGCAGGTCGATCCCTTGCCGTTGGTACCCGCGACATGCAGCACCGGCGGCAGCCGATCCTGCGGGTTGCCCAGCCGGTCGAGCAGCCGTACGATCCGGTCCAGCCCCAATATATCCGCACCGGGCGAAAGCGACGCCAGCCGGTCGAGCTGCTGCTGGACGGCGGGGTCGGCCGAGATGGCATGATCGGCCATCGCGACGATCAGGCGGGTTCGCGCACCAGATAGCCGATCAGCCGCGCCAGTTCGGCCCGCAACCGGTGACGATGCACGACCATGTCGAGCATGCCGTGATCGAGCAGATATTCGGCGCGCTGGAAGCCTTCGGGCAGCTTCTCGCGGATCGTCGATTCGATCACGCGCTGGCCTGCAAAGCCGATCAGCGCGTTCGGCTCGGCCAGCTGGACATCGCCCAGCATCGCATAGCTCGCGGTCACGCCGCCGGTCGTCGGATCGGTCATTACCACCAGATAGGGCAGTCCCGCCTCGCGCAGTTGCGCGATCGCAACCGTCGTCTTGGGCATCTGCATCAGGCTGAGGATGCCTTCCTGCATCCGCGCGCCACCGGCGGCGGTGAAGATGATGTAGGGGCAGCGATCCGCGATCGCGGCTTCCACCCCGGCAACGAACGCCGCGCCCACGCCCAGCCCCATCGATCCACCCATGAAGGCGAAATCCTGGACGCCGACGACCGCCTTGCGCCCCTCGATCAGTCCCTTGGCGTTGATCAACGCGTCGGTCTCGCCGGTCGCGGTGCGGGCGGCCTTGATGCGGTCGACATAGCGTTTCTGGTCGCGGAACTTCAGCGGATCCTCGCGCACCGGGGGAGTCGGCAGCAGCGTGTGGATGCCCTGGTCGAACAGCTGGTCGAACCGCGCCGACGGCCCGATCCGGCCGTGATGCTCGCATTTCGGGCAGACCGACTGGTTTTCCTGATATTCTTTCAGGAAGATCATCTGCCCGCACGACGGGCATTTGTGCCACAGATTGTCGGGCGTTTCCCGCTTCTGGATGAAGGGGATGCTCTGGCGGACGCGATCGAGCCAGCTCATGCGGCGATCTCCTGCCGTGCGCCGCGAACGGCGCCGGCCAAGTCATTGACGAAGCTGCGGACTGCCAACGGGATGCTTTCGGGCGCTTCGATCCGTCGCTCGATCTCGTCGATGATCGCCGACCCCACCACCACGCCATCCGCCACGCGCGCGATCGCTGCGGCCTGATCGGACGTGCGCACGCCGAAGCCGACTGCGACGGGCAGGTCGGTCGCTGCCTTAAGCCGGGCGACCGCCTGCTCGATCGAGCCGAGCGCGGCCTGCTGCTGGCCGGTGATCCCGGCGACGGAAACATAATAGAGGAAGCCCGAGGCGCCATCGAGCACCGTGGGCAGGCGTGCGGCATCGGTGGTCGGGGTGGCGAGGCGGATGCTGTCGATCCCCTCCGCCGCAAGCGCCGGGCCGAGGATATCGCCTTCCTCGGGGGGCAGATCCACGCAGATCACGCCGTCCGCGCCGGCATCCTGCGCCGCCTTTGCGAACCAGTCGGCACCGCGCGCCACCATCGGGTTGGCATAGCCCATCAGCACCAGCGGCACATCCGCATGGCGTGCGCGAAATTGCCGAGCGATTTCAAGGATGCTGGCGGTCGTCGTTCCCGCTAACAGCGAACGGATGTTGGCGCGCTGGATCGCCGGCCCGTCCGCCATCGGATCGGTGAAAGGCATGCCGAGTTCGATCACGTCGGCACCACCATCGACCAGCGCGTCAAGGATCGCGGCGGTGGCATCGGCCGATGGATCGCCGGCGGTGACGAAGCAGACCAGGGCCGCGCGCCCGGCATCGGCGCAAGCCGCGAAAGTGGCAGCCAGCCGGCTCATATCTGCTGCCCCAACGCTTCTGCGACGGTGAAGATGTCCTTGTCGCCGCGGCCGGACATGTTCATCAGGATGATGCCGTCGCGCGGGCGGCGTGCGGCTTCCTCCGCCACCGCTGACAGCGCATGCGCACATTCCAGCGCTGGGATGATGCCTTCGGTGCGGCAACAGAACTGGAAGGCGTCGAGCGCCTGATCATCGGTCACGCCGCGATAGGTGACGCGGCCGATCTCGTGCAGCCAGCTATGTTCAGGGCCGATGCCCGGATAGTCGAGCCCGGCCGAGATCGAATGCGCCTCGCTGATCTGCCCGTCTTCATCCTGCAGCAGATAGGTGCGGTTGCCGTGGAGCACGCCGGGTGTGCCACCGGTCAGGCTGGCGGCATGGGCGTCGGTATCCAGCCCGCGGCCCGCGGCCTCGATGCCCAGCATCTCGACCGCCGGTTCGTCCAGGAAGGGGTGGAACAGGCCGATCGCATTCGATCCGCCGCCGACCGCCGCCACCAGCAGATCGGGCAGCCGGCCTTCCGCGGCCAAGATCTGCTCGCGCGCCTCGATCCCGATCACCGACTGGAAATCGCGGACGAGTTCCGGATAGGGATGCGGGCCTGCGGCGGTGCCGATGATGTAGAAGGTGTCGTGGACGTTGGCGACCCAGTCGCGCAGCGCCTCGTTCATCGCATCCTTCAGCGTCTGTGCGCCGCTTTCCACCGCGCGGACTTCTGCGCCCAGCAGCTTCATCCGGAACACGTTGGGCTGCTGGCGCACCACATCCTTGGCGCCCATGAAGATGGTGCAGGGCAGGCCGAACCGGGCCGCCACAGTGGCGGTCGCCACGCCATGTTGGCCTGCGCCCGTCTCCGCGATGATCCGGGTCTTGCCCATCCGGATGGCGAGCAGGATCTGGCCGATGCAATTGTTGATCTTGTGCGCGCCGGTGTGGTTCAGCTCTTCGCGCTTGAAATAGATTTTCGGGCCCATGCCCTCGGGCGCGCTGGCGCGCAGCACTTCGGTCATCCGCTCGGCATAATAGAGTGGGCTCGGGCGGCCGACATAATGGGTCATCAGCCCGTCGAGCTCGGCCTTGAAGGCCGGATCGGTCTTGGCCGCGCGATATTCGCGGTCGAGATCCAAAATCAGTGGCATCAGCGTCTCGGCGACATAGCGTCCGCCGAACTGGCCGAAATGCCCGCGATCGTCGGGCTGGGCGCGCAGCGAGTTCGCTCCGCCCGGAAGAGTGGTCTGCACGGTCATAGCTGGGCGACCGATTGGAGGAAGCCCGCGATCTTGTCCACATCCTTGACGCCCGGCGCGCTTTCCACGCCCGACGAGACATCGACGAGCCGCGCGCCGGTCATCCCCGCGGCGTCGGCGACGTTGCCCGCATCGAGCCCTCCGGAGAGCGCCCAGGGCAGCGGGTGATCATGCCCCTTAAGCAGCGTCCAGTCGAAGCGCAGGCCCATGCCCCCGGGCAGATCGGCCCCGACCGGCGTCTTGGCGTCATAGAGGATGCGATCGGCAGCGCCACGAAACGCGCGCGCCGCAGTGAGATCGGCGCGCAGCTTGACGGGGATCGCCTTCCACACCTCCAGGCTGTGGGCTCTCGCGATCGCGGCCGCGCGCTCCGGCGTCTCATGCCCGTGCAGCTGGATCGCGGTGAGCCGTGCGCGCGTGATCGCCGTTGCGAGAAGTTCGTCGTCGGGATCGACGAACACGCCGACCCGGCCGACCCCCGGCGGCGTGGCGAGCGATCCGGCGCGATCCGGATCGATATCGCGCGGACTGCGGGGAAAAAACACGAAGCCGACATGGCTCGCCCCGCCGCCGACCGCGGCGGCGACGGTGGCGGCGGTCGAAAGGCCGCAGACCTTGGCACGAACAGGCATCGCGCGCAGGTGCGCCTTTCGCGCGCGCGGTTCAAGGCGGCGTTGTCCTGATCGTGATTGGGCCCTAGATCGCGCGGCATGACGATCGACAAGACTTTCGACCCAGCCGCCATCGAAGCGCGCTGGTATGCCCATTGGGAAGCGGAAGGCCGGTTCCGCCCGGATCGGCCGGAGGCGGAGCCGTTCACGATCGTGATCCCGCCTCCGAACGTGACGGGCTCGCTGCATATCGGCCATGCGCTGGACAACACCCTACAGGATATCCTGATCCGCCACGCCCGGCTGAAGGGTAAGGACGCGCTCTGGGTGGTCGGCACCGATCATGCCGGCATCGCCACCCAGATGGTGGTCGAGCGCCAGCTGAACGCGAAGGGCGAAAAGCGCACCGATTTCAGCCGCGAGGCGTTCGTCGACAAGGTGTGGGAATGGAAGGCGGAGAGCGGCGGTCAGATCACCCGCCAGCTCCGCCGGCTGGGCGCTTCGTGCGATTGGGCGAACGAACGCTTCACGATGGACGAGGGCTTCAGCCGCGCGGTCATCAAAGTGTTCGTCGATCTGCACGCACAGGGATTGCTGTATCGCGACAAACGGCTGGTGAACTGGGATCCAGGCCTGGGCACGGCCATTTCCGATCTCGAAGTTGAGACGCGGGAGATCAACGGCAAGTTCTGGCACTTCCGCTATCCGCTGGCGGACGGGTCCGGCCATATCTCGGTCGCGACGACGCGGCCCGAGACGATGCTGGCCGACATGGCGGTGGCGGTGAACCCAGCCGACGATCGCTATGCGGCGCTGGTCGGCAAGCAGATCCGGCTGCCGATCACCGGCCGGCTGATCGCGATCGTAACCGACGAGCATGCCGATCCGGAGCTGGGATCAGGTGCGGTGAAGATCACCCCGGGACATGATTTCAACGATTTCGAGGTTGGGCGCCGCGCGGGCTTCAAGGCCGGCGAGATGCTCAACATGCTCGATGCGAAGGCGGTCGTCTGCCAGACCGCGGACGGGCTGATCCCGGCCGATCTGGTGGGATTAGACCGGTTCGAGGCGCGCAAACGCGTGGTCGATCTAATCGAGGCCGAAGGCCTGCTCGAAAAGGTCGAGGATCGCGTGATCCAGACGCCCTATGGCGACCGGTCGGGCGTGGTGATCGAGCCCTGGCTGACCGACCAATGGTATGTCGACGCAAAGGCGCTGGCCGGCCCCGCGATCGAGGCGGTGCGATCGGGCGACATCCGCGTGGTGCCCGAGACGTGGAAGAAGACCTGGTACAACTGGCTGGAGAATATCCAGCCCTGGTGCGTCAGCCGCCAGCTCTGGTGGGGCCACCGGATACCTGCTTGGTACGACGAGGACGGCAACGCCTATGTCGCCGAGGATGAGGCTGGCGCGCAGGCGCAGGCGGGCAACCGCCGGCTGACCCGCGACGAGGACGTGCTCGACACCTGGTTCTCGTCCGCGCTCTGGCCGTTCGGCACGCTGGGCTGGCCCGACGACGAGGCGATGGTGCGCCGCCATTATCCGAACGACGTGCTGATCTCCGGCTTCGACATCCTGTTCTTCTGGGATGCGCGGATGGCCATGCAGGGCTTGCACTTCATGGGCGAGAAGCCCTGGAAGACATTGTATCTCCACGGGCTCGTCCGCGATGCCACCGGCGCGAAAATGTCCAAGTCCAAGGGCAACACGGTCGATCCGCTGGGCCTGATCGATCAATTCGGCGCGGATGCACTGCGCTTCACGCTGGCGGCGATGGAAAGCCAGGGCCGCGATATCAAGCTCGATGAGAAGCGGGTCGAAGGCTATCGCAACTTCGCGACCAAGCTGTGGAACGCCGCCCGCTTCGCGCAGGCCAACGGCATCGGCGCCAGCACCGCGCTGGAGCCGCCCGCGGCCGAACAGGTGGTCAACCGCTGGATCCTGGCAGAGACCATTAAGACCATCCAGGCACTCGATCTGGCGCTGGCCGACCTGCGCTTCGATGAGGCCGCCAACACCATCTATCAGTTCGTCTGGGCGACCTTCTGCGACTGGTATCTTGAACTGATCAAGGGCCAGATCGACGACGAAACCAAGGCGGTGGCAGGCTGGGTGCTGGACCAGATCCTGGTCATCCTGCACCCGTTCATGCCGTTCATCACCGAGGAGCTGTGGCATGCGCTCGGAGACCGGCCTTATGATCTGATCCTGGCGAAGTGGCCGATGGCCGATGCGCGCGCGATCGATCCCGCCGCGGCCGCCGAGATCGACTGGCTGGTCCGCCTGATCGACGGCATCCGCGCCGCCCGCGCCGAACTGCAGGTGCCGCCGGGCGCGAAGCTGCCGCTGCATGTGCGCGATGCCGGGCTCGACACAGCGGTGCGGCTCGGCGCGCAGGCGGCGGCGCTTGCCCGCCTGGCGCGCGTCTCGATCATCACCACTGATGATGCACCGCCCGGCGGCGCGGCGCAGATCGTGGTCGACGAGGCGACCTATGTGCTGCCGCTGGAAGGCGTGATCGACATCGCGGCCGAACGCGCGCGGCTGGGCAAGGCGATCGCGCAGGCGGAAAAGGAGCGCGATGCGCTGGCGCGCCGGCTCGATTCGCCCGGCTTTGCTGAGAAGGCCAAGCCGGAAGCTGTCGCCAAGGCGCGCGCCGATCATGCCGAACGTTCGGCCGAGGCGGAGCGGCTGGGCGCAGCGCTCGCGCGGCTCGCATAGATGGCGGCAGCAGCATCGCGGCGTGATCTGACGACAGGTCCGATCGCGGCCACGCTGCTGCGGTTCGCCTTGCCGACGCTGGGATCGAGCATCCTGCAATCGCTGAACGGATCGGTGAACGCGATCTGGGTCGGCCGTTTCCTTGGCGAGAATGCGTTGGCGGCCACGTCCAATGCCAATCTCGTGATGTTCCTGATGTTCGCGGCCATGTTCGGCTTCGGCATGGCGGCGACGATCCTGGTCGGCCAGAGGATGGGCGCGCGCGATCTGGATGGTGCGCGGCGCGCGGTCGGCAGCGCGCTCGGCCTGTTCGCCGGGCTGTCGATCGTCATCGCCGTCGTGGGTTGGCTGCTGGCGCCCGATCTGCTGGCGCTGCTGGCGACGCCATCCGGCGCGCGTGCGGAGGCGCTGGCCTATCTCCGCGTGATCTTCCTCGCGATGCCGGCCTCGTTCGTTTCGACGCTGCTGATCATGGCGATGCGCGGCATGGGCGATTCGCTGACGCCGCTATGGTTCATGGGGCTGGCGGTCGCGCTCGATATCGCGCTGAACCCGCTGCTGATCGCAGGCATCGGTCCGTTCCCGGCGCTGGGCATAGCCGGATCCGCCTGGGCGACACTGATCGCGACCGTCGTGTCGTTGGCCGCATTGCTCGGCTGGATCTATGCGCGCGACCTGCCGGTCCGGCTGCGCGGGGGCGAGCTCGCCTATCTCCGCCCCGCGCCTGCGCTGGGGCGCGCGATGCTGGGCAAGGGCCTGCCGATGGGCCTGCAGATGATCGTAATCTCGGTGTCGGCCCTCGCGATGATCGGCCTGGTCAATCGCGAGGGCGTCATCGTCACCGCGGCCTATGGCGTGACCCAGCAGCTGTGGACCTATGTCCAGATGCCGGCGATGGCGATCGGCGCCGCCGTCAGCGCGATGGCCGCGCAGAATATCGGCGCCGGGCGCTGGGATCGGGTCGGCGCGATCACGCGCTGGGGCATCGTCTTCAATCTGGTGCTGACTGGCGCGCTGGTGCTGGCGCTCACCCTTGCCGATCATGGCGCGCTCGGCCTGTTCCTGGGGGCCGGCAGCCCCGCCATCCCGATCGCCGAACATATCCACCGCCTGGCCGGCTGGAGCTTCATCCTGTTCGGCGTCTCGCTGGTGCTGTTCGCTACCGTGCGCGCCAACGGCGCGGTGATCGCGCCGCTGGTCATCCTGACAGTCGCGCTGTTTCCGGTCCGGCTCGGGCTCGCCCGGCTGGCCTATCCCGTGCTGGGCGCGGACGCGATCTGGTGGAGCTTCCCGGCCGGATCGCTGGCCACGCTGCTGCTCGGAGCCGGCTATTACCGCTTCGGCAGCTGGCGCAAGGGCAGTTTCGTGCCGCCGGCGCAGGCGGAGGAAGCCGCGCTCGCCGACGGCGATGCCTGTGGCAAGCTCAGCCCCACCGGCTGAGTCTGCCGGCGTCGATCAGCGGAACGGCGGTTCGTTGAACGCCCGCAGCTTGCGGCTGTGGAGCGATCGGCCGGTGGCGCGCAGCTCGTCGATTGCGGCGATGCCGATCCGCAGATGCTCGTTGATCGCACGCTCGTAGAAGCGATTGGCCTGGCCGGGCAGCTTGATCTCGCCATGGATCGGCTTGTCCGACACGCACAACAGCGTGCCATATGGCACGCGGAAGCGATAACCCTGCGCCGCCAATGTCGCCGATTCCATGTCGATCGCGACCGCGCGGCTCTGGTTGAAGCGCAGCGCGGAGCGCGTGTAGCGCAGCTCCCAGTTGCGATCGTCGGTGGTGACGACGGTGCCGGTGCGCAGCCGCGCCTTCAGCAGATCGCCGCTCTCGCCCGATACGATCTCCGCCGCCCGGCTCAATGCCACCTGGACTTCTGCGATCGCCGGGATCGGGATTTCGGGCGGCAGCACATCGTCCAGCACATGATCGTCACGCAGATAGGCGTGGGCCAAAACATAATCGCCGATCCGCTGGCTGGGGCGCAGTCCGCCGCAATGGCCGATCATCAACCAGGCTTCCGGCCGCATCACGGCCAGATGATCGGTGATCGTCTTGGCGTTCGAAGGGCCGACGCCGATGTTGACCAGCGTGATGCCCGATCGGTCCGGCCCGACCAGATGGTAGGCCGGCATCTGATGCTTCTTCCAGGCCGAATCGCTGATCGCCCCGGCCGGATCGGGATGTTCGGGGCCGATCTCCAGTCCGCCCGAACAGCTCAGCAGTCGATAGGGCCCGTCGGCAGAAATCATGCTGGTCGCCCACTGCACGAATTCGTCGACATAACGGTTGTAGTTGGTGAACAGGATATAGTTCTGGACGTGCGCCGGCGGCGTGCCGGTGTAGTGCCGCAGCCGGGCGAGGCTGAAGTCGACGCGCTGCGCATCGAACAGCGCCAGCGGGCGGGCCGAATCGGGTACCGCAGGCGTCCAGAAACCGTCCGCCACCTCGTCGCCGATATGGACCAGTTCGTTGGCCGGGAAGATCCGCGCAAGCTCCACCGCGGCCGCCCCGGTCAGATCGATGTCGTGTCCGGCGTCGAGCACATAGGGGTAGGGGATCTCCTGCCGACCACGGCCGATCTCCACCGTCGCGCCATAATCGCTGACCAGCAGGTCCAGCTGTTCTGCCAGATAGTCGCGGAACAGCGCGGGCTGGGTGACGCTGATGGCATAGTCGCCCGCCGCGGTCAGCCGGCCATAGGCGCGCGCAGGATGTTCGCGCGGCAGCGAGCCGTCATAATGCAGCCGGATCTCGGGATAAGCGAAGGCGCCCGCCGCCCGCGCGGCGTCGTCCGGGCGCTCCCCGGTTTCGATGTAGAGCGCGAGCGCACGGCGCAGCGCCGCGACCGAGGCGCGGTACAGCCGGTCGAGTTCGTCGACGGTAGCGAAGCTTTGTTCGGAGGCCATCGGGCCCTTTCTTGCAAACAGGTGGTGCGGCCACCGATCGATCGGCGGCCGCAAGGCGGATCAGAGCTGCTCGAGCAGATACTCGGCGGAACTCACCTTGAACTCGCCGGGCGCTTCGACGTGCAGCTGCTCGATCGTGCCGTCGTTCACGATCATCGCGAACCGCTGCCCGCGCAGGCCCAGGCCGAATGCGGATCCGTCCATCGTCAGGTCAAGCGCCTTGGCGAACTCGCCATTGCCGTCCGCCAGCATAGTGATGCCGTCCGCGCCGGCGGACTTGCCCCAGGCGCCCATCACGAACGCATCGTTGACCGCGGTCGCAGCGACCTCGTCGATGCCCTTGGCCTTCAGCGCATCCAGCTTGTCGACGAAACCCGGCAGGTGGCGTGCGGAACAGGTGGGCGTGAACGCGCCCGGCACCGAGAACAGGGCGATGCGCTTGCCGGCGAAATAGTCGCGTGCGGAAACCTTCTCGGGGCCGTCCGCCGTCGCCTTGGTCAGCGCAACATCCGGAATGGTGTCACCGATCTTGATCGCCATGGCTCAGTCTCCTTCAGGGTCGTTCGTCGAGCGACTAGCCGATGGGGATGACAAAGGGAAACGGGCTTGGGGCGAAGCGCGCGCAGGCGCGTTGGAGGGGGATGCCGCACAGCCTATAGGTTGTTGAATGACCGAGCCGATCTTCCTCAGTGGCCAGTTCCTGCTTGCGATGCCGGGCATCGGCGATCCGCGGTTCGAGCGCGCGGTGATCGCGATGTGCGCGCATGACGAGAATGGCGCGCTGGGAATCGGGGTCGGCCGGGTCGCGCAAGGGCTGCGGCTGCATGCGCTGCTCGATCAGCTGTCGATCGACCGGGGGGTCGCTCCCGACGTGTCGGTCCATGTCGGCGGCCCGGTGGAGCCGCAGCGCGGCTTCGTGATCCACGGCCTGGATTGGGGCGGGCAGGATACGCTGCAGGTCGGCGATCGCTGGGGGCTGACCGGCACGCTCGATGTGCTGCGCGCGATCGCCGAGGGGCGGGGGCCGGCGCGCTACGTGATCGCGCTGGGCTATGCCGGCTGGGGCGAAGGCCAGCTGGATGAGGAGATGACGCGCCACGGCTGGTTCGCGACCCCCGCCGATACCGCCCTGTTGTTCAAGACGGAAGCGCCGCAACGCTGGGATGCTGCCTTCGCGAGTGCCGGTGTCGATTCGCGGCTGCTGGCAACGGGCGCGGGACGCGCCTGACGTCGCCGATCAGGCGCGCAGCCGCTCGATCGCCTGCGCCAGCGCCACATACAGCTTGCCCATGTCGGACGACAGCAATGTCACGCCCAGCGCATGGCCATCGCGGCTGGCCAGGATCCGGCGCAGCATCAGCTCGAAATCATGGATGTAGCGGTTCACCTGATCGCGGAACTCGGGCTCGTCCTCGTAGTGGCGCACAATCTCACGCACCTCGGCGGTGTCGAGCAGCCGCACCGCACGCCGCGTGAAGACGCCGCGGTCGCCCTTCAGATAGGCGGACCAGGCGGTGTCGGTGACATCGTTCGACAGCAACTTCGTCACGTCGATCGCAGTCGAATTGAGCGATTCGATCAGCAAAGCCACGCGCCGCGCCAGATTGTCCTCGTCATGCTCGGCGGCTTCGGCGCGCGCCTCGGCGATCCGGTCCTCGACCTGCGCAGTGGTGTCGGCGATCGTCAGCATCTGGCGCATCAACCGATCGGATGCCGCCTGCGCGGCGGATACCGCGCGCTCGGCCGCTTCGCCGATCTCGCGCATCTGGCCTTCGACGCGGTCACCCATCGCCGCGCGCATCGCATCGCTGGTGGCGGCGCCCAGCGCCTCGGCCGCCTCGGGGATCACACCAGCCAGCGCCTCGCGCGCCCGCTCGGATGCCTGGGTCGCGGTTTCGCGAACCCGCAGCAGTGCTTCGACCAGCTGTCCGCCGGCCGCCTCGGCCGCGATCCGCGCGGCTTCGCCAGTCTCATCGTTCAGCTGCTTCAGCGCCTGGGTGCGCGTCTCGACCGTGGAAAGGTGCCCCGCCAGCATGTCGGACAAGCCGGCCAGCGTGTCGTGCTGCGCCGCCAGCGCACCCCGCGATTCGTCGAACCGCGCGGCGATCGCGTGGGCCGATAGAGCCAGCTTCGCGGCATCGGTGGTCGCGCTCGAAACATGCTGCGCGCCGCGCGCCGCCTGGTTCTCGATATCCAGCAAAAGCGGGGGCAGATCCTCGACCAGCGTGCGCGCGCTGGCATCGATGCGGTCGCGCAGCGCCTCCGCCCGCGCGATCAGCGTGTCGGCCGATCCGGTGCCGTCCTCGATCGCGAGCCTGGCCCGTTCGGCCTGGCCACGTAGCGCGCCGACTGCGTCCGAAAGCATGTTGGTGCGCTGGATGCCGGCCGACTCCATCGTCGCCAGCAGCTGCTCGATCTCGACCAGCCCGCGCCCGAGCCGTGACAGCAGCGCATGGCTGGCCGCATCCTGCGCAGCCAACTGCGCCGACAGATGATCGACCTGCTGGCCTGCCTCGGCAAGCCGGCGGCCCAGCGACCGCGCCGCTTCCGATCCCGCGCTCTCGAACCCGGATTGGGCCTGATCGATCATCGCCATCAGCGCTGCGGCCTGGGCGTCGATGCCGGTGCGCACGCCATCGATCGCCCGGCCGGCCGCATCCAGCGCGGCATCCGCGCTCTCGGACAGGCGGGCGCCTGCTTCCTCGATCCGCCGGCCTGCCGATTCGCCCGCGCCTTCCAGCCGCGCGGCGTGCGCCGCCAGCCGCTGCGCCGCGCCGCCCGCGGCATCCTCCGCCTCGCGGCCGCGTGCGACGAGCGCGATCAGCTGCGCATCCAGCGCCGCCGCCTGCTCGTGCGCGCCGAGCCCGGCCTCGCGCAGCTGCCCGGTCATCGTGCGGAGCTGTTCCTCGGCGCGTGGCAGATCGGTCATCAGCACGCCCATGTCGGCGCGCGCGGCGGATGCGGCGCGGGCCAGGCTGTCCGAATGACGCGCGAGAATCGCTCCCTCCTGCGCGAACCCGGCGCTGACCGCAGCCAGCCGTCCGCCCGCTTCCTCACCGAGCGCCAACAGCCGATCGCCATGGTCGCCCAGCGATTCGCGCTCGGCGGCCAACCGGTCCGACAGGCTGGCGACGACCGCTTCGAGCCGCATCGATTCGGCGCGCATCGCTTCGGCCGTGGCGGCGAAGCGCAGCGATTCGCGGCGGCTGGTGCGCGCGATCAGCAGATAGGCGATGCCGATCACTGCGATCGGTGCGGCGATCACCGGCATCAGCGAGAACAGGTCCAGCAGCGGATCGGTGCCGCCCGGTAGCCGCGTCACCGCGACATAGGTGGCGAACAGCACCCAGCCGATCGCCACCACGCCCAGTAACACGGCCAGCGCCAGCATGCCGCGCCGGCGGGGTGGCAGCTCCTCCTCGAACAATTGGCTGTCCACCATCGGCGGGCCTTCCGGCTCCGCCTGCTCGCTCCTGCCCGCGGCGATCAGATCGCCCAGGCTCTGCGCCCCTTTTGCCCCTGGTCCCATGCCCGATGTTTACCATTTTTGGACGCAGGCGGAAGGGTGGCCGGCAACGCTTGGTTAAGCTCGTCGCACTATCACACCATCATGGCCTACGAACCCCAGGGACTTGATGCGATGCTCGCGGCAGCGGTGGGAGACGATCCCGCGCTGGTGAACGAGCTGCGAACCGCCTTTGCCGAGAGCGCCCGCGCGCTTGCCGGCGAATTGCGCTCGGCGCCCGGCGATGCCGAATGGCGTGCCGCGGCGCTGCGCCTGCAGGGGCTTGCCGCCAGCTTCGGCGCGCTCGGGCTCATGGCACTGGCCGAGACCGCGCTGGCAGGGAGCGCCGCCGATCGCGCAACGCTGCGCCGGATCGATGCCTTCGTCGACGGAATCCTGCTGCCGCACTGATCGCGGCGCTTTGCATCGCGCCTGAACTGTCGGTAACTCGCGCTCTTTTCGGGCGAGGGGACGGGTGTGGCGCTGGCGGCGCTGATCATGGCCTATGATACGATCGACGGTGGCAGCGAAGCGTTGCGGGCGACGCTGCCGGTGGCCGGTCGCACGCTGGTCGAGCATCAGGCGCGGCAGGCGATCGCCGCCGGCGCGCGCCACGTGATCCTGCTGGTCGAGCGTATTCCGGCCGAACTCGTCGCCGCCATCGACCGCCTGCGCCACGATGGCGTCCAGCTCGAAGTCGCGCGAACGATGGCCGATGCCGCGGACCGCGCCCATCCGGACGAGGGCCTGTTGCTGTTCGCCGATGGGTGCCTGGCCGATCAGCGGCTGGTCGAGCGCGTCGCATCGGCCGCTTCGCCGGCGGTGCTGGTGTTGGAGGACCGCGCCGGCCGCGATCGCCACGAGCGGATCGATGGCAGCCACCGTTGGGCAGGACTTGCCCGTCTCGACGGCGAATCGGTGCGGCGGACTGCTGCGATGCTGGGCGATTGGGATGCGCAATCCACCCTGCTGCGGCGCGCGGTGCAGGCCGGCGCCGCCCGGATCCTGGCCGATCCCGAACCTACGCCGCTGCTCGCATCGTCCGCGCAGGCGGTAGATGGTTATGATCGTGCGCTGGTCACTGCGTCGCGGCGCGATGCCCCGGGCTGGCCATCCCATTATCTGTTCGCGCTGGGCGAGGGGCCGGCCGCGGCTGCGCTGGCGGCGCGCGCGGTCGATCCGGTGCTGGTCGCGGCAGGCGGCGCCGCGCTTGCGATCGCGGCACCGCTTGCCGGTCTGGCGGGTTGGGTCGGCAGCGGGCTCGCGCTGGCGCTGCTGTCCGGCCCGGTCGCGGGGATCGCGGCGCGGATCGGGCGGTTGCGGCTCTCCCCGGTACGCCATGCCCGGCTGATCGAACGCGTCCGGATCGCCGGGCTGGCGGCGGGCCCGCTGGCGCTGGCGCACTGGCTGGCGATCGACGGGCAATGGGGCTGGTGGGCGCTGGCCGCGCTGCTGCTGGGGGCGGGGGCGACGCTGTGGCAGGCCCGTCGGCTGCAGCGCAGCCTGCCGCGCTGGATCGCCGATCCCGATGCGTTGGCATGGTTGCTGGCGCCGTTCGCCGTCGCCGGCTTCTGGGGCGAGGGGATGGTGGCGATCACCGCCTATGCGGCGGTTTCCGCCGGTGATGCGCTGCGCCGGCTGGGCCGCGATCGAGACTTGAACGCGGTTTAGGCCGCCTTAATCACAAGCCGCTAAGCCCGCTCCATGGGTGGCGTGAACGACGACCCTTGGATGGGCGCGCCTGCGGGCGCAAGCCGGCTGCTGGCGGATGCCGCACGCGCCGAGGCGCTGGCACGTGCGCGCGTGGCGGCGGCCGCGGGCGACATCGCCAACCGCTTCGATGCCCGTCCCACCGATTATCAACGCGCGACGATGGCTCGCCTGCTCGACATGATCGTCGGCGACATCGAAGCGGCGCTGCGTGCCCGCCTGCCGGCATTGCTGGCCGATGTCGCCAGTCCCGAGGCGCTCGCCGCGATCGAAGTCGCGCGCGTGCCGCTGGCTCGGCCGTTGCTCGATCGGGCGCGGATGCTGGCCGATGCGGAGTTCGCCGCACTGCTGCTGTCGCGCGCCGACGAGCATGCCCGCGTGACCGCGCTGGCGCTGGCCCGTGCGGAAGCGAGCGCCGCCGATCCCCAGCTGTTCGCCATGCCCCGCTTCGATGGCCTGCTGGCAAGCGCGGATACTGCGCTGGCGGCTGCGGCGCGCGCAGTGGCGGAGGGTGAGGCTCGGCGGCTGGACAGGTTCCAGGATGCCGCCGCCGGCCGCCTCGATCTGCCTGCCGAACTGCATCACCGCCTGTCGTGGCGGGTAGCGGCGGCGTTGCGCTACTATCTCGTCGGCGCGCAGGCGCTGCCGGCGGCTGCGGTCGATCGCGCGGTGTCTGCCGCAGCGGCATCGGCCATGGCGGATTATGACGAGGGTGAGACGCTCGAGGGGCGGGCGATGGCGCTCGTGATCGCGCTGCGCCTGCGTGGACTGCTCGACGACGACATGCTCGCGTCGCTGGCGCTGGAGGGGCATGTCGCGGTCACGATGGCCGCATTGTCGGCGCGCGCCGGGATCGCGATCGATCTGGTGCGCGAGATTGCCGGCGATGCCGATGGCGCCCGCCTGCTGTTGTTGCTCGCTGCTTCCGGCGTCTCGCGCGATGCCGCCGCTGCGTTGCTGCTGGCGCTGGAACCGGCCGACGGGATCGGCATGGCCGAGCGTCGCATGGCCGATTTCGACCGGACGACGCCCGAATTCGCTGCCGATGCGGTCGCCAACTGGCGGCTCGATCCCGAATATCGCCACGCGCTCGCCGATCTGGCGGCGGGGCTGGGCCAGGGGGATCGGATCGCATGATCGCTCCGCAACCGCCGATCCGCGGCCATGCCGATCGTGCCGGCAGGCTGGTGGATGCCGATCCCCCGCTGGCCGGGCTGCAGGCGCGTGCCGGGGGCGTGCCCGGTGGGCCGATCGCGGTGCCGCAACTGGCCGCGCTCGTCCGGCTGGTGCTGCGGCTGAAGATCGTCGTGTCGCGCGGCGTCGTCGCCGCCGACGGCGATCAGGATCTCGACCTGTGGGTGCGGGCTGCGCCGGATGGCGACGGGGTGTCGCTCGCCATCGTCGGCTGGACGGAACGGCCCGCGAGCCTGCCTGTGGCGGCAGCGTCGATCGCACGCGAGCATGATCATCTGCGCGCGGAGGCCGACTGGCTGTGGGAGTGCGATGCGGCGCTTGCGATCACCGGGCTTTCCGCCAACGCGGCGGCCAGCGTACCGCACGATGCGATCGGCGCACCGCTGACCCGCATCTTCGCCCTGCGCGCCGATCGTGACGGGGCGATGCCGCTGATCGACGCGATGGCCGAACGCCGCCGCTTCCACGGCCAATATGCCAGCCTCCAGGCTGATCCCGCCCGGTCGCTGCTGCTTTCGGGCCTGCCGCTGACCGCCGGCGATGGCGGCTTCGCAGGGTTCCGCGGGCAGGCCCGCACGCTCCCGCCCGAGCCGGCCGAGCCCGGCGGCAGCGCATTCCGCGATCGGCTGGGCAGCGCACTGCGCCAGCCGCTCGATCGCATCATCGCATCGGCCGAGGCGATCCGTGAGCAGGATGGCGGGCCGCTGCGCCGCGACTATGCCGGCTATGCCGGAGATATCGCCAGCGCGGGCCGACACCTGCTGGCGCTGGTCGGCGATCTGGTCGACCTGTCGGATATCGAAAGCGCCGATTTCCGCCCCGAACGTGATCCGATCGACCTGGCCGACGTCGCCCGGCGTGCGGCCGGGCTGCTGGCAATCCGCGCCGCCGAGCGCGCCGTGCGGATCGATCGCCCGGCAGAGGCGGATACCGCGCCCGCCACCGGCGATTTCCGACGCGCGCTGCAGATCGCGGTGAACCTGATCGGCAACGCGATCCGCCACTCGCCCCAGGGTGGCACGATCCACCTGGCCTGCAATGTGGAGCCGGGGCTGGCGCGGCTGACGGTCGCCGATCAGGGAGCGGGCATCGCCGCCGAGGACCAAGCCCGCATCTTCGAGAAATTCGCACGGCTCGATCCGGCGACGCCGGATGGCAGCGGGCTCGGCCTCTATATCGCGCGCCGACTGGCCCGCGCGATGGGCGGGGATGTCGAGGTGGACAGCATTCCCGGCCAGGGTGCCCGCTTCACCCTGACCCTCCGGGACGGCTGACGCTTAGCGCTCGCCCACCGGCACATAATCGCGCTGCGTCGGCCCGGTATAGAGCTGGCGCGGACGACCGATCTTCTGCTCGGGATCGGCGATCATCTCGTTCCATTGCGCCACCCAGCCGACGGTGCGGGCGAGCGCGAACAATACGGTGAACATCGTCGTCGGGAAACCGATCGCCGACAGGATCACGCCCGAATAGAAATCGACGTTAGGGTACAGCTTCTTGTCGATGAAATAGGGATCCTCGAGCGCGATCCGCTCCAGTTCGCGCGCGGTGTCGAGCACCGGATCGCTCTTGCCCAGCTTGTCCAGCACCTCGGTCGCCGCCTTCGACAGCACCTTCGCGCGCGGATCGAAATTCTTGTAGACGCGGTGGCCGAAGCCCATCAGCCGGAACGGATCGTCCTTGTTCTTCGCGCGGGCGATATATTCGGGGATGCGGTCCGGCGTGCCGATCTCGCGCAGCATGTTCAGCGCCGCCTCGTTCGCGCCGCCATGCGCGGGGCCCCACAGGCAGGCGATGCCGGCGGCGATGCACGCGAACGGATTGGCGCCCGAAGAGCCCGCCAGCCGTACGGTCGAGGTCGACGCGTTCTGTTCGTGATCGGCATGGAGGATGAAGATCTTGTCCATCGCATCGCGCACGATCGGATCGACTTCATAATCCTCGGCCGGCACCGAGAAGGTCATCCGCAGGAAGTTGGCCGTATAGTCGAGATGGTTCTGCGGGTAGACGAAGGGCTGGCCGACCGAATATTTATAGGCCATCGCAGCGATCGTCGGGATCTTGGCGATCAGCCGGTGGCTGGCGACCAGCCGCTGGTGCGGATCGTTGATGTCGGTCGAATCATGGTAGAAGGCGGAAAGCGCGCCGACCACGCCGGTCATGATCGCCATCGGGTGCGCATCGCGGCGGAAACCGCGATAGAATTGCGCCAGCTGCTCGTGCAGCATGGTGTGGCGGGTGATCGTGGTCGTGAACTTGTCGAGCTCGGTCTTCGCCGGCAACTCGCCGTTCAGCAGCAGATACGCCACTTCCATGAAGCTGGACTGTTCGGCCAGCTGATCGATCGGGTAGCCGCGGTGAAGCAGCACGCCGGCATCGCCGTCGATATAGGTGATCTCCGACTCGCAACTCGCGGTCGAGGTGAAGCCGGGATCATAGGTGAACGCGCCGGTCTGCGCATACAGCTTGCGGATGTCGATGACATCGGGCCCGACCGATCCGGACACGACGGGATATTCCGCAGCTTTTCCTGCGATCTCGATCTTGGCGTTCGCCCCCATATCGTCCTCCTTGGCTGTCAGTCCCTGCCATCCAGCCGGTCGGCCAAGCGCGCGAGGCTCTCGGTCCGTCCCAGCAGGACGAGCACATCGAAAATGCCGGGAGAGGTGGCCCGCCCGGTCAACGCGGCACGCAACGGCTGCGCGACCTTGCCAAGGCCCACGCCGGCACTTTCCGCAACCCCCTTGACCGCGGCTTCGAGCGTCTCCGCGCTCCAGTCGGTCACCCCTGCGATCGCGCCGCGCGCCTGGGCGAGCAGCTCGATACCCGGCCCCTCTAGCAGCAGCGCGGCCTTCTCGTCCATTGCGAGCGGGCGGGCGGCGAACAGGAATTCGGCGCCGGATGCCAGCTCGTTCAGATCCTTCGCGCGCGGTTTCAGCACCGGCATCGTCCGTTCCAGCAGCGCGCCTTCCTCGGCGGTCAGCGCGCGGCCGAGCCCGGCTTCCGCACGCGGCGCCGTCAGTTCCGCCAGCCGTGCATCGGCCGCCTCGCGAATATAGTGGCCGTTGAGATTTTCGAGCTTCTTGAGATCGAAGCGCGATGGCCCGCGGCCGACATCGCCGATGTCGAACCACTGGATGGCCTGCTCGCGGCTGATGATCTCGGCATCGCCATGCCCCCAGCCCAGCCGCAACAGATAGTTGGACAGCGCCTCCGGCAGCATGCCCATCTCGTCGCGATACGCCTCCACGCCCAGCGCGCCGTGACGCTTGGAAAGCTTGGCCCCGTCCGCGCCGTGGATCAGCGGCACATGCGCATAGACCGGCTCGGCCCAGCCATCCTCGATCCTGGCCATCGACCGGATGATGCCTAGCTGGCGGAACGCGTTGTTGAGATGATCATCGCCGCGGATGACATGCGTCACCCCCATGTCGCGATCGTCGACGACCACTGCCAGCATGTAGGTCGGCGTGCCGTCCGACCGCAACAGCACCATGTCGTCCAGCTCGGCATTGCGGACGGTGACATCGCCCTGGACGCGATCATGGATGGTCGTCTCGCCGCTTTGATCGGCCTTGAGCCGTACCACGAACGGCGCCCCGGCCGGCGCATCGGCCGGATCGCGATCGCGCCAGCGCCCGTCATAGCGCAGCGGCAGTTTCTGCGCCTTCTGCTCAGCGCGCATCGCTTCCAGCTCTTCGGGCGTGGCGAAGCATTTATAGGCATGACCCGCGGCCAGCAGCTGGTTGGCGACTTCGGCGTGGCGGTCCGCGCGGGCGAACTGGAACACCGCGTCGCCGTCCCAGTCCAACCCCAGCCAGCGCATGCCATCCAGGATCGCATCGATTGCGGGCTGGGTGGATCGCGCGCGATCGGTATCCTCGATCCGCAGCAGGAACTTGCCGCCGAAATGGCGGGCGTAGAGCCAGTTGAACAGCGCCGTCCGCGCGCCCCCGATGTGCAGGAAGCCCGTCGGCGACGGTGCGAACCGCGTGACCACGGGGGCGTTGCTGTCTGCCGGATCGGTACTGGCGGCCATCCGCAATCGTCTCCAAGATGTGCGGCATGGCCACGAGGTTCGGCGGCGCCCTTAGCATGGCTTTTCGCGCGCTTGGAAGGGGCGCGGATGCGCCGCCGCGCGCGCGTCTCCATCCGCTGGCCCGGATCGAGACGATGCTGGAGGCAGAGCGCGACCAGCTCCCGCTCTGGTTGCCGGTCGGGCTGGGGCTGGGCATCGTCGCCTGGTTCGCGCTGCCCGATCGCGATGGCTGGATCGCCGTCATGCTCACTGCCGCGGCGGTGGCGACGGGCGGGGCGATATTGGCGGGCCGCTGGCGGGTGGGGCGGGCGGCAGCCTGGTTCGCGCTGGCCGTCGCGATCGGCTGCGCGCTGATCTGGTGGCGGGCGGAGCGCGTGGCCGCTCCGGTCGTGACCCGGCCGACCGTCGCCCGCTTCGTCGCCGTCGTCGAATTGATCGAACCGCAGCCCGCGCGGGACCAGATCCGGCTGCGGCTTGCACCTGCGGCCGACAGCGGCCTGCCGCCGCGCGTGCGCGTGAACATGGCGCAGGGGGACGCGCCACCCGGGCTCGCGCGGGGCGCCACGATCCGTCTGCGCGCACGGCTCATGCCGCCGCCGGAAGCCGCGGTGCCGGGCGCTTATGATTTCGCGCGGGTTGCCTGGTTCCAGGGGATCGGCGGCACCGGCCGCGCCTTCGCCGGGGCCGAGATCCTTTCCCCCGGCCGGGCCGATGGCTGGCGCGCGACGCTGGCCGGCTGGCGCGCCAGGCTGTCAGCCCATATCCAGCGACAGTTGCCCGGCGGGGAAGGGGGCGTGGCCACCGCCCTGGCGACGGGCGATCAGGGCGCGATCGGGGAAGCGGATGCGGAGGCGATGCGTCGCTCCGGCCTCGCCCATCTCCTGTCGGTCAGCGGCCTGCACGTCTCGGCGGTGGTGGGCGCTACGATGCTGCTCGCGCTACGGCTGCTCGCCCTGTCGCCCTGGCTGGCGCTCCGCCTGCCGCTGCTCCTGATCGCTGCGGGTGCGGCCGCGGTCGCCGCCATCGCCTACACCGCGCTTACCGGCGCCGAGGTGCCGACCTTGCGATCATGCATCGCAGCGCTGCTGGTGCTGGCGGGCATCGCGCTCGGCCGGGAAGCGATCACGCTGCGGCTGGTGGCGACGGGGGCGATGATCGTGCTGCTGCTCTGGCCCGAGTCGCTGGCCGGCGCGAGCTTCCAGCTCAGTTTCGCCGCCGTCACCGCGATCGTCGCGCTGGCGGAAAGCCGGTGGGCGCGCGCGCTGTTCGCCCGCCGGGAAGAGCTCTGGCCCGAACGGATCGGGCGCACCCTCCTCGCGTTGCTGGCGACCGGCATCGTCGTCGAACTCGCGCTGATGCCGATCGCGCTGTTCCATTTCCACAAGGCCGGTCTCTACGGGGCTGCCGCCAACATTGTCGCGATTCCGCTGACAACCTTCATCGTGATGCCGCTGGAGGCGGCGGCCCTGCTGGCCGATCTGATGGGGGCAGGGGCGCCTTTCTGGTGGCTGGCGGGGCAGGCCCTCGGCCTGCTGCTCTGGATTGCGCACCGGGTGGCCGATGCACCCGGTGCGGTCACCATGCTGCCGGCGATGCCGCACGGTGCGTTCGCGCTGATGGTCGCCGGCGGGCTGTGGATACTGCTCTGGAAAAGCCCGGTACGTGCCTGGGGATCGGTGCCGCTCGCGATCGGCGCCGTCTGGGCGTTGTTGACGCCCGCGCCCGATCTGCTGATCACGGGCGATGGCCGTCACCTCGCGGTGCGCCGCACCGATGGCAGCCTGGCGCTGCTCCGCCCCCGCGCCGGCGATTATGTCCGCGATCTGCTGGGCGAAGGGGCGGGCAGCGATGTCGAGCCGGGCGCGCTCGACGATGATGCCGACGCGCGCTGCGGCCCGGATCTTTGCGCGGCGACGCTGGCATCTTCCGGGCGGCGCTGGCGCCTGGTCGCGACCCGATCGCCCTACCTGGTCGAGATCGGCGCGATGAACCGCGCCTGCGCCGATGCCGATATCGTCGTCAGCGAACGCCGCCTGCCGCGCACCTGCCGCCCGCGCTGGCTGAAGGTGGACCGGTTGCTGTTGCGGGAAACGGGCGGTCTGGCGATCACGCTGGATGGTCCGCGTGTCGCCACCGTGCGCAGGCCCGGCGACGCCCATCCATGGCGGACATCCACCACCCCGGCCGCGCCCCGGTGATCGTGGCACAGACATGAAAAAGGGCCGGCGCGGCAATACCGCACCGGCCCCGTTTTCACGATCGAAGCGGATCAGGCGGTAGCCAGGTTCCGCTCGCTGCGACGCGCGCTGCGCATCGTGCCACCGACCAGGCCGAAGCCGCCGATCATCAGCGCCCAGGTGGCCGGCTCCGGCACCACCGGACCACCGATTTCGGTGATCAGGAAGGAAGCGCCCGAGAAGCTGTTGGCGAATGCGATACCGGGGCCGCTCTGGGTGACCGAAGCGCCATTATGCACCAGCGAGAAGGTGTAGCTGCCCGCGCCCAGCGTGAATTCGCGGGTACCGGTGCCGGTGAGGCTGCCGAGCTGCGAGAAAGTGCCGCCGGACAGCGCGAAATCAAGCGTGGGCGATCCCGTGCCGCCGACTTCATAATCCAGCGCGAACGTCGCGGACTCGGTCAGCGTGAACAGATAGTCCGCTGCCAGATAATAGGGATCGGCAGTGGCGTTGCCGCCCACCGCGCTCACGAAGGCCTGCGCCCCGGCGGTGAAGTCGAACACGCCCGATGTGGCCGAAGCGAAATCGACCGAGACGTCGGCATTGCCGGCCGCATCGGCGCCCGTCACGAACGGCGCGGCGAAAGCGGAAGCCGCCAGCGTGCCGGCCGGCAGCGAAGTCGCTTCCTGCAGATCGTACGAATCGGCCGTGTCGGTCAGCTCGTTGCCACCATTGGGGTTCACGACGGTGGCATCGGCACCGGCGATCACGTCAGCGAAGTCGAACGTCACGACGGCCATGGCGGGCTGGGCCATCAGAGCGGTACCGGCGACACCGGCGATCATGGCGAGACGGGCTAGTGAAGTCATTGTGCGGTAACCCCTTTTGATCCCCCGGCCATCGCGCGATGGCCTAGCCGGAACGCCGGCAGATGCATCGACTATATCGCGCTGCAATAGCGTGTAAATCACGTTAACCAGTTTCTGCCGCCTTTATTGTCCCGTGTGAGATAGCGTGCCGCAGCGGGACAGTTCAGGCGCGTTCCTTGGTCGCAGTGAACCGCACGTCGGGATGCCGACCGCTGACATAATTCAGCTCCCAGCCGTCCTTCGCCATGAAGACCGGGGCGCCATCGCGATCGGTCGCCATCGCGCCCTTGTGCAGGTCGACGAACGCCTTCAGCGCGGCGGAGTCGTCCGCCGCCACCCAGCGTGCGGTTTCCCACGGACTCGGCTCGAGCGCGGCATCCACCTTATATTCGGCTTCCAGTCGCGAGATCAGCACTTCCAGCTGCAGCTGGCCGACCACGCCCACGATTCGCTGCGATCCGATCGCCGGCTGGAACACCTGGGTCACCCCTTCCTCGGCCATGTCGTCCAGCGCCTTGGAAAGCTGCTTGGTCTTGGTGGGATCCTTCAGCGCGACACGGCGCAGGATCTCGGGCGCGAAGTTGGGCAGCCCAGTGATCGTAACCGGGGCGCCTTCGGTAAGCGTGTCGCCCACGCGCAGCGTGCCGTGATTGGGAATGCCGATGATGTCGCCGGGAAACGCCTCGTCCGCCACCTCGCGCTCGCGTGCGAAGAACAGGATCGGGCTGTGCACGGCGACCGACTTGCCGGTGCCGACCTGGTTGAGCTTCATGCCCCGCCGGAACCGGCCCGAGCACAAGCGCATGAAGGCCACGCGGTCGCGGTGCATCGGGTTCATGTTCGCCTGCACCTTGAAGATGAAGCCGGTCACGGCGGGATCGTCGGGGGAGACCGGGGCAGGGTCGGCCGGCTGCGCGCGCGGGGAGGGTGCGAATCGCGCCAGCGCATCGATCAGCTCGGCGACGCCGAAATCCTTCAGCGCCGATCCGAAGAACACCGGGGTCAGATCGCCGTGTCGGTAGAGCGCTGGATCGAACGGTGCATAGCCACCGACCGCAAGTTCGGCCTCCTCGCGCAGCCGCGCCGCGCCATCCGCGCTCAGCAGCGATTCGATCCGCGGATCGGCCAGGCCGTCGAGCGCGGTCTCGTCGCCTTCGAACGCTCGGACATTGTCGCTCGCCGGACGCATCAGCCGGTTGCGCTCGAGGTCGTAGATGCCTTCGAACTCGCCGCCCATGCCGACTGGCCAGCTCATCGGCGACACGTCCAGCGCCAGCTGATCGGCCACCTCGTCGAGCAGCGAGAAGGGGTCTCGGCCCTCGCGATCGACCTTGTTGATGAAGGTGATGATCGGCACCGATCGCAGCCGGCACACCTCGAACAGCTTGCGGGTCTGCGCCTCGATGCCACGCGCGGCATCGATCACCATGACGGCCGAATCGACCGCGGTCAGCGTGCGGTACGTATCCTCCGAGAAGTCCTCATGGCCGGGCGTGTCGAGCAGGTTGAAGGTTAGCGTGCCGCCGCGCGGATCGGGCCGCTCGAACGTCATCACCGAAGACGTGACGGAGATGCCGCGCTGCTGTTCGATCTTCATCCAGTCGGATCGTGCGCGGCGATTGGCGCCACGCGCCTTCACTTCGCCCGCGGCATGGATCGCGCCGCCGAACAGCAGCAGCTTTTCGGTCAGCGTGGTCTTGCCGGCGTCTGGGTGGGAAATGATCGCGAAGGTGCGGCGATCGGGTCGGCCGCTGGGCCGGGCAGCATCGATGTCAGGGTTCATGGGCGGGGGCGGTTAACGGGTTTGCGTCTCGAACGCGACCCCCGGTCGCACAGCCGAGCCCGGTGCGCAGCCGAACCAGGTCGCCATGGCCCAGAAACGGAAAAACCCTGGCCGTCGGCCAGGGTCTTCCTGAGTTCAGCCGGGCTGGTGATCAGCCGACCGCACCACCGCTCGTCCAGCCACCGCCGAAGAGCCATTCCCAAACGCCACGATTCGGACGCTGCGGAGCAACCTTCTTAGCCATACGACCCCCTGTCCAAAGGAGATGCACACGAGCGCACATCCCCGGACGGTGGTTAAGGGGGCCTTAATAAGTTAGCAACCCGTTAACTTTGTTAGGCAACCATCTTTCTTCGCGCAGACAGCAAAAGCCGTCCTAGGGCCCGCAAATGCATGGGGCGGCCGATCAGATAGCCCTGCGCGATATCGCACCCCATCTCCTCCAGGCGATCGAGCGTCACCTGGCGCTCGACACCTTCGGCGACGACCTTGTGGCCCAGCGAATGGGCCAGCTCGATCGTGGATCGCACCATCACCCGATCGTCGTGATTGTCGTCGATCAGCTGGACGAAGCTCTTGTCGATCTTGATCTCGTTGGCCGGGATCCGCTTGAGATAGTCGAGCGTGGACTGGCCGGTCCCATAGTCGTCGATCGAGATGCGGATGCCGAGCGCGCGGAGCGCGTGCAGCGTCTCCAGGCTGGCACCGCCGGTGATCAGCGCCGCAGTCTCGGTGATCTCCAGCGTCAGCAGTTTGGGCGGCAACTGGTGCCGCTCCAGCAGCGCCGCGATCGAACCCGGCAAGGTGCGATCGTCGAGCAGTCGGGTAGAAAGGTTGACCGCGATCGAGAAGACGATGCCGCGCGCGTTGATTCGCGCAGCGGCGTGCACCGCGCGGTCCAGGATATGCATCGTCAGCCGGTCGATCCGGTTCTCCTGCTCGGCGGCGCGGATGAATTCGTCCGGGCTGATCGGGCCGCGTTCGGGATGGGTCCAGCGCGCCAGTGCCTCGGCGCCGATGATCTCGCCGCTGCCGATCTCGATCTTGGGCTGATAGGCGATCCAGAGCGCGCCGGTGTCGATCGCGGCATCCAGCTGGCTCAGCAGCGACAGCTTCCATTCGCTGCTCTTCAGGCGGGCCGGGTCGTTATGCTTCCAGCGCAGCCCCTCGGCGGCGGCCTCGTCCGCGGCGACGAGCGCGCCAGCCAGCCGCTTGACGATGTCGCGGTCACCCGCGGGGTCGACGCCGAACGCGATCGCCAGGTCGAAGCGCTGCTGCTGCACGACGATCGGGCTGCGGAACAAGGCGTGCAGCGCATCGAGATGATCGCCGACCGGGGCGCCGGTCTGATCGGCGAACCAGGCGAAAATGCCTTCGTCGCCCTGATGCAGGGCGACACCGTGCGCGCCGAGCGTAAGCCGGGCCGCGATCTGTTCGACGAGCGCACGCTCCTGATCGGGTGGCAGTGCGGAAACGATCCGGGCGAAGTTTCTGATCCGCGCCGCAATCAGCAGATGGTGAGGGTGGGGCGGCTTGTGGCGGAACGCCTCCAGGTTCGGCAGTCCGGAATTGGCGTTGGTGGTGCCGCGTTCGCGATAGGATTTCTTGGCTGCGGCCGATGCCCGGGCGGCGCTGGCGATGATCAGCAGGAACAGCGCGGGTAACACGTCGACCGGCATCGCCGCGGCATCCAGCGCGATCGGGCCGGCCAGCAACGCGATGCCGCCCAGCGCCAGTAGTGCGACGGCGTTGCGCAGCCGCTTCAGGCGGATGCCGCCCGCCGCGCACAGCAGCGCCACCAGGAACGGCGGCACCCAGCCCAGCGGCAACGGCCGCCCCTCGCGCAGCGTCTCGGCACCCAGCACATGCATGTACACGCCCGGCACCAGCCCGGTGCCCGGTGCCAGGAAGCGATCACCGAGCTCGGGCGAGGTCACGCCGACGATCAGCGTGCGGCCTTTCAGCGCGTCCGCCGGCACCTTGCCGTCCAGCAGATCGGCCAGGCCGTAGACCGGTACGGACTTGAGCTGGATCGCATAATCGATCGGGAAGATCTCACCGGTCTTGCCACGCTGCCCGGCCATGTGCGCGGACATGCTGGGATGATCCTGGCCGCCAGTCGTCAAAGCATAGGGCAGGTCCCAGATCGCGCCCTGGTGATTGTAGCGATAATTGATGTTGGCGAGATCGACGAGCGGGCGGATACCTGCGAACGGCAGATGTTCGGATCGCCGACCGGTGAGCGGATCGATCACGAAGCGGGTGGCGACGACCGGCTTGGTCGACCATTTGGAAAAAGCGGTGCGCAGCGCGGCATCGTCGAGCGGGGTCGAATCCGGCGCGAAATCGATATCGAAATAGATGCGGCTCGCGCCCATCTCGCGCGCGGTATCGGCCAGCCGCGCATAGTTGCGCCGCGCGATCGGCCATTTACCGAGCTGGCGGACGCTGCGATCATCGATGCCGATCACGGCGATCCGGCCACTGGCATCGTGGCTGCGGGCCAGGTTGCGCAGCGCGCGCAGCACGTCGTCGATCGGGGCACCGGCGTCCAGCAATCCGCACGCGAGGGCGACGACCGTGGCCCATATGAGCACGCGCCAGCCGGGCCTGCCGCCCGATTTCTTCCTTTCTGTGCGCGCGTTCAATGCCATGCCACCACCAACATCAGAGTTGGCTGTGGCAGAGAAAGGTTAGCAAACCGGAACCACTATTCCCCGGGCACGACGAGCTGTTCGATCGTCCCGAAAATCGGGTGGCCGCGGGCATCCGCCAGCATGATCCGCACCGTATCGCCATGCTTCAGGAATGGCGTCGCGGGCTTGCCGTCGCGGATCGTCTCCACCATCCGCAGCTCGGCGATGCAGCTATAACCCAGCCCGCCATCGGCGACCGGACGACCGGGGCCGCCATCGGCATCGCGGTTCGATACGGTGCCCGATCCGATGATGCTGCCCGCCACCAGCGAGCGCGTCTTCGCCAGATGCGATATCAGCGTGCCGAAATCGAACGTCATGTCGATCTGCGCCTCGGCCCGGCCGAACGGCTGGCCGTTGAGATCGACCTGCAACGTGCCGTGCAGCTTGCCATCCACCCAGCGATCGCCAAGCGCGGTCGGCGTCACCAGCACCGGCGAGAAGGCGGATGCGGGCTTGGATTGGACGAAGCCGAATCCCTTGGCCAGCTCCGCCGGAATCAGGTTGCGCAGGCTGACATCGTTGGCCAGCCCGACCAGCCGGATCGCGTCCAGCGCCTGCTCACGCGTGGCGCCCTGCGGCACGTCGCCCGTCACCACCACGATCTCGGCCTCGAAATCGCAGCCCCAGGCTTCGTCCGCCAGCGGGATCGGATCGCGCGGGGCCAGGAAGCCGTCGGATCCGCCCTGATACATCAGCGGATCGGTCCAGAAGCTTTCCGGCATTTCCGCGCCGCGCGCCTTCCGCACCAGCTCGACATGGTTCACATAGGCCGAGCCGTCCGCCCACTGATAGGCGCGCGGCAGCGGCGACGCGGCCTCGCGCTCGTGGAAGCGGCGCATCGGGATCACTTCATGCTGCAGGTCGGTCTGCAGCGCTTCCAGCCGCGGGGCGATGTCGTCCCAGTCGTCGAGAGCGGCCTGGAGCGTCGGCGCGATATGCTGCGCCTCCGCGCACCAGGCGAGATCGTCCGATACCACGATTAGGCGACCGTCGCGCCCGCCCTTCAGGCTAGCCAGCTTCATCTGCGCTCCTCTCCGAAACTTCGTTCGGCAAGGCATAGGCTGGTTGCGGCCAGCGCGCGACAGCAATTGCGCGGAGCGTCCACCGGCTCAGCGTCACCCTGGTCGAGCCCGCGGTGACGGTGGCAGGGTGACCTCGCTACTTAGCCGGGGCGAACACCATCAGCAGGTTGCCGGGCATGTGGTAATAGAGCCCGTAGCCCGAATTCACGATCACATGACCGCGCGCCACGGTCGCGCCCGCGCCGCTCATCGCTCCGCCATGGCCTTCGATGCCGTTCACGCCCGCCACCGGTTTCGTCGTGTCGACTTCCCAGATCACCTTGCCGCTGTCGGCATCATAGGCGCGGAAGCGGCCGTCGAGATGACCGGCGAAGACCACGCCGGGGATGGCGGTGATCGCCGCCGAGATGCCAGGATCGCAATGCTCCGCACCCGCGCACTTGTCGTCGGCCATCGTCCGCCACAGGATCCTGCCCGTCGCCGGGTCGACCGCGTGCAGCCCGGCGCCGCGCTGGGCGGCGTCATAGATGCGCGCATCCTTGGTGTCGGCCATGTCGTTGATCGGCACGAACAGGCGGCGGCCATCGCTGGCCATGCCGAAATGCACGCCGCCCTGCGTGCCGCCATGGCCCAGCCGGGTCTGCCACAATATCTTGCCGGTTTCGGGGTCGAGCCCATGCGCCACGCCAGATTTCTGGCCGACCATCAGCACATCGCGCCCGCCCGCCTTCGTCAGGATGGTTGAGGCGGCGACATCGAGATCCGGCCCGTTCTCCTTGGGACAAGTGCCGTTGTTGAGCATACAGCCGACATGCCAGGCATCGCCCTTGGTCAGCTGCGTCGTCCACAGCCGCTTGCCGGTCTTCGCATCGACCGCGAACACCGCATCGCTGTTGCCGTCCGCGGGCGAGGAGTAATTTTCGCCCGATCCGAAATAGATCCGGCCGCGCGCCGCATCATAGGTCGGGCTGTTCCACACCGGCGCGCCGGACGGGCCGAGGATGGTGGTGCCGTGCACCGTCTTGCCGTGCGGGCTAGGCGGGTTGGGGATCGTGTAGCTCTGCCAGCGGATCGCGCCGGTGGCCGGATCGATCGCCGCCACCGATCCGCGGAAGGTGCAGCATTCATAGGCCGGGTCGCCCGGTGCCGCGACCTCCAGCGATGAAACGGGCACGTAGAGCATGCCTGCCGCCAGCGTCGGCGTTCCGGTAATCGTGGCGTTGGGATGGTCGTCCACCTTGGTGCGCCACAGCGTCTTGCCGGTCATCGCATCGACCGCATAGGCGCGACCGAGAATGTCGCCGAAATGGAGCCGCTTGGTGGCCGGATCGATCACGATGCCGGTGCGCACCTCAGCGCCCAGCGCCTGTGTCCAGCGCGCGCAGCCGGTTTCGAGATCGAAGGCATAGAGCGTGCCGTCCTGGCTGCCGGCGAAGATCGTGCCCCAGCCGACCGCAGGCTGCGATCGCGCGCGCAGCGCGTTGGGGAAGGCGAACGCCCATTTGAGTTTCAGCGCAGGCACCTGCGCCTTCGTCAGCCCGGCGTCGGCGGCCGGCACGAAGCGGCTGTTATCATGTCCCCACAGCCGGGTGACGGGCGCATCGGCCATGTCGAACCGCTTGCCCGCCGGGCAGGCCGGCGGCGGCGCCGGCGGGCGATAATCGGCCAGCCGGGTCCGCGCCAGATATTCGGCCACCTGATCCTGCTGGTCCTTGCTCAGATGCGCGGCCTGCTGGGTCATGATGCCGCCGCGCATCGCCGCCAGCACCGCGGTCGGCGTCAGCATTTCGAGGAAGGTCCGGCTCGGTGCCTTGGCGACACCGGTTTCGTGGCAGGCGGCGCAATTCTCGGCGAACAGCGCCTTGCCGGGATGCTTGTCGGCGTCGAACCCGCCCTTGCGGCTTTGCAGTTCGTCGGTCGATCGAATCCGCTCAGCGATCGGCGCGCCGGTCAGCGATGCCGATCCCGCCAGCGCGGCCACCAGAGCCGCCGCCCCAAGCACCCAACTCGATCGCCCCATCGCACCCGCTCCGCCGTTGCCGCCCGGTGATCCAGGTCAGCCGCGGCGATGCCCAAGCGCGCGCGAAAAATCAATCATGCCTGCATGTTTTCAGCGGATCGACGATGGCGCCTCGGCATGGTTGCCGTCGTCGTCCACCGCAGTGATCTTCTGCACGTCGGGATAAGGCAGCACCAGCGAACCATCTGGCGCGGCGGTATAGTTGGTCGTGGTGGGATAGGCGAAGGCGATGCCCGCTTCGTTGAAATCCTTCAGGATCGACAGCGCCACGCTGCTGCGCGCATCGAAGACCTCGTCGTAATTCTCCGAATGCACGTCGAACTGCAGCTCGAAATCGAGGCTCGATGCGCCAAAGCTGGTCATGCCGCAGCGAACGACGGTGCACTTGTCGTGACTCTCCACGATCGCACGCACCCGCGCCGGGATGCCCTGCAGCGTCTCGACCGGCGTCTCATAGGTCACGCCCAGCACCATCACGATCCGGCGCCGCGCCAGCCGCGCCATGTTGTGCAGTTCCTTGTTCAGCAGGTTGGTGTTCGAGATCACCACTTCCTCGCCGGTCAGCGCGCGCACCCGCGTCGTCTTCAGCCCGATCGCCTCCACGCTGCCCGATGTCTGGTCCCACCGGATCGAATCGCCCTTGCGGAACGGCTTGTCGAAGATGATCGATAGCGCCGAGAACAGATCGTCGAAGATGCCCTTGGCGGCCAGGCCGATGGCGATGCCGCCGATGCCCAGACCCGCGACCAGCCCGGTCACGTTCACGCCCAGATTGTCCAGGATCATCAGCGTGGCGATCGCGAACAGCACCACCGTCACCAGCAGCCGGATGATGCCGAGCGCCGACCCGAGCGTGCCATGTTCGACATCGCCACCGGCGCGGTGCTCGACCGCCCCCAGGATCGCCTCGCGCGCCCACAGCGCGCCCTGAATGGCGGCGGCCACCGTGAAAAGGAACGTCACCGTCTGCGCCACCGCGGCGGGCGGCTGGGCGTATCCGTCGACCAGCTTGGCGGCCAGCGCGATCATGAACCAGACCCGCGTCTGGCCGATCACGCGCGCCACCACCACGCGCCAGTTGGCGGCGGTCATCTCCTCGCGCGCCAGCTTCATGCCGAGCGACTTGGCGAAGCCGAGGATCGCGACGATCACGAACGCGATGGCGATGGCGATGGCGATCTGCAGCCAGTGGCTGGTCAGCCAGGCGATGCCGTCTCGGGTGGCAAGCGTCGCGTCATTCGCGATCTGATCGACGGAAAAGGGCGGTGCTGCGGGGGATGTCGTGTTGCTCATTAGCTGTCAGGCGGCCTTCTTGGCCGCAGTATCTCCGATCGTTTCAAGGAAGGCGACGAGGCCGCGTTCGGCCGGCTGCAGATAGCGCGTGGCGCGCGGCAGCTTCAACCCGGCCATGCTCTCGCCCGATTTGGCGATCTCGATCAAAGCGGGGTGGACATAGGATTTGCGCGCGATCGCCGGCGTGTTGCCCAGCGCTTCCGCCACCGGCTCGAGCATGCCCTTGACCGAGCAGGGCTTGTCTCCCGATTCGATCAGCGTGCGGAACGCGATCACGCTGGCGCCCCAGGTGCGGAAATGCTTGGCGGTGAAATCGCCGCCGGTGGCATCGCGGATATAGGCGTTCACGTCCGCCGATCCGATCGGGTGCGCGGTGCCGTCGTCATCAAGATATTGGAACAGGTGCTGCCCGGGCAGATCCTGGCAGCGCCGCGCCATCCGGCTCAGCCGGCCGTCCTCGATCGTCAGCCGCTGCACCTTGCCCGACTTGCCCTTATATTCCAGCTTTAGCCGGCTGCCCGAAACCTGCGCATGGCGCGCGCGCAACGTGGTCGCGCCGAAACTCTTGTTGGCTTTGGCATAGCCCTCGTTGCCGACGCGCACCTTGCCCAGATCCAGCAGCCGCACGATCGCGGCCACCACCGTGTCGAACGCCAGCTTGCGCCCTGCCAGATCGCTTTCGACGCGCGCGCGCAGCAGCGGCAGCGCCAGCCCGAATGCGGCGCAGCGATCATATTTGGCCGCTTCCTGCTGCTCGCGGAAACCGGTGTGATAGCGATATTGCTTCCGGCCCTTCTCGTCATAGCCGATCGCCTGGATATGCCCGTCCGGCGAGGGGCAGAACCACGCATCGCGATAGGCCGGCGGCAGGCCGATCGCGTTCAGCCGATCGATCTCCTCACGATCCTTGATGCGCTCGTCCTTGGCGTCGAAATAGGCCCATTTGCCGCGCAGCTTGCGACGGGTGATGCCGGGCAGATCATCGTCGACATAGGTGATGGCAGGCATGGCGAGGCTCCGATCGGGATGGCGGAGGAACGGCACGCTTTGCGGGATTGTTCCGGAACAGCCCGGTGCGGCCAGCGGTTGAGAAGCCCGAACCCCCCGACTGACGGAGACCCGCAATGCCTGCCATCGCAGACGCCAAGATCCTGATTATCGCCACCGACGGCTTCGAACAGTCCGAACTGTTCGGCCCGCTCGAAAAGCTGCGCGAGGCCGGCGCAACCGTACACCTCGCATCTGACAAGACCGATCCCATCCAGGGCATGGAGCATGACCAGAAGGGTCGCACCATCACGCCCGATCTGCTGCTCGGCGATGTCGATCCGGAGGACTATCATGCGCTCGTCATCCCCGGCGGCGTCGCCAACCCGGACAAGCTGCGCACGATCGACGAGGCGATCGAGATCGTCCGCGCGTTCGACGAGGACGATAAGCCGATTGCCGCGATCTGCCACGGCCCCTGGCTGCTGGTCGAAGCCGATATCGTCGAGGATCGCACCGTCACCAGCTGGCCTTCGATCCGCACCGATCTCGCCAATGCCGGCGCCGATGTGGTGGACGAGGAAGTGTGCGTCGACGGCAATCTGATCACCAGCCGCAAGCCGGATGACGTGCCCGCATTCTCGCAGAAGATCATCGAACTGGTCGAGGCGATGGATCACGCCGAGGCCTGACCTCTCTATCCGTCGCTCCTGCGCAGGCAGGAGCCCATGGCTCGCTCGCGTGGCACATCGGCCAGCCATGGGCCCCTGCCTTCGAAGGGGCGACGGTTATTCCTTCAACGCGCAACCCGCGTGACGAAACAGGTCCCGCGCCCTATCCTGTCCGCATGTCCGACACAGTCGATCTCATCGCCGCCGACCCGCCCGGGGCCAACGACGCGGCGCTCAGCGTCTCCGAACTGTCGGGTGCGCTGAAGCGCTCGGTCGAGGATGCGTTCGGCCATGTTCGCGTGCGGGGCGAGGTGTCCGGTTTCAAGCGCCATGCCTCCGGCCATTGCTATCTCACGCTGAAGGATGATCGCGCCTGCATCGATGGCGTGATATGGAAGGGGCAGGCGGCCGCCATGCGCTTCCGCCCCGAAGACGGGATCGAGGTGATCGCGACCGGTCGGCTGACCACCTATCCCGGCCGATCCAAATACCAGATCGTGATCGATCGCCTCGAACTGGCCGGCGCCGGTGCGCTCATGGCGCTGCTTGACCAGCGTCGCCGCGCGCTGGCGGCGGAAGGGTTGTTCGACGAAACCGCCAAGCGCACGTTGCCGGCATTACCGCGGGTGATCGGCGTGGTCACGTCGCCCACCGGCGCGGTGATCCGCGACATCCTTCACCGGCTGGCCGATCGGTTCCCCAGCCATGTGCTGGTGTGGCCGGTGGCGGTGCAGGGGGAGGGGGCGGCCGCTCAGGTCGCCGCCGCGGTGCGAGGCTTCGGCGCACTGCCGATGGGCAGCGCTATTCCCCGGCCCGATCTGCTGATCGTGGCGCGCGGCGGCGGATCGATCGAGGATCTGTGGGCTTTCAACGAAGAAGCGGTCGTCCGCGCGGTCGCCGAATCGCCGATCCCGGTTATCTCCGCGGTCGGGCATGAGACCGATACCACTTTGTGCGATTTCGCCGCCGACCGCCGCGCGCCGACGCCGACCGCTGCGGCCGAGATGGCGGTGCCGGTCCGCGCGCAGCTGGCCGAACGCGTGACCGAACTTGGGCTCCGCTCGGGCCGCTGCGTACGTCGCTATCAGGAGCGGGCCGGCGAACGGCTGGAAGCCGTCGCGCGTCGTCTGCCTGCGCCCGAATCTCTGCTCGGCCCGCAGACCCAACGGGTCGACGATGCCGGCGCACGGCTGCCGCGCGGGCTGGAACGGCGGCTGGCCCTGGCATCGGCCCAGTTGGCGCGCACCAGCGGTGCACTGCGCCCGGCGCTGATCGAACAGCGGATCGCGCGGGCCGCCGATCGCCTGCAGGGTCTGCGCTTCTCGCGCGCCGCGCTCGATCGGCGTCTGGCGGAGGATGGCCGCCGGCTCGCGCAGCTCGGCCGGCTGCTGGGCCAGCTCGATCCCGATGCGCCCCTTGGCCGCGGCTATGTGAAGGTGGAGCGTCGCGACGGCGCGGTGCTGACCAGCGCCGCCGAGGCGCGCGCCGCCGGCCTGCTGACGCTGAAGTTCGCCGATGGCGCAGTCGCCGCGAAGGTTGAGAAGCCCGAAGGCCCGGCCTATCACAGGTCCAAGCCCGAACAGCCCAGCCTGTTCTGATCGGAGCCTTTTGACGATGCTGATGTCCCCAGGCGGTCGCCCCGCGCGCCTTCATTACATGCCCAACGGCTTCCGCATGCTGGTGGCCGGCGATCATGTCGTCTGCGCGGTGTCCGGCGAGAAGATCGCGCTCGACAATCTGCGCTACTGGAGCGTCTCGCGCCAGCAGCCCTACGCCAGCGCCACGCTCGCCGCCCAGGCCGGGTTGGAGCAGGACAGCTGAAGCCAGCGGTTCGCGTAACGGCCGTTGCAGGGACGCTGGTGGGTGCGCTCTGCGTGCCATTGGCCCCGCCGGTCCTTGTCAACGCTGCACAGCCCGTCGCCGATGCGCTGCCAACGCTCGCGCTGGTCCCGCCGGCCGAGCGATCCTGGCAGCTGAGCGGCGCGCGCGAACAGGGCGGGGTGATGCTCGGCAGCGTGCCGCGCGGCGCGACCACGCTGGCCCTCGACGGCATACCCATCCCGATCGCACCCGACGGCCGCTTCCTGATCGCGTTCGATCGCGATGCGCCGCCGCAGGCCTGGCTCGAGGCGCGCGCCGCCGATGGTCGCCGCTGGCCGCTGACTCTTTCGATCGCGCCGCGCGCCTGGCAGATACAATCGCTGCCGACGCTGCCCAAGGTCCCTGTGCCCAGCGCCGATTTCCAGCGCCGCCGGCCCGAGGAACTGCGCCGCATCGCGTCCGCGCGCGCCACCTCCGCCGCTGTCGAGGGCTGGCGGCAAGGCTTCCTTTGGCCCGTGCGCGGCGCGATCACCGGCCGGTTCGGATCGCAGCGCATCTATGCGGGCGAGCCGGGCGCCTATCATTCCGGCGTCGATGTCGCGCGGCCGACCGGCACCCCCGTCGCCGCGCCGGCCGATGGCATCGTTGTGCTGGCCGCCACCGCCCCGTTCACGCTAGAAGGCCATCTGCTGATGATCGATCACGGCATGGGGTTGAATTCGGCGTTCCTGCACCTGTCGCGGATCGACGTGGCGGAGGGGCAGGCGGTACGCCGCGGCCAGATCATCGGCGCGGTGGGGATGACGGGCCGTGCCACCGGTCCGCACCTCCACTGGGGGATGAAGTGGCGCGATCGCCGCATCGATCCGCTGCTGCTGGCCGGGCCGATGCCGTAGCCGCCGGCCTACCAGCTCAGTTGATACGCTGCATCCGGGTGGCCTGCTGCTCGCCGACATTGGCGAAATAGCTGCCCATCAGCGCTTCGCGGATCTTGATCTTCATGCCCGGCTTCGGATCGCGGCGGAACCGCTTGGTCTCGGTCTGGGTCCAGCGCGCGCCATCCTCCAGCACGATCGTCCAGCGCTGGGTCTGGCCGTTATAGCTCGCGGACTTGATCGTCGTCTCGATCTCCTTGAACGCCTCGGCCTCCTTGCCGTCATCCGAATTGCCGAAGATCTTCAGGCTCGGCAGGCTGAGCCCGAACAGCGATCGCCGTGCCTGGCGAACCTGCGCCCGATCGACCACCACGACGTCCTTGGCCTGCTCCGCCGTATCGAGCGCGGCCACGCCGCGGTCGTAACAGGCCAGCCGCTCGGCCGCATCGGTCAGCGCGCGGCAGCCGACGAGGTCGCTCAGGATCTTCGGGCGTGCGCCTGGCTTGTCCGCAGCCGACGCCTGCCCGCCAAGGCCCAGCAGCAGCAGCACTGCCAGCCCGATCCCCGCCCGTCCCACCATCTGCTTCATCCCCTTGATGCCCGGCGGTCCGGCCGCCTGCTCGCCGTTGCCGCTAAACCACATTTCGCCCATCGGACGCCACTGTTGCATTTCGGCGACAGGGGCGGCGCAACCGCTTAACCGAGATGAACGCCAGCTTTACAGCCGCCCTGCCAATCCGCATCACGCTGCAATGCCGAAAGGGGGCAATGGGCGCGGTCGTGTGCTCATTTCGACCGGACGGTTGCGTGTCGGGGCCGCATGGCTCGCACACTCCAGAAAAGGGACTGGACCGTGACCAACTCCACCAAGTTTCTCAATCGCCGCGCGCTGAGCGCCAGCGCCGCGTCGTTCGCCATCGGCATCGCGATGTGCGCGTCGCCGGTCTTCGCGCAGACCGTTCCGGCTGAAGCCGAAGCCCCGATCGCTGAGGGCGGTGACAGCGACGTCATCGTCGTCACCGGCTCGCTGATCAGCAACCCGAACCTCGAGCAGTCGACCCCGGTCGCCGTCGTCGGCGCCGAAGAAATCGCGCTGCGCCAGTCGAACGTCGCGGAAGAACTGCTGCGCGATCTGCCGGGCGCGGTTCCGTCGGTCGGCTCGGCCGTCAACAACGGCAACGGCGGTCAGTCGTTCGTCAACCTGCGTGGCCTGGGTTCCAACCGCAACATCGTGCTGCTGAACGGCGAGCGCATCGTTCCGGGCGATCTCGTTGGCCGCGTCGATCTCAACAACATCCCGCTGGCGCTGGTCGATCGTCTCGACGTGCTGACCGGTGGTGCTTCGACCACCTACGGCGCGGACGCGATCTCGGGCGTGGTGAACTTCATCACCAAGCGTGACTTCGCCGGCGTCGAGCTGAACGCTTCGAATCAGATCACCGAGCGTGGCGACGGCAACTTCGTCCGTGTCGATCTCACCACCGGTGCGAACTTCGACGACGGCCGCGGCAATGCGACCTTCTCGATCGGCTATCAGCAGTCCGATCCCGTGTATCAGGGCGATCGTATGATCGGCATGAACACGATCGACTCGTTCACGGGTGCGAACTCGGGATCGGGCACCTCGATCCCGTCGCGCTTCACCCGTCCGGGTGCTGCGACCCAGCAGATCAACCCGACCACGGGTGCGCTGGTGCCGACCTTCCAGCTGTTCAACTTCGCGCCGTTCAACGTCTTCCAGACCCCGTTCGAGCGTTTCAACATGTTCGGCCAGGCCCGCTACGAAGTGACGGACGGCATCGAGGTCTACACCCGCGGCCTGTTCTCGAAGAACACCGTCAACACGATCATCGCGCCGTCGGGCATCTTCGGCAGCTCGGTCGTGATCCCGTACAGCAACCCGTATCTGCCCGCGGCGGCGCGGGCGCAGTTCTGCGCTTCCAACGGCCTGAGCGTCGCGCAGTGTAACGCTGCGGCAGCGGCGACCAGCCCGACCGATCCGAACTTCCGGACCTTCTCGACCAACGTGTCGCGTCGTACGACGGAAGCCGGTCCGCGTATCTCGGACTTCTCGACCACCATCTTCGACTATCGCGCCGGTGTGCGCGGTGCGATCACCGATACGATCAACTTCGACGTGTCGGGTGCCTATGGTGAGTCCGAGAACAAGCAGACCCTGCAGGGTTATGTGCTGACCTCGCGCGTCCGTTCGGCGGCTTACGCCACCAACACCACGTCGTGCCTCGGCGGCGCGCCGGGCGGTGCGGACATCGGTGCCGGCTCGGGCTGCGTTCCGATCAACCTGTTCGGTCCGGAAGGCTCGATCCTCGCCAACCAGATCCCGTACGTCACCGGTGAATCGACCAGCACGGTCCGTTCGACGCTGGCCCAGGCCCGCGCCGTCATCAACGGTGACTTCGGTGTCTCGAGCCCGCTGGCCGAAGAGCCGATCGGCTTCGCGATCGGTGCCGAGTATCGCAAGTATCGTGCGCAGCAGCGTTCGGACACGCTGGCTCAGACGGCCGGTGAACTCGGCGGCGCCGGTGGTGCTGCGCCGAACATCGACGGCGGCTACAGCGTGTACGAAGGGTTCGCCGAGCTTATCGCTCCGCTGATCAGCGATCGTCCCTTCTTCCAGAGCCTGACTCTCGAAGCCGGTGTCCGTCGTTCGAAGTACACGATCGTCGCGCCGTTCAGCCCGACCTTCAAGACGACCACCTACAAGGTGGGCGGTAGCTGGGAACCCGTCGACAGCCTGAAGATCCGCGGCAACTATGCCCGCGCGGTCCGTGCCCCGAACATCGGCGAACTGTTCTCGCCGGTCTCGACGGGCCTGACCAACCTGGCAGACGATCCCTGCGCTTCGCTGGACGAAAACGGCGTCTCGCTCGGCCGTGGCGTTCCGACCGGCGAACTGCGTGCGATCTGCTTGGCGCAGGGTGCGCCGATCGGTCAGGTCAACCTGATCCAGGTTCCGACCGCGGGCCAGGCGAACATCACCGCGGGTGGCAACACCAACGTTGGTCCTGAAAAGTCGAACAGCTACACCATCGGTGCTGTGATCCAGCCGACCTTCTTCTCGGGCTTCTCGCTCTCGGTCGACTATTACAACATCAAGGTGACGGGCGCGATCACCACCCCGACCCCGGGCGATCTGATCGCGGCCTGCTTCGGCACGGATCCGCAGAACCCTGCGGCCGGTGCTTCGACCAGTGCGGCTTGTACCTCGATCCGCCGTAACCCGGTCACGGGCGGTCTCGACGGCGATCCGGCGATTGCGCCCGGCCTGTTCGGCGTGCTTTCCAACCTGGGCCGCCTCAGCACCGACGGTATCGATCTGACCGCCAACTACCGCACCGATCTCGGCTTTGCGGGCCTGAACATGGCGTTCAACGGTAACTGGACGAACACCTCGAAGTTCAAGGCGACGCCGACCGACGTCAATCGTGAATGCACGGGTTACTACAGCATCAACTGCGGCTCGATCCAGCCGGAGTTCACCTGGAACCTGCGTACCACGCTGTCGTTCGACGACGTCGATGTCTCGGTCCTGTGGCGTCACATCGATAACGTCCAGTTCGAGCCGCTGCAGCGCGATCTCGACGGCGATGCCTATCAGGGTCCGGTTGCGGGCTTCGATGGCGATCGCGACTTCAACAAGATCAAGGCCTATGACTACTTCGATCTTGCTGTGAAGTTCGGCGTGACCGACAACTTTGACCTGACGCTGACCGGTATGAACCTGTTCGACAAGAAGCCGCCGCTCGTCGGCAGCACGATCGGCTCGACCTCGTTCAACAGCGGCAACACCTATCCGTCGACCTACGACGCGCTGGGCCGTCGCTTCGCAGCCGGTGCCCGCCTGAAGTTCTAAGGCGGTCGCTCACGCGACAAGACAAGAAAGGGCGGGTCTTCGGACCCGCCCTTTTTTGCGTGTGCGGTCGATTGGGACATGTCCGGCATGACCGTTTCGCCTCAAGAGCCGGGCCAGCCGTTGTGCGAGCCGTACTTCGGCGCAGGTCGGAGCCGAGCAGCGGTGCTGTCGAAGATGAGCGCACTGATGAGCATCCCGACTGGGTCTTGGACTTTGCGCCTGTCTAGCCGTGGCCGATGGGGGGGCGAACGCACCCTTCGTCCCGCCGAAGATTAGACCAAAGAAAAAGGCCGCCCTCCCATCCGGGAGAGCGGCCCGATAGCCCGCTGGATGGGCCCGGTTGTTAGTGGACGAAGCGAGCGACCACGTCGCGATAGCTGCGGCTCACCTTCACCTGCGCGCCAGAGCCCAGCACCAGGAAACATTCGCCGTTGGTGTGCGGCTTCACTTCCTTGACCAGATCGAGGTTGACGATGGTGGAGCGGTGGACGCGCTGGAACCGGCGAGGGTCGAGCCGCTTTTCCAGGTCCTTCATGGTCTCGCGCAGGATCAGCGTATTGTCGCCGGTATAGATGCACATATAGTCGCCGGCGGCGTCGATCCGCTCGATGCTGTCGACATCGACGCGGAAGATCTGGCCGCGATCCTTGATGTTGATGAGCTTCTCGAACCGGGAAGAGGCGGGGGCGTCGCTGCCGTCGGCGAAGCCCTCGGCCGCCTCGGGCGCCACTTCGGCCAGCACTTCCTTCAACCGGCCCGCTTCTTCCGATCCGCGCTTCTCGGCCAGCCGGGTGCGCACCAGATCCAGCGTGGCGGCCAGCTTGTCCTCTTCGACCGGCTTCATCAGATAGCCTACAGCCTGCGCCTCGAACGCGCGGATCGCATGGTCCGAATAGGCTGTCACGAACACGAACAGCGGCGGCTCGACTTCCATCAGCCCCTGGATCACCGAGAAGCCGTCGAAGCCCGGCATCTGGATATCGAGAAAGACGAGATCGGGCTTGTGGGTCTTGATGGCACGGATCGCCTCGCGGCCGTTCAGGCAGGTCTCGATGATCTCGACATCCTCGTGCGGCTCGAGCCGCAACTGCAGGCCCTGGACGGCGAGCGGCTCGTCATCGACCAGGATGGTACGGATCGTCGTGCGGGCCTGGGCCCGGCCTGGCTGCCCGCGCAGCGCAGCGTCGCCGGTGGCAGTCGGGGGATTGGTCATGCGGCTTCCTTGGCAAGTTCATTCTGGAAGGGGATCTCGATCGTCACGCCGAAACCCTCCTCTCGGTTCGTGTGGACATCGAAACGATGGTCCGCGCCATAGGCTTGCGCCAGCCTGTCGCGGATGTTCGCCAGTCCGACTCCGGTGGAATAGCTGGGTCGTGCAGGGCCCTCGTTCAAGCCCGGGCCGGTATCCGATACGGTGATCAGCAGCCGCTCGCCATGGCGGCGCGCCTCGACCGCGATCTCGGCGCCCTCCTCCTTCGGGGTGACCGCATATTTGATCGCATTCTCGACCAGCGGTTGCAGCAGCAGCGATGGCAGCCGCGCCTCGGCCGCGGCGGGATCGATCTCGAAGCGCGGCCGCAGCCGCTCCTCGAAGCGCATCTTCTCGATCTCGAGATAGAGCTTCAGCGTCTCCACTTCCTGCGCCACCGTCACCTGCGCGGTCGGCTCGTTGGCCAGCGTGTAGCGCAGGAAGGACGACAGCCGGGAAAGCATCACATTGGCGCGGTCGGTCTGCTTCAGCAGCACCAGCGTCGAGATGGAATTGAGCGTGTTGAACAGGAAATGCGGGTTCAGCTGATAGCGCAGCATCGCCAGCTGGGCGGAAGAGGCTTGCGTCTCCAGCCGCTCCATCTGATCCACCTTCTCTTCCAGCAGCAGGTAGAAGTTGATGCCGTAATAGAGCGCGGACCAGGCCCCCAGGATCGCGAAATCGAGCAGGATCGCGCCCAGGAACTGGATTCCTTCGGGCATCGATCCCGGGCGATAGAAGGTCGCGTGCGCCCAGGTCTCGATGGTGGAGAATGCGGCCGATGCAAACAGCAGGATGACGATCGAGACCGACCAGGTCGTCACGGCCGGCTTGCGGATCAGGCGGCGGAAGATGGCGGCCATCAGCAGCGTCAGCGAATAGCCGGTCGCAGTCGACAGCGCGGTCGGCACGATGAACAACAGGCCCATGCCGTTGGCCAGCCCGCCGAGTGAGCGCAGCGCGAAATAGCCTGCCCACCCGACCGACTGCAGCACCCAGAAGGCGCGATTCTTGTCGTCGAAGAAGGGCTGCGACTTGAGGCCGGGAAATGCCATGGCGCGAACCTAGCCGCATATCGCGACGAAGCGAAACCCCGCGCGTGCGCCGCAGGTGGCGGGGCGGGGCGCGACGCTGTATGCGCGCGGGCCATGACCAGCCAGACGCCGCCGCCCGTCATCGTCCTTGTCCGCCCGCAGCTCGGCGAGAATATCGGCAAGGCGGCGCGCGCGATGCTGAATTTCGGGCTGACCGAGCTGCGGCTGGTGGCCCCGCGCGATGGCTGGCCGAACCCGGATGCCGGTCCTGCTGCCAGCGGTGCCGATCGCGTGCTGGCCGATGCCGCGCTGTTTCCGGATCTTGCGGCCGCGGTCGCCGATTGCACCCATATCTATGCCACCACGGTGCGCCGCCGCGGCGTCACCAAGCCGGTCGTCACACCCGAGCAGGCGGCGCGCGCGATCCATGCCGGGCCGGGCCGGTCCGCCTTGTTGTTCGGACCCGAACGATCGGGCCTGGCCACGGAGGATGTGGCGCTCGCGCGAACGATCGTCACCGTGCCGATCAATCCTGAATTCGGCAGCCTCAATCTCGCGCAAGCGGTGATCCTGCTCGCTTATGAATGGTCGAAGGGAGTGGCGTTGGCGCAGCCGCCGCTGATCCCGGCCGAGCCGCCGGCCACTCAGTTCGAGCTCGACGGGATGATCGATCAGTTCGACACGATGCTGGATGCCGCCGGCTATTATTTTCCGCCCGATCGCAAGCCGGTCACCCGCCGGATGATCCGCACGCTGCTGACCCGCCCGGCCTGGACCGCGCAGGAGGTGCGCACCGTGCGTGGCATGCTCTCCGCGCTCGCCGTCCCGCACCCCCGCGAATCGTGACGCCTTGATATCCAAGCATAGTCTGTCAAACTGACCACTTTATTCTTCGGAGATGTAAGATGTCGCGTGCGCTGATTCTCGCTCTTCTTGTCGCGTCCACTCCGGCTCTGGCCGAGCCGCCGACCAAGCCTGCCGCGCAGGACGGGGCCGCCGCCGAGAAGGTCATCTGCCGCCGCATTTACGAAACGGGATCGCTGGTGAAGAGCAAGAAGATCTGCCGCACGAGCGCGCAGTGGAAGGCGGAGAGCGTCGCCGCGCGCGATGCCGCCTCGCAGTTCCAGAACGCGCCGGCCAGTTCCGGCAGCAACTGATCGGTCAGCCGGCGCGCTCGTCGAAGCGATCATATTCATAGGCGATCGACGCTTCGACCAGCCGGTCCCAGAGATCAGCCACGACCGCGTCGGGCACGCCGTGGGCGCGCGCATGATCGCGTGCCTGCGCGATCACGCGCGCCTTGCGCTCCTCGTCGCGCACCAGCCCCCGTTCCGGCTTGATCCGCGCGGCCGCATCCATGAAACGGAAGCGCCGGCCCAGCAGCGCGACAAGCTCGGCATCGGTCGCGTCCACGCCTGCGCGGACCTCGGCCATCGTGGTGCATCGATCGGGAGATATCATGGGCGCCGTCCATAGGGTCCAAACCCGGTCAGGTCGAGGATCGTGATTGGCGTGGACCCTCGACAGCGCCGCCGCCGCTGTCGACCTTGACGGGGAAGCCCACCGCGGCTAAGCGCCCCGCTTCGCAATTGGCCCCGCACGCTCGGTGAAGCGGTGGCCCTGCCAGACTTGTCGTCACGGTAGCGCGGTTCCGGGTACAACCGGCGGCCCCCGCGGGTCGTCGCCACGACGCAATTGAAGGAATGATGCATGTCGAAGCGCAACAGCGCCAAGTACAAGATCGATCGCCGCATGGGCGAGAACATCTGGGGCCGCCCCAAGAGCCCGGTCAACAAGCGTGAATATGGCCCCGGCCAGCACGGCCAGCGCCGCAAGTCCAAGGTGTCGGACTTCGGTCTGCAGCTGAAGGCCAAGCAGAAGCTGAAGGGCTATTACGGCGAGATCACCGAGAAGCAGTTCAAGAAGAACTACACCGAAGCATCGCGCATGAAGGGCGATACCTCGCAGAACCTGATCGGCCTGCTCGAGCGTCGCCTGGATGCGATCGTCTATCGCGCCAAGTTCGCGCCGACGATCTTTTCGGCCCGCCAGCTCGTCAGCCACGGCCATGTCCGCGTCAACGGCGTGAAGTGCAACGTCGCCTCGCGTCTGGTGAAGCCGGGCGACGAAGTGACGCTGGGCAGCAAGGCGCAGGAAATGGCGCTGGTGATGGAAGCGCAGAGCCTGCCGGAGCGCGACATCCCCGATTATGTCGCGACCGACGGTGCCGCCAAGGTCACCTTCGTGCGCGTGCCGACGCTGGACGAAGTGCCTTATCCGGTGAAGATGGAGCCGAACCTGGTCGTCGAGTTCTACTCGCGCTGATCCGGCCTTCCAGCTGAAATCCGAAAAGGGCGGTCCTTGCGGGCCGCCCTTTTTCGTGGCTCACATCCCCATCGATGCGCGCAGGAAGGTGTCGCTCTTGGCCAGCAGGTCGGTCCGGGCCTCGGCTGTCTCCAGGCTGTGGGCCAGCCCCGGATAGACGATCAACTCATGCTTCTTGCCCGCGGCGCGCAGCCGATCGGCCATCTCGCGGGATTGCTTGATCTCGACATTCTGATCCATGTCGCCATGTGCGAGGAAGACGGGCGCCTTGATCGTCGCGGCGTTCTGCAGCGGAGATGCGGCGCGGCTGTCGGGGGTATTCACGAATTCCTTCACTGCGTAGAAATTCGAATAGCCGCGGTTTTCCTCGATCGTGAGATTGAAGTCGGTCACCGGCGCGATCGCCACCACCGCCTTGTACAGATCCGGCGCGATCACGGCGGATTGCAGGGCCGCATAGCCGCCATAGGACCAGCCGACGATCGCTAGCTTCCCGGGATCTGCGATCCCTTCGGATACCAGCCACTTGCCGGCATCGACGACGTCACCGATTGCAGAGCGCCAGGATTTGAAGGCGTTCGTTTTCAGCCAGTCGTCGCCATAGCCCGCCGATCCGCGATAGTTCGGCTGCAGCACCGCATAGCCGCGCGCCGCATAATATTGCGCCAGCCAGTCGAACCCCCAACTATCGCGTGCGCTCGGCCCGCCGTGCGGCATCACGATCGTCGGCAGATTCTTGGTCTTGCCGACCGGTAACGTCAGATAGGCGGGCACCTGAGTGCCGTCTGTGGTGCGATAGGTGATCGGCTTGACCGCGGCCAGTGGGACGCCGGCAAGCTGCGGCCTTGCCAACATGAGTTTCTGCAGCTTCTTGGCGCTGCGATCGAACAGGAAGTAATTACCCGGATCGACGTCGCTGCCCGCCCACAGCAACATCTTGCTGGCGTCCAGGCTGGCATCGATCACTTGCACCTGCGGCAGGCCCGGCAACGCCTTCGAAAGCGATGAACGCATCGCGGCGACGTCCTTGTCGAAATATTGGGTATTGCCCGAATCGTCGGTGTAGTTAGCTCCCACGACGCGCAAGTTGCGTCCGATCGTGGCGACGCCATCCACATCGACCTGCGGGTTGGCGTAAACCAGCGTCTCGGTAAGATTGTCGTCCAGCGTGATCGAATAGAGCGCCTGCCGGCCATTCAGCTTCTTCAGGCCATAGACGAGGTTGCGTTCGGGATCGACCGCATAGGGGTTGAATCCGCTCTGGCTCGTCGTGTCGAAACTGCTGAGCTTGAGCCATTCCCGGGAGTTTGCCGGGCGGTACAGATAGTTGATGGTCGGCTTGCTGTAGCCGTCGATCGTACGTTCACGGGTGCCCATGATGCGCACTGTGCCGCGCCCGTCGGTAATATATTCGACGGCCTGGACGCGGGGCTGCTCGACGACCGTTCGCTTACCTGTCGTCACGTCGATCCGCTCGACGCCAAGGCCTTCGCGCATCTTGTCCACCAAGGAACCGACCCGCGATTCCGGCACGAACCAGCGCGCCATCATCACGGCCTGCCCGTCGCCTGGTAGCCAGTCCAGCACCCAGCCGCCGCCGAAGTTGCGATACTCGGCATTCTCGGACGGCCGGTCCGAAAGCATCTTGATGTTGCTGCCATCGGCATCGACCGCGATGACGCGCGTTGATCGCGCCAGCATCGTTGCGCCGCGCGCGACCGCGTTGATGTTCTGCTGCACACGCTGCAGCGCGCTGATCTGGCAGGCGAGCCGGACGTTCGAAACCCAGCCGCAGCGATCGATCACCAGCGGATTGCCGTCCGCGGCAGTCGCCACCTTGGGTTGCCCGGGGTTGGCCAAGTCGACCGTGTAGACCGTGTTGCCCTTGCCCTTGCGCGGGCCGATATAGGCCAGCTTCGTCCCGTCGGGCGAAAGCGATATCCCGTTGACCTGATCCAGCGCGCCGAACTTCGCTGCCATGTCGTCGGGCGCGGCTGCCACCAGCAGCGCCATTGCCGCGGCGCCGAGCGCCAATCTTTGCTTGAGCATATCCCCCCCGAAACAAACGCTTGCCGGCGATGCTGCCCTGTCTGCCCGTCTCTTTGCAAGCCCGTCCTTGAACCTGTCATGCAGCGCTGCCATCTGGCGCGGCTTGACCGCGCTTCGCGAAGGACGCCGCCCGTGACAGACCGCCGCCAGCCCGCCGAATGGGCCCCGCACGATTGGGTGTGGATCGGTTTTCCCAGCCATGCCGAGCTGTGGGAGGACGATCTCGAGCCCGCCCAGGCCGAAGTCGCCGCCTTCGCGCGCGCGGTGCATGCCGATGGCGCGGGCGAACAGATCGTGCTGGTCGCCGCGGACGAGCTCGCCGCCGAACAGGCGCGCGCGCTGGCGGGGCCGGGCATCGCGGTGGAGGTCCACCATTTCGGCGATATCTGGCTGCGCGATACCGGGCCGATCATCGTGGCAGAAGGCGGCCGGCCGCTGGCGATGGATTTCGCGTTCAACGGCTGGGGCGGCAAATATGATCTGCCCGGCGACGATGTGATCGGCCGCAAGCTCGCCGCCGAACAGGGCATGGCCTGCGTCACGCGCGATTGGGTGCTCGAAGGTGGTGCGATCGATACGGACGGGACCGGCCTGGCCGTCACCACCACGCAATGCCTGCTCAACCCCAACCGCAACCCCGACCTGTCGCAGGACGAGATCGCCGCACGGCTCGCTGCCGATCTCGGCCTGTCGCGCATCCTGTGGCTGGGCGATGGCCTGGCCAACGACCATACCGACGGCCATGTCGATAATCTCGCCCGGTTCGTGGCCGAGGGGGTGGTCGCGATCCCCGAGCCCGCGGGCGAGGGCGATCCCAACGCTACGGTCTATCGCGATGCCGCGGATCGCGCGCGCGCCTTCGGGCTGGAGGTCGTGGGCCTACCCTCGCCGGGGCTGGTCGAGCGTGACGGCGTGGCGATCCCGGCTTCGTACATGAACTTCTACATCGGCAACGCTGCGGTCGTGATCCCGCTCTATGGTGCTGCGAACGACGATGCCGCGGTTGCCGCGATCGGCGCGCTGTTCCCGGGCCGCACCGCGATCGGCTTTCGCGCCGACCATATCCTCACCGGCGGGGGCAGCTTCCACTGCATCTCGCAGCAGATGCCGCGCATCGGAGCCTGAGCCATGACCGAGATCACCGTGGCCGCCCTCCAGCTCGCGCTGACCGACGATGCCCAGGCCAACATCGCAGCCGTGTCCGATCTGGTGCGCGAGGCGGCGGGCAGGGGCGCGCAGGTGGTGCTGCCGCCCGAACTGTTCGAGGGCCATTATTTCTGCCAGGTCGAGGATGAGGGCCTGTTCGCGCGTGCCCAGCCGACCGACCGCCACCCCGCGGTGCTGGCGATGCGGCCGCTCGCGGCCGAGCTCGGCATCCACATCCCCACCAGCTTCTTCGAGGCGGATGGCCCGCACCATTACAACAGCCTGGCGATGATCGGGCCCGATGGCGCGGTGCAGGGCGTCTATCGCAAGAGCCATATTCCCGATGGCCCGGGCTATGAGGAGAAATTCTATTTCCGCCCCGGCAATACCGGCTTCAAGGTGTGGCCCACGCCTGCGGCCACGCTCGGCGTCGGCGTCTGCTGGGATCAATGGTATCCCGAAACTGCGCGCGCGATGATGCTGATGGGGGCGGATCTCCTCTTCTATCCCACCGCGATCGGCAACGAGCCGCACGATCCCTCGCTCGATACCTCGCGGCTGTGGCGGCGCGCGATGATCGGCCATGCCGTGTCCAACGTGGTGCCGGTGATTGCCTCCAATCGGATCGGCACCGAGAACGGCATGACCTTCTACGGCCACAGTTTCATCTGCGACGAACGCGGCGATATGCTGGCCGAGTTCGGCAAGGACGAGACCGGCGTGCTGGTCGCCACGATCGATCTCGCTCGCGTGAAGCGCCATCGCGCCGCCTTCGGCTTCTTCCGAGATCGCCGGCCCGAACTCTACGGGCGGCTTACCCAGGATATCTGAACGCGCGCCAACCGCGCGGCCATGGATCGTTCAACTGCCGCGGTGCATTCCGGCCCTCGCAGACATTCCTGCCCAGTATCGGAGACTCGCCATGCGCAAGACCTTGCTCGCCCTCATCGCCGCTTCGACCGTCGCGGTCGCGGTGCCCGGCGTCGCCAGCGCCCAGGCCTGGCAGCCCATCAACCAGCGCCAGCAGAACCTCGATCGCCGGATCGATCAGGGCATCCGCAACGGCGCCCTCACTCGCCGCGAGGCGCAGAATCTGCGCGCCGAATTCCGCGACATCGTCCGGATCGAGGCGCAGTATCGCCGCTCGAACGGCCTCCAGCCGCGCGAACGCGTCGATCTCCAGCGTCGCTTCGATCGCCTTAGCGCCCGCGTCTGGGTCAACAAGAACGACCGCCAGAACCGCCCGTACCGCTAAGCCCCGCCGGCCCCTCCCTCGCGGGGGAGGGGCCGGCGCTGCAGTGGGGCAATGTCCCGATTCGGTGGAAGGCCACATCAACCTGCTTGCAGCATCGCCTCCCCGATCTCATCATCGAAGGCGAAAGCCGTCGCTGCCGGCGGTGTCCCGGCGGCGCTCGATCTTCTCGTGCTGCGGGCGCCAGCGCTTCGAGCCAATCGGTCACCAGCAGGCGCCGAACGCCTCCCGAAAGGCGCGAAAGCGTCTCGGATTTAGCCTTGTTGCGCGGGCGATTGCGCCGGGGCAGCGCCATCGGTGCGGCTGGCACGCAGGATCGCGGCGAGTTGCTTCCTGATCGCCCCACCGTTCAAGTGCTGCTCGGCACCCTGATGTCCTTCGCGGGAAAGAACCTTCGCGATCGCGCTGGCATCTTTGAGTTGGCCTTCGCGGGCGAGTTCAAACGCGCGCTCGATGATCGTTACGGGACCGGACATGCAGCTTCAATAATCAAATTCCGCCATGCGGCAAGACTGCCGACAGCGCACACGCACAAATTGCGGGGCGAAGGTGTGCGAGCGGTCGTAGCGGGCCGGGCTGAATGTCCCGCTATTGGTGGATTGCGGTCCGGCAGCTTTCGGCGCTAGCCTGGCGTCAGCAGACATTCTGAGGTGACCGTGCAGCGCGAAGTCTGGTTCCATAAAGTGGCGTGGAGCTACATACCGTGTCACTGGAAGGGCTTCGCGATGATGGCTGCCATCATCTTCCCGACTGTTGTGGCGATCATCGTTGGGCAGATGGTGTTAGGCAGCCTCGGTTATGGCGATGTTGACTGGCTGCCACTCGCCATCTTCATACCCGCGCTGCTGATCCTCCTCCGTATCGCGAAGCGACATAGCTGAACAATCGGCCGCTACACGTCTCTGTCAGCATCATGCTCGACGGCGGTGATTGGGCGATTGCGGACTTTCCGTCCTTCCCTTCACCGCCGCCCCCTGATGCGCCGCAGCAGTTTCCATCCGCCCAGCAGCGCCACCACCCCGCCTACGATCACGCCGCCGATCCCCGCCATCGCCCACAGCGCCGAGCCGAGCAGGATCATCATGAAATCGACAATCGCCATCGTGAGGCCGACCATCAGCCGGGCCCGATCGCCACGGCGCGCGCGAATACCGCGTCGAACATCTCGGGCGTCAGCCGGCGGGTATTCTGGTTGTAGCGTGAGCAGTGATAACTATCGATCAGCACCACGCCCGATGGCAGCGTATGTTCCGCCAAGTGCGCGAAGCGCGCCTTCGGCAGCCGCCCGCCCAGCGCCTTCACGGCGGACTGGTGCGCGATCTGGCCCAGCGCCACCACCACCTTCAGCCGCGGCAGTGCCTCCAGCGGCGGCACCAGAAACTGGCGACAGGTGCGGATTTCCTCCGGCGTCGGCTTGTTCTGCGGCGGCAGGCAGCGCACCGCGTTGATGATCACCGCACCCGTCAGCGCCAGCCCGTCGTCGGGCCGCGCTAGATACTGGCCGGTCGCCAGCCCATGCTTCAGCAGCGTCTCGTATAGCAGCACGCCCGCGAAATCGCCGGTGAAGGGGCGTCCGGTGCGGTTGGCGCCCTGCATTCCCGGCGCCAGCCCCACGATGGCGAGCCAAGCCTGCGGATCGCCGAACACGGGCACGGGTGCGTTGAACCAGTCGGGATGCGCCAAGCGCTGTTCCTCGCGGAACGCGGCCAGGCGCGGGCAAAGCGGGCAATCGGGCGAAGGTTCGAGCGGCGTCATCCGTCTGCTCTAAAGGCATTTGCGAGCGAAGGGAAAAGGCCCGCCGTCGCCCTTGCGAACGCAGGGGCCTATGGCTCTCCGATCGGCCAGACCGTCCCGGCACAGCGCCGACCCATGAATGTGCCGCCCTCCGATCCCCGGGTGCCCCATTCAGACAGCCATGGATCCCTGCCTGCGCAGGGATGACGCACCGGAAATCAGCGCGGCCGCGTCGGCTCGCAGAAGCGGCGCGCCCATTCGGCCGGCGACATATCCAGTCCACGGGTGCGCGCATGCGCCATCTCGGGCAGCGTCGTCATGCACGCCAGCCCGAACAGGCCGACCGCCGACACGCAGGATCCCTTCCGTTCCTGATCGATCGGCTTGGCGGGCGCGGCGGACATTCTGGGCATTCCTCGTCTGGATCGGCGCGGCCTGGCCGCACGATCACGATGCCCCGCTACGCCGCATCCGCACCGCACAATTGGATGGAAACGCCATGCCGATCGACCGATCGACGAACTGCATGCGGGGGCCGACCGCGGACAGGCGTGCGCTTGCCATCCACGCGCCCTGCCGCCACGGTCCGAGGATGGATCTCGATGCGCTGCTCCACCATTATTTCGGCACCACCGATCCCGCCACGCTGGACGATGCCAGCTTCGAACGCGGGCTGGAACGGGCCGGCACCGATCTCGGTACCGAACAGGAACCGGGCCGCCGCTTCGCGCTGTGGACGCTGCTGCACGCGCTGGGCGATGCGCCCGATCCCGCCGCCACGTTCAAGGATCCGCGCCTGCGCGAGGCGGCCCAGCGCTACGCCCTGCTGGCGGCCCGGATCGACGAAAACTGATCGAGACGCTGTCTCCGGCCCAGGCGCGGCGAATCGCGCTGGCCGCGCAGGGCTTCGGCGCGGCTGCGCCCGCTATGGTTGGGCCGCTCCAGCTGCGGCGCACGGTCGATCGGCTCGGCCTGCACCAGATCGACAGCGTCAATGTTCTGGTTCGCGCCCATTATCTGCCTGCCTTCTCGCGGCTCGGCAGCTATGATCGCGGCCTGCTCGATCGCGCGGCCTGGGGTGCGCGCCGCGAACGCCGGCTGTTCGAATATTGGGCGCATGAAGCCTCGCTGCTTCCACTGGAGATGCACCCGCTGCTGCGCTGGCGGATGGCGGAGGCGGATCGCGGGCAGGCCGGCTGGGCCAAGATGCGCCGCTTCGCCACCGAACGCCGGGCGGAAGCGCTGGCGTTGCTCGATCGGGTGCGCGACACCGGCCCGATGGCCGCTTCCGATTTCGATGGACCGAAAGGGGCGGGCGGCTGGTGGGGCTGGGGCGAGACGAAGGCTGCGCTCGAATGGCTGTTCTGGGCGGGCCACCTGACCACCGCCACCCGCCGCGGCAGTTTCGAGCGCGTCTATGATCTGCCCGAACGTGTGATCCCCGCCGCGATCCGTGCGCTGCCCACGCCCGATCCCGCCGATGCGCGCGCCGCGCTGGTGGATCGCGCCGCCCGCGCGCTCGGCATCGCCACCGAAATCGAACTGCGCGACTATTTCCGGCTGCGTCCTGACGACACGCGCGCCGCGATCGATCGGCTGGCGGAGGAAGGCGCGCTGCTGCCGGCATCGGTGCCAGGCTGGCCGCGCGCGTGGGTGCACCGCGAAGCCCGCCGCCCGCGCCGAATCCGCACCGCCGCTTTGCTGGCCCCGTTCGATCCGCTCGTCTGGCATCGTGATCGGGCCGAGCGGCTGTTCGGCTTCCGCTACCGGATCGAGATCTATGTGCCCGCCGATCGCCGCCAGCATGGCTATTATGTGCTGCCCTTCCTGCTCGATGAGGCGCTGGTCGCACGCGTCGATCTGAAGGCCGATCGCCAGGGCGGGCGGCTGCTGGCCCGCGCGATCCACCTCGAACCCGGCGCCCCGCCCGAGACGCGCGATCGGCTGGGCGTCGAACTCGAACGAATGGCGGCCTGGCTCGGCCTGGATGGCGGCGTGGCGGTGGCGGCATGAAGCGGCTGGGCGCAGTGCTGGCCGGCGGGCGGTCCAGTCGCTTCGGCAGCGACAAGGCCCGGACGCTGCTGGCCGGGCGCGCGTTGATCGATCATGCGCTGGCCGCGCTTGCCCCGCATGTCGAGGCGCTGGTCGTCTGCGGGCGGGACTGGCCGGGGGTCGCCAGCCTGCCCGATCGTCCCGCACCGGGCCTCGGGCCGCTCGGCGGGCTGGCGGCGGCGCTGCATCATGCCGGCGCGAACGGGTTCGATGGCGTGATCGCCACCGGTTGCGACATGCCGGTGCTGCCGCACGGGCTGGTCGATCGCCTGGTCGGGCCGGATGCCGCAATCGTCGCCGGCCATCCGCTGATCGGCTGGTGGCCGGCATCGCTGGGCCAGGATCTCGATCATCTGCTGGCGGCCGACGGCAGCCGCGCGATCCGCGCCTTTGCCGATCGCGTCGCCGCCCGCCGCATCGATGCCGCGCCGGGCACGCTGCCCAACATCAACACGCCGGCCGATCTCGCCGCGCTGGCGCAGCGCTGGCCGGCATGAAGCGCGCCGCCGCCTGGATCGCGCTCGTGGCGGGGCTCCTCGCGCTCGCCGCATTCGCGCTGAAGGGGCCGGATCGCGTGTCCTCCGCCCTGCTGGCGGGCACCGAGGGGCGCCCGCTCGATCCGGTGCAGCGCGGGGCGATCGCCTTCTACGGTGCCGATTTCGGCGGGCTGTCGCTCGCCGCGCTTGAAAGCCATGCGGTGCCCTGGCGGCTGGTCGCGGCGGCGCTCCTGCTCGATGCGCGCGATGCTGATCCCGCCGTCCGGCTCGATCCCGCCGCGCTTGCCGCCACCATGGCCCGGTTCGGCTTCCTGTCGCCCGCCGCCATCGGCAACTGGCCCGCCGGCGTGCCCGCGATCCGCTCCACGCTGCCGCTCGGCTTCACCCATGGCGATCTGCCGCTGGTGCGCGGGCTGCCGGTGCGCGTCGCCAATCTCGGCTGCGCGGCCTGCCATGCCGGCGTGATGTGGCGTGCGGACGGCACTCCTGATCCGGCGCGCGCCTGGCTCGGCACGCCCAACAGCTCGCTCGATCTCGAAGCCTATACGCAAGCTGTCTTCCGCGCGATGCGCCGACAGACGCGCGATCCTGATCGGCTGCTGGCCGCCGCCGCCACGCTGTTCCCCGATATGGGCACGGGCGAGCGGCTGGCGCTGCGGCATCTGGTCCTGCCACGCGTGGCCGATCGGCTGGCGGCGCTGGCCGGGCAGGATCGGCCGCTGCCTTTCCCGAACGGCACCCCCGGCAGCACCAACGGCATCGCCGCGCTCAAGCTGGCGCTGGGCGTGCCGCTGGCCGGCGGCGGGGCGGGGGAGGTGGGGTTCGTCTCGATTCCCGATGTGGGCAATCGCAACTGGCGCAGCAGCCTGCTGGCGGACGGTGCCTATGCCGTGCCCGGCCGGCCGCGCAACGCGCCCACCACCGCCGCCGATCTCACCCCCGCCCATGCCAACGCGCAGGCGGCGATCACGACCTTCTTCACCGTGCCCAGCATGGGCGTCCATCCCGATCGCGCGATCGACAGCCTGCCCGCCGCGCGCGACGTCACCGCCTTCCTCGCCCGCTATCGCCCGCAGCGCTTCCCCGGCCCGATCGATCGCGCCGCCGCCGCCGCCGGCCGCACTCTCTATGCCGGCCGCTGCGCCGCCTGCCACGGCGCCTATGATGGGTCGCTGGATGCGCCAAGGCTGCTGCGCTTCCCGAACTGGATCGGGCTGGTAGGTACCGATCCCTTGCGTGCCCGCCTGCTCGATGCCCGGCTCGCCGCCGCAGTCGCCGCCTCGCCCTATCGCGACAAGGTCGCGCCGGCGTCGACCGGCCGCTATGCCGCGCCCCCGCTCACCGGCCTCTGGGCGAGCGCGCCCTATCTCCACAACGGTTCGGTGCCGACGCTCGCCGCGCTGCTCGACCCCGCGGCGCGGCCGGTTCGTTTCAAGGTCGGCGGCCATGCGCTGGATTTCGCTGCGGTCGGCCTGCGCCTCACCCCGGCGGGCGACTATCCGCCCGGCTATCGCCCCTGGTCCACCCCCGCTTGGATCGATACCCGCCTGCCCGGCAAGGGGGCGGGCGGGCATGATCACGGCAGCGACCTGTCCGCGATCGAAAAGCGCCAACTGATCGAATATCTGAAGCTGCTGTAAGCCTCCGATTACGGGAGGGGCGTCACACCAGCAGCTCCTCCACCGCCAGCCGCGCACGCGGATAGGCCGCGCCAGCCGGGGCCCGCCCGATCCGCATCGTGCTGATCAGCGTGCGCCCCGCCGGCACGCCGAACCGCGCCGCCAGCGCCGCCGCGCAGGCCGCATCGTCGGCCAGCGCCGCCATCACCGCCCCATCCAGACCCGCCGCCGTCACGCGCAGCCACAGCCGATGGAAGGCGCGCCCGCTGTCGAACCGCGCTTTCCCCGCCGGGCGGTGGAACAGCAGCACGGCCGCCGATCCGCGAATCGTCGCCGCCTCGCCGGTCAGCGGCGCGGCCAGCCCGATCGCATCGAGCGGCCGGAACAGCGGGCCCAGCACCAGCCCCGCGCCGATCGCCTCGATCCGCGACATCGCCATTGCCTCGGCGTTCAGCCCGTCGCGCGCCCAGCGCGGATCGCGCCGCGACAGCCGCATCCAGCTGCGCAGTTCCGCGCGAAAACCGGTGTCGCGCAGGAAGCCCAGGCTCGCCGGATCGGCCAGCACGGCGATGGCCGCAATGCCGTCCGCATCGGCCACCACGATCGCATCCTCGCCCGCCAGCCCGCGCGCGGCCGTCCGGTCCGCCTCGGTCGGCGACTCGAACGCGCCGCGCCACGATCGCCTCCCGGCCACGAACGCACCTAGCGGATCGGCCGTGCCGCCAGGCTCGATCGCGAACGCCCGCACCGGCTGCAGATCGCCCTCCGGCGCGCCGCCCGCAGGCCCCCGGTCGATCAGCGTCAGGCCATGGCCCGCGCAGGCGATCGCCATCCCCTCGGCCGCCGCCCCCAGGCTGGTTGCCGCGTCGCGCCCCTCGGGATCGCCCGCCGGCAGCCGCCGCCCCCTATCCTCGAACAGGGTCACGTTGCCGTCCGCGAACCGCCACCGCGCCGGCTGCACATTGTGCACGCTTGGGGCTAGCGCCGCTTCCGCCACCAGCGCGCGGATCAGCTCAACCGCGATCATGCCAGCGCCTTGGCGAACAGGTGCGTGCGGTGCAGCGGCTTCGCGCCCAGCCGTTCCATCTGGCGCAGGCTGGCGGCATTCCCGTCGGCGATCCAGGTGATGCCGAGCCTCGTATATCCCCCGTCGCGCAGGTTCGCGATCAGACGCGCCAGCATCGCCCCCATCAGCCCGCGGCCATGTTCGGCTCGCGCCACCGAATAGAAGATGATTACGGCGCGCTTGCGGTTCAGCCGATAACGCAGAAACTGGAACGGCGTCCGCCAGCTGATCCGTGATCGGGTCGCCGCCATGAATCCGTTCAGGTCGGGAATGCACACGATCACGCCCACCGGCCGCCCGTCATGCGTCAGCACGCTCGACAGGCGGGGATCGAGGATCGCCATCATCTCGCCGGCCTGGAAGCGGAATTCCTCCGCGGTCAGCGGCACGAACATCGGGTTGCGATCGAACCCGTCGTTCAGCACCGCGCGCGCTTCCTCCATCCGCGCCGCGAAATCGGCCTTGGCGATCGGCGTGAAGGCATAGCCGGCGGGCACCGGCCGCGGCACGCTCGGCGCGTCCGCCACGTCCAGTTCGAACGTCGTCATCGGAAAGGTCGCGACATAGCCGTTCGCCTCGAGCAGGCGCGGAATGTGCGGCGGGTTCGCGATCATGTCGGTGAAGGCGGGCTTGCCGAAACCGCCGGTCTGCACGCCCGCCTGCTGCATCGCGGTCAGGTTGAAATTCCCGATGATCTCGTCGCAGCCCTGGTCGCGCGCGAATGCCTCCGCCGCACCCAGCAGCGCCGCCGCCGCCTCGCCGTCGTCCGCGCAGTCGAAGAAGCCGAACTGGCAGCGGTTGGTGCCGTGCCGAGTATTCGACTCGCGGTGCACCAGCGCGATGATCCGCCCGATCGGCCTGCCGTTGCGATGCGCGGTCCAGAAGCCATGGGGATTGCCGCCCGCCAGCAGCGGGTTTTTGGCCCGATCCAGCATCCGCAGCACGTCGGCCCGCATCGGTGAGACATAGAAGCTGTCCGCCGGATAGGCGTTGAACGGCGCGTCGAAGAACGCCCCGGCATCCCCTTGAATCAGCCGGATCATGCCCGCGCCGCCAGTCGCGCCACCATGTCGAGCTCGTCGGCCAGCGCCTCGCCGCCGCCCGCGCCCCCCGCCGCGATCGCCAGGAAGCGCGGCGGATCGCGGCTCAGCCGCACCAGATGGCTCGCCGCCTGCGCCGCCAGCAGGTCGCGCGCGGCATCGCCCGCCTCGCCGGCCGGGGCCGATCGCTGCGTGGTCACGCGCCGCTCGGCCATCCGCCCCGCCGCCCCGCCATAGGCCGCCAGCGCCGCGCCTTCGATCAGCCGGCCCGATGCCAGCAGCGGATGCGCCGCGATCAGCCGGTCCGCGTCCGCCGGCTCGGGCAGCCGCGCGATCGCCGCGATCAGCGAGGGCCGCGCGCGCGCCAGCAGCCGCGCCTCGCCCAGCCGCTGCGCGATCAGCACCATCGCAGCGGTCGCGCTGCCGATCGCCGCCAGCCGGGCCAGCGCCTCGATCGTGGCCTCCGGCAGCAGCAGCGCCGCGCCCGCCGCCACCAGCCCGCCGCCCGCAAGCACCAGCGTGCAATCCGCCAGCAGCATCGCCACCGATCCCGCGCCATTGGCGAAGCGCGACGTCGCCAGCACCAACAGCAGGATCGCGAATGCGCCGCCGCGCACCGGCAGCCCGGGCAGGATCGCGGTGAAATCGCTCGCCGCCAGCGGGATCGCCAGCAGCAGCGCCAGCGCGAACACGTTCGCCTCGCGCGCCTCGGCCGGGGCCAGGTCACCGGGTTCGCGCCGCACCAGCAGCAGGATCGCCGCCGCCGTCGCCACCGCCTGGAACAGCGCAAGCGCGATCAGCACGCCGCTGCCCCAGAACGGCCCGATCAGCAGCGCGGCCACAGAGAAGCCGATCGCCCCGCCCAGCGCCAGCCACTTCACCGGCCGGCGCGCATGGCGGCGCACCAGATGCTCGGCCAGCCACAGCGCCAGCAGCGGCAGCCACGCCGCCACCATCATCAGCGGCACCGCGGCGATCGTGTCCGGCATCGGCCAGGCGATCAGCCGCGCCACCAGCAGCAGCGCCAGCCCGCGGTAAAGCGTCGCCAGCCGCGCCGCGACTGCCGATCCGCCCCGTCGCGGGCCCGCCAGCGCCGCCAGCGCCGCGATCACCGCCGCCAGCGCGATCGCGTTGATCAGCAGGTCGGTCGCCAGCCGCGCGTCGCTCATGCCGCGGCCATCATCTTCGTCAGGAAGCGCCTTACCAGTAGCCGCCGCACCGCCGCGATCGGCGCAGGCTGCGGCCGCTCGATACGCACCGCGTGGGTGTTCAGGAAATAGCCGCGGCAGTCGGTGCCCCCCGGCCGGCCCAGGATCACGCGGATCGCCTCCTCGGCCATCAGCGTGCCCGCCATCGTCACCATCGTCGAAAAGGAGAAGCGCGACCGCTTGCCCGCCGCCACCTCGGCCGCCACCGCCAGATCGACATGCTTGTGGCTCGATGAATGGGTCAGCACATATTCGATCTCGCGGACCAGGCATTCGGCCTTCATCGCGGCATCGATCCGCGTCCATTCGACGCCCACGGTCGGATAGCCCAGCCGCTCCTCCAGCCGCGGATCGCCCGGCTTTACCACGGTGACGGAGGGCAGGGGCGATGCATAGGCGTCGATCACGGTGCGGCCATGCGCCTTGGCGCGGCGATAGAGGTGCACACCGGCGGCGGCATCGTCCATCCCGTTCACGATCACGTCCACGCCGGCCGCCACCCGGTCCAGCGCGGCGGTCCATTCCGCTCCCATCAGGTCGATCCGGGCTTCGGGATTGATGCGCAGGGCACCGTCGCGCGCCGCTTCCGCCTTGGGCCGGCCCACCGTGTCCAGCGTCGCGAACAGCTGCCGGTTGAGGTTCGAGACTTCGAACGTGTCGATATCGGCGATCGTGAAGCGGCCCACGCCGGCGCGCACCAGCGCCATCAGCGCCGCGCCGCCCATCCCGCCGGTGCCGGGGATGAACACATGCGCCGCGCGCAGCCGCGCCTGCTCCGCCTCGGTCACGAAGCCGCGGTTGCGCGTCGTCATCTCGGCATAATCGAAGCCGCTCATCGCGCGGGCCTCAGCCGGCCGAGGCTACGGTCCGCCGTCAGCCACTGCGCGGTCGGTGCCACCACCGCCTGCACCGCCAGCATCGCGATCTGCACGCCCAGCCGCGGCAGCGCGCCCTTGGGCACGCTCTCGCTCAGGAAGCGGCGGGCGGTGCCCAAGTTGATCTGGCCGATCTGCAGCACATCGTCTCCCCTCTGATAATCCAGCATCGTCGCGCAGAAATCGTTGTAACGCGGGTCGCGATGCTTGGCGGCCACGTCCAGGCTCTTCTTCAGATTGTCGGAACCCCCGGTGTACGCGTTGGTGATTACCAGCCGTTCCTCGTCGAAGCCGGCATCCGCGCCCACCCCGAACGCATCGCGATGGTCGCGCATGATCTGCCGCGCGATGTGGCGGTGGGCAAAGCTCGGCTGGGTGCCCGGCTGGCCGGGAAAAACCTGATCGAACGTCTCGGCCACCATGCCGACGACGGCCGGTACCTGCGTCACGCTGCTGATCCACAGCGGCCGCATCCGCCCGCGCAGGAACAGCAGGAAACAGGTCAGCCCATAGAGGATCCACGACAGCCCCGCGCTGCGCGCGCCCGGGTCCACCATCACCAGCCCCAGATGCAGCACATGGATGCGCTCGGCGCCCTGGTCGACCGGGATCAGCGGCATCGCGTTGAACGCGATCGGCTGGCCGGTCGCCGCATCGCGCACCAGCGTGATGACGGTGCGGCTCCAGGCCTGCCCGTCATCCGCGAACAGCCCGTAATCCAGGTCGCGCCCGTCAAGGCATGCGCGCACCACCGCGCGGCAATCGGCGATCAGCGCTGCCAGCGCGTCCGCCGGCAGCCAGGCGCCAGGCCGCTCCACGATCTCCACCGCAAAGCGCGCGCTTGGCCGGAAGCTGATGTGAAGATGGTCCGATGCCAGCGCACGAAAGGGCAGGGGAAGCGCCATCGTCGATCAGCAAACCAGATCGCGCAGCCGGCGGCAAGGCGGGTGATTGACCCTTGCCCTGCCGCCGCAATTAAGCGAACGATCCTCACTAACGAGGAGAGAGCGATGCCGTTCGGACCAATCTTCCAGCTCGGCTATCTGGTCGATGCGCTCGAACCAGCGATGAAGCATTGGACGGACGCGTTCGGTGCGGGTCCCTTCTTCGTGCTGCCGCCGCGCCGGTTCGCCGCGTTGACGGTCGATGGTGTGCCCACTGATGACGATGCGATCATCGCCGATGTGGCGCTCGGCCAGCTCGGTCATCTCCAGATCGAGCTCATCGTGCCTGGCCCGGCGCCGTCCACCTATCATCACTTCCTGGATGCCGGCCAGCGCGGTCTGCATCATGTCGGCATCCTGGTCGACGATTTCGACGGCAAGCGCGCGGACGCGCTGGCCGCGGGCTATGTGCCCGAAACCGAAGGCCAGAGCGCGCTCACCCGCATCGCCTATCTGCGACCGCCCTCCACCCAGGGCGGCAGCGTGATCGAACTGGTCGAGACCTGCCTGCAGGTTGACGCAGCGTTCGGCCGGGTCCGCGATGCCGCGGATGGCTGGGACGGGCGCGATCCGGTCCGGCAATTCTGATGGCGGATGCGACGTTCGACTATATCGTCTCGGGCGCGGGCTCGGCCGGCTGCGTCGTGGCCGCACGCCTCAGCGAATCGGGGCGGTATCGCGTGCTGCTGCTGGAAGCAGGGCCGGAAGACAGCGCCTTCTGGATCAAGGTGCCGATGGGCTATCCGATGCTGTTCGCCAATCCGCGCGTGAACTGGATGTTCGAAAGCGAGCCCGAGCCGGAACTGAACGGCCGCCGCATGTATCAGCCGCGCGGCAAGGTGCTGGGCGGCACCAGCTCGATCAACGGCATGCTCTATATCCGCGGTAACGCGCGCGATTATGATCTCTGGCGCCAGATGGGCTGCACCGGCTGGAGCTACGACGAGGTGCTGCCCTTTTTTCGCAAGGCGGAGGATCAGCAGCGCGGCGAGGACGCCTATCACGGCGTCGGCGGCCCGCTCACCGTGTCGGATCAGCCCGGCCGCTCGCCGATCGCGGAGGCGATCGTGGCCGCCGCGCAGGAAGCCGGCATCCCCTACAATCCCGATTTCAACGGCGCGCGCCAGGAAGGCACCGGCTTCTTCCAGACGACCACGCGCAACCGCCGCCGCGCCAACACGTCGCAGGCCTATCTCGCGCCCGCGCGCCGCCGGCCGAACCTCGAGGTCGCAACCGGCGCGCACGCCACCCGCATCCTGTTCGAAGGCACGCGCGCGGTCGGCATCGAATATCGCGATCGCACCGGCCTCCACACCGCTCGCGCCGCGCGCGAGGTGATCGTTTGCGGCGGCGCGTTCGGCTCGCCGCACCTGCTCCAGCTGTCGGGGATCGGCCCGGCCGATCATTTGCGCGCGATGGGCGTGCCGGTCATCGCGGACAGGCCCGCGGTCGGCGATCGCCTCAAGGATCATTTCTATGCCTCGCTGATGTTCCGCTGCACGCAGCCGATCACGATCAACGAGCTTGCCCGCAGCCCGCTCGCGAAGCTGAAGGCGGGGATCGATTATCTGCTGTTCAAGCGCGGCCCGCTGGCCGCCAACGGCATCTTTGCGGGCGCCTTCACGCAGACCGATGCCGCGCAGGATCGGCCCAATCTGCAGATCAACACCAATATGTGGACGGTCGAGAGCCGCACGAAATCGGGTATGAAGCCACACGCCTTTCCCGGCTTCACGATGAGCCCGGTGCATCTGAACCCCGTCGCCAGCGGCACGGTGCGGCTGAAATCGCCCGATCCGCTCGCCGATCCGGAGATCCGCCAGAATTTCTTCCAAGACCGGCGCGATATCGATGCCATGGTCAGCGCCGTGAAGATCGTCCGCACGATCGCCGCCCAGCCCGCGCTCGCTCCCTGGATCCACAGCGAGATCGCGCCCGGCGCGGACCGGCACGACGATGCCGCGATCGAAGCCTGGCTGCGCGCCGCCGCGATCGCCAATCTTCATCCGGTCGGCAGCTGCGCGATGGGCGGCGATCCGTCCGATCCGCTCGACCCGCGCCTGCGCGTGCGCGGCGTCCAAGGCCTGCGCGTGGCGGACGCCTCGGTGATGCCCACGCTCCCCGCCGGCAACACCAACGCCCCCTCGATCATGATCGGCGAAAAGGCGGCCGCGATGATTCTGGAGGATGCGGGGTAGGTTGCGCCACTCCGTCATCCCGGACTTGATCCGGGATCCAGCCTCTTCTTCCTGATCGCGAAAGGCAGCGGGTTCCCGGGTCAAGCCCGGGATGACGGGTGACCCCTCACAGCGCCAGCGCCCCCTGTGCCGGCCGCCCCTCGTCCTCCACGATCCCCGACAGCGTCATCCCCATCAACCTTATCCCTTGGTCCGCCGGCAACAGCGCCGCGAGCAGGCCGGCCCCCGCCGCCTCGAACTGCGCGCGCGTGTCGAACTGGCCCTCCACCGACCTTGCGCGCGTGATCGTGCGGAAATCGGCGTAGCGGATCTTCAGCGTCGCGGTGCGCCCGCGTGCCTGGTGGCGCTCGATCCGTTCCCAGGCGGCGTCGGTCACGCGCGCCAGCGCCGCCATCAGCGCCGCCTGGTCGGTCAGGTCGGTGTCGAAAGTCCGTTCCGCCCCGATCGATTTGGTCGCCCGTTCGGCCCGCACCGGGCGCTCGTCGATGCCGCGGGCGGCGCCGTGCAGATAGGCGGCATGGCTGCCGAAATGGCGGGCCAGTTCCTCCAGCGATCGCGCCGCCAGGTCCGCGCCGGTCTCGATCCCCAGCCGCGCCATCCGCGCCGCCGTTACCGGCCCTACGCCGTGGAATCGGCTCACCGGCAGCCCCGCCACGAATGCCGGCCCCGCCGCGGGCGGAATTACGCACAGTCCGTCCGGCTTGTTCTGATCCGATGCCAGCTTGGCGATGAACTTGTTGTACGAAACGCCGGCCGATGCGGTCAGCCCGGTTTCCGCCTTGATCCGCGCGCGGATCTCCTCGGCGATCGCGCGTGCGGACCCCAGCCCGCGCCGGTCCTCGCTCACGTCCAGATACGCCTCGTCCAGCGACAGCGGCTCGATGAGCGCGGTGTAATCGGCGAAGATCGCACGGATCTGCTGCGATATCGCGCGGTACACGTCGAACCGCGGCGGCACGAACACAAGCTCCGCACAGCGCCGCGCGGCCGTCACCGATGGCATCGCCGATCGCACGCCGTGCACGCGCGCCTCGTAGCTGGCCGCCGCCACCACGCCGCGCCGCTCCGGGCTGCCCACCGCCACCGGCCGCCCGCGCAGCCGCGGATCGTCGCGCTGCTCGACCGACGCGAAGAAGGCGTCCATGTCGACATGGATAATCTTGCGTGGGGCAGGGGCATCGGCCATCGCGGCCCCCGTCTAGCGCGCGTTCGCGCTCCGTTCCAGCGCCTGCGATAGCTTCGCTGGGCCAGCGCATAGCTTTTCGCGATTGGAGCCGCAGCAGTTGGGCTTTAGCGCGCAGCCATGCCCGCCGCACCCGTCCCGCTCACCCATCTCCAGCGCCTCGAGGCGGAAAGCATCCACATCCTGCGCGAAGTGGTCGCCGAGACGCTCAATCCGGTGATGCTCTACAGCGTCGGCAAGGATTCGGCGGTGATGCTGCATCTGGCGAAAAAGGCCTTCTTCCCCGCACCGCCACCATTCCCGCTGCTGCATGTCGACACCACCTGGAAGTTCCGCGCGATGTATGATCTGCGCGATCGTGCCGCGGCCGAGGCCGGCATGCGCCTGATCGTCCACCACAACCCCGAAGCGCAGGCGCGCGGCATCAACCCGTTCGATCACGGCGCGCTTCACACCGACATGTGGAAGACCGAAGGGCTCAAGCAGGCGCTGGATGCGCATGGCTTCGATGCCGCGTTCGGCGGCGCGCGTCGCGACGAGGAGAAGAGCCGCGCCAAGGAACGCGTGTTCAGCTTCCGCTCGGCCAATCATCGCTGGGATCCCAAGAACCAGCGCCCCGAGCTCTGGAACCTCTACAATGCCCGCAAGGCGAAGGGCGAAAGCATCCGCGCCTTCCCGATCAGCAACTGGACCGAACTCGACATCTGGCAATATATCCAGCTCGAGGGGATCGAGATCGTGCCCCTCTATTTCGCCGCGCCGCGCCCGACGGTGGAGCGCGATGGTCTGCTGCTGATGGTCGATGACGACCGTTTTCCGCTCGCTCCCGGCGAGGTTCCGGTCGATCGCTCGATCCGCTTCCGCACGCTCGGCTGCTATCCGCTGACCGGCGCGGTCGAAAGCGAAGCGGTGACGCTCAGCGACGTCATCCAGGAAATGCTGCTGACCACCACCTCCGAACGCCAGGGCCGCGCCATCGACAAGGACGAGGGCGGCGCCGGCATGGAGAAGAAGAAGCAGGAGGGATATTTTTGATGGGCGCGCTGCAAGATCCTCCCCGGAACGGGGAGGGGGACCGCGCGAAGCGTTGTGGAGGGGGATCGTCACGAGCGCCCCGCCTGCCGCACGCCCCCTTCAACGTCCTGCGGACGGTCCCTCTCTCCATGCCGGGGAGGAGCCGGTGACCGCCTACAGCCCCGATGCCCTCATCGCCGAGGATATCGACGCCTATCTCGCCCAGCATCAGCACAAGACGCTGTTGCGGTTCATCACCTGCGGTTCGGTCGACGATGGAAAATCCACGCTGATCGGGCGCTTGCTCTACGATTCGAAGATGATCTTCGAAGATCAGCTGGCCGCGCTCGAAGCCGACAGCCGGCGCGTCGGCACCCAGGGCCAGGCGATCGATTTCGCGCTGCTGGTCGATGGGCTGGCGGCCGAGCGCGAGCAGGGCATCACGATCGACGTCGCCTATCGCTTCTTCTCGACCGACAAACGCAAGTTCATCGTCGCCGATACACCCGGGCACGAACAATATACCCGCAACATGGTCACCGGTGCCTCGACGGCCGATCTCGCGGTGATCCTGGTCGATGCGCGCAAGGGCATCCTCACCCAGACCCGGCGTCATTCCTATCTCGCCCACCTGATCGGCGTCCGCCACATCGTGCTGGCGGTCAACAAGATGGATCTGATCGGCTATGATCGTGCCATCTATGATGCGATCGTCGCCGATTATGCCGCGTTCGCAGCCGAGATCGGCATTGCCGGCTTCACGCCGATGCCGATCTCGGGCTTCAAGGGCGATAACGTCACCACCCGCTCGGCCGAGACGCCCTGGTACGAGGGGCCGACCCTGATCGAGCATCTCGAGACGGTCGAGGTCGATGCCGTGCGCGAGGCCGCCGGCCCCTTCCGGCTGCCGGTGCAATGGGTCAACCGACCCGATCTCGATTTTCGCGGCTTTTCCGGCCTGATCGCGGGCGGCACCGTCCGCCCCGGCGATCCGGTCCGGATCCTGCCGTCAGGTCGCAGCACCACGGTCGCACGCATCGTCACCTATGAAGGCGATCTCGATGTCGCGCAGGCCGGCCAGTCGGTCACGCTCACGCTGGCGGACGAGGTCGATTGCTCGCGCGGCGATGTCATCGCGGCCGCCGATGCGCCGCCGCAGGCGGCCGACCAGTTCGAGGCGACGATCGTCTGGATGGCGGACGAGCCGATGCTGCCGGGCCGCGCCTATTGGCTGAAGCTCGGCACACAGACCGTTACCGCGTCGGTCCAGCAGCCGAAATATCAGGTCAACGTCAACACGATGGAGCATCTTGCTGCCAAGACGCTGGAGCTGAACGCGATCGGTGTCGCCAACCTGTCTACCGATCGCCCGCTGGTGTTCGAACCCTATGGCGAGAGTCGCGCGCTCGGTGGCTTCATTCTGGTCGACAAGATCAGCAATGCCACCGTCGCCGCCGGCATGATCCATTTCAGCCTGCGCCGCGCGCAGAATGTCCACTGGCAGGCGACCGACGTGACGCGCGAGCATCATGCCGCGCTCAAGAACCAGAAGCCGGCCGTGCTTTGGCTCACCGGCCTGTCCGGCGCGGGCAAGTCGACCATCGCCAATCTCGTCGAACGCAAGCTGGCGCGCATGAACCGCCACACCTTCCTGCTGGATGGCGATAATGTCCGCCACGGCCTCAACAAGGATCTCGGCTTCACCGATGCCGATCGCGTCGAGAATATCCGCCGCGTGGGCGAGGTCGCTAGGCTGATGACCGATGCCGGGTTGATCGTGGTCACCGCCTTCATTTCGCCGTTCCGGGCCGAGCGCGAGATGGTCCGCCGGATGATGGCCCCCGGTGAGTTCATCGAGGTCCATATCGATACCCCGCTGGCGGAGGCCGAACGCCGTGACGTGAAGGGTCTCTACGCCAAGGCCCGCGCCGGCCAGCTCAAGAACTTCACCGGCATCGATTCACCCTACGAACACCCCGAGGCCCCCGAACTGCGCATCGACACGACGAAGCTGACCGCCGAGGAAGCCGCCGACCTGATCGTGGAGCGCCTGCTGGGGTGAGCGAAGGCAACGCGAGCTAAAAATCCTCCCCCGGAGGGGGAGGGGGACCAGCGAAGCTGGTGGAGGGGTAGCGCGTTCCGAGCGCCGCACTCTCGATATGCCGAACCACCGCATCCAGATCGCCCAGAACATCACGGGCCGCGACCCTGATTACACGAACTCCCTGCTCGGAAAGCCAGCGATCACGATCCGCATCGCGCTCGGGTCTGTCGCCGCGATCATGGGCTTCGCCATCGATCTCGATCGCCAGCCGATGCGCCGGGCAAAAGAAATCGAGGATGTAGCGGCCTGCTGGATGCTGGCGACGAAAGCGAAGGCCGGCGGGGCGCTCGCGGAGTGCGCGCCACAATATCACTTCCGGCAGGCTCATTGCCCGTCTTAACTCTCGAGCGCGCCATTGCGTGATCTTCGGACCGTGGAGCATGCCGCAGCCTACCCCTCCACCGTTGCTACGCAGCGGTCCCCCTCCCCCTCCGGGGGAGGATCGGAATCTAGTCCCTCCTTCGTCATCCCAGACTTGATTCGGGATCCAGAGCCACGAGCGCAAGTTTCCGCTATATGGATCCCGGCTTCCGCCGGGGTGGCGGGAGAACGACTGGATTGCGTAGAGTGAAGTCGGCTACTTTCTGGAGGACAATCGGGAGAACTGTTCATGCCGTTGTATCGCGTAGCGATAGCCACGATGCTGTGCCTCGGCGGAGTGGGCTGCGGACATCGCGATACCGAGCAAGAGGCTATAATCGCGGCCGCGCTTGCCAGCGATCAAGTTTACCGGGAAATCTCAGGCAAGCGCCCGTGCATACAGGCGGATGTGCGAAGCTCGTCGTCCGGAAGTAACAGCGGCGTGGTCTATCCATTGCCCTCACGTTTGCTCCCAAAGTCGCTTAACCTGTGCGGCAACCAGATCGACGAGTATTTCCAAATTTATGATCCAGAAATTGTCGGGAACCGAGCTACGCTGGACCTGGATTTCCATTGCGGCGGCTTGTGTGGCGCGGGTTCGACACTTGCGCTGGAACGCAGTAATGCCCGCTGAACAATCGTCGAGGTCTCACGGCGTTGGATCAGCTGATGGGCGCGCGACAAACTGTCCAGCCCGCTCTGGGCTCCTGCCTTGCGCAGGAGCACGCCACCGCTCGTCATCCCGGATTTGATCCGGGATCCAGAGCCGCGAGCGTCGTCCTCTGCAACTCTCGATCCCGGATTTCGCCGGGATGACGGTTGGCGAAATGCCTCGTTGCGCTGCCAAACTAGCTAACACCAGTTTATTTCAGCGGCGGAAGTAGTGCCTCTACCTGCTTCGCGAGACGATCGATCTGCCTGCCTATCATCTGGTGAAAGTCGCGGGAAATGGGCGTGGTTCTATCAGAACGACGGCAAGAATAGTCAGTTTTGCCGCGTCCGGCATCAAGATTGATGGTCGGGAAAACAGCGATGACGCGCGCCTTCAATTTGTCGATCCGTAGGTCGTGCGTCCTGCGCTTACGTAGATCAGGGTCGTGGCATAAGTAGGTCCACTGAGCCAATTCCGTGTAATAGTTGAGCGCCGCCAGCTGGGTCTCCACCTGCTGCAGGGTCGCCGGCACTGTGAGTGCAAATAGCGGAGTGCTCAGTACTATGGCGAGTCTCCAAAGGCGCTCATTCTAGCGGGACGGCTCACACATCCAACCGCTCAAATCGTCACACCCCAAGTGGACCTCACTCCCACGCCGCCAGCGGCGGCAGGCTCATCAGGATCGCGTCGATATTGCCGCCGGTCTTCAGCCCGAAACTGGTGCCGCGGTCATAGACCAGGTTGAACTCGGCATAGCGGCCGCGAAACGCCAGCATCTGTGCGCGGTCCGCCTCGGTCCAGGCCATGCCCATCCGCCGCCGCACCAGCGTCGGAAAGATGCCCAGGAACGCCTCGCCCACCGCGCGGGTCAGTGCGAAGCTCGGCTCGAAGTCGCCCTCCAGATGATCGTAGAAGATGCCGCCGACCCCGCGATGCACTTTCCGGTGTGGGATCCAGAAATACTCGTCGGCCCAGGCCTTGAAGCGCGGATAGTCGCCCGGCGGCGCATTGGCGTCGCAGGCCGCCTGCATCGCGGCGTGGAAGTCGGCGGTGTCCTCTTCGTACGGGATCGGCGGATTGAGGTCTGCGCCGCCTCCGAACCAGCGCCTGGTCGTCGCCAGGAAGCGGCAGTTCATGTGCACCGCCGGCGTATGCGGATTGGCCATGTGCGCGACCAGGCTGATGCCGGTGGCGAAGAAGCTTGGATCCTCGCCCGCACCGTGGATCGACTTGGCGAATTCGGGGGCGAACGCGCCGCCCACGGTCGAGACGTTGACGCCCACCTTCTCGAACACGCGGCCCTTCATCAGCCCCTGCACGCCGCCGCCGCCCTTGGCCTCCGGGTCGTCGTCGCGGTTCCAGGGGCGATAGTCGAACGCCGCGTCCGATCCCGCCTCGCGCTCGATCGCCTCGAACGCAGCGCAGATCCGGTCGCGCAAACTCTCGAACCAGTCGCGCGCGGCCTGCTGTTCGGCGTCCAGTGCGATCATTGCGGCCATCCCCCCGTCTGTCTCAGCGCTTCGGCCAATGCGATGCCAGCCGAGACCGCCACGTTCAAGGACCGGAAGCCCGGCCGCATCGGGATCCGCACCGCCAGGTCGCAGCCATCGTGCACCGCATCGGGCACGCCGGCACCTTCGGATCCCAGCAGCAGCATGTCGTCGGGCCGGAACCGGGCATCGGGCAGGGGGCAGGCGGCGCGCGTCGTCAGCAGCACGATCCGGCCCGGCGCGGACGCCCGCAGACTGGCGAAGTCGGGATGGCGAGTCACCGGTGCGGCGTCCGCATAATCCATCCCCGCCCGCCTCAGCGCACGATCGCCGAACGCGAAGCCGCACGGCTCGACGATGTCGACGGCCACCCCGAGGCAGGCCGCCAGCCGCAGGATCGTGCCGACATTGCCGGCGATGTCGGGCTGGTGCAGCGCGATCCGCATGGCCGCTTCGCTACGCGGGCTGCAACGCTGCTGGCAAGCGTGGCAAAATCGATATTGGCAAACCGGCGTGCACAGGGCTACAGCGCGCCAATCGCCCGGGGGCTCGGGCGTCGGCGAAACAGGGCTGCCGCTTGGCGCGCCCTGCCGTTCGTGCATAAGGATAATGGCGCAAAGGCATGGGAATGGCGACGCTCGAACAGTCCGACCATCAGCCGGCAGTGGAGGCCGAAGGCGCCGTCCGCCGTCGCGATTTCATCCACGTCGCCGCGGTCAGCTTTGCTGGTGTCGGTGCCGCCACCGTGCTGCTTCCGCTGGTCAACCAGATGAACCCCTCGGCCGATGTGCTGGCGCTCGCCTCGATTGAGGTCGATCTTTCCGCGATCCAGCCGGGCCAGGCGATCAAGACGCAGTGGCGCAAGCAGCCGGTGTTCATCCGCAACCTGACCCCGAAGGAGATTGCGGAGGCCAATGCCGTGCCCGTCTCCTCGCTGCGCGATCCCCAGACGCTGGCGGAACGCACGAAGGAAGGGAAGGCCAACTGGCTGGTCACGCTGGGCGTCTGCACCCATCTCGGCTGCGTGCCGCTGGGCGCCGCGGAAGGCGAGGCCAAGGGCGATTTCGGCGGCTATTTCTGCCCGTGCCACGGCTCGCACTATGATACCGCCGCGCGCATCCGCAAGGGCCCGGCGCCGCTGAACCTGCATGTCCCCGACTATGCGTTCAAGTCTGATACCGTGATCCAGATCGGCTGAGGTAGAGAAGATGAGCTTTCCCTGGGCGAAGCCTTACGAACCCAAGCTGGGTCTCACCAAGTGGCTGGACGAGCGGCTGCCGCTGCCCCGGCTGGTCTACAACGCGGTCGGCGCCGGCTATCCGGTCCCGCGCAACCTGAACTATTTCTGGAACTTCGGCGTCCTCGCCGGGGCCGCGCTGGGCATCCAGATCATCACCGGCATCGTGCTGGCGATGCATTATGCCGCCAACGGCGCGATCGCGTTCGACTCCGTCGAACATATCATGCGCGATGTGAACAGCGGCTGGCTGCTGCGCTATGCGCACGCCAACGGCGCATCGATGTTCTTCATCGTCGTCTATCTGCACATCTTCCGCGGCCTCTATTACGGATCGTACAAGGCACCGCGTGAAATGGTGTGGCTGCTCGGCGTGGTCATCTTCCTGCTGATGATGGCCACCGCCTTCATGGGCTATGTGCTTCCCTGGGGGCAGATGTCCTATTGGGGCGCGCAGGTGATCACCGGCTTCTTCTCGGCGATCCCGGTAGTGGGCGATCCGATCCGCATCTGGCTGCTGGGCGGCTTCGCGCCGGACAATGCCGCGCTCAACCGCTTCTTCTCGCTGCATTATCTGCTGCCGTTCGTCATCGCGGGCGTCATCATCCTGCACATCTGGGCGCTGCACATCCCCGGGTCGAACAATCCGACCGGCGTGGACGTGAAGGGGCCGCAGGATACGGTGCCGTTCCACCCCTATTACACCGCCAAGGATGGCTTCGGGCTGGGCGTGTTCCTGATCGTGTTCTCGCTGATCCTGTTCTTCGCGCCGAACATGCTGGGCCATCCGGACAATTACATCCCGGCCAACCCGCTCTCCACGCCCGCTCTCATCGTGCCCGAATGGTATTTCCTGCCCTTCTACGCGATCCTGAAGGCGTTCACCGGCGATTTCCTCTGGATCCCGGCGAAGCTGTGGGGCGTGATCGCGATGTTCGGGTCGATCCTGCTGCTGTTCTTCCTGCCCTGGATCGACAGCTCGCCGGTCCGCTCGGCCAATTATCGCCCGCTCTACAAGAAGTTCTTCTGGGTGCTGGTGTTGGACGTGGTGGCGCTCGGCTATCTCGGCCAGGCGGAAGTCACGCCGATGGTCGTGCTCGCCAGCCAGATCTGCGCGGCTTATTATTTCGCCCATTTCCTGATCATCCTGCCCATCGTCTCGGCGATCGAGCGGCCGCTGCCCTTGCCTAACTCGATCTCGGAATCGGTGCTGCATGGCGAGAAGGCGGAAGCCGCGCCTTACGGGGTGGATACCGGCACCGGCCCCGCCGGCCAGCCCGCCTGAGCCTCTCGAGGAGTTAAGAACAGATGGCCCGCATCATCGCCTTCCTCGTAGGCTGTGGTTTCCTTTTCGCGCTCATCTTCTCGGTGATCGTGACCCCGCGTGAAGCGGCCGAGGAATCGGTCGCCCATCGCTTCCACAAGCACCCCAAGGAAGTCGCCTTCAGCAGCGATGGCCCGATGGGCAAGTTCGATCGTGCGCAGCTGCAGCGCGGCTTCCAGGTCTACAAGGAAGTCTGCTCGGCCTGCCATTCGCTGCACCTGGTTGCCTTCCGCGACCTGCAGGAAATCGGCTTCACCGCGCCCGAGGTGAAGGCGATCGCGAACCAGTGGGCGATCGAGGTGCCTTCGGTCGATCCCGCCACCGGCGAGCCCGCGACCCGCAAGGCGCTGCCGTCGGACAAGTTCCCGAGCCCCTATGCCAACGAGACTGCCGCGCGCGCCGCGAACAACAATGCGCTGCCGCCGGATCTGTCGCTGATGACGAAGGCGCGCGAAGGCCACGCGGCCTATGTCTACTCGCTGCTCAGCGGGTACCAGAATCCGCCTGCCAACCTGCCGGCCGAAGCGCAGCCGGGCACGGGGCTGTACTACAACCCCTATTTCGCGAACCTCAACATCGCGATGCCCGCGCCGCTCGCCGCCGATGGCCAGGTGAGCTATGCCGACGGCACCAATGCGACGATCGATCAGATGGCCAAGGACGTCTCGGCCTTCCTGATCTGGACCGCCGAACCCAAGCTTGAGAACCGCAAGCGCACCGGCTGGGCCGTGGTCATCTTCCTGCTGATCGCCACTACGCTGGCCTATCTCAGCTACCAGACGATCTGGGCGGAAAAGAAGGGCAAGCGCGTCGCCGCCTGATCGGCATCGGCGCAGGCGTTGAAAGGGCGCTCCGGCTTGGGCCGGGGCGCCTTTTTCTTTGCTGCGAGGGGCGGGGGCATCTCGTCGTCTTGAAAAGCCAGAATTCAGAAGTCCGCCCGCACAACGTGTCCGGCCATCATGCGGCGAAAGCGAAGCCGAAGCTGCCGACGGAACGACCGCCGATGGTCGATTGCGGTCGTTCATCCACCTGCCTACGTCGTGAGCGGGAGGCTCGGATGCAGGACGGTCGAATAGTCGCGGTTGCCAGCGATGGGGACCATCGCTTCTCTAAACGGCTGGTGTCGCAGATCGAGGTCATCGCCGGGCTCGGCGTCAGGGGCGATGCTCATGCAGGCGACACCGTCAAGCATCGCTCCAGGGTCGCCAGCGATCCAAGCCAGCCGAACTACAGGCAGGTTCACCTGATCCACGCCGAGTTGTTCGCCGAGCTGGAAGCAAAGGGGTTCCGGGTCGGCGCCGCCGATCTCGGCGAGAATGTTACCACGGCCGGTATCGATCTGCTCGCTCTCCCGAGGGGCGCGAGGCTGCGGCTCGGGCGCGATGTGGTCCTCGAGGTGACGGGTCTCCGCAATCCCTGCGCTCAGATCGAGCGCTTCCAGCCGGGCCTGCTCGCCGCCGTGCTGGCCCGCGGACCGAATAACGAGGTGATCCGGAAGGCCGGGATCATGGCGGTCGTGCGAGACGGTGGCGTGGTCCGCCCCGGTGATCTCATCGAAGTCGAACTGCCGCCGCTGCCGCATTCTCCGCTGGAATGCGTCTGAACCTCCACTCTCCACCGGGTCCACACGTCGCCCCAGGCGCGCCGTCACGCGACGCCTGGAGCGATGAAGCGACGGCCGGGCAAAGCCCGGTCGGGCGGCCTAGAAGGCGAGCGACGCCATGATCCGGAAGATACTGTCGTCGCCGCGGCCGCCCAGCACGCCCGAATAGCCGCCCGTGATCGTCAGCGCCTGTGTCGGCGTCCAGTCCCTGCTGCGGGTTCCGATCAACGCCGCGCGAAGAAGCTCGTCGCCACGAAGCTCAGCACCGGCTGGTCATCCTGGTTGAAGGTCGTCGTCCGGCTCGTCACCGCGCCGCGGTCGGGTTTTGATGCGGATGGCTTCACCGCGATCACCTCGGCCTCCACGCGCAGCACGTCGCCGGGATAGACCGGGCGCAGCCAGCGCAGCTCGTCCAGCCCGGGCGATCCCATCGATGTGCCGCCGCCGGTGGCCTGCCAGTGATCCACCATCATCCGCATCGTCATTGCCGCGGTATGCCAGCCGCTGGCCGCCAGCCGGCCGAAGATCGGGCTCGCCGCGGCGGCCGCGTCGTCGAGGTGGAAAGGCTGCGGATCATAGGCCGCGGCAAAGGCCAGCACCTCCTCCCGCGTCACCTCGTAGCGGCCGAATCGCGCCACCTGGCCAACCGCGAAATCGTCGAAGGTCATCGCGCCCTCACACGTTGAAGCGGAACATCAGGATGTCGCCATCCTGCACGGCATAATCCTTGCCTTCCGAACGCCACTTGCCCGCCTCGCGCGCGCCGGCCTCGCCGTTGAACTTCACATAATCATCATAGGCCATCGTCTCGGCGCGGATGAAGCCGCGCTCGAAATCGGTGTGGATCACGCCCGCCGCCTGCGGTGCCTTCGATCCGGCGTGAAAGGTCCAGGCGCGCGCCTCCTTCGGCCCCACGGTGAAGAAGGTCTTCAGCCCCAGCAGTTCATATCCTGCGCGGATCACGCGCGCGAGCCCGGTCTCGCTCAGCCCCAGGTCGCTCAGGAATTCGGCGCGGTCGGCGGGGTCGAGCGTCACGATCTCGGCCTCGATCGCGGCGGAGACGACCACCGCCTGCGCGCCTTCGGCTGCCGCCTTCTCGAACACGCGCGCCGACAGCGCATTGCCTTCGGCCGCAGCACCCTCGTCGACATTGCAGACATAGAGTACGGGCTTAGCGGTCAGCAGCTGGGCGGTATCGAAGATGCGCTGCTCGTCCTCGTCCTTCGGATCGGTCAGCCGGGCGGGCTTGCCGGCGCGCAGCAGCTCCAGCGCCTGGCCCAGCACCGATGCTGCCGCCTTGGCCTCCTTGTCGCCCTGCGCCGCCTTTTTCTGGAATGCGGGCACGCGCTTCTCCAGGCTCTCCAGGTCGGCCAGCATCAGCTCGGTCTCCACCGTCTCGGCGTCGGCGATCGGATCGACCTTGCCTTCGACATGGGTCACGTCGCCATCCTCGAAGCAGCGCAGCACATGCACGATCGCATCCACTTCGCGGATGTTCGCCAGGAACTGGTTGCCCAGCCCTTCGCCCTTGGATGCGCCGCGCACCAGGCCGGCAATGTCGACGAAGCCCAGCTGCGTCTCGATGATCTTGGCGGATTGGCCGATCTTCGCGATCGTCTGCAGACGTTCGTCCGGCACCGCCACCTGGCCGACATTGGGCTCGATCGTGCAGAAGGGATAGTTGGCCGCCTGCGCCGCCGCGGTCTCGGTCAGCGCGTTAAAGAGAGTCGATTTGCCGACGTTCGGCAGGCCCACGATGCCGCAGCGGAAACCCATGGTCTTGGTCGTCCTGTCAGGAATGCCGGCGCAACGGGCCGGCGGATCGCGCCGCCGATAGCGCGCGCGCGTCCCGAATGCCAGCTTGGGCGCCGGTAGAGCGGGTTGCGCATGCGGCCGTTACGGCCCCGATACCAGCAAGGGGATTGCACCATGAGTGACATCAATCGGGACGAGCATGTTGTCGTCGCCAAGAGCAGCTTCAACATCGCCGACATCATCGCCGCGATCGCGCTGCTGCTGCTGCTGGTGCTCGGCCTGCTGAAATTCATGGGCGTCTCGCCGATCTGATGCGGCGTGCGACGGGGCGGCGCGTCGCGGACCCGCCGGCCTTCTATCGCCGCAGCTTCGGCTGCCAGAAGGCGACACGACGAATGGCATAGGACTCGACAGCGCTACCGCTCGCGTCGCGGGCGGGCTGGTACCGCCCCCGTGCGCGGATCGCGCGGCACGGGACCGGGGCGAACGCCGTCGATCCCGACAGGTGGACATTGCGGCACCAGCTGACCTGTCCGCTCGCCAAGATCTGCCACAGCACCGTCACCACCCCGCGCGCGCCGTTTTCCAACGCTTCGTTCGGAAAATCGCGGTCGTCCATCACGATCGGGCGGGCTTCGACAGCCGGCTGGACGATCCGCCCCACCTGCGCGGGATCGATGCCCCATTCCTGCAATTGCCGCCACGAACATCCGTCCAGCGCGCGCAACCCCGCCGGCAGTCCCGTCGGCAGGATCGCGATCTCGCGGCCGTCACCGATCTCGAATGTGATCCGCGTAGCGGTCGACAGATCCTTGGGGGAGGGGATCGCAAGATAGAATTTCTCGCGCTTGTCGGCGATGCGTTCGACGGGGGCGTCGCTGGCCCGCCACCGCAATCCCGGTTCGATGCGGACAGCGCGTTCCCGCTCGCTGCTGTCACGGCCATCGACGGCCGGTGCAAGCAGGGTGAAGAGCATCGTGCTGGAGATCGGGGACCGGTCGATCCTGACCGAAACCGCATCCGCGCCCGATCCGAACGTGCGCAGCAGGCTGCAGCCGCCTTCCGATCGATCGACCACCCATGGCCCGCCGGGCGCGAGTGCTGGCGGCACTGATCGCAAGCCATATCAACCCGGTCGTCAGCCCCGCCATCTCACGCCCCCCGCACGCTGGCGATCAGGCTATCGGCGCATTGGCCGTGCTGCAATCGGCCCGTGTCAGCCCTGCATCCGCAGCGCCACCTCGTTCATGAAGCGGGCATCGTCGCCCGCCGCCAGCCACGGGGCCTCCGCGGCGATCGCGCCCAGCATCTGCGCCAGATCGTCCATCTCAGCCTTGGAATAATTGCCCAGCACATGGGGCGTTACCCGGTCCTTGTGGCCGGGATGGCCGATGCCGATCCGCACCCGGCGAAACGCATTGCCGATATGGGCCTCGGTCGATCGCAGGCCGTTATGCCCCGCGGTGCCGCCGCCGGTCTTCACCTTCACCTTGAACGGCGCCAGGTCGAGCTCGTCGTGGAAGGCGGTGACGTCGCCTTCGGCCAGCTTGTAGAAGCGCATAGCCTCGCCCACCGCGCGGCCGCTGTCGTTCATGAAGGTGGCGGGTTTCAGCAGCAGGATGCGGTCGCTGCCGATCCGGCCGGTGGTGGTCCAGCCCTGGAAGCCCTTCTTCCACGGGTCGAACCGGTGCAGCTCGGCGATCGTATCGAGCGCCATGAAGCCGACATTGTGGCGGTGCAGCGCATATTGCGCACCCGGATTGCCCAGGCCGACCCAGATCTGCATCGATGGGCCTCTTGTGGGGCGAGCCCCTTCCCGATCGCGGGAAGGGGCTGCCGTCGCGGATTACTCCGCCTTGTCGCCTTCGCCATCCTCGGCGTCGGAGTCGGCCTCGGCGGCCTCCTCGGCAGCGGCCTCGGCCGAAGCTTCGGACTGCTCGGCGGCGACCTGCGCCTCAAGCTCCTCGTCTTCCTTGGTCGGCACGGTCGGCGGCACGATCGTCGCGATCGTCACGGCCTCGTCCTCGTTGGCCGGCGTCACGCCCTTGGGCAGCGTGATGTCACCCACATGGATGGTGTCGCCGATCTCGCGGCCCGCCAGCGAGATCGTGATCTCGGTCGGGATGTCGGCCGCATCGCAGACCAGCGCCAGCTCGTGCGCGACGACGTTCAGCACGCCATTGCCCTGCTTGATGCCGGGAGCGTCGTCATGGTCGGTGAAATGCACCGGCACCGATACGGTGACGGTCGCATGCTCGCTGATCCGCAGGAAATCGACATGGATCGGGCGATCGCTGACCGGATGGAAATGCACGTCCTTGGGCAGCGTGCGCGTCTTGCGACCGTCGATGTCGATCATCACGACGGTGTTCATGAAGTGGCCCGTGCTCAGCGCCTTGGCGAGCGCCTTTTCCTCGACGTGGATCGAGACGGGGTCCTTCTTCTGGCCGTAGATCACGGCGGGCACGCGGCCTTCGCGACGCATGGCACGGGAGGCTCCCTTGCCAGCCCGTTCGCGCGTCCCGGCCGACAGCGTAAGCTGATCGCTCATTGCAGTCTCCGATTGCTGGATATCATCAACCCCCGCCGCGCCTCCAGGGATGACCATGACGGGGAGGCGCGCGCATAGCGGAGGCGGCGCGGCGAGTCAAAGTCGGCGAAGATCCGCCCCCGGCGAGGGCGGACAGGAAGGCTCACTGCACCCGTTCGACCTTCAGCCCCTTCTTCTCGAGCAGTTCGCGCACCGATCCCGGACCTGCCAAATGGCCCGCGCCCACGGCGATCAGGATCTTGCCGGGGCGATCCGCCAGCATTTTCTGGATGCTGTCCGCCCAGGCGATATTCCGACGCACCAGCAGCGCCTCGCGCAGCGCGGGGCTGACTTCCAGATCCTCGTCGAAGGTCGCCGCGATCCCGGCCTCGTCTCCCTTTGCCCAGGCGGCCAGCATCTCGGCAAAGTCGTCCTTGGCGGTCTTGGGATCCTCCAGCAGGGTCTCCAGGAACTTGCGCTGCTCGGGCTCGGGCAGGGCATCCAGGAAGCCCAGCTGCTGCTCGGGCGATTCCAGCCCCTCGATCGGCTTCTTCGCATCGTTGAACTGCTTCTGCACGATGTCCTCGACACCGTTGCCCGCTTCCATGCCGAGATCGCCGATCGTCACGCCGACCAGCATCAGCGCCGCCGTCCACGTCTCCATCCGGTCCAGCAGCGATGTCGGCACCGGGCTGCGCTTCAGCATCGTCTCCAGCGCGGCGCGCTTGTCGGGCGCCACCCGCTCGATCAGCGGCGGCAGGCCCGGGCTCGATCCCATCTTCAGCAGCAGCGCGCCGGCCTTCTCGGGCTCCTTGTCGAGCAGCGTCTCGATCACCAGCGTGTCCGCCTGGCCAAATGCCTCGCGCAGCACCGGGTTCTGCCAGGCATAGCCTTCGGGCAGCACGTGGATCGTGCCGAACAGCCAGATCGTCGTGTCCGCATCGCTCACCTTCCACAAGGCGGGCTTCGCGATGTGCAGCGTGGTGTCCGCGGCGGGGGCGGGGGCCTGCACCGGGGCCGGGGTCGGCTCGGGGGCGGCGGCGGTCAGCGCCAGGGCGGCGATCAGCGGACGGAAGAACATCATCGCCGCCTTCGCTACTCCGCCCTGAACGCGGCGTGAAGGGTGCCTCGCGCGCCCGAAGGTTGACCGCGCTCGCTTTGGCCGCATAACGCGCAGCCACAAACCAGGGATATCCTCGATCGTGGCCCAGCCGCTGAGCTTCCAGAACCTGATCCTCACGCTCCATGATTATTGGAGCGCGCAGGGCTGCGTGATCCTCCAGCCTTACGACATGGAAATGGGGGCCGGCACCTTCCATCCCGCCACCACGCTGCGCGCGCTGGGGCCGAAGCCGTGGAAGGCCGCCTATGTCCAGCCCTCGCGCCGCCCCACTGACGGCCGCTATGGCGAGAATCCCAACCGGCTTGGCCATTATTACCAGTATCAGGTGATCCTGAAGCCCAGCCCGGCCGATCTGCAGGATCTCTATCTCGGCTCGCTGGCCCGCATCGGCATCGATTTCACGCGCCACGACATCCGCTTCGTGGAAGATGACTGGGAAAGCCCCACGCTCGGCGCCTGGGGGCTGGGCTGGGAAGTCTGGTGCGACGGGATGGAAGTCACCCAGTTCACCTATTTCCAGCAGGTCGGCGGCTATGATTGCAAGCCGGTCGCGGGCGAGCTCACCTACGGGCTCGAACGGCTGGCGATGTACATCCAGGGCGTCGACAACGTCTATGATCTGCGCTTCAACGATGATGGCGTCAGCTATGGCAACGTCTTCCTCGAAAACGAGCGTCAGTTCAGCGCCTATAATTTCGAGGCGGCCAACACCGATACGCTGTTCCAGCAGTTCCGCATGGCCGCCGACGAGGCGAAGGCGCTGATCGAGCGCGGCCTGCCGCTGCCCGCCTATGATCAGACGATCAAGGCCAGCCACATCTTCAATACCCTTCAGGCGCGCGGCGTGATCTCGGTCGCCGAACGCCAGGCCTATATCGGCCGCGTCCGCGATCTGGCGAAAGGCGCCTGCGAAGCCTGGATGACCCACAACGGATGGGTGGCGTGAAGCCGATGACCGATTTCCTCCTCGAACTCCTGTCCGAAGAAATCCCCGCGCGGATGCAGGCAAAGGCCTGTGCCGATCTCGAGCGGCTGTTCGCGGCCGAGATCGCGAAGGCCGGGCTCGCCGCTGCCGCGATCGAAACCTATGCCACCCCACGCCGGCTGGCGCTGATCGCACGCGGCCTGCCCGCCGCCACCGATCCGGTGTCAGAGGAGACCAAGGGCCCGCGCGCCTCCGCGCCGCCGCAGGCGCTCGAAGGCTTCCTGCGCAAGACCGGCCTCACCCGTGATCAGCTGGTCGAACGCGACGGCGTGTTGTTCGCGGTCGTCGAGCAGCCCGGCCGCGCCACTGCCGATGTGCTCGCCGCCGCGATCCCCGCGATCATCCGCGCCTTCCCCTGGCCGAAATCGATGCGCTGGGGCACCGCGTCCGCCAGCACCGCGTCGCTGCGCTGGGTGCGCCCGCTGAAAGGCATCGTCGCGCTGCTGGGCGATAATGTCGTGGCGCTGGAGATCGACGGCATCGTCAGCGGTGCCGCCACCGTCGGCCACCGCTTCCACCATCCCGATATCGTCACGATCGGCAATGCGGACGATTATGCCGCCAAGCTGCGCGCCTGCCACGTGATCCTCGATCCGGCCGAGCGCCAGCAGATCATCCGCGACGGCGCCGCCCGCGCCGCCGCCGCCCGCGGCCTGTCGGTCGTGCCGGACGAGGGGCTGGTCGCCGAGAATGCCGGCCTTACCGAATGGCCGGTGCCGCTGCTCGGCGATTTCGATCCCGCCTTCCTCGAAGTCCCGCGCGAGGTGATCCAGCTCACCATGCGCACCAACCAGAAATATTTCGCCTGCGTCGATGCCGCCGGCGCGCTTGCCCCGAACTTCATCTGCACCGCCAATATCGATGCGCAGGACGGCGGTGCCGCGATCGTCGCGGGCAACCAGCGCGTGCTCTCCGCGCGGCTGTCGGACGCGAAATTCTTCTGGGAACAGGATCTCAAGATCCCCCTCGCAGACCAGGCAAGCAAGCTCTCGCAGATCGTCTTCCACGAAAAGCTCGGTACCGTCGCCGACAAGGTCGATCGCGTCGCGAAGCTGGCCCGCTGGCTGGTGGAAGAGGGGATCGTGAAATCCTCCTCCGCGCAGCGGCAGACCCTCGCCGACATGGCCGAACAGGCTGCCCGACTCTGCAAGGCCGATCTCGTCACCGGCATGGTCGGCGAGTTCCCCGAACTGCAAGGCGTGATCGGCGGCTATTACGCCCGCGCCGAAGGCCTGCCGGAAGCCGTCGCCGACGCGATCCGCGACCATTACAAGCCGGTCGGCCAGGGCGATGAGGTACCGACCGCGCCGGTGACGGTAGCGGTGTCACTGGCGGACAAGCTGGATACGATTTTCGCATTCTTTGCGGCCGGTGAGCCGCCGAGCGGTTCTCGTGATCCATTTGCGCTTCGCAGGCAAGCTTTGGCTTCGATCGCGATAATCTTGCGCAATAATGTTAGAGTTGGGCTGCGATCAGTCTGGCATTCCCTCGGCGTTATGCAGCAGGAAGGCTATGCGTATCGAATGGCCGACGATATTGCCGACCTTGGAGAGCGTCTTGATACATATACAAAAGATTTGAGAAGGCGTCATGCTGGTGAATACGACCGGCTAAATGCGTTGATTGACGAGGCTATATCGGACTTTTTGCTGCGAGTGCCCGAAATCAGTTCCGATGCCTTTAATCGGCCAGAACAACAAAGGCGCATTGGTGCAGCGCACCGGAATCACATAGCCAGTCATCTATGGTTCCCCGATTGGAAAGCTGTGGAGAATGCTGGACAGCTAACGGCATTTTTTGTTGCCGACCGCCTGAAAGTCCAGCAGCGCGAAGCCGGCGTCCGCCACGATCTGATCGATGCCGTGTTCGCGCTCGGCGGGGAGGACGACCTTGTCCGCCTGCTCGCCCGCGTCCATGCGCTCCAGGCGTTCGTCGCCACCGATGACGGCGCGAACCTGCTCGCCGGATACAAGCGCGCCGCCAACATCCTCCGCATCGAGCAGAAGAAGGACGGCACGCAGAACTTTCCTACAGCCCCCCCTCCGGGCTATACTGCGCAGCCCGCGGAGGCCGCGCTGGTCGCCGCGCTCGATGCGGCCGAGCCGGCCGCTGCCGCCGCGGTCGAGCAGGAGGATTTCGCGCGTGCCATGCAGGCCCTGTCCACCTTGCGCGCGCCGATCGACGGCTTCTTCGACGATGTCACCGTCAACGATCCCGATCCCGCGATCCGCGCCTATCGGCTGGGCCTGCTCGCGCGGATCCGTGATGCCGTCCATCGCGTCGCGGATTTCTCGAAGATCGAGGGCTGATCCGCCGCGCCGCCCGCGCGCTGGACGGTGTGAACTTCGTCCCGAAACGGGATTCTTCGTGTGTGGCCGGCGCAATGCGCGGCCGACCGCAAGCGTTCGGGCATCCGAGCAACCCCTCTCCCTTTGCCGGAGTTGTGTCACGCGGTGCTGCGGTGCAATAGGCGCGCAATCGAGAGACGATCCGGAGCAATTTTCTGATGGCAAGCGCAGCGGTGGCTGAAACGTCCGATCGCTATGTCTACCGCTTCGGCGGCGGCGTGTCCGATGGCGGCTCCGGTGACAAGAATCTGCTCGGCGGTAAGGGCGCGAACCTGGCGGAGATGGCGTCGATCGGCCTGCCGGTGCCGCCGGGCTTCACCATCTCCACCGCGATGTGCGCGCGCTATTATGACGAGGGCCAGGCCTTCCCCGAAAGCCTGCGCGCCGAAGTGGCGGGCGGCATCGCCCATATCGAGGCAGTGACGGGCAAGGCGTTCGGCGATCCCGCCAACCCGCTGCTCGTCTCGGTCCGCTCGGGCGCGCGCGCCTCGATGCCGGGAATGATGGATACGGTGCTGAACCTGGGCCTGAACGACGAGACCGTCGCCGGCCTCGCCGCCGTCTCGGGCGATCCGCGCTTCGCGTGGGACAGCTATCGCCGCTTCATCCAAATGTATTCGGATGTCGTGCTCGAGCTCGATCATGGCGCGTTCGAGGAAGCGCTGGAGATCGCCAAGGAAGACAAGGGCGTCAGCCTCGATACCGAATTGTCCGCCACCGACTGGGAAGCGCTGGTCCGCCAGTACAAGGCGATCGTCGAGGAGGAATGGGGCAAGCCCTTCCCGCAGGACGTGCACGAGCAGTTGTGGGGCGCGGTCGGCGCGGTGTTCGGATCGTGGCAGTCCGAACGCGCCAAGGTCTATCGCCGGCTGAACGGTATCCCCGGCGAATGGGGCACCGCGGTCAACGTGCAGGCGATGGTGTTCGGCAATATGGGCGAAACCTCGGCCACCGGCGTCGCCTTCACCCGCGATCCCTCGAAGGGCGATCGCGCTTATTACGGTGAGTATCTGATCAACGCGCAGGGCGAGGATGTTGTCGCCGGCATCCGTACGCCCCAATATCTGACGAAGGCCGCGCGTGAGGCCGCCAATGCGAAGCCCGCCTCGATGGAAGAGGCGATGCCGCAGGTCTATGGAGAGCTCGCCAAGGTGTTCGACCTGCTCGAGACGCATTACCGCGACATGCAGGATATCGAATTCACGGTGGAGCAGGGCAAGCTCTGGATGCTCCAGACGCGTGCCGGCAAGCGCACCGCGAAGGCCGCGCTGAAGATCGCGGTCGACATGGCGGCAGAAGGGCTGATCACCGAGGCTGAGGCAGTCGCCCGCGTCGATCCGTCCGCGCTCGATCAGCTGCTGCACCCCACGCTCGATCCCGCCGCCCCGCGCGATGTGATCGCCAAGGGATTGCCGGCCTCGCCGGGCGCCGCATCGGGCATCGTCGTGTTCGATGCCGATACCGCCGAAAAGCGCGCCGAGATGGGCGACGCCGTCATCCTGGTCCGCACCGAGACCAGCCCGGAGGATATCCACGGCATGCACGCCGCCCGCGGCATCCTCACCGCACGCGGCGGCATGACCAGCCATGCTGCCGTGGTCGCGCGCGGCATGGGCCGCCCCTGCGTGTCGGGGGTCGGGACACTGGCGATCGATGCGAAGGCGAAGCGCTTCCGCGTAGGCGGGCGCGAGGTGGGCGAGGGCGATGTCATCACCATCGATGGCGCGACCGGCGAAGTGATGCTGGGCGAAGTCGCCACGGTGGAGCCCGAGCTGGCCGGCGATTTCGGCACGCTGATGGTCTGGGCGGACAAGGTCCGCCGGCTGAAGGTGCGCACCAACGCCGAAACCCCCGCCGATTGCCGCACCGCGCGCCAGTTCGGCGCCGAAGGCATTGGTCTCTGCCGTACCGAGCATATGTTCTTCGATGCCGCGCGCATCACCGCCGTTCGCCAGATGATCCTGGCGGAGGACGAGAAGGGCCGCCGCGTCGCGCTGGAAAAGCTGCTGCCCGAGCAGCGCGACGATTTCCGCCAGATCTTTGAGATCATGGCCGGCCTGCCCGTCACCATCCGCCTGCTCGATCCGCCGCTGCACGAATTCCTGCCGCACGAGGAGGAGGAGTTCGCCGAGGTCGCCAAGGCGACCGGGCTGGGCGTGGAGGCGCTGCGCCGCCGCGCGGCCGAGCTGCACGAATTCAACCCGATGCTCGGCCATCGTGGCTGCCGGCTGGGCGTCACCTATCCCGAGATCTACGAGATGCAGGCGCGTGCCATCTTCGAGGCCGCGGTCGAAGTGGCGGAGACGAGCGGCGACGCGCCGATCCCCGAAGTCATGGTCCCGCTGGTTGGCACGCGGCGCGAGCTGGAGCTGATGAAGACCGTGATCGACAAGGCCGCCGAAGCGGTGTTCGCCGACAAGGGCCGACGCATCGACTATCTGGTCGGCACGATGATCGAACTGCCGCGTGCCGCGCTCAAGGCGCGCGAGATCGCCGAGGTCGGCGAATTCTTCTCGTTCGGCACCAACGATCTCACGCAGACGACGCTCGGCGTCAGCCGTGACGATGCCAGCCGCTTCCTCACCGCCTATGTCGACAAGGGCATCTACGCCAAGGATCCGTTCGTCAGCCTCGACATCGATGGCGTTGGCGAGTTGATCGCGATGGCGGCGGAACGCGGGCGCGCGGGGCGGCCCGATATCAAGCTCGGCATCTGCGGCGAACATGGTGGCGATCCCGCCTCGATCGCCTTCTGCGAACAGCTCGGCCTCGATTATGTCTCCGCGTCGCCCTATCGCGTGCCGATCGCGCGGCTGGCTGCAGCGCAGGCGGCGCTGAAAGGCTGATCCGTGCGTTGACCTGTCTACAAGGAGATAGGCCGATGCACGCGCTGAAGATGATGATGCCGCTCCTGCTGTTCGGCTGCGGGCAAGGCGAGGGCGCCGAACAGCGCACCGTCACCCAGGCTACGCGCGAAGGCGCATCGGTGTCGCCGATGCCCGAGGGACGCGGAGGCAAGGCGCGGATCGACAAGGGCGGGGGCACGCTTCCTGCGACCGCGACGTTCGACTATACCGGCGATTGGGCCGCCACCGCGGATCTGTGCGCCGGCGGCCGCTGGCGCTTCACCCGTGATGGCGTGTCCACCGCCGGCGAAACCAGCTGCACCGGCCGCGCGATCGACGAGAGCGCCGATCGCATCACGCTCGATTACGCCTGCACCGCCGAAGGGCTCGAAACGCAGGAGCGCTGGACGATCGACCATCTTGCCGACAATCGCATCCGGGTCGTCCGCGCCGAAACCAATGGCAAACCGATCGGCGACGTCACTCTGCAAAGCTGTCCGACCGCCGCCGGCTGACCGCGCTGATCAGTTGAAGAAACGACCGCGATGCTCGTCGTGCCGGCCGGCTTCCAGCATGTCGGCCTGCTCGCGCCAGCGCTGCCGCTCGATATGGCCGGGCTCCCAGCCCATCCGTCCTTCAAGCGCCGCCTCGTCCTTCGCGCTCAGCGCGCTGATGTCGCGATAGCGGTGGATGCCGGCATCGTTCAGCCGCGTCTCGCCCTCGCGCCCGATGCCGTGGATCAGCGACAGATCATCGCGCTTGCCCCGCGCCGCCGCCGCGATTCCGCCCGCTGCGCCCACGCCCACTGGCGCATGGCGCTCCAGTTCGGCGATGCGCGCATTGGCCGCTTCGATGCGGGCGTCCTTGGCTTCGCGCAATGCGGCATGCTCGGCCCGCTCGCGCTCATATTCGCGCTTCCAGCGCCGTCCGCCGGATCGTGATGCTAGGCCGAACAGCCAGCCCAGCAGCAGCACGAGCAGCAGCACGCCCCATTCGTTCGTCGAAAAGCTCATCGTGCATCCCCTGCCGATTACAGGGGTGAAACGGGGCGCACCGCACCCCGTTCCATTACGGCTTAGTTCCTAGTTCCGGTTGAGGAAGCTGTCGCTGATCGAGCAGGCCGCCGGCCCGAGGATCACGATGAACAGCACCGGCAGGATGAACAGGATCAGCGGCACGGTCATGATCGCAGGCAGGCGGGCTGCCTTCTCTTCCGCGCGCATCATGCGTTCGTTGCGGAATTCGGCCGAAAGCACGCGCAGCGCCGAAGCCAGCGGGGTGCCGTACTTCTCGGTCTGGATCATGGTCGTCACGACGCCGCGGACCGAATCCAGGTCGACGCGGTTGGCCAGATTCTCGAACGCAGTCCGGCGATCGGTCAGGAAGCCGAGCTCGATTGCGGTCAGTGCGAATTCGTCGCCCAGCTCGGGATAGGCCTTGCCCAGTTCCTTGGCGACGCGGTGAAACGCGGCATCCACGGTCAGGCCGGCTTCGGCGCAGATCACCAACAGATCCAGCGCGTCGGGCAGACCTTTCCGGATCGCGGCCGAACGCTTCGTGATCTTGTTCTTCACGATCGTGTCGGGCGCCTTGTAGCTGCCGATCAACGCAGTCGCGACCAGCCCGAACTGCTTGATCGGGCTCCAGTCCGGCACGACCTTGAACACATAGACGGCAAGCGCCGCACCGCCGCCGATCACGATCGGCAGCACCAGCCGACCGAAGATGATCGCGACCGCGGCGTCCTTCGAACGGATGCCGGCCTGCGCCAGCTTCTTCTGCGCATCCTTCAGCTGCGTATCCTGCAGCACCTTCAGCGATGCCAGGAACGAGCGCATCCGATCGGTCGTCTCGTTGGACTTGGTCAGCTTCACACGGCGCTTGGACGTGGAGGCAGTGATGCCGGCTTTCAGCTGTTCGCGACGCTCGTTCAGCGCCTTCACGCGCTTCGCCATCGGGTCGCGCACCGTTGTCGCCGCATAGATGGCGACAAGCAGCGCGAAGGTGGCGACGGCCGTCATCATCGTCGCGACGAAGAAGACGTCGACTCCCATCAGGGTCGGGCCGGCTGCGGTTTCCATGTTGCTGTCCCGCCCTCGCTCAGATCTCGAAGTTGATCATCTGTTTCATGATGTACGCACCGATCGCCATCCAGATCAGCCCGCCACCACCGGCAATCATCAGCCGCTCGTCGCTGAAGAACTTGCCCATATAATCATAGTTGATGTAGCAGATCATGCCGAACACGGTGAAGGGCAGCGCGCCGATGATGTAGGCGGATGCCTTCGATTCCGAAGACATCGCCTTGATCTTCAGCTTCATCTGGCTGCGCTTGCGAAGCACTTCCGCAAGGTTTGAAAGCGTCTCGGCAAGGTTGCCGCCCGTCTCGCGCTGGATCGCCAGGGTGATCGTGAAGAACTGGAATTCGGGCGTTCCCAGCCGGTCTGCGGTTTCCTGCAGCGCGGCATCCATGGTGCGGCCGATCTTCATCTTGTCGGCGACCGCGCGGAATTCGATGCCGACCGGGCCGGGCACTTCCTGGCCGACCACGCCCAGCGTCTCCGAAATCGGCAGGCCGGAGCGCAGGCCACGTACCAGCAATTCGATCGCGTCGGGGAATTTCGCGGTGAACTTGCCGACCCGCTTCTTGATCGCCATCCCGACGATCATGTGCGGCAGGCCCAGCCCCACGAACAGCCCCAGGAGCAGCGCCAGCATCAGCGGCAGCCCCTTCAGCCAAGCAGCCAGACCGACGATCGCGAGCAGGCCCAGCGAGATGACGGCATATTTGCCGAGCGTCCAGTTCTTGCCGGTCATCTCCAGCCGCTTCCGCAGGATCGCCGGGTTCGGGATCAGCTTGGTGAAATAGCTGTCGAGCCTGGTGTCGCGCTGCGCCAGGATTTTGCGCATCTGCGCGGCGACCACGGCTTCGCCGGTGCCGGTGTGGCGCGCCTTGACGGCGTCGAGCCGGCGCGTCCTCGCCTTGCCCGTGGACGGGCCGGAGAAGGCGGCCACCGCCAGCAGCACCATCGCCGCCAGCCCGCCAATGAAGAGGATCAAGGTCATTCGACTGCGCCTCTCGTCACGCCAGTTCGGGCCACCGCAGCACGGATCAGGCCGGCTTCTTCTTCAGCATCGTGCGGAAATCGCCGATCTTGCCCATCAGCGACTTGCCTGCCGATCCACCCTTGCCTTTGCCGTCCTTAGTGGGGGCGGCGCCGGCCATGTCGAGCAGCTGGGTCGCCAGATCGGCCATCGTCGTGCCGGCCTTGCCGGCTTTGGCGACCTCGGCCAGCGGCTTGCCGAGCTTGGCGGCCTGGCCGGCCAGCCTGGGCTCCAGCGGGATCACGAAATCGATCTTGCGTTCGATCGACGTCTCGAAATCTTTGCGGCTGATCTCGGGATCACCCTTGGCCGGCACCTTGTTGGCGACCACCACCACGCGCGATTGCGGGGCGGACGACTTCAGCCATGACAGGATGCGGATCGTATCGCGGGTCGCGGCCAGCGTCAGTTCGGTCACCACCACCGATGCCTGCACTTCGTGCATCAGGTGCGGATACTGGACGACCATGTGCCGCGGCAGATCGATCACCGTGCATTCGAACGCGCTCTTCAGCTCCTCCTGAAGCTGGTAGAAGGCGGCTCCGTCGGTCATCATCGGCGCGCTGATCGGCGCCTCGGCGGACAGCACGGCCAGCTTCTCGTTGGCCTTCACCATCGCGCGTTCCAGGAACAGCCCGTCGATACGGCCCGGATTGTCGATCGCATCGATCAGCCCGCGGCCCGGCTCGAGATCCAGTGCCAGCGCGCCGGTGCCGAAATGCACGTCCAGGTCCAGCAGCGCGGTCGAGCGCTGGGATTTGTCGCCGAACAGCCAGGCGATGGACGCCGTCAGCGACGATGCGCCGACCCCGCCGCGTGCACCGATCACCGCCGCTACCAGGTGCGGGCGATCCGCCGCTGCACCGGTATCAGCATTGCGTGGGCCGCTGATCGTCATCTGCGCATTGGCGAATGCATCGCGCAGCTGATCCGGGCTGAACGGCTTCAGCAGATAGTCCTGGATGCCGGACGCCACGAGATCGCGGTACAGCCGAACATCGTTCACCTGGCCCGCGGCGATCACCACCGTACCCGGCTCGCAGACTTCGGCCAGCGCGTTGATGTCGTTCAGCGGATCGCCCGATTCGGACAGATCGACGAACAGGATGTGCGGGCTGGCGGAAACCGAAAGCGTCTGCACGGCATTGCGCAGCCCGCCGCGATTGACCTTCTCCTGCGCCCAGCCGAGCTCGGAGACGACGGGCCGCAGCATGTCGGCCGTCGATTCGTCGCAGACGAAGGCCGTGAACGGTTCGCGCAGGCCCGCGCGCGGGTTGAACGGTGCGTTCATTACTTGCCTCCGCCCTGGGTGGATTCGCTCTTCAGCTTGCCGCCGGCGCCGCTCGGCTCGGTATCGCGATAGGCCTTCAGCGCGCGCGCGGTGACCGCGGCATCGACGCCGGTGCTGTTGCGGCCGACCACCAGATCTTCCGGATTGGCGACCATCGCCGCCAGGTTCGAATTGGTGGCGCAGCCATAGTTGGGCGTGCCGGCACCTTCGAAGTCGATATTGGCCGGTCGATCCCAACGCGGGCAGTTCGGCACATTGGCGACCGCCCGGCTGACGACCACGCGGACCGCGCCCTGCGGCACCTCGCCCTGCGTGATCGGGGCGGTGCGATCCACCAGCAGGCCGTAGCGTGCGGCCACCTTGGCAACCGCGGCGCGGCTGCCATCGGCATAGCCCGACGGGTCGTCGATCGAGACACGGTCGCCATAGCGCAGGTCGATCGATTCGAACCAGTCGCCCAGTCGCTGGGCCTCGCCGCTAGCCAGCCCGTCGTAGCCGCTGCTGGCGACGTCGAGCACATAGTCGGTGCGCTGCACCACCGGCTGGTGGATGGATTCAAGCCCGCGATTGGCAGGTCCGCACGCGGCGAGCGTGAGGCCGAGACCGATCAGGGCGGCGGCGCTTTTGATACGCATCTGTCTATCTCCTCCGCGCGGGGCTCAGTTGATCGAGAAGCCGGGCGCCGCGGCGGCACCCTTTGCAGCTGCGCCGGCCGCACCCCGCGCCGGGGCGGGCGGGATCAGCGGGCCGTTGGCCTGCACCGGCGGGGCCGATGTCGGCTTCGGCCGTTGCTCGCCGCTCTTGCCTTCGAACAGTGCGCCACCCAGCACTCGGTCCAGATCGGTCGGGGCGCGATAGCCGTCGGTCGGCAGCTTCACCTCGTTGGCCGATACCGGCTTCACCAGGTACGGCGTCACGATGATCACCAGCTCGGTTTCCTGCCGGCGGAAGCTGTTCGAACGGAACAGCGCACCGATGATCGGCAGGTCGCCCAGGCCGGGGGCCTTGTCGATCGCATTGTTGTGATTGTTGGAGAGCAGGCCGCCGATCATGAAGCTCTGGCCGGAGCCGAGCTCGATCGTCGTCTCCGCGCGGCGGGTGCTCAGGCCCGGCACGGTGAAGCCGTTCAGCGTCACCGATCCCGCGCTCGTCAGCTGCGAAACCTCGGGCCGCACCCGCATCGAGATCCGCCCGTCGGCCAGCACGAATGGGGTGAAAGCCAGGCTCACGCCATATTGCTTATACTCGACCGAAACCGAGCCCAGCCCCTGGCTGACCGGGATCGGCACTTCGCCGCCGGCAAGGAAGCTCGCCGTCTCGCCCGACAGCGCGGTCAGGTTCGGATTGGCGAGCGTGGTCACCAGACCCTGCGTTTCCGCCAGGTCGATGGCGGCCGCCAGGTCGAGCCCGAACAGCTTGCCGGCCAGGCCGATCGCAGTCTTGCCCGCGCCTTGCCCAAGTTTGGCGAAGTTATAGGCCGTGCCGGCGCCGCCGGGGCTCGTCACGAACTGACGGGTCAGCGGATTGAACGGCAGCGTCGCGCCGGTGCCCGCTGGCAGGCCCAGGAAGGAATCCGCATTCAGCTGCGGGAAGTTGGCGGTCGAGATGTCGCCGATCGTGCCGAAGTTGCGGCCCTGCGCCACGCCGAACAGGAACCCGCCGGTCGTGTCGCGGCTGAGCAGGTTCACGCCGATATTCTTGACGAAATCGCGGCTCACCTCGGCGATCTTGACCTGCAGGTTCACCTGCAGCGGCGTCGCCGCCTTGATCCGGCTCACCACCTGCGTGTTCTCGCCGACGAAGGCCTTCACCAGGTTGGTCGCCTCGGCCACGTCTTCGGGCGTCGACACCGTGCCGGTCAGCAGCACCAGCCCGTTCATCGGGGTGGCGGTGATCGCAGCTTCGGGCATCGCCAGCTTCAGCATCGTGCCGACGCTGTTGATGTTCTGCCCAACCCGCACCGTCGCCGACCAGACGACTGCGCCGGCCTTGTTGGTGGCATAGACGTTGGTCTCGCCGCCGGCCTTGCCGAACACATAGAGCTGGTTGGCGGATTTCACCTGCACGTCGGCCACGCTGTCGTTGGCGACGAAGATGTCCGACATCGCGGCGGGCAGCTTGATCAGCGTGCCGCGGCCGACGGACAGCGTGACCGTCTCGCTCGGCTCACCGGCGTTGGCGGGCATCTGGGCGTAGGTCGGCGTCGGTGCCGCGGCCAGGCCGCCGGCCAGCGCTGCGGCCATGATCAGGCCGATCGCGCCGCCGTTCATCAGGGACTTGACCATGTTACTTCCCCCCCACGGGAACTTCGGAGACGGTGTTGCCGCGCGCGATCCGGACGATCGGGCCGGCGGGGCGCGGCAGCAGGCCGCTCGACGTGACCATCGACTGGCCACCGGCAGCAGCCGGCTGGCCGGGCTCGACCGGCTTGGCCGGCACGCTGCGGCGCTGGAAGCGCGAGACGTCGGCTCCGGTGGAGAAGCTGTTGTCCCCATCGACCGGACGCGAAGCCACTTCGAGCAGGAACTTCTTCTCGACCTTGGGATCGTCGCTTTCGGGCACGCTCACTTCGCCGGCGGCAATGGCGCGCTCCAGCTCCGCGGTGTTGTCGGCGATCGATCGCAGCGAAAGGCTGATCGAACCGATCGTCTGGGCAACCGCCAGTTTCTCGGCGATCTTGGGCGTTGCTTCGACCGTGACGGTGGAGAAGGTGGTGACGACAGTCTTGCCTTCCTCGTTCACCACATTGTCGGTGCGCTGGTCGGTCGCCAGCACGCGCACGTTGCGCATCACCGTCTCGGAAACCTTGAGCGGGGGGCCATCGCCGCCGCCAGCCACGTCCTGCGTTAGCATCACGTCCACCCGATCGCCGGGGAAGATGAAGCCAGCGACCGAAGACTGGGCCGATACGGGCAGCGTGACGGCGCGCATGCCGGGGCCGAGCGCTGCGGCCAGGAAGCCGCGATCGCCGGGCTTCACCAGCGCGCCTTGCGTCAGCGGCTGACCGGCCGTCACCGGATAGCGCACCACCGTGCCCTGCAGCGCGGCCGGATCGGCCTCGCCCTTGATGAAATAGGCCTTCTCCACCAGATCCTTGGGCCAGGGCTGATACTTGAAGCTGTCGGGCCCGATGATCGTGCCGACAGGTAGCGCACGGGTCGCGACCAGCACTTCCGGCCCAAGCGGCACGGGTGCCGGGATGGCGGCCTGCGCGGTCGGCGCGACGGATCCTGTGAACAGGCTTCTGGCCATTAGGGCCGAGACCCCGGCCATAACGAGCGCGCCAATCAGCAGCGCGAGCTTCTTAACATCCATGACGGCAAAAGCCTCCCACAGGGCCGGTTGAACCCACGCTGATCAATGATCCGAAATGGTTAAGATATCGTTGGCCAGAACCCACAAACCCGCGATAGAAATGGCGATTCCGTACGGCACCTCGATCTGTCCGCCGGCGCGCCGCCAGCGATGCCAGATCAGCGTCGCCAGCGTGACCGCGCCGCCCGCGATCGCCATCACCGTCAGCATCCGCAATTGCGGGCCGAGCGGCAGCCACAGCGCGAGCGCCGCGATCAGCTTGACGTCGCCGCCGCCCATCGCGCCCAGCGCGAATAGCCCGGCGAACAGCATGAAGATCGCGAACGCCGATCCGATCTGCAGCGCCATGTCCGGCCAGATCGATATGCCCGTCGCCCACCAGTAGAGCGGTGCGCCAAGCGCGATCGCCAGCGTCAGCGGGTTGGGGATGTCGCGGCGGCGCAGATCGCCCCACGCTGCCCACACGAGGAGTGCGGCCAGGCCCGCCGAAAGGATAGGGATCGTCCAGTGCATCCGATCCCCACTAGACGCCACCGCTTGCCAAACCGTAACCAGCGCCGATGCAGCCCGCCCCCTTCGATCGCCGTGCGCACCCCGCCGGCTTCATGATCGAACGCTGGCGTGCGCCGGACGGCTGGGATCATCGGCGCTTTTCCTGGCCTCAGCCGGCTGGGACTGGGGTGCGTGGCAGCCTGATCGTGCAGGGCGGGCGCGGCGATTTCATCGAGAAATATCTGGAAGCGATCGCCCATTTTCACTGCCGCGGCTGGGCAGTGGAGGGATTCGATTGGCGCGGGCAGGGCGGATCGGGCCGCACGGCTGACGATCTTCGCACGATCCCGGCGATGGTCGATGATCTTGCCGCGTTCGTGGCCGAATGGCAGCCGCGCACGCCCGGCCCGCACGTCCTGCTCGCCCATTCTATGGGCGGCCATGTCGCGCTGCGCTTGGCCGCGGAGCGCGCGCCTGCGATCGACGCGCTGGTGCTGTCCGCACCGATGCTGGGTTTGTCGGGTGGGCGTCCGCCAGGTCCGGTCGGCAGCGCGATCGCCGGATTGTTCTGCCGGATCGGCCTGTCCGCACGCGATGCGTGGGCCGAACGCGGCGAAAGCGCGTTCCGCCGAGTGATGCTCACCGCCGATGTCGATCGCTTTTCGGATGAGGGTTGGTGGAAGGCCGCCGATCCTACCCTCGCGCTCGGCCCGCCGCGCTGGAGTTGGATCGCCGGCGCCTATCGATCGATCGCCGCGCTGATGGCGCCCGGTATCCTCGAACGGGTGCGCGTGCCGACGCTGCTGCTGGCGGCTGCGCGCGATCGTCTGGTCGATAGCCGCGCGATCCGGCGCGCCGCGGCCCGGATCCCCGGTGCGCGTCTTATAGTGCGCGATGACGCGGCGCATGAACTGCTGCGCGAGGCGGATGGCCCGCGCACGGCCTTTCTCGCCGCCATCGACGACTTCCTCGACGAAAGGGCCGCGCCGCGATGATCCGGACCGAGATCGCGATCGTCGGCGCGGGGATGGCGGGCGCCAGTCTGGCTGCCGAGCTCGCGGCGCATGCGCAGGTGCTGCTGATCGAGGCGGAAGGACAGCCCGGCTATCACAGCACCGGTCGATCCGCTGCATTCTGGTCCGAAACCTATGGCGGCCCCGCCATCCAGCCGCTGACCACCGCGTCGGAAGCGCCGTTGCGTGACGGCGGCTATCTCGCGCCGCGCGGCGCGCTGCACATCGCGCGTGCCGGATCGGTGGATCGCCTGGCCGCGCTGCGGGCCGAGTTCGAAGGGACCGGCGTGCGGCTCGATCCGGTCGATCGGGCGGGGCTGGAGGCGATCGTACCTGGGCTGCGGCCCGATTGGACCGCCGGCCTGTCCGAGCCGAGCTGCGCGGACATCGATGTCGCGCGTCTCCACGCCGATTGCCTCGCCGCCGCGCGCCGCGCCGGGGCGCAGCTGCTGGCCGATGCCGAGGTCCGGTCCCTAGCACGTGAGCCGGGCGGCTGGCGGATCGAGACGCGCGCCGGCGCGGTCATCGCCGATATCGTCGTCAACGCAGCTGGCGCCTGGGCCGGCGCGGTGGCGGCGCTGGCAGGCGCGGCGCCGATCGCGATCACGCCCTATCGCCGCACGATCGTCCAGCTGGCAGTAGATCCGCCCGCGCCGGCCGCGCTGCCGCTGGTGATCGACATCGACGAGCAGCTCTATTTCAAGCCCGAGGCGGGCGGTCGGCTCTGGCTGTCCCCGCATGACGAGAGCGAGCAGCCTGCCGCCGACGCGCAGCCCGAGGAGCTGGACGTCGCGATCGCGATCGACCGGCTGGAACAGGCAGTCGACTGGCGTATCCTGAAACGCGAGCGCGCCTGGGCAGGCTTGCGCAGCTTCAGCCCCGATCGCGCGCCCGTCTACGGCTTCGACGCCCGCGCGCCGGGCTTCTTCTGGTGCGCGGGGCAGGGCGGCTTCGGCATCCAGACCGCGCCGGCCGCCGCTTTGCTGGCGGCCGCGCTTCTGCTCGGAAAGTCGCTGCCCGATACGCTGGCGGGCGTCGATGCAGAACGCTACGCACCGGGTCGCTTCGGCTGACCCTCACCGTCATCCCGGACTTGATCCGGGATCCAGGGCCGTAAACCCTGCCGCCCATAACCCTGGACCCCGACTTTCGCCGGGGTGACGAGAGAGCTCACACCCCCTCGAGCAACCGCTCCCGCGCGATCTTCTCGCGCCACACCAGCGGTGCGGTGTGGTGCACGCTTTCGCCGGTGGCATCGACTGCCACCGTCACCGGCATGTCCTGCACCTCGAATTCGTAGATCGCCTCCATGCCCAGATCCTCGAACCCGACGACCTTGGCGCCCTTGATCGCGCGCGCGACCAGATAGGCCGCGCCTCCGACCGCCATCAGGTACGCGGCCTTGTGCCGCTTGATGCTGTCTACCGCCGCCGGCCCGCGCTCGGCCTTGCCGACCATCGCCAGCAGGCCCGTGTCCAGCATCATGTCGGTGAACTTGTCCATCCGCGTCGCGGTTGTCGGGCCGGCCGGGCCCACCACCTCGTCCCGCACCGGATCGACCGGTCCGACATAATAGATCACGCGACCCGCGAACTCGACCGGCAGCGGCTCGCCCTTGGCCATCATGTCCTGGATACGCTTGTGCGCGGCGTCGCGCCCGGTCAGCATCTTGCCGTTCAGCAGCAGCCGGTCGCCCGGCTTCCAGCTCGCCACCACCTCGGGCGTGAGCGTGTTGAGATCGACGCGGATCGATTCCTTCGAAGGCGTCCACTGCACCTTGGGCCACTCGTCCAGCTTCGGCGGCTCCAGATAGGCCGGGCCGCTGCCATCGAGGTGGAAATGCGCGTGGCGCGTGGCCGCGCAGTTGGGGATCATTGCGACTGGCTTCGATGCGGCATGCGTCGGCCAGTCCATGATCTTCACGTCGAGGATGGTGGCGAGCCCGCCCAGGCCCTGCGCGCCGATGCCCAGCGCGTTGACCTTGTCGAAGATTTCGATCCGCATCTCCTCGATCTTGGTCTGGGGCCCGCGCGCCTTCAGCTGCGCCATGTCGATGTCGCCCATCAGCGATTCCTTGGCCAGCAGCATCGCCTTTTCGGCGGTGCCGCCGATGCCGATGCCAAGCATCCCCGGCGGGCACCAGCCGGCGCCCATCTGCGGCACCATCTCCAGCACCCAGTCGACGATCGAGTCGCTGGGATTGAGCATCTTGAACTTGGATTTGTTCTCGGATCCGCCGCCCTTGGCCGCCACCGTCACTTCGACATGGTGGCCGGGCACCATCTCCACGTTCAGCACCGAAGGCGTGTTGTCCTTGGTGTTCACGCGGCTGAAGGCGGGATCCTTCAGGATCGATGCGCGCAGGCGGTTTTCCGGGTGTAGATAGGCGCGACGTACGCCTTCATCGATCACCTCCTGCAGCGATCGGTCGCCTTCCAGCAGGCATTGCTGGCCCCATTTGACGAAGATGGTGACGATGCCGGTATCCTGGCAGATCGGCCGGTGACCTTCCGCGCACATCCGCGAGTTGGTCAGGATCTGCGCGATCGCATCCTTGGCGGCCGGGCCCTGCTCGGCCTCGTAAGCCACGCCCAGCGCGCGGATATAATCCATCGGGTGGTAATAGCTGATGAACTGCAGCGCATCGGCCACGCTGTCGATCAGGTCGGCCTGCTTGATGATAGTCGTCATGTCCGTCCCCGCGAAACGATGTCGCGGCTGCCTTAACCCCGTGACTGCGGCCGATGCACGATTTTTTGTGGATGGGTGACGCGTTTCGCCGTGCGCCTGCGCCTTTGTTATCGAGGATCGGTATCGGCTTCGTTGCGACCCGCTGTCGGCGCCGGTCCTCAACCCGGCAATTCGGTTCATTTCGGAGTCGGCCGGGCACGACTTTGCTGTATCGTCCCAATAGGGCTCCGCCTGTGATCGCGGACCCGCTCGAAGGGGGTCGACGCTCCGCTCGCCGGGCGGCATGGCGTTCGGCCGGAATGGCTCCCTTCGCCCACGTGCGTATCCGCTGTGACTGTGATGACGTCATGACCCCGGTCGATAACGATCCGGATGATGGGGGGCGATGCTGCGATGATCGATCGGGAAGGCTGCGAATGACCCCGCCCGCAACCCATGCCAAGGCGCCGGTAAGGCTGCGGCGGCGCGCCGTCCGCCCGGAGGTCGCGCTGGCCGCGACGCTTGCGCTGATCGCCATGCTGGCTGGGCTGGTCGTGGTCGGCGGACCCTCGCGCTTCCTGTGCGATACGGCGCGCGCCGAATATCAGGGATACCGCCTCTATCGCGCTCGGTTGCTGTCGGATGCGGCCGCGTGCCGGGTCACTGCCGACCCTGCGACGTGCTTGCGGGCCGGGGCGTGGGGCGCCGCCCCGCTCCGCTATGAGATCGAGGCGTGGCACGAGGTCGATCAATGCGAGGTCCAGCTCGCCCGGCTGCAGCGATTTGGCCTAGCGGACGGTACCGGCTGGGCCGGCTGGCACCCGGGCGTGGCGCGCACCGTCCCATGGGTGCTGCTGGCCGGCTGCCTGGTTGGCGGCGGCATCGCACTTCGATACGCCGTCCGGCCGCGGCGGGCGAGCGCCCCGGCCAGTGGCCGGTTGATCGCCGCGATCGCCACAACCCAGCTGGCGTTCGGCGCGGTCGTTGCTGCCGGCGCGCTGTTTCCCGAGACGTTTCCGTCGAACGCCGCGAATGCCGGAGAGGATCGCCGCCGCCGCTGAGGTCGCGTCGCCGACCCCTTATTCTCCATCGGGGATCGGCAGCGGGAACAGCGGGCGATAGGGCCGTGCCTCGTCAAGTGCGCGGGCATAGGATGGCCGCGCCAGCAGCCGCCGACGATAGGCATGCAGCCGTTCGAACCGCGCCTCGATCGGATGGCTCCAATGCGCATAGAGCAGGGCAGGCGCAGCCCCGCAGTCGGCAAGGCCGAACCGGTCGCCCGCGGCCCATTGGCGGCCGTCGCCCAGCCGCTCGTCCAGCCATGCATAGGCTGTGTCGAGCTTCATGCGTGCCTGGTCGGCGCTGTCCGCAGTCCCGCGCCCGATCGCCGCGAGCACGATCTCGGTCTGAACGGTCATCACATGGTTGTCGAACACCCGATCCATGAACCGCGCTTCCAGCGCATCGGCAGGATCCTCGGGCAGCATCCGGGCCCCACCGGGATGATGGCGGTCGAGATGCTCGATGATGATCGTGGCTTCCGCCACCGGCCGGTCTGCATCCACCAGCAGCGGGAATTTGCCGAACGGCCAGAAGCTGCACAGTTCGGCATGCCCCGCAGGGTCATCATGCGCCAGCAGCCGCGTCTCGAATGGCGTGCCACGCTCGTACAGCGCGACCAGCACCTTCTGGCAGAAGGAGGACAGCGGATGAAGGTACAGCAGTGGCACGGCCATGGGCGCCTCCGATTTGTTCATTATCCTGATAGCGCTTGCGAAAGGCGTTGTCGTGCGTCCCCCGGCCCACGCTTTCGGCCGCACGCTTCAAAAATTTTGTTCATCACTCGTTCCTCTTGCGCGGTCCGAAAAGCGAGGAAAGTCCATGCGTCGCTGCACCTGCGAAGAGAGCGTCGGGTGATGCCGGCAAGCAACGCTTTCGTTCAACAAGATATTTACCGTCTTGCGTCCGATCCCGGTTCGGGCACTAATGCTGGTAGGCGGCGAGGGGGCTGGCCTACCAGATTGTGAATCGACGTCGGCGACCCCATATCGGGATCGGCGCGTACCTTTCCCGCGGACGATGGGGCAGGGTGCGGATTCACGGTCGCTTTCCGGCCCCTGGCTGCTAGGCTCGTGGGTCTGGCCCCCGAGTCGAACGGAAACAGAACGGGGACGCCGGCAATGGACCTTTCGGGAAGCAGCGAAGCGGGTATGAACGACGTGGCGACGATCCTTGAGACGAACTCCGCTCCCCCGCAGCCGCTGGAGGCCGACGGCCCCGGCGCGCGGCCCCAGCCCTGGCCGGTCGAGGTTGATCATGGCCGCGATGCGCTGCTCACCGATTTCGGCAAGGAGACGCTGAAGGACCGCTATCTGCTGCCCGGCGAAAGCTATCAGGATCTGTTCGTCCGCGTGGCCTCCGCCTATGCCGACGATCAGGCGCATGCCCAGCGGCTCTACGACTATATCTCGCGGCTGTGGTTCATGCCGTCCACGCCGGTACTGTCCAACGGCGGCACCGGGCGCGGGCTGCCGATCAGCTGCTATCTGAATTCGGTGCCCGACAGCCTGGAAGGCATCGTCCAGACCTGGAACGAGAATGTGTGGCTGGCGTCGCGCGGCGGCGGCATCGGCACCTATTGGGGCGCGGTGCGCGGGATCGGCGAACCGGTCGGCCTGAACGGCAAGACCAGCGGCATCATCCCGTTCGTGCGCGTCATGGATTCGCTCACGCTCGCGATCAGCCAGGGGTCGCTGCGCCGCGGCTCGGCAGCCTGCTATCTCGATGTGTCGCACCCCGAGATCGAGGAATTTCTCGAGATTCGGAAGCCCTCGGGCGACTTCAACCGCAAGGCGCTGAACCTGCACCATGGCGTGCTGCTGACCGATGCCTTCATGGAAGCGGTCCGCGCGGGCGAGGAATGGGAACTGAAGAGCCCCAAGGACGGCTCGGCCCGCGGCAAGGTCGATGCGCGCGCGCTGTTCCAGAAGCTGGTCGAAACCCGGCTGGCGACGGGTGAGCCCTATATCGTGTTCGCCGATACCGTGAACCGCACCATGCCCAAGCATCAGCGCGATGTCGGCCTCAAGGTATCGACCTCGAACCTGTGCTCGGAAATCACGCTGCCCACCGGGCGCGACCAATATGGGCAGGATCGCACCGCAGTCTGCTGTCTGTCGTCGCTCAACCTGGAGATGTGGGACGAGTGGCACGGCGACAAGCGCTTCATCGAGGATGTGATGCGCTTCCTCGACAATGTGCTGACCGACTACATCGCCCGCGCGCCGGACGAGATGGCGCGCGCCAAATATTCGGCGGAGCGCGAACGCTCGGTCGGGCTCGGCGTGATGGGCTTCCACAGCTTCCTGCAGGCGCGCGGGCTGCCGTTCGAAGGGGCGATGGCCAAGAGCTGGAACCTGCGCATGTTCCGCCACATCGCCGCCGGCGCCGCCGAAGCGTCGATGCTGCTCGCGCAGGAACGCGGCGCCTGCCCCGATGCCGCCGATGCCGGGGTGATGGAACGGTTCAGCTGCAAGATGGCGATCGCGCCGACCGCATCGATCTCGATCATCTGCGGCGGCACTTCCGCCTGCATCGAGCCGATCCCTGCCAACATCTACACGCACAAGACGCTGTCGGGCAGCTTCTCGATCAAGAACCCGTATCTGCAGCGCCTGCTCCAGGCCAAGTCGAAGGACAGCGATGCGGTGTGGAACACGATCCTGGAAAAGGGCGGATCTGTCCAGCATCTCGATTTCCTCAGCCAGGAGGAAAAGGATACCTACAAGACCAGCTTCGAGATCGATCAGCGCTGGCTGCTCGAACTGCAGGCCGATCGCACGCCCTATATCGATCAGTCGACCAGCCTGAACCTGTTCATCCCGGCCGATGTCGAGAAGTGGGATCTGCTGATGCTGCACTTCCGCGCGTGGGAACTGGGGCTGAAGTCGCTCTACTATCTCCGCTCGAAGAGCATCCAGCGCGCCGGTTTCGCGGGCGGGGTGGAGGCCGACAACACGCCCGATCTCAAGCAGATCGAGCTCGACGCCAAGGACTATGACGAATGCCTGGCCTGCCAGTGATCGGACGCCCCGGGATCGCGCGGGCGATCCCGGGGACCGCGATCGGCAGGTCAGGCCTCGGTTTCGAAGCTCACCGCCACGTCGGCATTGGCGCTCAGCCGCACGGTGCCGTCCTCGATATCGGCCACCAGGCCGCCGTCGATATAATGATGGTGCCCTTCGTGCGCGCCGGTCGCGCCTTCGATCTGCGGTCCGCTGTCCTTCTTGGTCAGCTTGATGCGGTTGCCTTCCACCTTGTCGACCGTGCCGACATGCACGCCGTCCGCGCCGATCACTTCGGCATGTTCCTTCACCTGGGAAAGATCGGCCATTGTTCGTCTCCTGCTCTTGGGGTTCGGCGGGTCAACGCATCACGCGAAGGATCGCCGCATGACCAGCGCCGCCCTCTGGCTGATGGTGATCATCGGCCTTGTCGCCGGCGCGATCGGCGCCGGGCTGCTGCTCACCGCGCCCGCGCGCAGGCGCCCGCAGACGCGGTATGTCTCGCGGCTGGCGGGCGTCATGTTCGCCGCGGTCGGGCTGATCCTCATCGTCTACGTGGCTGCCTGGCGCAGCTTCTGAACCCCGCTCCAATTGCCTGAACAGGACAAGATCATGTCGCTTCTCTCCGCCTCGCGCACCTACAAGCCGTTCGAATATCCGTGGGCGTTCGATTACTGGAAGCGCCAGCAGCAGCTGCACTGGCTGCCCGAAGAAGTGCCGCTGGGCGAAGATTGCCGCGATTGGGCGCAGAAGCTGACCGATCATGAGCGCAATCTGCTCACCCAGATCTTCCGCTTCTTCACCCAGGCCGACGTGGAAGTGCAGGATTGCTACCACGAGAAATATGGCCGCGTGTTCAAGCCGACCGAGATCAAGATGATGCTGACCGCGTTCAGCAACATGGAAACGGTCCATATCGCCGCCTACAGCCATCTGCTCGATACGATCGGCATGCCCGAAAGCGAATATTCGGCCTTCCTCCAGTACAAGGAGATGAAGGACAAGCATGATTATCTGAGCACGTTCGGCGTCGATACCGACGAGGATATCGCGCGCACGCTGGCGATGTTCGGCGGCTTCACCGAAGGGCTGCAGCTGTTCGCCAGCTTCGCGATGCTGATGAACTTCCCGCGCTTCAACAAGATGAAGGGCATGGGCCAGATCGTGTCGTGGAGCGTGCGCGACGAGAGCCTGCACTGCGATGGCATCATCAAGCTGTTCCACACCTTCGTGAAGGAGCGCGATTGCCTGACGACCGCGGTGAAGGAGGATATCCTCGACCAGTGCCAGAAGACGGTGCGGCTGGAGGATGCCTTCATCGATCTGGTGTTCGAAATGGGCCCGGTCAGCGGCATGACGCCGAAGGACATCAAGAAATATGTCCGCTACATCGCCGATTGGCGGCTCGGCCAGCTCGGCCTGAAGCCGATCTACATGATCGACGAACATCCGCTGCCCTGGCTGGCGCCGCTGCTCAACGGTGTCGAGCACGCCAATTTCTTCGAAACCCGCGCCACCGAATATTCGAAGGCCGCCACCCGCGGTAACTGGGGCGAAGTCTGGGACAGCTTCGACCGCCGCAAGGCCGCGAAGACCGCGCCTGCCGCCAACGAGGATGCGGGCGAGGGGGACATGTTCTCGCGCGCGGGGGTTGCGGCGGAGTAGTGAGCAGGAAATCGGGGACGTTTATCGCGGCAGGCTCGTCTACCGAATTTTCGTCGCCCCTGCGCAGGCAGGGGCCCATGGCTCTCGTAGCTGGGTGCCGCGCCGGGATCGTGGCAAACCCGCTCGTCATTGGAGCCTCGATCCTGTGGCCTATCGACCAGACATGGGCCCCTGCCTGCGCAGGGGCGACGGGATGGTGGAATGCAGGGCGGCTGGGTTTACATCATGACGAACGGCCCTAGCGGGACGCTTTATACCGGCGTTACGTCCAATCTCCGTGCGCGTGTCTACCAGCACCGCATCGGCGTCGGCTCCGAATTCTGTGCCCGCTGGGGTCTGATCCGGCTCGTCCATGCCGAGCTATTCCCGACCGTGCTGGAGGCAATCGCCCGCGAGAAGGCGCTCAAGCGCTGGAAGCGCGGCTGGAAGCTCGATCTGATCGCGAAGTCCAACCCGGAGTGGCGCGATCTGTTCGACACTATCAACGCCTGATTCCGCCACCGCCCGTCGCCCCTGCGCAGGCAGAGGCCCATCACTCTCGCGGCTGGGGGCAGCGCCGGGACCGTGGCAGATCCGCTTGTTATCCGGGCCGCGATGATGCGGCATATCGACCAGACATGGGCCCCTGCCTGCGCATGGGAGACGGCGCGCGAAAAAAATGCTGTCCTACAACCAACCAAATGGGATAAATGGCTGGCTCCCTTAGCAAGGAGTGACCAGACATGCACACCTATCCCGAACCCAGCGTCGAGGATTTCGTCAACTTCACCCCCGCCGGCCTGCAGGCGCGGCATGACGGGTGGACGGCGGAGCGGCAGCGCACCTTCATCCTCACGCTCGCTGATACCGGCTGCATCTCGAAGGCCTGCGCGGCGGTCGGCATCCAGTCCTCCTCCGCATACCGGCTCCGCCGCCGCGCCGATGCGCGCGGGTTCGCCGCTGCCTGGGATCAGGCGCTGGTCCATGCCTCGCAGCGGCTCGTCACCATCGCGATGGAGCGCGCGCTCGTCGGCAATGTCCGCGAAGTCTATGTCGATGGCGCGCTGGTGCGGACCGAGCGCGTACCGGCGGACCGGCTGCTGACCTTCCTGATAACCAAGCTGGATAAGTCTCGTTTCGGCTGCTTCTCCGGCCTGATGCCGGTCGCGATCGAGGATCCGCGCGCGGTGGCCGCGGCCGAGCTGCCGCGCCTGCTCGAGGATTTCCGCGATGTCGACGAGCCGATCGATGCCGAACTGCGCTTCCCGCCGCCGCTGGTCGATGCCCCCGATTACAACGTCGATCTCGACCGGATGTAGCGCACAAGCGCTGCTTTCGCTGCTTTCGGGTATCGCGATACCGGTTCACCGCCCCCGCGCCAGCCTTTCCTCCGTGCTCGTGAAGGCGGATCGGCGGCCGGGGTCGGCGTCCGCGACCCCGGTCGCGAAATAGGCGATGCCGGTGCCGGCCGCGCGATCGATCCACAGGCCCGATTTCAGGCCATAGGCATCGCCCGCATGGCCGATCCGCGCGCGGCCGTCGCCGAACGGATCGTCGCGGCAGCCAGGGGCGTGGGTCGCCAGCGTCTGCATCGCCAGGCCATAGCGGCAGAAGAACCCCGCGGAAGGATCGCCATTGCCGCCGTCATACGTCCAGTCCGGCCCGGTCAGCCGCGCGATCGATCCGGGGGAGAGCAGGCGGATGCCGTCGACCGTGCCGTCGCCCAGCAGCAGCCGGCCGATCCGGGCAAGATCACGCGCGGAGATGCGCAGGCCGCCCTGCGGCGAGAACAGCGCGCCATTCTCGCCCGCCCGCCAGCGCGCCAGATCGCACGTGCCGTTAGCGGCGGGAACGACCGGGCAGGGCGGGCGCCGCCCGCCGAGATCGTCGCGGACGGGGGCGTGCGCGCCGTCGTACAGCACGACCGCGCGGCCGATCGCGCGGTTGCCGCACATCGCCCAGTTGAAGCAACCGTCGATCTTCAGCGGCGCCAGCACCAGCCGGTCCATCAGCCGGTCGAACCGCTCGCCGGTCGCCGCTTCCATCACGCTGGCGATCACGGGGAGATTGAGGTTCGTGTATCGGAAGAAGGCGCCGGGCGGATGATCGCCGTCCCAAGCCTCCGGATCGGCCAGCGCGGTGCGCAGGCTTGCGCCCAGCGGCAGCGCATAGTCGATCCCGTCGGTCAGGCTCGATCGGTGGGACAGCAGCAGCCGCAGCGTGATCGGCCGATCGGGGAAGGCGGGATTGCGCAGCCGCCAGCCGAGCCGATCGGACACGTCGGCATCCAGATCCAGCGCGCCCGCCTCCACCAGCCGCATCACCCCGATCGCGGTGACGAGCTTGGAGATCGAGGCGATCCGCACCGGATCGTCGGGCGTGATCCGGCGGCCCGCGGCGATATCGGCGAGCCCGGATGCGCGGACGCCGGTCTCTCCGCCGCGGTCGAACGTCACGCGCACCTCCGCCACCGGCAGGGCGGCCGGCGGGACAGGGGCGGTCGCGCAGGCGGAAAGCAGCAGCAGGGGAAGCAGGCGATGCATCGGGCGAGGTTAGCCTCATTCGTCACCACGGCGAAAGCCGGGGCCCAGGGCCACGGGCGACGTCGCTTGCGACCCTGGATCCCGGCTTTCGCCGGGATGACGAACGTAGCGCGCTTTCCATCCCCCCGTGCGCCCCCTATCTCCACTGCAGCAACCGCACGGGAGACATCATGCGCCGTATCCTGAAGGGCCTCGGGATCGGCCTGTTCTTCCTTCTTGTCGCGGTCTGCCTCGCGATCGCGCTGGTGCCGCCGTTCCTCGATCGCATCTATTACCGCGGGCCGGTGTCCGCGCATTTCGACGGGCAGCATTTCTTCAACCCGGATGGCGAGCAGGGCACCGGCGGGTCACAGGCCAGCGCGCGCAACCCGTCGCGTTTCCTGCGCTTCTTCCTGCGCACCGATCGCGCGCCCTGGCCGGAAAGCGTCGCCGTCACGCCGGCGAAGCCGACGGCGCGGGTTGCGGGCGGGGCGATGCGCGTCACCTGGATCGGCCATGCCAGTGCGCTGGTCCAGGTCGATGGGCTCAACATCCTCACCGATCCAATCTGGTCCGAGGTCGCCTCGCCGTTCCCGCCGCTGGGGCCGGGCCGGGTGCGCGCGCCGGGCATCCGCTTCGATGATCTGCCGAAGATCGATCTCGTGCTCGTCAGCCACAATCACTATGATCACATGGATCTGCCGACCTTGAAGCGGCTGTGGGATCGCGATCGGCCGCTGATCGTCACCAGCCTCGGCAACGATACGATCCTGAAGGCGAACGGCATCGACGCGGTCGCGCGCGACTGGGGCCAGGCGGTACCGGTGAAGCCGGGCGTGCGCGTCGTGGTCGAGCGGGTCCATCACTGGGGATCGCGCTGGGGCGTCGATCGCAACCGCGCCTTGTGGTCGGGCTTCACCGTCGTGCTGCCGGGCGGCAATTTCTACACCGCGGGCGATACCGGGCCCGGCGATCTGCGCTGGCCGATGGATACGGCATCACGCGGGCCGCTTCGGCTCGCGCTGATCCCGATCGGCGCGTTCCGCCCGCGCGCGATGATGAGCGGCAACCATATCGGCCCGGTGGAGGCGGTGCAGGTGTTCGAGCGCAGCCGCGCCGCCCATGCGCTGGCGATGCACTGGGGCACCTTCCAGCTGTCGAACGAGGCGATCGACGAACCGCCCGCGCTGCTCGCCGCCACGCTCCGGGCGCGCGGCATCGCTCCCGGTCGCTTCCGCGCGGTCGAGGTGGGCGTGCCGTGGGACGTGCCGGCTATGCGCTAGTCCTTGCGCGCCATCGCGCTGGTCCAGCGGGTCTCGGGCACCAGTGTATAGACGGCGCAGGTGATGCCGATCATCCCTGCTACATACCAGAAATAGAGCGACTCGCGGCCCCAGCCCTTCAGCAGATGCGCCAGCGGCTCGGCGGTGCCACCGAAGATCGAGATGCTGATCGCATAGGGCAGCCCAACGCCCAGCGCGCGGATGTGGGGCGGAAACATCTCCGCCTTCACCGTGCCCGAGACGGAGGTATTGCCCGCCACGATCAGCAGCGCGGCGGATATGAGCAGGAAGGCGGTGACGGGATCGCGAGTCGCGCCGATCGCGGTCATCAGCGGCACCGCGGTCAGCGTGCCCATGATGCCGAACCAGTAGAGCAGGGGCTTGCGCCCGATCCGGTCCGACAGCGCGCCGTAAAGCGGCTGGACGCACATGAACACGAACAGCGCCGCGGTGCAGACCAGCGATGCGGTGCCCTTCGCGAAGCCTGCCGTCGTGACCAGATATTTCTGCATGTATGTGGTGAAGGTATAGAAGGCGACATTGCCGCCCGCTGCCATCAGCAGCACGATCAGCACCAGCTTCGGATGGCGGAACAGTTCGCGCAGGCCGGTCTTGCGGCGGATCGTGCCGGGCTCCTCCAGGAAATCGGGCGTTTCCTCGATTCCCCGGCGGATGAAGAACACGACTACCGCCAGCGCCGCGCCGATCAGGAACGGGATGCGCCAGCCCCACGCTTCCAGCTGCGCCTCGCTCAGCACCAAATATTGCAGCGTCACCAGCACCGCCAGCGCCAGCAGCTGCCCCATGATCAGCGTGACATATTGGAAGCTTGCCCAGAAGCCGCGATGCTCGGGCTCGGCGATCTCGGCGAGATAGGTGGCCGACGTGCCGAACTCGCCGCCGACCGACAGACCCTGGATCATCCGCGCCAGCGTCAGGATGACCGGCGCCAGCACGCCGATGCTCTGATAGGATGGCACAACCGCTATCATCAGCGAGCCGAGGCACATCAGCGTGACCGACCAGGTAAGCGCCACCTTGCGGCCATGCTTGTCGGCCACCCGGCCCAGCAGCCAGCCACCGACCGGCCGCATCAGGAAGCCCAGCGCGAACACGCCGCTCGTCTTCAGCAGTTCCGCGGTGGGATCGCCGGACGGAAAGAAGCTGGCCGAGAAATAGAGCGCGAACGCGGAATAGGCGAACCAGTCATACCATTCGACCAGATTGCCGAGCGAGCCGCCGAAGATCGACCGCAGCCGCGCCGCCCGGCCCGCTATCATGGATAGAGGCCCAGCGCGTCGACTTCGGCCTGGTCCAGATCGATGCCGAACACGAAGTTCAGCCGCAGCCGATAGGCCTTGGCGCTCGCGATCTCGGCCTCGACATGCTCGCTGCCGTTGCGCCGCGAATAGCGGGTGTCGGTCAGCGTGGCGAAGCCGGCCGGCAACACCAGCGACACGATGCGATGCTGCACGAACCGGCTCGTCGGGGCGGTGGCGGTCCAGTGGTTGGCCAGCAGCAGGTCAGCCGGCCAGACTGAATCCAGCGTAAAGCTGTATTGTGGCAACCAGCCTGCTTGGCCGGCACCGCGTCCATCGGTGGTGGCCGCATCGCCGTGGCGCTCCAGCATCCAGCCATGATCGGGATCGCGGCGCAGCCGGTGCTCCGCGCCGTCAGGGCTCGTCGCCGTCGCACCGTCTTCCAGCGGCATCGGCGGCGCATAGCTGCCACCGAAGCCTGCATCGGCGATCCAGTCCTGCCCGTCGATCGAGACCAGGCTGAACGTGTGCGTCTTCGGCGGCGTCTCGCTGGCGCCCAGCCACACCCGCGCGAGCAGCGGCCGCGCCTCGTAACCCACGGCGTGCAGAGCGCGCAGAAACAGCTGGTTCTGCTCGAAGCAATAGCCGCCACGCCGCCGCGTCACGAGCTTGCCGAACACCGCGTCCGGCTCGAGGCTGATGCCACGGCCGATGGCGATGTCCAGATTCTCGAACGGAATGGTCAGGCGCTGATGGCGCTGCAGCAGGTGCAGCCCATCGGCATCGGGCGCAGGCGCCGTCTTCAGATGGATGCGCGCGAGATAGGAAGTGAGATCGAACGACATCGGCATGGCTTAGCCGGACCGGCGCAGTCGCGAAATAATTTTGCGTGTTGCCGATCTGTGCGCGCCGACACAGCGACTCCGCTGCGGGATGGTAAACGGGGGGTGCGACCCGAGGGTGGGATGTCCCATCCTACTGTGGCCCGGCAGCGCAAGCTGCCGGGCCACTTTTTCTCGCAGCAGTCGGAACAGGGACGCGCGCGTGCGACGCCGGCTGGCCGCGGCACTGGCCGACCGAGATCAGCGCTCCGGCTCATCCATCGGCGCGATCCGGGCATTGCCATAGGCGCCTTCCGCCGGGTGGCTCGCGCCATGCCGCCGGATCGCGCCGAGAGCGCTGTCGGCAGCCGCGGCTTCGATCAATACGGTGTAGAGATGTTCCTGTGGATCGGTGGCGATCACGCCGAAGCTCGAGTCGAGCGCAGCCTGTGACACGTCGAGCCAGACCGCCGCCTGGGCCAGGGTGGGCGTGCCGTGGGGATGGTGGAACTGGATCATGAGACCGGGCATCGGCTATTTCCTTCGCTGCGGATGACGACCGGCGGGCGGGAAGGGTTCCCGCCCGCCGGCACTCGGGAATGGTGTCAGGCGCCGCCGCAACCGCAGCCTGCCGCCTTCACCTTCGACGGCGCGGGTCGATCGCCCCCGCTTCCGCTCCGCCCCTCGCCCGCCCCATCGGCGAGCCCGAGTGTGTAGAACAGATCCGCCACCTCGTCGGTCGACAGCGTGTCGAGCAGACCGGCCTCGCCGAGATCCGCCATCGCCAGGCTATCGTCCGCTGCGCCGAACAGGCCTTGCGCGGGCGCGCCACGCCGGATCGGACCCGGCTCCGGGATCGGGAAGCGGTCTTCGGGAATACCGCGGCAGATCCAGGGATAGCGCTTGCAGATATCGATGGGGATCGGGCGCGGCCCGCACAGCCGCGGAATCCGCCGGCAGATGTCGATGATGATCGGCTGCAGGCGCTGCGCGATGGTGCAGCCATTGACGACGCCGAACCCATGATCGAGATCGAAGCCGGCGGTGCCCAGATCCTGCGCGGTCGAGCGCAGCAGATCGCGGATCGCGGTCGGCGTGCGCGATGCATTGCCCGCGATATAGGGCCGGCGCGATCGGATCGCCGCCACCAGCCCGGCCACCACCGGCGTCGCGGCGGACGTGCCGCCATCGGCCGCGTAGACGCCGGACCCTGCGAAATGGGTATATCCGCAGACGTCCGGCTTGTCGCGCACCAGCGCGCCCGGCCCCTGGTTGGAATAGCCGACCCGCGTCTTGGACGTATCGACCCCCGCCACCGTCAGCACCGAGGGGTGGCTGTTCGCGCCATAGATGGTGCCGGTCACGCCTTGGCAACGGCCATCGGGGCAGGGGGCGCCGCAATTGCCGGCGGCGAACAGGATGTCCGCGCCCAGCCGCTCCAGCGCACCGACGATGCGGTTGAACGGGTGGTTGGGGTTATGCGAATAATTGCCGGGGTGGCCGCGCGGATAATCCCAGCTCGGGTGGAACATGCCCCAGCTGTTGTTGACGACCATCGATGCATTCTCGCCCGGCCGCCGTGCGCCCGCCATCACCGTACACAGATGGCTGTAGGCCCGCACCGCATCGGAAAGCAGCCCTTCCATCACGGTGCCGCCCTGCGCATTGGATGCCAGCAGCGCGATATCCAGCAGCGTGCAGTTGGGCGCGGCGATACAGACGTCGAACGCGCACATCGTGCCGTGGCCGACCGCGCCCTGGCCCGGGATGATCGCCGGACGCGGCGCCCAGCTGCGGGCGGCATCGAACTGCGGATGCTTACCCTTGCCGTTCAGGTAGTTCATGTTCACGCCGGTATCGACGATCGCGACCAGCACGCCCGATCCCGTGGCGCCGGCCTGGCGCAGCCGGCTGGTGCACAGCAGGCGCTCCACATCCGTATGGCTGCCCATCGGCGGGCTGCCCGGGCAGATCTGCATCGGCTGGATCGCGACATCGGCATACACGCCGACGACATCGCCGCGCGCCGCGATCGCATCCTCCGTGCCTTCTTCCACGGTTGCGCGCACGATATAGGTCGATGCCTCGGGTGCCATGTCGACATCGACCTTCGCGCCGAATTGGTGGCCCACTTCCATTGGCGTCCGTGCCGTCACCTGTGGCACCTGCGTCGGCGGAAAGGCGGGGTCGATCGCGATTTCGGCACCCAGGTCGGGGGCCGCGTCCAGCGTTGGTGAGCCGAAGGCGGCCACCAGCGATGGTGTCGCCTGAAGCTCGATGATGATGTTGCGGGTTGCCATGTCGTCCTCCATCGGAATGTCGTGCGTCCGTCTGGGGCCGAAGGGATCGGCACTGCGGACATCGGCTGGATTAGACGCCAGTCGTGATCCGCCCGGCGATGCCAGCGTGAAACCAGCGTCAAATCGTTTGCCGCCGCGTGAAAAGGCGGTCCGCCACGACTGCGGAGCGCTTGACTCGATGGGCGGCGCGGCATGATGCCGGGCTGCCGGCAGCAGGGTGCCGGCGCATGTTCACGGAGGCGATCATGGCCAAGGGTGAAGCACCGGGGGCGGAGGTCGATCCCCGCCTGTTCGTGATACGGTTGGAGGGCGGCGACGGGCCGGCCTATGCGATCTGCGAGCGCAGCGCGCTCGTGGCCAAGCCTGCGGGCCGCGCTGATCCGATGGCGGACAGCCTGTTCAAGCGGATCGACCAGTTCTTCCGCGATGGCGAGAAGGCCGGCAAGATGTTGTCGGCAATCGGCCTGCCGGCGGAACTCGACCCGAAGGGTGGCGGCTACATGATGATGTCCAGCATGGGTGACGATCGGTAGCACCGCCGGATCGCGCGCTGCGCGCCGCGCCGGCCGAGGCGTGGGCCGATCGGATTGATGCGATCGCGCGCGCCATCGGCATCTCGCGGATCGGAAATGTCACCGGCTTCGATCGGATCGGTATCCCGGTCTGGCAAGCGGTGCGACCCATGTCGCGATCGCTCAGCGTTTCGCAGGGCAAGGGGCTCAACCGGGCACAGGCACGGCTGTCGGCGGTACTCGAGGCGCTAGAGCTCCATTGCGGCGAACGCTGCCCACCGGGCGATCGCACCGGTACCCTTACCGCGCTGGGGGCCGATTGGGGGCGTCAGGGCAGTGATCCGCACAGGATCCGCGATTGGATCGACGGCATCGATCTTCTGAGCGGGCGCCGCATTCCGGTGCCACGCTCGCTCGTCTTGCTCGACATGACCGGACCGGCCGGCGATCTGGATGGGTGCAGCGATGGCATGGGTGCCGGCGGTACCCGCGATGAGGCGCGGCTTGCCGGCCTGTGCGAACTGATCGAGCGCGAGGCCCATGCCCGGTGGCAGGCCCGACCCCGTGCCGAGCGCGCCGCTACCCGGCTGATCCCGGACACGATCGATGACCCCACCGCCGCCCAACTGATCGCCATGTGCACCGCCGCCGGCTGCCTGCCGACGATCCACGACCTGTCGGACGAGTTCGGCACCGCGGCGTTCCTGTGCGTTTTGCGCGAAGCAGGCTCGTCTGATGCCCGGCGGATCGCGCCGGCGGGCGGCAGCGGCTGTCATCCCGATCGATCCTTCGCACTGCGCCGGGCGATCCTCGAAGCCGCCCAGACGCGTGTCACCGCGCTTGCCGGCGCGCGCGAGGATCTCTCGCAAGCCCATTATGACGATGCCGGCCAGCTAGATCTGGCGCTTGCCGTGGAAGACGCGCTCGCCGGGCCGCCGCAGCGATCGTTCGGCACGGTCCCGCATGCCAGTTACACCACGGCCGCGCAGGCGATCGATGCGCTGCTGCGACATCTGCCCGGGCCAGTCGCGGCGATCGACTTCGCGCCCCCCGTCGCCGGCGTCGCCGTTACCCGGCTGATCGCGCCGTGGCAACAGGTGCCGCGCATCGCCCGTGGCCCGCGCGCAGAGCCGATCGATGCCGCATCCACCGGTGGCCGACTGATCTTCGTCGGGCCGAGCGCGCCGGCATTGCTCGCAGCACCGCCGCCCGGCATCGTCACCCGTCCGCCTGCGCGCTGTGGAGATGTCGCCGCCGCCATCGCCGGGGGGGCGTCAGCGATTGGCCTTGTCGATGGTGTGTTCGGAGATGCCCCCAGCGTCTGGCACAAGGAACTGCTGTTCGCGATCGAGGCTGGCGTCCCGGTGTTGGGCGCGGCCAGTCTCGGCGCGATCCGCGCTGCCGAACTCAGGCGTTTCGGCATGATCGGTATCGGCGCGGTCTTCGAAGCCTATGAGGCTGGCCGGATCGCGCGCGACGATGCCGTGCTGGTGGATCACGCTCCTCCCGCCCTTGGCTGCCGACCGCTGAGCCTGGCGCTGGTCGACATCTGCGCCACGCTCCGCAGCATCACCTGGCCGATCGGCCTCGCGCGCAAGCTGATCCGCGCCGCCGCCGCGCTGCCGGTACCCGAACGGACGTGGCCCGCGATCCTTTCGGCAGTGGGGGTCGACGATATCGCGCTGAAGGCACGGATCGCGGCGTCCGCAATCTCGGTAAAGCAACGCGATACCGCTGCCCTGGTGAAAGCGATGATGTCCGATCCGATGCCGGCGGCGCGCATCGCACCGGTGCCGGTCACCCGCTTCGTCGCGCAGTTCAGCCCAGTCCGGCGCGTCTGAGCCCTTCGCTCAGCCGCGTCCGATCCGATGCGCGCGCGAACGGCAGGCAGGTCTCCAGCGATCCCACCAGATCCGTATCGGTCGGGATCGCGGCTCCGGTCCACATCCGCATGAAACGCTGGCGCAACGCAGCGGTCAGGTCGCTGCCGCCGTCGTTCAGCCAGCCGCCATTGGCGACCCGCAGGCCCAAATAATGGAAGGAAGCCGCGCCCTGCATCGCGAAGTGGCGCTCAGCCTCGCGATGTTCGCCGCGCAGCATCAGCAGCGTCGCCAGATCGGCGAAATAATCTCCGTGCGGCACCGGGTTCAGCTCGATCGCCCGGCTCAGCAGCCGTTCGGCCTCGTCATGGTCGCCCAGATGAACCAGGCCGAAGCCGGCCGCGTTCAGGCAATCCGCATTATAGGCATTCAGCAGCAGCGCAGCGCGGAAATTCTGGCGCGCGGCGTCGGGCTCGTGCGCGCGGACCATGCACCAGCCGAGCACGATCCGCGCCCGCGAGTTCATCGGATCGAGCGCGGCGGCGCGCTGCGCCAGGTCGAGCGCCCGTTCGCGCAACGCCGCCACGTCATGCCCCGCGATCGTCTGCAGATAATCGGTATTGTAGATGCGGGCGAGCAGCAGCAGCGCCTGTGCATCGCGCGGCGTCGCCGCCAGCGCGCGCTCCAGCAGGTCGGCCGCCGCGCGCGCCTCGGCATAGCTTGCAGCCGCCGCCACCAGTGCCCGCGCCCGCAGATAAAGCGCGACCGGCGCATCCGCCGCCGCCGGCAGGGCATGGCCCACGTCGCGCGCGATGGTCGGCTCGATCGCGCCCACGATCCGGGCCACGATCCCATCGATATCGTGGGCGACGCTCCCCGGCTCGATCTGCGCCTGGTGCGTCCACAGCATCCGACCCGATCGGCGGTCGCGCAGCCGCAGGTTGGCGCGCAGCATGCCTTCCTGCGATCGCACCGATCCTTCCAGCACATACACGGCGATCGCCTGTGCAAGCACCGCCGGGTCGGCTTCCTCGCCGGGGGCGGATACGGCGATGTCGCGAAACCGCGCCAGCACGGTCAGCACGTCGTCCGCGCAGATCCGGGCCATCATCTGGGTCTGCGGATCATCGCCGAGCACATCGAACGGTGCCACGATCACGATCGGCGGCGTGGACGGCGCCTCATCGCTCGCGATCGGCAGCGCGGCGGGGGCGTGGAGCCCAGCATTCAGCGCGGCCTGCGTTTCCGCGGCAGGTTCGGCATCGCAGTCATTGGCCAGCGCCGTCGTCAACCGGCGAAAACGCCGTCGCGCGGCGGCCTGGTCGCCGGCCAGGAAATCGAATCGCATCCCCGCGCGTGCAACCATCTCATTGCCCGGGTCGAGCGTCTCCAGCGCGGTCGCGATCGCCTGGCCGGTTGCCGGCGGGCAGGCGGCGGTTTCGATCAGCCGCAGCGCATCACCCACGATCCGCTCCGCCGCGCCTGCGCGCTGCGCCTGCAGCCAATGGTCGAATTCGGTCTCGATGCCGTCCAGATCGGCAAACAGCTCGCCTTCGATCGCCGCCAGCGTCGCTGCGGTCGCGGTCAGGTCCCCGGCCCTGAGGGCAGCCGTCAGCTGCGCCAGATCGGTTTCGACCGCACCGGGTGCCAACCGCACCGTCAGCCTGTCCGCCAGCACGCGATCCTCGCCGATTGCTCCGCGCAACTCGGTCAGCGCCTGGCGCACGCTGGCGCGCGCCTGATCGGGCCCGCGCGTGCCCCACAGCAGCCCGGCCAGGCGATCGCGCGACGCGCCGCCTTCGCCGCAGGCCGCGAGATAGGCGAGCAGCGCGCGTGCCTTGCGACCCCGCGGCGGCGCGATCCCTGTCGCACCGGCGATGCCCAGCGCACCGAAACATCGCAACGTCACCCGATCCATCGATCCGTCTTCCCGCGATGAAGGTCCATTATCCTGCCGGAACGATGCCACGGCAACCGGGGGTGTCGATCGGGCGTGTCGGCCCGTCGACGAACGCTGGCGCAGGTCCGTCGCAGCGGATAGGCAAGCTAACGCAATGTCTTTCATCTCGACGCCGTCCGATCGCTCCCCCAGCCGACCGCGGTGGAGGACCGTTTTGCGCAGCATGATCGCAGTTGCTGTGTCGGTTTTGGGGACGGCGGAGCTGGCTGCGGCCATGCCTTCGGGCCATGAAGCGATCGCGGCGGCGGCGAGTTGCGTGATCCGGGCGGAGCCGGATCGCAGCATCGCCCGCGTGTCGGTCATCCCTGGCACGGTCCAGGAGGATGCGCTGCTCGCGGCGCTCGAACCGGCTTTCCAGCGCTGCAGCGTTGACGCGGGCGTGGCGGTGCGCGGCAACTGGGTCGCGCTTGATGGGCAGCTGGCTGAGGATCTTTATCGCCGGGCGATCGCACGGCGGCGGGCAACGCCGGTCGATCAGGTCGAGGCCGGCGATGCGCTGCCGGGCGCGATCCTTTCGCAAATGCAGGATTGGCCGCGCGATAGCGCGACGGTAGCGTGCGCGGTCGCGCTAGACCCCGGCGCCGCCGATCGCCTGATCCGCACCGGACGCGGCACCGATGATGAAGCGCGTGCAATCATGCCGATCCGCACGATCCTGCCGCGATGCCTGCCGGTCGGGCAGCAGCTGGCGATCTTTCCGATGGCGCTGCGCGGGGAAGTGGCGCGCGCGCTTTATCGCGATGTCAGTGATCTGATCGATATCGTCCAGGGCCGGACCGCGGCTTCCCGCTGATCCGGCCCCCGATCGATCAGGCGCCCTGCGGCGCGGCGCCGCCGAAACCGCCCGGCCGCTTGCTCTTGGGGATCGACGATCCACCGATGCCCAGCGCGATCGGCTTGTTGCGATTGCCCTGATTGCGGTCGATCGGCTCGCCGGCGACGACCTTGTTGATCTCCTCGCCGGACAACGTCTCATATTCGAGCAGCGCCTGCGCCAGCGAATGAAGCTGATCGATGTTGTCGGTCAGCAGCTTCTTCGCCTTTTCGTAGCTGCCTTCGACGATCTTCTTGATCTCCTCGTCGATCAGCTGCGCGGTCTGGTTCGACATGCGGATCGGGCGGCTCTGCGAATAGCCCAGGAAGCTCTCACCCTCCGGCTCGGCATATTCGAGCGGACCCAGCGCGTCGGACATGCCCCAGCGCGTCACCATGTCGCGTGCCAGGCCCGATGCGTAGCTGATGTCCGACGACGCACCGGACGACACCTTGTCGTAGCCGAAGATCACTTCCTCGGCGACGCGGCCGCCCATCGAGACCGACAGGTTCGCGAACATCTTGTCGCGATGGTAGCTGTAATTGTCGCGTTCCGGCAGGCGCATCACCATGCCCAGCGCACGGCCGCGCGGAATGATGGTGGCCTTGTGGATCGGGTCGGATGCCGGCTCGTGGATCGCCACGATCGCATGGCCGGCCTCGTGATAAGCGGTCATCCGCTTCTCGTCCTCGGTCATCACCATGGACTTGCGCTCGGCGCCCATCATCACCTTGTCCTTGGCCAGCTCGAACTCGGCCATGGCCACGAGGCGCTTGCCGAAGCGTGCGGCCATCAGCGCGGCTTCGTTGACGAGATTGGCGAGGTCCGCACCCGAGAAGCCAGGCGTGCCGCGCGCAATCGTGCGGGCATCGACGTCAGGCGCCAGCGGCACCTTCTTCATGTGGACCTGAAGGATCTTCTCGCGGCCCTCGATGTCCGGGCGCGGCACGACCACCTGGCGGTCGAAGCGGCCGGGGCGCAGCAGCGCGGGATCAAGCACGTCGGGCCGGTTGGTCGCGGCAACGATGATGATGCCCTCGTTGGCGTCGAAACCGTCCATCTCGACCAGCAGCTGGTTCAGCGTCTGCTCGCGCTCGTCATTACCGTTGCCCAGGCCGGCGCCGCGGTGGCGGCCGACCGCGTCGATCTCGTCGATGAAGACGATGCACGGCGCGTTCTTCTTGGCCTGCTCAAACATGTCGCGCACGCGGCTGGCGCCGACGCCCACGAACATCTCGACGAAATCGGAACCCGAGATGGTGAAGAAGGGCACGTTCGCCTCACCCGCGATCGCACGAGCCAGCAGCGTCTTACCGGTGCCCGGCGAACCGACCAGCAGCGCGCCCTTCGGGATCTTGCCGCCCAAACGAGCGAACTTTGTCGGATCCTTCAGGAACTCGACGATCTCCTGCAGTTCCTCGCGCGCCTCGTCGATGCCGGCGACATCGTCGAACGTCACCTTGCCCTGCTTCTCGGTCAGCAGCTTGGCGCGGCTCTTGCCGAAGCCCATCGCGCCCGAGCCAGCATTCTTCTGCATCTGACGCATCACGAAGAAGGCAATGCCCAGGATCAGAATGAACGGCAGAGCCTGGACGAGGATGATCTGCCAGAAGGAAGCCCGCTCCTCGGGCTTGGCGCTGAACGCGACATTCTTGTCGGCCAGACGCTGGACCAGCGTCGGATCGGTCGGCGCATAGGTGCGGAAGGTGGTGCCATTGGTATAATGACCGCTGATCACCTCACCGGCGATCTCGGCATCGCGCACGCTGCCTTCATCGACCTTGGACAGGAATTCGGAATATTGAATCCCGTCCTGCCCTTGCGTCCGCGCGCTTGAATCGAACAGCGAGACGAACAGCACCAGCGCAAGCAGAATGCCCGCCCAGATCGCCAGGCTCTTCATCCACGGGTTGCCCTGCGGTTCCTTGTCGTCACTGTTCATGCGTCGGTCCACCTCTCAGTGCCTAAGATAGGCACGTGCGGGTTAATGGCAATGGAACAAAGCCGATCAGGCTGATCGGATGCGGGACGGTCCGGTCGGCCTGCGCGGCGGGGCGGGGGCGAAGTGCCACAGGGCATTACGCGGGGTCGCCTTGATGCCTCGGATCGTCGCGGCGCGGCCGGCCTCGAGCGTCGCGATCAGCCGGTCGATCGCGGGGCCGTCGTCAGGATATTGGCCGAGATGGGCGATCGCCTTCATTGTCAGCCGCCGGATGAATTCGCGCGGCAGCCCGGTGGTGTCGAGCAGCGCGCTCCCGGCCCCGTCCGCATCGCCGTGATCGAACCGCAGATGCTCGCCCGCAATCCGCTGCTCGGTCCAGTCCAGCGCATCGCTGGCATCAAGGAGGTTGCGGGCTACAGCGGCCAGCCGGCGCGGATCGAGCAGGTCGGTCTCGGCGAGCAGCGCGCGGAACCGCGTCCGATCATGACGCGGGTCGGTGTTGGACGGATCGATCACTGGCACCAGCCCCGCATCCGCGACGATCGCACCCAATTCCGCGCGCGACCAACTGAGCAGCGGGCGGATCAGCATCACCGGCTGCTGCTCGGGCATGCCGCCCAGTCGGCCAACCGGGGCGATGCCGGCGAGTCCAGCCACGCCCGATCCACGCGCGAGCCGCATCAATACGGTTTCCGCCTGATCATCGAGATGGTGGCCGGTCGCGATCCAGGCGATGCCCTCGGCCGCCGCCCATTCGTGCCACGCCCTGCGCCGTGCGACACGGGCTGCGGCTTGGATGCCATGCCCATCGCGGCGAACCGCCACAGTGGCGATGCTGTGCGCAATGCCGAGTGCTGCGCAGATCCTCGCCACATGTGTGCATTCTGCCCCCGCCTCTGCGCGAAGGCCATGATCGATGCTCAGCGCGATCACACCGTCAGGCAGCGTCGCGTTTGCCAGCAGCAGCAGTGCGAGGCTGTCCGGTCCGCCGGAAACCGCCACGCCCAACCGCTCCCCCGCGCGCCAACCGAGGCCGAGCAGATCGCTGCGAAACCGGTCGATCGATGCGGGCTGGATGGTCACCCGGCGGTGCTAGCCCATGCCGGCGAACCGCGGCTACTTCTTTGCGGCTGCCTTGCCGCCCTTCTTGCCGAGCTCCGCCTGCGCAGCGGATGATTTGCGCGGGTGCTTCTCGCCTTCCTTGGCGGCCTTGGCATTGGCCTTCTGCGCGGTTTCGCTGCCCTTGCCCTTCTTCTCGGTCATCGCGTCCGTCTCCTCGGGCGCATCAACGCACGGGACGGCGCACCAGGTTCAGCCGCTGCACTTCGCGTTGATCCGCGCCTTGGCAACATTGTCGCGCAACGACTGGCTGATCTTCTCGCCATATTCGCGGGTCAGCGCGTCATAGGCCTCGCACGCCTTGGTCGCTTGCGGTGTCGGCAGGCGCATCAATGCCTGGCCGAGATAATAAAGGCTGTCAGGCGCGCGATCGCCACGCGGATTCTTCGTGTAATTGGCGTGGAAGGCGACCGCCGCCGCTGCCGGCTTGCCGTTGTCGAGATAGGTGCGGCCGAGCAGGTTCTGCGCATAGCTTGCCCGCTTATGCTGCGGATATTTGGCGAGCATCGTTTTCAGCGCAGCTTCGGCGCCGGCATAATCCTTCGTGTTCCAGGCGCGGTAGCCGGCAAGATAGGCATCCTCGCCGGGGTCGGCGGATGCGGCCGGTGTCGAAGGTTCGACGACAGGTTCGACTTCGGCCGGCGGGCGGGTCGATGCCCGCGGCGGGGGGCCCGAGTCGATAACGGGCGGCGGGGTCTCACCCGCTGCCGGCGCGAAGCTGCCGCCTCGTTCCAGGGCGTCCAGCCGCGATCCGGTGTCGCCGCGCAGCTTGGCCAGCTGTTCCTCCAGCTGGCGCAACTTGAACCTGTCCTGCTCGATCTGCCCCGTCATCCGCTGCAGTTCCTGCTCGAGCGACGACACGCGCGCGGTCAGATCGGCCAGCGGCGCGCTGGCGGGCACGCCGCCTGGCACCTGCTGTGGGGCGGGCGCGCTGATCTCGGGTTCCAGATATGGCTGGCCCCCGGGGAACACCTTGCGCTGTACGGCGCGCATCTCCTTTTCCAACCGGTCGACCCGGTTGCCGATCCCGGGTGCGGAGGATTGTGCGAAGCCCGGAGACGCGGCGCCGATCAGCAGCGCGACGAGCAGGGTCGGTTTCATCATGGGGTGCGGGTTCCGATTGCCAATGTCGCGATCCTTGTGGCGAATGCCGCCTGTCGCCAGCCTTAAGGCCGGGGGGCGGGGGGTGGCACGCCCGTGGTTGGCGGCGGCACCAGCGGTTCCGCACGCACCGAGGGCGCACCGGGCGTGGCGGCCGCGGCGCGCAACGCCGCCGGCTTCAGGCTCACGTCGCGCACGATCTTGCCCGGCGTGCCGAACGCCGGGGCGACGCTCGTGCCGATCTCGATCCGGAATTTCTCGGGCTGGCCGGTCCAGATCATCGGATTGACCGCTGTCGCCGGCACGGCGAAGCGCTGGTCGGCCGCCATCACTCCCATGAACAGCGTGTTCGATCCATCGTAGATCTTCACCCAGCTCGGTGCGAGCGCAATCACCGTGACCGGACCATCCGCGGCGGCCGGGGTGGCGCTCATGGGCGCTGTCGTGCCGGGTGCCGCGCCCGGCAGCGGCTGTGCGGAAGGATCGGTGCCTGCGGCCAGCCGCTCACGATCCTCGGCGCCCGATCCGAACAGGCTGTCGCCGCGCCAAATCGCATAGGCGCCGGCGATCAGCACCGCGACCACCAGCGCAACGATCGCCAGCAGCCGTGGCGGCACGCGTGCCGGGTCGGCGGGCTCGAACGGTTCGGGCACGGCCCGCACCGGGGTCTGGCCCAGCTCGCCGCGGAACTGCTTGGCGATGTCGGCCGGATCCAACCCCACTGCGCTGGCATAGGTGCGGACGAAACCCACGCTGTAGGTGCTCGCCGGCAGCCCTTCGGTGCCGCCGGCCTCGATCGTGCGCAAGTGGCGGACCGGCACGCGGGTGCGTTCGGCGATGTCGTCGACACTCAGGCCCAGCGCCTCGCGCGCCACCGAAAGCCGTTCGCCGACGCGGGCAGTGGAAAGACCGGCCGTTTCGGTTCCGGTATCTGACATGCGACCTCCCGGCGGGCCGATGCTGGCCGCCTCGATCCCTGTTTCGCCCCGGCGATGCAGCAAAGTCAAACCGACAGTTGCCGGCTTCAGCTGATCGTGACGCCGGACCGGTCCGCCCATGCGGCAAGTGCCCCGCGCAGATCGCGCGGCGCCGCCACCAGCAGCGCCGGCATCTCCGCGCGCAGTGCCGCGACATCCAGGCTGCGGATCATCGCCTTGACCGGGCCGACCGCTGCGGGCGTGATCGAAAGCCGGCCGATGCCAAGCCCCAGAAGCGCCATCGCCTCCAGCGTGCGCCCGCCCATCTCGCCGCATACGCCGACCGGCACGCCGGCCGCCTGCGATTGCGCGGTCACCCGCGCCAGAAAGCGCAGGATGGCGGGGCTCAGCCAATCATAGCGCTCGGCCAGCTTCGGATTGGCGCGATCGGCCGCGAACAGGAACTGGGTCAGGTCGTTGGTACCGATCGACAGGAAATCGAGCTTGGGCAGGATCAGGTCCAGCTGCTCGGCCAGCGCCGGCACTTCCAGCATCGTGCCATAGCGGATCGCCTGCGGCAGCATCCGGTTGCGCTCGTGGATCCAATTGCGCTGGCCTTCGAACAGGGTGCGCGCGGCATCGAATTCCCAGGGTTCGGAGATCATCGGGAACATCACGTGCAGCACGCGGCCCGCGGCCGCCTCGATCAGCGCCCGTGCCTGCGCCTTCATCAGCGCCGGCCGTTCCAGTGCCAGCCGGATCGCGCGCCAACCCATCGCCGGGTTCTCCTCGCGATCGGCATTCTCGTCGTTCAGATAAGGCAGCGCCTTGTCGCCGCCGATATCGACCGTGCGGAAGATCACAGGCCGGTCGCCGGCAGCGTCCAGCACGTCGCGGTACAGCCGCTGCTGGCGTTCGCGCTGGGGCAGGGTGGCGGAGACGAGGAACTGGAATTCGGTGCGGAACAGGCCGATCCCGTCCGCCCCGGTCACGTCCAGCGACGCGATGTCGTCGCGCAGGCCGGCGTTGATCATCAGCGTGATCCGCTCGCCATCGAGCGAGACCGGCGGCAGATCGCGCATGGCGGCGAATTCGGCGCGGCGCTTCTGGGTTACGCCCAGCTTCGCATCGAACGCATCTTCCATTGGCGGGTTGGGCCGCACGAACAGGGCGGCTTCGCCTACGTCCAGCAGCAGCGGATCACCGTCGGCGATGCTGTGGCGCACGTCGCGGACGCGGCCGAGTACTGGCACGCCCATCGCCCGTGCCACGATCGTCACATGCGCGGTCAGCGACCCTTCCTCGAGCACCACGCCCTTCAGCCGGCGCCGGTCATATTCCAGCAGTTCCGCCGGCCCCAGGTTGCGCGCCACCAGGATCGTGTCGTGGCGCAGGCCCATCTGGGCGGCCGTGCCGAGCTGGCCCGATACGATCCGCAGCAGCCGGTTCGAAAGATCTTCCAGATCGTGCATCCGGTCCGCCAGCAGCGGATCGGAAATCGCGCGCATCCGCATCCGCGTGCGCTGCTGCACACGCTCGATCGCGGCCTCGGCAGTCAACCCGCTGTCGATCGCCTCGTTGATCCGCCGGCTCCAGCCTTCGTCATAGGCGAACATCTTGTAGGTCTCGAGCACGTCCTGATGCTCGCCCGCCACGCCGAACTCGGCCTGGCTGGTCATCCGGTCGATCTGCTCCCGCATCTGGCGGAACGCGGCATAGACGCGCTGGCGCTCGGCCTCGGTATCCTCGGCCACGGTATGCTCGATATGCACGCGCGGCTGATGGAACACGGCCCGCCCGCGCGCCATCCCCTCGACCAGCTTCAGGCCGGTCAGCCGGGTCGGTCCGGACTCGCGCGATCCGCGGCTGCCGGGGGCATTCTCGTCGATCAGCCCGGCGCCCGCGATCAGCTCGGCCAGCACCATCGCGACGGTCTGCAGCGCCTCGATCTCGACATCGTCGTAGCGGCGCGATGCTTCGTGCTGCACCGCCAGCACGCCCACCGCGCGCTCGCGCCGTACGATCGGGACACCGGCGAAGCTGTGATACAGTTCTTCGCCGGTCTCCGGCTTGTACAGGAATTCGGGGTGGCTGGTCGCCTCGTCCAGGTTCAGCGTCTCGACATTCTCGGCGATGGTGCCGACCAGCCCCTCGCCCAGCGCCAGCTTGGTGACATGCACCGCTTCCTGCTTCAGTCCGCGCGTGGCGAACAGTTCCAGCAGCCCGTCACGCAGCAGATAGATCGAGCACACCTCGCTCGACAATGATTCGCCGATGATCTCGACGACCTGATCCAGCTTCTTCTGCGCAGGCGTGCGCGCCGCCATCACGTCGTGCAGCCGGCGGAGGATCTCGCGGGCGGCAAAGGTGGCGGCGGCGGCGGGCATGATCGAACCGCTATCAGATCGCCCCGCGCGGTGCCACGCCGGGGATCATGTTTCGTGGTTCAGGCGGCGCGCAATCGTTGCACGAACGATCGCGTCGATGTCTCCAGCGTCGTCGCGTGGCCCAGCAGCGCGCCCGCCGCATTGCGCACCTGATCGGAAAGCGATCCGGCTTCGTTGGCGACGGCGGCAGCCCGGTCGATCCGCTGCGCGATCTCGTCAGCGCCGGCAGCGGTGTGAGCGGCGCTACGCTCGATCGATTGCGCGGTACCGCGCTGGGTGTCGATCGCGTGGCGGATCGCAGCGGTGGCATCGGCGAGATGATCGACGGTGCCGGAAACCGCATGCAACGACCGGGTGGCCACGTCTGCACTGCCGCGCACCGCATCGATCAGCGCGATGATCTCGCGCGCCGCCGCGGCGGTCTGTTCTGCCAGCGATTTCACTTCGGTGGCCACCACTGCGAAGCCCAGCCCGGCGTCGCCTGCCCGCGCCGCTTCGATGCGCGCATTCAGCGCCAGCAGGTTGGTGCGCGATGCGATCTGGCGAATCCGGTCGGTGAAGTCGGCAATATCGGTGGTGCGCGATGCCAGCTGACGGACGGCATCGTCGCCGGTGCCGCTCGTGCTGCGGGCCTGCGCGCCGAGCTCAGCCTGCTGTTCGACGCTAGCGGAGATGCTGCTGATCGATTGCGATAGGGTCGCCACGCTGGTCGCCACGGCGCGCGCGGCGGCCGATGCGTCGGCGGCGCTGGCGGCTGCGGCGCGCGACTGATCGCCGCTGGAATGGGCGAGCGCATTCAGCGCGCCAGCCGATCGATCGAGCTGGCCGGCCGCTTCGCCCAGCGAGAGCACCATTGCGCGCACCGATCCCTCGAACTGCTCGGCCAGCGCCAGCAGATCCGCCTCGCGCTGCTGCGCGGCGGCGCGTTCGGCCGCCTCGTGTCGAGCGCGCTCCGCAGCGGCGACCCGTTCGGCCAGCGCTGCAGATTCTAGCGCCGCTTCGGCCTGGGCCTGCGCGTCACGTGCGCCGCGCATCGCAGCTTCGGCGATGCCGCGCGCGGTGGTGGCCTCGAGCGCCAGCCGATCGCTGGTCGTTCGGGCCGCCTCCATCCGTTCCAGCAGCTGCTTCAGTTGCAGCGTGATATGGGTCAACACCGCGCACTGCAGGATCACGGCCAGCGCATGGACGATCACGCGCACCACATTGCCCTGGCCGGTGAAGACCCAGGTCGGCATCACATATTCAAGCAGCAGGTGGTGGATCGCGATCAATACCGATGCCAGCAGGATCGGGCGCCAATCGCACAGCACCGTCAGCGCGGCCAGCGCCACGAAGAAGTACATGTGCATGTCCATCTGCCATTGATGGTCGCGCATCAGGAAAACGAGCAGCGCGGGATGCGCCGCGGCGATCGTGCCGACGGTCAGCCGCGCGACCGCGTCATGGCGCTTGCGCAGCACCATCGCGGTCGGCAGCAGGTTGAGCAGGGCGGCGATCAGGCCGGCGGTGAACCCACCATGCGCGCCGATCGCGAGGCCCAGCACCGGCAGCGCCAGAGCGAAGCACCAGCCGCAGGCGACCAGCCAGATCATGCCGCGGGCGCGTAGCGATTCGATATCGAACCCGGTCATGCGCGCGATCCTCCTGCGCCCTGGATGCAGCCTGCGGGTGGCGCGGCGAGCAGCAGGATGGCGTCCGTACCAATCCGGCGGGTCAGCAGGCCGCGATCGCTTTTCACGACCAGCGATCCGGGCAGGGGGCCACGCCCGATCAATGGGGTATCTGGGCCGATCGCGGAGAGCGCCTGATGCGCAGCGGCGGGGGTCAGCGGTACCAGCCAGAAGCGGCCTTCGTCCGGCGGAGCCAGCGTCAGGATGGTCAACGCCGCGATCACGATCAGGATTTGGGCGATCATCGGGCCGCGACCAGCGATGTCATGCTTAGCGTGCATGACATCTGGCTACCCGCCAACGATGATCAAGACGTTAACCTTGTTGCGGATTCTGCGGAAATTTCGGCTTAACGCCGCGCCAGGGCGGCTTCCGCCTCGTCCGCCAGCGTCGCCAATATGTCCGCGATCGGTTCTTCCTTCGTGACCATGCCGACCGACTGGCCGGCCATGATCGATCCATTGTCGATGTCGCCATCGATCACCGCACGGCGCAGCGCGCCTGCCCAGTAATGCTCGATCTGCAGCTGCGCCTCGGCCATGGCGACGCGACCTTCGTCCAGCGCCTGCGCCACTTCGCGCTGCTTGGCAGTGAACAGTTCGGTCGATGCGTTCTTCAGCGCGCGGACAGGGATGACGGGCAGCCGCGGATCGATTTGCACACTGGCGATCGCGTCACGGGCGGATGCGCGGATGAACGCCTTCTTGAATGCGGGATGCGCGATGCACTCGGTCGCGCACACGAAGCGCGTGCCCAGCTGCACGCCGGCCGCGCCCATTTCCAGATAGCCTGCGATCGCCTCGCCGCGGCCGATGCCCCCGGCCACGAACACGGGCAGCTGGTCGGCGATCACCGGCAGCATTTCCTGCGCCAGCACGCTGGTCGATACCGGCCCGATATGGCCGCCTGCTTCCATCCCCTCGATCACCAAGGCATCGACACCGGAGCGGATCAGCTTCTTGGCCAGGCTGAGCGCCGGGGCAAAGCAGATCAGCTTGGCGCCCGACGCCTTGATCCGATCGATCGATCCGGCCGGCGGCAGCCCGCCCGCCAGCACGACATGGCCGACCCGGTGGCTTGCGCAGACATCGATCAGCGCGGTCAGGTCGGGGTGCATCGTGATCAGGTTCACGCCGAACGGCCGGTCTGTCAGCGCCTTGGTACCCGCGATCTCGGCATCCAGCAGCGCGGGCGTCATGGCGCCGCATGCGATCACGCCGAACCCGCCTGCGTTCGACATCGCCGCCACCAGGTTGCGCTCGCTGACCCACGACATCGCTCCCGCCATGATCGCGACATCGCTGCCGAGGAAGGCCGCGCCGCGCGTCATCAAGGCGTTCAGTCGGTCGTGCGTCATGATCGGATCGGGTCCCGTCCAGCGTCTGGTCGCGCCGGCCCTAGCCGGGTGCGGGGCGCGGTGCCACCGTTTCAGCATCGGAACATTCGCGCGGCTCGGGCGTCCGGCGGCGATGCGCACGCTTCTTACCGCCGTCTCCCTCCTGATGATCGCATCGCCCGCCATGGCCGCGCCCGAACTGACGATCGGCCGGGTCGAGCAGACGGGCGCGGTCGAGATCATCGTGCTCAACCCCGATCCCGGCGCTGCCCACTATGCTGTGCCCGAACGGATCACCGCCGGCACTGCCGTGCTCACCCGCGCAGCAGGGCAGGCCGCAACGGTGGCGGTGCCGGCCGGCGGGTTTGCCCGGCTCGCGTTCGTGGCGGACAAGCCATCGCAGGTGGCGGGCATCGCGGTGCCGTTGCCCGCGCCGCTGCCGGCGGATGACGCGCAGATGGCCGCCGCTGCAGTGCCGCCGCCGCCGTCGGCCGATGGCGATCGCGGCAATGCCTTCCTCGGCAACCTTTCCGCTTATGAACCGATCTATGCGGTCTATGGCCCGGGTACCAACAGCGATGCCCGGCTGCAGATCAGCTTCAAATATCAGCTGTTCGGGGATCCCGGCGCGGTCGGCCCCGGCGCGCCTGCGCTGAACGGGCTGCACTTCGCCTTCACGCAGCGGTTGTTCTGGAACCTCGGTGCCGACTCCTCGCCGTTCCGCAACGTCGATTACATGCCCGAGATCTTCTATCTCGTTCCCGCCCGCCCGGTCGGGCAGGGACGCCTGCTGCTGGGCGGGCAGATCGGTGCGCGGCACGAAAGCAACGGCCGCGACGGGCTGGAGTCGCGCAGCCTGAACACGGTCTACATCCAGCCGACCGCCACGGTGCCGGTCGGCGACTACAAGCTGACGGTAGGGCCGCGGCTGTGGGCCTATGTCGGCGACACGTCCGACAATCCCGATATCCGTCGCTATCGCGGCAACACCGGCCTGTTCGCCGAATTCGGGCAGGATGACGGGCTTCGCTTCAGCGCAACCGGCCGCATGAACCTCGGAAACGGCAAGGGCGCGATCGATACGCAGCTTTCCTATCCGCTCGATCGCATCGTCGCGTCCAACCTGAACCTCTATGTGTTCGGCCAGGCCTTTGCCGGCTATGGCGAAAATCTGCTCGACTATGATCGCGTCCAGCGCCGTGTACGGATAGGCATCGGCATCGTGCGCTGATCAGGCCGGCTTGATCGCCTCGCCCATGTCCAGCCGCTTGCCGTTGGTCACGATCACCGTATCGCCATGGCGGACGACCTTGAACAACTTCCGGGCAAAGGCGGTCGGCACACCGACACAGCCATGCGTGGCGCGGCCGTACACCACATCGGCTCCGTGGATCGAGATGCCGTCATTGGTCAGCCGCAGCATGTAGGGCATCGGCGCGCCATAGAGATTGGAGATATGGTCCGCGTCCTTCTGGCTGACCTGGAACGCGCCGAGCGGGGTCGGCTTCTCGTCCGCGCCATAGAGGATCACAGCGCTCCCGATTTCGTAACCGCCGCGGAATACCGACAGCGTCTGGGCGGCCAGATCGATCGTGACCACGATCGGCCCTTGCGGCGCGCCGCTCTCGTCCCAGACCGAATCGCCGTGGCGGAACGGGGCCGGCACGTCGAGGATACGGCGAACGACGAACGGCTCCGGCTTGGGCCGGGGTGGGATCGGTGTCGCGCGTGCGATTGCCACGGGTGCCGGTGCCGGTGCCGGCGGTGGTGCCGGCACGACGCGGATCTCGGGCTGCGGGGTTGCCACATCGCGCGGTGCCGCCAGGAGGGATGCGATCGCCGCCCCGCCGGCCGTAGCCAGCATCAGCACCGCCATCGTGCGGGGGCTGAACGTGCCCGCCATCGATCCCATCTCCCCTTGGCCAGTGCCCGCTGTGCGCGATGCGCGGTTAAGATCAGGTGAGGCGCAGTATATCGCAGCGGCGCGCCGCGGGCTATTCCACCCGTCATGACCGATATGACCTATGCCCGCTATCTGGCGCTCGATGATCTTCTCGCCAGCCAGCATCCGATCTCGCCGGAACATGACGAGCTTCTGTTCATCGTCATTCACCAGACCAAGGAATTATGGCTGAAACAGATGATCGCGGAGCTGCACCAGGCGATGGCGCTGGTGCGCGACGATGCGCTGGTCGAAGCCTACAAGATCCTCGCCCGGGTCAGCCGTATTCAGGCGGTGATGACTCTGTCCTGGGATGTGCTGACGACGATGACGCCGTCCGACTACACCCGTTTCCGCGGCGTGCTGGGCGGCTCGTCTGGCTTCCAGTCCGATCAGTTCCGTACCGTGGAATTCCTGCTCGGGCTGAAGGCTGCGGGCCATCTCGACTATCAGGCGGATCGTCCGGAAGCGCGCGCCGCGCTCGAAGCTGCTTTACATGCGCCAAGCCTGTGGGATGAAGCGAACCGCGCGCTCGCCCGCGCCGGCTTCGATCTGCCGATGCATGTTCTCGAGCGCGATTGGTCGCAGCCTTACCAGCCGGATGCCGTAGTGGAACGCGCTTGGGCCGAGGTTTATCGCGGCACGGAGCGCTGGTGGGAGCTCTATCAGCTTGCCGAAAAGCTGGTCGATCTCGACGATGCGCTCGCCAACTGGCGACACAAGCATGTGCTGACGGTCAGCCGCATCATCGGCGGCAAGCGTGGCACCGGCGGCACCGCGGGCGTGCCGTATCTGCAATCCACGGTCGCAAAGCGCTGTTTCCCCGAACTCTGGACATTGCGGACCTTGCTCTGAATGGCACGGTGGCTGGCGTTCGGGTCTGCGGCGGGCCTAGCGCTCGGTCTACTGGCGAGCTGGCTGGCCGGATCGGCGATGGTCGCACCCCGGCCGATGGCGATCTCAGATCCACCCTCGCCGGCCAAAGCGATGACAACCGTCGCGTCCGATGGCGCCACGGTCGCCGGAAGCTACTGGCCCGGGCGGGCCGCAGACACGCCGGCAGTCCTGATGCTCCATGGGGTGCAATCGAACCGCCTGCAGCACGCGGCAACGGCGGGGTGGCTGGCCGCGCGTGGTTATGCAGTGTTGGCGATCGACTTCCGGGGGCATGGCGAGAGCGCCCCGCGTCCGCGCAGCTTCGGCGTGAACGAAGCGCGCGACGCAGCGGCCGCGCTGGCCTGGCTCCGCAGGCGCCAGCCGGCGCGCCGCATCGCTGTGGTGGGCGCGTCGATGGGCGGCGCCGCCGCGCTGCTGGGCGAAGATGGTCCGCTCGATGTCGACGCGCTGGTGCTGCAGGCCGTCTACCCCGATATCCGCCACGCGATCCGAAATCGGATCGCCGAACGCCTCGGCCGCCCGATCGCGACGCTTCTGGAGCCGCTGCTGTCCTTCCAGACGCGGGCCCGGCTCGGCGTATGGCCGGACGCCATCTCCCCGATGACCGCGATCGCCGCGTTCAAGGCGCCCGTGCTGGTGATCGGCGGGGGGAATGACCGGTCGACACCCCCGGCAGAAACGCGCGCATTGGCGGGCGCAGTACCAAGGCTGGCGAGCCTGTGGATCGTGCCCGGCCTCGGCCATGCCGAAACCACCGGGCTTGCAAGCAACGACTATCGCCGCCGGCTCGCCCGCTTTCTTGTCGCTACGATAGGAGCGCCAGCACCGCCCGCAGCGCCGCGACGGTTGCCAGCGGCTGATCGATCATGACGTGGTGGCCGGCGTCGGGGATGCCGATCAGCGGCATATCGGGGGCGTCGCGGCGCAGGCCTTCCAGAATTTCGTCGGTCACGATCAGCGATCGATCGCCGTAGATCGTCGCGATCGGGATCTGTGCGCGCTTCAGGTTGATGCGGCTGTCGGTCAGCGTCACCTTCGCGCCATAGTCATTGTCGAAAGCCCAGCCGAGCCCGCCGTCGACCGGGCGGAACGAGCGCCGCGCGATCCCATCGGCGATGTAATCGTTGGCGCATGCCTGGGGCGGCATCAGCCGATAGCGCGCAAGGCCGTCCTCCAGCGTCGCGAAAGGCGGACGCGGTGGCGATCGCATGCCCTGGTTCGCCTCGGACCGCACCATATTCACCGATGCGTCGATCACGATCGCGGCCGAAAGCCAGGGTTCGGGATCGGCGGCGGCAAGCACGGTCGGCGCCCCGCCGAAGCTGTGGCCGGCGGCGGCCGGCGCGCCGGCCGCATCGAGCGCCGCCGCGCGCACCACTGCGCGCATCTCGTCGGCATGCTGCGCGATCGAATAGGCGTTGCGCCGGTCCGATCCCCCCATGCCCGACAGCGAAAGCGCAGCCACGCGCCGGCCCGTGGCCAGCATCGGTGCCAAGTGCGCCCACCAGTGCGCATGCGCCCAGCCGCCATGCACCAGCAGCAGCCCGGGTGCGCCGATCTCGCCCCACGTGAGATACTCGATCCGCGCGCCATCCACTTCGACGAAGGCGGGGGCAGGGCAGGCGGCCATCGCAGCGGCGTACCATTCGGGCGCGGGGGGTACCGCCCCGGCATAGCGGGCGAGGATGTAGCGGTCGTCGGTTCCGGACATGGCGGTGCTCATGGCCGCAAGTGGCGCGGCTTCCAAGCGATTGTTGGCGCGCGCCTGCGGAGCCGCTAGCACCGGACCCGACACCGCAAGGGAGAGCGCGGATGAGCCAATATCTGCCGCTGGCCGGCATCCTGGTGGTGGTGATCGGCTTTCTGCTGCGGATCAATCCGCTGCTGGTGGTGGCGGCTGCGGCCCTGGCGACGGGGCTCGGCGCGGGAATGAGCCCGCTCGCGCTGCTGGCAGCGTTCGGCAAAGCCTATAACGACAATCGCTACATCGCGATCATCTGGATCGTCCTACCCGTGATCGGGCTGCTGGAACGGCACGGGCTGCAGGAACGCGCCCGCCTGCTGATCACCGATCTGCGCGGCGCGACCGTCGGTCGCCTGCTTTTGGCCTATCTGCTGTTCCGCCAGATCACCGCGGCGCTGGGGCTGACATCGATCGCCGGCCATGCCCAGACGGTCCGGCCGCTGGTGGCGCCGATGGCGGAGGCGGCGGCGGCACAGCAGCAGCCTGGCATCGATCCGGACGGCCGCGAACGCGTGAAGGCGATGGCTGCCGCCACCGATAATATCGGACTGTTCTTCGGCGAGGATATCTTCCTGGCGATCGCCTCGATCCTGCTGATCAAGGGCTTTCTGGAAGGCTATGGCATCGTGCTGGAACCGCTCCAGCTGTCGGTCTGGGCGATCCCGACCGCGATCGCCGCCTTCATGATCCACGGCGCGCGGCTGCTGATGATGGATCGGCGGTACGGGCGATGATCGGGCTCGGCTTCGTTTATCTGCTGGCGGGCATCATGTTCGCGCTGTTTGCAGGCCTTACGCTGGCCGATGCCGCGCACCCGCGACGGATCGGCACCGCGGCCTTCTGGGGGCTGGTCGCGCTCAGCTTCCTGGCCGGGGATCGGTTGGGCGATCTCGGCAACGGCGTGCTGGTGGTCGTGCTGGTGACGCTCGCCGGCGCCGGGGCGCTCGGCCGGAGTGCCCCGCAGACCAGCACGGTCGAGGAGCGGCTGGCGGAAGCGGCGCACCGCCGCAACCGGCTGTTCATCCCGGCATTGATCGTCCCCGCCACCGCGCTGGGCGGCACCTTCCTGTTCAAGGCGGTGCCCGGCATCGTGGAGACGAAACAGGTCACGCTCGTCAGCCTGGCGCTCGGCGTGTTGCTCGCGCTGGCCGCCTGTTACGCCTGGCTGCGTCCGCGTGCAGCCGCGCCGTTCCAGGAAGGGCGGCGGCTGATGGATGCGGTCGGCTGGGCGGCTGTGCTGCCACAGATGCTGGCCGCGCTCGGTGCCGTCTTCGCGCTGGCGGGCGTGGGGGAAATCGTCGGCGGTCTCGCCGGTGCGGCCATCCCGCAGGGCAGCCGCATCGTCGCTGTCGCGGCCTATGGCGTGGGCATGGCGCTGTTCACCATCGTGATGGGCAATGCCTTTGCCGCCTTCCCGGTGATGACTGCGGCGATCGCGATCCCGCTGCTCATCCGCGGTGATGGCGGCGATCCTGCGGTGATCGCTGCGATCGGCATGCTCTGTGGTTTCTGCGGTACGTTGCTCACGCCGATGGCGGCGAATTTCAACATCGTGCCGGCGGCATTGCTCGAACTGAAGGATCGCAACGGCGTGATCCGCGCGCAGGTTGCTACGGCGATCCCGCTGCTGGCAATCAACATCATGCTGATCTGGTGGTTCGGGTTCGACTGAGCCGGCGGCGCTGTCGCGCCGCCGGCTCTCCCCTGGAAAGGGTCCGCCCGCCGCGATCGCGCGCGGCGGGAGGTTCGGTTCAGTTCAGCACCACTGCCATCACGCGGCGGTTCGTCGCCGAAGTGGCGGGCACGCCCGGCAGCGGCCGGCTGGAGCCGAGCCCCACGACTTCGAGGCGGCTGGCATCGACACCCGCCGAGACCAGATAATCGGCCGTCGATTGGGCACGGCGTTGCGAAAGCGCGCGGTTGGACGTGGCCGATCCCACGGCATCGGTATGCCCTTCGATCCGGAGCCGGTGGCTCGCCAGCTTCGGTGTCTCAAGTGCGGTGGCCAGCTTGGCGAGGCGGGCCTTGGCACCTTCGGTCAGCGTCGCCGATCCCGATGCGAAATCCAGCTTCAGGTTCGCGGCGCCCGGCTGGGCCGGTGCAGCGGCGCGCGGTGCGCTGGCGGGCGCGGCGGATGCCATCGCCTGGCCGTTGGCCGGTGCGATCCGAGCGGTTTCCCCCGCAGCGCGCGAACGAGCGAAGGTGAAGCCGCGGGTGCTGGACGTGCGCGCGCCGCTCGGGGCGGCGGCGGTGGGCGCGTTAGCGACGGCTGCCGGGGCGTCGCAGTCGCCGGTCAGTTCACAGACGAAGCCGTTGACCTCGGCATCGGGTTCCGCAGCGAACGCAATGCCGGTTGACGCGAGAAGCAGCGCGAGGGCACCGATCTTGAACGTGGCACGCATTGGATTCTCCTGAATTCATGTCGATCGGCAGCGCAGTCTGCATCCCGATCGTTGCCATGCTTTTACACCAGTTCGCCCGAGTCGCGTTGTGATATTGGGCACGGGGGCGGCATGAATTCGCCGATCATTGCGGCCGGATATTGTACCAGACCATCTCGGCTTCGGCGTCGGTACCTTCGGTTACCCGGCCAAGATAATCGGCAAAGGCCTTGGCTTCCTGCACCGTGCCCTGCGGTGGCTGCTCGGGCAGGGGCTTCGATCCCGTCACCAGAAGCAAGCCGGTCCATCCGACATGGTCGGACCGCACCGAGAATTCGTAGCCGCGATCGCCTTCCTTCACGAGGCCGACGTCGTAATCCTTGAGCGCCTCGAGCGCGGCGAAGTCGTTCAGCACCCAGGTTACCTTGCCGGACGGCTCGAGCCCGAACAGCGCCATCGCGCGGTCACCGCCGTCGAAGTTCAGCTTCACGCGTGCCTCGGCGAGATTGGTGCCTGCGATCTGGCCGACGCCTTCGCTGTTCACGCGCAGGCGGGTGCCTTCCTCCTTGCGCAGCCGTCGGGGCACGTCGATCGCGGGGCAGCCGGCCGATCCGATCCGCGCGATCCGGTCGGTCGTCACCGTCATCGGCATGCCTTCGCCGCGATAAAGGCTGCGGATCGTCTCGCCCGCGCGCTCGGGGTCGTCCGAAACGCCGGTCAGCACCAGCTTGCCGGCGGATCCGTTGTCGACCGGATCGACCTGCAGCCACGCGCACGGGATCGCCGCCAACCGCGCCAGCACCATCTGCTCGGCGCTCTCGCGGCTTTCCCATGGCTTCAGAAGGAACAGCGCTGCCGCTGCCACGATCAGCACGGCGGCGACGAGCAGCGCGATCAGCTTGCCCTTGCCCTGCTTGGGCGGCGCCTCGTCTTCGAAGGCACCGGCGGGCAGCGCGGCCAGCCGTTTCTGGACAGCATCGACCAGCTTGTCGAGCTTGCGATCGCGCGCGCCGCTCCAGCCGCCCATGTCCACCGTCTGTAGACCGGTGAAGCCGAACGGCGGGGCCACCTTGTCGAGCAGTACGCCAAGATAGGCGCCGCGATCGCGCGGTCCCGCGGCCTCGGTCGCCACATGGCGGCCATCCCCACGCGCGGTCGATGCGGTTGACCAGAGCACGACCACCACCCAGGCCATTTCCAGCGCGCTCGCAAACGTCTCGCGCCGGCTCGCGCCCGGCGGCACCGGCTGGTCGCCGACCACGATCACGCCCTTGTCGCGCAGCGCGGCGATGATCGCGTCCGCCCGCGGCTTGTCCTCCGGCTCGTAAGAGACGAAGACGATATCGCTCATTCGACTGGCCCCCAACACCCGACCGCCAAGCAATGCGACCGAATCACAGCGCGGGCAAGAGGTGCGTCAGGCGGTCGGCACGAACCGCGAGAGGACGGCTGCGTGCAGCGGCGTCAGAAAAGCGCAGCCGATCCGCGCACCGCGAACCCAGCAGACCCGGGCCTGCTGCGGCTCGATACCCGGCAGCCGCAGCCACACCTGGGTGCCGATGCGGACTTTCTCAAAGGTTTCGGTCTGGAAGCCGTCGGTCGAAAGATCGATCAGCTGCACGGGCGCACCCGATGCGCCTTGCTGGCGCAAGGCAGCGTCCAGCTTGACCGACAATCGACGCGCGCGGCGGGGCGCCTGCTCGGACGCCGGGGCGGCCATGTCGAGATGGGCGGATACAGTCATACGCACGTCCTGAATCGATGTGACGTGCGTAGCAGCCTATCCCTACCGAACCGTTAAGCCGGCAAACCCGAGACCTGGCTATTGCTCGGATTCGGCAGGGCTTTCCTCGCTATTGGCCGGCAGCCGTGCGGTCATGCCGGTCGCCTCGGCATCCTCCAGCGTCTGCTCGTCGATCGATGGCTCTGGCAGCGGCTCGGCAGCCACCGCCACGTTCTCCACCGGTGCGGGCTCCGCCGCGTTCGCAGGTTCGGGCTCGGGCTCGACCGGCGGCAGCGGCGCCTCGTAGCTGTCATTTTCGACCGGCGGCGGCGGCGGGGCGTTGCCCGAACAGGCGGCCAGCGCCAGGCCGGACGCGAGCAATGTGGCGGTGGCGATACGGATCATCGGTTTCCTCAACGAAGGGGGGCGCGGCTGGCAGTGACGGTCGGCGCGTCGGTGGTGGCGCCCTTGGCCGCCAGCTTGTCGGCCAGCAGCTTGTCCCACTTGTACGGATCGGCGCGCAGGCTGGTGGCACCGTTGCCGGATGCGAACGCCGTCCAATAGAGCAGATAGATGCTCACCGGCTGGGCGAGCTTCGCGCGCACCGTCTTGCCCTTGGCCAGCGCCTCGTCGATCGCGGTCGGCGTCCATTCGGGCGTCGTCGCGAACACTTCCTTGGCCAGTTCGACCGGTCGTTGCAGCCGCACGCAGCCATGGCTGGCCAGCCGGTCGAACTGATTGAACGTGGCCTGGGCCGGCGTGTCGTGCAGGTAGACGGCATAGGGATTGTCGAAATCGAACTTCAGCTTGCCCAGCGCGCTGCGCTCGGAGGATTGCTGCAGCCGCTTGCCGCCCTCCGGCGTCTCGATCACGCGGAAGCCGTTGCGCTTTAGATAGCCGGGATTCTTGCGCTCCTTGGGCCAGAGCTCCTTGGTCGCGATCGAGGTGGGCACGTTCCACGGCGGATTCAGCACCACGCTATGAATGCTCGATTGCAGCATCGGCGTTTCGTCGCCGGGCCGGCCGGTCACCGCGCGCATGGAGCTTACCGGCGTATCGCCTTCGAACCGGGTCAGCACCGCTGCAGCGATGTTAACCTGGATGCGATTGGTGGAAAGCTCGCGCGGCAGCCAGCGCCAGCGTTCCATGTTGGCCATGATCTGACCGATACGGTCATCGGTCGAAACGTTGAGCGCGGCCAGCGTCGCCGGGCCGAGCGTGCCGGTCGGCTCGACCCCGAACCGCTTCTGTGCGCGCTGCAGCGCGGTCTGCAGGGCCGTGTCGAACTCACCGGTAGCCGCTATCGTGTCGTCCTCGGCGCGCAGCCGCTTGCGCAGGCTCGCCACACGCGGGCCGGTCGCGCCCTTGCCGATTGGCGGTCCTTCCGCGATGCGCGGCCAGCCGCCCTTGTCGGCGATCGTCCGATAACGGGCCAGCGCCTTGCGCAGCCCATCATAGCCAGCATAGGGCGGCGGCAGATCGGCGATCCACTGCGCCAGCCGGCCATCCGCCACCGCGCGGTTGAAATCGGGCCACGGGTCATAAGGGGCCGGGCGCAGACCCCAATCCTCTGGAAAATCGGTCGGGGAGAGCTGGCCGTTGCGCAGCCGCACCGCCTGCGCCATCGCGGCGTCGATCAGTGCCGTGCGATCGGATGCGTCGGCAGACGGGATGCGCGCGGCCGCCAGCCCATGCTGGGGCGCATCGCGCAGCATCCGCACCAAAGCCTGGGCCTGCGCCTCAGTCAGCTGCGGATAAACCCGCGGCGCCGCCGGCGCGGCCGGCGGTAGCAGCTGGATCGGCGCGCCTGGCGCGGCATCCGGCGTGTAAGTCACGGCGTCGTCCACGGCCCCGGGCGCGGCCGACTGCGCGAACGCGGTCGCAGCGGGAGACAGCATCACCGCGGCGGCAAGCGCCAGATGGGTTGACCAGCGATCATTCAAGGGGAACATGGAACTCCACTCGCTCGGGTTGTGGGTGGCCCAGTTGCGAAAACCACAGGTAGCGCGCGAGGCCATCGCTTCGCAACGCTTCAGCGGCGGATCGGCACCGCTGGGCGAAATAAATCGGAGAAGCTGTCCCCCGCATGAAGATCGATCGTCGAATGCTGATCCGCGGGGCGGCGGCCTGCCTGGCGCAGGCTGCGCTGCCGGCGCGGGCGGAAGTGCCGTTCGCGGGCGGGCTGGCCGGTGCCGATCCGGGGCTCGATCCGCTGCTGCGCGCGCGTGCGCTGGATGCGCTGGCACGGCACAACGGCCGCTTCTGGTCGCGGGATCGGATTGGCATCGTCGACTATGGCAAGCCATCGTCGGTGCCGCGACTGCACATCGTCAACATCATCGATGGCACCACCCGCTCGATGCTGGTCGCGCACGGCAAGGGGTCCGATCCTGACCATACGGGCTTCGTCCAGCGCTTCTCGAACGTCGAAGGATCACTGTGCAGTTCGGAGGGCGCCTATCTCACCGGTCGCCGCTATGAAGGCGTGCACGGCGCCGCACGCCGGCTGGTCGGTCTCGATCTGACCAACGATCTGGCCGATCCGCGGGCCATCGTGATCCATTCGGCCTGGTATGTCGGGCCGGAGATCGTCGCCAAGCAGGGCGTGCTCGGCCGCAGCGACGGCTGCTTCGTCGTCTCGCCGGCCGAGATCGCGACGCTGCTGGCCGAACTGCCCGAGGGACGCCTGCTCTATTGCGGGGCTGCCGGACGGTGACGGCGGGCGGATTGCGGACGGCGGCGCGCGCGGTCGCGGATCCCTTCATCCTGCTGCTGGTCGGCACCGTCGTGCTGGCATCGCTGCTGCCGCCGCGCGGGCCGGCGGTCCCGCTGTTCGCGAATCTGGCCGATGGCGGCATCGTGCTGCTGTTTTTCCTCCATGGCGCGAAACTGTCGCGCGAGGCGATCTGGGCGGGCGCGCGCAACTGGCGGCTTCACCTGGCGGTGGTCGGAATGACTTTCCTCCTGTTCCCGCTGCTCGGCCTGGCCCTCGCTCAGCTGCCATTGCTCGATCCCACGCTGGCGGCGGGGATGCTGTTCCTGTGCCTGCTGCCGTCGACCGTGCAATCATCGATCGCCTTCACCTCGATCGCGGGGGGCAATGTCGTCGCGGCACTGTGCAGCGCGTCGCTGTCGCAGCTGATCGGCATCTTCGCGACACCGGCGCTGGTCGCGCTTACCATGAACGCGCATGCCGGCATGTCCTTCGACGCGCTCGAGAAGATTCTGCTGCTGCTGCTGGCGCCGTTTCTGGCCGGCCATTTCGCCAGGCCGCTGATCGGCGGCTTCGTCGCGCGTCACAAGGGGCTGGTCGGGCTGGTCGATCGCGGTTCGATCCTGCTGGTCGTCTATGTCGCGTTCGGGGCGGCGGTGGTCGGCGGGTTGTGGTCGCTGGTGTCGCTGATCGATCTGGTGACGGTGGTGGCGCTCAGCTGCGCGCTGCTGGCAGTCATCTTTTCTGCCAGCTGGGGTCTCGGCGGTCTGCTCGGCTTCGCGCGCGAGGATCGGATCGTGCTGTTGTTCTGCGGTTCGAAGAAGAGCCTCGTCGCGGGCGTGCCGATGGCAGGCATTCTGTTCGCGCCGACGCAGATCGGTATGATATTGCTGCCGATCATGCTGTTTCACCAGATCCAGCTGATCGCCTGCGCGATCCTCGCGCGGCGCTTCGCCACGATTGCCGGTCGGGAGAATATCGCATGAGGCGTCCGTTGATCGCTGCGCTGCTGCTGGCGGGCGCGCCCGCCCGCGCGCAGGAGCCGGCTCCCGCGATGCCGGCGATCGCGTCGCTGAAGGACCACGCGGCCACGCGCGATGCCTGGCTGGCGAAGCAACTCGATACGCTGCTGCCGCGACTGATGCGCGCGCACGGCATCGACATGTGGGTGCTGGTGGCGCGCGAATATGCCGAGGATCCGGTGCTTGCCACCATGCTGGATGCGCGCAGCTTCCATGCGCGCCGCCGCACTATCCTGGTGCTGTTCGATCCGGGCGGCGACAAGCCGATCGAGCGGCTGACCGTCAGCCGTTATGGGCTGGGTGGGCTGTTCGCGCCCGCCTGGGATCCGGCGGCCGAACCCCAGTGGGCGACAGTGGCAAAGCTGATCGCGGCCCGCGACCCCCGCCGCATCGCGCTTAACATATCGGCCGACAGCGCCTTTGCCGATGGCCTGACGGCCAGCCAGCATGATGCGCTGGTCGCTGCGCTGCCGCCGGCGCTCAGGCAGCGGATCGTGCCGGCCGGCGGGCTCGCGATCGATTGGCTGCAGACCCGCATTCCCGAAGAGCGCGCCGCCTATCCGGGGATCGTCCGCATCGCGCATGGCGTGATCGCGGAGGCCTTTTCGAGCCAGGTGATCCGCCCCGGCGAAACCCGCGCCGGCGATGTCGTCTGGTGGATGCGCGAAAAGGTCCGTGCGCTCGGCCTGTCGGTCTGGTTCCAGCCCTCGGTCTCGATCTTCCGGCAGGGCGCGGCCGAGCTTTCGGGAGACGAAGTGATCCTGCCCGGTGATCTGCTGTGGACCGATTTCGGTATCATGCATCTCGGTCTCGCCACCGATACCCAGCATCTGGGCTATGTGCTGAAGCCGGGCGAGCGAGAGGCTCCGGCTGGGCTGCGTGCCGGCCTTGCCGATGCCAATGCCGCGCAGGATGGGCTCGTCGCCGCGTTCAGGACCGGCGCGACCGGCAATGATCTGCTGCTGGTCGCGCGCAAGGCGGCCGCGGCGCGCGGTATCGATGCCAGCATCTATTCTCACCCGATCGGCCATCATGGCCACGGAGCGGGCCCGGCGATCGGCTTCTGGGACGATCAGGCGCCGGGCCCGCGCGGCGCCGGGCCGGTGCGTGCCGATACTTTCTGGTCGATCGAGCTGGCCGCCACGCGCGCGGTGCCCGAATGGGGCGGGCAGCGCGTGCCGTTCCGGCTGGAAGAGGACATGATCTTCGACGGCCGCGAGGTCATCTGGGCGGATGGCAGGCAGAATCGCTTCCACCTGATCGGCCGCGACTGATGCCCAACCGCTCCACCATTCGCGACGTTTCGGATCGGGCGGGGGTCTCGATCAAGACCGTATCGCGGGTCATCAACAAGGAACGCTATGTCCGCGATGCCACGCGGCTGAAAGTGGAAGCGGCGATGGCCGCGCTCGATTTCCGCCCGTCCGCCGCTGCCCGCGCCCTCGCCGGCGCGAAATCGTGGCAGGTCGCCGTGCTCTACGACAATCCCAGCCCCTATTATGTGTTCCACCTGCTGGCCGGCGTCCGCGAAGGGTGCCGCGAACGCGGCTTCCGGCTGATCCCGCACGAATGCGATGCCTTCGATCCGGCGCTGGTTGACGAGATCCGGGCCCTGTTCTTCGAGACGCACATCGATGGGCTGATCCTGTCGCCCCCGGTCGGCGAGAACCGCCCGCTGCTGGCCGAACTTTCCCGACGCAAGCTGCCGTTCGTGCGGATCGCGCCCGGCATCACCGATACGGCCGCGTCGGTCTCGATCGACGATGCCGCGGGGGCGGAAGCGATGACTGCGCATCTGATCGCGCTCGGCCACCGCCGGATCGGCTTCGTCAGTGGCCATCCCGGCCATCCCGCCAGTGCCGAGCGCGCGGCCGGCCATGCCCGCGCGCTGGCGGTGGCCGGAATCACGCCCGATCCTGCGCTGATGCGGCCGGGCCGCTTCGATTTTGCCAGCGGCCGTGCTGCCGGCGCCCAGCTGCTGGATCTGGCCGTGCCGCCGACTGCGATCTTCGCTGCCAACGACGATATGGCGGCGGGCGTGATGGCGATCGCACACGAACGTGGGCTGGCAGTGCCGGGCGACGTCTCGATCGCGGGGTTCGACGATACTGATCTGGCGGGGATGCTGTGGCCGCCGCTCACCAGCGTCCACCAGCCGACTCGCGAACTCGGCCATGCCGCGGCTGGCCTGCTGCTCGATGCCGCGGCGGGGCACCGCCTGCTCGACCATCAGCTGATCGTGCGCGGATCGACCGCGCCGCCGTCGGTACAAGGCTGATCGACGCCGGTCATCGCGCCGTCATCCGCCCGCGCCATTTGCAACCGTGCGGGCGCTGTCTAGTCAGGGCCGTCGTCCAAGGGAGCATGTGAATGGAGTTCGATCGCAGGCAGTTCATCGGGGCGCTCGGCGCGGGCGCGCTCGGCGCGCCGGCGATCCTGCGCGCGCAGGCTGTGTTCCGGGACTATCCGTTCCGCCTGGGTGTCGCCGCCGGCGATCCTGCGCCCGATGGCTTCGTGATCTGGACGCGGCTCGCCCCCGATCCGCTCGAACAGCAGGGTGGCATGCCGATGGTGCCGGTCGAGGTGGAATGGGAAGTGGGGGCGGACAGCCGCTTCGCCACCATCGCGCAGGCCGGCAAGGCGATCGCACGACCCGAGCTTGGCCATGCTGTCCATGTCGAAGTCGGCGGGCTGCAGCCGGGCCGGCCCTATTGGTACCGCTTCCGGATCGGGCGCGAACGATCGATCGTCGGCACCGCGCGCACCGTGCCCCTGCAGGCGGCAAAGGTCCGGTTCGGCGTGGCCGGCTGCCAGGCCTATGAGGATGGCTTCTACACGGCCTATCGGCACATGGCGGCAGAGGCCGACCTCGATTTCGTCTATCATTATGGTGACTATATCTATGAGGGGCGGGCCCAGCCGGTCGCAATCGGCTATGACGGTCGGCTAAAGCCGTTCGTGCGCGAGGTGGTCGGCGGCGAGATCTATTCGCTCGACGATTATCGCCGCCGTTATGCGCAGGCCAAGCTGGATCCCGATCTGCAGGCCGCGCATGCCGCCGCCGCCTGGTTCGTCACGATGGACGATCACGAGATCGATAATAACTGGGTGCAGGATATCGACCAGGACGACACCCCGCGGGACATTTTCCGCTATCGCCGCGCCGCCGCCTGGCAGGCCTGGTACGAACATATGCCGGTCCGCCGTGCGAGCATGCCCAACGCCAGCGGCGTGCAGGTCTATCGCCGGCAGCGCTACGGCGATCTGCTGACCGCGCATTTCTGCGACACCCGCCAGTTTCGTAGCGATCAGCCCTGCGACGACGGCTTCAAGCCCGATTGCCCGGGCACCAGCGATCCCAAGGCGGTGGTGCTGGGGTCGCAGCAGGAGAAGTGGCTGGTGGATGGGCTGCGCGGAGCCGGCACGCGCTGGAATGCGGTCTGCCAGCAGATCATGATGATGCGGCTGGATCGCCGGACGGGCAAGGAACCCGTGCCGATCCGCAATATCGACAGTTGGGCCGCCTATCTCGCCCCGCGCGATCGGCTGCTTTCGTCGATGAAGGGCCTTGGCAACGTCGTGGTGCTGACCGGCGACGAGCATCAGAATTTCGCGGGCGAAGTGGCCCCTTCGGCCACGCCGGATCGGCCGGTCGCGGTCGAATTTGTTTCGACGTCGATCAGTTCGGGCGGCGATGGCGGCGACAAGCGCTACGGGACCGAGCAAATCATCGCCAACAGCCCCGAACTGAAATGGACCAACGACCAGCGCGGCTACCTGCTCTGCGACGTCGGCCGCGATCTTTGGAATACCCAGTATCGCGTGCTGGACAAGGTCAGCACACGCGACGGCCAGATCGCGACCCGCGCGACCGCGACGGTAGAGCGGGGGAAGGTGAAGGTGGAGGGGCTGGCCTGACCGAACCTATGGGGGGGCGCTGATTGACCTTCCCGCTGCTCATGTTGCCCGGAACGTCTCCCTTGTGACGCTGCGTTCAGCAGTGATGTGGCATTTGATACTGGCGTCGATAAGGCGAGAAGCCTTCGCCAAGGAGCGGGATGCATTCTACGGCATCTGGCACGAACGACTTGCCGGCTATCACGCCCACGAAGCGCCAGCGCTCGGACGCCGTGTCACGTTCCTTGAGCCGCTGTTCGTTCAACGCCACGGGACGGCCGATCGCGGGGAGGGCGAAAAAGGCGCTTTCGCCGCCCTGTTCAATCACGACGAGCTGATTCGAAGGCGTCAGATAGAGATTACTGCGCCGGCGATCGCTCGCCGCAAAAATCTCATCGGACGCGCGGCCGTATCGATTGAAGACATTTACGATCCATCGGCTGCCCTGCAGGTTCAGGTCCACGGTGACAAGAACATTGCCGTCGTCGAGCTCGACGACCGGGCTATTGGAGCAGCCGATAACAAGGAGGCTCGCCAAGGCATATCCGAAGCGGGCAGATACTGATCTCCGGCCCCGCATCTTTTTTTCGGCCTTAGCGGCCGATTTATCGGTCTCACTTACGACGGCTGATACCCGCAGCATATTTGACATGCTGCTCAATAAGCCAGCGCTACCCCATCCGCGCGCATGTCGGCGCTGGTCGCATAGACGCGCTCGCCCGGCTGGCGCATGCGTTCGACGCAGCTGTAGCGGCCGAAGCCGCCGTCCGACGCGCCGATCGTCCAGCCCATTTCTGCCAGCGCGGCCTTCGTGCGCGCCGGCACGCCGCTCTCGAGCCGCAGCAGGCCGGTCGCGGGTTCGTCGCCGGCATCCTCGCCCATCGTTTCGGACGATCCCTCGTGATGCCAGCGCGGCGCATCGCCCGCCGCCTGCACGTCCAGCCCGTAATCCACGCGGTCGAGGATGATCTGGGTCTGGCCCTGCGGCTGCATGTCGCCGCCCATCACGCCGAACGACAGCCAGGGCTGGCCGCCCGCGGTCGCGAAGCCGGGGATGATCGTCTGGAACGGGCGCTTGCCCGGCGCATAGAGGTTCGGGTGGCCGTCCTGCAGCGAGAAGAGCTGGCCGCGGTCCTGGAACATGAAGCCCAGCCCATCGGCCACCAGACCCGATCCCATGCCGCGGAAGTTGGACTGGATCAGCGAAACCATCATCCCGTCCTTGTCGGCGACCGAGAAATAGGTGGTGTCGCCGCGGCTTGGCGCGCGACCCGGCTTCACGTCGCGGTTGATGGCGTTCGGGCGGATCAGCGCGGCGCGCTGCTGCGCATAGTCCTTGGAGACCAGCCATTCGACCGGCACCTTCGCGAACTCCGGATCGGCATAATATCGGGCGCGATCCTCATAGGCGAGGCGCTTGGCTTCGGCCTGCAGGTGGATCGAGCGCGGGCTGAGGAAGCCTTCGTCGCCCATGTCGAACCGTTCCAGCATGTTCAGCATCTGCAGCGTGGCGACGCCTTGCGTGTTCTCCGCGATCGCATGGACGGTGACGCCGCGATAGGTCGTGCTGGCGGGATCGCTCCACTTTGCCTTGTGCGCCGCCAGATCCGCGCGGGTCAGCCAGCCGCCGATACGCTTGAAATAGCGCTCGATCGTATCCGCGATCGGCCCATCATAGAATGCGTCGCGGCCGTCGTCGGCGATCGTGGCGAGCGTCCGCGCCAGATCGGGATTGCGGAAAATTCGGCCTTCGCGCGGCTCCTCGCCATTCGGCATATAGGTGCGCAGCGCGTTCATGGTCTCTTCGATGCCGCGATCGGGGCGGCGGAAACCGCGAAGCGCCAGCACCATATATTCGGCCACCACCGGCGACAGCGGTACGCCTTCGGTGGCGTAGCCGATCGCAGCGGCGAACAACTCCTTCCACTTCAGCTTGCCGTGGCGCTGGTGCAGTGCCCACCAGCCGTCGACCGTGCCCGGCACCGACACGGTGACTGCGCCATAGGCGGGCAGAGTGCCTTTCGGCGCGCGCGCACGAACGGTGGCGAGCGACAGATTGCGCGGTGATCGGCCCGAGCTGGCCAGCCCTTCGACCTTGCCCGTCTTCGGATTCCAGACCAGCGCATAGAGATCGCCGCCGATGCCGTTGGCGGTCGGCTCGAGAAATCCGAGGCAGGCGTTGATTGCGATCGCGGCGTCGGCCGCCGACCCGCCCCGGCGCAATATGTCGAGCCCGGCCTGCGTGGCATAGGGGTGGGACGAGGCGGCCGCGCCGTTCGCGCCATAGACGGCGGATCGCGTGGCGAAGCTCGCGCCCGTCACCCGATCCCCGGCGCGCACGTCCGGCCGATCGACCCCGCCATAGATCGGTGCGCGCGCACGGGCGGAAGGGGCGGTGGCGGGGCCGACGCGCGGACGCGGCTGCGCCTCGGCGAGCGTGGCGGCGGCAGCGGCCGCGGGAACGGCGGCAAGAAAGGTGCGGCGATGCAAGGGCGGTCTCCGGATGTGGCCCACACCGTCTAGCCCACTCCGCCTCGCCTGCGAAGGCAGGTGCCGACGTCCACTTCGTTGCCCCCTGCCTGCGCAGGAGCGATGAGGGGAGGGGCGTCGCGACCCGACTCGCTTGACAGCTTGGCCCGCCGCCCGTAAGCCGCGCGCATCCCGAGACACCGGCCCCCGGCGGCGCAGCTTATGCGCGCGTCGGCTTTTCGTGGTTTCGGGTTCACGCGTCGAGATGAGACGGTCGCCAGCCGTCTCGTGGAGCAGGAGAAAGTCACACATGGCTCGTATCGCGGGTGTCAACATCCCGACCAACAAGCGCGTCGAAATCGCGCTGACCTATATCCACGGCATCGGTTCCGCCAAGGCCAAGGAAATCACCGCCAAGCTGGGCATCGAGCCGCAGCGTCGCGTCCAGGATCTGACGGACCAGGAAGTCCTCCATATCCGCGAGACGATCGATGCGGACTACACCGTGGAAGGCGATCTCCGCCGCCAGGTGGCGATGAACATCAAGCGGCTGATGGATCTGGCCTGCTATCGCGGCCTCCGCCATCGCAAGGGCCTGCCGGTCCGCGGCCAGCGCACGCATACCAATGCGCGCACCCGCAAGGGCAAGGCCAAGCCGATCGCCGGCAAGAAGAAGTAATCGGAGAGACGCCAGTCCGGGGGACTGGCGGCCCCGATTACTCCGCCGGACGGCGGCCCGCCACACGGCGATGGCCCAACCGGCGCTACAGCAAGACTAGGTCAGGACAGAAAAATGGCACGCGAACCCCAGCGCATCAAGCGGCGCGAGCGCAAGAACATCACCGCCGGCGTGGCGCATGTGAACGCCAGCTTCAACAATACCATGATCACCATCACCGATGCCCAGGGCAATGCGATCAGCTGGTCCTCGGCGGGGATGATGGGCTTCAAGGGCAGCCGCAAGTCGACGCCTTATGCCGCGCAGGTCGCGGCCGAGGATGCCGGCAAGAAGGCCGCCGAACATGGCGTCCGCACGCTCGAGGTCGAGGTCAAGGGCCCCGGTTCGGGTCGTGAATCGGCGCTCCGCGCGCTGCAGGCGGTCGGCTTCCACATCACCTCGATCCGCGACGTGACGCCGATCCCGCACAATGGCGTGCGCCCGTCCAAGCGTCGCCGCGTCTGATCCGGCCTGCGGGCGCCGCCCACCGGCGCCCGATTGTTTTCCCGGTGCCTGCGGACGCGCGGGCGCCCAACCCCCAAGGGGACCCAGATGGCTGTCAACGCAAAGAACTGGCAGGAAATGAAGAAGCCGAACGGCCTTGAGAAGAAGGCCGGCGGCGATGGCAAGCGCAAGGCGACCTTCGTCGCCGAGCCGCTGGAGCGTGGCTTCGGCCTCACGCTCGGCAACTCGCTGCGCCGCGTGCTGTTGTCCTCGCTGCAGGGCGCGGCCGTCACCTCGATCAAGATCGAGAATGTCCTTCACGAATTCTCGTCACTGGCGGGCGTCCGCGAGGACGTGACCGACATCGTGCTGAACGTGAAGCAGATCGCGCTCAAGATGCAGGGCGAAGGCCCGAAGCGCCTCCAGCTGGCCGCGACCGGCCCGGCTGAGGTGACTGCGGGCGACATCGCCGTCTCCGGCGATATCGAGGTGATGAACCCCGATCTGGTGATCTGCCATCTCGATGAGGGCGCGACGCTCAACATGGAGCTGACCGCCGACATCGGGAAGGGCTATGTCCCGGCGTCCGCCAACCGCCCGGCCGATGCGCCGATCGGCCTGATCCCGGTCGATGCGCTCTACTCGCCGGTCCGCCAGGTCGCCTACAAGGTGGAGAATACCCGCGTCGGCCAGGAACTGGACTATGACAAGCTGACGCTGACCGTCGAGACCGACGGCACCGTCACGCCGGACGATGCCGTCGCCTATGCGGCGCGCATCCTGCAGGACCAGCTCCAGCTGTTCGTCCACTTCGACGATGCGATGGTCCAGCCGTCGGCGCCGATCGGCCATGCGATCCCGTCGGGCGCGGGCCTGGGCGCGGAGCCGGAAGGCGACTCGAACCAGCTCAATCGCTACCTCCTCAAGAAGGTCGACGAGCTCGAGCTGTCGGTCCGCTCGGCAAACTGCCTCAAGAACGACAACATCATCTATATCGGTGATCTGGTCGGCAAGACCGAGGCGGAGATGCTGCGCACCCCGAACTTCGGCCGCAAGTCGCTGAACGAGATCAAGGAAGTGCTGGCCTCGATGGGTCTGCGGCTGGGCATGGAAATCCCCGGCTGGCCGCCTGAGAATATCGAGGAAATGGCCAAGAAGCTGGAACAGGAATTCTGATCGGCGCGGATGCCGCAAGGCATCCGCTCCAATCGGACGGGCGATTGGCGGTAGCCCTCAACACCGCCTGGCTTGGGGTACCTGATCCGGCCCCCTGACGAACGAAGGAAAGAGACATGCGCCATCGTGTAGGCGGTCGTAAGCTTCAGCGGACCTCGACCCACCGCCTTGCCCTGTTCCGCAACCAGTCGGCTGCGCTCATCAAGCATGAGCAGATCCTGACGACGGTCGCCAAGGCCAAGGAGCTGCGTCCCTATGTCGAAAAGCTGGTGACGCTGGCGAAGAAGGGCGGCCTCGCCAATCGCCGCCTGGCCCATTCGCGGCTGCTGGACGATACCCAGCTGGTGAAGCTGTTCGATGTGATCGCGTCGCGCTACGCGGATCGCAACGGCGGTTACACCCGCATCATCAAGGCGGGCATCCGCGCTTCGGACGCTGCGCCGATGGCGATCATCGAGTTCGTCGATCGCGACGTCTCCGCCAAGGGCCAGGACTCGGGCCCGGTGCAGAATGATGACGATCTGGACGAAGCCGCCTGATCGGGCGTTTCGCTTCATCGAAAGGTTGCGGGCAAGGCCGGGGACGCTAGTCTCCGGCCTTTCCTTTTTGCCTGAAGGATTTCGATGAGACTGCTGCTTGCCACCCTGATGCTGGGATCCGCGATGACCATGCCTGCCGCCGCCCAGACGATCGCCTATCCCAAGACCGAAGCCGGCGCCGTCGTCGACGATGCGTTCGGCCAGAGGGTGCCCGATCCCTATCGCTGGCTCGAGAATGACGTCCGCACCGATCCGAAGGTTCGCGCCTGGGTTACGGCAGAGAACCAGGTGACAGACGCCTATCTGGCGACGCTGCCCGGCCGTGCCGCGACCGAGGCGCGGCTGAAACAGCTGTGGAATTACGAACGGTTCGGCGTGCCGCGGAAGGCCGGCCAGGCCTATTTCTATACGCGCAACAGCGGCCTGCAGAACCAGTCCCCGCTCTATGTCCGCACCGGGCTGGGCGGCGCGGAAAAGCTGCTGATCGATCCCAATCTCTGGGCCAAGGATGGCGCGACTGCCTTGGGTGAATGGGAGCCGTCGCACGACGGTACGAAGCTTGCCTATGCGATCCAGGACGGCGGCAGCGACTGGCGCACCGTCAAGATCCTAGACGTCGCCAGCGGCCAGACCGCGGCAGACGAAATCAAGTGGGTCAAATTCTCCGGGCTCGCCTGGGCGAAGGACGGCTCGGGCATCTTCTATTCGCGCTTCGCCGAGCCTGCGGCCGGCGCGGAATATCAGTCGCTGAACGAGAATCAGCAGATTTACTTCCATAAGCTGGGCACGCCCCAGTCTGCCGATCGCCTGATCTATGCGACGCCCGATCGGCCGAAGCTGAACAATGCCGCGCAGGTCAGCGACGATGGCCGCTGGCTGGTGATCACCAGCAGCGAAGGCACCGACGATCGCTACGAGATCACGCTCGTCGATCTGTCCAAGCCGGACTGGAAGCCGTTCACGCTGATCAAGGGGCTGGAGAATAACTGGCAGCTGGTCGGCACGCAGGGCACGAGCCTGTGGTTCGTGACGAACAAGGGCGCTCCGCTCCAGCGGGTGGTGCGGCTCGATGCGGCCAACCCGTCCGCGCCGCCGCAGCAGATCGTCGCCGAAGCGAAGTCGACGATCGATTCGGCGACGATGGTGGGCGACAAGCTGGCGATCGCCTATCTGGTCGATGCCAAGTCGCAGGTGAAGCTCTACACGCCCGACGGTAAGGCCGCCGGTGAGATCGCGCTGCCCGGCATCGGCACGCTGGCGGGTTTTTCCGGCGAGGCGGGCGATCCGGAAGCGTTCTATGCCTTCACCAGCTTCAACGTGCCGACCAGCATCTATCGCTACGACTCGGCCAGCGGCCAAGCGACGCCGTTCGCGCTGCCCAAGGTGGCATTCCGGCCGGAAGACTATGAGGTCAGCCAGCGCTTCTTCGCCTCGAAGGATGGCACGAAGGTGCCGCTGTTCGTGGTGCACCGGAAGGGACTGGAACTGAAGGGCGGCGCGCCGACGCTGCTGTACGCCTATGGCGGGTTCAACATCTCGGTCACGCCCAGCTTCAGCCCGGCCAATCTGGCGTGGATGGAGATGGGTGGCGTGTTCGCGGTCGCCAACATTCGCGGCGGCGGCGAATATGGCAAGGCCTGGCACGATGGCGGGCGGCTGAACAACAAGCAGAATGTGTTCGATGATTTCATTGGCGCGGGCGAATATCTGATCCGCGAAGGCATCACGACCAAGGACAAGCTCGCGATCCGCGGCGGATCGAACGGCGGCCTGCTGGTCGGCGCGGTCGTCAATCAGCGGCCTGATCTGTTCGCCGCCGCGCTGCCCGCGGTCGGCGTGATGGACATGCTGCGCTTCGATCGCTTCACCGCCGGCCGCTACTGGGTCGACGATTATGGCTATCCGTCGCAGGAGGCGGACTGGAAGATCCTGCGCGCCTATTCGCCCTATCACAATATCCGCAGTGGGCAGGATTATCCGGCGATCATGGTGACGACCGCCGACACCGACGATCGCGTGGTGCCCGGTCACAGCTTCAAATATGCCGCCGCGCTGCAGGCCGCAAGGATCGGGGACAAGCCACACCTGATCCGCATCGAGACGCGCGCCGGCCACGGTTCCGGCAAGCCGACCGACAAGCAGATCGAGGAATATGCCGATATGTGGGCGTTCATCGGCAAATGGACCGGAATGGCGGCCCCAGCGGCAGGGGCTGCGGCTTCAGGAAACTGACCTACTCACGTTTGCGCCAAGCTTGTCGAAGTGCCGGTCCTCTCTCTGCGCGAGAAGGACGGGGCTTCGACATGGTGAGCGCCAACGGAGAAGGTAAGATCAGCTCCGCTCACGCCGCCTTGCGCGTTGTCGCCAACTGGGCACCGATTTCCTGCTCGGTCGGCATGCGCTGCTCGATCAGGCAGGCCAGCCCCAGCCCATCGAAGCCATGATAGGGCAGCGCACGCGCGTGGGCGGCGATCGCGTCGGGCCGGGTTTCCAGCCCGCGTGCGCCCTTGCCGATGGTCGCCAGCGTGCCGAACGGCGCGCCCCATGACGATGCGACGATGCGACCCATCTGATCGACGATGCTCACCCGGCTGCGGCCCTTGTCCGCCTCGCCGAACAGGTTGCGGTCCGAGATCTGGGCGGTGATGTGAGTCTCCCAGTCGAACTCGACATACATAACGCCCGCCGTGGTGCCGTCCGGCCCGCGGATCGCGCTGACCAGCACCAGCACGGCGCGGTCGTCCGACCAGGGGTTCAACCAGACCTCGTCGGTGAACCAGTCGCCTGCGTCGCGGCTGGCCATTGCGGTGGTGAATTGCGGCTGGCCGATCATGTTCGTCGAACAGACCCGCGCATGATCATTGGCGGACATCGCGACCCGGCCATCGGCGGCGGCGGCGAAGACGTTCAGATAATATGGCGAAAAGCGGCTCAGCGTGCGCATCCGCGCGGCGCCCGCCGCCAGCGCTTCGGGCGTCTGCGTGATCACGCCTGCGATCACCGCCGGATCGGTCGCCAGCATGCGCAGGTCGATGCTGCGCGCGAACAGATTGCGGCTGACCGTCTGGATCACGGTCTGCGCAAGCTCGACGAGCCGCGCGCCTTCGATCTCGGCCACCATCTCGTCGGCGATGCGCGCGCCCAGCGCCAGCCGGTCGAGCACATCGGCCCGGAACTTGACGGACGAGGTTCGCGCGAGCCCGGCCAGCGCCTTCACTTCCTGCGCCACCACTGCGAAGCCGCGCCCGGCCTCGCCGGATCGAGCGGCTTCAATTGTGGCGTTCAGCGCCAGCAGGTTGGTGCGCCCAGCGATGCGCTCGTTCTCGCCAGCGTAATGCTGGACTTCATCACGCAGGCTGGACAGCAGGGACCGGATACGACGCGGCATGGAAACACTCCGTGGATCAAGCAGTTGTATCGGCCACGTGGTAAACAAAGCCTTAGTCATTCGACGCGCAGTTCAGCGCGCGGTCAGCCGCTGGTAGTAAGGTCAGGCCAACCAATTCGACTGCGGCTGTGCCGCGAGGAGGACGCATGAGGATGACGATGATGCCGGCGGCGCTCGCCGCTTTGCTGCTCGCGACTGCCCCGGCGGCGTCGCAAAACCCAGGGGATGGGTCGCTCGGCCGCAGCGTGGCGCGGGCGCAGGATGCGCTGGAACGCGAAATGGCCGCGATGGCGATCACCGCTGGGCGGATCGCCGACGATGTCGGTCGCAAGATGGATCGTGAGATCGCAGGCTATCGCGGCGCGCGCACTGACGATCGGGGCGGCAGCCTGCCGCGCCCCGGCCGGGGCGACGAGGAGGATGCAGCCGCCGAGCGCTGCGCAGTGGCCGCCGAGGGGCTGGCACAGGGCGCGCGGGCGGACGTCACCTCGGTCGAGCCGGACGGGAGCGGCTGGCGCGTCGGCGGCGTGGTCGAACCGTCGCAGGATCGCGGCGCACGCGGCTTCATCTGCGGCACGCGGCTCGGCGAGGTCCAATATGTGCGGCTGAGCGACGAAGGCTGATCGATGATCGGCGGGCGCGGTGGACAGTCGCCGCCCGCCCGCCTATCGGCTGCGCGCATGACCCAGCCCAGCGATTGCATCCTGATCGTCGATTTCGGGAGCCAGGTGACCCAGCTGATCGCGCGCCGCGTACGCGAAGCCGGCGTCTATAGCGAGATCGCCCCGTTCAACGCCGCCGATGCCGCCTTCGATCGGCTGCGGCCGAAAGGCATCATCCTCTCTGGCGGCCCGGCTTCGGTGGTGGAGGAAGGCAGCCCGCGCGCGCCGCAGCGCTTCTTCGAGGCCGGTATCCCGATCCTCGGCATCTGCTATGGCCAGCAGACGATGTGCCAGCAGCTCGGCGGCCAGGTCGTCGATGGGCATGGCGAAGGCGAGTTCGGCCGCGCCTTCGTCGAGGTGACCGGGCGTTCGGCCCTGTTCGACGGGCTCTGGCAGGAAGGCGAGCGCCACCAGGTCTGGATGAGCCACGGCGACCGTGTCGATCGGCTGCCCGCCGGTTTCGCCCCCGTCGCCGTCTCCGATGGCGCGCCCTATGCCGTCACCTCCGATGAGGCACGGCGCTTCTACGGCGTGCAGTTCCATCCCGAAGTCGTCCACACGCCTGATGGCGGCCGGCTGATCGCCAATTTCGCGCGCCATGTCTGCGGGCTGACCGGCGACTGGACGATGGCCGAATTCCGCGCCGCCAAGATCGCCGACATCCGCGCGCAGGTCGGCAAGGGCCGCGTGATCTGCGGTCTGTCCGGCGGCGTCGATTCGGCGGTGGCGGCGGTGCTGATCCACGAGGCGATCGGCGATCAGCTGACCTGCGTCTTCGTCGATCACGGCCTGATGCGCGCCGGCGAGGCCGATCAGGTGGTGGGCCTGTTCCGCGAGCATTACGGCATCCCGCTCGTCCATGTGAATGCGGAGACGCTGTTCCTGTCGGGGCTGAAGGGCGTCACCGATCCCGAGGCCAAGCGCAAGTTCATCGGCAAGACCTTCATCGAGGTGTTCGAGGCCGAGGCCCGCAAGATCGGCGGCGCGGAATTCCTCGCGCAGGGCACGCTCTATCCGGACGTGATCGAAAGCGTCAGCTTCACCGGTGGCCCGTCCGTCACGATCAAGAGCCACCATAATGTCGGCGGCCTACCCGAGCGGATGAACATGAAGCTCGTCGAGCCGCTGCGCGAGCTGTTCAAGGACGAGGTCCGCGCGCTCGGCCGCGAACTGGGCCTGCCGGACGTGTTCGTCGGCCGCCACCCGTTCCCCGGCCCCGGCCTCGCGATCCGCATCCCCGGCGAGGTGACCAAGGAACGTTGCGATATCCTGCGCAAGGCCGATGCCGTCTATCTCGACGAGATCCGCCGCGCCGGGCTCTACGATGCGATCTGGCAGGCGTTCGCGGTGCTGCTCCCGGTCCGCACCGTCGGCGTGATGGGCGATTTCCGCACCTATGATTCGGTCTGCGCACTGCGCGCCGTCACTTCGACCGACGGCATGACCGCCGACGTGTTCCCGTTCGACGCCAGCTTTCTGTCCCGCGTCGCTACCCGCATCGTCAACGAGGTCCAGGGCATCAACCGCGTGACCTACGACTATACCTCGAAACCCCCCGGCACGATCGAGTGGGAATAGGCTCCGGAATGGGTTGGCAGGTCGAGGGAAGCGTGAGCTACGGGTGTCATACGCTGTCCGCTTTCGCCCAATTGCGGACCTTAGGGTTCAGCAAGGTAAGCGCGTTCGCCCTCCCGCTGCAAACTGTCCAGCGACTGGTCAGATCCGGGTTTGATGAGCGGCTCGGTGGGTTGGGTGTTGCCGACGCACCTTGGAATGCCATCAGCCTTTACAAATCTGAGAAGATTGTATCCGCCGAGTGAATGACGCCGGAGCCAAAAGCGCTTCGATCGAAGGCCATTTTGCAATTTGGTATGCTGCAAAGAAAGGGCCGTAACACGACCAGTAGTCGCAGGCCCGATTACGACCCGCGTCACATCAAGCTCAATAAACCACGGCCAAATCATGACGATGCTGCCATCATCGGTCTCGGGGAAGACGCTAGGTGTCTGTCGAAGAAGCCGAGCTTCGACAACGGCATCGTAGCAGTCAGGAGGCTTCAAAGCGCTCTCAGCGGCTACCGTCGATGAGAACATGGCAAGTTTCACCACGCAAAGCCGGATCGCATGTTGAACCCTCATGCGGCCAGCTTACCGCCTTCAATGTCCGCTTTCCACCAAACTCGGACATTCAGCCGCCAGTCGTGCGATGACATGCCGACGCCTCCTGATGGGAGCGCTGCGTTACGAAATCATCTCCCCAGCAGCGCCAGCAGCGCGAAGCTCGCCAGCCAGTGGGTGCCGGCATAATGTTCGTCGATGTGCGACAGGCTCGCTGCGAGATGGGCATCCGCGATCCGGGTGATCCGATCGCTGCGGTCATCGCCCGCGGGCAGCGCGGCGGCGATCGCGCGCCAGCACCAGGCTCGGCTCAGGTTCAGGCCGTCGAGATGGGCGATGCGGTAATCACTGCGGTCGCTCACGATCAGCGGGGCCATCAGGACGGCCGGCTCGCCGCGGTCGAACGCAGGCAGGTAGCGCGCGAACCAGTCGACGAACCCTTCCGGATCGACCCGCGCCATCAGCACCGCCTCGCACAAGGCGGCCGACAGAAAATCCTCGCCGCTCGGCTCCCATAGCTGCAACACCTGATCGCCGCCGAACCGGTCGCGCGCCCAGTCCGCGATCAGCGCCGCCAAGCTATCATCGTGCCGCGTTGCCCAGTCGTGCGCCAGCACCAGCGCGAAAGCGGTGTTGGCATGGATTCCGGCGCGGACCGGATATGTCAGCCGCGGCAGATAATCTGCAAGGCGTGCAGCGAAGGCGCGCGCCAGCGGCTCCAGCATCTTAGCGTGCGGGGCGGGCAGGGCGGCGTGCAGCGCCAGCAGCCAGCCCCAGCCATAGGGCCGCTCGAAGGTGGCGGCGGTCGGCCGATCGAGAAAGGCGCGCTCGCCTTCCACCTTGTCGGCCGTGAACTGCGCGTCGAACAATGCCGCGATCGATGCGGTCTCTTCCAAATCGGGGAAGCGCGCGGCGATCACCGCCAGCAGCCAGTGGCTGTGCACGCAGCTGTGCCAGTCGAAGCTGCCATGGAAGATCGGGTGCAGCGCGGCCGGCGTGCGGCAATCGGCGTCGCCGGTCAGCACCTGATCCAGCTTGTAGGGATAGGGGAGGGTGACATGGCCGAGCGCGATCCGAGCTAGCCGGCCGGCGATTTCGCGCGTGAGCCCGGTCATGCTTCCCCCTTCCCATAACCGCCGCCGCCGGGCGTTGCGATTTCGAACAAGTCGCCCGCCTCCATCGCTACCGTGGCGGCGGCAGGCAGATCCTCGATGCGGCCGTCGCGGCGTTCCACTCTGTTGCGCCCCGGCGCGCCGTTGCCCCCGCCGGCCAGCCCGAACGGGGGCACGGCGCGGCGGTTCGAGAGGATCGCTGCCGTCATCGCCGCGCGAAAGCGGATCCGCCGGATCGCGCCGTCCCCGCCCGGCTGCGCGCCGCGCCCGCCCGATCCCGGCCGGATCGCGAAGCTTTCCACCAGCACCGGGAAGCGCGTCTCCAGGATTTCGGGATCGGTCAGCCGGCTGTTGGTCATGTGCGTCTGCACCGCGGCGGTGCCGGGATGATCGCGGCCGGCGCCCGATCCGCCGCAGATCGTCTCATAATATTGGCGGGTCTCGTCGCCGAAGGTGAAGTTGTTCATCGTCCCCTGCGCGGCCGCCATCGCGCCGAACGCGCCGAACAGCGCGTCGGTCACCACCTGGCTGGTCTCGACATTGCCGGCGACGACCGCCGCCGGATAGCGCGGGTTCAGCATCGATCCCTCGGGCACCACGATCTCGAACGGCTCCAGGCAACCGTCGTTCATCGGGATCGGTTCGTCCACCAGAGTGCGGACCACATACAGCAAAGCCGCACGCACGATCGATCGCGGCGCATTGAAATTGTCGTCGCGCTGCGCGCTGGTGCCCGTGAAATCCACCCGCGCCGTCCGCGCCGCGCGATCGACGTCGATCGTCACGGCAACCTCGGCGCCATTGTCCATCGCATAGGCGAAGCGCCCACCGTCGATCCGCGCCAGCAGTGCGCGCACCGTCTCCGCCGCGTTCGCCTGGACATGGCCCATGTAGGCGCAGACCGTCTCCAGCCCATGCTCCGCGCACGTCCGCCGCAATTCCTCCGCCCCGCGCGCGCAGGCCGCGATTTGGGCGCGGATGTCGCCAATATTCTGGTCCGGCCCGCGCGCCGGCCAGCGCCCACCGGCCAGCAGCGCGCGCAACTCGGCCTCCAGGAAACGACCTTCGTCGACGAGTAGAACATCGTCTAGCAGCACGCCTTCCTCGGCGATGCTGCGGCTGTCCGACGGCATCGAACCGGGCGTGGTTCCGCCGATATCGGCCTGGTGCCCGCGCGCCGCGACGTAGAAGCGGGGCGCAGCATCCGTCGGGTCGGCGAAGACCGGCATGATCACCGTCACGTCGGGCAGGTGGGTGCCGCCATGATAGGGGTCGTTCAGCGCATAGACGTCGCCCCGCCGCATGCCGCGCCCGTCCGCCCCGCCGAGCCGGTTTGCCATGACGGCGCGGATGCTTTCGCCCATCGATCCCAGATGCACCGGCATGTGCGGCGCATTGGCGACGAGATTGCCGGCCGCATCGAATAACGCACAGGAAAAGTCGAGCCGTTCCTTGATGTTCACCGAATAGGCGGTTTGCTGCAGCGCGACCCCCATCTGCTCGGCGATCGCCATGAACAGGTTGTTGAACAACTCCAGCAGCACCGGATCGACGTCGGTGCCCGCGGCCCTGCGGGCTTCGCGCGGCGCCATGCGTTCGATGATCAGGTTGGCCGTTGTGTCCACGGTCGCGCGCCAGCCGGGGGCGATGAAGGTGGTGCCCGATCCGTCCACGATCAGCGCGGGTCCGTCGATCGCCTGGCCCGCAGGTAGCGCATCGCGATCGAACAGCGGCATCGCGCCGCCGGCGTTGGGCACTGCGGGGGTGTTGGCGGCCGGGGCGAAGCGCGCGCCCGCAGCCAGCGTCGGGCCGATCGCCTCCGCCTCGGCCGCATCGGCGATGATCGAAGTGCCCTCCGCTGCGAAACCGAAGCGGGCGCGGTGCAGATCGGTGAACCGCGCGGCCAATGTGCCGCAGGGCTCGGCGGCCAGCGTCAGCGTGCTGTCCGCACCGGCATAGCGCAGCCGCAGCCGGCGTTCGGTGGCATCGACACTGCTGCCCTGATCGGCAAGCGCTCGCGCCGCCTCCTGCGCCAGCCGGCCGAGTGCCGCGTCGATCGCGGGATCGTCGGCGGGCAGCGCCACCGTCGCCTCGCGCACGACGCGTTGCCGCGCCAGCCCCATCCCGAATGCCGAAAGCACGCCGGCCAGCGGATGGATCATGATCCGGTCCATCGCCAGCGCATCGGCCACGGCACAGGCATGCTGCCCGCCCGCGCCGCCGAAGCTGACCAGCGTGTACCGCGTCACGTCGTGCCCGCGCGCCACCGAAATCGTCTTGATGGCATTGGCCATTGCCGCGACCGCGATCGTCAGGAATCCGTCCGCCAGTTCCTCGGCCGTGCGCCGCAACCCGGTCGCGGCTTCCACCTCGTCCGCCAGCGCCGCGAAACGCTGTTCCACGATGTCGCGATCGATCGGCAGATCGCCGTTCGGGCCAAACAGCGCGGGGAACCGATCGCCCCGGATCCGCCCCAGCAGCAGGTTGCAGTCGGTGATCGTCAGCGGACCGCCGCGGCGGTAGCAGGCCGGCCCCGGGTCTGCGCCCGCCGATTCCGGGCCCACGCGCAGCCGCGCGCCATCGAACCGGCAGATCGATCCACCGCCCGCCGCCACGGTATGGATCTGCAGCATCGGCGCGCGCACGCGCAGGCCTGCGACGATCGCCTCGCCGGTCCGCTCGAAGCTGCCGGCATGGTGCGACACGTCGGTCGATGTGCCGCCCATGTCGAACCCGATTAGACGGTCCAGCCCGGCGGCATTGGCGGTCGCCGCCATGCCCACGATGCCGCCGGCCGGGCCTGACAGGATCGCATCCTTGCCGCGGAACGCGCCGGCATCGGCCAGCCCGCCGTTCGATTGCATGAACAGCAGCCGGGTCTGCGTGCCCAGCCCGCGCGTCACCTGATCGACATAGCGGCGCAGCACCGGCGAAAGATACGCGTCGACCACAGTCGTCTCGCCGCGCCCGATCAGCTTCACCAGCGCCGCCGCCTCGTGGCTCACCGAGATCTGCGGAAAGCCGATCTCGCACGCGATCTCGGCCAGCCGCCGTTCGTGGGCCTGATGGCGATAGCCGTGCATCAGCACGATCGCGACGGCGCGCAGACCGCTGTCGAACGCGCCGGCCAACGCCGCCCGCGCCGCCTGCTCGTCGAGCGGCACCAGCGTCTCGCCCTCGGCCGTCACGCGCTCGTCGATTTCGATGACGGCGGCATAGGCCTGTTCGGGCAGCACGATGTGGCGTGCGAACAGGTCGGGCCGCGCCTGGTAGCCGATCCGCAGCGCATCGCCGAACCCGCGCGTGATCGCCAGCAAGGTCGGCTCGCCGCGATGTTCGAGCAGCGCGTTGGTGGCGACGGTCGTGCCCATCTTGACCGTATCGACATTGTCCAGCGTATCACCGTCCGCGACCAGCAGCCGTTCGATGCCGGCCACCGCGGCATCGGCATAGCGATCGGGGTCGTGGCTCAGCAGCTTGGCGGTGCGGATCGCGCCGCCGGGCGTCAGCGCGACGATATCGGTGAAGGTGCCGCCGCGATCGATCCAGAACTGCCAGCCGTTGCTCATCCGAACAAAGTCGGTGCCGGATCGCGGGTCGGCTCCGGCGCGGCATCGGGTGCTTCCGGCCCGGTCGCCCAGCCCAGCCGGGGCAGGCCGATCGATCGCCGGCCCTTCAGGTCGGTGCGCGGCACGAAGATGCCCTGCGCCTCCATATAGCCCAGCAGCCGGCGTGCCCGGCCGATTGAATGGGTGCCATAGACGCGGGCGACATCGGCATCGCTCGGGCAAGGCGCTTGGTCCCGTGCGGCGCGGGCGATCAGCAGGAACACGCCCAACATGTCGTCCGGCAGCTCTGATCCGATCGCCAGCGCAGTCGCCCAGTCGTCCTCGCCGCCATCGGCCGCGAACAGCCCGGCGCGTGCCATTGCCAGCCGGCGAGTGAAGCCGGGCAGGTCCAGCGGGGCGGGGGACAGCCCCTTCATCCGGCAACGCACGCCGAAATCCTGAAACAGCACCGCCGCGGTGCGATGGCTCGATTCGGCATCGGCCACCATGTCCGCCAGCACCGCCTGCACGATCGGCTCGGCATCGACCGGTTCGGGCGCGGATGCGGGCGCGGCGGCCATCGGCGTCAGATCGGGCCGTGCGATCCGGCGCATCAGTTCGTCCGCGCTCGGCGGGGCGGGGCGGGGCGGTGGCGGCGGGGGCGCAGGCTCGCTCGCGCCGTCGAACAGCAGCGCCTGCGCGGCTTCCCCGTCCACGCGCGGCAGCGGCGCCAGCTTGGGCGTGCCGCCCGTGCCAGATGTCTCGACCGCGCCGATCCGAATCGCGCGCGGCCGGCGGCAGAGCGCGGGGCCTAGCGCCAGGAAATGCCCGCGCTCAAGATCGCGGATCTGCTCGGCCTGGCGGCGCTCCATGCCCAGCAGATCGGCCGCGCGCGCCATGTCGATATCCAGGAAGGTGCGACCCATCAGGAAGTTCGAGGCCTCGGCCGCCACATTCTTGGCGAGCTTGGCCAGCCGCTGGGTCGCGATCACGCCCGCCAGCCCGCGCTTGCGGCCGCGGCACATCAGGTTGGTCATCGCACCGAGCGATCCCTTGCGTGCGTCCTCGCTCACCTCGCCGGCCACGGCGGGGGCGAACAGCTGCGCCTCGTCCACCACCACCAGCACCGGGAACCAGTGATCGCGCGGCGCATCGAACAGCGCGCCCAGAAAGGCGGCGGCGCATTTCATCTGCCCATCGATATCCAGCCCTTCCAGGCTCAGCACCACCGATACGCGGTGCGCGCGGATCCGCGCCGCCAGCCGCGCCACTTCGGCCTCGCTATGGTCCGCCGCCTGGATCGAAACATGGCCGAAGCGATCGGCCAGCGTCACGAAATCGCCTTCGGGATCGATGATCACCTGCTGCACCCATTCGGCGCTGCCCTCGATCAGCCGGCGCAACAGGTGTGACTTGCCCGAGCCCGAATTGCCCTGCACCAGCAGCCGGGTCGCCAGCAGCTCTTCCAGGTCCAGCATCGCGGGCGCGCCGGACCCATCCGTCCCCATGTCGATTCCGATGGTCACGCCTGCCTCCTGCCTGATCGATGCGGGCAGGGGCAAGCCGCCAGCGGCAGGCCGCGCTATCCTATCCACAAGAATGTCTGGGGGTGCGGCGCGCCGGCCGCGCATCCTAGACAGGCGGCCATGAAGACCGCGCTCATCATTCGCCACACGCCCTATGAGGGGATCGCCGGGTTTCGCCTGCCGGTGGAACAGGCCGGCTATGTCATTGATCGCATCGACGTTGCGGATTGCGCGTTCAGCCGCACCGATTTTCTGTCACCCGATCTGCTGGTGATGATGGGCGGCCCGATGGGCGTGTATGAACGCGATGCCTATCCCTGGATCGATTGCGAGATCGCGCGCCTGCGCGATCGGCTGGCGGCTGGGCGGCCGACGCTCGGCGTCTGCCTCGGTGCGCAGATGATCGCGCAGGCGCTGGGGGCCGATGTCCATGCCGGTCCGGTCAAGGAAGTCGGCTTCCATCCCGTTACGCTGAACGCGGCCGGCGCGGCCTCGCCCGTGCGGCATCTGGATGGCGTGCCGGTGCTGCACTGGCACGGCGATACCTTCCCGTTGCCGGCCGATGTCGAGCTGCTGGCCTCCACCGATGCCTATCCGCACCAGGCATTCCGCCGCGAGAACTGGCTGCTCGCGCTGCAATGCCATCCGGAAATGGGGCAGGATCCGCGCTTCGAGGCTTGGCTGGACGGGGCGGACGATTATCTGGCGGAAGCCGGCACGAACGCCGCTTCGCTGCGGGCGGCGCACGATGCGCATGGCGCTTCGGCGGTCGCGGCGGGGCGGGCAGTGATCACGGAATGGCTGGCCGGCCTGCCCTGAATATGAAAACGCCCGACCTTTCGGCCGGGCGCTTCGTCACGATCTTTATGATCGATCAGCGGCGATAGACGCGGTATCCACGCTTGTTCAGGTAATAGCGCCGGCCGCGGTTATCGCGATAATATTTGCGGTTCTTGCTGAGCGCGGTCACGGCCGCACCGCCGGCCGCGCCGATCAGCGCGCCGTCACCAGTCGAAAGACCCGGGATGATCGCGCCGGCGACTGCGCCGCCGCCCGCACCGATCGCGGTGCCCTTCAGGATCTGGCCGGCGCTCTGCGCAGTGGCGGGCGCTGCAAAGCCCAGCGAGGCGGCAAACAGCCCGGCGATGATGGTACCCTTTTTCATGTCATATCCTTCCATGTCCGAAACGCAGGCTGAAAACGGCCGCCAAACCGGCTGGTTCCTTTATCCCGCGTTCATGTGCGGCAGGTCGGACAGGGATCAGGCCCAGCCTTCCAGCACCTGATCGGGCGGCCGATGCCCGTCGATCCAGGCACGGATATTGGCGATCACCTTTTCGCCGGTGGCATCGCGCCCCTCGATCGTGGCCGATCCCATGTGCGGCAGCAGCACCACATTGTCGCTGGCCAGCAGTCGCGAATCGATCGCCGGCTCATGTGCGAACACGTCGAGTCCCGCGCCCGCTATCCTCCCCGACTCGAGCGCATCGACAAGCGCCGCCTCGTCCACGATTTCGCCGCGCGCGATGTTGATCAGATAGGAGTCGGGCCGCAGCAGGCCGATCCGCCGCGCGTCGATCAGATTATGCGTCTCGGGCGTGTGCGGGCAGTTGATCGATACGATGTCGACCGCACCCAGCATCGCATCCAGCTGGGGATAGTAAGTCGCCCCCAGCTCCTGCTCGACGACGGCCGGCAGCCGGTGGCGGTTGTGATAGTGGATCGCCAGCCCGAACGCGCGTGCGCGCCTTGCGATCGCCTGGCCGATCCGGCCCATGCCGACGATGCCGAGCGCCTTGCCGCCGATCCGGTGGCCCAGCATGTGACACGGGCTCCAGCCCTTCCAGTCGCCGGATCGCACCAGCTTCTCGCCTTCGGCCAGGCGGCGCGGCACCGAGAGGATCAGCGCCATCCCCATGTCGGCAGTATCCTCGGTCAGTACGCCGGGCGTGTTGGTCACGATGATGCCGCGCGCGCGCGCTGCCTTCAGGTCGATATGATCGACGCCGTTGCCGAAATTCGCGATCAGCTTCAGCTGCGGACCCGCTGCCGCGATCAGATCGGCGTCTAGTTCGTCGGTTATGGTCGGCACGATCACGTCGGCCCGCGCCAGCGCATCCGCCAGGCGGGTGCGATCGAAATCGGCGTCCTCGTGATTGGTCTCGACCGTGAACAGCTCGGCCATCCGCCGTTCCACCGCGTCGGTCAGCCGGCGGGTGACGATGACGAGGGGGGACGGCATGGTCATGCGGCGGGCTTGGCCCCTGCCGGCGGGTCGCGTCAAGCGCGATCCCGTGCTTGCCGCCGGGCCGCCGCCGCGCCTAATCAGGCGAGTGATAGTAGGGAGCATCGAATGACGGGCAGGCGGGGCAGGGCGGCGGCAATCGGCATCGCGGCCATGCTAGGAACAGCGGCGATCGCGCAGACGCCGCGGCCGGTGCCCTACTGGGCGTCGCTCGCAGCCGGCGATGCCCTGCTGCGTACCGGGCCGGGTCGCGAATATCCCGCCACCTGGCGCTATCGCCGGCCCGAACTGCCGCTGAAGGTCGTCGCGGTCCACACCAGTTGGCGCAAGGTGCGCGAGCCTGACGGTACCGAGGGCTGGATGGCGGCTGTGCTGCTGACCGACCAGCGCACCGCGATCGTGACCGGGGCCGAGCCCGCCGCGCTGCGCACGTCTCCTGATGCGTCGGGTCGGATCCTGTGGCGTGCCGAGCCGGGCGTCACGGGCAAGATCGCCAAATGCGCGGGCGGCTGGTGCGAGCTCGATGTGCGCGGGCGCACCGGTTTCGTCGAGATTGCTCGCCTGTGGGGCGTGGATCCCGGCGAGACGGTCGAATAGCGCTCGCCACATCCCATCTGAAACGGAAAACCCCGCCGCTCGATGAGAGCGACGGGGTTTCCTTTGCCGGCCTTCCGATCGGATCAGAAGGTGAAGCGCGCACCCACGCTGATCGCATAGAGCGACTGGCGCGGATAGATCGTGTCGGTCGGCGTCGCGTTGGGCGCCGAGTAGCGATATTGCGCGCAGGCTTGCGAGGTGTTCGCGGTCGACTGCGCCGTGGTCGGGGTGGTGCCGGTCGCGACCGGGGTCGTCAGACACTGCACGCGGACGGCGGGGATCGTGTACGGGAAGTTATACTCCCGGATCTGGCCCCACTTCTTGTTCAACAGGTTGGTGAAGTTTTCGATATTGGCGAACAGCGTGATCCGCGAGTCGCCAAGCCCGGTCGGGATTTCCTGGGCAACGCGCAGGTCGATCCGGGTGAACCACTTCGAGTTGAACGCATTGCGCGGCGCGATGCTGCCCCGATACTTCTGAAGCCCGGTCGAATTGATCAGGTTCTCGAAATAGGTCTGGGTGGCGGCCGAGTCGTAGCTGACCAGCGCATCCGTGCCCGAGGTCGGCACATAGAGCAGGTAGCGCGAGTTGTTGCCGATCGTGCCGAACACGCCGCTGCGCGCGTTCGAGATGTCCTGCATCGTGAAGCTGTACGGCCGGCCGATGCGGGTCTCGCCGAACAGGGCGAAGGTCGTCTTGTAATCGCCGAAGAAGGCGTGGTCGAACGTGACGTTATACTTGATGTTGTGCTTCACCTCGTCGTTCGAGATGCCGTAGGCCGCACCGTTTGCATCAAGGAAGCCGCCATTGCCATAGTTGGACGATGCGGTCGACGAGGTCGCCGGGGCCTGATCCTTGATGTCCTGCCAGGTGTAGCTGGCACCCACCGACAGGCCGAAGTCGAACGACTTGTCGACCCGCGCGACCGCGATGTAGCTGCGGCCAAGCTTGGTGTTGGTCAGGAACAGGTCCGAATTGGTGTCGGCAAAAGTCGTTACCGACTCATACCGCACGCGGCCGTCCGGCGTCCGCAGCGCGGTCGGGCGGACACGCAGATCGGTGAAGAACACCTGGTTGCGCACGGCCGAGTAGAGGAAGTCGGCTCCGAACGTCCAGCCGCCACCCAGGAAGTTCTCGAACTCGGGCGTCCAGTCGACCGATCCGGTGGCGCGCCACTGCGACGGCAGCTTGAAGTTCGGATCGAGCGCGTTGGTCGGCGCCGTCGCCGACGATGCGACGTTCGACAGCACGGCGTTGGCTGCCGGATCGATGCTCGTGCCGTCGACGCCGTTCAGCACCGCATCGCCCTGCGCGGCAGTCGCGCCGGTGATCGTGCCGTTGTTGTTGCGGCGGATGTCGATCGAGTTCGACAGGAAGCCGGTGTTCGAGAAGCTGTTGGACACATACACGTCCGGCGAGCCACCCGAGAAGATGCCCACGCCGCCGCGCAGCGAGATGTCGCTGGTCGGCTTGAAATCGACGCCGATACGCGGCTGGAACACGCCGCGGCCCGAGATATAGGCCGTGTTCGGGAAGCCGTAGCGGGTCGTGAAGTTCTGGTTCAGCGCCGGACGGCTATGGCCGCCATACATGTCGTAACGCGCGCCATAGGCCAGCGTCAGCATGTCGTTGATCCGCCACGTATCCTGGATGCCGAACGCGTAGGACTGATAGCGGAAGCGCGCCGCCGCATCGTCCGGGTTCAGCGAGGGCACCGCGTTCTGGTAACGCAGGCGCTGCGCGTTGCCGGCCTGGAAGTCGGCGATCGAGTCGAAATAATAGTCGCCGGCGCTGCGCTGCAGGAACAAGTTGAAGATCTTCGTGTCCTGCACGTCCGCGAACACGCGGAGATCGTGGTCGTCGCGGGTCAGGCGCGCCTGCACCAGGCCGCCATAGGTGCGGCTGGTCAGCGAGTTGGACTGGCGCGAGATATCCGGACCGAACGAGACGGTCGCAAAGCCCGGCTGGCAGGCCGTCGATGCACCGGTCCCGGCCGAACCCGGAGCGGCGCGATCGGAGGTCGGCGCGGTGCAGACCTGGAACTGCGCGAAGCCACGACCCAGGATCGGATCCTGGCCGCGTTTGTAATCCTTGTAGAAGCCACGGACTTCGGTCGAGAATTCATCGCTCCAGTCCGAGTTCAGCTGGACGACGCCGGCATGCAGCCGGTTCGACGAGGTGTAACCGTTCGATTCGAGGCCGAGGCCGGGGCTGCCGGTCGCGAACGTGTTCTGGCCGAGCTTGATCGAGTCCTTGGTGTACAGATAGGTGATCGACGCGCGCTGCGTTTCGGACAGGTTGGCGTCGACGCGCGCCACCAGTCGGTCGTCGCGATCGTCCGAGTTGTTCAGGACGCCGCCGGTGTCATAGCCATAGTTGGACTGGGCGATCGCGCTGATCTGATCGACCTGCGCCTGGGTAAGGGTCGGGATCGCGGTACCGGCATTGTTGTCCACCGGGCCTTCGGCGATCGGGGTGCCGGCGCGCAGCCGCTCGCCCGCCACCATGAAGAACAGCTTGTCCGGGATGATCGGGCCCGCAATCTCGATGCCGTAATTCTCGATCTTGAAGTTCGGCAGCGTCACGCGGCCGGTCGGCACGCCCGGACCCGCCTTGGTGCGCTTGCCGGTCAGTTCGTCGGCCGAATAGGAATAGAAGCCGGTGCCGTGGAACTCGTTGGTGCCCGACTTCAGGATGGCGTTGATCGCGCCGCCCTGGAAATTGCCTTCGCGCACGTCATAAGGCGCGACCTTCGTCTGGAACTGGCCGATCGCGTCGAGCGGCACCGGCGAGCGGCGGGTGGGCAGGCCATCCGGGTTCAGGCCGAAATTGTCGGTGACGGGCACGCCATCGACCGAGAAGCGGTTGAAACGGGCGTTCTGGCCGGCGAACGAGACGGCGCGGCCGCCCGAGGGCGTATCGTCGAGGCGGGCGAACGGATCGCGGCGCATCAGGTCGCGCACGTCGCGGTTGATCGTCGCGACATTGGCGATGTCGGCTGCAGTCAGCACGGTTGCCGGGCCCTGGCTCACGGTCCGCGCGCTGGGCAGCGAGCTGGCGGTCACGACGATTTCCTCGCCGCCCGCAGCCGCGAGCTCGACCGTGACGTCATAGGGTTGCGCGATGACGGTGAAGATGTCGGTCACGCTCGCATTCGGATAGCCGCTGGCGACGGCCTCGACCGTGAACGGGCCGCCGATGCGCAAGCCGGACGCCTGGAAGCTGCCGGCGGCATCGGTTACCACGGTCGAACGGGTGCCCGAAGGGACGTGCGTCACGGTCACCGTGGCGTTGGCGACAGGCGCGCCATCCGCGGTCACCGAGCCGCGAATGCTCGACGTCGTTTCCTGCGCATAGGCGGCGGACGTGGCGAGCGCGACCATGGCGCAGCCGATGAACAACTTCCTCATTATCAGGACCCCTTTTTGGTAATCACCACGGCCCCTGGCCGGCGGTGGGCAACCCCATGACGATACGGACGGACGAACCGGTTACAGCGATGTTACAGATTCATGGCAGCCCCTTACGGCGCTGCAACATGCCGCCTGATAGGCCCGAATCCGCGCGCAACCAAGCTTTGCCAGCCGAATCGGCTTGGCAATTTTGCGGTGCAGCATGGCCCGTCTGTAGGGGATAAAGTCGCAGAAAACTTGGCTCTTGCGCGCACGTCATGAAAGTGAAACAAACATCGCTATCGTAGGTCGGTTTGCTCGGGAGAGGGGCAATGAAGTTTCTTCGTGCAGCTGTTGCAGCAGGAACACTATCGCTGGGAACAATCGCGATCGCGGCCCCAGTCGAGGTCGCCGCCGATCTGCCGGTCGGTGCGCTCGGCGTGCACGCCATCGATCAGCAGGATTGGGCGACGGCCGAGCAGCGGTTGCGCAGCGCTCCGTCGCAGGTCCGGTCGGATCCGGCCGTGCTGATCAACCTGGGCGAGGTCTATTATCGCACCGGCCGGCTGGAACGGGCGCGGGACGCATGGTCGCGCGCGCTGGCGGCACCGCGCCACCATCTCGTCACGCTCCGCAACGGTCGCGTGGTTTCCACCGATGTTCTCGCGCGCACGGCATTGGCGCGGTTCCAGATGGCGAGCGTCGTCGTCAAATAAGCGGTTGCACGCCGTTGCTGCCCGCGCGATTCGCGGGCGGCGATGCTGCCCGACCTGATCGAACTTCCGCGCCCGATCGCGAGCCTGCTGGGCGGCGGCGCGGGCCTGATCGCCGGCAGCTTCCTGGCGACCGTCGCGATCCGCTGGCCGGCCGGTCGATCCGCGCTGGCCGGCCGATCTGCCTGCGACGGTTGTGGCCGTTCCCTTCGCCCGCTCGAGTTGATCCCGCTGCTCTCCTGGCTGCGTGCGCGCGGCAAGTGCCGCACCTGCCACAGCCTGATCGACTCCCGCCATCCGATCGCCGAGCTGATCGCTGCCATGATCGGCGCGGTCGCGCTGGCCGTGGCACCGGGCTGGGTCGGCATCGCCGGCGCGCTGTTCGGCTGGGTGCTGCTGCTGCTGGCCATGCTCGATCGCGATCATTTCTGGCTGCCTGATCGGCTGACCCTACCCTTGGCGGCAGGCGGCCTTGCCGTATCGCTGGCTGGGGTCGGCCCTAATCCCCGCGACAGCCTGATCGGTGGCGTCGCCGGCTTTGCCGCGCTCTGGCTGATCGCGACGCTCTACAGGCTAGTGCGGCGTCGCCGCGGCCTGGGCGGCGGTGATCCCAAGCTGATGGCGGCGATCGGTACCTGGACCGGTTGGGCGCTGCTGCCGGCGGCGCTGCTGGCCGCGAGCCTGCTTGGCCTCGCGATCGTGGCAGGGCTTGCGCTGGCCGGGCGACGGGTCAGCGCCCGCACGCGATTGCCGTTCGGCGCGCTGCTCGCCCCCGCAGGATTTCTGGGCTGGATCCTGATGGCGCGCGGCGGCTGACGCCGATCTGAAACAATTACATCCCTTTCCTGCAATCCCACTGTCATATAGCCTCACTAGCCGGTGCCGCGGGGGTGGTGGACCTTTATGCGTTTGATGTTGGACCCGCGTGCTGCGCGGTTGTTGCGAAGCTTGCCGCGGACCAGCCCCTACGGACTTGTCGAGCTGCTGCTGTTGCTGGCGCTCGCCTGGCAGCTGGCCCGGCTGGTCTGGGTGGTGCTGACCCCGGTCGGCCCGCTCGGTGATTGGCGCCCCGCCGCGGCTGCGCTGCCAAGTGCCCCGGCCAACATCGCCGCCACGTTCGATCCCTTCTTCCGCTTGAGCGGTACCGGGCCCGGCCCGGTGGTGGTGACCGAGCTTAACCTGAAGCTCTTCGGCACCCGCGCCGATCAGGCCACGGGGCGCGGCTCCGCGATCATCGGCCTGCCCGACGGCAGCCAGCAGAGCTTCGCGGTCGGCGATCAGATCCTGCCCGGCGTCACGCTCACCGCGGTGTCGTTCGACGGCATTACGATCGCGCGCGGCGGGGCGGCCGAACAGCTGTTCCTTGATCAGTCGACCCCGGCCCAGACCGTGAGCGCCGTGCCCACCGGCAGTGCCGCCGCAATCGCGCCGCCCGTGCCGCAGGGCCAGGCCACCGCCGCCGCGCTCGTCGCCGGCACGCAACTGTCGCCGCGGATCGCGGATGGCGCGGTCACCGGTGTCACGCTGCAGCCGACCGGCGATGGCGCGGCGTTCCGCGCGGCCGGGCTGCAGCCGGGCGACGTGCTGGTGTCGGTCAACGGCCAGCCGATCCGCGATGCCGCCGATGCCCAGCGCTTCGGCCAGATCATCCAGCAGGATGGCGGCGCGGGGATCGAGGTGGAACGGGGCGGCGCCCGCGTCGCGCTGCGCGTGCAGGTGGCGAAGTGAGGCGCGCACTGCTCGGGGCCGCCGCGCTCGCGCTGGTGCTGGCCATGCCGGGTTCGGCGCAGCAGGTACTGAACCTGCGCGATGCCGATATCCGCGCCTTCATTCAGGATGCCAGCCGCGTCACCGGCCGCACTTTCGTCATCGATCCGCGCGTGCAGGGCAAGGTCTCGGTGGTGACGGACCGGCCGCTCAGCCGCACCGAATATTTCGAGGTCTTCCTCTCCACGCTGCGCGCCAACGGGCTGGTTGCGGTGCCCGCGGGCGGCGGCGCGTTCCGCATCCAGCCGGCCGAAGGGGCCGCCGCGCGTGGCCAGGTGGCGCAGGGCAGCAACGCCTTCGCCACCGAAGTCATCCGCCTGTCGACGATCGATGCCACCTCGGCGGTGGAAACGGTGCGCCCGCTGGTCAGCCAGGGCGGATCGGTCACCGCCAATCGCGCGGGCAATGCCGTCGTTGTCGCCGACTATGCGGACAATATCCGCCGCATCCGCGATCTGCTGAACCGGATCGATCGCGATACTTCGGCCACGCGCGTCGTGCCGCTGCGCAATGCCGGCGCGCGCGATCTCGCCCAGTCGCTCCAGCAGCTCGTCGGCGCGGGGGCCGCCGGCGGCCAGCCGGGCGGGCCCGCGCCGGTCTCGGTCGTCGCGATCGACAGTTCGAACGCGATCGCGCTGCGCGGCGATCCCACCACCGTCGCCCGGCTCGTCCAGATCGCCGAGGATCTCGATCGCCGCGCCGCTTCCGGCACCGAGATCCGCGTGATCTTCCTCCAGCATGCCGACGCCGAGAAACTGGTGCCGGTGCTGCAGACGCTGGTCGGCCAAGCCGTCGCCAACACCCCCTCCGCCGGGGCGAATGCGGGCGCGGCGGGCGGCGCCACTCCGGCGGCTGCGAGCGTGCCGGCGGTGGGGCCGCAAGCCGGACGCGGCCAGCCCGTCGTCGCGCGCTATGAAGGCGCCAACGCGGTCATCATCTCGGCCCCGTCCGATCTGCAGCGCACGCTTGGCGAAGTCGTCCGCCAGCTCGATTCGCGCCGCGAACAGGTGCTGGTCGAAGCGATCATAGTCGAGATATCGGATACCGCCGCCAAGCAACTCGGCGTGCAGTTCCTGCTCGGCGGCAACGGTATCCCGTTCGCCGCCACTAACTATTCCAACTCCGCGCCGAACATCCTGACGATCGCGGGCGCGATCGGCGCGCGCGAGCTCAATACCTCGACCACGACCGTCAACGGCAACACGACCACCACCACCACCAACAGCGGCGTCAGCGACACGCTGGCCCAGGCGGCGGTCAACTCGATCCTGTCGGCGGCGGGCGGCTTCGCAGGCTTTGCGGACGTGTCGGGGGACAATATCTTCGGCGCGATCATCAACGCGGTGAAGCAGGACAACAAGTCCAACATCCTCTCCACCCCATCGATCATGACGCTGGACAATCAGGAAGCGAAGATCCTGGTCGGCCAGGAGATCCCGATCACCACCGGCCAGGCGCTCAGCGACAATTTCGACAACGCCTTTCGCACCGTGCAGCGCCAGAATGTGGGCATCCAGCTGGAAGTGAAACCGCAGATCGGGGCGGGCGGATCGATCAAGCTGTTCCTGCGCCAGGAAGTCTCGTCGATCGCGGGGCCGGTGTCGGGCGATTTCAACGATCTGATCCTGAACAAGCGCGAGATCGAGACCACCGTCACCGTCGACGATGGCGAGATCGTGGCGCTGGGTGGCCTGCTCGACGATAATGAGCGCCGCACGATCGAGAAGATCCCTCTGCTGGGTGATTTGCCCGCGATCGGCGCGCTGTTCCGGTCGAAGGCGCGCAGCCGCACCAAGACCAATCTGATGGTGTTCATCCGCCCGACCATCCTGAAGACCGCCGCCGACAGCCGCGCGGTGGCCGAGCGCCGCTACGGCTATGCCCGCGAGCAGCAGCTGATCCAGAAGCCGAACGTGGAACCCAGTCTGGACGAGCTGGTGCGCGACTATATGGGGGCCACGCCGCCGCTGCCCGCGGTGCCGCTGCCGGGCAGCAACCCGCCTGCGCTGGCGCCGCCCGCCACGGTCGCACCCGCGCAGATCATCACGCCGCAGGTCGCCCCGATCGAGACCGTGCCGCAGGCGCCCGTGATCCAGCCCGAGGTGATCCGGCCCACGGTGCGCTCGTCCACCTCGGTGATCCAGACCGTGCCGGTGCCGCCCGAAAAGAAGCGCCGGCGATGAAGATCGCGCGGGGAGAACAGCCTTCCCGTTATCCCGGCGAAAACCGGGATCCAGAGCCGCAGGCGCTGGCGCCCGTGGTTCTGGATCCTGACGTCCGTCAGGATGACGGTGTCGTCCGCATCCGCCCTCCCGCCTTCATCCCCTATGCCTTCGCGCGCCGCTTCGGCGTGGTCGTGCTGGACGAAGCCGATGGTGCGCTCACGCTCGGCCTGCGCGAGGGCGAGAGTGCCAAGCCGCTGATCGAGGTCCGCCGCCATCTCGATCGCCCGTTCGCGGTGGAACGCGTGCCCGCCGAACAGTTCGATCGCGTGCTGTCCGAACGCTATGCGGTCGATGGCGATGCCGCCGCCGCCGCGGCAGGCTCGCTGGGGCTGGGCGACGATCTCTCGCTGCTGGCGAGCGACCTGCCGACCGCCGACGATCTGCTCAATTCGGCGGACGATGCGCCTGCCATCCGCCTGATCAACGGCATCATCGCCGATGCCACCCGCCAGGGCGTCTCCGACATCCATATCGAGCCCTACGAGACCGGGCTCGTCGTGCGGATGCGGATCGATGGGGTGCTGCGCGAGACGTTGCGGATGCCGCCGCATGTGGCCCCCGTCGTCGTCAGCCGCATCAAGGTGATGGCACGGCTCGACATCGCCGAGCGCCGGCTGCCGCAGGACGGCCGCATCGGGCTAACGCTGGCCGGCAAGCTGATCGACGTCCGCGTCTCCACGCTGCCCAGTCGCGCGGGCGAGCGCGTCGTGCTGCGCATCCTGGACAAGGAGAATGCCGGCATCACCATGGATGCGCTCGGCATGCCGCCCGCGATCCTGTCGACCGTCCAGGGCGCGATGCGCGAGCCCAACGGCATCATCCTCGTCACCGGTCCGACCGGTTCGGGCAAGACGACCACGCTCTACGCAGGCCTTCGCCTGCTGAACGATGGCAGCCGCAATATCCTGACGGTCGAGGATCCGGTCGAATATGCGGTCGAAGGCGTCGGCCAGACCCAGGTGAACTCGAAGGTCGGTCTCGATTTCGCGACCGGGCTGCGCGCCATCCTGCGCCAGGATCCCGATGTCGTGATGGTCGGCGAAATCCGCGATCGCGAGACGGCCGAGATCGCCGTGCAGGCCTCGCTCACCGGCCATCTCGTGCTGTCCACCGTCCATACCAACGATGCCGCCGGCGCGATCACGCGGATGCGCGACATGAAGGTGGAGCCGTTCCTGCTTGCCTCCACGCTGCGCGCGGTGATCGCACAGCGGCTGGTGCGCCGACTTTGCCCCGAATGCCGCGTCGCGGTGCCCGCGCCGCCCGCAATGGCCGCGCTGCTTGGGATCGCGCCCGGTGATCCGGTGCACGAGGCGCGCGGCTGCCCCGCCTGTGGCAACAGCGGGTACAAGGGCCGGATCGGCGTCTACGAGGCGATCCGCATCGACGACACCATCCGCCGCCTGATCAATGCCGGTGCGGACGAAGGCGATATCGCCGCGCACGGCTTCCGCAGTTCCGCTGATCTCGCCCACGCCGCGCGCGCGCTGGTGCAGGATGGGGTGACGACGCCCGAGGAAGCCGTCCGCATCATGCGCCGGGATGCGGTCGATGCGTGAGCGCGCCCGCCGAGGGGCAGCCGATGCCCGCCTTTGACTATCTCGTCCTCGATACCGGTGGGCGCGAGAAGCGCGGCCAGGTGCAGGCGGACAGCCCGGCCGATGCGCGCGCGCGGCTGGAACGGCAGAAATTCTATGTTGTCCGCGTCGAGCCGGGCAGCGCCGCCGCGCCGCCGCCCGCCTTGCTGTCGCGCCGGATCGGTCTGCGCCGCAAGCTGTCGTCGAAGCAGCTGACATTGTTCACCCGCCAGCTCGCCACGCTGGCGCAGGTCACGCCGCTGGAAGAAGCGCTGCGCACCATCTCGCGCCAGTCCGAACAGGAAGTCGCGCGGACGGTGCTCGGCGCGGTCCATGCCGGCGTGCTCGAAGGGCGGCGCCTGTCCGATGCAATGAACCGCCAGGCCGCCAGCTTCCCGCCGCTCTACCGCGCGATGATCGCGGCGGGCGAGGGGGCGGGCACGCTGCCCGCGATCCTAGAACGGCTGGCGCTGCTGCTCGAACGCCAGGCGCAGGTTCGCGCCAAGGTGCTGACCGCGATGGCCTATCCGGTGGTGCTGGCGGTGGTCGCGATCGGGGTGGTGTTCGCGCTGATGCTGTTCGTGGTGCCGCAGGTCGTCGAACAGTTCGACAGCGTCGGCCAGCAGCTGCCGCTGCTCACGCGTATGGTGATCGGTACGTCCGAATTCCTGCAGGGCTGGTGGTGGGCGCTGCTGATCGCGTTCGCGGGCGGCGGGCTGCTGTTCTGGCGGGCGCTGAAGGATCCGGCGGTGCGGCTGGCCGTCGATCGGCGGATGCTGCGGCTGCCGCTGCTCGGTCGGCTGATCCGCGATCTCCATGCTGCGCGGCTGTCGCGCACGCTGGCCACGATGGTGCAGAGCCGGCTGCCGCTGCTCGAGGGCCTGTCGCTCACCACGCGCACGGTCCACAACCGCGCGCTGCGCGCCGCATCCGAAGAGATAGTCGAGGCGATCCGCGGCGGCGGCAGCCTGTCCGCCGCGCTCAAGCGCGCGGGCGTGTTCCCGCCGCTGCTGGTCTACATGGCCGCCAGCGGTGAGGCGGCGGGCCGGCTCGATATCATGCTCGAACGCGCCGCCGACTATCTGGAACGCGAGTTCGACGGCTTCACCGCCACCGCGCTGTCGCTGCTGGAACCCGCGATCATCGTGGTGATGGGCGGGGTGGTGGCGCTGATCGTGCTGTCGATCCTGCTGCCGATCCTCCAACTCAACACGCTTGCCGCAGGATGATGACTGCCATGATCAAATCCCTCCGTCGCTCCTGCGCCGGCAACAGCCCATGTCCCCCCGGCGTGGCAGGCCAGCCGGTCACGAGCCCCGACCCGCGCTGCGGCGACGATGACGAGGCCGGCTTCACCCTGGTCGAGCTGCTGGTCGTGATCGTCATTATCGGCCTGCTAACGACCATCGTCGTAATCAACGTCTTCCCCGCACAGGATCAGGCGCGGATCGGCAAGGCCAAGGCCGATATCTCGCTGCTGGAACAGGCGGTCGAGATGTACCGGCTCGACAATCTCACCTATCCCGCCACCGGCGATGGCCTGCAGGCGCTGGTCACCGCCCCCGCCGCTGCCGCGCAGACCGGGCGCTACCGCCAGGGCGGCTATGTGAAGCGGCTGCCGGATGATCCGTGGGGTGCGGCTTACCAATATGCGGCTCCGGGCCGGCATGGCCCGTTCGACATCTACAGCCTTGGCGCGGACGGCCGCGAAGGCGGCGAGGGCGAGAATGCCGATATCGGCAACTGGAAGTAGCACGCACCACAGCGGCGACGCCGGCTTCACGCTGGTCGAACTGCTCGTGGTGCTGACGATCATCGGGCTGGCCGCCGCTGCGGTCGTCGTCGCGATGCCCGATCCGCGCGGATCGCTGCGCCAGGAAGGTGAGCGCTTCGCCGCCCGCGTCCGCGCCGCGCAGGAACAGGCGATCGTCGCGGCCAGCCCGGTCGCGCTCACCGTCTCGCCCGGCGGCTATGCGTTCGAAACGCGCCGCCACGGCCGCTGGCGCGCGATCACCGATCGGCCGCTTGAACGGCGCGAATGGGGGGCGGGCACGCAGGCGGTGGTCGGCGAGAAGGGGACGCTGCGCGCGATCTTTGATCCCACCGGCGCGGCTGATCCGGTCGCAGTCACGCTGCTGCGCGGCGATGCGCGGGTCAGCGTCTCGGTCGCGGCCGACGGGGCGATCGATGTCGCGGGGTGAACAGGGCTTCACGCTGATCGAGCTGATGGTGGCGCTCGCCATCTTCGGCCTGGCGGCGCTCGCGCTGCTGCGGCTGGAAGGCGCCACGCTCGCCACTACCGCGCGGCTGCAGGATCAGGTGCTCGGCCAGATCGTCGCACGCAACGTCGCGGTGGCCGCCGTCACCGATCCGGTCGCGCCGTCGGTCGGCGTCGAACAGGGCAGCGAGCAGAATGGCGGCCGCAGCTGGGCGTGGACGCGCGCCACTGCCCCCGGCGGCGATGCCGGCCTGCTCCGCATCGACGTCACCGTGCGCGCGGCGGACGGCGGCCAGGCCGGCGCGCTGACCCTGTTCCGGCCGGCGACATGAGAAGGCCGCATACCCGCACCCCCGTGAAGGCCGGGGACCAGTTGCGGAGCCCAACGGCGCCCGCCAGCGAAGCCGGCTTCACGCTCGTCGAACTGATGGTGTCGCTGTTCATCTTCGCGCTGCTAGCGGCGGCCGGCGTCGCGCTGCTCGGCTTCAGCGTGAAGGCGCAAGGTGCGGCGGGGGAGCGGCTGGACGAGGTCGCCGCACTCCGCCGCCTGTCCGCACTGATGGCGGGGGATCTCGCTCAGGCCACCGCGCGCATCAGCCGCGATCCCGATGGCCGCCCGCGCGCCGCTTTCGTCGGCACCCCCGGCGGCGGCCCGATTGCCCTGGGCTTCGTGCGCGCGGGCTGGAGCAATCCAGACGGCGCGGCCCGCGCCTCGCTGCAGCGGGTCGACTGGCGGCTGGAGGGAGACCGGATCGAGCGCCGCGCCTATCCGATGGTCGATGGCGCCACGCCGGCCGCCTGGTCGCCGGTGATGCGCGGCGTCTCCGCGCTTACGCTGCGCTATCGTCTCGGCGGCGAATGGCGCGAGGTGTGGGATCCCGTCCGGCCGAGCGCGGTGCCGCGGGCGGTCGAGGCCACCGTCACCGTCGATGGCGTCGGCCCGGTCCGCATGCTGTTCCTGTCGGGCACCGGCCAATGATCCGCGTCGCCCATGCCGAGGAGGGGGCGGCGCTGCTGGCGGTGCTGATGCTGGTCGCGGTGATGGCCGCGATCTCGGTAGTCGCGCTGGAAAAGATCGCGCTGGCCACGCGGCTCGCCGCCAACGGCGCCGCGCTCGATCAGGCGCGCGGGCTGGCGCTGGGCGGAGAGGCGATCGCGCTCGCCCGCATCGGCCAGCTCGCCAATCGCGAACGGCGCACCACCACGCTGGCGGGCGGGTGGCAGGGACGCGCCTTCCGCATGCCAGTGCCGGGCGGCATCGCCACCGCGCGGCTGGTCGATGGCGGCAACTGCTTCAACCTGAACAGCGTCGCCGAAGGGCTGGTGCCGACCGATCTTGCGCCGCGCCCGGCAGGCGTGCAGCAGTTCATCGCGCTGATGCGGATCCTGGAGATCCCGGAAGGTGAGGCGCGCCGTGTCGCCGCCGCCACCGCCGATTGGGTGGATGGCGACTCGATCCCCAATCCCGACGGGGCGGAGGATGAGACCTATGCCGGTGCCGCCACGCCGTATCGCGCGGCCAACACGCTGATCGCCGATCCCAGCGAGCTGCGCGCGATCGCGGGTGTCACGCCCGAGCTCTACGCCCGGCTCCGTCCCTGGGTCTGCGCGCTGCCGACCGCCGATCTGTCGCCGCTCAACGTCAACACGCTCACCCCCGATCAGGCGCCGCTGGTGGCGATGCTGGTGCCCGATCAGCTCGATCTCAACCGCGCCCGCGGTATCCTCACCGCGCGACCGGTCGAAGGGTTCGACAATCCGACCGCCTTCTGGAAGCTGCCTGCGCTGGAAGCGCTGGTGCCGCCCGCCGAAGTCGTCGGTCAGCCCCAAGTCCGTACGCGCTGGTTCGCGCTCAGGCTTGACGCCGAACTGGGTGCCGCGCAGGTGCGCGAGGAGGCGCTGATCGATGCCGGGCTGGTGCCCGCGCGCGTGGTGGCACGTCGCTGGGGGGACGAGGAATGAGCGCGGGCCGCCTGCTGCTGCTGTTCGCCGGCGACGGCGATGCGCGCGCGTCCGATGGCTGGCTCGAGCTCGAGGGCGGTGCCGTCACCGCGCGGGGTGACAGCTGGGTCACCGCGCCCGCCGATCGCCCCGGCGCGGTCCGTCGCAAGGTGGTGATCGTGGCACCCGGCCAGCAGGTCGCGCTGCACTGGATCGAACTACCGTCGCTCAGCCCCGCTCAGGCGCGCGCAGCTGCACGGATGACGGCGGCGGAGATCAGCCTCGATCCCGTCGATCGCCTGCATGTGGCGCTGGGCTCGCGTCAAGCCGATGGCTTTCATCCCATTGCAGTGGTCGCGGCCGATCGCATGGCGGGCTGGCTCGGCCAGGCGCAGGCGCTTGCGCTCGATCCCGATCATGTCGTGCCCGAACCGATGCTGATCGCGCCACCGGAAGCGGGCGAGCGGCACTGGGCGCTGCCGCACGCCATCGTCGCCCGCGGGCCGACCAGCGGCTACACGGTCGAACCCGATCTCGCGGCGCTGCTGGATGAAGACGGTGTCGAGCCGGTCGATACCGTCACCGTGGAATCGGGGCTGGCCGGCCTGCTCGATCCGCCTCCGCTCGATCTGCGGCAGGGCGCGTTCGCGCGTCGCCGCCGCTGGCGGATCGATTGGGCGCAGGCGCGGCGGCTGGCGATCGTCGCCGGCGCGATCTTGCTTGCCACGCTCGCTATCCAGGCTGCCCTGATCCTGCGCTATTCGATCGCCGCCGATCGCACAGAGGCGGAGATCGAGACGGTCGCCCGCACCGTGCTGCCGCGCGCCGCCGCGCTGCCCAATCCCCCCGCGCAACTGCGCGAGCGGCTGGCCGATCTGCGCGGCGGCGGCCTTGGCTATGGCACCGTCGCAGGGTTGCTGTTCGATGCCGTCCGCGCGACCCCGGATGTCGAGCTCGGCGCGCTGCAGTTCGATCGCGATGGCACGCTCACCGCCACCATCCTCGCCACCGGCGCGCCCGAGATCGCGGCACTGGAAGCGCGGCTCGATGCTGCCGGGCTCGATGCCGATACCGCGCCGCCCCGCAGCGGCGGTGGCCGCCAGATCTCCGAACTCACGGTGCGCGCACGATGATCGATCGGCTGAAGATCTGGTGGGCCGGGCGCACCCTGCGCGAACAGCGGCTGCTGCTTGTGATGGCGGCGCTGCTGGCGATCACCATCGCCTGGGCCGGCATCATCCGGCCGACGGATGATGCGCTCGCCGATGCCCGCGCCCGCCATGCCCGCGCGGTGCTGGCGCTGGGCGATGCCCGCGCCCAGGCCGATGCCATCCGCCTGCTCGAACGGCGCGCGCCGCCGCCGCTGGGCGCGCCGATCCAGGCGTTCCTCGCATCCCAGGCCAGCGAGGCGGGGTTCACCGTCGCCCGCATCGAACCGCTCGGATCGTCGGGTGCGACGCTCGTCATCAACGCGGTCCGCGCGCCCGCCTTCTTCGGCTGGATCGGCCAGCTGGAAAGCCGCTACGGGCTCGTGGTCGATCGGCTGGTGGCGCGCACCAACAGCGATGCCACGCTGTCGGTGCAGGTCGATCTGCGCGGACGGGGGCGCTGATGCGGATCCGCCTGCCTGTCGGCCACCGGCTGTTGCTGGCCGCCGCCACCGTCGCGATGCTCGTGCTGCTGCTGCCGGCCCGACTGGCGCTGGGTCTGGTCGGCATGGACCGGGTCGGCCTTTCCGCGCGCGCCGCCGAAGGCAGCATCTGGCGCGGCCGCCTGGTCGAAGCGCGGCTGGCGGGCGTTCCGCTCGGCGATCTCAGGATCGGTCTCAGCCCCTGGCCGCTGTTCGTCGGCCGCGCCCGGCTCGATCTGGCGCGCGACGGCGATCTCGATCCCGCCGCCGGCGCGATCAGCGTCAGCCGCCACGCGCTCGGCATCGATGATGTCACCGCGCTCGTGCCGCTGGCGGGGCGGCTGGCGCCGCTGCCGATCGCCGCGCTCGATCTGGCCGATGTCTCCGCCCGGTTCGAGGATGGCGTGTGTATCGCAGCCGAGGGTCGGGTCACCGCGCGGCTGGCGGGCGATGTCGCCGGCCTGTCGCTGCCCGGTGGGCTCACCGGCGAGGCACGCTGCGACAATGGCGCGCTGCTGCTGCCGCTCGCCAGCCAGACGGGGATGGAGACGCTGGCGCTGCGGTTGCTGCCGGGCGGGCGGTATCGGGTGGATTTGGCGGTGCGCGGCAACGATCCGGCAGTGCGTGATCGGCTGCTCGCGGCTGGCTTCGCACCGGGGGCCGGCGGCTATGCGCTGGGGGTGGATGGCACATGGTGACAGCCGCGCTCTGGCTCGCCCTCTCGCTCGGCACGCTGCCGCGGCAGGATCTGGCGCCCGGCGAATGCGCGATCTTCCTGTGGCGCGGTGATCCGCGGCCAGCGCTGCTGCTGGTCGCACGCGGTGGCGCGGCGCGGATCGCGCTCGGCAGCGGCGCGCGCGATCTGGCGCGAGCGGATGGCGCCGATCCGTCGAAGCCCGCGGCCAGTGCGCGCTATGCCGATGCCACGCTGTCGGTCTCGGTCGATCTGGTGTTGGAGGAACGCGAGGGGCTGGCGAAAGGCGCACTGGTGCGCGACGGCACCGTCTCCGTAACCGAAGCGGGCGGCGATACGCTCGTCCAGCCGGTCGGCGGCCTCCTGGCCTGCCGCTAATGCTTGCCGGCACCACGCCGCAACGATCCGGTCATCTTTTGCCGCCAAGCCCTGTTGCATCGCGCAGGCCGCTGGGCTTTGTTCGGGCGTGATGGTCAATCGGGAGCGGGCGTGATGGTCAGTCTGGTCAAGGGGCAGAGCATCCGGCTCGAAAAGTCGGGCGGCGGCACGCTGACCCGGGTCACGATGGGGCTCGGCTGGGATGTCCGCAAGGCCAAGGGGTTGGGCCGGTTCTTCGGCGGCGGCGATGATGTCGATCTCGATGCGTCGGTGCTGCTGTTCGACGGCAATCGTCAGCTGGTCGATTCGGTCTGGTTCCGCCAGCTGCGCTCGAAGGACGGTTCGATCATCCACACCGGCGACAACCGCACCGGCGCGGGCGATGGCGATGACGAGCAGATCATCGTCGATCTCTCTGCGCTGCCGCCCGCGGTGCAGACGCTGGTCTTCACCGTCAACAGCTTCACGGGCGACTCGTTCGAGAAGATCGAGAACGCCTATTGCCGGCTGGTCGATGCCACCACCAATGTCGAACTGGCGCGCTTCGATCTGTCCGGCAGCGGCGCGCACACCGGTCAGGTGATGGCGAAGGTCGCGCGCGATGGCGCCGGCTGGTCGATGAAGGCGATCGGGGACAAGACCACCGGCCGCACCTTCCACGACATGATGCCAGCGATCTCGGCGCACTTCTGATGGTGGATCTGACGCAGGGCGGCAATGCCCCGCTGCCGGGGGATCCGGCGATCGTCACGGTCGATTGGTCTGCGCCGGCGGCGGTGGAGGCCGATGTCTCGGCCTATCTGCTGACCGAGGCGGGCAAGGTCCGCAGCGACGACGACATGATCTTCTACAACCAGCCCGAAGGCGCCGGCGGCGCGATCCGCTATGCCGCGGGGCAGAGCGGCAAGGGCCGGTTCGAGATCGCGACCGGCCGGCTGCCAGCCGATGTCGTGCGGATCGTGATCTGCGTGACGATCGACGGCGGCGCCGCCAAGGGCCAGACGATGGCGATGCTGTCCGGCGCGCGGATTGCGGTCGGCGGCGATGCGATCGTCTATGCGCCGATGCTGTCGGGCGCGACCGAGGCGGCGATGATCTTCGGCGAGCTCTATCTGCGGAACGGCCAGTGGAAGTTCCGCGCGGTCGGCCAGGGCTTCAACGGCGGCCTCGGCCCGCTCGCGCGCTCGTTCGGCATCGACGTCGCGGACGATCCCGCACCGGCTGCGCCTGCACCCGCGCCCGCACCGCCACCACCACCCCCGCCACCGCCTGCAGCTGCTTCCCCGCCGCCGCGCCCGGTCAGCCTTGCCAAGATCTCGCTCGACAAGCCGAACCAGACCGTCAGCCTCGAAAAGCGCGGCGGATCGTTCGGCGAGATCGTCGTCAACCTGAACTGGTCGCGCGGCAAGAAGTCGTTCTTCGGCGGCGGCTCCGCGATCGATCTCGATCTCGGCTGCCTGCTGGAACTGGCCGACGGACGCAAGAGCGTGGTCCAGGCGCTCGGCCGCCTGTTCGGCAGCTTCCACAATCCGCCCTTCATCGCGCTGGAAGGCGATGACCGCACCGGCGACGTGTCCGCGGGCGAGACGATGCGCATCAACGGCGCGCAGTGGAATCAGCTCAAGCGGATCGCGATCTTCGCCAATATCTATGATGGCGTGCCCAACTGGCAGCAGACCGATGGCGTGGTCAGCGTCACCATGCCCGATCAGCCGCCGATCGAGGTGCGGATGACCGAGGGCCGCAACGACAAGCGGCTGTGCGGGATCGTGCTGCTGGAGAATGACGGCGGCACCATCAAGGTGACGCGGATCGTCGATTATTTCCGCGACCAGAGCGAACTGGATCGCGCTTTCGGCTGGGGTCTGCAATGGACCAGCGGTCGCAAGGACTGACGGGGGACGCGCGTTGATTCGCAAATATTACACAGGCTCGCTCATCTTCACCGCGCTTTGCCTGGGCATCGCGGCGTGGCTGGGCTGGAACACGGGCGGTGGCATGCAGGCGCTGCTGGCCACGCTGTGGATCACGCTCGTGCTGGGCGTGCTGGAGGTGTCGCTGTCGTTCGACAATGCGGTCGTCAACGCGACCGTCCTGCGCGACATGGATGCGAAATGGCGGCGCGCCTTCCTCACCTGGGGCATCCTGATCGCAGTGTTCGGCATGCGGATCGTGTTTCCGCTCGCCATCGTCGTGATCGCGACCGGGCTGGGGCCGATCGAATCGCTCAAGCTCGCGGCGGGCAACCCCGCCGAATATGAACGCATCATCACCTCTGCCCATGTCGGCATCGCCGGTTTCGGCGGCGCGTTCCTGGCGATGGTCGGCCTGAAATTCTTCTTTGATGCCGACAAGGAAGTGCACTGGATCGACATCGTCGAACGCCAGCTCGCCAAGCTGTCCAGCGTGCCCGCGGTCGAGATCGGCATCGTGCTGATCGCGCTGGTCGGCATCGCCAGCGTGCTGCCCGATGCCGATCGGCTGGTGTTCGTCGAAGCCGGCATCTTCGGCCTGCTCACGTACATCGCGGTCGATGCGCTCGGCTCGCTGCTCGAAGGCGCGGAGGATGCCACTGGACAGGTCGCGCGCTCGGGTCTCGCCTCGTTCCTCTATCTCGAAGTGCTCGATGCATCCTTCTCGTTCGATGGTGTGATCGGCGCGTTCGCGCTGTCGAAGGACATCTTCATCATCGCACTGGGTCTCGGCATCGGCGCGATGTTCGTCCGCTCGATGACGGTGATGCTGGTCGACAAGGGCACGCTCGCCGAATATCGCTATCTCGAACATGGCGCCTTCTGGGCGATCCTGGCGCTGGCCGCGATCATGCTGACCTCGGCCAACGAGGCCTGGCACATCCCCGAAGTCGTCACCGGCCTGATCGGCGCGGTTCTGATCGGCACGGCCTTCTGGTGGTCCAAGCGCCACAACCGGCTGCATCCCGAGGAATCGCATCAGGTCGATCTCGGCAGTCATGATCCTGTCGCCCCCACGGGCGAGAAGCTCGGCAACATTGGACATAACTGAGCCATGTCGATCAGCATCGCCAAGGGCGGCAATATCAGCCTCAGCAAGGAAGAACCGGGCCTCACCCGGATCGTGATCGGGCTGGGCTGGGATACGCGGGTGACGAGCGGGGCGGATTTCGATCTTGATGCCTCCGCCTTTCTGCTGACTGCGGAAGGCAAGGTCCGCTCCGACGCCGATTTCATCTTCTACAATCAGATGAAATCCGCCGACGGATCGGTCGAGCATAGCGGCGACAATCGCACCGGCGCGGGCGAGGGGGACGACGAATCGATCAAGGTCGATCTCGCCAGCGTGCCTGCCGGGCTGCAGAAGATCGCGGTGGCGGTCACGATCCATGATGGCGAGGCGCGCGGCCAGAATTTCGGCATGGTGTCGAACGCCTTCATCCGCGTGGTCAACGCCGCCAATGATCGCGAGATCGCGCGGTACGACCTGTCGGAAGACGCGTCGGTCGAAACGGCGATGATCTTCGGCGAGGTCTATCGCCACAATGGAGACTGGAAGTTCCGCGCGGTCGGCCAGGGGTTCAAGGGTGGTCTTGGCCCGCTCGCGCGCAGTTTTGGCGTGGACGTCGGCTGACCGCCGACCATAGCAGAGAGGAGTTCCGAACATGCCGGTATCGCTTTCCAAGGGCGCGAACGTCAGCCTCAGCAAGGAAGCCCCTGGCCTGACCGCGGTGCGCGTCGGCCTGGGCTGGGATACGCGCGTGACAGACGGCAGCGCATTCGATCTCGACGCGTCGGTGTTCGTGCTCGCAGCCGACGGCAAGGTCGCGTCCGATGCCGATTTCATCTTCTACAACAACAAGACCGGCGCCAGCGGCGCGGTCGAGCATCAGGGTGACAACACCACCGGCGAAGGCGCGGGCGACGACGAGGTCGTGAAGGTCAATCTCGCCAATCTGCCGGCCAGCGTCACCAAGCTGGCCTTCGCAGTCACAATTCACGACGCCGATGCCCGCAAGCAGAATTTCGGCATGGTCTCCAATGCCTATATCCGCGTGCTGAACGAAGCCGGCGGCAGCGAGATCGCGCGCTACGATCTGTCGGAAGACGCCTCGACCGAAACCGCGATGATCTTCGGCGAGCTCTATCGCAATGGCGATGAGTGGAAGTTCAAGGCGATCGGCCAGGGCTTTGCGGGCGGCCTCGGCCCGCTCGCCCGCTCGTTCGGGGTCAATGTCTGAGCGAGGCGCGTCCCGCCGTCTGGTTCAACCAGGGCTATTCCAGCATCCGTGATGCGGTGCTGATGGTGCGTGACGGGGCGGGCGGCCGGGTAAGGCTGCTCGCCTCGCACCGCGATCCCGCCGCCCCCGTCCTCGCCGCGGCGGACGAGGCCTTCGCCGAACCGGATCTGGATCGCCGCGCCGATCCCGATGGCTATGCGGGCTGGTGCATCGATCAATGCGCCGCGCGCGGCATCGATCTGTTCGTGGCGCAGAATGGCCGCTTCGATCTCGCCGATCGCGCGGCCGATTTCGCCCGTGTCGGCACCCGGCTGGCCGTGCCCGCAGATCGCGCAACGCTGGAACTGATCGAGGACAAGGGCCGCTTCCACGCCGCCGCCACCGATCATGGCCTGCCGACGCCGTGGACGCGAGAGATCCACGATGCGCCCTCGTTCGATGCCGCGCTGGCAGAGGCCGCCGCGCTCGGCCATGAACCCTGCGTCAAGCCGCCGCACGGCGTGTTCGCCGCTGGCTTCTGGCGGCTCGATCCGGCTGTGCCGCTGTTCGCCACGCTGATGAACCCGGATGCGCACCGCATCGCCCCCGCCGCGCTGCGCGCCGCGATTGCCGACGCGCCCGATCCGGTGCGGCTGCTCGTGCTCCAGCATCTGCCCGGCGCCGAATGGAGCGTCGATCTGGTCGCCGATGCGGGCACCACGCTGGTCGCGGTCGCGCGCCGCAAGCTCGCGCGCGCGCAGCGGCTGGAAGCGGACGGCCCTGCGATCGACATCGCCCGCGATGCGGTCCGCGCATTCGGCCTGTCCGGGCTGGTCAACGTCCAGCTCAAGGCCGCTACCGCCGACGATCGCGACCCGCGTATCCTCGAGATCAACACGCGGATGAGCGGCGCGTGCCGCTATACCGAGCATGCCGGGGTCAACCTGCCGTGGATCCAGATCGGCACGCTGCTCGGCCTGGTCGATCGTGCCGCCATCCCGCACCCTACAGGCGGCGCGCTGGTGGCGCCCGTCACCATTCCCGAGCGACTGCCCGATCCCGAAGCGAAAGCCGCCGCCCATGCGTGACCTGACGATCGGCGAGCGCGTGGGCATCGACGCGGCCGAGATCCGCATCGATGTCGACGGGCCGGAGATGGACGCACGCGCCGGCCAGCTCGGCGCGGTCGTCGTCGCGCTTGGCCCCGATCGCGCGCTTGCTCCCGGCTATGATCCGATCACCGCCACCGGCGGCGAGGTCCGCCCCGGCATAAGCTTCGTCGAGAATGGCGTGCTGCGGATCGAGCTTTCGAAGCTGCCCGCCGCGGTCGATCGCATCATGATGATCGTCTATATCGTCGGCGGCGTCGGTTCCGGCATCACGCTGCGCGATTTCCGGTCGTTGACCGCCACCGCCAACGACTATCGGATGCCGTTCGATCTCGCCAATCGCGGCGAAGCGGCGATGATTCTGCTCGAAGTCTATCGCCGCGGATCGGATTGGCGGCTGACCGCGAACGGCCAGGGCTTCGTCGGCGGCATCGGCGCGCTCGCTCATGCGCTCGGCATCCGTATCGATGTGCCGCACCCGCCCGAGCCCGATCGCCCGCCGCATCATTTCCATGAAGATCGCCCCGGCCCGTCGCGCCGCGCGCCCGGCGCCAGCTTCTCGGGCAGCGGCTTCGCGGTCGACGATCGCCACATCCTCACCAACGCGCATGTGATCGATGGCGCGCGCACCATCCGCGTGAAGAGCGATCGGATGACGGCCGATGCCGAACTGGTGTTCACCGATCCCCGCAACGATGTCGCGCTGCTCCGCATCGAACGCGACATCGGCGCGCGCGCACGTTTTCGCGGCGATCTGCGGATCGATCTGGGCGAGGATATCGTGGTGCTGGGCTTCCCGCTGTCGGGCCTGCTCGGCACCGGGCCGCAGGCCAGCGGCGGGAATGTATCCTCGCTGAGCGGGGTCGGCAACGACAGCAGCGTGCTGCAGTTCACCGCCCCGATCGCCAGCGGCAACAGCGGCGGCCCGATCCTGGACATGGCGGGGCATGTCATCGGCCTCGTCCACGCCTCGCTCAATCTCGATCATGTCCGCCGCGCCGGCAACAATGCCGAGAACGTCAATTTCGGCGTCAAGGGCGCGATCGTGCGTGCCTTCCTCGCCACCGCCGGCGTCGATCCCGTCCTGGCCGATGGCCATGCCAGCCGATCCCGCGCGGACATCGTGAAGGAAGCGCGCGGCTATATTTTCCGCATCGATTGCGAAGCCTGATCGGCTGCGGCACATCGCGCCATGGCCGATCAGGAACATCCCCGCGAACGCATCGTCCCGCTTTCCTCGGGCACGATCCGCATCAACACCACGCGAGCGGATTGGCCGCTCGATCGCGCCTGCGCCTTCGCCGCGCGCGACAATCCCCGGCGCGGCTTCCTGGTCGTCTCGAAGCTGCTTGGCCGCCACATTCCTGCCCGCCCGTCCGAAATGCGCGCCAGCATGATCGATCTTGCGCGCGCGCTGCCGGCCGATCTGCCGGGGCCGATCCTGTTCCTGGGGCTTGCCGAAACCGCAATCTGCCTGGGGCAGGGGGTGCATGAAAGCTACCGCGCGATCACCGGGCGCGACGATTGCCTGTTCCTCCATTCCACCCGCCAGCAGATCGATCATCCGCTGCTCGCCCGGTTCGATGAACCGCACAGCCACGCCTCGCGCCACCTGATCTATCGCCCGGTCGAGGGGCTGGCACTGCTCACCGCCGCGCGCACGTTGGTGATGGTGGACGACGAAGTGTCGACCGGCACCACGCTGCGCAATCTGGCGGACGCGCTGGTGGCCGAGCTGCCGGGGATCGAACGCATGGTCGTGGCGACGCTGGCCGATTGGTCGGATGGTGCCGCCGTCGCTGCAATGCCGCGCCCCGCTGAGATTGCCAGCCTGATTGCCGGCCGGCTGGAATGGACGCCGGGCGCGCCGCCCCCGGCCGAGCCGCCCGCCTTCGATGTCGCCGCCCGCGCGATGGGCGGCCTCGCCGCGCATCATAATTACGGGCGGCTCGGCCGCGTCGATACCGCGGACGAGGGTGATGCGCTGGCCGATACGCTTGCGCTGCCGCCGGCTTCGCGCGTTCGCATCGTTTGCACCGCCGAATTCACCTATCCGCCGTTCCGGATCGCCGAATGGCTGGAAGCGGCGGGACATGACGTGGTCGTGCAATCCACCACGCGCAGCCCGGCGCGTATCGATGGCGCGATCGCCCACGCGCTGCGTTTCGCGGACAATTACGGCACACCGGTGCCCAATTATCTTTACAATGTCGCCCCCGACGATCCCCGGATCAGCGTGATCGTGCACGAAACCCCGCCCGGCAGCATCGATCCCGCTCTGGTCGCGGCGCTGGACGCGCGGCTGTTGTGGATGGGGACACGCTGATGCGGGCGATCGCGCTGGTCGATCTCGACGACACGCTGTTCCAGACGCTGCGCAAATGCCCGCCCGGCCTGGCCGAAACCGCGCTCACCCCGCTCGGCTATGCGGTCGATGGGTCGCCGCTCAGCTATGCCACCCCGTCGCAGATGGCGCTGATCGGCTGGCTGTGTGAGACGACGCGCTTCGTGCCCGTCACGGCGCGCGGGCTGGATGCGCTGCGCCGCGTGCGGATCCCGTTCCAGGCGGCGGTCTGCGCCCATGGCGGCGTGGTGCTTGGCGATGACGGCGCGATCGACGCGCAATGGGCTGCCCATGCCGCCGCGGCCTCGCACGCGATCGCCCCTGATCTCGAACGGCTCGCCGGCTCGCTGTCCGCCGCCGCGCCCACCCTGCGCGTGCGCGTGCTCACGGAAGGCGAAACGCCGCTCTACGTGCTCGCCAAGCATCCGGACGCCGACGATGTTGCCCTTCACGCCGCAGTCGATGGCGTTGCCGATCAGGTGCCGCCCGGCTGGACGATCCACCGCAACGGCAACAATGTCGCCATCATGCCGCCCTGGCTCGGCAAGCAGCATGCCGTCGCCCACCTGTTGCCGCGGCTGCGCGCCGCCCATCCGGACGTGCCCGTGATCGGCATCGGCGACAGCATCACCGATGCTCCGTTCATGGCCCAATGCGATTTCGCGATGGTGCCGCGCGGATCTCAGCTCGCCCTGGCCACCGGCCTGCTCGCATGAGCTTCCACGGCAGCTATGATCCGCAGGACGTCACCTTCCTGCTCAAGCCGGTCGATCTGGCACCAACCCCGATCGCCGACAAGGAAGCCGCGATCCAGTCCGGCGCGCGCCATTATTCCGAGATGCTGTCGGTCGAGACGCCGCCGGGTGCGGACTATCTGGCGCTTTACGATGCCGCACTTGCCCGCAACGGCCGCCGGCTCGCGCAGGATATCGTCACGCTGGCCGCCGCGATCGACGCGCGCGCCCCCGCTGGCCGGGAAATCGTGCTTGCCTCGTTCGCACGCGCGGGCACCCCGATCGGCGTGCTGCTGCGCCGCGCGCTCGTCCGCATCGGGCGCACGGTCACGCATTATTCGATCAGCATCATCCGCGATCGCGGCATCGATCGGGTGGCGCTCGCCCATATCGCCGCCGCGCATGATCCCACCGATGTGGTGTTCGTCGACGGATGGACGGGCAAGGGCGCGATCGCGGCCGAACTGCACGCCGCGCTGGCACGGGACGGGCCGGACTTCGCGCCCGTGCTGGCCGTCGTCGCCGATCCCGCCGGGGTCGCCGAACTTGCTGCCAGCGCGGACGATTATCTGATCGCCTCGGGGCTGCTCAACGCGATCGTCTCGGGCCTGGTCAGCCGCACCGTGCTCAATGCCGCGCTGGTCCGCCCGGGCGATTTCCACGCCTGCGTCCATTATCGCGACTTCGAGCCGATCGATCGCAGCCGCGCGTTCGTCGATCATGTCGATGCGCTGGCGCAGGGTCTGGCACCGCTGGCACCGGCCGCGCCGGATGACGCGCCTGCCCGTCGGCAGCACTGCCGGGCGCTGCTCGAAGGGATCATGGCGTTGACGGACACCACCGATCGCAACCGCATCAAGCCCGGCATTGCGGAGGCCACCCGCGCTGTGCTGCGCCGGCTGCCCGATCGGCTGTTCCTGCGCGATGCCGCCGATCCGGATGTCGCGCATCTCGTCCATCTCGCGAGCGAAAAGAGCCTTGCCGTCGAGCCGCTCGCCCCCGGCAGTCGTTACCGCGCGGTCGCTGTCATCAAATCGCTCGGTTCGGAATGAAAGACCTGTCGGCCATGACCTTCGATCCGATCGCGCTCGGCGCCACCCTCTATGTTCCCGCCACGCGAGACGACATCGCCCCGATCCTCGCCGGCACCCGCCATCCCGATCTGCGCTCGGTGGTGCTCTGCCTCGAGGATTCGATCCGCGCCGATGAGTCCGCGTTCGCACTGCGCCGGCTCGAAGCCTTGCTGTCCGGGCTCGGCACGCGGCAGCGCGGGCCGGCGCTGTTCGTGCGCCCGCGAAACGCAACCATGTTGGAGGAGATTTCGGGTTTCGCCGGCATTGATGCCGTCACTGGCTTTGTGCTTCCCAAGGCCACGGCGGACAGTATGGCGGATTATCTGGCCGCGCTCGCCGCAGCGCACGACCATCACCTGCTGATGCCGACGCTTGAAACGCGCGAGGCGTTCGACGGGCACGAGATGCGCCGCCTGCGCGATCTGCTGATGGCGGTGCAGGATCGGGTGCTGGCGCTGCGCATCGGCGGCAATGATCTGATGCAGACGCTGGGCGCGCGCCGCTCCGGATGCCGCACCATCTATGAAGGGCCGCTCGGCCCCACCATCGCCACGCTGGTCGCCACCTTCGCGCCCTGGGGTTTCGCGCTCACCGCGCCCGTGTTCGAACGGTTCGACGATCCGGCGCTGCTGCGCGAGGAAGTGGAACGCGATATCGAGCATGGCCTGATCGCCAAGACCGCGATCCACCCCGCGCAGATCGCCGTCATCCACGCCGCTTATGCGGTGCCGCAGCGCGATCTGGTGGAGGCGCGCGCGATCCTGGACAGGCAGGCGCGCGCCGTGTTCGCCACCGCCGGCGGAATGACCGAACCCGCCACCCATCGCGGCTGGGCAGAGCGGATCGTGCGTCGCGCGGATCATTTCGGTATCGTGCCCGCGCCGGATGCCGCGCGCTCGGCCTGATCGTTTGCAGGGAGGAAGCAGATGTCCGATTTTCGCACCAGGATCGACGAAAAGGCCGGCCGCGGCGCCCGGTTCGAACTCTACCAATATACCCGCAAGATCGTATCCCAATATGTCTATGTGCCGGGCACCGGGCAGGGCGCCGGTGGCTTCGGGCTGACCGTGCCTTCGCCGCCCACCGCCACCCGTACGCTACGCATCATCCTGGAAGGCGGCGCCGCGCTGCTCGAACCGGGCGCGCTGCAATATGCCCACGGCGCACTGCAGGTCGATGTCCAAAAGAATGACAAGAACAGCAACTTCTTCAGCCGCGCGATCGCGTCTGCGGGCACGGGCGAGTCCGGCTTCGCCACCCGCTTCGCCGGGCGCGGCGAGGTCTGGACCGAACCTACCACCAAGCATTTCATCATCGCCGAGATGGATGGTCCCGCCGATGCGCTGATCCTGGACGACAAGGCATTCTACGCCTGCGAGGGATCGGTCGAGATCAAGACCCATGTCCACCGCACCTTGTCGGGCGTGCTTTCGGGCAACGGGCTGATGCAGCCCAAGCTGGAAGGGGCAGGGGTGTTCGTCGTCGAATCGCCGGTGCCGGTGGACGAGGTCGAGGCAATCGAGCTCGATGGATCGGGCGAACTGATCGTCGATGGCGATCTGATGATGATGTATTCGGCTTCGCTTCAGTGCGAAGTGCGCCCGCTCGTCCGCGGTCTTCGCAACGCGATGCGCAGCGGGGAAGGGCTGGTGTTCGTGTTCCGCGGACGCGGCACCGTCTGGCTCACGCCGACCATGAAGATCGGCGCCTGAGCGCGGCAGGCGATTCGCGTCTGTCTGTCGTGGGAATGGAGGCCCGACCGGGAATCGAACCCGGGTGCAAGGATTTGCAGTCCTCTGCGTCACCACTCCGCCATCGGGCCGGAGCGGGCGGCAATGTCGCGCTGCCGACACGCTGTCAAGTCGCAGCGCCCCGCCGCATGATGCTTGGCGCACTCGCCTCGACACGATAGACGGACCGACGCGCGTGTTAGTGTATTGCCTAACTAAAACAGTTGTGCGACGAGGTTGGCCGTGACCGAGATCAATTACGAATCCCTGCGCGCGGCGATGGTCGCCAGCCAGCTCCGCACCAGCGGCGTGAACGACGCCGGCGTGCTTGCCGCGATGGGCGCCGTGCCGCGCGAACGCTTCGTGCCGGCGGCGCGGGCTGCGCTCGCCTATGTCGATACGCTGGTGCCGTTGTCGGGCGCGCGCCGCATGAACACGCCGCTCGCCACCGGCCGGCTGCTGACCGAACTCGCGCCCCGCACCGGGGAAAGCGCGCTCGTCGTGGGGGCCGCCACCGGCTATGCCGCGGCCGTGCTCGCCCGGCTCGGCGCGAACGTCGTCGCGCTGGAGGAGGATGCCGCGCTTGGCGATGCCGCGCCCGCGATCGCGGGTGTCACCTGGGCGCAGGGGCCGCTGGCCGAAGGCTGGGCGGCGGGCGCACCTTATGATCTGATCCTCGTCGATGGCGCGATTGAGCGCATTCCCGATGCGCTCGTGGCCCAACTGGCCGATGGCGGCCGGCTCGCAACCGGCCTTGTCGAGCGCAGTCTCGTCCGGCTGGCGGTAGGCCGCAAGTCGGGCGATGCGTTCGGCGTCGTCACCGTCGCCGATGTCGATGCCGCGCCGCTGCCGGGCTTCGCGCAGCCCGCGACCTTCAGTTTCCAGGGAGTCTGATCTTGATGCGTTCGAGCCTGCTGGCGATCGCGGCGATGACTGGGCTTGCCGCCCAACCGGCGCATGCGGCGTCGCTGCGTGAAGCGCTGGTCCAGGCCTATCGCGGCAACCCCACGCTGACCGGCCAGCGCGCCAGCCAGCGGGCCACCGATGAAGGCGTGCCGCTGGCGCGCGCGGCCGGCCTGCCGAACCTCGGCTCGACCGGTCAATATAGCGAGTTTCTGCTGCGCCAGCGCGGATCGAGCATCAAGCGGCTCGCCGCGGCCGATGTCACGCTGAACGTACCGATCTATTCGGGCGGGGCGGTTAAGAACGGCGTCCGCGCCGCCGATGCGCGCGTCGAGCAGGGCCAGGCCGTGCTCCGCTCGACCGAGGCCAACATCTTCACTCAGGTCGTCGGCGCCTATCTCGATGTGATCCGCGATACCGCGATCGTCGAGCTCAACCGCGGCAATGTCCGCGTGCTGGAAACGAACCTGCAGGCGTCCAACGACCGGTTCGAGGTCGGCGATCTTACCCGAACCGATGTGGCACAGTCCGATGCCCGCCTTGCCATCGCGCGCAGCCAGCTCCAGTCGGCGCTCGCCCAGCTCGATTCGAGCCGCGAGAATTATCTGCGCCTTGTCGGCGCCGCGCCCGATGCGTTGGAGCCGCCGCCGCCGTTGCCGCAATTCCCGGCCACGCCCGACGATGCGGTCGATGTCGCGCTCGAAAACAATCCCGATCTCGTCGCCGCCAAGCGCGCCAGCCGTGCCGCCGATTACGATATCCGCGTCGCCCAGGCCGAACGGCTGCCCACGCTGTCGGCGTTCGGCACGGCCGACTACACCAATTTCCTGGGTTCGCTGCAGGGCGGCATCGCGATCGATCCGGGCACCGGGCTGCCGATCCCGGCCGCCGCCAGCCAGACGCAGAAGACCGCCACCGTCGGCTTGCGTGCCACGCTGCCGCTGTTCCAGGGTGGCCGGCCGGGGGCGCTGGTGCGCCAGGCGCAGGCCCGCAAGAGCCAGACGCTCGAGCAGATTACGGCCACCGAACGCTCTGTGATCGCCGATGCACGCGCCACCTATTCGCTCTATGTCGCCGCGCAGGAAGTGATCCGCTCGTCGCAGCAGGCGGTCTCGGCCAACGAACTCGCGCTGGAAGGCACGCGGGCCGAAAACAGCGTCGGCACGCGCAACGTGCTCGATGTGCTGAATGCCGAGCAGGAATTGCTCAACAGTCGGGTCCAGCTCGTCACTGCCAGGCGGGATGCCTATGTCGCGGGTTTCGCGCTGCTGGCCGCGATCGGCCGTGCGGAAGCGCGCGATCTCGGTCTCGATGGCGGCGTGCTCTATGATCCGCAGGTCAATTACCGGCGGGTACGGGGCTCGATCAATGATTGGGCGCAGGATCCGAAGCCGCAGCCGGTGGCGCCCAGCACGGCCGGCATCCCGCTGCCGTCGCAAACGCTGATTCAGGGCCCGCCGGCCCCGGCCGCGCAGCCGTTAACCACACAGTCGACAACCCCGTCGAACTAAGTAATAACACCGGCTCATGGAGGATCTCGCCAAGGAGCCGTCGATGGAGGACATCCTTGCCTCCATCAAACGCATCATCGCCGAGGACAATGGCCCGCCGCCCGCCGCGTCGCGCGCGCGCCGGCCGGTCATCGTGCGCGATCCGGTCGATCCGCCGCCCGAGCCTGAGCCCGAAGCAGCCCCCGAAGCAGCCCCCGAATCAGCCGAGGAGGCGGTCCTGGAACTGACCGAACCGATGGCGGGCGATCCGCCGCCTGCGCCCGCGCCGACACCAACGCCCGCGACCGCCGATCGCGAAGCTCAGGCGAAACCCGCCGTCGATCCGATCGTATCGGATACGACGGCCGTCGCCAGCCGCCACGCGTTGGCCGCGCTTTCGGCGCTGGTCGTCAAGCCGCAGGCCGGGCAGGAAAATACGCTCGACGGTCTGGTCCGCGAAATGCTGCGGCCGATGATGAAGCAGTGGCTTGATGCGAACCTGCCCGAGATCGTCGAGGCAATGGTTGCGCGCGAAATTCAGCGGATCACCGGCCGCAGCGTCTGATTCGCGCCGGCGCGGGCATCGGGCAGCAGGTACGCGCAGCCGGCATATCGTGCTGGATCTCGGTCCCCCGCCACCCCCCCCCTGAGCCCGATCCGGAACGACAGGCCATTGAGCGGCAGCCGGATTCGCCTATGGCTGGCGGCCATGATGTTGCTTCGTTGTGCGAGCCTGCTCGCGATCGCCTGTGCCGCGCCGGCCGTCGCCGCGCCGCTCACTCCCGAAATCCTGGCCGGTCTGTCGCGCGTCTCCGCGCCGGTCGTCTCGCCCGATGGCCGCTGGCTGGTCTGGCAGCAGCGCGAGACCGATCTCGCCGCCAATCGCGGCCGCACCGATCTGTGGGCGCTCGATCTGAAGGCGCGTGCCGCCGCCCCGCGCAAGCTGGCGGCTGAAGCCGAAGCCAATGAATCCGACCCCGCCTTCGCGCCTGATGGCAGCGTCTGGTATCTGTCGGACAAGGGCGGCGATGCCGAAGTCTGGCGCGTCGCCATCGACGGCAGCGGCGCCGCCCCCGTCACCAGCGGCAAGCGCGGCATTTCCGGCTTCCTGATCGCGCCCAAGGGCGATCGCCTGCTCGTCTGGGCGGATCGCAAGCCCGGTGCGCCCTCGCTCGAACCCGCGATGGTGAAGCCCGATCCGAACGCCGGCAGCGCGCGCACCTATGATCAGCTGTTCATCCGCCATTGGGATACATGGGCTAATGGCGATCGCTCACAGCTGTTCGTGCTACCCGTCAGCGGTGGCACCGCCAGCGGAGACGGCACCGCGCTGGTCGGGTCGCTGGTCGGCGATACGCCGTCCGAGCCGATGGGCGGGGCGGAGGAACTGGCCTGGGGCGCGGATGGCGCCACCGTCTATTTCACGCTGCGTGAAGCCGGCCGAATCGAGCCGACCTCGACCAACATGGATATCTTTGCCGTGCCCGCGGCCGGCGGCGCTGCCCCGCAGAACCTGACTGCGGACAATGATGCCACCGACAGTCTGCCGGTCGCGTCGCCGGATGGCCGCTGGCTGGCCTATGCGGCGATGGAACGGCCGACCTACGAGGCCGATCGCCTGGGCCTGCGCCTGCGTGATCTGCGCACGGGCCAGGTCCGTCGCCTGGCGGACGATTGGGATGTCTCGGTCGCGTCGATCGCCTGGACACCCGATGGCAAGGCGCTGCTCGTCACCGCGCGCGACAATTTCGATCAGCCGCTGTTCCGGGTCGATATCGCCACCGGCCGCCGCACCCGGCTGACGAAGGAGGGCAGCGTTTCCGCGGTCGCGCCGCTCGCCGATGGCGGCGCGATCGTCGCGATCGACAGCGTGACTGCCCCGGCCGATCTCTACCGGGTCTCGGCACGCGGCAAGCTCGCCCGGCTGACCCGCGTGAACGCCGATCGGCTGGCCGGCATCGACATGCCGCAAGCCACGAAGTTCAGCTATTCCGGTGCCGGCGGCGATACCGTCTGGGGCTATGCGCTCAAGCCGGCCGGCCTTGCCGCGGGGCAGAAGGCTCCGGTTGCCTACATCGTCCATGGCGGGCCGCAATCCACGCTCGGCAATGGCTGGTCCTATCGCTGGAACCCGGCGGTATTCGCGGGCGCTGGCTACGCCGCTGTGTTCGTCGATTTCCACGGCTCGGTCGGCCATGGCCAAGCCTTCACCGATTCGATCAACAAGGATTGGGGCGGCAAGCCGCTCGATGATCTGAAGCTGGGTCTGACCGCTGCGGGTCAGAAATTTGCCTGGGCCGACACGTCCAACGCCTGCGCGCTCGGCGGATCCTATGGCGGCTATATGATGAACTGGATCGCCGGCCAGTGGAACGATGGCTTCAAGTGCCTGGTCAATCATGCCGGTGTCTTCGATGCCCGCGCGATGGCCTATGAGACTGAAGAACTTTGGTTCGACGAATGGGAACATGGCGGACCCTATTTCGAGCAGTCGGCCGAATATGAAAAATGGAACCCGGTAAACCATGTCACCAATTGGCAGACGCCGATGCTGGTCCTGCACGGGGAAAAGGATTTCCGGATTCCCTATACCCAGGGCATCGCCGCCTTCACCGCGCTCCAGCGCCGTCAGATCCCCTCGCGGCTGGTGATGTTCCCGGACGAGAACCACTGGATCCTGAAACCGAAGAACAGCCTCCAATGGTATCGTGAGGTGTTCGCCTGGATGGGCCGCTGGACCGCACCGCAGGCAACCAAGTGACGCCCGGAGCTTTCTGGCATCGATGACCGACATTTCAGAAAAGCCGAAGAATCGGTCGCCCGAAACGGCGCCGCGGATCGATCGCAGCGCAGATCTCGGCGCGCATAGCGGCGACATCTTTTTCGCGGCGGTCGAAACCACGCGCATGCCGATGATCGTCACCGATCCCAACCGGCCCGATAACCCCATCGTGTTCTGCAACCGCGCCTTCGCGCAGATGACCGGATATGGGCTGGAGGATATCGTCGGGCAGAATTGCCGTTTCCTGCAGGGCGAGGATACCGACCCGGCGACCGTTTCCGAGGTGCGCGACGCGATCGCCAATCTGCGCGAGGTGTCGGTCGAGATCCTGAACTACCGGAAGGATGGCTCGTCCTTCTGGAACGCGCTGTTCATCTCGCCCGTCTATGCGAAATCCGGCGAGCTCGTTTACTTCTTCGCGAGCCAGCTCGATATCTCGCGCCGCCGCGATGCGGAGGAGGCGCTGCGCCAAGCCCAGAAGATGGAGGCGGTCGGCCAGCTCACCGGCGGCATCGCGCATGATTTCAACAATCTGCTTCAGGTCATCATCGGCTATGTCGATGTGCTGAACGCGCGGCTCGATCTAGCGTCCGATCCCGGCACCGGCCGCGCGGTGGAAGCAATCGGCAAGGCCGCCACCCGCGGCGCAACCCTTACCCAGCAATTGCTCGCCTTCGCGCGAAAGCAGGATCTGAAGGGCCGGCTGGTCAATGTGAATGGGCTGGTCGAGGGCTTCCGTGCGCTGATCGAACGCACGCTCGGCGGCGGGATCGAGGTGGCCTACAACCTCACTTCGGAAGATGCGAACACCCGGATCGATCCGGTGCAGGCCGAAATGGCGTTGCTGAACATCCTGATCAACGCGCGCGATGCGATGCCGAAGGGTGGCCGCATCACCATCAACACCGCGCACCGCACGCTCACCACCGGCGCCACGCCGAACGGCACTCCGCCGGGCGATTATATCGCGCTCACCGTGCGCGATACCGGCACCGGCATCCCTCCGGATATCATCGCCAAGGTGTTCGAACCCTTCTTCACCACCAAGGAAGTCGGCAAAGGCACCGGGCTTGGCCTGTCGATGGTCTATGGCTTCATGAAGCAGTCGGGCGGCGGCGTCACGATCGACAGCACGCCGGACGAGGGCACCGCGATCACGCTGCTGTTCCCGCGTGCCGATGGCCGCGAATTCGGCGGGCTCGATCGCAAGCGCGAGCAGCGCCCCGGATCGGAGACGATCCTGCTGGTCGAGGATCAGGAGGATGTGGCGGTGCTGGGCGAGATGATCCTCGCCGATTTCGGCTACAACGTCCATGTCGCGCGCGATGCGCGCGAAGCACTCGCCATCCTGGAACGCGGGGTGCAGTTCGATCTGCTGTTCAGCGATATCGTGATGCCGGGCGGCATGAACGGCGTGATGCTCGCGCGCGAGGTGCGCCATCGCCGACCTGGCACCAAGATCCTGCTGACGACTGGCTTCGCCGATCGCGCGCCGGAGGCCGGGCAGGGCGGCAGCGCCGAGTTCGACGTGATCCACAAGCCCTATCGCCGCGCTGATCTCGCCACCCGCGTCCGCCAGATCCTGGATGGCCCGACCGGCACCGGCTGAACCCGCGAAGCCCCGCTACAGCGTCGCCTCGATCGCGCGCGCGGCCGCGTCGGGATCCTCCGCCCCCGTGATCGGCCGTCCGATCACCAGGATGCTGGCGCCAGCCGCCTTCGCCTCGCCCGGCGTCATCGGGCGCTTCTGGTCGCCAAGGTCGGCCCCCGCTGGCCGCAATCCCGGCACGACGAAGAAGCCGCCCGGCCACGCCTTGCGCGCCGCCGCCACTTCGTGGCCCGAACAGACCACGCCATCGAGCCCGGCTTCCTGCGCCAGCGCGGTCAGCCGCGCGACCTGATCGTGCGGATCGGCGGCCATGCCGATCGCGGTCAGGTCGCTACCGTCGAGGCTGGTCAGCACCGTCACCGCCACCACCTTGGTGCCCTGCGGGGCGGCCGCCTTGGCGTCCTCCATCATCGCGCGGCCGCCCGCGGCGTGCACCGTCAGGATCGCGGGGTCGAGCGGACGCAGCGCCTGGATCGCCTTGCCTACCGTGTTCGGAATGTCGTGCAGCTTCAGGTCGAGGAAGATCGGCAGCCCGATCGCGGCCATCTCGCGCACGCCCGCGCGGCCGTTGGCCATGAAGAATTCCAGCCCCAGCTTGATCCCGCCGACATGATTGCGCACCGCGTTCGCCAGCGCCTTCGCCCGCGCCATGTCCGGCGTGTCGAGCGCGACATAGATGCTGCCGCTCATGACATCGCCGGCGGGGCGACGATCGGCCCGACGGGGGAGGCGACCACCGTGTCGCCGCGCGCGATCACGGGATCGATCGCCGGATCGGCCGGCCCGCGCAGATCGGCCAGCGTCCGCTCGGCCGTCTCCAGCCGCCGCCGCAGCCGCCAGCGCGTCGCCCGGTACAGGATCAGCGGCGGCAGCAGCCCGGACAGGAACGCGATCGCCAGCAGCACGGGCAGCTTGGTTTCGGCCAGGAAGCCGCCCCACAGCGCCACTTCCACCGGCTTCCAGTTGTTCATCGCGAAGATCACCGCGATCACCGCGACGACGACCCAGAACAGGGTGCGCAGGAAATGCATCGGTTCGGTCTCCTTGGCCTTTCTGTCTATGCCCGGCCGCGCGCGATTGCCAGTCCGCCGCGTCAGCCGATCTCGCGCTCCAGCGACGCCAGCAACTCCGGGATCGTTGCCAGCCGCTCGCGTTCCTCCGCCAGGATCGCGCGGAACGCGTCGCGCTTCAGCGATGCGATCCGCCCGGGCGGCAGCCGGCGTCCCTCGGGCAGTGTCGAGACCACGATGTCGATCAGCCGCTCCGCCCCGTGCAGCCGCCCCCACAGATAGTCATTCTCCCGATACGCGCGCGCAAAGAACGCCCCGAACGCGTTGAAGCGAATGCCTTTCAGTGTCGCCTCGGCACCGCCCTCGCGGATCGAGGCGCAATCGTCGGGCGCGATCCGGTCGACCCGCACTGGATTGAATTCGTCCTGTCCGTCGCCCAGCAGCGGCAGCGTCGCCACGTCGTAGAAGGGGAAGCCGAGATAGGCGAGCAGCAGTGCGCGCCGCTCCGCCTTGGGCAACGCCGCCAGCGCATGCGCCATCGCGTCGTCGGCGCGGTCGTCCACCAATCGCAGATCGCGCGCCGCCGCCAGCCGCGCCAGCGCCTTGCCCACTTCGGTTGGGCCGGCATCCGCCGCCTCGACCAGCGTCTCCCCGTAAAAGGCGGTCCGCTGCCGATCCAGATAGAGCGACAGGCTCGCATAGACGGCGTCGCGCGCGCCATCCAATGCCGGGTCAGGCGTGCTTGCCTGATGCTCGATCTCGCCCAGCCGCCGCGCCACGAACCGCAACCGGCGGATGCGGAAGCCCAGATCATGATCGCGCAGGAAGCCGATCGTCTGCGGCGCGGCGCCCGCTCCGCCAATCGCATCGGCCGCGCTGATCCCCTCGGCTGCCATGTAAGCGGTGATCCCGGCGCGCACCCGTGCCACGCGGTGGCGATCGCCGCCGCCCGCCAGCGCCACCAGCAACTGGGCCAGATCGTCGGCCACGGCGGAGAGTTTCAGCTGGCCGTAGGACGCATAGGCATAGCCCGCCGCGCGCGCGGCAAGCCCCTGCGCCTTGTTGCGCCATGCCGCCAGCCGGGCCGGCGTCGGGCTGTCCAGGAACCAGGTCGATCCGAACCCGGCCTCGATCGCCGCTTCCACCTCGCCGCGGATCGATTCGACGATCCGCGCGGTTCGTGCGATCCGCCCGCTGCGCGCCTCGATCGCTTCCAGATTGTCGCGGATCGGCTGCTCGCGCGGAATATCGGACAAGGCCCCGAAGATCGTCTGGAAGAAGCCGGGCAGGGCGCCGCTGCCGTCTGTTTGTCCGCGCAGGCTGGGCTTGGGATCGATGTAGACGAAGCGCCGGTCCACCTCGCGCGCGGCCGGCCGGTCGCGCAGCGCATCGATCGCGGGGCGGAACGGCGCATTGGCCAGCACCGATCCGTCGATCAGCACGGCCTTCTCCGCTGCGCCGATCGCGTGGTGGCGCGGCAGCGCGCTCGCCAGGAACGTCTCCCGGTTGGGCCAGCCCCGCCGGGTCTCGGCCAGCACCCGATCCATTTCCGCCACCCCGAACGGCGGGAACGCGCCGGGGAAGCTGGCAGTGGCGCGCGCGGCGAAAGCCAGTGCCGCCGCATCGCCCAATGTACGTGATTGCTCGCCACGGTCGCTGAAGCCGATCGTCAGCCGATGCTCGGTCTCGACGATCTCGGCGGGGGTATTCAGCGTCAGCCGTTCCGGGTGGCCGTGGAAATCGGTCACCGTCACCATCAGGTCCAGCGGCTGCCCGTCGGGCAGCAGCGGCGCGCCGCACGGGCTGGCCGCCATGGCGTCAAATGCGTCCAGCAATAGCCTGGTGAAGCCGTCGCCCGAAAAGGGCGGGGCAAACCATTTGGCCTGCACGAAACTGGTGAGCTTGGCGCGCACCTCGGCACGCACAGCGGCGTCCAGGTCGGCGGTGGCCCCGCCCGATCGCCGCCCCGCGGCCCAGGCGATCGGCGCGGCCCACAGCTTGGAGACCGCCGCCATCGGCCGCTGCGCCGGATCGATCAGCACATCGACATCGGCGGTATCCAGCCACAGGTCGGTCAGCGGCTCCAGGCTCTGCCCGGTCGCGATCGCCTGCGCCAGGAAGATGCCGTTGATGCCGCCGGCGGAGGCACCTGCGATGATGTCGGCGAACACATGCACGTGCAGGTCCGCCTCGTCGGCGATCTCCCCCAGCAGCCGCTGGTACACGCCTTCGCTGCCGTCCGCCGCGGGCGCACCGCGATCGAAGCCTCGGCCCGCGCGCGCCAGCCGCCAGATCTCCTTGGTGATCCCGTGCATGTACACGGCAAGGCTGATGCCGCCATAGCAGACCAGCGCCAGCCGCAATTCCTTCGCCCGCATGGCCGCCAAGGTGGCACGCGCCGGCCCGGCTGGGAAGTGGCCGCCAGCGTCCCTATCTGGGCGATCGATGCCGCTGCATTTCGTTCATGATCCGCTCTATTCCGCCCCGCGCATCGCCGGCAGCGGCTTTCCGGCCGATAAATATGGCGCGCTGCTCGATGTGCTGCGCGAGGACGGTCGTCCTCTGGCGATCCACCCGCCGCAACCGATGCCGCGCGCTTGGATCGAGGCGGTCCACGATCCCGACTATGTCGCCGAAGTGATCGGCTGCGCCGTCCCGCGCGAAAAGGAACGGCGGATCGGCTTCCCGGTCACCGAACGCGTCGCGGCGCGCGCGCAGATGTCGCCGGGCGGCACGTGGCTGGCGGCAAAGCTCGCGCTGGTCCACGGGTTCGCCGCCAACGGCGCAGGCGGAAGCCATCATGCGCTGCACGCGACTGGAGCCGGCTATTGCGTGTTCAATGATCTCGCCATCGCCGCCAACCGGCTGCTGGCCGAGGGCGATGCCCGGCGCATCCTGATCGTCGATCTCGATGTCCATCAGGGCGATGGCACGGCGGCGCTGATGGCGGACCGCAGCGACGTCTTCACGCTGTCGCTCCACGCCGAAAAGAATTTCCCCGCCCGCAAGGCACGCTCCTCGCTCGATGTGCCGCTGCCCGATAATATGGGCGATGTCGATTATCTGGCCGCGCTCGATGGCGTTCTGCCCGGCGTGATGCGCGATTTTGCGCCCGATCTGATCCTCTATCAGGCGGGTGTCGATCCGCACGAGGATGACAAGCTCGGTCGGCTCGCGCTCACCGATGCCGGCCTGGCGGCGCGCGATCGCCGGGTAATGCGCGCCGCGCGCGATGCCGGCGTGCCGATCGCCAGCACCGTCGGCGGCGGCTACGGCCCGGATCGCGGGCTGATCGCGCGCCGCCATGCCGCCACGCTGTGGGCTCTGGCGGACGAAGCGGGGGCGATCGCCTGATTCCCGTTGACCCGTGCCGCCCCGGGCCTAACCCTGTCGGCGGAGCGGGTGCAAGGACGGTGCATGGCAAGTGCGGTACATGAGCTGACTCCGGCCGAGGCGAATGCCGATCCGGCGCCGGAAGCGGTGGTCGTGCGGTTCGCGGGTGACAGCGGCGATGGCATGCAGCTGACCGGCGGCCAGTTCACCTTGTCGACCGCGCTCGCTGGCAATGATCTTGCCACCTTCCCCGATTTCCCCGCCGAGATCCGCGCCCCGCAGGGCACCTTGTTCGGTGTCTCCGCCTTTCAGATCAATTTCGGCTCGACCGCGGTGGAGACGGCCGGCGACGCGCCCGATGTGCTGGTGGCGATGAACCCGGCGGCGCTGAAGGTGAATGTCGGCCAGCTCCGGCCCGGCGGGCTGGTGATCGCCGACAGCGGCGAGTTCACGACCCGCAATCTCGCCAAAGCCGGCTACGACGCCGATCCGTTGCAGGATGGAAGTCTGGCGCGATGGCAACTGCTTGCGTTCGATATCTCGCAGCTGACCTTGGATGCGGTGAAGCCTTTCGGGCTCGGCAAGAAGGAAGCTCTGCGCTGCAAGAATATGTGGACGCTGGGGCTGGCGCTCTGGATGTTCGATCGCGATCGCGCACCCCTGGTCGATTGGCTGAAGGCCAAGTTCGCCAAGGCGCCGGTGCTTGCCGAAGCCAATATCGCCGCACTCAACGCCGGCCATGCCTATGGTGAGACGGCCGAGATCGGCGCCGCCGTCCGCCCGCATCGGATCGCCGCCGCGCCCGCCGAACCCGGGCTCTACCGCACCGTCACCGGGGCCGAGGCGATTTCGCTCGGGCTGGTGGCGGGGGCGGCGCTGGCCGATCTGCCGATGATGTTCGGCGGCTATCCGATCACGCCGGCTTCCGCGATCCTCCACCATCTTTCGCGGCTCAAGGAATATCGCGTCACGACCTTCCAGGCGGAAGACGAGATCGCCGCGATCGCCGCTGCGATCGGCGCATCCTATGCGGGTTCGCTCGGGGTCACGTCGTCGTCGGGACCCGGCATCGCGCTCAAGGGGGAAGCGATCGGACTTGCGATCATGACCGAACTCCCGCTGGTGATCGTCAACTCGCAGCGCGGCGGTCCATCCACGGGCCTGCCTACCAAGACCGAGCAGTCCGATCTCTACCAGGCCGTCTATGGTCGCAACGGCGATGCGCCGCTGCCGGTGATCGCGGCGCGCTCGCCCGCCGACGCGTTCGACTGCGCGATCGAAGCGGTGCGGATCGCGACCCGGTACATGACGCCGGTAATGCTGTTGACGGACGGCTACATCGCCAATGCGGCTGAGCCTTGGAAAGTGCCCGACATGGCGAGCTACGAGCCGTTTCCCGTCAAGCACTTGGCTGATGTTCCTGACGGCGGGTTCAAGCCTTATGCCCGCGATGCGCGGCTCGCCCGGCCCTGGGTTAAGCCGGGCACGCCGGGTCTGCTCCACCGGATCGGCGGCATCGAGAAGCAGGTCGATACTGGCCACATCAACTATGAAGCCGCCAACCATCAGGCGATGACCGATCTGCGCCGTGCCAAAATCGATGGCATCGCGGTGCCGGATCAGCAGATCACGCTCGGCGAACCGGGCGGCGCGCTTGTCCTGATCGGCTGGGGCTCCACCTTCGGGCCGATCCACCAGGCCGTCCGCCGGATGCGCACACGAGGGTATGATGTCAGCCACATCCACCTTCGTCACATCTGGCCGCTACCGGCAAATTTGGCTTTCCTACTCGGATCTTATCGGCATATCCTTGTGCCGGAAATGAATAGCGGCCAACTCAAGACGGTGCTGCGCGACCAGTATCTGGTCGATGCCCGCCCGCTGTCGAAAGTCACCGGTCAGCCGTTCCGGATCGCCGAGATCGAAGCGGCGATCGCAGACGCGTTGGCCTGAACGATGCGCTCGAACGGTGTGAACTTCGTCCTGAAACGAGACAGGTGGTCGGCTGCATGAACGAGATGACGACCGTCGCGAAGACGGGTCCGAAGGATTGGGAAACCGATCAGGAAGTGCGCTGGTGTCCCGGCTGCGGCGATTATGCGGTGCTGAAGGCAGTCCAGCGCACCATGCCCGAATTGGGGGTCGCGCCGGAAAATGTCGTGTTCGTCAGCGGTATCGGCTGCTCCAGCCGCTTCCCCTACTATATGGAAACCTACGGCTTCCACACCATCCATGGCCGCGCGCCCGCCGTTGCGACTGGCATCAAGCTTGCCAATCCAGAACTCGATGTCTGGATCATCACCGGCGACGGCGATGCGCTGTCGATCGGCGGCAATCACACGATGCACCTGCTCCGCCGTAACCTCGACTGCCAGCTTTTGCTGTTCAACAACGAGATCTACGGCCTTACAAAAGGCCAATATTCGCCGACCTCGCGGGTCGGCACGCGCAGCCCTTCGACACCGTTCGGATCGGTCGACCAGCCGGCCAGCCCGTGCGGCTTCGCACTCGGTGCCGGCGCCCGCTTCATCGCTCGCGCGATCGATGTCCACAAGAAGCTGCCCGATGTATTGAAGGCGGCCCATGCGCATCGCGGGGCCAGCTTCGTCGAGATCTACCAGAACTGCATCGTCTATAATGATGATGTGTTCGCCGCCTTCACCGACAAGGCGAACGCCGCCGCACGCCAGCTCTGGCTGGAACATGGCCGGCCGATGCTGTTCGATGGCGGCGCCAGGGGCATCGCGCTCGATCGGCAGGCGTTGCGGCTCGACGTCGTCGATGTATCGGATGGCGACTGGCAGGCCGCGGGCGTGATCGTCCATGACGAGACCAACCGGGGCATCGCCCAGATGCTGATCGACATGAAGGGCGACATGCCGGTCGCGCTTGGCGTGATTTTCCAGCATCCGGCGCCCACCTTCGATCGCGCGGTGGCGGCGCAGAACGAGGCCGCCGCACGTGGCAAGCCACGCGATCTCCAGGCGCTGATCACGCGCGGTCAGACATGGCAGGTGGAAAAGGAGCCGCGCGTCGACTAGCGCGCTTCTACATGACCGATCCCGTCCTCGTCTGGTTCCGCCAGGATCTTCGCCTGTCCGATCAACCCGCGCTGGCCGCCGCCGCGGGCGAGGGGCCGGTCGTCGCCGTCTATGTGCTTGATGACGACGCGCCGGGCAAATGGCCGATCGGCGGTGCGCAGCGATGGTGGCTGCATCACAGCCTTTCCGCTCTATCCGACTCGCTCGCGGAAAAGGATGTGAAGCTCGTCCTCCGCCGCGGCGATGCGGCTTCGGAGGTGGCGAAACTGGCGGGCGAGGTCGGCGCGGCCCGGGTCCACGCACTGCGCCATTACGAGCCCTGGTGGCAGCAGGTGGAAGCGGCGCTCGCCCGCAAGGTGGAGCTGTGCCTGCATGATGGCACGCAACTCGCGCCGCCGGATGCGATCCGCACCGGCACCGGCGGCCGGTATCGAATGTTCACGCCGTTCTGGCGTGCGCTCAAGGATCAGATGCCGCCGCCGCTGCCGATCCCCGCGCCGGCCGGCCTGAAGGGAATCGGCAAGCGAATCGCATCGGACAAGCTGGCAGATTGGAAGCTTCTACCCACCGAACCCGACTGGGCCGGCGGCTTCGACGTCTGGACGCCGGGGGAAGCTGGCGCCAAGGCGGCTCTGAAGCGGTTCCTGCCGCATCTGGATGCCTATGACGAGGCGCGCAACCTGCCGTCGATCGACGGCTCCTCGCGGCTGTCGCCCCACCTCCATCATGGCGAGATCTCTCCCGCCAGCGTCTGGCACCACACCGCCAAGCACGCACGCGGCGCGGCCGAGCCGTTCCTGCGCGAAGTGGGATGGCGCGATTTCACCTCGAACCTGGTCGATCAGATGCCGCGCTATGGCGATACCAACGGTCGCGACGCGTTCGACCGGCTGCCATGGCGCACCGGCGCCGCGGCCGATCGCGACTTCACCGCTTGGACCAAGGGGCGAACCGGCTATCCGATCGTCGATGCGGGGATGCGCCAGCTCTGGGCAACCGGCTGGATGCACAACCGCGTCCGCATGATCGCCGCGTCCTTCCTGATCAAGCATCTGCTGATCGATTGGCGGCGCGGCGAGCGCTGGTTCTGGGATACGCTGGTCGACGCGGATTACGGCAACAACAGCGTCAACTGGCAATGGGTGGCCGGTACCGGGGTCGATTCGAACCCGTTCGGTCGGATCATGGCCCCGCTGACGCAGAGCCCGAAATTCGATGCCGGCGACTATATCCGGACCTGGGTGCCGGAACTGGCCAGGCTGGGTGATGATGCGATCCACGATCCGCACGAGGCCGGGAAAGCGCCTGCAACCTATCCGGACAAGCTGATCGGCCACAAGGAAGCGCGTGAGCGCGCGCTCGCTGCTGCCGCAAAGACGCGCGCCGCATGAATGCACCATCGCCGCGCGGTCGCCATCTGGTGACCGCCGATCGTGGCTTCGCGGTCGGCGGCGGACTGGTGGCGCGGGTGCTGGCGCCGGGGGCGCGGCGTGCTCTCGATCGGATCGACCGGGGCCTTGCGGCGGGCGCGATCGACGTCAAGCTGCCCGATGGCAGTCGCCGGTTGCTGGGCGGGCGCGGCGCAGGGCCGATCGCCGTTGTCGACCTGCGGTCGTGGCGCGCGCTGGTGCGGCTCTTCGTGTCAGGCTCGGTCGGCTGGTACCGCGCCTGGGCGGAAGGCGAATGGGCCAGCCCGGATCCGGTCGCGTTGTTCCACCTGTTCGTGCTGAACCGGCAGGGGCTGGGGCAGGCGGGGCGCGCCAAGGGTGCAGGCCGTCTCTTCAACCGCGCGGCGCGAGCAGTTCGGCGCAATACGCGCGCTGGCGCACGGCGCCACATCGCCGCCCATTATGATCTAGGCAATGATTTCTACGCCGCATGGCTCGACCAGACCATGACCTACTCGAGCGCGGTGTTCGCCGATCCGGCTGATCCGGGCGAAGATCTGGGCATCGCGCAGAAGCGCAAGAATCGGCTGCTGCTCGATCGGCTGGCGTTGAAACCCGGGGATCGCCTGCTCGAGATCGGCTGTGGCTGGGGGGAGCTGGCCCGCACCGCCGCGGCGGACCATTGCGCGCAGGTCACCGGATTGACGCTGTCAGCCGAACAGAAGGCGCTTGCCGAACAGCGCACCGCCGGCCTGCCTGTCACCATCGATCTGCGCGACTATCGCGATGCGTGCGGTCCGGTCGACGCGGTCGTGAGCGTCGAGATGGTGGAAGCGGTCGGCGAAGATTATTGGCGCACCTATCTCGAGACGATCGCGCGCGTTCTGAAGCCGGGCGGCCGCGCCGCGATCCAGTATATCTGCATCGATCCGGCGATCTGGCCGCGCTATGCCGGCAACGCCGATTTCATCCAGACTTATATCTTTCCCGGCGGCCTGCTGATCCACGAGCCGCGTTTCCGCGCTCTTGCCGAGGCTGCGGGCCTGCGCTGGGAAGATCGCAGCGGCTATGGGCTCCATTATGCGGAAACGCTGCGCCGCTGGCGGCTATCGTTCGATCAGGCCGTGGCGGAAGATCGCCTGCCGCCCGGCTTCGATGCGCGCTTCGACGATCTGTGGCGCTATTACCTGATGTATTGCGAAGGGGGGTTCCGCGGCGGCGGCATCGATGTGGCGCAGGTCACGCTGGTCCGCACCTGACCTCAGGCCTCGATGCGCAGCCGGTGCCCGGTCTCGAAGTCATTCTGCAATAGCGCCACGATCGCATCGGCGACGGCAGCCGGTGGTTTTAGCGTCGCCTGATCCTCGCCCGGAAAGGCACGTGCGCGCATGGTTGTCGCGGTCGCGCCCGGGTCCACGATCGCGGTGCGCAGGCTGCTGATGTTGCGCATCTCTTCGCCGTAGGCGGAAACCAGAGATTCGAGCGCGGCCTTCGACGCCCCATATGCGCCCCAGAACGGTCGCGGCGCAGCCCCGACACTGGACGTGAGCGCGATCAGCCGCGCGCGATCGCTGGCGCGAAGCATCGGATCGAACGCCGCGATCAGGGCCTGCTGCGCAGTCACGTTCAACGTCAGCAGCCGCGCCCATTCCTTGCCATCGATCGCAGGCACCGGCGCCAGCGTGCCGAGCATCGCCGCATTAAGGACCAGGATGTCGAGCGCCTGCCAACGCCCCGCGATCGCCGTAGCAAGCCGGGCGATGGCATCATTCTCGGTCAGGTCGAGCGGGGCGATCGTTGCGCTGCCGCCCGCGCGGTGGATGCGGTCCTCGACCTCCTCGAGTCCGCCCGCGGTCCGCGCCACCAGGATAATGTGCGCGCCGGCCGCCGCCAGCGCCTCGGCCGTGGCGGCCCCGATTCCACGCGACGCACCGGTAACAAGGGCAAGGCGATCGGCAAGCGGCAGGGTCATCAGGGTCTCGATCAGCAGGGAGGAAAGGTCAGACCGCGACGCGCTCGTCGAGCAACGCGAGCTGGTCGACCTGCTCGACATCCTCCTGATCGGTCAGGTGAGTCGGATAGTCGCCGGTGAAGCAGGCGTCGCAATATTGCGGGCGAGTATCCTCGCGCATATCCTCGCCCAGCGCGCGGTACAGGCCGTCGACCGAGACGAACGCCAGGCTGTCCGCGCCGATATATTTGCCCATCTCCGCCACGCTCATCTGGGCCGCGAGCAGCTTCGCCCGCTCAGGCGTATCGACGCCGTAGAAGCAGCTGTGGCGCGTCGGCGGACTGGCGATGCGCAGATGCACCTCCTTCGCACCAGCATCGCGCAGCATCTGGAGGATCTTCACGCTGGTGGTGCCGCGCACGATCGAATCGTCGATCAGCACGACGCGCTTGCCAGCGATCAGCGCCCGATTGGCATTATGCTTCAGCTTGACGCCGAGATGGCGGACCTGATCGCCCGGCTGAATGAACGTCCGCCCGACATAGTGCGAACGGATGATGCCCAATTCGAACGGAATACCCGAAGCCTGGGCATAGCCGATCGCCGCCGGCGTACCCGAATCGGGCACGGGAACGACAAGATCGGCCTCGACCGGATTCTCGCGGGCAAGCTCCGCCCCGATCGCCTTGCGGACGCTGTAGACCGACGAGCCATCGACGATCGAATCAGGCCGCGAGAAATAGACATGTTCGAAGATGCAGGGGCGCGCCGGCACGTCGGCGAATGGCCGGTGCGAGCGGACGCCCTTGTCCGACACGATCACGATCTCGCCCGGCTCGATCGCCCGGATGAAGCTGGCGCCCACGACATCGAGCGCGACCGTCTCGGACGCGAAGATATAGGCATCGCCGACCCGGCCCATCACCAGCGGCCGCACTCCCAGCGGATCGCGGCAGGCGATCATGCCTTCCGACGTCAGGCAGACCAGCGAATAGGCACCTTCGACACGCTTGAGTGCATCGATGAAGCGATCGAGCAAGGTGCGATAGGTCGAAGTGGCGACCAGATGGATGATCGTTTCGGTATCGCTGGTCGACTGGAAGATCGCACCGCGGCGGACGAGATCCTTGCGCAAGGTCTGCGCGTTAGAGAGATTGCCGTTATGCGCGATCGCAAACCCGCCGGACGACAGCTCGGCAAACAGCGGCTGCACATTGCGCAATGCGGTCTCGCCCGTAGTCGAATAGCGGACATGGCCGCATGCAACTCGGCCCGGCAAACGCTCGATCACGTCCGGCCGGTCGAAATTCCCCGCGACATGCCCCATCGCACGGTGGGTGTGGAACGCCTTGCCGTCCCAGCTCGTGATTCCGGCCGCCTCCTGGCCGCGATGCTGGAGCGCGTGAAGGCCAAGAGCGGCCATCGCCGCAGCGGTATCGGCGTTCCAGATGCCGAACACCCCGCATTCCTCGCGCAGCGTATCGCCGTCGATATCGGGATCGAAGGGGTGTGTGGTCAGCATCTGCGAATCCGGCAGTGGCAGGGGCGTTGGCGCGCATATAGGGGGGGCTTGGGGCTTTGTCGCCCCATCTGCTTGGGGATAGCCGGAGAAGCCGATGCCGAGGACTGCGGAAGAGACGGACCTGCTGCGTCCGCGCTATGATGCGAACGGGCTGATCACGGCGATCGCGACGGACATCGACAGCGGAGAGCCGCTGATGCTGGCGCACATGAATGCCGATGCGCTGGCGGCGACCATTGCTACCGGCGACGCCGTCTTCTGGTCGCGTTCGCGCGCCCGGCTGTGGCGGAAGGGGGAGACGTCCGGCCATGTGCTGAAGGTTCTGGAACTGCGAATCGACTGCGATCAGGACGCCGTATGGCTGCGAGTCAGACCAAATGGTCCAGCGTGCCATACCGGTCGACGCAGCTGCTTCTATCGCCGGATCGACGGCGATCGGCTGGTATTCGTTGATACGCCGTAGGGGAAGGGATTGACGTTCACGTCAACGTCACATAGTTTTTCGGCATGTCGAACGCTGCCGCCCGCGCCGCCATCCACATGCCTGATGCCCAGGGGCGGGAAAGCTTCACCATTTCCGATCTGTCGGAGGAGTTCGGCGTTACGGCGAGGGCACTACGCTTCTATGAGGATGAAGGGCTAATCGCGCCGCAGCGGATCGGGCTGACCCGCGTCTATTCGCGCCGCGATCGTGCGAGGCTGGCCTGGATCCTGCGCGGCAAGCGCGTCGGCTTCAGCCTATCCGACATTCGCGAGATGATCGACCTCTACGATCTCGGCGATGGCCGCTGGACCCAGCGCCACGTAACGATCGAGAAATGCCGCGATCACATCGCGCAACTGCAGCGCCAGCGCGCCGATATAGACGATGCGATTGAGGAGCTGGACGCATTTGTCGATCTGCTGAGCCGCGCCGAGAATGCGGACAGCCGCAACTGAATTTCAGGGAGCAGGACAATGCCGACCTATACCGCCCCGGTGCGCGAGAGCCGCTATGTGATGGATGCCGTGCTGGGGCTGGAGCGCTATGCCAACCTGCCCGGGTTCGCCAATGCGACGCCTGACATGGTCGAGGCGGTGCTGACCGAAGGCGCGAAGTTCTGCGAAGACATGCTGTTCCCGCTCAATCAGAGTGGTGATCTGGAAGGATGCACGCGCCACGACGACGGCAGCGTGACGACGCCGGTCGGCTTCAAGGCTGCCTATGACGCGTTCATGGCCGGCGGCTGGACGACGCTGGCCGGGCCGGAAGAGTTTGGCGGTCAAGGTTTGCCTCACGTCGTGGCGACCGCGTTCGAGGAATATCTGGTTTCCGCCAACATGGCGTTCGCGATGTACAACGGGCTCACGATGGGCGCGACCGCGGCGCTTCTGGCCAAGGGATCGGACGCGCAGAAGGCGCTTTATGTGCCCAAGATGGTGGCGGGCGAATGGTCCGGCACGATGAATTTGACCGAGCCGCATTGCGGCACCGATCTTGGCCTGATCCGCACCCGCGCCGAACCGCAGCCGGACGGGAGCTATCGGATAACAGGCACCAAGATCTTCATCTCGTCGGGCGAGCATGATCTGACGAGCAACATCGTCCACCTCGTGCTGGCCAAGATCACGGGTGCGCCGGACACCGTGAAGGGCATCTCGCTGTTCGTCGTGCCGAAGTTCCTGCCCGACGCGAACGGCGACGCCGGGGAGCGCAATGCGCTTTCGTGCGGATCGATCGAACACAAGATGGGCATCCATGCGAACGCGACGTGCGTGATGAACTACGATGGCGCCACGGGCTGGCTGGTCGGCGAGGAGAATAAGGGCCTCGCGGCGATGTTCATCATGATGAATGCTGCCCGGCTCGGCGTCGGCCTGCAGGGGCTGGGACAGGGCGAGATCGCCTACCAGAATGCGGTCCAGTATGCGAAGGACCGTCGCCAGGGTCGGGCACTGACCGGCCCGGCCGAGCCGGATCAGAAGGCCGATACGCTGTTCGTCCACCCCGACGTCCGGCGGATGCTGATGGAGGCGAAAGCCAATCTCGAAGGGTCGCGCGCGCTGTGCCTGTGGGGCGGGCTGCAGGTCGATCTCGCGCATCAGGCCCAGACGGCCGAGGAGCGCCAGGCCGCGGACGATCTGATCTCGCTGCTGACGCCGGTGATCAAGGGCTATGTCACCGATCTGGGCTACCAGATCGCCACCAATGCGCAGCAGATCTATGGTGGCCATGGCTACATCCGCGAATGGGGCATGGAGCAATATGTCCGCGATGCGCGGATCGCGATGATCTACGAAGGCGCCAACGGCGTTCAGGCGATGGATCTGGTGGGTCGCAAGCTGGGCAAGGACGGCGGCCGCGCAATCATGGCGCTGTTCGCCATCATCTCGGAAGAAATCGGGGCTGCGAAAGCCGATCCGGCCGCCGCGGACTATGCCGCGCGGCTGGAAAAGGCCGTTGGCGAGCTGCAGGCCGCGTCGATGTGGCTGATGCAGAATGGTCTTACCAAACCGAACAATGCCGGCGCCGCTGCCTATAGCTACATGACGCTGATGGGGATCGTGTCGATCGGCTGGATGTGGCTGAAGATGCTGCGTGCCTCGACCACTGCGATCGCGGCGGGCGAAGGCGATCGTGCGTTCCATGAGGCCAAGCAGGTGACGGCGCGCTTCTATGGCGAACGGATCCTGCCGGATGCGGGCGCGTTGCGGCGCAAGATCGAGGGCGGGGCGGAGGCGATCATGGCCCTGCCGGTCGAAGCCTTCTGATCCGATACATCGCTGGTGCGGGCGGCGGGACTCGAACCCGCACTCCCGAGGGAAGCGGATTTTAAGTCCGCTGCGGCTACCGGTTTCGCCACGCCCGCACCAGCGCACAAAGGCCCGCGTCGGGGCCCCCGGTCAAGCCCTCAGACATTCAGCCGCGCGCGCATCTCCTTGCCGGGCTTGAAATAGGGCACACGCTTGGCATCGACATCGACCGTGTCGCCGGTCCTCGGATTGCGCCCGGTGCGCGCATCACGCGCGCGCGTCGAGAAAGTGCCGAACCCGCGGAGCTCGACTCGTCCGGATGCAGCGAGCTGGTCGATCACCGCATCGAAGAAGAGCGCGACGATATGTTCGACTTCCTTCAGCGAGAGCTCTGGGTTCTCGCGCGCCAGCTTCTGCACGAGTTCAGATCTGATCATTGCAATTCCCCCAATATGTGGTGCGACCCACCGTTGACCGCCTACGCCTTGCCGACCATCTGGCCCCGTCCCCACACAAGTGCCGTCCGATCAGGATCAACTATATAGTGCCGGCTATTTCGCCTCGGTAACGATTGCAACATCTTGCTCAAGATTAGCGGAAAAACACCCGGTTTGCGATCGAATGGATACCGCTAGCGCCGGAGCGAAAATATGACCTCCGTCACTTTTGCGACGAGCCAAGCCATTGAAAAAAAGCAAATGGGGCGCGGGGCAGTTGCCCCACGCCCCATCGCGCAGTTTCAGGTATGCCGGCCGGGCGATCAGCTCTTGCTGTTCCGCGCCTTCAGCGCCTCGCCCAGAATGTCGCCCAGCGACGCGCCCGAGTCGGACGAGCCATACTGCGCAACGGCCTGCTTCTCCTCCGCGAGCTGCATCGCCTTGACGGAGAAGTTCGGCTTCTTCGAACGATCGAAGCCGATCACCATGGCGTCGAACTTTTGCCCGACCTGGAAACGCTCCGGACGCTGCTCGTCGCGGTCACGGCCGAGGTCGACGCGCTTGATGAAGCCCGTCGCGCCATCCTCACCGGCCTGCACTTCGAGGCCACCATCGCGAACCTCGAGCACCGTGACGGTGACGACCGAGTTCTTGCCCAGTCGACCAGCCGAAGTGGCGGAGTCCGCCGACACGCCGCCACGCTCAAGCTGCTTCATGCCGAGCGAGATACGCTCCTTCTCAGGATCGACGTCGAGCACGATCGCCTCGACGGTCTCGCCCTTGTGATGCAGGTTCAGCGCGTCCTCGCCGGAAATGCCCCAGGCGATGTCGGACATGTGGACCATGCCGTCGACGTCCCCGTCCAGCCCGATGAACAGGCCGAACTCGGTGGCGTTCTTGACTTCGCCCTGCACGGTCGAGCCGACCGGATGCGCCTCGGCGAAGGCCTCCCACGGATTGTTGATCGCCTGCTTCAGGCCCAGCGAGATCCGGCGCTTGTCCTGATCGACCTCGAGGATGACCACGTCCACTTCCTGCGAAGTCGACACGATCTTGCCCGGATGGACGTTCTTCTTGGTCCAGCTCATTTCTGACACGTGGACCAGGCCCTCGATCCCCGGCTCCAGCTCCACGAAGGCGCCATATTCGGTGATGTTGGTCACCCGGCCGGTGAACTTGCCACCGATCGGATATTTGGCGGCTGCGCCTTCCCACGGATCGCTCTCGAGTTGCTTCATGCCCAGCGAGATGCGCTGCGTGTCCTTGTTGATGCGGATGATCTGCACCTTCAGCGTATCGCCGATGTTGATCATCTCGCTCGGGTGGCCGACGCGCTTGTAGCTCAGATCGGTCACGTGCAGCAGGCCGTCGATCCCGCCGAGATCGACGAAGGCACCGTAATCGGTGATGTTCTTGACGACGCCGTCGATCACCTGACCCTCGGCCAGGCTCTGGATCAGGCCCGTGCGCTGCTCGGCGCGGGTTTCTTCCAGCACGGCACGGCGCGAGACGACAATGTTGCCGCGGCGGCGATCCATCTTCAGGATCTGGAACGGCTGCGGGATGTCCATCAGCGGGGTCACGTCGCGAACCGGGCGAATATCGACTTGCGAGCCGGGCAGGAACGCCACGGCCCCGTTCAGGTCGACGGTGAAGCCGCCCTTCACGCGGCCGAAGATGATGCCTTCGACGCGCTTGCCTTCGCCGAACTCGCCCTCAAGTTTGTCCCAGGCGGCTTCGCGGCGTGCGCGATCGCGCGACAGCATTGCTTCGCCGTGCATATTCTCGACGCGATCGACATAGACTTCGACCGTATCGCCGACCGAAAGCTCGGCCTTCTGGCCGGGAGCGGCGAATTCGCGCAGGGCGACGCGGCCCTCGGACTTCAGGCCGACGTCGATGACGGCCATGTCGTTCTCGATCGCGGTGACGGTGCCCTGAACGACGCGACCCTCGAAGCTCTCATGCTCGCCGAGGGTTTCGTTCAGGAGGGCCGCGAAATCGTCGCGGCTCGGTGTGGCGGCGCTTGCCATAGGGTTGGAGTTTCCTGTCGCTATATTTTTTCCGGCCATCCGGTTGGATCCGGAGGTCTTTTGGCCGAAATGCCGCCGCGGCCCCATGCCGACGACGGCGTCCGGCACGCAGCGAGGCGGAGGGGCTTCACGCAAATGCGAAAAGGGTGCGCCACGCGTAGGGCATCGCCCCCGCCGTGCGCACCGACCTCCGCGGGTCGCAGCCCGCAGGACGGGCGCGCTATAGCGACGTAAGGGCCCGGGGGCAAGGTGTTGCGGCGAGCGTACCGGGTTGCCAGCCATGGCGCGCGCTCCTAATCCGGCCGACTTTCCCGATCCCGGCGGAGACCCAAGATCATGCGTGCATTCCTGTTTCCTGGCCAGGGCAGCCAGTCCGTCGGCATGGGCGCCGGGCTTGCCGCGGCCAGCCCGGCCGCGCGCGAGACATTTCAGGAAGTGGACGACGCGTTGGTCCAGTCGTTGACGCGGCTGATGGCGGAAGGGCCGGAAGATCAGCTGGTGCTGACCGAGAACGCCCAGCCGGCGATCATGGCAAACGCCATCGCGACACTGCGGGTTCTGGAGCGCGAGGGTGGCATCCGGCTCGCCGAGAAGGCGGATTATGTCGCCGGTCACTCGCTTGGCGAGTATAGTGCGCTATGCGGCGCCTCCGCGCTCGACCTTTCGACGACCGCGCGCCTGCTGAAGCTGCGCGGCCGTGCCATGCAGGCGGCGGTGCCGGTCGGCGAAGGGGCGATGGCCGCGCTGCTCGGGGCCGATATCGACAAGGCACAGGCGCTTTGCGATGCGGCTGCGGCCGGCGAAGTCCTGACCGTGGCCAACGACAATGATCCGTCGCAGGTTGTGATTTCCGGCCACCGCGGTGCGGTCGAGCGCGCCATCGCATTGGTGAAGGATCATGGTATCAAGCGTGGGGTGCTGCTGCCGGTTTCGGCGCCGTTCCACTGTCCGCTGATGCAGCCCGCCGCCGATGCCATGGCCCAAGCGCTCGACAAGGCTGCGCTCCAACCGCCGCTGGTGCCGGTCTATGCCAATGTGACCGCCGCTGCGGTCGCCGACCCTGATACGATCCGCGGCCTGCTGGTCGAACAGGTGACCGGGCGGGTGCGCTGGCGCGAGAGCGTGGCGGCGATGTGGGAAGCTGGTGTCACTGACTATGTCGAGTTCGGCGGCAAGGTGCTGGGTCCGATGATCAAGCGGATCGCCCCGGACGCGCAGGTGACGAGCGTGATCACGATGGACGATATCGAGCAGCTTTCGAAAGCGCTGTAGGGCGCGGCGCGCGCGACCGCTTTGAACAGAGATGACCAGGAGGATGGGATGTTCGACCTAACCGGGATGACGGCACTGGTAACCGGCGCCAGTGGCGGGATCGGCTCCGCGATTGCCGAAGCGCTGGCCGGGCAGGGGGCGCGGCTGGCGCTGTCGGGCTCGAATGTCGACAAGCTGGAAGCCTATCGTGCGACGCTGGGTGGCGATCATGTCGCACTCGACTGCGATCTTTCCGATGGAGCGGCGGTCGACGGGCTCGTCCCGCGTGCGGTGACGGCGCTGGGCGGCAAGCTCGATATCCTGATCAACAATGCCGGCGTGACGCGCGATAACCTGGCAATGCGGATGAAGGACGATGAATGGGATCAGGTGATCCGCGTCAATCTCGAAGCCGCCTTCCGCCTGATCCGCGCCGCGGCCAAGCCGATGATGAAGGCGCGGTTCGGTCGGGTCGTTTCGATCTCTTCGGTGGTGGGCGCGACCGGCAACCCGGGGCAGGCCAATTACGCGGCGTCCAAGGCAGGCCTGGTCGGCATGTCGAAGGCGCTGGCGCAGGAACTGGCCAGCCGCAACATTACCGTCAACTGTGTAGCGCCGGGCTTCATCCGATCGGCGATGACCGATGTGCTGCCCGATGCGCAGAAGGAGACGCTTACCGCGCGGATTCCCGCGGGCAAGCTGGGCGAAGGCTCTGATATCGGGGCCGCGGTCGTCTATCTCGCCAGTCGCGAGTCCGGCTATGTCACCGGCCAGACGCTGCATGTGAACGGCGGCATGGCGATGATCTCGTGACGGGGGCTTAACCCCGGCCACTTGCAACCCTATCTGCCCACCGCTAGGGCAACCGGCAACAAGCCTGGAGGAAGGTAAGAATATGAGCGAGACCGCCGAGCGCGTGAAGAAGATCGTCGTCGAGCATCTCGGCGTCGAAGCCGAGAAGGTCACCGAGGACGCCAGCTTCATCGACGATCTCGGCGCCGACAGCCTCGACATCGTCGAGCTGGTGATGGCGTTCGAGGAAGAGTTCGGCGTGGAGATCCCCGACGATGCGGCCGAGAAGATCGGCACCGTCAAGGATGCGATCAGCTATATCGAAACCCACAAGGGCTGAACCGATCGGTGGGCCGGCCCGGAAAAGGGTGGCCCGGCCATCAGCAGGCCAGTCGGAACGGCTCCGCGGCATGACCGGGGAGCCGTTTCGCGTTCGAGAGGAGGGACGCGCATGCGTCGTGTCGTCGTCACCGGCCTTGGCCTCGTCACCCCGCTGGGTGCCGATGTCGAGACCAGCTGGGCCAATATCCTGGCCGGCAAGTCGGGCGCTGGCCCGATCACGCGTTTCGACGCGTCGGATCAGAAGTGCCGCATCGCCTGCGAGGTGAAGCCCGCCGACCATGACTATGGGTTCGATGCCAACCGGCGCGTCGACCACAAGGTGCAGCGGCAAGTCGATCCCTTCATCGTGTTCGGCATCGATGCCGCCGGCCAGGCGCTCGAGGATGCGGGGCTGACCGAGATGAGCGAAGCCGAGCGCTTCCGTGCAGGCTGCTCGATCGGCGCTGGCATCGGCGGGCTGCCCGGCATCGAGAGCGAGTCGATCGTGCTGCACCAGAAGGGGCCGGCCCGGGTCTCGCCGCATTTCGTGCATGGTCGGCTGATCAACCTGATCTCGGGGCAGGTCTCGATCAAATATGGTCTGATGGGCCCGAACCATGCGGTCGTCACTGCCTGTTCGACCGGCGCGCATTCGATCGGAGACGCCGCCCGCATGATCGCGATGGACGATGCCGATGTCATGCTGGCAGGTGGCGCAGAAGGCGCGATCTGCCCGCTGGGTATCGCCGGCTTCGCGCAGGCGCGCGCGCTGTCGACTGCGTTTAACGACCAGCCTGAAAAGGCGTCGCGGCCCTATGACAAGGATCGTGATGGTTTCGTGATGGGCGAAGGCGCGGGAGTCGTCTGCCTCGAGGAATATGAGCATGCGAAGGCGCGCGGCGCGAAAATCTATGCCGAGGTGATCGGCTACGGCCTGTCGGGCGATGCCTATCACGTCACTGCCCCGCATCCGGAAGGCTCTGGCGCTTATCGTTCGATGGAAATGGCGTTGCGCAAGTCGGGCCTGAAGCCATCCGACATCGATTATATCAACGCCCATGGCACATCGACGCCGCTTGGCGATGAGCTGGAGCTCGGTGCCGTGCGCCGGCTGTTCGGCGATGCGATCGAAACCGTGTCGATGTCGTCGACTAAGTCGGCGATCGGGCATCTGCTCGGCGGCGCAGGCGCAGTCGAATCGATCTTCTGCATCCTCGCGATCCGCGATCAGATCGTGCCGCCGACGCTGAACCTCGACAATCCGAGCGACGGCGTGCTGGGCGTCGATCTCGTTCCGCTTGTCGCGAAGAAGCGGAAGGTGCGCGCTGTCCTGAACAACTCGTTCGGCTTCGGCGGCACCAACGCATCGCTGGTCCTGCGGGCGGTCGACTGACATGGCGGGCCGGGCGCGTCGGCGCAGCCGCACCCGGCCTATCCTGTTGATCCTGCTGCTGGCAGCGGCCGGCGGTGCGTGGTTCTATGTCAGCAACGGCTGGACCGGCGCGGGACCTGCCGACCGGGCAGTGGCCGTCTCGATCCCCGAAGGTGCCACCCTAACGGCCGCCGCGCGCGTGCTCGAACGGGAAGGGGCAATCCGGTCGGCACGCGATTTCCTTCGCAACGCCAAGCTGTTCGGTGGATCGGCGGCAATCAAGGCCGGTGAGTATGAGTTCCCGGCTCGCGCAAGCGCACGGGAAATCCTCTCCCTGTTGCAGGCGGGGCGGACTTTGCAGCGGATGGTGACGATCCCGGAAGGCATGCCGGCCGTGCTGGTCCATGAAAAGCTGACGGCCGAGCCCCTGTTGACCGGCAAGGTCGTGGTTCCCGCCGAAGGCTCCGTTCTGCCCGACAGCTATAGTTTCGAGCGCGGCGAGCAACGGGCTGCCGTGCTGAAGCGCATGCAGGCGGCGATGACCAAGACCGTCGACACGCTCTGGGCTTCGCGCAAGCCGTCCACTGCCGTCGTGAACAAGCGGGATGCCGTGATCCTGGCGTCGATCGTGGAGAAAGAGACGGGTATCCCATCTGAGCGCCGTACGGTCGCTGCCGTATACTCCAACCGGCTTCGCATGGGTATGAGGCTTCAGGCCGATCCGACCACGATCTACCCGATCACGAAAGGCCGGCCGCTCGGACGACGTATCCGTCGGTCGGAGCTCGACGCGGTGAATGCCTACAACACCTATGCGAAGGCTGGGCTACCGGCCGGGCCGATCGCCAACCCGGGACGCGAGTCGATCGCGGCGGTGCTGGATCCGGCGCCGAGCAAGGCGATCTATTTCGTGGCGGACGGGACGGGCGGCCATGTCTTCGCGGAGACACTGGCGCAGCATAATGCCAATGTCGCCAAATGGCGGGCATTGCGGGCCGCGCGCGGGGAATAGCGCGCAGCCCGCGGCACTGTCACATCTGTGTCGGGTGTGATCCCGGCGGTGGCGCGACCGGATCGGTGGGCTGGACGGGTATAGGATCGGTCGGCTCGGGAACGGGCGGATCGACCGGGGTCGGGATATCACCGGGAACGGGCGGTTGGCTTGCCATGTCAGCTCTCCTTCGCCCGGAAGAACGCCCGAACCCACAAACGGTCCCGACACGCAAACGCCCGGATCGTTTCCGATCCGGGCGCCGCGTGACGAACGTGCGTCAGCCCCCTCTGAGCCCGGCCCGCACGCTGAACGTCCCCTTCAACGCCAGCGGGGCCAGAGCCTCCCCGAACCACGGCCGTTTGCTGCCTGTGTTCGTGAGGATGGCCTAGCCCGCTGTCGCAACTTTGTCATTCTCCAACACGTAGCAACATTTCGAATCGAACCGTGCTGTGCCCGATTCGCCACAGCGGGCATCGGTTGCCGAGCGGCGCGCTACCCCGTAGGACACCGGCCAACCAATGCCAGCACGCCCGCGGAGCCTCATGCGCCTGTCCAGACATTTCCTGCCCGTGATGAAGGAATCGCCGGCCGACGCCCAGATCATCAGCCACAAACTGATGTTGCGTGCGGGCCTTATCCGCCAGACGGCGGCGGGCATCTATGCCTGGCTACCGCTTGGCCACCGCGTGCTACGCCGGATCGAGCAGATCGTGCGCGAAGAGCAGGACCGGGCGGGCGCGATCGAACTGCTGATGCCGACGCTGCAATCGGCCGATCTGTGGCGCCAGTCCGGTCGGTACGACGCCTACGGGCCGGAAATGCTGCGGATCCGCGACCGGCATGATCGCGACATGCTGTATGGGCCCACAAACGAGGAGATGATCACCGCCATCTTCCGCGACAGCGCCCGGAGCTACCGCGATCTGCCGCGCATCCTGTACCACATCCAGTGGAAGTTCCGCGATGAGGTGCGGCCGCGCTTCGGCATCATGCGCGGGCGCGAATTCCTGATGAAGGATGCCTACAGCTTCGATCTGGACGAGGCTGGCGCGCGCCACAGCTACAATCGCATGTTCGTGGCCTATCTGAACACCTTCGCGCGCATGGGCCTGCGTGCGATTCCGATGCAGGCTGATACCGGTCCGATTGGCGGCGATCTCAGCCACGAGTTCATCGTGCTTGCGCCGACCGGCGAGAGCGAGGTCTTCTATCATTCCAACTGGGAGCGGCCGGCCGAGCTGTCTTCGGTCGACTTCGACGATGTGGCGGGCCTGCAGGCCATCGTATCGGGCTACACCGCGGACTATGCGGCCACCGACGAGAAGCGCGATGTCGCGCGCGAAGCGGACGCAGGCGATGCCCTGCGCCAGTCCCGCGGGGTCGAAGTGGGCCACATCTTCTATTTCGGCACCAAATATTCGGCCGCGATGGGGATGACGGTGCAGGGCCCGGACGGCGCCCCCGTGACGCCGCAGATGGGAAGCTACGGCATCGGCGTCTCGCGGCTGATGGGCGCGATCATCGAGGCCAGCCATGACGACAAGGGCATCATCTGGCCGGACGCGGTGGCGCCCTACGCGGTGGCGCTGATCAACATGCGAGCCGATGACGCCAGCTGCGCCGCCGCCTCCGACGATCTCTACGCGCGCCTGCAGGCGGCCGGCGTCGAGACGCTGTACGATGATCGCGACGAGCGCGGCGGTGCGAAGTTCGCAACGGCCGACCTGATCGGTCTGCCCTGGCAGATCGTGATCGGCCCGAAGGGTCTGGAAAAGGGCGTGGTCGAACTTAAGCGCCGGGCGACCGGTGAAAAGCTGGAGCTGTCGGTCGAGGACGCGATCGCGCGGGTCTCCGAGTGATCCTCAACCGCTATGAACGCATGGTTGCCCGGCGCTATCTGCTGCCGGGCAAGGGCGAGGGGTTCATCTTCCTCGTGGCCGGCATCAGCCTGATCGCGGTCGCGCTGGGCGTGGCGGCGTTGATCATCGTGATGAGCGTGATGAACGGCTTCCGCGCGGAACTGTTCGACAAGATCGTCGGGCTGAACGGCCATGCCGTTGTTCAGGGCTATGGCGGCAAGCTGCCCGACTGGCGGGAGATCGTGCGCGAGGCACGCGCGACTCCCGGTATCACCAGCGCGACTCCGCTGATCGAGCAGCCGTTGATGGCAAGTTATGACGGTCGCGTCGAAGGCGTGCTCGTGCGCGGGATGACCATCGCCGATATCCGCGCCAACCCGGTGATCCGCGACAAGGTGCTGGCCGGCTCGCTTGCCGCGCTGACCCCTAATTCCGGCAATGTCGCAATCGGCGCGCGCCTGGCCGAGGCATTGGGGGCGGAAGTCGGTGGCCAGATCAGCCTGATCAGCCCGCAGGGCCAGACGACGCCGTTCGGCACGGTGCCGCGGATCGTGAGCTACACCGTTGCCGCGATCTTCGAGGTCGGCGTCTATGATTATGACAAGGCGTTCGTGATCCTGCCGATGGAGGATGCGCAGACCTTGCTGATGCTCGGCGATTCGGTCGGCATGGTGGAGATCGATACGCAGGATGCCGATCGCGTCGATCAGATCCTGCGGCCGCTGGCGGGCAAGGTGGCGGGGCAGGGCGAACTGCGCGACTGGCGATCGATGAACGCAGCGCTGTTCGAGGCGCTGTCGGTCGAGCGGGTGGTGATGTTCGTGGTGCTGTCGATCATCATCCTGGTCGCGGTGTTCAACATCCTTTCGTCGCTGATCATGCTGGTCCGCGCCAAGACGCGCGATATCGCGATCCTGCGGACGATGGGCGCCAGCCGCGGCGGGCTGGTGAAGGTGTTCATGACGGTGGGCGTCACCATCGGATCGCTGGGCATCTTGGCCGGCATGATCCTGGGTTTCGTGGTGCTCTATTTCCGCCAGCCGCTGGTCAATGGCGTGCAGCGACTGACGGGACAGAACCTCTGGGATCCCTCGATCCGCTTCCTGACCGAGCTGCCATCCAAGACTGATCCGTTCGAAGTGCTGGCGATCGTGCTGATGGCGCTGGTGCTGAGCTTCCTCGCCACGCTCTACCCGGCGTTCAAGGCGGCTGGCACGGATCCGGTCACGGTGCTGCGCTATGAGTGACATCCTCGCCGTGACCGGCCTTACCCGCAGCTTCGAACAGGGCGGGGAGCGGATTGACGTCCTGCGCGGGGTCGACCTGTCGGTTGCGCCCGGTGAAATCGTCGCGCTGCTGGGCCCATCGGGATCGGGCAAGTCGACCTTGCTGCAGGCGGTCGGCCTGCTTGAGGGCGGGTTCGAAGGCTCGATCCGGATCACGGGCGAGGAAGCAGCCCGGCTCGACAATGACGGCCGCACGCGCGTGCGGCGTGATCGACTGGGTTTCGTCTACCAATTCCATCATTTGCTGCCGGACTTTTCGGCAGCCGAGAATGTGGTGCTGCCGGCCCTGATCCACGGCGCGACCCGCCCGGATGCGGAACGGCGCGCGGCCGACCTGCTGAGTGCCCTTGGGCTCGGCCACCGGTTGACTCATCGACCGGCGCAACTGTCCGGTGGTGAACAACAGCGCGTCGCAGTTGCTCGCGCGCTCGCGAACCGTCCTGCGCTGGTGCTCGCCGACGAACCGACCGGCAATCTCGACGAGGCAACGGCCGACGTCGTGTTGGCCGAATTCCTCCGGTTGGTGCGCGAGGAAGGGTCTGCCGCGCTCGTCGCTACGCATAACGAACGGCTGGCAAGCAAGATGGACCGCGTCGTTCGCTTGCATGAAGGCGTGTTGGCCTGACCCTTGAAGCGGTCCAACTGGTGTATTATTTTGGCGATACACCAGTTCGGAGATCAGGCATGACAGAAGACGAAATCCGCCGCATCTTTGCCGGCGTCGAAGCCGTGTCAGGCAAGTTTAAGACCCGGACCGGAAAAGTCGATATCGCGAAGATCATCGATCGCGGGCAGCAAGTGCTGAGCGCCCTCGTACAGGAAGGCGTCGTCGAAGCCGAACCGGTGAAGCCGGTTTCGGCAGTGCCGACACCTCCGGTGGAAGATGCAGTAGTGACCCATCACTTCGTCCTGCGTCCGGGGCACGCGGTGGCGATCACTCTGCCGCAGGATCTGACCGCGACCGAAGCCGAGCGGCTGGCGGGCTTCATTCGCACAATTCCATTTTGATCAGACCGCACGCGAAATAATTTGCAGGTCGTGTTCCGATAAATGCTGTGGTGCGTTGTTGCGCTGCAGCAGAGGAATTCAGGATGGCAGCGATGTTCGACATGGCGATAGCCTTCACCAAGGCGGGGCAGGACATGTGGCGGCTCGGAGTGCAGAGCGCGGAGACATATGCCGCGGCAGGCCGCGTGATCGAGAAGCGGAGCGGCGTGATCGGCGCAGCCCTGCGCGACCCGCTGGCCGCGGACTATGGCGAACTGGGCTTGATGGGATCGGAGAAAAGTGCAGCTTTTTCGGCCTCAGGGTTATCGCTGTGGAATGACTGGGTGAAACTGCAGGCTGAGATGGTCGAGCAGATGCGCGATTTCGGCACGCTGGCGACTTGGATGGCGGACCCGCGCGCGCTTGCCACCTCGTCGCGGATGGCGCAGCGGTCGGCACGGATGACCACGCTGGCGGCGGAGATGGGCGGCAAGGCGCTAGCCCCGGTCCACAAGGCAGCGACTGCAAATGATCGCCGCCTGCGAAAGTGACATCGCCGAATCGCGGGGGAAGGCCTAGAGCGGGGGCATGGTCCCCTATGTGCCGCTGCGCATCTTCTCATGCTTCACGATGCTCGATGGTTCTATCGAGCCGAAGGCGATCGCGAAACATGCGCGCAAGCTGGGCTTCCCGGCTGCCGCGATCACCGATCGCAACGGCCTGTACGGCGCGATGGCCTTTTCCGACGCTGCTACGAAGGACGGTGTGCAACCCATCGTCGGCACGATGCTGGCCGTTGCCCGTCCCGATATGGCGGAAGGCAAGCCGCCGACTCTCGACTGGTTGGCGCTCTATGCTCAGGACGAACGCGGCTACGACAATCTCTGCGCGCTCGTTTCTGCCGCCCATCTGGCCCGCCCCATCGCGCAGGAGCCGCATGTCGGATTCGACCTGATCGAGCGCCACAGCGAGGGCTTGATCGCGCTGACGGCGGGCGGCGAAGGCGCGCTCGCACGGCTGCTGGCCGATGATCAGGGGGCCGCCGCAGGCGCCTATGCCGATCGGCTTGAAACGCTCTTTCCAGGCCGGCTCTATATCGAAATCGCGCGGCGCGAGCAGGATATCGAGCGCAGGTCAGAACCCGCGCTGATCGATCTGGCCTATGATCGCGATCTCCCACTGGTCGCGACCAACCCTGCCTGTTTCGCGGAAGCCGATTTCCACGCCGCGCATGATGCGATGCTGTGCATCGCCGCGTCGACCTATGTCGACAGCGAGGACCGGGCGCGGTCCAGCCCCCACGCCTGGCTGAAGCCTGCCGATGAGATGGCGCGGCTGTTCGCCGACTTGCCGGAGGCGATCGCCAATACGCTCGTCGTCGCGCAGCGGTGCGCAGTGGCCGCGCCCTATCGCAAGCCGATCCTGCCCAGCCTGGCCGGTGATCGCGAAGGCGAGGCCGAAGCGCTACGCCGCGACGCACGCGCCGGACTTGAGCAACGGTTGGAAAAGGCGGGGATAACCGATCCGGCAGAGCGCCAGGCCTATTTCGGTCGACTGACGTTCGAATGCGATGTCATCGTCAACATGGGGTTCCCCGGCTATTTTCTGATCGTCGCCGATTTTATCAAATGGGCCAAGGAACAGGGTATCCCGGTCGGTCCGGGACGCGGATCGGGTGCTGGCTCGGTCGTTGCCTGGGCGTTGACGATCACCGATCTCGATCCCCTCAAGTTGGGCCTGCTGTTCGAGCGTTTCCTGAACCCCGAGCGCGTCTCAATGCCCGACTTCGACATCGACTTTTGCGAGACTCGGCGCAGCGAGGTGATCAGCTATGTCCAGGCCAAATATGGCGCGGATCATGTCGCCCAAATCATCACCTTCGGCCGGCTGAAGGCACGCGCGGTGCTGAAGGACACCGGCCGGGTGCTGCAGATGAGCTATGGCCAGGTCGATCGCCTGGCCAAGCTGGTCCCGAACCATCCGACCGATCCGTGGACGCTGGAGCGATCCCTAAACGGCGTGAGCGAGTTCAAGGCTCAGTATGACGGCGATGATCAGGTTCGTCGGCTGATCGATCTTGCGATGCGGCTGGAAGGGCTTCCGCGCCACAGTTCCACGCATGCCGCGGGTGTAGTGATCGGCGATCGGCCGCTGGATCAGCTGGTGCCGCTCTACCGCGACCCGCGGTCGGAATTCCCCGTGACCCAGTTCGACATGAAATATGTCGAGGGCGCCGGCCTCGTGAAGTTCGACTTCCTCGGCCTGAAGACGCTTTCCGTGTTGCAGAAAGCGGTGCGCTTCCTGGCCGATCGCGGCGTCACGGTCGACCTAGACGCGCTCGAATGGGACGACCCGGAGGTCTACAAGCTGCTCCAGCGCGGCGACACGGTAGGCGTCTTCCAGCTCGAATCCGAAGGTATGCGTCGCACGCTGGCCGCGGTCCGTCCGACGAATTTCGGCGACATCATCGCGCTGGTGTCGCTCTATCGGCCAGGGCCGATGGATAATATCCCGATGTTCGGCGACCGCAAGAACGGGCGGGCGGCGATCGAATATCCGCATCCGCTGCTCGAGACGATCCTGGGCGAGACTTATGGGATCTTCGTCTATCAGGAACAGGTGATGCAGGCGGCCCAGATGCTCGCCGGCTATTCACTGGGCGAGGCCGATCTGCTGCGCCGCGCGATGGGCAAGAAGATCAAGGCGGAGATGGACGCCCAGCGCCAGCGCTTCGTCGATGGCTGCGGGCGCAACGACATCGCGCCGCAAAAGGCGAACGAGCTTTTCGACCTGATCGACAAATTTGCCGGCTATGGCTTCAACAAGAGCCACGCCGCGGCCTATGCACTGCTTGCCTATCAGACCGCGTGGCTGAAGGCGCATCACAAGCCCGAATTCTTTGCGGCATCGATGTGCTACGACATGGCGCTGACCGACAAGCTGGGCATCTGGGTGGAGGATATGCGCCGCGCCGGCGTGCCGTGCCTGCCCCCCGACGTAAACCTGAGCGGCGCCGAATTCACGGTCGAGCAGGTCGGTGTGCGCTATGCGCTTGGCGCGCTGAAAGGCGTGGGCGAGGCTGCAATGGAAAAGCTGGTCGCCGAGCGTGCCGCCAATGGCGCATTCACCGATCTTGATGATTTCGCGGCGCGGATTGACCCGCGGCTGATAAACCGCCGCCAGCTGGAAGCGCTGGCCGGGGCCGGGGCGTTCGACGTGCTTGCGCATGAGCGCGCGGCGGTGTTCGCGGCGGCCGAGACGATCCTCGCGCATGCGGCCTCCGCCCATGACGCGCGAACCAGCGGGCAGGGCGGGCTGTTCGGCGAAGCGGGCGTCAGCGCTGCCCCGATCCGCCTGCCGAAGTCGGTCAGCTGGTCGCTGGCCGAGCGGATGGCGGCCGAGAAAGAGGCGTTCGGCTTCTATTTCTCTGCCCATCCGACGGACCGCTACCGCCACCTTGCCCAAGCGGAGAAGGCGCGCAGCTTCGCTGAATGGTGTGCGATCCCGGCGCCCGCGGCAGCCGAACCGGTGTTCGAGAATGGCCGTCGGCAGGCTGCCACCACCTATCGCATGGCCGTGCTGGTCGAGGAGGCGCGCTGGCGTACGTCCGCGCGCGGCCGGCGCTATCTGATGGCGACGTTGTCGGATGCGTCGGGCCAGTTCATCGCATCGAGCTTTGACGACGAGGCCTCGGAGGGGCTCGAGGTCGCGGCGCGGGGCGGGGACTGCGTGCTGGTGGAAGCCGAGCTTGAGCGGCGGCCGGGTGAGGAAATCCCCCGCGCCACGGTGCGACGGGTGCGCAGCTTTGCCGGGCTCGCAGGCCAGACCCGGCTGGTGCTGGAAGTCGAGGCGGATGATCCGGCCGCCGTGCCGGCATTGGCTCAGCTCGTCGAAGGTGAACGCGGCGGCCGCGGCGAACTTCGGCTGCGTGCCATACTTGGCGACGGGGGCACCGCCGAGGTTCGGCTCGTCCGCGATCTCTTGCCGGATGCCGAGCTGGCCGCACGGATCGAACGCCTGCCCGGTGTGGTGAGCGTGCGGCTGTCAGCTGCGGAGCTGCCCCGGCTGGCGCTGGTGGGCTGATTTCCACGAGCCTTTACAAGCCGCGCACCCGATCCCAAGGCGGGTCGACCGCGACTGCGGCGTGAGAAGGAGCATCAATGGCGGACGGTGATCTCGAAGACCTGTTTCGCAACGCGATGCGCCGCGTCGCCTCGACCGTCCATGTCATCACCATCACCGTCGATGGCCAGCCGATAGGGATGACGGCGACTGCCGTCTCCTCGCTGACCGCCAGCCCGCCGAGCCTTCTCGCCTGCGTCAACCAGTCCGCCTCGATGCATGGTGCACTTGCCGCTGCGCGGCATTTCTGTGTGAACGTGCTTCACAGCGATCAACTCGACGTATCGCGCGCCTTTTCCGACAGCCGGATGCGGGATGTGCGGTTCGAGAATGGCGATTGGGTGCGCGACGATCATGCGCCCTGGCTGCGCGATGCCCAGGCTTCGCTGATCTGCGAGCGTAATCAGCTGATCGCGTTCGAGACGCATAGCATCGTCATCGGCCTCGTACAGCAGGTGCGCATCCGCGATGCCGTCGATCCGTTGATCTACCTCGACGGCCGGTACGTCCGCGCCGACTGATCATGCATGCGGTCGGGTTGCCAGCCGACGACAGCGTTGTCATATCCGGCAACCGGAAGGGGAGCTGAATGTCGAATGGTGCGCATACGCTGATCCTGTTCGGGGCGACGGGCGATCTGGCGCAGCGGATGTTGCTGCCCTCGTTGTTCGGGCTCGATGCGGATGGGTTGCTGCCCCGGCAGCTCAGGATCGTGGCAACCGCACGCAGCGATCATGATGACGCTGGATTCCGCGCGATTGCGGGCGAAGCGCTTACCCGTTCTGTCGAAAAGGACCGACTGGACGACACCAAGGTTTCCGCCTTTCTCGACCGTCTGAGCTATGTGCCGCTCGACGCGTCCAATCCGGCGGGCTTCGCTGAGCTGGCCGCCGCGGCGAATGGTGAAGGGGGGCGATCAATCTTCCTGTCGACCGCACCCAGCCTGTTCGAGCCGACGATCGAGGGATTGGCCGCGTCCGGGCTCGCGGAAGGCAATACCCGTCTCGCACTGGAAAAGCCGCTTGGTACCGATCTCGCTTCTAGCCGGGAGATCAACGATGCGGTCGCGCGTCATTTTCCGGAGGAGCGGACGTTCCGGATCGACCATTATCTGGGAAAGGAGACTGTCCAGAACCTTCTGGCGCTCCGCTTCGCGAACACGATGTTCGAGCCGCTGTGGAATGCGCAGGGCATTGATCATGTCCAGATCACGGTCGCGGAAACGGTGGGCCTGGAAGGTCGGACCGCTTATTTCGATGGATCGGGCAGCCTGCGCGACATGGTCCAGAACCATATGCTCCAGCTGCTCGCGCTCGTCGCGATGGAGCCGCCGGCGCAGTTTGACGCGACCGCGATCCGTGACGAGAAAGTGAAGGTGCTAAGGTCGCTGCGCCGGATCGATGCGACCACGGCCGCCAGCCATTCCGTGATCGGCCAATATGGCAAGGGCGCGGTGGCGGGGGCGCCGGTGCCTGGCTATGCCGACGAGCTGGGCCGGCCATCCGAGACCGAGACGTTCGTCGCGATCAAGGCCCATGTCGATAACTGGCGCTGGCGCGGTGTGCCCTTCTACCTGCGGACCGGCAAGCGCCTGCCGCAGCGCGAGTCGGAGATCTTCATCCAGTTCAAGCCGGTGCCGCATTCGATCTTCGCTGCCCGCGGCGCCGTCACGCAGCCGAACAAGCTGGTGATCGGGCTGCAACCGGAAGAAAATATCCGCCTGATGGTGATGGCGAAGCTACCCGGGTTGGACCGGCAGGGAATCCGCCTGCGCGAAGTGCCGCTGGATCTGGGCATGGCCGATGTCTTCGCCGACGTGCGCCGCCGGATCGCCTATGAACGGCTGCTGCTCGATCTGGTCGAGGGCGATCCGACATTGTTCGTGCGCCGGGACGAGGTCGAGGCGCAATGGGAATGGATCGACGCGATCCGCAGCGGCTGGGAAGCCAATGGCATGACGCCAAAGAGCTACCCGGCGGGAACCTGGGGCCCCTCCGCTGCGATTGCATTGACCGAGCGTGATGGAGTGAGCTGGCATGATTGAAGCCGAATGGTGGGAATATGACGATCAGGGCGATCTGATCGATGCGGTGGCGGGCGATGTCGGCTTCATCATCGAAAGCGCGCTGGATGCGCGTGGCCAGGCGTTGCTTGCGCTGCCGGGTGGCAAGACGCCCGTGCCGATCCTCGAGAAGCTGGCGACCATGAAATATGATTGGAAGCGGGTCACCATCGTGCCGACCGACGATCGGCTGGTCGCCGTGAACGATCCACTGTCGAACGTGGCGATGCTGGCGCGGATTTTCCTGCCGAAGGGGGCCCGCGTGCTCCCGATCGGATCGGAGAACAAGGATCACAAGGCGGCCGGCAATGCCGCTGATGCGCGCCTGCAGGATCTGCACTGGCCGCCCGATCTCGTCTGGCTGGGCGTCGGCGCGGACGGCCATACCGCCTCGATTTTCGCCGGGCCCGACTTGAAGGATGCGCTGGACGCCCCGAAGGCGCGCCGTGCCGTGGGTGTGCTGCCCGATCCGCTGCCGCCCGAGGCACCGGTCGCACGTGTCACGCTGACCCGCGCCGCCATCCTGTCGGCGCGCACGATCATGCTGGTGCTGGCCGGCAAGGAGAAGCGCAAGGTACTTGAACGGGCGCTCAAGGATGGCCCGATGTCGACCGTGCCGGTGGGCCGCGTTCTGGCGGATGCCGAACAGGCGATCGACATCCATTGGGCGGCGGAGTGATCCGGTCGCGAAAGGATTGAGATGACGCTCCACCCCGAGATCGCCGCCGTCACCGATCGCGTGATCGACCGGTCCCGCGCCGGCCGCGCGGCCTATCTCGATCTGATCGCGCGTGAGCGGGAAAGCGGGGTGGATCGCCCGAACCTCAGCTGCGGCAATCTGGCGCACGGCTTCGCCGCCTCGGGCGAGGACAAGCCGGCGATCCGCGACAATCGGGGCATGAATATCGGGATCGTCACGGCGTTCAACGACATGCTGTCCGCACACCAACCCTATGGCGGCTATCCTGACCGGATGAAGCTGTGGGCGCGGGAAGTGGGGGCGACTGCCCAGGTGGCGGGCGGCGTGCCGGCGATGTGCGATGGCGTGACCCAGGGCCAGCGCGGCATGGAGCTGTCGCTGTTCAGTCGCGATACGATCGCGCTGTCGACTGCCGTCGCGCTCAGCCACGGCATGTTCGAAGGCGCCGCGCTGCTCGGCATTTGCGACAAGATCGTGCCGGGGCTGCTGATCGGTGCGCTGCGTTTCGGCCATCTCCCCATGATCCTGGTGCCGGCGGGGCCGATGCCGTCAGGCCTGGCAAACAAGGAAAAGCAGCGCGTTCGGCAGCTCTATGCCGAGGGCAAGGTCGGCCGTGCGGAACTGCTCGAAAGCGAGAGCGCATCATATCATGGCGCCGGCACCTGCACCTTCTATGGTACCGCAAATTCCAATCAGATGATGATGGAAGTGATGGGGCTGCACATGCCCGGCGCCGCCTTCATCAATCCGGGCACGAAGCTGCGCCAGGAATTGACCCGCGCTGCGGTTCACCGCCTCACCGCGATCGGTTGGGATGGCGACGATTACCGGCCACTCGGCCGCTGCATCGACGAGAAGGCGATCGTGAATGCCTGCGTCGGCCTGCTCGCCACTGGCGGATCGACCAATCATGCAATCCATATTCCCGCGATCGCGCGCGCGGCCGGGATCCTGATCGATTGGGCGGATCTGGATCGCCTGTCGGCAGCCGTGCCGCTGATCGCACGCGTCTACCCGAATGGATCGGGCGACGTGAACCACTTCCACGCTGCCGGCGGCATGGGCTTCGTGATCGCCACGCTGGTCGGGGCGGGGCTGCTGCACGACGATATCCTGACAGTTGCGGGCGACCGTCTGCTCGATCACGCGCGAGAGCCGATGCTGGACGACGAAGCGCTGGTCTTCGCGCCACCGCCGGTCGAGACCCGCGATGCGGCGATGCTGCGCCCCGCCGATAATCCTTTCCAGCCCGATGGCGGGATGCGCCTGGTGCAGGGAAATCTCGGGCGCGGGACGTTCAAGACATCGGCGGTCGATCCGGCGCGGTGGACGATCGAGGCGCCCGCGCGCGTGTTTCATGATCAGGATGAGGTGCTGGCGGCGTTCAAGGCGGGCGAACTTGAACGCGATGTCGTGGTCGTCGTGCGCTTTCAGGGGCCGCGCTCCAACGGCATGCCGGAGCTCCATAAGCTGACCCCGCCGCTGGGCGTGCTTCAGGATCGCGGCTTCCGCGTCGCTCTCGTCACCGACGGGCGGATGTCCGGCGCGTCGGGCAAGGTGCCCGCGGCGATCCATGTCAGCCCGGAAGCGCTGGGCGGCGGACCGCTGGCGCGGTTGCGGGACGGGGACGTCATCCGCCTCTCGGGGGAAACCGGGACGCTGGATGCCATCGTCGATCCTGTGGAATGGGCTGCACGCGAGCCGATCCCGGCACCGCCCCCTGCGATCGGCACGGGCCGCGAACTGTTCGCGCTGATGCGGCACGGCGCGGACGAGGCGGAGCGCGGGGGATCCGCAATGTTGGCGGCGGCGGGTCTCTGACCATGGAGATCGTCGCGGCGGATATCGGCGGCACGCATGCGCGCTTCGCGATCGCCGAGGTGGCCGAAGGGCGTGTCGTGCGCCTGGACGAGGCCGTCACGCTGAAGACGGCCGAGCATGGCAGCCTGCAACTGGCGTGGGAGGCATTCGCCCGCGAGATCGGCCGCCCCCTGCCGCGCGCAGCCGGAATCGCGGTCGCCAGTCCGATCCAGGGTGAAGTCCTGAAGCTCACCAACAATCCGTGGATCATCCGTCCGGCAATGATCGCGCAACGGCTGGGCCTGGACGATCATGTCCTCGTCAACGATTTCGGGGCGGTGGCCCATGCCGTGGCACAGGTTGCGCCGGATCAGTTGCGGCATCTCTGCGGCCCCGATCAGCCGATTCCTGACGAGGGCGTGATCAGCATCGTCGGGCCGGGCACTGGGCTGGGCGTGGCGCTGCTGCTGCTGCGCCGCGACGGCCGTAATCACGTGATCGAAACTGAGGGCGGTCATATCGACTTCGCGCCGCTCGACCGCATCGAGGATGCGATCCTGGCGGATCTGCGCGCCAAGTTCCGGCGCGTATCGATAGAGCGGGTCGTGTGCGGTCCGGGGCTGGTAAACATTCACGCATCGCTGGCTGCGATCGAAGGGCAGCCGGTCCCCGCGCGTGATGACAAGGCGCTGTGGGCGGCGGCGCTTTCCGGGGCCGACAGTCTTGCGGTCGCAGCGTTGGATCGCTTCTGCATGAGCCTGGGTTCGGTCGCGGGAGACATCGCGCTGGCGCAGGGCGGCCGCGCCGTCGTCATCGCCGGCGGCCTCGGGTTGCGGATCGCTGACATGCTGCCAAGCTCCGCCTTTGCGCAGCGCTTCACCGCCAAGGGGCGGTTCGAAACGCTGATGTCGAAGATCCCGGTGCGATTGCTTGTCCACCCGCAGCCCGGCCTGCTCGGCGCTGCCGCCGCCTTTGCCGAACATCTGGCACGCGACTGACTAGTCGATCGGCCAGCCAACGCGGATCAGCGTTCCGTCCGGGTCGCTGACCGCGAACTCCAGCAGGCCCCATGGTTTTGGTTCGGCTCCAACGCCCATCGCCTCCGCGAGAGCCGCGACATCTGCGCTGTACAGATACACGCCATGAGTATTGCGTGCAGGATCGACCGATCCGGGCGTTACCGCGGTGAGATGCAGGCTGGCGCCGTTCGCATCGTGCATAATGCAATAGCCATGGTGCGGGTAAAAGGCGCTGACCTTAAAGCCGAGCCGTTCGTAGAAGGCGCGACTGGCGGCGAGATCGGTCGCCGGCAGGATCGCCACGGCCCCATGCGTGATGTCGGTCATCTCTTGTCCTCCGCCCGGTTCCTGAACTAGCGGGCGAGGGGATGATCAGTCGAGCTGGATCTCGATGGGCGTGCGGCGGGGCGCGGCCGATCCTTTCGCGCGGAGCGCCGCGCGCGCTGCCGGTGAAAGCGGTGCATCGCGGAACTCGGCCCAGTTGATGTCGCCGGGCTGGCGCGGTTTCCACACGATCGCCTTGCCACGCGGCACCGGATGCCAATCGCTGTCGTGGCTGCGAATGAGATCGCACCCGCAAGCTGCGCAGCGGCCGAAGAAATGACCCGCGTTGAAGACCGGATCGGGCAATGCGCGATGCCTGCCCAGCTTGCAGAAAATGCTCAACGGCCGGCTCCCTGACTGAATGCCAGACCAATCTGCCGGAAAATGGTTAACCGCCGGTCACCGCAATTCCTGCAGCATCAGGCAATCGAGCAGTGCGGCGCGAGCCGTTTCCGCTTCGCTCCAGAAACCCGGGTCGGCGAGCATGTCGAGCTCGACCCGGTCAGGCCAGTATCCGGCGATCACGTCCGCGATCCGATCGAGCTTCCCGGCATCCACCAGGAAGCGGGGATCCACACGCGCGGGATCGGCCACCACGCGCAGCCGCAGGCAGGCCGGGCCGCCGCCATTGGCCATGGATTCGCGGACATCGACGACGTCCAGCCGGCGGATCGGGCCGTTGCCGGCGATCATGTCCTGCAGCCAATTCCAGACCGATGGCGTTTCGCGCGCTTCGCTGGGCAGGATCAGGGCGCTTTCGCCGGACGGCAACGTCACCAGCTGGGCGTTGAAAAGATAGCTGGCGATCGCGTCGGCAAGGCTGACCGCGCCTGCCGGCACCTCGACGATCTCGACATCGGGCATGGCGCGGCGCAGATCGGCATGGAAGCTGAGCCGATCGGCAAACGCCTGCTCGTGCGCAAACAGCACGCGGCCATTGGCCACTGCCACGACATCATTGTGGAAGGCGCCGGCCGCGATTGCTGCGCTCGATTGCTCGGCGAACAAGGTTCGCGTGGAATCGAGCCGGTGCGCCCGCGCCACGGCACGGCTCGCCTCAACATGCTGGCGGGCAGGGAAAGGGCCCCCAGCGACGCCATACACGAACACCTCCACTCCAGGCGCATCATGCGAAGCCGCGAGCCGCATGTGATTGGCTGCGCCCTCATCACCGAACGGCGGCGGCACCGGCCCGTGAACTGCGAAGGCATCCGTGTCCGCAAACGCGGTCCGCAGCTGGTCCAGCGTCTCGGGCCATTCATGACTGCGGTGGGGCATCGTCACCAGATTGGCGACGGTCAGATGACAGCGACCATCGTCGGTGTCCGGCGCGGGCGAAACGGTCGCGGCGTTCGCCGCCCACATCGGCGACGCGGACAGCGCATTGGCGAGCAGACCGTGCGATGCGGTCTCGGGCGTCGTGGCGAGCGACTGCAGCCAGGCCCGATCCGGCCGACGATGCGGCAGCAGGATGCCCTGATCGAGCCCGAGCGCGAGATTGGCGCGCATCTTGGCGATGCCTTGCAACGCGGCCGCCCGCGGTCGCGATACCGCGCCGGCATTGCGGGTAGCGGCCAGGTTGCCGAGGCTCAAACCGGCATAATTGTGGGTCGGCCCGACGATGCCGTCGAAGTTAATCTCCACCAGGCGGCGGTCAGCGTGCGACATGAACGATCTCCGCGCCCGCCACCACGCCCAGCGCATCGGCGCCGTCCTGATCCATGATCATGTCATCGCCATCTGCAATCGTGGCATAGGCGGATCGAAAGCTCGCGAGCCGGCCGGTCGCTGCGATCACGCGTCGCCCGTCCACCGCTGCGGCGGTTGCCGACAGCTTGCCGTCATGCGCGCCCTTGACGGTGCGCAACTCGTCAACCTTCGCGGCCATCGTCGGGCCGCCGTCGAAGATGTCGACATAGCCTTCGTGGCGGAATCCCTCCTCCTCCAGCATCCGCATGGCTGCGCGACCGGAAGGGTGGGGCAGGCCGATCACGTTTCGGGCAGGCTCGGGTAGCATCGCGGTGTAGATCGGATGCTTCGGCATCAGATCCGCGATGAACTGGTTGCCATGCTTGGCATTGAATTCGTCGGCTTCCTGGAAACCCATGCCGAAGAACTTGCCGGCCAGCCCATCCCAGAAGGGCGATCCGCCAGCCTCGTCGATCACGCCCCGCAGCTCGGCGATCACTTTGTCGGCGAAGCGGGCGCGATGCTGGCGAATGAAGAGATAGCGGCTGCGCGCAAGCAGCATGCCGAGCCCGCCGGCGCGCTCGCGCGGGTGGAGGAACAGGCCGCCGACCTCGGAGCAGCCTTCATAATCGGTCGTCAGCCCCAGCATTTCGGCCCGGAAGGTGCGGCCGAGTTCCTTCGACGTCTGGCTGAGCACACCCTGGCGATAGCTGTAGAATGGCCATTTCTGGCCCACCTTGCTGAAGATCTGCGCCGTTCCGGCGACCTGCCCGCTCGCCCGGTCCTCCAGAATCAACAGATAGAGATCGTCGCCCGGCGCATCGTCCGCTTTGGCGAAGGCGGCCGCCGATGCGGCGAGTTTGGCGGACAGCGCATCGCGATCGGGCGGCAGGTTGGTGAAGCCGCCCCCGGTGAGCTTTGCCATTTCGTAGAGCGCGGCCAGATCGTCCGGCCGCGATGCCCGGATCACGAAGCTCATGGCCGGCCGCGCTCGGCGATACGGGCGATTACGAGCGCCGACAGCATTGCGCGCTCGGCCAGGCTTTCCACGATCAGATACTCCTCCCCCGAATGGATCGCGCCGCCGCGAACCCCCATCGTATCGACTACGGGCACCCCGCAGGCGGCGATGTTGTTGCCGTCGCATACTCCGCCCGATGGCCGCCAGTCGATGGCCTGGCCGAGCGCCGCACCGCAGTCCCGCACCAGCCCGAACAATCGCTCCGCATCGGGCGTCAGCGGCTTCGGCGGCCGCCCGAAGCCGCCATGGCAATGGATCGCGACATCATGCTCGGCCGCAACCATCGCGATCGCGGCATCGAGATGGGATCGGGCGCGGGCCTGGTCTTCGGGCGTCGCCGGCCGCATGTTCACGCGCAGCACGGCATGGTCGGGCACGACGTTGTTCGGCCCGCCGCCTTCGATCCTGGCCGGATTGACCGACAATCGCGGCCCGGCGGCCTTTGCCAGGCGCAGCGCAAGATCCGCGGCGGCGACGACGGCGTTGCGCCCGTCCTGCGGGTTGCGCCCGGCATGCGCCGCCCGTCCGGTGACGACGATCGAGAAATTGCCGCTGCCGGGCCGCGCACCGGCCAGCGTGCCATCCGGCAGCGCCGCCGGCTCGTAGGTCAGCGCCGCCGCCTTGCCCTGCGCGCAGGCAGCGATCAGCGGCGCCGATCCCGCCGATCCCACTTCCTCATCGCTGTTGATGAGCAACTGATAGCCGAGCCGGGCGGCCGCGGGATGGCGCTCGACTGCGGTCAGCGCGGCCAATGCTACCGCGATACCGCCCTTCATGTCCGCCACGCCGGGTCCGTTGAGCGTCCCGTCATCCATCCAGCGCAGCGCCTGAAACGGATGATCGGGCGCGAACACGGTATCCATGTGCCCCGTCAGCAGAATCTGAACAGGTGCCTGCGGTCGCACGCTGAGCAGCAGATTGCAGCCATGCGCGATCGGGCGGGTCCGCCCGTCTCCGTCCACCGCATCCACGGGCGCCGCATCGAGCAGTTCGACTTCGCCAGGCAGCGCCGCGCACGCATCCGCCAGCAGACCCGCCATCGTGGCGAGCCCTGCCAGGTTGCGCGATCCGCTGTTGATCGCGGACCATGTCTCGGTGTGCGCCAGCATCGGTTGCGCGGCGGCGCATTCGAGCATCGCCTGGTCGTCACGGGTCAGTTCATCCATCGACCGGGTCTAGCGGCTCACAAGCGGCGGGTTAAGCCCTCCGCTGCCGGCTCAGGCTGGTGCCGGGATCCTGCGATCGATCGTTACCCGGTCCGGTGTGGCTGGATCGAATGTCAGCTCGGTCACGACCTGGCCTTTGGTGCCGAGCCACAACATAGTCGCGGCATTGCGGGCCGAAATGGCCCACGGCGATAGCCGCGTCAGTTCGCGGATGATGCTCTCGTCGCTGGCGCACAGCCCTGATCTGGTTGTGTCGGTGCAGTGAAAGCGCGGCGTCTTTTCATTTAGCCGCAACTGTCTCAATCGTTCGAGCGCTGCGAAGCCACGTGCTGGCTCCACGCCCGAATTCAGGTGCACATATTCCGAATTGGCGCAGGTTTCCGCCACGAGCGCGGCGATTTCGCTCGTGCTCGATATGCCTGACAGGATCGGTGCCCGATCGGGTCCATCGGCCTGGAAGCGCGCGTGCCAACGTCGCCGGGTACAGCCTGGTCCATCTTTCCGAGCGCGCTCGACGAATTCTAGCCGCCTAAGGCCGGGCGGCTCCAGTCCGCCGATCGCCGGCGTCTCAACAGAATCGATTGGTTGATGATCCTGATCACGAAGTACGGTTTCGCCGGCTTTTGCGGGTGGCATCCGTGCAATGTCAGAAAGCGTGGGGGCAGATTGAAGTAGCAGCAGGACGGCAGCAATCATTTCGGCTTTCCGTGCAAATGGCGGCCACATCCTGCCCGTTTCAACGGGCTGATGCTAGCTTCGCGCCGACTCGCAATCCGAAGGACCGGACATGACCGATCGCATCCGAACCGCTTTCATTGGCCTGAACCCACAATCGCACTGGGCGGCCTCAGCGCATATGCCCGCACTGCGTGCGCTGTCCGATCGCTTCGATGTCGTCGGCGTCGCCAATAGCAGCGCCGAAAGCGCGCGCCGGTCTGCCGAGGCGTTCCGGCTGCCCCATGCCTTCGCGGACGCCGACGCATTGATCGAATCAAGCGAAGTGGATCTGGTGGTGGTAACCGTGAAGGTGCCGCATCATTTCGATCTGGTCAGCAAGGCGATCGCGGCCGGCAAACATGTCTATTGCGAATGGCCGCTCGGCAACGGGCTGGCGGAAGCGGAGGCGCTCGCGCGCCTGGCCGAAGATGCCGGGATCGTGGCGGCGGTCGGCACCCAGGCGCGGGTCGCGCCCGAGATCCTGCATCTCGGTCGGCTGATCGCCGATGGCTATGTCGGAGATGTGCTCTCTACGACGATCGTGGCGGACGGAAACGCCTGGGGGCCGCAGGCGACGTCCGACTATGCCTATCTTTACGACGCGTCCAACGGCGCCACCATGCTGACGATTCCGATTGGCCACACGCTGGCGGGCGTGCGCGATGTGCTCGGCGAAGTCGGTGCGGTCGATGCGCGCTTTGCAGTGCGCCGGCCCGATATCATGATCACCGATACGAGCGAGCGGCTAACTGCGACATCGCCCGATGATGTGATCGTGATGGGCGCGCTGGAAAGCGGCGCGACGCTCAGCATCCATTATCGCGGCGGCCGCTCGCTTGTCACGGGACTGCTGTGGGAAATCTGCGGGACGGAGGGTGACATCCGTGTCACCGGTGCCAACGGGCATACCCAGCTCGTCGATCTGTCGCTGCATGGCGCCCGCGGCGATGCGACCGAGCTCGAACCGCTCGTGCCACCTGCCGACGCCTATGCCGGCCTGCCCGAAGGTGCTGTCGCCCGCAACGTCGCCGCGCTCTATTCGCGCATCGCCGAGGATATCCGCACCGGATCGCGGACCGCACCAAGCTTCGCCGATGCCGTCGGGCTGCACCGCGTCATCGACCGGATCGAGCAGGCCGCGGCGGATGGCGGCGCCTAGAAGCTGTAGACCAACGTCGCCCGGCTCTGCGTATCGAGTGTGTCGCGGCCGAGCGGCGCATCAGGCTGGTACTGGATATTGTAGCTCAACCTGGCTTTCAGCGCGCCGATCAGTCGTGTGTCGAGCGCGGTCGTGGCCAGCGCGTTGCTCGCGCCTTCTTCCAGATAGACCGACGCGTTCTGCGTCAGGTTCAACGTGGGCGACACCTTCCAGCGAAAGTCGAACGAGGCGCGGCCGGCGAACCGGGTTTCGTCTTCGGCGGCGATGAAGCCTGTGTGGCGAACTGCGGGGCCGCCTTCGATCGACAGGTTGAGCTCGTCGCCCTTCAACACTGCATAGCCGATTCCCGAGCCCACGGTGTAGCGGCTGGCATAGCCCAGGAAGCGATCCCGCTCATATTGGGCCAGGCCGTAGGCATAGAGGCGGTCGTCGACCTTATAGTTCGGCTGGTAGCTGGCATTCACCCGCTCCGCGGTCGTGACGCCGAAGTTGCGCTGCACCTCCGCACGGCCGACCAGCTTGTGGCGCCAGTCGATCCCCTCGCGTTCCAGGGACACCGCGCCGTACAGGCCGAGCGCATCGGTATTGCCGGTCGAACGCGTCGCGCCGAGCTCGACCGAGCCCTTGAAATAGTCGAGCGGGCCCGATGCGCGCAGCGCCGCGATTCGCTCGCGCTCGATCCGTGCCGCTCGCTCGGCAACCCGCGCCAGATAGGCGGTGTGGATCTCCTCGATCTTGGGGGCGGTTTCCGGATTGGTCGCCTTGGCGAACTTCACGACCGCCGCGACCGCCTGGGTATCACCCGAATCGATCGCCGCATCGATCACCGCGCGCACCGTATCGGGCAGTTCCGGTGGCGCATCCGGCAGCCGATCGGGCGCTAGGATCGGCAGCGGCGAGGGTGGGGGCGCAGCGAAGATCACGACTGTCGTGGGCGCGGCCATCATGGGCGGGGCGGGCGGAATCGGCATCGTGGCCGCCTGCGCGGCGATCAGGATCGCAAGCATGGGATCGGCTAACTCCGTGCCGTCTTCAGAGATGGGCGCGGAATGCTTCTAGCACATCGGCGTAGAGCTGCCGCTTGAACGGCACGATCATATCGACGAGATCGCCCGGCTCGGCCCATTTCCAGGCGCGAAATTCGGGATGGGGCGTCTGGATGTTCACATCCGCGTCGGTCCCCAGGAAGCGCATCAGGAACCAGCGCTGGCTCTGGCCGCGATAGCGCCCCTTCCAGACTTTCGTCTGCAGATCGGCCGGCAGCTCGTAGAGCAGCGGCTCGGGCGCCTTCGCGACGATATCGACCAGCCGCCGGGGAATACCGGTCTCTTCCTCGAGCTCGCGATAGGCCGCCGTCTCGGCATCCTCGCCGTCGTCGATCCCGCCCTGCGGCATCTGCCAGGCATCCAGCGCATTATCGAGCCGTTGCCCCACGAACACCTTGCCCTCTGCATTCAGCAGCATGATCGCGGCTGCGGGCCGATAGGGCAGGTGATCGGTCATTGGCCGGCCGCCTGCGCCATCACCCGGTTCGCCTCCGCCTCGACGATCATCGTCTTCAGCACGGCCAGGCTGGCGGCGATATCGGCGCGGCCGGACGGCATGGCCTGGCGCAAGGTCGCGAAGGCGTGGATCGTCCCGATCGCCTCGCGATAGACGGTGGGCACGCCCGCCGCGATCGTCTTCGCGGCATAGGCGCGGCCCTGATCCAGCAGCGGATCCAGGCTCGCCGTCAGCACCAGCGTGGCCGGCATGCCGCTCTGGTCGGCCAAAATCGGGCTGGCGCGCCAATCCTTCGGATCAGTCGGGTAATGGCCGTCGAACCAGGCCATCATCGGCTTGGTCAGGAAATAGCCTTCGCCGAATGCGTCGAACGACGCATAGTCGCGGGCCGGGCCGACCGTGGGATAAATCGGCCATTGTGCGATCACCGGCACCGCCGCCGGATCGTCGCGCAGTGCCAGAGCGCTCGTGATCGTCAGCAGCCCGCCTGCACTGTCGCCGGCCAGCACAAGCGACGTCGGCTTCAGGCCCAGCGCATCCGGCGCGCTGGCAACCCAGCGGGCAGCGGCCTCGGCATCGATCTGCGCGCAGGGAAAGCGATGTTCCGGCCCCATCCGGTAATCGACTGAGACGACGGGCAGATCGAGCGTGCGCGAAATCTCCGCGCACAATGGGCCGACGGTATCGAGATCGCCGATCACGAAGCCGCCGCCATGATAATAGACGACCACCGGGCCAGGCGGACGATCGGGGTTGGCATCGAACAGCCTGAGCCCGATCTTGCCGCCTTCCGGTCCCGGCATCGACAGATCGCGCATCAGCGCGATCTCGCCAACTGGAACCTCGGTCAGCTGGCGCGCGGCGCGGTTGTTGGCGCGCACCGTAGGCGGATCGAGCGTATGCAGCGGCGGCGCATCGAGCCCCTTCAGATAGTCGAGAAAGGCGCGGACATCTGGGCGGATCACGGGTTCGGTCATGCCGGCCTGTTAAGACGATTGCGCCTGCGAAGGGAAGGGCGGCGGGCAATCATTCCTCCCGGCCGAAAAACGATGTCCACCTTGCTCTCTGGCGTCATACGTCGCCGCCCGCTATGTTCCCGCTTCGTTCAGCCGTTGGAGCCATGATGGCCAAGCCTCTCAAGCGCTATGTCTGCCAGGCCTGCGGATCGGTGAGCCCGAAGTGGCAGGGGCAGTGCGTCGACTGCGGGGACTGGAATTCGCTGGTCGAGGATGCGGGCGGGGCAGTGACGCCGTTCCGCGCGAAGCACGACCTTCGCTCGGGCGGGCGGGCGTTCGCGCTGCTCGGCCTCGATTCAGATATCCCGCTACCCGATCGGATGAAGACCGGCATCGCCGAGCTGGACCGAGCGCTGGGCGGCGGGCTGGTGGCGGGTTCGGCCACGCTGATCGGCGGCGATCCCGGCATCGGCAAGTCAACGCTGCTGCTGCAGGCCGCGGCGAAGCTGGCGCTGGCCGGGCGCAGCGTCGCCTATGTCTCGGGCGAGGAAGCGGCCGATCAGGTGCGGTTGCGCGCGCGGCGCCTGGGGCTGGGCAATGCCCCGGTCGGGTTGGCCGCAGCCACGTCGGTGCGCGATATCCTGACGACGATGGAGCAGGGGCCGCCACCTGCGCTGCTGGTCATTGATTCGATCCAGACCATGCATTCGGATCTGATCGAAGGCGCGCCCGGCACGGTCAGCCAGGTCCGCGCGTCGGCCCATGAACTGATCCGCTATGCCAAGGATCATGGCACCGCGCTGGTGCTGGTCGGCCATGTCACCAAGGATGGATCGATCGCTGGCCCGCGCGTGTTGGAACATATGGTCGATACGGTGCTGTCGTTCGAAGGCGAGCGTAGCCATCAGTATCGCATCCTGCGCGCCGCGAAGAACCGCTTTGGCGGTACCGAGGAGATCGGCGTGTTCGCGATGGCCGAGCAGGGGTTGGACGAGGTCGGCAATCCGTCCGCGCTGTTCCTGACTCAGCGCGGTGCGGACGTGAGCGGGGCAAGCGTGTTCCCGGCGATGGAGGGGACGCGGCCGGTGCTGGTCGAGATCCAGGCGCTGACGGTGCGGCTGGCGAGCGGGGCCACCCCGCGCCGCGCTGTGGTCGGTTGGGATTCGGGCCGGCTTGCGATGATCCTGGCGGTGCTGGAGGCACGCTGCGGGCTCAGCTTCTCAACGGCGGAAGTCTATCTGAACATCGCCGGCGGTTACCGCGTGATCGATCCCGCAGCCGATCTGGCAGTCGCGGTCGCGCTGATCTCGGCTCTGGCCGAACGGCCGGTGCCATCGGATCTGATCGCGTTCGGCGAAGTGGCGCTGTCGGGCGAGATCCGGCCGGTCGCGCATGCCGGGCTCAGGCTGAAGGAGGCCGCCAAGCTGGGCTTCGAGCGGGCGATGGCACCGGCCGGGATCAGCGAGCAACGGGGCGGAATGCAGCTTAGCGGGTTCGCGACGCTCGGCGCGCTCGTTGACCATGTGCTGGGGCGCGGATAGCAGCCGGCCATGGGATTGACTGCTCTCGACATCGCCGTGCTGATCCTGGTGCTGGGTGGCGGCGCGCTCGGCGTGGTGCGCGGCTTCGTGACCGAGATCCTATCGATCTTCGCCTGGGTGGCGGCGATCATCGCGCTCAAGCTGTTCCATGGGCCGGCAACCGATCTGCTCGAAGCGGTCGTCGGCACGCGATCCGGGGCTGCGGTGCTCGCGTTCGTGCTGCTGTTCGGCTTCGTCTATGTTGCGGGCAAGCTGATCGCAGGTCAGTTGGGGCGGCGCACCCGCCAGTCGGTGCTGGGTCCGGTCGATCGCCTGCTGGGGCTGGGGTTTGGTCTACTTAAGGGCCTGTTGATCGCGACGCTGGCCTATCTGCTGGCGACACTGGCGATCGACACGCTGTGGGGCGCCGATTCGCAACGGCCCGACTGGCTGCGCCAATCTCGGACTTATCCGTTGCTGAACGCCAGCGGCCGCGCGATCGTTGATTTCGTCGAGGAACGCCGCCGCGCCGTAGACGGGCAATAGCCGCCTTTTGCGGATCAAAACCAGCGAAAGCAGCGATTGTGACGGGGTTTCGCGACTCCGATGACAGGCGTCGCCCGGCCGGCGGTACCGTCTGTTACGGTGAGAAAGTACCAGATGTCCTGCGGCGACGTTATCGAGCGTCGGTCAGGACTGAGAAGGAGCCACGTCCTTCTTAGCCTATCTGGTACGCTGTAGGACAGCAGATTCTGGCCACCGGACGCGTATCAACCTTACGCGAAAATCCTCCGCGGCGTCGGCCTAGCTGTTCAGCCCGATATAGCCGAGCTGCGCCGCCTTGAAGACGGTCTGGCTGCGGTTGACGGCGTCCAGCTTGATCGACGCGTTGTGGATGTGGAAGCGCACGGTGGCGCGACTGCGTTCGATGATCGTGCTGATCTCGTGATCGGTCTTGCCGATCGCGGCCCAGCGCAGGCATTCGACCTCGCGCTTGGACAGGCGCGAACCGGCCGGCAAGCGCTGCGCCTTGCACATCACCGGCACGTAGCTGGCAATGAAGGTGCGCGCGTAGACGCCAAGCTCGTCGCCAAGCGCATCGAATTCAGCCGACAGATCATCGCGGCTGCGATCGCGCAACGTGAAGCTGACCGCGCCGACCTGGCCGAACGGCAGATGCACCGGCACGACGATCGCCGCCTTCGTCAGCGCGCGCGTCTCGAAATTATGAAGCTCGATCTTTTGCAGGAAGGCATTGGTCTGCTTGCTGAAGATGCCCAGCGCGTTCGCCCAGAAAGGCTCGCTGGTATAGCGGCACGCCCCAGTCAGCGGCGAATCAAGCGCGATCCGCGGGCTGTGCCACCAGCGATCATCCTCGTCGTCGGTCCATCCGAAGACGTCGCGGGCCAGGATCGCGCCATCGGCATCGACCATGGGATCCTTCATCGCGATATTGCGACAGGCGGCGATCCTGAAATCGCCCAGTTCGGCAACGATGTCGCGAAACGCTTCTGCCGCGCGCCGCACACTGGCCGCATCGGTGATGCGCACGCGATCGATGTTCTCAACTTTCAGCACCCGCCCCGTCCCTTATATGGATCAGCTGTCGAGCTTCCTCTCGGACGAAAAACCTATCCTTTTGTTGGGGTATTGGCAAGCGCCTTGTGCCGACGACCGGCGCGGATCAGGTGCAGGTCGACGCAGTCTCCCCGATACTCGGATAGACCTGCGAAGTATCACGATCATCGCGCACCAGCATCGCTGCGGTCTCGACGATATCAGACGACGGCGCCCAGGCCGCTGAGATCAGGGGACGATAGCGGTAGCCGATCTCCACGAACATGGCCGGCACGCCAGTGATCGCGGCGACTCGCCCGTTGGGCGGGCCCATGCCGGTCACGCTCGATCCGGTGGCGCCATCGCCTTGACTGCCATAGCTGGACGGATGTGCGAGCGCGCCGGTGCATCGCTGCCAGTGCAGCCACTGTCCGGTCTTGGCGGCATTCACCTCAAGGCTGGTCAAAATGATCCGGCCGCGACGACCGATATCGAGCCCGCCCGCCTGCAATGCGGCGCCGGTGAGCACGTCATTTATATCGCCTTCGGTGATCGGTTTGTTGCGCGCCACGCTCTGTGCGCCGATCCGGGATCCGTTGTCGACGACCAGCAACGCGAGCTGGCTGACCTGCTGGCGTACCAGCGCATAATTGGCCAGTTCCAGCATGTACATGATCAGGATCAGCAACACCGGCAGGATCATCGCGAACTCGATCATCGCCAGGCCACGTGTGTCCCCGCGCAAGCGACGTCCGAGCCGGCGGTAGGCGGCGATCATGCACAGGTTCCGTTCAGCGGTTCGGCCTGCAGTTCCGACGGCTGATTGCGCAGCAGCGTCTTGGCGTGGAGCGTGACGGTGTCGGAATAGCCGAACATGCGGCCCAGTCCGAGCCGTGGATAGGCGACACGCGCTTCGTACAGGACCACGTCCTTCGCGCCGCCGCGGCCGCGCACGCCGGTGTCGGTATCGCGGATGCCGTTGCGGTTATAGTCGACGAAGGTGTCGCCGGCCTGGCACACGCCATCGGCGTTGGCATCCCGCACCATTTCCTCGGCGCGGTTCCGGGCCTTAGTGTAATTGTAGAATGCGGTCTGGGTGAAATCTATCCGCGCTTCATGCGAGATCTGCCGGATGCGCCGGCGGACTTCGCCCTCCACCACCGCGCGCCGGGTCGCGCTGGCGCTGCCCTCGAGCGCCATGTCGCGCGCGGCCTTCTGCAGCTGGCCGTCGAGCACGGTCTGCGCATACATTGTGTGGCCCAGTTCGAGCGAGCCGAGCACGGTCATCAGCAGCACCGGCGCGACCAGTGCGAATTCGACGATCGTTATCCCGCGCGTATCCCGGGCGAGCTGGCGGAGACGATGTGCCATCAGCGCGTCAACCGAAGCTGCGAGATCTGTGCGGCGATCTCGGAGAAGCGCGCATTGAGCTCGGCCGCGTTCTTCGCCTCGAACGCGCGGTTGGGCGATGCACAGTCGGTGAGCAGCCGTGTCAGCGAGGTGCCGAACGCGATCACCCATACGGTGATGTTCTTCTGATCCTTGGCGATCGTGCAGAGCCGCGCGAGACGATCCTCGACGATCGCGTTCTGGCCTGCATCGGTGGGCACTGCGTTGGCGGCGGTGCGCCGCCGGTCGATCGCGGAGAAGCCGAACGCTTCGTAATTGGCGAACTTGGTCTCGGTCGCGCCATCGGTCATGAAGATCAGGTGCCGCGCGATCGCGCCGCCATTGCTGGTCGCCTGGTTCTCCGCCGCGAACAGCCCTTGCGGCGACATCAGTCGCAGACCCCACATGAAGCCGATATCGTGATAGGTGAAGCCGGCCGCTTTCAGCGACGTCACATAGTTGTTCACCGTCGTGGCATTGGCCTCGGCCAGCTTGCGCGCGGCGGTGGGGCAGGCGCCGCGTTCCAGCGGCGAATCCTTCGGTGTCAGATAATTGCCGCTGGCGCGCTTCACGTCTGTGGCGACCGGCGTGCCCCAGTTGGCGGTCGCCGTGTAGCTGGTGTTCGACCGGCCATAGACAAGCTCGGGCAGGAACGGCCGCCAGCGCGATGCATCGCTATCGGGCACCTTGTCAACGTCCATCGCATAGTCGTTGACGGTCAGCGGATCGGAGGGGCGGCGCGTCTGGCGTTCTTCGATGCAGGCACCGCGGGTGGCGTTGCCCCAGTTGATCGTGCGCGACGCGTGATTATTCTCCACAAGCGCAGTGAATGTGCCGCCCGACGCGGTGGCGCCGGAACCTTTCAGCGCGGTGACATCGTAGCTGACCGGCTTGTAGTTCCACCAATAGGTATAGGTCGATGCCTTGGTCTGGCCGGCCTTCGGGTTCGCGGTCACCGTTCGGGTGTAGGTCTGCGTGTAATTGGTATAGACATTCTTCGTGATCGTGCAGACGCCGGACGAGTTCAGCGACGCCGAATAGCTGGTTCCCTTCACGACACGCGTGGCCTGGCCGGTGCGCGGCACCGCGGTGGCGTTCGGATCCCAGACGAAGGTGGTGGTGTCGCTGTAGCTCTCGTTGGCGGGCGCAACGCAATTCTCGGGCGAGCCGGTGGAGGTGGTCGTCACCTTGGTGCCCGACCAGGCGGAATAGTTCGAATCAGTCGTGATGGTGTCGGATTCCTTGGCGCCCGGCACCTCTTCGACAGTGTCTTTCACGCGCGACTGATAGGTCGCATTGTCGACGATCCAGGACGGCTTCAGAAGCAGCCCGACATTGACGGTGGAGGAATAGGGCACGAAGCCGTAGCGGACCTGCGTGCCGGCGGCCTTCGCATTCTCCAGCGACGTGTGGAAATTCTTGACCGCGGTGCGCAGCGCCTCCAGCCGGTTGACGGTGTCGCCGGGGTTCGTCTCGGTCATCGACAAGGTGGTATCGAGCACGAACATCACGTCGCTGTTGGGCAGCTGCAGCTCGGCGCTGCATTCCACCGCCAGATTGACATGATCCTTGCCGAAAATGTGCATCACGACGGTCGGCAGCGCCACGCTGGCGCTGGTATGCACGACCATGTCGGTGCCGACCTGGAAGCCGACGTGACGGTTGGTGCTGCCATAGCGGCCATCTGCGAAGGTCGCGTCGAAGAAGGTGCGCGCGGTCGCCTCGGATGCCGAAGTCCAGGTTGCCGCCGGCATCGAACGCCGGCCCGCCAGCGCCGCCGCATCACATGCCTGCTGCAACCGCGACTTTGCAAGGTAGATCCGGCTCATGTCCAGCGCGCCGCCGAGCATGCCGGTCAGCGGAATGATCGCCATCGCTCCAAGCGCGAGGACATTGCCGCTGCGGCTTCGCCTTAGATTGGCGCAGAAGCCGCGAAAACTAGTCGCACCGGCCATGAGGATCGTCCCGATAAAATCTCTTCGGGATCGAATTAATCGTGAAATCTGTAATATTTGCGCCCGGCAGTAGTTAACTGCCAATCAAGAAAGCTTGTTATCTTCTAAGGAAAGAAGTTGCCAAATTACTGACGGCGCGGGGACGGGCCCGCCGATCGGCGACGGGCGGTCCGCACCGCAGATGGCTCAGCCGCGGTCGGGCTTCACCCAATCGAGCCCGCGGCGCAGCAGGGTGTAGAAGACCGGCAGATCCCAGGCGCACCGATCCACCGTCGGCCACCATTGCGCCAGCGGCTGGAGATCATAATGGCCGCGGCAGTGGCCGAGCGTGAGATACAGGACCCCGCCTTCGCCATGCTTCTTGATGTACAGCACGGGATGGTTACCGGGCGCATCCGCCGCCTCGACGAAGCCGGTGCCGGGTTCGGAACATTCGGTATCGAGCAGCACGTGCAGATCGCCGTGACGCTCGAGATGGTAGAGCTCGTCGGTCGTCTCGAACGGCTCCACCCCTTCCACCAGCGGGTGGGTGGGATCGGCGACACGTACCTGATAGGGTTCGATCGGCGGATGGCTGACGAACTGGTTGCCGAGCAGATCCATGAACAGCGGCGCTTCGCGCGGCGCATCCCACAGACCGTTGTCGAGCAGCCGCAGGATCGAGCTGGTGCCGTGCAGCGCATACCAGCGCCCGCCCGCGACCAGCCAGTCGCGCAGCACTTCCTGGGCGGCCTGCGAGGGGACGACATCGCAGGTGTAGGTGACGATCATGTCGGCACCGCGCAGCGCATCCAGATTCTCGTAATCCTCGAACACGCGGGTGCGGATGCGTTCATCCTCGCCGAACAGCTTCAGCAGTTCGAGCCGGGCGAAATCGATGTCGTGATACTTTCCGCCCGCGATCAGTACGCAATCGATCCGGTCGGAACCAGGACGCTTCTTTTCGGCATCAGCCATTCGCGGCAACCCCCAACGCATCGTTCAGCAGTTCGTGGAAGCGCTGGATGCGTTTTTCCTGGCCCGTGAGCAAGCCGCCCGTATAGCCCAGCGAGTGGAGGCCCTGCTGCTGGCCGACCGCGATCGACATGTCCTGATCGGCGACATAGCCCAGCGTCTTCTCGCCGTAGATCACGACTTCCTTCTCGGCATCGTCATACGGAACGATGCCGACCGGGGTAACGACCTCGTTGCGCCCTTCGACCGGCGGCATGATGTACCAATGCTCGAAGATGCAGCTTTCGGGATCGGTCGGGTGCGGTTCCGAACGCAGGATCTGGAAGCCGTCCGGGCTCATCGTGATGGTCAGGTTCGGCCACAGCGTATAGTGATAATAGTCGGTCAGCTGGCTGTCCGTCATCGTATCGTGATGCTTGAAGCCGCGGACCTTGCCCAGTTCGCGCTTGGCCTTTTGCACCGCCAGCCGCGCTTCGCGGGCTCGGCCTTCGAACTGGGTGGGCTCGAGATCCCATTCCTTCAGCAGATCGGCCAGGATCGGCTCGACCGCGTCCGGCAGATCGAGGCGACCCGAGGGCTGGCAGCCCTTCTGCACCATGCGGTTGTGCCCGCTCGGATACATCTCGAAACTGGTGTCGAGATAATCATCATCGATGAAATCGGCCAGCTCCGGGTGGAGCGTGGGCAGATGGTAGCTCTCGTTGAAATTGTCGCGGATGATCTTCCAGTTGCACGGCACGACGCAGCTGACGTGCAGCACGCGGCGCATCTTTTCCATGCCGTACCCGGCCAGCTGCTCGGGCAGCGGATCGAGCCATTCACGCAGCGGCTTCGCGTTCCGATCCATATTGTACCAGACGAAGCCGCCCCAGGTGTCGCAGGCGATCTCGACAAGCTTGGCCTTGCCGCAAGGGTTGCCGCCGGGGAAATCCTCGACATCCTGGGCGTGCAGCAAAACGCCGTCCTTGCCCCATTTCCAGCCATGGTAGGAACAGGTGATCGCATCCGCGCCGCCGACTTCGGACCAGACCAGCCGGTTGCCGCGGTGGAGGCAAGCGTTGAAGAACGCCTTCACCGAGCCGTCGTCCTGGCGGATCATCACCACGGATTCGCGCATGAAGTTGTGGACGACATAGTCGCCCGGTTCCTGCAGATCGTTCAGCATGCCGCCGACGTGCCAGATCTTCTGCCAGAGATGATCCCACTCGGCCTGCATCCATTCCTTGGAATAATAGCGTTCGCCCGAAATGCGATCGCCACGCACGGGGGGATCATATTCGTCGCGCTTGCGACCCATGAAGGTTTCGACGGTCATCGCTTGCATCCGCTCCTGGACAGGCTTGATTTCAGAATGCCCCTGCGTCCGCGGCGGGGCACCTTGCCGAAAGCATAGGTTTACACCTTTGCGAGCCGCGGCGCACGGTCGATCATAAGGACTGGACAAGGAGCGGGACGGGATGCGCAGGCTGGAGGGCAAGGTGGCGCTGGTGACAGGCGGCACCGGGGGGATCGGCGCGGCGACGGTCGCGCGGCTGGCCGCGGACGGCGCGCAGGTGGTGTTCACCGGATCGAACGCGGAATCCGCGGCGAAGGTGACGGAGGCGACCGGCGCCGATTTCGAGGCGGCCAAGGTGGAGGACGCCGCCGGCTGGCCCGCGCTGATGGACAAGATCATCGGGCGCTATGGCCGGCTCGACATCGCATTCGCCAATGCCGGCATCGAGGGCGGCGACGGCAGCGTCGAATCGATCGCGATCGACGGCTGGGAACGGATCGTGGCAGTGAACCTGACCGGCGTGATGCTGACCTGCCAGGCGGCAGTGAAGGCGATGCGCGCCAATCCGGGCGGCCCCAGCGGATCGATCATCGTCAATTCGTCGATGTCGGCCTACAAGCCGATGGGCAACTTCATCGCCTATTCCACGACCAAGGGCGCGCTGATCGCGCTGACCAAATCGGTCGCGATGCACTGCGCCAACCAGGGCACGCCGATCCGCGCCAATTCGATCCACCCCGGGGTCGTGGAAACCGACATGATCAAGAACATCATCGCCAAGCAGCCCGATCCCGATGCGGCGCGGGCGGCCTATAACGGCATGGCACCGCTGGGCCGGATGGCGCAGGTGGATGAAGTGGCGGCGCTGGTCGCGTTCCTTGCATCGGACGAGGCGGCATTCATCTCCGGATCCGAATATGCGATCGACGGCGCGTCGACCGCCGGGATGATGGGCGTATGAGCCGGCTCGAAGGGCGGGTGGCGCTCGTCACCGGGGGCCAGAAGGGGATCGGCCGCGCGATCGCGGAACGGCTGCTCGCCGACGGCGCATCGGTGATGATCGCCGATCTGGCCGACAGCGCCGACGACGACCTGGCCGCGCTGGGCGGCAAGGCAGGCTATGTGAAATTGGACGTGGGCGACGAAGCCGACTGGAAAGCGGCGATCGCGGCGATCCGGGACAGGTTCGGCCGGCTGGACATCCTGGTCGCCAATGCCGGCATCGGCGGGGTCAATCCTGTCGCGCAGATGTCGCTCGACGACTGGCACAAGACGCTGCGCGTGAACCTGGACGGCGTGTTTCTCGCGACCAAGCACTGTGCCGAGATGCTGGGCAAGGGCGGCGCGGACTGGTCCGGCGGGGCGGCGATCGTCAACATCTCATCGATCATGGGCCTCGTCGCGTTGCCAGGCGTCAGCGCCTACAACGCCAGCAAGGGCGCGGTGCGGCTGTTCACCAAATCGACCGCGCTGGAATTCGCCGCGGCCAAGCTGCCGATCCGCGTCAATTCGGTTCATCCCGGCTTCGTGGAGACGCCGCTGCTGCGCGACAGCTCGACGCAGGAGGAAAAGGATTTCTACAAGGCGAGCACGCCGATCGGCCGACTGGCGCAGCCGAGCGAGATCGCTGCGGTCGTCGCCTTCCTCGCCTCCGACGATGCCAGCTACATGACGGGGTCCGAGCTCGTCGTCGACGGCGGCTACACCGCACAATAGGGATCGGGCAAATGGACGTGATGGACGGCGCGGTTGCGCTGGTGACGGGTGCCGGCGGCGGCATCGGATCGGCGACGGTGGCCGCGCTGATCGATGCCGGTGCCGAAGTGGTGGCGACCGACCTGCGCGCGCCCGATTGCGGCACGCTCAACCTGGCGCATGACGTAGCGGACGCGGAAGACTGGGCACGCGTGGCCGCCGCGATCGAGCAGCGCTGGGGCCGGCTCGACTGCCTTGTGAACAATGCCGGGATCGCCACAATCAGCACGATCGAGGAAAACAGCATCGCCGAATGGCGCCGGCAGATGAGCGTGAACGTGGATAGCCTGCTGCTGAGCCTGCAGGCGACGCTGCCGCTGTTGAAGATTGCCGGCAAGGACCGGGCAGGCGGGGCCTCTGTCGTCAACCTCTCGTCTATAGGTGGGCTGGGCGGTGCGCCGTTCATGGCCGCCTATTGCACCAGCAAGGGCGCGGTGCGGCTGTTCAGCAAGAGCGCCGCGCTCGAGTTCGCGGCGCTGAAGTACAATATCCGCGTCAATTCCGTGCATCCCGGCGGGATCGAGACGGGGATGATGGAAGATATCCTGGCAGCCTATGTGCGGCTGGGGGCGGCCCCCGACGTGGAGACGGCGCGCGCGGGCGTGGATGCGCAGCATCCGCTCGGCCGCTGGGGCAAGTCGGAGGAGATTGCGGGCGGCATCGTCTTCCTGTGCTCGCCCGCCGCCAGCTTCATGACCGGATCGGAACTGGTGATCGACGGCGGCTTCACGGCGCATTGAGGAGACGGACGATGCTGGGAATTGACGGCAAGGTCGCGATCGTGACGGGGGCCGCATCCGGGCTGGGCGCGGCGATCGCGGCGCGGCTGGATGCCGAGGGGGCGACCGTGATCGCGACAGATATCGACGCCGCCAACGGCGCCGCCGCGGCCGGAGCCCGCAATCGTGGCGCCTTCCTGCAGCATGACGTGACGCAGGAAGCGGACTGGACCCGCGTGGTGGCCGAGACGCAGGAGCGGTTCGGCCCGCTCGACATCCTCGTCAACAATGCCGGGATCACGACGGTCGGCTCGATCGAGGATCTGAGCTACGCAGCGTTCCGCAACGAGCTGGACATCGATCTGTGCGGACCGTTCCTGGGTTGCCAGGCGGCGGTGCGCGCGATGGGCACGCGCGGCGGCGCAATCGTCAACATCTCGTCGGCATCGGGACTGAAGGCCAGCGGCTGGCTGGTCGCCTACAACGCCGCCAAGGCCGGCGTGACGCTGATGACGAAATCAATCGCGCTCTATTGTGGCGAGAAGGGCTATCCGATCCGTTGCAACACGGTTCACCCCGGCGCGATCGAAAGCCCGATGATCGAGAAGGCGGGGCTGCAGACGGGGGATGTCGACGCATTCCGCGCAGACCTGATCAAAACCCACCCGATCGGCCATCTCGGCCAACCCGAGGATATCGCGTCGATGGTAGCGTTCCTGGTGTCGGACGAAGCCGGTTTCGCAACGGGCGCCTCGTTCGTCGTGGACGGCGGGCTGACGCTGTGAGCCAAATCCTCCCCCGGTGTGGGAGGATCTTCAGGCCGCGCGTTGGGCTTCGCTCGGTTCGGTCAGGCCGAGCGCTGCGATTTCGGCTTCGATCAAGGTGCGCTGGCGGGCGGGGGGCCATTCTGCCGGGTCGTAGGTGGCCTGGGTGGCGAGGCCGCTGACCATCACGAGCAGGCGGCGGGCCTGATCGTCACGCACGCCGGCTTCGGCAATGCCGCCGGCCGCGGCGATCAGTTCGGCGAAGAAGGCCTTTGCCTCGCGGCCGCGCTGCTGCTGTTCGGCCATGAACAGCGGATCGGCCATCGCCGCGCCCCAGAAGGCGAACCAGATCTTCCAATTGTCGCGCCGGCGGCGGTCGATCGGCAGGATCGCTTCCAGGCAGCGGACCAGCCCTTCGCCACGATCGCGGCGGCGGCGGGCGATCTCGATCGTCTCTTCCATCGCGAACCGGTACGTCGCCAACATGAGTTCGCGCATGTCGCGGAAATAATGGCTGACGATCGCGGTCGAATAGCCCGCCTCGCGCGCGATCGAGCGGACGCTGACCGCGGCCAGGCCGCCCCCCGCGATCAGCCGCGCGGCAATGCGGATCACCTGCCTGCGGCGCAGATCATGATCGACGATCGCAGGCATCAGCCGATCGCGGACCGCGGATCGCCGGGGGCGATGTCGAGATAGCTGTCGAGCGTCTGGTGGATGTGGCGGATGCGTGATTCCTGATAGTTGGCGAAGGTGGCGGTGCGCTTCTTCGATGCGGCCATGCCTTCCTGCATCCAGCCCATGTTACCGGTGTCCTGATCATAGATCTCGCCCAGCGCGGCATCGACGCCGGGGACGGTGGTGTAGCTGTCCTCGATCCCGATCCGCACCGCTTCATAAGGATCGGGCCGGCCGCCGGGCGGCAGCGGGGCGAGCAGCAGCAGATCGAAAAGCGCCTTGGTCGGGTCCATGCCCAGCGGCCGGAACCGGTAGACGATGGGGAAGGACGGCGCGAGGAAGAAATGGCCGTTGGGGAACACGAAATAGCCGACGGTATCGATGATCTCGCTGGTCGAGCGATCGTCGAGATCCTTGCCGCCGGCCTTGATCACCGACTTGAAGTAATCGGCCATCACGGTGCGGGCCGAACCCTCGGCAGGCACCGTCAGCGCATCGCCCAGCGTCGAGCGGTCGCCGAGCACCATCGTGTCGATGATTTCCTGCTGGCTGACGCCGGGCCCTGCGGTCGGACTGGCGACGCCGGCAAGGCTGAAGAGCCGGTTCACATGGGGTGTGAACGTATCATATTGGGTGTTGATATCACCCGTGCCCTTCTGCAGCTGATAATGGGTAACGGGGGTGTGATAGCTTTCGAGGAACGCCTCGGAAGCCACCTTCCAGTTGCAGGGCAATTCCTTCTGCACATGCAGCGCGACGTAGCGATCCTCCATGCCCGCATGCGCGGCGTGATCGGGCAGCGGGGCAAGATACTCCTCCAGCGGCATGGCATCATCATCAAGATTGATGAATACGAACCCGCCCCAGGTGCCGACGCGGGCTTCGGGCAGGCTGAACTTCGCCTGATCGACGTGCGGGAAATCCCAGGCGCAGGGCAGTTCGCTCAGCTGTCCTTCGAGATTCCAGGTCCAGCCGTGGAAGGGACAGGCGAGCTTGGGGCTCCAGCCTTCGGTGAAGCTGGGCTTCAGCTTGGTGCCGCGGTGCAGGCAGGCATTGTAATAGGCCTTGATCTCGCCCGCGTCCGTGCGCGTGATGATCAGCGACCACGGGCCGATATCATAGACATAATAGTCGCCCGGATTGGCGACATGTTCCTCGCGGCAGGCCCATTGCCACGTGCGCGACCACATCCGGTCCATCTCCAGCTGGAAAAAGCCGGGATCGGTGTAGCGTTCGTACGGAATGTCGCGGTCGCCCAGAAAGGAATAGCTGTCGAGCCGGTAGGAGGCGGGCAGACGATCGGCATCGGGATCGCGCGCGATCACTTCCTGCACGGTCGAGGCACCGGGGCAGCGCGCGGCACCGGGGGCAGGAAACCTTTCGGGAGCGTTCATCGGCCATCCTCTCGCGATAATTTTCCAACACCTGTCATAAATAGCGGTGGCGGCCAACCTGCGCTTTGGTAGAGTGGCACGCGCAGGCGGCGGGGCGCACCCCTTCGCCATCGTACGCCTCATCAAGGGGCGGCGGAACAGGAGAGCCGATGCAAGGCGATTTCACGGGCAAGGTGGCGCTCGTCACCGGTGCCGCGCGCGGCCAGGGGCTGGCAGTCGCGCAGGCGCTGGCCCGGGGCGGCGCGAAGGTTGCGATGTCCGATATCGGGCAGAGCGAATTGGCGACGGTCGGCTATCCGCTCGCTACATCGGACACGCTGGAGGCGGAGGCAGAGGCGTTGCGCGCCGAGGGTGCGGAGATATTGACCGCAGCCTGCGACGTCCGCGATCAGGCCGCGATCGATGCGTTCGTGACTGCCGCGGTCGATCAATTCGGCGGGCTCGACATCATCGTCAACAATGCCGGCATTTTGAGTGGCGGCCGCCCGACCCACGAGATCGACGACGCCACCTGGGATGCGGTGATCGCCATCAACCTGACCGGCGTGTTCAAGGTCAGCCGGGCAGCGGCACCGCACCTGATCGCGCGCGGGGGCGGACGGATCATCAACATCGCTTCCGTCGCGGGGCTGATCGGCACGCCGAACTTCGGCCATTACTGCGCATCCAAGCATGGCGTCGTCGGGCTGACCAAGGCGATGGCGGCCGAACTGGCGCCGCATGCCATCACCGTGAACGCCGTCTGCCCCGGCGCGGTCGATACCAAGATGGTGCAGCATTCGATGACCGAACTGGCCGAGCAGATCGGTGGTACGGTGGATGACGCGTGGGATGCTGTGCTGTCCGTCCATCTGATCAAGAAGCCGATCCGGCCCGACCAGATCGCCGCGGCGGTCGCCTATCTGGCGAGCAACGCGGCTTCGCTGACGACCGGTTCCTGCCTGACCGTAGATGGCGGTTGGAGCACGACTTGAAATTCTCGCAGGGAGACGATCCATGCTGCACGAAAAGCCGCCGACCGCACCGACCTTTCCGACCGCGCCCGATGGCGGCGAGAAGCCGTTGCGCGGCGATCCGATCACTGCCGAACGCTATTTCTCGCGCGATTTTGCTGCAGCCGAGTGGCGCAGCATGTGGACCCGCGTCTGGCATGTCGGCGGGCGGATGGCGCAGCTCGAGGAAGCGGGCGACTTCATCGTTCACAACTTCCTGAAGGAATCAGTGCTGATGGTCCGTCAGGAGGACGGATCGGTCCGTGCCTTCTACAATAGCTGCCGCCACCGCGGGAACCGGCTGGCCTGGACCGAGGCGGGCGGCGTGACCGAAGGGATCAGCTGCGCCTATCATGGCTGGCTCTATGGGCTGGATGGCGTGCTGAAGGCGGTGCAGGACGAGGATGATTTCCCGCAAGGATCTCCGTGCGGCAAGCTGCGCCTGAAGGAAGTGCCCTGCGCCACCTGGGGCGGCTTCGTCTGGTATTCGATGGATCCGGATGCGAAGCCGCTGCTGGACTATCTCGACCCGATCCCGACGCTGTTCGCTGGCCGCAACCTCGACGAGATGGTGCGGGTGGTGTGGCGGACGGTGACGGTCAATACCAACTGGAAATTCTCGCCCGACAATTTCAACGAGAGCTATCATCTGCCGACCGTGCATCCGCAGATGCGACAGATGATCGACGAGGATTACAAGAACACTCGGTTCGACATGTTCCCGAACGGGCACAACCGAATGATCGAACAGGGCCAGCCATCGATGCGCGCCGATTTCCCCAACATGGTGGAGCCGGTGTGGGAGATGATGCTGTCCGACTGGGGGCTGGACCCCAAGGCCTATGAGGGCCGCGCGCGGGACGGGCGGCTCGCGCTGCAGGCCGCGAAGCGCGCGCAGGGCGGCGCGCGCGGCTGCACCTATTTCGATGCGATGCTCGACGACGAACTGACCGACTATTTCCACCACACGCTGTTTCCCAACGTGACGATCACCGGCACGCCCGATGGCGTGCATTTCTTCCGGACCGAACCGCTGGCGAGCGACCCCGAATGGTGCACCTTCGACTATTGGTACATGGTGCCGCGGATCGAGGGGCAGGACGAGGTGGCGACGGTCTACGGGATGCGGCCCTACGAGGAGGCGGAGCATGAATGCTCCACCTACGGCGACAGCAGCGGTGGCCACCATCTCGGCGATTTCATCGATCAGGACCTGTCGGTCGCGGTGGCGCAGCAGATGGGCTTCCATTCGCGCGGTTACGAGGATCCGTATCTGTCGGGCCAGGAGAGCCGGGTCCGCCGTTTCCACGAAGTGTTGAACGATTATCTGGAGGGACGACGCTGATGGCTTTCACCGGACCGCTCGAAGACCGTGTCGCGATCCACGAGCTGGTCGCCAGCTATGGCGATGCGGTGACCCGCCGTGACGCCGACGCCTGGATCGCCAACTGGGCGGACGGCGCGGTGTGGAAGCTGCCCGCCATCCCCGGTATGGAACGGGTCGAGGGCAAGGACGCGATCCTGAAGGCGTGGGTGGATGCGATGCCGGGCTGGCCCGAGCAGATCAACTTCCAGCGCTGCGGCGCGATCACGGTGGAAGGCGACCGAGCGACCGGGCACACCTATACCGACGAGATGAATGCCGACACCACCGGCAAGTGGGAACGCTGGATCAATCGCTACGACGACGAGTGGGTGAAGCAGGACGGCCAGTGGAAGTTCGCCAGCCGCAGCCTGACCGTGCTGACGATCCGCCCGGCATGAGCGAGACCCGCGACGGCGGCTGCCTGTGCGGCGCGGTGCGATACCGCGCGGCCTGGCCGCCGCTGGCGCAGGCTACCTGCAGCTGCCGCAACTGCCAGAAGCAGGCGGGATCGGCAGTCTCGGTGGTGCTGGTGTTCGCGCGCGACGCGCTGGCGGTGGATGGCACGCTCAAGACCTATACCGATCGCGGGTCGAGCGGGCAGGACGTCTATCGCCGATTCTGCCCCGAATGCGGATCGCCGGTGATCACAGATACGCCGCGCGCCGAAGGGCAGGGCGTGATCTTTGTGAAGGGCGGCACGCTGGACGACACCAGTGACTTGGCTCCGACTACGCATTATTGGCAGGACCATGCGCAGGGCTGGATGCGCTATCCCGAAGCCGACGTGCGACTGGCACGCGAGTAGAGGGAGCGGATGATGGGGCGGGTCGCAGGCAAGGTTGCGTTGATCACGGGTGCGGCGTCCGGGCTGGGCGCCGCGGACGCGAAGCGACTGGCCGAGGAAGGCGCGCAGGTCGTGCTGACTGATATGAACGCCGCGATGGGCCGCGAGACGGCCGCGGCGATCCCCGGCGCGCTGTTCCTAGAACATGACGTGCGCGACGAGGCGCGCTGGCAACAGGTGATTGCCGAGACGGTGGCGCAGTTCGGCGGGCTCCACATCCTCGTCAACAATGCTGGGCTAGTGCGCTTCGCCAATGTTGAGGAGTGCACCCTCGAGGAGTTCCGGCTGCACCAGCAGGTGATGGTCGAGGGCACGTTCCTGGGCTGCAAGCATGGCATCCCGGCGATGGCGAAATCGGGCGGGGGATCGATCGTCAACGTCTCTTCGGTCGGCGGGCTGAAGGGGATCGACGTGCTCGCCGCCTACAGCGCGGCCAAGGCGGCGCTGATCGGGATGACCCGCAGCATCGCGGTGCATTGCCAGGACCGGAAATACGCGATTCGCGTCAACGCGATCGCGCCCGGTGCGCACGACACGCCGATGACGCGACAGGCGCTGGAGCAGCTGCCGCACGATGGCGACGGCATGGCCCAGATCCAGGCGCAGGGGCAGGGCAAGCCAGAGGACGTCGCCAATCTGGTGCTGTTTCTGGCATCCGAGGAATCGCGCCAGATCACCGGAACGACGCTGGTGATCGACAATGGGGAGACGATGCGGTGAGCGGGTTCGACCTGGAGGCCGAAGTGCGCGATCTGGCCGCGCGGCGCGACATCGCCGCGGCCTGCCAGCGGTACATGCGCGGGCAGGATCGGCTGCTGCCCGAGCTGCATCACAGTGCCTTTCATGATGATGCCCATGTCGATTGCGGGCTGTTTGCCGGCGATGCCGCTGGTTTCGTCGGGTTCGCACAGGGCTTTCTCGGTGATTGCAAGGGGAGCCAGCACCTGATGGGCCAGCACAGCATCTCGATCGATGGCGATCGCGCGACCGGCGAGCTCTATTTCCTCGCCTGGCACCGGATCGTGGAGGACGGTGCCGACAAGGATCTGCTGGTGTGCGGCCGCTATGTGGACCGCTACGAGCGGCGCGCCGGGGCGTGGCGGATCGCCGACCGGCGCGAGCTGATCGACTGGGCGCGGACCGACCCGGCCGCCGACGGTTTCCTGGCGGCGCAGGCGGGCAAGCTGCTGATGGGCGCGCGCGGCGCGGCCGATCTGAGCGCGCAGGTGGCGGCATGATCGCCGGCCACCCGATCCGCCAGATCGCCTATTTCGTGAACGACGTGCGCGCGGCGGCGGCGCGCCATTCCGCGCTGTATGGATCAGGCCCGTTCTTCGTGGCCGAGCATATCCAGGTGCGGCGCGCCGATTATCGCGGGACGCCAGGCGAGCTCGATCACAGCTCGGCTTACGGCCAGTGGGGATCGTTGATGGTGGAGTTCGTGCAGCAGAACGATCCGGGCCCGTCCGTCTTCCGCGACATGTATCCGAACGGTGAGGAAGGGATGCACCATGTCGCGCTGATCGTGGACGATCTGGCGGCGGCGCGCGCGCGGTTCGAGGAAGCCGGCATGGCCTGCGCGCTGCATGCAGAGATGATGGATGGCTTCACCTTCCTGATGATGGATGCGGTGAAGCAATATGGCCATTTCATCGAGCTGTACGAAGGCGTGCCTTCGCTGACCGGCTTCTATGATTATGTCGCCCGCCAAGCGGCGAAGTTCGATGGCACCGATCCGGTGCGCGATATCAAGCTCTGAAGGAGGTTGGCATGGACATCGGGACCCGGGTTGCCGAACGGATCGAATGGGAAGCGAGGCGGGATGCGCCGCCGGCAGACTTCCCGGCGCTGCCGGAGATTCCCGGCGGCCGCTACACGCGCGACGATTTCTTTGCGGCCGAACAGGCGCATGTGTGGCGCAAGGCCTGGGTGCCGGCGGGGCGGACCGAGGATCTGAAGGAGCCCGGCAGCTACCGCATGTTCGAAAAGCTGGGTGTGCCGATCATCCTTGTGCGCGGGCGCGACGGTATCCTGCGCGGCTTCTACAATACCTGCCGCCACCGCGGTGCGCCGGTGGTGCGCGAGGAACAGGGCCGCACCACGCTGCTCCGCTGCCAGTATCACAGCTGGTCCTACGGGCTGGACGGCAAGCTGATCGGCGTGCCCGACGAGCGCGACTTCGCCTGTCTGAACAAGGCCGATCGCGGCCTGCTGGAAGTGGCCTGCGCCGAATGGGGCGGGCTGGCCTTTATCAACCTCGACAAGGATGCGTCGCCGCTGGCCGAACATCTCGGCCCGCTGGTTGACGAACTGGCCTGCGTGGGGATGGACGGCCTGCGCACCGTGCACATCGAACGCTATGTGGTCGACTGCAACTGGAAGGCGGCGATGGATGCCTTCCTCGAAGTTTATCACATCAACACCATCCACCCGACCAATGCCGGCATCATGCTGGACAGCAAGGCGGCGGCGATGGGGCTGATGCCGGGTGGCCATTCGCGGATGGCGACGCGCAAGAACATGAACAAGGGCATCAACTTCGTCGAATTCGAAGGCGCGCCCGACATCCCGTCGATGCCTGACCTCTATCGACTGAACAACACCGCCTATTGCGTCTTCCCCAACCTGATCACCCCGGTGGAGCCGACCGGTTTCCCCCTGATCTTCTTCTGGCCGCGCGGACGCGGGCAGACTGAGATCGAGGCGGTGTACGTCGCGCCGGATTGGGGCGATGCGCCGCGGCCCGCCTTCTGGGACACGTTCCTGGGCATCTTCCATGACGTGATGCTGGAGGACATGCAGAACCTGGCGCCGATCCAGAAGTCGCTCGACAGCGAAGCCTTCACCGGCATGATGATCAATTATCAGGAGCGCCGGATCTACTGGTTCCACGAGGAGATCGACCGGCGGCTGGGCGCGGAGAATATCCCCGAGGGACTCGCGGTGAAGCAGGTGCTGGAAGGCTTTGTCGAGGAGCCGCTGGCGATGGCGGCGGAATAGCGCCTCTGCCTTTGCGCAGGATTGACGCGGCGGATCGCGCATAGGACTTGGGGCCCGCCTATGAGGGAGATCCAAGCCATGACCGATCCGAACGCCTGCCGGAGCAGCGCACGATGAACGGCGTGGGGATCGAGCGCGCGACCGAGATCGCTGACAAGGTCGAGCGGTTCGTGCGTGAGGTGGTGATTCCTTACGAAAGCGATCCGCGTCGCGATGCGCACGGCCCGCTCGAGGACTTGGTCGTCGAGTTGAAAGACAGGGCGCGGGAGGCTGGCGTGCTTTCGCCGCACATCCTGGCCGATGGCGGCCATCTTAACCAGCGCGAGACCGCGATGGTGCTGCGCAAGAGCGGCCTTTCGCTGCTGGGGCCGATCGCGTGCAACACGGCCGCGCCCGATGAAGGCAATATGTATCTGCTCGGCAAGGTCGGCAGTCCGGAAATCAAGGAGCGGTTCCTGAAGCCGCTGGTCGAGGGCAAGGGCCGGTCCGCCTTCTTCATGACCGAGCCGGCGGCCGAGGGCGGGGCGGGATCCGACCCGTCGATGATGCAGACGACCTGCCGCAAGGACGGCAACCACTGGGTGATCAATGGCCGCAAGGCGTTCATCACCGGGGCCAAGGGCGCAATCGTCGGCATCGTGATGGCGAAGTCGGAAGACGGCGCCTGCATGTTCCTGGTCGATCTGCCCGACCCCGCGATCCGGATCGAACGCGTGCTCGACACGATCGACGGATCGATGCCGGGCGGCCATTCGATCATCGCGATCGACAATCTGCGCGTGCCGGCGGACCAGATGCTGGGCCATTCGGGCGAAGGCTTCAAATATGCGCAGGTGCGGCTCTCGCCCGCGCGGCTGTCGCACTGCATGCGGTGGACGGGCGCATGCATCCGTGCGCAGGAGATCGCGGTTGATTATGTCAATCGCCGCCATGCGTTCGGCAAGCCACTGATCGATCATGAAGGCGTCGGCTTCATGCTGGCCGAGAACATGATCGACCTGAAGCAGGCCGAGCTGATGACCGATTGGTGCGCGGACGTGCTGGACACGGGCGCGCTGGGCACGGCCGAAAGCTCGATGGCCAAGGTCGCGGTATCGGAAGCGCTGATGCGGGTGGCGGACCGCTGCGTGCAGATGATGGGCGGCACCGGGGTCAGCGGCGATACGATGGTCGAGACGGTCTTCCGCGAGATCCGCGCCTTCCGCATCTATGACGGGCCGACCGAAGTCCACAAATGGAGCCTGGCCAAGAAGATCAAGCGCGACTGGCGTGAATCCCAGGCATGAGCATCGACGCCGACGCCAATACCGGAACCACCCCCGTGCGCGAGGCGCACCGCTTCGACGAGGCGGCGCTCGACCGATGGATGCAGGACAATGTCGAGGGCTATGCCGGCCCGCTTGTCGTGGAGCAGTTCAAGGGCGGGCAATCCAACCCGACCTATAAGCTGGTCACGCCCGGCCGATCCTATGTGCTGCGCCGCAAGCCGCCCGGCAAGCTGTTGAAGGGCGCCCACGCGGTGGAGCGCGAGGCCAAGGTGCTGACCGGTCTCGCCAGGGCGGACTTCCCGGTGGCGCGCGTGCACGGCCTGTGCACCGATGACAGCGTGATCGGCACCTGGTTCTACGTGATGGACATGGTGGAAGGCCGCATCTTCTGGGATGCGACCTTTCCCGAAGTGTCGAACGCCGAGCGGCCGGCCTATTTCGATGCGATGAACGCCACCATCGCGCAGCTGCACGGGATCGACCCGGACGCCGTGGGGCTGGGCGATTATGGCCGCGCAGGCGGCTATCTCGAACGGCAGATCAAGCGCTGGTCGACCCAATATCTGGAAGATGTCGAAGCAGGGCGCGACCCGAACATGGATCGCACCGTGGAATGGCTGGCGGCGAATGTGCCGTCCGGCGACGAGACTGCGATCGTGCATGGCGATTTTCGCTGCGACAATATGATCTTCCACCCGACCGAGCCGCGCGTGCTGGCGGTGCTGGACTGGGAACTGTCGACTCTGGGCCATCCCGGTGCCGATTTCGCCTATCATGCGATGATGTACCGGATGCCACCGCACCTGGTGGCCGGGCTGGGCGGGGCGGACCTCAAGGCGCTGAACATTCCGAGCGAAGCGGAGTATCTGGCTGCATATTGCGCGCGCCGCGGGATCGACGGGATGCCCGACTACGACCTCTACGCGGCGTTCAACTTCTTCCGGTTCGCCGCGATCATCCACGGCATCAAGGGCCGGGTGATCCGGGGCACCGCTGCATCGGCGCAGGCCCGCCAGCGCGCAGACTCCTTCCCCGAACTGGCGGCGCTGGCCTGGGCGCAGGCGGAACGCGCAGGCGCACGCTGATCACGCAAACTTAGCGGTGGCGCGGGGCCGCAGCGCTTGCCATGAGCGGGCCATGGCCGAACCGTCAGATCAATCCGCGCTGCCAAGCCGTTCGGGGCGCAAGAAATATTCGAGCCCCGCGATGGCCGAGCGCCGCCAGCGCATCGTCGACCGGGCGCACGAGATACTGGGCGAGGGCGGGGTGCCTGCGCTGACGATCGGCCGGCTGAGCCGCGAGGCCGGGGTCGCGCCGCGGACGCTGTATCGGCTGTTCGGCGACAAGGAAGGCGTGATCTTCGCCACCGTGCACGATCGGCTGCGCGAGGTGCGGCTGGCGATCGCGCGGCGGGCTAAGACCTATACGATCGAGACGGTGTTCGACGAGCTCGACTGGATGGTCTCGGAAATGAACCGAGACCTGCTCTATGGCCGCACCGTGATCGGCTTCTTCTTTTCGACCGAGCCCCGCCCGGATGCGATCCGCGAGCTGGGATCGGTCGCCTACAACCGTTTCCGCAACTGGCTGGATCGCGAGATCGCGCTGGGCCACGCGACACGCGCGCTGGATCTCGAGCGGATCGCGCAGGAACTCGTCGCGACCGAATATGTGATCTACCATCGCTGGGCGGTGGGTACGATCGACAATGATGCCTGCCGGCTCGAACTGCACGCCAATTTTCTGAAGAGCGCGGTGATCGCGCTCGATGGTGCGGCACGTGACACGCATCTGGCGCTGCTTGCCGAGAAGCACCGTGCGCTGGGGATGAGCGCGATCGGCGCGGCGGCCTCCGCCAACCGCGCCGCACGCGATCAGGGGGCGGATTTCACCGGCAAAGCATAGGCGATGATCTCGTCCGATCGCGGCGTCTGGAACCACATATGCTGGCCGGATGCGATCACGACATATTGGCGCCCGTTCGCCATATAGCTCATCGGTGTCGTCTGGCTGCCGCCGGGCAGGCGATCGCGCCAGATCTCACGCCCGGTCGCCATCTCGATCGCACGCAGATAGCGATCCATCGTGGCGGCCACGAACAGCACGCCGCCGCGGGTGGCGACCGGGCCGCCGATATTGGGCGTGCCCTGGTTCAGATCGAACGGCAGCGGCACCGGCACTTCGTGATTGATTGTGCCGAGTGGCCGATCCCACAGCGTCCGCCCGGTCCTCAGATCGATCGCGGTGAGCCCGCCCCAGGGCGGCGGCGTGCACGGCGCGCCCCAAGGCGACAGCAGCCATTCGCGCTTCACTTCATAAGGCGTGCCCGCCATCGGCGAGACATCCTCGGTCTTGGTGACCTTGACGGATCCGCCAGCGCCCGAGCCGCGCGGCTTGAGCGTTATGACGGACGCGACCCGCGTGGTGTTGATATAGAAGATCTGGCGCTGCGGATCGACCGCGCCGCCGCCCCAGTTGGCACCCCCCGATGCCGCCGGATAGGTGATCGTGCCCTTCAGGCCGACCGGCGTGAACAGGCCTTCGCTACGATATTTCGCGATCAGATCACGGCACTTGCCCCGATCCCACGGCGTGAAGCCCCACGCCTGATCGGAGCTGATCGATTGCGGCGCGATCGGGCGGGGCAGGCGCGGGCGCGGCTGGGTGGGGGACAGCCATTCGCCAGGCGCGCCGCCCTGCGGCACAGGCACCTCGTCGATCGGGAACAGCGGGCGGCCGGTGCGCCGATCGAACACGAAGACATAGCCCTGCTTGGTGGGCTGAACGAGGGCGGGAATGCGAGTGCCACCGCGATCGATATCGATCAGCGTGGGCTGGGCCGGGGTGTCATAGTCCCACACGTCATGGTGGATCAGCTGCTGTGCCCAGACCAGCCTGCCGGTGCGCGCATCGAGCGCGACGACGCTGTTGGCATGACGATTGTCGCCCGGCCGCAGACCGCCATAATAATCGGGCGAGGCGCTAGAGGTGGGAAGATAGACCATGTTCAGCGCCGGATCGGCGGCGATCACGGACCAGACATTGGCGGCACCGGTGGTGCGGCGGCTATTACCCATCCAGTCGCGATCGGATCCGCCTTCCTGCGGGATCGGATCGAACGTCCAGATCTCGCGGCCCGAGCGCGCATCGAACGCGCGGATGATGCCGCGCGGGGCCGCCGAGCGGACATTGTCGAGCACCATCGTGCCCACGACAATGCTGTCGCCCGAAATCGCGGCCGGGCCGGCGAGCTTCACTTCACCGAGATGGTGGACGGGGCCGGGATCGATCCTGACGGTCCCCCCGGTGCCGAAGCCGGCGCAGGTGCGGCCGCTGACCGCATCGATCGCGATCAGCCGCATGTCGACGGTGGCGAGGACGATGCGCGTGGCGCAGGGCGCGGTGGGCGGCAGCGTGGCATCGCGCCACTGCGAGATACCGCGGCAGATATACTGGTCCGGCAGCTTGAAGTTGGGATCGATCTTGGGATCGAACACCCATTTCTCGCGGCCCGTGGCGGGATCGAGCGCGATCACGCGCGCGAACGGCGTGCAGGTGACGAGCGATCCGGCCGCCAGGATCGGGGTCGTCTCGCTGGTGCTGTCCGCCAGCATCGACTCGGGGCGGCGGCCGAGCTCGCCAGTTGAATAGCGCCAGGCCACCTTCAGATGCATCGCGTTGCCAGGCACGATCTGGCCGGCATCGGTGTAACGCGTGCCGCCGGCAGTGGCGCCCCACTGGTCCCACGCGGTCTGCGCAGGCTGATTGCCGGGGATGATGAGCGGGGGCAGCGGCGGATTGGCGATCCGCCACCAGAGCGCGGCCAGCGCCACGATCAGCAGCACGAGGATGCCGCCGATCAGCCGCCAGCGCCGTGGTCGTGCCCCCGCCGCCGCCATATCAGACCGCGATCGTGGCGATATGGGCGCGCACGTCGACCGTCTCGCCTTCCTCGGCGACGATCTCGGTCAGCGTGCCGGTGCCGGGGGAGGGCACTTCGACCGTGGTCTTGGCGGCTTCCACCTCGAGCAGCGGTTCGCCCTGCTCTACCTTGTCACCCACTGCCTTCAACCAGCGCACGATCTCGCCATCCTGCATGCCCATTCCGAACTGGGGCAGCAGCACTTTCATATTCGCCATGATCAAATTCGTCCTTGTTGCGATGGATCAGGCCGGCACCGGCTGCGCGCCGGCGCCCGCCGGTGCGCCGACCAGCTGGCGGGCGGCGGCGACGATGCGATCGACCGTGGGGTAGAGCGGCTTTTCGATCAGCGGGCTGAACGGCACATGCGTATCGGCGGTGCAGACGCGCAGCACCGGGCCGCGCAACGCATCGAACGCATGCTCGACGATCAGCGCCGCGATCTCGCTGGCTGCGCTACAGGTCTGATGCGCAGGGTCCACCATGATCGCGCGGCCGGTCTTGCGGACCGATTTCAGGATCAGGTCCTTGTCCAGCGGCACCAGGCTGCGCGGATCCACCACTTCGATCGAGATGCCCTCGGCCGCCAGCTTCTTTGCGGCCTTCAGTGCTGTTGGCACGCCGCCTGCGATGGCAACGACGGTGATGTCGGTGCCCTCGCGCTTGATATCGCCCTTGCCCAGCGGGATCAGGAAATCGACGTCGTCGGGCACCTCGTCCTTGCTGGACCAGCAGATGCTGTCCTCGAAACTGAGCACCGGATCATTGTCGCGGATCGCCGCCTTCATCATGCCCTTCATGTCATAAGCGGTGGACGGCGCCATTATCTTCAGGCCGGGCACGTTCATGAACATCGAATAGGGCCGGTCGCTATGCTGCGCGGCGTTGGAATTGCCGTAGAACAGCACCGATCGGATCACCATCGGCAGGCTGGCTTGGCCGCCATAGATATAGCGCGACTTGGCGACGATGCTCATGATCTGATCCATCGCCGGATACAGGAACGACGACAGCGTCACATCGACGATCGGCCGCATGCCGACCATCGCCGCGCCCGCGCCCGCGCCGACCATGCCGTTCTCCGAGATCGGGGTATCGCGGACGCGCTCCAGCCCGAACGCATCGACGAAGCCGGTGGTGGTGCCGAACACGTTGCAGATGATGTCCTCGCCCATGATGAACACGCGATCGTCGCGGGTCATCTCCTCATGCTGGGCCTGGAGGATCGCTTCGAGATAGGTGGCTTTTGCCATCGGGACTTGCTCCTCGGGTCCGCTCAGGCGGCGGTCAGAAAATCGGGGACCGGCAGCGGATCGGCGAAGACATCGTCGAACGCATCGGCCTGGGTCGGATAGTCGCTGTCCCGCGCGAACTGGAGCGCGTCCTCGACCTCGTCGGCTGCTTCCTTCTCCATCGCGTCGAGCGTGGCCGCGGCGACGCCCTGCGACAGCAGCTTCTCGCGATAGAGGGTGATCGGATCGCGCTTGCGCCAGCGATCGACCTCGTCGCCGCGGTCGAGCAGGATGCGGCCCATGTTCACCGCATGATCGGCGTAGCGATAGGTCTTGGTTTCGACGAGAGTCGGGCCACCGCCGGTGCGGGCGCGCTCGACCGCTTGCGCAACCGCGGCCTCGACCGCATCGACATCCTGCCCGTCGACGATGATCGCGGGCATGTTGTAGGCCTTGGCGCGATCGGCGACATCCTTGACGGGCACATGGGTGACGGCCGGGGTGGAGACGGCATAGCCGTTATTCTCGCAGACGAAGATGGCCGGCAGCTTCCATACCGCGGCCAGGTTCATGCCCTCGTGGAACGCGCCTTCACCGGTGGCACCATCGCCGAAGAAGCAGAGCGCGACGCGGCCATCGCCCTTCAGCTTGGAGCCCAGCGCAGCGCCGGCCGCGACTGGCACGCCCGAGCCGACGATGCTGGTCTCGCCCAGGCTGCCGACCGAGAAATCGGACAGGTGCATCGATCCGCCCTTGCCCTTGCAGATGCCGGTGACCTTGCCGAGCAGTTCGGCCATCAGCGGGCGCAGCTTGGCGCCCTTGGCGATCGGGTGGCCGTGGCTGCGATGGGTGCCGACCATATAATCCTGATCACCCAGCGCCATGCAGGCACCCACGCCGGACGCTTCCTGCCCGGCATAGGTGTGCAGCGCGCCAGGGATCTCGCCCTGCGCATGGATCGCTTCCGCCTTGTCCTCGAACGCGCGGATCCGCAGCATCCGGCGATATTTCTCGAGGCTGCGGTCGTTGCTCAGATCGGTCATGCTTGTCCTCTCAGGCCAGCGCGGGTTCGCGGGCGGGGGCGGTTTCGGCGACGATCAGTTCCAGCGGCGCGGCGTACATTGGTTCGGGGCCGTCGCTGGTGATCGCGTAGACATTCTCCATGTGGCAGGGGCCGAGCTTCGCGCCGAAGAACAGGCTGTCGAGGCTGATCAGCATGCCTTCCTCCATCACGAAGCCCTGCTTGACGCCGGCCAGGCCGGCGGCGGGATAGGGCAGCGGGATTTCCAGCGGCATCAGCCCGATGCCGTGCGCCACGGTCAGCAGCTTTTCGGGTGTCGGCATGCCGGCGGCCTTCAGATGTTCGTAGCCGATCGCGGGCAGGCTATGGGTGGACACGCCGGGACGGAGCTGATCGACCATCTTCAGGAAGCCGTCGCGCAGCACATCGTGCAGCCGCTGATAATCCGCCGAAGGTTGGCCGATCACCGCGGTGCGATTGATGTCGATCCAGAAGCCGTCGAGCACGCCCTGCGTCTCGAGGATTACGATATCGCCCTGCCGCAGCCGGCGCTTGCCGGCGGTGCGGAACAGATCGGGCGTGAAATCATCCTCGTCATAGGCGCCGCCGAACAGCATCGCGCCTTCGTCGACCGGAATTACGCCGTTACGCACCATGAAATCGCAGATGCCGGCCTGAACATCGTTCCAGTCGACGCCTTCGTGCAGTAGCGAGCCGGCATGCGCGATAACGCGATCGGCCATCAGCCCGACCTTGCGGTAGCGCGCGATCTCCTCCGGCGTCTTAACCACACGGACGCGCATCATGAAATCGAGCGCATCGCGATACTCGTGCGGAACGACAGGCGCCACCTTGGCCGACACGCGATGCTCGTCGAACGCGATAGTGGTGCCGGCCATGCCGTGATCGGCCAGCGCGCGAGTGATCGCCGCTGCGATATCGGGCTGGCATTCGCCCCGGATCGCGCCTGCCAGCGCGCCGGCATCCTCGGCCAGCTGGCCGCCGTTGCGATCGGGATCGATGTAGCGGCCGACCTCGCAGAAGTTCAGCAGATCGAAGGTACGCAGCTCGTCATAATCGCATTGCTCGCCATTCTTGTTGAGCACGGCAACGATGCCGAGATTGGCTTCCGGGATCGCCAGGATGGTCGGCTTGGCGGAATCGGCGAACACGATCGCGGCCGCATAGGGCTCCATCTGGGTCCAGCGTTCCAGCACCGAATGATAGCCGGTGGCGTAGCGCACGTCGTGCGGATGAGTGAGCACGGCCGCGTCGAGCCCTTCGGCCGCCATCATCTGCTGCAGCCGAGCGATACGCGGGTTGACCGCGCTCATGCCGCCTCGCGGTGCTGCTCGGCTTCCGCGCCCTCGTTCGACACGTCGGCGACGAGCGCGCCCTTCGACAGATCGCGCAGGAATTCATGGTTCAGGATGAAGCGGACGCCGCCCTCCTCATCGGTGAACGCAACCGCGCCGTGGCCCATGAACAGATATTCGGTCACCTGCTCGCAGCGCGCCTCGGCATGGCGCGAGCCGATCGGTTCATAGCCATAGGTGCCGGCAGGTGCGGAGCCGACATCGTAGATCAGCTCGCCCTTGGTGACGAAGTACGAACCGTGGCCCAGATGCCAGTGCGGCGCGAAAGTGGCGCCGGGCTGCATCTCGACCCACAGCACCCAATCCCCCGTTTCCTCGCTGTAGCGCAGCAGGCGGATGGTGGTGCCCTGGCCCAGTTCGTGCGGGCGGGCATCGGCGATGTTGACGATCAGGTCGCCCTGCTTGCCGGCATCATGCTCGTACGTCATCGGTCGTCTCCCGGTCAGAAATCACATGGTCGCGGTCAGGCCCTCGTCGGCTGCGATCACCGCACCGTGGACGGCGCTGGATTGCGGGCTGGCGAGGTAAAGGATCAGGTCGGCGATCTGGCTGGGCGCCATGAAGAAATCGCGTCGCGGCGAGGGGTGGGTGGCCATCAGTGCGGCGATCGCATGTTCGCCTTCGGGCGTACGCAGCCCGGCGGTGAGCGGCGTCGCCACCGCGCCGGGGCAGACGCAGTTGATGCGGATGCCCTTGGGGCCCTGTTCGGCGGCCAGCGTGCGCGCCAGCATCGCGACGCCGGCCTTGGACGCCGAATAGGCGCTGTCGCCGGAACGGCCCGCGGTTCCGCTAACCGAGCTGACGAACACGATGCGGCCTTCGCCGCGCGCAATCATCGCCGGCAGCACCGCCTGCGTGACATAGAATGTGCCCTTCAGGTTCACATCGATATGGAGATCGAACAGCGAAATCGGGCTTTCCGGCACCGGGTTCGGCGCCCATGTGGCAGCATTGTTGACGAGGATGTGCGCGGGGCCGAGCTCGTCGGCGAGCGACGCGACCGCGGCGGCCACTGCATCGGCATCGGCGATGTCGACCTGCCGCGCCGCAGCTGCCTTGCCCGCGCCAACCGCGGCATCAAGCTCGGCTTGCGGCGCGTTCGACAGGATCGCGACGGTGGCGCCTTCGGCGACGAACTGCGCGACGACGGCTTCGCCGATCCCCGACGTTCCGCCGGTGACGAGCGCGACCTGTCCGGCGAAGCGGCTCATGCTGCGGTCCGATCTGCGTTCACGAAGCTCTCCGTTCCAGCACTATATCCCGCTTTCCGCGCCGCCGCGAACCCTGCGACCTTGGCGAGGGCGATCATGCCGCCTGCTCCGCGATGTCGGCATCGGAAAGCGGCGTGTAGCGCACGATTTCCGGCTGGCCGTCGACGCAATCCCACCCTGCGGCGGACATCGCCTGATGATAGGGCATGTCGGGGTGCGCGGCGAAGGCGGCCTCATCGACGAACACCTCGGTGAACACGAACATCGCGGGATCATCCACCTGCCGCATCACCTGGAAGACCGGCACGCCAGGCTCGTTGGCGCGCACGTCCTGCTGCAGCTTGGCGGTCAGCGCGGCGAAGCGATCTGACTTTTCGGGCTTGGTGCGAACGTGCATGAGAAGGCCGATCATGGGGTAGGGACCTTTCGCCGATGGCGGGTGATATGCTGAACGAAGCGGCGCGGCTGGCGCAGGGCAGCGATCCCGCGGCTGCGCGCCCGGTGATCGCACGGCTGCTGGCGCGCGATCCACACGATGCCGATGCTCTGACGCTGAGCGGCCTGGTGGCCCAGCGGACCGGCGATGCGGCGGAAGCGGTGGCGGCATTCGGCCAGGCGCGCGACGCCGACCCCGCCAACCCGGCGCGGATCGGCAACCACGCGATCGCGCTGAAACAGGCGGGTCGCTTCGCCGAGGCGATCGCGGCGTTCGAGGCGGCGCTGGCGATCCGGCCGGCCGCGGCGGTGACGCTGGCCAATCTCGGATCCTGCCTGATCGCGGCCGAACGGGCGACGGAAGCCGAGCGCGTGCTGCGCCAGGCGGTGGCCGCCAAACCCGATCATGGCGAGGCCTGGAACAGCCTGGGGGTGGCGCTCGTCCGGCAGCGCAGGGCGGCTGAGGCGATCGATGCCTATCGTCGGGCGCTGGCAATCCGCCCCGGCCACATCGAAGCGACGCTGAATTTGATCGATGCGCTGATCGCGGCGGGGGACGCCGAAAAGGCCGAGCCGCTTTCGCGAGAGATGCAGCGTCTGCATCCTGCCAACCCGCGGGCCGCCAACCAGCTGGCCGGGCTGCTCGAGCGAAGCGGCGAGCGCGAAGCCGCGATTCAAATCTATCGGGAGGCGTTCGCGCGGGGACCGATCAATCATCCGATCGGCGTGAACCTGGCGACCGCGTTGATTGCCGCCGGTCGCGATGCGGAGGCGTTGCCGGTGCTCGATCGGTTGATCGCAGCGCTGCCGACCGTCACCACGCCGCTGGCGCTGCGCTGCGCTGCGCTCGATCGGCTGGGGCAGGCCGAGATGCGCGATGCGCTGATGGCGGTCGACCGGTTCGTGAGCATTCACGACATCGATGCGGTGATGGGTTTCGCCTCGATCGACATATTCAACCGCGCCCTCGAAGCCGAGCTTCGCGCGCATCCGTCGCTGACGTTCGAGCCGGCTGGACTGGTCACGCGCGGCGGTCGCCAGAGCGACGAGCTCACCAATGCCGACACACCTGCGATCGCCGCGCTCGCCGCTCTCGCGCGAAACGCGCTGGCGGAGCGGATCGTTTCGATCGGATCCGGCGACCACGCCTTTCTGATGGCGAGGCCGGAACGCTGGTCGCTGACGATGTGGGGCACGATCCTGTCGCCGGGCGGTGCTGTCGATCCCCATATCCATGCGCCCAACTGGCTGTCGGGCGTCTATTATCCGACGCTGCCCGCCGCGACCGACGACGGCGAGGCGGGCTGGTTCGCGATCGGGGCGCTGCCCGACCGGCTGGGTGGGGGCGGGACCATCCGGACCATGGCACCGCGCCCCGGCCGGATGATCCTGTTCCCATCCTATCTCTGGCATGCGACGCTGCCATTCGGCGGCGATGCCGAGCGGATCAGCTTCGCATTCGATCTGGTGCCGGAAGGAATCGGCCGCCCCCATCGACTTGACCGGTAATCCGGGCAGCGATGAGGACGGCGCGTCCATCGATCAGAACTTCGCCGACAGCTCGACGCCGAAGGACCGCGGCGGCGCATAGTTGGTGAAGTTGAACAGCCCGGCGACCGAATTGGCCGAGACGCGATACGTCTCGTCCAGCAGGTTCCGGGTAAAGACCGACACCCGGTACTTGTCGCTCGGATCGGTCCAGTGGACACTCGCGCCCACCAGCGTGCGCGCCTCGCCCTGCGTGAAGGGCGCATTCAGCGTGACCGATTCATATTCGGACTGATAGTTCAGATCGGCATTCAGGCTGAGCGTACCCCACGCCGCTGGCGGGAATTCATAGTTCGCGCTGACATTGCCCGTGAACTTCGGCACGTTGCGCAGCTTCAGGAAGGATGCGTCCTCGTTGGTGCCGTTGCCGTCGATGTCGGTGAAGAACTCCTTGTACTTCGCTTTCTGGAAGCCGGCCGATGCGCCCAGCGTGAGGCCGTCGACTGGCACCGCGCTCGCTTCCAGTTCCAGGCCGTAGACTTCCGCCTTGCCGGCGTTGGTCGTCCGCGTTTCCTGACCGGGCAGGCCGGTGATCGGATCGATGAAGGGCACCACGGCATCGCGCTGCAGGTCGTCATACTTCACGAAGAAGGCGGCAGCGTTGAAGCGCAGCCGGCGATCCGCGGTCTCGGTCTTCAGGCCAAGTTCGAAGCTGTCGGCGGTCTCTTCGCGGAACGGCAGCGCCGAGGTGGCGGACATCGCCTGCTCGTTATAGCCGCCCGACTTGTAGCCCTGGCTGTAGGTGAAATAATTGTTCACCCCGTCCGCGATCTCCCAGCGATAGCCGGCGCGAATGGTGGGCTTGGAGAATTTGGCGCTGTCCGAATATTCCGGCCAGAAGCCCGTCGCGATGACCGAGCGGCGGACCTGAGGCTGGACCGAGAAGCTCTTCTCTTCCTTGGTGTAACGTCCGCCGAGGAAGATCGAGAAAGGCTCGGAGATCTTGTATTCCGCTTCACCGAACGCGGCGTAGCTATCGACCTTGTAGCCGCCGGTGGACATGTTCGGATCGGTCAGCGCGGTCGGATCGCCCAGGAAGCGCAGGAAGCCGAGCAGCGACGTCGCCGTCAGATCGAGCTTCTGGCCCCAGTACATCGCGCCGACCGTGAACTTCAGTACATCCGAGAAATCGGACGAGAAGCGGCCTTCCAGGCTGTACTGCTTGCGGACGTCGTCACGCGTGGAGACGAACAGATAGGCGTTCTCGCCGGTATAGTCTGACGGCAGGATCGATTTGACGCGGCGATAGCCACCGACCAGCGTGAACGCGCCGAGGCCATCCACCTTGTGCTCGCCGCGCAGATAGCCGCCGTCGACATCGATCCGGTGGCCGAGCAGCGTGCCCGGGCAGGTGGGATCGGCGGTCGTGCCCTGATCCATCGCATTGCCGCGACACAGCGTGGTGCCGGTGTTGAACGGGCTCTGCCCGGTCGTCTGGATCCCGGGGAAGCCGACGACGTCGAACAGGAAGCCCGGCGGCGTCTCGTTCACGCTTGGCGGGGAGTCGCCGCGATCCCGCAGGATCTCGTAGGTGGCCATGATGCTGGTATCGGGGCCCGGTTCCCACAGCAGTTTCGCGCGCCCGCTGAAATATTCGCTGCCGCCGATCCGCTGGCCGCGACCGGGCACGCCCGAGATGCCATCGACATTATTGTTCTTGGTGAGCCGGTAGTAGCCGTCGCTCTTGAGATAGGAGCCCGCGGCGCGGAAGAAGAGCGTTTCGCCGAGCGGGATGTTGATCGCGGCCTTGGCTTCGCGGGTGTTGAAGCTGGAATAACCGACGCGCACTTCGCCGCCGAAATCCTTTTCAGGCCGCTTGGTGATGACGTTGACGACGCCGCCGACGGTGTTCTTGCCGAACAGCGTGCCCTGCGGACCGCGCAGCACTTCGATCCGCTCGATATCGAAAAGATCGAACAGCTGGGTCTGGACGTGGGCAAGGACGAAATCGTCGACCACAACGCCGATCGCGGGTTCGAACGTCAAAATGATGTCGCCGGTCGACTGGCCGCGGATACCGATCGAAGCGGCGTTGAAGCCGGGCACGTTGGTGATGACGACGTTCGGCACATCGCCTGCCAGCGCGCGGATGTCGGTCGCGAACTTGCGATCGATTGCAACCGCCGAGAAGGCAGTGACGGCGACCGGGGTTTCCTGCAGCGACTCGGCCACGCGCCGGGCCGTCACGACGATATCCTCAAGCCCGGTAGCCTGCCCGGCGGCGGGGGAGGGCGTAGCAGGAGCGGCAGGATCGGTCGGCGTCACGCCTTGGGCGGCGGATGGCGGCGCTTCGTTCGGTGCGGCATCAGTCTGGGCCAGGGCCATCGTGCTGGTGCCCGCCAACAGGCAACCGACAGCCGGACCCAAGGCGCGCGTGGCGCCCCGCAACAAATTCCCCATCACATCCTCCCTTTATGTTCATCCGCTTGCACGCGAATCAAACATCCCCACGGCCAAAATGGCCGCGGGCGATAAAAGAGCATAGATGATCGTTTGTGCAAACAGAAAAACATGCACGATTGTCTTTTTTGCAATGCAGCGGACTGCTTTGGATCGGCCGTTGGCGTCTGCCATGTTAACGCCGGACTTGCCTGCGCGCGATTAGCTGCCATGGGAACAGCATGCCTTTTTCCAGCCTGCCCGCGCCGATCACGGACGCCCTTGCCGAACGTGGCTATGCCGCAACGACCGATGTCCAGGCCGCCGTGCTCGAGGACGCTGCGCGCGACCGCGACCTGATCGTGTCCGCACAGACCGGATCGGGCAAGACGGTGGCGTTCGGGCTGGTGATCGCTCGCCAGCTGCTGGACGACGAGGGTAGATTGCCGCCGCCGGGCCATCCGCTGGCGCTGATCATCGCGCCGACCCGTGAGCTGGCGCTGCAGGTGGGACGGGAGCTGCAATGGCTGTTCCAGCGCACCGGCGCGCGCATCGTGCCTTGCGTCGGTGGGATGGATCCGGCGCGCGAGCGGCGTGCGCTGGCCGGCGGCGCCCATATCGTGGTGGCGACGCCCGGCCGGTTGCGCGACCATCTCGAGCGTGGTGCGCTGGACCTGTCCAGCCTGGCGATCGCAGTGCTCGACGAGGCCGACGAGATGCTCGACATGGGGTTCCGCGAGGACCTGGAAGAAATTCTCGACGCCACGCCGGATACGCGCCGGACCTTGCTGTTCTCCGCCACGATGCCGCGCCCGATCGTGGCGCTGGCGCGGCGCTACCAGCGCGATGCACTGACCATCTCGACCGTCGGGTCGGAACGCGGCCATGGCGACATCGCCTATCAGGCGGTGGTGGTGGCACCGTCGGATATCGAGAATGCCGCGGTCAACCTGCTGCGCTTCCACGAGCCGGATACGGCGATCCTGTTCTGCGCTACGCGCGAAGCGGTGCGACATCTGCATTCACGGCTGATCGAACGCGGGTTCAACGCGGTCGCGCTGTCGGGCGAGCATAGCCAGAACGAGCGCAATCATGCGCTGCAGGCGCTGCGCGATCGGCGCGCGCGGGTCTGCGTGGCGACCGACGTTGCGGCGCGCGGCATCGACCTGCCATCGCTGAGCCTGGTCGTGCATGTCGAGCTGCCGCGCGATGCGGAAGCTTTGCAGCACCGGTCCGGCCGCACGGGGCGCGCGGGCAAGAAGGGTACGGCGGTGTTGATCGTGCCCTATCAGCGGCGGCGGCGGACCGAAGCGATGCTGCGCGATGCGCGGGTGGCCGTGGAATGGGTGCCGGTGCCGAGCGCGGCAGCGGTGCGCGAGGCCGATCAGGCGCGGCTGATCGCGCGGCTGGCCGAGCCGGTCGAGCTGGATGAAGAGGATCGTGCGCTGGGCGCGCGTCTGCTGAGCGAACGGCCCGCCGAGGAGATCGCGGCGATGCTGGTGCGCGAGCATCGTGCCAAGCTGCCCGCTGCCGAAGAGATGCTGGATGCCCCGGCGCCCGGCGCGCAGCGGGTGGACGGCCCGCGGCCAGGGTTCGAGGACAGTATCTGGTTCGTGATGAATGTCGGCCGGCGCCACAATGCCGATCCGCGCTGGCTGCTGCCGCTGCTGTGCCGGCGCGGTCACCTGACCAAGGGTGAGGTCGGCGCGATCCGGATCGCGGCGGAGGAGACGATGTTCCAGGTGCCACGGGCAGTCGCCAGCCGCTTCGTGGCGGCCCTCAAGCGGAGCGACGCCGCCGATCCCGACAGCGGACTGCGGATCGAGCAGGTGCGCGGCGACGGCCCGCCGCCGCCGTCACGCGCGCCACGGAGCGGGCCGCGCCGTCAGGGTCCACCGCCGGCGCGGGGCCCGCGCAGCCCACGCGGCCGCTAGCGGATCACGGCGCCACGTCGCCGGCGCGGGCGGCGATCGGTCGCGCGACGTCGACCAGCGTGCGCAGCAGCTTGCCGGGCTCCTCGCTGGTGATGTGGTGGCCCGAGCGTTCGAACCAGACGAGCTGCTTGGCCGGCGCCTCGACGGTCGCGAACCATTCCGCGGCCACGTCGCTCGACACATTGATATCGTGGCGGCCGAGCAGCAGGATCAACGGAGTCCTCAATGTGCGGATGGTCGACAGGTCGGTCGCGAGCACGCTCGGCAGCAGCGCCTGCGTCACCGCCGGCTGCCCCTTGAACGCCAGTCGTACGTCCTGATCGCTATATTCCGGGGCCAGCCTGATCGCCGCCGCCTCGAACTCGCCGCCGGTGCGTCGCCATGCCGCGCCGCCATATTGGTTGAGCCATTTGCGCTGGGTCAGGATCGCGGCCACCGTCAGCGGTGTGCCAGCCTGGGCATATGGGGCGATCGATTCGAGTTCGCGGATCGCCTCGGCATTCCCGGCGGCCTTCGCCTTTGCCAGCGTCCAGGCATAGCCGCGCCGCTCGCTTTCCAGCCCATCGCTGATCTGGCCCATGCCGATATAGGCATGCAGCCAATCCGGGTGGGCGTAGGCCAGCTTCAGCCCGAGCATGCTGCCCCAGCTATGCCCGAGCACGAAGATCTTGCGCTTGCCGAACCGCTTGCGCGCCCACTGCACGATCTCCTCCGCGTCGCGCTGGAAGCGTTCGGGTGTCAGCGTTGCGGGATCGACAGCGCCGCTGGTGGAATAGGTCTTACCAGCATTGCGCTGATCCCATTGGATAACCGTGAAATATTCGTCGATGCCGCGGTTCCACCACCAGTCTAGCGGCATCTCGACGAAGCCGGGACCGCCATGGAGATAGAGCAGCACCGGATTGCGCAGATCCTGGCTCCGGATCGACACGACCTGGCTGATGCCGCCGATCTGCACGGTCTCGATCGCCTGCAATCCTTCCGGGCTGACGATCCTGCGAAGTTCCGCGATGATGTTGACCGCTTCGGCGCGGCTGTTCGGGCCGACCGGCGGGGGATCGGACGGCTGTGACCGGGCGGGGGACTGAACCAGCAGCAGCGCGGCTAGCAGGGCGATCCTCGACATGCTCGTTCCTCCCGATCGGTTCAGTCCTGCCACCGCTCGATGGCTTTGGCGTACGCGGTTTCGGCGCGCGCGCGGGCGGCTTCAAGCTTTTCGATCGCAGCCTCGTGCCGCCGCTCGATCGCGGCCCGCTCGCGGGCGAGTTCGGCTTCGCGCTTGGCAAGCTCTGCCCGTTCTCGGTCTATTGTGGCGCGGGCCTCGGAGAGCTGCGCCTCGGCAGTGTCGAGTTTCGCTCGGCTGGGCTTTGGCTTTGGCCTCGGCTCTGGCTTCCGTTTCGGTGCGGGATCGGCGGCTGCGGCCGGCTGGCGGCGCTTGGCTATCGGCAGCGCGGCGAGCTGCTCGGCGGTGGTGCCGCGCGACCGCGTAATGACTTCACCGGGACGGGTTAGCGGCTCCGCAGCCAGTGCCGCATCGGTCACTTCCTCGGCCACGCCGCGCGCGAACAGATCCTTGGTCGTACCCCACGCCGCGAGGGCCGCCTTGCGGCTGGGTGCGGCGACATAGGCGTCGTGAAATCCGGTGGCGGTGCGGAAGACCTTCAGCTTGCGCGCCACCGGATCGTCTCAGCGTCCGTCGCTGCGCCAGTCGCCCAGGCCGCTGGCGGCGACGACCGTGCCGCGCCGTCCATTGGCGCGCTTGACGAGGCGCAGCGTCGGCCAGTCGCCGAGCTGGATGGTGTCGGCCAGCCGCAGCCCCTGCCGGCGATAGGCAGTCGCCACGCGATCGGCTTGCGTATCCAGCAGCCCCGCCAGGATCAGCGACCCGCCGGGCAGCAGCGCCGCCGACAGCGCGGGCGCGAGATCGATCAGCGGGCCGGCCAGGATGTTGGCGATCAGCAGATCATAGGGAGCGCGCGCCTTCAGCCGGTCATGGTCGAGCCCTGGGGCGGTCGCCAGTTCGATCCGGCCGGGGCCGCGGCCGACCCGGATGCCGTTGACATACGCATTCTCGGCCGAGACTTCGATCGCGATCGGATCGATGTCCGACGCAATCGCGCGTGCCGCAGGCCACAGGCTGAGCGCGGCGAAGGCCAGCAGGCCGGTTCCGGTACCAACGTCAGCAATATCGTTGAAGCGGCGGCCCGATCCGCGCAGGCGATCAAGCATCATCAGGCAACCGGTCGTGGTCTCGTGATGGCCGGTGCCGAAGGCGCGACCGGCCTCGATCACGAATCCCGTCGTGCCAGCGGGCGCGCGATCCGGATGGCTGGGCGTGCGGACATGGAAGCGGCCGGCACGGATCGGCTCCAGCCCCGCCTGGCTCAGGGTCACCCAGTCGGCCTCGGCGATATGCTCAATCGCGGGTTCGCGTCCCGTCGCGCTCGGCACCAGCGCAACGACCGCGTCGATCGCGGCGGCATCCGGCTTGGTCTCGAAATAAGCGTCGAGCCGCCAATCGTCCGGCTTCGATTCGTCCGGCTCGCTGGTCATCAGCGTCGGCGCGGGATCGAGGCCGGGGAGGGGATCCTCGGCCAGCGCGATCGCCTCGGCTTCGATCTTGGTGCACGGCAGGCTGAGCTTCCAGCTGCCGTCGTTGCCGGCCTGGGGCACCCATTCAGCGGACATAGCTGGCGCCATTGATGTCGATCACGCCGCCGGTCATCGATGGCGGGGCCTCAAGCGCCAGGAAGCGGACCGCAGTCGCGACCTCGTCCGGCATTGCCACCCGGCCGAGCGGGATATCGGCCAGCAGCTTATCACCGCCGCGGCTGGCCAGATACTCATCGGCCATGCCGGTCATCGTAAAGCCAGGGCAGACCGCAAACGCCAGGATATCGTCCTTCGCATGGGCGCGGGCGATGGTCTTGGTCATCGCTACCATGCCGGCCTTTGATGCGGCATAATGCCAGTGTGCGGGGCTGTCGCCACGGTGCGCGGCGCGGCTGGCGATATTGACGATGCGGCCGGCGGCGCCCCGCTCGCGCCAGTGAAGCACGGCGCGGCGGCAGAGCAGGGCGGCGGCATCGAGGTTGATCGCCATCGTGCGCTGCCAGGCGGCGAGCCATTCCGCCTCGGGCGTTTCGGTCGGCACGGCATCGAAGATGCCGGCATTGTTGATCAGCACGTCGATCCGCCCGTCGAGCCGACCGAGTGCCTCGTCCCATAGCCGCGATGGGGCGGCGGGATCGGAAAGGTCGGCGGCGATCCGATCGGGCGCGGGGGCAGTGGCGTGGCCGACGAGGCGGACGTCCGCGACGTCGCTCAACATGTCAGCAATTGCCTGGCCTATGCCGCGGCTGGTGCCGGTGGCAAGAATATGGATGCTCATGCTGCGCGCGATACGGCGCGCACGGGCGCGCCGCAACCGCGCGTCAGACAGTGATGCGCGCCACGAAGTCGGCAGCCGACAGCGCGAGATCGCCCAGCTGCGCCTCGACCCGTTGCAGCCCGGCCTCAAGCGCACCGATCTGTTCGACGACATGATCGGTATCGCTGCGGATCATCGCGATCGTGCCGGCGGAACTGTCCGCAGCCAGCGCAGTCTCGTCGATGGCGGCGGTGATCATGGTGACGGTCTGGGCCTGATGCTCCATCGCGGTGCGGATGCGCAGCGCGGAGGACTGGACATCGCCCACGGTGTCGCGGATCGATCCGTTGGCATCGACGGTCTGGCGGGTGGCGGCCTGGATCGCGGCAATCTTGGCGGCAATGTCGTCGGTGGCACGCGCGGTCTGGCTGGCGAGGCTCTTCACTTCCTGCGCGACGACGGCGAAGCCGCGGCCGGCATCGCCGGCGCGTGCCGCCTCGATGGTGGCGTTGAGCGCGAGCAGGTTGGTCTGGCCGGCGATATCGCGGATCAGGCCGAGGATCGAATTGATCGCCTGGGCATGGTCCGACAGCGCTTCCGACACTGCGACCGCAACCGCCGACTGGTCGGCAGCACGAGTCGCGACCTGGGCGGCGAGTTCGACTTCCGAACGAGCGTCCTCGATCGCGCGGATCAGGCCGGCGGCGGTCTGCGCGGCCTCGCGCATCGCGATCGCCGATTGTTCGGCCGCAGCCGCCACTTCGGATGCCTTACCCAGCATGCCGCGCGCGGCGCCGGAGGTACCGGCGGCCAGCAGACGCAGGGCGCGGCCCTCTTCCGAGCTCGTCTCGACATTGGCGGCGATCCCGTCGCGGAACAGCGCGGCTTCGGCCGCACGATGTTCGGCGGTATCGGCATCCGCCAGTTCGGCCAGCAGCGCGGTGATGACTTCGGCCTCGACGAGCGCGAGATGCAGCACCAGCCCCGCCTGCCGCTCGATCGTAGCGGTATCGGGGGCGCGCGCAGCCAGCAGCGCGATGGTGGCGTGATGCGCGGCGCTCAATGCCCCCAGCACCACGACCAGCGGGATCCTGCGCAGATGCGCGCCGATCGCGAGCCGCCGGGCGATCGTCACCCAATGCTGGCTGCACGGCGCACCGAATTTGGCGCGGACGAAGGCGCTGGTTTCCGCCAATGCCTGTTCGCGCGAGACCTGCTCCGTGCTGGCGCGATAGGCCGCGCAGGCGCTGTAGCGCTCCCAGAAGGTGATTCCGATGGCTTCTTCATGGCCGGCGATCAGCGGGCCGAGTTCGGCGACGGCGGTCAGCCGGCCATCGGCGTCGAATTCAGCGAGCCGGTCCGACAGGCGAACGCGTGTGTCGCCGCGATCGGCCGCGATCGTGCCGAGAATGCCCATACGCGCTTCCTTCATGCCGCGATCCTCGTCGTGAAATCGCCGGCTGCCGCTTCCAGTGACGAAAGTTCGGTATCGACCGCGCTGAACCCCGCATCGAGCAAGTCGATCTCGCCTGCGACATGCTCGGTCTCGGCCTTGATCGCTGCGATCGTGCCCGACATCGAATCGGCGGCCAGCGCGGTCTCGTCGACCGCGGCGGTTATCATGGTGACGGTCTGGGCCTGATGCTCCATCGCGGTGCGGATGCGCAGCGCGGAGGACTGGACATCGCCCACGGTGTCGCGGATCGATCCGTTGGCATCGACGGTCTGGCGGGTGGCGGCCTGGATCGCGGCAATCTTGGCGGCGATGTCGTCGGTGGCACGCGCGGTCTGGCTGGCGAGGCTCTTCACTTCCTGCGCGACGACGGCGAAGCCGCGGCCGGCATCGCCGGCGCGTGCCGCCTCGATGGTGGCGTTGAGCGCGAGCAGGTTGGTCTGGCCGGCGATGTCGCGGATCAGGCCGAGGATCGAATTGATCGCCTGGGCATGGTCCGACAGCGCTTCCGACACCGCGACCGCAACCGCCGACTGGTCGGCAGCACGAGTCGCGACTTGGGCGGCGAGTTCGACTTCCGAACGAGCGTCCTCGATCGCGCGGATCAGGCCGGCGGCGGTCTGCGCAGCCTCGCGCATCGCGATCGCCGACTGTTCGGCCGCAGCCGCGACTTCGGATGCCTTGCCCAGCATGCCGCGCGCGGCGCCGGAGGTGGAGCGGGTATGGTCGCGCAGTTCGCTGGCGCGGTCGCGCACGCCTTCCAGCGTGCCGGCGACCTGCTGCTGGAAGACCGCGCTGTCGCGGCCGCGCGCCGATGCGGCGGCCTCGCGCTCGATCGCGGTGACTTCGGCCAGGATGATGTCGAGTTCGATCATGCTCAGCCGCAGGATCGTGCGGCGCGATTCGGTCAGAAACGCGGGATCATCCGCGAAGGCGGCCTCCAGCCCGATGATCATCGCTTCGGCCAGACCGACCAGCGAATCGACCAGCCGCGGGATCGGCAGCCCGGCGGCCGCGATCGCACGGCCATGGCGGGCGAGATCGATGATCCAAGCGGCATCGATCGGCGCCTGCCAACGGCCTGGGGTGGCGGCAATCACAGTCTCGATCAGTCGGCCCAGTGCCTGTTCGGCGACGCCGGTGATTGCACTGACCTCTGGCAGCCGCGCCTGCCAGAAGCGGCGTGATTCGGCGAGGATCACGTCTCCAGCGCGAGCGAATAGCGCGGCGCGTGCCTGATCGAACGCGCCTTCGGGATTATAGTGAGCGACGCGGATGGCGATCTCGGATCGGGCCAACAGGCCGTCCTTCATCTCGGTCGTCGGGGAATGATACATCGCGCAGCGCGCCCTTCTTCAAGACCTTCGCCGATCGGGATAGGCGCAACTGGTTAAGGGCCTGTTAGCCGTATGCGCTGCGACGTTCGGTTGCGTTTGCACGATGGCGCGCATCGGCTATGGGATCGCGCGACGCTGACCGGGAGTAAGCATGGCACGCAATCAGGCACGGCCGCTATCGCCGCATCTGACGATCTGGAAATGGGGCCCGCACATGGCGGTCTCGATCTTCCACCGGGCCACCGGGTCCGCGCTGGCGATCGCAGGCGGCGTCCTGTTCACCTGGTGGCTGGTGGCCGCGGCGATGGGCAAGCAGGCCTATGCCAGGTTCATCGATTGCGTGACTTATGACGCGCCGGCCGCCGCGCCCGGCGCGCCGGTCGATGCTGCCGCCCATGGCGGGCTGACCTGGTTCTGGCTCGTGGTGCTGATCGGGCTCAGCTGGGCGTTCTTCCAGCACATGGCTTCGGGCGTGCGGCATTTCGTGCTGGATACCGGCGCAGGTTACGAGCTGCGGACCAACAAGACGGGATCGGTCGCCGTCTTCGCTTTCTCGATCATCGCGACGATCCTGCTGTGGGCAGGCATCCTTGGCGGAGTGTTCCACTGATGGGTACGGGAACCGGCATCGGCCGCGTCCGCGGGCTGGGCTCCGCGCGGCACGGATCCAAGCACTGGCTGCAGCAGCGAATGACGGCGGTCGGCAACCTGCTGCTCGTGCTATGGTTCGTGGTGTCGCTGGTGCGTCTGCCGAGCCTGGATCACGACGCGGTCGTCACCTGGCTGTCGAGCCCGCTGGCGGCAGTGCCGTTGATCCTCCTCACGGTCTCGGTGTTCTGGCACCTGAAGATCGGGCTGCAGGTCTTCATCGAGGATTATGTGCATGACGAGGGGCTGAAATTCGCCGCCGTCATCGCACTCAATTTCTATGCGGTGGGCAGCGCCGCGCTCGCGATCTTCTCGATCGCGAAGATTGCCTTCGCGGGAGTTCAGGGCTGATGGCCGAGGCCTACAAGATCATCGACCATGTCTATGACGCGGTCATCGTGGGGGCCGGCGGATCGGGCCTGCGCGCCACGATGGGCTGTTCGGAAGCGGGGCTGAAAACCGCCTGCATAACCAAGGTGTTCCCCACCCGCAGCCATACCGTGGCAGCGCAGGGCGGGATCGCCGCGTCGCTGGGCAATATGGGTCCGGATCACTGGACCTGGCACATGTACGATACCGTCAAGGGATCGGACTGGCTGGGCGATCAGGACGCGATCGAATATCTGTGCCGCGAGGCGCCGGCCGCCGTGTACGAGCTGGAGCATGCCGGCGTGCCGTTCAGCCGCACGACCGAGGGCAAGATCTACCAGCGCCCGTTCGGCGGCATGATGCAGAATATGGGCGCCGGCCCGCCCGCGCAGCGCACCTGCGCTGCCGCCGACCGTACCGGCCACGCCATGCTGCATGCGCTGTACCAGCAAAGCCTGAAGTATGACGCGGACTTCTTCATCGAATATTTCGCGCTCGACCTGATCATGGGCCAGGATGGCGCCTGCAAGGGCGTGATCGCGATGTGCATGGAGGATGGCTCGATCCATCGCTTCCGCGCGCATGCCACGGTGTTGGCGACGGGCGGCTATGGCCGCTGCTATTTTTCGGCGACGTCGGCGCATACCTGCACCGGCGATGGCGGTGGCATGGTGCTGCGCGCCGGCCTGCCGATGCAGGATATGGAATTCGTGCAGTTCCACCCCACCGGCATCTACGGCGCAGGTGTGCTGATCACTGAAGGCGCGCGCGGCGAGGGGGGGTATCTCACCAACTCCGAAGGCGAGCGCTTCATGGAGCGCTATGCGCCGTCGGCCAAGGACCTTGCCTCGCGCGACGTGGTGTCGCGCTCGATGGCGGCCGAGATCCGCGAGGGCCGTGGGGTCGGCGCGCACAAGGATCATATTTACCTGCACCTCGATCATATCGACCCGAAGGTGCTGGCAGAGCGGCTGCCCGGCATCACCGAGACCGGCAAGATCTTCGCCGGCGTCGATCTGACGCGCCAGCCGCTGCCGGTGACGCCGACCGTCCATTACAATATGGGTGGCGTGCCCACGAACTATCACGGCGAAGTGGTGACGCTGAAGGACGGCGAGCCCGACAGCGTGGTGCCCGGCCTGTTCGCGGTGGGTGAGGCGGCGTGCGTGTCGGTCCACGGCGCAAACCGGCTCGGATCCAACTCGCTGATCGACCTGGTGGTGTTCGGCCGCGCGACCGGGCACCGCATCGCTGACCTTCTGAAGCCCAACGGCAAGCATGGTGCGGTCGACAGCTCGGCCGACGACAAGGCGCTGAGCCGGCTCGACCGGTTCCGCAACGCCAGCGGCGGCACGCCGACCGCGACCTTGCGCAACGAGATGCAGCGCGCAATGCAGGCGCATGCGGCGGTCTTCCGCGACAATGCGCTGCTGGCCGAGGGCAAGACGAAGATCGATGCGATCGCCGCGGGCCTCGGCGACATCGGCATCACAGACCGCTCGCTGATCTGGAACACTGATCTTATCGAGACGCTGGAGCTCGATAACATGCTGCCGCAGGCGGTGGTGACCATGCATTCGGCCGCGAACCGCAAGGAAAGCCGCGGCGCGCACATGCAGGAGGATTATCCCGAGCGGAACGACGCGGAATGGATGAAGCACACGATCGCCTGGTTCGATCCGGCGGCGGCGGATACGGTGCGGATCGATTACAGGCCGGTCCACGAATATACGCTCACCGACGAGATCGAGTACATCAAGCCGAAGGCACGAGTTTACTGACCATAAAGTTGCAGACTGGCGTGCGTCGCGCATGTCTCGAAACGGGACTTTATGCGGCAGGCGCGAACGAATGTGGCGTTGTCGAACTGCGGGAGCAGGGATAGCGTCAACGACGAGACATCTGGGGAAGTGAATCATGAGAAAGTTGCTTTTGACTGCCGTTGCGGCTCTCGCGCTCGCCGGTCCCGCCACCGCAGCGACGATCTATGGCGTGGACGAGCAGAACCGCCTGATCTCGTTCGACAGCAGCGCGCCGGGCGCGACGCTGAGCCAGGTCCAGCTTTCGGGCGGCAATGCCACGAACTTGCTGGCGTTGGACTTCCGGCCGCTAACCGGCCAGCTCTACGGTCTTGGCGATGACAACGTTATCTATACCGTCAACCGCGCCACCGGACAGCTGACCGCGGCGAGCGGCACGCTGGCGCTGACAGGCAGCAACTTCGCGTTCGACTTCAACCCGTCGATCGATCGCCTGCGGATCGTCAGCAATCTCGACAACAACTATGTCTTCAACCCGAACGACGGATCGCTGACCAACGCCGTCGCGGTGGCCTATGGCGCCAGCGATCCGAACTTCGGCCGCAACGCTGTGATCACCGCCGCTGCTTACACGCCGTCGGCGCTGACCAACAATCCGGCGACGAGCTCGCTGTTCGTGATCGACGCCAACCTCGACATCCTGGCCCGCCAGGCGAACAGCGCCGGCACGCTGACCACGGTCGGCGCGCTGGGTGTGAACTTCGGTGCGCGTGATAGCTTCGACATCGACGGTGCCGGCATTGGCTATGCGCAGGACGGTGCGAACTTCTACACCGTGAACCTGGCGACCGGCGCGCTGTCGCTCGCCGGCACCACCGATCGTGTGCTCTATGGCATCTCGGCGGCGACTGCCGTTCCCGAGCCCGCCGCCTGGGCGCTGATGATCGGTGGCTTTGGCCTGGTCGGTGGCACGATGCGCCGCCGCACGCGCCGCGAGACGCTCGCGACCGCCTGATTTATTCTCAAGTGACCGAAAGGGTCGTCGGCCATGTGCCGGCGGCCCTTTCCTTTTAGAATTGGCGGATCGGTTCGACTCGGCCGGCCGGAATCAGCGGCTATCGGCCTGATCCGGAAACTGACCGGGCCGCGGTGCCGCAACCTCGATCACACCGTCGGCCACTTTCGCCAGCACCGGCGTCCTTGCCAGCACTTCGCCATCGATCGAGATGGGCAATGGCGGATCGGTCGCGACGCGCAGCGCACGGCCGTGGAACTCACGCGTCGTCGCATGCCGAGAATCGAGCCGCAATGTGCTCGCGATCCAACTCCAGACCAGGTTGTGCCGGCCACGGCCGAGTACCGCTTGGACCACGATCTCGCCCGAATCCACAGCGGCATCGTCCACCAGCAGCGTACCGCCATGATAGGGCCCGTTCGAGATCCGCACTTCGAGCGCGTCGATCGTGACCGCGTCCTGGCCTTCGCCAACCGTGAGCTTGAATGGTTTGAAGCGTGCCAGCTGCAACGCGGCCCACGACAGATAGCCGGGTCGCCCGAACCACTTCTTCAATCCATGCGGAACGGTTTCCGCAATCAGCGGCGAGATTCCGATCGCGGCGCAATTGGCGTAATAGTCGCCATCGATCATGCCGAGATCGATCCGGCGGCGCTGGCCGTTCGCAATGACGTCGACCGCGCTATCGAGATCGATCGGAATGCCGAGCGTGCGCGCGAAGCTGTTGGCGGTGCCCAGCGGCAGCAGCGCGAACACGATATCCTTGCCCACCACATCGTCGACCGTGCCGGATAAAGACCCGTCACCGCCGCCGACGATGATCATCTTGGCACCGGCCGCGATCGCCTGCCGTACCGTATCCGTCATCCGGCTGGGATCGCGGACCGCAAACGCCGGATCGACCTTCACCCCCGCGGCCTTCAGCTTCTTGCAGGCGGCGCGGAACGTCGCGCGGCCCTTTCGGGATTTGGCGTTGACGATCAACGCGGCGGTGCGGGGGAGCGGGCGGTTCATGACGGGGGCATAACGCTGCGCCCGGCAAACGGGTGCACGTCGGCGTGCGCTTTCCTGCTGCGGCCGCCCGGTCTAGAAGCCGGGGATGAGCCACGCCCGATATCCCGCGCTTCGCCTGCGCCGTACCCGCATCGCTCCGTGGAGCCGCGCGATGGTAGCCGAGACGATGGTGACACCCGCCAACCTGATCTGGCCGTTGTTCGTGACGTCGGGCAAGGGCGTAGAGGAACCGATTGCCGCGTTGCCCGGCGTATCGCGCTGGTCTGTGGACGGGATCGCGGCGCGTGCGCGCGAGGCGCGTGATTTGGGCATTCCTTGCCTGGCACTGTTCCCGAACACGCCGCCCGAATTGCGGACCGAAGATGGCCGAGAGGCGCTGAACCCCGACAATTTGATGTGTCGCGCGATCCGCGCCGCCAAGGATGCCGCCCCCGAAGTCGGTATCCTCACCGATGTCGCGCTCGATCCCTACACCGCGCATGGCCATGACGGGCTGACCGATGCCGCGGGCTATGTGCTGAACGACGAGACGAGCGCGGTGCTGGTCGATCAGGCTCTGGTGCAGGCTGCGGCCGGGGCGGACATCGTCGCGCCATCCGACATGATGGACGGCCGGATCGGGGCGATCCGGTCCGCCCTGGAAGACGGCGGCCATCGCAACGTGCAGATCATGGCCTACGCCGCCAAATATGCGTCCGCCTTCTATGGCCCGTTCCGCGATGCTGTCGGATCACGCGGGCTGCTGAAGGGGGACAAGCGCGGCTACCAGATGGATCCGGCCAATGCCGAGGAAGCGCTGCGCGAGGTGGCGATGGATCTGGCCGAGGGCGCCGATACGGTGATGGTGAAGCCCGGGCTGCCCTATCTTGATATCGTGCGGCGCGTGAAGGAACGGTTCGAGGTGCCGGTGTTCGCCTACCAGGTATCCGGCGAATATGCGATGATCGAGGCGGCGGCGGCAGCCGGCGCGGGCGATCGCGATGCGCTGGTGCTGGAGACGCTGACCGCGTTTCGGCGCGCCGGCTGCGCCGGCGTGCTGACCTACCACGCTGCCCACGCCGCGCGCCTGCTGGGCTGATCGATGAGCGAGGCGCCGGTTGCGGCGGAGACCGATCGGCGCGCGCGCGCGCTGTTCATCGCCACCATCCTGTCAGGGTCCTTCCTGCTGTTCCTGATGCAGCCGCTGGTGGCGCGCATGGCGTTGCCGCGGGTCGGTGGCGCGCCGGCGGTGTGGAACAGCGCCATGCTGGTCTACCAGGCGCTGCTGCTGGCGGGGTATGGCTATGCGCATGTCGTCGGCCGGCTCACGCCTCGGCTGCAGGCCGGCGTCCACATCGCGCTACTGGCGGTAGCGGCGCTGTGGCTGCCGATCGCGCTACCGGCAATGACGATGCCCGCCACCGCCCGGCCCGAACTCTGGGTGCCATGGCTGTTGCTGACGACGATCGGGCCGCTCTTCCTGGCGGTTTCCGCACAAGCGCCGCTGATGCAGCGCTGGTTCGCGCTCGGTTGGCCGCAGGCGAATCCCTATGCGCTCTACGCCGCGTCCAACCTGGGCAGCTTCGCCGGCTTGATCGCCTATCCGTTGCTGCTCGAGCCAACGCTGGCGCTGGCTGCGCAGAGCCGGGTCTGGGCGATCCTCTACGCGGTTCTGCTGCTGCTCGTCATCCTGTGCGCACGCACGCTGCCGCAGGTGGCGCCGGCAGAGGCGCATCACGAAGCCACCCCCGCGCCGACCGTGCGCCAATGGCTGCGCTGGATCGCGCTGGCCGCGGTGCCGTCGGGCCTGATGCTGTCGACCACGACCCACCTGACGACGGATATCGTGGCGATGCCGCTGGTGTGGGTCACGCCGCTCGGGCTCTATCTGCTCAGTTTCACGATCGCCTTCTCGAACCGGCAGCGGCCGGCGCGGATCATCGCCTGGGCCTTTCCGATCGCGGTGATCGTGGCGGCTGCGATGGCGTTCAGATCGACCACCAACAGCCCGTTCGCGGCTGCTGCCCTGGGGTTGGCAGTGCTGCTGATTATCTCGGTGACGCTACACAACGAACTGTATCGCCGACGGCCGGATGCGGCGCACCTGACCGCATTCTACCTGGCGATGGCGATCGGCGGGGTGCTTGGCGGGGTGTTCTGCGCGATCCTGGCACCGGTGCTGTTCGACTGGGCTTATGAACATCCTCTGCTGCTGGTGGCTGCCGCGGCGATCGCGCGCTGTCGGCCGGTTGTGCCGCTGCTCGACCGGTTCTGGCGCGATCCGCGCTCGGCGCGTATCGGCCTGATCACGATCGTGGCTGCCGTGCTGCTGTTCTGGCTGGTGTCGACGGGGCTGGTGATCGTGGTCCCGGATTGGGCCCGCCAGGCGGCGGTGGCGATGCTGTGCGTGCTGGCGCTGCTTTCGGTCGGCCGGCGGATGCTGTTCACGTTGTGCGTCGCGGCGGCGGCCCTAGCCAATGGGGGTACCGACGGCATCCGCATCTCGACCGAACTCGACGCGCGCACCCGCAGCTATTTCGGGATCTACACGGTCATCGATCGCCCGCGAACGCGCGAACTGGTGCATGGCACCACGCTGCACGGCGTGCAAAGCCGCGTGCCCGGCCAGGAATATCGGCCAGCCAGCTATTACGCGCCGGGATCGGGCGTGGGCATGGCGATGACGGATGCGCCGCGACTGTTTGGCCCGCATGCTCGGATCGGCGTGGTCGGGCTGGGGGCGGGCACGCTCGCCTGCTATAGCCGGCCGGGCCAGGAATGGCGCTTCTACGAGATCGATCCCGCGGTCGTCCGCATCGCTAGCGATCCGGGCAAGTTCACCTATCTCCAGCATTGCCTGCCGCGCCCGGACATCCGGATCGGCGATGCTCGGCTGACACTTGCCGAACAGGGCCATGCGCCGCACGACCTGCTGGTGATCGACGCCTTCTCGTCGGATGCGGTGCCGATGCATCTGCTGACGACCGAGGCGTTCGCCGTTTATGGCGCGACGCTTTCGCCCGATGGGCTGCTGCTGGTCCATATCTCCAACCGTTTCCTCGATCTGGAACCGGTGCTGGCCGCCGCCGCGCGTGCCGGGCGCTGGCGGGCGGCGCTGCGCGATCATGAGCCGGATGCGGCCGAAGCTGCGGCGGGGGCCACGCGATCGGTGTGGGTCGCCTTCTCGCAGAGTGCGATGACGATGGACCAGCTGACGACTCGCGGCGGCACCCGCGTCGGTGATTGGCAGAGCCTGGACCAGCGCCCCGGTTTCGTGGCGTGGACCGACGATTATGGCAGTATCCTGCCGCTGCTCCGACGACGCTGAGAAAAGGGGATGACGACGATCATCGAGACCGCGCGGCTGCGGTTGCGCACCTGGCGCGATGGCGATGCCGATCTGTTCGAGCGGCTGACCAATACCCGGGCGGTGATGGCGCATCTCGGCGGCGTGCAGCCACCCGGCTATTTCGCGCTCGCTGTCGAGCGCATGGTCGCGCTGCAGGCGGAGCGCGGCCATTGCTTTTGGGCGGTGGAGCGAAAGGTCGATGGCGCGCTGCTCGGCTTCTGCGGCATCAAGATCTCCAGCAGCGCCGGCCCCGATGCGGACGCAATGCCCGAGATCGGGTGGCGGCTACGGGAAGATACCTGGGGGCAGGGCTATGCACGTGAAGCCGCGATCGCGTCGCTTGATCATGGTTTCGGCGCGCTCGGGTTCGGTCGCGTGATCGCCTTCACGCTGCCCGGCAATACCGCGTCATGGGGTCTGATGCTGCGGCTGGGCATGACACGGCTGCCCGATTTCATCGAGCCGCGGTTCGGCCCCGAGCTGAACCCGACCGTCTATTTCGAGATTCGCCGCGAAACCTGGCTTGGCGGCGCTCGTGACCGGGCGGTTCAGCCTGCGAGCATCGCCGACAGTTCGGCATAGCGCGTCGCCTGGGCTTCGCTCGCGGCCTGCGTGCGCGCCCACAGCGCATCGAGCGTGCTCGTGTCGACCGAAGTGTCCGCCTGGGCCCGTGCGAGCCGCAGGCCATCGAGCTGGCTGAGTGCCGCGATCATGGGTGCGCGTGCGGCATCGAGCGCCGACAAGGCTTGCTGTCCCGCCACCCACGCATCGGATCCGCTGGCGACGCCCTGTGCTCGCGCGATCGCAGGAGCCGCTTCCCGCTCGGCTGTTGTCCAAGCCGATTCGGCGTCCGACACCGTTTTCGCGAGCATAGCGACCTCGGCTTCCAGCGCGGGATCGGCGGCAGCGGGTGGGCCGGCCTCGGTGCGCTCCGGTGCGTCGGCCAGCGCTTCCACCGGGCGCGGCGCCAGTGATGGATAGGCGCGGGGATCGGCGGCACAGCTTGCCAAGGCGACTGCGAATGCGAGCGGAGCGAGGTGGGAAAGGCGCTTCATGACGCCGGGCTTTGACGGTTTCCGAATATCGACGCAACGGGCTTGCCAGCCGAGAGTCTTCCGACTAACAGGCCCCCTCCAACGCGCCCGTAGCTCAGCTGGATAGAGCATCAGACTACGAATCTGAGGGTCGGACGTTCGAATCGTTCCGGGCGCGCCATTTCAGTTCAAAACCACGAACGCCTAGCACCGCCGCCTCTACGCCAGAGGCGGCGGTGAGGGTGCGAAGCAGTTCGCTGCGTAGGCCGCGAATGCGAACCTCCGTCTTGCTGACCACTTCGACCCGCTGGGCGACGGCCCGGACATGATCGCGGGCGAATGAGCCGTCGCCCTGGCGCAGCTTCCTGCGCGCCGCCATTGCAAAGGCCCGCAGGCTTTCGGGCGTGATGGCCGGGCCGATCTTCTCGATATGCGTCACCGCCCGCTCGGCGTCGCCCCTGGCCTGGTCGCGCGTGGCCGTCAGCTCCGCGATTCGATCTTTGAGCGACAGATCGCTCACATCGATCACGCCATTCTCGATCGCGTCATAAAGCCGCTTGAGCTTCGCTTCGGCCTCGGTCGCGCGGCGCTCCAGATCGGCAACATGGAGCCGTCGCTGCTCCACCCATTCGTCGCGGCGTTCGAGGATCTGATCCATCATCTCCTCAAGCCGCTTCGGATCGAGCAGCCGCCATTCCAGATGCCCGACCACGGCTTCGTTCAGCCGATCCATCGGAACCGTTATGCCGGGGCAACCCTTCGCGCCCTGCCGCGCCTTCGTGGAGCAGGTGTAATAGCGATATTCGCGGCCGACGCTGCTGGTGCCGGTGCGCAGCGTCATGGCCCCGCCACAGCACGCGCAGAAGCAGATGCCCGTGAGCAGCGTTGGGCCGCCCACGGCCATCGGCGGCATCATCTTCGGGCTGCGAGCCTTAAGCGACCGCTGCACGGCCTCGAACTCCGCTTCCGAGACGATGGCGGGCACTTCCATGATGGCGTGCTCGCTCTCGGGCTTGGGCGCCTTGGTGCGATAGTCGCGGTAGTTGAACTTGTGCTGTCCGATATAGGTCGTGCGGGTGAGCACCTGATGCACGGCCCCAAGGCCCCAACGACCGCCGTCGCGGGTGCGGATATTGTTGTCGTTGAGCCAGGTCGCGATGGCCTTGAGGCCCATCGGTCCATTGTCATCGACGCCGTTCAGGGCCATCCGGTAGATGCGTCGCACCGTCTCGGCCTGGATCGGGTCGATCTCCAGCTTCTTCTTGACCTTCGCTCCGCGGTGCCCGGCCTCGATGATCCGATAGCCGATCGGCGGACGCGCTCCGTTCCAGAAGCCCTGGCGCGCGTTCTCTTTCATGGACCGCAGCGTATGCTTGCCATTCTCCTTCGACTGATATTCGTCGAACAGGGTCATGATCTGGCGCATCATCACGCTCATCGGGTCGTCGCCTAAATCCTGCGTGATCGAGATCAGCCGCACGCCGTTTTTCGCCAGCTTGCGGACGTAGAACTCGAACTGGAACTGGTCGCGGAAGAAGCGCGAGAAGCTGTGGACGAGGATTACGTTGAACGGCGACGGCTTCTGCATCGCCGCGTCGATCATCGCCTGGAAAGCGGGGCGTCGGTCATCCGTCGCGGTATTGCCGGGCTCGACGAACTCGGCCGCGACCTCCCAGCCGCGCGACAGGCAATAGCCTTCGATCTGCCGGCGCTGGTCGGGGATCGACAGGTCGCTCTCGGCCTGGCGGCCGGTGGAGACGCGCAGATAGAGCGCGGCGCGGGCCATCGCCATGACCGGCGGGGTGTCCTCGACGCGAAGGGCTGCGTCTGTCATGGCATGAACCTCCTCATCTCACGGCAAGGGTCCGAACAGGTCGTCCAGCTCCTTGCGCAAATGGCCTTCGATGACGCGCAACTCGGCGTCGCCGATCGGAACCCGTTCGGGCCAATCGTCCGTGACAATGATCGGCCCGTTTTCTTTAATGCCGCGTGCGCGGGACGGCGCCCGCTTCGCTGGCGCCTGCATATAGTCGTGCAGGTCGTCGAGACCGTCCGACCAGCCGCGCGGCACGCGACGACGACGTTTGCGAGACAGGGCCATGCGCCGACGCTGATGCCCGGCTGCGCCGGGTGCAAATGGTTCGGCTGGGCGTAGCGCAGATAGGGGCTCATGGCGGCTCTGGCGAGGCCGCCGCCAAGCGCTCCCGTGTTTCCGACTCGCTCGCAGCCGCCAACAACGCCGCCCAATTGTCGGGCGGATTGCCCTTGTCGAGCATCTTGCGGAACACCGCATAGGCGTCCGACTTCGACCCATAGGTGCGCAGCGTGTTCTCGTCGTTCACCCAGGCGAACACGATAACCTTGGCGCTGGTGCTGTAGCGGAAGAACAGCCGGAACCGGCCGCCGCCGAACTTCGCCCGGAACCAGTGCTTGCGGTCGTCGCCCAACGTGCCGCCCTGCCGATAGTCCGGGCGCGTGGGGTCTTGGGGAATTGTCTCGAATACGAGCTGACGCAGCGCTTCCAGCAGCTTCGCATTGGCCGACTTGCGCCAGCCACGCGGGTCTTTCTCCCGCAGACGCGCAACGGCCGCCCCCAGCTTCTCGAACTGATCGAGAAACAAAGGGTGGGCAATAAGCAGCCACCCGTTGACGACCATCATCAGAGATCGACATCGCCGTCGATCGGCGCATCGAGATCGACCTTAACGCCCTCGGTCAGCGCCGCGATACGCTTGGCGAGCGCGGGTGACAGCCCGGTCAGCGCCTCGGGCCGGCGTTTGATGTCCTCGGCCAGAAACGTCAGAAAGCTATCGATCGCCGGATCGTCATGCTCGGCATCGGCGCGATGCACCGACACCCCATGCTCATCGACGCGAAAGGCGATTTTGCCGCCGTAATCGACGCCGAGTGCCTGGCGGACCGACTTCGGAATGGTGGTCTGACCCTTGGCGGTGATGGTGCTGATTTCTTCGAGCAACGCGGGCATGGCTAATCTCCTTCACCCGCAGAATGTAAGGAAATCGCATTACTTTGTCAAGGTGGGGCCTTTCGCTGGCATCACACCATTCTTGGCATCACATCCCGGTGAATCAGTCCGATAGAAGAAGAATCTGCCCGGGTTCTCCTCGTTGGACTTGCCCAAGGTCCGGTACAACATATGGCGAAACCTATTTTCTTCCGGCAGTGTTGCGTGCGGGGCTTCACTATTACAACCGCTGCGAGTCGCGGGGCGGAAACGGGGGCGGGATGATTCTCACTGACAATGAGACAAAGGTCGATCTCCTCAACAACGAGGCGATCGCCAAGACCATCATCGAGCTGCTGCGCGAAAAGCCTGAACGCGCCGTAACGATCGGGGTTCATGGTGATTGGGGTGCGGGAAAGTCCAGCATCCTGGAGATGATCGAGAACGGCCTCAGTTCTGATGAGGACGTGCTCTGCATCAAGTTCAACGGCTGGCGCTTCCAAGGATTCGAAGACGCCAAGATCGCGCTGATCGAGGGCATCGTCACCGGGCTTGTCGAAAAACGTCCATTGCTCACCCAGGCCGGCGTGGCCGTGAAAGACATCTTTCGGCGAATCGATTGGCTCAAGATCGCGCGGCATGGGGGCGGTCTCGCTTTCACCGCGTTCACCGGCATCCCCACAGCCGATCAGATCGGCGCGGTTGTCGGCACCTTAAAGGGCATCTTCTCCGATCCCTCGAAACTCGCCACGCAGGAGAATTATGACAAGGCCATCGACGGTGTGCAGGGGCTCCTGAAACCGGGAGAGTCGAAGAATGTCCCCGAAGAGATCGAGGCGTTTCGGAAAGCCTTTGACGACCTGCTCAAGCAGGCGGGCGTCAAGCAACTGATCGTCCTCATCGACGATCTCGACCGCTGCCTGCCGGACACGGCGATTGAAACCCTCGAAGCCGTCCGCCTGTTCGTATTCACCGCCCGCACCGCGTTCATCGTCGCGGCCGACGAGGCGATGATCGAATATTCTGTGCGCAAGCATTTCCCCGAGCTGCCGGACACGACTGGCCCCCGCGACTATGCGCGCAACTATCTCGAAAAGCTGATCCAGATACCGTTTCGGATTCCGGCTTTGGGCGAGACCGAAACCCGCATTTACGTCACCCTGTTGCTCATCGGCGCCGAGCTTGGCGAGGACGATCCCGCTTACTCGGCGCTCATCATCGTCGCGCGTGAATTGCTCAAACGCCCTTGGCAAACGGCCGGGCTCGACGCGCAGACGGTTAAGACCGCCTTGGGCGACAAAGCCGGTCTGATCCAGAATGCGCTCACCTTGAGCGATCAGATCGGTCCGATCCTGGCTAGCGGCACTCAGGGCAATCCGCGGCAGATCAAGCGCTTCCTGAACACCTTGCTGCTCCGCCATCAAACTGCGCTCGCTCGCGGCTTTGGAGAAGAGGTGAAGCTGCCCGTCCTTGCGAAACTTATGCTAGCCGAACGGTTCCTCTCCAGATTGTTCGACCAGATCGCCAGCGCCGCCGCCCGCGATCCGGACGGCCGTTGCGTAGATTTGGTAGCGCTCGAAGCCGCCGCGTCGGAGGAGAAGCCAGCCGCCAAGACAAAGCGGACCGGGCCGAAGATCAGTTCAGTGGATGACGCCAAGCCGACCGCCGTGCCGGATTCCAAGGACAGTGCCATCCTGACGGAATGGAAAGCGGCCGACGCGATACGGGCCTGGGCGCGGCTGTCACCGGCCTTGGCCGAAGTCGATCTGCGCCCCTATCTGTTCGTGACCAAGGATCGGAAGGACTACTTCGGCGCGGCCTCTGTCCTCGGGCGTCTGGCGGCGGTGGTCGAAAAGCTGCTTGGCCCGAAACTTGCGGTCCAGGCGTTCGAAGGTGAACTCAAGCAGCTCGTTCCGGCCGAGGCCGCGCAGGTCTTCGAGGAACTGCGCGGTCGCGTCATGGGCGGAGACGCTTTCGATACGGCGCCTCCCGGCATCGACGGGCTCGCCGTGCTGGTTCGCGCGCACCCGACACTGCAAGCCAATCTTCTCGACCTGCTCGAAGCCTTGCCGGCCGACCGGTGCGGGCCGTGGCCCGCATCCGGCTGGGAGGGCATCATCAAGGATTCCGACGCCGTAGCTCGATTCGAAAAGCTCCTCCAAGGGTGGTCGACGTCCCAGTCGTCGTTCCTGAAGACGACAGCGAGCGCCGCGCTGCGCACGCGGAAAGGTGGGCGCTGATGGGCACGTCGAACGCCTATGGGGGTGCCGGCGGCGGCACACCCCTCATTCCGAGTTGGCTACAGGGTGACGGTGACGGCGGGGCCGGCACGGGGGCAGGCGATGGCGACGGGGCACAACCCCTGTCATCTGATGGATCGCCTCCTGCAGTTCCGTCCGCGCCGGCGCCTCGGCCAACCGCGCCGGCAGGAGCATCGGATCGCTTCACGTCGGCCCGAAACAATTTCACGCGCTTCGTAAGCTCGGGCGGCAGCGACCGCAGGAGTCTCGGCCGCGCTGTCTCGCAATATGTGTCCAAATCGGCGGGCGGTTCGCGCCAGGCCGCGCAGCGCATGGGCTCATCGCGGGGCTCGGGCGCCGGGCTCGTCCGTTTCCTCAACGACGCCAGCGCCAATGGCGTTCGCGAAGCGCTGCGAACGCTCAACCTCGAAAGCCTCGCCGGGCGGCCGATCGAGGAGGTGTTCGCGGGACTCGCCGATTACATCTGCCCCGAGGGCGGGTCGATCGACGAGGGCATCGCGCGAGACGCTTTTGTCGAGACGATCGCCGATCTCGCCGGTGCGGGCATCGCCGACATCGACGCGCTGACGCCCGGCCAAATCCAGACCGTCTTCGAACTATACGCGACCCACGCGATCGAGGCGCGCATCTGCAACGACATCGGCACCAAGGTCGTCACCTTGCCGGCCGACCCACGCGCGGCCGAGAGGGTTCAAGCGCAACTGCGTGATTTCATCCAGCGCGGAGTCAGCGACGCCATCAACGCCGCGGGCGTCAACATCCAGTCGCTGACCCCTGATGCGGTGATGGGCTTCGTGACCAACGTCTATCAATCCGCTTTCGACGTGTTGCAGACGATGGGCGATGGGGAGGCAGCAAAATGAGGCGTCACGTCATCATCGGTCGTTTCGGCGAGGACGATAAGACCCGCGTCCCCAAGGCGCGCGACGAGGTTGCATCGACCTTGCAGTTGGTGGCGGGCAAGCGTCTCGATCACGGGATCGGTCGCGCATTGGCCGACCTCAAGGCGCTGCACCTGACCCCCAGCGAAATCGGCGCGGACATGCTCGTGGTCGCGGCGCATGTTCACGCAGCGGATACCCGCATCTCCCGTTCGACGCAATCACAGGATTCCTGGACGCGCGAGATTCGGCTGGTCGTTCCCGTAAGCGATCCGGTGCGATGGACAGCTGCCGCGCCCATTCTGGTCCGCGCCTTGAACTTCCTGACCGGCGACAGGTGGGATGTCGGATTCCGCAAACGGGCCAAGGGCTATGCGAAGCTGGTTCCCGCCGCGGCACCCACCCTTATTCCCGTCCCGTTCGATGGTGTGAGTCTGTTCTCCGGCGGCCTGGATAGTCTGATCGGCGCGATCGACAGCTTGAATGCGGGCGAGACGCCGCTCCTAGTCAGCCATGCGGGCGAAGGGCTGGTGAGCAAGTCGCAGGAGCACTGCTTCGAAGGGTTGAAAGCCGCTTACAAATCATCCGCATTCGATCGACTGCGGGTGTGGATGAGCTTCGATAGCGGGCTGGTAGAGGATGTCGGATCGGAGGACACCACGCGCGGCCGCTCGTTCCTATTCTTCTCACTGGGCGTCGCCGCCGGGACCGCGCTCGACCGCGACTTCGTGCTCAAGGTTCCGGAAAACGGCTTAATCGCGCTCAACGTGCCGCTTGATCGGCTTCGGCTCGGCGCGCTCAGCACTCGGACGACGCATCCTTTCTACATGGCCCGGTGGAACGATTTGCTCAGTGCGCTCGGCGTCGAAGGGAAGGTCGAGAATCACTATTGGGACAAGACCAAGGGGGAGATGGTCGCCCAATGCGCCAATCCGGCCCTGTTAAAGCAGCTCGCCCCGCTGTCGCTATCATGTTCGTCACCAACGAAGGGGCGCTGGACCAAGAAGCCGCAGGGGCACTGTGGATACTGCCTGCCATGTCTCATTCGGCGGGCTTCTCTGCGAGGCAAGGATTCGACAGTTTATGGTGTTCCCGACCTGAAGGCCGACACATTGGACACCAGGCAGGCCGAAGGTCAGCAGGTCCGATCCTTCCAGATCGCAATCGCGCGGCTATCAAAGCGCCCGGAACTCGCAAAGGCCCTCATCCACAAGCCGGGGCCGCTCTATGATGATCCATCACGCCACGATGACCTGGCCGATGTCTATCGCCGGGGATTGAAGGAGGTTGGGCGCTTGCTGACTGGCGTTCGCGCCGCACCGTCGTAAGAGGCCCCATGCGATCGGGTCTCGTCGATTTTCATTGCCACCTCGATCTCTACCCCGACCACGCGGCCGCGGTGGAGCGTTGCGAGCGCGATGGCGTGTTCACCCTCACCGTGACCACTACGCCAAAGGCTTGGCCGCGGAACCATGAACTGGCGTCGGCCACCCGTCACGTCCGAGCGGCTCTCGGCCTGCATCCTCAACTGGTCGCCGAACGTGCTCATGAGATCGGGCTATGGGAGGAATTGCTGCCGCGCACTCGCTATGTGGGCGAGGTCGGGCTGGACGCCGGCCCGCGGTTCTACAGGTCGTTTGAGACGCAAAAGGAGATTTTCGCTCGCGTGCTGACGCTGTGCGCGGCGGCGGGGAACAAGATCGTCACGACGCATAGCGTCCGCGCGACCAAGGCCGTCCTCGATATGATTGAGCAATACATGCCGCCCCCGCGTGGGCGCGTGGTGCTTCATTGGTTCACTGGTACAGCAGCGGAGGCCAAAAGAGCTCTCGATCTCGGCTGCTATTTTTCGGTGAACGCGGAGATGCTCACCAATGAAAAACGCGCGGCGGTAACCAAGGCGCTCCCGTTGGATCGCGTTCTGACTGAAACGGATGGACCGTTCACTCAGACCGACGCCCGTCCGACCACGCCGAGCGATGTCTGGATCGCTGTGGAAGGCTTGGCGCGTCTGCACGGAATTCCGCCGGCCGATATATCCGCCACGATCATGCGGAATCTGAAAAGTTTGCTTGTAGAACAAGCATAGACGCCACCCATAGGACCGAGGCTCTATCTCCGCTGCCTGGGCACAGGTCGCCTCAGGTTTCGTTATCCTGCTCGCGCCGCAATTCTCTAATTCGCTCGATAACGGGGGAGCTGATCGTGGGGCGATTGATGTCCCGGAACAGCCGATTGACCTTGATGACACCTGAGTCCTCAAGGATCATCCGGCGTGTTTCTCTCCAATCCCGTCGGAATTGCGCGAGCCGCGCTTGCCGCTCGCTTTCTATCAGGTCGCGCAGGTCTTCCACGCCCATGAAAAGCGCGGTGCAATGGGCGCCCAGTTCCTCGTCTATATAGAGGACGCTGCGCGTTGTGTGTTCCGCGATCGGCATGATGGCTGCGGAGATCAGCTCGTGCCGCTCGGCCGCCGACAGTTCCGGATTGTCGATCACTTCGTTCGCGATCCGATGGCTCTCGAATAGGATATTTATAAGGGTGTCGTAGGCTTCGAGACGCTTGGCGAAGATCGCCGCTGCGAATTGTTCTGCTCTCTGCCGTCGCCTCAATAATTCTCCCAAGACGATGCCCAGAGGAACCCCCACGAGACCGATCAGGGCTCCGGTTAGTTGTGACCAGTCCATTGCCCCTCCAGAATGACAACACTGCCGCAGATGCGATCTAATTCCGCCAGCCACGCGCCCCGCTGTTGCCGGTCATAGATTGTGCGCGTGCATGGCGATTGCGGCGGCGCGTCGTTCATGAACGCGAACGGTCCTGAATATCGAAATCCGGTTGGGAGAGGCCGACGATCATGTCGATGAAGCGCTTGGCCTCGGCGATAACCTCGCCTGCCTCGGCGGCATTGCTGAAGCGCCCCTGATGGACCACCTCGTTGCGGACCTTGTTGATTTTCTCGGCCGACGCGATCAGCGCCTTCGCTGTCTTGCTCTTCTTCGGCCGCGCGAAATAGATCGGGACGAATAGCCGTTCGACCTTTCCGCGAAGGCCATTGGCCCACATCAGGAATTGATCGACGATGACCGCATCGAACTCGGTCTGTCGCGCCCATTCATGCCGGATCGCATAATTCGCCGCGATCTCCGCTGCGGTTGAGCATCTCACGATCGCTGCGGACGGCTCATCGCGAAGATGCAGCCCGGACAGCTTGTTCCATTGGGACTGCAATTTTTCGAGGTCGGAGCGCTCATTATAGGGCGTCTTCCTCTTGGGCCGATGACCTTCATCCGGTCCTTGCATCTTGTGTCTTCGCCCCCAACAGACTCGGCCTCGATACTCTATCGCGACATTTCAACTTAGCGAGCCTGTCCCACTTCGGCCAGATAATGCCGATAGGCGAACCCGATCAGATCCCGCACCAGTTCCAGGAGGCCGCCCGTGGGCAAGCCGTCGAACGGATCGCCGTGCGCCAAGGCATTACGGCGATCGGCAAGGGTCGGCTTCGTCTCGCCGGTCAACTGGCCGATGGCCGTGCCGCCGCACCGGGCGATCATGGGAATCTGCCCGTCGGTTAGCCCGTCCTTCGTGACCATATCCTTGAGCAGCGCATTGAACGAACGTCGGGGCGGGGTCGCCATTAGCGCCGTGGACGGATCGAGTCGCTTCCTGGGAAGCGGCTTGACGTCGGCCCCGTAGCGATCGTTCAGAGCCAGCTCCAAGGCTGTCAGCGCAACCAGCTCACCGGCCTTCACCAAATCAAGGTCGATCCAGCCCAAGAGATAGAGCTTCTGAGCCCGCGCATATTTGGCCTGCACGATCTGCGGAATGAGCGGGTCGAGAGCGAGGCTGGCGACGAAGGCCCGCCACTGTTCGGCGTCGTCGAACTGGATAAAGCCGCCGGGCCGGCCCGGCGCTGGCCAGGGCAATAACAGCGGTTCCGATCGTGGCGGCGGAACCAAGTCCGGCGGCCAACTCGTCATTCGGAGCGAGCCTTCCAAATCGCGGCGATCCTGTTCCAAGCCCTGCGCCACACCGACATGGTTGAAGGAAGCACGCCCGGCCCCCTTCGCGTGATGGTCGCCTTCACATTGTCGAACGCCCCCTCGTGGAACCCCATCAGGAACAGGGCGCGCAGTTTGTCTGCGGCCAGCGGCATCGGCTGCACCGTATCAGCCTCGCGGCGTGCGTAGTCGAGCAGCAGTTCGCAGCGCGCATGAATATCGGCGATGTCCTGAATATATTCTTCGATCTCGGACTTGAGGATATTGCGGCGGCCGGCTGTGCCCGCCACCACATCGGCGTGCAAACCGCGAAGTCGGCCGACTTGAACTTGCAGGCGACCGAGCAAATCGGCGATCACCTCCGCCACTTCATTGGACGCGGCTTCTATCACCTCGGCGAGCGCGGCCGTCTCGCCTTGCGGCAATGGCGGAATCTCCCAGGCAATCAGCGCCTCGCGCTCAATATGATTACCCGGCGCGGCCAGATAGAGACGGCGCAGGTCTCTGGCGACGGTCCGCGCATATTCCATGATGCTGCTGAGCACGAGCGGCAAGGTCGAGCGCGCGGCGGCATGGCGCCGGCCCAGCCGGTCCAACTCGAACCTGCGCGCCTGGCGTGTCTGGTGATAGACGAAACCGGCGCCGATCAGCGCCGCTAGGATCGCCAGCCCGCTTGAGATCAGCGTCTGCCACTGGTTCGCGAATGCCCCCCAATCGGTCACACCATCACCCCTCCGGCAGCGCGATCGAAACCGCAATCGCCGCCGCGATCGGTCCCGAGCGCCGCTCGATCAGCCGTCCGACGATCTCCTGCCGATCCTCGCCAAACTGTTGACCCACCTTGCAGCGCAGCAGCAAATCGGCCGCCCAGGTCTCCAGCCGCCAGTTGCTCGCCGGTCCCGCCGCTTCCAGCGCGGCAAGAGTCGGCGCAGCGCCTTCGTCCAACGCTTCCAGAACGCCATCGACGTCCGCCATCGAATAAACCCGGCAGCCGAGCGGAGGGTGGTTCACGCTCTGATAGGACGCCACTGGATAGCGCACGGTCGTCGGGATCATTGGAGGATTGTAGAACAGGTAATAGACGGCATCGCCGAACTCGTCATTGAGGCGCCGGATCACCTCCACCTGGTCGCTGCCGGCAGTGAGCGCCCCATAGGTGCAATCCACCGAGAACTCGAATTGGCGATGCGCCTTGCCCAGTGGTGATTTCGGATCGCGGCGCAGAAAGGCGTTCATGCCATAGGCGAAGCCGACCGGATCATCGTCCTCGACATCATTGTTGAGGGGGTAGAGCCGTTTGGATTGCAGCAGCCCGATCTTCTGCGCGAGCAATGTCCCGGCGCGATAGACGAAGACCAGCACCGCGATGTCCGCCGTTTCCCAGCGGCCCAAACGGCGCAGGCCCCCGATATTGTGGACGTTCATCTCGACGATCGCGCCCGAGGACAACAGCCGCGGCGGAGAAAAGGGTATCACCGCCTCAACCAGCCCATCGTCGAGGGCGGTCTCGCGAATATTGGGCACATTGACCAAGCGTTCGGTCACTTTGCGGTTCGCCTCGGCGAACACGGCGCGAAACCAGTCGATCGCGTCTTCGGCAATGTCGGGCCAAGTCGTCATGTCTCAAGCATAGCAATCGTCGAACTTCACGTCGTTCCAAAATCCGACGGCATTGGAGCGGCAGGAGCAAGTATATGGGAAGGCAGATACTTTGGCGCCTCCCTGCGGGACCGCCGCTCTATCTCCGCTTCGCTCCGACCGAGCCCCTAACGGGTCTCGTCCGTGCCGGTAACGATCAGCATGGCGGGATTGGCGCTCGCGCGCCGAATGGCAAATCCGCCGACGCGGATTTGTGTCTTTCCCAAGCTGCGGAGATCGGGCCAGGGCTGCGCCGGCCCGATCGCTTTGACGGTCGTTGCACTCCCCGAGATGGGGTGGGCGTCGCTTCCCTCTAGGCCCGCCGCGCCGAGCCGCAACGCGCGTTCCGCGCTTACCTCCTCTGCGTTCCGGTCCTGCGGATGCTGCCCGGCTCCGCCGGCGAGCCTTCCGGTCGCTCTTTCGCCGCCCACCCCATTCCGGGGTGCGTGTGGTTTTGAAGGAGAAGTGTGATGAACGCTGTTACCGAAACAGTAGCCGCCGAGCCTGTGTCGGGCGTCGAGATTTTCGTGCCGCTGGCCAAGCTCAAGAAGTCCCCGCGCAACGCGCGCAAGGTGCCGCATGGGGAAGCCGCTATCGAGGCGCTGGCCGCTTCGATCCAGCACAAGGGGTTGATCCAGAATCTTGTCGTCGAGCCGGAGGTCAAAGAGGACGGCACGCCGACCGGCTATTATCTCGTCACCGCTGGCGAGGGCCGCAGGCTGGCGATGCTGCTGCGCGCCAAGCGCAAGCAGATCAAGAAGTCCGAGCCTGTGCGCTGCTGGCTGGATACGCAGAACGATCCCTCCGAGATCAGTCTGGACGAGAACGTGACCCGGACGCCCATGCACCCCGCCGATCAGTTCGAGCGGTTCGCAGAGCTTTCCAATGACAAGGGTTGGGGCGCGCAGGAGATCGGCGCGCGGTTCGGCGTGTCGGCTTCCGTGGTGAAGCAACGACTTCGTTTGGGCGCTGTCAGTCCTAAGCTGTTGCAGGTCTATCGCGACGATGGGCTGACCTTGGACCAACTTATGGCCTTCGCGATCACCGAGGACCATGCCCGGCAGGAGCAGGTATTCGAGAACCTGCATCACAATCGCGAGCCATGGATCATCCGGCGCGACATGACCGCCAGCAATGTTCCGGCCACCGACCGGCGCGCGGTGTTCGTCGGGGCCGACGCCTATGTCGAGGCGGGCGGCAATATCATCCGCGACCTGTTCAGCGAGGACCGGGGCGGGTTCTTCGAGGATGCGGGCCTGCTCGACATGCTCGCCGCCGAGAAGCTGCGCGAGATCGCAGGCGAGGTTCAGGCCGAAGGCTGGAAATGGGCCGAGGCGCATATCGACTATCCCCACGCCCACGGGATGCGGCGCTTCTATCCGCAGACCATCGCCCTGTCCGACGAGGACGAGGCACGGCTGGAGGCGCTGTCCACCGAGCATGACGAGCTTGCCGAAGGCTATTCGTCCTATGACGAGATGCCCGAGGACGTTGCGGAGAAGCTGGAGGCGGTCTCCGACGAGATCGACGCCATCTCCGAGAAGCGCCATGCCTACGACGCCAACGTGATCGCGCATGGCGGCGTGTTCGTGGTGCTGAACCATGACGGCGTTCCCCGTCTCGAGCGCGGTTTTGTCCGTCCCGAGGATGAAGCGCCGGCCGATCCGCAGCCGGAGGACGAGGGCGACGCAATCGACCCGAAGGCCGTAGAGAATGAGCCGACCGAGGACGGTGACGAGGACGCGCAGGAGATCGAGGACGAGGACGAGGACGAGGACGAGGAACCGGGCAAGCCGATTTCCGACAGCCTTACCCGCGACCTGTCCGCCCACCGGACGCTGGCTTTGCGCGTGGCGCTTGGCGAGCGGCCCGATCTGGCGCTGATCGCCTTGACCCACACGCTCACGGCGCAACTGTTCTACAGCTATGCCGAGGCCGGTTGCCTTGAGGTTCGTCCGACCGTGACGCCGCTTGGCAGCCATGCGGACGGGATCGAGGACACCCCGCTGGTCGCCACCGCGAACGAGGCCCGCGAGGCATGGGCCGAGCGGATGCCGCGTGATGTTGCCGACCTGTGGGGCTTCATTGTTGGTCTGGACGATGAGAAGCGATTGGCGCTGTTGGCGCATTGCGCATCCCGCACCGTCAATGCGCTGCGGTTGCCGTGGGACCGCAAGCCCCGGACGCTGCAAACGGCGGACAGGCTGGCGACCGCACTGGCGCTGGACGTGGCGAAGGACTGGGCGCCGACCGTGGACAGCTACCTTGGCCGCGTCACCAAGGCGCATATCGTGGCGGCTGTGTCCGAAGGCGTGTCGGAGGATGCCGCTCGCCGTATCGCGGACATGAAGAAGCCGGACATGGCGCAAGCCGCCGAGCAGCTTCTGGCCGGGAGCGGCTGGCTTCCCGCCGTGCTGCGGACGCCGAAGCCGGAAGCAGAGCAGCCCGCATCCGTCGAGGTCGAGGACGTGGAAAGCGTGGAGCAGCCGTCCGAAGTGGAGGCTTCCGATACCGAAGCGGAGAACGGCGAAGCGTCCCACGCCGTCGCCGCCGAATAGCGGCTTGGGCCGGGATCGCGTGAGCGGTCCCGGCCTTCCTTTTGTCGCCGGCAAAAAATCGCGGCCGCGCCCTTTCCGGGCGCGGCGCTTTTCCTCGCGCAAGATCAGGGACGCGGCGGCATATGGCCGGCATCGAGCCGACGATGGATGAGGGAGACGAGCGTCAGAAGATCTTCGGCGTCGGTCTTGGTCATAAGCCAATGGATACGCGCTTCATGGGCGGTCGGATTACGGAACATCCCGAACACCCCTTTGACCAGGTTGGCGAAGCCGCCTTGCTCGCTGCGCTCGCTGGCCGTGCCGCGCGTATTGATCGCCAGCATCGGGGGATCGCCGCCCAGCACGCGGTCCACCAGCGTTCCCCCATCATCTGACAGGCCCGTCCTGACCCGCATCTTGTCGGCGACGCTTTTCACCGCCTCCTGAACCGCGTGGAAATAGTCGTCGGCTAGCAGCTCCGCGCGGCAGAAGCGCAGCACGTCCGGGTGAACGCCGCGCGTCTCCAAATCGGTGCGCAATTCCTTCGCGCGGCGCTGCGCTTCCGGCAAGGTGGTCGCCTGTTCGACTGTTTCAATCTTTCCGGCTTCGCTAACCACGAGGCCGGCGAAGGCGAGGGCCTGGTTGAGACTGGCGCGCATGGGCTCGTAACGGTGCGGCTCGCGACTATAGCGGGCGGGGCTCATCGCATGGCGGATGAAGCCGAGGATGCGGGTGCGGTCCTGCCGGGAGTTCTGGCTAGCGGCGAAGGCGTTGTAGATGCGGTGCCGCTTGGTCATCTCGCCCGGATCGGTCATCTGACAGGTCGCTATCAGCATCGCAATCTCGGTCCCTTTGAGTCCCGTTTCCGTGTCGCCTAGCGCGCCAGCGATGGCTTCGAGCTGATCCTGCGAAAACAGTTGCGCCACCTTTTCCTTCTCCCCCTTGTGAACCTCCGCGGTCTCCTCTGGTCGAATCGGCAAATCACCTTGGAACGTAGGATGAACATCGCGCAAGGCTGTTGGCAGAGTTGCCGACATAATCGCCGATCATACGAAACTCCCTGACTTCTGAGCCGGACACCCGGCGGCCTCCCCAATGGCTTGTCTGACCGAAGCCGATCGCCTTCCCGCAAGGGTGTCGTCCGGCTTTTTTCCGCCGCCTACGGCTTTGCATCGCGAAGCAAAAAAACCGCCCGCCACCCAACCTCCACTGCGTTGCGGCCGCAAGCGGTGCGGGGTCGATCGCGCCCCGGCCGACGCCGAGCCATCGAGGCCGCGATGGGCGTGGCCCGAGCAAGTAGGAGATTACGACATGGCCACGATCGGCACATTCACCGCCAACAGCAAGGGCGAGTTTACCGGCGTTATCAAGACGCTCACCCTCAACACCAAGGCGACCCTTCGCCCGATCGAGAAGGAAGGCGAGAAGTCCCCCGACTTCCGCATCCAGTCCGGCAATATGGACATCGGCGCCGCCTGGAAGAAGACCAGCCGCGAAGGCCGCGACTACATCTCGGTCAAGCTGGACGATCCGAGCTTCCCGGCTCCCATCTACGCTACGCTGTCCGAAACCGACACCGCCGGTGAATACGCGCTCATCTGGTCCCGCTGACCCCGACACGGCGCCCCGCTCCATCGGAGCGGGGCGCCTTCGTGCGTTTGTTTCGCCGGTTTTCAAAGCGGACGGGCCGTAGGCCCGGCATGTTGTCAGAGGTGCTTGGGGCGCTGCCCCCAGCGCCCTTCGGAGCGGCTTCCGCCCAGCTTCCTCCACGGCTGCGCCGTTCCGTGCAGCCGGTTCCCCGCGAAGCCGCCCACTCCGGTTGCACCCCCGGTCTCGCCGACGGGCAGGGTTTCAGCGCGGCGCTCCGCTGCGCGGAAACCCAAGCCCAAGGAGGTCAAAATGCACTACCAGCTTGCTACCCGGTTCGGCCGCAACGCCCATCAGATCAGCGGCCGGGAGCCGCTCGACAACGAGGCGCTCTATCGCCACGTCCCGTCCATCTTCGCCCGCGAGGCGCATGACAGCCGTTCGGAGCGGTATGTCTATGTCCCGACCATCGACATCGTGGAGGGGTTGCGCCGGGAGGGATGGTTCCCGTTCTTCGCCGTTCAGTCGGTTCCGCGCGACGGCAGCCGTCACGGTCACGCCAAGCACATGCTGCGCCTTCGCCGCGACGACGGTATCGGCAAGCCGGAGGCCGCCGAGGTCATCATCGTCAACAGCCATGACGGGACGAGCGCCTATCAGATGTTCGCCGGGATGCTGCGCTTCGTCTGCACCAACAGCATGATTGCGGGCGAGCGGTTCGAGGAAGTCCGCGTGCCGCACAAAGGCAATATCGAGCATGACATCATCGAAGGCGTCTATACCGTCGCCGAGGACTTCCCCCGGCTGATCGACGCCAGCGAGTCGATGAAGGCGATCCAGCTTTCCCCGGACGAGCAGCGGTTGCTTGGCGAGGTAAGCCTTGTTGCCCGCTACGGCGACGACGAAAGCCCACTCCGGCCAGAGCAGATCATCGAGCCGCGCCGCCGCGAAGATGTGGACCGCAGCCTTTGGACCACCTTCAACGTCATTCAGGAGAATGTCGTTCGGGGCGGGTTGCAGGGCCGGAAGCGCAACGCCGAGGGCCGCATACGCCGGGCGCAGACCCGCGCGATCAACGGCATCGACCAAAACGTGACGCTCAATCGCGCCCTCTGGACGCTGGCCGAAGGGATGCAGCGCCTCAAGGCCACCTGACTATCCGCCACCGCAGGGCCGGAGTTTCCGGCCCTGCGGCTTCGCCATTTTTGCGCCGATCCGCCGCAGCGGATCGGCGGCGATCGCGCGTCCTGGAGTCCGCCCGGCCGCAAGCGCGCTCGCCGGGCTGCCGCCCGGCTCGCGCTAGGTGGTGGCCAAATACTGCACATTATTCTATGACGAGAGCGGGCCGCTACGCGGCGGCCTGGGGTGTGGAAACCCCACGTTTAGCGGTTCGGCGCCGGCCGTGACGGTGCCGCCATCCTTGACCACATGGTCGGGGAGCCTGTGATGTATACAACAGGCTTCCGGGCTAAAGGTCACAGGAACCGACTAAACGCGGTTTTCCAACTCCCCGACTACGGGTCTAGGAGCTGTTTGCGGGGGCGCACCGCAAACCAGCAGGTCGTGCGGGATTGGTGTGGCTGTGCGGATTCTGCTTGCAACTATGTCGAACCGGCGGATCGAAATTGGTCCGCAAGGATCGTATTGGTTAACGCCTGCGACTATTCGGGGGCAGCATGGACGCAGATAGATTCGACGATTGCGCGCCTGATTGTTCGCAGCTCACTAGCTACGACGAATGCCATCTCGCGGCCTACCTGCGATTGCTCGATGCCGAGGAGGATGGTGCCGATTGGCGTGACGCTGCCGCCGCCATCTTCAACATTGACGTAGCGGCGGAACCTGATCGCGCCCAGACGATGCACGCGACCCATCTTGCCCGCGCGCGTTGGATGACCGAGGTCGGATACGCGCACCTGCTTGGCTGCGAACAGCGGCTAAACCGTTAAGATTTAGCTCCATTTTGGAAGCATTCTCTCTGCCCTCGCTGCACGGTTGTGCGCGGTCTTTGCGCTATTCTAGCTAGGACAACCGGAAGATGTTGCGCTCCGAAATCCGTGCCAAGCGCGGTTGGGAGGATGCAATGCCGACGCCGCCAGGGCGTCGCCAGCGGAGCGCCGGCGGACTGCCCGACGCCCTCGGGCGCGCCGATTTAGCCGCCGAGTTTCTACGCCGAAACCGCACCTACCGCGCCGAACATACGCAGATGCAGAAGCGCATCGCGGACGGCGCCGTCGCAAAGAACGCCGCCGAGACGGCGTTCGCGCGGCGATGGGGGTTGTCCTTTCGCCACAGCGCCAGATGACCTTTCAGACCCGGTTGTCTGGCGCCCAGAGCTAACCGCCGTCACGGTCATTCTCGACGCCGCACCGGATGGATTCGAGACCGCCACTTCGGTTGATCCCCGCGCACTCGGCGAGTTGCTCGCCGATCAGGCTGGAATTGAAGGACGCCATGTCATCGTTGCCGATGCCGCTGGTGAGCATCGGCTATGGCTGCGCGATCCGCAGCCCGGGCGGCCGCTCGCCGCCGTCATACCGCTCGACAAGGATTTCATCACGCGCATCGCCAGCCTGCTGCGCTTCCACCGCCGCTTGCTCGGTCGGGCGGAAGGGCCGCTGCCGCGCGGTTGGCCGCTTACCGCCTATCGGCTGGCGCGCCTCGACCTTATGCTCCGCGCGCTCGACCTGCGCGACGAGGGCGCAACCTATCGTGAGATCGCAACCGCCCTGGGCCGCGACGACGCCGCCCGGCTGTCGGCGAGCGACTGGAAAATGTCGGCGTCACGCTCATTCGTGGTGCGCCTGGTCCGCGACGGCATCGCCATGATGAACGGCGACTACCGCAAACTGCTCCGCATCCGCTGATCCGAGCCTTCTGCGTGACCCCCTATAGGGGGGTCGCATCCGTGCAGCAGCACATCTTCATACCCCACCCGGCCGCGTTCATTCTGACAATTACGCCTCCTGCCGCCACCGCCCGCAGGAGCCGTCACTTGTCCGATACGCCCACCAATCTCCCGCCCCGCTTCCTGCGAACACCGGAAGCCGCGCGCTTTCTTGGCCTCTCGGGACGCACGCTTGAGAAGCACCGCTATTTCGGCACCGGCCCGGCCTACCGCCGGATCGGGGGCCGCGTCGTCTATTCGGTCGATGATCTCCGCGCCTGGGCCGATATCGGCATCAAGCATTCGACCTCCGATCCGGGGCAAGACGACCTCATGCCGCGCGCGGACTCTGCCATCGCCCGGAGCCGGCGATGACCGTCCCGCCGTCACCCATGCGCCACCGCCAACCGTCCGACGACGGCATGACCCGTGTCGAGCTGACCTGGATCGAGAAGCGGATCGAGCACTGGATCAGGTTCGGCCGCGTCGCGGTGGACGAGATCGTCGATCGCCGCCGCCGCATCGTTCGCTTCCGCCCCGGCGCGATCTTCGCGTTCGTCCGCTGGGCGGCGAATGACTACGGCACGGTCAGCTCGCGCATCGACATCGTGCGCGCGGTCGGCACCGGCGAGCCGTTCACGACGCTGCCGTTCGTGCGGCCCGGCGGCGACATCCTGCTCAAGATCGAGGGCTGGCCGAAAGTCAGTCAAGTGCTCGCCGCGATCGACGCGACGGAGGCCGCCGGCGTCGATCCCTGCGACGCCGCGCCCGACCACTGGCGTCATGTTCACAATCGTATCTCCGCCGGACACGAGCCGCGCCCTTACACGCTGGAGCGTCATCGCGCCTGGCTGAAGCGCCGGGAGATCGAACAGTGACGCGCCGGGGCTGGACGATTGCGACGGCCACGGCGGCTTCGCTGTTCGGCGCATCATTCGCCGCCATCGCTTTGTTCGATCCGCTACCGCGCGTCGTCTGGAATGCGAGCGCGAGTGCGCCGACCGGGCTGTATCGTATCGAACCCGTGCGCGATCCCCCGCACGGCGCGCTGGTCGCCGTGACGCCGCCCGCGCCGTTGGCGCGGTGGCTGGCGGAACGTGGCTATCTCGGCGAGCGCGTGCCTTTGTTGAAGCACGTTGCGGCCAAGCCGGGGCAGCGCGTGTGCCGGATCGGCGCCGTCGTCAGTGTCGATGCGCGGCCCGTCGCCATCGCCCGCGAGCGCGACGGCCGAGGCCGTCCATTGCCGACCTGGCAGGGCTGCCGGACGTTGGGCGTCGGCGAGCTGCTGATGCTGAATCCCGATCACGCCGACAGCATGGACGGCCGCTATTTCGGGCCGTTGCCGGCCTCGACCGTGCTTGGCCGCGCCATTCCGATCCTCACCCGCGACACCCCCGACGCGCCGCTCATTTGGCGCTGACCCGCCTTCTCAACTGCCAACCAAAGGAGATCACCATGCAGATCGGCAGCTTTTTCCGCACCGCCAGCGGCTACGAAGGCATCATCGAGACGGCGACGCTCGACATCCGTATCTCGATCGTTCCGGCCGAGCCGAGCGACGCCGACAAGGCGCCGGACTGGCGGGTCCATCGCGGCGATAGCGGCGAAGGCCCGGAGATCGGCGCAGGCTGGAACGAGACTGGCGAACGCGCCGGCGATTACGTCTCGCTGCGCATCGACGATCCCGCCTTCGCGCAGCCGATCCGCGCCGCCCTGTTCCAGAGCACGGGCGACAAGTCGGCCTGGTCGCTGCGCTGGAACCGCCAGCCGAAGTCGCGCGAGCAGGACTGATCGGATGCGCTTTTCCATCATCCCTTTGTTCGCGGGAAAGCCGTCTCATCCCTTCGTCCCGCTCGGTCGCGGGCCGGCCGGCGCGCGCAGCGTAGATCAAGGGCGGCCGCAGGCCGGCGCAGCGCGCGCACCCTTGAACGTAGCGAGCACGCTGGCAGGCTGGCGGCGGAGCGGAGTCGGATCGGCGGTGGCGTTGGGCGTCGCGCTGCTGTCGGGTGGCGCTGCGCCTGTCGCGGCGACGGCGCAGAATTTGTCGGCTGCGCGATCGGCAGCGGCTCATCCCTACGCCGGTCATGTTGCCGACGCCGCGCGGAGGTTCGGCATCCGCGAAGCATGGATATGGGCGGTGATGCGCGTCGAGAGCGGCGGCAACGCCCGCGCGGTCTCGCGCGCCGGGGCGATGGGATTGATGCAGATCATGCCCGCGACCTGGGCCGACCTTCGCGCCCGATACGGTCTCGGCCCCGACCCCTTTAACGTGCGCGACAACATCATGGCGGGCGCGGCCTACCTGCGCGAGATGTACGACCGCTACGGCAATGCGAGCGCGATGCTAGCCGCCTACAATGCGGGACCGGGCCGCTACGACGATTACCTGTCGCGCGGCCGTCCGCTGCCGCCCGAAACGGTCGGCTACCTCGCCCAGCTCACGGCCATCGCTGGCACGGCTGGCGCTGCGGAGGTGGCGGTGAGCGCGCCACCCGATCCGTTCGCCTGGCGACGAGCTGGGCTGTTCGTCCGCACCGCCAGCGCCGCTTCGGAAGCGGTGGCTGCGCAGCTCGGCAGCGAAGAAGCTGCGTCCGATCTGCCGACCGATCGGCGAACATCCGGCGACGCGGACTCCGCCGCTCCGCCGTCTAATGAGCCGGCCGACACGCTGTTCGTCCCCCGCGCCCGCGCGGGCCGACCGCGATGACCCGCGCCTTATCCCCATCATCCGTCCCGAGCAGGAAAGTGGCTGGGGAGGGAAAAAACGGCAGGGACAGACGAGGGCAAGATACAAGGCCCGCCCCGTTTCGCCGAAAAGCCGAGGCTTTTCCGTGGCTTCACGCGGGGGCGTCGGTCGGCGCGCGTGCCGCGCGGAAGAGAAAAGCCAGCAAAATCAACGCCTCGAATAGCACCATAGGCCATTCTCGGCCGAAAGCACCCCGGCCGTGAGCGAGGAAAGCGACTTCCGCGTCCGGCCGGGCAAGGCCAAGCGCAGCAAGGCGCAGGCCCGCAACGCGCGCGGCCTGGTCGCTGAGGTGCTGCGCGCCGCCGCCATGAGCGGCGGCAACCCGCGCCGCGCCTGGAGCGGACCGACCCGCCGCGGCCAGTCCAACTTCGGCCGGGGCCGCACCGCGTTCGCGCGCAGCCGGCTGTTCGGATCGGGCCGGCGCGTCCTGGTAAAGGCGCTGCCCGTCAACCACCGCGGCCGGGGCGGATACCGCATGGCGCCGCTGTCTGCGCACGTCGCTTACTTGAAGCGCGAGGGCGTCACCCGCGACGGCTCGCCGACCCGCATGTTCGACGCGGCCGGCGACAATGCCGACGATCGCGGCTTCGCCGATCGCTGCAAGGACGACCGGCATCATTTCCGCATCATCGTCTCCCCGGAGGATGCGGCCGAGCTGACCGACCTGCGCGAATACACGCGCGACCTCGTGCGCCAGATGGAAGCGGACCTGGGGACGCGGCTTGATTGGGTCGCGGTCGATCATTGGAACACCGACAACCCGCACGTCCACCTGCTCGTGCGCGGCGTCACCGACACCGGCGCCGATCTCGTCATGGCGCGCGACTACATCAGCCACAATCTGCGCTCCAACGCCGAAGAGCTGGCGCAGGCCGAACTCGGACCCAAGCCTGAGCATGAGGTTCAGCGCACGCTCGAACGCGACGTGACGGCCGAGCGCTGGACCCGGCTCGATACCGAGATCAAACGCGCGGCCGACGAGCTGGGCGTCATTGACCTGCGCCCCGACCGCCCCGGCCCGGACGACCCGCAGCTCCGCCGGTTGATGGTCGGGCGGTTGCAGTATTTGGAGTCGATGGGACTCGCCGCGCAGGGCGAGCCGGGCGAGTGGGCGGTAGCGGAGGGCGCGGCAGCGAAGCTGCGCGAGCTGGGCACGCGCGGCGACATCATCCGCACGATCGGCGCGGCGCTCCGCGAACATGGTCAGGACCGGCCGCTCGACAGCTACGCCGTCGTCACTAGCGCGCCCGAGAGGCCGATCGTCGGCAGGCTGATCGACAAGGGCTTGCACGACGAGTTGACCGGCACGGCTTATGCGGTGATCGACGGCACGGACGGGCGCACTCACCATGTCCGGTTGCCCGGCATCGAGGCGCTGGAGCACAGCCCCAAGCTCGGCGGGATCGTCGAGTTGCGCGTGATCGGCCAGCCCGGTGAGGATAAGCCGACACTGGGGCTCGCCACGCGCTCGGACCTCGACCTCGCCGCGCAGGTCAAAGCGCCCGGCGCAACTTGGCTCGACCATCGACTGATTGAGCGCGGCGCCGGCGTTGCGGACGGCGGGTTCGGCGCCGAGGTGCGCCGCGCGATGGACGCGCGCACCGACCATCTCGTCAAGGAAGGGCTGGCCCGCCGTTTCGGCGAGCGCACGGTGTTCGAGCGCGGAATGCTCGACACGCTGCGCAAGCGGGAGCTGGACGCGGTTGGCGGGAAGATCGCGGGCGAGACCGGCCTTGCCTACCGCCCCGCCGCATCCGGCGAGAAGATTGCGGGCATCGTGCGCCAGCGCCTCGCGCTCGCGTCCGGCCGCTTCGCCATGATCGACGATGGCCTCGGCTTCCGGCTCGTGCCCTGGGCCAGCACCCTCGAACAGCAGCTTGGCCGTCAGGTGTCCGGCGTCGTCCGCGCCGGCGGCGGCATCGACTGGACGCTGGGCCGCAAGCGCGGCCTCGGCATCTGAATCAGGAGACCACTATGGCTGCGACCAAGATACTCTGGGGCCAGATCATCATCGTGTTCCTGATCGTGCTCGCCGGGGTGTGGGGCGCGACGCAGTGGACAGCCGCCGCGCTCGCCTATCAGCCGGAGCTTGGCCCGCCGTGGGTCGTTGCCTTCGGCTGGCGCATCTATCCGCCGCCGGCCTTCTTTTGGTGGTGGTTTTCGTTCGACGCCTACGCGCCCGATACCTTCAAGACGGGCGCGTTCATCGCCGCGTCGGGCGGGTTCGCGTCGATCGCCGTCGCCATCGGCATGTCGGTGTGGCGCGCGCGTGAGTTGAAGAACGCCGAGACCTACGGGTCGGCGCGCTGGGCGACCGGGCGCGAGGTTCGCGGTGCCGGGCTGCTCGGGCCTAACGGCGTCGTGCTCGGCAGGCTCGCGCGCGACTATCTCCGCCATGACGGCCCCGAGCATGTGCTGTGCTTCGCCCCGACCCGTTCGGGCAAAGGCGTGGGTCTGGTCGTTCCGTCGCTGCTGACCTGGCCGGCATCGGCGATAGTGCATGACATCAAGGGCGAGAACTGGACGCTGACCGCCGGTTTCCGCGCGCGGCACGGCCGCGTGCTGCTGTTCGATCCGACCAATTCGGAGTCGGCCGCCTACAACCCGTTGCTGGAGGTGCGGCGCGGCCAATGGGAGGTGCGAGACGTGCAGAATGTCGCCGACGTGCTGGTCGATCCCGAAGGATCGCTGGAGCGGCGGAACCATTGGGAGAAGACATCGCACTCGCTGCTGGTCGGCGCGATCCTCCATGTCCTGTATGCCGAGGCCGATAAGACGCTGGCTGGGGTGGCATCGTTCCTCTCCGATCCGTCGCGCACGATTGAGCAGACGCTGGCCGCGATGATGGCGACGCCGCACCTAGGCGAAGCCGGCGTGCATCCCGTCGTCGCCTCTGCCGCCCGCGAGCTGCTGAACAAATCGGACAACGAGCGATCGGGCGTGCTCAGCACCGCCATGTCGTTCCTCGGGCTCTACCGCGATCCTGTCGTCGCGCAGGTCACGCGGGCGTGCCAATGGCGCATATCGGATCTGGTGGAGGGCGAGCGGCCGGCGACGCTCTATCTGGTCGTGCCGCCCAGCGACATCTCGCGCACCAAGCCGCTGATCCGCCTCATCCTCAACCAGATCGGGCGGCGGCTGACTGAGGAGCTGACGCCCAAGGGCAATCGCCATCGCGTGTTGTTGATGCTCGATGAGTTTCCCGCGCTCGGCCGCCTCGACTTCTTCGAGTCCGCCCTGGCATTCATGGCGGGGTATGGCCTCAAGGCGTTTCTGATCGCGCAGTCGCTCAATCAGATCGAGAAGGCTTACGGCCCGAACAACGCGATCCTCGACAACTGCCATGTCCGGGTGAGCTTCGCCACCAACGACGAGCGCACCGCCAAGCGGGTGTCGGACGCACTCGGCACCGCGACCGAGATGCGGGCGATGAAGAACTACGCCGGGCACCGCCTGTCGCCGTGGCTCGGGCATTTGATGGTGTCGCGGTCGGAGACCGCCCGCCAGCTCCTCACGCCGGGCGAAGTCATGCAGCTCCCGCCTGACGACGAGATCGTCATGGTCGCGGGCGTCCACCCGATCCGGGCGAAGAAGGCGCGCTACTTTCAGGACCACCGCCTGGCCGAGCGGATCACGGATGCGCCCAAGCCGATTGCAGGCGCGGCACGTCCCGATGACTGGACCGGCCGCGCTGCCGCAGCCGACCCGGCCGACGTGGCGCGGATCGTGCGGGCGGAGGAGGACGCGGCCAATGGCGGCCTGCGCCGCGAACCGGAGCTGCCTGAGCATGTGGCCATTGCGCCCAAGACATCGCCGCCACCGGCGCAGGAATTTGCGATCGTCGATGACGAGCAGGACGACGCGGCCCGGCAAGCGGCTGTCCGTCGCCGAATGCAGAGCCTTGCGCGGCAGGCGTCGCTCGACCCCGGCGACGGCATCGAGCTGTAGGAGACCGCCATGCGGACCCGGCTCAACGTCTATTTCCCGCCAGCGCTCGCCAAGCAGGTTGACGAGCTGGCGATCCGTCGCCGTATCTCCCGCTCGGCGATCGTGGAGGCGGCGGTCGCCTCCTACCTCTCGCCGGATGGCGCCGACCGCATGGAGGCGGCGTTCGCTCGACGGCTCGATCGCTTGTCGCGTCAGGTACAGCGGCTGGAGCGCGACACCGGACTCACGATTGAGGCACTGACATTGTTCGTGCGGTTCTGGCTGACGGTGACGCCGCCATTGTCCGACGAGGATCAAGCGGCCGCGCAAGTGAAGGGGCGTAAGCGCTACGAAGGTTTCGTCGAGACGCTCGGCCGGCGCTTCGCCAGCGGCAAGAGCTTGATAGACGAGATACCGGAAGATGTCTGGCCGCGTTCGCGTCGTCCGAGTCGGACTGAATAGACACGCCAACGACCCGCTAGTCGAAAAGCAATTCCGCCGCCGGCAACGTATCTGCCGCCCCCTCTACTACGCCCGCAAGTAGCTGTTGCAGCGGAAGTATTTGTGCGTCTCTTGCTGTGCCCCGACAGCCGGGCGGCGGTTCGCCCGGCCCTTCGTAGGGGCCAGTTCTTTGACCGTTCATCCGATCCGATCCGAGGCCAAAACGCGCGGCGCGCGGATGCTGCGCACCGCGCTCGGGCCGTCGATCGCGGCATGGCTGGACGACCCGGCCGTGATCGAGGTGATGCTGAATCCGGACGGGCGGTTGTGGCTCGATCGGCTCGGCGAAGGCGTCAGCGATACCGGCGAGACGCTGACCGCCGCCGATGGCGAACGCATCGTGCGCCTGGTCGCGCATCATGTCGGCGTCGAGGTTCATGCTCGCAGCCCCCGCGTGTCGGCCGAGCTGCCGGAGGGTGGCGAACGATTCGAAGGCTTGCTGCCGCCCGTCGTTGCGGCTCCCGCCTTCGCTATCCGCAAGCCCGCCGTCGCGGTGTTTACGCTCGACGACTATGCGGCGGCTGGGATCATGTCGCCGGCCGAGGCCGCAGCGCTGCGCGATGGCGTAGCGGCCCGCGCGAACATCCTCGTCGCGGGCGGCACCGGCAGCGGCAAGACCACGCTCGTCAACGCGCTACTTGCCGAAGTCGCCAAGACCACCGACCGCATCGTTCTGATCGAGGACACGCGCGAGCTGCAATGCGCCGCGCCCAACCTCGTCGCCATGCGGACGAAGGACGGCGTGGTGTCGCTGTCCGAGCTGGTCCGCTCGTCGCTGCGGCTCAGGCCGGATCGCATCCCGATCGGGGAGGTGCGCGGCGCCGAGGCGCTCGACCTCATCAAAGCCTGGGGCACCGGCCATCCGGGCGGCATCGGCACCATTCACGCCGGCACCGCCCTTGGTGCGCTCCGCCGCATGGAGCAGCTCGTTCAAGAGGCTGTCGTTACGGTCCCTCGCGCGCTGATCGCCGAGACAATCGACCTGATCGCCGTGCTGGTCCGTGACGCGCATGGCCGGCGTCTCGCCGAGCTGGCCCGCGTCGAAGGACTCGACGCCGCGACCGGCGACTACCGCCTTACCCCGCTTCCCAAACCCCAGCCCGGAGACCTGCCATGATCCATGCCATTCGGCATGGCGCGCGTCGCGCCATGCTCGCCACCACCGCCAGCGTCGTCGCGCTGACCTTTGCCGTTCCGGCCCACGCGGGCGGATCGTCGATGCCGTGGGAAGCGCCGCTGCAAAGCATCCTCGAAAGCATCGAGGGGCCGGTGGCCAAAATCGTCGCGGTCATCATCATCATCGTGACCGGCCTAACGCTGGCCTTCGGCGATACTTCCGGCGGTTTCCGCCGGCTGATCCAGATCGTGTTCGGCCTCAGCATCGCCTTCGCCGCGTCGAGCTTCTTCCTGTCGTTCTTCTCGTTCGGCGGCGGGGCGCTGGTCTGATGCAGGACGCAGCCGAGCCGATCGCGGGTTTCTATGCCCCCGTCCACCGGGCGCTGACCGAGCCGATTTTGCTCGGCGGCGCCCCCCGGTCGCTCGCCATCGTCAACGGGACGCTGGCCGGCGCGATCGGGCTCGGCCTGCGTCTCTGGATCGCCGGCCTCGTCATTTGGGCGATCGGCCACGCGCTTTCCGTATGGGTTGCACGGCGCGATCCGCAGTTCGTGGACGTGGCCCGGCGCCATCTCCGCTTCCCGACATGGATGCAGCCATGATGAGCTTGCGCGAATATCGCAGCAAAGCCGCGCACCTTGCGGACTTCCTGCCCTGGGCCGCGTTGGTCGGCGAAGGCGTCGTGCTCAACAAGGACGGGTCGTTCCAGCGCACTGCACGCTTCCGTGGCCCTGATCTGGACAGTGCGACGCCGGCCGAGCTGGTGGCGACCACCTCACGGCTCAACAATTCGCTTCGCCGGCTCGGTTCGGGCTGGGCGATCTTCGTCGAAGCCCAGCGGACGCCCGCGCTGGACTATCCCGAGGATGATTTCCCCGATCCCGTGTCGGCGCTGGTCGATATGGAACGGCGCGAACAGTTCCGTGAGGAAGGCGCGCATTTCGAGAGCGCCTATTTCCTGACGTTGCTGTGGATGCCGCCGGCCGAGGAAGCCGCGCGGGCCGAAGGCTGGCTATACGAGGGCCGGTCCACCACCGGCGTCGATCCGTGGGAGCTGCTCAAAGGCTTCACCGATCGCAGCGACCGCGTGCTCAATTTGGTCGAGGGTTTCGTGCCCGAGGTCCGCTGGCTCGATGACGGCGAGACGCTGACCTACCTCCATTCGACGATTTCGACGCGGCGACAGCGTGTGCGCGTGCCGGAAACCCCGATGCACCTCGACGCGCTGCTCGCCGATGAGCCGTTGACCGGCGGGCTGGAGCCTTGCCTGGGCGACCATCATCTCCGCACGCTCACCATTACCGGCTTTCCCAGCTCGACGTTTCCGGGGCTGCTCGACGAGCTGAACCGGCTGGCGTTCGGCTATCGCTGGTCCACGCGCGCGATCATGCTCGACAAGATCGACGCGACCAAGCTGCTTACCCGCATTCGTCGCCAGTGGTTCGCCAAGCGCAAATCCGTCGCCGCCATCTTGAAGGAGGTGATGACCAACGAGGCGAGCACGCTGCTCGACAGCGACGCCTCGAACAAGGCCGCCGACGCTGACACCGCCTTGCAGGAGCTGGGCGCCGACTATGCCGGCATGGCCTACGTCACCGCCACGGTGACGGTATGGGATCGCGATCCAGCCATCGCGGCCGAGAAGCTGAGGCTCGTCGAGAAGGTCATTCAGGGCCGCGACTTCACCGTCATCCCCGAGGGCATGAACGCGATCGAGGCGTGGCTGGGCAGCCTTCCCGGTCACACCTACGCCAATGTTCGCCAGCCCCCGATTTCCACCATCAATCTCGCCCACCTGATCCCCCTGTCAGCAGTATGGGCGGGGCCGGAACGGGACGAGCATTTCGGTGCAGCCCCCTTGCTCTACGCAAGAACCGAAGGCTCGACCCCGTTCCGGTTTTCCCTTCACGTCGGCGATGTCGGCCACACGCTGATCGTCGGCCCGACCGGCGCCGGCAAATCGGTGCTGCTCGCGCTGATGGCGATGCAGTTCCGCCGCTACGAGAACAGCCAGGTCTTCGCCTTCGATTTCGGCGGCAGCATCCGCGCCGCGGTGATCGGCATGGGCGGCGACTGGCAGGATCTCGGCGGGATGCTCGCCGACGAGGCCGGCGACGGCGTGCAGCTCCAGCCGCTCGCCCGTATCGACGATCCGGCCGAACGAGCGTGGGCGGCGGAATGGCTGGCGGCGATCCTCGCGTCCGAAGGCGTCGCGGTCGATCCGCAAGCCAAGGAGCATATCTGGTCGGCGCTCAATTCACTGGCGTCGGCGCCGGTCAGCGAACGCACGCTGACCGGCCTTGCCGTGCTGTTGCAGAACCAGCAGCTCAAACAAGCGCTCGCCTCGTATTGCATCGGCGGGCCGTGGGACCGGCTTCTCGACGCCGAGGACGAGCGCCTGGGCGAAGCCGCCGTGCAGGCGTTCGAGACCGAAGGACTGGTCGGCGCCGGCTCTGCCGCCGCCGTTTTGTCCTACCTGTTCCACCGGATCGACGGGCGGCTGGACGGCTCGCCGACACTCATCATCATCGACGAGGGCTGGCTGGTTCTCGACAGCCCGGACTTCGCAGCGCAACTCCGCGAGTGGCTGAAGACCCTCCGGAAGAAGAACGCGAGCGTCGTCTTTGCCACGCAGAGCCTTGCCGACATCGAAACGTCGAGCATCGCCCCGGCCATCATCGAAAGCTGCCCGACGCGCATCTTCCTGCCGAACGAGCGCGCCGCCGAGCCGCAGATCGCCGCCATCTACGAGCGGTTCGGGCTTAACGCCCGCCAGATCGAAATCCTCAGCCGGGCGACACCCAAGCGCGACTATTATTGCCAGTCCCGGCGCGGCAACCGGCTGTTCGAGTTGGGGCTGGGCGAGGTCGCGCTGGCCTTCTCAGCCGCGTCGGCCAAGGCCGATCAGCTCCGCATCGCCGACATCATCGAAACCCACGGCCAAGCTGCTTTCGCGGCCGAATGGCTGCGCCATCGCGGCTGCGCGTGGGCGATCGAGCTTCTTCCCCCCAGCCAGCAGGAGTTACCGCTATGACCCGACTTTCCCTGCGCCGCGCCATTCTGGCCGGCGTCCTCGCCACCGCGACCATCGCGCCGATTATGGCGCCCGTGCCGGCCTACGCGCAGCTCGGCGGGATCGTCTATGACCCGACCAACTACGCGCAGAACGTGCTGACCGCGGCGCGCACGTTGGAGCAGATCAACAATCAGATTCGCCAGATACAGAATCAGGCGACTTCCCTGCTCAACGAGGCCCGCAATCTGGCGAGCCTCCCGCAATCCTCGCTCGCCGAGTTGCAGGGCCAAGTGCGCCAGACCCAGCAGTTGCTCGGTCAGGCGCAGCGCATCGCCTATGACGTCGGCCAGATCGACCAGGCTTTCACCAGCCGATACACGGCCGGCGCCATGTCGGTCCCGCAACGGCAGCTCGTCGCAAACGCGCGCGAGCGGTGGGAGACCAGCGTAGGCGCGTTTCAGGACGCGCTCCGCGTTCAGGCCGGAGTCGTCGGGAATATCGACGGCTCGCGTGCGACGATGGACCGCCTCGTGTCGGCGAGCCAATCATCTCAAGGCGCGCTCCAAGCGGCTCAGGCCGGCAACCAGCTTCTCGCGCTGCAATCGCAGCAGCTCGCTGACATCGCGGCATTGCTGGCCGCCCAAGGCCGGGCGCAGTCGCTGGAGGCGGCGCGAAATGCAGCCGCCGAAGCTGAGGGGCGCGAGCGCCTCCGCCGCTTCCTCGGCAACTGAGCCGATGTCGGCTGCCGCCAAGATTGCCGGTGTGGCCACGCTGGCTGGGTTCATGATGACGGTGGCGGTGATCGCCGCCGTCACCGAGCCGCGCGTGCCAGAGGCGGCCAACGCCGCGGAGGCACGCGCCGAGCGCGACCCGTTGGCGGCGGAGTTGGCGCGTTGCCGCGCGCTCACCATGCCGGACTCAGGCTGCGAGGCGGCATGGGCGGCGCACCAGCGCCGGTTCTTCGGAAAAGAAGGCACTCAGCCGTGAACGACACCGGCGTTATCGACAACTTCCTACAGGTCTTCACGACCTACATCGACAGCGGGTTCGGGCTGCTCGGCGACGAGATCGCGTTCCTCTCAACCACGCTGATCGCCATCGACCTGACGATTGCCGGCCTGTTTTGGGCGTGGGGCGCCGATGAGGACGTGCTTCAACGCCTCATCAAAAAGACGCTCTACATTGGCGTCTTTGCTTTCATCATCGGCAATTTCTCGACGCTGGCGACGATCGTGTTCCAGTCCTTCGCAGGGCTCGGTTTGAAGGCAACGGGCGATTCCATGAGCATCGCCGACTTCATGCGCCCCGGTTTCATCGCCGCGACCGGCTTGGACGCGGGTGAGCCGCTGGTCGTTGCCGCAGGCGAGCTGGTCGGTCCAATCTCATTCTTCACCAACTTCGTGCAGATCGTGGTGTTGTTGCTCGCTTGGGCGCTTGTCGTCATCGCCTTCTTCATCCTGGCGATTCAGATTTTCGTGACGCTGATCGAGTTCAAGCTGGTGACGCTCGCCGGCTTCGTGCTGTTGCCGTTCGCCTTCTTCAACAAGACCGCCTTCATGGCCGAGAAGGTGTTAGGCCATGTCGTCTCCACCGGCATCAAAGTTCTCGTGCTCGCCGTCATCACCGGCATCGGCACGACGTTGTTCAGTCAATTCACCGCCGCCGCTGGCCCTGAGCCCACGCTGGAGCAAGCGATGTCGATCGCGCTCGGCGCGCTGTCGCTGCTTGGCCTGGCGATCTTCGGCCCCGGCGTAGCGAACGGCATCGTTTCAGGCGGGCCGGCCCTGGGCGCGGGCGCAGCCGCCGGGACCGCGCTTGCCGCAGGCGGCGCGCTGGTCGGTGGTGCAGCCGCCGCACGCCTCGGTGCCGGTGCGGCCGCAGGCGCGATCGGCGGCGCGGCACGAGGGAGCGCCTTTGCGTCCGGCGCCGCCAGCAGCGCCTATGCGCTCGGCTCGGCAGGCAAGACCGGCGCAGCCGCCGTCGCGGGCGGCGCGGCCGGCGTCGGCCAAGCGGTGGCGGGTGCGGCGATGTCCCCGCTTCGGAAGGCCGCCGCGTCCCTGAAAGACAGCTATCGCTCTGGCGGTCGCGCCGCAGTCACGGCGACGGGAGGCACGATTTCAGGCGGCGCTTCGCCATCGGCACCAGCCCCCGACGACAGGCCCGCTTGGGCATCGGCCATGAAGCGCCGCCAGACCATGACCCACGGCGCGACGATCGCCGCCCACACCCTGCGTTCCGGCGACGGCGGGGGAAGCGGCTCGTCCGTCGATCTCCATCAGAAGGACTAGCTGCCATGTTTCGACGACCGACCATCCGCTACGGCCAGACCCCCGAACCGACCACGCCCTATCAGCGCGCCGCCCAAGCCTGGGATGACAGGATCGGTTCGGCGCGCGTGCAGGCCAAGAACTGGCGTCTCGCATTTTTCGGCACGCTCGCCCTTTCGGGTGGCCTGGCTGGCGGCCTCGTCTGGCAATCGGCCCGTGGCCATATCGTCCCTTGGGTGGTGCAGGTCGATCGGCTCGGCGAGGCGCAGGCGGTCGCGCCGGCCGAGGCCGGCTATCGCCCGAGCGACCCGCAGATCGCGTTCCATCTCGCCCGCTTCATCGAGCAAGTCAGGAGCGTGCCGGCCGATCCGGTCATCGTTCGTCAGAACTGGCTTCGCGCGTATGACTTCACCACCGATCGGGGCGCGGTCGCGCTCAACGATTACGCTCGCGCCAATGACCCGTTCGCCAACGTCGGGCGGGTGCAGGTGGCGGTGGACGTGTCCAGCGTCATCCGCGCGTCACCGGACAGCTTCCGCGTCGCCTGGACGGAGCGCCGCTATCAGGACGGCAGCCTCACCGCCACCGAACGCTGGTCGGCGATCCTCACCATCGTCGTGCAGCCGCCTCGCACGCCAGACGCACTTCGCAAGAATCCGCTCGGCGTATTCGTCAATGCCCTCAACTGGTCAAAGGAGCTGTCGCAATGACCGGCATTCCCTTTCGGCGCGCCGTCACAGCCGCGCTGCTCGTTTCCACCTCCACACTCGCCGGCTGCGCCACTACATCCGCCCGGCCGCCCGCCATCGCATACGACGATCCGCCGCGCGAAGTGGCCGCGACGCCGGCCGCGGAGCCGCCGCGTCCGGTGGAGATTGTTACTATTCCCGAACCGCTCCCGCTTCCCGGTCAGCTCAAGCCAATGCCGGATGCGCCTCGCGGGTCGGAGCCTACCGATCCCCGTAGGCGCGTCGGCGACGCAAACGCCGCCGCGCGGGTGCAGCCGGCGCGTGACGGCTTCCTCAATGCCATCCAGCAATATCCCTGGACGGATGGTGCGCTCTATCAGGTCTATACTGCCCCCGGCCAAGTGACGGACATCGCCTTGCAGGAGGGCGAGCAGCTCGTTGGACCGGGGCCAGTCGCGGCCGGTGACACCGTTCGTTGGATCATCGGCGACACGATCAGCGGCGCGGGCGCGACCGCGCGCGTCCACATCCTCGTCAAGCCGACACGGGCGGACCTCGCCACCAACCTCGTCATCAACACCGATCGGCGCACCTATCATCTGGAGCTGCGTGCGACGCCCGCGACCTACATGGCCTCAGTGTCATGGACCTACCCGCAAGATCAGCTCATCGCGCTACGCGGCGGCAACATCGCCGCTGCGGCGGTCACGCCGGCCGCGAGCGGCGTGGATGTGACTTCGCTCAATTTCCGTTATCGCATCGAGGGCGACCGCGCCCCGTGGCGTCCCGTTCGTGCGTTCGACGACTCCGGGCAGGTGTTCATCGAGTTTCCGGCGGGGATCTCGCGGGGCGAGATGCCGCCGCTGTTCGTTACCGGCGCGGCCGGGGACGCCGAGCTAGTCAATTATCGCGTGCAGGGCCGCTACATGGTGGTGGACCGGCTGTTCGCCGCCGCCGAGCTGCGTCTGGGCGATCGGCGCAATGAACAGCGCGTCAGCATCGTGCGCGACGACGGACGGGAGCGGCGGCCGTGAACTTGTCCACCGACATTCCCTCCGCCGAGCCGGCCGCGCCGCAGCCGCTTCTCGCCGATCCAAAGCCATTCCAGCTTCGAGGCGATCCGCCCCGCGTCATGCGTCTGTCCCGTAAGGCGCTGACCGTCATAGGCGTGGCCGCCGGCCTCGGTATCGGCGGCTCGCTGATCTACGCGCTCAAACCGGCTGGTGAACGGCAGGCGGAAGAACTCTACAACACCGAGAGCCGCGCCACGGCCGAGACCATCACCTCGGGACCGAGGGACTATTCTCAAGCGCCGCGCCTTGGGCCGCCACTTCCCGGCGACCTCGGCGGCCCGATCGTGTCCGCCCAGCAGCGCGGCGAAAACGTGCCCGTGCCGCCGATCGGCACGCAGCCGGCCCAACCTGATCCGCGCGTGCAGGCCGAGGAGGCTGCGCGCCAGCGCGCCCAGCAGGAACGCGACGCTGCCCGCATGAGTGGCGTATTTCTCGGCGGCAACGCGGGCTACGCTGGAACGGCGCCGGCCCCATCGCTGATCTTGCCCGACCAAGCCGCTCAGCCAACGCAGCAGGCGAGCGCAGCGCAGGGCGATCAAGCTGGCCGGCGCGCTTTCATGGCGCAAGCCTCGAACCAGCGAACGGTGAGCGCGGAGCGGCTGACCGCACCCCCGTCGCCCAACATCGTGCAGGCCGGAAGCATCATCCCGGCGGCGCTCATCACCGGGATCAGGTCCGATCTGCCCGGCCAGATAACGGCGCAGGTGACGCAGAACGTCTATGACAGCCCGACAGGCCGCATCTTGCTCATCCCGCAAGGTGCCCGGCTGATCGGCGAATACGACAGCGAGATCACCGCCGGGCAGACCCGTGTTCTCCTCGCCTGGGACCGGCTCATCATGCCGGACGGGCGCTCGATCGTTCTCGAGCGCCAGCCCGGCGCGGACGGCGCTGGGTTCGCGGGCCTACAGGACCGCGTGAATCAGCATTGGGGCAATCTGCTCAGGGCGGCGGCCGTCTCGACGCTGCTCGGCGTCGGCGCCGAGCTGGGAGCCGACAGCGAGGATGACTTGACCCGCGCGCTGCGGCGCGGCTCGCAGGACACGATCAATCAGACCGGCCAGCAGATCGTTCGGCGGCAGCTCAATGTGCAGCCGACCCTCACCATCCGGCCGGGCCATCCGCTGCGCGTGGTCATCACCCGCGACCTGGTGCTCGAACCTTTGGGAGCGACACGATGACAAAATTGAAGCTGGGGCCATTGGTGGACGATCGGCCTGTCAAACTGGCTGTGGAGCTACCCGCCGGGGTCCACCGCGATCTTGTCGCCTACGCCGCCGCGCTCGCGGCGGAGACCGGACAGCAACCTATGCCGCCCGAAAAGCTGGTGGCGCCTATGCTTGCACGCTTCATGGACACCGACCGCGGCTTTCGTCGCCACCGCGCGCAAGGCAGTTGAGAGGTTCCCGGCTTTCAGTTGCCGGTGAAACGCTTGAAGCGATCCCGGCTATCGACCTCGATAACTGCCTGCTCAGCGTTGGCGCATTCATCACCGCGCACCGACCCGTCACGACACCCTGTTACGATCTGCCGAGCCTCGTCGAGATTGGCCGCGAAATACTGAGTGCCGCGCGCTGCGGTCGGCTGAGGCACGGCGGCAGCCGGACTGACGGCGACCGCTGTTTGACGAAGGGGGGCGAGGACCGGCCGCAAGAAAAAACCGCCTGTGAAGCCGATGACTAAAGTAACAAGAACGATGATTATGGTCCTGCCTTGTGACATCGAAACTAACTCCACTAACTGGATGTCTAGTTTACCGAAATCTTGGCGAGAAATCAAAAGACAGAGCATAGCGGGTCTTGATGAATCCAAGAAAGCGCCGCAACGCTGGATTGCGATTGTCGTCTCGCCAGCAACCCGAGTATCCTGTCAGTGCCGGTCCTTGTTCGCCATGAATCGGCCGATAGACGACACTAGGATAGATCGCTCCGGTCGATCCCTCGCAGACAATGGTGACGCCCGAATTGGCGCCGAGGATGCTCAGCACGGTCTCACGGCTCGCCCGCGACATCCGGATGTCAGGCTTACCGCCGGAGATCGGAAGTCTGCCAAGCAGCATGTCGCGAATTTCCGGGCCGGGATCGGCCGCAGGCAGAAGGAAGTGCTCGCCCCGAAGATCCGTCCAGTGAATGATGTCACGTTGAGCCAACGGATGTGAGGCGGGCAACGCGGCTAGCATCCGCTCGCTCCATAGCGGCTCGCAGCGAAACCCGTTGTGGCTGGGCGTCCCCATCAGGATCGCTATGTCGATTTCGCCCGTGTCGAGCCCAGCGAGCAGAAGGCTGCGATCCGCCTCGACGCATTCCAGTTCGACGTCAGGATGCGCTTCGCGCCAGCTAATGAGGGTCGCTCGGAGATTGCCGGCGGAGACCGAACTATTATACCCGAGCAGTAAACCGCCAGCGCGGCCCTGGCCGGCTGCAAGCATCATGGTGACTAGCTTATCTGCCGTTGCCACCATTGGTCGCGCGCCACGAATAAACGCGGCTCCGGCGAGCGTCGTTTTGACCCCAGCCCGCGACCGCTCGAAGATAGACATTCCTATCGAGCGCTCCAATTTCGAGATGGAGCGACTGAGGGTCGATTGTTCAATATCAAGTGCCCGGGCGGCTCTGTAAAAACTACCATGATCCGCCGCGGCGATAGCATAACGAAGCTGGCGGATTTCAAAGGGCAAGCGGAACTCCTTACTCCGTTCAGTGATATCAGATACCTGCCAGAAACAACCCTATCTGAGCGCCGCTGCGGAGCGATTGGGAATGACGCAACTTCCTCCTATCGTCGCGGCGAGCAAGGCCAAGCTTCAGCCAATGCTTGTTCGGCGCCAGCGACCATGTGAACGTCCATGAAGTAGGCATTGTCTTCTGCCCAGCGCAGATAGGCTGAACGCAATCTATTCCGATCGTAACGCGGCGCCCCACACTCGCTACCCCGCGCCACTATCATCATGTCCAGCACGCCTTGAAGGTACGCGCCGCACGCTGGGTTGTTGGCGCGGCAACTTGCAACAAGTTCAGAGCCGTTCGTATCAGTCGGTTGTTCCTGCGCATAACTAGAAGCAGCGAGTACGACGGATGATAGACACGCTCCGATGCTATAACCGATAGTCCTAAACATACTTGATCCTCGGATGTTGTTATCAAGGAATGGGCCTTACCCTCACTCAGGCCCATTCAGGCGAGTGAGAGTTCAGTCGCCATCCTCATCGCTGTCGTTTTCATTCCCGAGGATTTGGCCTGTCGGCGTTACGAACAGCTCCACGTTCTTGCCAGCTTGGTCCTTGCCTTCGATCTCGTAGAGCGTGCTGCCGTCCGCCTTTCTGGTCACCAGCTCGGCTTCGCGGACGGACGCGAGTCGTGTGCGTGCGGCGTTCATCGCGGCCGCCGGCACCTGGTCGAGCGCGACTTCTTCCTCGCTATGCTCGCCGATAATGCGGTTTTCGTTCGCCTCATGGTTCTGCTGCGCTGCGAGCGCCACGCCTGCCACCGCCAAAACAGCAGCGCTGGCTCCGATGACGAGAGTTCGTTTGCTAGCCATGTTCCGTTCCACTTCCTTCGGGGCCGGGGGATGAACGGGCGGCGGTCGCGGCCCGACTGGCCGTCGTCCGATCTTAATTTTGTCGATTGTTCATTGTGTCGAGTGCCGAGCGGAGACCGCGTGCGAGCTTTGCCGCGTCGTCATTGGCCCAAAAGTGCAGGAAGAACAGGCGCGGCTCGTCGTTCAACATATGATTGTGAAGTGCGGTGACTTCGATCCCGTTCGCTCGAAGCGCTCGAAGGACGGGGTCTACTTCGCTCGCGATGAGGACGAAATCGCCCGTGATCGCCGCCTTGCCGCCGCCGGTAGGCTGAAAATTGATTGCGGTCGCGGTTCCCATTGATTGAGGCGTCACCATGCCGCCATCCATGAGCCGCTCCGCACGGGGAATACTGTATTGCAGAACGCCGCCATTGACCCTGCCTTCGGCTCCCATCAGCTCGTCCAGAGCATCGGAGTTGAGATCGAGGCGGGAGGGTGCTCCCGCGCCAGGAGACGGTGGAGACATTGGGGTGCGGCTTGCGGCAATGGCTTGGCGCAGCGCCGCCGCTAGCCTTACCGGATCGCCATGCGCAGCTATGTGCATGTACATGGTGCCGGGCGCGGACCGCAGCAGGTGATTGTGGAGCGCGGTGATGGTGAATCCGCCTTGTAAAAGGCGGGTCATCACGGGGTTCACTTCCTCGTGCGTGAGCACAAGATCGCCCATTACCATCACGTCGTCACCTATCGGCTGAAACGCGGCCCAGGAGCCGAGCGCCAGCGAAGGCTCTATCGAGACGCCATCCAGGACAACGCGCAGGTCGGAGCGAGGAAATCCGTAGCGACGAACTCCGTCGGCCTGCTCGACGCCGACGCGCCCCAGCGCGGCGTCAACCTTCGTCCAGTCCGGAGCCGCCCAAGCAGGCGCGGCTAGCAGCAGCGTAGCCAACCCCGATAACAACACCGTTCGCATAGTTTTGCTTCAGCTCCTGATGCATAATGACATGATGGTCGATGCTTCTTCGGGCACGCCAAGGCTGCGAGACTCATGCATCGGCGCGGACCGCAAGGCACCTTGTAGATTCACAAGGTCCGCTGGCGGCATTTTGCACTAGAACGCGCAAACATACCCTTGTGCGAAAGCGGCCGGCGGCAAACGACATTGGAGCGCGCTGTCGATGCTCCTCGCACAAGGCTATGGTTCTCCAACAACGCAGAGGAGATGCCTCCGCACTATGCGCCTGCTACTGATCGAGGATGACGAGGATACGGGGAGCGCTGTCGTTGAAGCGCTGCGTGCTCGTGGTCATGCCGTGGATTGGGAGGAGGATGGGAAAAGCGGACTTGATCGCGCCGCGAGCGGCGCCCACGCGTTGCTGATCGTTGACCGAATGCTGCCAGAGATGGATGGGCTATCGGTCGTCACCGAGCTGCGCCGTCGGCAAGTCGTAGCACCCGTGCTGATGCTTACGGCGCTAGGCTCAGTGGGCCAACGAGTCGAAGGTCTTGAAGGTGGAGCCGACGACTATCTTGTCAAACCGTTCGCAATCGCCGAACTCGTCGCGCGCGTTGAAGCGCTGCAGCGCCGCGCAGCCGGCCCGCCCAGCATCCTCTCGCTGGGCGACTTGACGCTCGACCGCCTCGCTCGGACGGTGCGGAGAGGCGACACGCCGATCGAACTAATACCGCGCGAGTTCCAGCTTCTCGAACTACTGATGCTGAACTCGCCGGCCGTGCTCACGCGGTTGATGCTGCTGGAGACCGTGTGGAAGTTCCGTTTCGATCCTGGCAGGAACCTCGTCGAAAGCCATATCAGTCGGCTGCGGGCCAAGATCGATCGCGGTGACGATCCCCCCCTGATCCATACCGTGCGTGGGGAAGGCTATGCCGCTTGGAGTGATTAGCCGGCTGTTGCGCTCGACGGTGTCGCGTCTTGTTGCCCTCAACGCGCTGCTGCTCGTCATCAGCATGGTCGCCGGCGCGCTCGGCGGCTGGATCGCAACGCGTGGGGTCGTTGAACGCGAGGCTCGAAACCGCATCGAGCTGGAGTCGCATGTCATCGCCGTCGAGGCGGACCGGGGAGGGCTTGATCGCGCACTTGCCATGATCCGGACGAAGGCCGAACGGCCGGGTTCGCCTGAGTATTATCTCATTGGTCCAGAGGGACGCACGTTGATCGGCGACCTTCAGGTGGTGCCGCGAGAGACCGGTTGGCATTTCGCCGATCAGCCTTCGCCGCGACCTGGCATCGAGGGCGTTCATTTACTGGCGCTGACGCAACGCCTTCCCGATGGCTCCCTTCTAATCGTCGGGGAGGACATGGAGCGAAGCGAAGCGATCCGCGACGCTGTTTTCGGGGCCACTCTGATCGCCGGCGGAATCGCGTTGGTCTTTGGCATCGTCGCAGGCCTCTTTGCCACGCGGCAGACGCTCCGCCAGATGAAGCGGATCAACGTCACTGTCCGCGCGGTCGAGGGCGGAGATCTCTCTGCGCGGACTGGAGCTCCAGTTCACGCGCGCACCGATCTTGATCAGCTCGCGTTGGCGATCGATCGAATGCTCGACCAAATCGACACGCTCGTCGCCACGATCCGCCGCGTGTCGGCGGAGGTCGCTCATGACCTGCGCACGCCGCTGACACGCGTGAGGCACGCGGTCGAAACGGCGCTCGCGCAGCCCGATGGCGAGAAACGGACCGCGGCGCTGGGACGGGCGATGGCGGGGCTGGACGAGGCACTCCGTCTGTTCAGCGCGGTGCTGGAGTTGGCGGAAATCGATGCCGGTAATGCTCGCGCGCGATTTGAGCCGATCGATCTGGCGGAGATCGTGGACCGGGTGGTGGATGCCTACCGTGCGGAGATTGAGGCTTCCGGCCGCCACATCTCGGTCCGCTCGGTTCGCACGGCGGTCGCCGGTGACGCCGACTTGCTGGCGCGCGCGCTCGCCAACCTGATCGAGAACGCGCTCAAATACTCCCGTGAGCACGCTCGGATCGATGTTTCGGTCACCGAGCACGCGGGCACGGTGACGATGGCGGTCGCGGACGACGGTCCTGGCGTAACCGATGGCGAGGTCGAGGAGATGTTGCGCCCGTTCGGGCGCTTGGACCGAGCGCGGCGTAAATCCGGCAACGGTCTCGGCCTCGCGATTGCCGACGCCGTGGCTCGGCTGCACCGCGGAACACTGACGTTTGCACGGCTCCAGCCGGGCCTGGCCGTCGAAATCAGACTACCGCGGGAATTGGCGGAGACGGCCGCCTTGAATGCGCATCGCTGACTAAGCGCGACCGAAAACGCTCCGCTAGTCCAGAGACCGACTAGCGTGTCCCGGAACGCGCGAACGCTTATGCCGGCGAAGCGGCGGTTCCTCGGCCGGCGACACGGCGCTCCCGCGCGGCAACCGCGCGCCGATACGCGGCCTCGGCTACCGGCCGCACGGCGCTGGGCGGAAACGGCGCTACCGAGCTGACGTTGATCTCGCACAAGACATAGCTGTCCGAGCCGCGATCATGCTTTGGCCCGTAGAGGAAGTCAGCATCCCAGAGCAGCGGGAGCTCGTCACGCTCGACGGCGAGGATGTGCTGCAAACCAGGTATCCACGACTGTTCCATACTGTCTCTGAGCGACTGAAAAGCGCCCGCATCGGCGGGGTGCATGACCCGTGGATTTGGCTGCGCCTCCGGCGAGTCGACCCCTTCGGGGGGTGGCGGCAACAGCGCGCGGATCAGTTGATGCCCGAAACCGACGACCTTGTCCGCGCTGACATAGCAGCGAATCATGCCCTCTCCGAGCCGCGGCTGGAAGGGTTGGTCGATGAGGCATTCGCCCCGCTCGAAATAGGGTGCGAACCGATCGATCAGGGCATCGAGGGGCATCTCAAGCGGAACGCTGCCCCGCGCGGCGTGAAGGACCGAAACGTTGGGTTGGGCGCCGCGCCCCCGGTCAACAACTTCGACCCGCCACACGCCCCGGCCGCCATTGCTCCGGTTTTCCTTGAGCACACGCGCCCCGGAAGCGAGGCGTTCAGGGAGCAGCGCGCGCAGTTCCTCTAGATCGGCGTAGCGGTGGGTGTCCGTGCCCCAGCCTAGCGCGCGCGTGGAATGAAGCACGTTTTTCACGCCCATCTTCGCGATGACATCGGGATGCGCACTGATCGAGACGCCCGCCCCCGCCGCCTCGTGCAAAATCGGATCGAGCCTTGAGCGGTCACCGGCGTCGCTGATCGGGTCGGCCCAGACCATCACGCCGTCGCAAGTCAGCAGACGGTCGCGCGCTGTACCAGCCGTCTCGTCGGCATATCCAATCGCCTCGACCTCGCCGCCCAGCTCACGCAGGGCTGCCATGATCGGCCACTGGCGCGCGCTGTGCGCGTCCGCGGGGCTGGTGGGGACGTCGGTTCGCCACAGCAGGCCGATCTTGGGGCAAGTGGTCAAGGCTGACTTCGCTCGCTTCCCGTTCATCGCCGCTTTCCAACTCAGGCGCTGGCGGCGGCGATCGCATGCGCATAGCGGCGGTCGACTGCTTCCCAGTCGAGGTTCTTGAACCAGGCATCGATATATCTGGCTGCCTGGGTGCCATAGTCCATGTGGAAGCTGTGCTCGTACATATCGAGGACGAGCACCGGCACGCCAGCCGCCGCGCCGTGCATATGGTCCCAAGCCCAGTGATTGTTGAGCGAGCGGGTGTGGAGGTTGTAACCCAGGATCGTCCAGCCCGACCCTCCCGCCAGGCTCATGCCAGTGCGCCGGAACTCGGCCTCCCAGTTCGCGAATGAGCCGAAGGCGGCGTCGATCGCGTCGCGGACCGAACCGGCCGCCTGACCGTCGCCGCCCAACCCGTCGAAGTAGATTTCATGCAGCACCACCGAGCCGGTACGGTGCAGTTCCTCGCGCTTGAGGCCGCCGTAGATGGCAGGCGGCGCTTCGGTATCGGCGAGCGCGGCGGCCAGCCGTGGCCGCAATGCGTTCAGCGTCCTGACCGAGCCGGCATAGTTGTTCTCGTGATGCGACGTGATCAATCGCTCGGACAGGCCCTCGAGCTTGGCCGGATTGAACTTGAGCGGCTTGATCTGATGGTTGCCGGCAAAGGCGGGGACAGTCGGCGGCGCGGCGGCCGGCGTCTGGGCGGAGGCTTCGTTGATCGTCATGGCGGCGGCTCCTATGCCTAGGGTTGCGATTGCACTGCGTCGGGAGAGATTGTCGATCGCCACGTTCGGTCCTTTCCAATATGATTGATTAGGCTGCGTAAGAGTGATGGTGCGTCGCGATCATCCGAACAGGACAAGGCCCGTCCCCGCCGCGGCGAGAACAACCCACAGGATCGTCGTTTTGGCCTTGAACACATAAAGGAGCGCGAGGGCGACGGCGAAGATTGCGAGCGGGATCACCACGCCGGGCACGTTCACGAGAGTCTTTTGCCCTAGTTCCAGCGTCGTGGCGGCGATCAGCCCGACGACCGCTGCGGATATTCCCTCTAGGAAGGTCTTGATCTTTTCGCTGTCTACCAACCGTTCAAGCTGGTCATGAAAGAACAGAGAAAAGCTGAATGCCGGCAGAAAGATGCCGATCGTCATGACGATCGCTCCGAGTGGGCCGCCGCCGAAATATCCGATGAACGTCGAGAAGATGATCAGGGGCGCCGGCAGAATTCCCGATAAGGCGAGCCCGTCGAGGAACTGCGCATCCGTCATCCATCCATTGCCGACCGCATCTGCACGCAGGAACGGGATGACTGTGTAGGCCCCGCCAAAGGTGAGGAGCCCGGCCTTGAGGCCCGAGATGAAAAGCTCCAGCAGCGACGGCTTTTGGTTTGCGATGGCTTGCGCCGAGACCGCATCCCCACCGACCGTACTGCCGAAAGTGACCCAGGCGAAGTAGAGGCCGACCCCGACGAGCACGGCCATGAGCAGGCCGGCCATCACCCGCTGATGGCGCGCCGCGAACATATAGACGAGGCCCGCGATCGGCAGGGTGAGCCAGAACGGAGTGCCGACGAGGGCCGCCAGGCCGGCGACGCCCGCGATACCCCAAAGCCAGCGGTCGAGCAGGATGTGACCGCCAATCCGGTGCACGGCGCGCACGATCAGGGCGATGACGGCGGGTTGAACTCCGAGAAATGCCGCGGTCGCGGCGGCAGTCTGCATGATCCCGGTGGAGAGATACAGCCACGACAGCGCGAACATTAGGACGAAGCCCGGCATCATGAATCCCAGACCCGCAAGAAGGCCGCCGAGCTTTCCCTTGGGAAGCGTGCCGAAGAAGACGCACAGCTCGTGCGCCTCCGGACCAGGGAGCACCTGATAGACGGCGAGGATGCGGTTGAACCTGGCGCTGGAGACCCAGTGTTCCTCATCGACCAGCTCACGGCGGATCATCGCGATCTGGGCGATCGGGCCACCCCAGGCCAGGAAGCCGAACCGCAGGAACTTCGCGAAAATCTGCGCATAAGAAAGGTCGGGCAATGTGCCTCCGTTCTCAGGAGCCAATGCCCCATCCGCCACGTTTGTGCTCATTCGCTACGTTCCTCAGATCATGATCGTCATCCCTCGACCGATGGTCGAACGCGCTGCGCTGACTGCCGATCGAGTGGACTGCCCAGAGTGAAATGCGTGTAGAAGCCGTCCAGCGCGTCGCTTGCGTTGGCGATGCGCTTGAGATCGTCATCTGTGGACGCGCATACGCCTGCAAGCATGGCACCAAGGCCTGCCGTCTCGGAGCGCCCGAACTTGCCGTCCGCTATGTCCAGGTCATGGATAATCTCGCCGATCGCGACGAGTGCGGGATCATCTTCGAGCCTAGCTCGCCTCACGATCGTCTCGAAGCTGCACCGGTCTTGTTCGTGGGTGAACTCGGCATCGGCCATGTCGAAGCGCAGCTCGCCCGCATCGGGCGTGTAGCTCCTGCCATCGACGAACTTGAAGCTGGCGTGGGGGTCGACGAATCGTCGGATCAGCCAAGCGCAGGCGATGCGATCGACATGGACGCCGCGCCGCGTCACCCAGACGCGATTCTTGAGGTCGGCGGGCGGAAACGCAGCCGCTTCGCCCGTGCGGCCGACATCGGGATGGGCATAGCGCTTTTCGTCCAACTCCCGCAGCGCCGCCTCCGCACCTTGACGGCCGTGAGCGCCAAAGAAGTCTAGCCGGACAATCTCGGAAAGCCGTCTCTGGAGTTTCGCAATCTCGGCCCCCGACGTCGGCCCGGTGTCGAGCAGCCTGTGTGCGGCCAGGGCCACCTCGTCATAGTCGGCGTCACGCGCAGCGTCGAAAAGCCCTCGTAGCTCCGCGTCGCTTTGGCCTTCGATCATCTGCGCGTTGATCAGCACCGCCTCGCCGCCGCTGTTCGTGATCTCTCCCAGCAGGTCGCGGAATGCGGCTTCGTTTTGCTCGCGACGGGGGAGCACATGAACCGCGTTTTTGAGCGGCACCGCGCCAATCGCTTGTAAGCGACGCCAAATCTTCACGCGCATGTAGGGTGGCTTCGCGGGTAGTTGGTGCAGCAGTGCTAACCAATGTTCCGGGTCGGGCGAGGATTCCATAGCACATGCGTATCATCAACAATATTAAAATGAAACACATATATCTCAGTTCCAAGCGGAGATAAGCCGCCGGCGCGCAATCGGTTCAAAAAATGGCAAGGCTGGCGGTTGGACGGCGCGCCCGTCTCGAAAGGGCAGTCGGTCAGGGACGGGTCCGCTGCGTGCGAGATCAATGAACCCGCTACGATGGTTCAACTTAGGAAGCGGGCTACTTCCCCCCGCTTTTCGTCCGTCAATACAACCATCCTGCAGGCTCGGCGGAGTAGTATTAGTGGCTGGCTATATCGGGGAAGGGCGGCACGTTGCGCAGATTGGCGCTTCTAGCGTAGCGTTAACGGCGATACGTATTCGTTACCTTTATCCTGCGCGGGGCGCCATTTTTCCTGTTTTTGTATTGTCGCGCGGTCCGCGATGGTGGTCGTCAGATTAGCCGGCATGACTGGCGTAGCCAGAAAAGGCTGGTGGATCATTTGATCCGACACCACGGAACATCGAGCGGTCAGCTCTCACGAGGCTAGACAGTGCTGAACCGGGTATCCCACCGCCTTGACCTGCAACCAGTTCGAACAGTCGAGCGATAACGCCCTACGCGTGCGATAGTTGATCGGGAGCGATATGGGGCGACGTTTCCTCGCTAGGGCTCGCATGGCACCGCGATCGAACCGGGTGCTCGGCATCAGACCTCCGGCGACTGGCGCCGCATGATGAGGAATAGGTCACTGGCTCGAGGCTTTATTGGCAATCGGCGGCGCGGCATGGTGTGCGGCGTCCTGCTCGCGTACCTCTCCGCATCGGGTTGCGACCGTCCTGCAGCGTCGTCCCCTGCCGCAGAGGAGCCAGCCCCTGCAGTTGTCACGCGCGGGTTGGACCCCGCGAGAATGCAGGCAGTCGTCACGACGGCGTCCCGATTGCCGCGGATTCGCTCGCTCCTCGTGCTGCGGGACGGGCAGACTTTGGCTGCGCGTGTGTTCAACGGTGGGCCGCCTCTAAACCGGCCTGTGAACATCAAATCTGCTTCGAAATCGGTGATTTCGGCGCTGATCGGGATTGCAATCCAGCGCGGCGCGATCCGCGGGGTGGACCAGCCCATCGTGTCGTTGTTGCGCCAGGACGCGCCGGCGGACCCCGATCCCCGCCTCGGGCGCGTCACGATCGGCAATCTGCTGTCGATGCAGGCCGGTCTGCAACGCACCTCAGGCGAGTATTACGGAGCGTGGGTATCGAGCTCCAACTGGGTCCGTTACGCTTTGTCGCGCCCGTTTGCCGCAGAGCCGGGGACCGAAATGCTCTATTCGACCGGTTCCACCCATCTCCTGTCGGCAGCACTGACCCGGGCGACGGGGCGCAGCACGCTTGCCAATGCTCGCGACTGGCTGGGACAACCGCTGGGGATTGCCATTCCGTCATGGCCGGCCGATCCGCAGGGCATCTATTTCGGGGGCAACGAGATGCGGCTGTCCCCCGAGGCTCTCGCGCGCTTCGGGGAGTTATACCGGCTGGACGGTATCATCGACGGCCGCCGGGTGCTGCCAGCAGGCTGGGTCGCGCAGAGCTGGACGCCGCGAACGACATCACCCTGGAGCGGCCAGCGTTACGGATACGGGTGGTTCCTGTCCGAAGCCGGGGGCCATCCCATCCGCTATGCCTGGGGATATGGTGGACAGATGGTCTATGTGATTCCGGACCTGGCTCTCACGGTCGTCATGACGTCGGATGCGGGGGGTGCCAGAGACGGGGACCATATCGACGCGCTTCACCGGTTGCTGACGGAAGGTATCATTCCAGCGGCAGCGGTCGGGCGTTCCGGCGGCTGATAGCAGGGGCTGCCGGCTCAGCCCTCGCTGCGCAGTGTGTCTGCAATCCGGACGTTGGCGGTGATCATGTCCGCCGTCAGAGACGAATGAATGTCTGTACACGCCATCGGCCGGTCCCGGCTTCGATAGCGCGTGCCCAGCATCCGTGGGAATCGCGGATGAAGCGCCTGTGGATGCCGTCGGCATGCTGGACGAAATCCGGATAATCGACGCGGTGATGCGCCATGATGAGCCGGCCGCCGGGCCGAAGCACCTGCGCGACAGCACAGGCAACCTTGGCCATGTCGCCGGGGGACAGATAATAGAGGACTTCCGCAATGATGACTGCATCATAGCGATGGCGCGGAAACCGGTCTGGCAATACCAGCCGGGTGACCCGGACCCGTGGGTCGCCGGGGACAGCGCGGCGGACTAGGTCAGTCCCGCTCTCGGTGCCCTCGGTGGCGTCGAGTCGAAGCGCGAAACGCGCCAGCGCCACGCTGTTCGAGCCATTGCCCGCGGCAAGTTCGAGCACGCGGCCAACGGGGCCATTGCCCAGCCCGCGCAGGATCGCACTCCGTTTGCGTGCTTCGTCGCGGCTGGTGAAGGTGCTCCACGGATCGGCGTCGTTGACGAACTTGCGATCGAAGCCTTGGAGATCGATGGGTTTCATCGCCGCGACCCACGGAAGAACTCGATCGGGCGTGCAAAGCGTGCGAGCTCTGACGGTGATATGGCGAAACCATCGGGATCATCGCGGATCAGGCCCATCTGGGTTCGATAATGGAGGATCGCACCTCGCTTTGCCGCGCCGATCGGACCCAGCGGCAGGAAATGCGTCGCGGCGCGCGAGCGGGTGAGACGGTTCGGCCACACCAGATAGTGGAGGGTTCGCCAGCGGCCGGGTCGCATCGCCGATGCAATCGCACGGTGATCGGGATGATCGTCGTCCGCCGCGGGCAAGACCAGCAGATCGGGCCTCGTGGCGCATGCCACGCGCGTCACGGCCCGCCGGACGTTCCGGGGCGAGGACGACAGGCTGCCGTCCGGTAATCCGAGGAAGCGCACATCGCCAGCATCCAAGCCGGCGCTGCGCATCGCTGCCAATGTTTCCCGTCGACGCTCCGCGATCAGGCGATCGCGAGGCCAGCGCAGGCTGCCGGCGTGGGAGCCGGCACCATCCGTTACCACTACGATGCTGACCCGCGACCGGCGCGATCGAAGCCGGCGGATCAGACCATAGGCGCCGATCGTCTCGTCATCAGGATGCGGCGCCACGACCAACGCATGGCGCACGCCTGAAATCGACAGCGGCTTCACAGGTCCGGAACCAATATTCCTTGCGCCGCCGCGGCGCCGACCCGCATGCGCTGTGCATCGGGCATCGGCTGGCGGAGATAGACCATGAGATCAGTCAACGCCGCCGACAGCGGATGGGCAGTGAAGAGGCCGCTTACGCCCACGGCCTGTTGTGCGAGCAGGATCGCACGCTCCGCGCAGCCGGCCACCGCGATCCGCGCCGCAGCGACATGTTCGATGTGGACGGGCGTCCCCCAGGTGCCGGCCGCGTCGCGCACCGCCGCCGCTGCCACCATCGCGTCGATCGCCAGATCGGCAAGCCGCCCGCTCTGGTGCGGGTCCTGGGCGCGCCCCGTGCGGTTTAGATGATCGCGAACATGATCGAACAGGCCCGCTATGCCACCCGCGTGACAGGCGACGAACCGCAGGGCCCCGCCACTGAAGAAGGGTTCGCGCGCATAATCGCCCGGAAGGCCGATTAAGCGAAGGCTGGCGGGCGCTGCCCCTTCCCAGCGAACGATATGCGTCTGTGATCGCTGCATGCCGACGACCGACCACCAGCCTCGATCGATGATCGGTTGTGACAGCGCGAGATCGACGAGCACCAACCGGTTGCCATCCGGCGTGTCGGCCGAGGCAATGGCGTGATCGAGTATTCCGGCGCCCGATGCAAAGCTCTTTCCGCCCCACAATCGTCCTTCGCTCAGACGAAGCGGCTCGTCGGTCAGCGCCGCGTTCCAGACTCCGAAGAGGTCACCGCCGGCGGCGCGGGTCGTAGCGGCCTGGGCCACCTCCCGCTCCCCGTAGCGAGCAATGATCTGAAGCGCGTCGACATGACCCTCGAGCAGCCGTGCCAGCGGTAGATCAGTCCGCGCGACGCGGTAAAGCAGACGCAGCAGCGTCAGCAGATCCGAAGATGACCGCGGATCGCCTGGAAAGGGCAGGAGCGATTGCAGGGCGGCGAGCACAGCGCGCATCTGTTGAGGTGTATCGGTCGGCTTCGCAAGCGCTGCGTCCAAGGGATCGAGTTCGGTCATGCTGCCAGCATCCGGGGTCCGCCATGGAGCCGCGCGAGCGTTTGCTCCGCTTGATCGAGCATCACGAGCCGCTCGCCAGAAGGCGGCTCGGGCACGACGATGGCGGCAAACGCAGCGGCGTTCACCGCCCTCCCGGCAGCGGCGAGGACATGGTCCACATCGGTATCCAACAGCTTCGCCAATGCCGGATATCCGGTTTCGATATCGTCCCAAGCCACGCGTGCGGCCGCTTGCCGGACGTAGCGCCACACGACGTCATCGGGATCGGCCATCATCGGCACGGTCGCGCCGACATCGATATCGCGAAGATGATCGGCCAAGCCGCCGACCGCCCGGCCAACCCTCCGCGCGGAGGTTGTCACGCGGATCGCGTCGTCATGGCGGACACGCAATCCGGCCCGGTGCGCCGTGTCAACCATGCGTGCATCCTCTGCCGAGGGGAGCGGATCGAAGCCACCGAGCGATCGATAAGCGCCCAAGCGAAATCCCAAGCTTGCCCCGCTCGTATAATGATGGGTCGCCGGCGCCTCCCATGGCAGGGGATCGATCTTCCTGCGAAGCATGTGCAGGCTGTCTAGATAGGCTTCCACCCGATCCTGCAACGGGCTCGGAAAGCCCGGCTCGCGCATGATGCGGCCCGCCGCAACGTCTGCGACCTCCAACGCAGCGAGGTTGGACGCTAGCCAGTTCGATGCCGGTACCGAATCCGCATCAGTGGAGACGATGATCGCACCGGGCCGGTCGCCGAGCAGGTCGAGACCGAGCGCCATTGCGCGGCCCCGTGCCAGGCCGGCATTCGGCGCGCCGGCGGCAATGTCGGCTGTTATGACCCTGAAAGGCAATTGCTTGGAACGCGCCGCCACCACGTCGGCGCTGGCGTCCGAGCAGCCGTCGTACAGCAGGCATAGCACGAACGGACCGGCGCCACGCTGGGCAGCAAGGGCGTCGAGAAGATTGGGCAGGAGCCGAGCTTCATTGCGGCACGGAACACAAACCGCGGCCGCGATCTGCACCGCTGGCTCGATCCTCTTATCCGGGTTGCTCCGCGTCTCTGACGAGCACCAGAGCCCGCTCATGCCGAAACCGGCGATGTTTCACCATGTCGAAAGCCGAGGGCAGCAAAGTTGAAGAGCATCAGATCGTCCCGGCCGCGACAGGCGGTGGAACACTAACGCCCGCTGCGTTCGAAAGACCGACAAAATCATATTGAGGTCGATCAAGTCGCCCCGATCATCGAACCTCGAGCTAGGCGACGACCCTTCCGCGTTCGCCGGGGGCGACATTCGGCTCCGTCGTCGATTTTGCGGGCACGGCGATCGCGGCCACCAGTCCGCCGTCCGGGCGGTTCGCCAGGGTCAGGGTACCGCCTTCGCGTTCGACGGTGCGGGAGACGATGGCCAGTCCGAGGCCAAGGCCTTTCGTGTTCCTCCCGCGTGCGGCGTCCAGCCGGACGAAGGGGGAGAGCACGCTGTGCAGATTTTCCTCAGGGATGCCCGGTCCGTCGTCCGATACGGTGAGCCGGATGTGGTCATCGTCGCGCGCGATCGTGACATCGGCACGCCCGCCATAGTGGATGGCATTGTCGACGAGGTTGACGATCGCACGCCGCATCGCGATCGGCCGGATCACGGCCTGGAGATGATCGGGGCCTGCATAGCTGGCCAGCTGGCCGGCATCGGCCGCATTGTCGACGATCGTCGCGGCGAGCACCGCCAGATCGATTGCAACGGGTGTCTCGGGGTCATCGTCGCCGCCGATGAAGGCGAGCAGCGATGCGACCATAGCCTCGACCTCGTCGATATCGGTGCCGATCTCGTCGCGCACACGTGGATCGGCAATCTCGTCGAGCCGCAGCTGGACACGGGCGAGCGGGGTGCGGATGTCGTGGCCGACAGCGGCCAGCGCCTCGATCCGGTCCGCCACCAGCCGATGAATGCGATCCTGCATTTCGTTGAAGGCGTGAATCAGCCGCCGCACTTCCTGCGTACCCTCGTCCGCCATCAATTGGGGCGGCTGATCGCCGGTGCCGATCCGTTCGGCGGCGCGGGCCAGGTGCTGGAGCGGGCGCAGCATCCGCCGGATCAGCAGTGCGCCGACGACGAGCAGCGCGATCGCCGGCACCAGCGCGACCATGATCCGCTCCAGCGCGAAATCGAAACGATGCAGCCCGCCTTGCGCGGCGAAACGCATCCAGCTGCCGTCCGTCAATTGCAAGCTGCCGATCACGGTCGTGCGCCGGCCGAGATTGGGTGTGGCGAGGCGGAGGCTCGTGGTGCGCAGACCCGGCTCCCAGGCCAAAATTTCCTCCTGCGTCTCGATCAGCTGTGCGGTCGCGGGGAAGCGGGCCGGCATTGCCGTGGCCGGCGACCAGCCGATGAAATAGCGGTCAGTCGTCAGTTCGCGCGCGATTGCAGGGCGATCCCGCGGCGGGCGCTCGGTCAGCAGCTTGCGTGCGATCACCAGATGCTCGGCAAGCCGGTGGGCCTCGTCGTCGCGCCACGAGAAGCGATTGGCGCGTTCGTAGAGCAGGGTGCTGACGAGAAACTCGGCCAGCACCGTGAGCAGCAGGATCAGCAGGATGCGGCCGAGCAGACCCAGCGAGATCCGCATCGGATCGATCAGTCGCGTTCGACCGCGGCCGTGAACATGTAGCCGACACCACGGACCGTCTTGATCGGGGCAGCGCGATCCTCCGCAGAGATCTTGCGCCGCAGCCGGCTGACCAGCACGTCGATGCTGCGATCGGACGAATCGCCGAGCCGCGTGCGCGACAGTTCGATCAGCCGTTCGCGCGCGATCACCCGTTGCGGCTGGCTGATGAAGGTGGCGAGCAGATCGAATTCCGCCCCGGTGAGATCGACCAGCTCGTTCGACGGGCCACGGAGCTCACGTCGCGGGAAGTTGACCGACCAGTCCTCGAACCGGACCTCCTCCGCACGTTTCTCGGTCGCGCCATCCTCCAGCCGTCCGCGCCGAAGAACGGCGCGGACCCGCGCCATCAGCTCACGCGTGCCGAAGGGCTTGGCCAGATAGTCGTCCGCGCCAAGCTCGAGCCCGACGACGCGATCCGCCTCGCTCGTCTTCGCGCTGATGAAGATGATCGGCACCTCGCTGTTGCGGCGAATCTGCCGGCACAGATCGATGCCATTGGTGCCGGGCAGCATGATATCGAGGATCACCAGATCGACCGGACCGCCATCCATCGCGATCCACATCTCCGGCCCCGACGAAGCGGAGCGGACGATATAGCCGTTTTCCTGCAGCACGCGCGCGATCAGCGTGCGCAGCGGCGGATCATCCTCGACCAGCACGATCGACTGCGCGCTCATCGCAGCGATCCGTCCGGTCGCGATGCGAGGGGAGTTGGCAAGATCATCGCTATCCACCTAGGAAGCTGCGCAGGGCCGGTCAATCTTGACGGCGAGAGGGGCCGCGCGCAGCCACGCCGGCGCAGGCGGGGGATCAACGTGAAGGTCACCATATTCGGTGCGACCGGGGATCAGGGTGCCGCGCAGGTGCGCGCGCTGGTCGCTGCGGGGCACGATCCGATCGCGGTCAGCCGCGCTCCAGCACCGATCGAGATCGCGGGGCAGGCGATCGAGGCGCGCGCTGCGGACTTCGCCGATCACCCCTCGCTCGATGCCGCGATCGCCGGGGCGGATGCGGTGTTCCTGAACCTGCCATCGACATCATTCCAGGCGGCGCCGCCGCTGATCGCCGCGGCGAATGTGATCGCGAAGGCGGCACAGGCGCGCGGCGTGCGATCGCTGATCTTCAACACCAGCATGCCGGTGCCGGCCGAACCGCTGGGATTTGCGGGGCAGGATGCGCGGCATGAGATGCGGCGGCTGGTGTTCGAAGCCGGTGTGCCAGCGGTCAGCATCCAGCCGGTGGTGTTCCTCGACAATCTGCTGAAAGGCTGGGCGTGGCCCGAGATCGCGCGCAACGGCCGGCTCGTCTATCCGCACCACGCGATGCTCAAGGTCAGTTGGATCTGCCATGACGACCTGGCCGCGCTGATGATCGCGGCGCTGGACCGGCCGGAACTGTCGGGCCGCAGCTTCGCCGTCGGCGGCGCGGATACGGTCCGGCTGCCGGAACTCGCCGCGATCCTGACCCGTGCCTGGAGTCGGCCGCTCACCTGGGAAAGCCAGAGCATCGAGACATTCTGCGATAATATGCGGCGCGTGTTCGAGAAGCGTGCGACGCTGGATGCAGAGTCGATGGTCGGCGAACTCGGCCGCATCTATCGCTGGTACAATGAATCGTCCACGCATCCATTCCGGATCGACATGGCCCCCGTGTTGCGCGAGCTACCCGTCGCGCTGACGCCGATCGCGGCCTGGGCCGCACGCCAGCAATTGCCGGCCTCCTGACGCCGCCCTTTCATTCCGCCCCGGAACACCTATATCAGCAAGGCTGATTTCGCGTTTCTTTCGGATATCGGGCCGCTTCGGCTCCACCCCTTGTCCCAGTGCAGCCTGAAAAAGCCGGGATGACCGCTGCCGCCCGATCGTGCGACAGCCAAGGGAGATGACCATGTCCAGAGCGCTCAATATTAATATGGCCCAGGCCGATGTCGTGGCGCTGTGCGCCAAGCGCAAAGTCGGTATCAGCGCGATCGAATCGCTGACATCGGGCGGCACCCGCGTCGTCATGCACAACGCGGCCGATGCCGACGTGATTGCCAAGGCTTATGGGGCCAAGGTGATCGCCGGGCCGGTACGTCGCACCCCCACACGCCTACTTCGTCAATGATCGGGATGACCAACAGACTATGCCTCCATTCAAGGATCCGGGTTTTCAGGAACGGACTGCCGCTGCCGCGCGCGCGAAGGAAGCCGCGCTCGCCAAGTTGAAGGCGCGGCCCAAACCAGACGAGGCCGAACTGGCGGCGCGCAACGCCGCGCGTCTTGCTCGCGAGGCCGAAGAGGCGGAACGCCGCGCCGAGGTGAAGCGCCAGCGTGAGGCGGCCGAGGCCGAACGGCGCGCCGAGGCAGAGGCCGAAGCGGCGGAACGCGCCCGGATCGAGGCGGAAGCGGCAGCTGCTAAGGCCGCGGCCGAGCCACAGAAAGTCGAGCTGACCGAGGCGGAGCGCAAGGCGGCCCGCGACGCGCGCTACGCTGCCCGCAAGCAGCGCAAGGGCCGCTAGGCCAAAGGAGCCGGTGATGGCCAAGGGCCAGAAGAAATCGAACAAGGAAGTTCGCAAACCCAAGGCCGCCAAACCGGCGACGGGGGCGGCGAACGCGTCGATCAAGGGCAAGCCGGTCGAGATGACGACCATCCGGGATTGATCGCCAGACCGGATGACGCCGCGCGAACTCATCGATACCGCCGCCGTGCCGGGTGGCGACGTGCTGCGGCTGTTTCGTCGCGGGCGCGACTTCATGATCGTGCTCGACGGCAACGAACTGATGAACAGCCGGATGAGCGGATCCGAGGAAGCGCTGGCCTACATGAGCTGTGCCCGGCTCGGTGATCGGCGTGCGCCTCATCTGCTGATCGGCGGATACGGGATGGGCTTCACGCTGCGGGCTGCGTTGGCGACGCTGCCTGAAAGCGCGCGGCTGACTGTCGCGGAACTGGTGCCGGGGATCATCGCTTGGGCGCGCGGGCCGATGGCGGAGCTGGCGGCCGGTTGTCTCGACGATCCACGCGTGACCGTCGTCGAACAGGATGTCGCTGCGCTGATCGCAGCGCCGGCCGCGCGCTACGACGCCATCCTGCTCGATGTCGACAATGGGCCGGATGGGCTCACGCGCCGTGGCAACGATCGCCTCTATACCCATGCCGGGCTTGCCGCGGCGCGAGCAGCGCTGGCACCGGGCGGCGTGCTTGCGATCTGGTCTGCGGCCCCGGACAAGCCGTTCGCCCGTCGGCTCGGTGAAAGCGGCTTCGGGGTCGAGGAAGTGGTGGTCCGCGCGCGCAGCAACGGCAAGGGGCCACGCCACATCATCTGGTTCGCCACCCCCCGGTGATCCGCTTGCGGCGCTGCGCCGGCCGCGCCATAACCTGCGGCGACCATCGGGAGTAGGCGTATGCGAGCGATCGGCTTGATGTGGCTCGGATTGCTCGCGACGGCAGCGACCGCGGCGCAGGAAGCGCCCACCCAGGCGGTGCCGGGGCAGGGGGGCACCGCGCAGGGCGATGTTTCCGTCACCATCTATAATGGCGATATCGCGCTCGTTCAGGACATCCGCTCCCTCACTCTTGGCCAAGGTCGGGTCCGCCAGACCTTTCCCGACGTCAGCGCAGCGATCCGGCCCGAGACCGTGTCGCTGGCGATCACGGATGCCAGCATCGTCGAGCAGAACTTCGACTATGACCTGCTGAGCCCATCGAGCCTGATGGAAAAGGCGGTCGGCGAGACGATTACTTTGCTGCGCACCAACCCCGCGACCGGCGTCGAGACGCGCGAGCGTGCGAAGGTTCTGGCGGTGAATGGCGGGGTGGTGCTGCAGATCGGCGAGCGGATCGAGGTGCTGCGCGACGACGGCCTGCCGGTCCGTGCCATCTTCGATCGGGTGCCGGAATCGCTTCGTGCACGGCCGACGCTATCAGTCACGCTGGCCAGTACGCGCGGCGGTACGCGTCCGGCGACGCTGTCCTATCTCAGCCGCGGGCTCGGCTGGAACGCCGATTATGTCGCGCTGTTCGACCAGAAGAGCGGCACTGTCGACGTGCAGGGCTGGATCACGCTGCGCAACACCAGCGGCACGACCTTTACCAACGCGCGCACGCTGCTGGTGGCGGGCGAGGTTGCGGGCGAGGACGATGGCGGCGGATATCGGCCGATGCCGCCGCGCCCGTCGCGCGGCGCGATCCGCCAGGCCGGGACCGAAACGGCCGATCGCGAGCAGCTGGGCGACTTCTATTTGTATCCGCTGCCCGAGCGCACCACGATTTCGGACAAGCAGACCAAGCAGGTAAGCTTCCTCGACGTTAAGGGGGCGCAGGCGGCATCGGGCTATGCGTTCGAGAATGGCTGGCTGGGCACGGCCGGCGAGCCGCGAAGCGCGCAAAGCGTGCTGCGCTTCGCCAATTCGGGTGCGGCGGGGCTGGGCGATGCGCTGCCGGCCGGCACCATCCGCGTCTATGTGCGCGATGCGCGCGGACAGCCGCAGTTCACCGGTGAGAACCAGATCGGCCACACGCCGCAGGGGTCGCGGATCTCGCTGACGACCGGCGACGCGTTCGACGTGAAGGTGCAGCCGGTGGTCGAGCAGCGCACGCGCCTTTCCGACAGCCGCTGGCGCACCGCGATGCGCTACACGCTGACCAATGCGCGCCGCGCGCCGGTCACTGTCGAGCTTGTCCAAGCGGGCCTGGATTGGACCGACACGCGAGTGATCGCGGAAAGCCGCAAGGGCGAACGGCGCGATGCGGGTACAGTCGTCTGGCAGGTGCCGGTGCCCGCCAATGGCGAGGCGGTCGTCACCGCCACCTTCGACACGCGTTACTGATGCACGGCCGGCTGGCGTGGCTGGCGGCGCTCGTGGTGACGCCGGCGTCCGCGCCGGCTCAAGGCGTGCCGCTGGTCATATCGCCCGGGCCTGATCGGACCGTGGTTACAGTCTATCGCAATCCGGGTCGCTACCGCGCCGCGGCGATCGATCTGCGAGCCTTGGGCGGGTTCGCATTGATCACCGAAACGCGCCGTATCCGGTTGCCCGCGGGCGCTGCGACGCTGCGCTTCGAAGGTGTCGCCGATGGGATCGTGCCGGTGAGTGCCATCATCGACGGCCTGCCTGGCGGCACGATCGAGAAGAACCGCGATGCACGGCTGTTGAGCCCGGCGGCGCTGATCGATGGTACGCTGGGCCGCACCGTCACGATCACGCGCACCAATCGCGCGACGGGCAAGCCGGTCAGTGAGCAGGCGACGATCCTCGCCGGGCCCAACGAGGGGGTGGTGATCAGCAGCCGTTCCGGCATCGAGGCGCTACGCTGTTCCGGGCTTGCCGAAGGCGTGCGCTTTCCCGGCGTGCCGAAAGGTCTCTCGGCGAAGCCCGTACTGAGTGTCGCAACCCGCACACCGACGGCGCGCACGGCGACGGTCACGCTCTCCTACCTCGCATCCGGGTTCGACTGGAGCGCGAGCTATGTCGCAACGATCGCGCCGGGCGGCACCCGGCTCGATCTGTTCGCATGGCTGACACTTGCCAATGCGAATCCGGAGCGGTTCGCCGATGCCGAAGTGCTGGCGGTGGCGGGCCGGCTCAATCGTTCGGCGATCGATGACGTCGCCCGGCGGGCGGCCGCGCTGCGGCTGGTCTGCTTTCCGCTAGGCACGACCACATCAGACCTGCGTGTGGCCGAGACCGAACAATTCGACGAGATCGTCGTGACGGCATCGCGGGTGATGCGGCCGGTAGCCGCCATGGCGGCGCCACCGCCGCCACCGGCGCCACCTCCGCCGCCACCGCCCCCGCCGGAAGATCTGGGCGACCTGAAGCTCTATCGCGTGCCCGAGCGGGTGACGGTGGCGGCGCGCGCGCAGAAGCAGGTGGCGCTGCTGGCCGCAAGCGGCGTCCCGTTCGAGCGGCGCTATCGCCGCGCCGTCTATCCCGGCCAGACCAGCGTGCCGATGCCGACGGCGATCGTGCTCGAGATCGAGAACGACAAGGCGGCCGGGCTCGGCATGCCGCTGCCCAACGGATCGACTGCGCTCTACGCGGACCGAAGCGGCGATCGGCTGCTGCTCGGCGCCGGCGCCCTGACCGACCGGGCCGAGGGCGAGCGCGTACGGATCGCATCGGGCATCAGCCGGCAGGTGACGGTGGCGCAGCGAACGCGCGAACCGGGCACATCCACGATCCTGGCGAGCAACGCCAATCCATTCGCGGTGACCTTGCAGGTGCCGATCGGCACGGCCGGGCAGGCGATCGACGGCGCGGGGCTGGAGCGGATCGACGGGATCGCGACCTGGACGGTCACGCTCGAACCGCGCAGCCGGGCCGAATTGTCCTATCGGTTCGCGACCGCGGGCTGATCGGTCAGCCGCGCTCCGCCGCTAGCCGGCGCAGATCCTCTGCATCGATCGCTTCCAGCGATGTGCCGCGGCTCTCGCGCATGTAAAGCGCGGCGGCCAGGCTGACAGCGCCCGAGAACAGGACGTAGACGGCGATCGGGACCCAGCTGTCATATTCGCGCAGCAACGCCGTGCCGATCAGCGGTGCCCAAGATCCGCCGAAGATCGCCGTGACCTGATAGCCGAGCGACACGCCGGAATAGCGCATCCGGGTCGGAAACATCTCGGTCATCACCGCCGGCTGCGCCGCATACATCAGTGCATGCACCGCAAGCCCGATCATGATCGCAGCCAGGATCGGCAGGGTCGCACCGGTATCGAACAGCGGGAACGCAACGAAAGGCCAGGCCATCGTCAGCGCCGCGCCGGCCAGATAGACCGGCCGCCGCCCGATCCGATCGGTCAGCGCGCCGATCGGGGGGATCAGCACGACATGCAGCAGATGTGCGCAAAATAGCAGCGCCAGGATCCGCGTCGTATCGACCTCGCGGTGGTGCAGGTAGGTGATCGAAAAGGTGACCACCATGTAATAGAGGATGTTCTCGCCGAAGCGCAGCGCCATCGCGGTGAACACGCCGCGGGGATAGCGCCGGAAGACTTCGGTCAGCCCATATCCGGCTTCGGCATGCTGCTCGACCTGCTCTCGCGCCGCTTTGAAGATCGGTGAGTCGCTGACCTGGGTGCGGATGTAATAGCCGATCACCACGATCACTACCGAAAGCCAGAACCCGATCCGCCAACCCCAGGCCAGGAAGGCATCGTCCGACAGCGTGTAGGACAGGATCAGCAGCACCACCGTCGCCAGCAAGTTGCCCAGCGGCACGCCTGCCTGTGGGAAGCTGCCCCAGAAACCGCGCCGGGTATCGGGGCTGTGCTCGGTCACCAGCAGCACCGCGCCGCCCCATTCGCCGCCGAGGGCAAAGCCCTGGATGAAGCGCAGCGTGACCAGCAGCGCCGGTGCCCAGTAGCCGATCGTGGCGAAGCTCGGCAGGCAGCCCATCAGGAAGGTCGATGCACCGATCAGCACGAGGCTGAATTGCAGCAGCGACTTGCGACCCACCTTGTCGCCGATATGACCGAACACCACGCCGCCGAGCGGCCGTGCGATGAAGCCCACCGCATAGGTGGCGAAGGCAGCGATGATGCCGTCGAGATCGTTGCCGGTATCGGGGAAGAACAGCTTGCCGAACACCAGCGTCGCGGCCGTACCGTACAGGAAGAATTCGTACCACTCGACGACCGTGCCTGCCATCGATGCACCCACGATCTTGCGCAGGTAGGATGTCTCGATCGGCTGGGCTTGCGACATGCGGATTGCGGCTCCGGATGGTTGGGAGGGTGACGGCAGAGGCAGATCGCGGACGGCGTCCGATCAGCGCGCGTCCGTCAGGAACAGCTTGCGCAGGAACAGGGTTTCCACTTCCCGGCGCAGATCATTGTTGGGCTTCTTCAGGAAGCCGTGCCCCTCGTCGGCGAACAGTACGTACCAGACTTCCTGGCCGTTCGCGCGCAGGCGCGAGACGACCTGGTCGCTCTCGAACTGCGGTACGCGCGGATCGTTGGCGCCCTGCATCACCAGCATCGGCTTGCGGATCTTCGCCAGGTTGGCCATCGGGGCGATCCGCGCGAACACGGCCGCCATCTTCGGATCGCGCTCGTCGCCATATTCCGCGCGACGATTGTCGCGGCGATAGGCTTCGGTGCGTTCCATGAAGCTACGGAAATCGCTGATCCCGTACCGCTCGACCCCGCCGACCAGCCGGTCCGAATAATGCGTCATCACCGCCAGCGACATATAGCCGCCATAGGACTGGCCATAGACCGCGACCTTGCCCGCATCGAGCCCGGGCTGCTTTGCCACCCAATCGAGCAGCGCGCCGATATCCTTGACCGAATCCTCGCGCTTCTCGGCATTGTCGAGATTGAGATAGCGCTTCCCATAGCCATCCGATCCGCGGACGTTCGGCAGGATCACCGTGGCCTTCAGAACATCGGCGAAATATTGCGCGCCATAGTTCCAGATCGGGCGGGTCTGCGCTTCGGGCCCGCCATGGATATCGATGATGACAGGGGTCTTCTGTCCCGCAGGAATGCCTTTCGGCCGATAGACCAAGGCGGGCACGGACAGGCCATCGAAGGATTTGAAGCGGATCAACTCGGGCTCGGCCAAAGTGGCGGGATCGAGTTCACCCAGTTCTGAATTGGTCCAGCGGGTAAGCGCGGCCCCCTCGATGTCCCAGCTCCAGACATCGCCGGCCGAGGTGGCGTTGGTCAGCCCGATCGCCAGCCGCTTGCCATCCGGCGAGAATTTGATTGCGGTGACGACGCCGCGCGGCAGCTCCGGCTGCGGCAGGGCGCGGCGCGTGATCCGATCCTGCACGACGAGCTTCGAGAAACCGTCCTCGTTGATCGTGTAGGCCAGCACGCGGCCGTCGTCAGTCAGGTCGTAGCTTTCGACATCCCATTTCAGCCCGGGGGTCAGCACCGTCTCGCGGCCGGTCGCGACATCGATCTCGACCAGGCGGCGGACATCGCTGTCGCGGTCTGAGATCGCGATCAGGCGATCGGCTCCGCGCAGGAAGCGCGGATCCTCATAGCGGGCGGGCGGAGCGTCGGGCGCGATCCTGGTCGATGTACCGCTGGCAAGGTCGAGCCGGAAGATCTGGCTTTCACGGTTGGAGATGCCGCGCGTGTAGAGCAGGCTCGCCTTATCGGCCGCGATGTCGGCCGGAGCGATCGATCCATCGACCTTGATCAACTCGCGCGGCGCGCCCGCCGCTGCCGGATCCAGCGCCAGCAGCGTGTAGGCAGCGGACCCCTTGGTCGCGCGCGACCAGACCGCCAGCGTGCCATCGCGGGAAAAGACAGGCGTGCCGTTGCGTGTGCCAGGCTCGGTCAGCTGGGTCGCGGCCCCGGTCAACCCGCGGGCATAGAGCTGAAACCACTCGTCGCCGCCGGTATCACGGACGAGCACGAACCGATCCGATCCGGGGATCGCGGTCGCGCTGGACACCGGCTCGTCGCCGAACGTAATCTGGGTGCGCGCGGCTCCCGGCGCCGCGACATGGTGGAGTTGCTGCGTGGCGCCGAAGCGGGTGGCGATCAGCATCGATCCATCAGGCAGCCAATCCTCGAACAGTGCGGCGCGGCTGTTCTGATAACGTTGAACCGCGCTGCGCACGTCGTCCGGGATTTCAGGCACTCCCTGCACCGTGGCGCTGCCGATCGTGCGCGTCGGCACGGCGGCGGGCTGGGCGAATGTGGCGGATGCGAGGGCGAGCGCCGATACGGCGATGGTCAGTCGATGAAGCATCGTCCGGTCTTAGCGGTGCGGCTCCGTGGGTCAAACCGCAAGGCGATCGTCACCGCTCGTCGCGCCAGATCATGACACTGTCTCGAAACAGGATAACTTCTTGTTTCACTGCTCTTGTGCGCCGCGCAATGATCGTTAACCCTGTGTTTAGATTCGGGTGATGGGCATTCGGATCATGCGTGAGTCGCGGCAGCGTGGGGCAGTCGCGGGCCACTGATAGTGGAACAAGGGACGACGCCATGAAGAAAATGAAGATGGCCGCACTCGCGGCGAGCGCGCTTATCATGTCCACGGTGCCGGCGACGATGGCTCAGGCCGCGACGCTAACGATCGACGTCACGGGCTGGAACGCTGAGGGCTTCCTCGATGCCGCTGGCAACACGCTTCAGAACTTCAACATCGGCGCTGGATCCACAGTCACGGGCGTCGCCTACGATGTGACGATCGAAGCGTTCGATCCGAGCTGGCTGTCCGAGGCGACTTTTTCGCTGACCGACAGCGATCAGTTCGCCGGCGTCTTTATCTCGCCGGGCTTTGAAGACGATAATCCCGGCGTGGGCAGCTATTCGGATTCGGTGACCCTCGCCGATTTCGGCCTCGACTTCGCGGTCGGCAGCGACGGCATTCTGCGCGTTGAATTTATCGATACGTTCGTCGATGCGGTTTCCCCGAACGCGACGGCCCTCGCAGGCACGCTGACCATTACTTACGACGCCATCGGTGGTCCCGCCGTTCCCGAGCCGGCTGCCTGGGCGCTGATGATTGGTGGTTTCGGTGCTGTCGGCGGCGCGATGCGTCGCCGTGGCAAGCAGACCGTGTCGGTCACCTACGCCTGATCGCATTGCGATCGTGACAGCGCCGCCGGTCGAAAGACCGGCGGCGTTTTCACGTCCGGCGCCGGTAAAGATGTCGGCAGGACGCTATGGGCTGCCTGAAGAACAGCAGGTCACTATCGTCGTCCGGCAGCTGCGAAGAGCCTGCGGGCTCAGCTCTCCAGCGTCTCGTCGCCGCGATATTTCAGCTCGAGATAGCGACCCTGCGTCGCGAGCTTGTTCAGGTCGCCGCTGGCCAGCTGCTCGGTCATTCGCTTGAGTTCGTCGTCGACCACGCGAAGACCCTCGGCCAGCTGCTTGTCCGGGCTCATGCCGCCACGCGTGCCGGATCTTAGGCCGGCGGGAACCCGGCGATAGCCGTCTACCAATTCGGGCAGCTCTTCACCGATCAGCTTGCGAATCTCGAACGCCGCCGGCTCACGCGGGTCGAGCGTCGCCAGCTGTGGCGCCAGCGCCTCGAGCCGCAGACCGAGCCCGTCGACCAGCCGCTGGGCAGGGGCGGGCAGGGCTGGCCGCTGGGCTTCCAGCCAGCGTTCGGTGCGCAGCGGCAGCTGGGCCAGATCGGTCTTGCTAATCGCCTGGCCGGCCGGCGGTACGATCGCCGGCGCAGCCTCGGTCGAAGGCCAGAACAGGATCGCCGTGCCCAGCGCCAACATGGCAACGATCGTAAGGAAAAAACCGATCGGGCCGATCGGCGTGAAGAAGCCGATCACGCCCGCCACCACCGCCACGCCCAGCACCGCGAGCGCCGCGCGCACGATCCGGCGCATCACCGACTGCCACATCAGCTGCCGCCGCCGCTGCGCGCGGGCGCGGGATTCCGGCGTCATGCGGTGGAGCAGGCTTTCCGCCTGCTGGATCACGCGGTTGGGATCGATCACCGGCGGCTATTCCAGGCGGAACGGTTCGGCCGTACCCTGCGACGCGCCTTCCGCCCGCGCGATATAGCCGCGCGACTTCTCGACCTCGTCGGTCAGCGTGTCCACCGTCTGCTTCATCGACGACAGGGCCTGGACCTTGAACTTGTCGATCTCGTCCATCGTCACATAGATGTTCTGGAACGCGCGTTTCAACGTATCGAGCGGGATGGTCGAGCTGGCGGCCTGGCGGTGGATCTCGGCGGTCTGCGTGCGCAGCAGTTCGCCGGTGGAATCGATGATGCTGGCGGTGGTGGTGTTCAGCGCGGTGATCTGGTTTAGCACCAGCTTCTGCGCGGTCAGCGCCTGCGCCACGGTCACCGCGGTACGCAACGCCGATACGGTCGTGGTCGATGCGCGATCAACGCCCTTCACCAGTTCGACATTGTTCTTCTTGACCAGATCGAGCGCGAGATAGCCCTGCACCGTCACGGCCATCTGGGTCAGCAGATCGGTGGTGCGCTGGCGGACATAGAACAGCGCAGTCTCGCGGATCGCCCTGGCCTTGGCCGGATCGGTCATGTCGAGATCGGCGGCCTTGTCTTCCAGGCGCTGGTCCATCGTCTTGGAAATGTGGATCATCTGTTCGAGCCGGCCCATCGCCGCCCACAAATTCTGCCGTTCCACGTCGATCGCGGCATTGTCTTTCAGCAGCTCGTCCTTGCCGGATGCCAGCCGCTGCAGGATCGCGGCGATATGGCCCTGGGCCGAGGTATAGCCGTCGAAATAGGACTTCATCCGGTTGCCGAACGGGATGAAACCCAGGATCTTGCGCGGGCCGCTGAGCTTGCCCTGCTGACCGGGATCCAGTTCCTCGACCGTGCGACGCAGCGCCGCGAGATCGGTGCCGACAGAGCTGTCCTTATCCATTGCGCGCACCGGGCGATCGAGGAAGCGGTTGGACTGGCCAGCGGCGTCCGCAATCTCCTTGCGGCCCATATTGGTGATCGCATCGACCTTCTTGCCGAATTCCGGGCTGTTGGCGTCGACCGCCACCAGCTCTGCGATGAAGCCGTCCACCTTCTGCTCGAGCTGGGTCTTCTGCTCGTCCTTCAGTGGCACCAGACCGGCAGCCTTCTCGATCGAGACGGTCGGCACCGGATCGGGCGGAGTCAGGGTCAGTTCGCTTTCGGTCTTGGTCGCGGTCGATGCCATCATGATCCTCCAGCGCCCAACATGGCCGGGCGAGCCGTGTTATTCAAGTGATACAGCCGTCAAGACACCCTAGCGCCGATCTCTGCGCACGCGAAAGAGGCAAAGGGATTGCGTGAACTGCAATTGGGCCCGCCGCGTTATGCAATGCGAGGGCCGTGCAATCCGCTTTCCGAAAGCGTAAAGGCGAAGCGCCATGACAGATGCCGATCTCGCGCTGATCCTTGCCCGCGCCCAGTTCGCTTTCACCGTCTCGTTCCACTTCATCTTCCCTGCCTTCTCGATCGGGCTTGCCAGCTATCTCGCCGTGCTCGAAGGTGCCTGGCTGTGGACGGGCAAGGAGAAATATCTCGACCTGTTCAGATACTGGCTGAAGATCTTTGCTGTGGCGTTCGCGATGGGCGTCGTCTCCGGCATCGTCATGTCCTACCAGTTCGGCACCAACTGGTCGGTCTTCTCGGATCGGGCGGGGCCGGTGATCGGCCCGCTGATGGCCTATGAGGTGCTGACCGCCTTCTTTTTGGAGGCGGGGTTCCTCGGCGTGATGCTGTTCGGGATGGAGAAGGTCGGCCGCAAGCTCCATTTCGCGGCGACGCTGATGGTGGCGATCGGCACCTTCATTTCCGCCTTCTGGATCCTGAGCGTGAACAGCTGGATGCAGACCCCGGTCGGCTTCGGCATCAATGCCGATGGCCAGTTCGTGCCGGCGGGTGGCTGGCTGTCGATCATCTTCAATCCCAGCTTTCCCTACCGCCTCGTCCACACCGTGATCGCCGCTTATTTGACGACCGCGTTGGTGGTGGGCGGTGTCGGCGCGTGGCACCTGATCAAGGGGAACGCGACCCCGCAGGTCCGCAAGATGTTCTCGATGGCGATGTGGATGGCGGCGATCGTGGCGCCCATCCAGATCTTCGTGGGCGACATGCACGGGATCAACACGCTCGAACATCAGCCCGCCAAGGTGATGGCGATGGAAGGCCATTTCCAAAGCCACCCGGATGGGGCACCGCTGATCCTGTTCGGCCTGCCCGACGACGCCGCCGAGACGGTCCGCTACAAGATCGAAATCCCTAAACTCTCCTCGCTGATCCTGAAGCATGATCTCAATGCGCCGCTTGCCGGCTTGGATACCGTCGCCAAGACGGATCGGCCGCCGGTGTGGATCGTGTTCTGGTCGTTCCGGATCATGGTCGGGCTGGGCCTGGCGATGCTGGCGCTCGGGCTGTTCAGCCTGCTGGCGCGGTTTCGCGGCAAGCTTTACGATTGGTCGCTGCTGCACCGTTTCGCCTTGGTCATGGGTCCGGCCGGGTTCGTCGCGGTGATCGCCGGCTGGGTGACGACCGAAGTCGGCCGCCAGCCATGGGTGATCTACAATCTGCTGCGCACCGCCGATGCCTCGTCCGAGATCGGGCTGCCGGGCATCGCCGGATCGCTGGTGGCGTTCGTGATCGTCTATTTCACGGTGTTCGGTGCGGGCACCGTCTATCTGCTGAAGCTGATGGCGAAGCCGCCGCATCCGCATGAGTCCGGCGATGTCCAGGCGCCGATCCGTTCGGCCGGGATCACGCCGGCGCATGGCGTGGCGAAGCACGGCACGGAGAAAGGCGAATGACCCCCGATCCGACGCTGACCGTCATCTGGGCCGGCATCATCGCCTTTGCCGTGGCGATGTATGTCGTGATGGATGGGTTCGATCTCGGAATCGGCATCCTGTTCCCGGGCTTTACCGTAGGCGATGAACGCGATTCGGCGATGAACGCCATCGCGCCGGTGTGGGATGGCAACGAGACCTGGCTGGTGCTGGGCGGGGGTGGGTTGATGGCAGCGTTCCCGCTGGCCTATGCCGTCGTGCTGCCGGCGCTCTATGCGCCGCTGATCGCGATGCTGCTGGGACTGGTGTTCCGCGGCGTCGCGTTCGAATTCCGCTGGCGTGATCCCGCGCATCGGCGACGCTGGGATGCGGCGTTCTGCGCTGGATCCTTCTTCGCCACCTTCGCGCAAGGCGTGACGCTGGGCGCGCTGCTGCAGGGCATCGCAGTCGAGGGCCGTGCCTATGCCGGCGGCTGGTGGGATTGGCTGACCCCGTTCAGCCTGCTGACGGGCGCGAGCCTGGTGATCGGTTATGCGCTGCTGGGTGCGGCCTGGCTGATATGGAAGAGCGAGGGCCGGCTGCATGACGACGCCCGCCGCTATGCCAAGGCGTTGGTGCCCGCGCTCCTGCTCGCGATCCTGGCAGTCAGCGCGTTCACGCCGTTCCTCGAAGGCAAATATTATGAGCGCTGGTTCCGCTTTCCCGGGCTGCTGGTGACGATCCCGATGCCTCTGCTGCTAATCGGCGCGAGCGCGGCGCTGTGGGCGGCGGTCCGCCGCGGGCATGACGGCGCGCCGTTCGCGTGGACGTTGGCGGTCTTCGCGCTGGCGATGGCAGGCCTGGCCGTATCGTTCTGGCCGGACGTGATCCCGGGCCGGCTGACGATCTGGCAGGCCGCGGCGCCGGCTGACAGCCAGATCTTCATGCTGGTCGGCGCGGCGGTGCTGGTGCCGATGATCCTGGCCTACACAGCCTGGTCCTACTGGGTCTTTCGCGGCAAGGTCGGCCACGAGGGCTATCATTGATGGCGTGGCGCAGGTTTGGCTGGTTCGTTGCGATCTGGGCAATGAGCGTGGCCGCAATCGGCGCGGTTGCGTTCCTGATCAGGGCCGTGCTGCTTTGAAGTCCGTCATTCCGGCGAAAACCGGGTTCTGACGTCGCGGGCGGCGCTGTGCGTGTGTTCGGATGCCCGATCACATTTTGTAAGACGGTGCTTATTTCTTGGCCGCGTTCTTCCGTCTGGTGTCCCATCCCTTGCGGGCGGCGGCAGACCGGGCTTCCGGCGATCCCTTCTTCTGCGCGGAGCCGCCGGCCTTGGAAGCGGCATTGGCGTTCGCCTTACCGCGGCCGGATCCGGATTTATTGCCTCCGCCGCTGTCCTTGTTCACCGTTGCCCAGGCGCGCGCTTCGGCCTCCTTCTCCGGCACGCCGCGCTTCTCATAGCGTTCCTCGATATGCTCGGCCTTGCGCTTCTGCTTGTCGGTATAGGCGCTTTTGTCTCCGCGGGGCATGGCCGCTCTCCTCGTTGATCGGGCTCCAACGCACCGTGTCGACTTTCGAGCCTTTCCGCGCCGCACCATTTCGGCTATGCGCGCGCCTCAACCGATCCCTCGCATCCAGGAATTTCCATGAGCCTCCGCAACGTGGCCATCATCGCGCACGTCGATCACGGCAAGACCACGCTCGTCGACCAGCTGTTCCGCCAGTCCGGCACCTTCCGCGACAATCAGCGGGTCGAGGAGCGGGCGATGGATTCGAACGATCTCGAAAAGGAACGCGGGATCACCATTCTGGCCAAGTGCACCTCGGTCGAATGGGAAGGCACCCGCATCAACATCGTCGATACGCCCGGCCACGCCGATTTCGGCGGTGAGGTCGAACGCATCCTCTCGATGGTCGATGGCGTGATCCTGCTCGTGGATGCCGCCGAAGGCGCGATGCCGCAGACCAAATTCGTCACTGGCAAGGCGTTGGCGCTGGGGCTCAAGCCGATCGTCGTGGTCAACAAGATCGATCGGTCCGACGCTCGCATCCAGGAAGTGCTGGACGAAGTGTTCGATCTGTTCGTGACGCTCGAAGCGAATGACGAGCAGCTCGATTTCCCGGTGCTCTACGCATCGGGGCGCAACGGCTATGCCAACGAGAATCCCGATCTCCACGAAGGCACGCTGGCGCCGCTGTTCAAGAAGATCGTCGATCATGTGCCCGAGCCGGCGGCCGATCCGGACGGCCCGTTCAAGTTCCTCGTCACGCTGCTCGATCGTGACAATTTCCTGGGCCGCATCCTGACCGGGCTCGTCGCCAGCGGCACCGTCAAGGTCAACATGCCGATCCACGCGCTCGACAATGACGGCAAGGTGGTCGAGACCGGCCGCGCCTCCAAGCTGATGGCGTTCCGCGGGCTGGAGCGGGTTCCGGTCGAGGAAGCCAAGGCCGGAGACATCATCTCGATCGCTGGCCTGGCCGTCGCGACCGTCTCGAACACGATCGCCGACACCAGCGTGACCGAGCCGCTGCACGCCCAGCCGATCGATCCGCCGACGCTGTCGATGCGCTTCGCCGTCAACGACTCGCCGATGGCGGGCCGCGAGGGCACGAAGGTGACCAGTCGCATGATCCGCGACCGGTTGCTGCGCGAAGCCGAGTCGAACGTGGCGATCAAGATCACCGAGGCGGCCGACAAGGACAGTTTCGAAGTGGCCGGCCGTGGCGAATTGCAGCTGGGCGTGCTGATCGAGACGATGCGCCGCGAGGGGTTCGAGCTCGGCATCAGCCGGCCGCGCGTGCTGTTCCGCGATGGCGAGAATGGTCGCGAGGAGCCGTATGAGACGGTCGTGATCGACGTCGACGACGAGCATTCGGGCACGGTCGTCGAGAAGATGGCAACGCGGAAGGCGGAGATGACCGACATGCGGCCCTCGGGCGGCGGCAAGACGCGGATCACCTTCTCCGCGCCGTCGCGTGGGCTGATCGGCTATCATGGCGAATTTCTGTCCGATACGCGCGGCACCGGGATCATGAACCGGCTGTTCGAGAAATATGGTCCCTACAAGGGCAATATCGAGGGCCGGAAGAACGGCGTGCTGATCTCCAACGGCGCGGGCGAGGCGGTGGCCTATGCGCTCGGCCCGCTCGAGGAGCGCGGCGTGCTGATGGTCGGGCCGGGCGAGGCGCTCTACGAAGGCATGATCATCGGCGAGAATGCCAAGACCGACGATCTCGAAGTCAATCCGATGAAGTCCAAGCAGCTGACCAACTTCCGTGCGTCGGGCGGCAAGGACGATGCGATCCGGCTGACCCCGCCGCGGCGGCTGACGCTGGAACAGGCGATCGCCTATATCGACGATGACGAGATGGTCGAGGTGACGCCGAAGTCGATCCGGCTGCGCAAGCGCTTCCTCGATCCGCACGAGCGCAAGCGCCAGAGCCGCGCCAAGGCGGCTGCGAACGGCTGATCGATTCTGCCCCGCCGCTCTGCCGGCGGGGCAATTGTTTCCGGATGTCTTTGATCGTTAACGCGATCTTCACCGCGCTGTCCCGTCCATGACATGCGCTGCCGCGATAGCCCCTGCACCAACCAAGCAGGGAGACTGTCCATGAAGCCGATCATCCTCGCCGCTGCGCTCGCCGCCGGCGCAATCCTGTCGGGCGCCGCCGGTGCCGCCACGCTGACGCCGGTTTCGGTGACCGCCACGAGCACGTTCAACAACGGCTTCTACACGCCGAATAACCTGATCAACGGCAGCGGCCTGTCGGGCGGTCTGCACGACAATTTCTTCGGCAACATGTGGCAGACCGAGCAGAGCGAAACCGACAAGCTCGCGCAGATAACCTTCGATCTCGGCGATACCTATCAGGTCGATGCCGCCAACATCTGGCAATTCAACTATGCCGATGGCGTGCAGATCCCTGGCGTCATCAGCACGCTGGATCGCGGCGTGAAGGCGTTCCGCCTGCTGACCTCGCTCGACGGCGTGACCTTCACCGAAGTGTTCAACGGCACGCTGGCCCGCGGCACCGGCGAGCCGCTGGCCGCGCAGACCTTCGCGCTGAACGACGTCGCCCGCTACGTCCAGATCGATATCCTCAGCAACTATGCGGAAGGCACGATCTACACGACGTTCGCGTCGGGCCTTTCGGAAGTGCAGTTCGAGGGATCGGCGATCACCGCGGTGCCAGAGCCGGCGGCCTGGGCGCTGATGATCGGCGGCTTCGGTCTTGTCGGCGGCAGCCTGCGTCGGGCCTCGCGCCGTCCCGTCATCGCCTGACGTTATCGCCTTCAGGAACCAGTCAGGTCCGTCTTGATTGAATCCTCCGACACGGGGGTTCGATTGGAGACGGACCATGAGGAAACTGATTACCGGAAGCACCACCGCCCTGATGCTGGGCGCGGCGACTATCGCCACCACCGTCATTCCCACCGCGCCGGCCGATGCGCAGCGTTGGCGCGGAGACGGATTCCGCGGTGGCGGTTTCAACCGCGGCTGGAACCGAGGCGGCTGGAATCGCGGCTATTATGGCCGCGGCTATGGCTGGAACCGTGGCTATTATCGTGGGCGGGATCGCACCGGCGTGGCGATCGGCGCGGGCCTGCTGGGATTGGGCCTGGGTGCCGCGATCGCCTCGTCCAACCGCGACCGTTATTATGACCGCGGCTATTATGGCGGCGGTTACTATGACCGTGGCTATTATGGTGGCGGCTGGGGACGTGATTGCTACACCCGACGCGTTTGGGATCCCTATCTCGGCCGCCGGGTCCGCGTCCGCTATTGCGACTGATGCTGGAGCCCCCACCCTGATCGGAGGGGGCTTTACGTTCGCGTAAAGCTGCGCCATCCTTGCGTTGAAAGAGGATGGCCATGATGGACGAAGACGCATTCCGCGCAGAAGCGCGCGCCTGGCTTGAAGCGAATTGCCCTGCCGAGATGCGGACGCCCGTCCAGTCCGATGCCGACATCTGCTGGGGCGGCCGCAACGCCCGCTTTTCGAGTGACGCGCAGAAGCAGTGGCTCGAGGCGATGGCGGAGCGCGGCTGGACGGTACCGGACTGGCCAGTGGCTTATGGCGGCGGCGGCCTGGACCCTGCCCAGACCAAGATCGTGCGGCAGGAGATGCAGCGCATCGGCGCGCGCAATCCCCTCTATTCCTTCGGCATCTCGATGCTGGGTCCGGCTCTGCTGAAATATGGCAGCGAGGCGCAGAAGCAGCGCTTCCTCCCCGAAATCGCACGCGGCGAGATCCGCTGGTGCCAGGGCTATTCGGAGCCGGGTGCCGGGTCTGACCTTGCGGGCCTGCAAACGCGCGCCGAGGACAAGGGCAATCACTGGCTGGTGAACGGCCAGAAGGTGTGGACCAGCTATGCCGACAAGGCAGACTGGATCTTCTGCCTCGTCCGCACCTCCACCGAATCCAAGCAGGGCGGGATCAGCTTCCTGCTGTTCGACATGGCATCGCCCGGCGTCACCACCCGGCCGATCCTGCTGATCTCGGGTAATTCACCCTTCTGCGAGACGTTCTTTGACGATGTGAAGGTGCCGAAGGATCAGCTGGTCGGCGAGATCAACAAGGGCTGGAACGTCGCCAAATATCTGCTGGGTCACGAACGCGAGATGATCTCGGGCATGGGGCTGGCAGGCGGCGCGTTGGGGCCCGACCTGGCGCTGGCGGACGACCCCGTGCTGCGCGCGCAAGTGGCGTTGTTTGATGTCGACGCGCTGGCCTTTGCCGCGATGTCGGAACGCTTTCTCGACGAACTGAAGCATGGCCGGGCGCATCCCGCGCAGCCGTCGATGATGAAATATGCCGGGACCGAGCTCAACAAGCGCCGCCACGAATTGATGATGGCAGCGGGCGGTGCCGACGCGCTGGAGTGGAAAGGCGCGCGATCTCAGGACGGACGGACTTCGCGTGCGTGGCTGCGCACCAAGGCCAATTCGATCGAGGGCGGCACCAGCGAGATCCAGCTGGGCATTATCGCAAAGCATATCCTGGCGCTGCCGGGCGCCTGAGGGGAGACGAGCGTGCCGCTGTTCCACGACGAAGATCAGGCGATGCTGAAGGACATGGCCGCGCCCTTCCTCTCGGATGCCGCGCCGGTCTCGCACCTGCGCGCGCTGCGTGATGCAGACGACCCTGCGGGCTATTCGCGCGATTTGTGGCGGCGGTTCGGGGAACAAGGGCTGGCCGGCGTGCTGGTGCCCGCAGCGCATGGCGGCAGCGGCCTCGGCCATGTCGAGGCCGGCATCGTGCTTGAAGAGATCGGACGCAACCTCACTCCTTCGCCGTTCCTGACGAGCGCGGTGGCCGGAACCACGGCGCTGGCATCGGCGGACGAAGGGCTGCAGTCGCGATGGCTGCCAAGGATCGCGGCCGGCGATGCAGTCGTCGCGCTGGCGATCGACGAGGGGCCCAAGCATCGGCCCACCGCAATCTCCGCCACCGCCGTTCGCGCCGGCAACGGCTTTCGCCTGGAAGGCGGCAAGCAGTTCGTGATCCATGCCAAATCGGCCGACCTCCTGATCGTGGCGGCGCGGACCGGCGGTGCAGCGGGAGATGAAGCGGGGATCACGCTTTTCGCTGTCGATCCGGCGGCAGGGGGGCTCTCGATCGATCCGGTGCGCTTGGCCGACTCCACGATCGCCGGGCGGCTGGCGCTGGACGGCGTGGCGGTGGACGCCGATGCGGTGATCGGCGAGATCGACGGGGGCTGGGAGTTGCTCTCGCGCATGCTGGACGCCGGCCGCGCCGGCGCAGCCGCCGAGATGATCGGGGCGGCAGCCGCCGCGCTGGACCGCACGGTCGAGTATCTCGGCCAGCGCAGCCAGTTCGGACGGCTGATCGGTGAGTTCCAGGTGCTGCAGCACCGCGCCGCACATCTTTATTCCGAGCTGGAGATTGCCCGCGCGGCTGTGCTGAAGGCGCAGCAGCTGCTCGACGCCGGGGACGAGCGCGCCCCGCTGATGGTGGCGGTGGCCAAGGCAAAGGCAGGCCGCGCATCGGCGCTTGCCGTGCAGGAGGGTGTTCAGATGCACGGCGGCATCGGCATGACCGACGCGCACGATATCGGCCTGTTCATGAAGCGCCAGCGCGTGCTGGACGAACTGTTCGGCGATCCCGGCTTTCATGCCGACCGGGTGGCGCGCCTGAACGGCTATTGATCGACTCTTTACGCGCTTGCGTTAGGCTGGCGCCATCCCGTGGGGGGATGGATGCAGCGCGACCGCAAAGCCTTGGCGATCCTCGATGCAGCGCTGGAGCTGCCGGCGAACGATCGCGCCGCGTGGCTGGAGGCAAGCTGCGCCGATCATGACCTGCGCGCGAAGGTGCAGGCGATGCTCGCGCTCGAGGACGATGCCGCGCAGCTGATGCCGACCGAGGCGGGCATCGTCGGTGCATCCGAGATCATTCCCGATCGGGTCGGGCCGTTCCGGATCGACGGCGTGATCGGCCGCGGCGGCATGGGCACCGTGCTGCGGGCCGAACGCGACGACGGCGTCTATCAACAGACTGTCGCGATCAAGCTGATCCGCGCCGGTCTGCACGATGCGCAGGCCGCGCAGCGGTTCGCGCAGGAGCGCCGCATTCTTGCCAGGCTCGATCACCCCGCGATCGCGCGCATCCTGGATGGCGGCACCAGCGATGGGCGGCCATGGCTGGCGATGGAACATGTCGACGGCGCTGCCATCACGACCCATGCGCGCGCTGATCGGCTGTCGTTGGCCGATCGGCTAGCATTGTTCCGTGAAGCCTGCGCAGCGGTGCAGGCGGCGCATCGCCAGTTGATCGTGCATGCGGACATCAAGCCGTCCAACATCCTCGTGCGCAGCGGCGACGGTCAGGTGAAGCTGCTCGATTTCGGGATTGCGCGGCTGGTGGACGCGGAGCCAGCGATCGCCGGCGGGCACCCGCTGACCCGCGTCTATGCCGCGCCCGAGCGGATCGCAGGCGAGCCGCCGACCGTATCCGGCGATGTCTACGGGCTTGGCATATTGCTGCACGAGCTTCTGACCGGACGATTACCCGGCCGCATTGGTATTGCCGAACCTGTGGAAGGCGATGGATCGCCACTCGATCCCGGCGCTGTGGAAATGTTGCCCTCTGCAGTGGCCGCGGACCCGGCGGTGCCCGCGTCGGCGCTGTCCGGGGATATCGACGCCATCGTCATACGCGCGATCGCTGCGCAGCCGGCCAACCGCTATCCCGATGTCGGCTCGCTGATCGCCGATCTCGATCGACACCTCGGTCGCCGGCCGGTGCTGGCACGCGGGGGTGGGCGGCGCTACCGGGCCGGCCGCTTCATCGCGCGCAACCGGCTGCCGTTGGCGATCGGGATCGCGGTGTTCCTGGCGCTTGCGATCGCGGCCATCGTATCAACCACGCAGTATCGTTCGGCCGCACGTGCGCGCGCCGCCGCCGATCTGCGGTTCGAGGAAGTTCGCGCGCTCGCGCGTTTCCAGCTGTTCGACCTTTACGATCAGCTCGTCCAAGTCCCCGGCACGGTATCGGCCCGCGCAAAGCTGGCGGAGCAAGCGCAGACATATCTCGAGCAGCTCGTCGCGTTGCCGGGAGCCGCGCCGGATCTCCGGCTGGAAGTCGCACGCGGCTTCGATCGTTTGGCGGAAGTGCAGGGCGTGCCGCGTTCGCCGAACCTGGGCCAGCCGGACCGTGCGCGTGCCGCCATCGCGCGGTCGGAGGCGCTGCTGGCGACGCTCGATCCGGCGCGTCCGGCAGTAGCGCGCGAAATCGCCGTCAACCGGATCTGGGCGGCGCAGATCGCCACCTGGCTCGACTTCAAGCCCGATCAGGCAGCGCCCTTGCTGATCCGGGCGCGGGCTGCGCTGGACCGTGCGGGCGCCCGCGACGATGCGATCGAGGCGCAGTGGCACAGTGCCGAACTCGATCGCATCGGCTGGTCCGCCGACTATTCCGGGCTGGAACAGGCCGCACGGCGCACGCTTGCAAGCTTCGCCGATCGACCACCGAGCGCGGACGTCGTGCGAGTGCGGGCCGATGCGCTCAATGCGCACGGCGATGCCGTCTATTATCTCGGACGGCGGGAGGAGGCGCTTGCCGATTACCGCGCTGCCGACGCGCTGCTGTCCGGCTGGCAGCGGGGGCGGCCGCCGGACGCGTCCATCATCGGCAGGCGCACCGTGGCGGGCTATAATGTCGCGACCACGCTGGAGGCGCTCGGCCGTACGCGCGAAGTGCCCGCGATCGTCGACCGGCTGGTCGCGCAGGGCGAGGTGCTGGTCGCGCTCGAGCCGGCTGATCAGGCGCTCCGTCGCCGACACCTCGTCAACCTCGAACTTGCAGCGCAGATATTTCTGCAGAACGGCCGCAATGGGGACGCACAGGCCCTGCAGCGCCGTGTGATCGCGGCACGCGAGGCGGACCTGCGCGCGCGGCCCGGTACCGCCAACGCGGCGCGGGACGTGGCCTTTTCCCGCATGGTGCTCGGTACGATCCTGTGGACCTCGGGTGTGCCAGCTGATGGCTGCGCCGAATGGCGCGCTGCGCATGCACGGTTCGCCGCGTTGGAAGCCGCCGGCGATCTGGCCGCCCACGATCGCGGCACCCTGCTGCCCTACCTCGTGCGCGGAGTGGACATCTGTTCGGGCAGGCTGCCGCCGAGCGCGTTCCGCCCGCCGGGATGATGCCGCCCGCGTCTCGATCAGAACTGTGCGGGTTCGGCGTAGCCTTGGCCGTCACGCGCGATCCGGCGCACCCGTCCGATGCTGGGCGTGGTAGTCCAGCAAGCCAGTCGCGCTAACTTACGCCTTCCGACTTCAGTTGCTGCGTGATCATGCTGCGCAGCAAATCCTTGCGAACCTTGCCTGATGCGGTGCGCGGAAGGTCGTCGACGATCTCGATCCGCTCAGGCCGCTTCTGCGGCGCCAGGCCATTGGCCGAGACGAAGTGTGCGACTTCATCGAATGCCGGCAGATTGTCGCCGCGCATGACAAGGAAAGCACAGACCCCCTCGCCAAGCCGGGCGTGCGGCATCGCGACGACCGCAGCCTCGGCAATCGCGGGATGGCGATGCAAGACATCCTCGATCTCCTTGGCGGAGATATTCTCGCCGCCACGGATGATCAGGTCCTTCTTGCGGCCGGTGATCCGCAACCCGTTTTCGGGCGTGATCAGGCCGATGTCTCCGGTGCGGAAATAACCCTCGTCGTCGATCGCCTCGCGGGTCTGGGCTTCATCGGCATAGCCCATGAACATCGCGGGGCCGCGTGCGACGATCTCGCCCTCGCTGCCCTGCGGCAACGGGTTGCCGCCGTCATCCAGAATGCGGACGTCATAGTCGATGATCTCGCCGTCGGTGGTGGCAGCGAGTTCCGCATCGTGCGGAAAGCCGAGCGTGACCAGCGGCACTTCGGACGATCCGAACACACGGAACGCGACGGCCTTGCCGAACAGCGCGTTGGCCTGGCGCACCACGTCGGGCGGCACTGCTGCACCGCCACAGGCAAAGAAGCGCATCGAAGGCAGCGTCGTGCCTGCCGCGCGGGCGTGATTGGCGAGCTCGGTCAGAAATGGAGTCGCCGCCACGGTGCCGCGGACCTGATAGCGCTCGATCAGCTCCAGCGCCTGCGGGGCATTCCAGCTTTCCATCAGCACGGTGCGTGTGCCGACGAGAAACGGCAGCTCGAGCCCGTTCGAGTAGCCCGAGACGTGCGTGACGGGGGACGGCATCAGGATCGCGTCACCTGCACCGATCCCCCAATGCCCTGCACAGCGCAACACCGCGCGCGCCAGCGTGTCGTGGCTATGCAGAACACCCTTTGGCCGACCGGTAGTGCCCGAGGTGTAGAGGATCATCTTGACGCTGCGTGGGTCGACATCCGGCAGGCGGTCACCCCGGCCGCGCCCGGCCGCCACTAGATCAGCGAAGCCCGTGCCCGATCGCACTGGCACGGCGTGGGCCAGCGCCGGCAGGTCGGGCCGGATCCGGTCCACCATCGCCGCGAAATCATAGCCGCGGAAACTATCGGCATGAAAGAACACCCGTGCGCCGCAGTCGGCTAGCATCTGTCGCACCTCGGCATCGCGATAGATGCTGACGATCGGGTTGATCACGAAGCCGCCCAGCGCTGCCGCCAGGTTGATCGTGGCTGCCTCGATCCAGTTCGGCAGCTGGAATGCCACGACATCGCCGGGCCGCACGCCGAGATCGATCAGCGCCGCGGCCAGCGCCTCCGCGTCGGCGGCCAGGCTGGCATAGGTGGCACCAGATGGATCGCCCAGGAACGGCGCCGCATCAGGTTCTCGCTCGGCCCAGTCGCGCGCCAGCACACCGATGGTTCGGCCGGTCCAGGCGCCGCTCTCGGCATAGGGCAGATGGTGTCTGGCGGGCGGCGTCAGCCAGGCCCAGGGCGCCGATTGCGCAACGTCGACCATGCTCTCCATGCCCCGGTGCATAAGGCGCGGCGCCGGGCGGTCCACCTGTCATTCGCGACAGCTTGCAGTCAGGGGGGCGCTCTGGTGCTATGGCATCTAGCAGACCCAGTATGCGAGAGGACCAGCATGGACCGCCAAGACATCGGCGATATCGCCGAGATCCTGCTCGATTATGTCGAGAATGACGGCACGTTCCAGTCCGACAAGATCACCACCGTGCCCACCGACGCCTATTTCGATCAGGACTTGTGGCAGCGCGAGATGGATCTTGTGTTCAAGCAGGTGCCGCTGATGCTGGCGCTGTCGTGCGAACTGCCGAACCCCGGCGACTACAAGGCGATGGACGCGCTGGGCCTGCCGATCCTGATCACCCGCGACAAGCAGGGCACGGCACGGGTGTTCCTGAACGTCTGCTCGCATCGCGGCGCGCCGGTGGCGAACGACGGACATGGCAACTGCGCGCGCTTCACCTGCAAATATCATAGCTGGACGTTCGGGCTGGACGGCAAGCTGCTCGCGATTTCGGACCGGCAGAAGTTCGGCGATATCGATAAGGCGACGCGCGGCCTGACCCCGCTGCCCTGCGCCGAACAGGGCGGAATGATCTTTGCGGTGCTGAAGCCCGGTGCAGAGATCGACATGGACGGTTTCTTCCAGGGTATGCTGGATGATTTCGATCAGGCGGACCTGAAGAACTGGACCTTCCTGGGCAGCCGCGAGATCTTCGGCGCCAACTGGAAGATCGCGTTCGACGGCTATCTCGAGGGCTATCATTTCGCGTCGCTTCATCCGACGACGATCCACCCGCGCACGCCGTCCAACGTCACCCATTATGAAAGCTTCGGCCCGCACATCCGGATCGGTTTCCCGCAGGTGTCGATCGCCAAGCTGCGCGACGTGCCGCGTGAGGAATGGGGCACGCAGGAGAATAACGGGTTCGATTTCGTCCGCATCCTCTTCCCCAACATCTCGGCCTTCCTGGCGCCCGAGATCGCGCAGATCGCGCAGCTCTTCCCCGGGCCGACGCCCGAGGAGAACCGCACCGTGCTGCTCTATGCCCGGCGCGATCCGCCGCGCGACGAAGAGGACAAGGCCAATCTGGAGGGCATGATCGATTTCCTCCGCAACGTGACCTACGAGGAGGATTATCTGATCGGGCTGGAGCTGCAGAAGGGGCTCAAGGCCAAGGCCCATGACAGCATTATCCTGGGCAAGAACGAGCGTGGCAACCAGTTCTTCCACGAGACGCTGCAGTGGTACATGGGGGGCAAGCAGGGCCCGGCTCCGCGGATCTGATGCGATGCTGAAAACGCTGACCCTGCTCAAGCGGCGGCCGGATATCGATCGCGCTGAATTCATCCGTCGCTACGAAACCGGCCACCGGTTGATCGGTGAGAAGGTGTTGCGAGGTCACGCCCAGCGCTATGTGCGCCGCTATCTCAATCCCGTGCCGAACCCGGTAACGGGCGAAGTCGAGGAACCGGCCCACGACGTCGCAATGGAGATGTGGTTCGCGGACGAGGCGGCCTATCAGGGCTTCCTGCAGGCCATCTCGGACCCGGTGGTGATGGCCGAGATCGTGGCGGACGAGGAAACGCTGTTCGACCGTGCGTATAATCGGTTTTTCCTGCTCGAGGAGCATGAGAGCAATCTCGACTGATCGCAGCCGCCCTCTCCATCCATCGTCCTCAGCCAACGGCTGTCCGCAAACGGGACGAGCGACTCATTCCGATCCCTTTCGGCAGCGCAACATTCCGGTTATGGAATGAGTGTCGGGGCGCCCACCAGAGGGCGAGTCGAATGTAGTGGAGAATGGGGATGAAAGCTTTTGCGATGGCGGCACTGGCCGCACTCGGCAGCCTCGCCGCCGCGAGCCCGGCTTCGGCGGTCGTCTATACCGTCGATGCGCAAGCCAACAGCTCGTCCGGTGGCACCGGCCTCGCCTCGATCACGCTTGTTGCCGGGCAGGCGTTTACGGTCAGCTCGAGCCTGAACGATCTGTGGCGCGCGGGCGATCTGCCGCGCTATTCGGATGGACGCGGCATCTTCGAGACCCGGTTCGCGACCGCAGCCGATGACTCGGGCGAAGCCGTTGGCACGCTGATCGAGGACAATATCTTCGGCCAGTGGACGCAGAACGGGCTGACCGCGAACTACGGCGCGCTCGTCGGCGAGATCAACGGGATCTACCAGGAACTGGGTGCCAATTTCTCGGGCAACGCCTGGGCCAGCGGCACGCTGAACCTGTATTATTGGGATTCAAACGCCGGCGATAACAGCGGCACGATCGCGTTCGACATCAACGCGGTGCCCGAGCCGGCGGCATGGGCGCTGATGATCGGCGGCTTCGGTGTCGTCGGGGGCACGTTGCGGCGCCGCAGCCGGCCGTTCGCTGCCGCCTGATCGCCCGTCTCGGGCCATCTGAGGGGCGCGCAGGCCGAAAGGCTTGCGCGCCCTTCTCGTGTCCGGCTGCGATCAATGACGACGCGCAAACAAAAACCCCGCCAATCGCTTGGCGGGGTTTTCGCTCTAGCGGACTGAAGGATCAGGCGCTGTAATACATGTCGAATTCGACCGGGCTCGGCGTCATTTCCCAGCGGGCGACCTCGGCCATCTTGATCTCGATATAGGCGTCGATCTGGTCGTTGGTGAACACGTCGCCCTTGGTCAGGAAGGCGCGGTTCTTGTCCAGTTCCGACAGCGCTTCGCGCAGCGAGGCACAGACGGTCGGCACTTCGGCCAATTCGGCGGGCGGCAGATCGTACAGATTCTTGTCCATCGCCTCGCCCGGGTGAATCTTATTCTCGATCCCGTCCAGGCCTGCCATCAGCAGCGCCGCATAGCAGAGATAGGGGTTGGCGGTGGCATCCGGGAAGCGAATCTCGACCCGCTTGGCCTTCGCACCCGCGCCATAAGGGATGCGGCACGAAGCGGAGCGGTTGCGCGCCGAATAGGCCAGCAGCACCGGCGCCTCGTAACCCGGTACCAGCCGCTTGTAGCTGTTGGTGCTCGGGTTGGTGAAGGCGTTGCAGGCCTTGGCATGCTTGATGATGCCGCCGATGAAGTAGAGCGCGAGTTCGGACAGTCCGGCATAGCCGTTGCCCGCAAACAGCGGCTCCTTGCCGTTCCAGATCGAAATGTGGGTGTGCATGCCCGAGCCGTTATCTTCCTTGATCGGCTTGGGCATGAAGGTCGCGGTCTTGCCATAGGCCTGGGCGACCTGGTGGACGACATACTTATAGATCTGCATCCGGTCCGCTGTGGTCACCAGCGTGCCGAATGTCAGCCCCAGCTCGTGCTGGGCGGCGGCCACCTCGTGATGATGCTTGTCCATCGGCAGGCCCATCTCGAGCATGGTCGAGACCATCTCGCCGCGGATGTCGACCGCGCTGTCCACAGGCGCGACCGGGAAATAGCCGCCCTTGGCGCGCGGGCGGTGGCCTAGATTGCCGGTTTCATATTTGGTGTTGGTGTTGGTCGGCAGCTCGATATCGTCCAGCCGATAACCGCTGGCGTTGTAGCTGTTCTCGAAGCGGACATCGTCGAACATGAAGAATTCGGCTTCGGGGCCGACATAGACGGTGTCGCCGATGCCGAGTGACTTCACGTAGGATTCCGCGCGCTTGGCGGTGGACCGCGGGTCACGCGAATAGAGCTCACCGCTGCTTGGCTCGACGATGTCGCAGAAGATCACCAGCATCGGCGTGGCCGAGAAGGGATCGGTGTAGACCGCATCCAGATCCGGCTTCAGGATCATGTCGCTCTCGTTAATCGCCTTCCAGCCCTCGATCGAGGAGCCATCGAACATCAGGCCATCGGTCAGCTCGTCCTCGCCGATCACGACCGAGCACATCGTCAGGTGCTGCCACTTTCCCTTGGGATCTGTGAAGCGCAGGTCGACCCACTCGATCTCCTGCTCCTTGATCTGCTTCAGAATGTCGGATGCCGTGTTGGCCATGTATCGTCCCCGTGCTCGTCACCCCGGCGGCTGCCGGGATTTCCCTTGGTTGAACTGGGCCGCCGGGTTTCCCGGTCGGCCGGCGTGGATTCAGATCGCGTCGCTGCCCCTCTCGCCCGTGCGGATGCGCAGCGCGCTTTCGACCGGAATGACGAAGATCTTGCCGTCGCCGATCCGCCCGGTCTGGGCGGCCTGCGCGATCGCCTCCACCACCCGGTCCGCCAGCGCATCGTCGACGACGACCTCCAGCTTCACCTTGGGGAGGAAATCGACCACATATTCGGCGCCGCGATAGAGCTCGGTATGGCCCTTCTGGCGGCCGAACCCCTTCGCCTCGGTAACCGTGATGCCGGATACGCCGACGTCGTGCAGCGCTTCCTTCACCTCGTCGAGCTTGAAGGGTTTGATGATCGCTTCGATCTTCTTCATGGGCGCTCCCTCCCGAACCAGCGCTGCCGCGCGTCTTTCAAATAACGTGCCACCTAACGAATCGGCCGCACGGGATGATAGCCGCATCCTACGCCATGGTGCGCTGCCACAAAACAGGGCAGCCATGGCATCCTTGCCCGCTTTTTAGGCACTTCGAGCGAACGTTGCTCCCCAGGCAATGAATGCGCGCGATCCTATCAAAAAGACAAGCATGATTGACTGTTTTTTGGCCTGTCGGCACGTTGCGCCTCAAGCTGCAATCAGCGGCCGGGAGGAGAGCGATGCGCGCCTGGATCACGCACGATTATGGCGACATGCGCCAGGCTGAGGTCGATTGCGGTGATCCGAAGCCGGGCTGGGTCCGCGTCCGTATCCTTGTGACGCAGCCAAGCATTACCGAGATCCTGCTGTTCCAGGGCGAGCGCACCTATGGCCATGACATCATCGCGCGACGCTTGGCCGAAGGGCCGGCGCAACTGTTCGGCCACGAATTCTCCGGTCAGGTCATCGCACTGGGCGAGGGTGTCACCGATCTGGCGGTGGGCGATCGAGTGGCCGCGCGCGGATCGCACCCTGAGGGCATCGTCGGGTTCGACTATCCGGGCTCGTTCGCCGAAGAGGGGGTGTTCCCCGCCAGCCTGTTCGTGAAGCTGCCGTCATCAGTGAGTGACGGGGCGGGGGCCGCAATCCAGGCGCTGACCGATTGCGTGTCGGCTGCTCATGCCGCGGGCCCCCTGCTCGACGAGACCGCTGTGGTGATCGGTCTCGGCGCGATGGGGTTCGGCTGCCTCCAGGCGGCCAAGGCAGCAGGCGCCGGGCGCATGATCGCGATCGGCCGCCGACGTGAAGCGCTCGACATGGCACTGGCCTTGGGGGCCGACGTCGCGATCGATGTCACCCAGGAGGATCCGGTCGCCGCCGTCCGCGCGCTGACCGGCGGGCGGGGGGCGGACATCGTGTTCGAGTGTGCCGGCGGGCCGGTCTCTCGCGGGCTGGCCGGCAACGCCACCATGGTGCAGGCGGCCGAGATGGCGCGCGAGGAGGGCAGGGTGATCGGTCTCGCGTTCGACGGGGACGCCGCGATGCTACCCTATTCCGCCTTCCGCTTCCGCAGCATCCGCTTCGCCTTTCCCGCGGTGCTGACCCGCGCCCTGTTCGAGGCGACCGTGCGGATCGTGGCGGATGGGCGCGTCAAGCTCGATCCGCTGATCGGTTGCACGCTGGATGGACTTGAGGCGCTGCCGCAAGCGTTTGCGATGACAGCCGACAAGGGCCGCCACGGGCTGATCAATCCGGTTCAGATCCGGGTAGGGCACGCCACGGAGCAGGCCGGACGCATTCAGGCGTAAGGCGGTGCGTGCAGGCCGGTCGGGCTGGTGGTGAAGATCTCGCAACCTGTCTCGGTGATGCCGACCGAATGCTCGAACTGCGCGGACAGCGAACGATCGCGCGTCACGGCCGTCCAGCCATCGTCCAGCACCTTAACGTCGGGCCGGCCGATGTTGATCATCGGTTCGATCGTGAAGAACATGCCCGGCCGCAATTCCGGACCCGTTCCGGGCCGCCCGGCGTGGACCACCTCGGGCGCATCGTGGAACACGCGGCCGAGGCCGTGGCCGCAGAAATCGCGGACCACACCGTAGCGATGCTTTTCGGCAAAGCTCTGGATGGCATGAGCGATATCGCCCATCCGGTTGCCGGGCTTCGCCTGCTCGATACCGCGCATCATCGCTTCGTAGGTCACCTCGACCAGCCGGCGCGGCTTGATCGGTACGTCGCCGACCAGATACATGCGGCTGGTATCGCCATGCCACCCGTTCAGTTGCGGGGTGACATCGATGTTGACGATGTCGCCGTCCTTGAGCGTCTTCGGCCCCGGTATGCCGTGACACACGACATGGTTGATCGAGATGCAGCAGCTGTGCGTATAGCCGCGATAGCCGAGCGTTGCCGGCACCGCACCGCCCTCCAGCGTCATCCGGCGCACGATCGTGTCGAGCTCCGCTGTGGTGACGCCCGGCACGACATGCGGCACGAGTGCATCGAGGATCTCCGCAGCCAGCCGGCCCGCCGCGCGCATGCCGATGAAGCCGTCCTCGTCGTACAGCTTGATGGCGCCGTCGCGCTCGACGCTGTCGGCGCGGGTGATCGTCACATATTCGTTCATGCAGCCCATATAGCGCCTGCGCACCGGCTTTGCGAGGCTTGCCACCCGCGCTATGGCCGATGCCATGGCCGAACCGCGTATCTACACCGCAGCGCTGCTGATCATCGGCGACGAGATCCTTTCCGGGCGCACCCAGGATCGCAACATTGCGCAGGTGGCGCTGTGGCTGAACCTGCAGGGTATCCGCCTTGCCGAAGTGCGCGTCGTGCCCGATGTCGAGCAGCGGATCGTGGCGGCGGTCAACGCGCTGCGGGTGGACAACGACTATCTGTTCACGACCGGCGGCATCGGCCCGACGCATGACGACATCACTGTCGATGCGATCGCCTCCGCGCTCGGCGTGCCGGTGGTGGTCCACCCGAAGGCGCGCGCCGTGCTCGAGGATTATTACGCCACACGCGGCGGGTTGAGCGAGGGCCGGCTGCGGATGGCGCGCGTGCCCGAGGGGGCCGAATTGATTGAGAACCGCATGTCGGGCGCGCCTGGCATCCGGCTGGGCAACATCTTGATCTTGGCCGGCGTGCCGCACATTGCGGGGCAAATGCTGGAGGGGCTGTCCGGCCAGCTTGAAGGTGGTCAGCCGCTGCTGTCGCGGACGATCGGCTGCTGGGTGCCCGAAAGCGAGATCGCCGACACGCTGCGGCAGTGCGAACGCGCCCACGAAGGCTGCCAGATCGGCAGTTACCCCTTCTTCCGAGACGGCCGGGTCGGCGCGAACTTCGTGATCCGCTCCGTCGATCGGGGCCGGCTGGATGCATGCGCCGACGATCTGCTTGGCCGGCTCACCGCGCTCGGGCACCAGCCGGCGGACGCCCAGATCTGATCGCCGGATGGCGCGCATCCTGATCGGCTGGGAGCTCGGATCGGGCAGCGGCCATGTAACCAAGCTCACGATGATCCTCGCCGAACTGCGCGCACGCGGGTACGACGTAACGATCGCCGCGCAGGATATCGCGCGCTGGCCGGCCGACATACCCGTCTGGCAGGCGCCGCTCTGGCCGCAGCAGATCGTGCCGCTGCATCGCCCGAACATCGTGACGCCGAACACGATGGGCGACATACTGGTCGCAATGGGGCTGGCAGACCGGCCGGCGCTGACCGCGATGATCGCGGCCTGGGACCGCATCATCGCGGCGGTCGATCCGGCGCTGGTGATCTCCGAATATGCGCCGGGCCTGCTGCTGGCCGCCCATGGCCGCGTGCCTACCCTCTCGCTCGGCACTGGCTTTTCACTTCCGCCGCCCGAACATCCGGTGTTCGCCAGCCTGACCGGCAAGCCCGCGGTCCATGAAGAGGCCCCGCTGCTCGACGGGCTCAATCGCGCGCTGTCCGCCAATGGCCGGCCGGGCCGGGATCGGCTGCCAGGCATCTTCAGTGCGGATCGCCAGATCGTCGCGGCGTTCGAAGAACTCGATCCCTATCGCGGCTGGCGCCTGGAGCCGGCCGGCGTGCCGCATGTTGGGCCGGTGCCGCTGGCCGACAGCAGCGGCGACGAGTTGTTCGTCTACATGAATGGGTCACAGCCGCGCACGCCTGCCTTCTTCGATGGGCTGGTGCGGTCGGGCCTCCCGGTTCGGCTCTACGATGCGCGTCTGCTTGCATCCGATAGAATGGTGCTGGAACGCGCCGGTATCACGGTCGAGACCGCGCCCGTGCCGTGGACGAAGATCGCCGCCCGCTCGCGGATGGTCATGTCGCACTGCGGGCTCGGCTTCTCCGCATCCGCGCTACTGGCGGGGCTGCCGCATATCCTGGTGCCATATGATATCGAAAAGGGCATGATCGCGGCGGCCGTCGAGCAGCTCGAACTCGGCGTCATCGCGCGCTTTGCCACCATGACCGCGGATGGTTTCGCTTCGACGCTGGCCGATGCCTGGTCCAACACTGCGCTTTTCCACCGGACTACGGCCGCCGCGCCGCGGTTCCGATCGCGGATGACCCGCGGCGTGGCCATCCAGACAGCCGATCTTGCGGCAGCGACGATTGCCGGCACCGACATTTAGTTTGGCCCGCCGGGGGCCGTTTGCACGCCGGGGCGTTGTGGGGGCTCAACCGAAAAGGAACTGCCCATGCTGAACTCCGACCATGACATTCGCACGCTGAACTCGCTGATCGCAACCGTGATCGACAGCGTGGACGGCTATCAGGAAGCCGCCAAGGATGCCGAGAGCGGCCGGTTCGGTTCGATCTTCACGGCCCGTGCCAGCGAGCGCCGACAGGCTGCGACCGCGCTGCAGGGCGAAGTCACGCGTCTCGGCGGAAATCCCGAGGATGACGGCACCGTGCTTGCCGGCGCCCACCGCGCCTTCCTCAATCTGAAGTCCGCGGTCACCGGCCAGGACGACAAGGCGATCGTCAATGAAGTCGAGCGCGGCGAGGATCACATCAAGGCGAAGTTCGAGGAAGCGCTGCAGGATCGTGAGCTTTCGCAGCCGGTCCGTGCCGCGATCGAGACGGCTTATCGCTCGGTGCGCGAAGGTCATGATCAGATGCGCGACCTGAAGCATTCGATGGAAGCCAACTGATCGATAGGGCGGCGGCGGACACCTGGTTCGTCGTCGCCCGCCGATCGGATCACTGGGCGGCCTGATGCCGTCCCAGCACTGATCTCGCAGCCGCCAGTGTAGCCGAGATGTCCCGCGCTGCAGCGGGCAATTGCTCTGAGAAAACGAGCCCGATCTGGCGACGCAGGTCGAACCCGGCCAGCATCGGTCGGCTTATTCCCGCGATTGGCAGGCCGGCCGGCATCACGGTAATGCCAATACCCTGACGGATCATAGCGAGCGCGCGATCGTCCGACTGGGTCTTGAAGCTGAACGGCGGACGGATTCCGCGCAGCGTGAAATGGCGGCTGGTTTCCGCCAACGCCTCGCACCCGCGGCGCAGGATCATCGTCTCGCTCGCCAGTGCCTCGGCGGCGACTGCATTCTGCCCTGCCAAGCGATGCGATGCCGGCATTGCGAGGCGATAATCCTCCATGAACAGCGGTTCGCGATCGAACCGACCGCCGCTGCGCAGCACGGTGATCGCGGCATCGATCCGTCCGCGTTCGAGCCGCGCCGCCAGATCGCGCTCGGTCCCTTCGACCAGTTCGATGGGCTCTGGCATGGTGCGGGCTGCAAGCATCGCTTCGGTCAGCCCGGTCGCCAGCGTGGATAGGATGCCCAACCGCAAGGTCCGGACTGGTGCGCGCGCTGCCACCAGCCGCTCAGCCTCGTGAAACTGCGCCTCGATCAGTCGGGCCTGATCGAGCAGCCGACTGCCCGCCTCGGTCAACTGCACGCGCTGGCTGGACCGCACGAACAGTCGCGTGCCCAGCCGCGCCTCCAGCTTGGCGATCGCCACCGACAGCGTCGGCTGCGCCACGTTGACCCGAGCGGCGGCGCGGCTGAAGTTGCCGGCATCGACGATCGCCAGGAAATAGCGGAGCTGCGCACGATCCATCATAGTCTGACGCTATACCCAAGGCCATGATCCTTCAATTTCCCAATGAACCGGCGGCTTGCTATGGACCGGTGAAACAGAGAGAGGATGCGCATGACTGCCGCCCTGGATTTCGCGCTCGGCGAGACTGCCGATATGATCCGCGACACCACACGCCGCTTCGCCGAGGACCGGATCGCGCCGTTGGCCGCGAAGATCGATGCGGAAGACTGGTTCCCGATCGCGCTGTGGCCCGAGATGGGGGCACTTGGGCTACACGGCGTAACCGTCGCCGAAGCGGACGGCGGCCTGGGCCTTGGCTATCTCGATCATGTCGTCGCGGTGGAGGAAGTCAGCCGCGCCTCGGCATCGGTCGGCCTGTCCTACGGCGCACATTCGAACCTCTGCATCAATCAGATCGCTCGCTGGGCCAACCCGGAGCAGAAGGCGCGTTTCCTGCCGAAGCTGATCTCGGGCGAGCATGTCGGCTCGCTCGCCATGTCCGAAGCCGGGGCAGGATCGGACGTCGTCTCGATGAAACTGCGCGCGGTGCGCACCGATGGCGGCTGGCGGCTGACCGGGACCAAATTCTGGATCACCAATGCCGCTTATGCCGATATGCTCGTCGTCTACGCCAAGACCGGCGAAGGCAGTCGGGGTATCACCGCCTTTCTGATCGAAAAGGGCATGGCCGGTTTCTCGATCGGCCAGAAAATCGACAAGATGGGCATGCGCGGGTCGCCGACGGCGGAATTGCTGTTCGACGACTGTTTCGTGCCGGATGCGAATGTGATGGGGCCGGAGAATGGTGGCGTCGGCGTGCTGATGTCGGGGCTGGATTACGAGCGGGTGGTGCTGTCGGGTATCCAGATCGGCATCATGCAAGCCTGCCTGGATGTCGTGCTGCCTTATATTCGCGAGCGCCAACAGTTCGGCAAGCCGATCGGCGCGTTCCAGCTGATGCAGGCCAAGGTGGCAGACATGTATGTAGCGCTCAATTCGGCGCGGGCCTATGTCTATGCCGTCGCGCGCGCCTGCGATGCCGGGCAGACGACGCGCTTCGATGCGGCCGGCGCGATCCTGCTGGCATCCGAGAATGCGGTGCGCGTTTCGCTGGAGGCGATCCAGGCGCTGGGCGGCGCGGGCTATACGAAGGATTGGCCGGTCGAACGCTTCGCGCGCGACGCCAAGCTGCTCGACATCGGCGCCGGCACTAACGAGATCCGCCGCATGCTGATCGGCCGCGAACTGGTGGGGGCGGCGTGACCGCGCCGACGCTCGATACAGCGCTTGACCGCGAAGGGGAGGCGTTCCGTGCCAACGCCGCGCATAATCGCGCTTTGGCCGAGAAACTGCGCGCGGATGTCGCGCAGGCCGCGCTCGGTGGATCGCAGGCATCGCGCGATCGCCACGTGTCGCGCGGCAAGCTGCTGCCGCGCGAGCGGGTGGAGCGCCTGCTCGATTCGGGTTCGCCGCTGCTGGAGATCGGCCAGCTCGCCGCGTGCGACATGTATGAGGGCGAAGTGCCGGGGGCGGGCATGATCGCCGCGATCGGCCGTGTTTCCGGCCGCCAGTGCATGATCGTCGCCAACGATGCGACGGTGAAGGGCGGCACCTATTATCCGATGACGGTGAAGAAGCATCTCCGCGCGCAGGAGATTGCGGAGGCCAACCGGCTGCCCTGCATTTATCTGGTCGACAGCGGCGGCGCGAACCTGCCGCATCAGGCGGAAGTCTTCCCCGATCGCGATCATTTCGGCCGGATCTTCTTCAATCAGGCCAACATGTCCGCCAAGGGCATCCCGCAGATCGCCTGCGTGATGGGCAGCTGCACGGCGGGCGGCGCCTATGTGCCGGCAATGTCCGACGAAAGCGTGATCGTGCGCAACCAGGGCACCATCTTTCTAGCCGGGCCGCCGCTGGTGAAGGCCGCCACCGGCGAAGTGATCTCGGCCGAGGATCTGGGCGGCGGCGATCTGCATGGCCGCAAATCCGGTGTGGTCGATCATGTCGCCGAGAATGACGAGCATGCGCTGACGATCGTGCGCGATATCGTCTCGACGCTGGCGCCGCCCGCCGATCCGGGGCTAAACATGCGGGCGCCGCGCGCGCCGAAATTCGACGCCGATGACCTCTACGGCATCGTGCCGCAGGACGTGCGCGCGCCGTACGACGTGCGCGAGGTGATCGCGCGGATCGTCGACGGGTCCGAGTTCCAGGAGTTCAAGGCCCTCTACGGCACGACCCTCGTCTGCGGTTTCGCACATATCTGGGGCATCCCGGTCGCGATCCTGGCGAACAACGGCGTGCTGTTCAGCGAAAGCGCGGTGAAGGGTGCGCACTTCATCGAGCTGGCCTGCCAGCGCCGGATCCCGCTGCTGTTCCTGCAGAATATCTCGGGCTTCATGGTCGGCGGCAAATATGAGGCCGAGGGCATCGCGAAGCATGGTGCGAAGCTGGTGACGGCAGTCGCCACCGCCAGCGTACCCAAGATCACGGTGCTGATCGGCGGCAGCTTCGGCGCGGGCAATTACGGCATGTGCGGCCGCGCCTATTCACCGCGCTTCCTGTTCAGCTGGCCCAATAGCCGGATCAGCGTGATGGGCGGCGAGCAGGCCGCATCGGTGCTGGCGACCGTTCACCGCGACGCTGACAGCTGGACGCCCGAACAGGCGGAGGCGTTCAAGGCGCCCGTTCGGCAGAAATATGAGGACGAGGGCAACCCCTGGCACGCCACCGCACGGCTGTGGGACGACGGCATCATCGATCCCGCCCAGACCCGCGACGTCCTCGGCCTCGCCTTCGCCGCGACGCTGAACGCGCCTGTGCCCGAACGGCCGGCGTTCGGCGTGTTCCGGATGTGATGGGATAGGGCGCGAAGACATGATCACCTCACTCCTGATCGCCAATCGTGGCGAGATCGCCTGTCGGATCATTCGCACGGCGCGATCGATGGGCATCCGCACGGTCGCGGTCTATTCGGATGCCGATGCCAAGGCGCTTCATGTCCGGCAGGCGGACGAGGCGGTGCATATCGGCGCTTCACCCGCGCGCGAAAGCTATCTGGTTGGCGAGAAGATCATCGCCGCGGCGAAGGCGACCGGTGCCGAGGCGATCCACCCGGGATACGGCTTTCTGTCCGAGAATGCCGGCTTTGCACAGGCCGTGATCGATGCCGGACTGGTGTGGGTCGGCCCGCGCCCCGCCAGCATCACCGCGATGGGGCTGAAGGATGCCGCCAAGGCGCTGATGGCGGGGGCAGGCGTGCCGACGACTCCCGGCTATCTCGGCGAGGACCAATCGCCCGACCGGCTGCAGGCCGAAGCCGATGCGATTGGCTATCCGGTGCTGATCAAGGCCGTGGCCGGCGGTGGCGGCAAGGGCATGCGCAAGGTGGAGGCCGCCGGCGACTTCGCCGACATGCTGCTGTCCTGCAAGCGCGAGGCGGCCTCTTCGTTCGGTGACGATCGTGTGCTGATCGAGAAATATATCACCCGCCCGCGTCATATCGAAGTGCAGATCTTCGGGGATACCCACGGCAATATCGTCCACCTGTTCGAGCGCGACTGTTCGCTGCAGCGCCGCCACCAGAAGGTGATCGAGGAAGCGCCCGCGCCAGGCATGGACGAGGCGACGCGCGAAGCGATCTGCGCCGCAGCCGTGCAGGCGGGGCGCGCAGTCGATTATGTCGGCGCGGGCACGATCGAATTCATCGCCGATGCCAGCGAAGGCCTGCGCCCCGATCGCATCTGGTTCATGGAAATGAATACCCGCCTCCAGGTCGAGCATCCGGTGACCGAGGAAATCACCGGCGTCGATCTGGTGGAATGGCAGCTGCGCGTGGCGAGCGGCGAGCCGTTGCCGAAGCGGCAGGAGGACCTGTCGATCAACGGCTGGGCGATCGAGGCGCGGCTATATGCGGAGAACCCGGCGACGGGCTTCCTGCCGAGCACGGGCCCGCTGAGCTTTCTCAAGCTGCCGCATGAACGTGTGCGCGTCGAGGCTGGCATCGCGATGGGCGACGAAGTCACGCCATTCTACGATCCGATGATTGCCAAGATCGTTGTGAGGGCTTCCGATCGCAACGCTGCGATGGCGGCGCTCTCAAGTGCGCTGGATGGCGTCGCAGTCTATCCGGTGCGGACGAATGCCGCGTTCCTGCATCGGCTCGTGAACGATCCGCGCGTGCTGGCGGGCGATCTCGATACGGGTCTGATCGCCGCGGCTGGCGACCGGCTAGCCGGGCCAGCGACGCCATCGGAGAGACTGCTTCGCATTGCGGCCGACGCCTTTCTCGAGGGCGAAAGGGGCGCTTCGGGTTCGGCCAAGTCTTTTCCGGAGCGTCGCGCGGCCGAGAGTCTTTGGAACAGTGGGTTCAGGCTCAATGGGCAACCGACGTCGGTTTTCCGGCTCTCAGTCGAAGGTACGGATCACGAGATCGACCTGCTCTCTCGTCCCAACGGACCTGAGCACGCAGTTCCTTTAGAAGATTTTGTACTCGTGTGGGAAGCGGGCGCGTCCTTCGCGATCAGGCCTCATCGCGCGGGCGGCGTCGCGGGCGGGGTCGCCTCCGACGGTGCTATTCTCTCGCCGATGCCGGGCAAGGTGATCGCAGTCGAGGTCGCCGAGGGCCAAGCCGTGGCCAAGGGCCAGAAGCTGCTGACGCTGGAGGCGATGAAGATGGAGCATTCGCTGACCGCGCCGTTCGATGGCGTTGTGGCGGAGCTGAAGGCTGTCGCTGGCGGGCAGGTGAGTGAGGGGATGATGCTGGCGAAGGTCGAGCGGGCGGAGGGGTGACGTTCCCTCTACATCGTCATTCCCGCGCAGGCGGGAATCCACTGCCGGCCTTGGATGGACCTCGAGCCTCTGGCGGGTCGCTCTCGCGGAAGGGTGGATTCCCGCGTGCGCGGGAATGACGAAGTAAGGCAAAGAGCGCGCGCCGCCGCCTACAGGTCCTTTTCGTAGATCCGGTACACCTTGTTGACCCGGCTCTCGATCGTCTCGGCGATCGAGCGCATGCCCTGATTATCCTCGAGGATCCAGCCGATCTCGCCGCGGGTGGCGCCATATTTGGCGACGGCATCGCGGCGGATATATTCGATCATCATGAAGGCCAGCTGGCTTGCCAGACGGGTCGCCTGCAGCCGCTTGACCACGCCCATCAGCGGCACGCGCATCGTGCGCACCTTCGGCGCGCGCAGCCACCACAACAGCTTGGCCCAGTTGAACGGCAGCAGCGAGCCGCCATAATCCTTCAGTTTCTCGTTCAGGTCGGGCAGCGTCATCATGAACGCAACCGGTTCGCCTTCGACCTCCGCGATCCGGATCAGGTCCTCGATCACGATCGCCTTCAGCTTCTTGCCGGCATAGGCGATCTCATCGTCGGTCAGTGGCACGAAGCCCCAGTTGTCGCCCCAGGCATCATTGAGGATGCCCAGGATAAGCGCGGCTTCCTGATCGAAGCGCGACTTGTCGACGCGGCGCACGCGGATGCGCGGGTTGCGCTCGCCCGAGCTGACGATGCGCTGCACCAGCGGCGGCAGCGGCGGCACGATATCGAGCTCGTAGGTGTAGAGCTCCTTGGCCGGACGATAGCCGGCCTGATTGACCCAGCCCGCATAGGCGGGGGGGTGATGCCCCATCATCACCGTCGGCGGATGATCGGCTCCGTCCACCAGGAGGCCGGGCTCGTCCCAGATCGACAGGCTGTAGGGGCCCATCGATCGCGTCATGCCTTGTCCTCGCAGCCAGCCCTCTGCTGCTGCGAACAGGGCAGCCGCGCTGTCGGCATCCTCCGCTTCGAACATGCCAAAATGTCCGGTGCCTGCGCCGCCAGCCTGTTCGCGCGGCATCGCCAGTACGAGTTCGTCGACCTGGGCCGAGATCCGGCCCGTTACTCGATCCCCGCGCGAGGCAAGGAAAAAGGCCGCGCGGGCATGACCAAACCATGGGTTCTTCGCGGGATCGATCAGCCCGCGAACCTCGTCCTTCAGGGGCGGCACCCAATTGGCGTCGGCCGCGTAGAGGCGGAAGGGGAGGTCTACGAACGCCTTGCGGTCGGCCGCACTCTCGACCCGGCGGACTGCGACCGCGACCGACATGTTGCGCTATTCGCCCTTGCGCTGGCGCGGATGACCGCTGGCGACGCCGCCTGAAAGATTGGCAACATGCGGATAACGCTCTGCCACATCCTCGGTATAGCCGATGTTGAACACGGTCTTGCTCTTCTTTCGCTCGCCGACCTTCTCGTAATAGGTGCCGAACGCCCTGTCCCAGAAATAGTTGGTGATGCCGTAATTGCCATTCTCGTTATGGAAATGATGCGCGAGATGGCGCTGCTTGATTGCGGCGACCCACTTGTTCTTGGGCTTGTACGTGAGATGCTGGATGCAGTGGAAATATTCGTAGACGCAGGTCATGATCATGCCGGTCGCGGTCGCGATCGCGGCACCGCCGAATTCCCCGATCAAATAGCCGACCGGCGCAGTGACGAGGAAGATCGTCGGCAGGGTGGTGTGCAGCCCGCCGAACAACACCTCGAGATGGTTCGGATCCTGGTGATGATCATAATGGATCCGCTTCCAGGTCGAGGCCAGCAGCTTCGATTTCCACATCCACTTGCTGTGCAGCACCCAGCGATGGAGGCAATACCAGGCCAGCGGATACAGCAGCACCGCGATCAGGATCGACGCCAGCGTCTCGACGAGCGAAGTCGGCCGCCAGATGTAGAGGCCGATGCAAACCGCTGCCGACACCAGATAGGCGATGATCGCCGGATACTGGAAATAGGCGACGGTGAGCTCCTTCAGCGTCATCCGATCCAGATAATGCGATCGGTTCCAGAAACCGGGCTGCTGCTCGATGCTCTTCACGTCTATTCCTCTGGTGGCCGCCGGGCGTTGCCCGACAGATATGGCGGTGATCCTTGGAAAGGCAATGCGGCGCTTTTGCGACCATTTCCCGCTTATCCGCCGTTCACGCCAGTCGCATGCGCCGCCCCGCCTTGCCCAGCGCGGCGCGATCCTGCGGATCAAGCCCGAACCGCAGGGCGATCCATGCCGCCGCCGGCAGCAGCAAGAGCAGGCCCGCCGCCCGCACCGGCGCACCGAGCGGGGCGAGCAACAGGCCGATCGCCCACATCGCCGCGACCGCCGCGATCGCGATCGCCGCGCCGAGCAGGCTGTGACGGTCGAACGTCGGCAAGCCTTCGGTCAGCCGCAGTTCGATCGCTGCCGTCCAGGCGACTAGCACCGTACCGACGGCGACGGCGATCGCCATTCCCGTCCCCGCCATCGGCGGCACCAGCCAGATCGACAGCAGCGCCCAGGCAGCAAGGCCGATCGCCGAATTGAGCAGCGGCAGCGCGCGATGCCCGGTCATCTCCACAACCGGGGTCGCCGCGCCGACAATCGCCTCGCCGGCGCGAGCCAGCACCAGGATGATCAGCAGCGGCAGCGCGGCGCGGGCCTCGGGCGCGAAGACGCTCAATATGTCGTCCGCCAGCAGCAGCAGCACGCCCGCCACCGGGATCACCAGCGCGGTCGAGACACGGGTGGCGAAGCGATAGAGCGGGGCGATCCCGGCGCGGTCGGCGCGCGCCTGCGCCGATGCGAGCGGCGCCATCACATATTGGAAAGCCTGCCGCACGATCAGCGGGATCGACGCGATCTTGCGCGCGATCCCGAACAGTCCGGCTGCTGTCGCCCCGCGCGCGCCCGGCAGCATCAGGTTCAGCACCACTGCCGGCAGATCGTTGAACAGCCGGCGCGTGACGGCGGCGGGCAGGGTGGCGAAGCCGGTCGCCAGCAGCGCCCCGCGGACCCGGCGGGGCAGGGGGGCACGCAGCAGCAACTCTCCGTCGAAGTAGCGCAGCAGCAGGCGGGCCGATAGCGCCGCAGTCAGCGCCAAGCTGGCAAGGTGCGCCACGATCAGGCCCAGCGGGCCGACCCCGATCGCGAACAGCGCGACCGCGAACGCCAGTCTTGCAATCTGCTCCCAAAAGATGCGCAGACGGATCTCGGGCCCGAATGCGCGGCGCGCGCGGGCCGCGGCGGTCGAGACTTCTATGAAGGTCCATAGCGGCAGCGCCCATGCGAACAGCGCAACCGCCAGCGGCAGCGTGACGCGATCGGCTGGCGCGGCCGAGATCAGCGCCGCGATCGATCCCGCTGACAGCGTGGCCGCAAGCGCGATCAGCAGTGCCGGCCCGACCGATACGAGCAGGGCGAAGCGGACCGCCGCATGCGCATCGCTTTCGGATTCGGTGGGCACCACGCGCTGCAGGGCCTGGGTCATCGAAAGATCGACGATATTCTCGGCGATGTTCACCGCCGCCCACAGCACGGTGTAGACGCCGTAAGTGGCGATGCCGAACAGCCAGGTATAAACGGGCTGGGCGATGACTTCGATCAGCGCGCCGAGCCGGGCCAGCGTCGCCAGACCAGCGCCCCGCGCGACATCTGCGCGGCTGACGTGCGGCGGGTCGTCCGCCGGGTCCGCGATCACTCCTCGGTGCGGATCAGCACCGCCTCTCCGATCAGCAGGAACAGCGCGAACGGCGCCCAGGCTGCCAGTAGCGGCGGGTATGCCCCGAGATTGCCCATCGCCAGCGCGAAATTATCGACCACGAAATAGGCGAAGCCCAGCGCCATGCCGATAACCGCGCGGATGAAAAGCTGGCCGGACCGGGCAAGGCCGAACGCGGCGACGCCCGCCAGCAGCGGCATCAGCATCGCCGAAAGTGGACCCGACAGCTTGTGCCACAGCCCCGCCTCAAGCGCGCCGGTCGGGCGACCGGCGGCGCGCAGATCGTCGATCGCGCCAGATAGCGACAGGAACGAGCGCTGCTCGGCATCGACCGTGGCCAGCGTGAAGCGATCCGCCGTCACCCCGCGCGCGACGACCAGACTGGCCGGCCGCGTCACGGTGCCGCGCGCGACATCGAACCGGCGCACTGCTCCGTCGAGCTGCCAGCCGTCTCCCGAGGCTTGCCCACGCTGTGCATCGACGACGGTGTTCAACGTCCCGCCGCTGCGATCATAGATGGTGACGCCGCCCAGCCGGGTGGCTGGTCCGCGCCCGGCGACGGTATCAACGTGGATCAGATCGTCGCCATCGCGCACCCAGACATTGCTGGCAATGCCCGATGTCGGCGGGACGGGGCCATAGTCGGCGGCCTGCCAGGCATCGAGCGCGGCGGTCGACCGCGCCACGATGCGATCGTTAAATGCGAAGCTGATTGCCGCAATGAACAGGCTGGCCAGCACGAGCGGCGCCAGAATCTGGTGGGCGGAAATGCCCGCCGCTTTCATCGCGATGATCTCGCTGTTCTGGTTCATGGTGGCAAGCGTGACCAGCGTGCCCAGCAGCACCGCGAACGGCAGGAAGCGCTGCACGATCTGCGGTGCGCGCAGGCCGATGTAGCGCAGCAGTTCGGCATTGCCGTTGCCGGGATGGGCCAGGATATTGCCCGATTCGCCGAGCAGATCGAGCGCCATCAGCACGAGCACCAGCGCGAACAGCACCGCCATGCTGGTCACCAGAAACTTGCGCGCCATGTAAATGGTCACAGTGCGCGAAGCGAAGAAGCTGAGGTTGATACCGCTCACGCCGCGATCTCCCGCTGGCGGCGCAGCTTGGCGAAGCCGCGCTTGATCGCCGCCCCCACCTTGGCGGCCACGCGTTCCAGCGCGCCGATCGGCTGCCCGCCCGGCACGTACGCCAGCGTGCGATACATCCACCAGGTCAGGCCCGAGAAACCTAGGAAGGGCACCCACAGTGCGATCACCGGATCGACACGGCCGAGCGCGCCGAGCGCCTCGGCATATTCATTGATCTTGTGCAGCGTGACGACCAGCACGATCGACAGGAAGACGCCCAGCGCGGACGACGATCGCTTTGGCGGCACGGCCAGCGATACCGCCAGCATCGGCAGCAGGAACATGCTCGCAACCTCCACCAGCCGGAAATGGAAATTGGCGCGCAGCTCGTTCTTGGTCTGGGGGGATGTGCCCTTGGCCCAGGCGGTCATCGCCAGTTCGGGCATCGTCATCTCACGGTCGCGCCCGCCGCGCTGGCGGAAATTCTCCATCTTCGGCAGATCGATCGGCAGGTCATGCCCGACGAAGCTCAGCACCCGCGGCGTCGGGAAGCCGGGCTGATCGTGCACGAGGCGGCCGTTGGTCAGCCTGAAGATGATCGTGTTCGGATCGTCGGTCGCCATGAAGGTGCCGCGTTCCGCCGTCACCGCCAGCGTGCGGCCATCGCGCGAGCGCGCGTTGACGAAGATGCCGGAAAGGTCGCGCCCGCCTTCCTCCGCCTTCTCGACCCGCAGCGTCATCCGGCTGCCGAGCTTGGTGAATTCGCCCACCTTGATCGATGCGCCGAGCGCGCCCGAGCGCAGTTCGAAGCGCAGCCCTTCATAGGCGTAGCGCGCATAGGGCTGGACGAAGCCGACGATCAGCAGATTGAGCGCGGCCAGGGCAAACGCATAGACATAGGCGACCCGCAGCAACCGCCCGTAGCCGAGCCCGACCGCGCGGAAGATATCCAGCTCGTTCGACAGCGCGAGCTTCCGGAAGGCGAGCAGGATGCCCAGCATCAGCCCGATCGGGATGCCGAGCGAGAGATATTCGGGAATCAGGTTCGCCAGCATCTTCCACACGACGCTGACCGGCCCGCCTTCCGATGCCACGAAGTCGAACAGGCGGAGCATCTTGTCCAGGATCAGCAGCATCGCCGCGATCACGAGCGTGGCCAGCAGCGGCACGGCGATCAGGCGGGCGATGTAGCGGTCGGTCAGGCTTAGCGATTTCAAGATACGGACGCCTCACGACCATGTTCTGGCCGCATTCGCAGCCCATCTGCCGAAACGCAAAGGGGGAAGACGGCCCACGCGTGTTGGCGGGGCTATAGCTTCCAGGAGTACATTGGTCATGTCGAAACTGAAGGCCCTGTTCGCAGCTGCCACGATGTTCGCCGCCGGCGCCGTCGTCGTGCCCGCGCAGGCCGCGGTGTTCGGTCCGGATGCCGCTGCCTGCGCGCGCGGTGGCGGCGAGGCGGCGGTGCTGGTGAATGTCGAAGGCTTCAAACAGCGCAGCGGCATGTTGCGCGTGCAGGTTTATGGCGACAATCCGGCCGATTTTCTGGCCAAGGGACGCAAGCTGAAGCGGATCGACGTGCCGGTTAGCCGAACCGGTCCGATGGCGGTGTGCGTCGCGCTGCCGCAGCCGGGCCAGTATGCGGTCGCGGTGCGCCACGATGTCGATGGCAACGGCAAGTCCGGCTGGAACGATGGCGGCGGCTTTTCGCGCAATCCGCGCATCTCGCTGACATCGCTGAAGCCCGATTATCGGGAAGTCGCCATTCCAGTGGGGCGCGGCGTGCGCGAGGTCGGGGTGGTGCTGAACTATCGCCAGGGATTGTCGATCAAGCCGATCGCCATGGCGTCGCGGGGGTAGGACATGACCAGCGTCGCGCTTTTGTCGAATCCCCGATCGACCGGCAATCGCGCGCTGCTGCCGCGGATCCGCAGCTTCTGCGCGCAGCACCCCGATATCTTTCACTATGAGGTCGAGGAAGTCGGCCAGATCGAGGATGCGCTGCGGCAGATCGCGCGCGTGAAGCCGAAGGTGCTGGTCATCAACGGCGGTGACGGCACCGTCCAGGCGGCGCTGACCGAGCTGCACCATGGCGGCCATTTCGGCGATGATCCGCCGCCGGTCGCCGTGCTGCCCAACGGCAAGACCAACCTGATCGCGCTCGATCTGGGCGCCGTCGGCGATCCGCTGGTCGCGCTGGAACGGGTGATGGAGATTGCGCGCACCAATGTCGATCTGCACGTGGTGCGGCGCGAGCTGATCCAGCTGACAAGCGGCGATGGCGAAAGCCGGCCCGTGCTGGGCATGTTCCTGGGGGGCGCCGGGCTGGCCAATTCGATCCTCTATTGCCGGCACAAAATCTACCCGCTGGGCTTGCCCAACGGGCTCAGCCATGTGCTTACCGTATTTGCGGTGATTGCATCGCTGATCTTCGGCATCCGCGCCGCCTTCCTGCCGCCGCGGCCGTCGCCGGTCACCGTGTCGCTGATGCGGCAGGGCGAGCTGCGCGGTCGGTTCACACTGCTGATCGTGACCACGCTCGAGCGGCTGCTGGTCGGCACGCGCACGCAGGCCGATGGCGGCAGCGCGCTCGGCGGGCTGAAGCTGATGATGGTCGATCAGAGCCCGGTCAGTCTGGTCCGCGCGATCGCGGCTGGTGTCACCGGCAAGCTTGGTCAGCAGCGCATGGCTGGCGTGCATATCGAGCGTGGCGACGAGATCCATATCGCCGGTGTGCGCTCCAGCGTTATCCTGGACGGTGAGCTCTTCTATGCCGAAGACGGCCGCCCGATCGTGCTGCGCCAGACGCGGCCGATGCCTTTCCTCAAGCTCGCCGCCTGACGCCGGTACCATGGGCGCGGTCGAGGCGCTGGTGGCGGGAGAACTAGACGGCCCGGTCGATCCCCGCGTGACCGCCTTCGCGGAGGCGATCGCTGCCCGGCACGGTACCGCGTCCCGCGCGGTGCTCTTCTACGGTTCATGCTTGCGTTCGGCCGAGCTCGACGGGCAGATGCTCGATTTCTACCTTATCGTCTCCAGCTATCACGCCGCTTATGGCGGCGGCTGGAAGGCACTGGCCAATCGGCTGCTGCCGCCCAACGTCTTTCCCGCCACCCATGAAGGGCTGGCCGCAAAATATGCAGTGCTCAGCGAAGCCGATTTCAAACGCGAGACCGGGCTTGGGGCGCGGGATGTCTCCACCATGGCGCGGTTCGCACAGCCGGCCCGGCTCGTCTGGAAAGCCGATCGCGCGGCGGAGGGGATCACGCTGGCGGCAGTCGCGCAGGCGTCGCGATCGCTGCTCGCGCTGACCGTGCCGACGCTGGAGCGTGGCATTGCTGACGATCCCGAAGCCGCATGGCGTGCTGCCTTTCGGCTTACCTATCGCTGCGAGCTTCGTGCCGAGCGTGCCGCTCGGCCGGATGCGATCGTTGATGCCGATCCGGCGCGCTATGCAGCGCTCGGCAGGCTGGTGGCTGCGGAAGCGCCGCGATTGGGCAGCCCGTCGGTCGGTTCCGGCTGGGCGGCATGGGCGCGACGGGGGCGCCGGCGGCAGGTGATGAAGCTGATCAAGGCCAGTACCACATTTGCCGGCGGGATCGATTATCTGGCCTGGAAGATCAATCGCCACGCCGGCACCGATATCGCGATCCGCCCCTGGCAGCGGCGCTGGCCGCTGCTGGGCGCGATGGCGCTGTTACCGCGCCTGATGGCGAAGGGCGCGGTGCGATAGCAGCCGTGCGATTTGGCAGCGCGCGGCGCAGCCGCTAAGGGCGCGGCCATGACGCTCTATACCCGTTTCGCCGCGCAGCTCGATGCGATCCTGTCTGATCTTGAGGGCGATGGCCTGCTCGCGACCGGGCTCGATCGCCGCAACGTCGCGGTCGAGCCGCCGCGTGATCCCGCGCATGGCGATCTGGCGACCAACGCCGCGATGGTGCTGGCGAAGCCCGCCGGCACCAACCCGCGCGCGCTGGCCGCGCTGATCGCGCCGAAGCTGCAGGCGCTCGACGGGGTGACCGCAGTCGAGATTGCAGGTCCGGGGTTCATCAATATCCGCCTGGCCGACGATGTCTGGCGTGGCGAGCTGCGTACGATCCTGGCGGAAGGCGGTGACTATGGCCGGTCGGACAAGGGCACCGGGGTGCGGGTGAACATCGAATATGTCTCCGCCAACCCGACCGGACCGATGCACATGGGCCATTGCCGCGGGGCTGTGGTCGGCGATGCGCTGGCCAATCTGCTCGCCTATGCCGGGCATCAGGTGATCCGCGAATATTATGTCAACGACGCGGGCGCTCAGGTCGATGTGCTAGCCCGCTCGGTCCACCTGCGGTATCGCGAGGCGCTCGGCGAAGCGGTGACGGTGCCGGAAGGTCTCTATCCAGGCGATTATCTGAAGCCGGTCGGGGCTGCGCTCGCCGGCGAGTATGGCGAGCGGTATCGGGAAGCGCCCGAAGCGGACTGGCTCGTGCTGTTCCGCACCCGCGCCGTGGCGGCGATGATGGACATGATCCGCGCCGATCTCGCGCTGCTGGGCATCCATCACGATGTGTTCGCGTCCGAGGCGGCGGTGCAGGCGGCGGGCAAGCCGGCGGCGGCCGAGGCGACCTTGCGCGCGCGCGATCTGGTCTATGACGGCGAGCTCGAGGCTCCGAAGGGCGAGACGTCCGAGGATTGGGAACCGGTCACCCTGCCGCTGTTCCGCTCGACCCGCTTCGGGGACGATCAGGATCGCCCGATCCGCAAATCGAATGGGCAATGGACCTATTTCGGTGCGGACATGGCCTATCATTACCAAAAGGCCGAGGGTGCGGATCAGCTGATCGACATCTGGGGGGCGGACCATGCCGGTACCGTCAAGCGTATCCAGGCCGCGGTCGCCGCGCTGACCGAAGGCAGGGTGCCGTTCGACGTGAAGCTGATCCAGATGGTGCGGCTGCTGCGCGGCGGCGAGCCGGTCAAGATGTCCAAGCGCTCGGGCAGCTTCGTGACGCTCGCCGATGTCGTGGAGGAAGTGGGCAAGGACGTGGTCCGTTTCACCATGCTCACGCGACGCGCCGATGCGCAGATGGATTTCGACTTCGCCAAGGTGGTGGAGGCGTCGAAGGACAATCCGGTCTTCTACGTCCAATATGCCCATGCCCGTGGGCGATCGCTGCACCGGCGCGCGGGCGAGGCGGGCATCGATACCGGCGGCACCGCGGATCTGTCGCGGCTGGACGGCGAGGAACTGGCGCTGGTCAAGCTGGCCGCGCAGTTCCCCCGCATCGTCGAGGCAGCGGCGGCGACTCGCGAGCCGCACCGGATCGCCTTCTATCTCGGCGATCTAGCTGCCGCGTTCCACGCCTTGTGGAATCGGGGCAACGATGATCCGCTGCGACGCTTTTTGATGGTTAACGATGCCGAAACCACACGTGCCCGGCTCGCATTGTCGGATTCGATCGGGCAGATAATCCGCAACGGCCTCGGCATCATGGGGGTGGCCGCGGCGGAGGAGATGGCGTGATGGTTGATGGCGCGCGCACCGGGGACGACGAGGATCGCCTGCCTTGGCTTGAACCGGTCGAGGACGAGGATGGCGATGACGGCGTCGGCACGGGCAAGCTGATCGCCGCGGTCGTCATGGCGCTCGTCGCGCTTGGCCTGGTCGTCGGGGGCGTGTTCTGGCTGCGCGACAGCACCGCCGGCCCCGCCACTGGCGACGGCGAACTGATCGCCGCACCGGAAGGCGCGTACAAGTCACGCCCTGACGATCCCGGTGGCATGCAGGTCGAAGGGCAGGGCGATATCGCCTATGCCGCCAGCGAAGGGGCCTCGCCCGATACCGGCATCGATCTGTCACGCTTGCCGGAGGCACCGGTCAAGGACGGCATGACCAGCGCCGACGCTGTCGCCCCCAAGAGCGCGCCGGCAACGGCCGCGACACAGCCGGCGGCACCGGCACCGGCACCGGCACCCGCCAAGGCCCAGCCGGCGCCCGCTGCCAAGGCGCCAATCGCGGTCGCAGCCGCACCGAAGGCGGCGCCCAAGGCGGCCGCACCGGCCCCGGCTGCCGCGTCGGCCGCGGGCGGCACCATCCAGCTCGGCGCCTTTTCCAGCGAGGCGAAGGCGAACGCGGCTTGGAAGTCGCTGGCCGGCCGCTACGCCTATCTCGGCGCGCTGTCTCCGCTGGTGACGCCCGTGACGAGCGGATCGAACACGCTGTATCGCCTGCGGGTCGCCGCTGGCGGTCAGGCGGGGGCGATCTGCGGGCGGCTGAAGGTTGCCGGCGAGACGTGCGCGACGATCAACTGAGGCTGGATCGGGTATGACCCGGCAGCTTTTTGCCGCGGTCGAGGCCGGCGGCACCAAGTTCGTCTGCGGCATCGGAGATGCGATCGGCGGATCGCGGGAGACGGCGCGGATCGACACGCGCGATCCGCATTCCACGCTTGCCGATGTGATCGTCTTCTTTCGCGCCGCATCGACCCGGCATGGGCCGCTCGCCGCACTCGGCATCGGCAGCTTCGGCCCGCTCCAACTCGATCCGGACGCCGCCGATCATGGCGCGCTCACGACGACGCCGAAACCGGGCTGGCGGGGCGCACCGCTGCTCGCCCCCCTAGCCGAGGCGCTGGGGCTGCCGGCGGCGATCGATACCGATGTCAACGCCGCTGCGCTGGCGGAGGCGCGGATCGGGGCGGGGCGTGGCGCCCGCTCGCTCGCCTATGTCACGATCGGCACCGGCATCGGCGTCGGCCTCTATGACGATGGCCGGCTGATCCACGGTGCCGGGCATCCGGAGGCAGGGCACTTGCTGCTGCGCCGCCACCCCGCGCTTGGCGACTTCGCGGGCGTCTGCCCCTATCATGGCGACTGCCTGGAAGGCGTGGCCAGCGGCCCGGCCATCGCTGCGCGCTGGGGGGCGGCGCTGTCCGCATTTCCGGCGGATCACTCCGCCTTTGCAGCGCAGGCCGATCATGTCGCCCAGTTGGTCGCGATGCTGGCGCTGGTCGCTGCGCCCGAGCATGTCGTGCTCGGCGGCGGAGTAATGGCGCAGGAGGCTCTGTTCCCGATGATCCGCGCCCGCACCCGCCAACTGCTTGCCGGCTATATTCCGCGCTTCGATGACCCCGCGACGCTCGATGCGCGGATCACGCCGCCGGGCTGCATCGAGCCGTCGGGTCTGGTGGGCGCCTATCTGCTGGCCGAGGACGCGCTGACGGTCAGACCGCCGGCTTAGGGTCATGTTCCATCCCGTCGACCGGCGGGCCGCGCCTGGTCAGGGCTTGATCGGGAGATTCGTTCAGCCACCCCGGCCGGCGCGACACGACGATCATCGCCAAGGCAGGACCGATGAAGCTGGTTGGTCATGGCATGCGGTCATGCCGGGATGTGCGATGGAGCGGGTAGCGGGGATCGAACCCGCATCACAAGCTTGGAAGGCTAGTGCTCTACCATTGAGCTATACCCGCACGATCGAGCACTTAGGGCCTGCTGGCCTGTATCGTTTACAGGGCGTTTCACACGACCCGCCTGATCTGCCCGCTCAGTGCCACCGCGATGGCCGAATCGTCAACACAGGTTCGGCGGATGGTGAAATGCTTCCAGGCAGCCGAGAGCTGTTTCCTAATGCCGGACGTGTCGCCACGCGACAGCCGGGCGCAAATGAGAGATGGACGGTGGGCGGGGCTTGCGGTGATATCATTGCCAAGTCGTTCGATTCGCCGGTTTGCGCGTAAACATCAAGCTTCGGTCTGGAGGGTGTCTTTGAACGAGCTGCGCGAACTCGATGAAGGAGTGAATCGGATCGGCTGCATCATCATCATGGCCTATTGCGCCGTCCTCTTCGCCCTGCTGTGCTGGTTCGTCTACAAGTCGATCAACTGATCATCCCCGCGGGGTGTGACCCCGCCAGGCTGGCGCAGCCCCGGCCGCACGGCTAAGTCGCCGACATGATCCGCATCAACGAATTGAAGCTTCCGCTGCATCATGCGGATGAGGCGCTTCCGGCTGCGATCTGCAAGCGGCTGAGGATCACGCCGCGCGAGCTGATCCGTTTCCAGGTCGCGCGTCGCGGGCATGATGCGCGCGACAAGGCGAATATCCAGCTTGTCTATGCTGTCGATGTGAACGCGAAGAACGAGCCTGCGATCCTCGCGCGCGCGCGCCGCGACCGCGATATCGGGCCGACCCCGGATACACGCTATGTCCCGCCTGCCACAGCGCCCGTGGGGATCCGCCGACCGGTCGTGATCGGCGCCGGACCGTGCGGGCTGTTCGCGGCGCTGATCCTCGCTCAGGCCGGGTATCGGCCGATCATCGTCGAGCGTGGCAAGGTGGTCCGGGAACGTACCAAGGATACCTGGGGGTTGTGGCGGCGCAGTGAGCTCAACCCGGAATCGAACGTCCAGTTCGGCGAAGGCGGCGCCGGTACGTTTTCCGACGGCAAGCTCTACAGCCGGATCAAGGACCCCCGTCACCTCAACCGCAAGGTGCTGACCGAATTCGTCCGCGCTGGCGCCCCGCCCGAGATCCTGACCGAAGCGCATCCCCATATCGGCACCTTCCGCCTGGTGACGATGGTGGAGAGCATGCGCGCCACGATCGAGACGCTGGGCGGCGAATATCGCTTCGGCACGCGCGTCGACGGGCTCGAAATCGACACCAGGCCGGATGGCAGCCGTCGGCTGTGCGGCCTGCATCTCCATGGCGGCGGCCATCTTGAGGCCGATCATGTCGTGATGGCGATCGGCCACAGTGCGCGCGACACGTTCGAGATGCTTTACGCCGCGGGCGTACACGTCGAGCCGAAGCCCTTTTCGATCGGGGTGCGGATCGAGCATCCCCAGTCCTGGATCGATCGGTCGCGCTTCGGCCATGCCGCGGGCAATCCGATCCTGGGTGCCGCCGAATATCATATCTCGCACCACTGTTCGAACGGGCGCACCGTCTACAGCTTCTGTATGTGCCCGGGTGGAACGGTGGTCGCCGCCACGTCCGAACCCGGCCGGGTCGCGACCAACGGGATGAGCCAATATTCGCGCAACGAGCGCAACGCCAATTCCGGCTTCGTCGTCGCGATCGATCCGGCGCGCGATTACCCCGGCGATGCGCTGGCCGGCATCCGGCTGCAGCGCGTGATCGAGGAACGCGCGTTCGTGGCGGGCGGATCGGACTATCGCGCCCCGGCGCAACGCGTCGGCGATTTCCTGGCAGGGCGGCCGTCGACGACGCTCGGCGCCGTCATGCCGTCCTACCGGCCCGGGGTCACGCCCACTGATCTGGCCGAATGCCTGCCCGATTTCGCAATCGCAGCGATGCGCGAGGCGATCCCGGTGTTCGGGCGGCAGATCCGGGATTATGATCATCCCGATGTCGTAATGACTGGTGTCGAGACGCGAACCTCGTCGCCGGTGCGCTTTACCCGCGGCGCCGACGGGCAGAGTTTGAACCTGCCTGGCCTGTTTCCGGCGGGAGAGGGCGCGGGCTATGCCGGCGGCATCCTTTCGGCGGCCGTGGACGGCATCAAGGCGGCGGAAGCGGTAGCGCACAGCATCGCCCGCGAATGACACGTCAATAAAAAAAGAGCCGGTCCCCAAGGGGAGCCGGCTCTGAAGTTTTAGGAGAGGATGCCTGAAAGGCATGGTCTTTGTGCATCTGCGAACGCAATTGTGCAAGTGCGAAGTTGAAGGGCGATTCACGTTTTTTTCGATCACTGCTGATCGGAATGACACCGATGTCATCTGGGATGCTCTTTTCACGCTTTGGTGATGGACTGGCGCTATCAGGCGGACATGACAGCTGCTTCGATCGATCCGTGCCCGCGCTCGGCCGTCTCCGGCGGGGTTGGCCTCTCTGGCCTGGCGGGGCTGGGGCTCTGGGCGTTCGTCGCGAACGATCATGGCATGGACGGCCCGTATGCGGCTGCAGTTGCGGTGCTGGCATGCGCGCTGCCGATGATCCTGTGGTCGCTCTTCGTCGATCGCGTCCAGCGCGCATCTTCGACCGGCATCGTTTGGCAGCGCGAACCTGCGCCGCTTTCACAGACGCTGCCGATCTCGGCTGTGAAGATTGCAGGGTTGTGGGCGACTTGGGCGCTGATTGCCGGCGTCTATGCGATCGGGCGCTGGTATTGGGAGGGAGCGTATCTCTACGCGATGCAGGCGCTGGCGATCGCGTTGCCGCTGCTGCTCGCGGGATCGATTCCCTATCTGGTCTGGCTCGATCGCCGGCTGATCGAGCCGCGCGACGGCGCCTATGCGCTGGGTCTGATGCTGCTGGGACAAGGGGCACGCGCCGATCGCGCGGCGCTGGCCGAACATGGCCGTCAATGGACGATCAAGGCATTCTTCACGGCGTTCATGATCTCGATCGTGCCCGGCAATTGGCAGGCGATGATCGCCAGCAATACGGCGCATCTCCTGTCCGATCCGTTGGCGCTGGCGCAATGGCTGATCGCGGGCCTGTTCATGGTGGATGTGGTGTTCGCCACGGTCGGCTACATCATGACGTTCAAGCCACTCGATTCGCATATCCGGTCGGCCAATCCGTTCGCAGCGGGCTGGGCGGCGGCGCTGATCTGCTATCCGCCATTCATCATGATGGGGCCCGGGGCGCCGCTCGACTATCATCGCAATACGCAGGACTGGAACCTCTGGCTGGCCGGCCATCCCTGGCTGATCGCGGTTGTCGGCGCGGCGCTGGTGTTGCTGGCCGGCATCTATGCCTGGGCCACGGTGGCGTTCGGCCTGCGCTTCGCCAACCTCACCCATCGCGGCATCCTGACGCACGGGCCCTATCGCTGGACCAAGCACCCCGCCTATCTGGCGAAGACCAGCTTCTGGTGGCTGGCGACCATGCCGTTCCTGACGACAGGCAGCTGGATCGACGCAGTCCGCAACAGCGTCGTGCTCGCACTGGTGACAGCCGTCTATTACTGGCGCGCGCGGACCGAAGAGCGGCATCTGTCCGCCGACCCGGCCTATCGCGCCTATGCCGAATGGATGGATCGCAACGCGCCGATCCCGCGCCTGCTGCGCTGGATCAGGGGCGGGCGGGTGGCGCCGGCGCTGGTTGCGGCGGAATAGCGGCGGCCGGGGTCGGCGGCGCACGCCGTGCGGTCAGAATCTTGACCGGAGCCGCAAGCATCTGGCCGCGCATCACGCCTTCGCCTTCGGTCGGCGAAGTCTGCGCATCGAGAATGCGGCGGACGGTCTCCATCCCCTCGACCACCCGGCCGAAGGCAGCAAAGCCCTGATTGTCGCCGGGCAGCTTGGGATCCGCATCCATCGACGGGATCGCACCCAGCGTGATGAAGAAATCCATCGTCGCGCTGCCGGGCGCGTTGCGGGCCATGGATATCGTGCCGTCCGCATGGGTCAGCCCGCTCTTCGTGGTCGGCTCGTGCGCGATCGGCGGCAGCAGCTTCTTGGGATCGTTGCGCAGGCCGCCCTGAATGAAGCCGAAATTGGGCGCGACCTTGCTCGTGCGGTAGAATTCGGTGTTGTCGAGCCGCTTGCCATCGACATAGCGCAGGAAGTTCGCGGCGGTAATCGGTGCGCGCTCGGTTTCCACCGCGATCACGATCGGCCCCTCGCTCGTCATGAGGGCTACCCGTATGGTGGCGGGCTGCGGTAGCACCGGTGGCGGGGCTGCAGGCGTTGCCGCCGGCGGCGCCGGGGCCTGGGCGGATGCGATCGCGGGTAGCAGGGCAAGCAGCAGGATCAGGCGCGAATTCATGCGATCTCCCCGGTCTGGTGGCGGTCTCTACCGATGATAGCCGAACCCGCGCGGCGGAGACAGGTTGCCAAAGCGGCGCGCGCGCGCGAACGAGGGCCATGACCGATCCGACTGCGCCCGCTGCTGGCTTTCGCTCGATCCACGCGCACGGCTTCGTCCGCGTCGCGGCCGCCACGCCGCCGGCCAGTGTCGGCGATGTCGGCTTCAACGTCGATGCCACTCTGTCGCTCGCGCGGGCCGCCGCCGAACGCCACGCCGATGTGGTACTGTTTCCCGAGCTTGGATTGTCCTCCTATGCGATCGATGATCTGCATCTGCAGGAAGCGCTGGTCGACGCGGTCGAGGCCGGGGTCGGTCGGCTGATCGCGGCCAGCGTCGATCTCGCGCCACTGCTGCTGGTGGGTGCGCCGCTGCGCCGCAACGGCCGGCTCTACAATTGCGCGCTGGCCATCCAGCGGGGCCATCTTCTCGGGGTCGTGCCGAAGAGCTTCCTGCCCAATTATCGCGAATATTACGAAAAACGCTGGTTCTCGCCCGGGGTCGGGCTGACCGGGCTGGTGATCGACGTCGCCGGCCACACCGCGCCGTTCGGCACCGATCTGTTGTTCGCTGCCGATGGCCAGCCCGATGCGGTGATCCACCTTGAGATCTGCGAGGATTATTGGGCGCCGCTGCCGCCATCGACGGTTGGTGCGCTGGCCGGCGCCACCGTCCTGTGCAACCTGTCGGCATCGAACGTACTGATCGGCAAATCGCGCGAGCGGGCGTTGCTCGGCGCGTCGCAATCGGCGCGTGCGATCGCCGCCTATGTCTACACCGCCGCCGGCCCCGGCGAGAGCACGACCGACCTGGCATGGGACGGGCAGGCCACGATCCACGAACTGGGCGCCCTGCTGGCCGAATCCACCCGCTTCGGCGAGGATCCCGAACTGACCATCGCCGATATCGATGTACAGCGGCTGCGACTGGAGCGGATCCGCAACGGCACGTTCAACGACAGCGCCGCCGCCGCCGGCCATCCCGAGATGCGCTTCCGCCGGATCGGTTTCGAGCTGGTCAGAGCGACCGTGGACATAGGCCTCGAACGGCGCGTCGATCGTTTCCCGTTCGTGCCCGACGACTCCGCGCTTCTCGATGAGGACTGTTACGAGGCGTTCAACATCCAGGTCGAAGGACTTATGCGGCGGGTGCGCGCGTCCGGCGCGAAGCATCTGGTGATCGGTGTTTCGGGCGGGCTCGATTCCACCCATGCGCTAATCGTGGCCGCCAAGGCGTGCGATCGGCTCGGCCTGCCGCGCAGCACGATCCTGGGCTTCACCATGCCGGGCTTCGCCACTGGCGACGAGACGAAGGCCAATGCCTGGGCGCTGATGCGCGCGCTGGACGTGACTGGCGACGAGATCGATATCCGGCCGGCGGCGCGCCAGATGCTGGGCGATATCGGCCACCCCTTCGCCGCAGGTAAGCCGGCGTATGACGTCACGTTCGAGAATGTGCAGGCGGGGCTGCGCACCGACTATCTGTTCCGCCTCGCCAATCAGCGCGACGGCTTCGTGATCGGCACCGGCGACCTGTCCGAGCTCGCGCTGGGCTGGTGCACCTATGGTGTCGGCGATCAGATGAGCCATTATGCTATCAATGCGGGCGTGCCGAAGACGCTGATCCAGCATCTGATCCGCTGGTGCATCGCGAGCACGCAGTTCGATGGCGAGACCGATCGCGTTCTCGCCGCGATCCTGGGCACTGCCATATCGCCCGAACTGGTGCCGGCCGATGCCAGCGGTGCGCTGCAAAGCACCGAGGAGAAGATCGGGCCTTATGAGCTCAACGACTTCTTCCTGCACCATGTCGTTCGCGCTGGGCTGCCGCCCTCGAAGGTGGCGTTCCTGGCTTGGCATGCCTGGCACGATCGCGCCATCGGAGCATGGCCGGCCGCTTTCCCGGGCGATGCGCACAATCAATATGATCTCGCGACGATCCGGAAATGGCTGCGCAACTTCCTGTTCCGCTTCTTCCAGATCAGCCAGTTCAAGCGATCGGCGATCCCCAACGGTCCGAAAGTCTCCGCGGGCGGGGCGCTCAGCCCGCGTGGCGACTGGCGCGCGCCGTCGGATGGAACTGCCAAGCTCTGGATCGAAGAGCTTGAGGCGAACGTGCCGGAGACGTGGTGATCAGCGTATGCGACGTGCTGCGATGATCCTGACGGGGTCGCGGATCGTCTGCCCCATCGTCTGCTTGCTGTAGCCGCCGGGATAGGTAGGCAGCGCCAGAATGCGCTTCAGCACGTCCATTCCGCCGACAACGCGCCCGAATGCGGCATAGCCCGGATTGCCGGGGCTCGCGTCCAGCGATGGCGCGGGACCGATCGTGACGAAGAAATCCCCCATCGCGCTGCCAGGCTTGTTGCGCGCCATCGAGATCGTACCGTCGATATGGCGCAGCCCGGTCTTGCTGGTCGGCTCATGCGCGATCGGCGCGCGTGCGCGGGCGATGATGTGGCGGATGCCGCCCTGCACCAGACCGCGCCCGGATCCATCCTTGCGCGCGGCCGCGCGGTAGAAGCTGGTGCCGTCGAACCGCTTCTCGTCGACATAGGCCAGGAAGTTGGCGGTCGTGATCGGCGCGGCGCGCGCATTCAATTCGATCAGGATCGGCCCGGCGCTAGTCTGCAGCCTGACCTGCGGCAGCCGTGCGGGCTGCGCCGAGAGAGAGGATGCAGTCGCCGAAATCAGCGCGGCGACGGCAAAAAGCTTGGTGAACATCGCAGCAGCAATTGGGCGATCGCGCCGCCTGCGGCAAGCCCTGCACGGCGCATTCGTTAACGCAGCTTGCCGCAGCGTAAACGCCTTATTCAACAATTTGGAGCGAGAGAAACGGGGTGCGCAACGATCGTCCTTCCCGTTTGATCTCCGCGGCATGGCTCGCCCTGATCTATTTTGTGGTGACGTCGATCGCAGTCGGCACCACCCGGTTTCAGGGCGGGGTAGCGTTCATCTGGGTCAGCACGGCGATCATCGTCGCGCGGCTGCTGATGCTGCGGATGCGCGACTGGCCTTTGCCGCTGATAGCGTGCGGGATCGTCGGCATAATCGCGACGTCGCTGTTCGGTATCGGCGCGGCGGGCGCCATTCCGTTCGCCATGATCAACATGGGGGAAGCCGCCCTGTCCGCGCTGCTGCTGCGCAGGCTGATCGGCTCCGACGCTCCGTTGACGTCGCTGCGCTGGATGGCCGGCTTCGTGCTGGCGATCGGGATCCTCGCACCGATGACCGCGGCGTTCCCGGCGGCGGCGGCCGTGGCCTGGCTGACAGGCAAGCAATATTGGTCGATCTGGATCGACTTCTATACGGGCCATGCGCTCGGCACGATCACCTTCCTGCCGATCGCCATCCTGATCGCGCGGGGCGATGCGCTTCGCTGGGCCCGCTCGGCCCCACGATCCCGCAAGATCGAAGCGACACTGCTGATCGTGGGCGTCTCGGCGATCAGCGTGCTGGTATTTGCGCAGTCGACCCTACCATTGCTGTTCCTGCCGATGCTGCCGATCATCCTGGCGACATTCCGGATCGGGCGGCTGGGCGCCGCGATCTCGATCATGCTGCTCGCGCTGATCGGCGTCGTGTTCACGGCGCTGGGGCAGGGGCCGATCAGCCTGATGCACATGTCGCTGGGGGCCGCGCTGCAGTTCCTGCAATTCTATCTCGCGGCGACGGTGCTCACCGTGCTGCCGGTGGCGTCGGATCTGTCGCATCGCAAGGAGATCTTCCGTCGCCTGCGCGAGAGCGAGGCGCGCTACAGGCTGCTGACCGACAACTCGACCGATATCGTCTTGAACCTCGATGTCAGCGGCAGTGTCCGTTTCGTGTCGCCATCGATCCGCCAAGTGAGCGGCCATGACCCGGACGATCTGGTCGGGCAATCCAGCGAAGTCCTGGTCGCGCCGGCCGACCAGGCGGCGGCGGCCCAAACCCATCGCAAGGCGCTGGCCGATCCCGATAACACATACATCCTGGAGTATCGTGCGCCGACCGCTGCCGGCAGCGAGCGCTGGTTCGAAGCGCATGTCCGCGGAATTCGTGACGACGAAGGCGGCATCGTCGGCACCGTCAGCGTGGTCCGTGACATTTCGCACCGCAAGCTGATGGAGGATCGGCTGGTACAGGCGGCGCTGACCGATCAGCTGACCGGGCTCGCCAACCGCCGCGCGTTCGAACTGGAACTGGCGCGCCGGATCGACGGCGCCGCCGGCGGGGAGCCGGCAGGCTGCCTTGCAATCCTCGATCTCGACCATTTCAAGCGTATCAACGATCGCTATGGCCATGCCACCGGCGATCTGGTGCTCGTCCATTTCGCAGGCGTGGCGCGGCAGCTGCTGCGCGAAGGCGACATGATCGCACGGATCGGCGGCGAGGAGTTCGCGCTGATCCTGCCGCGCTCCACACCGGCACAGGCGCACCTCGTCTGCGATCGACTGCGCGAGGCGGTCGAACGGGTCGAGATGGCGGGCGAGGGCGGTACCGTCCATGTCACGATCAGCGGCGGGATCGCACCGTTCGATGGCGATGCCGTGCCCACGCAGGTGATGCGGGAAGCCGATATCGCGCTCTATCGCGCCAAGGCGGAAGGCCGCAATCGCCTCGCGATGGCGGCCTGACCGCCGGGGCCGTCACGCGGCCCCGGCCACTTGGATCAGAACTCGAACCGGCCGCTGACGCCATATTCGCGCGGGTTCTGGTAACTCACCAGTCCGGCATAGCCGAAATTGTCGAACACGCTCTGGATATAGCGCTTGTCGAAGATATTGCGGCCGAACACGCCGATCTGCCATCCGGCGGCAGAGATGAAGTCGAGATTGGCATCGACCATGTTGGTCGCCTGGATCCGTGACCGCGGCGAATTGTTGATCGATGACAGGAACTTGCTGTCGACATAGCTGTAGAGCCCGCGCAGTTGCACTTTGTCCTCACCGATCGGCAGCGAGAAGGTGAAGCCTGCGGTCGCCGACCATTTCGGCGAGTTCTGAAGCGGATTGCCGCTAAGATCCTCGGGGATGCCGGTCGGGTTGGCGGGGCTCACCGTGAACGGGTTGATGTAGGTGAACTGCTTGTACTTGGCGTCGAGATAGGCAAGCGAGCCGTTCAGCGTCAGATTCTCGATCGGAAGCGCGGTCGCCTCCAGCTCGAAGCCCTTGATCTCGGCCTTGCCCGCATTGAGGATGGTGTTGCCCTGTACCGGCAGGCCAGTCACGGGATCGTTGATGAAGTAGATCTGCGCGATCTGCAGATCGCGATAATTGGTGTAGAAGCCACCGAGATTCAGGCGCAGGCGGCGGTCGAGCAGATCGGTCTTCACACCCAATTCGAAAGTGTCGACCTTTTCCGGCTCATAGGGCCCGATATCCTGTTCAATGCCGATGCGGCCGGCGAAGCCACCCGATTTGAAGCCGCGTGCCCATGATGCATAGAGCAGCGCCTGTTCGGTGACGCGGTAATCGGCGCCTAGCTTCCACCCGACATTGTTCCAGCTCTTTTCGGCACTTGGAGCCGGGCCGCCCAGCACGACGCATTCGGTGCAGTCGAACGTGAAGCTGCCCGGTGCCAGCGCCAGCCGCGTCACAGTCGATGCCGCCATCTCGGTATTCTCGTAGGTATAGCGGATGCCCGCCTGCAGCCGCAGCCGATCGGTCACGTCGGCATAGAGCTGGGCGAAGCCGGACAGCGAATAATTGTCCTGATCCTGGTCGTTGCGCTGGTGCACCGGGCCGGCGAACGCGATACGGAAATCCTGGCGATGGGTGTAGTGCGTCTTCAGGTAAAAGGCGCCGGCGGTCAGGTTCAGCCAGTCCGTGATGTCGGCATTGGTGCGCAATTCCTGGCTGAATTGCCAGCCGGTCGTCTTGCGCCGCGTGTCGGCCAGGAACTGGACGCCCTGATCCTGGTCCGTGAATTCGAAAACGCGGAAATGCTTGTATCCGGTGATCGACGTGATGTCCCCGATCGGCGTGTTGCGCAGGTTCATCGTCAGCGTGGCGCGATAGGTATCGAGATTGCTGACGTCGGGTACGCTGTTGTTGGCCGAAAGCAGCCGGCCGGTCGATCGGCACCGCTGGAACCGCGACGGGCAGGGGTTGGGATAGCCCTTCACGTCCGGCGGCAGATAGAGCGACTCGGCATCAAAGCTCGTGGTGGCGCCGCCGTCGTTTGGGTTCGGCGTCGGCCCGGTTTCCGCCGGGGAAGCACCGATCTGGAACACCGGCGCGCCGTTGCGGCCACGATCATATTCACCGATCAGCGTGGCATCGAAGTCGGGGGTCGGCGTGAATTTCAGATAGCCGCGATAGATGGTGGTTTTGCGCGATCCCATGTCGGATCCGTCGACCACGTTGGTGAAGAAGCCGTCGCGCTGGCTGTGCGACACCACGATCTTGGCGGCCAGCGTATCGGGCACCAAGGCGAAGTCGATTGCGCCGGCGATGTCGAAGCGATCATAATTGCCATAGGTCGCTTCCACCTTGCCGCCGAATTCGCCGGTCGGCTGCGCGGTCACGATGTTGACCACGCCGCCGGTGGTGTTCGCGCCGAACAGCGTGCCCTGCGGGCCGCGCAGGACTTCGACCCGTTCGATATCGTAGAGGTCGACGAGTGCGCCCATCGAGAAGAATTGCGGCACGCCATCATAGACGATCGACACGGTATTACCGGCGTAAGGATCGGGTTCGACCACACCGATGCCGCGGATCGAGATCACCGCCGAGTTCGGCGTGTTCGAAAAATTGTTGAGCTGGATGTTCGGCACGGTGCCGTTCAGCCCCTGCAGGGTCACGGCCTTCAGCGCGCTGATCGACTCGCCGGTGACGGCAGTCACGGAGATCGGCACGTCCTGCAGATTTTCGGCCCGCTTCTGCGCGGTCACCACGATATCCTCGAGCCCGCCGCCCGAGCTATCCGGTGCGGCCGCGCCCGGGTTGGGTGATCCGGCACCGCCCGGTGGCGGCGGTACGACGCCGGGGGCAGGGGGGGCGGCCACATACGGCGCGGCAGAAGAGGGTACTTCGCTGGTGGTCTGAGCGATCGCCGCCTGGGCGGCAAAGACGAGCGCGACGGCAGCCCCGGCGTGCAGGCAGGTCCGAATGGTCATGACGATCCCCTCATCATGCGGCCGCGCTCCTCCGGCGCATCCGCTTTTTCCCCACCCGATCTGTCGGTCGGTCTGGCGCTCGCCTTGGCCGGCGTTGCGCCGCTTTCCGTTACGGATCGGCTGGTTGCAGAATATCCGTCAGTTTGTCCGCTAAGGCTGACTGTCATTTAGGTCAGTCGGCTACAGGCCAAGCACCGTCCGCGCGATGATGTTCATCTGCACTTCGTTGCTGCCACCGAAGATCGTCCACGCGCGGCTGTTGAGATAGCTGGGCGCGGCCACCTGCGCGGCCTTGCTGCCGACCGGTTCATCGCTGGCATTGCCATAGAGCGGCCGCTGGGTCGAAAGCTGGAGTGCAGCATGCCCATAGGTGCGCATCGCCAGCGTATCGACTTCCTGGCGCAGCGACGACGCGACAAGCTTGATCAGCGAAGTCTGCGGCCCCGGCGCGCGGCCCTGTGCCAGTTCGGCGAGGATGCGTAGCTCGGTCATTTCCAAGGCCTGTACAGCGAGTTCTACGCGCGCCAGTTCGCGCGCATAGAATGCATCGTGGATCAGCGCGCCGTTATAGCCGGCCGGCTGTTCACCCGCCTCGGCGCGCACACGCGCCAAAGCCGCCAGCAGCTCGGGGGCGAGGCAGGATCCGCCGCGTTCATTCTCCAGCAGGAACTTCGCGATCGTCCAGCCTTGGCCCTCGCTGCCGACCAGATCGCTGGCGGGCACCACGACATTGTCGAGGAAGACTTCGTTCACCTCATGGTCGCCGGCCAAGCCCATGATCGGCCGCACGGTCACCCCCGGGTCGCTCATGTCGATCAGCAGGAAGCTGATTCCCGCCTGCGGCTTCACAGTGGGATCAGTCCGCACCAAGCAGAACATATGGTCAGCGAAATGGGCGTGCGTCGTCCAGATCTTGCTGCCGTTGACGATGTAGCGATCGCCCTCGCGACGGGCACTGGTCTTCAGGCTGGCCAGGTCGGATCCCGATCCGGGCTCGGAGAAGCCCTGGCACCAGTAATCCTCCGCCGTCAGGATGCGCGGCAGGTAATGCGCCTTCTGCTCGGGCGTTCCGAACGTCCACAGCACCGGCGCCAGTAGCTTCAGGCCCAGCACCGGCAGCCCCGGCGCCGCCGCCAGCGCGCACTCCTTCTCGAAGATGTAGCGTTGGGTCGGGGTCCAGCCAGTGCCGCCATGCTCGACCGGCCAATGATAGCCCAGCCAGCCCTTGTCGTTCAGGATGCGTTGCCATTCCCGGCCCAGATCCGGTTCGGCGAAAACGGTTGGCGTGGCCTGTGCGCCGGCGCGGAGGTGATCGCTCAGATGGTCGGCCAGGAAACTGCGCACTTCATCCCTGAAGGCCAGTTCCTCGGGGGAAAGCTGGAGGTCCATGACGCTCGTCTACCACTCGGCGGGCGGGCCAGTCGCTGCCAGAAACGATAGGGTACGCTGGCGACCTAGCCGAAAGCCGAGTAGGTGGGCAGGGGCGCGATCCTATGGTGGATCGGGGCCGCGCGCTGGCGGCGGATATCTGGTAGAGTGCAGCGATCGGGGGCAGTGCCGTGAATTTCGATCTCGACGACCAGCAGCTGATGCTGCGCGACCTCGTCGCCCGCTTCGCCGCGGACCGCTACGACATCGACAAGCGCGCCCGCTATCGCCGCTCGCCGGAAGGGTTCGCAGCCGAGAATTGGGCGATGCTGGCCGAGCTGGGCTTGCTAGGCCTCCCGTTCTCCGAAGATCTGGGTGGGATCGGCAATGGCATCATCGACACCATCACCGTCGCCGAGGAGCTGGGCCGCGGCCTGGTCGGCGAACCCTGGCTCAGCGATCTGCTGATGGCGGCAAGGCTGCTGGAACGCGCCGGCAGCGATGCCCAGCGCGCGGCGTGGATCGGGCGGATCATCGCAGGCGAGGCGCGGCTGGCGCTGGCCCATGCCGAACAGCGCGCGCGCTATAACCCCAACTATGTCGCGACCGAAGCGCGCGATGGCGTGCTGAACGGCAGCAAGACCTTCGTGTTGGCCGGGGCCGGCGTGGATGCCTTCCTCGTCACCGCGCGCGAGGCCGGCGGCGTGGCCGATCCGTCCGGTATCGGTGTCTGGATCGTGCCGTCGGATGCCCGCGGGCTGGAGCGCCGCGACTATCGGTTGACCGACGGATCAGTCGCCTGCGAGCTGCGGCTGCACGGCGTTGCCGCCGCCGATCGGCTGCCGGGCGAGGCTGCCGCGGCGCTGGCCGACACGTTCGACGAGGCCCGCATAGCCGCCTGCGCCGAAATGGTCGGCATCATGGATATGCTGCTGAACGCCACGATCGAGCATGTCCGCACCCGCAAGCAGTTCGGCCAGCCGATCGGCAGCTTCCAGGCGATCCAGCACCGAATGGCCCAACTCTATGTCCGGCTCGAACAGTCGCGATCGCATCTGCTGCGCGCTGCGCTGGCGTCGGACGACGGCGGGCGATCGCTGGCGATCGCAGGCGCAAAGGCTTTCGTCAGCGAGAATGCGGTGCTGCTGGGAGAGGACTGCATCCAGCTGCACGGCGGCATGGGCGTGACCGAGGAACTGCCGATCGGGCACGGCCACAAACGCATCCTGCTGCTCGCCAATCTCTTTGGCGATCCCGAAGCCGAACTTGCCCGCTACGTGCAGCTGGCTGCCTGAGGCACGGCGCGAGCCACAAGCTCCAATCTTTCCTTAGTTTCGTTCGTGATGAGCCTGTCGAAGCGCGGCACTTCGACGGGCTCACTGCGAACGGTTCAGGTGGAAAGCATGTCTCGAAGAAGCAGCGAACGCCCCCCCTTACAGCGGATGCTGCTCGCCGTTCCACTTCATGAAACTGCCGCTCTGCTCGGGCGAAAGCTTGGCGATCACGTCGGCGATGCCGCTGGCGCTTTCCTCCGGCGTGATGTCGGCATTGGCGCCGCCCATGTCGGTCTGCACATAGCCGGGGTGCAGCACGACGGTGCTGATGCCCTTGTCCTTCAGGTCGATCGCCAGGATCTGAGCGATGCGCGTGCTTGCCGCCTTCGAGCTGCCGTAGGCGTAATAGCCGCCATAGGGCCAGGTCGACGCCGCCAGTTGGCTCGATGTGATCGCGACCTTGCCCTTCGCCTGTTCCAGCTGCGGAAGGAAGGCGCGCGTGACAAGGAAGGGGCCGATCGCCATCACCTTGAACGCATTCATCCATTCGTCGATGTTGATGCCTTCGATCGATTGATCTTCGCCCGCGAGGATGCCGGCATTGTTGATCAGCACGTCGACCGGCCCGCTGACCTGCTTCGCGGCCGCCTCGATCGAAGCCTGGTCGCCGATGTCGATCTGGCCGACCGTCACCTTGCCGCTCTCGTCCGCCAGCGCGTTCAGCTCAGTAGCGCTGTCGGGCGACCGGCAGAGCGCGATTACCTGATCGCCCGCTTCGACATAGTGGCGGGTCAGCGCCAGCCCGATGCCGCGGTTGGCACCCGTGATCACGATCGTCGCCATCGTCAGTCCTCCGTTCGAATGTCAGTCCTTGAAAAAGCCGATTGACGGATCCTCGGGCGACCAGCCCCCGAGCGTCGTCAGGCTTTCGTACATGCCATCGGTTTCCATCGTCGCCGAGCGGCTCATGCTCCAGTCCGAGATGAAACGCCGCTCCGAAATTGCCCAGCGCCCGTCGCGTTTCTCGAACCGATCGAGATAGCGGCCGCCGACCAAAGTCTCTTCCGGCGCGTCGCCCAGCGACAGCGTATGCGCGATCACATAGGCTTCGCCCACCGCACGGTCGCCTTCGATCTCGAAATATTCGTTGTTCACGCTGTGGAAGCAGCTTTTCAGGTTGGCACGCACCATCGCCACGATGTCGCGCGCGAATTCCGGCGCCTTGGCATCGAGCACGCCGGTGATCACGTCCGCATCCGGGTGAAAGGCGGATTGCATCAGAGCCGCATCCCCGCGGTCCGCGCCGCGCGCATAGGTCACCAGCAGATCGTGCAGCGCCTGCTTGGTGATGGCTTCCTCGACCGCGTCCATCCGCTGTCCTCCCTGGCTGTCGTCTGCGGACCGGTTGCGGAACAGGCCGTGCGACGGATCGCCCTCACGCTGCCCGCCGAGCGCTGCGGCGAGCCGGGCCGGCTCGTTGCTGGGCGCGTTCATGTTCCAGTCCATCACATAAGTGCGGTGCGCGATCCGCCATGCCCCGTCGTGCCGTACATGCCGGTCGAGATAGCGGCCGCCGATCATCCGTTGCTGGCCGGGGCCATGCTCGTCGGGGGTGCGGGTATAGGCGATCACATAGGATTCCGAACGCGCATGGTCGCCATCGACCAGGATCATCATGTTGGCGGTACGATGCAACGTCGTCGGCGCGCCTTCCATGGCGCCGGTCAGGAAGCCGGCGAAATCCCGCGCCGCGCCTTCGAACATGCCGTAGGCCACAGTGGCATCGGGCGCGTAGGCGGATGTCAGCAGGTCAAGGTCGTTGCGGTCGACCCCGCGGCTGTGGCGCGCCAGATTGGTGGCGATAGCACTGCGCGCGGCAAGCATGCCAGCGTCGATCGGTCGGTCGAGCACAGTCGCCATCGGCTCTCCTCTCGCCCTGCTTTCCGCAGCGTCATGCGGTGCTTGACCGCAAAGCATGGCCGCCGCACCTATCCTTTCGCTTCATTGAAGCGCCGGGCGCGGTTGGACAAGTGCTGACGAAGCGAGGACGAGAGGATCGATGGCGAATAGTTTCCACCGCGCGGTAGAAGCCGATGCCCTGGCCGATGGCAGCGCAACCGGCTTGATCGTCAACAGCTGGCCGGTGATGCTGGCGCGCGCCGAGGGCAGGCTTCATGCCACGATCGATCGCTGCACCCACGCCGCTTCCGAACTTTCTACCGGCCGCATTCGCCGCGGATCGGTGATGTGCCCGCTGCACGGCGCGCGGTTCGAACTGGCATCGGGCAAGTGTATCGGTGGCGCCTACAAGCCGCTGATGGTGTTCGAGACGCGCGAGGAAGGCGGCTGGATCGAGGTTGCCGTGCCGGACGAGGCACCGGGGTTCGAACATCTGCCGGTGCGCCCGCGCACCTGATCCCCGCTCGCCTTTTCCGCAGCTTCGCGCCGGGTGCGGCCGGGCTAGCCTGCCAAGCGACAAGCAACCAAGGAGAAGGATATGCCGTTCACCGGACCGATCGAGGACCGCCTCGCCATCCGCGAGTTGATCGAAAGCTATGCCGATGCAGTCGTGCGCGTCGATCCCGAAGCCTGGGGCGCGACCTGGGCCGAGGATGCGGTGTGGAGCATGCCCGACTATCCCCAGTTCCCGACCACCACCGGCCGCGACAATATCGTCGCGCTCTGGGTGGAGGCGATGAAGCATTTTCCGGGGGTGATCTTCGTGGCCAACCCCGGTTCGATCGAGATCGACGGCGATACCGCGAAGATGCGGTCCTACACGTCCGAAGTCTATGACCAGGAAGGCGTCACCAAGCGTGATCGTGGCGTCTATGAGGACGTCTGCGTGAAGCGCGACGGCAAGTGGCAGTTCAAGAGCCGCACCTTCCGTAACCTGCACCGCCAGCTCTGAGGCCGGCTCGCGCGCATCCCGGCCAGCCCGGAATGCGCGCGATCAGCGCCGCGCGGCCTTCTGCTCGGCTACCATCCGGCGCACGTCCGCCAGCAGCGCCTGCGCATCATAGACCACGCCGTCCTTGATGGTCCATTTCACCCCGCCGACACGTTCCAGTTTGTCGGTCTGCGGGTTGAGCCGCAGGTGGCCCGTGCCGTACAGAGTCTTGAGGTTGGCCAGTGGATTTTCGGGCACGATCACCAGATCGGCCAGCATTCCGGCCCGCACCAGCCCGAATGGCGGCTCCTGCTTCTTTGGATCGTAGATGGTACGCGCGCCGTTGATGGTGGCAGCGCTGATCACTTCCAGCGGATGGAAGCCCGCTTCCTGCAGCATCTCCAATTCCTGGATATAGGCGAAGCCCCAGATCTGGAAGATGAAGCCGGGATCGGAGCCGGTCGTCACCCGCCCGCCCATATTCTTGTAATCATTCACCAGTCGCATGAACGGCTGGTAGAAGCGCTTCCAAGCCACTTCGTTGGCCGTCGTCCAGTCGAAGAAGTAGCTGCCGTGGTTGACGCGGCTCGACTGGAAATAATCCCACATCGACGGCAACGTATAGTCCGCCTGCCAGTCCGCATTGCGTGCCCGCATCAGATCGCGCGACGCGGAATAGATGTTGAAGGTCGGATCGAATGCGACCCCCGCCTCCAGCTGCGCGGACAAATAATCCTGCCATTCGGGGCTGCCGGGTGTCACGATATGGTCGGCGATGCTGGCGACCTCGGCGAAGCGATCCTGCTCGTTGTTGAAATTATAACCCGGCGGATAGGCCTGTGTCCGGCTGTCCTTCAGCAACGAATCGAGATGCCCGTAGAAATGGGTGATCGTGCCCAGGCCCAGCGCGCCTGCCTGGCGACCGTTGAGTTCGGCCAGTCCCGGCTGGGCGAGATGCGCGACCGTGCCGAGCCCGGCCAGCTTCGCCTCTTCGATCGCGGCGGCGATGATCGCCGGTGTCTCCCCATCGCGATTGAAGAACTTGATGCCGTCTACGCCCGCGCCCTTCGCCCAGCGCACCCATTCGCGTGCCTTGGCCGGGCTGTCGACGCGGCCATTCGTCCAGCCGTCACCCAGCGTCAGGTAAGGGAACATGCGCGGTGCCACGATCCGATTGGCGGCCGATCGCGCACGATCGTCGCGCGTGCGCGGCCAACCCCCGAAATCGAACGAGACGCCGCGCACGCTCGTCACGCCATGCGCCAACCACAGCTTGTAGCCATATTCGGGGTTAGGTGCCTTGTCGGCATCGCCATTATGGCCATGGACGTCGACGAAGCCGGGCAGCACGTACATGTCGCGTCGATCTCGCGGTCCGCGCCGGCAGGTGGCCGATCCTTCTCCAGCGGCAGGCCCGGCGTGCCGGCGGAACGGACCGCGGCGATGCGATTGCCCTCGATCACGATATCGACCGGCCCGCGCGGCGGCCCGCCATTGCCCTCGATCACGGTCGCGCCGCGGATCACCAGCCGGGGATAGGGGCCGCCGCCTTCGTCCGCGCGCCGGTCCGGCGTGCGCTGCATCTCGGCAGCGGCGATCGGGGCGGAGACCAGCGCGCACAGCGCCGCTGCAATCCAAGCCGTTCGCAGCATCCTTCACTCCCCTGTTGCCCGCGGACCGGCTTAGAGGCGCGGCCGGCTGATGCAAAGGCTAGGTGCGTCGCGGCCTATGACGCGGGAGCGTGGCGCTGACAGGATGGAGGATCGAATGACCCAGGAAGAGCGCAATCTGAAGGAGACCGAGAAGCTCTATGCGCTGAGCGCGGCCGGCGACTGGCCCGCTGTGCGCGAGATGCTGACCGACGATTTCTTCGCCACAGAGGCGCCGGGCCTGCCCTATGAAGGCGTCTATTCGGGCAAGGACGGGCTGGAGCAGCTCTACCGCAAGGTGATGGGCATGATGCCCGTTCAGGGGCTGGACCTGATCCAGATGACTGCGGGTGGCGATTGGGTGATCGTCATCGTCGAGATGATCGCCAGCGATGCCGACGGCGAGTTCCGCATCCCCCTGGCCGAGGGAACGCGTTTCCGCGACGGTAAGGTCGCCGAGATCAAACCCTTCTACTTCGATCACGCGCTGGTTCACCGCGCAGTGGCGGCGGGCAAGGTCGCCGCTTAGCTTCGGTCCGTCATCCTGACGAAAGTCAGGATCCAGATGCGCATCGCTGGCGGCTCTGGATCCTGACTTTCATCGGGATGACGACGGTCCCGCTTATCGCGCGAACAGCGCTTCCGGCGCTTCGATCAGCCGCTTCAGCGCCGCGAGGAATTTCGCACCGACTGCCCCATCGATCGCGCGGTGATCGCATGACAGGGTGAAGCCCATGCGGCTTTCGAACGCGCCCGATCCGTCCGCCTGCTCGGCGAACACGCGGCGCGTATTGCCCACCGCCAGGATCGCCCCCTGCGGCGGATTGATGATCGCGTCGAAGCCGTCGATCCCGAACATGCCGAGGTTTGAGACGGTGAAGCTGCCGCCGTCCATATCCTCGAAGCCCAGTCGTCCGGCCTGCGCCTTGGCGATCAGCGCCTTCGTGCGTTCGGCGATCTGCTGCGGCAGCAGCGCCTCGGCATTGCGCACGATCGGCGTCACCAATCCCTTGTCGCTGGCCACCGCCACCGCGACGTCGGCATAGGCGAAGCGGTGGATGGTATCGCCGTGCACCTGCACGTTGCAATCCGGCTCCTCGATCAGCGCCAGCGCGACCGCACGGACGATGAAATCGTTCAGCGAGACCTTGGCGCCCAGGAACAGGTTAGCCTGCTGGCGCAGCGCCACCAGCGCATCCACGCGCGCTTCCATCCGCAGATAGAAATGCGGCACCGTCTGCTTGGCCTCGGTCAGGCGGCGGGCGATGATCTTGCGGATCTTATCCATCGGCACGACCTGCGCGTCCGGACGCGGCGCATCCACGGTGGTGGACACGCTGCCCGATGCCGTCGGCGTGGATGCCGGGGCAGGGGCGGGCACCTTCGCCAGCACGTCACCCTTCGAGATCCGGCCCCGCGGCCCGGTGCCGCTGATCCCAGCCAGATCGATGCCGTGCTGCTTGGCCAGCCGCTTTGCGAGCGGCGAGGCGAAGGCCTGTTCGTAGCCGGCCTCGTCGACTGCGATCGAGATCGGCGCGCCGCCATAGCCGCCGGCCGGCGGACGGCCCGCCTGATCGACATCCTGCAGGCTGATGCGGCCATCCTTGCCGCTGCCGTTGATGCCCGAAATGTCGATGCCGCGCTCCTCGGCCAGCTTGCGCGCGGCCGGGCTGATCAGCGCATCATCGGGAATCGCCGGCTTGGCCGGAGCGGGGGCGGGAGCCGGTTCCGCAGCGGCCGGGGCAGGGGGGGCGGAGGGTGCCGGCGCGCGATCGTCACGCCCGGCCGATCCCAGCGCGTCGGCCGGCTTAAAGTTGGCCAGGAACGCGTCGATCTCCTCGGCGGTCGCGGGACCATCCGAAAGCACCGCCAGCAGCGCCCCGACCGGCAGCGTCTCGCCGGCCTGCGCCACGATCTTCACGAAAGTGCCCGGCTCCTCGGCCTCGACCTCGTTGGTGATCTTGTCGGTCTCGATCAGTGTCAGCACGGTGCCCTTGGTAAAGGGCGCGCCTTCGGCCACCATCCATTCGGCGATGGTGCCTTCGGTCATCTCGATGCCCCATTTGGGCATGGCGAACGGCTTGAGCGCGGCCATCAGCGATACGCCAGCACGGAACGGACCGCGTCGATCACCTTGGGCGGCGACGGCAGATAGGCGCTTTCCAGTTCGCGCGCGAACGGCACCGGCGAATGCGGCGGCGTCACCATCATCGGCGGCGCCTTCAGCGCGGCGAAGCCCTTGCGCGCCACCATCGCGCAGATGTCGGCCGCGACCGAGCAGCGTGGCGGGCTTTCCTCCACCACCACCAGCCGGCCGGTCAGCTCGACCGAATCGAGGATGGCTTCCTCGTCCAGCGGGCTCGTCGTGCGCACGTCGATCACGTCACAGCTGATGCCTTCCTCGGCCAGCTTGTCGGCCGCGCGCTCGCAGACGCCGACCATCATGCCCATCGTCACGATCGTCACATGCTCGCCCGCGCGCACCTGGCGGGCATGGCCGAACGGGATCAGATAATCGCCGTCCGGCACTTCGCCCTTCATGCCGTAGAGCGCCTTGTGCTCGAAGAAGAGCACGGGATCGTCGTCGCGGATCGCCTGGGTCAGCAGGCCCTTCGCATCGGCCGCGGTCGACGGCATCACGACCTTCAGGCCGGGCATCGAGGTCATCATCGAATAGACCGCCTGGCTGTGCTGCGGGGCGGCGTTGAAACCGGCGCCGTAGATCAGCCGGATCACCACCGGGCACTTGGTGCGCCCGCCGAACATGTAGCGAAACTTGGCGATCTGGTTCCAGATCTGATCCATGCAGACGCCGACGAAATCGGCGAACATCAGTTCCGCGATCGGGCGCTTGCCCGCCAGTGCCGCGCCGGCCGCCGATCCGATGATCGCGCTTTCCGAAATTGGGGTGTCGATGATGCGGTTCGATCCGAACTCCTCCCAGAGACCGGTCGAGGTGCTCCAGATGCCGCCGATCGCCTCCGGGCCGCCGGCGGTGCCCATGCCGCCAACCAGATCCTCGCCCAGCATCATCACATTTTCGTCACGCCGCATTTCCGACCGGATCGTCTCCAGGATCGCTTCGCGGATCATCATTCGAGCCATGGGTCTGCTTTCCGATCAGTAGGAGATGTAGACGTCTTCGAGCACCGCTTCCGGGCCCGGTGCCGGCGCGGCGCGCGCTTCGTCGACCGCCTGGTCGATCAGCGTATTCACTTCGGCATCGATCGCATCGAGGTCGCCGCCTTCCAGCAGGCTCGCCTCGGTCACGCGCTGCCGGAACGCCTTCAGGCAATCGCGCTCGGCCCGGATCCGATCGAGTTCGCCCGGCCCGCGATAGCGCTGCGGATCGCCCTCGAAATGGCCGTAGAAGCGCTCGGTATCCAGCTCGACCGCGGCCGGGCCGTTGCCCGCCCGGACATATTCAAGCACCTCGCGCATCGTTTCGTAAGTGGCGAAATAGTCGCAGCCATTGGCGCGCCACGCCTTCATGCCGAACGCTTCTGCGCGGCCGGCGATATCGGTCGCGGTAGCGGTGGCATAGGACGGGCCGGTATGCTCGGAATAATGGTTGTTCTCGAACACGAACACGACCGGCGCCTTGGTGACGACCGCCATGTTCATCGCTTCGAACGTGGTGCCCTGGTTGCAGGCACCGTCGCCCGAGAAAGACAGGCCGATCTTGCCCTTGCCGTTGGCCTTGGCGGCAAGCGCCGCGCCCAGCGCCTGCGGCGCGCCCGCGCCGACGATGCCGTTGGCGCCCAGCATGCCCTTGTCGATATCGGCGATGTGCATCGATCCGCCCTTGCCCTTGCAGGTGCCGGTCGCGCGCCCGTAGATCTCCGCCATCATTGGCTTCACGTCCACGCCCTTGGCCAGGCAGTGACCATGGCCGCGATGGGTGGAGACGATGAAGTCGTCGTCATCGAGATGGTCGCACACGCCCACGGCGGCCGCTTCCTGCCCGCAATAGAGATGGGTGAAGCCGGCGATCTCGCCCTTGGCGATCTCCTCGTGCAGGCGCTCCTCGAACTGGCGGATGGTGGCCATCCGCCGGTAAGCGCCCAGAAGCTCTTCGCGGCTCAATTGCATGACAGATCCTCAGCGTGACAGGATGGTGACGGCGGAGACGCCCGGGGCGCCATAGACATGGGTGTAGCCGATCTTCGGATCGCCCGGCACCTGCCGCGCGCCGCCGGTGCCGCGCAGCTGGACGACATTCTCGTATACTTGGCGCAGGCCGGATGCGCCGATCGGCTCGCCACAGGCGATGCAGCCGCCATCGGTGTTGATCGGCAGCGCGCCGCCGATGCGGGTGCGGCCCTCGGCCAGCCACTGCTCCTGCTCGCCATCGGCGCAGAAGCCGTTCTCGGCCATATGCATGATCTCGGCGCCAGCCTCGGTATCCTGAATCTGGGCGACGTCGACGTCACCCGGGTCGATTCCCGCCGCCTCGAAGGCGGCCTTGCTGGCGACGCGGGTCGCGGTCGCGGTGCCGCCGCCGATGTCGATCGACGGAGCGAACACCTCGAACGACCCCGGCGGGCGCGTGCGCATCGCTGCTGCTTCCAGCCGGATGATCGGCACGCCCATCGCCTTCGCGCGCGCTTCGGAGGCCAGGACCAGCGCCACCGCGCCTTCGGCCGGCGAACAAAACATATATTTGGTCAGCGGATCGCTCACCATCTGCGAATTCAGGATCGTCTCGAGATCGACCGGCGTACGCCGCCACGCATGATCGGCCAGCGCGCCATTTTCGAAGCTCTTCTCGGCGACCCGGCCCAGCGTGAGCGGCGTGATGCCATGCTGGTGCATGTAGCGCTGGATCTTGGTCGCGAAGAACTGGGTGGTCAGCATCAGCCCGGTTTCGCCATACCATTCGGGCAGGCCCCACTCGGCAGGCTTCGGGTCGAACGCGCCGCGCGGATGCTTGTCGAACCCGACTGCCAGTCCGAGATCGAACTCGCCCGATCCGATCGTGCTGGTCGCGCCGAACAGCGCCGACCCGCCGGTGGCGCAGCCATTCTTCACGTTGATGAACTGCACGCCCGACAGGCCAAGCCGCGCCACCATCGTATCGGCATTGCCGGCCGAATCCGATCCGCCATAGGCGAATTGGATCTGCGGCCATTCGATGCCGGCGTCGGCCAGCGCGCTGCGCACCGCCGCCACGCCCATGTCGAGGCCTGTCATGCCGTCGCTGCGACCGAACGGGTGGATGCCGATACCGACGATGCAAGCCTTGCTCATCGTGCGGGCTCGAACGCGTAGGTGGTCAGCGTCGCGCCGTCGGCGGCGGTGGCGAACGGGATCGTCGTCAGCCGCACGGGCTGTCCGCAGGCGAGCGCGGCGAAATCGACGCCGGTCAATCGGCTCTCCACGATCACTTCTCCCGGCAGTTCGACATAGGCCAGCGCGAACGGTTCGAACGGTTGCGGTCCGGCATAGGGCGGCGATTTGGGCGCGAAGCGCTGCACGGTCCAAGACCAGATCGTGCCGTCCCGGCCCAGCGGCACGGGTTCGAAGCGCTCGCCCTCATGACCTTCGGGCATCGGGAACACGATCCGGCCCGTTTCCCGATCCCGCCCACCGATCAGGCGCGGCGGCTGTTCGTCGGTCAGGATGCCGTCGGCGATCGGCCTCGTCGTCACAGATCCTCCCCGTTTGCTATGCCGCCACCTAAGCCGCAAAGCCGCTGCCTGCGGGACTCGCACATTGATTAGGCCGCTCTTCAAACCCGATTCAGTGGCCACGGCAAGCCCCGGGCGGAAAAAGATGAGGACCGCTCACCTATCGCGAAACCTGTTCCGGGCGCGGGACGGCACTGGCGCGAGGCGATCGGCCGCCCTAGATGGCGGAACATGTCCGCGCCGCTTTACAACCAGGCGATCCTGCGTCTCGCCACGGCGATCCCGCATCAGGATCGGCTCCCGGCGCCCGACGCCACGATCGAGAAGCGCTCGCCCATCTGCGGCAGCCGGGTGACGGTCGACGTTGCGCTGGGGGCTGACGGTCGACTGGCCGAACTCGGCCTTCTCGTCCGTGCTTGCGCGCTGGGGCAGGCTTCGGCCGCACTGATGGGCGACCATGCGATCGGCCGTGATCCCGCAGAACTGGCGGCGGCGCGCGATGCGCTGACGGCGTTCCTGGCCGGCGAGCGCGACGATCCCGGCGACTGGCCAGGTCTCGACATCCTCGAGCCCGCACGGCCGCACCGCGCGCGCCACGCATCGATCCGGCTGGCGTTCGAGGCGGTGGCCGAGGCGGCTGCTCAGGCTGCGGCAGGACGCGGCTGATGGAACATGGCGCCACCGCCTTTGTGCGCGATGGCGTCGTCATGCTGGGGGCGGCGCTGGCTTGCGTGCTGCTGTTCCGCAGGCTCGGGCTCGGCGCCGTGCTGGGCTATCTCGTCGCGGGCGCGGCCATCGGTCCGCAGGGGCTGGGGCTGGTCGGCGGTGCGGAATCGAAGATGGTCATCGCCGAACTCGGCATCGTGCTGCTGCTGTTCCTGGTCGGGCTTGAGCTCCACCCCAGCCGGTTGTGGCGGCTGCGGCGCGACATCTTCGGGCTCGGCACGGCCCAGGTGGTCGCCTGCGGCATGCTGCTGACGGCCGTGATCTTCGCCTTCACCGGCTTCAGCATGGCCGCGGCGATCGCACTCGGCCTGCCGCTCGCGCTGTCGTCGACCGCGCAGGTGCTGCCGATGCTGCAATCGTCGGGTCGGCTCAATACGCCGTTCGGCGAACGCAGTTTCTCGATCCTGCTGTTCCAGGATCTGTCGATCGTGCCGCTGATCACGATCATCGCCGCGCTCAGCCGCGCGCCCGCCGATCCCGGCGCTCCGCCGGGCTGGCTGCTCGGTATCTATACCGTGCTGGCGATCGTCGGGCTGGTGCTGGCGGGCCGTTACATCATCAACCCGCTGTTCCGGCTGATCGGCGGCCTGGGCGAGCGCGAGCTGTTCATTGCGGCGGGCCTGTTCACCGTGCTGGCGGCAGCCGCGGTGATGGCCTCGCTCCATCTGTCGACCGCGCTCGGCGCGTTCGTGGCAGGCGTGATGCTGGCCGACTCGCCCTATCGCCACGAGATCGAGGCCGATGTCGATCCGTTCCGCACGATCCTGCTCGGCCTGTTCTTCGTGGCGGTCGGCATGATGCTCGATCTCCAGGTCGTCGCCGCGCGGCCCTTCTTCGTGATCGCTCTGGCGGCCAGCGTGGTGATCGTGAAGGCAGGCACCATCTCGCTGATCGCGCGCGCCTTCGGGGTGGATTGGCGGCCCGCCTTCGCGCTCGGCCTGTTGCTGAGCCAGGGCGGCGAGTTCGCGTTCGTGCTGTTCGCGCAGGCGACACAGGCGCAGCTGATCGATCCGGCGGCGGCCAGCCTGTTCGGTGCGGTCGTCACGCTGTCGATGGCGACCACGCCGTTCCTGATGATGTTCGCGCGCCGCTTCAACGCCAAGGGAGCGGGCCCCGATCGCGACGATCTCGAACCGCCGTCCGCCGCGATGCCGGCCGCTGCCATCGTCGTCGGCTATGGCCGCTTCGGGCAGACCGTGGCGCAGATGCTGATGGCGAAAGCCGTCACCGTCACGCTGATCGATCGCGATGCGGAGATGATCGATGTCAGCGCCCGCTTCGGCGCGAAGGTCTATTATGGCGATGGCACGCGGCTCGATCTGCTGCGGCTGGCGGGCGCCGCCGATGCGCGCGCGATCTTCTTTTGCACCGATGATCGCACGCTGGGCCCGGCCGAACTCGAACCAATCCTGAAGGCGTTCCGCCAGGCCGCGATCTTCGTGCGCGCCTATGATCGCCGCCACCTGATCGCGCTCGACGGGCTGGATCTCGCCGGCACCACGCGCGAGCTGTTCGAAAGCGCCGTCGTGATGGGCCGGCAGGGGCTGGAAGCAGTCGGCATAAATCCGGCCGAGATCGCCGAAGTCGAGGCCGAGTATCGCGAGCGGGATCGCTTGCGGCTCGAACGGCAGAGCCGGTCGGGCGATCTCAGCGAGGGCAAGGAAATCATGTTCAGGCCGAACAATGCGATCGGCAGCGACGTGGAGCCGGCGGCGTGATGCTGGGGCTGGCGGCGGCGCTGTCGGCCGCGATCGCGGTGGCGGCGGGGGCGTTCGGCGCGCATGGTGCGGAAGGCAAGGCGGCCGATTGGCTCCGCACCGGCGGACTCTACCAGCTCGTTCACGCCGTCGGCGCGCTTGCGCTGCTCGGCCAGCCGGCGATGCGTGGGCCCGCCTGGCTGTTGATCGGCGGCGCGGCGCTGTTCGCGCTCACCCTCTATGCGATGGCGCTGGGCGCTCCACGGATCCTCGGCGCGGTCACGCCGATCGGCGGCGCGGCAATGATCGCGGGCTGGTTGTGGGCGGGTTATCTGTTCGCACGCGGTTGAGCGGTCAGCCGACCGCGTCGATCACCGCGCCGATATAATCAGGATCGTCGCCGCTCAGTGCGGGCGAGGGGGCATTGCGGCCATAGATGAAGCCGTAGGTGGGATAGGTCGATCCGCCGAGCGCCGCGTTGCCATGATACCAGACCTTGACCTCGCTCCAGTCGCCCGCGGCCGACACGTCGGTCAGCGTCACGTCGCGTTCGACATGGCCGCGCGTGCCATCGATCCGCGACCAATTGCTGTGCGTTACCATCAGGATACGGGGGCCCACGATCCGGCTGACGACCGAGACATGGCCGAGCTTCATGCCGCCATGCGGGCGGAACACCAGCACCGCTCCGGGGCGGGGCGCGTGGCCGCGATCATAGCGGCCGGCCGCTTGATCCCACCAGGTCCAGGCATTGCCGTAGATCTGTACGCCGGAAATGGTGCGCGCGAACGGCACGCATTCGCCGCCACCCAACTCGGGCACGAGCTCCGCACACAGCGGCGCGGGCACGGCAAGGATCAGGGCAAGGGCAGCGAAACGACGCATCGCGCGCCAATCTCACCGCAAATGGTTAACAAAAGGTTACCGGATTAGTCGGCCTCGCGCTGCGCAACGGCGCGTTTGGCGAACTGGCGACCGCCGACCAGCGCTGCCGCGGCTGCGCCGAACAGCAGCAGCATCGGCGGCGCGGGCACTGGTGCGGGCGGTTCGCCGCCGCTGCTGCCGGTATGCGGCGGCGGGCCATAGCTGCTCGATCCCTTGCTCGAGCTGCCGAAGCTGGACGAGCTGCTGGTGCTCGACGAGGTGGAGGAGCTCGTCGACGACGAGGTCGACGAGGATGTCGAGGACGACGTCGACGAACTGGTGCTGACATTGCCCGACGAGGACGAGGTCGAGCTGACATTGCCCGACGAGGTCGACGTGGACGAGCCGCCGGTCGAGGTCGAGGACGATACGCCGCTGGACGTGGACACGCCGCTCGAAGTTGACACGCCGCTCGACGTGGACACGCCGCCGGTAGATGTCGAGACGCCGCCGGTCGAGGTGGAGACACCGCCGGTGGAGGTCGATCCGGTGCTGCTGGAGGTCGACGCGACGAAGAAGCCGCCGCCGCCGGTGCTGCCACCCCCGAAGAAGCCGCCGCCGAAGAAGCCACCGCCGCCGAAGCCGCCCGATCCGCCGATGATCGCGGGCACCGCGCCGCCGCCGCCCAGCACCGGCGCTTCGGGATAGGGCACCGCCGCGGCATAGCCGGGTGCGGGGGTCGTCACGACTGTCGTTCCGCCGGGGGCGCAGGTCGTGGTGGTCACGGTACGGCGCACGATCCGCTTGGCAGCCCTGCGCGGGGCGACCTTGGAGATCACCCGCTTTTCCTTGGCCTTGTAGAGCGCGCGCGGTGGGTTTTCAGCGACATGCACCGCGCCCCCGCCCAACAGGGCACCGCCGCACGCACAAGCGCAAAGTTTGGCCATCGCAATCTTGACAGACATGCCGCTTCTCGCTCCGCATCGGCAGTAAACCCAGCGCCCCGGAAAGGGAAATGCACCGCGAATTCATTGCCTGATAGAACAAGCAATGCAGAACAATCTGTTAATCGCAAGTTCGTTAACCACGAATAGGCGGGTTTGGGACGAACTGTTGCGCGGATACGAACAATGATCATGGTTAATGTCTCATGATGATGCGTTCTCCACCAATGTATCGAGCCGTCAAGGTTGACGGGCATGGTTGATGCAGGCAGCCCGATCCTCCGGTTCGAAGATCGCCGCCGAGTCGGTGTTCAGCCCGCGGCAATCCGGGCCGGTGCAGGGGGACGTGGCGGTGCGGACGCAGGCAGCCCAGGAAACCGTTTTCCTGTTCTCGCCGTAGCTTGTGCCGTCCCGAGGCTGTGGCTATAGGCCCGCCCGGGGCACCCGCTTCGGATTGGCGCAACGTCGACCGGTGCGGCGAGGGTGGAGCGGAGACCGAGCGATGGCGACGGCGTTGAGTGGCGTATCCGGGCGTGATCTTCCCCAGGCGGACAATGATCCCGGTAGCTATCGGCCGAATGGTGACGAGCCGTTTATGGGCCCGCGGCAGCAGGCCTATTTCCGCGCGAAGTTGACCGACTGGAAAGAGTCGATCCTGCGCGAGGCCAAGGGCACGCTGGCCCAACTCCAGAATGACAGCCTGCGTGAACCCGACATCACCGATCGTGCTTCGAGCGAGACCGATTGGTCGATCGAACTGCGCACCCGCGATCGTCAGCGCAAGCTGATCTCCAAGATCGATGCCGCGCTGCGCCGGATCGAGGAAGGCGAATATGGCTATTGCGAGGTGACCGGCGAGCCGATCTCGCTTGCCCGGCTCGAAGCCCGGCCGATCGCGACGATGACGGTCGAGGCGCAGGAGCGTCACGAGCGTCATGAGAAGGTCTCGCGCGACGAATAGCGCCCGCGATCGTTCGGGCGGCTTAACGGATTCTCGACCTTTCGGACCCTAGGAATGTCGACGGCAGCCGCCGGGCAACGCGCGGCGCCATCTCTGTCGCATCGAGGGTCGCGTGGACGGATCATTCAGCTTTCACGAACAGGATCAGGACCAGGAGGCCGCGGCCAACGCGCGCCAGCGCGCCGAGCAGCGCAACAGCATGTTTCTACAGGCGCATGTGATACCGGTTGCCGGCGGTGATGCTCAGCTGCTTCGGGTGCGCAACCTGTCGTCCGGCGGATTGATGGCCGAAGGCGGGCGCGGCCTCGTCCGCGGCGCGATCGTCAAGATCGACCTGCGCGGGATCGACAATATCGCCGGTCGGGTCGCCTGGACGACCGAGGATCGCATCGGCATCGCATTCGACGCGCCGATCGATCCTGCCGAGGCGCGCCGCGCGCGGCCGGCATCGGCGGGTACCACCATGCTACTCGTCAAGCCGTCGCCCGAATCGAGGCGGCCGCCGCTGCGCGTCAAGATCTGATCGGTAGGAAGGCCGCGCATCCCGCGCGAAGGGTGGGGGCCGGTGTCGCCCGCGCGGCACGGCGCGGGCGTTGCCCCCAGGGCCGGCGCTAGAGGCGCGCCAGCATCTCCTTGATCTTCAACTTCTGCTTCTTGAGCTTCGCCACCAGCGTTTCATCGGGCAGCGGGCGCCGTGTCTCCGCAGCGATACGCGCGTCGAGGCCGGCATGCTTGGCCTGCAATGCGGACAAGTGGGTGTTTTCCATCAGGACAGTCTCCTTTCGTTGCCGATTGGAACGAGGAGTAGATCATTTTTGCTCCCCCCTGTCGCGCGGAATCGGCGCACGTGCGATGGGCTGCGGGTAGATCCGGGATGGGCGGAGGCGGCGGCTTTCTGGGCGTCCGACGCTGCAGCGGGGTTGAGCGCTGCCACGCTTGCCCGTAACGACCGTCGCAGGGTTCAGCGCATGGGAGCCAGCATGGAGCAGGACGAGATCCTCCGCCGGATCGAGCATCTCCGCATCGAGCATCGCGATCTCGACATGGCGATCGATGCCCTGCGCGAGGGGCTCGCGCGCGACGAACTGCAACTGGCGCGGATGAAACGCCGAAAGCTCAAGCTGCGCGATGAGATTGCGAGCCTCGAGGATGATCTGATCCCCGACATCATCGCCTGACGGTTGCGGGCGCGCCTATTCGCGAACGTCTCGCAAGAGTCGATTTCGCGCCACATTCCGCGGCTCACTGCGTTAACGGGCCGACACAGCTTCAACCAAGCCAGGAGACGCCGCGATGGCCTTCGAACTTCCGCCGCTGCCTTTCGACAAGTCCGCGCTCGAACCGCACATGTCCGCCGAGACCTTCGACTATCATCACGGCAAGCACCACAAGGCCTATGTCGACAAGGTCAATGGCTGGATCGACGAGAAGGGGCTGGCCGGCCTGTCGCTCGTCGATGTCGTCAAGAAGGCGAAGGATGGCGGCGACAAGCCGCTGTTCAACAACGCCGCGCAGATCTGGAACCACACCTTCTTCTGGCACTGCCTGGCGCCGGCCGGGCAGGAGCCGTCCGGCAAGCTGGCCGAACTGATCCAGTCCGGCTTCGGCACCAAGGAAGCGATGCTGGAGAAGCTGGCAGCCGAGGCGGTCGGCCATTTCGCCAGCGGCTGGGCGTGGCTCGTGCTTGAGAATGGCGCGCTGAAGATCACGTCGCTGCACGACGCTGACACCCCGATCGTGCATGGGCTGACCCCGCTGCTCACGCTCGACGTGTGGGAACATGCCTATTATATCGACTATCGCAACGCGCGGCCGAAGTTCGCCGAAAGCGTGCTCGGCAACATCATCAATTGGGAGTTCGTCGCCCAGAACCTGGACGGCGAAGGCGTGAGCCGCGCCGACCAGCAGCAGGGCTGATCCGCGGCGTGACGGCGTTGCTCCGGCGAAAGCTGGAGCAACGCGCCACGCACGGCTGACCAAACTCAACCGTCGGTTGAAAGTCACGCATCAACCGGCCAAAGCGGCGCACCGAAAGGGAGCCGCCCGTGACCGATGATCGCTTCGACAAATCCCGTCTGCCCAGCCGACATGTCTCGGTCGGCCCGGAGCGGGCTCCTCACCGCAGCTATTATTATGCGATGGGGCTGACCGAGGAGGAAATCGCGCGTCCGTTCGTGGCAGTGGCGAGCGCGGGCAACGACAGCGCGCCGTGCAACACGACGCTCGATGCGCAGGCCGATATCTGCCGCGAAGGCGTGATCGCAAACGGTGGCATGCCGCGCCGTTTCAACACCATCACCGTCACCGATGGCATCGCGATGGGCCATCAGGGCATGAAGAGCTCGCTGGTCAGCCGCGAGGTGATCGCTAACTCGGTCGAACTTTCGGTACGCGGCCACTGCTATGATGCGCTGGTCGGCTTTGCGGGGTGCGACAAGTCGCTGCCGGGCATGATGATGGCGATGCTGCGCCTGAACGTGCCGTCGATCTTCGTCTATGGCGGATCGATCCTGCCCGGCCGCTACGAGGATCGCGACGTCACTGTAGTCGACGTGTTCGAGGTGGTCGGCAAATATGCCGCCGGCGCGTGTCCGCTGAAGGATGTCCACGCGCTCGAGAAGGTCGCGTGCCCCGGCCACGGCGCGTGCGGCGGCCAATTTACGGCCAACACCATGGCCTGCGTCGGTGAGGCGATCGGCCTCTCACTGCCTAACAGCAACATGATGCCTGCACCCTATCGCGGACGGGATGAGATCGCCCGCGCCGCCGGCCATCAGATCATGGAACTGATCGCGCGCAACCTGAGGCCGCGTGACATCTGCACCCGCGAAGCCTTTGTGAATGCGGCCCGGATCGTCGCCGCAACGGGCGGCTCGACCAACGGCGCGCTGCATCTGCCGGCAATGGCCAACGAAGCCGGGATCGCCTTCGACCTGTTCGACGTCGCCGAAATCTTCAAGACCACGCCCTACATCGCCGATCTGAAGCCGGGCGGCCGCTATGTTGCGAAGGACATGCACGAAGCCGGCGGCATCTACATGCTGATGAAGACCTTGCACGCCGAAGGATTGCTGCATGGTGACTGCATGACGGTGACCGGCCGGACGCTTGCCGAGAACATCGATCGGGTCACCTGGAATCCCGATCAAAAGGTGATCTACGATGCCAAGGCGCCGATCACGCCGACCGGTGGCGTCGTTGGGTTGCGGGGCAGCCTGGCGCCGGACGGTGCGATCGTGAAGGTCGCCGGCATGCACCGGTTGCAATTCAGGGGCCCCGCGCAAGTGTTTGATTGTGAGGAAGATTGCTTTGCCGCAGTCGAGGCGCGCCGGATCACCGAAGGCTCGGTGATCGTGATCCGCTACGAAGGGCCGAAGGGCGGCCCCGGCATGCGCGAGATGCTATCCACCACCGCCGCGCTCTACGGCCTGGGCATGGGCGAAACGGTCGCGCTGATCACCGACGGCCGCTTCTCGGGCGCGACCCGCGGTTTCTGTATCGGCCATGTCGGACCGGAGGCGGCCAACGGCGGCCCGATCGCGCTGGTCGAGGATGGCGACGTCATCGCGATCGACGCAGAGGCGGGTACGATCGATCTCGACGTGGCGGAAGAGGTGCTGGCCGAGCGTCGCGCCCGTTGGCGACCGCGGGTCAACGACTATCAGTCCGGTGCGCTGTGGCGCTATGCGCAGAATGTCGGCCCCGCGCATCAAGGCGCCGTCACGCATCCCGGGGCGCAGGCCGAGCGTCATGTCTATGCCGACATCTGACGCTGCGTTCATCGCGAAGCAACGGCCTGTAAGGGTTTCTCTTACGGCAGCTTTCATCGCGGTGGGTTTGGCGGGCTGCGGAAAATCGGAGCCCGATCCGTTTGCGGTCGATCCGGCGACCGCCGCGGCGCGTGACCGCATCGTTTGCCGCGTCGGCGCGGCGACCGCTTTCGCACCTGCCTGCGCGATCGAGCGTAGCGTGGAGGAGCGCGGGTTGGTGCTCACCATCCGCCACCCCGACGGCGGGTTTCGCCGCCTGCTCGTCACCAGGGACGGGCGCGGTGTGATCGCGGCGGACGGTGCGGAACCGGCCCGCGTCGCGACTGAGGGATCAGGTGTGATCGAGGTGACGATCGGCGGCGACGCTTATCGCCTGCCGGCCACGGTGAAGCCCACGCAATGACCCCGATCCTGACGGCCGCCGAAATGCGCGCGGCGGAACAGGCTTTGTTCGACGCCGACACGAGTGTCGATGCGCTGATGACGCAGGCCGCGGCGGGGGTGGCCGAAGCCGTTTGGCGGTTCGCGGGAGGATCGCCGACGCTCGTGCTTTGCGGACCCGGCAACAATGGCGGCGATGGCTATGTAATCGCACGTCTTTTGATGGAACGCGGCGTGCAGGTTTCGGTCGCGGCGACTGCGCCACCCCGGACCGAGGTCGCAGCCCGCGCGCGGGCGGCGTGGACCGGGGCGGTGTCGGACCTCGCGGACTGTTCGGCCCAGCCGGTCCTCGTCGATGCGCTGTTCGGTATCGGGCTGACACGGGGACTTGATGAAGCTGTGGCGGATCGGCTGGCGATGCTGGTCGAAGCCAGCACCCATGCAATCGCGGTCGATCTGCCCAGCGGGATTGGCACCGACGACGGCGTCTTGCTGTCGCCCGTGCCCCGGTTCGATCTCACGGTCGCACTCGGCGCGCTCAAGCCTGCGCACGTGATCGCCCGATCGGCCGAGCGCTGCGGGCGCATCGCCACTGTCGATCTTGGTATTGATTCGCGGTCTGCACGCACGAACCGGATCGAACGCCCGAGATTGGCCGCGCCGGGCATCGATGCCCACAAATATCGCCGTGGCCTGGTCGTTGCGATCGGGGGCGCGATGCCGGGCGCGATCGCGCTGTCCGCAGCCGCAGCCCTGCGCGGCGGGGCCGGCTATGTCGTGGCGGTCGGGGCAAACCCCGCACACGGCCCGCAGGCGATCGTCCATCGCTCGGCTGATGCGCTGGACGCCACGCTTAATGATCGCCGCATCGGTGCGATCCTCATCGGCCCGGGGCTCGGCCGCGATGCCATTGCACGCGATCGCCTCGATCGCGCGCTGGCGAGCGACCATCCGCTGGTCCTCGATGCCGATGCGCTGGTACTGCTTGCCGGGCGGCCGGGCGGGGCGGGGGCGCTCGCGCATCGTCCGGCGCCATGCGTGCTGACGCCGCACGACGGGGAATTCGCCCGGCTCTTTCCGCGGCTGGGCGGCAGCGCGATCGACCGTGCCCGCGCCGCCGCGGCAGCATCCGGCGCGATCATCGTCCTGAAGGGGCCGGCGACGGTGGTGGCTGCGCCGGTCGGGCAAGCCGCGATCGCCGCGCTGGCGCCGGGTTGGCTGGCCAGTGCAGGCACCGGAGATGTCCTGGCCGGACTTTGCGCCGCGCGCCTTGCCGGCGGCACGCCGCCGTTCCAGGCAGCCGCCGAAGCGGTTTGGCTGCATGGCGAGGCCGCCCGGCTGGCCGGCCCCGCGCTGATCGCGGACGATCTTGCCGCCCATATCCCTGCCGCGATCGGATCCGCCTTATGAGCCTCGTCACCCGCATCGCCGGCCGCGGCGAGGGCGTCACCGAAGACGGCCGCTTCGTGGCGTTGGCCGCCCCGGGAGACATTATCGATGCCGCCGGCGCGATCATGCCCGGCCCGCACCATGTCGTGCCGCCCTGCCGCCACTTCCCGAAATGCGGTGGCTGCCAGCTCCAGCATGTCGACGATGCCGCCTATGCGGGGTTCATCGTCGATCGCATCGCCGGCGCACTGGCCGCGCAAGGCCTGGACCGCCCCGAGATCGCGGCGCCGGTCCTGTCGCCGCCGCGCACCCGCCGGCGCGCATCGCTGCGGGCGGAAAAGATCGGCAAGCGGCTCGTGCTCGGTTTTAATGAGGGCGCCAGTCACCGAATCGTCGATCTGCGCGAATGCCATGTGCTGCATCCCGCGCTGTTCGCGCTCGTCGATCCGTTGCGCGGCCTGCTCGATCGGCTCGTTCCGGCCCGGCGGGCGGCGGCGGTCCAGATGACGTTGATCGACGGTGGTATCGATCTGCTGCTGGAAAAGGTGGAGGTGGAAGGGCTCGGCCCAACCGAGGCGCTGACCGAATTCGCCGAGCGCCACGATCTCGCCCGTCTGTCGATCGACGACGGCTATGGCCCGCAGCCGCGCTGGGAACCCGGTGCCGCCACCATCACGCTGGGCGGCGCGCCCGTGCCGTTCCCGGTTGCCGGCTTCCTGCAAGCCACGGCGGAAGGCGAGGCGGCACTGGTCGATGCGGTCCGCGCCACTATCGGCGAAGCGCAGACCGTGGCCGATCTGTTCGCTGGCCTCGGCACGTTCGCGCTGTCGGTGCCCGGGCGGGTGCTGGCAGTGGAAGGCGCGCGCGATGCCGCGCTGGCGCTGCGCAGCGCCGCCGGGCGGGCGCAGCGGCCGCTGCTGGTCGAGCATCGCGATCTGTTTCGCCGCCCGCTGACCGCGGTGGAACTGTCGCGGTTCGATGCGATCATCCTCGATCCGCCGCGCGCCGGCGCGCGTGAGCAGGCGGCAGAGCTTGCCAGCGCGGAATGCGCAGCGATCGCCTATGTCTCGTGCAACCCCGCCACCTTCGCGCGCGATGCGAAGGATCTGGTCGCGGGCGGCTGGCGGCTGGATCGCATCGTTCCGGTCGGCCAGTTCCGCTGGTCGACCCATATCGAGCTTGCGGCCGCCTTCAGCCGCCCCGGCTGATCAGTGCAGCTTCGCGATCGCAAGCCCATCGGCCTTCGCGCGATCCTTGACCGACTCCTCGCTGCGGGTCAGCGCCTTGGCGATCGCCTTCAGCGCCATACCCTTCTTGGCAAGCGTGTGCAGCTTCTGGATCTCGGCCGCGGTCCAGGGCTGGCGATGCCGTTCGAAGCCTTCGCCCTTGGCCATCAGGCGAACAGCTTCGCCCAGCCGCGCTTGGCGCGGTCGCGCCAGTGGCCGCGATGATAGGCGTCGGAGGTCAGCAGCGGGAGTACCGATCCGGCCTCGGCGAACACCATCTGCTCGATGCCGGTGTTCACCTTGCCCCAGCTTGCCGCCTCCTGCAGCGTGGATGAGGAGCAGGCGCCGTCGCGCACGTCGGCCACGGTGATCTGCACCGCATATTTGTGCACCGCGACATCCTCATGGCCTAGGATTTCGGCGCAGACGACCGTATCCTGGATGAAGTTTTTCGGCACGCCGCCGCCGATCATCAGCAGGCCGGTCGTGCCCGCCGCGATCTTGATGTCGGTCAATTCGCGGAAGTCAGCGATCGAATCGAGCGTCAGATAGGGCTTGCCGGCCTTGGCGCGATCCACCTGATGCTTGACGAGCCCGAACCCGGCCGAACTGTCGGTAAAGGCTGGGCAGAAGATCGGCACGTCATGCTCATAGGCGAGCTTGACGAGGCTGTTCTCCTTCTTGCCATGCTCGACCAGATATTTGCCCATCTCGCGGATGAAGGCGCGCGACGAATAGGCTTTTGGCTCCAGCGTCTCGGCGATCTCGAAGATCGTATGGTCAACGTTCTGGAGATCTTCCTCGTCGATATAGGTGTCGTAGATGCGGTCGATGTAGAGCGAGCGCAGCGTGTCGTCGTCAGGCACTTCCAGCGCCTGATAATGTTTGTAGCCGAGCCCCTCGAAGAAATCCATGTCGACGATGGTGGCGCCGGTGGCGACGATGCCGTCCACCATGTTCGAACGGACCAGCTCCGCATAGGCATCCATGCAGCCGCCCGCCGAAGTCGAGCCCGCGATCACCAGGAAGATCGTGCAGTCCTTGTCGGCCAGCATGTCGTTATAGATGCGGGTCGCGCGCGCGAGATCGCGGCTCGTGAAGCTCATCTTGCCCATCGCATCGATGATCGGGCGCGCGTCGAACTGGGTGATGTCGACATGCTCGACCACGGTGGAGAGCAGCTCCGCCTTGCGGGTATCGTTGATCGCGGCGTCGGTCATGAAAATCTCCGGAAATCTGGCAGTCCGTCGCTCTCGCTGAGGCGGAAGCCCATGACCGCGCGGCTTGCCGCGCGATACAGCCATGGGCCCCCGCTTGCGCAGGGGCGACGGACTAATGGTCGGTCGGCGTTACAGCGTGACGACGTTCGACGGAACCGTCCGATCCTCGGTCGTGTCCAGATACAGGCTCGCCATCGGTTCGTCGGTCACGATCACGGTTTCGGAAACGCCGAACCCGTTGAACCCGGTTCGCATCGCGCAGCCATAAGCGCCGAGCATCCCGATCTCGAGATAGTCGCTGGCGCGGGTGTCGGCGGGCAGCATGAACGGGCCGACCATATGATCCATGTCGTCACAGGTCGGGCCGTAGAAGCTGAAGCCCATATCCTTGGCATCCGAATCCGGCTCGCGCAGCAGAGCGGTCGGGAAACGCCAGCCGATATGCGCCGCATCGAACAACGCGCCGTAGGCGCCGTCGTTGATGTAGAGCTCGTCGCCGCGGCGCCGCTCGACCCGCACCAGCAGGCTGGCATATTCCGCCGAAAGCGCGCGGCCGGGCTCGCACCACAGCTCGGCCGAATAGCTGATCGGCAGACTTTCGAACGATTCATGGATCGCGCGGAAATAGGTTTCCAGCGGCGGCGGCGTCATGCCGGGATAGGCGGACGGAAATCCGCCGCCGACATCGACCACGTCGACCGTTACCGCGGCCTGCACGATCGCCTCGCGCACCCGACCCATCGCCTGCAGATAAGCGGCGGGGCTCATCGCCTGACTGCCGACATGGAAGCAGATGCCCAGCGCGTCCGCTGCCTGGCGCGCCGCCATCAGCAGCGGCGCGGCGTCGCGAGGATCGACCCCGAATTTCGATGCCAGGCTGAGCTTGCTGTGTTCGGAAGACACGCGGATCCGCACGCACAGCGTGAGATCGGTCGCCTCGCCGGTCGCGCGCATGATCTTTTCCAGCTCGTCGATCGAATCGAGCGAGAAGGTTCGCACGCCATGCGTGTGATACGCCTCGGCAATCGCTTCCTCGGCCTTCACCGGGTGCATGAAGCAGAGCGTGGCTTGGGGCAGGGTGCGCGCGACGAGCCGCACCTCGGCGATCGAGGCAACGTCGTAATGCGTGATGCCGTTGTCCCACAGGATCTGCAGCAGATCCGGCGAGGGATTCGCCTTGACCGCATACATCGAGCGACCCGGAAACTTCTCGACGAAGAAGCGGGCCGCCCGCGCCGCGGCGTGCGGGCGGACAAGCGTGACCGGCTGGACCGGACGACGATCAGCGATATCGATGCCGCGAACGGCGTTCGAGGGGGCTTTCGCTAGCCCCAGCGCGCGATGATGCTTGTGCAACTCAAGGGACCTCCAGTGCCACGGGCGAACCCACGGTCTTCAGTTTGAAATCACTGCCTTGCGGTGGAAGTCCCATGGGGCAGCGGACGCGCTACATAGGATCGCCGACCCCCCCTGTAAAGTTGCAATCAGACGACCGTTGCGTCGCCTGCCGGAATGCGGGACAGGGGGTGCGATGACAGGGATAAATGGCGGAAATCGGCGGCCTTCGCGCGCCGGCGTGCTGGCGGCGGCAGGTCGGCTCGCGGGGGTGGCGACGCACACGCCGGTGCTGCCGTTAAGCTTTGCCGGCACCGAATTCGCGCTGAAGGCCGAATCATTGCAGCTTGGCGGCGCATTCAAGTTTCGCGGTGCCTATAATCGGCTGGTGCAGATTCCCGTGGCGGATCGACCGCGCGGCGTGGTCGCCTTCTCGTCGGGCAATCACGCGCAGGGCGTCGCACGCGCGGCCGCGATGCTGGGCATGCCAGCGCTGATCGTGATGCCGGCCGATGCCCCCGCGGTGAAGCGTGACGCCACGGCGGCACTGGGGGCGGAGATTCTGCCCTATGATCGCGCGACCGAGAGCCGCGAGGACATCGCGGCACGGGTGGCGGCAGAGCGCGGTGCGGTGCTGGTGCCGTCATTCGACGATGTCGACGTGATCGAGGGGCAGGGCACTGCCGGGCTGGAGGCAAAGGCAGACTGGCCGGGTGTCGCCTGCGTCGTGATCTGCTGCGGGGGCGGCGGCCTGTCTGCCGGGATCGCGCTCGCCATTCCCGACGCCGAGATCATTGTCGTCGAGCCCGACGGCTGGGACGATATGGGCCGCTCGCTGCGCGCGGGGCACATCCTGCCGGTCGGGCCGAACCCGCCCGCTACCGCCTGCGATGCGCTGCAGACGACGCGCGTGTCGCCGCTCACCTTCGATGTGCTGGCCGAACGCGGAGCGACCGGCCTGTCCGTATCCGAAGCCCAGGTCCGCGAAGCGATGCGCGCCGCCTATCGGATGGGGCTGGTGGTCGAGCCGGGCGGGGCGGTCGCACTTGCGGCGGTGCTGTCGGGCCAGGTGCCGGCCGACGGGCGCCGCACGCTCGTCATCGCATCGGGCGGCAATGTCGATCCGGCCGCATTCGCGAAGGTGATCGCGTCATGATGTCGGGACAGAGCTTCGACCTGTTCCTCGCCATCGCGATGCTGGCGATCTTCGCACTGGCCGCCGGCGGCATCGTGCTGCTGCGGCGCGGGCAGGACAGGAAGCGCGGCATACTGATGCTGGTCGCCGCGCTCGTCCTGTTCGGCAACGTCCTGATCTGGACGTGGCCGGCCTGATCTCAGCGGATCGGCGAGTTCGGATCCAGCCGCATGTCCAGATAGCGGTCCACGCTGCCCATCAGTTCGGGCATCTCGTCGGCGAAGAAGTGGTTCGCGCCGGGGATGGTGTCGTGATGGATGGTGATGTGGCGCTGGGTGCGCAGCTTGTCGACCAGCTTCTGCACCGCATTCGGCGTCACCACCTCGTCGGCATCACCCTGGATGATGATGCCCGAGGACGGACAGGGCGCCAGGAACGTGAAGTCGTACATATTGGCCGGCGGCGCGATCGAAATGAAGCCGCGGATCTCGGGCCGCCGCATCAGCAGCTGCATCCCGATCCACGCGCCGAAGCTCACGCCTGCGATCCAGGTCGTCTGCGCTTCGGGATGGATCGACTGCACCCAATCGAGCGCGGATGCCGCATCGCTCAGCTCGCCGACGCCGTTGTCGAACGTCCCCTGGCTCTTGCCGACGCCGCGGAAGTTGAACCGTAGCGTGGCAAAGCCGCGCCGGACGAACGTCTGGTAGAGCGCCTGCACGATGCGGTTGTTCATCGTGCCGCCGCTGGAAGGGTGCGGATGCAGGATCATCGCGACGGGCGCCCGCGGACGCGGCCCCGGCTGGAAACGGCCTTCGAGGCGGCCCTCGGGGCCGGGAAAGATCACTTCGGGCATCGGTCCTGCTTCGATAAAGAGCATGGCGGCGGGTGCGCGGCCGGGCGCGCTCCTATATAGGTTTGCGCCGCAGTTCCACAATCATCGTGAGGCACGCCTTGGCCGACCGGCTCTATCTCGATCATGCCGCGACCACGCCGCTGCTGCCGGCCGCACGCGCGGCAATGGCCGATGCGCTGGTGCATTGGGCCAATCCGTCGAGCCCGCATGCCGAGGGGCGGGCGGCTCGCGCCGCGCTGGAAGACGCGCGCAGCCGCATCGCCGCCGCGCTCGGCTGGCGCGGATCGCTGATCTTTACCAGCGGCGCCACCGAGGCGATCGCGATCGCGATGGCGCGCGCCCGGACCGCCGGTCGCGCGATCTCCGCGGTCGAGCATGATGCCGTCCGCCGCATGGCATCCGATGCCGCCGTGCTGCCGGTCGATGGCCGCGGCATCGTCACCAATGCGCGACGGGGCGGGCTGGTCGCGGTCCAGTCCGTGAACAACGAGACGGGCGTGTTGCAACCGCTTGACGAGATCGCTGCCGAAATCGCTGGAAACGGTGGGTTGTTGCTTGCCGATTGCGCACAGTCCGCCGGCAAGGTCGCATTGCCCGATGCCGATTTCGTCGCTGTCTCGGCGCACAAGCTGGGCGGCCCGCCCGGCATCGGCGCGTTGCTGGTGCGCGATCTGGCGACGCTGGAAGCCCCCGGCGGGCAGGAACAGGGCTATCGCGCCGGCACGGAAAATCTGCCCGCCGTCCTGGGCTTCGCCGCCGCGCTCGATCAGCGCCGTGATTGGATGGCCCGCGCGGCCGACCTGCGCGAACATCTCGAGCGGCGCATCGTAGCCGCCGGGGGCGAGGTCGTCGCCGCCGATGCGCCCCGCCTGGCGACGATCGCCAGCTACCGCATGCCGGGCGTGCCCGCCGCCGCCCAGCTGATCCGGTTCGACATGGCTGGTATTTCCGTTTCGGCGGGCAGCGCCTGCTCCTCGGGCAGCGTCAAGCCCAGCCATGTGCTGGCGGCAATGGGGTGGGACGAGCCCCACGCGCGCGAGGTCGTCCGAGTGAGTTTCGGCCCCGATACCGGGCGCGCCGATATTTGGCGCTTCGCCGAAGCGTGGGTCGCGCTCGCCGCTGATCGGAGGGCCGACGCGGCATGATCTATCTCGATTATCAGGCGACGACGCCGCTCGCGCCCGAGGCGAAGTCGGCCATGCTGCCCTGGCTCGACTCCTTCGCGAATCCCCATTCGTCGCATCGTGCCGGCCGTGCCGCCAAGGCGGCGGTCGAGGCGGCACGTGAGCGCGTGGCGGCGCTGCTGCCGCCGGGCGGCCGCACTGTCTTTACCAGCGGGGCGACCGAGGCACTCAACTGGGCGATCAAGGGTGCCCCGCCCGGCGATATCGTGACGATCGCGACCGAGCATGCCGCCGTGCTCGACACCGTCGAGGCGCTGAGCTGGGCCGGACGGCAGGTGACCATCCTACCGGTTGACGGCGATGGGCTGGTCGACCGGCAGGCGGCGCTCGGCGCGATCGTGCCGGGCGTGTCGCTGGTGGCGGCGATGCTGGTCAATAACGAGATCGGTGTGATCCAGCCGATCGGCTGGCTGGCCGATCTCGCCCATGCCGCCGGCGCGCTGTTGTTGTGCGATGCGGTGCAGGGTTACGGCCGCATCGAAATTCCAAAAAGTTGCGATATGGTGGCAATCTCCGCTCACAAGATCGACGGGCCGAAGGGAATAGGCGCGCTCTGGCTGCGAGACGGCACGCCGCCGATCGCCCCGCTGCTGCATGGCGGCGGGCAGGAGCCAGGGCGCTCGGGCACGCTATCGCCGATGCTCTGCGCGGGCTTCGGTGCGGCAGCCGCGATCGCGGGCGAGCGGCGCGACGTTGACGGAGCACATGTCGCGACCCTGTTCGATCGACTGCGATCAGCACTGCCGGGATGGACGCTCAATGGAACGGCCGACGCCCGTTATCGTGGCAACCTCAATCTCCGCCGCGATGGCCTTGATGCCGGGCGGCTGATCTCCGAACTGCGCGAGATTGCGCTGTCCGCCGGTTCGGCCTGCGCCAGCGGGTCGGGCCGGCCCAGCCATGTGCTGCGCGCGATCGGGCTCAGCGACGCGGAGGCCAGATCGAGCATTCGGCTCGGCTTCGGCCGCTACACGACCATCGCCGAGATCGACACTGCCGCCGCCGCGATCCGCGCCGCGGCCGATCGCCAGCGGATTTTGGCGGCGTGACGGTCCTCGTCCGGTTCGTGTCTGCCGATGGCAGCGCCGTGCAAGAGGTGCAGGCTGCGCCCGGCGATCGGTTGCTTGATGTCGCCCAGGCCGCCGGCCAGCCACTGGAAGGGACGTGCGAGGGCCAGATGGCCTGTTCCACCTGCCATGTCATCGTCGCGGCCGAAGATTTCGATGGCCTGCCGCCCGCCAGCGAGAATGAGGAGGATTTGCTCGATCTCGCCGCCCACGCCACGCGTCGATCGCGGTTGGCCTGCCAGATCTGGCTTGACGGCATGGACCGGTTGACGGTGCGGATGCCGCCCGAAGCGCGCGACATGCAGGGGCGTTGACAAGGATTGCTATCTCGCATGAGGCGGAAGGGCAGGCCATCGACGATCGCGCGCCGCATGTGCGCACGCTGAAAAGCGGTCGCCATTTTCTCTTTTGGCGGAAAGGCGCGAACGCGATCCAGATCATTGCTGTTTTGCATGAAAGCATGGATCTGCCGCGTCATTTCCGCGAACCCTTGCCTCATCCTGCGGGCTCGACCATATGGGCCGCGGGAGTCGGGCGGACGGTGCCGTCGCCAACTTGGTCAGGCCCGGAAGGGAGCAGCCACAACGATTTCGCAACGGGTCGTTCCGGCTCCCACCCTGCCGTATTGTGAACATCAGCGGAACGTCGTGCTGTCCTACAGGCGACGTTTGCGCCATGGTCGCGCTATGCGTTCGCACCGGCACCCCGTCGATTCGCTTTGCTCCCGTTCGATCCGACATCAGGTCCTTTCGGGCACGCGGGGTGCTCACAAGCGCTGCTTTCAGTGCTTTCGGCCCGGCCTCGACGGCGCGGGGCAGGCTGGCTAGGGCAGTGCGCGCATGACCGACTCTCCCGCCTATCGCGTGCTCGCGCGCAAATATCGGCCGCAGCGCTTCTCGGAGTTGATCGGCCAGGATGCGATGGTCCGCACGCTCGGCAATGCCATCAAGCGCGATCAGCTGGCGCATGCCTTTCTGCTGACCGGCGTTCGCGGCGTCGGCAAGACATCGACCGCGCGGCTGATCGCCAAGGCATTGAATTGCATCGGGCTGGACGGGCAGGGCGGCCCCACCATCGATCCGTGCGGGGTATGCGAGCCGTGCCGCGCGATTGCGGAAGGCCGCCATATCGACGTGATCGAGATCGATGCCGCCAGTCATAACGGCGTCGACGATATCCGCGAGATCAGTGACGCGGTGCGCTACGCGGCCGTCTCCGCCCGCTACAAGATCTACATCATCGACGAAGTCCACATGCTGTCGAAGCAGGCTTTCAACGCCGTGCTGAAGACGCTGGAGGAGCCGCCGCCGCATGTGAAGTTCCTGCTGGCGACGACCGAAGTCCAGAAGGTGCCCGTCACCGTGCTGTCGCGCTGCCAGCGCTTCGATCTGCGTCGTATCCCGGCGGAGACGCTGGCGGCGCATTTCGCGCACGTCGTGACGGAGGAGGCGGTGTCGGCCGAGCCGGAGGCGCTGGCGCTAGTGGCGCGCGCGGCCGAGGGGTCGGCGCGTGATGGCCTGTCAATCCTCGATCAGGCGATCGCGCATGGCGGCGGCAACGTCACGGCCGATCAGGTGCGCGACATGCTCGGCCTGTCTGATCGTGGCGCGATCCGGCGGTTGTTCGGTCTACTACTGGCTGGCGACGCGCCGGCGGTGCTGGCCGCGCTTGCCGACCAGCATGATCTGGGCGTCGATCCCGCTGCGATCCTCCACGGACTGCTGGAGACCTGCCATGGCGTCACGCGAGCGAAAGTCGGTGGCGCGGCCGATCCGGCGCTGTCGAACGAAGAGCGCGAGGCCTATCTGGATTGGGCCAGCCGGCTCGGCTTCGCGACCCTTCACCGGATGTGGCAACTGCTGCTGAAAGGCCATCAGGAAGTGCAGCAGGCTGCGCTCCCTGCCGAATTGGCCGAGATGGCACTGCTGCGTATCGTACATGCCAGCCAGCTGCCCGACCCTGCCGATCTGATGCGGCGGCTGGCGAACGGCGGTGGAATCGGTGCACTGCCTGGTCCGGCCGCCGCCCCCGCGGCGGCCGAGGCGCAGACGCCAATGCTGCGCGCGCCGGCCGATTTCGCCGCGATGGTGGACCTGCTGGAGAGCCGCCGCCCGCTGCTTGGCCAGCAGGTGCGCGATTTCATGGCGCTGGTGCGCTACGCGCCGCCCGATCTGGTGATCCAGCCGCGCCGCCCGATGGCCAGCGATTTCACACGCGAGCTTGCCGCCGCGCTTCGCGAGATCACCGATCTGCGCTGGGACGTCGCGATCGCTGATGGCCCCGCCCAGCCGACTTTGCTGGAACAGGAGAAAGCCGCCGCCGCTGCCGAGCGCGATGCCGTTCTCGCCCAGCCCGTGGTGAAAGCCGCATTCGAGGCCTTTCCCGATGCCGAACTGATCGACTACAGGCTGGGTAAAGCCGGGAGCGCATGACGATGGACATGGAAAAGATGATGGCAGCCGCGCAGGAAGCCGCGGCCAACATCCAGAAACAGATGGGTGACGCGCAGGCGAAGCTCGATACGATCGAGGTCGAGGGCGCGGCCGGCGGCGGCATGGTCAAGATCCGCGCCACCGCGAAGGGCCGGATCCTGGGGGTCGAGATCGACGAGTCGCTGCTCGCGCCGTCCGAAAAGCAGATGCTGGAGGATCTGGTGGCGGCCGCGATCAACGATGCGCGCACCAAGGCCGATGCTGCGGGCAATGCCGAGATGGGCAAGCTCACCGCAGGTCTGCCGCTCCCCCCGGGCTTCAAGCTGCCGTTCTGATCGTCGGCAGCGTCAGCGCAAGCACCGGTCAAGCCCGCTGCGGCGGACGACGCCGATCCGCCCTTGGATCGAGCTGCCATAGCGCCGCGTGAAGCCCTTCGGGGCAACCGCGCCGCGCTTCTTGGGCAGCGGCAACACGGCGGCGATCCGCGCGGCCTCGGTCGGGGAAAGCCGGCTGGCGTCGTGGCGGAAATAGCGCTGAGCACCGGCATTGACGCCATAGGTGCCGATGCCGGTTTCCGCGATGTTCAGGTAGACCTCCATGATCCGGCGCTTGCCCCAGATCGCCTCGATCAGCACAGTAAACCAGGCTTCCAGTCCTTTCCGAAAGAAGCCGCCGCCCTGCCACAGGAAGGCATTCTTCGCGGTCTGCTGGCTGATCGTCGAACCGCCGCGGATCCGGCGCTTGACGGCATTGTCCGCCATCGCCGCCATGATCGCTTTGTAATCGAAGCCGTGATGGCTGCAGAAATTCCAGTCCTCGGCGCCGATCGCGGCGCGCGGCATGTTCGGATCGATCTGCGAAAGCGGCATCCAATCCTTGGTCACGCCGCGGCCCGCGAACCAGTCGCCCGCCATCGTCGCGGTGAGCGGCGCAGGCACGAACCGGTAGATCAGCACCCAGAGCACCGACAGCGCGACGAACGCCACGACGCCGCGACCGATCCACCACCCGATCCGGTAGGGCCAGGATCGCGCCGGGCGGGCGGCGCGGGGGCGTGCGGTCTTGCGGCGGGCCATCGCGGCCCGCATAGCGTGACGATGCAGGGCCGTCACGCCCGATGGAGCTCCGGATGTCGTTGCTGATCGCTCTCGCGCTCGCTGCCGCCGCCCGCGATTACTGCCCCGAACGGCCGGGTCTCGGCACGCCTGCATGCACGATCGAGGCGGGCCACCTGTCGGTGGAGACATCCGTGGCAGACTGGACCATCGATCGGGGCGCGGACACCGTTCTCATCGGCGATACGCTGCTCCGGCTGGGGCTGAGCAATCGGCTGGAAGCACAGCTGGGTTGGACGCCGCTTGGGTTCTCGGGCGGTCGATCAGGAGTCGGCGACGTTACGCTGGCGCTGAAGGCCAACCTGCGAAACCCGGATGGCAGCGGTTTCTCTGCAGCCTTGCTGCCATTCGTGACCGCGCCCGCCGGCGGCGGCGCGATCGGAGCCGGCGATTGGGCGGCCGGGCTGGTCGTGCCGGTCGGGGTCGACCTCGGCCATGGCCTGTCGCTCCAATTGACTGGCGAAGTCGACGCCGCAGTCGATCAGGATCGTCATGGCCGCCATGCTGCGGTCGGTGGGGTGATCGGGCTGGGCGCAGAGCTGTCGGATGCTGTAGCGACGGCAATCGAGATTGGCGCCACCCGCGATGATGATCCTGCGGGGACGACGACGGAAACGCTGGCGTCGTTATCACTCGGCTGGCTGGTCAGCGACGACTTCCAGCTCGATGCCGGCGTCGCCGCCGGACTGAACCATGACAGCCCCGATCTCCAGCTGTCGATCGGGGTGTCACGACGGTTCTGACCGGTCAGGTCGGCGAGGGCAGCAGCCTTTTCTCGCCCGCGATCCGCATCATCGCCTTCTGCAGCTTGTCGAACGCGCGCACCTCGATCTGGCGGACGCGCTCGCGGCTGACGCCATAGACCTGGCTCAGTTCCTCGAGCGTCTTGGGGTCCTCCGCCAACCGGCGTTCGGCCAGGATATGCTTCTCGCGATCGTTCAGCGCGTCCATCGCCTCCTGCAGCATATTATGGCGGACGCTTTTCTCCTCGGCATCGGCGATGCGCTCATCCTGCAGCGGATCGGTATCGACCAGCCAATCCTGCCACTGGCCCTCGCCATCCTCGCGCATCGAGACGTTGAGCGAGGTATCCCCGCCCATTGCCATGCGACGGTTCATGGACGTCACGTCATCTTCGCTGACACCAAGATCGGTCGCGATCTTCTTCAGATCCTCGGGCTTCAGATCGCCATCCTCGAACGCATCGAGCTGGCTCTTCATCCGGCGCAGGTTGAAGAACAGCTTCTTCTGCGCAGCGGTGGTGCCCATCTTCACCAGGCTCCACGACCGGAGGATATATTCCTGGATCGAGGCGCGGATCCACCACATCGCATAAGTGGCGAGGCGGAAGCCGCGATCGGGCTCGAACTTCTTCACGCCCTGCATCAGGCCGATATTGCCTTCGGAGATCAGTTCCGATGTCGGCAGGCCATAGCCGCGATAGCCCATCGCGATCTTCGCGACGAGCCGCAGATGCGAAGTCACCAGCCGCGCCGCGGCGTCGGTATCGGCATGCTCCTGAAAGCGCTTCGCCAGCATATATTCCTCCTCGGGCGTGAGGAGGGGGAATTTGCGGATCTCGGAGAGATAACGGTTGAGACTCTGCTCCCCGCCAAGTGCGGGAATCGTCGCCGGGACGTTCTTGCCGCTAGCCATGATCTTCGGTCACTCCCTTCTGCGGCATCGGTCCAAGCCGTGCCGCACTTGTCGTCCGCTATATCGCAAGCTCGCTTAACAGTCGCTGCATGTCGTGCGGAATATCGCTATCGAACGCCATAGCCGCGCTTGTGATCGGATGGATGAATCCGAGCCGCGCAGCGTGCAGCGCCTGCCTCTCGAACCCCAAACGCTTCAACAGGCCGCTATGCTCCCCGCGCGTGCGCCCATAGGCCGGATCGCCCAGCAGCGGATGGCCGATCGATGCCATGTGCACGCGCACCTGATGGGTCCGCCCCGTCTCCAGCCGGCATTCGATCAGCGCGGCGCCGGCCAGCCGCTCGACGGTGCGATAGTGGGTCACCGCGCGCTTGCCGCGTCCGTCGCTGACCACCGCCACCTTTTGCCGGTTTGCAGTGGATCGGGCCAGCGGTGCATCCACAGTGCCGGCCGGCGGTGTGGGGTGGCCGGCCGCGATCGCGCGGTAGCGTCGTTCGATGCTGTGCCGGGCGAACTGCGCCGCCAGCCCCTCATGCGCGCGATCGGTCTTCGCCGCGATCATCAGGCCGGACGTATCCTTGTCGATCCGGTGGACGATGCCCGGCCGCTCGACCCCGCCGATGCCGGACAATGATCCGCGACAATGGTGCAGAAGCGCGTTGACCAGCGTCCCATCCAGATTGCCTGCAGCCGGATGCACCACCAGCCCCGCAGGCTTGTCGACCACAATCAGATGCTCGTCCTCGTAAGGCACGATGAGCGGAATATCCTGCGCGATATTATGCGCCGGCGCGGGCGCGGGCACATCAACCTCGAACGCGCCGAACGACTTCACCTTCCAGGCCGGATCGCGGAATAGGACGCCTTCGTGCCGTACCGCGCCGGACGAGATCAGCGCCTTCAGCCGCTCGCGAGAGAGAGTAGGCAGCGCCGCCGCCAGTGCCCGGTCCAGCCGCCAGCCTTCCGCCTCCGGCGGCACTATCGCGCGTTGTATCGAACCCCCGTTCATCCGGGTTATGAGATGGCTATGGCGATCGAGATTTCAAGGCAGGTGCTGGCGCGAATCCTGGCCCACGCCGCCGGTGATCCGGAGTGGGAAGTTTGCGGCCTGTTGTTCGGACAGCCGGACCGGATCGACGTCGCCGAGCCTGCTCGCAACATCGCACCGTCGCCGGCCGACAGCTTCGAACTCGACCCTGCGCAGCTGATCGCGGCGCACCGCGCCGCACGGGCCGGCGGGCCAGCAGTCATCGGCCATTATCACTCGCATCCCGGCGGCCGGGCCGTTCCATCGATGCGCGATGCCGATGCGGCGCGGGGCGGGGAGCTATGGCTGATCGTGGCCGATGGGGAGGCGGCGGCATTCCGCGCCGAAGCGGACCGGACATTCCGTCCAGTCGCGCTGCGAGTGCGATGACGCCGCCTTGCGTTGCATCGCCCGTGCCGTCACAAGGGCGGCCCTTCACCAAGTTTTCCGGGACCATCGTCGGCATGTCCAGTTCGAGCGTCGATTTCGCGAGTCTGCTCTGTTCGCGGCTGTGCCATGATCTGTTGAGCCCGGTCGGCGCGATCAACAACGGGATCGAGCTGCTGGCCGACGAGCATGATCCCGAGATGCGCGCCCGCTGCCTCGATCTGCTGGCAGAAAGCGCGCGCGCTTCGGCGGCAAAGCTGAAATTCTTCCGGCTCGCCTTCGGTGCCGCGGGCGGCTTCGGCGATGCGGTCGACACGCGTGAGGCGCGCGCCGCGATCGAAGGGCTTCTGGGCCAGGATCGTCGCATCCAGCTCGGCTGGATGGTCTCGGATCCGTCACTGCCGAAGGGCGCGATCAAGATTCTGCTCAATCTGGCGCTGATCGGCGCCGACGCGCTGGTGCGGGGCGGCCGGCTCGATATCGGTGCCGAGGATGGCGAGATCGTGGTCCGCGCCGAAGGGCCTCGGTTGGTGCTCGATCCCGAGCTGCGCACTGCCCTGCTGGGCGAAGTCGAACCATCGCAGCTTACCCCGCGCGCCGCCGCAGCCTGGCTCGTCCATTCTCTCGCTCGGGATCAGGGCGGAGAAGTCATGGTCTCCGACGCGGACGAGGGCGTGCTGCTGTTCGGTGCCGCGCTGCCGACCGGCCGCAACAAGCTCTAAGGTTGCGCTGGCCGCCCAAGCGCGGCAAGGGGAGGCCGACCTCGGGGAGTGGCGCAGCCTGGTAGCGCATCTGCTTTGGGAGCAGAGGGTCGCAGGTTCGAATCCTGTCTCCCCGACCAATCTCATCCAACAGCGCATCGTCCGCGGCAGGCTGCATTCCCTGGCGATGCGGTGATCGACGGCTACAACGTCAATTCCACGATCGGGGTAGTGCTGAGCCGCTCGATGTCGCGGCGTGGCGGGGCGCCGAACAGACGGCGATACTCGCGGCTGAACTGGACAGGCTCTCGTAGCCGCGGCAGGAGCATGACGAGATCTGCGCCACCCTGATCTCGCCGAGCGTGGTGGCCACAGAACTCGGGCACGACATCACCGATCCCGATGTCGCCAAGGCGCTGCAGGGCTGGCGGCAGAAGTCGTTGACGCCGGATGCGATCGCGCGCGCGATCGAACAGCCCGAGGGCGTGGATATCAACGAAGTGATTGTCCGCCCCACCGCGGCGGATCTGTAAGCCGGGCCGCGGGCGCTATGCCGATTTGCGACCCCAGCTTTCACGTTCGGCAAACACCCGCGCCACTTCGTCCATATTGTCCGATCCCCAGGCGCAGAGCGGAGCGAGCGCCGCCGACAAGCTATGGCCGAGCGGGGTCAGCGTGTAATCGACCCGCGGCGGCACTTCCCGATAGTCGGTGCGCTTCACCAGGCCATCGGTCTCGAGCTCCTTCAGCTGCTGGATCAGCATCTTGTCGCTGACGCCGCGTACGGCACGCTTGAGTTCGCCATAGCGATTGGGCCCTTGTGCCAGGAAGTAGATGATCAGCGGCTTCCACTTGCCTGCAATGACGCGGAGCGTCGCATCGAGGCCACAGGTGAAGGCGGGGGGATCAAGCTGCTTGGTCATGTAAGGCACTTACCAAAAGGTGCATACTTGTCGATAGGGATGTGCAAATCCACCTCGCGTTCTCCTCGAACGAGTGGAGATCAAGATGAGCAGGTTGGCAGGCAGGACGGCGGTGGTGACCGGCGGCGGCAGCGGCATTGGGCTGGCGTCGGCAAAGCGCTTCGTGGCGGAAGGCGCATTCGTTTACATCTTCGGCCGGCGGCAAGACGCGCTTGACGCGGCGCTCGCTGAACTCGGCGATCAGGCGCGCGCCGTCCGCGGGTCGGTCAGCGATCCGTCCGATCTCGATCGACTCTATGATCAGGTCGCGGCGGAGCGCGGGAGCGTCGATATCGTTTTGGCAAACGCAGGCACCGGCTCCTTCGCGGCGCTCGGCGCGATCACCGCGCAACAATATGATGAGACATTCGACGTCAATGTGAAGGGCGTGCTCTTCACCGTGCAGAAGGCGTTGCCGCTGATGCGCGCAGGCGGATCGATCATCCTGACAGGATCGACCACCGGAGAAATGGGAACGCCGGAGTTCAGTATCTACAGCGCCACCAAGGCCGCGGTGCGCAATCTCGCTCGCAGCTGGGCGCTGGACCTGCGGGGTACCGGCATCCGCATCAATGTATTGTCGCCTGGACCGACGCGGACCGACCTTGCGCTGGCGGTCATCGGCGAGGAGGCATTCGAAGCGCTCGGCGCGACGACGCCGCTCGGCCGGCTCGGTGAACCGTCGGAAACCGCGGCTGCCGCCGCGTTCCTGGCGTCTGACGACAGCAGCTACATGACTGGCGGCGAGATTTTCGTGGACGGTGGGCTGGCGCAAATCTGACACGCGGGGCGGCGGCGGAAGTGCCGTCGCCCCCCATATCGTCTACGGCGGCCGAGCGGAGGCGGCGGCCGGCAACAATCGGTACCAGCTCTTTTCATGCATATTCCGGGACTTGACGACTGGCCCGGGCGGGGTGACCTTATCGCAGACGAACAAGCGGCGGGATGACGGCATGCGTTCGAGGGTGGACCTGCGGCGAAGCCCTGCAATCCGTCGCGCAGCGCGCCGCACCGGGCTTTGCCCCCGGATCATTGGACGCCTTGATTGATGCGGGCGACCGCTCCGAAACAGCCTGCACGTGCGCCGCTGGCCTGGTCGCTTCCCGCACGCGCGGGGCAGCCTTTGCCGCCAGCGATGGTCGGATCGCTGCAGCCGGCGGTTGGGATCGACCTGTCGGCGATCCGCATCCATGCCGACGCGGCCGGGGCAGCCGCTGCCGATCAGCTCGGCGCGCGCGCGCTTGCGCTGGGGCGGCACATCGCCTTTGCGTCCGGTGCCTATGCGCCCGGCACCGATGTCGGGATGCGCTTGATCCGACATGAACTTGCCCATGCCGCGCAACAGGCCCGGGGCGGCGAGCGCCCGGCCGATGGCGGCGTCGCGGCGTTGGAGGCCGATGCCGATCGCGCGGCGGCGGGTGATGGCGCGCCGATACTGGGATCCGGCGTCGGGATTGCGGGCGATGGTCTGGAGCCGCGTGCGCGTGGGCGCTATGCCAAGCGGGTCCATTTCGCGAACCTCGGCGAATATGCGCAGGCGCCGACGGTGGCCGGTTCCGATCCCGAGATCGATCCGACCGGGGGATTGTGGGGCACGGTCTGGACCGATGAGGCACCGGCCAGCGTGGCACCGCCGCCACCCGCTCCGGTCGTCCCACGCGCCAAATCCCGCCCGAAAGCTACGGCCCCGGCACCGCCGCCGGTCACAGCACGGCAGCTGCGCGATGCGGTCGATGCGCTGCCGCCCGAGTTCGTTTCGTCGCCTGCCATGCGCAATGTCGAAATGACGCTAGGGGTGCTCGGCGGCTCGGCCGAACTGGTCGGTGGCGCCTATGCGGGGCTGACCCCGGCCGGTCTCACGCTGATGCTGCACGGCGCCGACCAGATCCAGACCAGTCTGCGCCGCTCGACAAATCCCGGTGCGAAGTCGGCTGCCTACACGCTGGGCTGGCTGGGTGCCGGCATCGCCAGCCAGGACCCCAAGTGGCGCAACGTCGGCGGCGTAGCGGCAGAGATGGTCTCCGGGCTCGGTGCGACGGTGGCCGGCGGCCGCACCCCGATGGCGACGATGGGCGAATTGGAGGCGGCGGCGGAAATGATGCCGAGACCGTCTCGCGCGCTCGGCCTGCCCGATCCCTTTCCCGCTTCGCAGGCCCCGGTGCCGGATCCGTTCCCTACGCCGGATTCGGTCTGGCGTGCGCGGATCAACGCGCGCATCGCTGGCCACACCAACGCTCCCTTCACGCCTACGCCGCTGAGCGAGGGCGAATTCTACGACACGCTCCATGCGCCCGGCACGCCGATTTCGCTGGGCATGTATGGCAGCGGTGTCGACATGATCGAGGTCAGGCCGGGACAGATCCTGCCGATGGAAACGACGCTCGAACGCAAGCTGCTGATGAGGCAGGGCAAACGGGTCGGCGCACGCAGCCTCGGCTATGTCGAACAGGGTGAGCGATATCGTCCCGATGACATGCTCCCGCATGCTGTCGGCGATGGCCCCGTGCCGGAATGGGTGCGCGAGCTAGGACCGGAGGCAATCCTGTGGTGGGAGGACAAGTATCTGCAGGAGGCGGACCGGATCCACCTTTGGCTGACCGGATATGAGGGGCCGAAAGCCACGCCGATCACCGCGGGGGAAATCGAGCGTGTGCTGCGACCCGACCTGCGCGACCGCCTTGTCGTCCACCGCCCCGGAACCACCTATTATCCCGATCCGGAGGATATCGAGCGTTATCTGTCCTTCAACCTGCAGCGACGCCTGCGGGAGAAGGCTGCCGAGGCTGCCAGGAAAGCGGGCCCGAAGTAGGAAAAGGTGCGTGAGCCCCGACTCGAACGGGAATACCGACATGCATCGAGCGGACTCGAAGAGACCGCCTTCCACAAACCGAAGAGCTCTACCAAGAGACGCCCACGCGATTTGCATCAGGCACCGCGGCCGCCCGCACGTCAAGCCCAGTTGTTCGTGATCCGGCCGTTGACGAAATCCGGGACCGGGTCGGCCGCGCTCTCCAGCAGATTGTCGGCGACCGTCCAGAACGGCTTGCGAGGAATTGGCGGCACAGGCACGACCAGCACGCCGGTTCGCAAGCCGCTGACATGATTGTCGCGTATCGTTAGCATCCGCCCGAGCGTGCCGTAGACCCGAATACCTTCGCCCACGATCGGCTTCTTAATGTCCGCCACCGCGATGCTGTTCGCCAGGATGCGGGTCTCATCCGCATTGCCGACGAACAGGCCGACGAGCGCGCCATCACCTTTGCCCGGCAACGTCACACGGTTGCCTCTGAGCGTCACCCGACCGATGCTGAGCCGTTCGGAGCGCGGTGCCTGACGGCTGATCGCAACGCGGATCCCGGCGCGGCAGCCCTCGACCTCGTTATCCGATACGCACACCTCGCGTGCGGCTGCGCCGGCCACCACCAGCCCTGCGGCTGGCGCACCACGACGCACACTGCCGGTCGCACCCGCATACCAATCCTCGAACGGCTTGCCGCCGCCGCGCCCGCGCGCCTGATCGAGCTTGCGTTTGCGCTTGGCGATGTCCGCCGCCAGCACGCGCGTGGAACGGAAATTTCCCCGCTCGCGATAGAGCGCCTGCCACGCATCGACGAGCGGTTCGGGCACCTGCACCTTGGCGGTGATCGCTCCCGCCGTAATCGTCGTCTCGACATAACCGTCCGGCGGCGCGAGCTTGCCTCGCGATGCCGCGCGCTCACGCCCGGCTTCAGCGATGGTTCGCGGCCAGAGCAGGATCGCGCGCGGTTTGCCGGGCCGCGCTGTGCCGCGCACCGCTGGCGCGGCCAGCACGCGATTGCCCGCGATTTCGCTCGTCCGCGCGCCCGAAACCAGCAATCCGGTGCCATCGGTCCCCGCCACCAGCGTGCAGTCGCGCACCCGTGCGAGGGACATCAGCGGTATGCCCGTCTCGTTGAGCCCGCCGTGCAGGCGCAGGCATGAGGCAGGCGCGCCGCCCGCGGCGCGTGCATCGATGCTCGTGATCGTCACCGTGCCGCAATCCCGGGTGGTGATCGCGCCGAGTATGCCGATGCCGTCAAGGCGACCGGTCTCGGCCTTGCCGGCAGTGACGGCAAGCGCGGTCACTTCTACGCTGGCCCAATGGCTGAGGATGAGCGCCGCCTCGCCACCGGCAAGGAGGCGCGTGGCGAGACCGCATCCGGTGATGCGCAGATTGCCGGTTCCGCCGCCATCGAGGACCAGGGGCTTGGACAGTCGATACTCGCCTGCGCTCAGACAGATCTGCAGCTGCCGATCCGCGGGCATCCGCTCGGCGAGTGGTGCGAGGTCCTCGCCCGCGGCGACGGTGATGGTGCAGCCGCAGCCATCGCCGCGATCGGCCGGCCAGTGCTGGCGGCAATCCTCGATGCCTTGGGCCGACACGATGGCTAGCCGGGCATAATGCCGGTGCGGGCCATGCGGCGCGGCATGGTCGAGGGGGTCGACCGAAGCGTCGGCGGCGCGCGCAGCGAACAGCCACCAATCACCCGTGCGAAAGGCATCGCCGCCGTCGAGCGCGAAGGCGACGCTGATGCCGTCTTCCAGCGCGACCGCCGTCCCGGCCACAGGGATGGTGATGTCCCCGGCCGCGCCGGGGGCGTCCAGATCGTCGATGAGGCCGCCATCGTCCCGAAGCACACGGCCCGCCTGATCCCACCGGCGCAGCAGCGTTCCCGGTGCTGCGATGCCATCCGCAGGGATGTGGGTCGCCGGCAGCGGTGCGGACAACGTGACCGTCGCAGTCGCCGCTTCGACGCCGCCCGCCGGCGCGATCCGGCGCAGCACACCCGGCTCGCCGGCAAGCGCCCGCCCGGGATCGGAGAACTCGACCCAATCCCCCGCGCGCAGGCCGAGCCGCTCATCGCGACCAAGCGAATCGAGCACGAGCCGACTGCCGCCACCTTCGATCCGGGCCACGCGCACCGCGACGCTGCCATTGTCGCGCGACCATTTGAAGCTTGCGGTCCCGATCGGGCCGCCCCGATGCACCTCGACCCGGTAGAGCTGGTTCTCCAGCCCGCGATAGCCACCCGCGGGCGGCACGAGACAGGGATCGCTGACCGGCGTCACCTCGGTCGTGCCAACTGTGAGCCGCGCGGGCGATGGCGCGGTGAGCGCTGCCCAGGCGGGTGCATCGGCCGCCGCCGCGCAGCTTGCGCCGCCGATGTCGGCCGCGCGCACGCGCCACACCGTCTGTAGCCGGGCCGCTGTGTCGACGCCGACTGCGGGCTCGATCAGCTCAGGCGCCTCCAGATAGGTGACCTCACGGCGCCAGACCTCGAGATAGACGAGCATCGCCCCGACTGTCGTCACCGGCGGGGGCGCGTCGGCCCAAGGTTGATCGGTCCACGGCATCGGCCCGCCGCCGCGCCATTCGGCAAGTGCGGGATCCCACTGCGCCGCGCCGCTCCCGCGATTTTCGGCGACGAGCCCGTCGACATACAGCCGACCCGGCCCGATCGTGAAATCGGTTCCGGTCCGATCGATCCGGAACGCATCGGGGGTCGCCGCGGGAACGATCGCGCGGCCGGCCAGGTCGATCGCAGCGGCGCGGAGGCGACGGTCGAGGATCGCCGCCTGCTCGTTCCAATCCGCGTCGAGCTGGACCCGGCCCTGTTGCATGACGACGCCGGCATAGTCGCGCTCGGCGCGAAACGTATCGCGGCTGATGTCGGCGCTCATCGGGACTATCCTTCCGTGACCTGGACGATGCCGATCTCGATCCCGGCCGGGACCTGTTCGGCGAGGCGGATGGCGAGGTTGGCGAGCCGGCGGGTCGCGCCGACATGGTTGAAGGCGCCGGGTTCGCCCTCGTCGCTGGCGGCGGTGGCGAGCGGGCTGCCCGCGGGCAGGTCGAGCCGCGCATAGAGCGGATGGCCGTAGCGGAGCGAGGCGGTGGCGGGCACCGCCCGGTCGTCGCCATCGGGCAGGCAGCGGAACCGGCGCGGCACGCGGGCATCGGCCGGCAGCCAGCTGAAACGGACGCACCCTTGCTGGCGTCGTTCGACGGACACGGCCGGGCTGGCGCCGGTCGCGATCAGCAGGCAATCCTCGACGGTATCGATCGCCGCCACCGCCACACGGCCGATCACCGTCGTGCGACGCAGGCCGATCGTGCCGCCTTCCAAGGCGACCAAATCGAGCGCCGTGGCATCGATGATCGTGTCCGTCGCCGACAGCGTCGCATGGCGATCCAGCAGGACGGGGCCGAGAATCGTGCGCTCGATCGTGACGGCCGTGCCGCCACTCGAAACCGTCAGGCTGGGTGCGCCGGGATCGCCTGGCGCGCTATCCGGCAGCAGGGTACGGCCGGGGACCAGCGTGGCGTCGCGCAGCCATAGTCGTGCGAGCGCGTTGCCGGTGCGGTCGGGCGAGACGATATCGCCGGCTAACAGCACGCCGTCCAGCCCGAACCCGCTGTCGGGGCCGCCGGTCACCACCATCGTCTCGGGGCTGACGAGCAGTGGTCGATAGCCCTCTTCGGCAACGATCCGAAGCTGCCCCCCGTCGGCAACGGCAATCTCGGCGGGCAGCGTATGGCGCCCATTGTCGGTGAGGAGCACCGTGCCGTTGCCGCCCAGCAGTTGGAGCGCCTCGTCGATCGTCGACGCTTGCGGCCCCGGCACCGCCACCACCATCCCCTCGATCGCAGGGATACGGGCATATTCGCCGCCGCCGATCGCCGCGGTGAAGCCTTCGTGCCACCGCATCGTCACCGACTTGCCGGCATCTTCGATGGGCAGCATGATGCGCCCGAGCGCCGGATCGAGCGCGATCCCGTCGGCCGGGTCGTGCGCCCAGTCTTCCAGTCGGCAGGCGCGAATGCGGTCGGCGGGCACCGCGGCCCCGTCGATACTGAGTTCGACGCCCAGCAGCTGCCCATCGGCATCGCGCCCGTAAAGGGCTGGCGCTCCGCTCGAAAGATCGCGGGCGAGTTCGCGGAGGCCGATCGGTCCGGGTGCGGCCAGCGGGCCGGCGAGCGTGGCAATCGAGGCTTCCGACTGCCCGCGATGCCAGAGCGGGGTATCGCAGCCCAGCGGATTGACCAGCAACCGCCGATCATCGAGTGCGACCGCCGGAGTGTCCGTTCGGGCAAAGCCATCGACCGGCCACACGAACACCGCGACGTTGGAAATGTTGTGACGGCCACGGCCGCTAGCGATCCGCCGCACGTCGATCGTCCGCGGCAGCCGATCGAACGGCGTGCCCGCCGCCCCGCAGGCCGCGACGTTCCGGACGGAAGCAGTGGCCGGCCGATCGCGCTCGACATGGTTCAGCCATTGGGTGCGCGCGAGGCTGCGGAAGAACTCGACGCCATGCGCGGCCCAGCCGGTCGCGTCGCGCGCCGCCGCCTCGATCGCCGCCAGCGTCCCCTTGCGCCGCCGCAACGCGATCGTATGCGCGACTTCGGCACGCGCCAGCGCTTCGTTGCCGGCCGGCGCGCGCAGCGGGCGATATCCGACCAGCGCGCCGAGATAGGGGATCGCCCAGTCGGCGGCCGTCTCGATGAACAGATCGTCCGACAGCTGCTCGACATCCTCCTCGATGATCGCCAGCTCGCGGCCGATCGCGGCCAGCAGCGCGCGCAGCGGCTCGCCGGCCTCGCCGTCACGCAGGCGGTGGATCGCTGGGAGTAGCGCATAGAGCATGTCGGGATCGGCGCTCATGCGATCAGCTCCACGGTCGGCGGCGCGGCCGGCAGCAGCAACTCGGCCGGCAGCGGCAGCGCATCGCGCGAGACTGCCGGCAGACGTGCGAAGAGACGCGGGACGACGGTTGCCGGTGCGCCATCCAAGTGAAGCGCCAACAGCACGACCGATGTCACCGATGCGGACGTGCGGTGAAGCAGTGCCGCCACCGCATCGGCCGTGACCGGTTGCCCGAAATCGCGCGCATTAAAGCCATGCGCATCCGCCAGCGCGGTGGCGAGGCGTGGCAGCTCGACAGCGGGGTCGGCATCATTGGAAAGTCGCACCCCGGCCTTAAGACGAAAGCGTCGCGGCTGGTAGCCGGCGACGCGCAGGGGCAGGTTGGGATCGCCATATTGCGCGAGCATCTGATGCAGCGATCGCGCCAGTGCCGATCCCGGCGAGACCTCCGCGCCTCCTTCGCCGGCGACACTCACCAGCACGCCGCGGCCCGGTCCGATCGGAATCCAGTCGGCACGTGCCTTGGCGATCCCCGCGAAAGATCTGGCCAGATCGCCATAATCCTCGACGCTGACCGCCCGTTCCAGCGTGCGCGTATGGAGGGGGGCGTTGGCGCGCGCGGTGCCGATCGGCTCGCCAGCAGCGCCTCCGGCCGCTGGGGCAGGATTGGAGACCTCCGACACGCCGAGTGGCCGGGTGAGCAATGTCGTGACCTGTCCGGCCGCGATGGGATCACCCGACTGCGCCCGCGCATATCGCGCCCGGATATTGTCGCGGCCAGCGGGCGGAATCGCGCCCTCGATGCCGTCACCGAACAGGATGATCGTGCGTCCCTCGCCATCCTCGGCGGTCGCGAAGACGCGGTCGGTGGCGGTCTGGCCGGCCAGGCTGGGGACCTCGCGCCACAGCAGGTCGTTGACCCGTACCTCGAGCGTCGATGCGCGCCCGTCCGGCGTGGGGGCGGGCCGGTGGGCGAGGGGGTTCTGTCGCAATACGAAGCGCTGGTCGGGCCGGCCGCTGGAGCCGCCGAGGGTTTCGGACACTGTCTCGCCCGCGAAAGCGGAGGTGACATTGGCGTTGATCCGCACGCTCGCGCGATCGAGCGGCACGGCCAGCGGTGCGTCCAGGCGCAGCTCGCCACCCTCCTGGCCCGCGACCAGAGCCGCGAGCGTGATCATGGGTGCCGTGTCTGGCGCAAGGGCGGAGGCGATGGCGGCCTTCGCGACCAGCGCGACGCCGGCGATCCCGCCGGCGTCGATCGCATCGATCGCGAGCGCAGGTTGGCCCTTGATCGCCACCGCGCGCGGCAGCGCGGTGAGCGCGAGCAGTTCGCCACTAATCAGCTTGCGCCCCGCCGCGCCGGGCGCGGTGAAGACGCCGCCGTTGCTAGTGATGCGAACATGCGCGCGCTTGCCGGATATGGCGATCCGCCGCCCGGCCGGCAGATCGCACCCGGCGGATCCCAGTCGCAGCCGGTCACCGTCGAGCAAGGAGGCGAGCGGTCGCGGGGCAGGCTGGAGCGGCACGCTTCCAGCCAGCACGCTCGTGGCTCGCAGCGGGAAGCCGGCATCATCGAGATCGGCGCCGTTATCCGGCATCACCCGGGTGACGCGGGCGGAGAGCCCGAAATCGGCGCGGGCGGCCGTCTCGACGCCCGTGACGCGGTAGAGGCCGATCCGCCTGTCGGAGCTCAGCACCACCCAGCTGCCGGGAACGACGTTCTGATACGCCGCATCCAGATCGAACCGGTTGGGCTTGGACTTGCCGGGCTGGATGGTGAAGTTGACCCACTCGCCATTGGCGATGAGCCCCGGCGGCAGCCCGTCGCGCACGAACAGCGTCGCCTGCGGGGCGGCGCCGCCAAACAGTCCGGCCCGCAGGCGTAGCGCATGCACGCTGGCGCCAGCACCGCTCGCCCAGCGCGTGCCGAGTGGGGTGCGCCACGACACCTTGGTCTGCCGGCCGGCCGGATCGACCGCGACGGCATCCACGATCCGCAGGTCCCAGCGGGTGGCGGCGACATCGGTCAATCGCTCGTCGCCGACCAGCAGGATGGCGTCTCCGCGTGCCAGTCCGGTCGAAACACCTTCCAGCCATAGCGCGGTGTCGTCCGGCTGCGGTCGCCAGGGCGCGCCGGGGGCGAGCGCGATCGCATTCCAGTCGGCGCGCACCGCGAGAGCGGCGACGGTCTCGAAGGTCTGCGCGGTCTGGCCCGCACCGGGCACGCTCTGCGCGCGTGTTCCGGCCGGCACCACTGTCACGTCGTGGCCCTGCACGGTGAATGCCAGGTCCAGTCCGGCCGCCACGCCGGGCGCGGCGCGATAGCCAGTCAGCGCGGCGAGCGACGCCACCGATCGCGGCTCCACAGCGGTCGGCAGGAAGCCTTCGCTGGCGATCCGCTCGGCGTAGAAGGCCAGCACGTCCAGCATCCCGGCGGCGGCATCGCATAGCGCGATCGCCGGATCGTCGCTGGTCCGAGCAGTCAGCCCGCGCGCGCGGGGATCAACGGTCAGGCTCGCCCGCATCGATGTCAGGAAGCGCGCGTGCGTGCCTGCGCGCCGCTCGATCGCGGTCAGCCCCGGCAGGACGGTGCGGGCCAAGGGCGTTGCCAGCGACAGGCCGGCACAGCAGTCGCAATCGCAGCCATCGGCACAGTGGACCATCACCGCCCTCCGCGCAGATCGAGCGCGACGGGTGTATCCAGCCGGGCAATCTCAAGCGGCCCAAACCGCAATATCGCGCTGGCAAGCGGCTGCAGATCGTCGACGGCGTCGGCGCGCGCGAACCGGGTGACTTCCACCGATACGACGCCCGGCACCCCGCGCGCCGCCGCCAGTATCGGCGAAAGCGGGATCGCCTGGCCGAAGCTCAGCCGATCCGGATGGAACAGCGCCACCCGCCCGTCGGCCGCGATCCCGCTGCCGAGCGCCTTCGCGAGCCCTGCCGCCACCTGCGGCCGCAACGCGCCGTCCGCCACGCACACCAGCAGCGATACCAGGATCGGCACCGGCACGCCGTCGCCGATCGCCAGATCGCGTCCGGCCAGCCGCAACCGGTCGAGCGCGGCCAGCGCCGCCGCACGTGCCGGCGGATCGGGGGGATCGCCGCCTTGCCGGTCGAGCGCGACGAAGGTCGTTCGCCAGCTACCCGTCCACCGGCTCGATGCCGCCGCAAGGGTTACGGCAGGGAGCCGCGCCCCGGCTGCCTCCCAGTCGGCAAGCGTCACCGCGCGCTCCTGCCGGCGAAAGGCTTCGGGAGCGCGGCGGCGGATCTGCGCGGCGCTCTCGGGCGCGGTACCGCCATGCGCGGCAAGTGGGTTGCGCGCGCCCGCCAGTCGCGGATCGGCCGAGACAACGTGACGGATCGCCTCTGCCCCGACATTGCCGGCGATCCCGCCGCCGACGCGGTAATGTGCGCTGAACGTGGTGCCGCTTGCCGGCCGCCGGCCGTAGCGGTCGTCCCCGAACCGCAGCACCGCGTGCCCGTCATCGTCGATCTCCGCGACCAGATGGCGGTCGGCACTTTCCGAGAGCAGCAGGTCGGGCTGCGCGGTCCAACGCTCGCCGGCATCGTCGGTCAGCAGCATCGCCGGCCGCGCAAGGCCATCACCGCCGGCCCGGTGGACCAGCGGCCCGTGCGCCAGCACCGGTCGATAGCGCGGCGGGATAGGGCGGGGCGGGGCATCGGCGCAGCGATCGGCAGGTTCGGGCGGCATGGTCAGCCACGGCTCAGGCACGGGCGGCAGCGGCTCGTCGCGCACCGTCCGGCCGTGGACGGCGCGCACCAGATTGCCGCGTGCGACCGCGACCGGCTGATTTCGCGCAGCATCGGTGCCGAGGCACAGTGCGAACGGCAGCGCCTGCGCCGGTTCCCATGCGATCTCGGTCACCTCAAGTGGAGGATCGGGCAGGGGATCGACGAGCGGTTCGGTGCCGTCGAAAGCGCGCACTGCGGTGAGCCGGACGGCGTGGCGGCGCGACGGATCGGCATCGGCGGCACGACCCGTTACGGCATCCAGCACTTCTTCCAGGATGAGCCAGTCGCCCGATCGCAGCGCAGGATAATGGCCGACCAGTGTCGCCGAGGTGGCCCCGGCGGCCAGACAGCACCGGCCATCGCCCCAGTCATGCAGCGGCATCGCGTGATGATCTGGGTCAAGCCGCACGCTGCCAAGCGCGGTGTCGAGGGCATCGCGGCCTTCGTCATCGACCGGTTCGAACCAGATCGGAGCGCCGCCACCGGTGGCAAGCGCCACGCCGGCGAGCGGGATATCCTGCGCCGGCAGCCCATCCGCCAGCCGAAGCTGCACAAGCGCTTCCGCCGCCCGGCCTTCGTCGATCCGGTAATCGACGAGCAGAGCATGGCGGCGCAGCGAGATGCGGTGGCGCGCGGTGCCGAGATAGGCTTCCTGCGCAACCGCGTCCTGCCGCCACGAAAGCGCATCCCCCGCATAAGCGAGCAGTTCGGCAAGGGTCACGCCGAGATCGGCGGGCGAGCGGCCCTCCCAGCCCGGCAACAGCGCCCGCATGCGATCCAGCATCAATCGTCTGAAACCAGTATAGTCGCGCGCCAGCGTATCAAACGGGATGGCAGGCGGCGGCGGCTTGTTCTCTGAACAGCCAGGCGCCACGCAATCTGCATCGCCAGAACAGTCGACCTTGAAGGAGAAGGCGATCGCTGCCAGCCGTGGATCGAGGCCTGCAGGCGGCCGATCGTCTCCCAGCCCCCGGTGCAGGCGCAACTCATACGGCGCGTTGCCGCCGGGCCGGTCCGTCCACACCACGAGGTTGCGGTCCGGATCGAGGCCGAGCGGGCCCAGTGCGGGCACATCGGCAGGGCGGGAGACTGCCGTCACCGAGACGGCTGGCGCGCCGGTGATCTGGGCAAAAGGCAGCTCGGCCAGCGGCTTCAGCATATGGACGACCAGTAGCTGCTGCCGTGCGATGCCCGGCGGTGCATCCCGGTCCAGCACGTCCAGCCATTCGATGCCGTTCAGCAACGGATGGTCGGCCACGCGCGCGCGGCGCGTCTCGTCGCAGCAAAGATAGCGGGTCATCCCACGCCCCCCGGTGCGACCGCGAACGCCTCCGTCAGCAACCGATCGTCGGCCAGCAACCGGTAGCGCAGGGCGACACGTAGCTCGGCATCGGACGCCTCGACATCCAGCCCCTCCACCGCGATCAGATCGGCCAGATGGCGCTGCAGCGCGGTGGCGATCAGCATCCGTGCCGCCGCAGCCAGTTCCAAGCTGTTCGGTGCGAACACCAACTGCAGCACTCCGCAGCCGAAATCAGGCCGCATCGGCCGTTCGCCCGGACTGGTGAACAGGATCTGCTCGATCAGCCCGCGTACCCATTGCGCATGATCGGCGGCGCGCGTGCGGCCGCTGCCGTCGAACCCGAGCGGAAAGGCGAAGGCGCCGTTCATATCGCCGTCACCCGGGGTTGGGCGCCAGCCACGACCAGCGGCACCGCGTTGGGCACGGTCACGGCCTGGCTGTCCAGCAGCAGCAGCGGCTGGCCGAGCGACGTCACGCGCGCCGCCGCCGACACGAATTGTGCGGAAACGCACGGCAACGGCGCCCCGGCGACGTTGAACGGGCATCCCGCCACCAGCCACGGCGCGGTAACGGTCACTACCGGCTGGCCGCTCACCAATACGCGCACGTTGGGTGCCGTGGGCTGCGCGCTGCCGCCATGCACGCAGCTGACGATCGCACCCTGGTGGAGCAGCGGGCCCGGCATCACGTGACCACCAGCGCGCCGGAGTTGATCGTCACGCTCGGCCCGGCCAGCACGATGCTGGCACCTTTGCCGTTCTGGATGGTGATGCCGGTGTCGTTGACGGTGATGGTCGCACCGGTCCCGCTTTTCAATACGATGCCGCCGGTCGGGCCGGGCAGGTCCGATATGGTCAGGCCGTTCTGCAGCGGCGTCTGCAACGTGATCGCGGGCACGCCGGGCGGGGTCGCTGCGGCAAGCGTGGGCAGCTCGGCAGCGCTGCCCCAGAAACAGCCGCTCCAGATCGGGCGGTCCGGGTCGCCAGCCTCGAATTCCACCCACACGCCCGCACCGGGCGGCGGCACCGCGACCATGCCGGTCTGGATGCCGGCGACGGGCACGCACGGCATCGCCCAGCTCAACGGCGCGAGCCCGCTGACGTCGGGCGCTTGCACCTGCAGCCGCCCGATACCAAGCGGATCGACATTGTTCAGCACCACGCCGCGATGCTTGCCGAAGAAGCGCCCGCCGCTCACGCCGCCACCCGATCGACCGTGGGGATCAGCCCATTGCGCGTAAGCCGGAAATTCTGGCGGAAACTGCCGCGGGTCAGCGTCGTGGTGACCGAGGCGACGAACCACAGCCCGTCATAGGCGATGCCGACCCCGCGCAGCCCGACCAGCCCGCGCGCGCGCAGCGGCTGGCCATAGCGCAGCACGTCCAGCGATCCCTCGGCCTCCGCGGCGTCCTGACTGCGCGAAGCCGCGGCGATGCCCGCCATGATCGCTTCGGCAGGGCTCAGCCCGGCTGTGTCAGGTAGCGGCGTCACCCGCGCGACCGGCGTCGGCAGCAGCCCCAGCGGCGGCTGAAGCGGGTTCAGCGCGGGCACGGGCAGCGGGATCGGCGCGCGGGTCGTCTGGTTCTGGATATAAACGATCGGCAGCACGCCGCGGCTGGGATCGAAGCGCAGGCGCAGCTCCTCGACATTGGTCAGCGAGTCCATGTCGACGTTCAGCGCGGGTTGCGGGATGCCCAGCTTCAGTTCCGGCCCGAAATAGGCGACCGATGTCGCGGGCACCGGTGTCGGCTCGATATAGAAGACATAGCCGCAATCGCGTGCCAGCTGCTGTAGATAACCGAGGTCGGTGCCTTTGTGCGCAGGCACGCGATCGACGGGCACGGGCACGTCGGGCAGCAGCGGCGGGATCGGCAGCGGCACGATCCCGAACGCGGCATAGCGCGCACAGATCAGCGCGACCCGCGCCGGGATCGGCATCGCCGGATAGGGCAAGCCGGAAAAATCGACGCGGTCCATCACTGCGCTCAGATCATCGCCGGTGATGACGATCCGGCCAGGTTCCCCGGGGCTGCCGGCAACGACTTCGGCATGCGCCATCACGCCATCGAACAGCGGTACCGGGGCGCCACCCATCATCGCCAGGATCAGCACCCGCAGCGGCGGTGTCGCCGGGCTCACCGCGCCGCCGGTTGCGAGCAGGAGGAGGGTATTGAGTTCGGACCTGCGGTCGATCGCAAGCGTGATCTGGAAGCCGCTGGGCCCGCCCGAGGCCGTCGTGATCTCCACCTTCTCGACCGCTTCGATCACGAGACGCGGTGCCGGCAGCGGCACGATCGGGCCGATCATCAGCATCAGCCGAACCGCCTCAATCATCGTCCGCGGCCTCCAACCCGGCAGGCAGAGTGAGACGCACCGTCGATCCGGGGGCCGCAGTCAGCGCGGCCGGATCCGAAACCCCGTTGGCATCCGCCAGCCGCCACCACGACAGCGGATCGCCCAGGTGCCTCGCTGCGAGCAGATCGGGGCGGTCGCCCGCTTGCGTGCGCACGGTGGCGAGCGTCGTCAGGTCCGCCGGATCCGGCAGCGGCCGCCGCAGCGAATAGCGGTGGGTACTTCCGTCCGGCGCGGTCCACGTGGCGGTCGCGACGCCATGGTAGCGGCTGCCGGCCGGATAGGCCGCAACGTCGAGCGCATTGGCCTGGCGGAATGCATCGATCGGGTCGCTCACGGCACCGCTCCCAGCCCGAGCGCGTCGAGCGGCCGGCCGGGCGCGGATCGCGCCAGCTCCTCCTTGACCTTGAGATAGCCGAGATGGAGCGCTGCGCCCCGGTGCCGCGCACCGAGCTCGTCGGGACCGAGCACTGCCATCGCTATCGTCACCGTCGCGCGGATCGGGTTCAGGCGCGGATCGAACGCTTCCTCGACGATCGACAGGTCGGTGATCCGCACCGGCGCGACCCGGCGGCCACCCCAGACGAACAGCGCCAGCGGTGCCTCGATTGGCGCGACCTCCAGCATCCCGAGATCGGCGAGCCGGCGACGGTCCTCGAGTTGGCCGGTGGTGGGATGCAGCAGCAGTTCGAGCGCGGAAAGCTGTGGCTGCAATCCATCGGCGACCACTGCCGGGAAGCTTGCCGGCACCTCCAGCTGGTCGGCCGCATCGAGCACCGCTTCGAGCTGGTAACGCTCCACCGCGGGTCCGCGCAGCCGGAGCGGACCGCCCCGGCCAGGCGTGTCGCTGGCCCGTGGCTGGAGACTGCGGGTCAGCCGCTCTGGATTATATTGCAGCGCGATGACTTGCCGGACCGCGCCCGACGCGACGTCGATCTGGACGATGCCGGCCTTCAGCACGCGCGGCGATGTCGACAGGCCGGTCACCGTCCGGTGCCTTGGGACTGCACGACATGCGCAAGCTCGTGTGCGATTAGACGCCGCCCGGCGGCATTGCCAGGTTGGTAACGGCCGGATGCGAAGGCGAGATGGTGGCCCAGCGCCCAGGCCTTCGCGCCCACCGCCCGCGCCGCCGCCTGGCCGGCGATATCGTCATGCACGCGGACCGCGGCGAAATCGGCCCCGAACCGCCGTTCCATATCCAGCCGCAACCCGGGCTCGAGCGGTCGTCCGGGATCGGCCAGAGCGCGGTCGACGGCGGCAGGCGCGGCATCGGTCGCCGGCGCGCCAGGCTCGGCCGAGCGCTGCAGCTCGCGCAGTTTCAGCTGTAGCTCCGGCGTCGGAATTTGCGGACCGCGATAGCCGGTGGCCGGCCGAGCGGGTGCTGCCGCCGGTAGCGTCAGCGCGGGCCATCGCGCCGCGATCGCGTCGATGTCGACCTCGGGCTGGCGAAGTCGTGCAGCCGCCGCGCGCGCCACTTCACCGACATCGGGGGCGGGGATCGGCCCACGCCACCCCGGCTCGCGCAAGGGCTGCAACCTGGGATCAGGCTCGGCGGCCGTTTTCGGCCTCTCTTCATATGATCCGCCGAAACTGAAGTCGGCAAAGATCGGCCAGCTTGCCGACACGCCCGCGGCGAACTCGCCAGCTCCGTCCAGTCCTTTCAGATTGAGCTTCCAGTCGATCCCCCCGGCCGGGATTTCGGGAATATCGACCGGCGGGTCCTTGCGCGCCACCGCCAGTCCGGTCAGCGCGCTCGCCCCGGCTCCGATCAGCAGCGAACGGCCAAGCATTGTCTCGGTCGCCCATCGCACCGGGCCAAGCTGCTTGATCCGCTGCTTCACCGCCTTGCCCGTTTCCGTCTTGGGCAGCGCCTCGGCCACCTTCTTCGCGCCGTCCTTCAGCTTCTCCTCATCGGTCTTCTCACAGCGCAATGCTGGCCCGGCGCGGCTGAGCGCGGGGGCGCGGCCGGCGAGCACGGCAGCAGCGGCGCGATCGGCTTCGGCCTCCAGCCGATCGTCGCTGCGTGCCGCGGGTATGTCGCGCGCCGGAGATGCTGCCATTCTCATGCGGCAAGCACCTTGGCCAGCGCCTGTCCCGCCGCGCGTCCCAGCGTCGTTGCCTGCCCCGCGGGCGTGGGCGGCAGAGTGACACGGATCATCTCGCGCCGAGCGGGGTGATTGGCGATCCCTGCCTCCATGAGAGCGGCGCGCAACGCGTTCACCAGTGCCGCCTCGTCGATGCCAGCGGCGCCGTGCACGACGAGCCGGTCGATGCGGATTGTGACCCGGCTCATGCCCAGCCTCGCGTTTCGGCGTCGCTCAGCGGACGTTCGCGTTTCGCCGCATCGGCGCGCGCCGCGACAACCATGTCCGCCATCACCGGGGCCCGGCCCGCATCGGCGGCGATGAAGGCGGCATTGAGCGCGATCGTACGGATCGCCCCCCCGGCGACCGCCAGCCGCGCCAGTCGGTCCGGGTCGATCGCGCCGGCCGGCATTCCCGGCGGCAGCACGCGTCGCCAGATCGCCGCGCGGGCGGCTTCGTCGGGGAACGGAAAGGTGATCACGAAGCGCAATCGGCGCAGGAAGGCCGGGTCGATCGCGGATTTCAGGTTGGTCGTCAGGATCGCCAACCCCGCGAACCGCTCAACCCGCTGGAGCAGATAGCCGACCTCCAGATTGGCGTAGCGGTCATGGGCCTCGCGCACCTCGCCGCGCTTGCCGAACAGCGCGTCGGCCTCATCGAACAGCAGCGCCGCCCCCGCATCCTCGGCGGCATCGAACAGCCGGCGCAGATTCTTCTCGGTCTCTCCGATATATTTGCTGACGGTTGCGGACAGATCGACCCGGTAGAGATCGATCCCGAGCGCGTGCGCGATCGCTTCGGCCGCCATCGTCTTGCCGGTGCCGCTTTCGCCCGCGAACAGCGCCGTCACGCCGAGTCCGCGGCCGCCTTGGCTTGCCGCGCCCCAGCCGAGCTCGACTTGCGGCCGTGCCCGCATCTGGGCGATGATCGCATCGATCGACGCGCGCTCGGGCGGCGGCAGTACGAGGTCGTCGAGCGTCGCGCCGCCGCCGATCCGTTCCGCCAGCGAGTCCACCTTGGCGCGGCCGGCGCTCCGGCAGTCCTGGGCCAGCGTCGCGGGATCGCCTGCACCATGCCGGGCGATGGCGGCGGCACCGATGCGATGCCGCAAGGCCAGCGCATCGGCTTCCGCGCCGCGCGCTTCGCCCAACGTCGCGCGCCAAAGCGCCGCGCGCTCCACAGGGCCGGGCAGGTCGATTTCGGCGCGCAGCGATGGCCGGTCGAGCTCGACCGCATCACGCGTCGCGACGATCAGGGGCGCATGGATCGCTTCGGCCAGGCGCAGCGTGGGCGCTGGCAGCGCATCTGGCGCGCGGAGCAGCAACATCGCACCGGTGAGCGCCGCCTCCCGATCGAGCAACGCGGTCAGACGCACACGTGCGCCGGGCTCGGCCGGCACTGCATCCGCATCGAGCACAAGCACCACCAGCCCGAATGCACCGGCGAGAGCGCGCGCGGTGTCGGTCAATCCAGCGCGGTCGTCGCCCGACAGCAGAATTGCAGGCAGCCGCTCGCCTGGCGCCACGCCGGCCAGCGCGTTCAGCAATCGCGCCACGGTGTCGGCATGCGCAGCCGCCAGCGGCCCGGGCGGCGCGGGATCGAGCGTGGCGATACCGGCGAGCCGCGGGTCGATCCCGTCGACGCCGAGCAGATAGTGGATCAGACGCTCGTCGATGATCAGCGGCGCGGTGGACAGCGTCGGCCCTTCCTGGGGCATCAGCAAATGCCAGCGACGGAGGGGTCGTGCCGGCGCGATCGCACTCCAATGGGGTTCGGCGAGCGTCGCCAGCGCCAGCGCCAGCGTCGGCCAGCCATCCGCCGCCTCGGCGCGCGCTGCGATCGCCTCGGCAAGTCCGCGGTCGACTTGGTGCCCCACCGCCAGCAGGATCAGGTCGCGTTCGAACGGAGACAGCGCGAACATCGCCGCCATCCGCGCCAACGGCGCGGCCGGATCGGTCTCGACTTCGGCCATCGGGTAATGCTCGCCCGCAAGCGCGGCGACCAGGCGGGCGATGCCGCTGGCCAGTGCGGCGCGTGCCGGATGCGGGTGCATCGCGCTCATGCGATCACCAGTTGCGCATCCGCGCGGAAGGCGGGCGGCTGCGCCGCGCGGTCGACAGGGTCGCTCTCGAACCCGTCGATCACGATTCGCACGACATGCGCACCCGACGGCGGGTCGACGACGGTGAAGGTCGCGCTGGTCGTCGGCGCGGCGGGGCTTTCGGCCAGGCTTTCGCGCCCGTCGAGGAGCAGTGCCAGCGTCTGTCCGGGCCGGGCGGCCGGCGTGAAGGAGATTACGATCGTCGCCATATCGTCGGTCGGTGTCACCGGCCCGGCCGGCAGCGCGGTGAGGGCAGGGCGCACGACCAGCCCCAGCCGATTGCTCGCCCGGCCGTCGGCCGCGACCAGCCACAGCGTGTAGAGCCCCGCCGGGAACATTGCGGCACCCCCGGCGGGTAGGACCAACAGGCGCTCGCGCGGGCTGCTGCCGGCGGCGAGCGGCATCGTTTCGCGTACGCCGAACCGGTCGAACGCCAGCACTGCATGGGTGGCGTCGGTCAGCGCGTCGCCGGTCAGCGTCAGCGTCTCGCCCAATGCCGCCACCGGTCCGCCGGCCGGACCGGCGATACCGGTGAGGCTCATCGTGGCCGCGCTTACGCCCGAGCGCACCGCGAGCGCGCGGCGGAGAACGGGCAGCGGCGCGGAAACCGGGCGGCGCGATTCGATCAGCACCACCGAGGCGATATAGGCTGCGGTCGGCCGATAACTGGTCTGGAGCGACGACCACAGCCGCGCCATTTCCTCGGCGGTCATCGCCGCGGGCTGGATGCGGATCTGTTCGACCTGGTCGGCAAGCCCGGAGTCCGCGAGCGCGCGCTGCGCCGGCGGCAGCGATGTGCCAAGCTGCGGGCCGGGGTTGAGCGCACGGCGGATCTGCTCACGTCGCAGCACCGGCGTCTCGTGGATGAGCTGCATCGCATAGCCCAGCAGCACTTCGGCATGCAGTTCCTCGGCACCATAGGCGGTCAGCAGATAGTGGAGATCGAGCGCGAGCGGCGGGTTGCTGCGTCGTCCCGCGTCGAGCCCGTCGCGCGCTGGCAGGCCGGCATTACGCCAGGCCGGGTTGGGCGTGACCTGATGGAGGAACAGGTTGAGCTGCGATGCCGCCGGTTGGTTGTTCGGCGATACCCGGTCGGGTGGCAATGCGCTGACCTTTACGGTGGCGCCCAATATGCCGGCGGCGTTGCCGTCGATCACGCCATCGGCCAGCAGATCGCGCAGCACCGCGGTCACCCCGGCGATGGCGAGCGCGCTGCTCACGCCTGCCGTTTCGCGGCGAGATAGTCGTCGAGCGACTGGGGCTGGCGACGCAACGATTCCACCGGCGAAGGACTTCGTTCGAACGGTGGCGGCGGAACGGTGAGTTCGACGCGACCGATGACGATGTGGATGTCGGGCGGGGCAGGCGGGACCGTGGGGGCGGCCGCCGCGATCGGCGGGCGTGGTGCCAGCGTCACCGCTGGCGGGGTCGGCGTCGCATGGGGACGGACAGACGAGGGTGCGGCCCAAACGGCCTCCGTTCCGCGCGGCCGAATGGTCGGCGATGCATCGGCTGCGGTGGCCGATCGCCGCCGCGAAACTGGGTTGGGGGATGCCGGGCTGACGGCCCCGTCCGGCGCATCCGCACGGCTCGTCGCGGAAGTTAAAGCCGCGTTCGTCGGGGCTGGGAGCGCCGGATCGGCGCTGCCTTGCAGCGCTGAAGGTCCGGGCCATTGACGCAGCGCCGCTCGCTCGCCCTCCCCACTCGTGAGATCGGCTTCGATTTGCGCGCGGACCTTCGGAGCAGTTGCCCCAGTCCTTTTATCGCCAGTGTCGGCCGGCTCGAAACCGTCACTTTCGTGCGCAGGCTCCGTGCCAGCCCCGATCGCGGTGTCCGGGTTCCACCCCGGCGATCCGAGGCCCTGTGCCGCCGTACCGTCGCCGCGCGCGCGCGCAAGCAGGCGCAGGAAGTAGCTCATTGCGCCAGTTCCAGCAGCCGCTGGCGCCGGGCGGGGGCAAGCGCCAGGATCGCGGTATCGCTCCAGCCATAGGTTCGCGCGAGGCGATCGATGTCGTGCAGCAGCGTATCCGCAGCCGCCGTCAGCGCGCGCCAGGCGAGTGCGGCGGGGTCGAAACTGGCCTCCGCAACCGCGCCGCAGGACGGGCAGGCAAAATCGAGGCGGATGTCGCCGGCGCCTGATCCCTCGAGCGCCACTTCGATCCGGTCGACAGTCGCGGCGTCGAGAGAATCCGGGTCCGCCCTACTCGCGCGCGCTGCTAGCAGCCGCCGTGCGGCGGCATCCGGCAGCGCCAGCGCATCGGCCAGATCGCGGCTGGTGGGCGCGCGGAGCGATGACGGCAGTGGCGTGTCGGCAGCGATCAGCGCTGCCAGCGGCACGGCGAGCGCAACAGGCTCTCCGCAGCTTGCACAGGTCGCTACGCTGTCCACCGTCTCGGCCCCTTCCAGCTCGCCGAGCAATGTCATGAGCGCGCGATCGCGGCGATCGAGAGGCCAATCCCAGGCATCCCGCTGCTCTGGCCCTGCCGCCAGCAGCACGGCGCGCGCCAGCGGCTCCAGCGTGACGCCCTGCTCCCACAAGCAGACGATCTCGGATGGCGCCAGCGCCACGGCGTGCCTCAGGACGGCTCGGTAAAGGAGAGCTCGGCAGGCTCGGCGACGTCATAGTCGCGTTCCCAGCCTTCATGTTCCAGCTTGATCGACTGGATCAGCACCGCATTGGCATTGGCATCCAGATCCGAGATCGCCTGAAATTCGGAAACCCAGGCGCGGAAGACCTTGTACGAGATGGCGAGCTGGCCGGCCTCGTTGTAGATGTCGATCAGCAGGTCCTTGCGGAAGCTGGACAGCGAGACTTCGGCGCCCAGCCCGGATCCGTAATTCCAGATGCGGTTGGCCCACTGTTCGAAGTCGCGGTCATGGGTGACGCCCCGTTCCAGCGTGATCGCTTCATATTTGGTGCGGCCGGGCGATTTGCGCGAAGTGGACGGATCGCCGCCCTCGCGGTGCTCGATCACCTCGGTCATCCGCTTGAGCGCGCCGACCTTGCTCACCCCCGCCACATAGCGGCCGTCCCATTTCACCCTGAACTTGAAGTTCTTGTAGGGATCGAACCGTGTCGCATTGACCGTGAACTGCGCCATGGTGCCGTTCTCCTCCCGTTACGCCTGCTGCCCGGCCAGTTGCTGGATCTTCAGCACCACGAATTCCGCGGGTTTGAGCGGCGCGAAGCCGACGACGATGTTGACGACGCCGGCATTGACGTCGGCCGCGGTCGTGGTTTCGCGATCGCACTTCACCAGATAGGCCTCGCGCGGGCTTGCACCGGCGAACGCGCCCTGGCGGAAGAGGCCTTGCATGAACGCGCCGATATTGAGCCTGATCTGAGCCCATAGCGGCTCGTCGTTCGGCTCGAACACGACCCACTGGGTGCCGCGGAACAGGCTTTCCTCCAGAAACAGTGCGAGCCGCCGCACCGGCAGATATTTCCATTCCGATGCTAGCACGTCGGCGCCGCGCAGCGTCCGCGCGCCCCAGATGACCGTGCCGACATTTGGAAAGGCGCGGACGACGTTGATCCCGCGCGGGTTCAGCCGTCCCTGTTCCGCGTCGGTCAGGCGGATCGCGGGGCCGGAAACCCCGGCCAGGCCGGCCTCCAGACCGGCTGGCGCCTTCCACACGCCGCGCGCGCCGTCGGTCCGCGCGATCGCACCTGCTACCGCGCCCGCTGGCGCGAACTCGGCGATCCGGCCTTCACGCAGCGGATCGGGGGCCAGGATCCCCGGAAAATAGATTGCGCCGTTGGCGCTCGCGGAAAGGTTCAGGGTGGCCAGCGCGTCCGGTGCGGCGGCGGCCGCGCCGTCCTTCCAGGCGAAGGGCGCGTCGGCGATGAAGATCGCGCGCTTGTCGGTCGCGATCTTCAGCGCGGCATCGCGGGTGGTGCCGTCGATATCGGTACGGTCGCCATTGGCATCGAACGCATAGGGCGGCACGACCAGCAGGTTGAGAAGATCGACCCCAGCCAGCGCCGCAAGGCCCGGCGCGACGGCCGCCGCATTAATTGCGCCGCCGGGCGCGCCTTCGGTGAACGATGCCCAGGCGTCCTCCACGTCGAAATCCGCGTCCGCCCCTGTGCTCGCGGCCGGGGCCTGGGTGGGGGCCGCACCGTCGAGCCGCGCCAGCGTCGATTCAGCCGCCAGCACGGCTCCTACGAAGCGCGGATGGGCCGGGGAGGGGGAGACGTTGAGGAAGCGTTCGATCGTGCCGGTCGCCTTGTCCCGCAACAGGAGATTGAAAAGCGTCTCCCCCGGCGCCGGTGGACGGGTATCCGCAGTCACGCGGGCCTGCAGATCGTTGCCCCAGCTGCCCCTGGCCGCGGCGATCAGCGACAATTTCTTGCTCGATCCCGCCTTGCCCTTGGCGGCAGCGGCGTCGGCACCGACGACCCGCACGATGATCGCCTCGCCCCCGCCATTCGCGTAGAATTGCGCGACCGCGTAGCTCATCGGGCTGCTGCGGGAGAGGCCGCCGAAGCGTCGCTCATATTCGGTGAAGCTGGAAATGCTGACCGGCGTTTCGACCGGCCCGCGCGTGGCCGCGCCGACGAAGCCGGTGACAGACGTGGCGACGCCGGTAAGCGGCCTGACCCCGCTCGGCACTTCCTCGACATAGACGCCGGGATAGGTGAGCGCGACAGGCATCGGCTGGCTCCTCGCTGGCGGTCGATCAGCGGGACAGCGGGAATCTCACGCGATACTCGGTGGTTTCGGTCGTGCACGATCCCGGCAAAATCGACGTTCCGACGGAAAAGTGCGCGTTCGGCCCCCCACCGACTGCCGCGATCCTTTCCGCCCTCCCGCGGATCGAACCGAGTCGAGGGAACGTATCACGATAGTTGCGCTGCGTGAACAGCGGTAAACACTTCCAGCCGCTGTGCAATGCAGCCCACCGCGCGCGGTAAACCGGCCCGGTGGCTCGAGTCGAGTGGTAGCCGCTATACTGCGTAGCTTCTGTCCGACGGGTCGGAACGGAAGAAGTCGGGCTGAAACCGACTATGCTTGATGAAGATGGAATTTAGCGTGATCCATGGTCCAACTTCAAAAGAGTCCGGGCGGCCGGAGGCGGGAGGAGTGCGATCCTATTCGCCGCAGTCGAGGCTGATCGCCGCACTCTGACGCTGCGCGCCCCAGCTGGCGGTCGCGACGATCGGCCCGGCACACTGGATATCGTTGACCCAGAGCGGGCTCCAAACGGGCTCGCTGTACGGGATTGCGACGAATTCGAAGGTGCGGGTGGCGAGCAATTTGCCGGCGCGCGTCCTGACGCTGATCGTCAGCGGCAGGTCGCTGTTCGCGCCGATATCGCGGCCGGGCGGCATCTGGATCGGCACAGATACCAGCAAGTCCTCGGCCGGCTCCTTCACGTCGCCTTCGCCTGCGCCGGTGTTCCAGAAGCTCATCTTGGCCGGCGGCGCGACGTCGGCCGAAAGCGTGCCGCTCGCCTTGTAATAGAGCTGAAGGCGGATCGGGCCGAGCTTCGGACCGGCCGGCGCGGCGGCGGCCATCAGGGCGCAGAGGAGGATCATCACGCGCGTGGCCAGGCGCTAGAGCTTTGCAAGGATCTTTTCGGCCGTCTTGATCGCGATCTGCCGCTTTTCCGCGTCCTTCACGATCGGATAGCCCGGATGATCGGCGGGATCGTGGATGAACGGCGGGGTGATCTGGACGAAGGCCTGGCCCTTGCGGACGGACAACATGCTCGCCACTCCCCACGCCGCTTCGTCGCCCAGCTTGGGTGCCGCGTTCTGGTCTTCCTTCAACAGTTCCGCGGCGTCCGCACCGGCGCCGCCCATGCCGGATACCGATTGCCCGATGCCGCCGAGCAGCTTCGCCGCGCCGCGCACGGCATCCATCTGCTTCAGGCCATCGGTGGTGACGATCATCACCCGCATGCCATCGTCAGGATTGCTCTTGTACCGGCAGGTGTCGTCCTCGCGGATCGTCTCCACCACCTTGTCGGTCGTGATCGCCGTAACCTCCGCTGCGGTGAGATAACTGCAGGGATCGGCGCTGGCAGTCGCGGCGACGCCCGCATCCGCCGACGCCCCGTCACCTTCCGCCGCTGCGGACCCCGCGTCCTTCGATCCGCATCCGCCCAGCGTGAGCACCGCTCCCACACCGGCCGCAATCATGATTCCGGTCCATCGTGCCATTGTCGTCCCCCCTCGGATGTTGCTGCCCCTGGATGAAATGGATGCCGGACTGCCGCCTTACCGTCCGGTCACCAGCGGCGCTTGCGGCGGCGGCGGGAAGGCATAGGGGTTGACCGTCTCGCCAGGTGTGCCGCTGGTCACCGCTCGGTAGATCGCGCGTCCCGCCGGGCCGTAGCTCAGCACTTCGACCGAGACGATCGACAGCAGGATCACGCCCGTCCCCCAGATCCAGGCCGGATGGATGCTGCGGTTGCGCCGCCTATCCGCGACGATGCCCGCCAACGGAAACAGTAGCACGCAAAGCGCCGTCACCTCGAATGCCCACGGGATGAGCAGCGGCATCGGCAGCAACCGCCCGAATGCCGGGCCGAGCAGGTTCGCCATCCCGCAATAATGGAGCCGCCGGTGCCAGCCGGTCTGGCGTCGCATCGCGACTGCCGCCCAGGTCAGCCCGGCGAAGGTGAGCACCGACACCGGGTTGAGGATCAGGAATTGCACGGGCGGGAAGAAGAATGGCGCTTGTCCGCGGCGGACCATCATGACGGTGGCGAGAATGCCCATCACCACCATCGGCACGATCCAGCCGGCGCCGATCCACCCGAGCCTGCGGTGCAGGCTGCGATTGCCGTTCGTCGCCAGCAAGGTCTGCGCGACATAGATGCCGACCCAACCCATGAAGACCATTGCGTGGAGGTGCACCGGCAGCGGTGCGTGGAACGTCGACCGCCCCATCGCGAACTGCATCGAGAAGGCGACCAGGATCAGCCCCGCCATCCACAGCGACGTGACGACGAAAAAGCGATCGTCCCCCGACACATGGATCCGTGGCCGAATCGATGCGGTCATGTCGTTCCCCCGACACGAAACCTATCGCCTCGATGCTCCGCCGATAGCATATTTGCGACAAGCGGGGTCCGGCCGACCTGCCGCTCGCGATGGCTCAGGGCAGCTTACCGCCCGTCTCGCTTGTGGCGAGAATGTCGATCGTCCGCTGGTCGCGTTCGCCCCCGAACCAGCGCTGGATCGCGGTCGCGAAAAAGGGCTCGTCGGGCGCCGCTTCGATGAACAGCGTCAGTGAGGAGCGGAGCTTGGCCGCGTCCACGGCTCCGAAAACGGCGTCTGCGGTGGTACCCTCAAGCGTATCGAGGACCCCAACGCATTCGCGGTATCGTGCACTCAGCAGCGGGTGAGCGAGATAGGCCTGCGCTTCCTCGATCGATCCGATCGCATAATGGCGCGCCGTCTCGCTCCTGCCGAGGCCGGCCACCTGCGGGAAGATGAACCACATCCAGTGGCTCGTCTTCCGGCCATGGCGCAGTTCCGTCAACGCACGATCATATGTGGTCTGCTGTGCCATCACGAAGCGATCGAGATCGAACCGGTCGATATTTGCAGGATCGGTCATGCGGGCCGTTCTTGGCGGCGAACGGCTTTGTTGCCGAGCGACGCGGCTTCATCGCTAACAGCCTGTGGATGGTTGGGGGTCAGCACCAGCGTCCGACCTTCCACGCGCCAGCCTTTCAGGCGCGACAACAGGTTCATCCCCACCACGCTGAAATCGCCAAGCCCGGGGGCGACAACCACCGGCACATCGCGCGCCAGCACATTGCCGATGCGGAGTTCGTCGACCGTCGCGGTCTGCGCGCGGACCGTGCCGTTGGCGGTCCGCAGCAGCACCGGTGGAAAGCTTTCGGCCGGGGTGATGCCTGCGGCTGCGGCCGTCGCCGGGGACAGCGCGGTGATGCTCGCACCGCTGTCGATCAGCATTCGGCGCTCCACCCCGTTCAGGCGCACCGTCGCCCAGAAATGCCCGTCGCCGGCCATCTGGAGCCGCGTCTCGCTCCCCACGACCTGCTGCGCATTCGGGCGGAGCTTCGCGGTCAGGCCGGCAAGCGTCGGATCGTAGGGGGCGAGCCGATCGATCGCCAGCACGATCCCGCCCGCCAGTGCGAGCAGCACCGCCACATCGACGATCCGGCCAAGGATCGGCACGCGCCGCAGCAGCCCAAGCCCCAGGATCGCAGCCACGATCAGGATCGGCAGGCGATACTCGACGAGAAGATCCGGGTTCATGCGGCGGCTATCGTCCCTCGAGGATTTACCGGGGCTGACCAATCACTTGCGGCCGGCATTTGCAGCCATGCCGTCACGGATCGATCTCGGCGCCGTCCCAGGCGAAGATGCGGCCGCTGTCGACCATGTTCAGCCCATCGATCACGGCCAGCAGCCGCTCGGCCGAGAAGGCCGGCGTGAACAGCTTGCCCGGCGGCACGCTGGACCGGAACGGCGCGCTGAGGGCGGTGGCGACGGTGCCGGGATGCAGCGCCACGCACAGCGCGTGCTTGTGGGTGCGGCCCATTTCGATCGCGGCGCAGCGCACGATCTGGTTCAGCGCCGCCTTGGAGGCGCGATAGCCATACCAGCCACCGCTGCGATTGTCGGATATGCTGCCCACCCGCGCGGAAAGACAGGCGATGACCGCGCGGCGATCGCGCGCCAGCAGCGGCACGAAGTGCTGCAGCACCAGTGCCGGGCCGATCGTGTTGATCGCAAAGCTGCGCGACAGCCGCTCCGCATCGAGCGCCTTCAACGACCGCTCCGGCCCGCCCCCGGCATCATGCAGCAGCCCGGTCGCCACGATCACCAGGTCGATCGGCGCGCCGATATCGCGCGCCGCCCCCGCGATGCTGTCAGGATCGGACACATCGATCACACCGGGGACCACGCCAGGCTGCCCCGGCCGGTCCGGTGAGCGCGAGAGTGCGAACACCGTCTCGTAACGGCCCGACGCCGCTGCCGTTTCGACCAGCGCCGCACCGATCCCACCGCCTGTACCGATGATCACAGCCCGGCTCATCGCAGCAGCCGGGGGTAGAGGGGGCGGGGCATGCGCGACCGGTATGGCTTCAGCTGCATGTCACCAACATAGGGTCACGGCCCTACCGCGGACAGCCTCCGAATATAGTATCAATTGACACCATATCGGCCGGAGCTTATCTATCGTTCAACGAATTTCGGAGAGCACGTGATGGAAAAGTTCGACGTCAATCCGCTTGGCCTGAACGGCTTCGAGTTCTGCGAATTCACCTCGCCCGATCCCGACGCGATGGCGCGGATGTTCGATCAGCTCGGTTTCGTGCCCGCCTCCACTCACCCCACCAAGGCTGTCACGCGCTGGAAGCAGGGGCGGATCAACCTGCTGTTGAACCGTGAGCCGACCGGCCATGCCGCCGACTTCCGTGCCGCGCACGGCCCGTCCGCAAGCGGCATGGCATTCCGCGTGTCCGATGCGAAGGCCGCCTTCGATTTCGCGGTCGCCAACGGCGCCACCCCCGCCGATGCCGCCGCAGGCGGGCTGGGGCAGGGCTATGCGATCGAGGGTGTCGGCGGGTCGATGCTCTATCTGGTCGATCGTCATGGCGATGCGGGCAGCCTGTATGACGACTGGGATGCGGTGCCCGGCGCGGCCGAGGCCGAGACCGAGAATAATGTTGGGCTCGATCTGCTCGATCACCTGACGCACAATGTGCGCCGCGGGCAGATGCGGGTCTGGGCGGAATTCTATGCCCGCCTGTTCGGATTCGAGGAGCAGAAATTCTTCGACATCAAGGGCAAGGCCACCGGCCTGTTCAGCCAGGCGATGATCGCTCCCGATCGCGCGATCCGTATTCCGCTGAACGAGAGCCAGGACGAGACCAGCCAGATCGAGGAGTTCATCCGCGAATATAATGGCGAAGGCATCCAGCACCTCGCGCTCACCACCAGCGACATCTACCAGACGGTCGAAAAGCTGCGCGCTCGCGGCGTGCGGCTGCAGGATACGATCGAGACCTATTACGAGCTCGTCGATAAGCGTGTGCCGGGGCATGGCGAGGATCTGGAACGTCTGCGCCGCAACCGCATCCTCATCGACGGCGACGTGAAGGAGGAGGGCATCCTGCTCCAGATCTTCACCGAGCCGATGTTCGGTCCGATCTTCTTCGAGATCATCCAGCGCAAGGGCAATGAAGGCTTCGGCAACGGCAATTTCCAGGCGCTCTACGAGTCGATCGAGCTCGACCAGATCCGCCGCGGTGTCGTGACGGTCGACGCCTGATGGACGAGATCCTCCCCGAAACGGGGAGGGGGACCGCCGGCGCAGCCGGTGGTGGAGGGGGTGCGCCGCATGCGGAGCGCCTTGCCGCACCCCCCCTCCACCGCCCTGTGGGCGGCACCCCTCCCCGTGCCGGGGAGGACTATATCCCCGGGCTCGGCAATCATGTCTCGACCGAGGCCGTGCCCGGCGCGCTGCCCATCGGCCGCAATTCGCCGCAGCGCCCGGCGTTCGGCCTCTATGCCGAGCAGCTGTCGGGCACCGCCTTCACCGCGCCGCGCCACGAGAATCGCCGCAGCTGGCTCTATCGGATGCGGCCGAGCGCGGAGCACCCGCCGTTCGCGCGCTATGCCGGGGCGCCTCGGTTCGCACCCGGCACCAGCGATGCGCCGCTGCCCCCCAACCGGCTGCGCTGGGATCCGCTGGCGATTCCCGTCGAGCCGGTCGACTTCCTGGATTCGCTGACGACGATGATGGCGAACCGCGATCCAGCCAGCCTGGAGGGCGTCGCGATCCATCTCTACGCCGCCAATCGCGACATGGCCGGCCGCGCCTTCCAGAATGCCGATGGTGAGTTGCTGCTGATCCCGCAGTCCGGCCGGCTCGACATCATGACGGAGCTCGGCCGGATCGCGATCGATCCCGGCCAGATTGCGCTGATCCCACGCGGCGTCCGCTTCCGCGTGAGCCTGCCGGACGGGGAGGCGCGCGGCTATGTCGCAGAAAATCACGGTAGTCTCTTTCGACTGCCCGATCTCGGCCCGATCGGATCGAACGGCTTGGCCAACCCGCGTGATTTCGAGACCCCCGTCGCTGCGTTCGAGGATAGCGACGAGCCATGCGAGATCGTCCAGAAATATCTCGGCTCGCTATGGACCACCACGATCGATCATTCGCCGTTCGACGTGGTTGCCTGGCATGGCAACCTTGCGCCGTGGCGCTATGACCTGGCGCGGTTCAATACGATCGGCACGGTCAGCTTCGATCATCCCGATCCGTCGATCTTCACCGTGCTCACCTCGCCGTCGGATGTGCCCGGCCGTGCCAACGCCGACTTCGTGATCTTCCCGCCACGCTGGATGGTGGCGGAAGGCACGTTCCGCCCGCCGTGGTTCCACCGCAACGTGATGTCGGAAGCGATGGGGCTGATCCACGGTGCCTATGACGCCAAGGCGGACGGCTTCGCGCCCGGCGGGCTCAGCCTGCACAATCTGATGGCGGGGCACGGCCCCGATGTCGCCAGCTGGCGGGGTGCGAGCGAAGCCGATCTGAAACCGCACAAGATCGATGGCACGATGGCGTTCATGGTCGAAAGCTGCTGGCCCTATCGCCCGACCGCGCAGGCGCTGGAAAGCGCGCAGCCCGATTATGATGCGGTGTGGGCGAATTTCCCGAAGGCGCAGCTGCCCGGCTGACCGATCAACCCGATGCCCGCGCGACGATCGCGGGCAGACGCGGCAGCAGTTCGCGGGCCAGGAACCCCAGCGTGCCGATGTCTGCCCCGGCTTGGCGACCGGCTTCGGCATGCAGCCAGACCCCCCAGGCAGCGGCCTGCGCTCCCGGCAGTCCGCGCGCCGCCAGCCCGCCGATTACCCCGGCCAGGACGTCGCCCGAGCCTGCCGTGCCCAGGCCCGCGGCGCCGCCTTCGAATGCCAGCGCCGCGCCACTCGGTTCCACGATCAGCGTGCGGCAATCCTTCAGCGCGACGGTGACGCCAAGTAATTGGGCGGCGCGCGCCGCCGCAGCCTCGGGATCGTCGGCTATTTTATCGCGGTCGATATCCAGCAGCGAGGCAAGCTCGCCATGATGCGGCGTCATCACCATGTCGAGCCGGTTCGCGCCCTGCAGCGCAGCGCGGTTGCGGCATGCCGTCAGCGCGCCGGCGTCCAGGATCAATCGAGCGGCTTCGGGCATCGCGCGGCACGCGGTATCGATCAGCCCGCAGCTATGCGCGCATTCGGCCATGCCCGGCCCTATCACCAGGCTGTCGCAATGCGCGGCATGTTTGGCGATCAGGTCGGCGGCAGCGCCATCGATCTCGCCCTCGTCGTCGGTCGGCAGAGCGATCACGGCAGCTTCGGGAAAGGCGAGCCCGATCGCCAGCGCAGCTTCCGCAATCGTCGCGATCTGCACCTTGCCCCCGCCGACCCTGAGCGCCGCCTCCGCCGTCAGCGCGACCGCGCCCGGCACGAAGCGCGAACCACCGACGATCAGCACGCGGCCGCGCTCGTTCTTGTCCAGCCCCGTCACGATCGGCGGCAGCGGATGGCGCGCGCGCCATTCGGCGTCGAGGCGGTCCGGCCCGCTCATCCGCGCGCGGCCACGGGCGGATCGGCGGCGTCTGTCACCGCGACCGCTTCCTGAGCGACCGGCACGGTATAGTTGTAGCGCTCCAGCCTCAGTGCGCCGTTGCGCCCGCTGGCCGCATCGAAGTGATATTCGGTCACCGCGCAATTGGCGACATCGCCTTCGCGGTCCACCGCCAGGATCGTGGCCTCGTCCATATTCTCTATGATGTAGCGCAGGCACAGCACCACCACCTGGTGCGCCACGATCAGCACGCGCCGCCCGGCATAGTGCAGCGTCACCGTATCCAGCAGCGATCGCAGTCGCAGGATCACGTCGCACCAGCTCTCGCCGCCGGGCGGGCGGTGATAGAATTTGCCGAGGATGCGGCGGAACTCGGCCTGATCGGGCAGGGCGGTCGCGATCCCCATCGTTGTCAGCCCATCAAGGATGCCGAACTCCTTCTCGCGCAGCCGCTCGTCCGCGCACAGCGGCAGGTCCGCCTCGACCCCGCCGGCTTCGCGGACCAGCGTCGCGGTCTGGCAGGCGCGGCGATAGGGGGAGACCAGCACGACATCGGGCCGCTCGTCGGCCGGCATCTGCCCGAACCAGTGGCCGACTGCGCGCGACTGATCTTCGCCCAGCGGGCTCAGCGGCACGTCCACGTCGCGGCCATCGAGCGGTATCCGCTCCAGCCCGGCATCATGCGCTGCATCGCGGGCTACGTTGCCCGCGCTCTGTCCATGACGGACGATCCAGAGCGTATCGGGCCAGCGCTGCGGCGTTGTGGTCTTGTCCATTCCCTGCCAATCGCCGGGCCTGCCGCCGGGTTCCGGCGCTGAACCTCGATCAGTCAGGGCGGGGTCAGCCGCTCGAGCTCCTGTGCCCGCTCGCGGGTCATCCGCCGTCCGCATTCCGCCACGGCCAGCGCGCGCAGCGTTCCCTCCGCCGCGGCATAGACCCGGCAATTCAGATCCCGCCACGCCGGCCAGGCCTTCTGCGCGGCAGCCAGCGGTGCCTTCTGCGGTTCGGGCACGCCGGCCAGCGCCGCGCGATAGGCGGCTGCCATCCGCTGATCCCAGACCTTGCCGTCCGCCATTGTGCAGGCGACCATCGATGCCATGTCATAGCCGCAGGTGGTAGGCCCGCCGGCGGGGGCGGGGGCGGCGGCCTGGAGCAGCAGAGCGAGCGCGATCATCATCGCAGCATAAGCGGATGACGGTTTCCCGCAACGGCCTCGACGCCCAATGCCTTGCCCGTTATCCTGTCAATCTGTCGTGAATTGACAAGGGTTGTGGGATGGCCGAGCGCAAGATCTTCGCCGGGCGGCGCATCCGCAAGCTGCGCCGCGCTGCCGGCCAGACCCAGGCCGCAATGGCGGAGATGCTGGCGATCAGCCCGAGCTATCTGAACCTGATCGAGCGCGACCAGCGTCCGCTGACCGCGGCACTGATGCTGAAGCTGGCCGATCTGTTTGATTTCGATCCCCGCCAGCTCGCCGCCGAGGAGCCGGGCGGTGGCATGGAGGCGATGCGAAGACGGCTCGCCGATCCGCTGTTTGCCGATCTCGAAATCGATCGTGCCGAGCTGGGCGAATGGCTGTCCGCGGCGCCCGGCGGGGTGGAGGCATTCGCGCGATTGTTCGATCGGCTGCGCGGCACGGATCCGGGCGCGGCCGCCACCGATGGCGAGGTCGCCGCGATCGCCGCCGCCCGCCGCGAGATCGATCGCTGGCGTAACCATTTCGCCGATCTCGACGCGGCCGCCGAAGCGCTGGCAGATGAGCTGCGCATGGGCGCCAGCGATCTCTACGGCGCGATCGCCGATCGGCTGCGTGTGAAGCACCAGATCCAGATCCGGATCCTGCCGGTCGATGTTATGCCCGACATGCTCCGCCGGCTCGATCTCCACGCGCGACAGCTGCAGCTGTCCGAAATGCTCGATCAGGCGTCGCGCACCTTTCAGGCTGCGTTCCAGCTGGCGCAACTGGAGGCGCGTGGCGAGATCGAGAGCCTAATCGCCGGGGCCGGTTTCGGCGAGCGCGTGGCCGAACGTCTCTATCGCCGCCATCTCGCCAGCTATTTCGCGGCAGCGGTGATGATGCCCTACGCCCGGTTTCTACGTGCCTGCGACGCCACCGGCTATGATGTCGAGCTGCTCCAGCGACGGTTCGGGGCGGGTTATGAGCAGGTCGCGCACCGCCTCACGACGCTGCAACGGGTCGGCGCGCGAGGCTTGCCCTTCTTCATGATCCGCGTCGATCGCGCGGGGCAGGTGTCGAAGCGCTATGGCGGCGCCAGCGGATCGGCGCTGATCGATGCCGGCGGACGCTGCCCCTTGTGGAAGCTGTTCGAAGCGTTCGATCGCCCCGGCCGGATCGAGCGCGACCTGTTGGAGCTGGAAGACGGCAGCCGCTGGTTCACCTTTGCGCGCACCGTTCATCCGCAGGGCCGGCGCGCGGGGCTGACGAATGCCGAATTCGTCGTCGGTCTGGGGATCGATGCCACGCTCGCGGCGCCGCTGGCGCTGGCACGCGGCGTCGATCTGCGCAGCGGCGGTGCCAATCCGGTCGGTCTGGGCTGCCGCAACTGTACGCGCGCCGGTTGCCCCCAGCGCGCCGCACCACCCGCCGGCCGGACGCTGACGTTCAACGAACGCGAACGCAGCTTGTCGCCCTTCGCGTTCGCAAGTGACTGAGCAATCCTTATTGGTTCGTTTCCGCTGTCCTACAAGGGTGGAATCGGCTATGAGAGCGGTCGTTGTTTCTCATTGTCGGCCTGCGGAATGGATGCGCTTCGACGTGTTGGCCCAGCCTTCGCTGCGCTTGATGGTTCGGTTGCCACGGCCGCCCCGCTTGGGTGACGTCTCACACCCTCGCACAAGCGCTGCTTTCACTGCTTTCATTCTTGAAACGCCGCTGCACGCGGCTTCGCTCAACTCGCGCTTGTCGTATCGAGCGCGGCGATCTGGGCGGGGCTCAACTGCAGCCGCATCGCGGCCAGCAGTTCGTCCAGCTGTGCGATGCTCGTCGCGCTTGCGATCGGAGCAGTCACGCCGGGGCGTGCGGCAAGCCAGGCCAGCGCCACCTGCGCGGGCGTGGCGCGGGCATCGTCCGCCACCGCGACCAGCGCATCGACCAGAGCGAATCCGCGATCGTTGAGATATTTGTCGATCCACGGCCCCCGCGCCTTGCCCTCCGCATCTGCCGTACGGCGATATTTGCCCGTGAGGAATCCGGAGGCGAGCCCGAAGAACGGTATCACGCCCAGCTCGCGCTCGATCGCGACCTGCTGCAGCGATCCTTCGAACGCGTCGCGCTCGAGCAGATTGTAGAGCGGCTCGATCACGCCAAAGGCCGCCAGCCCGTTGCGCGCCGAGATGTCGAGCGCCGTCGCGATCCGGTCGGCCGAATGGTTCGATGCGCCGATCGCTCCCACCTTGCCTGCCTTGACCAGCCCATCGAAAGCGGAAAGCGTGTCTTCGAGCGGCGTTTCGGCATCGTCCTTGTGCGCGAAGTAGAGCTCGACATGGTCGGTACGCAGCCGCGCCAGCGATCCGTCGATCGCCGCTTCGATGTGCGCGCGATCGAGCGGGCAGCCGCCCGGATGCGGCATCAGCCCGACCTTGGTTGCGATCTGCACGCGGTCGCGCCGGCCGTCACCCTGTGCCAGCCATTCGCCGATCACCGTCTCGGACTCCCCGCCCGCCAGTCCCGGTGCGAACGCCGAATAGATATCCGCCGTATCGATCATCGTGCCGCCGCCATCGATGAAGGCATCGAGCAAGCGGAAGCTCGTCGCGCGGTCCGCGGTCCAGCCCAGCACGTTGCCGCCGAACACGAGCGGTGCGATCGAGAGGCCGGTGGTGCCGAGCGGTCTGAGCATCCTATTTCCTTTCCGTACGGTCGGTCCGTTCAGCCGAAGCGATCGAGGCTGCTGTGCCCCTGCGCCTTCAGCGCCTCGACCGCACGCTTCACGTCCTGGCTGCGGCCGCGCGGCAGGATCAGGATGGCGTCACCGGTCGCGATCACGATGAGATTCTCGACACCGACCGCGGCGACCAGCGGGCCATCGCTGCGGATCAGGCAGTTGCGCGTGTCGATCGCCACGACCTCGCCGTGATGCGCGTTCGCATCGGCGTCCTTGGCGCCGATCGCGTGCAGCGCATCCCAACTGCCGAGATCGGACCAGCCCATGTCGACCGGTGCCACCGCGACCCGGTCCGACTTCTCCATCACTGCATAATCGATGGAATCGGATGGTGACGCCATGAACGCATCGCGGTCGGGGAACAGCCGGCTGCCGTCGCGGGTCGCCCCGTCGGTCGCGGCGCGCGCCGCCGCCGCGATCTCCGGCACGTGCGCGTCGAGCGCGGCCAGATAGGCATCGGCGCGGAACAGGAAGATGCCGCCGTTCCACGCATAGCAGCCCTGGTCGAGATAGGACTGGGCCGTGTCGCGATCGGGCTTCTCGACGAAGCGCTCGACCCGCGCGACGCCGTCGCCCAGCGGTTCGCCCACGCAGATATAGCCATAGCCCGTCTCGGGTGCGTCGGGCGCGATGCCGAAAGTGCAGAGCCAACCGTCGCGCACCAGCGGCGTCGCCGCCTCGATCGCTGCGCGGAACGCCGCGACATCGTCGATGATATGGTCGCTTGGCATCACCAGCATCACCGCGTCACCAGGCAGGATGGCGGCGGCCAGCGCGATCGCCGGCGCCGTATTGCGTCCGGCGGGTTCCAGGATCAGCGCCTGCGGGGCTGCGCCAACCGCGGCAAGCTGCGCTTCGATCTCGTCGGCATGGGCCGCATTGGCAACCACGATCGGTGCCGCGAAACCAGCGTCGATCGGCGCGCGCTGTGCAGTCAGCTGTAGCATCGTCTCGGCCGCGGTCAGGCTCAGCAGCTGTTTCGGCCGCGCCCCGCGCGACATCGGCCAGAGGCGGGTGCCGGACCCGCCGGACAGGATGACGGGAACGATCGCAGCTTGGTCGGTCATGGAACGGCTATACTCCCGGCTTGGGGCAAGGCAACCGCGCCACCACGCGGCCCGCCCTGAAATCCCGGCGTCGGGTCGTGGTTGCGCGAGATCGCCCGCTTTTCAGGAAATATTCGCTTCTTTGCGCCATGATCCGCCGCAGTCGCAGGCCCCGGTCGGGGTCCGGTCATGGGAAGCGGACGCGTTGGTCAGGCTGTTCAAACATTATGTGCCGCACGCCGTGCTGCTGCTTGGATTGCTCGATTTCATCGCGCTGATCATGGCGGCGGAGATCGGTTGGGTCACGCGGCTGCACCAGATCGGCAGCGTGCCGGAGCCGATCGTCGATCGGTGGCCGGAACTGCTGAGCTTCGCGCTGGCCGTGCAATGCGCGATGATCGCGGTCGGCAGCTATGGTGCGGACGCGCTGCAATCGATGCGCTTTGCAGTCGCGCGGCTGGTAGTCGCCTTCTCGCTCGGCGTGATCCTGATCTCTGTGATGTCGTTCATCATGCCGGACAAGATGCTCTGGCGGTCGGTGCTGCTCTACACGCTCGGCTTTGCGTTCGCCTTCCTGGTCGGGCTGCGGCTGATGTTCGGCGGCATGCTCGGCGGGCAGGCGTTCAAGCGGCGGGTGATGGTGCTGGGTGCCGGCCGGCGGGCGGAACGAATCCGCGAACTCGCCCGCGTCAAGGGATCGAGCTTCCTGGTCTGTGGCTATGTCGCGATGAACGATGGGCCGCAGCATATCTCGTCCGCGATCAACCGCGACGCGATCGAAAGCCTGGCCGAACATGTCGTCAACCTCAACGCCAGCGAAGTGGTCCTCGCGCTGGACGAGCGCCGCAATGCGCTCCCGCTCACCGATCTGCTGCGGATCAAGACCACCGGTGTCCACGTGAATGAATTGTCGACCTTCCTGGAGCGCGAGACGGGGCGGGTCGATCTCGACAGCGTGAACCCGTCATGGCTGATCTTCTCAGATGGCTTTTCCGGCGGGCGGCGGCTGTCGGCGATGATGAAGCGGCTGTTCGATCTCGCGGCGTCGGCGCTACTGCTGCTGCTCTCGGCACCCGTGATCCTGGTGACGGCGATCATCGTGAAGCTGGAGAGCAACGGCCCGGCTTTCTACCGCCAGACCCGGGTCGGCCTGTATGGCGAGGAATTCTCGATCGTGAAGCTGCGCTCGATGCGGCAGGATGCGGAGGTCGGCGGGCAGGCGGTGTGGGCGGAGAAGGACGACCCGCGCATCACCCGTGTCGGGCGGATCATCCGCAAGCTACGGATCGACGAGCTGCCGCAGGTCTGGACGGTGCTGAAGGGCGAGATGAGCTTTGTCGGCCCGCGGCCCGAACGGCCCCAGTTCGTAACCGACCTGACCGGCCAGATGCGCTATTATGCCGAGCGCCACATGGTGAAGCCCGGCATCACCGGCTGGGCGCAGATCAATTATCCCTATGGTGCGAGCCTGGAGGATGCCCGGCACAAGCTGGAATATGACCTTTATTACGCCAAGAACTATACGCCCTTTCTCGATCTGCTGATCCTGTTGCAGACGGTTCGGGTGGTGATCTGGCCCGAAGGGGCGCGATGATCGGGCCGGATCTTTCGATCCTGTCGACCGCCTGCCACGCGCTGGCGGCGCTGCTGTTCGCGGCGCTTTCGGCTTGGCAGGCGATCCGCGGGCGCGCGCTGGCGCAACGCTGGCTTCCGGCCGCGGCATTCGCGCTGACCGCACTATGGGCATTGGCGATCGCTGTCGCCGGGCCGTGGACGCTGCTGGCGCAGCAGGCCGAGCTGGCGCGCAACTTGGGCTGGCTGGGCACGCTGCTGGCGCTGCTGGCCCGCGCGCAGGGCGGGCCGCGATCGCGCGCCGTCGTCGCGCTCCATGGCGCCGTCGGCACGGTCTTCGTGTCTCAGTCGGTTGTCGCACTGCTCGTCAGCTGGCAGATCGGCACCGCACGGATCACCGATGCCATGCTGGTGGTGACCGCACCGCTGGCGATGATGGGGATGGTCGGTGCCCTGCTGCTCGTCCACAATCTCTACACCGCCGCCACGCCGGCGGCCCGCGCCGCGATCCGGCCGGCCCTGCTGGGCCTGGCGATGCTCTGGGCTTACGACCTGAACCTCGCGACGCTGGCATGGATCGATGGCGTGTCTGCGCTATTGACGGCATTGCGCGGCGTGATTGCGGTGGCGGTCACGCCACTGTTCCTGGTCGCTATCACGCGAGAGGCGGGGTGGCGCATCGAGCTCAGCCGCAAGGCCGCTTTCGGATCATTGGGCGTGCTGGCGGCGTCCGCCTATCTGCTGGCGATGCTGGCTGCCGCCGTTCTGATGCAGCGCGCCGGCGGCGATTACCGGCAGCTCGGCTGGATCAGCCTGGCCGGCGCGACCGCGCTGGCCGCGGGCATCCTGATCGTGCCGGCGCGGTGGCGGGCCTGGGTGCGGGTGACCGCATCGAAGCATCTGTTCAGCCACCGATATGACTATCGCCTGGAATGGCTGCGTTTTTCGGAGACGCTGGGCCTTCCCGGCAGTGATCCGGCACCGCTGGACGAGCGGGTGGTGCAAGCGATCGCCCAGATCACCGAATCGCCCGGCGGCCTGCTGCTGCAACCCGATGGTGGCGGCGGTCTGGTCGCAGGCGCACACTGGAACTGGCCCGATCCGGCGCCGGCGGCCTGCGCGGACGGTGAGTTCGCAGCGATGCTCGAGACCGATGGCCGGATCGTGGCGCTCGACGAGGCGCGTGCCGGGATCGGCCATGCCCCGCGATGGATGCTGACCAGCTTGAGGGCCTGGGCAGTGGTGCCGCTGATCCACCAGGGCCGGCTGGTGGGCGCGGTACTGCTCGCGCGCCCCGCGCTGTCGCGCGGATTGGACTGGGAGGATTTCGATCTGTTGCGCGCCGCGGGTCGACAGGCGGCAAGCTCGCTGGCCGAAGCGCGCGGCCAGGAGGCGTTGTCCGATGCGCGGCGGTTCGACGAGTTCAATCGCCGCTTCGCCTTCATCATGCACGACATCAAGAACCTTGTGAGCCAGCTCAGCCTGGTCGCCCGCAATGCTGAGCGCCACGCCGACAACCCAGCCTTCCGCGCGGACATGATTGAGACGCTGCGCGAGTCGGTCGGCAAGATGAACGATCTGCTGGCCCGTCTATCGACCCAGGCCAAAGCCCCGGTCGGCGAGGCCCGACCGATTCCGCTCGGCGCGATCGCGGAGGCCGTCGTGGCCCCGCGGCGAGGGGTCGCGATGCTCGCGATCGACGGGCGCGGCGATGTTCGCGCAATGGCCGATCCTGGCCGACTGGAATCAGCGCTCGGCCACCTCGTGCAGAACGCGATCGAGGCGAGCCCGTCGGGCAGCCCGATACTCGTGCGGATCGCCCGGCGCGATGCAGCTGCAGCGATCGACGTCATCGACCAGGGCTGCGGCATGTCCGCGGAATTCATCCGCACGCGCCTGTTCCGTCCGTTCGCCTCGACCAAGGACAATGGCTTCGGCGTCGGCGCATTCGAAGCGCGCGCGCTGGTGGCGGCCATGGGCGGGCGGTTGGAAGTCGAAAGCCGTGAAGGTGAGGGGTCACGCTTCACCATCATCCTGCCACTGGCCGATACGGCCGCCGACTGGTCCGCCGGACCGCCTACCCGGAAGGTCGCCTGATGGCCGATGATCGCCCCGTGCTCCTCGTCATCGAGGACGATGCCGGGCTCGCCCGTCAGCTGCGCTGGGCCTATGAAGGGCACGACGTAGTGATCGCGCCAGACCGCGCGGCGGCGATCGATGCGTTGCGGCTTCACGAGCCTGCGGTCGTGACGCTGGACCTGGGCCTGCCCCCCGATCCGGACGGCACCAGCGAAGGCTTTGCGACGCTCGACGCGATCCTGGCGCTGAAGTCGGACACGAAGGTGATCGTGGCATCGGGGCATGGCGCCCGCGAAAGCGCGCGGCGTGCGATTGCCGCCGGCGCATGGGATTTCTACCAGAAACCCGTCGATATCGACGCACTGGGGCTGATCGTGGCGCGCGCCTTCCATGTCCATGCGCTGGAAGCGGAGAATGCCCGTTTCGCCGCGGCGACTGGCGACAGTGCGCCGGTGCTGGGCGGCATGATCACGGGCGCGCCCGAAATGCTCAAGGTGGTCCGCACCATCGAGCGGGTGGCAGCGGCCGACGTATCGGTAATGCTGCTTGGCGCCAGCGGCACCGGCAAGGAGTTGCTGGCACGCGGACTGCACGCGAGCAGCCCGCGCAATGCCGGGCCGTTCATCGCGATCAACTGTGCCGCGATTCCCGAGACGCTGCTGGAAGCCGAACTGTTCGGCCATGAGAAAGGCGCCTTCACCGGGGCGATCAAGACCACCGAAGGCAAGATCGAGCAGGCGCAGGGGGGAACGCTGTTCCTGGACGAGATTGGGGATGTGCCGCTGCCGTTGCAGGTGAAACTGCTCCGCTTCATTCAGGAACGGGTGATAGAACGGATCGGTGGTCGCAAGCCGATCCCGGTCGATGTCCGCATCGTTTCCGCCACGCACCAGAATGTCGACGCGATGGTGGCCGTCGGTCGCTTCCGCGAAGACCTCTACTATCGGCTAGCCGAGATCGTCGTGCGCATTCCGACGCTGGCCGAACGGACCGGCGATCCAGCGCTGCTGGCACGTCATTTCCTGACCCGCTTCGCGCGCACGATGAACCCGCAGGTGCGTGGCTTCTCGCCCGACGCGCTGGCAGCGCTGGCCGCACATGGCTGGCCAGGGAATGTCCGCGAGCTTGAGAACCGGGTGAAGCGCGCGGTGATAATGGCCGATGGCAAGCTGATCTTGGGTAGCGATCTTGATCTGAGCGATGGTGCCGAGCCGGAACCGCTGAACCTGCGCGCCGCTCGCGAGATCGCCGACCGGCGCGCGATCCGCGAGGCGCTGGCGCGAGCCGAAGGCAATATCTCCGCCACGGCAAAGCTGCTCGGAATCAGCCGGCCCACGCTCTACGATCTGCTGAAGCAATATGATCTCCAATCGGCCTGACGCGCGCGTACTGATCGCCTGCCTGCTGCTGCTGTCGGCGCCGGTGCTGGCCAGCCCCGCCGCCGACCGGTTGCGCGCGGCGCGGGCCGCGATCGACCGCGGCGACGGCGTCATGGCGGAGGCAGAGCTGGACCGCGCGGTGGCGCAAGGTATCCGGCCGCAGATGCTGCTTACGCTGCGCGCCGAAGCGATGCTCGCCGAGGATCGCACGATCGATGCGCTGCGCCTGCTGGATCGCGCGCCCAAGACCGGCGAAGCGCTGCGGGTGCGCGGGATCGCGGCTTCGGCCAACGGGGACGATGCCGTCGCCGCTGCCGCGTTCGCCCAGGCCGCAAGGCTGAGCCCCGGGAGCGCGCGGCTGTGGACCGACATCGCCGGCTTTCGGCGCGATGCCGCCGATCCGGCAGGCGCAGAGATTGCAATCGACCGGGCGCTGCGGCTGGCGCCCGGCCATCCTGCTGCACTGGTGCGGAAGGGCGAACTGGTCCGTGCGCGCTACGGCTTGGCGGCGGCGGTCGGCTGGTTTGATCGGGCACTGGCGCGGGCGCCGGGCGATGTGGCTGCGCTGTTGGCCCGTGCGGCCACGCTAGGCGAACTGGGCCGCACCAGGGCAATGCTGTCCGACACGCGCGCGGTATTGGCACAGCGCCCCAAGGATCCCACCGCGCTCTACCTGCAGGCGACGCTGGCGGCGCGCGCTGGCCAGAACGATCTCGCCCGCCGACTGCTGCTCCGTCGCCCGGCGGCAGACGATCTGCCCGCGGCATTGCTGCTTTCGGCCGTGGTCGACCTGCGCACCGGCAATACCGAGCAGGCGATCGGCGCGCTGCGCCGGCTGCTCGCCGATCAGCCATTGAACGGACGCGCACGTCGGCTGCTGGCATTGGCGCAGTGGCGTGATGGCGATCCGGCGGCGGTGGCGGCGACGCTGGCCCCGATCGTCGAGAGCGTGGAGGCCGACAGTTGGGCGCTGACGCTGGCCGCACGCGCGCAGGAAAAGCTGGGTGACCGGACCGCTGCTGCGGCGCTGCTCGATCGCGTGAGCGCGCCGGGCAATATGGCGGTGCCTGGCGATCCCGGACGGCTGCCCGGGCTGCGGGCGGCTGCCACTGCGGCGGGAGGCGAAGCCGAGCCGCGAATCGCGCTGATCCGCGCGCTGTTGGCGACCGGCGGTGCCCAGGAGGCGATCCTGGAAGCCCGCGCGCTGGCGCTGGCCAATCCCGGTGTGACCGACGCCTGGGTGCTTGTCGGCGATGCGCTGACTGCGGGCGGGCGCCCGGCCGTCGCTGCGGAGGCCTATCGCCGCGCGGCCAATCTCGGCTTTTCCGAGCCAGTCGCGATGCGGCTGATCGCGGCGCTGCGGCGTGCCGGGCGGGCGCAGGCGGGAGCGGCGGTGCTTGCCACCTATCTCGCGCAGAATCCGCGCAGCGTGCCGGCCCGCCGGCTGCAGGCGGATGCGCTGATGGTGGCAGGCAACTGGAACGGCGCGGCCCGCGTGCTGCAGGGCCTGCGCGCCACGCTGGGCCCGCGTGACGTGGTGATCGCGAACAATCTGGCGTGGGCGCTGTTCAACAGCCGCCAGCCCAGGCCAGCGCTGGCGTTGCTGGATGCGGCGCGGTCGATGGCGCCGGCCAGTCCGGCTCTAGCCTACAGCGCCGGATGGATGCGCCACGCCTTGCGCCGGCCGGGCGGGATCGCGCTGCTGGAGCAGGCCGCGAACCAGGTGCCCGACAGCCAGATGGTGCAGCAGCGATTGGCGGCGGCGCGGCGCGGATAGAGCGCGGCAAGGGTGCCAATCGGTGTCGATCGCCGTAAGGGATGCGGCATGACCGATGCCATCGACCGGATCGCCGCCGCGCTTGAGCGGATCGCGCCGCCCCAGCCGCCCCAGGCCGATCCGATGGCGCACGCCGCCTATGTCTGGCGCGGTGGCGGGCTGGCGCCAGCGCGCGCGTTCACCCCGGTCGCGATCGACCTGCTGACCGGGATCGATGCGCAGAAGGCGGCCGTGCTGGCGACGCTCGAGCGACTAGCCGCCGGTGCCGCGGCGCATGACGTGCTGCTATGGGGCGCGCGCGGAACGGGCAAATCCGCGCTCGTGAAGTCCGCGGTCGCTGCGGTGCAGGCCAGCGGTGCGGCCTTGGCGTTGATCGAGGTGGCGGGGGATCGGCTGGCGGAATTGTCTGCGTTGTTCGCCCTGATCGCCGATGCCCCACGCGCCTATGCGATCTTCCTCGACGATCTGGGCTTCGAGGAGGGCGGGGCGGGGCCGCGGCTGCTGCGGTCGATGCTGGAAGGCGGGGCCGAGGCGCGGCCGGCCAACGCGCGACTGTTCGTAACCGCGAACCGTCGCCACATCGTGCCGCGCGACATGCGCGAGCAGGACAGCGCGATCAATCCGCGCGACACCACCGACGACAAGCTGGCGCTGGCCGACCGGTTCGGCCTGAGCCTGGGTTTCCACGTTTGCGACCAGGACGCCTATCTGGCGATCGTGCGCGGTTATACCGAGCGACTGGGACTTCCGTTCGATCCGCAGGAGGCGATTACATGGTCGACCCAGCGTGGTGCGCGCTCGGGCCGGATCGCTTGGCATTATGTGACCGAACTGGCTGGCCGGGCGGGACGGGCGCTGGGCTAGGCGAGCCGCATTCGATGAGTATGCGGGTACCCTGAAAGCAGCGAAAGCAGCGACTGTGCTCACCCTGGTCGCGGTTGCGGATCGACGATCGGCGATGTGAAAGAGCCATGTTCACCATGGCAGATCCACGGGCTGTAGGACAGCGCTTTGCCGCAGCGGATGCCGGCCGCCGTCAGCGTGATCCGGTCGCACCGTGCTTGGCCGGCAGCGCGAAGGCTACGATCTCGTCCGACGCGCCGAAGATTTCGCCATCGCCGGTCGCGGCGACCGCGACATATTGGCGGCCCGTGGAATCAGCATAGGTCATCGGCGTCGCTCGGGCGCCGGCGGGCAGCTTGCCCTTCCACAGTTCGCGCCCGTCGCGCGTATCGTAGGCGCGAAGATAGGCGTCCGGCGTGGCGCCGATGAAGACCAGGCCGGATGCCGTGGTGATCGGACCGCCGAGGTTGATCATCCCTTCGAGCGGACCGAATGGCAGCCCTTCGCCCGTGCCGAACGGCTTGTTCCACCGGGTTTGCCCCGTCGCCAGATCGATCGCATGAAGCGAGCCATAGGGAGCCGGGGTGCAGAGCCTGCCGCCGACGCCGAACAATTCCCGCTTGAGCACATAGGGCGAGCCGCCCATCCGGGCATATTCGAGCCCGATCCGTTCGCCATCGGCGTCCTTTGCCCGCGCCGCTTCGGCCGCGTCGCGGGGTAGCAGCGTGATCACCGCAGCAATGCGGTTGGTCGGCACCACTACCGTCTGCGAAGCCGGGTCGAAGGCCATGCCGCCCCAGTGGGCGCCGCCGATATTGGAGGGCACGATCAGCGAGCCGCGTTCGGACGGCGGCGTGAACGGCCCGTCATTGCGCAGCTTCGCCAGCGTGGCCAGGCATTTGGCGCGCAGCGCGGGATCGGCGATGCCGGCTTCGATCTCGGCCGCGGAGTAGGCGGCTGGCGAAAGCGGGAACGTGCCGAACGGCTGTGTCGGGTAGGCGGTCTCGCCGGCCGCATCGCTGGCCGGCACGGGCCGCTCGGTGACCGGGAAAAGCGGCTTGCCGGTATCGCGATCGAGGATGAACAGCTGGCCGGTCTTGGTGACCTGCGCGACCGCGGCATGGGACCGGCCGGCGATGGTGACGTCGATCAGGGCCGGCGGGGCGGCGTTGTCGTAATCCCACAGATCATGATGCACCGTCTGGAATGCCCAGCGCAGGCGGCCGGTGCGCGCATCGAGTGCGACCACGGAATTGGCATGGGCATTCGCGCCGATCCGCGACCCGCCCCAATAATCGACCGCGGGCGAACTGGTCGGCAGGAAAACCAGGTTGCGCGCGGCATCGGCCGCGATCACCGACCAGGTGTTGGCCGCACCGCTGCGATGCGCATCGGCACCCTGCCAGCTTGCGTGCGCGGGATCACCCGGATCCTGCGGTACCGGATCCCATGTCCAGAGCCGGCGACCGCTGCGCGCATCATAGCCGCGCACCTCGCCGCTTGCGGCGGTAATGCGGTTGTTGTCCGCCACCGCCGAGCCGACCACGATGACGCTATTGACGATCGCGGGGGGCGAAGTCAGTTCATATTCGCTGATGTCGCTCGGCGCATTGCGCAGACCGGGCCTGAGATCGATCTGGCCGGCGGTTCCGAAAGCAGGACAGAGGCGGCCATTGGCGGCGTCGAGCGCGATCAGCCGGGCATCGATCACGGGCGCGATGATACGGGCGGCACAGGGTGCGCCAGCCCGAGCGCGTGGATCACGCCAGTAGGACACGCCGCGGCTGACGAAATCGCCGAACCCGGCGCTGCGATCAACCTTGGCATCGAAGGACCAGCGCTCGCGCCCGGTCGCCGCATCGAGCGAGACGATCCGGCCGGCGGCGGTCGACAGATACATGGTGCCGGCGATCACCAGCGGCGTGGCGGCAGTGCGCGGCGGGCGCTGGCCATCCGCGCTGCGAGGCGGCTCGCCGGTATGATAGCGCCAGGCGACGGCAAGCCCGGCGACATTGTCGCGATCGATTTGCCTCAGCGGTGAATGCCGATCGCCCAGCTGGGTATGGCCATAGGCGCTCCAGTCTGCGTCCGCGGCCAGGCCCGCGGTGCCGGCAAGCCATGCGCCAGCAAGCGCCAAGACCTTGTTCGATCGCCGACTCATCCCAGGTCCCCCCGCGCACGTCGGCAGCAGCCTAGATCGGATGCGAGGCAGGGTGAAGCGCGGCCGGCTTCAGCGCGGCACGTCGAACAGCTGTTCGCGCGGGGCATAGGGCGCGCCGAGCGCGGCCGCCATCTGATCCAGCGTATCATCGACCAGCAACGGCAGCGGCACATCCTGATCGGCATGCGGAAACCCGATGTCGCGCCGCATCAGCATATTGCAGAACATCAGCTTGCACAGCCCGACCCGCAGCTGCAGCATGACCGGCGGCACATGCTGGCACGCCTCCGTCAACAGCCGCCGGGTCCGGCGCAGCGCGGGCATCAGCTCTTCCTGATTGTCGTAGGGATGCGGGATGCCAGCCGCGCGCGACCGGGTGAGATACTGCGCCAGGAATGCCGAATAGGGATGCCCGCCATGTTCGTCGGCGATCGTAAGGTGCGGCAGACACAGGATCTGGAGCAGCACGCGAACATCGGCGAGCCGGCCCGCCCGCTCGGCGGTCGCAAGCATCGCGGCGCGCTGATCCTCGAACAGATCGGTGCGGTGCGCGAAGATTTCGTAGACCAGCTTTTCCTTGGTACCGAAATGATACTGCACGGCGGTGTTGTTGCCCTGGCCGGCGGCAGCGGCGATCTCGCGCAGCGCCACGCCATCGATGCCGCGATCGGCGAACAGCCGCTCGGCCGCTTCCATGATCTTCACGCGGGTGACGGCCGCGACGCCGGGCCGCCGCCTGCGGCTTTCGGCCGCATCCTCGATCATCGTCGCCATCATATCCCCCCACCGGATGGTACCGGACGAACGGCCGGACCCTTCAGCGCGTCGCAGCCGACCCCAAGATCACGGTCGCCTGGCTGGACAAGGTGCCGCCATTGCCGTGCGCCAATGCGATATCGGCGCCCGCGATCTGGTTCGCCGCCTCGCCGCGCAACTGTCTGGCTGCTTCGACGATCGCGAACAGGCCATACATGCCGGGGTGAACGCAGGAAAGGCCGCCGCCATTGGTGTTGACCGGCAGCCGCCCGCCCGGGCCGATCGCGCCGCCTTCCACGAAGCGGCCGCCTTCACCCTTGGGGCAGAAGCCGAGATCTTCCAGGAACAGGATCGTGTTGATGGTGAACGCATCATAGAGCTGCACGACATCGACATCGGCAGGAGAGACGCCGGCCATCTCGCAGGCGCGCGGCCCGCTTTCGGCAGCAGCGGTGGTAGTAATGTCCGGCGCGTTGCTGATCGCATTGTACCAGGTCGCCGCCGCCGCGCCGAGCACGGGCACGATCGGGCGGGGGCCGGCGGCGGCACGATCGGCGCGGGTCATCACGATGGCGGCGGCACCGTCCGTCACCAGACAGCAATCGCGCACCGAGATCGGTGAACTGATGATGCGCGCCGAAAGGCAATCCTCGATGGTGAGCGGACCCTTCGCAAAGGCTTCCGGATTGGTGTTGGCCCAGCCGCGCGCGGCGACGGCGACTTCGGCGAGCTGTTCGCGCGTGGTGCCATATTCATGGAAGTGGCGTGCCGCGGCCAGCGCGTAGGACGAAAGCGGGTAGAGCGGCTTGTAGGGTGCTTCGAAGCGGTTGCTCTTTGCAGGCGTCGACAATTTGCCGCCGCTGGACCGCTGGTTCGAGCCATAGGCGATCAACGCGACGTCGATGAAGCCGGCATCGAGCATGGTGGCGGCGGTCGCGACGTGGCTCATGAAGGCGGAGCCGCCGGTGCGGTTGCAATCCGTGAAGCGCGGGCTGAGCCCATAATATTCGGCGAGGCTGAGGCCGGCGAACAGATCGTCGGGCAGGCAGATGAACAGACCGTCGACATCGCCGAGCGGGATCGCGGCATCGGCCAGCGCCATGAGCCCGGCCTTGGCCGCCAGTTCGAGCGGGGAGAAGCCGGGCTGCTCGCCGATCCCGAAGGTGGCGAGGCCGGCGATCGCGGTCTTCGCGCGGGGGAAACGACCGCTCATCGCGCTGGCTCGAACACCAGCAGCGGTGCATCGTCCTCATGCACGATGCGCGCGCGGACGCGCTGGCCGATCGCGATGTCGGCGGCGGGCAGGCCGTCGATCCGGCTCATCAGGCGGGGGCCTTCGTCGAGATCGATCAGTACTACGGCATAGGGTTCGGCCGGCGGCTTCGGGTGGATCACCGTCGCGGAATAGACGGTGCCCATGCCGCTTGCCTCCAGCCATTCCCAGTCGGCTTCTCCGGTGCGCGGCTCGACATGGCGGGGCGGGAAGAACCAGGTGCCGCTATCGATCGCGCGCTGAAGCGTGAAGCGACCTTCTGCCAGCGCGGTGCGCCATTCGGCCTCGGGGCCGGGTCCGGTCATGCAGGCACCCGCACCGCGCCGGTGGCGACCATCGCCTCGATCGCATCCGCGGCATAACCGGCCTCGGCCAGTACGGAGCGGCTGTCCGCGCCAAGCGCCGGGCCGGGCTCACCGATCGCGCCCGGCGTCTCGGAGAAGGTGGTCGGGATGCCGGGGAAGCGCAGCGTGCCTTCGCGTGTCTCGCGTTCCTGCCAGAAGCCGGTTTCGACGAGATGGTGATCGGTGAGCAGATCCTGCGGGCTCGCGATCGCCATCGCCGGGATGTGCGCCTCGCGGAAGATGTCGAGCCATTCGGCCGTGGTGCGGCCGACCATCACCTCAGCCACCCGCGATAGCACGGTGGCGATGTTCTGCGTGCGGCTGCGCATCGTGGCGAACATCGGATCCTTGGACCATTCCGGATCGCCGAGCGCCGCGAAGAAGGCGCGCCAATGCTTGTCGTTGTAGATCATCACGCCGATATGGCCGTCCGCGGTGGCATAGGGCCGGCGCGAGGTGGCGGTGACGCGCGGATATTCGGGCGGCCCCAGTGGCGGCGCGAACAGCGATCCGCACAGATGCTCGATCATCGTGAACGAGACCAAGGTCTCGTACATTGGTACCTCGATTTCCTGGCCGATACCGGTGCGCTCGCGCGCGAACAGCGCGGCCATCACCGCATAGGCACCGGTCAGCCCGGCGACCTTGTCGGCCACGACGGTGGCGAGATAGGTCGGCTCGCCCTTCGACAGACGCGCCTGGAGATCGACCAGGCCCGAGGCGGCCTGCACGATATCGTCATAAGCGGGATAGTCGCGATAGGGGCCCGAGCGGGCGAAACCGTAGAGGTTGGCGTAGATGATCTTCGGGTTGGCCGCCTTCAGCGCGGCATAATCCAGCCCCAGCTTGGCGATCGCGCGGGCGCGCATCGAATGGATGAAGACATCGGCGCTTTCGGCCAGCTTCAGCAGCGCCTGCACCGCGGCAGGCTGCTTCAGATCCAGCACCAGGCTGCGCTTGCCGCGGTTGACGTTCAGGAACATGCCGCCGCGGTCGGCCTCGTTGCCGGGCGGGAGATAGCGGGTGGTGTCGCCATCCGGGCTTTCGATCTTGATCACGTCGGCGCCGAGATCGGCAAAGATCTGGGTCGCGTAGGGCCCCATCAACACGCTGGTGAGATCCAGCACGTGCACGCCCGCGAGCGGGCCCTGGCCACGCCCGCTCACAGCGTGGCCCCGATGGTCGACGATGGGATCATGGTGACGGCCTTGCAGTTGAAATGGGGGCGGCGGCGCGCCGGATCAGGCAGCGCGCGCGGCTTCGATCGAGGGATTCATCTCGCGCAGCTGGCCTTCCAGCAGCAGCAGGATCGGCTCGACCATCTCCTCGCTCATCGCGCCGGTCAGCAGGTGGATCGCCAACCCCTCGAGCATGGTCTGCGACAGCGCCATCGCGATGTAGAATTCGCGCGGGCGACCCTGCCATTCGGGGAAGAGCATGACGGCCTGCGCATTGAAGCGCTCGCGGAACTCGACCTGCAGCGGCTGCAGGATGCGCGCCAGATCGGAATTGGTGCGCGCGGCAAGCGCAAGCTCATGGAAGGCGACGAAGCCAGGCTTTTGCAGCTGTTTCCAATAGGTGCGGACGAGCGCCCCGGTGTCGTGGTTCTCGGTATCGGCAGCTCGGCGGAATGCGCGGAGCCGCTTTTCGTGGAGCTCGACAATCGCGGCCTTGATCAGCGCAGCGCCGTTTTCGAAATGGTGCAGCATCGCGCCGCGCGACAGGCCGGCCTCGGCCGCAACCTGCGGCGTCGTGGTATTCGCATATCCGACCTTGACGATGCAGCGGATCGTTGCTTCGATCAGTTTGGCCCGCGTCTGCGCACTCTTGAGCGACTGCTGGGTTGGGCCGTTGGCACCAGCCTGGCGGGCAGGCCGCGCCTGCTGGCCGGATCTGGAGGCGGCAAGAGCCATTGGACGAACTTCCTTTCAGGAAACAAACATGATTGTTTTTTGACGGGCAAGTCAAGCGCTGTTTGGCCCGACGCGCATCCGTAGGCCGGCGGGCAAAGCGCTCTCGGCAGGATCGGTTAGTCCCCGCGTCGCGCAAATAAAACATACATGCATGTTTTCTGTTGCCGCACGGGCGGTTTCGGGTGCAAGGACGAGGCATGGAGACGGGGCCGCGGACCGCGCTGATCATCGGCGCATCGAGCGAAGGTGGACTGGGCGAAGCCTGCGCGCGGCGCCTTGCCGGCGACGGCTGCAGGATTCTCGTGGCGGGGCGGCGGATGGCGCCGCTGGCGGCGCTGGCCGCCGATATCGGCGGTCGCGCGATCCCTTGCGATCTGGCCGACGAGGCATCGATCGAAGCGATGCTGGCGGAGGCGGGCCCGATCGACGTGCTGGTGAACGCTGCAGGCACGACCCTGTCGCAATCGATCACGAAGATTCGGCGCGAGCAGATCGAAGCGCAGTTCGGGATGCACGTCACCGCGAACCTGCTGCTGCTGAAACATGCCGCGCCGCGAATACCGCAGGGCGGATCGATCATCCTGTTCTCATCGCTGACAGGCACCGTGCCGGGTGTCGGGCTTTCCGCCTACGCCTCCGCCAAGGCAGCGCTGGACCAGATCGTGCGGATCGCGGCGCTGGAATTCGGGCCGCTGGGTATCCGCGTGAACGCGGTGGCACCCGGCTTTTCACGCACGCCGATGACCGAATCCTTCCTCGGTCTGAATGGCTTCGATACGCTCTACCGGCGCGAGTCCGCGTTGGGCGCGCTGGCGACGCCGGAGCAGGTGGCGGCAGCGGTGTCCTATCTGACCGCGCCGGATTGCTTCGCCAGCGGCGATATCCTTCAGGTCAGCGGGGGCGCGCAGCTGTGCCGCCTGCCGCGGGCCGACGAACTGAAAACTGCATCGGGGAGATAGACGTGGATCTGGGACTTCAGGGCAAGAAGGCGATCCTGGTCGGCGCGGCGCGTGGCATCGGCATGGCCGTGGCCGAGACGCTGGCGCGCGAGGGTTGCGACCTGGCGATCACCGCGCGTTCGGAAGACGGCGTGAAGGATGCGGTCGCGCAGCTCAAGCGCTATGGCACCAACGTGATCGGCAAGGCCGCGAACGTGAAGAAGGCTGACGACTACAAGGCCTGGCTGGAATGGGCCGACGCTGAAATCGGCGGCGCGGACATCCTGATCCCGATCAGCTCGGCCGGCGGCGGCCTGGGCAGCGAGAAATATTGGCACAACGCGTTCGAAGTGGACGTGATGGGCCCGGTCCGCGCGGTCGAGGCCCTGATCCCGGGGATGACCGAGCGCAAGTCCGGCTCGATCGTGCTGATCGCGACCACCTCGGCCGGCGAGGCGATGGGCGGGCCGATGGCCTATAATGCGCTGAAGGCATCGCTGGTCACCTGGGGCAAGCAGCTGGCGCTGTTCCATGGCAAGGACGGGATCCGCGTCAATGTCGTCTCGCCCGGCCCGATCGAGTTCGAGGGCGGCAACTGGGACATGATCAAGGGTACGATGGAGAAATTCTACCAGTCGCAGCTGCGCCAGCAGCCTTCGGGCCGGCTGGGCACGCCCGAGGAAGTGGCGCGCGCGATCGTGTTCCTGGCGAGCCCCGCGGCGAGCTGGTGCAACGGATCGCACCTTGTCGTCGATGGCGGCTACACCAACCGCACCCATTTCTGAGCAGAGCGGCGAGAGGCCGGAGACAGGCACGATGGACGTCAAGCGCAAGGTCGATGTGATCAGGGTCAATCCGCAGGACTGGCCCAACGGAACCCCCGCCCAGAAGGAGGAGGATCCGGATCTCGGCTATGATATCATTCCGGCCGAGCGCTACACTGGCGAAGCGTTCATGAAGCTCGAATGGGAGCGGATGTGGACGAAGGTATGGCTGCTGGGCGGCCGATCCGACGACATGAAGGAACCCGGCGACTATATCTGCACCGAGATCGGCAAGGAATCGGTGTTGATCGTCCGCCAGGAAGACGGGTCGATCAAGGCGTTCGCCAATGTGTGCCTGCACCGCGGCAACAAGCTGCGCCCCGAGGGGCGCGGCAATGCCGAGCATTTCCAGTGCATGTATCACCACTGGACCTACGACAAGGCGGGCTGCATCACGCGCATCCCCGATCTCGACACCTTCCCGCAGGGCATGCCGACCGAGGGACGCGTACGCAGTTATCATTGCGGCGAATGGGGTAGCTTCGTGTGGTTCACGCTGAACCCGGATCCGGAGCCGCTGGAAAGCTACCTATCACCGATGCAACAGCATCTGAGCCCCTATCATCTCGAGCGGATGGCGTGGACACGCGACGTGACGGTGGAGTGGGACTGCAACTGGAAGGCCAGCGTCGACGCGTTCAGCGAGGTCTATCACGTCCAGGGCATCCACCCGCAGCTGCAATGGTATCTCGACGATACCAACGCGCAGGTCGACGTATACGAGAAGCATAGCCGCTATCTGGTGCCGTTCGCCGCGATCTCGGCGCGGGTCGCGCTGCCGTCGGCGATCCCGCCCGCGATCTACGAGATCATGGTGAAGGCGGGGATGGACCCGGCCGAATATGAGGGGCGGGTAAGCGACATCCGCCGCGACGTGCAGCTGTTCAAGCGCAAGCACGGCGCATCGCAGGGCAAGGATTATTCCGAGCTCAACGACGATCAGCTGACCGACGACTATCATTACTCGATCTTCCCGAACGTCTCCATGAACGTACATGCCGACGACGTGATGATGTTCCGCCAGCGGCCGCATCCGACCGACCCCAACAAGATGTTCTACGACATCTGGATGTTCGAATTGGTGCCCGAAGGCGAAGAATGGCCCGAGCGGCCGAAGCACAGGCGCTTCAAGCATGGTGATCGATCGATCGGCCAGGTGCTGGATCAGGACGCGTTCAACCTGCCGACCGTGCAGAAGGGCATGCAGTCCGATGCCTTCCCCGGCCTGTGGATCGGCGACCAGGAACTGCGCATCCGCCACTTCCACAAGGTGCTGGACGACTATGTCTATCCCGAAGGGAAGGGGGCCGGCAGCGTCTGACCGGCGCTGACGGAACGACCGGGCGATCCGCGCGCTTCCTCCTTGTCCAGGAGGGAGAATCGCGATGACCGAACAGAACGACAAGGACGATGGCGAAGGCACCGGCGTGTGCCCGGAATGCCGCGGTAGTGGCGAATATCAGGGGATGACCTGCCCGCGCTGCGATGGGTCCGGCAAGCTGGTCGAGGGGATCGGCGGCTGATCTACAGCGCGTAGACCAGATCGCCCTTGCCCCACTGGCTGCGGATGGTGGCGGCGTTGAACTTCTGTTCGGCGATGTCGGTGGAGGGCCAGTTGTCGCTCCAGTCCAGCACCACCTGGCGCTGGATGATGCGCCATTCGGTGCCGCGCCGTTCGAACCGGTCGAGATAGCGGCCGCCCATCGCGAACAGATGCTTGCCCGGTTCGATCTCGCCTTCGCCGTGATGGGCGAGATAGGCCGGGCCGAATATGTCGGCCGCCTGCTCGGGCGAGACCTTGCACAGCGAATAGAGATAGGCCTCGGACGCCGCCCGGTCGCCATCCACATCGATATGGATGTTCGAGATGGCGTGGACGGCGACTTCGAACCAGCGCTGGATGCCGTCGATGATGAACGGGATGAACTCGGCGGCACCGCCCGAATAGATGCCGTGGATATCGACGCCGTCCGGCCAGTAAACCGTCTCCATCATCGCGAGATCGGCGCGGTCGAGCGCTGTGCAGTAGCGCGTCAGCACCGCATAGATGTCACGCCGCGCGACGAGATCCTCGAGATCGGCTTGCGACACGGTCATGGAACGTTCGACCAGACGAGATCGCCGGGGCCGCGTTCGCCGAGCGGGCGGAGCGTGGCGAACATGCCCTGGTCGCGGATCTCGCCGGAAGGACGGTTGTCGTTCCAGTCCATCACCACCTGGCGCTTGGCGATCCGCCATTCGCCGTCGCGCCGCTCGAGCCGATCGAGATAGCGGCCGCCGAAATAGAAATGATGGTGATTCGGATCGAGCCCGCTCTTGTCGAACTTTTCCATGTAGCGCGATCCGAAGATCTCATGCGCCTTTTCAGCGCGCACCTTGTGGTAGGCGAACAGATAGGCTTCGCTGGTGCAGACGTCGCCTTTCACCTCCATGTGGATGTTCATGATGGCGTGCATCGTCACCTCGAACCATTCCTGGATTTCGCGGACGATATATTCGGCGAATTCGGCGGCGTTGCCGTTGAACACGCCGTGGTTGTCGATGCCGTCCGGCCAGTAGACCGATGCCATCAGCGGCGCATCCGCGCGATCGAGCGCGCGGCAATATTTGGTGAGCACCGCATAGCAATCACGGCGGTCCACCAGATCCTGTAGATCGGCTTCGCTGACGGGCATGGCTCTCTCCTGTCGGGGCGTTGCGCCCTTTTCTGCGTCCGGGTTTGCCTCGGACAGTCAGCCCAGCGATCGGTAGAAGCTCAGCTCCATGTCGCTTGCCAGGCAATCGAGCACGGGCGGCACCAGCCGATCGTGGAAATCGATGTGCATGTGATGCTCGAACGCGGCATCGTCCTTGAAGGTGGCGACGACCAGGAAGACAGTCGGGTCGTCGTCGGACTGGAACAGCTCGTACACGCGCGCATCCGGTTCCTGCGCGAAGACGAGATCCTTGAGTTCGGTCTGCAAAGCGATCAGCTCATCGACGCGATCGGGCTTGCAGCGGAGCGTGGCGACGAAGCTCTTGGCGCTCATGCCGCTGCCCCCAGTCCCAGTTCCTCGACAAGTTCGGTGCGCAGCCTGAACTTCTGGATCTTGCTGGTCGACATCGGCCAGGCCTTCACGAAGCGGATGTGGCGCGGAGTCTTGAAGCTGGCGAGCTTGCCCTTGCAGTGCTGGATCAGCTCGGCTTCGCCCGCGGCGGCGCCATCGACCAGTTCCACGAAGGCGGCCGGCACCTCGACATAGCGATCGTCGGGGATGCCGACGACCTGCGCCAGCTTCACCGCCGGGTGGGTCTGCAGCATCGCCTCGATCTCGGCGGCGGCGACATTCTCGCCGCCCACCTTCAGCATGTCCTTGGTGCGGCCATGGAACATGATGTGGCCGCTATCGTCGAACGCGCCGATATCGCCGGTGTGGAACCAGCCGTCGCGGATCACCTCCGCCGTCTTTTCGGGGGCATTGTAATAGCCGCTGAGCATGCCGGGGCCGCGGATCACGATCTCGCCCTTGCCGCCGACAGCGACATCCTCGCCGGTTTCCGGATCGACGATACGGACATCCCATCCGTCGATCGGCGCGCCGCAGCGGCCGGTGCGCAGATCCCAGCTGTCGTCGATATGGCTGGTGGTGACGGTGCCTGCGCCTTCGGTCAGGCCATAGGTGCCGACCTGGATGGTGTGCGGCATCGCTGCGCAGACGGCATCGCGGATCCAGGTGGGCTGGACCGCGAAGTTGGAATTCATCAGTCGCAACTTGGAAAGATTGGTGGTCTTGAACGTCGGGTGCGTGATCAGATCCTGCATGATCGTGACGAACGACGGATAGGCGATCGTCGCGCCTTCGCGGCCCAGCATCTCGAGCGCGATGCCGGCTTCGAAATGGGGGACGGTCATGTAGGGGCCGCCAAGATCGAGAATCATCGTCATCGGCAGGATGCCTGCGATGTGGAAGATCGGTAGCGGCGACCAGACCTTGTCTTCGGCCGTCACGCGATAGCGGCGGCCGAGGCTGCGGCTGTTGCCGATCTGCGCGGCGTGGCTGATCAGTGCGCCCTTCGGATTGGCGGTGGTGCCCGACGTGTAGAGGATGAACGCGATATCCTGCGGATCGACCGAATCGATGCGCGCGTCGACATCGGCGTCGCTGACGCCGGACCCCATCGCCAGCGCGTCGGCCCCGCTGAGCAGCCCTTGCGCGCACGGCTCGTCGATGCAGACGATGGTGCGCAGCATCGGCGCTTCGTCCAGCTGGAGCGCGCGCGGGTCGGACGCAGCGGCCAGCGAGGGGAGGGCGGCCTTCAGCCGCTGCCCGAAATCGAGCGAGTCGGCCACCTTGCCTGTGGTGAACAGCGCGACGAGATCGGCATCCTTGACGAGGAACGCCAGTTCATGCGCCTGATAGCGGGCATTGACCGGCACCGCGACGGCGCCGGCCATCGTGATGCCGAACAGCAGCTCGACGAACTCGGGACGCGTCGTCAGCAGGATGCCGACATTCTGACCGGGTTGCACGCCCATCGCGATCACCGTCTTCGCCCAGGCGCGCGCCCGCGCTTGGAGATCGGCGTAGGAAAGGCTGCGATCCGGAAAGATCAGCGCGGGGGCATCGGCATATCGTGCCGCCGACGTGCGGAGCAGTTCGCCGAAGGTGAGCGGAGCCTCGCTCATGCTGGGCGCTCCAGATCATACAGCAGCTCGCGCGAATAGCTGCCATCCATGCATTCGAGCATCTTGGCGATGATCGGCTTGCCATGCTCGGTTTCCATATGCGCCTTGTCGGCCGCCTCGTCGACGAAGGACTCGTACACCGCGAACATGCCGGGCTCTTCTAGCCGAAAGAATTTGAAACCGAGCGTGCCGGGTTCGCGCGTGGTCGCGAGCGATTCCATCTCCTTGGCCAGCGAGACGAATTCAGCCTCTCGATCGGCCTTGATGCGGAAGCGCGACAGGAAACTATACGCCAAGGGATCATCCTCTCGATTCGCCGCGGGCAGTTTCACGCGCCGTCGCGGCCGATAGAAAACAATCATGCATGATTTTTCAAGCATCTTGTTCGCGAGCTCGGCATTGCGCCTTGTGCGCCTGCGAACATGCCCCGGCTTATAGCAGATTGTTGCTTTGTGACCACAATGTCGTTCGCCAAAGAAAAAGTCATGCATGACTGATTGCAATCCGTTGCGCAGCCGCTCTATGTTCGCCCGGCAAACACGCGAGTGGACCAGTTTCGAAGTCCGCCGTTACCGGGAGGAGAGCGATGATGACCTTGAGGGGACTCCATAATAGCGTTGCGTCCGCGGTGCTGGCCACAGGCCTGATCGCAGGCCCTGCCTTGGCTCAGGACGCGACGACCGATCCGGTGCCTGCTGCCGACGCGCAGCCCGGCCCGAATACCGTGACCAATGCCGCCGGCGCCCCGTCGGCGACCAACGCCCCGGCCGACGATGGCGGCTTGGCCGAGATCGTCGTCACGGCCACGCGTCGCGATTCCAACCTGCAGCGCACGCCGATCGCGGTGTCCGCGGTGGACAGCACGCTGATCGAACAGTCGCAGCCGCGCGATCTGGGCGAGATCGCGGCGTTCGTGCCGAACTTCTCCGCCGCGACGATCACCAACTTCAACGCCGCCTCGTTTGCGCTGCGCGGCGTGAGCGTGAACACGATCATCGTCTATTTCGAGCCGCCGGTGGGCGTGCTGGTAGACGATTTCGTCGTGCCATCGGTGCAGACCCAGCTGCTCGATACGTTCGACATCGCGCAGGTCGAAGTGCTGCGCGGGCCGCAGGGCACGCTGTTCGGCAAGAACACTACCGGCGGCGCCGTCACCGTGCGCACCAAGCGCCCCGAGATGAACGTCATCGGCACCGAGGGCCGCTTCCAATATGGCAGCTTCGGCACCAACAAGGTGCAGGCATCAGCCAACATCCCGATCCTGGATGACGTGCTGGCGCTGCGCCTGGTCGGCGGGTTCGAGAAGAGCGACGGCTATTACCGCAACGGCGCGTGCTACAATGTGTCCGACTTCACCGGCAGCAAGTTCAACGGGCGGGTCGGCTGTCTCGACGGCCGGCGGCTGGGCGGCAAGGAAGTCTGGAACGCGCGCGCAAAACTGCTGTTCGAGCCGACCGACACGATCAGCGCACTGCTGCAATATGAATATATCCGCGATCGCTCGGACGCGATCCCGTCGGTCAACGAGAATACGCTGTTCCAGGGGCCAGGCGGGGCCGGCTCGTTCCTGACGACTCTGCTCGGCGTGGCGGTGCCCAACCCGAACAGCAACGATCCGCTTGATAACGCATCGTCGTCGGAGCGTTTCTCGGGGCTGGTCACGCTGCCGCTGGGCCAGCGCATCAATGTGGACGGCGTCTATCTGAACGTTGATTTCGATCTCGGGCTCGGCACGCTGACCTCGGTTTCGGGCTATCGCTTCCAGCGGTCGCGGCTGCCCAACAGTTACGCCGGTGCCACTGCGATCGCCGCCGATGGCGAAGCGCTTTCCTTCTTTGACGCCAACCGCGACGATGACCGCAAGACCTATCAGCAGGAACTGCGCTTCGCGTCCGATTTCGGCGGCGCGTTCGATATCGTGGCGGGCGGCTTCTACCAGAAGGACGAAACCGACTTCTGCGTGGCGCAGCTGTTGGGCTTCCTCGATCTGGTCGGCCCGCCGACGCCTTATGGCCGGTGGAACGTGACGCCCTACACGCTGTGCAATGCGCAGAAGGCGGAATCCAAGGCGGTGTTCGCCGAAGGCACGTTGAAGGTCGGCGACACGATCACGCTGACCGCGGGTGCGCGCTACAGCTGGGACGACAAGGTGTGGCGCGGCCGGCAGCAGACCTTCACCCAGGATCTGGGGACACCGGTGCGGCCGATCACGATCAACAGCCCGCTGGATCTGAGCGTTTACAACTTCCCCGACAATGTGCTGCGCGTGGAGGCGCACGACAAGAAGCTGACCTATCGGGCCAGCGTCGGCTGGCAGGCGGCGCCGACCTTCTTCGCCTATGCGACTGCATCGCGCGGCTACAAGGGCGGTGGGTTCAACGACCAGGCCGGCAGCTTCGCACCGTTCGGCAATGATTTCGTGGCGTTCGCGCAGGCTGCGCAGGCGACCCGACCGGAAACCGCGGACAGCTACGAAGCCGGCTTCAAGAGCGAATTCTTCGATCGCAAGCTGCGCTTCAACCTCACCGGCTTCTACGTGAAGTACAAGAATCTGCAGAAGAACATCAACGTGCCGATCGTCGTGAATGGGCAGCCGAACCAGTTCACGCAATTCCAGAACGCGGCGAGCGCAACCGTGAAGGGCATCGAGGCGGAAGCGTCGGCAGTGCTGTTCGAAGGCTTCACGCTTCGCGGCGTGCTGGGATATCAGGACGGCAAATATGGCGAATATGATGCGCCGGGCTCGGGCTATGATCTCGGCTCCGCTCCACTCGACCGTGCGCCGAAATGGCAGTGGACGACCGATGCCTCGTGGCAGATCCCGCTGGGCACAGACTACAAGGTCCAGCTGAACGGCAATGTCGCCTATACCAGCCGCAATCTTTCGACCCAGGCGATCGATACGCCGTTCGGTAACACGTATCTCAACGCGCGCACGCTGGTGAATGCATCGATCACGCTGGCGGAAGCGGAGGATAACTATTTCGTCCGCCTGATCGGTCGCAACCTGACCGACGAGCGCTACCGGGTGGCGTCGCAGAACGTGGCCGGCCTGTGGCTCAACACCCAGTTCGGTCCGCCGCGTTATTATGGCGTCGAGGTCGGCTTCAAGTTCGGCCGGGGTCGGTGATCCGGACGGCGGCCATGATCGGCCGCCGGCCGTTTGCCGCGGGCGAAGGCTTCGGCCCCCGCCCGCGGCGGACGGCATCACGCCGCCAGCGTATCTTCCATGCACACCGTATCGAGCTGCAGGATGTGGGTGACGCGGCCGAGCGCGATCCAGGCGCCGCAGCAAAGCGTGAGATCGACAATCTCGGCATCGCTGAACTGGGCGTGCAGGCGCGTCCAGAACGCCTCGTCCTCCTCGAAGCCGCGCGGATCGTCCGACATGCGCTCCGCGAACTCGATCGCGATCCGCTCGCGCGCATCGAAGGCGTCCGCGCTGCGCCAATCGGCGATCGCGCCATAGAAGGCCTCGTCGGGCTTCGTGCCGCCACGGGCGACGACCGACTGCGTGGAATCTCCGCCCACCGAATCGAGATAGCCATCCAGGTGCTGCGCGGCGCGGAAGCCCTGGCACACCATGCAGCCGTTGATCTGCGCGATGCGGAAGCGCGCCGCTTCCATCACACGCAGCGGCAAGCGCGACGACTGATAGACCGCCTTGGCATAGCCGCCACCGGCCGCCCCGATCTCGGGCGCGTAATGGCCGAGCGTATAGCCGAGCGGATCATGCTGTTGATCGTTGGGGACGTGGATACGCGCCATCGGGACTCTCCTTTGTCTTCCGCATTCGATCAGCGCATAACATCGATCCCGAGTCGATCCAATCAACGAATGGCGAAGGCGTGATATCTGGAAATAGACCGCGCCTGATCCGAAACGAAACTCGAACCCGCGACTGTCGATTCGCGGCCCGGAGGTGAGTGATGTCTGCAAATGCTGCCTATGATTACCGGCGGACCTGGCCGATCAACCCGGAAGCCCCGGCCGACAGCTTCGAGGCAAAGGCGCCCTATATCGATCATGGTGTAGCGCCGATCGATGGCGAGCGTTACTGGACGACCGAGTGGATGGAGCGCGAGCGCACCCATTTGTGGGCGAAGGTCTGGAACTGGGCCGGTCGGGTCGAGCAGATTCCCGATGCCGGGGATTTCATCACCTTCGAGATCGGACGCGAAAGCTTCATCATCACGCGCAACGAGGATGGCGACATCCGCGCCTTTTTCAACCTCTGCCCGCACCGCGGCAACCGGCTGGTGCAGGGCGAGGGATCGGTGAGCGGTGGCTTCACCTGCCCGTTCCACCGCTGGCAGTTCGACCTGGACGGCATCAACACGCAGGTCACCGATCGCGAGACGTTCCGCCCCGAGGCGCTGTGCCGCGACACCAGCCTGACGCCGGTGCGCTGCGAGACCTGGGAAGGGTTCATCTTCATCAATATGGATCGCGACGCCCAGCCGCTGCTCGAGCATCTCGGCCCACTGGTCGAACATGCCAAGCCCTACCGGCTGGCGGAGATGCGGATCCTGCGCTGGATGCGATCGACCTGGGATTCGAACTGGAAGGTGGGCGTGGACGGCTTCAACGAGGCCTATCACGTCCATGCGATCCACCCCGAGATCCTGACCGTCTTCAACGATTATCACGCGCAGATCGATCTCTATCCCAACGGCATGAGCCGGATGGTGACGAAGTTCGCGCATGAAAGCCCGCGCTATCCCGATGCGAAGGCCGATCAGCTGAACCCCGGTCTGCGCGCCACCATGATCGAGGTCGGCCTCGATCCCGACAGTTTCATCGGGCGGATGGAGGAGGTGCGACCCGCGGTGCAGAAGGCCAAGCGCGAGCGCGCGGCCCGGCTGGGGCTCGATTATTCGGGTTTCCTGGACAATCAGCTGACCGACGACTGGAACTACGACATCTTCCCCAACATCCAGATGGGCATCCATCCGGAAGGGGTGAGCCTGCTCTATTTCCGCCCGCACAAGCATGATCCGCGCAAGTTCATCTTCGACGTGATCGTGATGATGCATCCTCAGGAGGATCCGAAGATCCTGCCGCCGGCCTATATGGGCCTGCCCGAAGGCTGGGACATTTCCGGCCGCGAACTGGCGCAGCCACAGGAGATCGACTGGCGCGACGGCGGGCTGGGTCAGGTGTTCGATCAGGATAGCGGCCTGTTCCCGCTGGTGCAGGAAGGGATCGAGAGCCTCGGCTATCGCGGCGCGATCCTGTCCGAACAGGAACAGCGGATCGGCCATTTCCATGCCGAGCTGGACCGATACATGGGTGTGGAGCGCAAGGCGTGATGCGAACGCGGACAATCATTGCCCTTCTCTCGGGCGCGGTGATGCTGGCGGGATGCGGGGGCGGCGCGAGCACATCGACCGCCGGATCGCCGCCCGTCGCTGCTGCATCCCCCGAGGCGCAGCTGCTGGACACGGCCGACGGCAACGACTGGCCGGGTTTCGGTCGCACCTACGGCGAGCAGCATTTCAGCCCGCTGGCCGAAATCAACGACGGCAATATCGGCCAGCTGGGCCTGGCCTGGTCGCTCGATCTGGACGTGGGCAACTCGGTGACCGGGCCGATCGCGGTTGACGGCGTGATCTATTTCGCGCGCGCCTACAGTGTCGTCGTGGCGGTGGATGCGGTATCCGGCAAGACGCTGTGGACCTATGATCCCAAGGCGCCCGAGGCATCGGGCGCGCGGCTGCGGCAGGGCTGGGGCAGTCGCGGCATCGCCTGGTGGAACGGCAAGGTCTATACCGCAACGCAGGATGGCCGGCTGATCGCGCTCGACGCGAAGACGGGCACGCCGGTCTGGACCAGCCAGACGATCGATGAGGGCGATCCCCGGTTCATCAGCGGGCCGCCGCGCGTGTTCGACGGCAAGGTGATGATCGGCAATGCCGGCGCGGACGAAGCCAATATCCGCGGCTATGTGACGACCTACGACGCCGAGACCGGGAAGAAGCTGTGGCGGTTCTGGACCGTGCCAGGCAATCCGGCGAACGGGTTCGAGGACAAGGCCATGGAGATGGCTGCCAAGACTTGGGCGGGCAAATGGTGGGAGAAGGGCGGTGGCGGCACCGTCTGGAATTCGATCAGTTACGATAAGGACAGCGACACCGTCTTCATCGGCACCGGCAACGGCGCGCCGTGGAACCACAAGATCCGCAGCGAAGGGAAGGGTGACAACCTCTTCCTGTGCTCGATCGTGGCGCTGGACGCCAAGACCGGCGCCTATAAATGGCACTATCAGATCAACCCCGGCGAAAGCTGGGACTTCAATTCATCGATGGACATGGAGCTGGCCGATCTGACGATCGACGGCAAGCCGCGCAAGGTGCTGATCACCGTGCCAAAGAACGGCTTCGTCTATGTGCTCGATCGCGGCACCGGCAAGTTGATTTCGGCCGAGCCGTTCGTGAAAGTCACGTGGGCTCGCGGCATCGACAAGGTGACCGGGCGGCCGATCGAAAATCCCGGCATCCGCTACGAGGATGGGCCGACGACCTTCTCGCCGACGCCGGTCGGCGCGCACAGCTGGGTACCGATGGCGTACAGCGCGCAATCGGGGCTGGTCTACATCCCCTCGATCGAGCTGGAATCGACCTTCGACGATCGCGGCATCGACCGGGCGAACTGGAAGCGGCGGCCGGGCATGGCGCTCGATTACGGCGTCAACGCATCGATCGATATTCCAAAAGGCCGCGAGGAAAGCGCGAGCGCACTCGTCGCCTGGAACCCGGTGACCCAGAAGGAGGCGTGGCGAATCCCGACGCCGTTGCATTACAATGGCGGCGTGATGGCGACCGCGGGCAACCTGGTGTTTCAGGGGCAGATGGACGGGCTGTTCAACGCCTATGACGCGAAGACCGGCAAGCGGCTCTGGTCCTATGACGCCAAGGCGGCGGTGATCGCCCCGCCGATCAGCTTCCGCGCGAATGGGCGCCAATATGTGACCGTGCTGACCGGCAACGGCACCAGCGCAGGCTTTCTGGGATCGGCGCTGGCGAAGTTCGGCATCGATTACCGCACGCAGGCGCGGCGCGTGCTGACCTTCGCGATCGGCGGCAAGGCGACGCTGCCGGCGCGAATCCCGTATCGGGCGGTGGCCGTTGCCGACGCGGATTACCGTGCGGACGCAGCGGCCGCCAAGCGGGGCGAACTCACCTACAACACGCGCTGCGTCGTCTGTCATGGCGGCGGGGTGGCGGCGGCCGGTGTGGCGCCCGATCTGCGCACGTCGGAGGCGGTGATCTCGGCCGAGACCTTCGATGCGATCATCCATGACGGTGCGCTGGTGCCGGCCGGCATGCCGCGGTTCGAGGACATGACGCCCGCCCAGCGGGCCGACCTGCGGCAGTATATCCGGTCGAAGGCGGCGGAGCTGCGGATGGGTGCTCGGGCCGACACGACGGCCAAGCCGGTTCGCTGAAGATAAGGGGGTGCGGTGCCCGGCCCGGAGACAGGCCGGGCGCCGTAATCAGCCGAGCGTTCGCAACGGGTCGCTGCCGTCCCAATCGCGAGCGGCCGCTTTGAAGACTTCGAACATCTCGTGCATTTCGGGTTGCGCCTCGATCAGCTCGATCATCGTGCCGGGCCAGCCGGTATCCGTCTCGAGATAGGAGAAGCGCGAGATCGGCAGCTTGCCTTCGACCGCGACCTTGATGCCGGCGGCACGCGCCGCGGCCATCTGCGCGTCATAATCGGTGGCGAACGTGCCGAGATGATGCAGGCCCTGGCCACCCTTGTCGAGAAACTCGCGATAGATGTTGGGATCACGGCCGGGCACGATGATCTCGATCATGGTATCGCCGCTGTAGGCGATCGCGCACTGGTCGAGGATCTCGTAGGCGGTGCTCTCCTTCTCGCGCATCTTCATCCATTCGAAGGCGAGCGGGGTAGGGAACAGGAAGAAGGGGCCGACGCCGAGCGTCTTTGTCCAATGCTCGATCGCGGGTTCCAGCGCGGGCACGACATAGGCCATCTGGAAAATCGGTCCGAACAGTCGGCTCATCCACTCTCTCCTCGCCAGCGCGCCCTGTCGGCGCGTCGAAAAAGATCATGGCTGCGAAAAGCGCACTTGTAAAACAATCATGACTGTCTTTTTATAGCGCCGAGCACCCAGCGAAGACCGGGAGTCGAGGAGACAGCCATGAATTATCCCTATCTGCTGTGGGACATCCACACCGGCGCACCGCACCCGTTCAACGAACGGGCGCCGCAGATCGACAACGGCACCGACCGCCCCACTGGCGAGCGCTATCATGATCGCGATTTCGCGGCCCGCGAATGGGAAAAGGTGTTCGCCAAGAGCTGGCTGCTCGCCTGCCCGGTTTCCGACGTGCGTGAACCCGGCGATTTCGCCAAGTTCGACATCGGGCCCGAAAGCTTCATCATCGTGCGCGGCGACGATGGCGACGTGCATGCCCATTACAATGTCTGCTCGCACCGCGGCAGCCAGCTGGTCCAGTCTGATACCGGATCGCTGACCAAGTTCACCTGCCCGTTCCACAGCTGGCAATTCGATCTGGAGGGCCACAATATCGCGGTCACCGATCGCGAGACGTTCCGCCCCGAAGTGCTGTGCCACGATCTCGACCTGACCTCGCTGCGCTGCGAGGTTGCGGCCGGGTTGGTGTTCATCTCGATGAATCCGGATATCGAGCCGCTGAAGGACTGGCTTGCGCCGATCCTGCCCGCGCTTGAGCTTTACGACATGGACAAGATGTATGTCGTCCAGCACCGCAAATCGGATTGGGGCGCCAACTGGAAGGGCGGGGTGGACGCCTTTGCCGAGATCTATCACCTCCATGCGGTGCACCCGCAGACGCAGTGCCTGATGGACGATCGCACCCAGATCGATCTCTATCCCAACGGCTTCAGCCGCCAGTTCGTGCCGTTCGCGCAGCCCAGCCGCCGGTTCGACGACCAGGAGACGATCAACCCCGGGATCGCGATGATGCTGCAGGATGCCGGCATCGATCCCGCCAGCTACCAGGGCACCGCACAGGAGACGCGCGCTGCGGTGCAGGCAGCCAAGCGGGCCCGCTCGGCGCAATATGGCCTTGGCTATGAGCGCTTCTCCGACAGCCAGCTGAGCGACTCGACGGTCTACAGCGTGTTTCCCAACGCGCAGATCGGCTGCCATCCGGAAGCGGTGTTCCTGCACCGTTTCATCCCGCACGCGACCGATCCGAACCAGTTCACCTATGATACGATGATCCTCTACCGCCATGTCGATGCGCCGGGCTATTGCCCGCCGGCCTGGATGGGGCTGAGCGAGGAGATCGACACCAGCGGCGAGACGCGGCCCGACGTGGTCCACACCGGGCTGGGCGAGCCGCCGGGCCTGGGCGAGGTGCTTGATCAGGATTCGGATTTGCTGCCGATCGTCCAAGCGGGGGCCCGCTCGCGCGGTTTCCGCGGCCCGCTGTGGAGTGAGCAGGAAGCGCGGTTGCGCCATTTCCACGGCGAGCTCGATCGCAAGATGGCGGAATAGCGGCCGCACCGGCAGAGGGGCGGACTCGGGAGACGATGATGAATTATGATCCGCGTGCGTGGAAGGTCCATCAGGGATCGACCCACAAGTTCGACGAGCCCGCGCCCTATATCGACAATGGTACCGCGCGCCCGACGCCCGAGCGGTACACCGATCCCGCCTTTGCCGCCGAGGAATGGGAAAAGATCTTCGCGCGCAACTGGCTGTTCGCCGGTCCCGTGGCCGATGTGCGCGAACCGGGCGACTGGATGAAGTATGACATCGGGGTCGAGAGCTTCATCATCGTGCGCGCAGACGACGGGACGCTGAAGGCGCACTACAATGTCTGCCCGCATCGCGGCGCGCGGCTGGTTTCTTCGGACGTGGGATCGCAGGCCAGCTTCAGCTGCCCGTTCCACAGCTGGCAGTTCGCACTGGACGGCAGCAACATCGCGGTGACCGATGCCGAGACTTTCCGGCCGGAAGTGCTGTGCCATGGCACCGATCTGACATCGGTGCGCTGCGAGGAAGCGGCCGGGCTGGTGTTCATCTCGATGAACCCGGATGTCGAGCCGCTCGCCGATTTCCTGGGGCCGATCCTGCCGATGCTGGAGACGTATCGCATCGGCGAGATGAATCCGGTGCAGCATCGCCGCTCGGATTGGGCGGCGAACTGGAAGGGCGGGATCGACGCCTTCTACGAGAGCTATCATCTCCATGCGATCCATCCGCAGACGATGGGGATCATCGACGATCGCACGCATATCGATCTCTATCCGAATGGCATGAGCCGGCAGTTCGTGCCGTTCGCGCAGCCCAACTCGCACTATCCCGATCAGGGCGAGGTGAACCCCGGCATCGCGATGCTGCTGGCGGATGCCGGGCTCGATCCGGCGAGCTGGAACGGCAGCGCACATGAATCGCGTGCCGCGATCGCCGCCGCCAAGCGCGATCGCGCCGCGCGGCTGGGGCTGGATTATGATCGCTTCTCCGATGCACAGCTGACCGACAGCACGATCTTCGGCATCTTCCCCAATGCCCAGATCGGCTGTCATCCGGAAGCGGTGTTCCTTCACCGTTTCAAGCCGCATGGTGACGATCCGAACCAGTTCACCTACGAAACCGTCATCATGTACAAGCATGTCGACGTGCCCGGTTATGGTGCTCCGGGCTGGATGGGGCTGGGCGACGATGTTGATCTGACCGGCGACACCCGGCCCGACGTGGTCCACACGCCGCTCGGCGTGCCGCCGGGAATGGGCGAGGTGCTGGACCAGGATTCCGATCTGCTGCCGGTGGTGCAGAAGGGCGCGCGCTCGCGCGGGTTCCGCGGCCCGATCTGGTGCGAGCAGGAGGCGCGGCTCCGCCATTTTCATACCGAGCTCGATCGCAGGATGGCCGCTGCGAACTGATCGTCGCTTTACGCCGCACAAGGGAGGTGAGAGACAGGCGCCATGTCTCTCATCGTTCACCATCTCGAGAATAGTCGGTCGCAACGCGTGTTGTGGCTGCTGGAGGAGCTCGGGCTCGACTATGATGTCCGCCGCTATGCGCGCGACCCAAAGACGATGCTGGCACCGCCCGAATTGAAGCGCGTCCACCCGCTCGGCAAATCGCCGTTGCTGGAACATGACGGGCGGATCATCGCCGAATCCGCGGCGATCATGGAATATCTGGTTGAATTGGGCGGGGGGCGGTTCGGGCCGCCGCCGCACCGCGATGCGGCGCTGCGCTACCGCATGTTCATGCATTATGCCGAAGGATCGATGATGCCGCCGCTGCTGGCGCTGCTGGTGATCGGGCGGCTGGGGCTGCTCGGCCGGCCCGCGCGCAAGCCGCTGCTGGCGATGATGGCGCAGCATCTGGCCTGGCTGAACGGCGAGCTCGCCAATCGGCCCTGGTTCGCGGGCGAGGACTTCACTGCGGCCGACATGATGATGAGCTTTCCGCTGGAGGCATCACGCGCCCGGGCGGGGCTGGACGATCGCTATCCGAATCTGATCGACTGGCTGGAGCGGATCCATGCCCGCCCCGCCTATGGCCGTGCGCTGGAACGCGGCGGGCCATACGCCTACGCATGATCCTGTTCGCCGCCCTGCTGCTGATGGCGCCGCTGCCTGAGCAGGTGGGCCATGCGCCGGCCGGCGTGTCGGCCGAAGAGCTGGTGGCAGAGACCGAGGCCTATTTCGCCGCGAAGGATCGCGGCGATGCCGAGGCGGCCTATCGCCGACTTGCGCCATCGGTGAAGGCCTATCTGCCGCCCGATCTGTGGAAGGCCAATCTCGCGCAGTTCAACGCCGGGGCGGGAAAGCCCGAGGGCCGCGAGATCGCTCGGCTGACCTGGTACGACAACCCCCCGGAGGCGCGCGAGCCGGGGCTCTACGTCGCTGCCGACTTCACCGGGCGGTTCAGCGGGCTGGCCCTGATGTGCGGCTATGTAATGTGGCACCGCGAGGCGGACGGCACGTTCCGGATCGTGCGCGAGGAGCAGAATGTGCTCGACAAGGAAACCGCCGCCCAACTTGCGCCCGAGCGGCGTGCTCCGCTGGCCCGGCAGTTCGGCTGCCCGTCATGATCCGGCCCGTCTTGAGAAGGGGCCGCACCTCCACTAAGTCCCGCTCATGACATCGACCAACGACATCCGCCGTTCCTTCCTCGACTATTTCGCGGGGACTGGCCACCGCGTGGTGCCATCGGCGCCGCTGGTGCCGCACAATGATCCGACGCTGATGTTCGTCAACGCCGGCATGGTGCCGTTCAAGAATGTCTTCACCGGGCTCGAGACGCGCCCCTATGTCACTGCTACATCCTCGCAGAAGTGCGTGCGGGCGGGTGGCAAGCATAATGACCTCGACAATGTCGGCTACACGGCGCGCCATCACACCTTCTTCGAGATGCTCGGCAATTTCTCGTTCGGGGATTATTTCAAGGAACAGGCGATCCATCATGCCTGGACGTTGATCACCAGGGAATGGGGCATCGATCCGGCGCGGCTGACCGCGACCGTCTATCATACCGATGACGAGGCGTTCGATCTCTGGAAGAAAGTGGCCGGTCTGCCCGAGAGCCGGATCATCCGGATCCCCACCAAGGACAATTTCTGGGCGATGGGCGATACCGGCCCGTGCGGCCCCTGTTCGGAGATCTTCTTCGATCATGGCGATCATATCCCGGGTGGCCCGCCCGGCAGCCCGGACGAGGATGGCGACCGCTTCGTCGAGATCTGGAATCTTGTCTTCATGCAGTATGAGCAGGAGGCGAACGAGATCGTGCGCGACCTGCCCAAGCCGTCGATCGACACCGGCATGGGGCTGGAGCGGGTGGCGGCCGTGCTGCAGGGCGTGCACGACAATTATGATACCGACACGTTCAAGGCGCTGATCGCGGCGTCCGGCGAACTGACGAAAAGCGCGACCGATGGCGCCAACACCGCATCGCACCGCGTGATCGCCGATCACCTGCGCGCATCGGGCTTCCTGGTGGCGGACGGCGTGCTGCCTGCGAACGAGGGCCGCGGCTATGTGCTGCGCCGGATCATGCGCCGCGCGATGCGCCACGCCCACCTGCTGGGCGCGGCCGAGCCGCTGATGCACCGGCTGGTGCCGGCGCTGGTAGCCGAGATGGGCGCGGCCTATCCTGATCTGGTCCGCGCGCAGCCGCTGATCGAGGAAACGTTGAAGCTGGAGGAGACGCGCTTCCGCCAGACGCTGGCCAATGGACTGCGCCTGCTGGACGAGGCCACCGGCAGCATGGCCGAAGGCGATACGCTGCCAGGTGCGACTGCGTTCAAGCTCTACGACACGTTCGGCTTCCCCTATGACCTGACCGAGGATGCGCTCAGGACGCAGGGTCTGTCAGTCGATCGCGCTGGGTTCGATGCCGCGATGGCCGAGCAGAAGGCGGCAGCGCGCGCGGCCTGGAAGGGGTCCGGCGAAAAGGCGTCCGACGACCTGTGGTATGATCTGGCCGAGCAGCATGGCGGCACCGAGTTCACCGGCTATGTCAGCCATGAGGGCGAGGGCCAGGTGCTGGCGATCGTCAAGGACGGCGCGGTGGTCGACGTGGCCGCGGCCGGCGATGAGGTCGTGATCCTGACCAACCAGACACCCTTCTACGCTGAAAGCGGTGGCCAGATGGGCGACGCCGGCACGATCAGCGCCGATAGGCTCAAGGTCGAGGTGAGCGATACCGCCAAGCCGCTCGGGCGGCTGCACGCGCATCGCGCTCGGATCGTCGAAGGCAGGGTGAAGCCGGGCGATCCGGTGCACCTGTCGGTCGATGCCGATCGCCGGGCGCGGTTGCGCGCCAATCATTCGGCAACCCACCTGCTGCATGCGGCGCTGCGCCACCGGCTGGGTGGCCATGTCACCCAGAAGGGCAGCCTGGTCGCGCCCGATCGGCTGCGGTTCGATTTCTCGCAGCAAAAGGCGATGACTGCGGACGACATCGCCGCGGTCGAGGCCGAAGTGAACCGTCACATTCGTGAAAATGATGCGGTCGGCACACGACTGATGACGCCCGAGGCGGCGGTCGAAGCAGGCGCGTTGGCACTGTTCGGCGAGAAATATGGGGAAGAAGTGCGCGTGCTCTCGATGGGTCGCGCCGATGACGACAGCTATTCGGTCGAGCTCTGCGGCGGCACCCACGTCAATGCGCTGGGCGATATCGCGCTATTCAAGATCGTGGCGGAGAGCGCAGTCTCGTCCGGCGTCCGCCGCATCGAGGCGTTGACCGGCGAGGCGGCCCGGCTGTGGCTGACCCAGCGCGAGGACAAGCTGAAGGAAGTCGCCGCGACTCTGAAGGCTTCGCCCGAGGAAGTACCGGCTCGGATCGCCAGCCTGGTGGAGGAACGCAAGCGACTGGAGCGCGAACTGGCCGAGGCAAAGCGGGCACTGGCGCTGGGCGGCGGTGCCGCCAAGGCGGAAGCCGCAGGCCCGGAGCAGGTCGGCGGTATTGCGTTCACAGGCCAGGTGATCGACGGGCTCGATCCCAAGGCGCTGCGCGGCCTGGTCGACGAGGCGAAGGGCCGGCTCGGCTCGGGTGTCGCCGTACTGGTTGCCGTCAGCGATGGCCGTGCGACGGTCGCGGTCGGCGTGACCGACGATCTGAAAGGATCGCTGAGCGCGGTCGATCTGGTCCGTACCGCCGTCGCCGCGGTCGGCGGGCAGGGCGGTGGCGGCCGGCCGGATATGGCGCAGGGCGGCGGGCCGGACGGTTCGAAGGCGGCCGATGCGGTCGCAGCGGTACGCGCGGCGCTGGAGGGGCTGGCGGTCGCCGCTTAGGCGGCCTCGCTGTCGCCGGTCGGATCGCTGAGCCGTCGCCCGCGCTGCGGCGGCTCCCGCTCCATCTCGGCCATCTCCATGATCTTGGCGCGCAGCTGGGCGCGCTTTTCGTGGATCGATGCGATCACCGGGCCCATGGCGAGCCCCATATCGACCAGCACCGCTTCCGAGAGCTGGAGCGAGCTTTCGAGCGTCTCTGGCACCGCATCGGTGGCGCCGGCCCGGTACAGCAGCGCGGCATGTTCCGGATCGCGAGCGCGGGCGACGATCGTGAGATCGGGATAGAGTTCGCGAACCTGCGTCGTGATCCGTGCCACCTGCACTGGATTGTCCATCGTCAGCACCAGCGCATCGGCGCGATCCAGCGCCAGCCGATCGATCATGCCGGGGCGCATCACATCGCCGAAGCTGGCGTTGTAACCGCGCCGGCGCGCATGGTTGACCGCGTCGATATCCGCATCGATCGACAGGTAGGGCAGGGCGTGCGCCTGCATCATCTGGGCGACTAGGCGCCCGACGCGACCGCAGCCGACGATGATCGCACGGTAACCGCCTTCGGGCGGCTCGGCATGTTCTTCACGCCCCAGTTCGACCCGTTGCGCGGCATCATGGCCGATCCGGGCCAGCAGCGGGGTGATGGTCAGGCCGATCGCGGTCACGATCTGCCAGAAGGCGGCGGTCGACGGCAGGATCAACTGGGCCTGCACGGCAGCGGCGAGCACGATCAGCGTGGTTTCCGAAGGCGACGACATCAAGAGGCCGGTTTCGGCGGCGACGCCCTTGGTTGCGCCGCTCAGCCGCAGCAGCAGCGCGGTGACCACCGATTTCAGCGCCACCACGCCGATCACTGCGATCGCCAGTTCCCACCAGTTGGCGACGATCATGCGGATATCGAGGCTCATGCCGACCGTGATCAGGAACACCCCGAGCGCGAGGCCGCGGAAGGGCGCGGTCGTCACCTCGACATCGGTATGATAGTCGGTCTCCGCGATCAGCAGGCCCGCCAGCAGCGCACCGACGATCGGCGACAGGCCGGCCGCGGTCGTGGCAACGCTGGCCAGGATCACGACCAGCAGGCTGGCGGCCAGGAACATCTCCGGGCTCTTGGTGCGCGCGGCCTGTGCGAACAGCGGCGGCAACGCGAACCGGCCGGCGACCATCAGCACCGCGACCGTCGCGCCGCCGATCAGCAGCACCTGTCCGATACTGTCACCGGTGCCGGCCGCCGCGGCCGGGGCCAACGCGCCGAGCAGGAAGATGATCGGGACCAGCGCCAGATCCTCGAACAACAGCATCGAGAATGCGGCACGGCCGACCGGACTGGTGGTGCCCACCATCGGCAGCACGAGCGCCGTCGACGACAGCGCGAGCGCGAGCCCGAGCCCGATTGCACCGCCCCAATTCTGGCCAATGAAATGCAGGGCGATGCCGATCAGCAGGCCCGACACCAGCAGTTCGGCGGCACCGAGGCCGAACACCTGCGATCGCATCGACCAGAGCCGACGGAACGAGAGTTCGAGACCGATCGAGAACAGCAGCAGCACGATGCCGAATTCGGCGAAGGGCGCGATCAATTCGGGGTTGGAGATCGTGATATGGTAGAGCCAGGGATATTGGCCGATCAGCGAGCCGAGGCCGGCCGGGCCGACGAGCAGGCCGACGAGGATGAAGCCGATCACGGGGTTCACCCGCAGCCTGGCAAAGGCGGGGATCACGATGCCGGCGGCGCCGAGAATGACGAGCGAGTCGCTGAACGCTTCGGAATGCAGGGGAAGGGCCATGCCCCACCTTCGCCGCGATGCGGCGCAAACGCCAGTCTTGCACTGTGCGCCAAGCGGGGCAACGGTGGTCGCTTACCCCTTTTGACGACATTTGAAGGAGGCGCAGGCCTTTGCCGCACGCCATTCCATTGATCGAGACCATCGTCGGCGGGCTCGTGCTGGCATTTCTGTTCGGCGCGGTCGCGCATCGCCTCGGGCTGCCGACCATTGTCGGCTATCTGGCGGCAGGTATCGCGGTGGGGCCGTTCACCCCGGGCTTCGTGGCGGACCAGGATCTGGCGACCGAGCTGGCCGAGATCGGCGTGATCCTGCTGATGTTCGGGGTCGGCCTGCATTTCTCGCTGAAACAACTGCTGGCAGTGCGCAAGATCGCCATTCCCGGCGCGATCGTGCAGATCGGCGTCGCGATGGCGATGGGTTGGGCGCTGGCGCGCGGCCTGGGATGGAATGACGCGGCGGGACTGCTCTTCGGCCTCGCGCTGTCGGTGGCCAGTACGGTCGTGCTGCTGCGCGCGCTGCAGGAACGGCGGCTGATTGATACGGAACGCGGCCAGATCGCGGTCGGGTGGCTGATCGTCGAGGACCTGGTGATGGTGCTGGCGCTGGTCATGATCCCGGCGCTGGCGGGATCGGGCAGCGGCATCGATATCGGCATCGCGCTGGCGATCACGGTTGCGAAGGTGGCGGGCTTCGCCGCACTGATGCTGCTGTTCGGACGGCGCGTGATCCCGTGGATGCTGCACCAGATCGCCCACACCGGATCACGCGAGCTGTTCCGTCTGGCGGTGCTGGCGCTGGCGCTGGGCGTGGCGTTCGGATCGGCCTCGCTGTTCGGGGTGTCGTTTGCGCTCGGCGCCTTCTTCGCAGGCATGATCCTGGCCGAATCACCGTTCAGCCAGCGGGCTGCCGAGGAAACGCTGCCGCTGCGCGATGCGTTCGCGGTGCTGTTCTTCGTGTCGGTCGGTATGTTGTTCGATCCTGAGACGGTGATCGAGCAGCCGGGTGCGCTGCTGGCGACGGTCGCAATCATCATGATCGGTAAATCGATCGCGGCCTTTGCGATCGTGCGCGCGTTCGGGCGTTCGTCACGCACCGCAACCACAATTGCAGCGAGCCTCGCGCAGATCGGTGAATTCTCGTTCATTCTCGCCACCTTGGGTGGCAAGCTGGAGATATTGCCGGAGGATGCACGCAACTTGATCCTTGGTGGCGCGATCATCTCGATCATCCTGAACCCGCTGCTGTTCGCACTGATCAACCGGATTGGCGGCAAGCTGATCGATCGTGACGACGATCAGGCGATCGGCGGCGCCCCGGCTCCGCAGCAGGGCGGCCATGTCGTGCTGGTCGGCCATGGCCGCGTCGGCGGGCGCGTGGCCGACAAGCTGTGCGCGGCCGGCATCCGGCTGGTGGTGATCGAGGCCGAGGACGATGTCGCACCCTGCCCGGGAAATGCGCGGCTGATCCTGGGCAATGCCGCCTCGGCCAAGACGCTCGAGCAGGCCGAACTTGCTACCGCGCGGCTGATGTTCGTCGCTATCCCGGAGACGTATGAGGCGGGCCAGGCGATCGAGCAGGCGAAGCGGCTCAACCCCCGGCTGCGTATCGTCGCGCGCAGCCATTCGCCCAAGGAGTCGGAATATCTCGAAGCGCGTGGTGCCGACATGACGATCGTGCCCGAAGCCGAAGTCGCCAAGCGGATGATCGATGAGGCGTTGATGGGCGCCCCCGCGGATTGATCAGCCGCCGCCGGGCGCCTTCGTGCCCATCGGCCGCGCCTCAGGATGGGGGACATCGGCCTGCGGGCCGCGTGTCCAATCGATCTGGTAAAGGTCGAACCGTCGATCGGCCAGATTGCGCACCGTGCCTTCCGCGCGTGCCCAGGTGAGGTCGGCGAGGTTCACGTCACTGATCGTCAGTGTCTCGACATTCTCGCTCGCTTCGGCGGCAATCCCGTCACGCGCAAACGGAAAGTCGCATGGGGTCAGGATGCAGCTCTGCGCATATTGGATGTCCATATTGTCGACGTTCGGCAAATTGCCGACATTGCCGGACATCACGACGAAGCACTGGTTCTCGATCGCGCGCGCCTGACAGCAGTAACGCACGCGGAGATAGCCCTGCCGGCTATCGGTGCAGAACGGCACGAAAATGATCCGCGCGCCTTCGTCGACCAGGCGGCGCGCCAGTTCCGGAAACTCGCTGTCGTAGCAGATCAGCACGCCGATCGGGCCGCAGTCGGTCTGTATCGTATCGATCGACGTGCCGCCCTTGATGTTCCACCAATAGCGCTCGTTAGGCGTCGGGTGGATCTTCTCCTGTGCGTGGACCGAACCGTCGCGCAGGCAGACATAGGCGACGTTCTGGATCTCGCCATCTTCAATTCGCGTCGGATGCGATCCGCCGATGATATTGATATTGTAGCGCAAAGCCATCCGCGACAATTCCGCCACCAGCGGCTCGCGATGCGCGGTGAGCCGGTCGATCGCCTGCATCGGGCTCAGCGTCTCAGTCTCGAACGAGAGCAGCGAGAGGCTGAACAGCTCCGGGAAGACGACAAAATCGGAGCGATAGTCCGACGCGACATCGACGAAATATTCGACGCTTGCCACGAACTCCGCGAAATCCTTCACCGCGCGCGCCTGGAACTGCACAGTCGCAAGGCGCACGCTTTCGATTCCGCGGGGAACGCGGAACGCGACCGGCTCGTCCGGATCGACATAGGGATTGCGCCAGACCATGCGAGCGGCGAACCCGGCCGACTTGCGGTCCTCGGGCAGATAGCGCGGCAACACGCCATGCGGCTCGAACCCGTTCGCGAGCTGGAAGCCGATCACCGGATCCTTGATCTTTCCGCTGGCAACGCCGAGCACATATTCTTCGGCCGATACGCCGTTTCGCCGGGCGCGCGCGAAGCCGGGCATGCGCCCGCCGAACATGATGCCCTTGAGCTCGAGCTCCTCGGCCAGCGCGCGCCGCGCCTCGTAAAGCCGCTTGCCGATCCGCAGACCCTGCTGCTTGGGATCGACCGCCATTTCATAACCGTAGAGCCAGTCGCCAGTCGGATCATGGCGCGATCCGAAGCCGTTGCCGCTGATCTGTTCCCAATCATGCGGGCCGAACGCGACCGCCTCGTCGATGCGTGAACTGGCGCAGTAGCCGACGACGGTGCCGTCATAGACAGCCACGAACTGGCCGGCCGGGAAATTGTTGATCTGCCCGCGGATCATGCCGAGGCTGTAGGGTTCGAAGCCCGGGTAGACGCGCGAGATCAGCGCGACGATGCCGCGCGCGTCCGCTGCTTTCGCTGGCCGGACTTCGAGGCGTGCCTTGGTGCTGCTGGTCATGCCTACCCTTCGAAGGACGCGCCGGCTCTGGGATCCGGCCTCACTCGTTGGGCAACGGGCGGACCCGAAACAAGTTCAGGCCCGCGACCGTTTTTATCATGGCTGCTTCACTGCCAGTTGGTCATCGCCTTCTCGAGATTGGCGCGGACCTGCTCGAAGAACTGCTCGGTCGTCATCCAGGGCTGGTCCGGGCCGATCAGGATCGCAAGATCCTTGGTCATATGGCCGTCCTCGACCGTCTTGATGCAGACTTCCTCGAGCGTCTCGGCGAAGCGGACCACGTCGGGGGTGCCGTCGAACTTGCCGCGGAACTTCAGGCCGCCGGTCCAGGCGAAGATCGACGCGATCGGGTTGGTCGAAGTCGCCTTGCCCTGCTGGTGCATGCGATAATGGCGGGTGACGGTGCCGTGTGCGGCCTCCGCCTCAACCGTCTTGCCATCGGGCGAGAGCAGCACCGAGGTCATCAGTCCGAGCGAGCCGAACCCCTGCGCGACCTGATCCGACTGCACATCGCCGTCGTAATTCTTGCAGGCCCAGACGAAGCGGCCGCTCCACTTCAGCGCGGACGCAACCATGTCATCGATCAGGCGATGCTCGTAAGTGATGTTGCGATCGCGGAACTTGTCCTTGAATTCCTTGTCGAAAACCTCCTGGAACAGATCCTTGAACTGGCCGTCATAGGCCTTCAGGATGGTGTTCTTGGTCGACAGGTACAGCGGCCAACCGCGATCCAGCGAATAGTTCATGCTGGCGCGCGCGAAATCGCGGATCGATTCGTCGAGATTGTACATGCCCATCGCGACGCCCGAGGCGGGATAGTTGAACACTTCCTCCTCGATCTTCTGGCCATCCTCGCCTTCCCACACCATGCGCAGCTTGCCGGGGCCGGGCACGCGGAAGTCGGTCGCGCGATACTGATCACCAAAGGCATGGCGGCCGACCACGATCGGGTCGGTCCAGCCAGGGATCAGCCGGGGCACGTTCTTGATGACGATCGGTTCGCGGAAGACGACGCCGCCCAGGATGTTGCGGATCGTGCCGTTGGGCGACTTCCACATCTTCTTGAGCTTGAATTCCTCGACCCGCTGCTCATCGGGCGTGATCGTCGCGCATTTCACGCCGACGCCATATTTCTGGATCGCGCGCGCGGATTCGACCGTGATTCTGTCATCAGTCTCGTCGCGCTTCTCCATGCCCAGGTCGTAATATTCGAGCTGGATATCGAGATAGGGCAGGATCAGCCGCTCGCGGATCCATTGCCAGATGATGCGGGTCATCTCGTCGCCGTCGAGCTCGACGACCGGGGTCTTCACCTTGATCTTTTCCATGGCGCGCTGGCTCCGGCGAATTTGGGTTCGCCACGCGCTTAAGGGGGGATGGCCGCGGGATCAACCGGCGCGGGCCGGCCGATCGGCGGGCTGCCGGCCATTGCCGATCCCGGGCGCCCATCCTAGAAAGCGGGCATGACATCTCTCGAAAAGCCGGACGTGGTGACCACGACCGTGAAGTGGCGGTTCCCATCGGTTCATCCCGAAGGGCGCAAGTTCGCGCTCATCTCGGGGGCGCTGGCGGCGCTGTTCCTGTTCTTCATCTGGGATGAATTGGGCTTCGTGCTGGTCGGCGTCACCATCTGGGTGCTCGCCTTCTTCCGCGATCCGATCCGCACCGCGCCGACGGGCAAGGGACTGGTGATCGCGCCGGCCGACGGGCTGATCACTCTGATCACCACCGTGCCGCCGCCGCGCGAGCTGGAGGGGCCGGACGGCCTGGGCACCGCGCCGATGGTGCGCGTGTCGATCTTCATGTCGGTGTTCGACGTGCACATCAATCGTTCGCCGATCGCGGGCACGATCAAGCGTGTCGTCTACATTTCGGGCAAATTCCTTAACGCCGATCTCGACAAGGCGAGCGAGGACAATGAGCGCCAGCATTTCCTGGTCGAGGATGCGGACGGCACGCGGATCGGCTTCACCCAGATCGCGGGGCTGGTGGCGCGGCGGATCGTGCCGTTCGTGAAGCCGGGCGACATCGTGGCCCGCGCACAGCGGGTCGGGCTGATCCGCTTCGGCAGTCGGGTCGACGTCTATCTGCCGGCGGGCACCGCACCGAAGGTGGCGCTGGGGCAGCGGACCCTGGCCGGTGAGACGGTGCTGGCGAAGATCGGCGATGGCGAACGGGTGGACGGGCTGGCCCAATGATCGATGCGCGCGGGCCGCGGCGCGGCATTCCGCTGCGCGCCGTGGCGCCCAACGCGGTCACGGCGCTGGCGCTGTGCTTCGGCCTGTCGGGCGTGCGCTTCGGCATCTCGGCGGCCGGCGGCGTCTCCGGCGATTGGGAGAAGGCGATCGGCTGCATCATCGTGGCCGGCGTGCTCGATGGCCTGGATGGCCGCATCGCGCGCATGCTCAAAGGCGAAAGCCGGTTCGGGGCGGAGCTCGATTCGCTGTCGGATGTGATTGCGTTCGGCGTGTCGCCAGCCGTAATCATCTATCTGTGGTCGCTCCAGCATATGCCCCAGTTCGGCTGGACGATCTCGCTGGCGCATGCCGTCTGCTGCGCGCTTCGGCTGGCGCGGTTCAACGCGAACATCGATGTGAAGGACCAGCCGCATAAGTCGGCCGGGTTTCTCACCGGCATCCCCGCGCCGACCGGTGCCGGCCTGCTGTTCCTGCCGGTCTACCTCTGGCTGTGGACCGGGCTCGCCTTCTTCCGCGAGCCGCTGGTGGTCGCCCCGTGGGCGGCGTTGGTCGCGTTCCTGATGGTGTCGAACGTCGCCACCTATTCATGGAGCGCGTTGCGCATTCGCCGCGGGGTGCGGCTGGGAATGCTGGCGGCGGTGGCGCTGCTGGGTGCGTCGTTGATCTCGGCACCCTGGGCAACACTAACGGTTGTCAGCATCGCCTATCTGGCGTCGGTTCCGTTCGGCATCCTGGCCTATGCCAAGGTCAGGCGGCAGCGAGCAGCCGCGGCAGTGCCCGACGCACCGGCTGCGGCCTAAACGCAGGCCCCGCACGTCGGCGGGCCACGGGACGGGGCGCCGGAGTCTGCAAGCCGAGCGCGGTCATCACCGCATCGCGCTCATCCCAAAAAGCTGCTGCCAGGACTGTGAGGGCGGCAGCGAACGCGGCGATGAAGAACAGTGCGGACAAAATGTGCATCAAGGCACCTCGGGCTCGAGTTCAGGCAGCAACGTCACCGCCCTGTCATCGTTCCATATGTTCACCTTTCGTTCTTTTTTGCAAGCCTTGATTTGCTGGGGCGATGCGGCTAAGGGCGCTCCCGCAACCCACAACCAGGGCTCATAACCCGGTGCCGGTACGCGTCCCTTGGACGATCCGGCCATCGCCCTGGTGAGGATCAACCGGAAGGAGACTATCCCATGGCGGTTCCCACCGTCTCGATGCACGAGCTGCTCGAAGCTGGCGCCCATTTTGGCCACCAGACCCATCGCTGGAACCCGAAGATGAAGCCTTACATCTTCGGCGATCGCAACGGCGTCCATATCATCGATCTGTCGCAGACCGTGCCGCTGTTCGCGCGCGCGCTCGATTTCATCGCGCAGACGGTGAGCCATGGCGGCAAGGTTTTGTTCGTCGGCACGAAGCGCCAGGCGCAGGAGCCGATCGCCGAGGCGGCGCGCCGTTCGGGCCAGCATTATGTCAACCACCGCTGGCTGGGCGGCATGCTGACCAACTGGAAGACCATCTCGGGCTCGATCAAGCGCTTCAAGGCGATGGAAGAGCAGCTGTCGGGCGATATCCACGGCCTGACCAAGAAGGAAATCCTTCAGCTCACCCGCGAGCGCGACAAGTTCGAGCTGTCGCTGGGCGGCATTCGCGACATGGGCGGCATTCCCGACGTGATGTTCGTGATCGACGCCAACAAGGAAGAGCTGGCGATCAAGGAAGCCAATACGCTGGGCATCCCGGTCGTCGCGATCCTCGATTCGAACGTGTCGCCGGACGGCATCGCCTTCCCGGTGCCGGCCAATGACGACGCGGCGCGTGCGATCCGCCTGTATTGCGATGCTGTCGCCCAGGCGGCGACGCGTGGCCAGCAGGGTGGCCGTGCGGCCCGTGGCGAGGATATCGGCGCGATGGTCGAGCCGCCGGCCGAGGAAGCGCTGAGCGCGTAACATTTCTCCGTCATCCCGGCTTCGGCCGGGATCTCGCGGGGCCGGCAGGATCGGCCGTTCGAGACCCCGGCCATAGGCGGGGTGACGCCCCTTCGTATCGAAAGGATCTGGACATGGCGGAGATCACCGCTGCAGCCGTCAAGGAGCTTCGCGAGAAGTCCGGCGCGGGCATGATGGATTGCAAGAAGGCGCTGACCGAGACCGGTGGCGACATGGATGCCGCGGTCGATTGGCTGCGCACCAAGGGGCTGGCGACTGCCGCCAAGAAGTCCAGCCGCACCGCGGCCGAGGGCCTGGTCGGCGTGGCCGTGTCCGGCACCAGGGGTGCCGCGGTCGAGGTGAATGCCGAGACTGACTTCGTCGCCAAGAACGAGCAGTTCCAGGATTTCGTCCGCACCGTGACCGGCCTGGCGCTGGACGGCGGCAGCGATGTCGAGGCGCTGGGGGCTGCGGCCTATCCGGGCGGCGGCACCGTGACCGAGAAGCTGACGGCCAATGTCGCCACCATCGGCGAGAACCAGCAGCTGCGCCGCGTGCGGGTTGTCGAGGTGTCGCAGGGCGCGGTCGTTCCCTACATCCATAATTCGGTCGCACCGGGCATGGGCAAGATCGGCGTGCTTGTCGCGCTCGAGGGAGATGCCCCGACAGAAGCGCTGAATGCGCTGGGCAAGCAGCTGGCGATGCACATCGCCGCCGCCTTCCCGCAGGCGCTGACCGAAGATGGCCTGGACCAGGGTCTGATCGAGCGCGAGCGCGCGATCGCAACCGAGAAGGCCGCCGAATTGGGCAAGCCGGCCAACATCATCGAGAAGATGGTCGATGGCGCCGTGGCGAAGTTCCGCAAGGAGAACGCGCTGCTGAGCCAGCTGTTCGTGATCGACAACAAGACCAAGATCTCGGACGTGGTGGCCGCGGCCGCCAAGGATGCCGGCGGCACGATCGTGCTGAAGGACTATGTCCGCTTCCAGCTGGGAGAGGGCATCGAGAAGCAGAGCAGCGACTTCGCAGCCGAAGTCGCCGCGGCGGCCGGCACCGCGTCCCCGCGCGAGCCGGCGCCCGCCAACTGAGCGTCGCTCTCCGCCCCGGCGAACGGGGCGGGGAGGCCGCTTGGCATCGTATCGGCGCGCCACTAAGGTGCGCGCCGATCCCCCCAATTACGCCGATCGGATCCTGCCAGCGATGCCCCGCCCGCGTTACAACCGCATCCTGCTGAAACTGTCCGGCGAAGTGCTGATGGGCACTGGCGGACTTTCGATCGATCCGGCGGTAACCGCGCGTGTCGCCGGCGAGATCGCTCACGCCAAGGAAATGGGCTACGAACTTTGCGTCGTGGTCGGCGGCGGCAACATCTTCCGTGGGCTTGCCGCTGCGGCGCAGGGCTTCGAGCGCGCCACGGCCGACTATATGGGCATGCTGGCGACGGTGATGAACGCGCTGGCGGTACAGAACGCGCTCGAGCAGATCGGCGTCGATACGCGGGTCCAGTCAGCGATTCCGATGGCATCGGTGTGCGAGCCCTTCATCCGTCGCCGGGCCGAGCGGCATCTGGAAAAGGGCCGGATCGTGATCTTCGCGGCCGGCGTCGGCAGCCCGTTCTTCACCACTGACAGCGGGGCCGCGCTGCGCGCCGCCGAGATGAAATGCGACGCGCTGTTCAAGGGCACATCGGTGGACGGCGTCTATGATGCCGATCCGAAGAAGGTGCCGACCGCAACCCGTTATGAAACCGTGAGTTTCAACCGCGTCCTGTCCGACGATCTCAAGGTCATGGATGCCAGCGCGGTTGCGCTGTGTCGCGACAACAACATCCCGATCGTGGTGTTCAATATCCGCGAGCGCGGCAACCTGGCCCGCGTGCTGGCGGGCGAGGGGATTGCGACGACGGTCCAGAATGAGGAGACGGCCGATGCCCGCCTATAACAAGCCCGATATCGAGCGTCGCATGCACGGTGCGGTCGAATCGCTGAAGGGTGACTTGTCCGGCCTGCGGACCGGCCGCGCGACGACGTCGCTGCTCGATCCGGTCACGGTCGAGGTCTATGGCGCGCAGATGCCGATCGTGCAGGTCGCCACCGTATCGGTGCCCGAGCCGCGACTGATCTCGGTGCAGGTGTGGGACAAGTCCAATGTCGGCCCGGTCGACAAGGCCATCCGTTCGGCCGGGTTGGGTCTCAACCCGATTGTCGACGGCACCACGCTGCGTTTGCCGATTCCCGACCTGACGGAGGAGCGCCGCAAGGAACTGGCCAAGCTCGCCGGTCAATATGCCGAGAAGGCCCGGGTCGCGGTGCGCAACGTTCGCCGCGACGGCATGGATGCGCTGAAGACCGACGAGAAGAAGGGCGAATTCGGCGAGGACGAGCGGAAGCGTCACGAGACCGAGATCCAGAAGCTCACCGATGCCACCATCGCCGACATCGATGCGACGGCGGGCGCCAAGGAAAAGGAAATCCTGGGCAAGTGAGCCGGGCGCGTGCAGCGTCTGACAGCGTGACGCCGGCCATGTCGGCGCCAGCTGCGGTGCCGCGTCACGTCGCCATCATCATGGACGGCAACGGCCGCTGGGCCAAGCGGCGCCTGTTGCCGCGCGTGGCTGGCCATCGTCAGGGCGCTGAAGCGGTGCGGCGTACGATCCGCGCGGCGCGCGACCTCGGTATCGAAGTGCTCACGCTCTACGCCTTTTCATCCGAGAACTGGCGTCGGCCCGAGGCTGAGATCGCCGACCTGATGGGCCTGCTGCGCCATTATCTGCGCGCTGAACTCGACGAGCTGCATGAAAACGCGATCCGCCTGCGGATCATCGGCGATATCAGTCGCTTCGCGCCCGATCTGCGCGCCATGATTGAAGATGCGGTAGCGCGCACCCGGGCCAATCGCGGCGCGACGTTGGTGATCGCGCTGAATTATGGCGCGCAGGACGAGCTGGTGCGGGCGGCACGGGCGCTGGCGGCTGATGCGGCGGCCGGGACGCTCGATCCCAAGGCGATCGATGCTGCGGCGATCGAGGCAAGGCTTGATACGGCCGACCTGCCCCCGCTCGATCTGCTGATCCGCACGTCAGGCGAACAACGTCTGTCGAACTTCATGCTGTGGCAGGCGGCCTATGCCGAATTACGCTTCACCGATATCCTGTGGCCAGACTTCGATGCCGCCGCATTGGCCGAAGCGGTCGCCGATTATGGGCGGCGTGACCGGCGTTACGGCGGTCTATGACGGGCGGCAGCGTCCGGCGCAGGGTGCTGAGACGGATCATACCGGGGCGGGCCCCGGGCGCGCGCCGGTCCGATCTCGCCACCCGCGCAATTGCGGGCGGGGCGATGATCGCGGTGGCGCTGGCTTGCCTGCTGCTGGGCGGGCTCGCCTTCTGGGCGCTGGCCTGCGCCGCCGCCTTGCTGATGGTCGGCGAATGGGCCGGCCTGATGCGTTGTACGGAAGGCCGTATCCGGCTGGCACTGGTGGCTTTCGCGCTGCCTGTGATCGCGCTGGCGCCGATCGTCGCCGGGCCGGGACGCGACACGGTCGCGCTGCTGATCGCAACTGCGCTGGCAGTTATGGTGGCCGGCAACAGCGCGAGGCTGGGGGCAGGGCTCGTCTATGCCGGTCTGCCGACCGCGGGGCTGTTGTTCCTGCGCGAGCAGCCGGATGGCCTGTGGCTGGCACTGTGGACGCTCGCGATCGTCTGGGCGACGGATATCGGTGCCTATTTCGCGGGACGCCGGTTTGGCGGGCGCAAGCTGGCGCCGCGGCTGAGCCCCAACAAGACCTGGGCGGGGCTCTACGGCGGCATGGCGGGCGCACTTGTGGCCGGCGCGGTGATCGCGGTCCTGGGCGGGCTCGGGCCGGCCTTTTTCGTGCTGGGCGCGCCGCTGGCGGTGACAGCGCAGATGGGTGATCTGTTCGAAAGCTGGCTGAAGCGGCGCGCGGGCGTCAAGGATTCGGGTCGATTGCTGCCCGGCCATGGCGGCGCCTTGGATCGGCTGGACGGAGTCGTCCCGGTCGCTGTGATCGTCGCCGGTGCCGTGGCTGGGGGGCTGTTGTGAGCCGCCGGACGATCAGCATCCTCGGCGCGACCGGATCGGTCGGCGCGTCGACGCTCGATCTGGTGGAGCGACACCCGGACCGTTTCGAGATCCTGGCGTTGACCGCGCATCGCGATGTCGCCGGGCTTGCCGCGGCCGCGAGGCGGACCGGGGCGCGGCTGGCGGTGATCGGCGACGAGACGGTGGCGCCCGAGCTTGCGGCAGCGCTGGCCGGCAGCGGGATCGAAACCGCCGCCGGCTGCGATGCAGTGCGCGACGCCGCCGCGCTCGGCGCGGATTGGACGATGGCCGCGATCGTGGGCTGTGCCGGGCTGCCGCCGGTGATGGCGGCGATCGAGGCGGGCGGCACGGTGGCGCTGGCCAACAAGGAAGCACTGGTTTCGGCAGGCGCGCTGATGACGGACGCTGCCCGCCGTCATGGCGCAACGCTGCTGCCGGTCGATTCGGAGCATAATGCGGTCTTCCAGTGCCTGGATTCCGCGCAGATCGACCGGGTGGCGCGGATTATCCTGACGGCCAGCGGCGGCCCGTTCCGCCGCACCTCGCTCGAGGCGATGCGGGCAGTGACGCCGGCACAGGCGGTCAAACATCCCAACTGGTCGATGGGCGCGAAGATCTCGGTCGATTCCGCCACGCTGATGAACAAGGGGCTGGAGCTGATCGAGGCATTCCACCTGTTCCCGGTCGGCGCGGATCGGCTGGACGTGGTGGTGCACCCGCAGTCCGTGATCCATTCGATGGTGGAATATGTCGACGGGTCGGTGCTGGCGCAGCTCGGTACGCCCGACATGCGGACGCCGATCGCTCACACGCTGGCCTGGCCGGACCGGATGGAAGGCCCGTCGGCCCGGCTCGATTTCGCGACACTGGGCGCGCTGGAATTCGAGGCGCCCGATCTGGCACGCTTCCCGGCGCTGGGCCTGGCGATGGCGGCGATGCGCGCCGGCGGCGCGCGCCCTGCGATCCTGAATGCGGCCAACGAAGTGGCGGTCGCCGCCTTTCTTGCCGGCCGGATCGGCTTCCTCGATATTGCCGCAATCGTCGGTAAAGTATTGGATCGCTACGATCCCGCCGCGCCGTCGTCGATCGACGCGGTTTTTCAGATCGATGCCGAGGCGCGGGTCGCAGCCGCCGCGGCGATGGAGAGCATGAACCCGTGATCGACGCCCCCGGCATCCCACTGACCGTGATCGCCTTCTTCCTGGTGATCGGCCCGCTGATCTTCATCCACGAGATGGGCCATTATCTGGTCGGCCGCTGGTTCGGCGTGAAGGCGGAAGCCTTCTCGATCGGGTTCGGCAAGGAAGTGGCGGGCTGGACCGACAGCCGTGGCACGCGCTGGAAGGTCGGCTGGATGCCGCTCGGCGGCTATGTGAAGTTTGCCGGGGACATGAACCCGGCATCCCAGCCCAGCGAGGAATGGCTGGCGCTGCCGCCCGAGGAACGCGCGCAGACGTTCCAGGCGAAGCCCGTTTGGCAGCGCTTCCTGATCGTGCTGGCGGGTCCGCTCGTGAACTTCCTGTTCGCGATCCTGGTGTTCATGGCGGTGTTCGCCGCGTTCGGACAGGCGCGCACGCCATCGCTGGTCGGCGCGGTCGAGCCGGGATCGGCAGCCGCGGCGGCGGGCATCCGTGCCGGGGATCGGCTGACGATGGTGGCGAACCGGTCGGTCGATCATTTCGAGGATATCGGCCGGATCGTGGTGATCCGCGCTGGCGAGACCGTTCCGGTCGATGTCTATCGCGACGGCCGACAGCTGCACCTGACCGCCCGGATCGGTACCGAACTGCAGCGTGACCGGTTCGGCAACGAATTCAAGGTGGGCTTGCTGGGCATTCGCGGCACCGGCCGCCAGGTGCGCGAACCGGTCGCCTTGCTGGACCTGCCGTTCGTCGCAGTCGAGCGGACGGTGCAGGTGGTGCGGATGATCATCGATACCAGTTGGCAGATCATCTCCGGCCGCCGTTCGGTCAAAGAGCTCGGCGGTCCGCTCAAGATTGCGCAGTTCTCCGGACAGATGGCGACGCTCGGCTGGTTCGATCTGCTGATGTTCATGACGATGATCTCGATTAATCTGGGATTCATCAACCTGTTGCCAATCCCGCTGCTGGATGGGGGGCACCTGCTCTTCTATGGCGTCGAGGCAGTCAGGCGGCGGCCGGTCAATCCGCAGGTGACTGAATGGGCGTTCCGTTCGGGCCTGGCGGTGCTGCTGGCGTTCATGATGTTCGTGACGGTTAATGATCTGAGCTCTTTCGGTCTGTGGACGCGCCTAGCCGGGTTGATCGGCTGACGCGCATCGGGCAGGGCAGCGGATCGACGGATGCCTCGCAAGCGGCATTCGCGGGGAGTGCGCCATCGCCCGGCGGGCGGCGGTCGGATCAGAAGGCGGGATGCGTGACAGCTGTAATGGGTAGCAAGGGCGGCCGGCGGATTGCCTCGGCATTGATGGTGAGCACCATCCTGGGCGGTGGCCCGCTCTATGCGCAGATGGCGACCGGCCCGATCCAGGCCGCGCCCGTACCGACCACTCCGGCTCCGGTGGTGGGCAATGCCAGTACCGTGGTGCGCACGATCAGCGTGACGGGAAACCAGCGGCTCGAAGCGGATACCGTCCGCTCCTACATCAAGCTGCGGCCTGGCGATCCCTACAGCCGTGAAGCCGGCGATCAGGCGCTGAAGGATCTCTACGCGACCGAACTGTTCGCCGACGTGACGGTGACGGATTCCGGCAATGGCGACATCACCATCCAGGTGCGCGAGAATCCGGTGATCAATCGGATCGTGCTCGAAGGCAACAAGCGCCTCAAGGAAGACAAGATCCGCCCCGAGATCAAGCTCGCGGCGCGGCAGATCTTCACCCGATCGAAGGTCCGCGCCGATGTCGCGCGGATCATCGAGCTCTATCGTCGCCAGGGCCGTTTCGCCGCGACCGTCGAGCCCAAGATGGTGACGCTCGACCAGAACCGTGTCGATATCGTGTTCGAGATCAGCGAAGGTGCGAAGTCCAAGGTTCGCCAGATCAACATCATCGGCAACGAGAAGTTCAAGGACAGCGAGCTGCGCGGCGAGATGGCGACCAAGCAGTCGCGTCTGCTGAACTTCTTCTCGTCCGGCACCAGCTATGATTCCGATCGCCTGGCCTACGACCAGCAGAAGCTGCGCCAGTTCTACCTGACTCAGGGCTATGCCGATTTCCGCGTGATCTCGGCGGTGGCCGAACTGACGCCGGACAAGCGCGACTTCATCATCACCTATGTGGTGGAGGAGGGCGAGCGCTACAAATATGGCGAGGTCGGCCTGGAAAGCGAGATCCGCGACATCAAGTCCGAGAACTTCAAATATCTGCTGCCGATGAAGCAGGGCGACTGGTACAACGCCAAGCAGATCGAGGACACCGTCGACCGCATCACCGAGACGACCGGGCTGCTGGGCTTCACGCCCGAGGTTCAGCCCGATTTCGTGCGCGACAAGGAAGCCAAGACCATGTCGGTCACCTTCCAGATCCGCGATGCGCCGCGCCGCTATGTCGAACGGATCGACATCAACGGCAACACCACCACGCGCGACAAGGTGATCCGGCGCGAATTCCGGCTGTCCGAAGGCGATGCGTTCAACAGCTTCCGCGTCAAGCGCTCGCGTGACCGGATCCAGAGCCTGGGATATTTCCAGGACAAGTTCGAGATCGAGCAGAAGCCTGGATCGACCCCGGACCGTGTGGTGCTCGAAGCGAATGTCGAGGAGAAGTCGACTGGCGAGCTGCAGGTTTCGGCCGGCTTCTCGTCGCTCGAGCGGTTCATCGTCGATCTGTCGATCCGCCAGCGCAATTTCATGGGCAAGGGCCAGGAGTTGCGCGCGAGCGTCAACTATTCCAGCTATTCCAAGTCGATTGAGCTGGGCTTCACCGAGCCCTATCTGTTCGACCGGAACATTGCGGTCGGCGTCGACGTGTTCCGGCGTGACTACAACTCGTTCAACTTCATCAACAACAACCGCAACACCACCTATCAGCAGGTGACGACCGGCTTCCAGGTCCGCGCCGGCGTGCCGCTGACCGAGTTCGTCAGCCTCGCGCTGCGCTATGGGCTAAGCTACGATGACGTGACTCTCGACCGCGACACTTTCTTCTCGAACGGCGTCTGCGATCCGCTGTTGGCGGGCCGCTATCTCTGCGAAGCGATCGGCAAGCGCACGACCTCGTCGGTCGGCTACAGCCTGGTCTACAACACGCTGAACAACAGCGTCCGGCCGACCGCGGGCAACCGGGTCGTGCTGAGCCAGGATTTCGCGGGCCTCGGCGGCAGCGTGAAATATATCAAGACGCGGATCGACGCGGACAAATATTTCAATCTGGGATCGGGCTTCATCTTCAACCTCGGCGTCGAGGGTGGCTACATCAAGGGTCTGGGCCAGGATGTCCGGCTCACCGACCGCTTCTTCCTGGGCGAGCCGCAGATGCGCGGCTTCGGCATTCGCGGCGTCGGCCCGCGGGTGCTGCGTCGCTTCTATGACCAGGCAACGCCGCCGGCGCTGATCCTGGATCGCAGCAGTTCGACCGACGATGCGCTGGGCGGCAATGCCTATTATCTGGGCCGGGCGGAGCTTGAGATTCCACTCGGTTCGGGTGCGCGCGAACTGGGTCTACGCCCGTCGATTTTCGCCGATGTCGGTGCGGTATTCAGCGTGCGGAACCCGCAGCCTATCTCGAACCCGCCGCCCGGGCTGCAGCGGCGCGATGCCAATGGCAATCTGCTCTACACGATCGCCGCCGACCAGACGAATGCGGGCCTGACCACGACCTGCGCGACTGGCATGATGACGGCCGCCGGCGGACCGTGCGTGGGTGCCTTTACCAACGATCCGCTACGCGTGCCGGCGTTCGAGGAAGTGTTCCTCGGCGATACGCCCAAGCCGCGCGTCTCGGTAGGTATCGGCGTCAACTGGAATTCGCCGTTCGGGCCGTTCCGCATCGACGTCGCCAAGGCGCTGCTCAAGGAGCCGGGCGACAACACCAAATTGTTCACGTTCAACGTAGGGACACAGTTCTGATGAAGAAGATCCTTTCCACCCTGGCGATCGCCACGGGTATCGCGGCGGTGGCGCCGGTTTCGGCGCAGCAGGCGGTGGGCGTGGTCGATCTCGACCGTGCCGTCGCCAGCGTGACGGCCCTGCGTACTGCCGAGGGCCAGATCCAGACCCAGTACAAGCCGCAGATCGACGCGTTCAACGCGCGCCGCACTGCCGCCACCACCGAACTCCAGAACCTGCAGCGCGAGATCCAGACGCTTCAGGCGAATTCTGCCACGCCGCCGGCCACGCTGCAGGCGAAGGTGACGGCGTTCCGTACGCGGGAAGCCGCGATCCAGCGTGAACTCGCCCCGCTGGCCGCCCCGTTCCAGCGCCCGCTGGCCTATGCCCAGAGCCAGGTCACCGAGAAGCTGGAGCAGGCGCTGCGCGCCGCGATGACCGCCAAGCGCGTCGGCGTGGTGCTGAACCCGCAGCAGGCGGTGCTGACGCTGCCTTCGAACGATATCACTGCTGATGTGACGACGCAGCTCAACACGCTCGTCAAGACCGTCAGCACGACGCCGCCGGCGAACTGGCAGCCTGGCCAGCCCGCGGCCGCAACGCCGGCCGCAGCCACCCCGGGCCGGTGAGCGAGACGACCGAGGCTGCGGCCGCCATCGGCCCGCTGGATATCCGGCGGGTGATGGCGGGGCTGCCGCATCGCTATCCGATGCTGCTGGTCGATCGGGTGGAGGAGATCATCCCCAATCGATCGATCCGCGCGACCAAGGCGGTGTCGATCAACGAACCGTTCTTCCAGGGCCATTTTCCGGGCCGCCCGATCATGCCGGGCGTGCTGATCGTGGAGGCGCTGGCGCAGGCGGCCGGCGTTCTGGCGATCGAATTGCTCGGCCTCGCGGATAGCGGCAAGCTCGTCTATTTCATGGCGATCGACGACGCGAAGTTCCGCGTTCCAGTCGAGCCGGGCGTACTGCTGAGCCTCGAGGTGGAATTCGTGCAGCAGCGCGCGTCGGTCAGCAAGTTCGCCGGCAAGGCGCTGGTCGGTGGCAAGGTGGCCGCGCAGGCCAATTTCACCGCGATGATCGCCGATCAGCCGGCCTGATCGGTCAGCATCCAGCCGCTGGCACCGGGCGTCACCCCGAACCAGCGGCTGATCGCCTGATCGGATAGCGCGTCCGCCGCCGGACCATCGGCCACGATCCGGCCGCCATCCACCACCAGCACCCGATCCGCCCACACACGGGCAAGCGCGAGATCGTGGATTGCCGCAACTACGGCGGCACCGCGATCGGCCTCTGCGCGCAACAGCGCCATCGTCTCGATCTGGCGGCGCGGATCGAGATTGGCGACGGGTTCGTCGAGCAGCAGTACCGCCGGCCGGGCGACCAGCGCGCGGGCGAGCAGGATGCGCGCGCGCTCCCCGGTCGAGAGCCTGTCCGCTCGCCGGTCTGCCAACGCGCGCCCATCGACCAGTGCGAGCGCCGCTTCCACCGCCGCCGGATCGCGCGTCGCACCCAGGCCCAGCGCCACCACATCGCGGGCGGCGAGCGGCCAGGCGATCGCGCGCCCGGCGGGAGCGAATGCCAGCGCGCGAAGGCGGCGGGCGGGGGGCAGGCGATCGAGCGCGACGCCATCGATCGCCACGTCACCGCTCCCCGCGACACCGGCGATGGCGTGGAGCAGGCTCGTCTTGCCGGCCCCATTGACGCCGACGACCGCGACCAGCTTGCCGCGGTCGAGATCGAGGTCTGTCGCCTGCAGCCGGCCCTCGACCTGAAGCGCGCGGGCGACGAGGCGGGTCATGCGCGCCAGTCCGCGCGGGCGCGGACGATCAGCCACAGGAAGAAGGGCGCGCCGAACAGCGCGGTCAGCAGGCCGACCGGAAGCGGCCGGCCCGCCGGCGCGAACCGCACCGCCAGGTCGGCGGCCAGCAACAGCGTGGCGCCGATCGCGGCGGCGGGCAGGATCGCGCGACCGGGATGCCCGGCGGTCGATCGCCGTGCGAGGACGGGCGCGACGAGGCCTATGAAACCGACCGCACCGCACACCGAAACTGCAGCGCCGATCCCGACTGCGGCCACCACGACGATGCGGCGGCGCAGGCGATCGAGATCATGCCCCATGCTGCGCGCAGCTTCTTCGCCCAGCGCCAGCGCATCGAGCGCCGGGCCGTCGCGCGCCAGCAGCGCGATCGCGGCGGCGGCCGGGACAGCTACGAACGCGGCCTGAGCCAGGCTACGATCGACCAGCGATCCCATCAGCCAATCATAGGCGTCGTAGAAGGCGAACGGGGAGGGGGCGAGCGCAAGCGCGAGCGCGGTGGCAGCGCCGGTGACCGCGCTGATCGCGACCCCAGCGAGCAGCAAGGTGGCGGTACCGGCACGCGGGCCGGCCAGCAGCAGCAACAGGCCTAGCGCAATCAGCGCTCCACCAACGCCGCCGGCCAGTAGGGCCAGCGGGGTCGCGAAGCCGAGCAGATAGGAGGTCACCACTGCCCCCAGCGCCGCGCCGCCGCTGGCCCCGGTGATGTCGGGCGATGCCAGCGGGTTGGCGAACAGTGCCTGGATCGCGGCACCCGACGCGCCCAGCATCGCTCCATAGCTGAGCGCCAGCAGTGCGCGTGGCAGCCGCAGTTCGAGAAGGATCGTCGTCGCGAGCGCGGGATCGTCGCGCCACAATGTCGCCAGCCCGGTCGCGGGCAGCAGCAGCGCGGCCGCGAACAGCGCCGCGATCAGCACGGGCGCGATTCGCATCATTGGCCGAGCGACCGCAGCCGCGCGATCTCGGGGATCAGGCTCGGACCTAGGCAAGTCCAGCGGCGGCCCTCGGTGCGGATCCGGCGCAGGCGTGGCATTCGGGCAAGTGCGGGCTGCTTCAGCCACTGCGCTTCCCGCGACGCCTGCCCGGCGCGATAGTCGCTGGTCAGCAGCACCGCGGGCGGGCGTCGAAGCAGCGTTTCGAGATCGATCCGCCCGCCCGGCAGCGGGCGCTGGCGATAGCCGGCCAGCGCCAGCCACTGCGCTCCAAGCCCGTCCGAAGACAGCGATCGCCCGCCGCCCGACAGATAGATGGCGTCATGCCGCCGGCCGGGTACCGTCCGCGACAGCGCGACGATACGCGCCGCCAGCGCGCGGCCCCGATCCGACCGGCCGACCGCATTGCCGACGATCCGGATCGATCGGACGACGTCTTCGAGCGTCGCCGGGAAGGGCAAATCGACCAGTCGCGCCCCGATCGCCTGAGCGATCCCGGCGCGATCGCGGCCGCTGCCGCCCATGGTCACGATCAGATCGGGCCTGAGCGGCGCGACCGACAGCAGGCTGCCGTCGTTCGCGCGGGTGCGACGGGCGGCCTGCCACAGCGCGCTTTCCGCCGGATCGCGGGACAGATGGGTGACGCTGGCGATCCGCACGGGATCGGCCAGCATCAGCACAAGTTCGTCGCTGCACAGGTTGAGCGACGCGATCCGCATCGGTGCCGCGCTATGCGCCGAAGCGCACGCGCACGCCGCCATGGATGCTGCGACCAGGCGTGTTGTAGCCCACCACATCCTGATAGTTCGCATCGCCCAGATTCTCCACGCGCCCGAACAGTTCCAGCGCCGGCGCGATCCGGAAGGCGATCCGGGCGGAAGCCAGCACATAATCATCCAGCATCACGGTCTGCGCCGGGAATAGATCGAAATCGGTATCGCGCCGCTTTCCGACATAGCTGAGCGCGGCACCCAGCGTCAGCCGGTCGGCGGTCCAGTCCGCCACCAGATTGCCGCTGTGGCGCGGGCGGCGTACCTCGCGCTGCTGCAGCCCCGCCGCCACCTGCTGATCCTTCGCATCGAGCCAGGTGTAGTTGGCGCTGATCCGCAGCCCCTCGATCGGACGCACTTCGCCGGTCAGCTCCACGCCGCGGCGCTTCGACTTACCGGTCGCGTTGGCAGCGGACGACAGGAAGGTGGTTGAATCGAATACCGATACGATTTCGTCGCGCAGGCGGTTGGAGAAGGCGGTCACGCCGAGATCCAACACAGGGCTGCGATAGCGGACGCCCGCCTCATAGCCCTTGGAGCGTTCCGGGATCAGGTTCGGATTGCCGACGAAGCTGCCGGGGAAGAAGCCGTAGAGATCGAAGAAAGTCGGCTGCGCGATGCCCTCGCCATAGCCGGCAAAAAGGGCGAAGCGGTCGGTCGGGCGCACGATCAGGTTTGCGCGCACCGTCGTCTCGTCGGCAAAGCGGTTGAAGTCGTCGTGACGGACCGCGACATCGGCCGACAGGATATCGAGCGAGGCGCGCCACTGGCCGACATAGGCGGTGCGGCCGCGGGTGCGGCGCTGATCGGTGAAGCCGCCGAACTGCGTGTCGCTGGTCTCGAAGCTCTCGTCCTCGCGCTCGATCCGGCCGACCAGTTCGTGTGCCACCGCGCCGGTATCGAAGCGCGCGGCAACCTGGCTGGCGACGCGGAAGCGATCGCCCTGGCTGTCGTTCAGCGGTGTAGTGCCATCCCGATTGCGATTGTCGCTGTCGAGATATTGCGCCTCGACCAGCAGCGCGAGCGGAGCGCGCGGATCGAGCCCGAGGCGCCCCCAGGCGCGCACCGCCTTCGTGTCGGTGCGGGTCGAATTGGCGGTGTCGGCGCGCAGGAAGGTGACGGGATCGGTACCGTCGAACTGGCTCTCATGACGCAGGTAACGGCCGACGATGCCGAACTCGCCATCGCTGCCGGGGCGGGCGACCGCCTTCAGGCTGATCGTGCGGGTCTCGTATCCGTCGCGATCACCGGTGCCGCCGCCCAGGATGTCGATACCGTCCTCGCGCTGCCAGCTGGCGGTGGCGGAGACGCCGGCCTTGTCCGATCCGAACGCGGCGGACGCGACACCACGGGCGGATTCGCGACTGCCATATTCGCCGGTCAGCGTGGCGGAGGAGGCACCGATCGGATCGGGCGTCTCGAGCGCGATAACACCGCCCAGCGCTTCCGATCCGAACAGTGCGGACTGTGGGCCGGTGATCACTTCGATCCGGCCGAGGCCGTCTGCGGCCAGCGTTTCGAACCGCGCCTCGTTGCCGGCGGCGGGATCGTTGAAGGCGATGCCGTCGATCAGGAGCAGCGTGTGGTTCGCCTCGGCCCCGCGCAGGCGGACCTGCGCCTGCGCCCCGCGCGCGCCGCTGGTCGCGACAGACACACCCGGCGCGAAGCGGATCAGGTCAGTGACGCCGACGGCCCCCAGCGCATCAATGCGATCCGCATCGATCACGGTGGCGGAGACGGCAGTTTCATCGGCCGGCACGGGTGTGAGCCCCGCGGTGACGATGATCTCAGGCGCAGCGAGGGCCGCGGCCAGCGTGGTGGTGGCGAACAGGATGGACATCGATATCAACTCCGCAACGACAGGCAGTCGTCACGGCGATCCGTAGCCACCATTGGCGCCGGATCACGCGCTGGCGGCTGGACCCGGCCGGGCGCGGACGACAGCGGAGGCAGGTCTCCTGGCTTGCGGGTCATCACCCGTCTCCCCGCCTTCCCGGCCGAATGGCCAGTGGCGTGTGGGGAGGGGGCTCGCCGCTCACAGTTGCGGGCACAGCGCCGGATTTCCGCCGGCTTCCCTTTTCACCCCCGTTGCCGGGGGCACCTTCGCTGCGGCGGGCGGTTAGGGGGATGGTGCAGTGCGGTCAAGCGGCTTGTCAGTTCGGGTGGCAGCCGCTATGCGCGCGCCTCTCTCCCGGCTGGTCGGAAACCAGCCCCAATCGGAGCCTGAACATGAAGAAGGACATTCACCCCAAGCTGAACCGCATCACGGTTCAGATGACCGATGGCACCACGTTCGAGACGCGGTCCACCTGGGGGAACGACGGCGACACGCTGACGCTGGACATCGACCCTACCGTACACCCGGCCTGGACCGGCGGGCGCGGCACGATGCTGGATTCGGGCGGTCAGGTCGCGCGCTTCAACAAGCGCTTCGGCGGCCTCACGCTCGGCGGCAAGAAGTAAGCAGCGCGGCCGGCCCCGCGCCGGCCGCCGCTCAGCGCCTCAGCGCGGCGACCATGCCGGCGGCGATCGACAGGGCAATCTCGGCCGGGCCGAGCGCGCCGATGTCGATTCCCGCCGGCGCGTCGATTCGGGCGAGGTCGGCATCGCTGACGCCGGCGGCGCGCAGCCGATCCAGCCGGGCGGCGTGGCTGCGCTTCGATCCCAGCGCCGCGACATAGCTGGTTGGCCGGGCCAGCGCCGCGATCAGCGCCGGATCGTCGATCTTTGGATCGTGGCTGAGCGTGACGACGGCCGTCTCGGCACCGGGGTCGAGCGCGGCGATCGCTTCATCCGGCCAGCGGGAATCGAGAGTAAGGCCTGGAAAACGCTCCTCGGTCAGGAAACGCTCTCGCGGATCGACGATGATGGTGCGTGCATCGAGCGGACCGGCATAGGCGGCCAACGCCTGCGCGATTTGCACAGCGCCCACGATGATCAGCCGGCGCGGCGGGCGGTAGCGGTTGACGAACGCGCCCTCGCGGGGATCATCGGCGATCAGGCTCTGACCACTGGCCAGATCGGTGGTGATCGCAAGCGCGCGGGCGGACGCGCGCGCTTCCGCCAGTGCGGCAAACAGCGAACGCGGGAAGCCGCCCTCGGCGACCGACTGCACGAGCACGCTGATCGCTCCGCCACAGGGCAGATGCGCTTCCCAGGCGGCATCGTCGCTGATCGTGAAATCGAGCAGCCGGCTCTCGCCGCTGGCGATGGCATCGGCCGCGGCCTGCAAAATCTCGTTCTCGACGCACCCGCCCGAGACGGAACCTTCGAAGCGCCCGTCTTCGTGCACCAGCATGTGGCTGCCGCGCGGGCGGGGGGCGGACCCCCAGGTCGAGACGACGGTGGCGAGTGCCATGCCGCCGGGAGACTGGGCGGAGGCCAGCAGGCGATCGAGTTCGCCGGTGCCGGCGGGGGTGGGCGATATCATGCCCGCGATCTAGGCAGGCAGGTGCGCCACCGCAACGGCGCTCAGTCGTCGATCGTCCGGCGAAACGTCTCCGGCAGCCAGATCAGGCCGATCACGACCGTCGCCGCCGCCACGATCACGGGATACCAGAGCCCGTAATAGATATTGCCGGTGGCCGCGACCATCGCGAACGCCGTCGTCGGCAGGAAGCCGCCGAACCAGCCATTGCCGATATGATAGGGCAGCGACATCGACGAATAGCGGATGCGGCTGGGGAAGAGTTCGACCAGCAGCGCCGCGATCGGGCCATAGACCATCGTCACCAACAGCACGAGCGCGGTCAGGATCGCGACGACCTTCACGCGATCGATCTGCGCGGGATCGGCCTTGGCGGGGTAGCCGGCGGCGGCGAGGGTTGCGGTCAGATCTGAACGGAAGGCGGCGATATCGGCCTTGGCCGACGGCGTGGCGAGGCTGGCTTCGGGTGCCGTTAGCGCCATACCGCCAATCTGAACGACGGCAGCCGCGCCGGGCGTATCTGCCTGGGCGTAGCTGATCCCCGCCTTCGCCAGCGCTGACTTCACGATGTCGCACCCCGTCGTCTCGAAACTGTTGCGCCCGATCGGATCGAACTGGACCGAGCAGCGCGCCGGGTCGGCTGAGACGGTAACGGGAGCCGCCGCTTGCGCACGGGCGAGCGCGGGGTTGGCGGCGGTGGTGAGCGCGCCGAACAGTGGAAAATAGCTGAGGGCTGCGAGCGCGCAGCCGGCGAGGATGATAGGCTTTCGTCCAATCCGATCCGACAGCCAGCCGAAGAAGACGAAGAACGGCGTGCCGATCGCCAGCGCGATCGCGATCAGGATGTTGGCGGTCGCGCCATCCACCCGCAGCGTCTTCTCCAGGAAGAACAGCGCGTAGAACTGGCCGGTGTACCAGACCACCGCCTGCCCCGCGACCGCGCCCAGCAGTGCGATCAGCACCCAGCGCAGATTGCCCCACCGCGCGAACGCCTCCGTCAACGGGGCCTTCGATGTCGCGCCTTCGTCCTTCATCTTCTGGAACACCGGGCTTTCGGCCAGCTGAAGCCGGATCCACAGCGACACTGCCAGCAGCAGGATCGAGACCAGGAACGGCACCCGCCAGCCCCAGGTGGCGAACGCGGCCTCGCCAATCGCGCCGCGCAGGCCGATCACGACGATCAGCGCGGCGAACAGGCCCAGCGTCGCGGTCGTCTGAATCCAGCTGGTGAAGAAGCCGCGCCGGCCGGGCGGGGCGTGTTCGGCGACATAGGTCGCGGCACCGCCATATTCGCCGCCAAGCGCCAGCCCCTGCAGCAACCGGAGCGATACCAGGATCAACGGCGCGGCGACCCCGATCGATGCATAGGAGGGCAACAGACCCACCGCGAAGGTGGACAGGCCCATGATCGCCATCGTGACCAGGAAGGTGTTCTTGCGGCCGACCAGATCGCCGATCCGCCCAAAGATCAGCGCGCCGAACGGCCGCACGGCAAAACCCGCGGCAAAGGCGGCGAGCGCCAGGATGAACCCGGTTGTCTCGTTCACGCCCGAGAAGAATATCGCGGAGATATGTGCCGCGAGCAGGCCGTACAGATAGAAATCATACCATTCGAATATGGTGCCGAGTGAGGATGCGGCGATCACCTTGATCTCGGCCCGCGTCACCCGCGTCCGGCCCGATCCTGCCGCATCCACCATGCCGTCGCTCTCCCCGTTGTTGCGCGCCTTATGGAGCGGTGATCGCCCGCCGGTCGAGCCCCGGGCAAAATACTATGCGGATGCTATGCAAGGCACGGAAACCGATCTCGCTTTGCTACGCGCGGCGGACCTAATTGCGCGTCCTCTCGATCAGACGGAGGACGAGCGTGCAGGACATGATCTGGATCGCGGTGATGGCGGGGCTGGCGGCGGCAACGCTGGCCTATGCCCGGTTGTGCGACGCTGCCTGAGGCACACGCGCGATGACCCTCGATCTCTGGCTCGCCGCGATCACCGCGCTCGGGCTGCTCGTCTATCTCGTGGCGGCGCTGATCCGCCCCGAACGCTTCTGAGGACGCTGACATGACCATCCAGGGCTGGACCCTGATCCTCGGCTTCGTCGCCATCCTGCTGCTGCTGACCAAGCCGGTCGGCCTGTGGCTGTTCGCGCTCTACGAAGGGCGGCGCACGCCGCTGCATGCGGTTCTCGGCCCGGTCGAGCGCGGCTTCTATGTCGCGGCCGGCATCGATCCCGCGCAGGAGCAGGGCTGGCGGCGCTACGCGCTGCACATGCTGCTGTTCAACATCGTGCTGATCGGCTTCACCTATGCCGTGCTGCGACTGCAGGGTGTGCTGCCCGGCAATCCGCAGGGGCTGCCCGGGTTGAGCCCGCATCTGGCGTTCAACACCGCGATCAGCTTCGGCACCAACACCAACTGGCAGAGCTATGGCGGGGAATCGACGATGTCGAACCTCAGCCAGATGCTAGGGCTGGCGATCCACAACTTCCTGTCAGCCGCAACCGGCATCGCGCTGGCGTTCGCGCTCTTCCGTGGCTTCGCCCGGCGTGAGTTCAAGACGATCGGCAATTTCTGGGCGGATTGCACGCGGGTGACGCTGTATCTGCTCCTGCCGGCCTGCATCCTCTACGCGCTGTTCCTGATTGCGAGCGGCGTGCCGCAGACGTTGGCCGGTACGGTCGACGTCGCCACGCTGGAAGGCGCGAAGCAGACGCTGCTGCTGGGGCCGGTCGCCAGCCAGGAAGCGATCAAGATGCTCGGCACCAATGGTGGCGGCTTCTTCAACGCCAATTCGGCGCATCCGTTCGAAAACCCGACCGGCCTGACCAACCTCGTCCAGATGCTGTCGATCTTCGTGATCGGCTTCGGGCTGACATGGTGCTTCGGCAATGCCGTCGGCAACACCCGCCAGGGTTGGGCGATCCTGGCCGCCATGATGATCTTGTTCCTCTGCGGCGTGGCGGTCAGTTACTGGCAGGAGGCGGCGGGAAATCCGGTGCTCCATGGCCTCGGCGTCGCCGGCGGCAACATGGAAGGCAAGGAAGTCCGCTTCGGCATCGCCGCCTCCGCCCTTTTCGCTACGGTAACGACGGCGGCTTCGTGCGGCGCGGTCAACGCCATGCACGACAGCTTCACCGCGCTTGGCGGCATGATCCCGCTGTTTAATATGCAGCTGGGCGAAGTGGTGGTGGGCGGCGTCGGCGCCGGCATCTACGGCTTCCTGCTGTTCGCCATCCTCGCGGTATTCGTCGCCGGGCTAATGGTGGGGCGCACGCCCGAATATGTCGGCAAGAAGATCGAGGCGCGCGAAGTGAAGCTGGCGGTGCTGGCGATCGCGGTGCTGCCGTTGACGATCCTGTCGCTGGCGGCGCTAAGTTCGGTGGCGGGGCCGGGACTGGCCGGGCCGCTGAACAAGGGGCCGCACGGCTTTTCGGAAATCCTCTACGCCTTCACCAGTGCGGTCGCCAACAACGGCTCCGCTTTCGCCGGGCTCACCGCCAATACCGAATGGTATAACGGGCTGCTTGGGATGGGCATGTGGATCGGCCGCTTCTTCGTGATCGTGCCGATGCTGGCAATCGCGGGCAGCCTGGCCGCCAAGAAATACACGCCCGACAGCGCCGGATCCTTCCCGACCACGGGTGCGCTGTGGATCGGCCTGCTGGTGGGCATCGTGCTGATCCTGGGCGGCCTCACCTTCCTGCCGAGCCTCGCGCTTGGCCCCATCGCCGATCATCTCGCGATGATCAACGGCCAGACCTTCTGACGGGATCGCAGATCATGACCCGCACCGAGAAGAGCTCGCTCTTCACATCCGACCTGGTGATCGCCGCGATCGGCGACGCCTTCCGCAAGCTCGACCCGCGGCAGCTGGCCCGCAATCCGGTGATGTTCACCACCGCCGCGGTGGCGGTGCTGCTCACCATCCTGCTCGTCGTCGGGCAGGATGGGCTGACGACCGGCTTCAAGCTGCAACTGGTCGTCTGGTTGTGGCTGACCGTGCTGTTCGGCACCTTTGCCGAGGCCATCGCGGAAGGCCGCGGCAAGGCGCAAGCCGCGTCACTGCGCGACACCAAGGCCGATCTGCGCGCCAAGCTGCTGACCGGCGTCGGCGATATCTGGGAACTGGTGCCCGCCACCCGCCTGTCGGTGGGCGACGAGGTGCTGGTCGAGACGGGTGATCTGATCCCGTCCGATGGCGAGGTCGTCTCGGGGGTGGCATCGGTGAACGAAGCCGCGATCACCGGCGAGAGCGCGCCCGTGATCCGGGAGGCAGGCGGGGACCGTTCGGCGGTGACGGCGGGCACGCGCGTGATTTCGGATTCGATCCGGGTGCGTGTGACGGTGGAGCCCGGGCAGGGCTTTCTCGACCGGATGATCGCGCTGGTGGAAGGTGCCGAGCGGCAGAAGACGCCGAATGAGATCGCGCTGACGCTGCTGCTGGTGGGGCTGACGATCATCTTCCTGATCGCGGTCGGCACGGTGCCCGGCTTCGCCAGCTATGCGGGCGGCAGCGTGCCCGTCGCCATTCTGGCCGCGCTGTTGATCACGCTGATCCCGACCACGATCGCCGCCCTGCTGTCCGCGATCGGGATCGCGGGGATGGACCGGCTGGTGCGCTTCAACGTGCTCGCCAAATCGGGCCGCGCGGTGGAGGCGGCGGGTGACATCGACGTACTGCTGCTGGACAAGACCGGCACGATCACGATCGGCGATCGTCAGGCATCCGAGTTCCGCGCGGTCGGCGGCACGAGTGCCGATGCACTGGCCGAGGCCGCTTTGCTCGCCAGCCTGGCCGACGAGACCCCTGAGGGCCGATCGATCGTGGTGCTGGCGCGCGACCGCTTCCAGGTGCGCACTACGACATTGCCCGAAGACGCGGAAGTGATCGGCTTCACCGCGCAGACCCGCATCTCTGGTGTCAAGATCGGCGGCCGTACGATCCAGAAGGGCGCGGTCAACTCGATCCTGAAGGCGAACCCCGGGGCAGGCGAGACCGCGGCGGCGACCGAGCTGCGCCGCATCACCGACGAGATCGCGCGCGCCGGCGGCACCCCGCTGGCGGTGGCCGAGGACGGCCGGCTGCTGGGCGCGATCTTCCTGAAGGATGTGGTGAAGGCCGGCATTCGCGAGCGGTTCGGCGAACTGCGCACGATGGGGATCCGCACGGTGATGATCACCGGCGACAATCCGCTGACCGCCGCCGCCATCGCGGCCGAGGCCGGGGTCGACGACTTCCTCGCGCAAGCCACCCCCGAGGACAAGCTGGCGCTGATCCGGCGCGAACAGCAGGATGGCCGGCTGGTCGCGATGTGCGGGGATGGCACCAACGATGCGCCCGCACTGGCCCAGGCCGATGTCGGCGTGGCGATGAACACCGGCACGCAGGCTGCGCGCGAGGCCGGCAACATGGTCGATCTCGACAGCGATCCGACCAAGCTGATCGAGGTCGTCGGGCTCGGCAAGCAGCTGCTGATGACCCGCGGCGCGCTGACCACCTTCTCGGTCGCCAACGATGTCGCCAAATATTTCGCGATCATCCCGGCGATGTTCGTCGCGCTCTATCCGGGGCTGGGCGTGCTGAACGTGATGGGGCTGGCCAGCCCGGAAAGCGCGATCCTTTCGGCGATCATCTTCAACGCGCTGATCATCCCGCTGCTGGTGCCGCTGGCGCTGAAGGGTGTCGCGTACAAGCCGATGGCGGCGGGGCCGCTGCTGGCGCGCAATCTGGCCGTCTACGGACTGGGCGGCCTCGTCGCGCCGTTCGTGGGGATCAAGATCATCGACCTGGCCGTCAGCGGCCTGGGTCTCGCCTGAGGACATCGACATGGGCAAGGACATCACCAGCGCGCTGCGGCCCGCTTTCATCTTCACGATCCTGTTCGCGCTGCTGCTGGGGATCGGCTATCCTCTGGCGATGACGGGGATCGGCCAGACACTGTTTCCGGCACAGGCGAACGGCAGCCTGGTGCGCGAGGGCGGCCGGGTGATCGGCTCCACGGTGGTGGGGCAGGCTTTCGTATCCGATCGCTATTTCCGCACCCGTCCGTCGGCTGCCGGCAAAGGCTATGATGGGCTCGCCTCGTCGGGCTCCAACCTGGGGCCGACCAGCGCGGTGCTGGTCGATCGCGCGCGCGCCGATGTCGCCGCGCAGCGTGCCGGGGGCCTCGCCGGACCGATGCCAGCCGATCTTGTCACCACGTCTGGTTCGGGCCTCGATCCGGACCTTTCCCCCGATGCAGCGCAGGCTCAGGTTGAGCGCGTCGCAGCCGCGCGTGGCGTGCCGGTCGATCGCGTCCGCGCACTTGTCGAGCGTCAGGTCGATGCGCCGCTGCTCGGTATCATCGGCGAACCGCGGGTCAACGTGTTCGCTCTGAACCGCGCGCTTGACGCCATGGCACCGCGTTGAACGCAGCGCCGGCGCGCCCGTCTCCGGAAGCCCTGTTGCGGCAGGCCGCGCAAGAAGGGCGTGGCCGGCTGAAGATCTTCCTTGGCGCGGCGCCCGGCGTGGGCAAGACCTATGAGATGCTGTCCGACGGCGCCAGCCGGCGTCGCGACGGTGTCGACGTCGTGATTGGTGTGGTCGAAACGCATGGCCGGTTCGAGACCGAGGCACTGGTACGCGGCCATGAAGTGATCCCGCGCCGTCCGGTCCGCTACGAGGGACGGACGTTGGAAGAAATGGATGTCGATGCCGTCATCGCCCGGCATCCGCGCCTCGTGCTGGTCGACGAGCTGGCCCACACCAACGCACCGGGCAGCCGCCATCCCAAGCGATACCAGGATGTCGAGGAACTGCTGGCGGCCGGCATCGATGTCTATTCGACGATCAACATCCAGCATGTCGAAAGCCTCAACGATGTGGTGGCCTCGTTCACCCGCGTCCGCGTGCGCGAGACCGTGCCGGACAGTATACTCGAGGCGGCTGAGATCGAGGTCGTCGATATTCCGCCCGACGAGCTGATCGACCGGCTGAAGGCTGGCAAAGTCTATCTGCCGCAGGAAGCGACGCGCGCGCTGTCGCATTTCTTTTCCAAGTCGAACCTGTCGGCATTGCGCGAACTGGCGTTGCGCCGCGCGGCCCAGGCCGTCGATGCGCAGATGCTGGATCATGTCCGTGCGCTGGGCGTCGGCGGTACCTGGGCCGGGGGCGAGCGGATCGTGGTCGCGGTCAGCGAATTGCCCGGGGCCGACAGCCTGATCCGCGCCACCAAGCGGATCGCCGACGCCCAGCGCGCGCCGTGGACGGCCGTCTATATCGAAACCGCGCGGGCCCAGACGCTTTCCGCCGCCGATCAGCGCCGCATCGCCGAGACGCTGGATCTGGCGGCCCAACTCGGCGGCGCAGTCGCTTCGGTCCCGGCCACCTCGGTGCTCACTGGCCTGAAGACGTTCGCGGCCGAGGCGCGTGCGACTCAGCTGGTGGTCGGCAAATCCTCGCGCTCGCGATGGTTCGAGCTGCGGCACGGCTCGGTCGTCGATCGGCTGGTTCGCGAGACGCCGGGGATTGCGGTTCACGTCATGCCCATGCCGCAGCCTGTCGGCGGCCGCGTCTCGGGTCCGCTCTGGTCACAGCTGGCCGGCGATTGGGGGCGGCCGGCCGGCTATGGCTGGAGCGCGGCGATGGTGGCGGGTGTTACCGCGGCGGGCAGCGCACTGTTCCACATCCTCGATCTCGGCAATGTCGCCCTGCTGTACCTGCTGCCGGTCATGGTCGCTGCCAGCCTGTTCGGGCTTCGCACGGGGCTTTTCGCCGGCATCGCATCAAGCCTGGCCTACAACTTCTTCTTCCTGCCGCCGACCGGCACGCTGACGATCGCAAACCCTGAGAATATCGTGTCGGTGCTGGTATTGCTGGGGGTGGCGATCGCGACCAGCCAGCTGACCGCGCGGGTGCGTGCGCAGGCCGATCTGGCCGCGGCAAGCGCACGCACCAATGCCGCGCTGGCCGGTTTCCTGCGCGCGCTGACACCGCTCAACGATCCGGTCGCACTGGCGCGGGCGATCTGCGACGAAGTCGGCCGGCTGTTCGGCCTGCAGACGGTGATCCTCGTGGCGGATGGCGGCAGCCTGGTCGTGCAGGCGGCCAATGCAATCGATTACCGGCTGGACACGATCGAGATGGCGGCAGCCCAGTGGGCCTTCGATACGGCAACCCCGGCCGGGCGGGGATCTGGGACGCTGACTGCATCGGACTGGCTGTTCCAGCCGCTGCGGGCGGGCGAACGCACGGTGGCGGTACTTGGCCTATCGCGTGCGAGCGGGGGGGATCCGATCCGGCCGGACCAGCTGCAGCTGCTGAAGGGGCTGATCGATCAGTCCGCGCTCGTGCTCGAACGGCTGCGCCTGGAGATGGAAATGCGCGACGTCGATGCCGTGCGCGAGCGGGACCGGCTGCGCGCTGCTCTGCTGTCTTCCGTCAGCCATGATCTGCGGACGCCGCTGACATCGGTGATGGCGGCCGCCGCGGCGTTGCGGGGCGGGGCGACCCCGGATCTGATCGATACGATCGAGAGCGAGGCCGGCCGTCTCAACCGGTTCGTGGGCAATCTGCTCGACATGGCTCGGGTGGAGGCGGGTGCGCTACGCCTGAAGCTCGAACCCGTCGACCTGACCGATGCCGTGGCGGGCGCGGCTCACGACACGCGGAGCGCTTTGGCGGGCCATCCCGTGCAGCTGGACGTACCGCCCGACCTGCCGCTGGTGCGCGTCGATCCGCAGCTGCTGCATCACATCCTGATCAATTTGTTCGACAATGCCGGCCGCTATGCGGATGCGGGCACGCCTATCATCATCCGGGGTCGACATCGCCACGCTGTGCTCACCCTGCAGATCATCGATCAGGGGCCCGGTCTGCCGCAGGGGCAAGAGCGTGACGTGTTCGATACTTTCCACAGGTTGGAAGGATCGGACCGCGCGGCCGGCGGCACAGGGCTCGGGCTTGCCATCGTCAAGGCTTTTGCTGAAGCCATGGGGATGACGGTCGAGGCAGGCAATCGTGAGGGCGGCGGCGGGGCGGCATTCAGCCTGCAATTCCCTTCCGGCCTTCTCGTGCGCGATACCGGCGAGGATGTGGCATGAGCGGGCCGCTGGTACTGATCGTCGATGACGAGCAGCCGATCCGACGGCTGCTGCGCAATACGCTTGAGCGTGCCCGATACGAGGTCGCCGAGGCGGCCGATGCCGCATCCGCACTGGCAGCCGCGCGGGGCTCGCCGCCGGCCGCGATCCTGCTCGATCTCGGGCTCCCGGATCGCGACGGGCTCGAGCTGGTCACGCTGCTGAAAGGGCAGGGCGATCCCGTCATCATCATGGTGTCCGCACGCGAGGCGACCGACCAGAAGGTGGCCGCGCTCGATCTTGGCGCGGACGACTACATCACCAAGCCGTTCGATTCGGAGGAGCTGCTGGCGCGCCTGCGCGCCGCGCTACGTCATCATGGTGCCGTGATCCGCGTGCCAGCCACGCTGCGCGCGGGTGAGGCCATGATCGATCTGGAACGACGCCTGGTGCGCCGCGCCGACGGAGTGGAGAGCCATTTGACGCGCAAGGAGCATGACGTGCTGGCGGCGCTCGCCCAGCATCCCGGCCGTGTCGTCACGCATCAGCGGATCATGGCCGCCGCCTGGCCGCGCGAGCATGACCATCGCATCGAATATCTGCGGATCGTGATCCGCAACCTGCGCCAGAAGCTGGAAGGCGCCAACGCGGTAGGATCGGTGATCGCGAACGAACTCGGCGTCGGATACCGGCTGCTGGCCGACTGAGGACCGCATGAGCCCATCGCGAGGCTCATGGATGGCTGCCGAGGTCTCGTATCGGCGAATGCTTGGAATCGCGTGGTGACCCCTACGGGACTCGAACCCGTGTTTTCGCCGTGAGAGGGCGACGTCCTAGACCGCTAGACGAAGGGGCCGTTCGCGGAGCGGCGTCCTTATGGAGCGGGCCGGTTCGAGTCAAGCGGGAGGCGGTATCGGCGATCAGCGATGCTGTAGGCGATGGCGGGTTCGGTTTGTATCGTACTGCCGGCACGTGACACCGTCAGCACCGCGCCGGGGCGGGCCGGATCGCGGCTGGCGTCGATGCGGTAGCCGAAGCCGCGGTTGGCGAAGCTGTAGATGTCGTGGCGGCCGGCGTGCTGCAAAGTGCCGCCGGTGAGGCGGATGGCAGGACCGGTGATCGAAACCGCATCGTGGGGATAGGCCTCATAGCGCAGCCCGCCCCGGGTGTCGGCGATCACCAGGACGGTGCGGCGCGGCGTGATCAGCAGCAGCCGCGCGCCGGGATCGAAGCGGCAGCGCATTCGACCGGACGGCTGATCGATCGAGGTGAAGCTCGGCAGCGCCGGTGTCGGCGCCGGATACATACCCGGGTTGACGGCATGGAGCGCGCCCGCGTCGCGACCCGATCCCGCCTTCAGGGGGAAATAGATCTGGCCGGCGCCCGGATCGCCGGGGCCGACCCGGAATGCGGCGCTCGCCACCTTGAACCCGGGCTTCGCAAGGCGGCGGATGATCGCGTCACCACTGCGGCTTGGGTGCCCGATCAGCGCGATCTCCTGCCGATCGACGCCGTCGCAGACGAACCAGAGCGATCGCCAGCGATCACCGCGACGCTCGAAGCTGAGCGCACCATTGGTGAGGGGATCGGCCGAGATCGCCAGCTGCGGCAGCAGCATGAAAGCGATGGCGAGAACGAAACGCGGGCGGGGCATGCGGGATCAACCCGCGCGCCGCCGACCGGCTCCCTGGGCGACGTCAGGCAGCGGCCTTGTCGCGGTCGCGCATCTCGGCGTTCAGCATCTCGGCCAGCAGGAAGGCGAGTTCGATCGACTGGCCCGCATTCAGGCGTGGATCGCAATGGGTGTGGTAACGATCCGCCAGGCTCTGTTCGGTCACGTCGATCGCGCCGCCGGTGCATTCGGTGACATTCTGGCCTGTCATCTCGGCATGGATGCCGCCGCCGTGCGTGCCTTCGGCACGGTGGACGGCAAAGAAGCCGCGGACCTCAGCCAGGATGCGATCGAACGGCCGCGTCTTGTAGCCATTGGCGGCTTTCACGACATTGCCGTGCATCGGATCGCACGACCACACGACCGGCCGCCCCTCGCGCTTCACTGCGCGGACGAGCGCGGGAAGATGCTTTTCGATCTTGTCGTGCCCGTAACGCGTGATCAGCGTGATCCGACCGGGCACGCGGCCCGGATCTAGCGTGTCGAGCATCCTGAGCAGCGAGTCCGGCTCCAGGCTCGGACCGCATTTCAACCCGACCGGGTTACCGACGCCGCGCAGATATTCAACATGCGCCGACCCTTCGAAGCGAGTGCGATCGCCGATCCAGAGGAAATGGGCCGACGTGTCGTACCACTGGCCGGTGAGCGAATCCTGACGGGTCAGCGCCTGCTCGTAGGGCAGCAGCAGCGCCTCGTGGCTGGTGTAGAATTGCGTGCTGTTCAATTGCGGCACGGTTTCGGGATTGATCCCGCACGCTGCCATGAAGTCGAGCGCCTCGCCGATCCGATCGGCGACCGCCTGATATTGCTGCGCCCATGGGCTGCGGCCCATGAAATCGAGCGTCCAGGCATGCACCTGATGCAGGTTGGCATAGCCGCCCTGGCTGAAGGCGCGCAGCAGGTTGAGCGTCGCGGCGGCCTGCGAATAGGCGCGGATCATGCGCTGCGGATCAGGCGCGCGCGCGTTCCCCTCGAACGCAATGTCGTTGACGATATCGCCGCGATAGCTCGGCAACTCGACATCGCCGATTTGCTCGGTGCCGGCAGAGCGGGGCTTGGCGAACTGGCCCGCCATCCGCCCAAGCTTCACCACCGGCAGCTTGGAGGAGAAGGTGAGGATCACCGCCATCTGCAGGATCACGCGGAACGTGTCGCGGATCGTGTTCGGATGGAATTCGGCGAAGCTCTCGGCGCAATCACCGCCCTGCAGCAGGAACGCCTTACCTGCCGCCACCTGCGCGAGATCGGCAGTCAGCGTGCGAGCTTCGCCGGCGAAGACGAGCGGTGGATAGCTGGCGAGCTGCGCCTCTGCCGCCTGAAGCGCGGCCGGATCGGGATAATCGGGAAGCTGCCGGGCTTCATGCGCCTGCCAGCTCGTCGGGGTCCAATTGCTCGCCATCTCACTCGTCCTTCCGCGCGCCGCCTTGCGCCACGGGAGGGGGATACGCAACCATAGCTCTTCTATCAGGCTGATCGACCGGGCGGATCAGGCGCCCGGCACGCCCAGGGTTCGCGCGGCATCGGCCAGCTTTGCGGCATCGGCCGGGTTCGCGGCCCGCGCGGCAGCCAGCGCCGCAGTCGCACCCGGCGCGTCGTTTAACACCATCCGCGCGCGCATCAGGCGGATCCAGCCATCGGGATCCTTCGGGTTTGCAGTCAGCTTGGCGGCGAGCCCGTCCACCATCTGCTTGACCATCGCATCCTGCTGGCTGGGTGGCAGCGACGATGCGGCGGCGAGCTGATCCCGGGTCGGGCCTGGAATACCGGCTGACGCCACTGCGGCTCCGCTGCCCGTCGCGACCGGCGGGGCGATCGCAGCCGGGGCCGCTGCGGGCAGCCGGCCGGCGATGTCGATCTTGTTCGCGGACGCCACCTGCTGGGTGATCTGGCGGACCGACTCGGCGTAAGGAGCATCGGCCGGGCTGTCGTTCAGCAGGGCGATCCAGTCTTCCACCGCGCCTTTGTGGTCGCCGCCCATATCCTTGCGGACGGCCAGGAAATATCGTGCGCGAGCATCCTTGGCATCCTGACGCAAGGCGGTTTGGAACGCCTGAGCGGCCTGTGCATCGACGCCGCCTTCGCCGGCCAGCACCATCGCTTCTCCGAGTGCCGACCAGGCCGAGCCATCGGCGGGCGTAAGCGCGGTGAGCCGCTTATAGGCATTGACGCTGTCGCCATAACGGGCGGTTTCGAAATAGCCGATCGCCAGCATCCGCCAGCCCTGCGCGTCGTTGGGATTGGCCTTCAGCCGGGTCTCGAGCGCAGCGATCATCGTCCGCAGGTCACCCGCGGGGGCAGCGGCCGCGACGGGAGCCGCCGCATCCTCGCGCTGCCGCAGGACCGCAATGGCGACCGCGATCAGCGCGATGATCGCCGCGAGCGCGAGCGCGATCCGCCCGAGCGGTAGGGTTCGGCCGGCAGCGGTGGCCATGCGATCGGTCTCCAAATGTTTCGCAACTGCACATCCAGTCTAGCGGTCGCCGTGCAAGATGATAGAGTGGCCGACAAGGGGTCGCACCAAATAACCGCAAGGGCCGGGGGGAAGCCGGCAGTTTCAACGGCGTATGGGTGTGGGGGCGGAATGGCAGACAGCTATCGGATCGCCGTGATCGGCTCCGGGCCCGCGGGCCTGAGCGCGGCGGCGCGCGCGGCGCAGCTGGGGCTGAGCCACGTGCTGCTGGAGAAGACCGACCATCTGTCGGACACGATCTACAAATATCAAAAGGGCAAGCATGTGATGGCCACGCCGAGCCAGCTCGTGCTGCGCTCGGACCTGCCGTTCGACGCCGGCAAGCGCGAAGCGATCCTCGGCCTCTGGAACGACGGCGCGGCCGGACAGAAGATCAACGTGCGCTATCATGCCGAGGTGAAGTCGATCGCGGGCGAGAAGGGCGCCTTCGAGATCGGGCTGCGGGATGGATCGACCATCCGCGCCGAGACGATCATCATGGCGATCGGTACTCAGGGCAACCCCAACCTGCTGCGCGTTCCCGGCGCCGACAGCGGCAACCCGATCGTTCAGTATCAGCTCGACGATCCCGGCGAATATGTGGACGAGCATATCCTGGTTGTCGGCGCGGGCGATGCCGGGATCGAGAATGCGATGGGCCTGGCCGCGGATCCCGCGCAGCGCAACATCGTGACGATCATCAACCGCACGGCCGATTTCAGCCGCGCCAAGGATGCCAATGTGAAAGGCCTGTTCGCCGCGCGCGATCAGGGCCGCGTCAACGTGATCGGGGAGACATCGCCCAACCGGGTCGAACCGGGGTTCGTGACACTGGACACGCGCGACGGCGAGATGCGCATTCCCTGCAATCGCATCATCGCGCGGATGGGGTCGGCTCCGCCGCGCAAATTCATCGAGGAATGCGGCATCGAATTCACCAGTGCCGACCGCGAGGCTTTCCCCAAGCTCACCTCGACCTTCGAATCGACCAAACCCGGCATCTTCGTGATCGGCGCGCTGGCGGGCTATCCGCTGATCAAGCACTGCATGAATCAGGGCTATGACGTCGTCGAGTTCATCAACGGCAACACCGCCCTGAAACCGGCCGACGAGCCGATCCTCGAAGCCAAGTTCGCGCAGCTGCCGCAGAGCCGCTCGGTCGACGAGTGGCTGGAATTCCTGCGCGCCAACGTGACGATCCTGAACGACCTGTCGCCGCTTCAGATGCGCGAGTTCATGCTGGACAGCGAGGTGCGGGCCTACAGCCGCGGCGATACCATCTTCGAGAAGAATGATCCCGGGTCGTCGCTGTTCGGCATCGCATCAGGATCGGTCGTGGTCGATGTCGGTCGCGGCCGAACCGTACCCATCCCTGTCGGCTCCATCTTCGGCGAAGTCGGACTGATCTCGGGGCGCCGGCGTGGTGCCACCATCAAGGCTGCGGCCGATGCCATCCTCGTCGAGGTGTCGCGTACGGCCGCCCTCAAGCTGATGGCGTCCGTCCCCGCAGCGAAACGCGCCGTGACCCGTATCTCGACCGAGCGGCAGCTGCTGCAGATGTTCGGATCGAGCTTAAAGCCCGAGGATCTGAGCGAAGTGCTCGACAAGGTCGAGATCAAGACGGTGCGCGCCGGCGAGGCGGTGCTGACCGAGGGCGAGGAAGGCAAGGACATCTATGTTATCCGGTCCGGATCGATGGTCGTCGAAAAGGCGATCGGCGGCCGGCCGGTGTTCCTGCGCTATCTGCCGGCGGGCAATTATGTCGGCGAGATGGCGCTGATCGATGGCGGCCGCCGCACCGCCACCGTGCGCGCTGCGGTGAAATCGGAACTGATCCGCGTCGATGGCGAGGCGTTTGGCCGGTTGCTCGCGCGCAAGCCCGAGCTGTTCGCGAAAGCCAAGCAGGACATGGCGTCGCGCCAAGATCTGAACGCCTTCATTGAGGCCAAGAAGGACAGTTTCTCGACCGTCGTCGACATGTATTCCGAGACGGCAAAGTTCCTAGTCGACAATGGCATCGGCGAAGCGACCGACGTGCTGCTGATCGACGAGAATCTGTGCGTTGGCTGCGACAATTGCGAGAAGGCGTGCGCCGACAGCCACGAAGGCCTGTCACGGCTCGATCGCGAAGCTGGGCGCACCTACGCCCATCTCCACGTGCCGACGTCGTGCCGCCACTGCGAACATCCGCATTGCATGGCCGATTGCCCGCCCAATGCGATCCACCGCGGCGCCGATGGCGAGGTGTTCATCGACGATAGTTGCATCGGGTGCGGCAACTGCCAGCGCAATTGCCCCTATGGCGTGATCCGGATGGACAAGGTGCCGCCGAAGAAGCCGAGCCTGCTGAGCTGGCTGTTCTTCGGCGCGGGGCCTGGGCCGGGCGAGCCCAACAAGAAATGGGCGTACAAGAATGCCAAGGGCGAAGCGCCCAAGAAGGCGATCAAATGCGACATGTGTTCGGGCATCGAGGGCGGCCCGGCCTGCGTGCGCGCCTGCCCGACCGGCGCCGCGATCCGCGTGGCACCAGAAGGATTTCTGACCGTGGCGCGGCTGGAGCAGGCGCAATGATCGCCGGGGCGGGGGGCTGACCATGGCATCGCGGGGGATGCAGAAGGAACGCGCGCGCGGCCGCAAGGTGACCGCGCATGAAGGTTTCCTACGCTATGGTCATTTCCGCTGGCTCAAGATCGTCAGCGTGATCGGCATCGTGATGATCGCTATCTACGCGCTCGTCGACGTCCAGCCGCGGCCGAACGGCGGCAGTTGGTACGGCTACACGCTGGGCACAATCGGTGCGCTGTTGATCCTGTGGCTGACGGCACTCGGCCTGCGCAAGCGCGCGATGACGCCGGGCAAATGGTCGTTGAAGGCGTGGACGTCAGCGCACGTCTATCTCGGCCTGCTGCTGATCGTGATCGGCACGCTGCACGCGGGCTTCCAGTTCGGCTGGAACGTCCACACGCTGGCCTATGCGCTGATGATGCTGGTGATCGTCTCGGGCATCTACGGCATCTCGGCCTATGCTACGCTGCCCGAAAAGCTGTCCGACAATCGCGGCGAAACGACCGAGACGATGATGCTGGACAATATCCGCCAGCTCGACCGCCAGCTGCACGATACCGCGCAGCCGCTGGAGCATCGCTATGCTGAAATGGTGCGGCTGAGCCTGGAAGACGATCCGTTCGGCGGTGGCCTGCTTGCGCGGCTCAGCGGCCGATATCCGCGCTGCGGCACGGCACGCGCGCAGGCTCTTGTCCGCCAGCATACCGGCTACAAGGCTGCGATCGGCAATGATCCGCTCGAAAAGGTGGATAGCCTGCTGGAACGCAAGCGCGCGATGCTGTCGCGGATGCGCAAGCATATGCGGCTGAAGGCGCTGCTGGAAATCTGGCTGTACGTGCATGTGCCCGCCACCTTCGCGCTGATCGCGGCGCTGACCGCGCATATCGTCAGCGTCTTCTTCTACTGGTGAGCCGCCCATGACCTTCGTCGTCCGCCAGATCGCCCGCACCGCCGACGGCCGCGAGATCGTCCGCCCCACCCACTATGCCAAGGATCGGCTGACCGTCGGCCGTGGCACCGAGAGCGATATCCTGCTCGAGGATCTCGCGGTGACTCTGCACCATGTCACGATCAGCGAGGCCGGGCCGGATCGCATCCGGATCGAGGCGGCGGCCGGGCTGCCGTTCGATCTCGACGGCAGCTCCAAACAGCAGGCGGAGGTTGCGCCGTCGCGCGGCGCCAATCTGCGGATCGGATCGCACTCGCTGGATTTCGCGCGCGGCGACAACGGCGAGACCGTCATCACGGTCGAGCGTGTGGGCGGCATATCGGAAGCGTCCGAAGAGATTGACGAGAGCCGTGCCTTCTCGTTGACCGGGCGGGCGCCGGGCAAGCGCGCGATGGCCTGGACGCTGATCGCGCTGACGCTGGCCGCCTTCCTGGCCTGGCCGATCTGGAGCTTCTATAATCGAGCCGAGCCGGCCGATCGGACGCTGGAAGTGGCGCGAGAACGCCAGCCGAACCGTTTCCATGCGGACGAGACCTGGTCGTCGGGCCGCCTATCGCTGGCGCACGCCAATCTCGAGAATGACTGCAAGGCCTGCCATACCCAGCCGTTCGTCGCCGTTCGAGACGACAGCTGCATTGCCTGCCACGACGATGTCCACGATCACGCCGATCCCCGCCGTCTGGTCGGCGCGCGGGAGAAGCCCGGCTTCTTCCGGGCCGCGCAGATCAACATCGCCGGCGCGTTCAACATTCCGCAGGGGCGCTGCGTGGAATGCCATACCGAGCATGAAGGCGCCAAACAGATGCCGGTGACGGCACAGCGCTTCTGCAGCGACTGCCATGCCTCGCTCGACCAGCGACTGCGCGATACCAAGATCGACAATGCCGGCGACTTCTCCAAGGCGCACCCGCAGTTCAAGGTGGCGGTGCTGACCAACTGGACGGGCCCCAAGCCGCAGTTCCAGCGGATGTCGCTGGATGCATCGCCGCGTGAGGATTCCGGGCTGAAGTTTCCGCACGCGCTGCACCTTTCAGCCACCAACGGCGTCGCGCGCATGGCGCAGACGCTGGCCGACGAGCATGACTTCGGCAAGAAGCTGGAATGCAAGAACTGCCACACACCAGACCGCACCGGCGTTCGCTTCCAGGATATCGAGATGGAGGAGAGCTGCGGCATGTGTCACAGCCTGGCCTTCGATCGGGTTGACGGCACCACCCGTACGCTTCGCCACGGCGAACCTCGCCAGGTGATCGCCGAGCTGCGCGATTTCTATGCGGTCAACGGCCCGGCTCGCCCGCCGAGCCTGGGGGGGATGGCGCGGCGACGGCCGGGTGATTTTGCGGCCGACCGCACCGCCTTCAACTACAACAACGCGGTCGCCAACCAGGGCAGCCGGTCGGCGGCGGCCATCCGGGCGGTCTTCTCCGAGGGCGGAGCCTGCTATGATTGTCACCGGATCGACTTCAGCACCGCCGGTGGCCTGAATGTCGATGTCCATCCGGTAAAGCTCACCCAGCGCTACATGAGCAAGGGCTGGTTCGATCACGCGCCGCACCGGAAGGAAAAGTGTGAAACCTGCCATGCGGCGAAGACGTCGAACGCGTCGTCGGACGTCCTGCTGCCCAAGATCGCGACCTGCCGCGAGTGCCATGGCGGCGAGAGCGCGCGCAAGGAGGTGCCGTCTTCCTGCGCGATGTGCCACGATTACCATGTCGGCGACGGACCCCCGGCAATGGCGAAGCGCGTGCGACGGGAACGGATCGCGTCGCGTTGAAGGCGCTGGCCATGGGCGGGGTTTACAGCTTGTGCGCTGAATCACAGGCTGTGCCCTGCGACACGCTATCGTGCGACTCATGTTCCGATCGATGCCAGATCCTGATCCCGGCCATGCGCCGGGCTGGGGCCATCCGAAGAGGAGTGACGATCGCGTGATGCTCGTCGCCCAGATTACCGATCTCCACCTGGGCTTCGATCCCGGCAATCCGCACGAGTTCAACCGCAAGCGGCTCGATCAGGTTATCGCCCGGCTCGCCAATCTCGATCGCCGGCCGGATCTGATCCTTGCGACCGGTGACCTGGTCGATCGCGGCGATGTCGAGAGCTATGCGGCGCTGCGCGATGCGCTTTCGGCGGCTGGTGTTCCGGTCTATCTGTGCATGGGCAATCATGACGTGCGCGACAATTTCGCGCGCGTGTTTCCCGAGACGCCGATCGCCGACGGCTTCGTGCAATATGTCGTCGATCATGGCCCGCTCCGCTTCGTGGTGATCGACACGCTGGAGGAAGGACGCCACGGCGGCGCCTTTTGCGAACAGCGCGCGGCATGGCTGTCTCGGACGCTGGCTGAGGATCTTCACCGGCCGACCGTGATCGTGCTGCACCATCCGCCGGTCGAAACCGGGATCGACTGGATGACGACCGATCCGGCTGAACCCTGGGTGATCCGGCTTGAACAGGCGATGGCCGGCCATGCCAACATCGTGGGCATGGTTTGCGGCCATATCCATCGCCCGATCGTCACTGGCTGGAAGGGCTGGCCGGTCGCGGTCTGCCCATCGACCGCGCCGCAGGTGGCGCTGACGCTGTCGCCGATCGATCCCGATCGACCCGATGGCCGGCCGATGATCGTGGCTGATTCGCCCGGCTATGCGCTGCACTATTGGAACGGGCAGTCGCTGGTCACCCATTTTGACACCAGCGACGAACATGTCGTGCTGGCGCGTTATGACGGCGCGATGCAATCGCTGGTGCAGGGCATGCTGGACGAGCGCCCAGCCTGATCATCGGATGAGGCCGTTGTGCCGGTTCCACCCTAAGCTGCACTTCGTAGTCCCCTGAGTTTCGACCACGTCGGTGACTGGTCGCAGCCGCGAGACTTTACCAGCTATGCCGCGTCGGATCTTGCGGCGAAGGTTCGCGAGCGATCGCGCCTTACTGCCCGGCCAGTCGGGCCGGCACCCAATCCTTAAGGTCGGGCGCGTCGGTGACCTTCCACGGGATACCGCGCTTGTTCAGGAAGAAGCGCTCCATCTCGGGCCGGGTGAAGGGGCGAGAGCCGAGCCGGCCGAAGATCGCCATCTGCCCGCCGGTCTCGTCCACTGCGCGATCGCGATCGAGGCCCTTCGACAGGGCCAAGGCGGGCGAAGGGGTGCGCGCCCAGGCGATCAGCTCGGGCTTGGGTGCGGGTGAGAAACCGTAGAAATTGGGCTGGCTGTCCGGGCTGGTCAACTGGATGACCTTCATGCCGCCTCGACCATCGGCGACGTAGCCGAATAGCGAAGCGTTGGTGGTCCCCACGATCACGTCCTGCGCATCCACCATTTTCCCGCCGAACGTTTCCTTCAGATAGACCGAGGGTCGTTCCGGATTCTTCACATCGACGATGACGAGGCCTTCGGCACCGCCCGCGACATAGGCATAGGTGCGCGCGACATAGACGCGGCGCGCATCGGCCAGCGGCACCGTGGCGGCAGGGATCGCGCGCGGCGCGGCCAGCGCTGTCACGTCGAAGACCTCGAGACCATCGGCCGTCGTCACCCATAGGTAGCGGAACTGTACCGCGGAGGCGCGCGCATCACGAAGCGGCACTTGCGCGGTCACGCGCGGCTTCAGCGGATCGTTCAGATCCAGCACGACCAGGCCGGCATCGGTGGTGATATAGGCGATGTGCCCGGCCAGCGTGATGTGCCGCGCCCCCTTCAGCACGCCTCCTTCGTTCCAGGTCAGGCTGCGCTTCAGGAAATTGTTGCGCGGCTCGCCATCGGCCATCGTCTCGATGTTGACGACGATCAGCCCTTCCTCGGCGTCGGTGACGAAAGCGTAGCTGTAGATCGGGTGGAACGGCTGCTCCTCGTTCATCGCACGCATCTCGGGCGTGTTGCGCAGCGGGTTGATTGGCTGGGTGGTTGCCAGCGCCATACAGGTGGCGTTGCGGCTCTCGACATGGGTGTCGTGGCCGAGTTCGGAGAAGGGCCCGGTCAGGATTCGTTCGGAGAAGCCCTTGTTGGCGACCGAGGCGATGTCATAGGCGCGGAAGCCGCCCTTGCCTTCGGCGACGAACAGATATTCGCCGCGATGCTGGAGGCAGCGGGCAGCGCCGGCAGTGGCCTGCACCGTGTTCGAGAATTCCTCCAGCGCCTGGGTCTCGCCCGAGAATTTCTCGCCGAAGCGCTCGCCGCGCTTCCATTCGATCAGTTCACGGCCGTTGCGCTCGACATGCGCCTTCCACCAGTCGGGATAGGCATAGCGGTGGAGATACGAGCCGATTACCGCCTGCGGCTCCTCCCACTCGGTCACGCGCACCGCCTCGAACCCGGCTTCGAGACCGGTCCAGACATGCATGCCCACGAAGTTCACGAAGTTGGTGCCCATCAGCAGCAGCTGCGACATGATCGCGTTGTTGTCGTCGGCAGCTGACAGGTGGCAATCAGAGCAGGTCTTGGTTTCCGTAGTGCGCACCGTGTGCGGGAAGTGCGGGGCGAACGCCTGGCTGGAGAAGCCCGCCGCCGAGATCGGCGGCTGCTGCACATAGATGCGCTCGCGATTGATGTTGGTCGAGGACAGCACGAGCGCCGAAGTCGACCGGATTGGCGCGATCTGGTTGCCCTTGGTGGTCTGGTGACGGCCGAGCTGGAACATGTCGTCACGCGCGACCTGCGGGTTATAGGTCGCGAAGTTGCGCGTCTCTATCCCGTCATATTTGTGGCTGCTGGTCTTCCAGTTCGCCTCGATCGGCAGGTGGCAGCCGCCGCATGACGTCGTCCAGCTGAGATGGCAAGTGAAGCACGCCATCTCGCCATCCTTGTGCGCGCGATCGGCCATCGCCACGCCGGGGCCGAACTCGAACCGCCCGGTCTCCGCGCCCGCCTTGCTCATCAGCTTCGCGCGCGCCGCCTTCGGATTGAAGTTGGCGCTGGCGCGATCGACCGTCTCGGCAACCAAACTGACCTTCCATTCGAGCTTGGGATCGACGATCGAGCGCTGAATGAGGGTGCGCTCGCCGCGCTCGTCCACGCCCCATTCGAAGCGGCGGCGGCCATCCGGGTTGCGCAGCAGCGCCAGATTGGTGCCGCCGGGTCGCGCGGCCGGGCCGGAGGTCAGCAGCGTCGGCATCGCATCGGGCGTGCCGTGGCAATCCTTGCAGCCGATCTCGACCGCGTTGGCGACTTCGCCATAGATCAGGCCGTTGCCATGGCTGTCCTGCGCAAAGTGGCAGTCGGCGCACTGCATGCCCTTCTCGGCATGGATGTCCATCATGTGGACCGCCTTGCCCTTCTGCACGCCGGGCGGCACGAATTCGGGCATGCCGGCCTTGCGGAACTTCTCGGGGTCGTCGTTGGCCACGGTCTTGCCGTCGCCGTCGAGCAGATTGCCCTCGCGATCGCGCTTGTAGATCGCGCGGAAGTTCCAGCCATGGCCGTGATAGTCGGCGAACTGGGTGTCCTTCGCCTTCGGGTTCACATCGTCATACACGCGGCGCAGGAAATCCAGATCGCCCCATTTGCCGCGCACCGCCGCCGCTTCGGGATTGCGACCGAGGATCTCGAACGCTTCCTTCGCGGTCGGATATTTCTGCTTCTCGGGCCACATCAAAGGCGCGTCGGACTCATAGTCCCACATCGTGTAGCCGAGATAGCTGTTCAGGAAGATGTTGGGCTGGTGCATGTGGCAGTTCATGCACTGCGCGGTCGGAATGGCGCGGGTGAAGGCGTGCTGGATCGGGTGGCCTTTCTCCTTCTGCCCGGTGCCGACCGGGTGCGGCACCGTATCCGCGCCGCCGCCGGGGATGCGCGCCGCGGCGGTCTGCGTGGCGGCCTTCAGCGCGCCATGGCCTTCGGGCATCGTGCCATGGCCGTCGCCATGCGCGGGCTCCATCTTCCCGGCGATGGTAGGATCGACGGTCGCGGTCTGCCCGTCGCGGCCATATTGTGCGTAGAGCAGCGAATGGCGCGGCTCGCGATCGTTCGCATAGACGACATGGCAGCCGGCGCAGCCCGACGAGCGATAGTCACCCGGCTGGTCATTGGTGCCCATGAACCACATGAACGGATCGTTGAGCCGGGTCTTGTGGATGTTGAGCACCGGGATCGCGACGCGCAGGCCGGTCGCGGGGCCGCGGTTCGATTGTTTCAGGTCGGGCCGGCCCGGCTCTTCCAGGCGCTGGATGATGCCATTGGGATTGGGCAGGCCGATCTCGGGGAACTGGCTGACGATGTTGCGGCCGCCGCGTTCGAACACGCGGAAAATGTCCCCCGGCGGGATCACGTGCCAGGTCGGCAGCGGGTACATGGCGGGCAGCGCGCCGCGCGCCTTCTGCGCCTCGGTCACGGTGCCGTGCGGCTCGCCCGGCGAGACGATCTTCGCCGGCTCGCCCTTCATCGTATAGGCCTCGCCGAAGGCGTAATTCTTGTAGGGCAGGATGCCGTTGTTATAGGCCGCACCACCCCACAGCATCGCGCCGGTCGACATCAGCGAGCGTTCGGCAGCTTCAATGATCTCCATGTGGCAGGCGCCGCAGCTGTCGCGCGCGACGCGATAGTCGGACGGATTGACGAAGCGGATATATTCGGGCGCCTCGCGATTGAGCAGCGTGTAGCTGCGCTTCGGGTTCGCGGACGACGGCCAGTGCCAGCTGTTCGGATATTTGGGCAGCGCATGCGCCTTGTCGCGCGCCGACACATAGGCCGGATCGGTCATCCGCAGGCTGGCGGCGACCGTCACCTTGGCATCGCCGCCATGGCAATCGGTGCAGCCGAGCACCACCGCCGGCGAAGCGTGCATCGTCTTCTGGTCGGACGCGGTGTGACAGGAGACGCAGCCCGCGCTCTTGCCGTCGGCCTCGGGCCAGCCCTGGTTCTGCGGGGCGGCGGGCGTGAACGCATATTTGATCTTCTGCGGTTTCTCGCCTTCGGAGGCGCGCGAGGGCGCGGCGGTCAGCAGCGCGAATGCCAGCAACAGCAGCGCCGCCAGCAACGCCCAGAAGCCGGTCGGCCGGCGGATCGAGATATTCGCCATGCCCATCAGAAGCTCAGGATCACGTTGAGCAGGACCGAATAATAGCGATCGTCCCTGCGGTTGTTGGTGAACAGGTCGGAGAAGCCCTTGCCGGGATCGAGCACCGCGGCCGACAGGCGGAACACCGAATTCTGGATGAAATTCGGCCGGTAGATCGCCGCGGCCGATACGTCCCACCCGATCTCCTTGGGGATCGAGCCTTCGTTCCGCAGCGCCCTCAGCGTCGCCGTATCCTCGAACCAGAGATGGTTGACGTTCGTCGAAATCCGGAATTCGGGCAGCACGTCGAAATCCGCGCCGACGCCGAGCAGCATCGTGCCCGGATTGTTGAAGTTCGACTGCCCCTGTTCCTTCGACGAACGCAGCGAGGCGAGGATGCCGTTGCGGCCGTTGATGCCGACCGCGCGGCCGCCGCCCGCGAACGGGATCGTCTGGCGGATCCAGTAGCTGGTATCGGCGCCGGCGAAGATCGGATTTTCGAAGATGGCGTCGAACCCGGTTTCCTTGTTGTCATACGGGTTACTGTCACCGCTGGCGTAAAGGCCGGACAGGCGAAAGCGCATCCAGTCGACGTCGTAGCTTGCCTCTGCCGCGGCGAAGAAGGCGCGGATATTGGCCGGCTTGTCGGTGAAGATGCTGTTGCGGTCCTCGCCGAACGCGAAATAGGCGCTCGACGTGAGGTTCATGCGACCGATCCGGCCATCGTTGGAATAGCCGAGATAGACAACGTCATAATCGCGCGCGCGCAGCGATCCCAGCAGCGCCGGGCGCACCGGAAAGCCGTTGTCGTCGATCGTGACGGGATCGTTGCGCTCGCGGTTGAGGTTGTAGGTGGCGGACACCTGGCTGGTCAGCCCGGGAAACGGGAAATCCTGCGCGAACAGATTGGCGAAGAACACCGCATCATCACGCGGGCGGCGCGTGACATCATTGAGACCGGAGTTGGTGTCCTTTTCCAGACGCCAGAAAGCCGCCAGATTATACTGGTAGCGGTTGTTGTCGCGATTGCCGAACAGACGCACGCCGAGCTGGTTATCGTTGAACAGGAAACCGCGGAAATCGGCTTGGAAAGGCTGGATGCCGACGCGGACCGAATCGAAGTCGTAGCGGTCCGATACGTTGCGCAGGTGCTTGTCGATGAAAGCTTCCTGCACGCCGACGAAGCCGTCCAGACGTCGCGATTTGCGCGCGGGCTGCACGAACAGGATCCGCCGCTCGCTGATGTCGGCGAAATTCTCCTGGAATGCGAGGGTGACGCGATACTCGATGTCCGGCGGCTTGTACGCGGTTGATCCCTTGACCAGCGATACGCCGGTGATGAAGGTCTGCGCCGCCACGAAGCTATCCGCGCGCCCGAAAAGATCATTAGAATCAGGCCGCTCGGTCGTCTGAACGCCGACCGGCACGGGGAAGGAGCGCGGTTCCACGATCGTATCCGACACCGCGTTGACGATGAAAAACCAGTCATCGCCCTTTATCGGTAGCCAGCGCAGCCAGGACGGCATCTTTTCCTTCGAAAGCGGCCGATCGCCCTTCAGTACATTCTGGTTGTACGGATCGAACCAGCGTTCCTTGACGACGCCCAGGCTCTCGATCAGCCGCCAGCGATCGGGCACCGGGATCTGGTCCACCGGAAAAGCCTCAGGCGGGGGCGGGCGGACCGCACCGACATTTTCCTGCGTCACCCGATCGGGCAGTTTTTCCTGCACGCCCGGGCGGCGCCGGCCATCGAGCAGCGCGCCATCGGCATCGACCGCGGGTGCATCGGCCAGCGCGGGATCGCCCACTGCGGGATCGGGCGAAGCCGCATCAGCAGACGGCGCATCGGCTGCGACCGGGGACGGGGCGGGCGGCCCCTGGATTTCCGGCCCAGCAGCGGACGCGGGATCAGCCGGCGCGGGATCCCCGGCGGGCGGCGCGGTCTCCTGTGAGACGATCAGCGTGATCGGCAGGAGCGCAGCCGGAGACCGGTCCAGCGAACCGGTCGCCACGGCGGCGAGCGAGACGAGGGAGCCGGGAACGATCATCAGATGCCCTGGCACACATTCTGTTCGGACGTGTCCACGAACGGCGCGAATGGGCAGCTGACATAGCGCAGCCGCACATCGGTGCCGTTGACCGGGATCACGATCCGATCGGCACGCATTTCCGGCGCGGCATGACCGAAGCCGCCGAGCCGGCGCCCGGCATTGGCAAGCCCCAGGAAGGAGATCATGTCATCCTGATCGATGCCGTCACCCGAGATGCCGATGCCGCCGATCAGCGTGTTTCCCCGATAGATAGGGACGCTGCCCGGGAAGATCTGAATGCCGTTAGCGAGCCGGTTGGTGCCGGTGCCCGCCACATCGGGCATCCGGGTGCAGCGCCGCGGCGTATCATTATTGATCGCGCCACCGCCGCCCGCGCCAGAATTCTGCACGAAGAAGATATGTTCCGCCAGGTTGGTAACGATCAGCGCCGACTGGAGCCCGGTCGCAAACGGGTTGAACTCGCTGATCGGGCGCGAGAACGGGCCGGGCGCCGTGCCCACCTGCCCATCCGGGAAATAGGGGCGCGACAGATTGCCGTTGGCGCGATCCGAAAAGGCGGTCTTGCCGGTCAGCGCAGCCGGATCGTTCAGGAAAGTGCGGACCTGGCGCACGCGATCCTGCACATCGGCCAACGGGTGCTGGAGCAGTTCGCTACCAGCGAAAGGCGCGGAGAAGAAGGTGGCGGTGCGCGCCTTCTGAAGGGAGACATCGGTACCGAAGAGGGGCGCATCGGGCCCGCGCACGATCCCGAGGATCGCGCCGCGTGTATCCACGACCGAGATCGTGACTTGGGCACGGCTGTCCTGCGGCTGGCGGATTGCAGCGCGGGCCCGGCTCATGATGAGGAACGCTTCTTCGAGCAGGGCGCGCGTCTCCGCGGCCGTCAACGGCTGAGTGATGTCACCAGCGTCGGTCCCCGCGCGCGGCGGATAGCGGTTGCTGCCTGATCCGTCGGACAGGAGATAGGCGTCGGTATAGCTGAACTCGCTTGCCGATGCGCGGCGGACGCCCGATGCCTCGCTGCCATAGGCAGTGCCGGCCAGAATCGTGGGCGTGCCGGTCTCGCCGAAATAACCGCGCACGCGGATCAGCGAGCCCTGGCTGCCGTTGATGCTGGCGAACGGCGGCGCGGAGGCAGGCTGGCTGGAGAAGCGATCCGGCGTAGCATCGACATAGCGCAGCGTAGTGCCGTCGATCGAGATGCGGTTGGCGCGGATCGTCTCGGGCGCATCGAAGCCGACCGTGCCTGCCAGCGCGATATATTCTTCCGCATCATCATCGATATCGAGGACGTTAGGATCATCCCCGTACCGGCCATCGCCCATGATCCCGACGCCGCCGACCACGACGCCATTCTTGTAGATCGGCAACCCGCCCGGGTCGGCCGAAAGGCCGAGTGGCGACCGCTTCGGCCCGATCAGCGCGGTGGCGCCCCCGGCCGCAGCGAAACGCGTGTTAAGATCAGAGCATGGAAGCGAGGAGAACTGCACCCCGAACAGCGGCCCCGATTCCAGTCCCACGGTATTCGGGGACAGCGGAAAATGCTGCTGGATGATGAAGCTGGCCGTGCGGGTCGAAAAGGCGTTGCCGCTCGACGACAGATAGGCGCCGGTGATTGCCTTGGCGATCGCGCCCATCGAGGCCGGAAAATCGACCGCCTGCACGTCGAAATTGCCGCCCGGACCGGGGTTCGCCTGCGCGCGGGCGCGGGCGCCGGTCATGTTGAACACCGCCAGAACGTTGCCGACGCGGTCCACCACCGCGATGGTGGAAGGCAGGTTGCGCGCGCGCGCTTCGGCCACCGCCTGCGCGATGATCCGCTCGACCTCGGCCACGGTCAGCGCTTCCTGCGCAGGCGGCGTGAACACGCTTGCCGGAGTCTGCGGTTGGGGCGGGTTGGCCGCTGGCGAAGTCGATCCTCCGCCACCCCCGCATGACGCAAGGACGAGCGCGAGCGTGGTGACACCCGATACGAGGCGAAGGCGGCGGTTCATCTGAGGGCCCGGATCGCGGACGCGGCCCGCGCGAGCGAGGCGCGGAAGTCCAGCGGGCGGTAATCATTGGGATCGCGCACCGCCTGATAGGCGCGGTTGATGTCGGCGCGGATCGTGCCGGCTGACCCGGCACCGACATAGCCGGCATTGACGAGCGCGTTCAGCAGCGTGTCCGTCGCCATGACGGCCTGCACGCTGCCTTCATAATCGGTGTAGCGGGCGGCGGTGGCGCCGCTGGCGATGCTATCGATGATCGCAAAGGTCTGCGCGCGATCGAAGCTGGCCTGGTTGAAGCTGGTGGCAAGCGCTTCGGCGGTCGCGCCCAGCTTCGCGGCGGCCTTCAGCGCCGCGGGCCGCCCTTGCGCGATCGCGGCATGGAAGGCACGGCTATCGGCTTCGAACCGTGCGGAAAGCCCGGGTGCTGCCGCGCGGACGGCCGCCGAGAGCATGATCATGTTCTCGTCGTTGAACGCCGGCATGCCCGCAGGGATCGGGCGACCCGGATTCGCCAGCTTGCCGGGTCGGGCGCCGGCATCGTCCGAGATGCGGCGATGGCAGGTGTGGCAATCGAAGAAATAGAATTCCGGGAAGATGCCTTCCTGGCCGAGATTGGCGTTCTGGAAGAGGGTGAGCGCTCGATCAAGCGCCACCGCCTGGCCGACCGCCCAGGTCTTCACGCCGTTGCTGCGGCCCTTGCGGCGGGCGTAATCGCCATCCTCGTCATGATGTTGTTGCAGCGTCGTGAAGAGATCAAGTTCGAACGAGATGCGCGGATGCCCGGCAGCCATGATCCGGTGGTTGACGAACTGGCCGCTCGAGGCCGAGCCGAAATGGCAATCGAGGCAGACTTCGGCGCGGGCACGCGCGTTTTCGAGCGGGATCATGCCGCGCGCGACATTGCCTTGATGGCTCGCGCCGACAGCATAATGGCTTGCCAGCCAATTCTGCGCGCCGCCATGGCAGGCTTCGCAGCCGACGCCGTCCGAAAGCTGGAACCGTGGGCCGCGGCCGGCGGCGGCAGGATCGGCGTGGCAACCGAGGCATGTGGGTGAAGACGCCGCCGAGCCGAGTCCCAGCCGCTGCGCAATCGCGACGCTGCGCGGCTCGCTGAGGATCCGGAAGGCGCGACTGTGTGCGCCAGTGGGGCTGGAATCCTCCTGCCAGCGCAGCAGCTCATCCTGGCGGACGACTTTGCCATTGCCTTCCTGGCGGCCGTGGCACGTGGATCCCGAGCAGGAGGCGACGCCGACATGCACCGAGCCGCCGCGCGACTGGGCGACCGCTTCGGGTGAAGCGCCGCCGAAGCCCGCAGCGAATGCGGCAATGGCCATCACGACCAGCACGCAGACGAGCGTGCCGACCCACCAAGCCGATCTGGCCCCGAGTTCCCCCGACATGACGCTCCCCTTCCGGCCTGTCGGCCGGACCGCTAGTTCCCCAAGAAGCGACCCCGTTTGCTCGCTTTTATGGCGATCCGCGCGGCACTGGCAACCGGAATCGGCGAGCACCGGGCAATCTTTGGCCAGCAGGCGGCAACAATTCCCACAATTGCGGTCTCACCGATTCCTTATTTGATTCCGCGCGCTCGCTGTGGACAATAGATGACCGGCAAGGGAAGGGGTTTCGCATCTTGGGCGACCTGTTGGGAACGACCGGCCTGTGGGGGCTCGCGGCGCTGGCGGGTCTCGCCGCGCTGCTGCCGCATATCGCTGGCAGCCGGGTCGCACTGGCGGTGATGGCGATCGCGCTGGCGGCGCTGGCCTGGGCCGACGATGTCCCGTTCGCAGGAGCACTGTTCCTGGCGGGCGCCGGCGTCGCGCTGTTCCAGGCGGCACTGCTGGCGATCCGCAATCTGCGGCTGCGGTTCAATCCGGAAGAGCAGCGCATGGTCGAAAGCGCGTTCGGCACTCTCGACCGGCGCCAGGCGCGCCAGCTGATCGACCAGGGCGTGTGGCTGGACGGCAAGGCCGGCGAGGTCCTGACCCGTGAGGGCGAACCGGTCGGTAACCTGTTCTATCTCGCGGACGGCACCGCCGCCGTTTCCAGCCGCGGCATGTGGATCGCCACCGCCACCGCGCCGACGCTGGTCGGCGAGATGACGGTGCTCGACCAGTCGGGCGCCACTGCCACCGTCTCGCTCGATGGTGCGGCGCGGATGTGGTGTGTTGATGGGCCCGCGCTTCGCCGTTTCCTCAAAGAGAATCCGGATATCCGGATGGCGCTGGAAAACAGCTTCTTCGGTAGCCTGATCGCCAAGCTGCGCTCGTCGAACATGAAGATGGCCGAAGCAGGCGGCCTGCCGCGAATCAGCGCGGCCGCCTGACCGCGATCAGCGGCGCCGGATCACGAGATTGCGGATCTCGGTCATGTCTTCCATCGCGAAACGGACGCCTTCGCGGCCGAGCCCCGAATCCTTCACCCCGCCGTACGGCATGTTATCGACCCGGTAGCTGGGCACGTCGTTCACGACGACACCGCCGACATCGAGCCCGTCCCAAGCGTCAAGTATCTTGAAGATGTCGCGCGTGAAGATACCGGCTTGCAGCCCGAACTTACTGTCGTTTACAATCTCCAGCGCTTCTTTCCATGTCGTGAAGCGCTGGAAGAAGGCGACCGGGCCGAACGCCTCCTCGCGGTTAAGCTTGGTGTCGCGATCCACATTCTCGAGCAGCGTCGCATCCAGCATGGCGCCCTTCCGCGTGCCGCCACACAAGATGGCCGCACCCTTGCCGACCGCTTCCTGGATCCACGAATCGAGCCGGCTCGCTTCCTTCTCGTCGATCATCGGCCCGATGAAGACATTCTCGTCATGCGGATCGCCCGACACGAGCGTCTTGGCCTTGGCCACAAGCTTGTCGCGGAAGGCGTCATAGACATCAGCATGGACGATGATCCGCTGCACACCGATACAGCTCTGTCCCGATTGATAGAAAGCACCGAACACCGTGCGATCGACCGCATCGTCGAGATCCGCATCGGCATCGATCACGACCGCGGCATTGCCGCCGAGCTCGAGCACGACCTTCTTCTTGCCGGCCTTCGCCTTCAGCGCCCAGCCCACATCCGGCGAGCCGGTGAAGGACAGCAGCTTCAACCGCTCGTCGGTCGTGAACAGATCCGCCCCATCGCGGTGCGCGGGCAGGATCGAGAAGGCGCCCTTCGGCAGATCGGTCTCCGCCAGCACCTCACCCATGATCAGCGCGCCGAGCGGGGTGCGGCTGGCAGGCTTCATTACGAACGGGCAGCCCACCGCGATCGCCGGAGCGATCTTGTGGGCAGCCAGGTTCAGCGGGAAATTGAACGGTGAGACGAACGAGCAGGGCCCGATCGGCACCCGCTTCCACATTCCCTGATAGCCCTTGGCGCGGGGGGAAATGTCGAGCGGCTGGACCTCGCCCGTCATTCGCACGCTTTCCTCGGCGGCGATCCGGAACGTGTCAATCAGCCGCGTGACCTCGCCGCGGCTGTCCTTGATCGGCTTGCCAGCTTCCACGCACAGCGCTTCGGCCAGTTCGTCGGACCGATCCTTGAAGCGATCGACGCAGTGCTGAAGTACCGCCTGGCGCTGGAAGGCGGGCATGCGCGCGCAGTCTTCCGCCGCATCGACTGCCGCCTGAATGCCCGCATCGATCAGCTTGGCATCCGCCAGCGCGACCCGCGTCGCCACCTTGCCGGTATATTTGTCGGTGACTTCGAGGTCGGTATTGGGCTGCTGCGCCTCGTTTGCCAGATAGAGCGGGTAGGTGGATTTGAGCGTCATCGCCTTCTCTCCCCCTCCCTGGACGGGAGGGGCCGGGTGTGAGTGTGTGCGGGGCGCGGCGCTTCAGCCTTGACCCACCCCAACCCCTCCCTTGCAGGGAGGGGCTTCCGCTTACAGCTTCGCCGACAATTCCTTGATGTCCTTGTTCAGAATGCGGTCATTGTCCGAATAGTCGACCGGGCAATCGATCAGGTGCACGCCAGGCGTATCGAGGCACTGCTTCAGCAGCGCGGGCAGGCCGGCCGCATCCTCCACACGGTGGCCGTTGGCGCCATAGGCTTCGGCATATTTCACGAAATCGGGGTTGCCATAGGTCAGCCCCCAATCCTGGAAGCCCATGTTCGCCTGCTTCCAGCGGATCATGCCATAGCTGTCGTCGCGCAGGATCAGCACGGTGATGTTGAGGCCGAGGCGGACGGCGGTTTCCATCTCTTGGCTGTTCATCATGAAGCCGCCATCGCCGCAGATCGCCATCACCTTGCGATCCGGATAGACCATCGCGGAGGCCATCGCGGAGGGCAGGCCCGCGCCCATCGTGGCCAGCGCATTGTCCAGCAGCACGGTATTCTGCTGGCGCGCGGCATAGTTGCGCGCGAACCAGATCTTGTAGACGCCGTTATCGAGGCAGATGATGCCATCGGCCGGCATCGCTTCGCGGATCTTGCGGACCAGGAAGGGCGGATAGATCGGGAAGCGATCATCTCCGTCGATCGAGGCGGTATGCTCCGCCTCCGCCTTGCGCGCGGCCAGCATCCTGTCGAACGTCCAGCTGCCCGACGGCACGATGTCGTTCTTGATCTGCCAGATGGCGTTGGCGATATCGCCGATCACCTCGACGGTCGGGAAATAGACCGGATCGACCTCGGCCGAACGGGTGGAGACGTGGATCACTGGGGTGCCGCCATTCTTCATGAAGAAGGGCGGCTTTTCGATCACGTCGTGGCCGATATTGACGATCAGGTCAGCGCTCTCGATGGCCTTGTGGACGAAATCCCCTGCCGAAAGCGCGGCGCAGCCGACGAAACGCGGATGGGTTTCGTCGATCACGCCCTTGCCGAGCTGGGTAGTGACAAACGGGATGCCGGTCTTCTCGACCAGTTGCAGCAGCATCCGCCCGGTCAGCTTGCGGTTGGCGCCGGCGCCCAGCACCAGGATCGGCGACTTCGCCTGTTCGAGCAGCTTGACGGCGGCGCGCACCGCCTTTTCCTCAGCGGACGGACGGCGCGCGATCGACGGGGTTAGCGGACGGCTGTCGGTATGCTCGTCGGCGACATCCTCGGGAAATTCGATGTGGGTGGCGCCCGGCTTCTCCTCTTCGGCCAGGCGGAACGCCTCGCGCACCCGGCTCGGGATATTGTCCGCGGATGCAAGCTGATGCGTGAACTTGGTGATCGGACGCATCATGTCGACCACGTCGAGGATCTGGAAGCGGCCCTGCTTCGATTTCTTGATCGGTTTCTGCCCGGTCACCATCAGGATCGGCATGCCGCCGAGCTGGGCATAGGCGGCAGCGGTAACGAGATTGGTGGCGCCGGGACCGAGCGTCGCCATGCAGACGCCGGTCTTGCCGGTGTGGCGACCATAGGTGGCGGCCATGAAGCCGGCGCCCTGTTCGTGCCGGGTCAGGATCAGCTTGATCTTGGTCGATCGCGACAGGCTGTCCAGCATGTCGAGATTCTCTTCGCCCGGGACGCCGAAGATATATTCGACGCCTTCTTCTTCCAGACATTCGATGAAGAGATCGGAAGCCTTGCTACCCATGTCGCCTGTTCCCCCTGCGGGCGGCGGCCGCGATGTCCCCTTCGCGGGCCGTGCCCAGATGCTGCCGTGAACGCGACCCCGGATTTGCTCCGTGTGGGGCGATAGCTACGCGATCAGGCGGGCAGGGGATAGCGATTCGTGGCCCTTACGATCAGGGTCAGCTTGCCGCCTCGGCGCTAGAGCGAGACCTTCCAGTCCCAGCCAAGCGCATCGCCATCCATGAGCTCGACCCCGGCCGTGCCGAGCCGATCGCGGATCGCATCACTCGTCGCATAATCCTTCGCCGCGCGAGCGGCGAGACGCTGGGCGAGAGCAGTTTCGATCGCGTCCGCATCGATGCCCGCGCCGGCCGGCCGGATGCGCAGCGCTGCGCGATCGACGGTGAGCAATCCCAGCCCCAGGACAAGATCCATTGATGCCACGACCTTTAGCCGATCCCCCGGTGCGATCGCCTTGGCAGCCAGCGCCTCGTCCAGCAGTGGCAAGGCGCGGGGCGTAGCGAGATCATCGGCCAAGGCCGCATCGAATCGTTCGAGCAGAGCCAAGGCAGCGGCGGGCAATCCCGCCTCAATCACGCTGCGCTGATAGGATAGCGATGCACCGCGGCTGAAGGCGGCATCATCGAGCACGCCCGACCACCCGGCATTGCCAGCCTTGGCGCGTAGTTGCGCCACCGCGATCGCCAGCCGCTTCAGCCGGGTCAGGGCAGCCAGCACATTGTCCGGTGAAAACTCGAGCTCGCTGCGATAATGGCCCGACAGGCAGAAGAGCCGATAGGCGAGGGGATGCACGCCGCGATCGACCAGCGATTGCAGCGTCGCGAAGCCGCCTGCCGACTTCGACATCTTGCCGCCGCGATCGATCAGGAAATTATTGTGCATCCACCAGTTGGCACCGGTGGCGGCGCTGCATGAATGCGCCTGGTTTTGCGCGATCTCGTTGACGTGGTGGATCTCGCGGTGATCGATACCGCCGGTGTGGATGTCGAACTGCGCCCCGAGATATTTGGCACTCATCACCGAGCATTCGAGGTGCCAGCCCGGCGCGCCCGGCCCCCACGGCGATTGCCATTCCATCTGGCGCTGCTCGCCCGCCGTCGACGTGCGCCACAATGCGAAATCGGCCGGGCTGCGCTTGCCTTCGACCTCGGCGATCCGGCCGACCGCCTCATCCGCGCGCGCACCGGCGAGCCGCCCATAGTCGGGCGCCCTGGCGGTATCGAAATAGAGACCGCCGTCCAGCCGATAGGCATAGCCGTTCGCCTCGATCGCGCGGGCGAACTCGATCATATCCTGGATATGGTCGGTCGCCACGCTCCACAGCGTCGGCGTCATGATGTTCAGCCGGGCGAGATCGTCCTTGAACGCGGCGGTGTAGAAGGCGGCGATCTCCCAGATCGTCTTCTTCTGAGCCTGGGCGGCAGCTTCCATCTTGTCGTCGCCGGCATCGGCATCCGATGTAAGATGGCCGACATCGGTGATGTTGATGACGTGGTTGGTCGGCCAGCCCTTCCAGTTCAGCGTGCGGCGCAGCGTGTCGGTGAATACGTAGGCGCGCAGATTGCCGAGATGCGCGAAATTATAGACGGTCGGCCCGCAGCTGTAGAGCCGCACCATCGCAGGATCGATGGGCTGGAATTCGCGGATCTCGCGGGTGAGGCTGTCGAACAGGCGGAGCGGGGCAGTCATCGCGCGGCCTTAATGCCGGCAGGGCGCTGCGCAAAGTCCCCCGCCGGCATGGTTCGCGATCACGGCGTGGTGTCGTCGTCCTCGTCGTCGTCCTCGCCCCAAAGATCCTCGTTGCCCGCGCCGGTGACGGGCTCGTCGATCAGCGGCGCGAACGAGAAGGTGCCGTAGCTTGGCAGCTCGATCAGCGGCAGGTCGAAGATGGTCGTGATCGCGGTCTCGTTTGCCTCGCCGGTCTGGAACACATCCGGATCCAGCGCCTCGCGAATCGCATCCTGCACGGGCGGGAAGAAGATCGGCACGAACTCGGGCTCGGGCTCGGGTTCGGGTTCAGGCTGGAAGACGCAGGACGCGACATTGGCGATCAGGCAGCCATTGGCGGTCGCACGCGGATCGAGCGACCCGGTCTGGCTGTCGGAACCGCGCACCACCAGCCGCGGGATCAGGTCGGTGCCGGTCACGAAGCCGGTCGTGCTGACCTGGCGACCGTTGATCGCCACCGCCGCCGGGCCGTTGCCGGTTGTTACGATGATCACGCCGCCGGCCCCCGCGGTGAAGCCGGCCCGATCGGCGAAATTGAGGGACCCTTGCACGCCGCTGTTCTGGATGTAGAGCGCGTTGCGCACCCGGAATTCCAGCGTTCCGGCTTGCAGATAGCCCTCGGGGCGAAGCCCGCCATCCACCTGCGCCAACCTGGCGCTGCGCGCATCCAGATCGCTGGCGGCTGCGATTGCGGCGGCCGCCTGGCTGCTGCCCGAGAAGACCTCGCTCGCCTGCAGCACCAGTCGGCCGGCGAGGGTGTCGCCCGCCGCCATCCGGATCGATCCGGTATCGGTGAACAGTTCGACACGCTGGCCGCCGGACAGCGCCAGCGTGTCGCTCGCGCCCGCCGCGTTGAAGGCGATATCGCCGATCACGCGGATCCGGCCCGGCGTGCCGACCGAGAACAGCGCATTCTCGCCGAACAGGCGGGGCGCACGAGGTTGCTGGTCGGCCGTGGCGGCGGAGCCCGTGATGGTCAGATCGCCGATGATGATGTCGGGATCCCCGCCTTGCTGCGCGCCCGGATTGAGCAGCGCGATCGAGCGGGCGCGAACGGTGCCCAATTCGGCCCCGTCGATCGTGTAGCCGGCGGTACCGCCGTTGCCGACGAACATGCGGTTGGCGGGGTTGCCATTGGTGAAGCTGACGCTGCTCGCCGCACCGCGACCGATCGTCACCGCGTTCGCGATCGCGATATCGGACGAGGTGAAGCCGATCGCGTTGCCCAGCACGTCGCCGTTCACCCGGATCAACCCGGTCGACAGCACCGAGACATCGGTGGCGGCCGTCACCGCGCCGCCCAGCAGCGTGTCGCCGCCGCTCGCCGTACGAACAGCACCACCAGTGGCATTCAATGCGGTCAGATCGAGCGACTGGCCCGAGCCGAGCAGGATGTTGCCGGCATTGATCGGACCATTCAGCCGCAGCGTGGCACCGGCAGCGGTCGGCGCGATCGCGGCCAGCGTGGCAGGATCGAAGCTGCCGCCGAGCAGGCCGCCGAACGAGAAGGACGATAGCGGCTGCCCCGTGCCCAGCAGCGACTGCGATCCGACGAACAGGCTGTCGCCGGCTCCGGCACCGGCCGTGACTGCTCCCAGCTCGACGGTGCCGTCCGCCAGCACGAGCACGCTGGACGGCGTCGTGATCGCCCCGGTCTGCAACAGGCCGGCGGCATTGCCCAAAGCCACGAAGCCGCTGCCGGTGATCTCACCCGCGAACAGGCCGGATTGCGCGTCGATCACGGTCGCGAAGGCAGGCCCGGTCGCCTCGATCGGGCTGCCGCGATCACCGACATTCACCGTGCCGACCGTCACCGCGGCGCTGCCGCGGACCTCGACCGCTTCTGCAGAAAGATTGCCGAGGTTGATGGCAGCCGGCGTGGGCGCCGCGACGTTGCTGACATGGATCGAGGGCGGCTCGGCCTGGCCACTCGGTGCCACCTGGCCGTTGCGGACGGTGAACAGCAATTGCCCGACATTGCCGTTGTTGGTCGTCTGTATCAGCGGGGCCGGGCCGCCGTTGAGGAAGCTGCCGACGATGCGCGACCCCGGCAGTTCGAAGAACGTGCCTTCCTGCCCGCCGGTGCCGGCATTGTAGCCGACAGCGGCCGATACGCCGCCGAAGCCGTTCGTGCCGCCGCTGGCACTGCCGGTTTCCCAACTGATGTTCGTATAGTTGAAATAGATGTCGAAATTGCCGCTGCCGGTATCGGCGCGATCAGTCAGGATCAGCTGGAAATTGTTCAGCTTGTCCGCCTGGTTGGCGAAATAGCCGACGCCGTTATAGGTCACGCCGAACGCGTTGCGGCCGGCGAACGTGCCGGGGCCATAGCTGGTCTGGGCCGAACCCTGGTTCCGCGTGTCCACGTCCGCGAAGAAGGCCGCGATGATCGGCAGCCCGCGATACCCGGCGCCAAGGCCGCTCGGCGTGAAGGTACCCTGGCCCTGCCGGAAGGTGATGTAGCCATTGTTGCTGACGAAGGTGTCGCCGTAGGTCTGGCCGAAATAATTGACGTCGAACGGCAGGTCGACCGCGCTGGTGAAGCAATCGTCGCAGCGTGGAACGAAGAAGCTGTCGAAGCCGGGTGCGATGCCGGCGGTCGCCGGATCGGTGCCGCCGGGAACACCGCCGCCATTGGTGATGCCTTCCAGCAACGGGCCGGTTCCCGCAGTCAGATCGCCGGCGTCGATGGTGCCGGTTCCGGTGACGAAGATCGAGCCGGCAGCACGAACGTTGCCAAGCCGGATCGCGTCCGCCGCGCTTATGCGCACGAAGCCGCCAACGCTCTCGACATTGCCGAGCGTCACGAGCCCATTGCGGCTGCTGGCAGCCACGCTGGCGTTCGCGCGCAGATCGCCCGTCACAAGATCATCAGCTGCGAACAGGCTGAGCGCGCCGCCCGCGGTCGGATCGCCGCCGATCGAGATCGCGCCACCTTGCGCCGATACCGACAGATCGCCACCCGCGGTGGCGGAAGCCAGCGTGACGCCGCCGCCCGAGGATGCCCGCAGATCGCCCGCATCGGCGCGCAGCGTGCCTCCGTTGATCGTGCCCCCGGCGCGGATTTCGAGATCGCCACCGGTCGCTACTGCGTCGAGGATCGTCGCTGCGCCGGTGGCAGCGATGTCGATCGTGCTGGCCAGCACGTTACCGCTCGTGAAATTGCCCGCGGCCTGCGCGGACAGCCGCCCACCCGCCGTGAGGTTGCCTGCATCGATCGCACCGCCACGGGCCACGAGCGTGATGCTGGAGGCGGCATTGGCGCGGCCGACCGTGATGCCCGTCGCAGCATCGGCCCTGATGCTGCTGCCGGCCAGTCCGCCTTCGCCGCCATCAGTGTTGGTGCCGGTCGCATCGAGCGTGCCGGCTGTGATCGCGCCGCTGTTGGCCGTAAGGTCGATATCGTCGCCGGCGCGGGCGCTGTCGAGGTCGATCGAACCGCCGGCGGCGACAAAGGCCAAAGTGGCCGTCACCGTGCCGATCCTCAGCCCATTACCGGCCGTCGCGAACAGATCGCCACCGCTGTCCGCCGCCGCGACCCCGATCGCATTGCCCGCGGAAAGCGAGACGATCGTGCGTCCTTCGAGCAGACCTTCCGACGTCAGCCCGTTGCCGGCCCGCACAAGTAATCCACCCCCGGCGCTCGCGGTGCCCAGCGCGACGTTGCCATCGGCATCAATATCGATCCCGCCCGCGGCGAGCAGGGCGTTCGAGCCCGCATCACCGGTGGCGGAGATGAAGATGTCCGCGGCAGAATCGCCAACGCCGACCTGGGCGTTTCCGGCGCGTGCCGTCACGAAGATGCTGGCATCGGCGATCTCGCCGCCTTCGCCCTGGCCGATACCCAGGCCGGTCGTGGTCGCGCTTTCGATCGCGACGGTCGTGCCGTTGGCGACCAGCGAGCCGCCCGCCTGCGCGGTGCCGATCGTGATCGCGCCGCCCTGGACCAGCAGGTTACCGCCCGCCAGGAGCGTCGCGAAATCGATCGTGCCGCCGGCGGAGATCGTTGCACCGCGACCCGCGCTCGCATCCGTCACGTCGACATCGCTGCCCGAGACCGAAATCGTGTCCCCGGCAATGATCGAGGTGCCCGAGACCCGACCACTATCGGAGAACAGTACCACGTCGCTGCCCGCACGTGCGTCGGCGAAGGTGATTGCACTAGTTGCCTGCGCTTCGACGAACGAACCGGCGGTCAGGTCACCGGCGGTGATGAAGCCGGAAGGGCCACCTGCAACCAGACTGATCAAGCCAGCCGAGTCGGCTTCGGTCAGCTCGATCCCGGCGGTTGTCGCCTGGATGCGGATGTTGACGCCATCGCCCGATCCACCTTCGCCACCATCGGCGACATCGGGTCCGGTACCGGTCGCGAATGCGCCTGCACTGCGAACACTGGCTGCCGCGATGACGATATCGTCGCCTGCGGTAGACAGGCCGAGATCGGCGGCGCCCGCGGCGGTGACGAAAATATCCTCGAACGCAGTCAGGCTGCCGGTGGTGATTGCATCGGTGAGTGAACGCAGCACGATCGAGCCGCCCGACTGGAGATCGCCGGTGACGATCGCGCCGGACTGCGCGTTGACGTTGATGCTGCCGCCGGCGATGCCCGAGGCGATGTCGATCGGACCGGCGCTGGCGGACGCGCTGATGCGGTTGCCGGCGGAGAGCGCCCCGGTCGAGATCGCGCCACCGGCGCTCAGGAAAATGTCGTCGAGGGCAGAGCCGGCATCCAGCGTGATCGCTCCGGTCGACGTCGCGACGATATCCTGGTTGCCGAAGCCTTCACTACCGTCGCCGCCGACACTGATCGTGCCGAGCTGCAGTTCGCCGCCGGTGGCGCGGAAGATATCCTCGCTGGTCGACTGGCCGATCCGGATCAGGCCGGCAGCATCCAGCTGAACATCGCTGCCGGCCGCGATCGTCCCGATATCGATCGCGCCGCCATCGACATCGACGAAGCCTGCACTGTCGATCGTGTTCGCGTTTACCGAATCGACCGCGCGCAGGCGGGCGAAGCTGCCTGCGGTGCCGCTGTCCAGCAGGATCGCGCCGGCCGAATTGAGCGATAGGATGGACGCTGCATTGAGCCGCCCGGCATCGATGTCGCCGGCAGTGCTCGTCAGTGTGATCCCGCTCTGGCTGTCGGCATTGCCGATCGCGATGCTGGTCCCGCTGATCGTGATCGACGCAAGCGTCGCCTCATTGCCGCTGGCATCGCCGACGACCACGTCGCCATTGGCCGAAATCAGCTGCAGGGACCGGCCTTCGACCGGCGTCACCGTGCCGATGCTGATGCCATCGGGCGCGATCAGGCGCAGGTTCGATCCCCTGACGGTGGCGCGATCCTCGATGTCGATCCGCGTCGCAACGCGTAGTTCGCCAGCGGTGACGAGATTGCCGGCCGCGTCGAGCGTATCGAGCGATCCGCCGACGTCGAGGTTGCCGACCCGCAGGCCACCGCTGCCGGCGGCGATCCCGAGATCGCCGGCGCTGGAAATGGTGGCGCCGGACGCCTCGATCCCGGTGGCGGTCAGCAACACGGTGCCGCCATCGCCAGTACCGGCCAGCGTAGTGCCGCCGTTCACGAAGAGGCCGCCCTGGGTCGACTGAACCAGCAGTTGCCCTGCCTGGAACGCGGTCGAACCCTCTCCGCCGTCGAAGCCGAGGCGGATATCGCCCTGGGCGCGAAGGCTGGCGCTGACGACGTCGAACCCGCGGCCGATCGAAAGGTCGGTGGGCAGGAAGCTGCCATCGTCGCCCTGCTGCCCGCCGATCTCGAGCGTATCGGTGATCGCGACAGTGCCCAGGCATATTCCGCCCTGCAGGCAATCTGGCGACAGCTGGCCGCCATCATCGCTGCGGAAATCGCTGGGCGCCGGCGCGGCCACTGCGCGCACGCGCAGGCTGCGTGCCGAAATCGTGGCAGCGCGGGCATCGACGGTGCCGCCGGCGATGGCGATCGTGCTGTTATCGGCAGTGATCAGGCCCTGTGCGATCACCGATGCGACGTTGCCGCTTTCAGGCTGGTAGTTGATCGGCACCTGCCCGGCGCTGAGGGACACGCCGGCAAAGCCGTCGAACTCGTCGTCGCCAGGATCAGGCGCAGCGATCGGATCGATAGCCGCGCGCAATGTGCTCCCGGCTGCGAGCAGGATATCGTCGCCAGCAGCAAGATTGATGCGGTTATCCGAAGACAGCGAGACACCATCGCCGATGATGATGTCGCGCCCGGCCACCAGCTCGATCGTGCCTGTCGCGGTCAGCCCCTCGGTGATTGTGACGTCGCTTGGACCGAGCGGATCCACCTGGACGAAGGACGGAACGAGACTCTCGCCGGCGACCACGGTGATCGATCCGCCGCGCAAGCTCGGCGCCCCGCCGCTTTCGGCCCCGTCGTCGATGAACACCGCGCCGGTCACGTTGGCCTGCTGGATACGCACATTGCCCGCAGCGCGGACATCGATCGAGTCGATACCGCGCAGCGTATCGACGTCGATCTCGCCGAAGCGCGAGATCAGGCCGATCGATCCGGCCTCGATCACGCTGCCTTCGCCGCCAAAGATCGAGCCGCTCGCGCTGACGAACAATGAATCGGCAAGGATCGTGGCGGGCAGGACCTCCGGTGCACTTTCCCCGCGGTCATGCGAGATATCGACGAAGCTGTCGCCGAACAGGAAGATCCCCGATCCACGAACCTGGCCGCTGCCGACCGCACGGACGATGATCGGCGCACCCGAAAAGACCTGCGCGCCTCCGCCGACATCGATCAGGCTGTTGTCCGCCAGTACCGAGACGCCGCTACCTTCACCGGGATCGAAGCCGAACAGGTTGGCGCTGAGATAAGTCGTGCGGATCGCGCCGGCCGTCGCTGCGCCGCGCGCTTCCAGCGACAGCCGGCCGGCCGCACCGCCATAGAAGAATCCGTCGCCATCCTGGCCCGAATTGCCCGATGCCGACGCCGAGACGAAGCCTGCTGCGATCGTACCGAGCAGCGGACCGCCTTCGCCGCCATCGCTGTCGGATGCCGCGAGCAAGAGCGAGCCACCACTGCCCTGGCCCGATCCGCCGCCGGCCGCGCGCACCGCCGGGATCTCCGGAATCGGCGGGGTCGGGGGAATCGGAGGCTCGGCATCGGGGTCGCCCGGGTCGCCGGGCACGAACGGCCGGGTCTGGCCGGTGCCGCCACCGCCACCCGAACCGCCGAAGCCATCGGCCACCAGGTTGATGTCGCCGGCAGTGATGGTGCCGCCGACCGCGTTGAATGCGATCGGGCCGCCGAACGCCGCGCCGCCATGGCCGCCGATGCCGCCGGCATCGCCGAAATCGCTGCCGTCGCCACCCGCGCCGCCATTGCCGCCGGTCGCGCTGACATTCAGATCGAACCCACCGTCGCCGCTGGGCACGAGATTGATCGAGCCGCCGTCGCGTGCCACGAAGACGAGCGTGGCGCCCGTCGCCGAGCCGCCCGCACCGCCGATGCCGCCGCGAACCTCGTCGCCGCCGTCGCCGCCGCGTCCGGCGATCACCTGCGCGCCGATCGCGAGATCGCCGAGCGATAGCTCGGCTCCCGCGCCCGCCTGCGCGGTGAAGCTGCCACCGATCGCGATACCGCCATCACCGCCCGCAGCCGTGAAGCCGTTGGCACCATTGCCGGCAAAGGAGGAGATCAGGACATCGACCGCACCGAAGCTGGATGCCGTATTGCCCGCAATCAGGGAGACCGTTCCGCCGCTGGCATTGCCGCCGCGGCCGCCGGTCGCTCCGGTGGAAGCACTGCCGGCCTGCGCGGTGGCATTCACCTCGATGCCACCGGTAGCTAGCGAGCCATCGGTCGTCGTAAAGCTGACCGCGCCGCCGCGCGCGAGCCCACCGTCATTTCCGGCCGCCAAGGCGCCTTGGCCCTGCGATGCGTTGCCGCCGGTGCCGCGGGCCTGGACGCTGATCAGATCCGCCGCGATGCTGCCATCGGTCGCGAGGAAGGTGGCCGTACCGCCAATCCCTGCGCTGCCTACGACGCCTGACAGGCTGCCATAACCGAAGTCGCTGCCGCCACCGCCGAAGCCGGCGATATTGACGTCGAGCCGCGCGAAGTCGAGCGTACCGGACAAGGCGAAGAGTTCGCCATCATCGTCGAGGATCACGCCGTTCGATGCGATGGTGACCGAGCCGCCTGTCCCTGCGCCGCCGATGCCGGGCGTGGCACCGTTGCCCCCGCCAAAGCCGCCACTGCCCAGCGCGGACAGCGTGGTATCGCCGTTCACCGCGAGCGTGCCCGCCTCGGCCGTCAGCAGGATGTTGCCGCCCTGTCCAGCGCCACCATTGCCGCCGCTGCTGGAGAATAGCTCAACGCCGCCGCCCGTGCCGTCGACCGACACTGACAGGCCGGCCACCTCGATCCGGCTGTCCGCGACCGCCGAACCGGCCAGCGTGATCGTTGCCTGACCACCGGTGGCGGCCCCGCCGCCCGTGCTTCCGGTTCCGCCCTGGGCCGCGCTGCTGATCGCGAGCGAAGTGGGAGACGTGAAGCTGCCACCGCTCGCGGTGAGGTTCACCGTACCCCCGATAGCGCTGCCGCCGGTGCCGCTTGCGTCGCCGCCACGCGCGGCCGCCGTGATCCGGGTGTCATCGGAGACGGTGAGGGCGGCTCCATTCGCGACCGTCAGCGAGACCGTTCCGCCCTGAGCGGCGCCGCCGTTTACGGTGAGGTCGCTGAAGCCGTTCGCCGCCTCGGCACTGGCATCGAGCGTCAGGCTGCTCAGCGAGAGCGGCCTGAACTGCAGCGCGAACTCGACGACACCGCCGGTCGCGGCACCACCCGTGCCACCGCCGGTGCCGCTTGCGAGCAGGGCCAGCGTCGCGGGCAAGGCGAGGCTGCCGTCGCCCAGCAAGGCCCGGGCCGTGCCGCCGGTGCCGCTCGCGGCGCCGGTGCCGATCCCGGCGACTCCGCGCGCATCGATCTGTAAGTCCTCGCTGATCGCCAGGCTGCCACCCGATTGCAGCAGGGCAGCCGTGCCGCCGGCGCCGCTGCCGGCCGTGCCGGCGGCACTGCTATCGCTGGTCCCCCCATTGCCGCCACGGCCGGCCGCCAGCAGCGAAACGCCGCTCGTCGTCAGCCCGCCGCCGAGGCGAAGGACGGCACTGCCGCCGGTGCCGACACCGCCCGCTCCGCCGGGGCCGGCCTGGCGGTTCGCGCCGCCCTGGGCGCCGATCCCGCTGGCGTCGACAGTGATTGCGCTGGCGAGAACGGTGCCGCTGGCGAAGTCCAGCGTGGCGTTGCCGCCAGCGCCGCTGCCGCCGGCGGGTCCCGCGGGAACCCCATAGCCATCTTCGCTGGTACCGCCGCCGATGCCGGCCACGCTGACGTTCAGCGTGCCGAAATCGACCGAAGGAACGCTGGTGCCGCCGATATTGATCGACACGGTGCCGCCTGCCGCGGCGCCGCCCGGACCGGAATTGAAGGATTGGCCGCCGGTCCCGCCCGCACCCACCCCGGTCTGGGTTGCAGAGAGCGTGCCGCTCGTCACCGTCAGCCCCGCCGCGCCGCCCGATCCTGACCCGCCGGCACCGCCGGTCACACCGTTGGCAAAGGTGCTGGCGGCGCTGCCGCCGCTGCCCGAGGCGTCGATGACGAGCGTCGCCGTCGTGATGCCCTGGCTGCCGTCTGCGGATTGCAGCGTCACGCTAGCGCTGCCGCCGGCACCCGCGCCGGCCGCGCCCTGCTCTTGGGCGTTGCCACCGGTTCCGATCGCACGCACGAAGAGGTCGCCCGGCGCGAGGAGCGTGGAATCAGTTACGGTCACACGCGCGGTGCCGCCAGCGCCGCTTCCGGCCGGAGCAACGATCTGATCGGGGGAGCTCCCGCCGACGCCGTTGGCGCTGACCGTGATCGCTTGCGCGCCCTGCAATTGGGCGCTGCCGGTCAGGATCAGGCTTGCGGTGCCGCCGCGCGCGGCGCGGATGACATCGGAAGAACCGGTCTGCGCGTCTGCAGTGACCTCGATCCGGCCCGGCAGGGAGATCGCAAGGCCATCGATCTGCAGCGTGGCCGTACCGCCGATCGCACCGCCGGCGTCGCCGTCGGCATCGAAGCCGCCACTGGCATTAGCGCGAACGATCAGCGAATTGCCGCCATAGTCGAACGTGCCATCGGTCAGCGAAACGATCGCCGTACCGCCGGTCGCATCGCTGCCGCCGCTTTCGCCGCCATCGAGCAGGATCGAGGCATCGACGAACAGATCCTGCGAGATCGAGAGGTTGCCACCGTTGCTCGTCAGTTCGGCGCGACCGCCGATCGATTGGCCCGCGGCGGCATCGACGCCGCCGAAGCCGCCATCCGCACCGCTTTGAATCTGAACGAAATCGAAATCGCCGGTCGCGCCGGGCGCGAGGAGCATCCGCGCAGTACCACCGGTGGCATCGCCGCCGGCTCCTTGCGCTTGCGCACCGCTATTGGGATCGAAGGAGAAACCGCCGAACCCGCCGCGTGCGAACGCACTCACGAACACCGAGCTGCTGACGATCGATCCGCTGTCGATCACCAATTCCGACGTGCCGCCGAGCGCGGTGCCCCCGGTGCCGAGAGCATTCGCCAGGCCTTCGCCGCCGCCGCCGCCGCCGCCCGACGTGAAGGTATCGGCGGAAATCGAAGAGGTGGTGATCGTACCGCCGCTGGCGCGGATCGTGGCCGTGCCGCCACGAGCATTGCCGCCGGATCCACTTGTTTCGGCGCTGCCGCCGCGGCCGCCATTGGCGCCCGCGCTGGCGAACAACGATCCGATATTGAACTGGCCGGCGCTGACGTCGATCGCAACGCGGCCACCTTCCGCGACACCGCCATTGCCGCCGGCACCCGGCTCCAGCTGGCCATAGCCGACTTCGTTGACGCTGCCGCCGCCGCCGCCCGAGCCCTGTGCCTGCGCGCTGACGAACTGGGTGTCGATCGATCCCCCGCTTCCGATGATCTCCACCAGGCCGCCGACACCGCCGCCGCCATTGCCGGCCGCGCCGCCGCGACCGACATCGCCGCCATCGGCACCGGTGCCGCGTGCGCCCAAGTCGATGAACGACGCGGTGATCTGGCCGGCTTCGGCCAGGATCCGCACCGTGCCGCCCGTGCCGGCGCCGCCGGGCAGGGTCGTCGGCGGGCAGCCGCTGCTGCAGAACTGGCCGCCGCCCTGTCCGTTGGCGGTCGCGGTCAGCGATCCGGTGTTGAACAGGCCGGGGAGCAGTTCGTCACCCGGCCCGAGCCCGCCGACATCGACTTCGACGAAGACGGTGCCGCCGGTGCCTGCGCCACCGCCGCCGCCGATCGCCGCGCCGCCGGTACCGTTCGCGGACAGGATTGTGGAGCCGACGCGCAATTCGGTATCATAGGCGTCGATCGTCACCGCACCGCCGGTCGCGTTCCCGCCGACTGCGCCGTTCGATCCGATCGCATCCGCCGTCATCACGATCGCCGACGCATTCACGCGTGCGATCAGATCGGCCCGCAACAACGCCGTTCCGCCCTGCACGTCACCGGCAAGACCGGTGGCATCCGCCTGAATCACCAGCCCGCCGCCGATCGTGGCATTGCCGGCGAGGATCGCGAGGCTGGCATTGCCGCCGCTGCCGACGGCGTTGCTGGCGTTGATCAGCAGATCCCCGCCGACGCTGAGGTTCGCGGAGGACACGCTTACGGCTGCCGTGCCCGGCAGCGTGCCGAGCAGGGTGGTGATACCGGTCGAGCGGACCAGCAGCGTGCCGGCTACGCTGGCGAAACCCTCGTCCTGTACGGTGAAGCTCGCCGATCTTCCGCCGATCAGCGTGACGTCGCTGTCAAAGATCGAAGAGGCCGTGGGCGCCACATTGGCGGCGATGCCGTCGCTCGCCACACCGAAGATGCGCGAGGTAGCCGTCGTCGTCTCGAGCCGCGCGAGCGAGCCGATCGTGGTGGTGACGGGGATATCGACCAGCACCGGAATCGCGGCACCGGTATCGGGGTTGGTGCGGATATTGCCACCGGCCGCCAGCACGACCACGCCATTCTCGACTGTGACGCCTTCGGCCACCGGCTGATAGCCGACCGAACCGCCGACCAGCATCGAGACCACGTTGTTCTTCGGCATTGCCACGAAATAGGTGACGTGATTGTCGCCCGTCCCGCTGCTGCCGGCGCCCGTCGTCGTACCGGTATGGCTGAGCACGGTATCCCCGGCCGCCGCGACCGGCGAGCCGCCACCAGCCGGGATATTGATGTCGAACAGACCGCCGTTGATCCGGATATCGGCCTGCTGCGCGGCTACATATGCGGCCGATCCGTTGACATCGACCAGGCCGGCCTGGCTGATCCGCGGGGCGACCAGCGCGATGTAGCTGCCTTCCCCGATCGCGCTCAGCTGACCGGCGATGTCGATCGATGCGGTGCTGCTCTCATCGGAATTGCGGAGCCGGATCACGCCTTGGGGATCGGTGAAAACGGGCTGGCCATCCACGGTGGTGACGGCGATGTCGTTCGCGGTCAGCATCAGGCTGCCGACGTCGATGACACCGTTCGGGCCGAGCGCGATACCGCCGGGGCTGTAGAACCAGACTGTGCCGCCGCGCACGCCGCCGGTCTCTGGCCCGACATAGCTCAATGTGGTGCCGTCGAGCCGGATCTGCGGATTGCCCGCGCCCGGGTTGATCCGGTTGAGGACGGTGTAATTGCCTTCAGTGCTCTGGAAGACGGCGGTGGTGCGCGCGTCCTGGAACACGCGCTGGCCATTCTCGATCCGCCCGTTGGCGGTCCAGTCGATGGTCGCGGTCGGCGCGGTCACGGTCACGGTCGTGTTGCCGGTCGATTCGCTGACCGTGGCGTTCACCTGGGCGGTAACAGTGCCCTGATAGGATTGCGCACGGACCGCCGGGCCCTGTGCCCCCAGCGCGGCAGCGACGGCACAACTCGCCAGCAGGGAGGCGCGCGCGGTCCGGTTGGCCGGACGCATCGGATCAGCCGCGATCGACATGGGCAACCTCTTGGGACTGACTGGACAGGGCAGGGGAGGGGATCATGGCCGGCTCCACGGGACGAGCTTGGCCGTAAGCGACATCAGGAAGCGCAGATCGCCGCGCCGGGTCTGGAAGCCCGCCGTCTTCAGCGGCTTGGCGAGGGTGAGATCGAGCCGGGCGCGATCGCCATAGGTGATCCGCGCCCCGCCGCCTGCCGATGCCAGATCGGATCGGCCTGGCGGCACCGGTACCGGCGCGTTCCGATTCCAGACGCGCGCGACATCCGCGAACACATAGGGCTGGATCGCGACGCTGGTGATCGACTCGGGAACCAGCTTGCCGATGCGAACCTCGGCACTCACGCCGACGCCGCTGTCGCCGATGATCGTGCCCGGATCATAGCCGCGACCGACCGTATAGTTGCCACCGGAGAACTCTTCGTAGCTGACGAGCGAACGGCGGGAATATTGCGCGCGTGGTGCCAGCGAGAAGGCGATGTTGGGCATCGGACGCAGCTCGACCAGGCCCTGAAAGCGGATCAGCGCCGCCTGTGGGTCGCCCTCGATCCGGCTCAGCGCGAGCTGCTGCGCGGGGGTGGCGCCGGCGGGCAGGCAGCGCGTAAAGCCCGGCCCGCAGCCATTGCTCGCACCGAATATGTCGAGGCCCTTGCGGAACTCGATCGACCCGGCGGCGCGCCAGCGCGGCTCGACCGAAGAATAGCCTTGGACGCTGCCGATGCTCAGCCGATCGAGCGAGTCGAAATCGAGCCGCAGATAGGCGATGCGCAATTCGTCGCGGCTGGCCGGTCCGAAGCCTTGCAGGCGGACGCGCTGATCGATGAAATCCAGCCCGATCGCGCCGCGCAGGTTGGCGGCTTCGCTGCGCAGGAACGGATAACCGCCTTCGATGCTGCCGACGAAGGTCTTGGCGCGCACCTGCGCCGCGCCGCCTGGACCGACGCCGCCGGTATCGGGCTTTGTCCAGGCCTGGGTCGCGCGCACCCCGAGCGTGGCGCCGTCCGATCCCACGCGCAGGTCATAGCCGCCCTGCAGGACATGCTGCTCCTCGAAATCGGCGGTCGCGAAATAGCCAAGCGTGAGCCGATCGCCGGCGCCAAGCAGATCGTAGAACTCGCCGCGTAGCAGCCCGCCGAACCGACCGACTTCCTTGGAACCGTAATTCTGGACGTTGAAGTCGACCGATACCGGCGTGCGCGAAACCGTGACCTCGCCGACCACTTCGCCCGGCGTAGTGCCTGCAGGACGCAGCGTGAGCCGCACGTCATAGCCAGGAATATCGCGTGCCAGCAGTAGATAACGGGCGGCTTCCTGCTCGTTGAAGGCAGGCTGGTCGGTCAGCTTGCCGAGATAGGACGCGATCAGCTTTTCCGAATTGCCGGCGTCGCCGCGTACCTGGACCGCGACCAGTTTCGCCATCAGCACATCGAAACGGACGACTCCGTTCTCGATCCGCTGCGCCGGCACCTGGACCGCGGCAAGATAACCCTGGCGGCGCAGGATGGTGGCAGCCCGATCGCGGATCTCGCAGACCGTGGCGATCGGCACTTCGCGCCCGGTGAAGTCTGCATAGGCCGGGGCCAGGGTCTCCGGCGACACGACGCGCAGATTGTCGAACTGCACGCTGTCGATCCGGACGTTGATCGCCGCATAGCGCGGATCGGCGAGCGGGCAGGGCGCGCGCTCGATCCCGCCGTCCACAGTAAGGCGCGAGGGCGCGCGCGGCGCCGGGCCGATCGGCGCGCGGTTGATCTCTTCACGGGTCGGCGTGGTCGATTGAGCCAGCGCGCTCCCCGCACCAGTCGCGAGCGTCGCCATCAGCAGACCGGAACGGGCCACTCGTCCCATGGATGCCATCGTCGCGCCCCCCTTGCGCCAAGCCACAGGCTAGGGCGCCAGGCGCCCCGCCGAAAACAGCGACCGCATAGCCCCGCGAAACTGCGCGCCATGCGAACTTCCGCACGATCACCGCTCAAGCGGGCATCGGCGGATCAGTGCTTCCCTGCGACCTCCGGGAGGCGGGGGCGCGCGGTTCATCCGGCATCACCCCCCTCGGGAACTGGCTATCATCCGGCCCCCGAGTCTTCAAGCACGGGGCTCGCCCCGCACGCGTCGTTCAACCCGCCGCCGGCTTGCCGCCTTCCGGCACCGCAACCGTCTCGATCAGCAGGTCGAGCTGGGCCTGGCAGCCATTCTTGATCAGCGCCGCGGCCGTATCCTCCAGTCCTTGGGGGTTGCTACCCAGCACCGCGAACTTCAGCACGGTGGGCGCTGCCGCCCCAGGCCAACTGATCCGATATTCGGCGCCATTCGCGATCGGCAAGGCGGCCGGCCAGGGCTTGGCCGACTGACCCTTCAGCCACATCGTCTTCTCGGCCTTCCCGTCGGCGCCGGCCAGCGTCATCTCGGTCGCCGCGCTCGCATCCGCACGCCAGAGCGTGACCGCGGCCGGATCGGCGACGCAGAAGGATGAATTTCGCTCGATATCGACATACCAGATGTTCGGATTCTTGCCGTTGTCCGCGGGCGCCGTCGCGGCCACGCCGCCGCGCACCGCCCCGATCCGGGCGCGCCGCTCGGAGCGCTGGTTGACCAGCGAGGCCAGCGTCGTGCGGGTCTCCGCCGGCGGCGAAGCGCTCGCGGTTGGGCTGAAGCTGCCCGGGCCCTTCAGCGTACGGGTGCCGCGTCCATCGAGCACCACGACCTGATCGTTGGCCTTGAGCACGATCTTTGCGGAGTCGGGAATCGCCTTGCCCGGCGGGAAGCTGCGCGCGGACGGGCCACTCGATCGAACCACCAGCGTTTCCGCCGCGGCGACCCCGCCATAGGCCAAGGCTGCGGCGCAGAGCGCCCCCCCAGCAACGCTAATCCAAGACAAAGCTGCCTCCTGATCCTACCTGTTTCAAACGATATACTAGATTTGCGACACCCGCATCATCGGGATGGTCACCGGCATATTCCTCCAGCCTTTGTAAGGCTTGTGGATCGCCTTGATCGAAAGCGTTCACCATGTCTGTGAACGCTGTCACATCCGCCGCACTCATCTGCGGCACCGGTTCCCAGACTGCGATCGGCGTCGATCGGCCGCGGACCGCGACGCGGCCCATCGGGCGGAACAGCGTCAGCGTCGAGCGTGCTCGCGCGGTATCGCTCAGCAGCACCTTGGTCTTGAGCTGCTTGTTGGCGCCTTCGAGCCGGGCGGCGAGGTTCATGCTGTCGCCGAGCGCGGTATATTGCATTCGCCCCTCGCCGCCGAAATTGCCGACGATCGCCTCGCCGCGGTGGACGCCGACGCGAGTGACCCCGATCGGCGGCACCCCGGGCGGCGCGCTCGTCCGGAACACTTCCCCGGCCTGATACATCGCGATCGCCGCCTTGGCGGCACGATCGGCATCGTCGGGTCGTGAGATCGGCGCGCCCCAGAAGGCGACGACCGCATCGCCAACGAACTTGTCGATCGTGCCGCCATGTTCCAACACCACGGCACTCAACCGATCGAGATAGGAATTCAGCAGGAAAGCGACCATTTCCGGTTCGATCGCATGGCTGAGCTTGGTGAAGCCCTCAAGGTCGGAGAAAAGCGCGTAAATCTCGCGCTTCTCGCCATGCAGTGCCAAGCGATCCGGATTGCGGAGCAATTCGTTGGCAATGTCGACGGGCAGATATTTACCGAGCGCCGACTGCGCGAAACGACGCTGGTCTGACGTGACCGCCCGTGCGGCGGCCGACACCGCCGAGAACGCGACGATCCAGCCGACCGCCCAGCCGAAGGCGGGAACCCGCTGTGTATCAACGCCAAGCGATCGCAGCCAGAAGGGCAGCGCGGCGATCAGCGCCAACTGGAGCACGAACAGCAGTCCCGCCACGATCGGCTTCACGTCAAGTAGCGCCGTGCCCGCTGCGCAGGCGATCACCAGCAATGCGGCAAGCCAGACGAGCCAATAAGGTGTCACCACCAGCCGCTTGGCGTCGAGAAGTTGCGCAAGCAGGGTGGCGTGGACCTCGAGCCCGGTGGTGGTCTGATTGGTCAGCCGCGTCGCCGGTGTCTCGAACTGGTCGATATCGGCGATGTCGCCACCGATCAGGACATAGCGGCCCTGGATCTGGTCGCGCATCGCATCGGCGAGAGCGGGATTTTCGAACAGCTCGATCGAAAGGCTGTTGAACACCGGCCGCTCGGGATCGGCGGGCAGGCGATAGCGGATGCCGCCCTGATAATCGCGAAAGCGGGTATCGCCGGCAACCGCATTGGGCAGCAGCGGCGGCAACACGGCGGGCTGGGTCGGCCAGCTCCGCGCGACATTGTCGGGATCGGCTTCGAGCCGAATGCTCGTCGGGCGGACGTTGCCCGGCTTCAGCTGCTTCAGGAAACTCGCGAGGAATTCCTCCTGCCAGACCTGCATGAAATTGGCGTTGGTGGCGTTCGACGCAAAGCCCAGATAGGTCGGCGTGCGCATGCCCCGGAAGGCGCGGATCAGTTCCGGATCCTCAGGCTGCGGCTGATCGATCAGGATATCGATGCCGATCGCCTTGGCGCCGAGACGGTCGATGTTCGTCAATGCCTTGGCCAGCAACGCGCGATCGAGAGGCGATCGCTTGCCGGTCAGTTCCAGCGTGCGATCGGTATAGACCACCATCACGATCCGCGGATCCTGCTCCACCTGCGGCGCGGTGACGAGGGCGCGCACGTCATAGAGCGCCCGTTCCGCATCCACGGCGAGCGGGATCGACCAGCCGAAGCGCGCGAACAGGAGGGCGATGACAAGGAACAGGATCGTGACCGCGATCCGCGCCCAGCCGACCTGGCGGGCAAGTCGCCGGATCGAACCGCCGCCGTCCGCGATCGCGGCGGACATGTCGCCGCGGACGCGGTCCATCCTCACCGTCGCGCGGCCCGGTCCGCTCCGCCCGGACGGGACGCGGACGCCGGCGCGCGCAGTACGGGCTGTGCACCGTCACCCACGATCGAGAAGCCTGCCCAGTAATAGGGATGCGACGTGGCCGCTTCGTCCATCAGCTTGACCTGTGCCACGCGCAACGCCTCGGCCACGCTGGTGCCGGCCTGCGCATCGAACAGGCCGGAGATCAGCCGCTCGGTAGCGCGGAAATCGTCCGGCGCAGGCCAGTGGCTGGCAAGCACGGATCGCCCACCGGCACCGACGAACGCCCGCACCAAGCCGTCGAGCGCCGATCCGCCACCGCGCGTGACGCCGACTTCGCGGGTCGCCTCGACCGTTGCTTTGCCGGCGGTATCGCAGGCCGAGAGGATCACGAGATCGGCGTTCAGCCGCAGATCATAGATTTCGCTGAAGGTGAGCAGCCCATCCGATCCCGCTCCACCGAACGATGTGAGCAATGCTGGGCGGGCCGGGCATTCGGGGCGCGGCGCGGTCACCAGCCCGTGGGTTGCGAAGTGGAGGATGCGGTAGTCGGCGAGATCGTCGCGCGACTTGACCGCGGTGTCGCTGAATTCGGATCCGGTGACGACATTGGCGACGGTCGCGCCGATGATCGATTGCGCGGTCCGCAATTCGGTCGCGGCGATCGGCTTGTTCCATTCCGACAGCGGCCAGTTGCAGTCGATCGCGCCGTCCGACGACAGCGATCGCGTCGCGGTCAGCTGAGTGAAGCGGGAGAGCGGTGCGTTCTGCCCGAAGCCCAGATATTCGCGCCGCGCCGAGGAGGGGGCAGCGTTGCGCACGTCGCGAAAGCCGCGCGCCGAGACCGCTGTCGAGACATCGGCACTGCGGCCGAGCCACTTGATGCCGGTGAAATCGAACTCGTCCGCGTTCGGCTGCTTGTTGCGCGCGAGATAAGCGTCGACGCCCGCCTGCTCGGTGACCAGCAGGTTGGCGGGCAGCTGCAGCATCGCGCCGTCCGGCTCGAACACCAGATGCTTCGCCGCACCGAGCCGATCGGCGACCGGGCCGAACAGATCGAGATAAAGCGCGCGCGATGCCGCGACGTCGAACGGGAAGGTCAGGAGCTGGCCGTCCTGTTCCTTGACGATCGTATCGCGCAGCGCGGCCACGCGCGTCTCCAGCGCCTTGGCCTTGATGGGTGCGGCAAAGGCGGTCGCCCCCGCCGCATCGGCATAGATGCCATAGACGTCGTTACCGACGATCGCGAGCTTGAGATACGCTTCGTCGGGTTTCAGCGCCTTGCGCAGATCGGCCAGCGTCAGCGCCTGGGTCGAGATTGCACTGTAGCGCGGATATTCCGCCAGCTTGTTCTGGGTCGCGATCTGGTCGGCTTCCAGCCCGGTCAGGCCCGTGCGCAACTGATCGAGGCGCAGCTTTTCTTCCGGCGTGGTCTGCGGGGCCGCCGACAGCCGCGCGATCTCGATCCGGCTGCGTTCGATGTCGCGGGTCAGGGTCACCGATTGGCGGAAAAGGCGCGACGCCTCGTCGCTGCCACCCGATAGCTCGCGTGCGAGGATCGCCTGGGTATCCGCGACGCCGGGGCGCACGATCGTCTCGCTTGCCAGGAAAAAATCATCCACGAGCGCCGGATTTGCGGGAATTTCGCGCGCGAGCAGCGCAAAATAGGGGGCGAGCAGATTGTCGTAGCCCGTTGTCGCCCCCCCGCTGGCGGTGATCCCGGCCACTACCTCGCGATAGAGCGCAAGCGATGCCGCGCTTTGCCCACGCCGGCCGAGGAATGCCGCCAGCCGGGCCTTCGATGCATTGGCCGCAGCGGAATTGGGATATTCGCCTTCCAGCAACGCCAGCGCATCGCGGAGGATCTTCTCCGATCCAGCAAGATCGCCATTGGCCTCGGCGACGGCGGCGAGCTCTGCCATCGTTTGCCCGCGCAGCCGCGTGATCGAGACGACCCGGCCCTCGCGGATCGCGATCAGATCCGCCAGCGCCTTCGTCAGCGCCGCTTGCGCGCCCGGCAGGTCACCGCGCAGCCGCTGGATCGTGCCTTTCAGCTCCAGCGCCTGGGCGTCGAGGATCGCGACCTTCTCGTCTGCAGTCAGGCTGGCATTCTCGGTCAGCCCCAACTGCCGCGCCATCGGCACCGCGGTGTTGATCTCGGATGCGGCCAATGCGTCGATCTCGGCGGTCTCGGGCTTCGCATCCGCCATGCCGACAGCGGCAAGCGGCCGATCGAGCTCTGCAACGGCGGCATCCAGCTTCTGCTGGTTGAGCAGATGGATGGCATAGAGGTTACGGCGCAGGCGCAACTGCACCGGATCCGCGGTCGGGATCAGCGACGCTTGCGCGAACAGCCCGTCGGCTTCGGCGAACTCGCCCAGATTGCTCTTCTGCAACGCGCGATTGACGAGATATTCGCCGTTGCGGTTGCCGCCCATCCCGGGCGCCCGCTGCAGCAGCGTGTCGAAGAATTCGGCTGCCTCGGCATAACTGCCGCTATTGTTGCGGCGATAGCCTTCCTGCAGTGCCGCATCGAGGTCCAGATTGCCGGCCTGCACGCGTGCGAAAGCGGCCGGATCGGCGACCGATGTGGTGGCGACCGCAATCTCGCCAGGGATGATCCGGTCGGCGATGATGGTGCGCAAGGCGAGCTGCAAGGGACTGTCGTAGCCGGACAGGCCCTCGGCGATATAGGTCGTGCGCCCGCGTGCGAGGCTATAGGTACGGTAGCCGACATTGCCTGAGTTCAGGGCACAGTCCGCCTGCTGCACGGCCCCGAGATCTGCGATCTGGCCAGGGGCGGCAGGGGCGGGACACTGGGCACGATCGGCACGCAGCGCGGAAACGCGCGCGACTGGATCGTCCGCGCCGTTACGCAGCGCATAGACCTGGCCGATCGGCGCGGATGCGTCGCGGCAAAGGATCGTCCAGCTGCGATCGAACATGCCCTTCAGCGCCGGATCGACTGCCTTCGACTGCATCTGGCACAGCACGCCGGCGCCGCTGCCGAGCCTGAAGCTGTTCATCACGCTCGGCTTCATCGCCGGTTGCGCGACCGCCGGCAACGATGCGCCGAGCGCAGTCGCCGCCAAGAGAGTGAAGATGTGACGCACAGTCGCCTCCCGCCAATGGCTCGATCGGCGACCGCAATCCCCCGCAGAAGCCCTGCGAGGGGTCCATCGCCTATCCTGTCGTTGCGCCCCGGTCGTGTCGTTCGACTCTTGGCATATACGATAGACAAAGCGGGCTGGGTTGCGAAGTCTTTCCGATCACGGGGGCGATCGCCAACCGCGATTGTCAGGCCGAGGCCACAAACGAGAACGGGCGCCCCTCGCGAAGAGGAACGCCCGTTCGTATCAACCGGCGCGCGCTGCGGCGCACCGAGCGACTTACATCGCGTTCGCCTCTGCGGCGTCCTCGACGTTGTCGGCGGCAGCTTCAGCGTTGTCCGCGGCGTTCTCGAGCGCAGCGGCCTCAGCCTCGTTGCTGGTGTTGTCGGCGGCTTCCTCGAGCACGTCGGCGGTGTTCTCCAGCGCCTCGGCGGTGTTCTCGGCGGCGTTCTCCGCGGCGGTGTCGGGCGTGCAAGCCGCCAAAGACATCAGGCCGGCGGCGGCGACGACAAAGCTCAGCTTCTTCATTCGTGCTGCTCCCATAGCATCATAACGGGCGCGGCCCGAACGCCGTCCCAGACGCCCCATCTAGCGCCGCAATCTCTTCCGTCAACGTAGAAAACGAACGGTTTGAATGAATTCTGTTGCAGCGCAGCACGAAAGAGCGCAACTTTCTTCGCATTGAAGCATTTCGTTCAGTGCGGTTGCCCGAAATCTTAGGTCAACCCAAATGCCGGAATTTCGGCGATTTTCCGGTTTGCGGAGGGAGCGAAAATGGTGTCGCGCAAAGCGGATGGTCGCCAGCTGCAGCGGATCGCACTGATCGGCAATTATCCGCCACGCTTGTGCGGCATCGCAACCTTCACCGCTCATGTTCGCGACGCGCTGGTGGAAGCCTACCCCGATCTCGATGTCGATGCGTACGCAATGGACGACCCGGGCTCCGCGCACCTCTATCCTGCGGATGTCGTCCAATCGATCCGTCAGCATGAAATGGCCGACTATCAGTCCGCAGCGGCGCGCATCAACGACAGCGATGCCGACGTCGTTTTGGTCCAGCACGAATACGGCATCTTCGGCGGTCCCGCCGGAGCGCTTCTCCTGCGTTTGCTCGATCGGGTCGCAGCGCCCGTGGTGGTCACGCTGCACACCGTGCTCGAACAGCCGAATGCGGACCAGCGCAGCGTCGTCGAAGCCCTGGTGCGGCGCGCATCCAAGCTGATCGTGATGGCGGAGAAGGGACGCGAGATCCTGATGCGCGTTCACGGAGTTCCTGCCGAGCGGATCGCGGTCGTGCCGCACGGCGTGCCCGATCGCCCGATGGCCGAGCCGTCCGCGCTTGCCGGTCGGTTCGGGCTGGAAGGGCGGCGCGTCCTGCTGACTTTCGGCCTGCTGTCACCGAACAAGGGCATCGAGACGATGATCCGCGCGCTCACCGCGATCGTCGCTGATGATCCGACGGTACTCTATGTGGTCCTGGGCGCGACCCACCCGCATCTGGTTGCCCATGAAGGCGAGGCCTATCGCGAGAGCCTGCAGTCGCTGGCGTCCGAACTTGGCGTCGCCGACCATGTCCGCTTCATCGACCGGTTCGTGGAGCAGGAGGAGCTGCTCGACCATATCGAAGCCGCCGAGATCTACGTCACGCCCTATCTGAATGAAGCGCAGATCACCTCGGGTACGCTTTCTTACGCAGTCGCGCTGGGCAAGCCGGTCGTATCGACGCCTTACTGGCACGCGGCCGAACTGCTCGGCGATGGCACCGGCGCGCTGGTCGATTTCGGCGATGCGGCCGGTTTCGCTGGCGCGATCCGGTCTCTGCTTGCCGATCCTGACCGGCTCGGCGGTTTGCGCGCGGCTGCCTATGGCAAGGGCCGGTCGATGACCTGGTCTTGCTTCGCCAAGGCCTATTACGCCATTTTGGTCGACGCGGCCGAGCGGCGCCCGATCCGCCTGCGGGCGACGCTGCCTGCAATGACCGCGGTACCGCCGAGCCTGACTGGCGTGGAGCGGATGACCGATGGCTGCGGCATGCTGCAGCATTCCATCTTCAGCGTGCCGGACCGCGACCATGGCTATTGCGTGGACGACAATTGCCGCGCGCTGATGCTGATGCACCGCGTCGATGGTGATGCCAGCGAGCGCGCCGACGACTTGGCCAACGTCTATGCCTCGTTCGTCCAACATGCCTGGAACGGTGAACGCGGACGTTTCCGGAATTTCATGGGCTATGATCGCTCCTGGCTCGAATCGGAAGGCTCGGAAGACAGCTTCGGTCGTTCGCTCTGGTCGCTCGGCGTGACCGCCGGCGAAGCGCGCCGCCCTGAATTGCGGCGTTGGGCGAGCCATCTGTTCGACCAGGTGGCGCCGCACGCACTGGAACTCGGGAGTCCGCGGACCTGGGCATTCGCGGTTCTGGGCGCCGATGCGATGCTTGACGTGATGCCGGGTAACGGGGCGGCGCGACGGATTATCCGCTCGTTTGGCCCGAAGCTGATGAGCCTGCTGGCCGAATGGCGCCGGCCGAATTGGCACTGGTTCGAATCCGTGCTGGGCTACGACAATGCCCGCCTTCCCGAAGCATTGATGCGGTGCGGTGTGCGGCTCGGCGATGAGGCAATGCTCACCAGCGGTCTCGAGACACTCGGTTGGCTGGATGACATCCAGATTGCGCCTGAGGGTCATTTCCGCGCGGTCGGTACCGACAGCTTCGGCCAACCCTATTCCCCGCCACGACGGTTCGACCAGCAGCCGCTCGAAGCGTGGGCGTCCTGTGACGCAGCCGCCTACGCGTTCGAACAGACGGGCGACGTGCGGTGGCGTGACGCCGCCTGGCGCGCCTATCGCTGGTATCTGGGTGACAATGATATCGGCGTTCCGATCGCCGCGCCCAGCGATGGTGGCTGTTTTGACGGATTGATGAGCGACCGCGCTAATCTTAATCAAGGTGCAGAATCGGTGCTCGCCTTCCAATTTGCTTGTTGCACGATCGCAGCACTCGATGAGAAGGCGGGCTCGACGGAACGGCGGGGCATCAGTCTGCCCTGATCGCGGCGTCGGTCGAGCGGAAGGGGTCTGGTGTACGACGTAATCCACGCGCCACTGCGGTTGCAGGCCGATGCTTCGCGCGTCGTCGTCCGGCCGTTTCATATTCCGATCGAAGCCGCGAGCGCCAAGGGGCGCCCGGGCCGGGTGCGCCGCATCGTCGACAGCGTCCTGTCGATGGACGAGACCGCGGCGGAGGCGGAGCTATCGCTGGTCTTGCGCGATTTCGAAGCGCGCCACTGGCAGACGCGCAATGTGTTTGACACGCGATACAGCGTTCTCGAAGCGGCGCTCGGACTGGACGGCGACACCGTCGCACCGGTCAAGAAGCAGCTGATCGGCGCCTACTTCTGTCACGAATATAGCTATGCGGCGGCCGCGCTGATGAACCCCAGCATCGTGCCGCATCCCGACCAGACCGGGCTCACCAACGGCGCGGTACGGATCGCGATGTCGCTGCGCGCGGTCGGCGAAGGGCATATCTCGTCGGTCGCGTTCCGGGAGGGCATATTAGGCCCAGGCGCGAGCTTCGAATTGATGCCGGAGCCGCCGTTCGCGACTTCGGCGGATACCGCACAGGAGCTCGGAGAGGGCGCGATCGAGGTCCACCGTCACCGCGACAGCTCGCTGTCCGGCACGGTATTGTTTCCAATGACGGAGGCACAGCGCAACGGCCTCGAGGATCTGCGCCTGGTGAAGTTCACCCACGGCGACGGCAGCGACGAGTGGCTGGGCACCTACACCGCCTATTCCGGCTCGACGATTCGATCCGAACTTCTGCGTACCCGCGATTTTCGGTCCTTCGTGCTCGCTCCGATGTCGGGGCCCGCGGCACGCAACAAGGGCATGGCGCTATTCCCCCGCAAAGTTGGCGGTCATTACATGATGATCGGCCGGCAGGACGGCGAGAATGTCTATCTCCTGAAATCGCGGACGCTGACGAAATGGGGCGAGGGGCAATTGCTGCTGGCGCCACATTATCCGTGGGAGATGGTCCAGATCGGCAATTGCGGATCGCCGATCGAGCTAGACGAAGGCTGGTTACTGCTGACCCACGGCGTTGGAGCGATGCGCAAATATTCGATCGGAGCCGTGCTGCTGGACAAGGACGATCCGTCGAAGGTGATCGGCCGGACCAGCCAGCCGCTGCTTTCACCGGCAGACGAGGATCGCGAAGGCTATGTGCCGAACGTGCTCTACACCTGCGGGGCGATCCGCCACGGCGATCTTCTGTTCATCCCCTACGGCGTAGCGGATAGTTCGGTGGCGTTTGCCTTCGTGCCGATCAAGGGGCTGATCGCGGCGATGCGCTGATCGTCAATCGATCCGATAGTGGATCGGTTTGAAGCTGCCATTGTTCGAATCCGGCGCCGAACACGCGGTGAGACCGATCACAAGATCCTGTTCTGCGCGGAAGACGATGCTGTCACCGGCTCGGCTCAGCGGCGCTTCCACGCGGAGTATGCCGGTTTCCCCATCCACTGGAACGTTCATGAAGCAGTTGAACGCGACCGGAATCTGATCCTCGCCGATCCCGTAGGGCGCGAGCGCGGCCGCAAGGTTGCCGAAGCATCCACGATGCGGATCAGCGTCGCCGTACAGGATGCGGAACGTATCCTTCGAGCACGGTGTGAGCAGAAAATCGTGGCGGCCGACATCGTCCCGCTCGATCGTCAGCAGCACGCGGCTGCGGTTCGAGTAGAGCTTGTCACCCGTCGTCAGGTAGATGCGGCTGGCATAATCCAGTGTCCGTCCGGATGAGATCGCCTCGGCGACGTCGTCGCGCGCGAAAGCGAGCAGATCGGCGACCTGTTCGCCCAGCGGATCAATCACGGTCAGCGTCTGACCGGCATCGAGAGTGAAGGCCGTGCCGCTGCGCGGCGCAATCTCATGCGGCATCGCGCGCGCCTCCAACGCCGCGGCTGAACGGGCATTTCCACCCATCACCGACCAGTCGGCCACTATACTGGCGTGCTTCCGATACCGATCCGTGGCGGGCCAGCATAGGGTTCGGCGCGCCCGCCAGCGCGACATCCCGGTTGATGATCGCGCCGCGCAGTTTCTCATATTGGCCCATCGCGCGAAGCTGCTCGAATTGGTCGTGGAGATTGAAGACGAGGGCAGGAGTGGCGAAGCGCCGGGCAGGCCGCGAAGCTTGCGGATGCAGGCCGACCACGAAGAATGCCTCCCCCCCGAAGCTCAGCGAGAAATGGGGATTTTCGGGATCGGAGCTTACGCGCGGGTCAGGCTTCTGGCCAAGCCATTCGTCCTTGTCCGACAGCGACTGGACCCGTTGCCAAAGATGCTGCTCGAAGGTCGTCTCGTCGAGCGCGTCCGGCCCTTCGAACAACACGACCAGCGTCTGGAACAGCTTCGGATCGGCCCGGTATCCCGACGCCAGATGCATCAGCGTCGGCAGCACGCGAAGATCGTCCCAGGCCGATCGCATGTCCCGCGCCACGATGAATCGCATCTGACCGCGCGACAGCGCCGATTTTGCGCCAACGCATGGGAATTCCTGATCGCGCACGAAGGTCCGGAACCGTTCTGCAAGCGGGTGATCGACGTCGTTCTGGGGAGGTAACATGCCACGACAACCCATCCCGGCAGGTTGCGTTGCATTTCGCACACCGATGCTGATCCAGGTCAGGACGATTTTTGCCGTGGCCGATTAGATATGCGATCAGGGCGTGAAAGAGGGGCGCAATGATCACAACCAACTTCCTGCGTGGGCGCCGGAGGCGCGAACTTTCCCAGCATGAAAAGGCCGTGCTGGAGGCATCGGTTTCCGAAGTACGCCGCCTGCCGCGCCGCACGACGATCGTGCGGCAGGGTCAGCCGGTCGAGAATTCCACTTTGCTGCTCGAAGGCGTGATGCTGCGCTACATGGATGACCGGGAGGGGCACCGCCAAGTCGTGGCGATCCATATTGCCGGCGATTTCGTCGATCTCCATGGCTATCCACTCGCCTGGCTCGATCACGACGTGGCAACCGCAAGCGCATGCCGCGTGGCGCTGGTCCCGCACCGCAACCTCGAAGCGATCACGCATCAGGAGCCGCATCTGGCGCGCCTGCTGTGGTTCAGCACGCTGCTCGATGCGGCGATGCACCGCGAATGGATCTTCCGGATCGGCCGGCTGGGCGCCGCGGGGCGGATCGCGCATCTGTTCTGCGAGCTCAACGTGCGGCTCGGCGCGATCGGGCTGAGCAATGGGCGCAGTTATCGATTGGCACTGACCCAGATCGATCTGGGCGAGGCATGCGGGCTGACCAGCATCCACGTCAACCGCACGCTGCGGGTGCTGCGCGAGGATGGGCTCGTCACTTTCGAAAAAGGGCAAGTGACCATCCAGGACTGGGATCGCCTGCGCCGCTTGGCCGAGTTCGACCCGGCCTATCTCTATCTGTCGGACGCGGCCTGACGCCCGGGGTAGTCGATCAGCTCACGAGCAGCCCGTGGCGCTTCTTGCCGAGGCTAAGTCGCTGTTCGCCGCCCACGAGATCGACGACGCGGTCACCATCGTCGATCCGTTCGCCTTCGAGCCGCACCGCGCCTTCGGCAATCTTGCGCCGCGCCTCGCCGCGCGATGCCACGAAGCCGAGCCCGATCAGCGCATCGATCACGCTGGTATGGGCAGTGACCGCGAACCGCGGCAGCGCCTCGCCCGACGCGCCCTCCTCGAAGGTGCGGCGCGCCGTCTCACGCGCGCGATCGGCCTCGTCGCGTCCGCGGCAAAGCGCCGTCGCCTCGTCCGCCAGCACGATCTTGGCCTGGTTTATCTCCGAGCCCGGCAATGCTTCCAGCCGGGCGATCTCCTCCAGCGGCAGATCGGTAAACAGCCGCAGGAAGCGCCCGACATCGGCGTCGTGCGTGTTCCGCCAGAATTGCCAATAGTCATAGGCCGGCAGGCTGTCCTCGTGCAGCCACACCGCGCCTGAGACGGTCTTGCCCATCTTGCCGCCGTCGGCTGTGGTGATCAGCGGCGTGGTGAGCCCGAACACCTCGGTGCCGTCGACCCGGCGAGTCAGCTCGATCCCGTTGACGATATTGCCCCACTGGTCCGATCCACCCATCTGCAACCGGCAACCGACCCGGCGCGACAGCTCGCGGAAATCATAGGCCTGCAGGATCATGTAATTGAACTCGAGGAAGCTCAACGATTGCTCGCGGTCCAGCCGGAGCTTGACCGAATCGAAGCTCAGCATCCGGTTGATCGAGAAATGCTGGCCAATGTCGCGCAGGAACGGGATATATTCGAGCCGGTCGAGCCATTCGGCATTGTCGACCATGATGGCGTCGGTCGACCCGTCGCCGAAGGTCAGGAATCGGGAGAAGATGCGCTGGATCGCGGCGATGTTGGCCGCGATCGTCTCGTCGCCCAGCAGCTTGCGCGCCTCGTCCTTGAAGCTGGGATCGCCGATCTTCGATGTGCCGCCACCCATTACCACGATCGGCTTGTGCCCGGTCTGCTGCAGGCGGCGCAGCATCATGATCTGCACAAGGCTGCCGACGTGCAGCGAAGGCGCAGTGGCATCGAAGCCGATATAGCCCGGAACGATCTGTCGCACGGCCAGCGCATCCAGCCCCGCCGGGTCGGTCGCCTGATGGATATAGCCGCGGTCTGCGAGTAGGCGGAGAAGATCGGACTGATAGGTCATGGCGGTTCCGGCTCTGGTGCGGCTCCCCCCCTATCCGGTCGTCCCGCGCGAAGTCGAGGGACGTTGTGCAGCGCGTATCGACTTCGTTCGACGCGATCGGAGGATCTAAGGGGATGACGGAATTGAAGCTGGCGGTGGGCCTGATGTCGGGCACGTCGCTCGACGGGATCGATGCCGCGCTGATCGAAACCGATGGCGATGGCGTCGTCAAGCCTATCGCGTTCCGGTCGGATCCCTATTCCGATCAGGCGCGTGGCCAGCTGCGGGCTGCAGCCGAACTGGCGCTGATGTTCGAGCGGCCGCGCGCCAATCCGGATATCCAGGCGGCAGAGGAGATGCTGACCCGCCGCCATGTGATGGCGGTGCGGCAGCTTCTATCGCAATCCGGCATCGCAGCGGATCGGATCGCGGTGGTGGGCTTCCATGGCCAGACGATTGCGCATCGCCCCGATCGCGGCTGGACCTGGCAGATCGGGGACGGCGCGGCGCTTGCCGCCGGGCTCGGCATCACTGTCGTAAACGATCTGCGCTCTGCCGATGTCGCGGCGGGCGGGCAGGGGGCGCCGCTGCTGCCGGTCTATCATCGTGCGTTGGCAGCCGACCTGCCGCGCCCCGTCGGCGTGCTGAACCTGGGCGGCGTCGCCAACATCAGCTGGATCGGCGAGGGCGATGCGCTGGTCGCATTCGACACTGGGCCGGCCAACGCGCTGGTCGATGATTGGATGCTGGCGGAGACCGGACAGGCCTATGATGCCGATGGCGCGCTGGCCGCGACCGGGCGGATCGACGAGACGGTGCTGACCGCGATGCTCGACCATCCCTATTTCGATGCGCCGGCGCCCAAGTCGCTCGACCGCGCGGATTTCACCATTGCCCCCGCGCGCGGCCTTTCGGTAGCCGATGGCGCCACCACCTTGACTGCCTTTACCGCGGCTACCGTCGCCCATTCGCTGCGGCTGCTGCCATCGCGGCCCGAACGGCTGATCGTGGCGGGGGGCGGCCGCCACAACGGCACGCTGATGGCGATGCTGGCCGCGGCGTGCGGGTTGCCGCTCGATCCCATCGAGGCGCTGGGCTGGAACGGAGACGCGACCGAGGCGGAGGGTTTCGCATATATGGCCGTGCGCGCGCTGGATGGCCGCCCGATCAGCTTTCCAGGCACCACCGGGGTGCCCAAGCCGATGACCGGTGGGATGATCCATCGGCCGTGAGCCTTGCCTGTGAAAGCGCATGATGCTTGAGAGCGCCATGCCGATCCGCCCGCTCTTCGTCACGCGTCTCTATCAGGAAAGCCTGGGGGACACCGACTTCGTGGCCGAGCTGGAAGCGGCCGCCTATGCGATTGCCGAGGAGGATCGTGCCGGGCGCGCCTGGTCGAAGGCGCACGGCTATCGTGGCTATACCTCCTATGCCTCGCTGGATGATCTGCCTCGGCGCGATCCCGCCTTTGCCGAACTGGCGCGGCGGCTGCCGGCGCATGTCGGCCGTTTCGCCGACGCCTGCGGCTATCAGCGGGGGGGCAGGCGGCCCCGGATCGATGGGCTGTGGATCAACATCCTGAAGCCGGGCGGCGGCCATAGCGGCCACATCCATCCGCATTCGGTGGTGTCGGGCACGCTCTATCTGGCGGTTCCGCCCGGCGCAGGAGCACTCAAGCTGGAGGATCCGAGGCTGCCGATGATGATGGCCACTCCGCCACGCCGCGAGGACGCATCGGAAGACAGCCGCCCATTCATCTATGTCGATCCAGAGCCCGGCATGATCCTCCTTTGGGAAAGCTGGCTGCGGCACGAGGTGGTAGCCGGGACCGGGAAGGGCGATCGGGTCAGCATCAGCTTCAATTATCGGTGGTGAGCATGATCCGTATGATGATTGCCCTACTGGGCACGACATTGCTGCTGATCGGTTGCGGGCGCAAACCGCCTCCCGCCGAAACGGCCCCGCCGCCGGCGCAGGTCACCGCGCCGCTGCCGGAAGTGCGCGATGACGGCCCGTCGCTGCCGCCCGAGGATGGCGCCGGCGGGTTTCGCACCATCAATTCTGGTCTGGATACGACAGAGGCACTGTGGCACCTGCGGTCCGCGCTGAATGTCGCAGCATTGAATTGCGACGCGGCGACAGCACCCGGACTGGTGGCCGGTTACAACGCGTTGCTCAAGGACCGGCGTAGCATCCTCGCCAAGGCCTATGCCGCCGAACAGCGGCGGTTTTCCGATCCCCGCGCGCTGGATCTGCATATGACACGGCTCTACAACTATTTCGCCCAGCCTGGCGGCACGCGCGGCTTCTGCCCGGTCGCTTCCGCAGTCGCGGAAGAAGCGCGTGCGACGGCGCCCGGGGCACTACCTGCCTTTGCCGGCAGCGCGATCAATCGGTTGGATGCCCCGTTTCAGGATCATTATCGCCGCTGGCGGGATTATCGCGTGGCGCTCGCCGCGTGGCGGGCCGGCACCCGTGCACAACCGCCTGCTCCGGCCCAACCTCGTATCGAAACAGCGGCGCGCACGTCCGATGCGGGCGGCTGGCTGGTGCAGCTCGGCGCCTTTTCGGGACAGGCGGCGGCGCGCACCGCTTGGGATCGGATCCGCACCCGAGCGCCAGGCTTCGCGAGCTATACGCCGCGTTACGAGGATGTTCCCGGCAAGTCGCTCGTGCGGGTCCGCATCGGACCAGCCAAGGACCGTTCGACCGCGCTGGCGATGTGCGCGACCGCGGCTGCGGCGGGACTCGACTGCGCGCCGGTGGCGAGCAACTAAGCCGGGTCGGTCGACGGCGACCGTCCTTCCTACACTTTCCGGCTCAACGCGCGCATCGCATCGTCGAGCCCGTCGAGGGTGAGGGGATACATGCGGTCGTTCATCAGCTGCCGCATCAGCTGTGTGCTCTGTGAATATTGCCAGTGTTGCTCGGGTACCGGGTTCAGCCAGGCAGCCGCCGGATAGACGCCGGTCAGCCGTTGCATCCACACCGCGCCGGCTTCCTCGTTGAAATGCTCGACCGAGCCGCCGGGATGGCTGATCTCGTACGGGCTCATCGCCGCATCGCCGACGAAGACCAGTTTGTAATCGTGGCCGAACTTGTGGAGCACGTCCCAGGTCGGCGTCCGCTCGGCGAAGCGGCGGCGATTGTCCTTCCACAGCCCTTCATAGGGGCAGTTGTGGAAATAGAAGAATTCGAGATGCTTGAACTCGGTGGTCGCAGCCGAGAACAGCTCCTCGACGAACTTGATGTGGGGATCCATCGATCCGCCGATGTCTAGGAACAGCAGCAGCTTGACCGCATTGTGCCGTTCCGGCCGCATGCGGATGTCCAGCCAGCCCTGCCGCGCGGTGCCGTCGATCGTGCCGTCGATGTCGAGCTCGTCTGCCGCACCGGCCCGCGCGAACCGGCGCAGCCGGCGCAGCGCCACCTTGATGTTGCGAGTGCCGATCTCGCGGGTCGAATCCAGGTTCTGGAACTCGCGCTTGTCCCACACCTTGATCGCACGCTTATGCCGGCTTTCGCCCCCGATCCGCACGCCTTCCGGATTGTAGCCCGAATTCCCGAACGGGCTGGTGCCACCGGTGCCGATCCATTTGTTCCCGCCCTGGTGTCGGCCCTGCTGCTCCTCCAGCCGCTGCTTCAGCGTGGCCATGATCTCGTCCCAGTCGCCCAGCGACTTGATCTTCTCCATTTCCTCGGCGCTGAGATATTTCTCGGCGACCGCCTTCAGCCATTCCTCGGGCACTTCCGCCTGATCGGTCGCAAAACCCGTTTCCAGCCCTTTGAACACCTTGGCGAACACCTGATCGAACCGATCGAGCAGGCCTTCGTCCTTCACAAAGGTCGCGCGGGCCAGATAATAGAATTCCTCCGGCGTGCGCTGGATCACCTCTCGGTCGAGCGCATCGAGCAGCACGAGCTGCTCCTTCAGGCTGGCGGAAATGCCGGCGGCGCGCAGCGCATCGAGAAAGCCCAGGAACATGGCGTCTTCCTAGATCGACCGGCGCAGTCGCGCCAGCCGGTCAGTCGTCGATCGTCGCGAGCCCAGCCTGCTGGCCGGTCAGTACGGGCAGGGCGGCCTGCACCGCGAGCGTGGGTTCGGGCAGGCCGTCGTACAGCGCGACCAGCGAAAGCCCGACGGTCGACCCCGCATAGGCAGCCATGGTCCGGCTCCCGGCGCGTGCCGTGGGCGAGGGCGCGATGTTGAGACTGACACCGGCATCGCCGAGCAGCGCGACATAGTTGTCACCGGATTTCGATCGATAAAGCGAGATAACGTCCGCGGGCAGGCCCGATCCGGTATCGCGGCACCAGAGATCGGGGCGGGCGGCAAGGCTGCCGGCGCCGCCGCGCACCGCGGAGAGCACCGTGCGACCGCCGCGTGTCGCTCCCGCCACCTGCTGCGCATCAGGTGACGCCTCTGGCCGGCCAGCCACGATCGGCGCATCGCCGCACGCAGCCGGCATCACCATTGGATGCGGCGCGGGCACGGTCCGATCGAAGCGGACGACCTGGAGGATCCGGTCCATCTTCGCCGACACCGATGCTGCATCGAGTAAGGCGGACGTGACACGCAGCTTCAGCATCCATTCGCCAATCTGCGCGATCGCCACCCCGGTCGATCGGAAACGCGCGCCTTCAGGCAGATTGATCGCGCGGCGCAGCCCGGTGGGCGCGGCAGCGCCGCCGAGCGTGAACGGCACCGCTGCGGCATCGCTGCCGGATGCGCCGACATTGACCTGCATCGCAGCGGCAGTCCGCTCCATCCACAGCACAGGATTGGGGTGGGTGGAGCGATAGACATACAGCGTCACCGGTTCCTCGGCGGTACCATATTGCAGGATCGTATCGACCGACTTGCCGCTGGAAAGGTCGCGTGTTTCGCCACGCTTCAGCCCGGCGATCTCGTCTGGCAAGGTGATCCCCGCTGCCGGCTGCGTCCAATCCGCGAGCGCCGGGGCGGGCAAAGCGGTCAAAGAAACGAGCGACAGCAGGGCATATTTCATCGTCGCTATCCTCAGCCGATCGCCGCGATCTCGTAGAGGAAGTCGACGAAGCCCATCGCCGCATCGTCGATTCCCGCGACCTTCGGGTTGCTGCTGTCGATCACGAAATATTCGTCCGGGGCATGCGCGCCGGATCCGTGGCCCAGCCCGAACTGGCCGGCCGGCAGGCCGACCGGCTGCCCGGTGAAGACCACGCCCGGCCATGACCCCGCCAGCCGCGGATAGACTGATGTCGGCACCTTGTGGCGGGCATAGGTGGCCAGCTCCGCCTTCACCAGGCTGCTGTCCTCTGCGGTTTCGGTCGGGTCGTATCCGCCCGACACGTTCATCTCCACGTCCTTGAAGCCTTTGGCATCGAGATGGGCGCGGATCTTGGCGACGGCCTCCTCGCGTGTCTGGTTCGGCACCAGCCGGCAATCGATCTTGGCGACCGCGCGGCCGGGCAGGATCGTCTTGCCGCCGGGGCCCGTATAGCCGGACACCAGGCCTTCGATGTTGATGGTCGGCACGGATGCCAGCCGCTCCAGCGATTGCGGCCAGCTCATGTCGTCGATCCAGCGCTGCACACCCAGCTGCCGCTTCGCATCGGCTTCGCTCAGATTGCGCGCCGCTTCGGCCAGCAGCGCCTTCTCGCGCGCGGTCAGCGGGCGCACATTGTCCATATAGCCATTGACCGCCGGCATGTTGCCGTCCGGCGTGACGAGTGTCGAAAGTGCCGCGATCAGCCGCCAGGCTGGGCTGTCAACATTGGCCTTCTGGCTGGAATGAATATCCTTTTCCGGTCCGCGGCCCCATGCCTTGCCCGATGCCACCAGCTCGAACTCGATCATGCCCTTGGCGCCGAGGTTGACCGCCACGCCCCCCGTCGTCGGGCTCTGCCAGCCGGAGGGGATGATGACGCCGACACATTTTTTAAGCGCCGCCAGCACGCGCGGCGTGCGCACGATATCGTTGAAGTTGGGCGATCCGATCTCCTCCTCGCCCTCCGCCACCAGCACCAGGTTGACGGGCAGCTTCCGGCCGCTTGCCTTGAACGCGTGCACCGCCGCCAGGAAGGTCGCCTCCGGTCCCTTCTGGTTGACTGCACCACGGCCCATCACGACCTTGCCGAAGCCGGGCTTGTCAACGAGCCGCGCCTCGATCGGCGGCACGGACCATTCCGCCGGGTCATACTGCTTCACGTCATACATGAAGTAGATGCCCATCGTTTTCTTCGCGCCGGCATCGAGCACCGCGAACACGCCGGGGTGGCCCTTGGTCGGGATCTTCTCAACCGTCTGGAAGCCGGCGTCGCGCGCCAGCCGCATCATATGATCGCAGCCCTTGTCCATGTCGCGGTTCTCGGCCGCAATGGATGGCATGCGAATCCATTCCTGCAGACGCTGGACGGTAGCGTCATGCCCGGCCGTGATCGCCTTGCGGATCGAAGCCAGATCGCCGCTGGCTGCCAGGGTGGCGCCCGGGGTGAAGATCGCCGCGCCGGCGGCCGCGCCGCGCAGCACTGCGCGCCGCTCGAAGAATAGCTCGTCCATCAATGCGCCCCTTGTCTGCCCAGGCGCGCATCACAGCCCGGATGATCCGAGCCTGCAAGGATTATCGCGGCTTGCGGAACCGGTAGGCGAATTGATCGGTCCGCCCGCGGATCGCGGGATCGAAGACATTGGCGGTGTGCGGATCGGCGGGATCACGCAGAAGCGAAGTCTCGGCTTCGAACTTGAACCCGGCCTTCTCGATCTCGGCGCGGGCAGCGGCGGAATCGATCCGGTGCAGCGTATCGGCATCGCGCAGGCCTGAGCCGGCAGCCGCGGCATGATCGATCACCAGCAAAGTCCCGCCGGGCTTCAGCACCCGGAACAGCGCAGCATTGACCACATCGGCGGTGTCGGCAGGGAAGGGCTTCAGGTGCAGGTCGTGATAATTCTGGACCGTGATGATCGCATCGACCGGCGCCGGGAACTCCACGTCGTGCAGGTTGGTGGTGATCGGCACCACATTGGCATAAGCCGCTGCGACCCCCTTCTGATCCTCGCCATATTTGGCCATGAAGCGGATGAACTCGTCCGGCTGGAAGGCGAAAACCTTGCCCGTCGGACCCACGGTCGCAGACAGGAGGCGGGTATAATAGCCGCCACCCATGATAAAATCGGCGACCGTGTCGCCCGGCTTGATGCCGGCAAAGGCCAGTGTTTCAGCCGGCTTGCGGGCGGCGTCGCGCGCCTTGTCCGCCGCCGGCCGCGCGGGATCCGCCAGTGCGGCGCTGATCGCGGCCGAAGGCTTCTGTGCGGGCAGCGGCGCGGCTGCCAGAAGGGCAAGCATCAGCAAGGTGTGCTTCATGGCGACCACTCCCCATCGTTCGGCCGCGAGAGCTTATCGCAGCACGGGTCGCGATCCCAGCGTGTTTCAGCTGCCCTGGCGTCGTGCCATGAAGGCCAGCCGCTCGAACAGCATCACATCCTGCTCGTTCTTCAACAGCGCACCGTGCAGTGGCGGGATTGCCTTGCGAGCTTCCTTGGACTGCAGCACTTCGAGCGGCATATCCTCCGCCAGCAACAGCTTCAGCCAATCGATCAGTTCGCTGGTCGAAGGCTTCTTCTTCAGGCCCGGCACCTCGCGGACCTCGTAGAAGATGTCCATTGCGCGGCTCACAAGCGATTTCTGGATACCGGGGAAATGGACGTCGATGATCGCCTGCATCGTCTCGCGATCGGGGAATTTGATATAGTGGAAGAAGCAGCGGCGCAGGAAAGCGTCGGGCAGATCCTTCTCGTTGTTCGACGTGATCACGACGATCGGCCGTTCGCGGGCCGCGATCGTCTCCTTGGTCTCATAGACGTCGAACGCCATGCGATCGAGCTCCTGGAGCAGATCGTTCGGAAACTCGATGTCCGCCTTGTCGATCTCGTCGATCAGCAGCACGGGCAGGGTGGGGGATGTGAACGCCTCCCACAGCTTGCCGCGACGGATATAGTTGGCGATATCATGCACGCGCGGATCGCCGAGCTGGCCATCGCGAAGCCGCGCCACCGCATCATATTCGTAAAGGCCCTGCTGCGCCTTGGTAGTGGATTTGACGTGCCAGGCGATCAGTGGCGCGTTGGCTGCCTTCGCGATCTGCTCGGCCAGCACCGTCTTGCCGGTGCCGGGCTCACCCTTCACCAGCAAGGGCCGCCGCAGTGTGACCGCAGCATTGACGGCCACCTTCAGATCATCGGTGGCGACATAATCGCTGGTGCCCTGGAAACGCATGCCTTGCCCTCGGTTGCCGGTTGCAACCGAGCGTTAGGCACAAGCATCCGCTGCGTGCAAGCCGCGGATCACTGGTCGATGCGTGCGGCCTGCCGGCTTTCCAGCAGATCCCACAACCCGCGATGCTGCACGAACAACTGGCTCGCGCCGAAGCCGATCGCGCGCGCCACCGCCGGATCGCCCGCCGCCGCGGTGATCGCGGCGTGGGTCGCGATGGCGTCCGGTATCAGGGTTGGTTCGACCGCGACGCCGCAGCGCCGGGCAGCCGCATCCAGCACCGCCCGCACCGCCACCCAATCCAGCGCCAGCGCGAAGGCCGCTCCCAGCGCGGTGCCCATCCGGTCAGATCGGGCGAGCATGCTCAGCGCGTGATGCTGGCCGATGACCGCCGCCTCGCATTCGGTCTGGCGCAGCGTGCTGGGCAACGGCCCGACCGCGACCACGAGCTTCGTGATGTACAGCCGCTCGGCCGCGAAACCGGCGCTCGTGCGCTTCAGCCAGTCCCCCGCCGGCGAGAGCGCGGCCCGCTCCAGCGCCAGTTCGGCCAATCCAGGATGGCGGCCGTGAAGCATGCAGAGAAAATGGGTGGCGTCCGCGAGGTCGCGCGTCGTCGACTTCCGGGTCAGGAGCGCCGCGGGCGCCGGATGCGCCGCGCTGCCATCGGTCGAAGCCGACGTGGCGAGACGGTCGGCAATGTCCGATCCGGCAAGGTCGACAGGGCTGATACGCATTGCACTCTCCGCATTGGCCGCGCGCTGGCGCACGACCGGTGTGAACGCGCTTCTATACCGAAGCACGTAAAAGTGCGGTGAAGGCGGCATTAGGCTTCCGGCAATCTGTTGCCGCCCGGCAAACGTAAGCCGGTCAGGCCGACGGGCAGACTTTTTCCATCTTGCCGACGATTTCATCCATCAGGTCATAGCCGTCCCAGGGCAGCCGGGCATCGTCGCTGGTATTCGTCTGCATCGCGATGCCGATTGCCGGCCGCTCATAATAGCGCACCCAGCTTATGTAGCCGGGGATGTAGCCGCTATGTCCATAGGCGGTGCCGGCCGGCGTGCGCTGGATATGGATGCCCATTCCATATGTGTCGCCCTTGTCATCCGCGGGCTTCACGGGGGTCGTTGCCAGACGCCAGTCGCGCTCGCCGTGGACATTGCCGGTGCCCAGGCGGACGATCCAGCGAGCGAGATCGGGCGCGGTGGAGACAAAGCCGCCGCCGCCGCTTTCGAACTGCGGATTATAGATCAGGCGTCCGCCCCCCATCATGGCATCGCGGCCGAACAGGCTGCGCGCCCCCGCATAACCAGCAGTCAGGCGCGCTGGCGCCGGCGTCAGCGCAGCGACGGTGTCGCGCAGACCGAACGGACGCAGCAGGGAGCGCTCGATATAGGCCTGCCAGGGCTCGCCCGCAGTTTTGGAAATGATCTCGGCCACCAGCACATAATTGATGTCGCTGTAGCGGAAAACGCCAGGCTTCCCCGGCGCGTTACGACGCAGCGGACCGACCCAGTCGTCAAGGATGCGGGTACGCAGCGGATCGGCGATCAGCCCATCCATGAAGGGGCCATCATATTCGCCGTAGCCGCTCGTGTGAGACAGCAGCATGCGCGTCGTCACCACATCGCCACCGGGGATATCGATGCCCGTCAGGATGCGGCCGATCGGGCGATCGAGATCGAGCCTGCCATCTTGGGCGAGCTTGAAGGCGGCCGCGCCGAAGAATGTCTTGCCGACGCTACCGGCAAGCATGCGCGCATCGGGCCGCATCGGCGTCCGTCGCTCATAATCGGAAAAGCCGCTCGCCACCGCAACCGGTGTGCGCCAGCGCAAGGGTACCGATATGGCCAGGGTGACGCCCGGTTCGGACTTGCCGGCCGTCGCTTTCGCTATGACGTCCTGCGCGATCGCCGCCACTGCGCCCGGAGTGCACGGCGCTCTGGTCGGCTGGGCCGATGCGGCGATGCTCAACGGCAGGGCCAGGAGAAGCGCGCAGCCTCGAACCAGCCCATGCCGTGTCATCATCGGTCGTCCCCTATTGGTCCAGGAAGCTCCGCATCTTGCGGCTGCGGCTGGGGTGCTTCAGCTTGCGCAGCGCTTTCGCCTCGATCTGGCGGATGCGCTCGCGCGTCACGCTAAACTGCTGGCCGACTTCCTCAAGCGTATGATCGGTATTCATGCCGATGCCGAACCGCATCCGCAGCACACGCTCTTCACGCGGGGTGAGCGAGGCGAGCACGCGCGTGACCGTCTCCTTCAGGTTCGCCTGGATCGCGGCGTCGACCGGGATCACCGCATTCTTGTCCTCGATAAAGTCGCCGAGGTGCGAATCCTCCTCGTCGCCGATCGGCGTCTCGAGGCTGATCGGCTCCTTGGCGATCTTCATCACCTTGCGAACCTTCTCGAGCGGCATCGACAGCCGCTCGGCCAGTTCCTCCGGGGTCGGCTCGCGGCCGATCTCGTGCAGGATCTGGCGGCTGGTGCGGACCAGCTTGTTGATCGTCTCGATCATGTGCACCGGGATGCGGATGGTGCGCGCCTGATCCGCGATCGAACGCGTGATCGCCTGCCGGATCCACCAGGTGGCATAGGTGCTGAACTTGTAGCCGCGGCGATACTCGAACTTATCGACCGCCTTCATCAGGCCGATATTGCCTTCCTGGATCAGGTCCAGGAACTGCAGGCCGCGGTTCGTGTACTTCTTCGCGATCGAGATCACGAGACGCAGGTTCGCCTCGACCATCTCCTTCTTGGCGATGCGGGCCTCGCGCTCGCCCTTCTGCACCATATTGACGATGCGACGGAACTCGCCCAGCGCCATGCCGGTCGCCTGGCTGATCTCGCCGATCTCCGTGCGGATGCGATCGACTGCATCGGCCTCCGCGTTCGCGAACGCGGTCCACTTCTTGTCGATCTTGCCGACGCGTTCGAGCCAGCCTTCCTCAAGCTCATGATCGACGTAGAGATCGAGGAAAGCCTTGCGCGGCACCTTGTGGCGCTCGGCCAGACGCAGCATCTGTCCGCCCAGCGCGGTCAGGCGCCGGTTGAAGCTGTAGAGCTGGTCGACCAGATACTCGATCTTCTGGCCGTGGAACTGCACGCTCTCGACTTCGGCGGTCAGTTCCTCGCGCAGCCGCTGATATTTACGCTCGTCGCCGGCCGCGAAATCGTCCGCCTGGCCAAGCGCGGTCAGCCGCGCCGCCTGCACCTTGGCGAACTTCTTGTAGAGGCTCGTGATGGTGGCGAACTTTTCCAGCGCCTGCGGCTTGAGCGTCTCCTCCATCTGCGCGAGGCTGAGGGTATTATCCTCTTCCTCGTCGTCGCTCGGGCGCGGCGCGCGCCGCTCGGTCAGGGACTCCTCGTCCTCGTCGACGGCGGACACTTCCTCCGGCTCTTCCTCTTCCTTGAAGGACGGACCGGCGCTCTTCTCCGAGATCTCGGCGCTGTCATCGTCTTCGGCGCCCTCGACCTGCTCGGCGGTCGGCCCCTTGGAAAGCATGGCGTCGAGATCGAGGATTTCGCGAAGCTGCATTGTGCCTTCGTTCAGCGCGGTCGACCATTCGATGATCGCGTTGAAGGTGATCGGGCTTTCGCAGAGGCCCAGGATCATCGTGTCGCGGCCAGCTTCGATCCGCTTGGCGATCGCGATCTCGCCCTCACGGCTGAGCAGCTCAACCGCGCCCATCTCGCGCAGGTACATGCGGACGGGATCATCGGTGCGATCGACCGTCTCCTTCTTCGCGGTCGCCTGCATGACGGGCGAGGGCTCGCCCTCGTCGACGCCGACGACCTCCTCGGGCGAGTCGTCGTCCTGTGCTTCGCCTTCCTCGCCGGCCTCGTCATTCTCGACGATGTTGATACCCATCTCGGACAGCGCGGTCTGGATGTCCTCGATCTGGTCGGACGACATCACGTCCTGCGGCAGCGCTTCGTTGAGCTGATCATACGTGATGTAGCCGCGCTTCTTGGCGCGGGCGATCAGCTTCTTCAGCGAGGCTTCGTTCAGGTCGATCAGCGGTGCATCGCTGCCTTCGCTCTTGTCGCCTGCGTCGCTGCCGTTCGTCTTCGCCATCTGCTACCCTTGGTCCTCAAATGTCCGCGCCGTCGCCCACCAGCGCGGCCAGTGCCCGATCCGCTTCGGCCAGCGCCGCCCGAAGGCGGGATTGTTCAGCGAAGCCGGCGTCGTCCGGTTCCGCCATCAGCCGCTCCGTCGCGCCAGCCAGTGCCGCCTCAAGCTCTGGCCGGGCGGCAAGCGTGTCGATCACCGCCACGAGGTCTCGCCGCTGACGTTCCGGGTCGGCATTGCTGCGAAGGAAGGAAAAGGCAAGACCGTTCGTCCGGCGCGGCCCTTCCCCCGCACCGGCAAGGCCGGCAGCCTCCCATATGGCTCGCGAATCGGCGCTTTCAAGATCGGGTAGCGCGTCTGCCAGCCCCCGATCGACAATCAGGTCGCGGGCACGCGCCAGCGCCCGATCGGGGATCACCAGCCGGTCGATGGCCTCGGCTTCGGCGGCGATCAGATCGGGAAAGCGGATCAGCCCGGCCAGCACCGCGCGTGCCAGCGCAGGCGCGGTGCCGGCGCCCCGGATGGCGCGGGCGGCATCGCTGAGCGGACGGGGCGGTGGTGCGCCTCGCCAGCCGCCAGGCCCGCGCCGCTCGGTCCACTCGCGCCGGCGGGGCGGGGCAGGGGCAACGGTGCCGAATAGTGCATCGAAGCGGCTGCGATATTCCAGCCTGTACTGATCGCGCACATCGCGGTCGGCAATCGCGTCGATCGCCTCGCCCAGGCGCCTGCGCAGGCCGGCGCGCGCCTCCGGGGTGGAGAGCGGGAGTGCCGACTGCTCGTGATTCCACAACCGGTCCGCCAGCGGCTCGGGCGATGCCAGCAGGGCCTCTACCGCGGATCGGCCACCACCGCGCACCAAATCATCGGGATCCTGACCCGTCGGCAGCGTGGCGAATGCCAGTGAGCGAGCCGGGGCCAGCAGCGGCAGCGCTCGTTGAGCGGCGCGGATCGCGGCCTTCTGCCCGGCAGTGTCGCCATCCAGGCAGAGGATCGGCACGTCGACGATTCGCCACAGCCGCTCAAGCTGCGCCTCGGTCAGCGCGGTGCCGAGCGGTGCGACGGCCTCGTCGATGCCGGCGCGCGCCAGCGCGATCACGTCGAGATAGCCTTCGACCACGATCAGTCGGCCGGCCTTGCGTGCAGCCGCGGCGGCGCGATCGAGATTGTAGAGCGTCCGCCCCTTGTCGAAGAGCGGGGTTTCGGGTGAGTTCAGATATTTTGGTTCGCCATCGCCGATGATCCGCCCGCCGAACCCGATGGTGCGGCCGCGCGGATCGCGAATGGGGATCATCAGCCGGCCGCGAAACCGATCATAGGGCACCTTGTCGTCGACCGCGATCAGCAGGCCGGCTTCGACCAGCCGATCATTGCCAGCCTTCGCCAGCGCCGCCTTCAGCCGCCCGCGCGAATCGGGTGCGAAGCCAAGCCCGAACGCGCGCCGTTCGCTCTCGCCGATCCCGCGACGATCGAGATAGGCGCGCGCCGCGCCGCCATCGACGCCGGTCAGTTGCTCGCCAAACCAGCGCTCGGCTGCCGCCATCACGTCATGAAGCCCGGACAGCTGTTCGGCCGTCTGTGCCGCGCGCGGATCGGCTGCCGGCATCTCGAGCCCCGCCGCTGCCGCCAGTTCCTTCACCGCATCAATGAAGGGCAGGCCGCGCGCCTCGGTCAGGAACCGGATCGCATCGCCGTGCGCGCCGCAGCCGAAGCAATGGTAGAAGGCCTTGTCGTCATTGACGTAGAAGCTCGGCGTCTTCTCGTCATGAAAGGGGCAGCACCCCTTCATCTCGCGCCCGGCCTTCTGCAGCTTCACCGACTTGCCGACAAGCGCAGACAGCGACGTCCGCATCCGCAGCTCGTCCAGGAATTGCGGGGAGAGGGTCATGCGCTTCGTCGGCCCTCCTGCGTGCGGGAGGGGGCGGGGGTGGACGATCCAGGTTGGCTGTCACCACCCTCTCCGTTCGTCCCGAGCGAAGTCGAGGGACGTTCATGCGGCGGCCGGGCAAAGAAGGAAACGGCCGCCCAATCTCCGCGGATCAAAGCTTCCTTCTTGGCGCGCGACCATCCCTTCACGCGCGCTTCTGCGGCCAGCGCTTGCTCACGGGTCTGGAACACCTCACGCCAGACGGGTTCGACCGGGCGTCGCCGTGAGGTGAAGTCGCAATAGCCGCCAGCCTGATGTTGGCCGAAGCGCCGATCCACGTCATCCGTGTGGCCGGTATAGTAGCGGCCATCGGCACAGCGGAGAATGTAAGCGGAGAACGCCATCAACGATCCTCGGTCTGGCGTCCCTCGACTTCGCTCGGGACGAACGGAGAAGATGGCGGCGTAGGCGACGCTCAGCCCAGCCGCGCTTTTACCAGGCCGCTGGCCTTCGCCATATCCATCGTGCCGGCGTGCCGTTCCTTCACCGCGGCCATCACGCGGCCCATGTCCTTGATCGATGTCGCGCTCAGTTCGGTAGCGATTGCGTCGATCGCAGCCTTCGCCTCGTCCTCGCTCATCTGCGTCGGCAGGAAGCGCTCGATCACGGCGACTTCGGCCTCCTCGGCTGCGGCCAGCTCTTCGCGGCCGCCCTTGCGGAACATCTCGATCGATTCGCGGCGCTGCTTGATCATCTTCTGCAGCACTTCCGTTACCAGCAGGTCGTCGTCGGGCTGGGTAGTGGCAGTGCGCAGCTCGATGTCGCGATTCTTGATGGCGGACTGGATCAGCCGCGTCGCGGCCACGGTCGCGGTGTCGCGTGCCTTCATGGCGGCGATCTGCGCCGCCTTGATTTCGTCTCGGATCATGGAATGCCTCTGGCGGTAAAGGCGGAACGATAGCGGGTCGCGCTGCGATTTGATAGACGTTGACCCTGCCGCCGCACCCTCCTAGTCACCCCGCCGTTTACCCGCCCGCCGACAACAGGAGCGCCAGCCTTGGCCGAGACCGAACCCGCGCGTCCACCCGAAGGAGCGACCGGGGCGTTGGTGCTCGCCGATGGCGCGATCCTGTGGGGCCGGGGCTTCGGCGCGGAAGGAGCCGCGGTCGGCGAGGTCTGCTTCAACACCGCGATGACCGGTTATCAGGAAGTGATGACCGACCCGTCCTATGCGGGCCAGATCGTCAACTTCACGTTCCCGCACATCGGCAATGTCGGTGCCAATCCCGAGGATGTGGAGGCGCTGAACCCCCATGCGCTGGGCTGCATTGTGCGCGAAGACGTCACCAATCCTTCCAACTTCCGCTCCGCCCAGCGCTTCGATGGCTGGCTGCGCAATAATGGCCGGATCGGGCTCTCGGGTATCGACACGCGCGCACTGACCCGTGCGATCCGTGTGAAGGGCGCGCCCAACGGCGTGATCGCGCATGCGCCCGACGGCCGTTTCGACGTGCCCGCGCTGCTCGATCAGGCGCGCAGCTGGCCGGGGCTGGAGGGCATGGATCTCGCCAAGCAGGTCTCCGCCACCCAGAGCTACAAATGGGATGACGGGCTGTGGACCCTGGGCGAAGGCTATGCCGCCCACGCCGCCAATCCGGATGGACCACATGTGGTCGCGATCGACTATGGCCTGAAGCGCAACATCCTGCGCAACCTGGTGGCGGCCGGGGCGCGCGTGACGGTGGTGCCCGCCACCGCGACCTTCGATGATGTCATGGCGCACCAGCCCGACGGCGTCTTCCTCTCCAACGGCCCGGGTGATCCGGCCGCGACCGGCGCCTATGCGGTGCCGGTGATCCGCGACCTGCTGACAGCGGGCAAGCCGATCTTCGGGATCTGTCTGGGCCACCAGCTGCTTGGCCTGGCGATCGGTGCGAAGACGTTCAAGATGCATCAGGGCCACCGGGGCGCCAACCATCCCGTCAAGCGCACTGCCGACGGACGCGTCGAGATCACCAGCATGAACCATGGCTTCGCGGTCGATGCCGACAGCCTGCCCGCCGACGCCGAGGCCACCCATGTCTCGCTGTTCGATGGATCGCTCGCCGGGTTGAAGCTTGCCAGCGGCAAGGCCTTTTCGGTCCAGTATCATCCCGAAGCCAGCCCCGGCCCGCAGGATAGCCACTATCTGTTCGATCAGTTCGTGGCTCAGCTGAAGGAACGCGCATGAGTGCCAAGATCGATCCGGCACGGATGGAAGAGGAATGGGCGGCGGACCAGGAAGTGCTGAAAAGCCTGGCCGAGAATGGCGACCGCGCCGAACTGGTTCGTCCCGTCGACGTCAGCTTCCGCGGCTCCGTCGAGGCGCTGGACCGGCTGGAGGATGCGGCCGAAGCGCTCGGGTTCGAGGTCGTCGATCGCGAAACCGACGATGATGGCACGCTCACCCTGTTCCTCGAGCGCGAACAGGCCGCCGATGCCGCCTCCATCAAGGCGCTGACCACCACCTGTCTCGAGATCGAAGCTGAATACGGCGTCGAATATGATGGCTGGGGTTGCACCGCTGAAACCGGATCCACGCACTGATGCCCAAGCGCACCGACATCTCCTCGATCCTGATCATTGGCGCGGGGCCGATCGTGATCGGCCAAGCCTGCGAATTCGACTATTCCGGCACCCAAGCCTGCAAGGCCCTGCGCGAGGAAGGCTATCGGATCATCCTCGTCAATTCGAATCCGGCCACGATCATGACCGATCCCGATCTGGCCGACGCCACCTATGTCGAGCCGATCACGCCCGAGATCGTGGCGAAGATCATCGATAAGGAGCGGCCCGATGCGGTGCTGCCCACGATGGGGGGGCAAACCGCGCTCAACACCGCGCTGGCGCTGTTCAACGATGGCACGCTGGCGAAATATGGCGTCCAGATGATCGGCGCCGACGCCACCGCGATCGACAAGGCGGAGGATCGCCAGAAATTTCGCGAGGCGATGGACCGGATCGGCCTGGAAAGCCCGCGTTCGGCGATCGCTCACAGCGTGAGCGAGGCGCTGGCAGCGCTCGATCATGTCGGGCTGCCGTCGATCATCCGACCAAGTTTCACCATGGGCGGGCAGGGCGGCGGCATCGCCTATAACCGCGAGGAATTCGTTGCGATCGTTACGTCGGGCCTGGACCTGTCGCCGACGACCGAGGTGCTGGTCGAGGAATCGGTCCTCGGTTGGAAGGAATATGAGATGGAGGTCGTACGCGACCGCCATGACAACTGCATCATCGTGTGCTCGATCGAGAATGTCGATCCGATGGGCGTCCATACCGGGGATTCGATCACGGTCGCCCCGGCATTGACGCTCACCGACAAGGAATATCAGATCATGCGCAACGCCAGCATTGCGGTGCTGCGCGAAATCGGTGTCGAAACAGGCGGTTCCAACGTCCAGTTCGCGGTCAATCCGAAGGACGGTCGGCTGGTCGTGATCGAAATGAATCCTCGTGTCTCGCGCTCGTCGGCGCTGGCTTCCAAGGCGACCGGCTTCCCCATCGCCAAGGTGGCGGCCAAACTGGCGGTCGGCTACACGCTGGACGAGATCGACAACGACATCACCGGCGCGACGCCGGCCAGCTTCGAACCGACAATCGACTATGTCGTGACCAAGATCCCGCGCTTCGCGTTCGAGAAGTTCAAGGGTGCCGAAAACAACCTGTCGACCGCGATGAAGAGCGTCGGCGAAGTCATGGCGATCGGCCGCAACATCCACGAGAGTTTGCAAAAGGCGCTGCGCGGGCTCGAGACCGGTCTTTCCGGTCTCAACAGCGTCGCCCATCTGGAGGGCGCATCGCGCGATGCGATCGAGGCGGCGCTGTCACGGGCGACGCCGGATCGGCTGCTGATCGCAGCACAGGCGCTGCGCGAAGGTTTCAGCGTCGACGACATCCATCGCATCGCGCGCTACGACCCTTGGTTCCTTGAGCGATTGGCTGAAATCGTCCACGCCGAACAGCGGGTCGCCAGCGAGGGGTTGCCGCGCGACGCGGCCGGGCTGCGCCGCCTGAAGGCGATGGGGTTCAGCGATCGTCGCCTTGCCCATCTCGCGCTGCAATCCGCCAACTTGCGGGGCATGGATCGGGCCCAGGCACGCGGGTCGGGCATCATCCACGATGCGATCGCGGCGATGACCGGAGGCGTTACCGAAGCAGAGGTGCGCAGCCTGCGGCACAAGCTGGGCGTGCGGCCCGTGTTCAAGCGGATCGACACCTGCGCCGCCGAGTTCGAGGCGAAGACGCCCTACATGTATTCCACCTATGAGGCACCGGCCTTTGGCGAGCCCGAGTGCGAGAGCCTGCCCAGCGACCGGAAGAAGGTTGTCATCCTGGGGGGTGGGCCGAACCGGATCGGGCAGGGGATCGAGTTCGATTATTGCTGCTGCCATGCCTGCTTCGCGCTGGCCGACGCCGGCTTCGAGACCATCATGGTCAACTGCAATCCCGAGACGGTGAGCACGGATTATGACACGTCCGACCGGCTCTATTTCGAGCCGCTGACGGTGGAGGACGTACTCGAAATCCTGCATGTCGAGCAGCAGAACGGCACGCTGCACGGCGTGATCGTGCAGTTCGGCGGGCAAACCCCCCTGAAACTGGCGCAGGAACTGGCGGATGCCGGTATTCCGATCCTTGGCACGAGCCCGGACGCGATCGATCTGGCCGAGGATCGCGAACGGTTCGCCGATCTGGTCTCTTCGCTCAAATTGCGCCAGCCCGCCAACGGCATCGCGCGCAGCCGCGACGAGGCGATCGCGGTGGCGGATCGGATCGGTTACCCGGTGCTGATGCGCCCCAGCTATGTGCTGGGCGGCCGCGCGATGGAGATCGTGGACGGCCCGGCCCAGCTTGACGACTATATCCAGACGGCGGTGCAGGTATCGGGCGATTCCCCGGTGCTGATCGATCAATATCTGCGCGATGCGATCGAAGTCGATGTCGATGCGATTTGCGACGGCACTGACGTCGTGGTTGCTGGCGTGATGCAGCATATCGAGGAAGCCGGCGTCCATTCCGGCGACAGCGCCTGTTCGCTGCCGCCGCACAGCCTGACCGCCGAGATCGTGGCGGAAATCGAGCGGCAGACCGTGCTGCTCGCCCATGCGCTGAAGGTGCGTGGATTGATGAACATCCAGTTCGCGGTGCAGGCGGGCGATGTCTATCTGATCGAGGTCAATCCGCGTGCGAGCCGCACGGTGCCGTTCGTCGCCAAGGCGATCGGCCAGCCTGTGGCGAAGATTGCCGCTCGGGTGATGGCGGGCGAGCGCCTCGCCGATCTGCCGGCGATCGATCGGCGGATCGACCATGTCGCGGTCAAGGAAGCGGTGTTTCCATGGGCGCGCTTCCCCGGGGTCGATCCCGTGCTCTCGCCAGAGATGAAGTCGACCGGCGAAGTCATGGGAATCGATGGTGATTTCGCGACTGCGTTCGCCAAGGCGCAGATCGGTGCGGGTACGATATTGCCGTCATCGGGCACGGTCTTCGTTTCAGTGCGCGACGGCGACAAGCCTGTGATCCTTCCCGCCGTGCGCGACATGATTGCGCTTGGCTTCCGGTTCGTCGCGACCGCAGGCACTGCCCGCTATCTCGAAAGCCAGGGCCTGCCGGTCGAGACGGTCAACAAGGTGGCACAGGGGCGGCCGCATATCGTCGATCGGATCAAGGACGGCGGTATCGCGATGATCTTCAATACGACCGAGGGCTGGCAGTCGCTCAAGGACTCCGCGTCGATCCGCGCATCGGCTGTTGCCGGGCGAATTCCCTATTTCACGACGGCGGCCGCATCGGTAGCCGCGGCGCAGGCGATTGCCGCCGTGGGTGGGCGCTCCCTTGAAGTGCGCGCGCTCCAGTCATATTATCGTCGTTCGCAGGTCTGACCCCAAACATAGATGAGGGACATGCGGGCGATCTTCGCACAAGATCGTCTGGGACAGTTTTTTTGACGAAAGGGCTTGGTCGATGGCGACCGTCGAGAAGTTGCCGATGCTGGAGATCGGCCAGCGGATGCTGACCGAGCAGCTGGCCGCGTTGCGCCAGGAGCGCCCACAGATTGTCGAGGCGATCGAGGAAGCCCGCGCGCACGGCGACCTATCCGAGAATGCGGAGTATCACGCCGCCAAGGAGCGCCAGGGCCAGATCGAGGCCATGATCGGCGATATCGAGGATCGCCTGAGCCGCGCACTGGTTATCGATCCCAAGACATTGTCCGGTGACAAGGTCGTGTTCGGCGCAACCGTGACTTTGCTCGACGAGGACGAAAAGCCCGTCACTTATCAGATCGTCGGCCAAACCGAGGCGGATGCGAAGACGGGCAAGATCAGCTATAACTCGCCGCTCGGCCGCGCCCTGATCGGGAAGAGCGTCGATGAGGACGTGGAGGTCACGGTTCCGTCCGGCGACCGTTATTACGTCATCTCCAAGATCGACTTCATCTGATCCAGCGCTGCGCGCATCCATTGCGCGCAGGGCTGGGCAGGGCCATCTCCTTCCCATGAGAATTGCGCCCCCGCGCGCCACTGCGGCGCTGATCGCTGCGACGGTCGTCAGCTGGATCGCTCAGTCCTTTGGGCTGCTCGGCGTGCACGTCGTGCCGGCAGCGGGGTTCATTCCCGCGCGTGTCTCCGGCCTGGCGCTGGATTGGGCCGCGCCCTTGTGGATCACGCCGCTCACTGCGACGATGCTTCATGGGGGATTGCTGCATGTCGGCCTGAACATGCTGATGCTGGGTTTCACCGGCCGCGCGGTAGAAGCTGTGCTGGGCACGCGCCAGTTCCTGCTGCTCTACGTCATATCCGCCTATGCTGCCGCCGCCGGGCAATTCATCGCGTCGCCCGGTGATATTGCGCCAATGATCGGCGCATCGGGCGCAGTCTCCGGGGTGCTGGCCGCCTATGTGATGATGTACGGCACCACCCCCGTCGCCCATGCCAATCCCAAGGTCGGGCGACTGCTGGCTGTGATTTGGGTGGTTGCCGCCTGGATCGGCATCCAATTGCTGACCGGGATCGCCTTTTCAGGCGGCGGCACCGGCATTGCGATCGCCGCACATATCGGCGGATTCCTGGCCGGAGTCGCGCTGACGCCGCTGATGCTCCGGCTACGTTGGCGACAGCGGGGCCTTAGCTGACGGGTCAGGCCGCGCCGGGCAGGTTCGGCTCGAGCAGCCGGTGCAGGTGCACCACGACATATTTCATCTCGGCATCGTCCACGGTACGCTGTGCGGCACCGCGCCAAGCCTTTTCGGCGGACGCGAAATCGGGAAACACCCCAACAAAATCGATCTTCTCGAGATCTTCGAAGTCCAGTCCGCGCGGATCCTTCACGCGTCCGCCGAACACCAGATGCAGCTTGCTCATCGTCGTTTCCCTGAAAAGCGATCGGCCGCCCGGTGGTGCCGGACGGCCGATCATACCCGCATTGTCGAGCAGACGCTCTAGCCGCGCTTGCGCATCAGCGCCACCAGCGCGTCGAACCCCTGCCGCTGGATCACGGCGTCGAAATCGGCCGCCTGGGTCAGGCTGAGGTTTATGCCGGCTACCGTGAGGTTGGACACCTTGTAGGCCGGGCCAGCCTTGTCGAGCGTCCACTCGGCGTTCACCGGCCGCGCTCCGGGCTTGGTCACGGTCGTCAATACCTTGGCGCCGTTCGGCGCCGGGATCGCGCGCACGACTTTCAGGTCGGCACGGGCGTAATCGAAAAGGCGATCGGCATAGGTGCCGATGATGAAGTTCGGAAAAGCGGCCTTGTAGGCAGCACGTTGGGCCGGCGTGATCTTGCCGGACCAGCGCCGGATCAATCGGTCGCCGATCGCATCGACAGCAAAATGCTGCGCGAGCAACGTGCGAAACTGTGCTTTCGCGGCAGTCTTGTTACCGGACCGCAGCGCCGCGAAGCCTTCGTCTGACAGAGTATCGACAAACCGGGCGGGGTCGCTGCTGTCGACAGCGAGGGAAGGCGTGGCGGTGGCGGTCACTGCCACAGCACCAGCGGCCATCAGGGAAATGTAACGCATCGTTCAAACTCCGTGACGGGCGCAGCAATCTGCGCCCGTCTCTATGGGGTCATGCCTTTTCGGACATGAATGGATGTTGAGCGGTCAGACGGTGGGCTTGCGCACCGCGTCCGCTGCTGCAGTACCGGCGGAACCCGCAGCCTTCGCGGCGATGTCCACCAACTTGTTGACCTGGTCTTTCGCTGCGTCCTTGTTCAGGCCACGCTCGTCCAAGGCAGCCAATCCTGCGTCGCGCGCCGCGCCGGCCGCCTCGCGCACCGCGCCGTTAAGCTTCGTGCCGATCGGGCCGAGTAATTCCTTTTCCTTGTCCGAACGCGGTACCAGAGCACCGGCGATCGCGCCCAATGCCAAGCCGCCGACAAGAGCCGCGATCGGATTGGACTCGATCGTCTGCCCCGTGGCACGTGCCGCGTCGCTCGCCTTTTCGCGGGCGGTACGATAAGCTTCTTCGGCCTTCTCGCGAGCGGTCTCCAACGTTTCCGTCGTCTTGTCCTTCGCGACGACATAACCGTCGTGAACGGCGTCGCGCGCGGCGGTCGTCTTCTCCGACAGCGTATCGCGAACGACGTGGGTCTTCTCAGACAGGGTATCGCGCACGGTAGCGAGCTTGCTCTGCGCGTGGCCGTTGTCCTGGCCGGTCTGGTCGATCGTTGCAGTCATGATCAGATCTCCTTCTCGGGGGCAGCGAACAGCGGATCGGGTCCGCGCACGCCCGTTTCGTCATTGTAACCTTCGAGCACGGAAGGGGTTGCGAGAGGCTCCGGCGTTTTGCGCGTCAGCCGGTCGATCATTGCAGCGAAGCCGCGGCGAAGCGGCTTCTGGACAACCAGTGCCACCGCCGCCGCCGCCGCCGCGCCGGCGGCGACAGGTCGCCGCCGGACCAGATCGACAGCATCGTCCGCAAACTCCTCGCCGCGCTCTCGCACCGTCTCTATGGCCGAGCGGGCGATATTGCGTGGATCGAGCCGGGTTTGCAGTGCTGCCAACGCTTCCGCCATCCCAGCGCGTGCCGTTGCCGCCTCCACCTGCGCCGCGCGCAGTTTTGCAGTCGCCCGGCTCATAGTCGACCGCCTTGGGTGACGGCGGCATGGGCCTCCTCGACGACCTCCACGGGCGCCTTCGGCGGGAAGGCTTGCTTCAGGCCGATCTTGGCCATGATGCCGGCCAGCACCAGCCCGGCAATGCCAACCAAGAAACCGGCTGCGACCGGACCGATGAACCGGCCGAGGCCGATCACAAGCCCGACCAGCAACATCACGACGGCAGCCTGCGCGACCAAGTAGGCGCCGGCCAGCAGACCGATCCCCACCCGGGCGCTTTCGACCCTGTGTTGAACACCGGCGATCTGCACTGCGATTTCGGCGCGCAGAAGCCGCTGAGCATTCTCGAGCAGGCGCGAGAACAGCGTGCCCAGCGGCGCATCATCGTCCGGTTTTGCCCCCGTCATGACGTCAGAGGACCACGCCGTCCGTCGTCGATCCCACCGTCGTCTTCGGCGCATTCGATGTGTGGGGTGGCGTGTCGAGGTCGGCGAGCGACTTGTCGGCGACGCCCTGCGCAGCATCGGCACCTGCCTTGATCACGCGCGCCACGACGAAGCCCAGCGCCGCGGCCGCCCCGATCGCAAGCGCGGGGCTTTTGCGGACGGCGTCGCGCGCTTCGGCGACCAGATCGTCGATATCCTTGTTACGCAGCGTCGTCGAAAGGCCGGAGATGGCCTGCGCGGCCTGACGGGCATAGGCACCATATTGCTCGCCCACCTTTTCATCGATCTGGCCGGCCGCATCCTCGACAAGGCGTGATACGCCGTCGAGCGCATCGGTCGCCTTGTCCTTGCCCTGAACCGCATAGGTGCGTGCCTTGTCGGCAGCCTGGCCCTTCAGATCGGTCGCTTTTTCGGCGATCTTGTCCTTCGCGGCCTGGGTCCGGCTGGACGGCTCGGTCTGGTCGAAGGACGGGTTCGTCGTATCATCGACGCCAGCACCGGTGATGATGCTGTCGGTGCCTTCGGGGAAGCCATTGTTGGCCATCTTCTGTCTCCGTGGAAATTGGTTCGGAGCAACAACATCCGCCGGCCCGCGCCTGTTCCATCTCGGCCAGGAGAATTGCCTATCCAGATCATGGCCGATAGAGCGCGAGCCGAAACCAGTCCAGCGAGAAAGGTTCGTATCCGAAATGACCGCGATCGTCGATATCCATGCCCGCCAGATTCTCGACAGCCGCGGCAATCCCACGGTCGAAGTCGATGTGACGCTGGAGGACGGCAGCTTCGGCCGCGCGGCAGTGCCGTCAGGCGCATCCACCGGCGCCTATGAGGCAGTCGAGCTTCGCGATGGCGATAAGGCACGCTGGGTCGGCAAGGGGGTGGAGAAGGCCGTCGAGGCGGTGAACGGTGAATTGGCGGTCGAGCTTGAAGGGCTGGAGGCCGAGGACCAGTCCGAGATCGACGCCGTGATGATCGAGCTGGACGGGACCGAGAACAAGTCGCGGCTGGGCGCCAACGCGATCCTCGGCATCAGCCTGGCGACGGCGAAGGCCGCGGCGGAAGCGCGCGGCTTGCCGCTCTATCGCTATGTCGGCGGCACTGCGGCGAACGTGCTGCCGGTGCCGATGATGAACATCATCAACGGCGGCGCACATGCCGACAATCCGATCGACTTCCAGGAATTCATGATCATGCCGGTCGGCGCGGAGAGCTTCTCCGAAGCGCTGCGCTGCGGAGCCGAAATCTTCCACACGCTGAAGAAGGCGCTCCACGACAAGGGTCTGGCCACGGCGGTCGGTGACGAGGGCGGCTTCGCCCCGAACCTTGCATCCGCACCCGACGCGCTCGACTTCATCATGAAATCGATCGAGCAGGCCGGCTATCGTCCGGGCGAGGATGTCGTGCTGGCGCTGGACTGTGCGGCCACCGAATTCTTCAGGGACGGCGCCTATCATCTGGATGGCGAAGGCCGGACACTTTCGCCGGACGAGATGGCCGCCTATCTCGCTGATCTGGCTGCCCGCTACCCGATCCTGTCGATCGAGGACGGCATGGGCGAGGACGATCGCGCCGGCTGGAAGGCACTGACCGATCGCATCGGCAAGACCGTGCAGCTGGTCGGCGACGATCTGTTCGTCACCAATCCGCATCGTCTGTCGGATGGCATCGCCGAAGGGCTCGCCAACTCGCTGCTGGTCAAGGTCAACCAGATCGGCACGCTATCCGAGACGCTCGAGGCAGTCTCGATCGCGCAGCGCGCGGGCTATACCGCCGTTATGTCGCACCGGTCGGGCGAAACCGAGGACTCGACGATCGCCGACCTCGCGGTCGCCACCAACTGCGGTCAGATCAAGACCGGGTCGATGGCGCGTTCGGATCGGCTGGCTAAGTATAATCAGTTGCTGCGGATCGAGGAGGAGCTGGGCGCGATCGCTCGATATCCCGGGCGCGCTGCGTTGAAGCGGTGAGCCGCATTTTCCGCTTGCTTCGCGGCCGTCATCCTGATTCTGTGGCGGCCATGAAGCGCACCCGTTTCAACCGTCGCCTGCTGGTTTCTGCCGCGATTCCTGCGGTCGGCCTGCTGCTGCTCGCCTATTTCGTCGGCTCGGCGGTGATCGGCCCGAACGGCGTGATGGCGTTCGGCGACTATCGCCGGCTGAAGGAACAGCGCGCGGTGGAGCTGCAGCAGGTCCAGGCGGACCAGCAGAAGCTGCACGCCCGGCTCGCATTGCTGGATCCGCGGCGCGGGGTCGATCCCGATCTGGCGGACGAGCTCGTTCGCCGCCGAACTGATCAGGTTCGCGAAGACGAAGTGATCGTCCGCCGCCGCTGATCGCGGTGCCGCGCGGTTGCGGAGCCGCGCGTCGCAGGCCTATAGACTGCCGCACGATAATCCAGCTCGAGGAGCCCGATCCCTTGGCAAAGGCAGCCCAGCCGCGCGCCGCGAAACCCGCTCCCGCCCGCAGCCGCGCGCCGCGAGCCGCGGCCGAACCCGCCGCACCGCCCGCGACCCCGAACCGCGAGCGACCGGCCGAACCACAGCGTTACGAAGCGTCCAAGGCGGAGCTGCTCGAATTCTACCGCCAGATGCTGCTGATCCGTCGTTTCGAGGAGAAGGCGGGCCAGCTGTACGGGCTCGGCCTGATCGGCGGTTTCTGCCATCTCTATATTGGGCAGGAAGCCGTGGCGGTCGGGCTCCAGTCCGCGCTCGAGGTGGGCAAGGATTCGGTGATCACCGGCTATCGCGACCATGGCCATATGTTGGCTTATGGCATCGATCCCAAAGTGATCATGGCCGAGCTCACGGGGCGCGCCGCCGGCATCTCTAAGGGCAAGGGCGGGTCGATGCACATGTTCTCGACCGAGCATAAATTTTATGGCGGGCACGGAATCGTCGGCGCGCAGGTGAGCCTGGGGACCGGCCTGGCTTTCGGCCACAAATATTCGAACGATGGCGGCATCGCGATGGCCTATTTCGGCGATGGCGCTGCCAACCAGGGCCAGGTCTATGAATCGTTCAACATGGCCGAGCTGTGGAAGCTGCCGATCATCTTCGTGATCGAGAATAATCAATATGCGATGGGCACCTCGGTCAATCGCGCATCGTCCGAAGACCAGCTGTATCGCCGCGGCGAAAGCTTCCGCATCCCCGGCATCCAGGTCGACGGAATGGACGTGCTGGCGGTGCGCGGTGCCGCCGAGGAAGCGGTGAAGTGGGTGCGTGCCGGCAAGGGACCCGTGCTGCTCGAACTCAAGACCTATCGCTATCGCGGTCATTCGATGTCCGACCCGGCGAAATATCGCTCGCGCGAGGAAGTCCAGTCGGTGCGCGACAAGTCCGACCCGATCGAGCATGCGAAGAAGGAGCTCGAGGCGCTCGGCGTGAAGGAAGACGAGCTGAAGGCGATCGAGAAGGAGATCAAGGCGATCGTCGCCGAGTCCGCCGATTTCGCCGAGGAAAGCCCCGAGCCCGATCTGGCGGAACTGCACACCGACATACTGGTCGGCAGCTACCCCTGATCGCCGGCTTTTCCTCGCCCGAACGCCCCGCCTTTCCCTGAAAGTCAGACCATGTCGATCGAACTGAAGATGCCCGCGCTTTCGCCCACGATGGAAGAGGGCACGCTCGCCAAATGGCTCGTCAAGGAAGGCGATGCGGTCAAGTCGGGCGATATCCTGGCCGAGATCGAGACCGACAAGGCGACGATGGAGTTTGAAGCCATCGACGAGGGCACGATCGCGAAGATCCTGGTGTCGGAAGGCACGGACGGCGTGAAGGTCGGTGAGGTGATCGCGATCATCGCCGAGGAAGGCGAGGATGCCGGCGCGGCCGAAGCACCGCAAAAGGAGAACGCTCCCGAGAAGCCCGCCGCGAAATCGGACGACAAGCCCGGCGAAAAGGCGTCGGGCGACAAGGCGGCCGCGCCTGCACCGGAGGGCGGCGAGGCGGCCCCGGGTCAGATGGAAACAGGCGCGCGTGATCTGGTTGCAGCGGTGGAGAAGACCGAAGTGCGCGACCCGGAGGTGCCCGCCGGCACCGAGATGGTGAAGACCACGGTCCGCGAAGCGCTGCGCGACGCAATGGCCGAGGAGATGCGCGGCGACGATCGCGTGTTCGTGATGGGCGAGGAAGTCGCGCAATATCAGGGCGCCTACAAGGTTACGCAGGGGCTTCTGGACGAGTTCGGCGATCGTCGCGTGATCGATACCCCGATCACCGAATATGGTTTCGCCGGCGTGGGCGCAGGCGCCGCGATGGGCGGGCTGCGGCCGGTGATCGAATTCATGACCTTCAACTTCGCGATGCAGGCGATAGACCACATCATCAATTCGGCGGCGAAGACCAACTATATGTCGGGCGGTCAGATGCGCTGCCCGGTCGTGTTCCGCGGCCCCAACGGTGCCGCGGCGCGCGTGGGCGCGCAGCACAGCCAGAATTACGGGCCCTGGTATGCCAGCGTGCCCGGCCTGATCGTGATCGCACCCTATTCGGCGGCGGATGCCAAGGGGCTGCTCAAGGCCGCGATCCGCTGCGAGGATCCGGTCGTGTTTCTCGAGAACGAGCTGCTCTACGGGCAAAGCTTCGAGGTGCCAAAGCTCGACGATTATGTGCTGCCGATCGGCAAGGCACGGATCGTGCGCGAGGGCGCGGACGTCACGCTCGTCAGTTACACGATCGGCGTCGGCGTCGCGCTGGAGGCCGCGGGCAAGCTGGCCGAGGAGGGCATTGAGGCGGAAGTGATCGACCTGCGCACGCTGCGCCCGCTCGACACCGAAACCGTGCTCGCCAGCCTGAAGAAGACCAACCGCATGGTCGTGGTCGAGGAAGGGTGGCCGACCTGTTCGATCGCCAGCGAGATCATTGCGATCGCGATGGAACAGGGCTTCGACGATCTCGACGCGCCCGTGCTGCGCGTGACCAACGAAGACGTGCCGATGCCCTATGCCGCCAATCTTGAAAAGGCGACTTTGGTCAACGCGGCGGCGGTGGTGAAGGCGGCGAAGACGGTCTGCAACCGCTGACCGCCCGCCCGGTCAGGCAGTGAACTTGTCGCAAGTCGATCGCGCGGAGGCGGGGATGCCGCCCGACTGGATCACCTGGTTCACGCGTTGCCGCACGTTGAAGGCGCTCTGATACTTCAGCACCTTGCTGCCGAGCAGATCCCGGCCGAACGGTGACAGCGCCTGATAGCGATACTCGACCTCGACGAACATCATGGCAGTGCCCGGTGATGCCTTGATCGCGTTGTTCGCAGGGCCAAGGCCATCGCGCAGAACCGCATTGTTCTGGCCGGTCCCTTCCGGGCCATAGGCGGAAACGAAATTGCGCATGCCGGCGCAGCGCTGCCAGCGGATATACTGCCCCTGCAGCGCGGGATTGGTTTCGGCGTTGTTTTCAACGCTGGACAGGATGATCCGGCCGTTGCGCGCGAACCCGATATCCTGGCCGACGAACTTGGCACCTTCCATCAGTTCGTTGACGTCGACTTCGGTAATTGTCTCTCGCACGCGGGCGGCGTTATCCGCCGCCGTCATCGCGATCTGGCTCACGCGCAGGTTGGCAACGCCATAATTCGCCACTTCGAGCCCGGTCAGGCCGAGCGACAGCAGCACCGGCAGCGAGACCGCGAACTCGATCATGGCCAGGCCGCGTTCGTCGCTGCGCAGCCGGCGAGCCAGGGTGGCGAGGCGGGGCAGGAGATCAGCTTTCATATTTGCACTCGGGGAAGGATTGGGTGCCATAGGGCTGGTTGCGCAGCACGGTGTTCGCAGAAACTGTCTGCCAGTTGCTCCAGCCCAGCATCCTGGTGAGCGGCATCGTCCGTTCGAACCGGATCTGGACCGTGTAGAAGATGATGTCGTCGGACCCGCCCAGCCCGATCCGGCCCGATGTCGCGGCGCCGTCGCGGACATTGTTGCGGTTGTCGTCGAAATAGCAGTCGACACCGCGATCATAGACGGTGTTCGCGGGCGAGGAGAGCTCGCGATACTTCTCCATCTTGTTGACGCCGGAAAAGTCCGAATAGCTCTTCTTGATCACTTCCACATTGTCGGCTGTGGCGAAATGGCTCGCCTCGCGCTTCACATAGGCGTCGATCTGCTCCTGCGTCATATCGCCGACGGTGGCGAAGCGTGCCGCGCGATGCAGCGCCCCTTCGAGCACGGACGAGGCGTAGGACCGATAGCCCAGGTCGAACAATGCGAGCAGCGTCATCACGAGGAGCGGGGCGACGAAGCCGAACTCCAGGATGGTGACGCCGCGCGCATCGTCGCGCAGGCCCCGCAGCGGGAGACGCTTTCCGATCACTGCGTCAGCCTCAGCGCGCCGATATTCTTGCCGATTTCGGTGAACTTGGCGATCAGCGTCGCCTTGTTCGCGGCAGTCGATGCCTGGGTGCTGCTGCTCGCGCAGTTGGTAAGATCGGTATCGAGGCCGCTGGCGAAGGCAATGACCCACACCGACACGTTCATCGATTTCACCCGGTTGCACATCAGCCGGAAGCGCTGCTTGTGACGGGCATCCTGATCGGTGTCGCTGCCGGCCGCGCCGACGCGGTTGTCCCACACCTCGATGCCATAGGTGCTGTAAAGCGTCTGCCCGGTGTCGAGATAGCCGTCCGTCATGAAGATCAGATGCTTGGTCACGGGCATGCCGTTGTAGCTGGTGGGGTTGTCCGCACCGAAGATGCCGCCGGACGAGATGAACCGCGCACCCCAGATCATGCCATTGTCATGATAGGTGCCGCCCGTCGGAGCGAGCGTATTCAGATAGGCGGAAAGCTCGGTACGGTCGTCCCACTTCTGGAGCCGCTTGGCAGGCGCCGGGCAGGCGACCTGCGGCTTGGCGCCGGTCGTGGTGCTGCTCGTGCTGGTCCGGTAATACTCCTGCTCCGGCCAATAGGGACGCCACTTGCTTCCGGCCTCCGCATCGCTCGGCACCATATCGACGTTCAGGTCGAACGCCTGATCGTTGATCGCGGCGCTGGTCGCGGTCAGCGCGCTCGAGGTCTTGCGCTCCTCGATGCAGCCTGCCCACGTTGATGTGACGAGCGTCGCCTTGCCCTTGCCGTTATTCTCGTTGGTGGCGTCGGTCGGTCGACCAGTCTTGGTGACCACGGCATTGCCGGCCTTGTACAAGCTGGTATCGCGCGTGACAGGGCCATACTTCCAACGATAGTTTGGCGTGCTGACTTTGGTATTGGTGCGCGTCTGGGTCTGCGTCTGCGTACGCTTGTCCACCCGACAGTCGCGCGTCGTGCCGCTCGTCGTGCTAACGCCCCATTGATACCTGTACTGCGTCCGCGAGCTGGTCTGGGTCTGATTGAAGGTCTCGGTCTGCACACCGTCTTCGTCAGTATTGGTCGTCGCGGCGGCTGGATTGTCTGCTGTTGTCGTGACAGCCGACGGGTTGGGCGACGGAACGCGGGCCGAACAGTTGGCTTCCGTCATCTTGGTCGAGGTGTAGCTGTGCTGGGCCCATGCGGTGTTGTTGACGCCCGCGCCGGTCCAGTTGCTATCGAAAGTCGTGTAGGTGCCGTTGGTCGTGTTCGTGCTGGCCCAGGTGCCATCCGGTTCGCGGACGCGCGACTGGTAGGTCCAGCTGCTCTCGATGTAGTTCGGGCTGGCCGCATAGACCGCCGCGCCCACGTTGATGCCGCTCGAATAGGGCACGATCCCGTAGCGCATCCGCATGTTGACCGAAGGCTGGTGGAGCCGATCCTGCACCGGCTTCAGCTGGTCGTAGAGCGCCAGCACAGCTTCCTTCAGCGCCGCCATCCGCAATTCTGCGCGGACAGTGGTAACGCCGACCTGGCTCGGGTTCGCATTGACCCAATTGGAGCAGGTGGCGGCGTCGTCGCTGGGCAGGCAAGCCATCGATCCGGTGACGTCGAGCACCAGCATGATATCGGTGTTGACGAAATCCTGCTTGGCATCGCAGCTCACTGTCAGCGGCAGCGCGGCATAGCCAAACAGGCCCATCACCGTCGTGGGGATCATGCTGTGGGCCGTCACGACGACTGTCGTCGCATTGGTTGGCGATGCCGCGACCGTGGGTTCGAACCCCTTTGCGCCGAACGCCGCAGTGCCATCGACACCGACCTGGCCGGTGTTGAAGTTGAACTTGAAGAACTTCTTCGCCTCCGTGATCACTGCTTCGTCCACAGTGCCGTTGGTCATCGCACGGCGGCCTGCCAGGGCGCCCGCATCGCAGGCCTGCTGGAGCCGCTCGCGCGCCATGTAGCCGCGCGACATGTCAACGCCGCCGCCGATCAACGCGGTCAGCGGCACCAGGGCCGCGCCCACGATCGCAAAGGTGTTGCCGGTCGTGTCGCGCCGCAGACGGGCCAGAAATCCGGGTCCCCGCTTGTCATTTGCAGTGTTGCTGTCGGTCATCTCGATTGCCCTGCTCGGCGGACGGTCCGCGTGATTAGGCCAGCGGTTTGCCGAAAAATGGCTAAGGGGCTGTCTCGCAATCCGGTTAATCGCTCGTTTGCCACAAATCCGGTGGCGGGCGTGGTGGCGCGATTGGAGCGGCTTTCGCGTCGGTATGTTCACACGCTACGGCATGGGGATGAGCGAACCGCAACTCGACGATCCCGAACGCGCGCTGGTACTGGCCTATGTTCCTGCCGAAGTCCGCCCGGCGCTGACGACGCTGTGGCGTCTGGACGAGAGGCTCGGCCGCGTGCTGCGCACCACGTCCGAGCCCCGCATCGGGCAGATCAGGCTCGCCTGGTGGCGGGAAGCGCTGAACCGGCTGGATGTTGCGCCACCGCCGGCGGAACCGCTACTGGCGGAAGTCGCCGCGACGGTGCTGGTGCGCGGCATCGCCGGCAGCGCGTTGGCAGACCTTGCAGATGGCTGGGTGCCGCTGCTGGCGTCACCGGTGGATGACGAAGCGCTGGCGCTTCACGCGGTCGAGCGCGGGGGCCGACTTTTCGCCTTGGCGCAGACACTGCTCGGTATCGATGACGACCCGGCGGTCGATCGCGCGGGGGAGGGCTGGGCGCTCGTCGATCTGGCGCGGCGCAGCGACGATCCCGCGCTTGCATCGCGCGCGCTGGCGATGGCGCGGCAACGGCTTGCGGGCAAGCGTCGCTGGCGGCCGGCAGAACGTCCGCTGGGCATGCTGGCGGTGCTGGCCGCGCGCGATGCGCAGCGTGGCGTCAGCCGGCAGGGATCGCCCGGCCGGCTGGCGCGCATGCTCTGGATGCGCCTGCGCGGGCGCTGACGTCAGTTCGCAGGCGTGGGCGGCACCGGGCCGAGCGGCGTGCGATCGAACGCCAGTTCGGACAGCATGACGGCATAGGCCGCCACATTCTGGCGAAGCTGTTCGGGATCGACCTTATCCAGCGTATCGTCCGGCGTGTGGTGATAGTCGAAATAGCGGGTGCCATCCTGCGAGAAGGCGATCACCGGCACGCCGGTCGCCGCTAGCGGCCCGATGTCGGACCCCCCGCTTGCCAGATTGTTGCCGCGCGCGATGCCCAGCGGCTCCAGCGCGGTCGCCAGCTTCGCGACCACGGGCAGCGCCGCTTCGCTGACCTTGCTGCTCATCTTCCAGATCCGGTCCGCGCCGAAGTCGCTCTCGGCCAGTACGACATGGCGATCGGCTCGATGCGCCTCGAGATAGGCCTTGCCGCCGAACAGGCCGACCTCCTCAGCCCCGAACCAGACGACGCGGATCGTGCGCTGCGGGCGGCGGCCGCTGTCCTTCACCAGCTTCGCTGCCGCCGCCACGATCCCGCAGCCGGATGCATCGTCGATCGCACCGGTACCCATATCCCAGCTGTCGAGATGGCAGCCCACTAGGACGATATCCTTCGTGCGGCCGGGCACCTCGGCAATCACATTGCCCGACTGCCGGTTGCCGATCTGCCGCGGGGTCAGCACCAGCTTCATCCGCACCGGCTTGCCGCGCGCAAAGATTCGCTCGATCTGCTCGGCATCGGGCAGCGACAGCGCGGCGGCCGGTATCGGCGTGACGCCGGGATCGAAAGTCTGCACGCCGGTGTGCGGATTGCGATGCATGTCGGTTCCGATCGACCGGATCACGATCGCCGCCGCACCCTTGGCGCTCGCGATCGACGGACCCTGGCGGCGCGCGCCGCCGAACGCGCCATAGCTCGACCCGTCCTGTGTCGCCGTCATCCGGTGCGACACGAACACGATCTTGCCGCGTACCTGGGCTGGTGTAGCGGCCTTCAGCGCTTCCAGCGTGTCGAACCGCACCACTTCAGCCTCCAGCCCTTCCGCGGGTGTCGCGCCGCTGTTGCCGAGAGCCGTCAGCACCAGCCGCTGCGGGAAGGGGGCGGTGATCTCGGCTCGCTCCTCGCCGCGCTCCCACACCGGCATGTCATAGGGCTCGATCCGCACGTTCGCGAAGCCCAGCGCCTTGAGCCGATCAACCGACCAGGCGCGTGCTGCGGCCTCGCGCTCGGTTCCGGCTGGGCGGGGACCGACCTCGGTGGTCAGGCCTTCAGTGATGTCCCAGGCGGTATCGTCCTTCAGCGCGGCATCGCGGATCATGGCGGTCGGGTCCTTCGATGCCGGCGGGGCGGCGAAGGCAAAGCTGGCCATGGCGACCAGCGGCAGGGCGGAAGCGGAAAGCGCGAGCGGCAGCGAGATCATGGTGGCGTGCGTCCCATCATTGTCGTTGGCACCGCCACGCCCGAGCGCGCGGCCGCCGTCAACCCCCCGCGGCGCCGATGCTACCGCTTTGAACTTGGTCGCGGCTTCCGCTAGGGACGCGCGCAATATCCCAGCGAACCGATCCGGAGACCGCCCAGTGGCCGCGCAATACGCCTTCGTGATGAAGGACATGACCAAGACCTTTCCCGGCGCGCCGAAGCCGGTGCTGTCGAACATCAATCTGCAATTCTATCAAGGCGCGAAGATCGGCATCGTCGGCCCCAACGGCGCCGGCAAATCGACGCTGATGAAGATCATGGCCGGCATCGACAAGGATTTCTCGGGCGAGGCCTGGCCCGGCGAGAACATCACGGTCGGCTATCTGCCGCAGGAACCCGAGCTCGATCCGACCAAGACGGTGCTCGAGAATGTGAAGGATGGCGCGCGCGAGACGGCCGACCTGGTCGATCGGTTCAACGCGATCTCGAACGAGATGGGCGATCCGAAGGACGACACCGATTTCGATGCGCTGATGGAGGAGATGGGCGAGCTGCAGGCAAAGATCGACGCGGTCGATGGCTGGACGCTCGACAATCAGCTCGAGATCGCGATGGAAGCGCTGCGCTGCCCGCCGAGCGACTGGTCAGTGGAAAATCTGTCGGGCGGTGAAAAGCGGCGGATCGCGCTGACCCGGCTGCTGATCCAGAAGCCGTCGATCCTGCTGCTAGACGAACCGACCAACCATCTCGACGCCGAAAGCGTGAAGTGGCTGGAGAACCACCTCAAGGAATATGCCGGCGCGGTGCTGATGATCACCCACGACCGCTATTTCCTCGACAATGTCGTTGGCTGGATCCTCGAGATCGATCGCGGCAAATATTTCCCCTACGAAGGCAACTACTCAACTTATCTCGAAAAGAAGGCGAAGCGCCTCGAGCAGGAGGAGCGCGAGGAATCCGGCCGGCAGACCGCGATCCGCAACGAGCTCGAATGGATCCGGCAGGGCGCCAAGGCGCGCCAGACCAAGTCGAAGGCGCGTATCGCGAAATTCGATCAATTGGTCGAGGCATCGAACAACCGCGCGCCCGGCAAGGCTCAGATCGTCATCCAGGTGCCCGAGCGGCTGGGCGGCAAGGTGATCGAGGTCGAGAATGTCTCGAAGGCCTATGGCGACAAGCTGCTGTTCGAGAATCTATCGTTCACGCTGCCGGCGGGTGGCATCGTTGGCGTGATCGGCCCGAACGGCGCCGGCAAGTCGACGCTGTTCAAGCTGATAACCGGCCAGGAGACGCCGGACAGCGGTACGGTCGACCTCGGCACCACGGTGCGGCTCGGCTATGTCGACCAGAGCCGCGATCATCTCGACCCGAAAAAGAATGTATGGGCCGAGATTTCGGATGGGCTGGATTATATGAAGGTCAACGGGCACGACCAATCGACCCGTGCCTATGTCGGCGCCTTCAACTTCAAGGGTGCGGACCAGCAGAAGATCGTCGGCAAGCTATCCGGCGGCGAACGCAACCGGGTGAACATCGCCAAGATGCTGAAAAAGGGCGGCAACGTCCTGCTGCTCGACGAGCCGACCAACGATCTCGACGTCGAGACGCTCGGTGCGCTGGAAGAGGCGATCGAAAATTTCGCGGGCTGCGCGGTGGTGATCAGCCATGATCGCTTCTTCCTCGATCGGCTAGCGACCCACATCCTCGCATTCGAAGGCAATAGCCACGTCGAATGGTTCGAGGGCAATTTCGAAGCCTATGAGGAGGACAAGCGCCGCCGCATGGGCGACGCGGCCGATCGCCCGACCGCGCTGGCCTACAAGAAATTGACGCGCTGATCGGGCCTTCAGGCTCCTCGCTGAAAGGCGGCCGGCGGAAATCACCGCCGGCCGTCAATAGCTGAGTTTCGGATACCAGTCGGTGCCGCGGCCTTCCGGGGTCAGATCGAGCACCGACCAGAGCACACCCAGGTCGGGATAATCGCGCGGATCCTGACCTTCATCGGCCATCTCGGCTGTCATCTGGCTCATCCAGAACAGTCGTACCTGATCGCCATCGCGGCGATAGACGATCAGCGCCGGATTCTCGTAGCCGTCGTCGCGGATCAGGCCCAGGTCGCGGGCATAGTCGTCGCCCTCGCACTGGACGAAGTCCAGATTGCGCCAGCCACGTTCACTGGCGAAATTCATCTGCCGTTCGACCGTGGATCGACCGATGATCTTCAGCGCGGCACGCTGCTTGATGTCGCGCGCATTGCCATCCAGTGCGCCGAGCAGATTCGTGCACATCGGGCAGGGGCGCTCGCGTTCCGGCCCGTACATCCAGAAATAGGTGATCAGCGTATCGTGCCCGCCAAAGAGGTCGATCAGGCCCAGCGATCCATGTTCGATGCCGTTGGCGTCATGGAACCGATAGTCCTTCGCGACCACCGGCCCGGGTGGCAGCGCCTGGCGGCGAGCTGCGATCTGCGTGGCCTGCCGCCGGAGCGCGATCTCGTCGATCAGCAAAGCCTTGCGCGCCTTGACATAGTCATCGCTCGCGCCCGGAAACCGGATGGTGAGGCCCTCGGCGAGCTCGGCCGGGCTTGATAGGCCTGGTTCCGCATCGGACATCGTCAGTCTCCCAGCATTATCGGTCGCAGCCGTTGCCGCCGGACGCAGCGTCAGCGCACCCGTTTGACAAAGGTCCGCCCGTCCCGATCCTCGAGCCGGAATTCGGGCAGCGTCGCGATCAGATCCTGCAGCTTTGCAAAACCGAAGCTGCGAACATCGAAGCTCGAACGATTGCCCGCCAGCCGGCCGAGTTCGGACAGACTTGCGAAACCGTCCTTGTCACGCTTGGCGGCCTTCCAGGCGTCGCCGAGCAGCTTGACGATATCGTCATCGACCGGCGCTGTCGGCTTGATCGCCGGTGGGATGCCGGCGGGCGCGGCGCGGGTCGCTGCGGCCTTTGCCGTCGGCGGTATCGGAGCGCGGGGCGGGGCGGGGGGCTCGGCCTGCAAAGCAAGGCCGGTCACATCGATGAAGCGGGTGCAGGCCTGCCGGAAGCCTTCCGGCGTGCGATCCGATCCGAAGCCGTAGACCGGCAGCCCTTCCTGCCGGATCCGCATCGCCAGCGGCATGAAGTCGCTGTCGGAGGACATGATGCCGAAGCCGGTGACGCGGCCACGGAACATCAGATCCATCGCATCGATCGTCATCCGCATGTCGGTGGCGTTCTTTCCTTTGGTGATGTCGAACTGCTGATAGGGCTCGATGCCGTATTTCAGCGACATCGCGCTCCAGCTCTTAAGCGCAGGCTTGCTCCAGTTGCCATAGGCGCGCCGCACGTTGACGACGCCCAGTTCGGCCAGCACCGTCAGCGCCGGATCCAACGCTGCGGGTGAAGCATTGTCGGCGTCGATCAGCAGCGCGATGTTGCCGATCGGGGGGATGTCGTTGCTCATCCCAACCCGATACCAGCATGGCCGGTTCGCGACACCCGCAATCGCAGTGGCATCATGCCATCAGAAATAATCGCGCGGATCGGGAGTCGGCGCATCGCACGCCGCGCGTACGCCATCCTCGCAGTCGATCACCTGCAGCCGCCAATCGGCCATCGCCTGCGCATAGGCGGCCTGCTGGCGCGCATAGCGGCGATCGCCCCTACGGCGCTGCGCGTCGTTGGCGGCCAGCGCGTCGGCATAGGCCTCGCGATCCGCTTCATACTGCGCCTCCGCATCGAGCGGTGCGTTGGGCTGGTTGTTGACCGCGGCGTTCCGGTTCAACCGCGCCGTCACCGGCGCCTCGCGCGAATTGATGGCATCGGCGCGCGACGACGGCTTGTCGTAACCGCGGTCATAAGGCAGCTCCTCGCGCGGGTCGGTCGGGCCGTTATCGGGCACGCTGGGCTGGGCGATCAGCGGCGTCGCGACCAGGCCGAGCGCGGTCGCGGCGATCAGGGCGGAAATTTTCATGGTGGACACTCCATCGATTCGATGGGGTGGCAACGTTGCCCGATAGAGCTCGTTCCGCCGCTGCATCGTCCGCGCACACCGGCACTGGCAACCGCGGCTGTGGATCGCTATCTGGCAGCCATGATCGAGCCCGTTTCCCAGCCCCGCCCCGAGCGCGCCCGCAAGCCTGACTGGATCCGCGTCAAGGCGCCGGTCGGCACGGCCTTCGCCGAAACCAAGGCGTTGATGCGCCGGCTGAACCTCGCCACCGTCTGCGAAGAGGCGGCCTGCCCGAACATCGGCGAGTGCTGGACCAAGAAACATGCCACGGTGATGATCCTGGGCGACGTCTGCACGCGCGCCTGCGCCTTCTGCAACGTCAAGACGGGCATGCCGCGGATGGTGGATGCCAGCGAGCCCCAGCATGTGGCGGACGCCGCGGCCGAACTCGGCCTGGAGCATATCGTCGTGACCTCGGTCGATCGTGATGATCTGCCGGATGGCGGCGCATCGCAGTTCGTGAAGGTGATCGAAGCACTGCGCCGGACGACGCCGTCCACGACCATCGAGATCCTGACGCCGGATTTCCGGAACAAGCATGAGGCCGCGGTCGAGGCGATCGTCGCCGCGCGCCCCGATGTCTACAATCACAATCTGGAGACGGTGCCCCGGCTGTATCCGACGATCCGCCCAGGCGCCCGCTATTATGCGTCGCTGCGGCTGCTGGAGAGCGTCAAGCGGCTCGATCCGTCGATCTTCACCAAGTCCGGCATCATGGTCGGTCTGGGCGAGGAGCGACTGGAAGTGCATCAGGTGATGGACGACATGCGCTCGGCCGGTATCGATTTCATGACTATCGGCCAGTATCTGCAGCCGACGCCGAAGCACGCCAAGGTCATCGATTTCGTGCCGCCAGCGACGTTCGCGGCCTACGCGTCGATCGCGCGTGCCAAGGGTTTCCTGCTCGTCGCCTCATCGCCGCTGACCCGATCGAGCTATCATGCCGGCGACGATTTCGAAAAGTTGCGCGCTGCGCGCCAGGCGCAGCTCGCCCGCGTCTGATGCCGCGTCACGCCGAAACGCGCCGGCTGCCCTACACGCCCGAGCAGCTGTTCGATTTGGTGGCGGATGTGCCGTCCTACCAGAAGTTCCTGCCGTGGGTTGCCGCGGTGCGTGTGCGATCGGACAGCGAGACGGAGATGGTGGCCGACCTCGTGGTCGGCTTCAAGGCGTTGCGCGAACGCTTTACCAGCCGCGTGGTCAAGGATCGACCGAACAGCATCCGAGTCGACTATGTCGACGGGCCGCTCGATCACCTCGTCAACGAATGGGGCTTCCGTCCGGACGGGGAGGGCGGCACCTTCGTCGACTTCTGCGTGGATTTCGCGTTCCGGTCCCGCCTGTTCGAGGCGATCGCCGGTCAGATGTTCGATCGCGCGCTCCGCAAGATGATCGGCGCGTTCGAGGCGCGCGCAGCCGAACTCTACGGCAACGCGGCCGGCGGCGTCAGCAAGTCGAGCGCGATAAGCGCGGCCTGAAGCCGCACCCCGGCCCGGCCGAGATCGCCAAGCTCGTGCCGATCGGCCGTCACCGCATCGGGATCGCCGCCCCGGGTCGCACACGCGAAGACGACCGTACCGACCGGCTTCTTGGCCGATCCGCCACCTGGCCCGGCAACGCCGGTGATGGCCACGGCCACATCCGCGCCGCTCCGCTCGAGCGCGCCGCGCGCCATTGCCCAGGCGACCGCGATCGAAACCGCGCCGAAGGTTTCCAGGACGTCCTGGTTGACGCCGAGCATGCGCATCTTGGCCTGATCGGCATAGGTGACGTAGCCCGCCTCGAACACGTCCGAGCAGCCTGCGATCTCGGTCAGCGCCGCGGAAACGAGCCCACCGGTGCAGCTTTCGGCAACCGCAACGCGGCGCCCGGCTGCGCGGTTCGCCTCGATCGCGGCACGTGCGGCCTTGACCAGTTCCGGCGGCAGGCAGGTGTCGGCCGCGTCGCTCATGATGGCTTGCAAATTGCGAACTTGCCACCACGCTTGTCGGCCACCTCCATCAAGGCGACGACCAGGCCGACGATATTGCCGGCCGGCAGCGGCGCGATCAGTCCGATCAGGCGATCGGCGGTTGCGCAATCCTCGGTCGGCACCTCGGCCGCGATCAGATCGCGCACGATCGGATCGACGATCGCCGAAAGGGTCTCGTCGCTCAGCATCTCGGGCAGTCGCTCTCCGCCCACCTGATCGATCGCGGCGCGGGCCTTGCGCCAATCGGGGCGGATCTCGCTGCGGAAACGCGACGCGAGCGCACCGCCCGAGCTTCCCAGATAGGATTGCGCAGGCAGCACCGGCCGGCAACGCGTTGTCAGCCCTTCCACGATGGCCGGCGCGACGGCCCCGATCATCGCTTCGGCCTGATCGCGCGGCACGCACGGCGGGGCGGCCTGCGCGGCGCTGGCGGCCAGCATGGCGATCGTTGCGAACAGCGTCTTCATGTACACTCCGGCAATCTCACGGTCGCGACTGCCTGGGCGGCGATACCTTCGCTCCGCCCGGTGAAACCCAGCCGCTCGGTGGTGGTGGCCTTCACGCTAACCCGCGCCTGATCGAGCCGCAACAGCGCGGCGATATTCGCGCGGATCGCGTCACGGTGCGGACCCACCTTCGGCACTTCGCAGATGATCGTCACATCGACATGATCGATCGTCCCGCCAGCTGCCAGCACAAGATCGCGTGCATGGGCCAGGAATTGGTCGGACGCTGCGCCCCGCCACTGCGGATCCGACGGCGGGAAATGGCTACCGATGTCGCCCGCCGCGATCGTGCCGAGCAGCGCATCGGTCAAAGCATGCAGCGCGACATCGGCATCGCTATGCCCCGCCAGCGCCTTGTCATGTGCGATCCGCACGCCGCCCAGCATGACATGGTCACCCGCGGTGAAGCCGTGCACGTCGAAGCCCATCGCCGTGCGCGTCGTCGCAAGCCGCGCTGAAGCCGCCACGACGTCATCCGCGATCGTTATCTTCTCAAGCATCGGCGACCCCTCGACCATCGCCACCGATCCCCCCGCCTCGCGCAGCATCTGGGCATCGTCGGTAGCCTCACGCACCGGGTTCCACCCGGCATGGGCCGCGCGGATCGCGGCGAGATCGAAAGCTTGGGGCGTCTGCACCCGCACCAGCAGATCGCGGGGTACGGTATCCCCCAGGACGCCGTCGCGCCGCGCGAGCGTATCGGCGACCGGCAGCACCGGCACCGCCCCCGGCGTTTCCACCAGGGCGGACAGCAGCCGATCGATCACGGCTGCCGGCGTGAATGGCCGCGCGGCATCATGGATCAGTACGCGCCCGGTATCGGCGGGCAGCGCTGCGAGCCCGGCGGAGACGGACTGCCGTCGCAGCGCGCCGCCGATCACGGGCGAGGGCAGTGCACGGTCGCCGATCGCAGCGTGATACAGCGCTTCCTGCCCCCCGCCGATCACGACCTGGATCACGTCGATCGCGGGATGGGCAGCTAGTGCATCGATCGCATGGGCCAACACAGCCTTGCCGGCTATCCGCTGATATTGCTTGGGCAGATCGCCCCCGGCACGCGTACCGCTGCCTGCCGCCACGATCACCGCCGCTGTCCGTCCGCTTTGAATCATGCCACGCCCTAGCCCGGCGCAGCCTTGCCCGCCAACCGCTTTCCAGCTAGGGCGACTGCCCAATTCTTAGGCAGATCGATAACGTGACTCCGCGGCTCGCCCCCATTCAGATCGGTCCCGTACGGATTCAGACGCCCGTCATCCTGGCGCCGATGACTGGTGTGACCGATCGGCCGTTTCGCACGCTCGTGCGCCGCTACGGATCCGGGCTGAACGTGACCGAGATGATCGCCAGCCAGGCGATGATCCGCGAAACGCGCCAGTCGCTGCAGAAGGCGGCCTGGGATCCGGTCGAGGAACCGGTGTCGATGCAGCTGGCGGGGTGCGCGCCGAGCGAGATGGCCGAGGCGGCGAAGCTGAACCAGGATCGTGGTGCCGCGATCATCGACATCAACATGGGCTGCCCGGTGAAGAAGATCGTCAACGGCGATGCCGGGTCCGCGCTGATGCGCGATCTGAAGCTGGCGGCCGCGATCATCGATGCGACCGTCAAGGCGGTTTCCGTGCCCGTCACGCTGAAGATGCGGATGGGCTGGTGCCACGATAGCCTGAATGCGCCTGAACTCGCTCGTATCGCCGAGGATCTGGGCGCACAGATGATCACCGTTCACGGCCGGACCCGCAACCAGATGTACAAGGGCAGCGCCGACTGGGCGTTCGTACGTCGCGTGAAGGATGCGGTTTCGGTGCCGGTGATCGTCAATGGCGACATCTGCTCGATCGAGGATGCCGATGCGGCATTGGCTCAGTCTGGTGCCGATGGCGTGATGATCGGCCGGGGCGCCTATGGCCGGCCGTGGCTGCTGGGGCAGGTGATGCGCTGGCTCGAAACTGGCGAGCGGCGACCCGATCCATTGATCGAGGAACAATATCACGCGATCATAGCGCATTATCATGCGATGCTCGGCCATTACGGTAACGAGACCGGTGTCAACATGGCGCGCAAGCATATCGGCTGGTACACCAAGGGGCTGAACGGATCGGCGGATTTCCGCAACCGCGTCAATCAGGAGCCCGATCCGCGCCGCGTCTTGGCGATGCTCGACGATTTCTACGCGCCGTGGCTCTCCCAGGCGGCGGCCTGATCCGGTTCGGGCGGCGTGCCGCCGCGACCGACGCACCAGGCAGTGACGAGGTCGCGGCGGCGCTGCCCACGCCGATGCTGGTGCTGAACGCGCAGAACCAGGTCGCCGACGCCAATGCCGCGGCCGAACTGTTGCTCAATCAATCGCGCGCCGCGCTTGTCGGCCGGCAGATCGCCGAGCTGATCGGGCACGATATGGAGAGCCTCGCCGCTGACGCGCCGTTCGCGGCCTATGACGAGGCGATCGATCTGCCGGGGCGGCGGCGACTGCAGGCGGACGTCATGGCGGCGCCATTGCCGGACCGGCCGGGATGGCGGGTGGTGACGATCCACAGTCGGGCGCCATCGCACATCGCTCATCGCCGGGCGGACCGCGAGGGCGGCAAGCTGACCGCAGTCGGCGCAGCCGCGATGCTGGCGCATGAGATCAAGAACCCGCTGTCGGCAATTCGCGGGGCGGCGCAGCTGGTGGAAGGAAGCGATCCCGGTAGTCGTGACTTGACCGCGCTGATCCGTGACGAAGTGGATCGGATCGCGGCACTGATCGACCGGATGGAAGGCTTCACCGATACTCGCCCGCTCGAGATCACGCCGCAGAATATCCACGCGATCCTGGCCCATGCTCGCGAAGTGGCGCTGCAAGGATTTGCGCGCGGTTGCGAGATCAAGGAGCTCTATGATCCGTCGCTGCCCTCGGTGCTGGGTCATCGTGACGCCCTGATCCAGATCCTTATAAACCTGATGAAGAATGCGGCAGAGGCAATGGGTGGGACGGGCGTGATCCGTCTATCAACGGCTTATCGCCATGGCGTCTCGCGATTGACCGAAGGCGGCGACGGGCGACGCGCCTTGCCGATCGAGGTCTGCGTGATCGACGAAGGCCCTGGCGCACCGCCGGAGCTGGGCGATCATCTGTTCGACCCGTTCGTCACAACCAAGCGGACCGGATCGGGCCTCGGGTTGGCGCTTGTCGACAAGCTCGTGGCCGATCAGGGCGCGATGGTCGAATATGCGCGTGAAGGCGATCCGGCGCGCACCGTGTTCCGGCTGCTCCTGCCGCGGATGCCGGGATGAGCGCGGGGCGCATCCTCGTTGTCGACGACGACGCAGCGATCCGCACCGTCGTTCGCGAAGCGTTGCGGCGCGCGGGGCATCTGGTGGAAACGGCCGGCTCGGTCGCTGAACTCACCAAGGCAGTCGCTGGCTTCGACCCCCATGTCCTTGTTACCGATGTCATCCTCCCGGACGGCAACGGCCTCGATGAAGTCCCCGCCCTGATCGCGGCGCGACCGGCGATGCCGGTCATCGTGCTCTCTGCGCAAAATACGCTCGCGACCGCGGTGCGCGCGACTGAACAGGGCGCCTTCGAATATCTGCCCAAGCCATTCGATCTGCAGGAACTTCTCCGCGCGGTACAGGATGCGCTGCGCGCTCGGCGCGCGGTGCCGGGAGCGCTTGCCGATGCCACTGAGGATCTGCCGCTGATCGGTCGTTCGGCCGCGATGCAGGACGTCTACCGGATCATCGCACGGGTGGTCGCGAACGATCTGACCGTGCTGGTGCTGGGCGAGAGCGGAACCGGCAAGGAGCTGGTCGCCCGCGCGATTCACGATCTCGGTCCGCGGGGGGCGCGCCCGTTCGTGGCGATCAACATGGCGGCGATCCCGCGCGAGCTGATCGAAAGCGAATTGTTCGGCCACGAGCGTGGCGCCTTCACCGGCGCGGCGGCGCGAACCGCGGGTCGGTTCGAACAGGCGCAGGGCGGGACGCTGTTCCTCGACGAGATCGGCGACATGCCCTTTGAGGCGCAGACCCGGCTGCTCCGCGTTCTCCAATCGGGCGAATTCACGACTGTCGGCGGCAATCGCGCGATCCGCGCGGACGTACGGATCATTGCCGCTACCCATAAGGATCTGCCTCGCCTGATCGCCGACAACGGGTTTCGCGAGGACCTCTACTACCGGCTCAACGTCGTTCCGATCCGGCTGCCGGCACTGCGCCAGCGGCCCGAGGATATCGCCGAGCTCGCCCGCCATTTCCTCGACCGTGCGGCAGCCGAAGGACTGCCGCGCAAGACGCTGGACGGCCACGCGATCGAACGGCTGATGCGGCATGGCTGGCCGGGTAATGTCCGCGAACTTGAGAATCTGATGCGCCGTCTAGCCGCGCTCGCACGTGAGGAGGTGGTGACCGAGCAAGCGGTCGAGGCGCATCTGAGTGGGCAGGGGGTGGGCGAGCCGCCGACCGCGATGATCTCGGCCGGTGGCCTGGGGGATGCGGTCGAGGCTCATCTCGCACGCTATTTCGCCACCTTCGGCAGCGATCTTCCACCCGATGGCCTGTTTGACCGCGTGCTGGCCGAAGTCGAGCGCCCACTGCTGACGCTCGCGCTGGCGGCGGCGCGCGGCAACCAGCTGCGGGCAGCGCGGCTGCTCGGAATCAACCGTAACACGCTGCGCAAGAAGCTGTCCGACCGCGGGATCGAGCCTGCCGGCGTGCGGCGAAACGGCTGATCCGCACGCCGCACCGATCACGCGAATGACTGTGGTCAGTGCGCCACCCTGTGGTAAGCTCGCAACGATGACGCTCGATACTGCCCGACGCGCCGACCGCGGCCCGCGCTGGCTGCGGCGGCTCGTGCTGCTTCGGCAGCGCCGGCTGATGCCGCTGATCGAGTTCGGCACCGTCGTCTCCGCGATTGCGATCGGGGTCGCGACCTACTTCGTCGTGACGAGCGGCGCCTCTCCCGGCCGGCTGCTGACCCCGCCGCTGATCGCATTGTTGCTGGTCGCCAACCTGGTGCCGGTGATCGCACTGCTTGTCCTGCTTGCGCGCCGTGTCGCGCGCCGGCGGGCGCAACTGTCGGAGATTGGCGGCGGTGGACAGCTTCATGTCCGGCTGGTCGCGATCTTCTCGGTCATCGCATCGGTGCCGACCTTGCTGGTCGTGATCTTCGCATCGCTGCTGTTCCAATATGGCGTCGAGTTCTGGTTCTCCGATCGTGCCCGCACGGTGCTGGAGAATGCCGATCGCGTCGCCCAGGCTTATGTCGACGAGAATAAGGAGCGGATCACGGGCGAGATCGTGCCGATGGCCGGCGATATCCGCAATGCGCTGGCCGAAGTCACGCTCGACGATCCACGCTTCAGCGAGAGTTTCGCGTTTCAGGTTGCCGCGCGCGTGCTGAGCGAGGCCGCGATCCTGTCCGTCGGGGACGATGGCGGCGTCCGGCTGATCGGCGGCGCCAATCTCGATGCGCGCCCGCTCGACAAGCGGCTGCCCGCGGCTGCGGTGCCGATCCTGGCCAGCGGCAGCCCCCGCGTGGTGACGGAGGCGGGAGATCGGGTGGAAGCTGTGATCCTGCTCGATCCGGCAAGCCGCACCTATCTCTATGTATCGCGGCTCGTTGATCCGGCGGTGCTGAAGCAGGCGGCGCGCGCCTCATCGGCGCTGACCGACTATCGCGCGCTCCAGCAGCGGGCGCGCACAGTGCAGCTGCGGTTCAACGCGGCGCTGCTGTTGGTGTCGCTGCTGATCGTGGCCGCAGCGATCTGGATCGCGCTCGCGCTGGCGGATCGACTGGTACGCCCGGTGCGCGAGCTCGTCGCTGCAGCGCGCGCGGTGGCCGGCGGCGATCTTGCCGCGCGGGTGCCGGCGCCGCGCAGCCAGGACGAGGTCGGCACGCTGGGATTGGCGTTCAACCGCATGACCCGGCGGCTTGAGGAGCAGACCGGCGCGCTCGTTTCCGCCAACAGCCAGATCGACAGCCGTCGCGCGCTGATCGAGGCGGTGCTGTCAGGGGTCAGCGCCGGCGTGCTTTCGGTGGATCGCGAACGACGGGTGAGGATTGCCAACAGCTCGGCCGCCGCACTGCTGCGTGCAGGCGGAGGCGGGTTGGTCGGTCGGCCGCTCGGCGAGATCGCGCCGGAGTTGGAAGAATTTGCAGTTGCCGGTGATCGGGAAGGGATCGTCCAGCTGGCGACCGGGGGGGACCCGCGCACGCTGGCGGTTCGGCTCGTCCGTGCTGAAGATCAGCTGGTGCTGACGTTCGACGATATCACCCAGCAACTGCTGGATCAGCGCCGCGCCGCCTGGGCAGATGTCGCACGCCGGATCGCCCATGAAATCAAGAATCCACTGACACCGATCCAGCTGGCGGCCGAACGACTGCAGCGCCGTTATGCCAAGGAGGTGACATCCGACCCGGCCGTTTTCGAGCGGCTGACCCAGACGATCGTTCGCCAGGTCGGCGATCTGCGTCGGATGGTCGATGAGTTCTCATCATTCGCACGGATGCCCAAGCCCGTGTTCCGATCGGAATCGCCGATCGATATCGCGCGCCAGGCGATCACGCTGCACGAAGTGGCGCACCCTGCGATCCGGTTCGAGCTCGACTCCGGTGACGGGGTTGCCGCAATCGTGTGCGATCGCAGGCAGCTGGGCCAGGCTCTGCTCAACATAGTCAAGAACGCGGTCGAAGCGATCGAGGCGAAGCCCGATCCCGTCGGCCAGATCATTCTGTGCCTGCACGATGAGAGTGAACGACTGATCATCGAAGTGGCCGATGACGGCATCGGTTTGCCTCCCGACCGCGATCGCCTGACCGAGCCCTATGTCACCACGCGTGTGCGCGGCACCGGGCTCGGGCTGGCGATCGTAAAGAAGATCGTCGAGGAACATTTCGGCACGATGAGCTTCACCGACCGCGAAGGCGGCGGCAGCATCGTCCGTATCGTTCTCGACCGCACGATCCTGTCGCCGCTTGCCAGTGGCGACGAACCTGACTCCCTCCTGCTCGAAAGTGCATGACAATGGCGCTCGATGTTTTGATCGTGGACGATGAGCAGGACATTCGCGAGCTCGTCGCCGGTGTGCTTGAGGACGAGGGCTATTCGGCGCGCAGCGCTTCCGATGCCGACGGCGCGCTTGCCGCGCTATCGGAACGGCGCCCCTCGCTGGTCCTGCTCGATGTCTGGCTGCAGGGGTCGCGGCTCGACGGGCTCGACCTGCTGGACGAGATCAAGTCGCGCGATCCCTCGCTGCCGGTGATCGTGATCTCGGGCCATGGCAACATCGACACTGCGGTCTCCGCCGTACGGCGCGGCGCGGCGGACTTCATCGAGAAACCGTTTGAAGCCGAGCGGCTGCTGCTGCTGGTCGCGCGCGCAACCGAAACCGATCGGCTGCGGCGCGAGAATGCCTCTTTGAAAGCGCAGATCGGGCAGGAGGAAGAGCTGACTGGCTCCTCCGGTGGGATAAATGCGGTGCGGGCGACGCTGAAGCGGGTCGCGGGCACGGGCAGCCGCGTACTCGTCACCGGCCCGGCCGGGGTCGGCAAGGAAGTCGCGGCGCGGCTGCTTCATCTCTGGTCGAACCGAGAGCAGGCGCCGTTCGTGGTCGTATCGGCGGCGCGAATGACCCCGGAACGCGTCGAGGAGGAATTGTTCGGGGTGGAGGAGGGGGGCGTCGTCGCCCGGCCGGGCCTGCTCGAACAAGCCCATGGGGGCACGCTGTTTCTTGACGAGATCGCCGACATGCCGTTGACGGCGCAGGCCAAGATCCTGCGCGTGCTGACGGATCAGAGCTTCACCCGCGTCGGCGGTACGCGAGTGGTCAAGGTCGATGTCCGGGTCGTCTCCGCCACGGCGCGCAGCCTCCAGGACGAGATTGCCGCAGGCCGGTTCCGCGAGGATTTATATTATCGTCTCAACGTCGTACCGGTCAATCTTCCGGCGTTGACCGAACGTCGCGAGGATATTCCCGCGCTAGTCGAGCATTTCGTTGCGCGCTATGCCGCCGAGCGCCGCGTCGCCACCCCGCGCATCTCGGAGGAGGCGATCGCGGCACTGCAATCCTATGACTGGCCGGGCAATGTCCGCCAGTTGCGCAACGTCGTCGAGCGCACGATCATCCTGGCGCCAGGCGACCGGCTGCACACGATCGAAGCCGACATGCTGCCGCCGGAAGTTATGTCCGAACAGGCCCGGCTCGCACCGGGGGAAGCGGCCCGTTCGATCATGGGCACACCGCTGCGCGAAGCGCGCGAGACGTTCGAGCGCGAATATCTGCGTGTTCAGATTCGGCGCTTTTCCGGCAACATTTCGCGTACGGCGACCTTCATCGGCATGGAACGGTCGGCATTGCACCGCAAGCTCAAGACGCTCGGTCTGGCCGATCCGCGCGAGGACAGCGAATAGGCCGCGCGCGAACGGGCCTTCCGCTTTCCTGCATCAGCCTCTATCTCTTGCCCGTTCCCGCATCCGGCGGGACGGCGAGACGCCCGCGAAAGGCGCTCTTCCGCGGGCCACGACCCGCCAATGTGAAAGGTCCGAGCCAAATGGCGGACAAGGTCAACAACCTTCAGGACATCTTCCTGAACTCGCTGCGCCGTTCGAAAACCCCGGTCACGATGTTCCTCGTCAAGGGCGTCAAGCTGCAGGGCATCATCACCTGGTTCGACAATTTCTCGGTGCTGCTGCGCCGTGACGGCCAGAGCCAGCTGATCTACAAACATGCGATCTCCACTGTCATGCCCGCGCATCCAGTCGACCTGAGCGAGGTCGAGAAGGGGTTCGAGGAACGCAAGTCGGCGCTGCTCCAGGAGATTTTCCTGACCGCGGCACGCAAGGCGCGCGAACCGGTCACGATGTTCCTGGTCAACGGCGTGATGCTGCAGGGCGAGATCGCGGCGTTCGACCTGTTCTGCCTGCTGCTGCGCCGGGATGGGCTGAGCCAGCTGGTCTACAAACATGCCATCTCCACAGTGCAGCCGGCCAGTCCGCTGAACCTCGGCACCGGGGAAGAGGAAGAGGGTAGCGATTGAGCGTTTTCAACCGGGCCGAGGATGACGGCTTCGCGCGTGGCGCGCGGGCGATCGTGGCGTTGCCCGAGCAAGGTAGCGTGCGGCGGAGCACCGAAGCCCGCCTGGACGAAGCGGCGGGCCTGGCAGAGGCGATTGGAATCGATGTGGTCGATCGCATCGCCGTGCGCCTGCGCGACCCCAAGGCGGCGACCCTGTTCGGCGCCGGGCAGGTCGAAAGTATAGCGACTGCCGCCCGCATAGCGGAAGCCGAACTGGTCATCGTCGACGGCGCGCTTTCGCCGATCCAACAGCGCAACCTCGAAAAGGCGTTCGATACCAAGGTGATCGACCGCACTGGCCTGATCCTCGAGATTTTCGGCGAACGCGCTGCAACTGCCGAGGGCCGGCTGCAGGTCGAGCTCGCCCATCTCGATTACCAGCAGGGCCGCCTGGTACGCAGCTGGACCCATCTAGAGCGGCAGCGCGGCGGCTTCGGCTTCCTCGGCGGACCGGGCGAAACGCAGATCGAGGCGGATCGCCGCATGATCCGCGATCGCATGGCGAAGCTGCGCCGCGAGCTGGAGCAGGTCGCCAAGACACGCGGGCTTCACCGCGCACGCCGCCAGCGCGCACCATGGCCAGTGATTGCCTTGGTGGGTTACACAAACGCTGGAAAGTCTACGCTTTTCAATCGCATGACCGGCGCAACGGTGATGGCGGAAGATCTGCTGTTCGCCACGCTCGACCCGACCATGCGGCAGATCAGCCTGCCGGGGCTCGACAAGGCAATCCTGTCCGACACGGTCGGTTTCGTGTCGGACCTGCCAACCCAGTTGGTCGCCGCATTCCGTGCGACGCTGGAGGAAGTGACCGCCGCCGACATCATCCTGCATGTCCGCGACATCAGCCATCCCGACAGCGACGCACAGGCCACCGATGTCGAGATCGTCCTCGGTGAGATTGGCTTGGGGCCGCGGGCCGATCCGGATGCGATCGATGACGTCCCGGTGCCGATCCTCGAGGTCTGGAACAAGCTGGACCTGCTGGCACCGGAAGAAGCCGAGCGTGTGCAGGGGGAAGCGGCGCGGCGCGATGACGTCATTCTCGTGTCAGCGCTTTCGGGCGAAGGCATCGATGCGCTTCGCACGTTCGTTGGCCAGCGGCTGACGGCGGATGCGCGTCTCCATCGATTGACGGTTCCGATTGCGGACGGTGGTGCTCTCGCCTGGTTGCACGCACACGGCGAAGTGCTTGCCGAAGTTGCTGACGATCAGGCGATGACCGTCGATGTCCGCCTGTCGGACAAGGACTGGGCGCGGTTTCACGCCCGCGATTGAGACTGACGGCTTAGACCTCGCTGGCCTTTACCTCGTGCCATAGAGCTTCCTTGTCGGCGAGCGAGAGCGCGGCAAAACCCTCGGACAGCGCCTCCATCTGTCTGAAGCGGCGCTCGAACTTCGCATTGGCACTGCGTAACGCAGCTTCGGGATCGATGCCGAGCTTGCGTGCCCAATTGACTGCGGCGAACAGAAGGTCGCCGATCTCGTCGATCCGCGCTTCGTCGTCAGTTGCGGTGTCGACTTCTTCGATCTCCTCGATCAGTTTTGCGCGCGCGCCGGCAGGATCGGGCCAGTCAAAGCCAGTTCGCGCCGCACGCTTCTGCAGCTTTTCCGCGCGCATCAGCGCGGGCAGGGCGATCGCGACGCCTGCCAGTGCACTTCCATCGGGCGATCGCCCCACGCGCTCGACGGCCTTGATGCTCTCCCATTGGGCGTGACCGGTCGCGCGCTCGGCATCACCGAACACATGCGGATGGCGGCGAACCATCTTGTCGCAGATCGACGTCAGCACGTCATCCAGCGCGAACGCGCCGGCTTCTTCAGCCATGCGGGAATGGAAGACGACCTGCAGCGCCAGGTCGCCAAGCTCGTCACGCAGATCGTCCATATCACCGCGCGCGCAAGCGTCGGCGACCTCATAGGCTTCTTCGATCGTGTAAGGTGCGATCGAAGCGAAGGTCTGTGCGACATCCCACGGGCAACCAGCGATTGGATCACGCAATTGGGCCATGACGGCGACGAGGCGGTCGATTGGACGCTCGGGAACAAGGGGATCGCTCATAAGGTCCGGCACCTCACACTCGTAGTCTGATAATACGCATTATGTAAAACGTCCTCATGGCTCGAGGATGAGGGTGCGGCCCTCGACGCCCCATCTTCCGAGGCTGGACAGGAAGTTCATTCCGAGCACGTTGATATTTCCAAACGCCTCCGCGCTGACAGCCGCGAAATCCCTTCGTTCGATTTCGCCAACGACCAAACGGTCGATCGTCACACGGTCGGCACGCACCGAGCCGTTCGCGGTGTCCAGCATGACCGGCAGCTTGCTGCGGCGGGCAACGTTCGCCGTGCGGACGGTTTCACTCGACAGCGCCGTCGTCGTCGCGCCGCTATCGATCAGGAAGCGCACCTGTTCACCGTTAACTGTCGCGCGAATCCAGAAATGCCCGTCCGGGCCCATCGGGATCCGCAAGGTGCTGCCGGCTTTCTCACCCGCTTCCGGATCCAGCGCTGCGAGCATCCGATTGCCGACCGCGCGTGCTTCCTCGCGATAGGCGTAGATCGCGATCGCAGCCGTGAAGATCGCGAGCCAGCCCAGCGCCATCTGGATGACCTTGCCGAAGGCAAGTCGGCGCGCGACCAGCGAACTCAGCATGACGAGCAGGAAGCTGGACAGGATCAGGCCTTGCGCGAGATCATCGCCCGTCACAGCGCGATCTCCAGGCCGTCATAGCCCGGCTCAACGCCCGGCGGCAGCGTCGCCGAGACGCTCCGATAGTCCATCGACTGGTCCATATGCGTCAGCACGGCACGGCGCGGCGCCAGATCCGCGATCCAGCCGAGCGTCGCGGCAAGATGCGGGTGCGTGGGATGCGGGCGGTGGCGGAGAGCATCGACCACCCAAAGGTCAAGAGCCTCGAACGTCTTGACCATGGGCACCGTCATCGCATTGAAATCCGTCGAATAGCCGACTGCCCTGCCCGCATGCTCGAACCGCAACCCGGCCGAAGTGATGGCCCCATGGGGCTGGTCAACGGCGTGTACGACGATGTCACCGATCATGATGCGATCCGGAAGCGGGTCGGCGGTAACTGTCGGCGGATAGCCGTCATGCCCGTCGAACGCATAGCCGAAGCGCGAACGCAGCGATGTCAGCGTCTCGGCGCGCGCATAGGCCTGGACCGGCCGGCCGCGGGCGTGGAAGAGCTGCCTTAGATCGTCGATCCCATGGCAGTGATCGGCGTGATCGTGCGTCCAGATCACCGCGTCGATTGCGGCGATCCCAGCATCCAGCAACTGTTCGCGCATGTCGGGCGTGGTGTCGACGAGGATCGTCGTCGTCGCGCTGCGCACCAGGACCGATGCGCGGCGGCGGCGGTTGCGGGGGTCCGCGGGATCGCAATCGCCCCAATCATTGCCGATGCGCGGCACGCCGGATGACGTACCGCAGCCCAGCAGCGTCAGCCTCACGCGGCGACCTTGTTGAACAAGGTCAGGAAGTTGTCCGCAGTGCTCGCCATCAGTTCTTCGGCTTCGACTCCACGTAGTGTCGCCAGGAAGCGCGCGGTGTCGGCTACGAACGCCGGCTCCCCGGTCTTCCCGCGGTGCGGCACCGGCGCCAGAAACGGCGCGTCGGTTTCGACCAGCAGCCTGTCGCCGGGCAGCGTCTGCGCGATCGCCTGCAAATCCTTGGCATTCTTGAACGTCACGATGCCGGAGATCGAAATGTAGAGGCCAAGATCGAGTGCGATCGCAGCGAACTCCGCGCTCGCGGTGAAACAGTGGATGACGCCGGTGAAAGCCCCCTTCCCCATCTCCTCACTCAATATCGCGGCAGTGTCCGCCTCCGCATCGCGGGTATGGACGATCAGGGGCAGGCCGGTTTCGCGCGCAGCCGCGATATGGCTGCGAAAGCTGGCGCGCTGGCGATCACGATCGCTATGATCATAATAATAGTCGAGCCCGGTCTCGCCGATCCCGACCACGCGCGGGTGCGTCGCCGCCGCGACCAGGCGGGCGGTATCGATTTCGGGATGCGCATCGGCCTCATGCGGATGGATGCCCACCGACGCCCAGACATCGGGCTCGCGCTCGGCAGTGGCGATGATCTCGCCCCATTCACGCTCGCGCGTCGAGATGTTCAGCATGTGGGTGACGCCGGTGCCGCGAGCGCGCGCAAGCACCGCGGCCTGATCCTCGACAAGCCCCTTATAGTTCAGATGGCAGTGGCTATCAGCCAGCATCGCGTGTCTCGTTCAGCTCCAGCCTCGGGAAGATAGGGACGGGCGGCGCGAGCACAAAGCCGGACGCGGCCAGGCGACTATACCAGTCCGGGTCCGCGAGCGCCGTCAGGTCACGCTCGTCAACGGGAATTCCCATCGCGTCCAACAGCTTGATTGCGGATGCTGGGACTACAGGCGATATGGCGATGGCAAGGTCGCGGATGCAGGCGAACAACGTTGCCAGTACGGTGGCCATCCGATCGGGATCGGTCTTGCGCAGTGCCCAAGGTGCCTGCGCATCGACATATTGATTGCAGGCGAACACCGCCCGCATCCAGGCTTCGATACCTTTTTCGAGAGCCAGAGCGCCGAATTCGCGCGGGAAATCGACCGCACAAGCGTCATGCACGAGCGTCCGCAATGCGATATCCGCCGGGTCGCTTAAATCGGAGGAGGGAAGCACGCCGCCAAGATTTTTCGCGATCATCGAGAGGACGCGTTGCGCCAGATTGCCGAAGCTGTTGGCAAGATCGGCATTGGCCCGAGTGACGATCGCCTCGTCGCTATAGCTGCCATCCTGCCCGAAGCTGACTTCGCGCAACAGGAAGTAGCGCAGCGCATCGACGCCATAGGTTTCAGCAAGAGCGACCGGATCGATGACGTTGCCGACCGACTTCGACATCTTCTCGCCCCGGCTCAACAGGAAACCGTGGCCAAACACCGATCGCGGCAGCGCCAGCTTCGCCGACATCAGGAAAGCCGGCCAGTAAACTGCATGGAATCGTACGATATCCTTTCCGATCACGTGCAGGTCGGCCGGCCACCATCGGTCGGTTGCCGCCGGATCGGCCGGATAGCCGGCACCGGTCAGATAATTGGTGAGTGCATCGACCCAGACATACATGACATGACCGTCGCTGCCCGGGACCTTGACGCCCCAATCGAAGCTGGTGCGTGAGATCGAAAGATCCGAAAGCCCGCCGCGAACGAAGGCCATCACCTCGTTGCGCCGGCCTTCCGGCCGAATGAAATCCGGATTGGCCTCGTAGTGCGCGATCAGCCGATCCTGGAAGGCCGATAGCCGGAAGAACCAGCTTTCCTCGACCGTCCATTCCACCGGCGTGCCCTGCGGCGAAAGCCTGCCCTCTTCACCGTCGATCAGTTCCTTCTCGTCGTAAAAGGCTTCGTCGCGGACCGAATACCAGCCTTCGTAGCGACCGGAATAGATGTCGCCGGCATCCGCCATCGCCTGCCACAGCGCCTGGCTGGCGATATGATGGTCAGCGTCCGTAGTCCGGATGAAGCGATCGTAAGAGATGTTGAGAGCGTCAGCCATCGCCTTAAAATGGCCGGACATTTCGTCAGCAAGCGCACGCGGCTCCAGATCGCGCGCGCGTGCGGCTTGGGCCATCTTCAGCCCATGCTCATCGGTTCCGGTCAGGAATCGAACGTCGCGGCCTGCCAGCCGCTGGAAGCGCGCAATCGCATCGGTCGCGATCGCCTCATAGGCATGGCCGATATGCGGCCGGCCATTGGGATAGCTGATCGCGGTCGTGATATAATAGGGTTCGGGCAAGGCAGCCTCTCTCGACAAGCCTCAGCCTTTAACCGAGCGCTCGTCGGGGGCAAGCGCCGCGACCAGCCCCGCAATCTCGAAGACGGTCGTCTGCGGATCGAGCGATAGGCCGGGTGCAGCGCGCGCAAGGTCGCGCGCGTGCTCCCAAAGGCCGATCGCGGCCGCCAGCGCGAGCCCTTGCCGACGCTGCGCTTCCTGAGCGATACGGCTCGGCGCCCGATCCAGGAACGCCTCGTAGCGCGGCTGCGCGGCCTTTGCCGACAGCGACTGTGCCAGCGCAGAACGCCGGGCATTGCCGCGATCGCCGTCTCGCGCCAGCCGGTCGAGCTCAGCATCCAGCGCTGCAATCTCGAGACCGGCAAAGCGCAACCCCGCCCCCGGCGATCCGGCACCGATTGCTGCCAGTACGGCGATCTCCTCCTCGGTCGCGCCGGGCAGCGCGCCGCGCAGCACGCGGGCCATGTCCGCGGCATCGAGTCGCCCAAAGCGCAGTTGCCGGCAGCGCGAGCGAACGGTTGGCAACAGCCGGGCGGGCGCATGGCTGACCAGCAGGAAAATGGTGCCCGCAGGCGGTTCCTCCAACGATTTCAGCAGCGCATTGGCGGCCGGCGCCTCCAGGTCATCGATTGCATCGATCACGACGACCCGCCGTGGCGACAGGCTGGGCATGGTGGCGAAGCGCGGCCCGAGCCCGCGGATCTGATCGACGCTGATATTGCGCGCGAGCGACTTTGTCCTGTCATTCTCCAGCCGCGTCAACCGGATCAGATCCGGATGCGATCCGGCCGCGATCAGGCGCGCGATGCGATGATCGGGCTCCACATCCAGCCCGGTGTCGGTCGGCGGCGGCCCAGCGGCCTCGGCCAATAGTCGTGCGGCGGCCGCATCGGCGAACATCGCCTTGCCCACGCCGCGGGGCCCGGTCAGCAACCAAGCATGATGCAGCCGGCCGCTGGCCATCGCTGCCAGAAAGGTCGCTAGGTTGGCGTCATGACCGATTGGCGTCATGCGAACGCCCCGTCGATTGCTGCCAACAACCGATTGGTCACGGCCGTCGGCTCGCCGAGCGCGTCGATGATCCGGAAGCGTGCCGGCTCCGCCGCGGCCAGAGCCTGGAACCCGTCTGCGACCCGCCGATGATAATTTGCGCCGCGAGCATCGAACCGGTCGGCGCGGCCGTCGTCGCGCGCTTTCAGACGGGTCGCGATGGCCTCGGGCGGTGCCGTCAGCAGCAGTGTGAGATCGGGAAGCAGCCCGCCGCTGCCGGTCTCGTGCAATGCCGCGATGCGATCCAGGCCGAGCCCGCTCGCCATGCCCTGATAGGCGCGCGAGCTGTCGACAAACCGGTCGCACAGCACCCACCGGCCCGCGGCAAGCGCGGGCGCGATCGTCCTCGCAACATGGTCGCCGCGGGCGGCCGCGAACAACAGTGCTTCTGGGCCATCGTCCCAATCACGCTCGAACAACAGGCTGCGGATCGCCTCTGCGCCGGCGCTGCCGCCGGGTTCGCGCGTCTCCACCAGATCGATCCCGCGCGTACGCAGCGCGGTGCCCAACGCACGCGCCTGGGTGGACTTGCCGACCCCTTCCCCGCCCTCCAGCGTGATGAACCGCCCGCGCGTCACGTACCGCGGATCAGGCCATGCCGAGCAGCCAGCGCAGCCCGGCCCAGATCCGCCCGAAGAAGCCCGCTTCGGCGACATCGGCGGCGGCGACCAGCGGCAGCCGCTGCGGCGGCATGTCGGCCGTCGCTACCACGAGATCAGCGACATGGGTGCCGGCCTTGATCGGCGCCTTCAGCGGGCCATCATAGACGACGCGCATCCGGAGATCCGATCCCAGCCCGGCCGGAACCGTGACCGAAAGATCGCGCGGCGCGACCAGCCCGACCTGATCCTCGCTGCCCAGCTGCACGCGCGCGGTCTGCACCGCCTGGCCCTTCTTGAAAAGCGGCTTGGCCGTCCACGCACCGAAGCCCCAGTTCATGAACGCGACCGACTGCTCGATCCGGCCGTTGAAGCTGTCGAGCCCGGCCAGCACCATCACCAGCCTGCGGCCGTTCTGCTTAGCCGAGCCGGTGAAGCCGTAGCCCGCTTCGGACGTGTGGCCGGTCTTCAGCCCGTCGGCGCCAGCGACGCGGCCCAGCAGCGGATCACGATTGGCCTGGGTGATGTCGGCACCCGAGCCCATGGTCTTGCCCCACGTGAAGCTCTTCTGGCTGTAGTACGCCTTGTAGAGATCGGGGAAATCCTCGATCGTCCGCTCGGCCAGCGTCGATAGGTCGCGGGCGGTCACGAAGGTCACGCCTGCATCCGGCCAACCGTTCGAATTGCCGAAATTGCTGTTCGTCATCCCCAGCTCTTTCGCGCGCCGGTTCATGAGCGCCACGAACGCGGGTTCGGTGCCCGAAATGCCCTCGGCCAGCACAACACATGCATCGTTGCCGGAAAGCGTGACGATGCCGTGCAGCAGGTTGCGCACGCTTACCTGCTCACCGGGGGAAAGGAACATCGTCGAACCGGCTTCGGGCCCGTGCCAGCGCCGCCACGTTTCCGGCTGCACCGTGATCATCTTGTCCAGGCTGAGCTCGCCCTTCTTGATCAGGTCGAACACTACATAGACCGTCATCATCTTCGCCATCGACGCGGGCGGCATCCGCCGATCGGCATCGCGGGCGAACAGGATCGCACCCGACGACAGATCCTTCATGAAGGCGACCGGTGCCGGCGTGTCGAACGGCGGTGCCGCGGCCGGGGCAGCGCCTGCCGCCAGCAGCGCGAACAGCGAAAGGGATTTGAGACGCATCATCTACTCACTTGTGGGCGGAAGGATCGGACGCCTGATAACCATCCGCTGTCGCCTGCGCCAGCACCGGATCGGTCGCGGCGCGGCGATCGATCCGCCGCACGCGCACCTGGGCGATCCCGTCGCGCACCAGCCCGATCCGCTGAGCTGCGGCCTGCGACAGATCGATGATCCGGCCGGGGACGAACGGGCCGCGATCGTTGATCCTCACGATCACCCGGCGGCCGTCATCCAGCCGGGTCACCTCGACCAGGCAGGGCATCGGCAAGGTCGGATGCGCAGCGGTCAGGTCACCAGGGCGATAGCGTTCGCCATTCGCGGTCGCGCGACCCGCATGGCCAGGCCCGTACCAGGATGCCAGGCCGGTGCGGTCATAGCGGCGGTCGTCCGCCGGATAATAAGTGCGGCCGGCGATGGTATAGGGCTTGCCGATCTTGACCGCCCCTGCCGCGCCGCGCCCGCGATCGCCCGCGCAGCCGGCCAGCGCCATGCACCCGGCCAGCGCCAGCGCGCCGGCCGCCCTCACCGCGCCACTTCGTCGGCCAGCAGGCCCACCGACAGCGCGTAGAAATTGGAGCAGTTATAATCGAGGATCGATCGATAGTTGGTCGTCAGCAGATAGGCGGTCGCGCCCGGTCCGTCGGGTTCGATCAGGCTGGCGAACTCATTCTCCGCCGGCGCCGGCCAGCTGACCGGCTGCACGCCCAGCGCACGCCATTCGGCCATCGTTAGCCAGCGGCTGTGCCGTTCGTGCACACGCGGGCAGCGCGGTGATGTGATCCGTGCGCGCAATCCCTGACGATCGAGCTCCGCCGGCACGCGCACGGCCACGCCCCAGGGAACGTTGGGCTTCCAGCCGGCATTGACCAGATAATTGCCGATCGACGCCAGCGCATCTGTCTCGTTGGTCCAGATGTCGCGGCGGCCATCGCCGTCGCCGTCCACCGCCAGTCGCAGATACATGCTCGGCAGGAACTGCGGATAGCCGGTCGCCCCGGCCCAGCTGCCCTTCAGCCGCTCGCGCGGGATGCCCGACTGCAGCAGCTGCAGGGTCGCGATGAATTCGGTAGTGAACAGTTCGCGACGACGCCCGTCATAGGCCAGCGTCGCCAGCGAGCGCAGCAGATCGAAATCGCCGACATAGGTGCCATAGCCGGTCTCATGGCCATAGATCGCCATCATCACCGATTCGGGCACGCCGGTACGTGCCTCGATCCGCGCCAGCTTCGGACGCAAATCCTGGTAACGCTTCCGGCCCCGCCCGATCCGGTCGGCATCGACATGGCGGGCCTTGTAAGGTGCGAAGCGCGGGATCGCGGCCGCCGGCGCGTTGGGATTCCCGCCCGGTTGATCGCGGTCGAGCGCCACGACGCGCGGATTGTAGCTCAGCGTCGGCAATACGCGATCGAGCGTATCGGCGCGGATGCCGGCGCGCATGGCACGCGGCCGCAGCCCATCGAGAAAGGCGCGGAACGCGGCTTCGCGATCGTCGATCACATCGGCGCCAGGCAATTGCGCCTCGGCCGGTGCGGCGACGCGCATCGCCCCTGCCCCGGCCAGCATCGCCACACCAATCATCACTCGCTGCCAACCCTGGCGCATGCCTGTCTCCCACTCGTCCGGCAGCTTCGCACAGCCGGGCCCGCGCAGGAAACCCCATCGTCGCAGTCCGGCCACGCCGCACCGCTTGCACCCGCAGCCGGATTGAGCCATCCCCCCGCCGCGGGAAGAGTGGCCGAGTGGTTTAAGGCAGCGGTCTTGAAAACCGCCGTGGGTTCACGCTCACCGTGGGTTCGAATCCCACCTCTTCCGCCACCGGCCGTCGATCGATTAGAATCGCATCGCGGCGCGGACCGAGGCGCGAGGGGTGCGGTCGCGGCTGTCGAAGCGGTCGGCGTTGAGCGGTACTGCCATCTCGAAACCCAGATCGATCCGCTTCCAGCCGAGGCGAACCCCCGCGCCGCTCGACAGCAGGCTGCCGCCGCCGAAGCCGTTCCGCAGATTGTCGACATAGCCGCCATCGACGAAGCCGTAGAGCTGCAGCCGCTCGATGAGATCGCGCGGACCGCGCTGGAAATCCAGCCGCAGTTCCGCGCTGCCCAGGATGCCGCTGTCGCCGGTGCGTTCGCTATAGTCATAGGCGCGACCGAACGTCGGGCCGCCGGCGCCGATCTCGGCGGTCGCCAGCAACGGGCGGCTGGCCAGCTGCCCGGCTGAGGCCAGGCGCAGGCTCAGCCGCTCGCTCAACCGCTTGTCCCAGTCGGCAGCGAAGCCCGCTGTCACGAACCGGGCGTCGCCATCGTCGCGCGAGCTCAGCAGATCGCCTTCGCGAGTGGCGTCGCCGACCGGCAGCCCCGCCGTTACCGTCAATTCGCTGCTGTATGTACCGCCAGCGATCGTGCCGCGGCCGTTGATCGACACCGCCAGCGTCGTCAGCCGATCGCGGCGCAATGGCCGGCCGAGAATATCCTGGTCGATTCCCGTGCCGCGCAGTTCCAACCCGGCCCACAGGCTGTGCGCCTTGCGGCGGATCAGCGCATGACTGTAGCTCAGATAGGCCTCGACGCTCTTGCCGACCACGTCGAAGGCGCTGAGGCTGGCCCCCGGATTGGACCGGCCATAGGATCCGCCGAACGTCAGCCGCCCGCCGGTGGCGATTACGGGCAGCGCATAGCGCGCGCCGAAGAATGCGAATTCCTTCGGGTCGTTGGGCGTGTTGGCCGCCAGCAGGCCGATCTCGTCGCCGGCCGTCGCGACGCCGCGGAGGTTTGCGAGCAAGGTGGAGCGGATCGGACCGACCTCGCTGCTACCGCGATTATCGACCTGGAAAAAGGCGTTGGCGCGGTCTTCGACGATGGTGACGAGCAGGATGCCGAAGCCATCCTGGCGAACGAAGCGACTTTCCTTGACGCGGACGCCAGGGATGTCGCCGATCGCGAGCAATGTGCGTTCCAGTTCCGATCGGGTGATCGCACGCCGGCCGCGCAGCCGATCAAGGATTCGTTCTGCTGCGGCGTTGCTTGCGCCCAGCGCGCGGACGGCATCGATCCGTCCCTCGTCCAGAGTGACCTCGATCAGGCCACCGGCCATCGACTGAGGCTGGATCGACGCCGTGGCGAAGGCTAGCCCGCGCCCGCGCGCGACATCGGCCACGGCCCGGGCCAGATCGCGCAAGCCCGATGCATCCAGCGATTGCCCGACGAACCTGCCGAACACCGGGGCGAAGGCCGATGTCGGTACCACCTCGTTGCCGATCACCCGGATCGCACCCGCGACGATCGACGGACCGGCGCGCGTCCCTGCTGTCGGATCGGGGGCGCCCTCGACACTGATCGCAGGCGGCGGAGCGGGCGTTTCCTTGGTCGGCAGTGAATCGCGCGTGATTGTGGGGTCGGCGCGGTCGAGCACATTCTGTGCCTGGACCGGCATGGTCATGGCGAGGCCTGCCGCGGCAAGAAATTTGATCTGGATACGCATTCGCCGGTCTCACGCCATGGGAGCGCCCTCTTTCGTTCCGAAGGTATTGAAAAAGCGTGATGCGGCCGGGCGTTAACTGCATCCGCTCATATTTAAAAAGGTCTCGCCGCGTACGCAGGCTGCCGACACTGGGTTTTCGGAGTGCGTTTGATGCGAAACAGTCTGGTCCTGCTGCTGGCGAGCGCTTGCCCCACGGCCGTGCTTGCCGCGACCCCCGGCTGGGTCATCAGCGAGGCATCGGGACCGGTCCAGGTCACCAGCGCGGGCGTATCGCGCGTCGCCACCCGCGGCGGCGCCCTGAAGCCCGGCGATATCATCAATACGGGCAAGGGCGCACGCGCCGTTATCGTGCGTGGTCAGGAATATATGATGGTCGCACCCGGCACCCGGCTGCGGCTTCCCGAAGCGGAACAATCGGGCGGAATCACCCAGGTGTTCGAGGAGTTCGGCAACATCGTCTTCATGATCAAGAAGATGACGATGCCGCACTTCAGCGTGAAGACCCCATATCTCGCGGCGGTCGTAAAAGGCACGACCTTCAGCGTCGGGGTGTCGGACAAGGGCGCGACGGTTCAGGTCGTGGAAGGCGCGGTCGATGTCGCCACGCTCGACGGCGGTGCCACTGATCGCCTGACGCCAGGCGCGATGGCGCTGGTCGGTGCCGACAGCCGCTTCAGGCTGCGCATCGAAGGCGATGGCCCGCCGCGCGTGTTCGATTCGCCAGCCGCATCCGATGCGCCTGCGTCCGAGCCGGCCCCATTGGCGGAGACAGCACCGGTATCCGAAGATGCCGAGCAGCCCGCGGGTGTCATCGCGGCGATCTATGAGGAGCCGGTCGCGCTCACCGATACGACCAATGGGCTGGTCGAGGGCAGCGCCGGCATTCAGGCGGCTGTGTTCACGCCGGTCGCGGCTGTCGATCCAGCGGTGGAATCGGTTGCCCGGGCGACTGCAGTGTCGACCGAGGCCGCAACCACGACCGTGAAGCTGACCGAGATCGCCTCGCTCTCGGTTGCCAGCCAGTCGGCGTCCGGAATGGCCACCGACAGCCTGGCTCAGGCTGACGCGGCCGCCGCTGCCAAGCGCGATGCCGAGGCTGCAAATCAGGCTGCCGCCGCAGCGGCCGCCGCCTCGGCCGCCAGCGCCGAACAGGCCGCCAGCGAGCAGGCCGCGAGTCAGGCGGCGCAGGTCGCGGCCGGCAATGCCGCTGCCGAAGCACAGGCAAATGCCGCGCAGGCAGCCGAGGAGGCCGCCCGCGCCGCGGCGGATCAGGCCGCCAAGGATGCCGCCCGCGCCGCCGCAGACGCCGCTGCGGATGCCGCCAGCCGCGCAGCCGAAGCCGCTGCCCAGGCCAGCGCAGAGACTGCCGCCCGCGAGGCCGCCACCAGCGCCGCCGCGTCTCGAGCAGCCGAGGACGCAGCCACCCTGGCCGCGCAGGCTGCCGAGGCCGCAGTCCAAGCCGCCGCCGATCGTGCCGCGCGCGATGCGGAACGGGCTGCGGCCGAAGCCGCCGCCACGGAGACAGCTGCAATTGCGACTGCCGCCGCTCGGGCGGCCGAGGAAGCGGCACGGATCAGTGCCGAACTCGCCGCCGACCAGGCCGCGGATCCGATCAGCCGCGCAGCGGCCGAGCGTGCGGCGATGGATGCCGCGGCCGCGGCCGAGCGCGCCGCGCGCGATGCGGAACGTGATGCGGGCCGGTCGGCCGAAGCGGCCGAGCGCGCTGCGCGGGCACAAGCCGACCGCGCTGCCAAGGATGCTGCTCGAGCCGCTGCCGAAGACGCCGCCCGCGCCACGCGCGATGCCGAGCGGTTGGCGCGCGAAAATGCCGACAAGGCGGCAAAGGACGCCGCCAAAGAAACCGAGAAGGCTGCTCGCGAAGCGCGGAAGGCTGCGGAAGATGCGGCGCGGGCAGCAGAGGACGCCGCCCGTGCTGAACGCGACCGCCTGGCTCGCGAGGCGGCACGCGCCGATACGGACAAGGCCGCGAAGGATGCCGCCCGCGAGGCCGAACGCGCCGCGCACGAAGCCGAGAAGGCGGCAAACGACAAGGCGGCGAAGGATGCCGACAAGGCCGCCAAGGACGCCGAGCGCGCTTCGGCAAAGGCTGCTGAGGACGCCGCCAAGGACCAGGAAAAGGCAGCGCGCGATGCCGCTCGGATCGCGGAGGATATCGCCAAGGCCGCCGACAAGGCCGCAAAGGATGCCGCGAAGGATGCAGACAAGGCCGGCAAGGACGCCGCCAACGCGCTCGAGACTTTGATCGGCAAGGTCAAGGGCGGCAAGATCTGAACCCTGGCGACCCCGCGTCGGGGGCTCCCCTCCACCGATATCCGATCGGGTTTACGCGGCCTTAGCTGTTGCACCTTACGCCGAACCGATCGGCGGTGGCTTCGCCGGGTGCCGCAGGGAAAGGGTATCGCGATGCGGATGTCGACAACGGGCGGGCCGGCCAGGCCCGGGCAATGACGTTCCGCCTCTCCTCCCGCCGGGCGAGCAGCTGGCTGATCCTGACTGTCGCGCTCGCAGTGGCGATCGCGACTGCGCTCAGCCAGTTCGGCCAGGCCGCCGACCGCGCCCTCGATCCGCTGCGGTTCGCAGCCGTCAGTCGTCCGGCATCGGGCAAGGTGGTCGTCGTCGAGATGGATGCTGCCAGCATCTCGAAGATCGACCGCTGGCCGTGGCCGCGCGATCATTATGTGGCAGTCGTCGATCGGCTGGCAAAAGCCGGCGCCGCCGATATCGTATTCGACGTCGACTTCTCCTCTCCTTCCACGCCCGACGGTGACAGAGCGTTCGCGGCCGCGATCGTTCGCGCCAAAGGCTTGGTGGCGCTGCCGACCTTCGCGCAGCGCGCCGCGATGGATGATGACCGCTCGATCGACGCCTTGCCGATCGCGTCGCTTCGCAAGGATGCCATGCTGGCATCGGTCAGTATCTCACCCGATCCCGATGGCATCGTGCGCCGGGCGCCGCTCGCCACGATGACACAGGGCACCCCCCGCCCCTCGCTTTCCGCCTACATTGCGCGCGCCTCCGGCACAGCCGATCGGCTGTTCCCGATCGATTACGGCATCGAACCCGCAACCATTCCCCGGCTCAGCTTCATCGCCGTTCGTGACGGGCACTTCGACCCCAGCGCCATTGCCGGCAAGAGCGTGTTGATCGGCGCCACCGCAGTCGAAATGGGTGATCGCTACGGCGTTCCGCGCTGGGGGGTGCAGCCGGGCGTTGTCGTCCAGGCGCTCGCCGCCGAAAGCCTGCTGGCCGGCATTCCGGACAATGGCAGCCCGCTGGTCGGGCTCGTCGCTGCGTCGCTGCTCGGCTTCCTGATCCTCGCACCGCGCGCACCGCGCTGGGCCGCCATGGCTTGTGTCTATGCACTGGCGGCGCTTTGCACCGGCGCAGTCATGGCCCAGGCGCAGATCGGGATCGTCTATCCACTCGCCCCGGCGCTGATTTTGGTCATGGTCGCCACGATCGGGCGCTTCGCGCGCGACATCATCGAGCGTTTCGCCGCTCAGCGATCGATCGACGACGAAAGCGGCCTGCCAAACCGCCGCGGACTCATCGGATCGCTGGCCGGCCGGCCGGAGTTTCGCCTGGCGGTCGCGCATATCGACAATTTCGACGAACTTGCCGCCGTGGTCGGCCGAGAGGCGGATAGCGTGCTGATCCAGCGGGTCGCCGAGCGATTGAAGCTCGTCGCGATCGATGGCGAGGTCTTCAGGCTTACCAATCGCATGCTGGGTTTCCCGCTGGCTGATGAGGCCTATCAGGACGCGCTCGACGGTCTACGGGCGGTCATGCTGCGTCCGATGGAGATTGCAGGCCGCCAGGTCGATATCGTGATGACGATCGGTGTCTCGGTCTGCCGCTGCGGGATCGATGCCTGCCTCGCCGAAGCTGCTTTGGCGGCCGACGAAGCCCGTCGCGATGGCGCATTCTGGCGCCAGACCGAAGTCGACCGGGCGTCGCTGGAACGGCAGACGTCGCTGATGGGCGAACTGGATCAGGCGCTGACGGACCGCGCGATCGAAGTCCATTATCAGCCAAAGCTCGATCTTGCCGCCAATGCAATCGGCAGCGTCGAGGCGCTGGTCCGTTGGCCGCATACGGTTCGCGGCTTCATCGGACCCGATCAATTCATCCCGCTGGCCGAGCAATCGAACCGCATCGCCGCGCTCACGCTCTACGTGATCGAGCGCACGATGCAGGATCTCGCCGCCTGGCATCGCCAGGGCTTCCCGATCAAGGCGGCAGTCAACATCTCGGCGAAGCTGGTCGCGTCGGACGATTTCGATCTCGAGGTCCGCCGGCTGTTCGATCGCGGACCGGTCGCGCCCGCGTCGCTAATCTTCGAGGTGACCGAGACGGCAGCGATCGACGATCCGGAACGGGCGAGGATCGCGCTCGAGCGCTATCGCGCCATGGGCATCGCGATCTCGCTCGACGACTATGGCACTGGCCAGTCGACCCTCTCCCATCTCCGCCATCTGCCGCTTTCGGAACTCAAGATGGATCGCAGCTTTGTGCAGCATGCGCATGAGAATCGGAATGATTCCGTGCTGGTGCGATCGACGATCGACCTGGCTCACGCGCTCGGCCTGAAGGTCGTCGCCGAGGGGGTTGAGGATACCGCCTGCCTCGACTTCCTTCGCTCCGCAGGCTGCGACGTGGCCCAAGGCTATCTCATCAGCCGTCCGGTTACGGCGGCAGCGCTCATGGAACTGCTGATCCGGGATGCCGGATCCAAGGCGGCATGAACTGTCGGCGGTAATGACCGGCCCGGCCGGCGCGAACTGGATGCGCCGGCCGAGCCGGTAACTTAATTCAGTCCTGAAGCTCGGGCGGTACCTTGCCGCCATTGGCGGCGAGCTGCTTCATCACGGCCCGATGCAGCGCGATATTCTGTTCGGCGCTGCCATGATCCCCGGCATGCACGTTCAACTCGGCAGCAAGCTCCTTCCGCGCGGCCAGGCTCGAATCGAGATCGAGGAGCTGTAGGAGATCAACGATCGATTGACGCCAATTGCTGGGCCGGCCCTTCTCCGCTGCCAGCTTGGTCAAAACGGCATCGACATCTACTGGCGCTGCAGGCGCAACCGGAGCTGCAGGAGCTGCGGGCGCAACCGGTGCGGCGGGGGACGCAGGCGGTCGCGCCGGCTGTGCTGCACGGGGCGGCGGCGCGGACGGCGCCGGGGCGGCAGGCTTGTCGCGGGAAAACTGACCGCCGAGCGGCCCCTCGTCCCCGAAGATGGCATGCTTGATCTTGTCGAATAGGCTCATCGCTGGTTCCTTCCGGTCTGGCCGCCGTCAACGCGCGATTGGCGAGAGCGCTGCATCAGTCATGCGTGGCCGCACGCCATTAATCCCGCCGAGCCGGTGTTCGGATACAGTGCAGCTATGATAGCCGGGCCGCATGCGTACGAAAGCATAGAGCGGCAGCCGCTGGAGCGGGGGAAAGTTGCCTCCCCGCGCGCATACGCGCGAAGGGTGGCGCTTTGGTTACGGGGGCGGTAGAGCGGCGCAGCCGGGGTTCGCCGGCCCGCCACCGTCATCAATTCGGGATCCAGCCTTGGCCACCACGCCACCTATTGCCGACACCAGCGACATCTCGCCCGTCTCGATCGTCGACGAGATGCGGACCTCCTATCTCGACTATGCGATGTCGGTCATCGTCGCGCGCGCCTTGCCCGACGTGCGCGATGGGCTGAAGCCGGTTCACCGCCGGATCCTCTTCGCCAGCCAGGAAGGCGGCTTCGTGCCCGGCCGGCCGTATCGCAAGTCCGCCAAGATCGTCGGCGACGTGATGGGCAATTACCATCCGCATGGCGATAGCTCGATCTACATGGCGCTTGCCCGCATGGCGCAGGATTGGGCGATGCGCGTGCTGCTGGTCGATGGCCAGGGCAATTTCGGATCGATGGATCCCGACCTGCCCGCATCGATGCGCTACACCGAAGCGCGGCTGACGAAGGCGGCGATGACGCTGCTGGAGGATATCGACAAGGACACGGTCGATTTCGGTCCGAACTATGACGGATCCCGGCAGGAGCCGCTGGTGCTGCCGGCGCGCTTTCCCAACCTGCTGGTCAACGGTGCGGGCGGCATCGCGGTCGGCATGGCCACCAACATCCCGCCGCACAATTTGGGCGAGGTGGTGGATGCCTGCATTGCGTTCATCGAAAACCCGCTGATCACGGTCGACGAGCTGATCGAGATCGTGCCGGGCCCCGATTTCCCGACCGGCGGCCTGATCCTCGGCCAGGGTGCGGCGCGGAAAGCCTATCACACCGGGCGCGGCTCGATCATCATGCGATCGCGCCACATCGTCGAGGAAGGCCGCGGCGATCGCCGGTCGATCGTGCTGACCGAGATCCCCTACCAGCTCGGCAAGAACGGGCTGGTCGAAGGCATTGCCGAGGCCGCGAAGGACAAGCGGATCGAAGGCGTCAGTGACATTCGCGACGAATCGAGCCGACACGGCGTGCGCATCGTGATCGACCTGAAGCGTGACGCGACACCGGACGTCGTGCTCAACCAGCTCTGGCGTCACACCCAGGCGCAGACCAGTTTCCCGGCCAACATGCTCGCGATCCGCGCCGGCCGGCCCGAGATCCTGTCGCTGCGCGACATTATCGAGGCGTTCGTCCGCTTCCGCGAGGAAGTGATCACCAGGCGTTCGAAGTTCGAACTGCTGAAGGCGCGCGAGCGGGCGCACATCCTGCTCGGCCTGGTGGTCGCCGTCACCAATCTTGACGAGGTCGTTCGCATCATCCGCGCTTCCGCCAGCCCGGCCGAGGCGCGCGCCGCGCTCGCCGCGCGCGAATGGCCGCGCGACCAGATCGAAGGCTATATCAAGCTGGTCGAAGCGGTCGAGACGATCGGCGACGAGCCGACCTATCGCCTGTCGGACATCCAGGTCCGCGCGATCCTCGATCTGCGGCTCCACCGGCTGACGGCGCTCGGGCGCGACGAGATTGGCGGCGAGCTGCAGAAGCTGTCCGAGTCGATCGCCGAACTGCTCGCGATCCTCGGTGATCGGGTGAAGCTCTATGCGGTGATGCGCGCGGAGTTCGACGCAATCCGCGCCGAGTTCGCGACGCCGCGCCGCACGCTGATCGCACCCGCCGGCGACGATATCGACGATGAGGACCTGATCGAGCGCGAGGACATGGTCGTCACCGTTACTCATGGCGGCTACATCAAGCGCACCCCGCTCGACGCGTTCCGCGCCCAGAAGAAGGGTGGCAAGGGCCGTTCGGGCATGGCCACCAAGGACGAAGATGCGGTCACCGCGCTGTTCGTCACGTCGACGCACACGCCGGTGCTGTTCTTCTCCAATCACGGCAAGGTCTATCGCAAGAAGGTCTGGCGGCTGCCCGAAGGCGCGCCCCAGGCCCGTGGCCGGCCGATGGTCAACCTGCTGCCGCTGGCCGCCGGGGAAACCATCACCACCGTTCTGCCGCTGCCCGAGGACGAGAATGAATGGGGCAAGCTCCACATCCTGTTCGCCACCGCACACGGCACGGTCCGCCGCAATTCGATGGATGCGTTCGCCAATGTGCCGACCGCTGGCAAGATCGCGATGCGCTTCGGCGAGGGCGACGAGGGCGATGTAACCGACCGGCTGATCGGCGTCAGCCTGCTGACCGAGGAGGATGACGTGTTGCTCGCCACCCGCGGCGGCCGCGCGATCCGCTTTGCGGCGACCGATGTGCGCGAATTCCAGAGCCGTACCGCCACCGGCGTCCGCGGCATCCGCCTGCTCGATGGCGACGAGGTGATCTCGCTCTCGATCCTGCGCGGCTTCGAGGCGACTACCGAGGAACGCGACGCCTATCTGCGCGCGGCCCCCTGGAAGGATGGCGACCGCGAGCCGACCCTCTCCGAAGAGCGAATGGCCGAGTTCGAGGCAGCGGAGGAATTCATCCTCACCGTCTGCGCCAATGGCTATGGCAAGCGCACGTCAGCCTATGAATATCGCCGCACCGGCCGCGGCGGCCAGGGCATCACCAATATCGAGAATCTCGCGCGGAACGGCCCGGTCGTCGCCAGCTTCCCTGCCCATAATGGCGAACAGCTGATGCTGGTCACCGATCAGGCCAAGCTGATCCGGATGACAGTGGGCGATACGCGCGTCATCGGCCGCAACAGCGCCGGTGTGCGCCTGTTCAACGTAGCCGATAACGAGCATGTCGTCTCCGCCGCGCGGATTAAGGAGAGCGAGGAGGAAGCCGAGGCCGATGTCCGTGGCGAGCCCGCCCCGGTCACCATCGCGCCCGAGCGGGATACCGATATCGGCGAGGACCTTGCCGATGGCGGCGAAGGCGATCCGGGCGAAACGGAAGAATGAGCGACGCCGTCGCGTACAAGATCCTGACCGCCGATCAATGGGCGCGCTTCGAGGCGGATGGCCGCTTCGAAGGCGCTCCGGTCGATCGCGCGGATGGCTATATCCACATGTCGACCGCCGCACAGCTTGCGGAGACCGCGGCACGCCATTTCGCCGGACAAGATGGCCTGATCTGCGCGACGATCGACCTCGGCGCGCTCGGTGCGGCAGTCAGATGGGAGCCGTCGCGGGGCGGCGCGCTCTTCCCGCATCTGTACGGCGTGCTCGACAGATTAGCCGTGATCGCGGCGGCGCCGATGCCACTGGGAAAGAATGGCCGGCATATTCTGCCGGCCGCTCCCTGACGTCGCTAAGGCATTCTGCCCCCGGCTAGAGGACTTACCTTGAAGTCGCTCCCTCCGCGTGGCGAGGGCCAGAAGCCAACGAAATAGCCGAGCTTTTGGCCGCAAGCGTTCACGATCCAGCGTTCATAGACGCGGCCCAGCACGGAAATTCGATACGCTGCGGACTGAGGCACGTAATTGGGCGGCATTGTCATTGCCTCCACCGAAAAGATGAACGCGCATTTCCGGGTTGCCTTGGTGTGCTGCGTGATCGTCGTCAGCAGATCGCGCACCAGGGTCGGCGTGGCGCGGGTGCGCCCCTTGAACTGAACATCATATGCGGACGCAGGTGTCGCGATCGCCGCTGCCGCGATCGCGGCGCCGAGAAAAGGCTTGAAGATCAACATCGTCTCCTTTCGGGTGACGCTTTTCCAAAGACGTTCCTGCCGCTGCCGACCTTGCCCCGAGATGAATATTTCCGCCCGGCGATACCCCCGGGTCGTCAGGCATAGAGGTCCACGACCTCGGCTCCAGGGAGTACCGCTTCCACCAGCAGGCTGCGGTGGCAGGTCGCCGGATCACGCTCGAAACACAGCAGCGCCGAGGGCAGTTCGCGCGCCGCCTCCTCCATCTGCGCGGCCGCAACGATAGCCTCGGGCGTGTCGAGCTGCACCGCATAGATCCGCCGCAGACCGGCCAGATCATGCTTGCGTGCCGCCTCGCGTCCCGCCGGCGGCGTGCCCAGCGGCTTCAGTCCAAGATAATCGATGCCCGCCTCGCGCAGGCCGGCGGCCAGCACATTCTTTGAAAAGCCCGGGCGGCGCGACAGCGGCACCGCGCGGACGTCGATCAGGCGCTTCACCCCGGCGGCGACCAAAGCCGCCACCAGATCGGCCTGCGTTGCGCCTTCATAGCCGATCGTGAAGATCCTCATCCCTCGTCCCTCTCGCGACAGACGGCCTCGATGTTTATGCCATCGGGATCAAGAACGAATGCCGCATAGTAATCGGACCCGTAATGCGGGCGCAGCCCGGGACCGCCATGATCGACACCGCCGGCCGCCAACGCCGCTTGATGGAAGGCGCGCACCGCCGCCCGGTCCTTCGCGCGAAACGCGATATGGGTGCCCTCCCCAACCCGCTCATTGTCGCCGACCCAGAACCAGGGATCACCCGGCGTTCCAAAGCCATGCGCGGCCCCACCGCTGCCATTGTCCGCAGCGGCGATCGACTGGATCAATGAGATGCCCAGCGGAGCGAGCGCCGCTTGATAGAAAAGCCGCGATCGCTCCGCGTTGGAGACAGCAACGCCGATATGATCGAGCAAGATCCTTCCTCCCGGCAGCCAGCGAGGTCCCGCAAGCTGTATCCAGCTACATAGTATTCATACTGTGTCTGGACATGCGCAACCCGAGCGCGTTCTCAAGCGTCGCCGACTTGATTTGAAGATCGGGATCGCCGCCGATCCGGCCATCTGCATCGCAGTGGCAGCGCGCGCGGATCGGCTGGAACCACCCGCCGGCATTCGGTATCGCGCTTCGGATGAGCTATGACATCCATATCGTCGGCGGCGGTCTCGCCGGATCCGAAGCCGCCTGGCAGCTCGCGCAGTCCGGTCACAAGGTGCGGTTGTCCGAGATGCGCGGCGTGGAAGGCACGCCCGCCCATCATACCGATCAGCTGGCGGAGCTGGTGTGTTCGAACAGCTTCCGATCGGACGACGCCGACAGCAATGCGGTCGGCCTGCTGCATGCAGAGATGCGCAGCCTCGGCTCGCTGATCCTTGAGCAAGCCGATATCCACCGCGTGCCGGCCGGATCGGCACTGGCGGTCGATCGCGAAGGCTTTGCTGAAGGCGTTACCGCCGCGATTTCGGCCCATCCCAATATCGATCTGGTTCGCGAGCGGATCGACACGCTGCCGGATGGCCCCGCCATCCTCGCCACTGGCCCGCTGACCGCAAGCCACCTCGCCGGGGCGATCGCTGCTGAAACCGGACGCGATGCTCTCGCATTCTTCGATGCGATCGCGCCAATCGTCCACCGCGACAGTATCGACATGGACATTGCCTGGTTCCAGTCCCGCTGGAACAAAGGCGAGGGCAAGGATTACATCAACTGCCCGCTCGATCGGGACCAGTATCTGGCTTTCCACCAAGGCCTGATCGATGGCGAGAAGGGCGAGTTCAAGGACTGGGAGCGGAACACGCCCTATTTCGACGGCTGCATGCCGATCGAGGTGATGGCGGAGCGTGGCGTCGATACCTTGCGCTTCGGCCCGATGAAGCCGGTCGGGCTCGATGACCCGCGAACCGGGCGCTGGCCCTATGCCGTCGTCCAGCTTCGGCAGGACAATGCGCTCGGCACGCTGTGGAACATCGTTGGCTTTCAGACCAAGCTCAAACATGCCGAACAGGTGCGCCTGTTCCGGACCATTCCCGGGCTCGAGAAAGCCGAGTTCGCCCGGTTGGGCGGGCTGCATCGCAATACGTTCATCCAGTCGCCGAAGCTGCTCGATGGCGCGTTACGGCTGCGCAGCCGGCCGAACATCCGCTTCGCTGGGCAGATCACCGGATGCGAAGGCTATGTCGAAAGCGCGGCGATCGGGCTGCTGGCCGGGCGGTTCGCCGCCGCCGAATTGGCCGGCACGAGCCTCGCCCCGCCACCCATCGAGACAGCACTGGGCGCGCTGCTCGGGCACATCACCAGCGGGGCGGATGCCGACACCTATCAGCCGATGAACGTCAATTTCGGACTGTTTCCGCCGATCCTCGGCCGCACCAAGAAGGCCGATCGCAAACGGCTCTACACGGCGCGGGCGCGCGAGGCTCTGGCCGCATGGGCAGCGTGATCGCGCCGCTCAGTCGTCGGCCGCATCCTGTCGCACCATCGGCGGGCAGTTGCGCGGCCCCGGCTTGCGGACGACCCGCGTGGTCAGGAATTCCGCCGCGGTCAGCGTGCCCGATCGATCGCGATCGGCCTTCGCGAACTTGTCCGTCGTTTTGACCGCATATTCCTCGAAGCTCAGCCGCCCGTCGCCATTGGTGTCGAGCTTGGCATAGGCCTTGCGCCGCGCTGTCAGATATTCCTCGCGGCCGATCGCGCCGTCCTTGTCCTTGTCATAGCGCGAGAAACGCTTTTCCTCGCGCGTCTTCTCGGTTGCGCGCGGCGGCTCGGCGATCGGTTCCGGGGCGGGGCTGTCGCTGTCGGTCAGCGCGGGCGGGCGCGGGATCATGCCGCCCTGCCCGGCCTCGGCCGGCCCGCGCATCCAGAAGAAGCCTGCCGCGACGAGCAGCAGCGCCGCTGCCACCCAACCCAGATTACGCGCCATTCGCCCTCCTGTCGCACCCCTGCCACGATCGCGGTCGAAGCTGGCACCGGATCATGGCGGACGCCAGTGGAAACCTGCGCACGGTGCCGCGTTGTCGCTGCGCAATCAGGAGTTTGTCCATGCCCTATATCAAGACCCGCGATTCGGTTGACCTGTTCGTCAAGGACTGGGGATCCGGACGCCCCGTGATCCTGCTGCATGGTTGGCCGCTCAACGCCGACAGCTGGGACGATCAGGCGCTGGCGCTGGCAGAGGCGGGCTATCGCGCGATCGCCTATGATCGACGCGGGTTCGGGCGATCGGGGCAGCCTTTCTCCGGCTACGACTATGACACGCTGGCCGACGATCTGGCTGCGGTGATCGAAGCGACCGGGGCCGAGGATGCGGCGCTGTTCGGCTTCTCGATGGGCGGCGGCGAGGTCGCGCGGTACATGTCGCGCCATGGCGGCAAGGGCATCAGCCAGGCCGGGCTGATCGCGTCGGTGGTGCCCTATCTGAAGAAGGACGCCAGCAATCCGGACGGCGCCGACCCCGCGATGTTCGACCAGATCAAGGACCAGCTGCGCAAGGACCGGCCGCATTTCCTGGCCGGCTTCCTGCAGGACTTCTACGGCGTGGGCTATATTTCGAGCCCGGTCAGCCAGGAAGTGCTGGACCAATCGCTCGGCTGGGCGCTGCAGGCAGCGCTGCCGGCAACGATCAAGTGCGTCGATGCCTGGAGCAGCACGGACTTCCGGCCCGACCTGCCGGCCTTCACCGTGCCGACGCTGATCGTGCACGGCACCAGCGACAAGACCGTCCCGATCGACATCAGTGCGCGCAAGGCGGCCGAGGGGATCGCCGATGCGGAGCTCGTCGAATATTCGGGCGCGCCGCACGGCCTGACCGCGACCGAGAAGGACCGACTGTCGCAGGACATGATCGATTTCCTGTCGCGCCGCTGACGTAGACACCGCTCCATAGCGACGACGAAGCCCGGGATCTCGGCAGCGATCCCGGGCTTCATCCTGTCCGCCTCGGCCGAAAGCAGCGAAAGCAGCGCTTGTACACGCCCCCGGCCGGCCGATCCGATCGATCGGCGGCGGCCGGAACGGCGGTCAGAGGTCGTCGTCGGCGCTGGGCCCGGTCATCATCTGTTCAGCGACGCCCGCCGCATTGGCGCGGATCGCCTTTTCGAGCTTTTCGGCCAGCTCGGGATTCTCCTTCAGATAGGTCTTGGAATTCTCGCGACCCTGGCCGATCCGGATCGAATCATAGGAGAACCAGGCGCCCGATTTCTCGACCAGGCCAGCCTTGACACCGAGATCGAGGATCTCGCCCATCTTCGAGACGCCCTCGCCGTACATGATGTCGAATTCGACCTGCTTGAACGGCGGCGCGACCTTGTTCTTGACGACCTTCACCCGGGTCGCGTTGCCGACGATATCGTCGCGATCCTTGATCTGGCCGGTGCGACGGATGTCGAGCCGGACGCTGGCATAGAATTTCAGTGCGTTGCCGCCGGTCGTCGTTTCCGGGCTGCCGTACATCACACCGATCTTCATGCGGATCTGGTTGATGAAGATCACCAGCGTCTTGGAACGGCTGATCGATCCTGTGATCTTGCGCAGCGCCTGGCTCATCAGCCGGGCCTGCAGGCCGACATGGCTGTCGCCCATCTCACCTTCGATCTCGGCCCGCGGCACCAGAGCCGCGACCGAATCCACGACCAGCACGTCGACCGCATTCGAGCGGATCAGCGTATCGGTGATCTCCAGCGCCTGCTCGCCCGTATCGGGCTGCGAGACGATCAACTCGTCGATATCGACGCCGAGCTTCTTGGCATAGCTGGGATCGAGCGCATGTTCGGCGTCGACGAACGCGGCGGTGCCGCCCGCCTTCTGCGCCTCGGCGATCGCATGCAGAGCCAGCGTGGTCTTGCCCGAGCTTTCCGGCCCGTAGATCTCGATGATGCGACCGCGCGGCAGGCCGCCGATGCCCAGCGCAATGTCGAGCCCGAGCGATCCGGTCGAGATCGCCTCGATCTCCACCTTCTCGCGGCTGCCCAGCTTCATCGCCGAACCCTTGCCGAACGCGCGATCGATCTGCGCCAGCGCTGCATCGAGCGCCTTCTGCCTGTCCATGTCGGCCTTTTCCCTATCGGTCCCGATGAGCTTCAACTGTGCCGCCATGATGTCGTCCCCTGCGTCCGAGGTCCAGCGCAACTGCGCCTGCGGCATCACTTACATGATTTGTTCCAGCGGAACAAGAGTGGAACATCAGCCCGCGTCGACATCATCCAGAACGGATTGCACCCCGGCCATCGTGAATGGCTTCGACAAGGTGCGGACGCCGGCGTGGCGCGCGGGCGGATCGGCGACATGGCCGCCGGTCGCAAGCACGAACGGGATGCCGCGCTCCTCCAGGGCATCGGCGATCGGCCAGCAGGGTTCGCCCCCGCGCAGATGGACGTCCAGGATCGCGAGGTCGAACCCGCCGGCCGCGACCGCTGCCAGCGCATCCTCGACCGTGTCGCAGCTGCCGGCCAGGCTGTGGCCCAGCGTCTCGATGAAATCCTCGAGCATCATTGCGATAAGGGGCTCGTCCTCGACGAGGAGGACCGATCGTTCAGAAGTCATTACGGCCCCCATAGCAGGAACCACGGGCCCCGCTAGGGCCTTTTGGCGGCCAGCGCATCGCGCGCTGCGGCGCCAAGTTGCTGAACTGAAAAGGGCTTTGCCAAAAAGGCGACATTGTCGATGTCGATCGAGCGGCGCAGCTGTTCTTCGGCATAGCCCGACATGAACAGGATCGGCAGCGCTGGATTGCGCTCCCGCGCGTGGCGCACCAGCGTCGGGCCATCCATCGCAGGCATAACGACGTCCGATATCAGCAGGTCGATCGATGCCCCCTGCTCCAGCATTTCCAGCGCACGTTCGCCATTCTCGGCGGTCAGCACCTGATAGCCCTGGCGGCTGAGCGCACGTTCGGCGACTGCACGCACCATATCCTCATCCTCGACGAGCAGGATGGTGCCGGTGCCCCATAGCAGGCCGGCAGGCTCTTTGGCCGCCTTGGGCGCCGGTTCCGCCTTGGGATCGGCAAGATGGACCGGCAGGTAGATGGTGAAGGACGTGCCCTCGCCGGGCTGCGAATCGGCGAAGATGAAGCCGCCGGTCTGCTTGACGATACCGTAGACGGTCGACAGGCCGAGCCCGGTGCCTTTGCCCACTTCCTTGGTGGTGAAGAAGGGTTCGAACACTTTCGGCAGGATTTCCGCCGGGATCCCGGTGCCGGTATCGGACACCGACAGCGCGGTATAGTCGGCCACTGGCAGGATATCGGAGCCGATCTTGCGAACCTGGGCGGCCGAAACCGAATAGGTCTGCAGCGTCAGCGTGCCGCCGTTCGGCATGGCATCGCGCGCGTTGACGGCGAGATTGACGATCACCTGTTCCAGCTGGCCGGGATCGGCACGGATCGCACCGAGATTGCGACCATGCTTGACGGTGAGGGTCACGGTCTCGCCCAGCAGCCGTTTCAGCAGGTTCGAGATTTCCGAAATGACGTCGGGCAGCTGCAGTACCTGCGGACGCAACGTCTGCTGGCGTGAGAAGGCAAGCAGCTGGCGCGTGAGCGCGGCGGCTCGGTTGGAATTGTGCCGGATCTGCTGGATGTCGTCATAGTCGCTGTCGCCGGGCGTGTGGCGCATCAGCATGAGTTCGCAGTAACCCAGGATCGCGGTCAGGATATTGTTGAAATCATGCGCGACGCCACCGGCCAGCTGGCCGACCGCCTGCATCTTGGTGGCCTGCGCCACCTGCTTCTTCAGCCGGGATTCCTCGCTATTGTCCTTCAGGCTCAGCAGCACGCTGGCCTCGCCCAGCCCTTTCGCGCCGGCGATGGTGAGCGCGACCGGCTCCTCCGGACGGCTCGCCAGGCGGATCGACAGATCGCCCGAATGCGCGCGCCCGGCGGAAAAGCGCCGGATCGCATCGGCCACCGCGCCCTTGTCCTCGCGCACCACCAGATCGGACGGATAGACCGCCGACTGGCCCGACTGCAGCCCCGCCGCGCGGCAGAAGGCATCGTTCATGAACAGGAAGCGGCCATCGCGATCGGACAGCGCCAGCCCCAGCGGCAGCATCGCCAGCAGCGCGTGGACATTGGCGGTGGCCGGCGCGCCGGTCGCGGCCGACAGCGCGACGTGTGGCGCCTCGTCCAGCATCAGGAACAGCGCCACGCCGGTGCCGGCATCGTCGAGCGGGATCTGCACCAGGCGCAGCGGGGTGCCATCTTCCCCTTCGGCCGCCAGGCGCACCAGCCCGTCCTCGCCGATCCGCAGCTGATCGACGAACGGGCGGAAGCCAGGCTCGGCATCGCGCCGGCCGAGCGCACGGGCCAGGAACACGCGGTTGGCGCTGGTCAGCCGCCCTTCGCTATCGACAAGTGCGGCCATGACGCCGGCCTGGCCCATGCGCTTGCCGCCCGGCCCCTCGACCAGCCGGCGCGCGCCTTCGGCCGGGGTGATCGCCTCCGCCCTGGCCAGCCGCCAGACGAGATGATCCTCGCCGACACCGGCGCGGACGACCGTGGCGCGATAGGTCTGCCGGGCGGACGTCAACCCCGCGACCTCACCCCGCCCATCGCGCCACGCGGCCCGGCCGGCTGCGGTCAACCGATCGAGCCCATCACCATCGAGCGCGATCGCCGTCGGCATCGGCAGGCCGCGAAATTGCGCCTCATAGGCCGGGTTCGCGCAGATCAGCGCGCCGCTGCGATCGGTGATCGCGGTCGCGACCGGATCGTCTGCGATGGCAGCGGCCAGCAGCGCGATATCGGCGTCACCGGTGGCGGCCCCGGCCTGCACGCGCAGCCGCGACACGGCCAGGGCAATGCCGCCGGCGCACAGCGCGATGCCGGCGAACAGCGCGGGGACGAGCGTCGATCCGGTGACCCACCACAGCAGCCCGATCGACAGCGCCAGCGCGGTCGTGACGCCGGCCAGCACCGCCGCCTCGGACGGGCGGGCGGCTGGATCGGCGGCGGGGGCGAGCGCGGAAGCGACGGGCATCGCGCCTCTTTCGGCGCTGGCGGGCGGCAGCGTCAAGCGCGCCGCCCGGGACCTCGTCCCGCCGGCGGGGGACGTCATCGCATCGGCGTGGGGATCAGGCGTGGCGGATCGCCCGGTTGCGACCGCGCGCCGCCCATTTGTGCGAGATCCAGAGCCGCCAGCCCAGTGCCGAGACGACATAGCCGATCGCGGCCGAGACGATCGCGATCACCGCCAGCCCGAAGATCATCGCCGGCGCGGCTTCCGAAAAGGCCCAGGCCACCCATTCGGAGAAGCTGGCGCCCTTTTCGAACAGCAGCATGAACGAGGTCACGTCCGCGCCCATGCCGAGCATGCGATTGCCCACGAACAGCGAGGCCGCCAGGATCAGCGGGGTCGTGGCGGGATTGGACAGGAAGGTCATCGCCGCCGCGATCGGGATGTTGGCGCGGCACGGCAACGCGAACAGCGCGGCCCCGGCGATCTGCACGCCCGGGATCATCAGGAAGATGCCAACCAGCAACCCCAGCGCCACGCCGCGCGGCACCGACCGCCGCGTGAACCGCCACAGCGCGGGCACGAAGATGCGGTGCGCGAACGGGGCCAGCCAGCGAATCCCCTCGAGCGTTTCCCGTCGCGGCATGGTCTTGGCGGCCCAGCGCCGGACGGTTTCGAACATCAACCGCGTTCGCGCAGGATGCGGGCCTGATCGCGCTTCCAGTCCCGGTTCTTGGTCGTCTCGCGCTTGTCGTGCAGCTTCTTGCCCTTCGCCAGTGCCAGTTCCACCTTCGCGCGGCCGCGCGGGTTGAAATAGATCGCCATCGGGATCAGCGTCATCCCTTCGCGCGCCACGCCGACCTGCATCTTCGCGATTTCGCGTTCGTGTAGCAGCAGCTTGCGGGGGCGCTTGGGTTCATGGTTGTGGCGGTTGCCATGGCTGAATTCGGGCACGTTGGCGTTGACCAGCCAGACCTGCCCGCCCTTCACCTCGGCATAGGCTTCTGCGATCGAACCTTCCCCGAAGCGCAGTGACTTCACCTCGGTTCCGGTCAGCGCGATGCCGGCCTCGAAGAAATCCTCGAGGAAATATTCATAGCGCGCACGCCGATTCTCGGCGACGACCTTGGTCTTCTCGAACGTGGCGGGCTTGGGACGGGCCATCGAGGATCAGGCCAGGCCGGCATGGGCAAGCGCGGCATCGACCGCGGCGCGCGAAGGCGCGGATGGCGGCGTCATCGGCAGGCGCAGATCGACGGGAAAGGACGGATCGACCCGCGACAGCGCATATTTGACCGGCCCGGGCGATGCATCGCTGAACAGCGCGGCGTGGAGTGGGAACAGCCGGTCCTGCAGGGCGAGCGCATCGGCCCAGCGGCCGTCTGCACAGGCGCGCTGGAATTCCGCGCAGAGCTTGGGCGCGACGTTCGCGGTGACCGAGATGCAGCCGACCCCGCCCATCGCCATGAAGCCGAGCGCCATGTCGTCATTCCCCGACAGCTGGCAGAAATCGGTGCCGCACGCCAGCCGCTGGGCGGCGACGCGTTCCACCCGGCCGCTGGCATCCTTGATGCCGACGACGGTCGGATGCCGCGCGACCTCGGCCAGCGTCTCGACGCTGATGTCGGTCACGGTGCGCGCCGGCACATTGTAGACGATGATCGGCAGGTCGCAGTGGGCGACGAGATGATCGTAATGCGCCTTGATGCCGGCCTGGCTGGGGCGGTTGTAATAAGGCAGCACCACCAGCGCCGCCGTGGCCCCCGCCGCCTTGGCATGCTGCATATGATCGAGCGCGACACCGGTGTCGTTCGATCCGCAGCCCGCGATCACGGGCACCCGGCCGGCCGCCTGCTCGATGCAGACGCGCACGACATGATTATGCTCGCCGATCGACATTGTGGCGCTTTCGCCGGTGGTGCCGCACGGCACCAGCGCGGACGATCCGCTGTCGATCTGCCAATCCACCAGCCGGCGGAATGCAGGTTCGTCGAACCTGCCGCCGCGGAACGGCGTGACCAGGGCCGGAATAGATCCGGAAAACATGCGCTACTCCCTTCACCTCGATCGGCGCGCGGCGCATAGTGGCCGCATGAACCAGCATCGAGACCGTTCAGCGCCAGATAAGGTTGCCCCCCCCACCCTGTCCAGCATGGTGAAGCGCCTTGTCCTGCCGAGCGTGCTGCTCGCTTCCGTCGCGACGGCCGCAACGCTGTCGCAACAGACCCCGATCGCGAACGATCCGACCGCGCCGCTGCCGGGCGCGGTGCTGGCGCCACCGCCGGCGCGTGCCCCGGTCGCGATGGCCGCGACACCGGCCTATGATCCGCTGTCGTCGGCGGTGGCCGAATGGAACCGGCTGCGCCAGTCCGACAGTTTCGCTTTTTCCGAATATGCGCGCTTCCTGGTCGCGCATCCCGGCTGGCCGGGCGAGGCCGCGATGCGGCGCGCCGCCGAAAAGCGGATCGATGCCACCGTCGCGCCGGCGCAGATCGTTTCATATTTCGCCGCAATGCCGCCGCTGGGCGTGACCGGCCATGCCCGCCATGCCGAGGCGCTGGCCGCGATGGGCCGCACTGCCGAGGCGCAAGCGGCCGCGCGCCGCGCCTGGACGACAGGCATCCTGTCTCCGCCCGACGAAGTGCTGCTGTTCGGCCGCTTCGGCAGTGCGTTCACGCCGCAGGACCATGACCGGCGGATGGAGACGTTGCTCTGGGCCCGCGCCACCGCGCCTGCGGTGCGCCAGATCGCCTATGTCTCGCCGGCCCGCCGCCCGCTATATGATGCGCGGCTGGCGCTGCAGACCGGGCGCGGCGAGATCGCCCGGTTCGATCAGGATGCCGGCTATGCGATCGATCGCGCGCGCTGGATGCGGGACAATGGCCAGAGCGCCGCAGCCCGCGCCTATCTGGCCGGCCCGCTGCGCTTCGATGCGCCACCGACCGATCCCGCCGCCTATCTTGACGGGCTGTTGCTGCATGCTCGCGGCGCGGCCAACGACAATCAGTCAACGATCGCGCTCGGCATCGCGCAGAAGGCGGCGCTCGCCTATCCCGCCGGCACTGCGGTGCGCGACAAGCCGCTGGCAGAGCGCGACGATTATACCAGCCTCGTCTGGCTGGGCGGGATCACCGCGCTGAAAAAGCTGGCCCGCCCGGCGGAAGCGGCGCAGCTGTTCCAGGATTACGCCCGCGCCGCGCAGACCCCGCAGACGCAGACCAAGGGGCTCTACTGGGCCGGCCGGGCCGCACAGGCCGCCGGCAATAGCGCGCAGGGCAATGCGTGGCTCGGCGAAGCGGCGACCCATCCGGACCAGTTCTACGGTCAGCTTTCGGCCGAGCGGCTGGGCACCACGCCGATGCTGCCGCCCGACATGCCGGTGGCGGTCGATCCCGCGCGGCGCGACGCGTTTCAGCGGCAGGAAATCGTGCGCGTGGCGCGCCTGCTGGGCGCGCAGCGGCGCTGGCAGGACCAGAGCCTGTTCATCCGCACCATCGCAGGCTCGGCAAAGACGCCCGAAGAGCATCAGCTGGCCGCCGACCTGTCGCGCAGCATCGGCCGGCCCGATCTGGCGGTGATGGTATCGCGCAGCGCTCGCGCAGGCGGGCACGAACCGATGCGCTTCGGCTTCCCGACGATCGCGGTGCCGCCCGCGATGGCGGACAACTGGACGATGATCCACGCGATCAGCCGCCAGGAAAGCCAGTTCGATCGCGAGGCCACCAGCCGCGTCGGTGCCAAGGGTCTGATGCAGCTGATGCCCGGCACCGCGCGCGAGCAGGCCGGCAAGATCGGCCTGCCTTACGACTATACGCGGCTGACCAGCGATCCGCAGTACAACGTCATGCTCGGATCCAGCTTCTATCAGCGGATGCTGAGCTATTATGGCGGCAATCATGTGCTGGCGGTGGCGAGCTACAATGCCGGGCCGGGCAATGTGAACAAGTTCATCCGCGCCAACGGCGATCCGCGGCTGCCGGGGGTGGATGTGCTTGACTGGATCGAGGCGATCCCGCTCAGCGAGACGCGCGGCTATGTCCAGCGCGTGCTGGAGAATGCGGTGGTCTACGACCAGCTGAACCCGCAGGGGCCGCGGATGACGACGCGCAACCGCCTGTCGTCCTATCTCGGCCGGCAGACCGCGGGCTGAGCTGCCGTATTTCCGACGATGGTCGATCGCCCGAACCACATCACCCCGGCCGGCTACGGTGCGCTGCGCCGCCGCTATGAGCAGCTGTTCGCGGTCGAGCGCCCGAAGATCGTCGAGACGGTGTCCTGGGCGGCGGGCAATGGCGATCGGTCGGAGAATGGCGACTATATCTATGGCCGCAAGCGGCTGCGCGAGATCGATCGCGAGCTCGGCTGGCTGTCGAAGCGGATGAAGGCGGCCAAAGTGGTCGATCCTGCGGCGCAGACCGATCGCGGCCGGGTATGGTTCGGCGCCACCGTGACACTGGCGGACGAGGACGATGTACAGCGAACCGTGACGCTGGTCGGCGAGGACGAGGCCGACGCCTCGGCGGGCCGCATATCCTGGTACGCCCCGCTAGCCCGCGCGCTCCGCGGGGCGGCGATCGGCGATCTCCGGCGGGTGACGCTGCCGGGCGGGGACAAGGAGTGGGAGATCATCGCGATCGCCTATCCCGCAGGCGGCTGATCAGAACACTGCGTTCAGCGTCAGGCTGGCGATGTGGTTCATCCGGTCCTGCCCCGGCCGCCGCACATGTTCGCCGAGATAGCCGGGCTCCAGGCTGATCGTCTTGGAGACCGGAAACGCGACCCCCGCGAATCCGCGCACGCGATCGAGTCCGCTACGCTGGCCCCAGCGCGTATCGTCAAGCGCGACGAAGCCCTCTGCCCAGCCAACCGCCCGCACCGGGCCGGCCAGCGGCGCGGTCAACCGCAGCAACTGGCGCAGGCGCAGCCCCATGTCGGACGATCCTTCCACGAAGCGTTGCTCGAACCGGGTGCGGCCGGTCACCGTGAGTCCCTTCCCGTCGCCCATCGCGCGGAACGACAGCTGCTGCCAGATGCGATGCTCATGCGTACGCGCCCGGCCGACCGGATCGGTGCGAACATAGGCATAGCCCAGGAATGCGGTGGTCGTCGGATCGAGCTTCACCCCGACGCCGGGGCGCAGCAGCAGCTGGCCCAGCCGCCCGGCATCGTCGCTGAACCTGCCCTGCGCTTCCAGCCAGACGACCAGTCGGTCGCTGACGGGAATGGTGGCGGTGGCAGCACCCCAGGCCTGAAAATCGGATTCGGCGGCATGGGCGGGGGCTGCAGTTGCTGCGGCCAAGAGGATCGAGAAGAGGGCGGAGCGAGTCATCGCGCCGCATTGCCGCGCATCGCCCCGCCCCGCTTTGCGCGCACCTTTAATTTGATTGCTGATTATCAATCAGCCCGTGGGCGCGGGCGAGGCGCATCACCTCCGGGTCGGCATCGGGTGCCTGCATCGGTACTGCCTTCTCGAGCCGGTCGGCGACGTGCGACAGCACCGCGATCCGCGCCGCCTTCTTCGATCCTGCGTCCACTGCATGCCACGGCGCCCAGCGCGTATCGGTGTGGCGGAACATGTCCGCCATCGCCGCCAGATAATCGGCGCGCCGGTCGCGGTTGCGGAAATCCTCCGCGCTGATCTTCCAGCGCTTCCACGGATGCGCGATCCGCGCCGCGAGCCGCTTGTCCTGTTCTGCCTGGTCGACGTGCAGGAACAGCTTCACGATCGTGATGCCGTCATCCTTCAGCCGCGCTTCGAATTCGTTGATCTCGTCATAGCCGCGCCGCCATTCGCGTTCGCTGGCGAACCCTTCGACCCGTTCGACCAGCACGCGGCCATACCAGCTTCGATCGAACACCGCGATCTCGCCGGCACCCGGCAACTTGGTCCAGAACCGCCAGAGGAAGGGACGCGCCTTTTCCTCCGCCGAGGGCGCGCCGATCGGCCACACCTGAAAATGACGCGGATCCCACTCCGCGGTCAGCCGCTGGATCGCGCCGCCCTTGCCCGCCGCATCCCAGCCTTCGAGCACGATCACCGCGCTACGACGGTGGACGATGTGCGCGACCTGGATCCGCGCCAGCCGCTCCTGCAGCGCGGCGAGATCGGCGTCATAATTGCCCGGATATTTGGCGCCGGTCTCATGGTCCGCGAGGTCGATCATGGGTCCACTCCGTCGCCCCTGCGCAGGCAGGGGCCCATGGCTGTATGATTTGCCACGCGGCTTTTGTCAGCGGCTCATCCGGCGGCAGGCCACAAGGCAACCAGTCGGCCAACCCGGCAGACATGGGCCCCTGCCTCCGCAGGGGCGACGAATTAGGACGGTGACTTAGCCGGCGGCTCCACCACGCGGATGTGCAGTTCGCGCAGCTGCTTGGCCGTGGCCGGCGACGGCGCCTGCATCATCAGATCCTCCGCCTTCTGATTCATCGGGAACAGCACGACCTCGCGGATGTTCGGCTCGTCCGCCAGCAGCATCACGATTCGGTCGATCCCCGGGGCGGATCCGCCGTGCGGTGGCGCGCCGAACTTGAAGGCGTTGATCATGCCCGCGAAATTGGTGTCGACATCGGACTGCGAATAGCCGGCGATCTCGAACGCCTTGTACATGATCTCGGGCTTGTGGTTCCGGATCGCGCCGGACGACAGCTCCACCCCGTTGCAGACGATGTCATACTGGTAGGCGAGGATATCGAGCGGATCCATCGTCTCCAGCGCCTCAAGCTCGCCCTGTGGCATCGAGAAGGGGTTGTGGCTGAAGTCGACCTTCTTGGCGTCCTCGTCATATTCGAACATCGGGAAATCGACGACCCAGCAGAATTTGAACACGCCCTGCTCGATCAGACCCAGCTCCTCGCCCACTTTCGTGCGCGCGGCGCCGGCCAGCTTGGCGGCCTGCAGTTCCTTGCCCGCCGCAAAGAACACGCCGTCGTCCGGCCCCAGGCCCAGCGCCGCGATCAGCTTCCCGGTCGCATCCTCGCCATGGTTCTTGGCGATCGGCCCGCCGGGCACGCCATCCTTGATGTTGATATAGCCCAGCCCCGCATGGCCTTCCTTCTTCGACCAGTCGTTGATGTCGTCGAAGAATTTGCGGCTCTTGGCCCCCGCCCCCGGCGCCGGGATCGCGCGGACGACGCCGCCGCCTTCGACGATGCGGGCGAAGATGCCGAAGCCGCTCTCGCGGAAATGATCGGTGACGTCGCTGATCTCGATGGGGTTGCGCAGGTCAGGCTTGTCCGAACCGTAGCGCAGCATCGCATCGCGATAGGCGATCCGCGGAAATGGCGCGGGCGTCACCGCCTTGCCGGCCGCGAATTCCTCGAACACGCCGTGCAGCACCGGCTCGATTGCGGCGAAAACATCGTCCTGCGTGACGAAGCTCATCTCGAAGTCGAGCTGGTAGAATTCGCCGGGCGAACGGTCGGCCCGCGCATCCTCGTCGCGGAAGCAGGGCGCGATCTGAAAATAGCGGTCGAAACCGGCCACCATCAGCAGCTGCTTGAACATCTGCGGCGCCTGCGGCAGCGCATAGAATTTGCCGGGGTGGACGCGGCTGGGGACCAGATAGTCGCGCGCCCCTTCGGGGCTGGATGCCGTCAGGATTGGCGTCTGATACTCGGTGAAGCCCTGCGCGATCATGCGCTGGCGGATCGACGAGATCACGTTCGATCGCAGCACGATGTTGCGGTGGATGCGCTCGCGGCGAAGATCCAGGAAGCGGTAGCGCAGCCGGATATCTTCGGGATAGTCGGCCTCGCCCGCCACCGGCAGCGGCAGTTCCTGCGCGGCGGACTGCACCGTCACCTCGCGGGCGAAGACCTCGATCTCACCGGTCGCCAGGTTGGCGTTCACCGTCCCCTCGGCCCGCGCCTTCACTTCGCCCGTCACGGTCACCACGCTTTCGGTGCGCGCGCCTTCCAGCACCGGCAGCGCGGGCGAATCCGCATCGCACACGACCTGGGTCAGCCCATGATGATCGCGCAGGTCGACGAACAGCAGCCCGCCATGATCGCGCTTGCGGTGGATCCAGCCGGACAGGCGGACGGTCTGGCCGACATCGGACGCCGTCAGCGCGGCGCAGTTGTGCGAACGATAGATATGCATGGGGCTGGCGGAGACGGGATCGGCCCCGATTTGTCAAGCGCGGCGGCCGATACTGGCGTCATGGCGGCGAAGCGGCTAGGCGCCCATTCCATGAAGATTCACCCGCTCATCACCACGACCGAAGAGCTTGCTGCGCTGTGCGCCCGGCTTGCCAAGTCATCGTTCATCACGGTCGATACCGAATTCATGCGGGAAAACACCTATTGGCCGGAACTGTGCCTGATCCAGATTGCCGACGTGCATGAAGCGGCGGCGATCGATCCGCTTGCCAAGGGGCTCGATCTTGCGCCGCTGCTCGACCTGATGGTCGAAAATGACGAGGTGTTGAAGGTCTTCCACGCCGGCGGCCAGGATCTGGAGATCATCCACAACCTGACCGGCAAGACCCCCTATCCGCTGTTCGACACGCAGGTGGCCGCGATGGCGCTCGGGATGGGCGAACAGATCGGATATTCGAACCTGGTCGAGAGCTTTCTGGGCGTGAAGCTGGACAAGGGCGCCCGCTTCACCGACTGGTCGCGCCGCCCGCTCGACAAGCGCCAGATCGACTATGCGATCGGCGACGTCACCTATCTGGCCGAAATCTTCCCGCGCATGCTGGACAGGCTGCGCAAGAAGGATCGTGGGGCCTGGCTGGATCAGGAGATGGACCGGCTGGGCGATCCCGGCAGCTATGTGAACGTGCCCGAGCTGGCCTGGACGCGGGTGAAGGTGAACAGCCGCAAGGCCGAGGTGCTGGGCCGGCTGAAGGCGCTGGCCGCCTGGCGCGAGCGTGAGGCGCAGAACAAGAATATTCCGCGTGGCCGCATCGTGAAGGACGAGACGCTGGCCGATCTCGCCAGCCATCCGCCACGCACGCAGGCCGATCTCGCCAAGGTACGCGGGCTTTCCGCCAGCTGGGCCGGCAACGATATCGGCGGGCGGCTGATCGCGGTGCTGGCCGCCGCCGGCCCGCTGCCCGATGCGGAGATGCCGCCGCGCGAGGATCGCAAGCCGGGTCTCGGCAAGGATGGCGCGCTGGTCGCGGACCTGCTGAAGCTGCTGTTGAAGATCCGCGCGCGAGACGCCGATGTCGCCTCCAAGCTGATCGCGCGTTCCGAAGAGCTTGAGCTGCTGGCCGCGGGCCGGCGCGATGGCCTGTCGATGCTGGAGGGCTGGCGCTACGAGCAGTTCGGCCGCGATGCGCTGGATCTGGTCGAAGGACGGCTGGCCTTCGCCGTGATCGACGGCAAGCTGAAGATGACCCGTACCGGAGACGACGCATGATCCGCCTGATCCTGCCTGCAACGCTGCTGCTGTCCGCCTGCGCCCCGGCCGACGATCGTCCGCCGGTGGGTGAAACCGTGCCCGCCGACGGCCCCTGCGACGCGACCCCCGGCCAGAAATTCCTTGGCGCTATCGGCGATCCGGCCGCGGTCGAATCGATCCGCATCGCCACCGGTTCGCGCGCCGCGCGTCGGATCGAACCGGGCATGGCAGTGACGATGGATTATCGGCAGGACCGAGTGAACGTCGAGCTGGATGAGGCGGGCAAGATCAAGGCGGTCCGCTGCGGCTGAGGGGAATCCTCCCCGGCACGGGGAGGACCAACCCTAGCCCCGCACCGCCTTCAACCCCATCGCCGCGGCCAGCGCCTTGTGCCGCCGCTCGACCGCCTCGCCATAGAGCGGCGCATCCGCTCCGGACAGGGTCAGTACCAGCCCCCCGTCGAACACAGCCAGCCGGCCATGCTTGAGCGGCCCGGCCACCCCGCCCGACAGCCGCTGCCCGAGCCGGATCGCCAGCCCCCACCGCTGCGCGCGTGCAATCTCCTCCGGCGTGCAGAGCTTTGCGACGACATCGATCCCGCTGCTACCTCCGCCGAAGCTGGTCTCCAGCGCCTGCGCCATCATGCCGCGGCCGCGCGCATCGATGCCGACCCAGTTGCCATGGAGCGCGGTCTCCAGCCCACGTTGCGCGCGGAATTCGGGGTGCACGCGCCAGCCGACATCGGCCAGCAGGCAAGCCGCGCGCCGGATCCGCTCGTCGCCGGACGATTCGCCGGCGAACAGCGGCGCGATCCAGCGATCGATCAGGTCGCCATGTTCAGGAAAACGCCCCTGCCGCTCGCCTTCCTCGCGTGCGGCCACGATCAGTGGATCCTGTTCGCGCACCGCGTCGGGAAGCGAGACATGGATCAGCCCTTCGCGCAGCCCATAGGACGAGGCCACCATGCCGCTCGACCCCAATCGCCGCACCACGACCGACAACAGCGCCGCTGCATCGGCCAGCGTGGGGATGCGCGAGGACGACAGGTCGGGAATGGCGCGCAGCCGCTTGCGATCGACCTGCGCCAGCACCCGCACCAGCCGCTGCGCCTGTTCGGCGGGCATCCGGTAATGATGCACGATTGGCAACGGATAGCCTGTCAGATGCATGTCGAGCCGCGCCAGCGCGCGCCACGATCCGCCGACCAGATAGAAAGGCAGCCCGCGCCCGCGATCGCCCCAGCTGCACGCCTCCAGCGCTTGCGCCACGGCGCGATCCAGTGCACGCGGCCCTCGCGCACGGATCGCGCCCAGCCGCAGCACACCCAGCGGGAACGAGGCGCGTTCGCGCACCTGCCCATCGCCGATCCGGATCAGTTCGAGGCTGCCCCCGCCCAGATCGCCGACCACGCCGTCCGCATCGGGGATGCCGGCCAGCACGCCCTGCCCCGCCATCTCCGCTTCCTGCTCGCCCGATAGCAGCTCGATCGAAAGCCCCATCGCGGCGAGCCGCACCAGCAGGTCGGGCCCGTTCGCGGCCTCGCGCACCGCCGCGGTGGCCACGGTGCGCAGCTGCGTCACGCCCATCCGATCCGCCAGCATCCGGAACCGATCGAGCGCGGCCAGCGCGCGCGCGACCGATTCGTCGTCCAGCCGGCCGTCGCGGGCCAGCCCCTTGCCCAGCCCCGCCATCACCTTTTCGTTGAACAGCACCGCCGGCACCCGCGCGATCCGGTCGTAGACGACCAATCGGATCGAGTTGGATCCAATGTCGATGATGCCCAGACGGCCGTCAGCCAGCGGGACCACGCGCTCGGCACGCGAGAAGAGCGACCTTTTCATTGCGGCCCCGGATAGCGGGATCGGATCGTGCGCGGAAGGATTATCCCCGTCGCTTCAGGCTGAGCTTGGGCACCGATCCCGACCGCTGCAGTGCCGCCCCGCGCCCCGACAGCGACGGGTTGGTCATGAAGTAACGATGCAGGTTGAACGGCCGCGTACCCTTGGTCGCGCGCACATAATCGCCGTCCGGCTGCAGCCACCAGCTCTGCTCCGTATCGATCAGGTTGGCCACCATCACCTGGTCCAGGATCTGCGCGTGCACCGTCGGATTCTCGATCGGCAGCATATATTCGACCCGCCGGTCGAAGTTGCGCGGCATCCAGTCGGCCGACGAGATGTAGACCTTGGCGTCGCGGTTCGGCAGCGCCGCGCCGTTCCCGAAACAGATGATCCGGCTATGCTCGAGGAAACGCCCGATCACCGATTTGACGCGGATATTATCGGACAGGCCGGGAACGCCGGGCCTGAGGCAGCAGATGCCGCGCACGACGAGATCGACCTGCACGCCCGCCGCGCTTGCCCGATACAGTTTCTCGATGATCGCGGGATCGACCAGCGAATTCATCTTGGCCCAGATCGCCCCCGGCTGGCCCGCCCGCGCCGAATCGATTTCCGCATCGATCCCTTCGGAAAGCCTGTCGCGCAGACCGTGGGGTGAGATCGTGAGCAGTTCCAGGTCGGTCGGCTCGACATAGCCGGTGATGTAGTTGAACAGCATCGCCGCATCGCGGCCGGCGCGCGCGTCGGCGGTGAAAAAGCTCAGGTCGGTATAGATTCGCGCCGTCACCGGATGATAATTACCGGTCCCGAAATGGCAGTAGGTGCGATAGGCCCCGCCCTCGCGCCGCACCACCATCGATATCTTGGCGTGCGTTTTCCAGTCGATGAAGCCGTAGACGACCTGCACGCCGGCGCGCTCCAACTGGCTGGCCCAGAGCAGGTTCTGCTCTTCGTCGAACCGGGCCTTCAGCTCGACCACCGCAGTCACTGATTTGCCCGCCTCGGCCGCATCGACCAGCGCCTTGATCACCGCCGATTGCTTGCCTGCACGGTAGAGCGTCTGCTTGATCGCGACCACGTCCGGGTCCGCCGCGGCCTGGCGCAGGAAGGCCAGAACCACGTCGAAGCTCTCATATGGATGGTGGACGACGATGTCCTTCGACCGGATCGCGGCGAAGCAATCGCCGCCATGCTCGCGGATCCGTTCCGGAAAGCGCGGGCTGAACGCCGGGAACTTCAGATCGGGCCGATCCTCGTCGACCAGGAAACCAAGCTCGGCGATGCCCAGGAAGCTGGCGGTATCGGTGACCAGCGTCTCGCTGCCGCCGACCTCGTCCTTCACCAGCCGCTCGAGATTCTCGGGCATGCCGGTTTCCATCTCGAGCCGGATCACACGGCCTTTGCGGCGCTGCTTGATCGCGGAGCGGAAGAAACGGACCAGATCCTCTGCTTCCTCCTCCAGCTCGATGTCGCTGTCGCGCAGCTGGCGGAACGCGCCCGTGCCGTTGACCGCGTAACCGGGGAACAGGATGTGCACCATCCGCCGGATAAGCGTCTCGATCGCCACATAGCGCGCGGCTTCGCCAGGCAGGCGGATGAAGGGCGGCAACGTGCCAGGCACCATCACCAGTTCCAGGATCGGCTCGCCATCGGACAAGCGACGGAGATCGAACATCAGGCTGAAGCCCTTGTTCGGAATGAAGGGAAACGGGTGGGCCGGATCCAGCGCCTGCGGTGTCAGCACCGGAAAGATCTGTTCGCGGAAATGCGCTTCGAGCCATTCGAAATCGTCACCGCGGATCTGGTTCTCCTCCAGCACCGCCAGCCCGGCCTTTTCCAGCTCCGCGCGCAGCGTGACCCACACTGCCTGCTGCGACGCCATCAGCGCATCGGCACGCGCCTCGATCGCGGCCAGCTGCTGCGCCACCGTCAGCCCGTCTGGCGATCGCGTGTCGACATCCTGCAGCAGCTGCCCCTTCAGGCCGGCCACCCGCACCATGAAGAATTCGTCGAGATTATTGCCCGAGATCGACAGAAAGCGCAGCCGTTCCAGCAGCGGGTGCGCCGTATTGCAGGCTTCGTCCAGCACGCGCTGATTGAAGGCCAGCCAAGAAAGCTCGCGATTGAAGTAGCGGTTGCGTGGCGCGATCGGCGCATGCGCCTCGCCATCCTCGATCGGAGCAGGGGTAATGGGGGCGGCATCGTCCATCAACGCAACCTAGCCGCAATCGCGTGAATCGTCGATGACTGTAGCGCGATCGGCCGTCCGGCGCGGCCCAGGCGATGCCGGCCCCGCCCGCCGGTCCGCTGCCGGCCGCGCGCACCACTGCGATTCCCCGCACGCGCAGCGGTGCCGCCACCGCTTCGAATTGGCCGTCGCCCACGGCGATCGCCCAAGCCGCTCTGCACCCCATGCGACATCGGCCAGCCCGGCGGGATCGGGCACTTTCCCGGTGAACCGCACCGCCGCCGGCGAGATCGCAGGCGGCGTCAGCAGGATCGTCCACCCCTCGGCCGCCGCGCGCGCCTCGAGCGCGCAATAGGTGGCGCGCGTTGCGCCGGGCAGCGGCGCGAACCGTCCCCGATCCGGCGCGCCTCGCTGTCGACCACCAGCGCATCCGGCGCCACGCCTGCGATCCGCGCTACGGCGCCGGCCACCCGCTCGGCGGTCTGGCCCGCGATCGCCGGGTCGCGCCGCGGCGATCTGCGCGGCTTCCCCCGCTCCGGTTTCGAACCCGACGTGGATCTGGTCGCCATGCAGGTCGAGCGGCATCGCCGCCGCGCGCCGGGCGTTCGCCACCGCCGGTCGGCATCGGGCACCACCGCCGGGGTCAGCACCGCCGCGCGCACCATCACCGGTCGGCGATCGAAATCGATATCGAGCTGGCTGATCCGCGCGGCATCGCCGAACGGCATCAGCACCGCATCGCGGATTTGCCGCCGTGCGACCGATTCGACCGCGATCTGCTCAGCGCCCGCCAGCGGGATCGCCAGCGCGGCCAGCCCGATCACGATCAGCAGACCCTGCAGCCGCGTCTGCATGGGTGAGAGGTGCGCGCCGGACCCTTAGAGTCGCGCCACCACCGCCGCTGTCGGCGCGATCGTCACCAGGTTCGTCAGGAACAGCAGCCGCGATCCGCCCAGCACCGTCCAGTTCTGCGTCGCCAAGCCGAATCCGATCACAGCCAGTGGCGGCATCAGCGCGATCGCGATCGCGACGCCCACCACGGTCGTGCTGCGTTAACGGATCTGCGCGTACACACCGGCCAGCGCGGAAAGCAGTGCCACCAGCAGATCGAACAGGTTGGGCCGGGTGCGGATCGCGATCTCGCTGGTCACCGTCTGGATCGGCGAGACCGCGACGAACGCCGCCGATAACGCAACCGCGATCAGAGATCCCAGCGCCAGCGCGATGCCGGCGCGCCGCATCTCGGCCAGATCGAAGGTCGCGATGCCGAAGCCCAGCCCGATAATTGGCATCATCAGCGGCGAGATCAGCATCGCGCCGATCAGCACCGCGGTCGATGGGAGCAGCAGCCCCAGGATCGCGAGTCCGGCCGATATGACGATCGCGAACAGATAGGCGCGGCTCCAACCCGACTGTTCGGAGATCTGCACCACAACCGCGGCGTGATGCCCCTCGCCAACCACATGTGCCTGCTCCAGCCTGCGATCCCGCTGCCGCAATTCAACACACTCGTCAGAGCATCTCATCCTGCCGGGCGGCCATGCCCACCCGTTCCAGCGCGGCGCGCGCGATCGGGATGGTCACGCCGCGCCGCTTGGCGAGTGCCAGTTCGTCCAGCGCGTCGACCAGCCGGGTGATCCCCAGATAGCTGCGTTCCACCCGCCGGCCGAGATAGGCCAGCAGTTCGGGGGAGGCCGCCAGCCCGCGCCGGCCCAGCAGCCGTTCCACCAGCGCTGTCGCCAGCGCATCGTCGGGCTCGGCGATCGTGGCACTGGGCGTGGCCGCCAGGCGCGATCGCAAATCGGGCAGCCGCACCGCCCAGGCCGGCGGCGCGCGTTCGGCCACCAGCAGCAGCGGTCGGCGATCCGCCTGCGCGCGGTTCCAGGCGTGGAACAGCTCCTCTTCGGGCCGGCGATCGGCATCGTCGATCAGCGTGCCGCCGCTGCGCCCGGCGAAGATGCGGCCGAGCAGGCTGCGGCCCGATTTGCGCGGGCCGGCCAGCACGCAGGCCTGCACCGGCCACAGCGCGCGATGATCGAGCTGGCGAACGGCGGCGGCATTGGCGTCGGAAACGATGAAATCGCGCTCGTCCGCCTGGGCCGGCCAGTCGAACGGCAGCGCGATCTGGCTCATGGCTGCGCCGGTTCGGCGGGATCCGGAACGGTGGCGGGCGGCGGGGCGGCGGCGGGCGCACCGCGGCGGATGCGCAGCTGCCCGCCGCCCGCATCAGCCACCTGATAGCCGCGGGCCGCCAGCGCGATCCGCAGCCCTTCGACATCGCCGTCGTAGATCGCGCGCATCACCGATACGCCGCCCAGCGCCAGGCTGAGCGGAGTCACCTGCCGCATTCCCGGCACTGCACGCAGCGCCAATTCGGCCGCGCCCAGCGCAGCGGCATCGGCGGTATCGATCTGCAGCGTCAGCAGCGTGCCGCCGAGCGGTGTCGCCTCGGCCAGCGGATCGTCCGCCAGGCTGTCTTCCAGCAGCTCGGGATCCTCTTCCTCTTCCAGCACCAGCGTCGGATCGGGCGCCAGCCGGCCGTCGCGCAGCGCGCGCACATAGGCCCCGTCGAGCGCGCCGACCGCGCGATCCATCAGCGCGGCCAGCGTCTCGCCGCTTTCCGATCGCAGTTCGATCCGTTCCAGCAGCCGGTTATCGGGTCCGTGCCGCGCGATCAGCGTGGCGGTGGCAGGCCCGCCGGGCCACAGCCGGCGAAGGTGGATCTCAGGCGAGATCACGTCCGACGCGCCATAGGTGTCGACCAGCATCCGCCACCAGATCCGCCCAGGCCGCCGCGCCTGCGCCGCATTCAGCAGCAGCGGATCGACACCGTTGCCGACCGGCCGCACATAATCCACCGGGCTGCCCCCGGTGCGGAACCGCGCCCAGGCCTCCTGCCACGGATTACGCCGTTCCAGGCTGACCGGCGCGCCGCCCGACCACATTACCGGGATCACCAGCATCGGCGCCGATCGCGCCACCCGGCCCTGCACGCCCAGCAGCCGCCCGGCGCGCGCGCGATCGAACAGCACGCCCAGCCGCGCGATATAGCGCCGCTCGCTGACCTGTTCCTGCTCGACGACAATGCCCGCCACGATCGAATCGAGCGTGCCGTCCGGCAGGCCCGGCGCTGCCTTCGGCGAAATGCCGTTGATCCGCGCATAGAGCATCCTCCAGCCCAGCCGCTGCGCCTGGCGCCAGCCGCCCAGCCGCGCGGTCTCTGCATCCTTGCCCGATACGTCGACGGCGACGCCGGTGACCTCATAGCTGGACGAGCTGTCGATCGGCGGCACGCCGCGGTCGCTGCCCTCGATCTGGGCAAGCAGGATCGTGCCCGCTCCGGCAGCCGCGGCCAGCACGGCAAGAAGGGCCAGGGAGCGTTGCGACCGGGTCATTGCGCCGCCTTGTGGCGAGTTGGGCGTGGAAATCCAAGCCCGATGTCGATAGCAGCCATCGCATGGCTACGACCCCAACCCCTTACAGCTATGCCCGCGCGGGCGTTTCGATCGCGGCGGGCAATGCCCTTGTCAAGGCGATCGCCCCGCTGGCGCGCGCCACCAGCCGCCCCGGCGCCGATGCCGAACTGGGCGGCTTCGGCGGCTTCTTCGATCTCAAGGCGGCAGGCTATAGCGATCCACTGCTGGTCGCCGCGAACGACGGTGTCGGCACCAAGCTGAAGCTGGCGATCGACAGCGGACGGCACGATGGCGTGGGCATCGATCTGGTTGCGATGTGCGTGAACGACCTGATCGTGCAGGGCGCCGAGCCGCTGTTCTTCCTGGACTATTTCGCGACCGGCAAGCTCGACGGCGAAGTGGCCGAACGCGTGATCGCCGGCATCGCGGAGGGTTGCCGCATTGCCGGCTGCGCGCTGATCGGCGGCGAGACCGCGGAAATGCCGGGCATGTACGCGCCCGGCGACTATGATCTGGCGGGCTTCTGCGTGGGCGCGGTGGAACGCGCGCAGGCGCTGACCGGCGATCGCGTGGCGCCCGGCGATGTCATTCTCGGTCTCGCTTCCTCCGGCGTCCATTCCAACGGCTATTCGCTAGTGCGCCAGCTGGCGGCGGACAAGGGCTGGCGGCTCGATCGGCCGGCGCTGTTCGATCAGGAAGTGCTGCTGATCGATGCGCTGATGGCGCCCACCCGCATCTATGTGAAATCGCTGCTGCCGCTGGTCCGCGCCGGCGCGATCCGCGCGCTCGCGCACATCACCGGCGGCGGCCTGCTCGAGAATATCCCCCGCGTGCTGCCGGAAGGCGCGCATGCCGCGATCGATGCCGATGCCTGGCCGCAGCCGCGGCTGATGGCGTTCCTGCAGGCGCAGGGCGCGATCGAGCCCGAGGAGATGGCCCGCACCTTCAACTGCGGCATCGGCATGGCGCTGGTGGTCGCGGAGGAACAGGCCGATGCCGTCGCCGCCGCGCTGGGTGCGGCCGGCGAGACCGTGTTCCGCATCGGCCGCGTGGATGTCGGCGACAAGGGCTGCACCGTGCGTGGATCGGCCGAGACGTGGAGCGCCCGCGCGCCCTGGGAAGCGACGCATGTGGCGTGAGCCGAGCACACATCGTCATCCTAGAGAAGGCCGGGATCCAGCGTCACGAACGTCGCCCCTGCTGACCTGGACCCCGGCTTTCGCCGGGGTGACTGTCGCAGTGGTCCGCGCATCATGAAAGCCCGCGTCGGCGTGCTGATCTCGGGTCGCGGCTCGAACATGGCCGCCCTGCTTTACGCATCCCGCACGCCCGACTGCCCGTACGAAATCGTGCTGGTCGCCGCCAACGATCCGGACGCGCCCGGTCTGGCCCATGCCCGCGCCGAAGGGATCGAGACATTCGCGCTCAGCCACAAGGGGATGGCCCGCGCCGATTTCGACGATCGCATCGATGCCGAGCTGCGCCGCGCCGCCGTCACCCATGTCGCGCTGGCCGGATACATGCGGCTGCTCTCGCCCGGCTTCGTCGATCGCTGGGCGGGGCGGATGGTCAACATCCACCCCTCGCTGCTCCCGCTCTACAAGGGGCTCGACACGCACGCCCGCGCGCTCGAGGCTGGCGATACATACGCCGGCTGCTCGGTCCATCTCGTCACGCCCGAACTCGACGACGGCCCGGTCCTCGGACAGACCCGCGTCGCGATCCTGCCCGGCGATACGACGGAGACGCTGGCCGCGCGCGTGCTGATCGCCGAGCATCAGCTCTATCCGCGCGTGCTGGCCGAACTGGTGACCGCCGCCATCCGCCCCGATGCGCTGCTGGCGGAGGTCCGCGCCCGCGCGCTCGCGCTGCCCCGTGCAACCGAGAAGATCTCGCACGGCGCGCCCGGTTTCCTGATCGAAGGCGGCAAATTCTTCGCCTATTTCAGCGACAATCATCATGGCAGCGGCACGATATCGCTGCTGACGAAGACGAGCGGCATCGAGGAGCAGGAGATGCTGATCGAGACCGATCCCGACCTTTATTACCGCCCCGCTTATTATGGCGCCGCCGGCTGGGTCGGGCTGCGGCTGGACGGCGGCGATCCCGATTGGGATCGGGTCGATCAGCGGCTGATCGCGAGCTGGCGACTGGTCGCGCCCCGCAAGCTGGCCGATCTGCTGTGAGCGACGAGCCCGAGACCCCGCGCGAGGAAGCCGCGCGCATCCGCCGCCGCTGGATCAATCTGGGCGAACTGCTGGCGGTGGCCGCGGTCGCCATCTCCGGCCTTACGCTCTGGCTCAACTGGAGCGAGCGGCGCGACGCCACCGTCGAGCAGACGAAGGTCGAGCGCCGCCAGACCGCACAGGCGGCCAGCATCGCGCTGGGTGGTGCCGCAGACGAAGATGGCCGCCGGCTCGAGATCGCCTCGCTCCGCGCCGACCAGTCGATCCAGGGGCAGACGATCCGCTTCCCGGCTGCGCTCGGTCTCGGCGCGGTCGAGACCACCGGTGATGCCCGCATAGAAGCCGACTGGATCGAGAAGCCGCTGCGCCGCGCGCTGAAGGGCGCGAAGGACGGCGCCCGCGGCGATCGCCGGCTGCCGGTGCTGATCACCACCCGTTTCTGGAGCGCCGGCGAGATCCGCACCGCCATCGGGCTCTACGATGTCGGCTATCGCTTCTCGGGCGGCGGCCTGCTGAACGATCGCGACGTACGGTTGACCGGCCTCAGCTATATCGGCCCAGCAACGCCCGCCCAATCAGCCGAGCGCCTGCAAGCCGCCTGGAAGACCCGCGCCGGCGGCTGATCACGGGGCTTGCCGTATCGCCGGGGCGGATCGGCGCACCATGTTGGACCGATCGACGGATAAGCTCGTTGGTCCGCAGATGAAACGGCAACCGTCGAACCCTTCTGTGCGCGCGCTCGGCCTCATGCTGCTCGCCGGCTCTGCTGCGACCGCGCAGGATCTGCCGACGACCCAAATCGAGGATCATGGCGCGGTCGTGCGGCAGGACGCGCTGACCCGATCGCTGCTGCGCACGCCTCGCCCAGGGTCACAAAGCCCGTCCCCGGCGCAAAGGTCGGCTTGCGCCGCGCTGCCCCGCCTGCGCATTCAACATGGCTCGGACCATCCCAAGCTGCTCAGGCTGGAGGCTCACTGCCGTGATGCCGGGCTCTGATCCGGCCCGCACCGCCGAAATCTTCAATCCTCGAGCTTCGCCATCTCGGTAATGAGGCCACCCCGCTGGGTGAGCGCGGTACGATCCAGCGGCACGCGGTAGAGCGCGCGCAGGAACCGGCGATCGGCCTCGGAAAGCGCATTCGGGCGTCCGTCCCCCGCCTCGAACAGCGCCAGGATCGAACCCGCGGGCGATGCATCCGCGCTGCGGATCTCGGCCAACGCCACCATCGCCGCATAATCCGCCACCGAATTGAGCGGCACTCCGGTTGCCAGATCGACATCGATCAGCACGGTAGCAGTCGACATCGCCCGCACGGTGGGCGTGCGGATCATGCTGGCCGAATAGGATAGATTGGACGGAATGTTCGACGGCAGCGCCGATCCGCCGCCCTCGCTGGCGTCGCCCCCGCTCCAGACCGGCGGATCACCACCGATCTGGCCGTCGCGTCCGCGCAGGATCGTCTGATACCACCAGCGAACCGGTGCATCGCCCGTCATCAGCGCGGTTCGATCGCTGGCCGAGACTTCGGCGAATCGCCGGCTTTTCTTCCTGAACACGGTCTGCGCTACGCCGGCCGCATCCTTGATGAAGCTGACCGTGATGTTCGCACCGCAACCGGGCCGCGCGACGGGCACCTTGGCGGCCCGCGCGGCGGCTTCGATCCGCGCGGTCACCCGGTCCGCGATCGGCTTCGGCACGCCGATCGCCCGTGGGCAGATCGGATCGATCCAGCGCGCGATCGGCCGGTCGCCCTGCGCCACGCCGGTCTCGCGAACGAACGCCTGCGCTTCCTTGCGACGCGTCTCCGGATCGGTGCGCTTGCCCGATACGACGATGGTTGGCGTGTCAGGCGGGGATGCGGCGGTGCCAGCGGGCTGCGCGGCGGCCAACAGCATCAGGCTCGCGATCATCATCGGGCGACCTCCCTCGGATGCCCGATGATGCCTTACCACATCACTGAAGTCAGCCGACAATTTCCTCGGGCTTGAAGAAGTAGTCGATCTCGATCTTGGCATTCTCCGGGCTGTCCGAACCATGCACCGAGTTCGCCTCGATCAATTCGGCGTGGACCTTGCGGATCGTGCCTTCGTCGGCGTTGGCCGGGTTGGTGGCGCCCATCACTTCGCGGTTCTTCGCGACGGCATTCTCGCCTTCCAGCACCTGCACGACGACCGGGCCGGAAATCATGAACGAGACCAGCTCGCCGAAGAAGGGCCGTTCCTTGTGCACGGCATAGAAGCCCTCGGCCTGCTCCTTGCTCATCTGGATGCGCTTGGACGCGACGACGCGCAGGCCGGCATCCTCCAGCATCTTGGTGACGGCGCCGGTCAGGTTGCGGCGGGTGGCATCGGGCTTGATGATCGAAAAGGTGCGTTCGGTCGCCATGGCTTCAGCCAAGCTCCTGTGATGTGAGGCTGCGGAAAGTGGCGGCTCTCTAGGCGGGGTCACCGCTTTGCGCAACCCGCCAGCCGGTCTCGATCAGGAAGCGCCGATAGGCCGCCTTCCGCGCTGCCGGATCGGCCGGCGCTGGCCCGCTGGTCGCGCGGTGGCGGGTGATCGCATCCGCCAATGGTTCAAGCCCCACCGCCGCCCGCCGGGCGTCGACTTCGGCGGGATCGGCGATCGGGTTCGGTGCCATCATGCCCTGCGAGTCCCAGTGGAACTGGGTGCCGTAGCGCTGCGGCCGCCCTTCCATTACGGCGATCCGATCCGACAGCATCGCCGCCTGCCAGCGCGGTGCGGCACTTGCCGCCAGCGCCGCCAGCGCGCGCCTCTGAAATGCGGGCTGCGCGATCGCATGCTGCGCGATCAGCCAGGCGGCGTCTGCCGCCGCCGCGCCCACGCGCGCCGCATCGGGCCAGCCGCCATCCAGAAGGCTGTCGAGCAGCGCCGCATTGGCATCGTGCACCGCACGCATCTCGGGGTGATAGCCATCGAACAGCGCGCCGCTTTCCGCGAGCCGCGTGCGGACCCGGCCATCCTCCGCCGCGGCCTCGATCAGCGCGGCGGCGGCCTCGGAGTCCGTCACGCCACCTGATCCCAGCGGCTGCCGTCATGCCGCCAGAAGCGCCGCTCGACCGCATCGCGCCCCGCCAGCCCGCGCCACGCCGCCCGCGCGCCGGCCAACCCGTCCTCGTCGAACAGCAGGAAAGCCCGATCGAAGCCCAGCGCCTCGTCACGCCAAAGCCCGTCCGCCAGCGCGACATGGCGTGCGCCGTTGGCCGCCTCCGGCGCATCGGCAATCAGGATCGGCTGCACCGCATCGGCGGGCCCGCCCGCCCGGCCATGCGCCAGGAAGCCGTCGGGATCGCCATCCCACAGTGCCGTGTCGAGCGCCTCGGCGCGCGCTTCGTCCGCCACCACTACCAGCAGACGACCGCCGCCGGCGACCACTCGCGCCGCGATCCGCGGCAACACCGCGCTCACCGGCAGCGGGCCGAGCTGGTAGAAGTCGACCTGCACCGCGGCCTCAGGCTTCCAGATTGTCCGCCACGAAGCGGTCGATCAAGCGCACGCCATAACCGGTCGCGCCTTTGTCCCACAGCGGGCCGGGCTTGGCCGCCCATACCATGCCGGCGATGTCGAGATGCGCCCAGCGCACGTCATCCTCAACGAACCGCTTGATGAACTGCGCCGCGGTGATCGATCCCGCATCGCGCGGGCCGACATTCTTCATGTCCGCGATCGGCGAATCGATCATCTTGTCATAGGCATCGCCTATCGGCAGCCGCCACAGCGGATCGCCCGCCGCCTTGCCCGCAGCCACCAGCTGATCGGCCAGCGCGTCATTGTTCGAAAAGATGCCGCCATGCTCATGCCCCAGCGCGATGATCATCGCGCCGGTCAGCGTCGCCAGGTCGATCACGGTCTTCACCTTGTGGGTGCGCTGCACCCAGGTAATGGCATCGCACAGCACCAGCCGACCCTCGGCATCGGTGTTGATCACCTCGATCGTCTGGCCGGACATGGATGTGACGACATCGCCCGGCCGCTGCGCGTTGCCGTCGGGCATATTCTCGACCAGGCCGCACACGCCGATGATATTGGCCTTCGCCTTGCGGCCCGCCAGCGCCTTCATCGCGCCCGCCACCGCACCCGCGCCGCCCATGTCCCACTTCATGTCTTCCATGCCGCCGGCCGGCTTGATCGAGATGCCGCCGGTATCGAACGTCACGCCCTTGCCAACGAACGCCACCGGCGCGGCATCGCCGCCGCCGTTCCAGCGCATCACCAGCAGCCGCGCCTCGCGCACCGAACCCTGGCTCACGCCCAGCAGCGCGCCCATGCCCAGCGCCTTCATCTGCGCCTCGTCCAGCGCCTCCACCGTCACGCCCAGCGCTTCAAGCTCGCGGCACCGCTCGACGAAGCTTTCGGGATAGATGATGTTGGCCGGCTCGGCGACCAGCGTGCGCGTGAACATCACGCCCTCGGCCACCGCCGATGCCCGGGCCCACGCGGCGTCCGCCTCCGCGCCGCCGCCCACGATCGTCACCGCCTTCAGGCTCGGCCGCTGCTTCTCGCTCAGCTTGGTGCGATAGGCGTCGTGCCGCCAGCTGCGCAGCGCCGCGCCGGTCGCCACATGCGCTGCGGCCTCGCCCCCGGCCGCCTCGCCCAGATCGATGGCCACCGCCGTCTCGCCCGATGTCAGCAGCCGCGCCGCGATCGCGCCGCCCGCCTTCTCCAGCGCCGCCGCCCGGGTCGTGCCCGCGCTGCCGATGCCCACCAGCAGCGTGCGCCGCGCGCTTCCGTCCGCTGGCACCCACGCCTCGACGATCGCGCCGGGCTCGCCATCGAACCGCCCGGCCGCCGCCGCCGCGCGCAGCACGCCCGATCCGTCGCCCCCCGCAATCGCATCGAGCCCGCCCGGCGCCACCAGCAGCGCAAGCGGTCCGGATGCAGGGCGGTTGTCGGCGAAGCTGACCTTCATGGGAGTGTTCTTCCTCTATCGATTGAACCCGCCATCTAGGCCCCCGACTACCGGATTGCGAGGGGCGAGCGCCCTCGAACGGGCAAAAGCTGGCGAGCGGGCGCGGGATCGGCCACGATCGCACCATGATGGATCGCCCGCACCACCCCCTCACGCTCGACCGGCACGGAGCCGAGCATCACCCGGCGGTGGCCGAAGCCCGGATCGATGCCCTGCGCGCGATCTTCGACACGCTGCCCGCTGCCCGCCCGGGCACGCGGCTGTACGGGGATCTAACATTGCGGAACATCTGCGATGCCGGGGGTGTGATCGGGAGCCTGGCCGCAGCCCATCTCGGAGCGAACTGCTGCGCCGTGCGCGCAATCGCGCTCGACAAGAGCGCGTAGACCAATTGGGCGCTCGGCTGGCATCAGGATCGCACCATCTGCGTCGCTGCCCGCCATGCGGTCGCAGGCTGTGGCCCGTGGACGATCAAGCAAGGGCTGACCCACGTGGCACCGCCGTTCGATCTGCCGGCGGGCATGATCACGATCCGCGTCCATCTCGACGATGTGCCACCCAGCAATGCCCCGCTGCTGATCGCGCTCGGATCGCACCGCCACCCCGTCGCCGAACCCGCGATCGCGCAAAGCGTCGCTGCCAGAACGATCCACAGATGCACCGCACGCAGCGGCGATGCCTGGCTCTACGCCACCCCGATCCTCCACGCCTCGGCCCGCGCGGACTACCCCACGCGCCGCCGCGTGCTGCAGATCGACTTCGCCGCCGAACCCCTGCCGCCGCCGCTGCAGTGGCTGGGCATCTAGGCGTCGGACAGGATTCCACGGTCCGAAGCGCCGCCCGGCAGCCATGTCCGCTGAGCGCCCGCCCCCGTCATCCCGAGCTTAACCCGGGATCCCGCTATCCGGTCGCAGTGCCGGAGGTGCGGGAGTACGGATTGAACCGGATGACCGCTATCGCCCAATTGCGGACATTCGTCGCGCAGGCCCGGTAGGCGTGCTAGGTCCGGCGCCGAGGTGGATACATGACACGTTGGCGGCGGTTCATTGCTTGGATCGTTAAGGACATCGGCGATCAAGGCTGGCCTAGCACGCACTCGCTTTCCTCGATTGTCCCGATCGGTCCATTGATCATCATCCTGCCGCCGCTTTGGTATTTTGATCCTCCAGCCAGCATCCGCTATTGGCTTGTGGGCATAGCAGCCGTTCCAACTGCCGCCTTGTTCAGCATCTGGGCGTGGCGACTCTTCGTCGCCGGTCGACGGCAGGTTCGAAAGGTCAGACGATTGAGACGCTGACGCTTGCGTCCGCTTTCCACCAAATGCGGACATTCCGCCGCTGGATGCAAGATTCGCGATGACCTTTGAAACCCTGCTGGTTGCTGGCGCGATTTTCGGCCCTCAATCCAAAACCCCGCGATCCCCCGCGGTTAAGAATAACGCCTAACATCCTGAGCGCATAATTTGAAGCGGAGCGAAGGGTTTTACGGGCATCAGGATAGATATGGTACCATTCTCATAAATCAAAGGAATAAAGTTTTTTGGCATGCTGGTGTCTATCCCTATCCTCACGTCTTTTTGACTTTTAATCGCTATTATGGCTGGTTCAAATCGGATATAGCTGCCAGCTTTATCTATTCCTCTGCTATACTTCACGGTACCGTTATCAAAGTGAGCAGTTCCACTTGCAAGTTTTATGCGAATTAAGTCATTTGAATAGCAGCCATCAATAGGAATATTATTTGGTACGCTAGAGTTACTGGAACAGGCGGTGAATAGAAAAGTTAATGATAGACGGCTAATCAAATTTACCTGTCTATAATAGCATTGGTTCATTGACGACGCCCCTCAACTTGAATGTCAGTGTTCGAAAAGCCGCCGGTTAAACTCACGTTTAGACCCTTGGAGGCGATCGTCGCATCGGCTCCGACGAGTGTTCCATCCGCCTTAGATGTCGATACTTCGTCTAAGCCATAACTAAGCGCGAAAGTGTCAGCAGGGCCCATAAAAGTTGCCCGGCTCTCAGAAAATCCGCGAATGACGAAACTGCGACGCACGGTGCGAGACTCGCGGGCGGAAGCCGACGTGGCACACCTGCAGCCGCCCCGCTCTGACCCCGTTCCGGGCGATCTAAACGTGCGCCTTGGCATCCTGCGGCAGAAGCCGAACTGGTACGCCGACGATAGCCGAGGCCGCAGCCTAGCTCAACCGTTCGCGAACCGGCATTCCTGGCGCCCATGGAAACGCGACACGTTTTTGCCGAATGTCTGCTCTCGCCCAATCACGGACATGAGCGATGCTTGAACGTCCAGATTCAATCTTCCCCCGGTTCGTCGTTAAAGAGGTAGCGGATGCCGTCGATGCTTCCGTTCGGCCAAACCACCAACTCGCGCTCGTTGATAAACTCAGTCTCTATCGTGTCCCCGGTAGCAGGACCGTCCCAGATGAGGGTCAGCCGATCGCCCGGCTCTAATTCAAAGCACTGTGGCCAAGGCTCAACGGACACGTAAATTGGGCCGTCCTTTCTGTTGACGAATGTCTGCTGGGTTTGCGCCATGCCTCTGGTTTAGGGCTGCGCCACGCTGCCGCCAATGTCCGCTATCCACCAAAGTCGGACATTGGCTGCGAGCATACGCCCCTCTCGCGATTGACATGCCCCGCCCCCGCGCAATGATTACGCCCAGAAGAATGAACCGGAGAGGATGGGCGGTTGGAGTTGGAGATCGAGGTCGTTGCCGAGGGGCTGGCGTTTCCGGAGGGGCCCGTCGTGATGGCGGACGGGTCGGTGATCGTGGTCGAGATGCTGGCCGGGCGGCTCACGCGGTGCTGGGGCGATGGCCGCAAGGAGACGGTGGCCGAACCCGGCGGCGGGCCCAATGGCGCCGCGATCGGGCCCGATGGCGCGCTCTACATCTGCAACAATGGCGGCATCGATCCGGCCACGCTGCACAGCTTCGTCGGCCCCGGCTATGAAGGCCGGATCGAGCGGATCGACATCGCGACCGGCACGGTCGAGCGGCTCTACGATCGCGGCGCGCGCTATCCGCTGAGCGGACCCAACGATCTCGTCTTCGCGGCCGACGGCAGCTTCTGGTTCACCGATCAGGGCAAGACCTGGGAGGATCAGCACGGCATGGGCGGGCTGTTCCACGCGCAGGCGGACGGCTCGGCGATCACCACGATCGATCACGGCATCATCTATTATAACGGCGTGGGCCTCTCGCCCGACGGCGCGACGGTCTATGTGGCGGACACTTATACCGCGCGGATGCTGGCCTATCCGGCCGGTGCCGGCGCGGGCGCGAAGCCGCGGCTGGTCGCCACCGTGCCGGGGCTGGTCGGGCTGGACAGCCTGGCCGTCACGCGCGCAGGCAATATCTGCGCGGCGCAGCTGTTCGAAGGCGCGATCGCCACGATCACGCCGGACGGCCAGATGAGTCGGATCCCGTTTCCGGACCATTACACCACCAACATCGCCTTCGGCGGCGAGGACATGTGCACGGCCTGGATCTGCCAGTCCTCGACCGGCCGGCTGATCAAGGTCCGCTGGCCCGAGCCGGGGCTGGAGCTGGCGTTCAACGCGTAGCGGGATGATCGAGCCCGCCTCGCGACATACCCTCCCCGTCACCCCTGCGAAGGCAGGGTCCCATGGCTGCCTGGTGGGGAATGCCGGCCTCTGCACAGCGGCAAACGGCGGTTCAGCCACCGCCTCGGGCAGAGCCAAGCGCGGCGGTGATGGCCCACGCGCCGCTTCCCAGTCGCCCCTCCGAAGGCAGAGGCCTATGGCTGTCGCGTGGGGCAGTCGAGTTTCTGAACAGTGGCAAACCGCGCGTCGGCCACCCGCTCGGCCGTCGCGCCCTATCGGAGAGCCATGGGCCCCTGCCTTCGCAGGGGCAACGCGGTGATCGGTGCGCTCGCGGTGCCACCACACACCGCACACCGCACACCGCCCCCACCGCCGCTATTCTGCCGCCTCGGCGTCCGCCCCGCTCGCATCCTCCACGACCGCCAGCTTGGTCAGCGGCCGCACGCCAGTCTCCGCCAGCGGTAGCGGCTCGATCGGCTTGCCGCCTGTCTCCACCTTCAGCGCCTCGAACCGTTTGGCCTGCGTCATCACCTGGCTTTCCAGGCTGCCGACCATGTCGTTGTAGGCGCCCGTCGCAAGGCTGAGATTGCGGCCGAGCTTGGCGACATGGCCGCCCATCGTCGCCAGCCTTTTGTACAATTCTTTGCCGACGGTCGCCACTTCCTGCGCCTGTTCGGCCAGCGCTTCCTGCCGCCACATGCCCGCCATCACCTTGGCCAGTGCCAGCATGTTGATGGTCGATGCGATGATCACGCCTTGGCGGAAGGCGCTTTCAATCAGGTCGGGCGCGCGCTCGGCCGCGGCGGACAGGAAATGCTCGCCGGGGATGAACATGATCACGAAATCGGGCGAGAGATCGAATTGCCGCCAATAGGCTTTCCGCCCGAGATCGCTGGCATAGCTCTTCATCGCGTTGGCATGGCTCAGCAGCAGCCCGGCACGGACCTGCTCGTCCTCCTCGTCGAACGCCTGCTCAAACGCGACCAGCGGGCATTTCACGTCGATCACGATGCAGCGCCCGCCCGGCAGGTTGATCACGCAATCGGGCCGCAGTTGCCGCCCCTCGTCCGATACCGAGGATTGCAGCGTGAAATCGACATTCTCGGCCAGCCCGGCCTGTTCGAGGATGGTGCGCAGCTGCTCTTCGCCCCAGCGCCCGCGCGCCTTCGGGCTCGATCGCAGCACGTTGGTCAACCGCGCCGTCTCGCGCCGCACCACCTCATTGCCCTCGGTGAGCCGGCCGACCGCTTCCTTCAGCGCGCCATAGCTGTCGGCACGCGACTTCTCGATCAGGTCCAGCTTCTCGTCATAGCGCTTCAGCGATTGCTCGACCGGCGACAGCAGCGCCTTCAGCTTGCCTTCGCTGGCCTCGCCCGCCTGCTGGAAACGCTCGTCCGCGCGCTTCAGGAACAGCGACTGCGCATCGTTCATCGCCTTGGCGGCCAGCGTGCCGAAACTGTCCTGCAGCTTCGCTTCCATCGTCCGCAGCTGTTCGATCTGGGCGGTGAACGCGCGTTCGCGCTCGGCCGCGGCGGAGCGCAACGCGGCCAGCTCATGCCGCGCGGTATCGCCCTCGCCCCGTACCGTCGCCAGCGCAGCCTCCAGCGCGTCCGCCTGCCCTGCCCGCAGTTCGGCGCGACCCAGCTCGCCCAGCGCGCGGGTCGCCTTCTCGCGCCAGTCGTCGCGCTCGGCCGCCACGCCCTTCGCGCCGCGCCCGAACAGCGCCCAGCCGATCGCGCAGCCCACAAGCAGTGCACACAGCATGGCGATCAGCGCAAGCGAATCCATCAGGCCCTCACCGGAACATTGCAAGAACCAGTGACGCCGGAACTCCTACTTTGCAAGCCCCGGCGGAACGGCCCGTCGCCCCGCTTCGTTCGCCGGATAGCGAGGAGAACCCAATGTCGATCCACAAGATGATCCAGTCGCACCCCGATGTCGGCGCGGATTTCAACGATGCGCTGGCCACCGCGGCGCGTCACGCGATGTTCTGCGCGGTGATCTGTACCTCTTGCGCCGACGCCTGCACCGCCGAGGCGATGGACACGGCGCAGTGCGTGCGGACCTGCTCGGATTGCGCCGACATCTGCACCGCGACCGCGCGGGTCGCGGTTCGCCGCGCCGGCCAGAACATCTTCACGATGCGCGCATTGTTCGAAGCCTGCATCGTCGCATGCGACATCTGTGCGGAAGAATGCGCCCGGCACGATCACGAGCATTGCCGCCAGTGCGCGGAAATGTGCCGCGAATGCGCGCGCGACTGCCGCGCCGCACTGCCGACGATCCAGTAACGCCGAGCCCGCAGGCGGCGCGCTGGCCTATTCAGGCAGCGCGCTTCAGCTTGCGGTTCTTGTCGAGCTTCTTCAGCAGCATCTCGCGCTTCAGCCGCGACAGGTGATCGACGAACACGATCCCCTCCAGATGGTCCATCTCATGCTGCAGACAGGTGGCCAGCATCCCGTCGATGGGCTCGTCATGCTGCGCCCCGTCGCGATCCAGCCAGCGCGCGCGAATCGCGGCCGGCCGCTCGACATCGGCGAACACGTCGGGGACCGAAAGACAGCCTTCCTGATAGACCGACTGTTCGGCGGACGGATCGTAAATCTCGGGATTGATGAAGACGCGCGGATTGCGGATCGGCTTGCCGTCCTCGTCTTCCTCTTCCTGCAAGTCGATCACCAGCACGCGCTTGGGCACGCCCACCTGGATCGCGGCCAGGCCGATGCCGGGCGCGTCGTACATCGTCTCGAACATGTCGTCGATCAGCGTGCGCAGGCCGTCGTCCACCGTATCGACGGGTTCAGAAATGGTGCGCAACCGGGGATCGGGCACTTCGATGATCGGGAGAATGGCCATCCGCTGAAAATATGCCCGCGGCCGCCGGGAATCAAGGATCGCGTCAGGCCACCGGCCGCCTTGCGCGCAGCGCCTGCGCCAGCGTGCCCTCGTCGAGATAGTCGAGCTCGCCGCCCACCGGCAGCCCGTGTGCCAGCTGGGTCAGCCGTACGGGATGCCCCTCGATCCGCTCGGCCAGATAGTGCGCGGTGGTCTGTCCCTCCAGCGTGGCGTTCATGGCCAGCACCACTTCGTCGATCCCGCCGGCCGCGATCCGGCTGATCAGCCGGTCGATCGACAGATCCTCGGGCCGCACGCCTTCCAGGGCGGACAGCCGGCCGCCCAGCACATGGAAGCGGCCGGGAAACAGCCGCGACCGATCGAGCGCCCAGAGGTCGGCGACTTCCTCAACCACGCACAGCATCCGGGCATCGCGCCGGGGATCGCTGCAGATCGCGCAGGGATCGCTGGTATCGACATTGCCGCAGACCGAGCAGGTGGCGAGCGCCGCGCTCACCGCCTCCAGCGCCCGCAGCAGCGGCACCAGCGTCGCCTCGCGCTTCTTCAGCAGGTGCAGCACCGCGCGCCGGGCGGAGCGCGGGCCGAGGCCGGGCAGCCGCGCCAGCGCCTGGGTCAGCGCATCGATCTCGGGAGAAGCCATCGCATGCGGAGATAGGGGCTTGCCACGGCGGTTGCCAAGCGTTTGAGGAAGGCGATGCGCATCGCCTTCATGGGAACTCCCGATTTCGCCGTGCCCACGCTCGACGCGCTGGTCGCGGCGGGCCACGAGATCGCGGCCGTCTATTGCCAGCCGCCGCGACGCAGCGGGCGCGGCAAGGCAGTCACGCCATCGCCCGTGCAGCGGCGGGCCGAGACGATCGGGCTACCGGTCCGCTCGCCGGTCTCGCTGCGCGATGCCGATGCGCAGGCCGACTTCGCGGCGCTCGATCTCGATGTCGCGGTGGTCGCCGCCTATGGCCTGATCCTGCCGCAGCCGATCCTGGATGCGCCCCGGCTCGGCTGCCTGAACGTTCACGGCTCGCTGCTGCCGCGCTGGCGCGGCGCCGCGCCCGTGCAGCGCGCGATCCTGGCCGGCGACGAGCGCACCGGCGTGATGATCATGCAGATGGAACGCGGGCTCGATACCGGCCCGATGCTGGCGCGCACCGAAACCGAAATCGACGGCAAGACGGCCGGCGAACTCACGGCGGAACTGGCCACGGCCGGCGCGGCGCTCATGGCGGAGGTGCTGGCCGATCCTGCGCGCTTCCCGCCGCAGCCCCAGCCCGAGGACGGCGTGACCTATGCGGCCAAGATCGACAAGGCGGAGGCGCGGATCGACTTCACTGCCGATGCTGAGCAGGTCGAACGGCAGATACGCGCCTTCAACCCCGCGCCCGGAGCCTTCTTCGAACATGCCGGCGAACGGATCCGCATCCTTGCCGCCCTCGTCGTGGGCGAAAACGGCGCGCCCGGCACCGTGCTCGACGATCGGCTCACGATCGCCTGCGGACGGGGCGCGATCCGCCCCGTGCAACTGCAGCGCGCCGGGCGTGGCGCAATGGCTGCAAGCGAGCTGCTGCGCGGATTTTTCATCCCGGCCGGCACGCGGCTGGCGTGACCCGCTTTCGCCTGACGGTCGAATATGATGGCCGCCCCTTCATGGGCTGGCAGCGGCAGGCGCACGGGCCAAGCGTGCAGGCCGCGATCGAGGCGGCAGTGCTGGCGGTGACGGGAGAGACGGTCGCGGTCCATGCCGCCGGGCGCACCGATGCCGGCGTCCATGCGGAAGCGATGGCCGCGCATGTCGATATCGCAAAGCCGATCGCCCCGTTCCGCCTGTCCGAAGCGCTGAATGCGCGGCTGCGCCCGCAGCCGGTTGCGATCCTCGATTGCGCGGCTGTGGCGGATGACTGGCACGCGCGCTTCTCGTGTCTCGGCCGGCGCTATCGCTACGATATCGTCAATCGCCGCGCGCCGCTCACCTGGGAGGCCGGTCTCGCTTGGCAGGTCGCCGCCCCGCTCGATGCCGATGCGATGCAGGCCGCCGCGCAAGCGCTGGTCGGCCGCCACGACTTCACCACCTTCCGCTCGGTGCATTGCCAGTCCGACAGCCCGGTGAAGACGCTCGACCGCCTCGAGGTGGTCCGCACCAGCGATCAGCTGTCACTATTCGCCGAAGCGCGCAGCTTCCTGCATCATCAGGTGCGATCGATGGTCGGCTGCCTCGTGCTGGTCGGCCGCGGCAAGTGGTCCGCCGTCGATCTTGCCGCGGCGCTGGCCGCGGCGGACCGCGCCGCGCTCGGCCTGAACGCGCCGCCCGACGGCCTCTATTTCACCGGCGCGGTCTACTGATCGGTCACAGCCGGTCGAAATCGATCGGCGCGTGCCGGTCCAGCGTCTGCGGCGCCTCGGGCATCGGATATTTGAGCCCGGTCGCGCAATTGAACAGCAGCACCCGAACACTGGCCGAGACTTCGCCCGCCGCCAGCGCCTGGCGATAGGCGGCCAGCGTCGCCCCGCCTTCGGGGCACAGCAGCAGCCCATCGCGCCGCGCACAATCGTCGACCGCGGCCAGGATCGCATCGTCCTCGACCGCGATCGCCTTGCCGCCCGACTCGCGCACGGCGCGCAGGATCAGGAAATCGCCGACCGCGCGCGGCACGCGGATGCCGGCGGCTACGGTGTGCGCATCCTCCCAGCGTTCGGCATGTTCCACGCCGGCCTCGAACGCGCGCACGATCGGCGCGCAGCCAGCCGCCTGCACCGCATACATTCGCGGCCGTTTGGGCCCGATCCAGCCGATCGCCTCCAGCTCGTCGAACGCCTTCCACATACCGATCAGCCCGGTGCCGCCGCCGGTCGGGTAGAAGATCGCATCGGGCAGCCGCCAGCCATATTGGGCAGCCAGCTCCAGCCCCATCGTCTTCTTGCCCTCGATCCGATACGGCTCCTTCAGCGTCGAGAAATCGAACCAGCGCCCCTCGGCCGCACCCTTGCCGACGATCGCGCCGCAATCGTCGATCAGGCCATTCACGCGCCACACGCGCGCACCCTGCATCGCGATCTCGCGCACGTTGATCTCGGGCGTATCGGCCGGGCAGAAGATGATCGTCTCGATCCCGATCCGGCTGGCATAGGCGGCCAGCGCCGCACCGGCATTGCCGTTGGTCGGCATCGCGATCCGCGTGACGCCCAGCGCCTTGGCCATCGAGACCGCCATCACCAGCCCGCGCGCCTTGAAGCTGCCGGTCGGCAGCCGGCCCTCGTCCTTCACCATTACCTGCGCGCCGCCGCTCGCCGGGATCGGCACCAGCGGCGTCTCGATCTCGCCCAGGCTCACGATGTCGGCGGTGCGGCGCACCGGCAACAGTTCGCGCCAGCGCCACAGGTCGGTCGGCCGTATCGTCATCGCATCACGCGAGACCGCGACCCGTACGCCCGCCAGATCATAGCGCACCAGCAGCGGCCTGCCGACGCGTGACAGCCCGTGCAGCATATCCGCGGGGTAATGTTCCCCGGTCATCGAGCATTCGAGATGGGTGACGAAGGTCGGGCGGTCCGCCGAGAGATTGTCGTTCATGACCTCGCTAACGCACGGCCTGCAAAAGTGGCCCGGCGCGATCGCGATCGTTTGCGCGTCCGATCCCGAACAGGCGCGTCAGGCTCTTGTCCAGCATCAGCAGCTGCCACAGCAGCCGGCCCTGTTCGGATCGGCCCGCGCGGTGATCGGCGGCGGCCTTGGCGATCACCGCCGGATCGAACCAGCCCGTCTCGACCAGCGCGGGCGCATTGGCCAGCGCGGCCGCCTGTTCGGCCAGCGGCCCGCGGAACCAGCCGCTGATCGGCGTCACGAACCCCATCTTCTTCCGGTAGAGGATGGAATCGGGCAGATGGCGGCGCAGCGCGCGCTTCATCAGCCATTTGCCCTGCCCCTGGCGGATCCGCATCGATACCGGCAGCCGCGCGGCGAATTCCACCAGCCGGTGATCCAGCAGCGGCTCGCGCGCTTCCAGGCCGACCGCCATCGACATACGGTCGACCTTGGTCAGGATATCGCCCGGCAGCCAGATCTTGAGATCGGCATATTGCGCCCGATCCAGCGGGTCGCGCGCCGGCGCGCCATGCATCGCATCGATGATGCGCTGTTCCGCCCGGTGCCCGGCCAGCAGCGCCTTCGCTTCCGGCCGGTAGAGCGCGTCGCGCATCGCCGGCGGGGTCACGCCTACCGACAGCGCATAGGCCTCCGCCCCATCACGGGCGAGGCCCTGGAAGGTCGATTTGAAACGCAACGGCTGCGGCGCCCAGTCCAGCTTCGGCCACGCCCGGCCGAGCGGACCGAACACGCCTCGCCGCACCCCGGCGGGGATCAACCCGCGAGCGCGTTCCTCGCCCAATTGGAAGAGATGGCGGCGATAGCCGGCGAACGCCTCGTCCGCGCCGTCGCCCGAAAGCGCCACTGTCACCGTCTCGCGCGCCAGTTCACACACCCGATAGGTCGGTAATGCAGAGGCATCGGCGAACGGCTCGTCGAAATGATCGGCCAGCGTGTCGATCAGCCCGAAATCCGCGGATGCCACCGTGCGCGTGCGATGGTCGGTGGCGAAACGCTCGGCCACGATCCGGGCGTGCGCGGTCTCGTCCAGCCCCGCCTCGTCGAACCCGATCGAACAGGTCCGCACCGCGCCCGCGCTGGCGCCCGCCATCAGCGCGACCACGCCCGACGAGTTGACTCCGCCGGACAGGAACGCGCCCAGCGGCACGTCGGCCACCATCCGGCTGCGCACCGCTTGGTCGAGCAGCGCGGCCAGTTCCTCCTCCAGCGCGGCGGCGCTGCCGGTCGCACGATCGGCGAAGCTCACATCCCACCAGCGCTGTGGCGCAGGCAACGGCCGGCCGCGGCGCACGTGCAGGAAATGGCCCGCCGGCAGCTTGGCGATGCCCGCCACGATGCAGGCATCGTCGGGCACATAGCCCAACCCCAGATAATCCTCGACCGCGTTGAAATCCGGCGCGCGCTTCACCAGCGGATGCGCCAAAAGGCCCTTCAGCTCGGATGCGAACAGCAGCGCACCATCGGGCAGCTCGGTCAGGAAGAGCGGCTTCACTCCCAGCCGGTCGCGCGCCAGAAACAGCGACTGATCGGCCGCATCATGGATCGCGAACGCGAACATCCCGTCGAAACGGTCCAGGCAGGCCGGCCCCCATTCCCGCCAGCCGTGCAGGATCACTTCGGTATCGCTGGCAGTGCGGAAGACATGGCCGCGCGCTTCCAGCGCCGCACGGGTCTCGCGAAAATTGTAGATTTCGCCGTTGAAGACGACGCACAGCCGCCCGTCTTCCGACAGCATCGGCTGGTCGCCGGTCGCCAGATCGATGATCGAAAGGCGCCGGTGCCCCAGCCCGACACCGGGCGCGGTCCACACCCCCTCGCCGTCCGGCCCCCGGTGCGCGATCGCATCGATCATGCCACGCACGCGCGCTGGATCGACCGGCTTGGCGGTTTCGCGGTGGAAGATGCCGGCGATGCCGCACATGACTAGAGTACGCCTCCCCCGTTCGTCCCGAGCGCAGTCAAGGGATGCGCCACAAATGCTGCGCGCGGTGTCTCGACTTCGCTCGACACGAACGGGTGGGCTTTCCCGGTCACTGCGCCAGCGTCCGATCGACCAGCGCATCGATCGGACCCAGATCGGCCAGGAATGCATCGATCGCGGGTCGCGCCGGGCGACCGGGGCGATCCTCGGCTGAGACGAACACCGCCGCCGCGCGCTGCGGCCCGCCGATCAGTCGGGCCTTCATCGTCTGGATCTTGACCGCGAGATCGCTGCCGGTGGTGACATCGCCGACCCGGTAGAAGCTGGCGACTTCGCGCACAAGCTTGCCGGGGCCGGTGATGCGCTGGCTGCGGCCACCTGCGGGGGCGGTGGTATCGGCCGCCCAGCCCCAGCTGCTGTTCTCGCCGATCGCGCCTTGGCCGAAGCCGACCAGCTCACGCCCTTCGGACTGGCGCGCAAATACGATGATCGCCAGATCGACTTTTTGCCCGGCGGCATCGCGATAGCGGCCGAACAGGCTGTGGTCGGGCGCGGTATAGACCGGCCGCCACCAGGCCCCCGTGATCGGCGCGCGCTGCCAGCCTGCCACTGTCGGCAGCGCGATCCGCGCTGGCAGCGGGCTCGCTTGCGCGGCGACAGCGGCCGACCATGCGACCGGAGCCGCGATGATCGCCGCCGCCGCCAGCCCGACGCGAATGGGATCGCGCGCGCGTCCGGTTGGTAGAGTCACGGGATCGAACCAGGCATCGCCCGGCCGCCGATCGAAGAAACGCCAGCCGATCGCGGTGACGACCGCCATCACAATCGCGAAGAAGAACCAGCCATAGACGATGTGGTCGAACCCGGTCGCCGTCTCTACGCTGGTCAGGTGCGCGACCTGGATCGTCGCCCAGGCGCGCAGGCCGTTGGCCAGCACCGGTGCTGCCAGCGCCAGTGCCATGAAGCCGATCCGCCGCGGCCAGCTGGTGAAGCAGACATTGGCGACCAGCGCGCCATAAGCCGCCATCGCGATCAGAAAGCTGACGCCCGAACAGGCTTCCGCCACTTCGAACCAGCCATTGGGGATGGTGATGAACACGCCATCGATCGTGGCGGGCACCCCCGTCAGATGCAGCAGCGCCATCACCATATGCGCCGTCAGCGTCTGCAGCGGCGGCACCAGCTGGTCGCCGGCCGGCACCAGGAAGACGGCATAGCCCAGCGGAAAGGCCAGCGCGCGCGTCACCGCCGGCCCGGTCATCGCTACTACCGATCCGGCCAGCATCAGCACCAGCCCGGCGTGCCGCGCCAGCGCGACCCCCGCCGCCTGCCCCAGCAGCCAGCCGCCCGCGCCGGCCGCCACCACCAGCAGCCCAGGCGACCAACCGATCGGCGTCAGCCGCGCCAGCCCCGTCCGGCGCTGCCATATGCTCCAACCGATGATCGGCGGAATCAGCAGGCAATGGCCGAAGGTGGAACTGGTCCACCAGATCGTCACGATATCCGCCACGTCGCGCGCGCAGAGCAGCAGCGCGAGCAGCCACAGCGCGCCGATCCGGCCGATCGCGGCCGTCCAGCCGCTGCCGCGATCGATCGCCGGCGCGGCCAGCGCGGCGGCCGTCACGCCGCCGCGCCGATCGCCGCCGGTTCGCGCCCGATCAGCGCCGGCAGCCCGGCAAGCCGTGCATCCCAACCATAGCGCGCCACCATCCGGGCCCGCGCCGCCCGGCCGATCGCGGTTGCGCGATCGGGATCGCTGAGCAGACCGACGATCGCGGGTGCCATCCTCTCCAGCGGGCAGACGATCAGGTCGCGCCCGTCGAGCGCGTCGATGCCCTCGTGCGCGGCCGGGCTGGCGACCACCGGCCGCGCCATCGCCATCGCTTCGAGCACCTTGTTCTGGATGCCGCGCGCCGTCAGCAGTGGGGCGACCACCGCCGCCGCATGCGCCAGCCACGGCCGCATGTCGGGCACCGCCCCCGTTACCACCACGCCCGGCAGATCGGCCAGCCGCTGCACCGAGCGGGTCGGCGCGCGCCCGGCGATCACGAAGCGGACATCGGGCCGCGCGGTGCGGATCAGCGCGAACGGACCGCACGCGAACGCCTCGACCGCCTCGATATTGGGGGCGTAATCCATCTGCCCGGTGAATAGCAGGAAGGGCGTATCGATCGGCGGCTTGGGCCATAGCTGCGCAGGATCGAATCCGGCCAGATCGATGCCATTCTCGATCGGCTCGATCCGCACGCCCGGTGCGCCGGCGCGGAACAGCGCTGCCTCCGCCTCGCTTACGAACAGGCTGGTATCCGCCTGCGCCGCTACGGCCCGTTCGAACCGCGCCAGCAGCCGCGCCTCGCGCGCGTGGATCCAGCGCATCGGCGCCTTCGCATCAGCCGCATAGGCCGCGAACTTCGCCGAATCGACATCGACGAAATCCATGATGAACCGCCGCCCCCCCAGATCACGCGGCACATAGGTCGCCATCTGGCCCGAGAACACGAACAGCGTGTCGATCGGCCGCTCTATGAGCAGCCGGTCCACAGCGGCCCGGATCGCGTCATCGTCGAACATCGCCACCGATACCGGTTGTCCCTTGGCGAGCGCGGCAAGACCGCCCTCCAGCCGGCCGCGCGTGCGGACCACCGTCGCCAGGCTCGCCACCATCGGCCGCAGCCCTTCGGCCGCTGCAGCATCGTCGTCATCGTCGGCGAATGCGACCACATGCACCGGCGCCAGCGCCGCCAGCGCCTTCACCAGATGATAGGATCGGATGCGGTCGCCGCGGTCGGGCGGATAGGGCGCGCGGTGCGCCAGGAAAAGAATCTCGCCCATCAGCCGAGCCCACGCGCGATCAGCGGGCCGATCCGGTTCGCGACCGCCAGCGGCAGCCGCCGCCACGCGGCGACCTTCGCGCTATATTTCGGGTCGAGGGGGTTGATCCTGCGCGGCTCCCGGCCGCCCGCGGCACGCGCCGCATAGGCAAGCGGCACGCCTCCAAACCCCCAGTTCCGCTTGAACGCCGCTGCGCCCGTGCCCGTCTTCGACCGACCGAAGTCGAAGCGCGTGCAGCCGCGCGCACGGGCATGGCGCATCAACGCGAAATACATCAGGTCGTTGGCGCGCCATGTCCGCGCCCCGGCGGTGCCGCCGCCCCAATAGGGATAGACGGTACCGCGGAAATAGAGGCTGAGCACGCTCGCCAGCGGCACGCCCTCCCTCGCCACGGTAAGGATGTCGGCATCCGCGCCGAACCGGTCCAGCACGCGCGCGAACAGCGTTGGCGGAAACACCGGCGTGCCGAGATTGTGGACGCTCGCCGCATAGATCGCATGATGATCACGCAGCGCCGCCGCGTCCCGGCCAATCGCGACATCGAGATCGAAACCCAGTGCGCGTCGAACTTCGGCGCGCTGCTTGCGCGGGATCGCCAGCAATTCCGCCTCGTCGTCCGCCGCCAGCGGCCGCGCAAAGCCGAGATAGCTGGTGTCGTCGCGCGCCCAGCCCGCGGGCAGCGCGCCGCCGCGCAACTCAAGCGTGGGACAGCTCAGCGTTTCCGCCAGCGCCCAGCCCGCCTCCGCCAGCGGTTCGACCAGCAGTGGATCGTCCGCCAGCACCCCACCGCCGACCGCGAAGCCGGTGGAAACCAGCGCGCGGCCGAACAACGGGCTGTGGACTTCGGTCAACGGCAGCAGGCCGACGATCGCGCCGCCACGTTCGGCGGTCAGGCAGTGCGCGTGCTGTCCGCAGCCCTCCGCCACGCCCAGCTGCCAGGCAGTCAGGTGGAACGGCGTCGCCCCCGCCGCGGCGCGCACATAAGCGTCGATCGCGGCGCATTCGGCCGGATCGTTGAGGCGCGCCGCCCGGATCGTGGCGGAGGCCACCGGATGGTCCATCCTCATATCCGCGCGGCTTCGATGGCGGCGGCGGCGTCCACCCGCCCCCAGCGCGTCTCCGCCAGCAGCCGTTCGAGCTTGCCCGTCATCGCGCCGAGCCGGCTATAATGGCGCAGCCGCGATTTCAGCGGTGCGCCTGCCACGCGCGGCTGGCCGGGGTCGATTTCCCATGGATGGAAATAGAATATCGCAGGCCGCCCCTCGGCATTCACCTGATCGACCGCCCAGCGCGAGAATCGATACGGCAGCAGCCGGAAGAAGCCGCCGCCACCTGCCGCCAATGTGCGGCCGCCCAGCCGCGCGGTCGTCACCGGCAACTCGATCAGCGCCGCATCCGGAATCGGCCGCCAGGCGAAGCGCGGGCTTTGGGCCCAGCCATAATGGTCGTGCCGCACCGGCGCGACGCTGGACGAATAGGCATAGCCTTCCTCGGCCAGGATCGCGTGTGCCCAGGGCGTACGTGCATCGATCGAGAAGCTGGGCGCGCGATAGCCGGTGATCGCGACCCCGCCCGCATCCTCCAGCACCGCACGGGCACGACGGATATCGGCGCGGAACTGATCGGGCGTCATCCGGAACACGCGTGCATGATCCCAGCCATGGCTGGCCAGTTCGTGCCCGGCATCGACGATCCGGCGGATCAGCGCAGGATGGCGTTCCGCCACCCAGCCCAGCGTGAAGAAGGTGCCCCTAGCACCGGCACGGCCGAACAAGTCGATCACTGCATCGGTATTGGCTTCCACCCGACGGATGCAGCCGTCCCAATCGGCCCGATCGATTACATGCTCGAACGCGCCGACCTGAAACCAGTCCTCGATATCCACCGATAGCGCGTTGACGACCGCCACATCATCCTCCCGCCCGCCCGCGACCGGGGGGCGCCATGCGCGCGTCATGCCGCGTCGGAGTGGAGCGCGTCCAGCCGCGGACGGGCATCGTCACCCTCGACCCATTCGACCAGCAGCGACAGCACACGATGCAGCGCGCGTTCCTGCTCGTCGAACCGCGCTTCCAGCGCCGCCAGCCGGCGGGCCAATGCCGGATCGGCGGCGACGGGGGCGGCCGGCGCGAACAGCGCTTCGGATCGGCTTGCCGGTTCCGGCTGATCGGCCGGGGCGGTGTCGAGCTCGGTCGCCGCCGCAGCCACGGTCTGGCCTTCGATCGTGTCAATTCCTTCGACCGCGCCCAGCAGCAGCACGCGCGCGGCCAGCAGGTTCAGCCGGCGCGGCACGCCGCCCGTCTCGGCATGCAGCGTGGCATAGGCGGCGGCAGTGAAGTGCGGCCGCCCGGTCCAGCCCGCCAGCGTCAGCCGGTGCTCGACATAGGGGCCGACCTCGGCCGCCCCCATAGGTTCGAGATGATGGGTCGCGATCACACGCTGGCGAAGCTGCTCCAGCCGCGGCGATGCCTTCACCCGGTCGCGGAACTCGGGCTGGCCCAGCAGGAAGATTTGCAGCAGCGCCTGCCCGCCGGCCTGGAAGTTGGAGAGCATGCGCAGCTCCTCCAGCGTCTCTTCCGGCAGATTCTGCGCCTCGTCGACGATCAGCAGCACGCGCTTGCCGGCGCGCGCCTCATCCTTCAGGAACCGCTCGATCCGCCCCAGCAACGCGGCCTTGTTGTCGCTGCCGGGAGAGATGCCGAACGCCTGCGCAGCACAGCGCAGCATGTCGTCCGGTCCGATCTGGGTCGAGACGAGCTTCACGGCCGTCAGCCGGCTCTTGTCGATCGTGGCCATCAGGTGCGCGACCAGCGTGGTCTTGCCCGCGCCGATATCGCCGGTGATGACGATGAAGCCTTCGCCCTGCGCCAGGCCATAGCCCAGATAGGCCATCGCCTTGCGGTGGGTTGCGCTGTCGAAATAATAGCGCGGATCGGGCGTCAGCTGGAACGGCTGGTCGGATAGCCCGTAATGGTCGGCGTACATCGCGGCCTCCAAATCAGAACTGGTATCGCATGCCGAGCAGCAGCTGGCCCGAAAGATCGCTTTCGAAGCCTTCCTGATCGAATGCGTAGAGGCCAACGGTAGCATTGCCGGTCAGCCGGTCGGTGAAATTGTGGAACAGCGCGCTGGTGGCGCCCGCGCTCGTCACGTCGGCGGCACCCGGGATGCCCGGATCGTAGAAATCGACATAGACCGCATTCTCAAGGCTGGTGCGCGGCGCCAGCTGGCGAGCAAGCGTGCCCTGCAGCGTGATGCTGCTGTCCTTCACGCCATCCTGTGCGAAGATCGTCTGGAACAGCGGTGACAGATAGCGCCGCTCGGCATAGCCGCCGCCGATGCCCACTTCCCAGCCATGAAGCCGTGCCGAATAGAGCGCCGTCACGCCGCGGCTGCGATAATTGGCGGTGGTGACGGATTGGAAGCTGTCGTTGAAACAGCCGCCGGTGCCGCCCGCGCCGGGGTTCGTTCCGAACACGCAACCGCCGAACCGATTGGTCAGGCCGTTGCGCGGCACGTTGAAGCTGGCCGGAAGCCCGGAAAGATTGCGGTTCAGCGATCGGCCGAAACTGTCGACCGCGTTGTAGACCGTGATGTTCAGCGCGCTCTGCGGCCCCGTCTGCCAGCTCAGCAGCCCGGTGACCGCGGTCGCGCCGTAGCGCTTGCCGACGCGGGCTTCCAGGGTGGTGCGGCGGTTGGGCTTCCAGATCACGCCCGCGTCGTAGATCAGCCCATTCTCGTCATAGGCCAGCAGCCGCGGCGAGGTCGGATCCGTTACGAAGCCGCCATTGCCGTTCAGCACGGGAAAGCCATCCGTCCCCAGCAGCGGCGCACGCTGGCTGCTCTCGAGATCCTCGTAACCGACGCCCGCGGTCAGCGCGAGCGTGTAGGAGACCGGCACCGTCACGTCGCCGCGCACGAACAGCGCCTCGTAGCGCTGGTCGAGCTGACTGGCATCCTCGCGCTCGTAACCCGTCGCCACGCTCCACCCGAACGGCAGGATGCCGGTCTCCATGCCGATGCTGGCATAGGCGGTATGGCTGGTCGAATCATCGTAGCGGTCGAGCGGGCGCTGGCCCGGCGGCAGATCCACGCCGAGGCCGTCGCGCACCTTCACATAGCCTAGCCGATAGCCGGCCGCCCAGTTCATCTGGCCGATCTCGCCGCGCAGGTTCGGACCAGCATAGGCAGCGAACACTTCGGAGACGTTGCGATTGTCACCGGTCAGGAACACCGGGGCCCCACCGCGGATGTCGGTGCGTGCGCGCGTCGCCAGTGCACCAGCCTCGATCGTCAGCAGATCGGGCACTGCAGTGTAGTTCAGCCGCGCCAGCCCGCTGTGGATCTCGTCGTCGGCAAGATTGTCGTTCCAGGCGAAGCGCCGTTCGTAGCGATAGCTTACCGTCGTCTCGATCCGCTGGGTGCGAATGCCGGCATCGACGCCTGCCGCGACTGCGGTATAGGTCAGCACGTCGCCGCCATTCTTCAGATCGGCATCCAGCACCTGCTGGACCTCGATATAGGGCTGCACGCCCGATACGGTGCGGGCATCGGCCGAGATGCCGGCCAGCGCGCCGACCAGCAGGGTCGATGCGATCGGAAGCGCGATCCGCATCACGCGTCCCCCTGTCCATAATATCCGAAGCGGCTGCCGCCCGAAGGCAGGCTGACGGCGTTGAGCAGCAGCCGGATCGTCTCGCAGCCGGCGAGCATCGCGACGGCATCGCGCAGGTCCGCCTCCGACGTTCGGTCGGCGCGCGCGACCAGCACGACCTGGCCGACATGATGCGCCAGCTCGGACGCGGGCGACGCCGCCAGCGCGGGCGAGCTATCGAACACGATGATCCGGTGCGGCGCATGAGCCACCAGCCGTTCCAGCACCGCACGGGTGCGGGCCGATGCGATCCGCTCGGTCACGTCATGCCCGGCACGGCCGGCGGGCAGCACCGAGAGATTGCCGACATCGGTGCGGATGATGCACGCCTCGGCATCCAGTTCGGGATCGGCGATCGCATCGATCAGCCCGGGGCCGGCATCCAGCCCCAGCGTCGACAGGATCGAAGGCTTGGCAAAATCGGCGTCGACCAGCAGCACTTCATGATCGCGCTCGGATGCCAGCGACAAGGCCAGGTTCACCGCGCAGAATGTCTTGCCGTCACCGGGTTGCGCGGACGCCACCAGGATCATGCGATCACGCGGGGCAGCGCCCCCAGCGGTCGCGGCGTGCAGCAGCTGCCGCTTGACGATGCGGAACTCCTCGGCCAGCGCGCCGACCGGGCTGTCCGGCAGGATAAAGCCCGCCTCGCGCAGCGCATCGCTGTCGATGGTGCCGGTGCGGCCTTCCCAATGGGTGCCCTGCGCTTCGTCCGCGAACTCGATCGGATCGGGCGAGAAGGCAGCGACCCGCTTCGGATCGGGCTCGATCGCGATCGGCGCGCGCGCGCGCATCGCCGCCTCGAAGTCGAAGACCTCGGCGGCACGCTCGATCAGGGAGCGGGCGGGGCTCGTCATGGCAGGCTCCTCATGCGACCAGCCCGCGCTGGACGAATTCGATCAGCAGCAGCAGGCCGAGCGCGCCGGGCAGTGCGCCGGCGGCCATCGCGAACTGGCGCAACCGCTGGGCGCGCAGGGCGCGGACCGCGGGGGTCGCAATCTCGCCGATCCCGCCCAGCACCGGCAGCCCGGTCGCCTTGGCCAGCCGTTCCGCGGTCGGATAGGTGGTGCGGAGCTGGCCGATGGCAAAAGCCGCGCCGATCCCGCCGCCCAATGCGACCACCAGCACCGCGAACAGCAGCAGCGGGCGATTGGGCGCCACCGGCAGCCGCGGCTGCGACGGCGGATCGATCACGCGGAATTTAACCGCATCGGTCTTCGACGCGACATCGGACCGCAGCTTCACATCCTCGCGATCGGCGAGCAGCTTGTCATACTGCGCCTTCTTCACGTCATAGTCCTGCTGCAGACGCGCCTGCTCGGCCGCGACGCCTGGCTCCTCCGCCTGCTTGGCAGCAAAGCTCGCCATGTCGGCACTCAGCTGCGCCTTGCGCGCACCGAGCGCGGCAACGGTTGCCTGCTTCTCGGCCTGCATCGATCGCATCGTGACATACATCGGGTTGGGCGCGCTCGCGCCGCCGCCGCCGCGCGGTTCGCGTGCAGCACTTCCGCGCAGCCGTGCGATCTGGGCTCTGGCGGCGATCATGTCGGGGTGCTGGTCGGTCCAGCCCTTGGCGGCCCCGTCGCTGATCTGTCCTTCGAGCGCGGCGATCCGCCCGCTCGCCCCGCCAACCACACCGCCGCCGCCGCCCGCCACCGGGATGCTGGCAGGCGTGCCCGCCATCTGTCCGTTGACCGCCGCCAGCGCGCCCTGCGCCGCCATCAGCTGCAATTCGACCTGCGACATCTCGATCCGCGCGCCTTCCATGCGCTGGCTGATCGATCCGATGCCTGGCAGCAGCCCCAGATATTTCTGCTCGAACGCCACCCGGCGCTGCTCGGCCTCGCGCAGTGCGGCCTCGCGCGTCTTCAGCTCGGCATCCAGGAAGCTCAGCGTCTGGCCTGTCTCGTCGCGATCACCCGCGAGATTCTCCTCGACGAACAGGTCGATCAGTTTCTGAACGATCGCGCGCGAAAGCTTGGCGTTCTCGGCATCGGAAAGCCCGCCCGCGCTGACCTTCGCGCTGACTTCGAAGAAATTGTCGGCCTGCGCCGTCAGCGTGATCGACTTGCGCAACGTCTCGACTGCGCCGGCCACGTCCTGCGGGCTCTGCGCCTTGAGGCCAAGATCGGTACCACGCACGACCTTTTCCAGGATCACCGACGAGGTGAGCATCTGGCGGACGCGGTCGATGTCCTTCTGCTGGTCCTGTGCGGTCACGCCGACCTTGCTGGAGAGCAGCGACTGGGTCTGCACGAACACGCGCGCCCGGCTTTCATAGGCGTTGGGGATCAACGAGACGATCAGCCAACCCAGCAGCGCGATCGCCCAGGCTACCGCCAGCGCGATCCAGCGCCGCCGCCAGACCGCGAAGGCGGCGATGCGCAGTTCCTCGTAGATGCCGTTCATCCGCCCGGGCTTCCAATCAGAACGAGGATTCGGGGATGATGATCACGTCACCCGGTTCCAGCCGGACGTTCGCCTTCGAATCGCCGCGCTTCAGCAGATTGTTGATCTTGAGCGCGAATTCCTGCTGCTTGCCGCTCGCTCGGTCGTGCCGGACCAGGCGGGCATTGTTGCCCGACGCGAATTCCGAGAGGCCGCCGACCGCGATCATCGCATCGAGCAGCGTCATGTTCGCGCGGTAGGGCAACGAGGCCGGCTTCTCGGTCGCGCCGACGACGCGGACCTGCTGCGAATAGGTGCCCGAGAATTCCTCGACGATCACCGACACGATCGGATCGGCGACATAGGTGGCGAGCTTCGCCTTGATCTCGTCCGAAAGCTGGCTCGGCGTCTTGCCAACCGCGGCAAGGTCCGCGATCAGCGGCGTCGTGATCCGGCCATCGGGGCGCACCTGCACCTTCGCGCCCAGTTCCGGATTACGCCACACGAAGATCGACAGCTGGTCGAGCGGGCCGATCACATATTCCTCGCCCGGGCCCTCCTGGGTCGATACGAAGGAGGCCGGCGGCAGTTCGGGCGCGTTGGGGCCACCCATCGAGCAGGCCGACAGCGCGATCGCCGACGCCGACAGCGCGAGCAGGATCCGGGACGAGCGACGGACAGACATCATCTTCACCTCGTGCAGCCGACCGTGAAAGCGGTCGCATCCGGCAATCGTCTTGGCCGAGAGAGGTGAAGATTGGGTTTAGGACGCTACGCCAATGCGCTTGGCGAACCGGGCCCTGCCTGCGAAAGCAGCTGAATGACGATTACGGTCGCGCTGTTCGAGGATCTGCGGGCGGTCGCCGCCGATGCCGCCGGGGCGCTCGATCGTGACCGGCAGGCATCGCTCCACGATCGGATCGACTGGCTTTGCGCGATGGCCGACCATGGCCTCGGCGGGCGCCCGCTGGTTGCGCGGGCACGCGACAGCTTCGGCAACGCCGCATGGCTGCCGCTGGCGGCGGACGGTCGCGCGGCGCACGCCTATGCCTGCTGGTACACGCTCGACTATCGACCAAGCTTCGCTGGTGACGGCGACCATGATGCGCTGCTGATCGCAATCGCCGTTGCGCTGAAGCCGATGTTCGACCGCATCGTGCTTGCGCCGATGCAAATCGATCAGGCCGAACGGGTCACCGCCGGCTTTTCGCGTGCGGGCTGGCGCGCGGAAACGACCACGACGAGCGTCAACTGGCGCACGGCCATCCCGCCCGATCCTGCCGATTGGTGGGCGGCGCGGCCGGGCCGGCTGCGCAGCACGCTGGCCCGCAAGGAACGCGCAAGCGGACTGCGCTATAGGATCGTCGATCGTTTCGATTCCGCGCTGTGGGCGGACTATGAGGCGATCTATGCGGACAGCTGGAAGCCGGCCGAGGGATCGCCCGGTTTCCTGCGGGCGCTGGCCGAGCGCGAGGGCGCGGCCGGCGCGTTGCGCTTGGGCGTCGCCTTTGCCGGCAGCGATCCGGTCGCCGCGCAGTTCTGGCTGAGCGAACATGGTATCGCCACCATCCACAAGCTCGCGCATCGCCGCGCCGCCGACCCCCTATCCGCCGGCACGCTGCTGACGGCGGCGATGTTTCGCCATGTCTTCGCAGCGGATCGGCCTGCGATCGTCGACTTCGGCACGGGTGACGATGCCTACAAGGCGGACTGGATGGAACAGGCGCGTCCGCTCGTCACGCTCACGCTCACGCGGCGCGGCAGCATCGCCGATCTGGCCGCGCGCGGGCGGGCGCTTGTCCGCCGCATTCGGAGCGACTAGGGGGCGGCGATGGGGAAACGGCCAGGATATGCGGTGTTGGCGGATAGGGATGGGCTCGAGGTTGATCGCACCGTGCGCGCGGTGCTGGCAGACGTGCTGGGGCTGGACCAGGCCCGCGTCGCCGCCTTCGATGATTTCACACCTTTGTTCGGTGCGCTGCCCGAGCTGGACTCGATGGCGGTCGCCGGCCTGCTGACCGAGCTTGAGGATCGGCTGGGCATCATCATCGAGGATGACGAGGTCGACGGCGCGATGCTTGAGACGTTCGGCGCGCTTTCCACCTTCGCGCGCGGCAAGTCGCTGCAGTGAACGAGGCGCTCCGCGGCGAGGAAGTCGCAGGAGCCCGCCCCGAGCCGATCTTCGCGCGCGGCCCGACCGAGGGGCCACAGATCCTGATCGTCCAGCCGCTGTTCGCGGAGCGTAATCGCACGCGCATCCTGATCGGCGATGTCATGCGCCGGCTCGCAGCGCACGGCATCGGCTGCTGGCTGCCGGAACTGCCTGGCGAAGGCGAGAGCGCGACCCTGCTGGAGCAGACGAGCTGGGCCGCGTGGCGCGCCGCGGTGGCCGCCGCCGCCGATCATGTCGCCGCGCGCAGCGGCAGCGTTCCCTTCGTCGCATCGCTCAGGGGCGGCGCGCTGCTCGACGATGCGGCGGCGGCGCGCGGCTGGTGGCGGCTTGCGCCGACCGGCGGCGCAGCGCTGCTGCGCGACGTGATGCGCGCGCAGCTGATGGCGGATCGCGAGGCCGGGCGCGGCGGATCGCTGGCCTCGCTCGATGCGGCTGCGCTGGCCGGCCCGGTATCGCTGGCCGGCATGACGCTCACCCCGCCGCTCTATGCCGGCTTGCGCGATGCGGTGCCGGCCGAGGTGCAACCGCTGCGGATTGTGCGGTTCGAAGGTGATGGCGGCAACGCCAGCGACCGGCTGGCAGGCGAAGCGCTGTGGCGGCGGGCCGAACCCGGACGATCCGCCGATACTGCCGATCTGATCGCGGCCGACATCCGATCCTGGATCGAGACGTGCGGCGCTACCTGACGATCGCGTGCGAGGGCGTATCGCTGGCGGCGACGCTTGACTTGGCCGATGGCACGAGCGGCCTGCTGATCGTATCCGGCGGCACCGAGACGCGCAGCGGCCCGCACGCGGCGATGACCCGGCTGGCGCTGCGGATCGCCGCCGCCGGCTTTCCGGTACTGCGGTTCGATCGCCGCGGGGTCGGCGACAGCGATGGCGACGATCCGGGCTTCGACGGCGCGGGCGCGGATATCGCCGCCGCCGCGACCGCACTGCGCGCCGCCTGCCCCGCCGTCACGCGCATCGTGGGGCTCGGCACCTGCGATGCCGCGAGTGCGCTTGCGCTGGCGCATCGCAATGCGACGCTCGATGCGCTGATCCTGATCAATCCCTGGGTGGTGCCACCGTCGAGCGATCTGCCCCCGCCCGCAGCGATCCGCCGCCGCTATCTCGATCGGCTGACAAGTCTCGATGGCTGGTCGCGGCTGGCGCGTGGTCGCATCGATATGCGCAAGGCGTGGCGCGGCTTGCGTAGCGCGGCGCGAGCGAATGAGCCGGCACTGCTTGCAGCGCAGGTGCGCCACGGGCTTGCCGGTGCCGATGCGACCGTGCTGCTGGCGACCGGCGATGCCACTGCCCAGGCCTTCATTGCCGAGCATCGCCGCAACGCCTTCCCCGCTGTCCTGCACAGCCGCGAAACCGGATCGCATGCGCTGATCGGCCCGGGTGACGCGGATTGGCTGGCCGCCCGGGTGCTGGGCGCTTTGGCCGGACCTTAGGCTGCTTCCTTAGCCTCGAAATCGGCTTCGGCTAGGAAGCGTTCGGCATCCAGCGCGGCCATGCAGCCGGTGCCGGCCGCAGTGATCGCCTGGCGGTAGACCTTATCCATCACGTCGCCGCACGCGAACACGCCCGGCACGTTCGTCAGCGCGGTCCCCGGCTGCACGCGGAGATAGCCGTCCTCGTCCAGATCCAGGTGACCGCGGAACAGTTCGGTCGCGGGGTGGTGCCCGATCGCGACGAACCCGCCGTCCACGTCGAGCCGGCTCGCCGCCCCGGTCCGCGTGTCCTTGAGATCGATCGCGACCAACCCGGCCGCGCCCTCGCCGCCCACGAAACCGGCGACCTCCTTGTTCCACAGCACCTTGATGCTCGGATGCGCGAACAGGCGCTGCTGCAGGATCTTCTCGGCGCGCAGGCTGTCGCGGCGGTGGATCAAAGTGACGTCATGGCTGTGGTTGGTCAGGTACAGTGCCTCTTCGACCGCGGTATTGCCGCCGCCGATCACGGCCACCTTCTTGCCGCGGTAGAAGAACCCGTCGCAGGTGGCACAGGCGGAAACACCCTTGCCACCGAGTTCCGCTTCGCCCGGCGCGCCCAGCCACTTCGCCTGCGCACCGGTTGCGATCACCAACGTGTCGCAGACATAGACGGTGCCGCCATCGCCGGTCAGCCGGAACGGGCGCTGCGACAGATCGACATTGACGATGGTATCCCACATCATCTGCGCACCGACATGCTCGGCCTGCTTCTGCATCTGCTCCATCAGCCACGGACCCTGGATCACCTCGGCGAAGCCGGGATAATTCTCGACGTCGGTGGTGATCGTCAGTTGCCCGCCCGGCTGCAGACCCTGCACCACGATCGGCGCCATGCCCGCGCGCGCGGCATAGATCGCCGCCGACAGGCCGGCCGGGCCGGAACCGAGGATCAGCATGCGGGTCGAATGGGTAGCGGTCATGGCAGGTCGGTCGCTCCGGAATGATGATCCCGCGAGATAGGGAGCGTCGAACCGGCTGTCGACCCGCCGGCTACTGTAGCCCCGGCGGCAGGCCGTTCTGCAGGCTAGCGGTGATGCGCTTCGCCTCGATCTCGGCGAGCCGCCATTCATTCACAGTCAGGCAGCGCTTCTGTGTGATGAACAGCGAGCCGAGTTTCGGCGCCGGCTTGCAGACCAGCTTCTCCTTGTCCAGCGCCAGCTCGCGGCGGTCGGCAGCGGGAATGGCAGGCGTGATCCCGGCCGGCAGCCGCCAGTCGACATAACCTTCCTGGGTGGAGGCGACCGGATTGCCGCGCGCGTTCCGCTTCGGCGTGAAGCGGCCGAACCGAACCAGCATGTCGCAGGTCTCGCGGTCCAGGCGCCAGAAGCCACTCGACTCGATCGGCTCGCAGCTGTTCATCCGGCCATCGCGCGACATCGACACTCGCACGCCGACCTTACCCTGCTCGCGCCGCTTGAGCGCGGCCGGCGGGTAATGATCGAGCATGAACTGCGCGTTGCGCACCGTCTGCTCGCTCGGCCTGTCGGGCACCGGAGGCGCCCCCTTCGGCGCATCACCTGTCTGGAGCGACAGCGTGGACAAAAGCAGCATCGCGAGCGCCATGGCATTTCCCCCTTGCAGTTCAACGCGATCATGCGCGCGAATCGGCCCTGCCGCAACGCCTGCGCATGATGGATTGCGATTGGCGCCCGCGTTCCCTAACTGTTCGCGGGTGACCCATGCCAGCCCCGCCCCACAGCCCGAACCGCCCTATCTGGCCGGCCTGAACCCGCCACAGCGCGAAGCCGTGCTGACGACCGAAGGGCCAGTGCTGGTGCTGGCCGGCGCGGGCACCGGCAAGACCGCGGCGCTGACGGCGCGGCTGGCGCATCTGATCGCCACCCGCCGCGCCTGGCCGTCCGAGATCCTGTCCGTCACCTTCACCAACAAGGCAGCGCGCGAGATGCGCGAGCGGGTCGGCCGGATCATCGGCGATGCAGTCGAAGGCATGCCCTGGCTTGGCACCTTCCACTCGATCGCCGCCAAGATGCTGCGCCGCCATGCCGAGCTGGTTGGGCTGCAATCGAACTTCACCATCCTCGATACCGATGATCAGCTGCGTCTGCTGAAGCAGCTGATCGTAGCGGCCGATCTCGACGAGAAGCGCTGGCCCGCGCGCCAGCTGGCCGGGCTGATCGATCGCTGGAAGAACCGCGGATGGACGCCGGCGGAGATCGATGCGGGTGAAAGCGAGACCTTTGCCAACGGCCGCGGGGCGGAGCTCTACGCCGCCTATCAGGCGCGGCTGCGGGCGGTGAACGCCTGCGATTTCGGCGATCTGCTGCTGCACATGCTGGTGATCCTGAAAACGCATCGCGAGGTGCTGGAGCTGTATCAGCAGCGCTTCCGCTACATCATGGTGGACGAATATCAGGATACCAATGCCAGCCAGTATCTGTGGCTGCGGCTGCTGGCGCAGGAGCGCAAGAATATCTGCTGCGTGGGTGACGACGACCAATCAATCTATTCTTGGCGCGGCGCGGAGGTGGCCAACATCCTGCGGTTCGAAAAGGATTTTCCGGGCGCGGTCACGATCCGGCTGGAGCAGAATTATCGATCCACCCCGCACATCCTGGCGGCCGCATCGGGCGTGATCGCGCACAATGGCGGGCGGCTGGGCAAGACGCTGTGGACCGACGCCGCCGAGGGCGAGAAGGTGCGCGTGGTCGGCGTGTGGGACGGGCCGGAGGAAGCCCGCCGCGTCGGCGACGAGATCGAGGCGGCCCGCAATCGGGGCGAGCGGATCGACGATATGGCGATCCTGGTGCGCGCCCAGTTCCAGACGCGCGAGTTCGAAGACCGGTTCATCGCGATCGGCATGCCCTATCGCATTGTCGGCGGCTTCCGCTTCTACGAGCGCGCCGAGATCCGCGATGCACTGGCCTATCTGCGCGTGATCGCGCAGCCGGCGGACGATCTGGCGTTCGAGCGGATCGTGAACGTGCCGAAGCGCGGGTTGGGCGACAAGGCGGTCGCGCGGCTGCACATGCTGGCGCGAGCCGAAGGCATCCCGCTGCTGCTGGCGGCCGCGCGCATCCTGGACACCGATGAGTTGACCGGGGCGGCCCGCAAGTCGCTGGGCCGGCTGTTGGGCGACATCGCCAATTGGCGCGACCGGCTGGCGACGACGCCGCATGCCGAGCTTGCCCGCCAGATGCTGGACGAGAGCGGCTATACCGCGATGTTGCAGGCCGATCGATCGGCCGAGGCTGCTGGCCGGCTCGAGAATCTGACCGAGCTGGCCCGCGCGATGGAGGAATATGAGACCCTCCCCGCCTTCCTGGAGCATGTCAGCCTGGTGATGGACAACGACGCCAACGCCGACGAGCCGAAGGTGACGATCATGACGATCCACGCGGCGAAGGGGCTGGAATTCGGCACCGTCTTCCTGGCCGGGTGGGAAGAAGGCGTGTTCCCCTCGCAGCGCGCGCTGGACGAAGGCGGTGCCGCCAGCCTGGAGGAGGAGCGACGGCTGGCCTATGTCGCGATCACCCGCGCCCGGCGGCAGGCGTTCATCTTCCACGCCGCCAATCGCCGCATCTATGGTCAGTGGACGTCGTCGATCCCATCACGTTTCGTAAACGAGTTGCCCGCCGATCATGTCGACAGCGAGACGACCATGACCGGCGGCGCATCGCTGTGGCGGGCGCAATGGTCCGAACAGGGCGATCCGTTCGCGCATGTCGGCCGCGGCCAGGGGCGCGGACCGGGCTGGCAGCGGGCCGCGGTCAGCGGCGTCGATACCGCGCCGACCCGGATCGTCGAGGCTCGTGCGTCGGCCGCCAGCTTCGCCGCCAAGCCGCGCGCCGATCTCGCGATCGGCCAGCGCGTGTTCCACGCCAAGTTCGGCTATGGTGCGATCGCCACGATCGAAGGCAACAAGCTGGAGATCGATTTCGAGCATTCCGGCCGCAAGCGCGTGATCGACAGTTTCGTGCAGCCAGGCTGACGCGCTAGACGGGCGCGATGACAGTCACTGCCGACGATGCCCAGCGCCTGATCCACGAAGGCGTAGCAGCGATGCAGCGCCGTGATCCGCGCGCCGCACGCGATGCGTTTGCCGCAGCCTGCGATTGCCCCGCCATCGCGCCGCCGCTGTTGCCGCTGGCGCAGGCCTGCCACGCGCTGGGCGATCGGGCGGGCGAGGAAACCGCGCTCGATCGACTGCTGGCGATCGAGCCCCGCAACCTCCGCGCGCTGCTGATGAAGGGTGAAGCGCGGATCGCCGCAGGCGACGATCGCGCCGCCACGTCCTTCCTCAACGTGGCGATCAAGTCGGCGGATGCCCAACAACCCCCCGTGCTCGCCGCCCAGCTGGTTCGCGCTCAGCAGTGGCTGGCAGGTGCTGCAAGTCGCTACGAGACGCATCTGCGCGGCCGATTGGACGGCGCCGGCCTGCCGCCGTCCTCGCTGCAGGGCCGGGTCGGCGCGGCGATGGCGATGCTGAGCGGGCGACGCGCGCTCTATCTCCAGCAGCCGAGCAGCTTCTATTTCCCGGGCCTGCCGCAGATCGACTGGTATGATCGCACCGATTTCGCGTGGGCCGAGGCGCTCGAGGCCGAGACCGATGCGATCCATCACGAGCTGGCCGCAGTGATGGCGGATGACCGCGACTTTCCGGCCTATGTCCAAGGCGAAGGCGATCGCCCGCGATCGCGTCACACATTGCTCGACGATCCGAGCTGGGGGGCGTTCCACCTGCTGAAGGGCGGACTTCCCGTCCCCGGCAATGCCGATCGCTGCCCGCGCACGATCGCCGCGCTGGGCCAGGCGCCGATGCCGGCGATCCGCGGCCGATCGCCGATGGCGCTGTTCTCGCTGCTGAAGCCCGGCACGCATATCCGTCCGCACCACGGCCTGCTCAACACCCGGCTGATCTGCCATCTGCCGCTGATCGTGCCGCCAGGCTGCGCGATGCGCGTCGGCGCCGAGACACGCGAATGGCAGCGCGGAAAGCTCACCATCTTCGATGATTCGTTCGAACACGAAGCCTGGAACCACGGCCGATCAACGCGCGTGATCCTGCTTTTCGAAATCTGGCGCCCCGAAATCTCGGCAGAGGAACGCGCCGCGCTGACCGTGCTATTCGAAGCGATCGGCGACTATGGCGGCTTCGGCGAAGAAGACTAGCGGACGGTCTGTGCGGCGGCAGACATCGGCTGCACCTGCGGGTTGAGTTTGCGCAGGTTGACCAGATAGCTGCGTGGCTTCTTCATCAGCTTCGGATCGTCGACCACGGTCAGCCCGATCGCGCGCGCGATATCGCCGACGAAGAACACGCAGTTGCGCGTGTTCAGCTCATAGGATTTGCCCGGCAGCGCCCGCCATTTCTCGATCGTGGCGAGCACCGCGCGATACTGATGGTCGGTCAGCACCAGGCTGAACTGCGGATCGGACGATGCCATGTAGCCCGGCTTCACATATTCGACATGGCCATAGACCGGCCCCATCAGGATCGCCGGGCTCACCGTCTTCGCGGTGAAGCCGTAGGTGTAGTCGACCGGCGTCGCCGGATCCGCATCGGTCGCGCCGCTCGTCGCCACGAAGGCGTGCGGAAAATTGGTGCCGAATTCCTTCGAGTAGAAGGTGATCGTGACCGCCGCTGAAGCCGGCGTGGCGAGGATCAGCAGCAGCGGAAGAGCGAGGCGAGACAGCATGGCAGCCTTTTACCTTGCTGATCGCCGGCTGAAACCCGGAAAACCAGGGACGGCGTCCGAAGCAGTCAGTCGGCTTAGGCTCTTCTCCAGGTAAGCGAATTCGCGCTAGAGTTGCAGTCATGACAATTGAGCATCTGCTTTTATACGGAGCGATCGCAGGCGTGGTGATCGGGCTTGCAGCCGGCCGCCACCGGATTGGGTGCTACGCCCTGTTGGTCGTGCCCGTGGCGATGATCATTTATATCGGTCAATGGCAAGCGGCCCACCCAGGAAATGTCCGTTCGACCAGCGCCCTGGACTTCATTTTCGGGCCGCTCTGGCCAAGCCTAGGAGCACTCGCGGGCTTCTACGCTGGAAGGTTGGTACGAGCTAAGCTTCGGCATCGCCGAGGGGATGACGAATAGAAGCCAGTTCCAAGCCAAAAGCTATCCGGACCGCAGCCGCGCCACCCCCGCATCCCGCTCGAACAGATAGAGCGCGGTCCGCGCCGCCTCCCCGCGCGGGCCGTCGAGCCCGCCTTCATGCTCGACCAGCAGCCGCGCGTCGTCGGTCGCGGTCTCGATCAGCGCGGCCACCTGTTCGGGCGCGGCCAGGCGGAACGCGGCCTCGCCCGATTGGCGCGTGCCCAGCATCTCGCCCGCGCCGCGCAGCCGCAGATCCTCCTCGGCGATGCGGAAGCCGTCGTTGGTGTCGCGCATTAGCGCCAGCCGCGCGCGCGCCGTCTCGCTCAGGCTGGCGCCGCGCAACAGCAGGCACACTGATCGCCCGCCGCCCCGCCCGACCCGGCCGCGCAGCTGGTGGAGCTGGGCGAGGCCGAACCGGTCGGCATGTTCGATCACGATCAGCGTGGCCGAGGGCACATCGACGCCGACCTCGATCACTGTCGTCGCCACCAGCACCGCCGCCTGCCCGCGCTGGAAGCGGTCCATCGCAGCGTCTTTCTCCGCCGGCTTCATCCGACCATGAACCAGCGCCACCTTGTCGCCGAACCGCAGCGCAAGCGCCGCCGCCCGCGTCTCGGCCGCGGCCAGATCACTCGCCTCGCTTTCCTCGACCAGTGGGCACACCCAATAGGCCTGGCCGCCGCTCGCGATATGGCGGCCGAGCCCTTCGACGACCTCGTCCAGCCGCTCCTCGCTCACCACCCGCGTCTCGATCGGCTGACGTCCCGGCGGCATCTCGTCCAGCCGGCTGACGTCCATCTCACCATAGTGGCTCAGCGCCAGGGTGCGCGGGATAGGCGTCGCCGTCATCACCAGCAGGTGCGGCGGCCGTTCCGCCTTGGCCTGCAGCAGCAGCCGCTGCGCCACGCCGAACCGGTGCTGCTCGTCTACCACCGCCAGGCCGAGCCGCCGATAGGTCACCGCCTCCTGGAAGATGGCGTGCGTGCCGACCAGGATGTCGATCGATCCATCAGCCAACCCCATCAGCGTCGATTCGCGCGCCCGGCCCTTGTCCCGCCCGGTCAGGATCGCAACTGTCAGCGGCAGGCCGGCCAGCATTCGGGATAGCGACTCGTAATGCTGCCGCGCCAAAATCTCGGTCGGCGCCAACAGCGCGCCCTGCGCCCCCGCCTCCACCGCCGCCAGCAGCGCCATCGTGGCGACCAGCGTCTTGCCTGATCCGACATCGCCTTGCAGCAGCCGCAGCATGGGCCGGCCCTGCGCGATATCGCCCTCGATCTCGGCAATCGCGCGCGCCTGCGCACCCGTCGGCGCATACGGCAGCTTCAGCGCGGACCGCAGCCGCCCATCGCCCTGCAATGGCGTGCCCCGTCGGCTGCGCTGCGATTGGCGGACCAGCATCAGCGCCAGCTGGTTGGCGAAGATCTCGTCATAGCCGAGCCGCTCGCGCGCCTTGCCATCGGCGGGATCGGCATGGATCCGCGCCAACGCCGCACGCCAGCCCGGCCACTCCTGCTTCTCCTTCAGGGAAGGCTCGATCCATTCGGCCAGCTCGGGCGCGCGTGCCACCGCCTGCGCGATCATCTGGCCCAGCCGCTTGTTCGTGAGACCTTCCGACAGCGGATAGACCGGCTCGCGCGCGGGCAGCGCGTTCGCCTCCTCGGGGGTCATCACGTCCGGATGCACCATCTGCAGCCAGACATCATACTGCTCTAGCTTGCCGGATATCGCGCGCGGCTCGCCCAGCGGCAGCAGCTTCTTGGCATAGCCCGACGAGGTGCCGAAGAAGACGAGGCTGACCGCCTGCCCTCCGCGATCGACCGCCACCACGCGCGATGGGCTGCGCGGGCCGCCACCCATCCGATACTCGGTCGGCGTCACCACCGTCGTCACGATCGACCCCACGTCGCGTTCGTGCAGATCGTCCACCGCCCGCCGGTCGATCCAGCCGGTCGGCAGGTGGAACAGCAGATCGATGACCCGCGCCAGGCCAAGCCGACCCAGCGGCTTTGCGAGCCCCGGCCCGACGCCCTTCAGCGCCTGCACTTCGGCGAACAGCGGATTGAGAATATCGGGGCGCATGACTAGATGCCTCGCATAGTCCCAGCCGACGGGCCGCGCCAAGGCCCGCCGGCCGATCGGCATTGGAACCCCGCGTGACCCCCGACGACCGCCTCAAACGCCTCCGCTTCCGCGCCTGGCACCGCGGCACCAAGGAAGCCGATCTGTTGATCGGCGGATTCTTCGATCTCGCCCATGCGGGCTGGACGGCGGCGGAGGTCGACTGGTTCGAAGCGCTGCTGAACGAGGAGGATGTCGAGATCATGGGATGGGCGATCGGCACGATCGCGGTTCCGGATCGTTGGCGCGGGCCGATGATGGAGCGAATGCAGGTGCTGGATTATATCCCGGTGAGCCGTTGATCGATCTTCAACGCATCCTGAAGGCCGATGCCCCCGTCACGCTGGCGGGCGCGCCGGGCGGCTTCCTGCCGTGGCTGATGGCCGATCTTGCGCGCGCCGCTGCGGCCAAGGGTGCGCGCCGGGCGGTGTTCGTGGCGCCCGACGAACAGGGCATGCGCGGCGTGGCCGATGCCGCGCGCTGGTTCGCGCCCGAGCTCGATGTGCTGAGCTTCCCGGCGTGGGACTGCCTGCCCTATGATCGCGCCTCACCCTCGCTGCGCGCCATGTCCGAGCGGATGGCGGCGCTGCATGCGCTGCAGGCGCAGCCGAAGGGGCCGCAGCTGCTCGTCACCACGGTCAACGCCGCGACCCAGCGGACGCTGACGCCGTTCCGTGTCCGCCAGCTGGTCGCGCGGCTCGCGCCCGGCGAACGGATCGATCGCGATGCGCTTGCCGCGCTGCTGCAGGCGAATGGCTATGTCCGCTCCGATACGGTGGCCGATGCCGGCGAATATGCGGTGCGCGGCGGTCTCGTCGATCTGATGCCCTCGGGGGCGGAGCATGCGCTGCGGCTCGACTTTTTCGGCGACGAGATCGAAAGCGTCCGGCAGTTCGATCCGGTCGACCAGCGCACGATCGGCCGGGTCGACGGCTTCACGCTGCTGCCCGCGTCCGAAGCCCTGCTTGACGAGGAATCGGTCAAGCGCTTCCGCGGCCGCTATCGCGAGACGTTCGGCGCCAGCGCGACCGGCGATCCGCTCTATCAGGCCGTGTCCGAAGGCCGCCGCCTCGCCGGAATGGAACATTGGCTGCCCTTGTTCGAAGAGCGGCTGGCGACGCTGTTCGATCATTTGAGCGACGACGACGTGATCGTGCGCGATACCGGCGACGCCGCTGCAGCCGAGCAGCGTTTCGAAGCGATAGCCGATTATCACGCCAATCGCATCCGCGCCCAGACTGCCGAGCCGGGCAGCTATCGCCCGCTGAAGCCCGGCACGCTCTACATGGAGGCGACGGAGTGGGCTGCTGTCGTGGCCGATCGCCCGATCCACCTCGCCACCCCGTTCCACGAACCCGACTCCCCCTCCGTGATCGATCTGGGTGTGGACGGCCCGCGCGATTTCACGCCCGAACGCGCGCAGGGCGGCAACGTCTACACCGCGCTCGTCGACCACGTGGCCGCAATGCGCAAGGCGGGTCGCAGGGTCGTGCTCGCCAGCTATTCGACCGGTTCGCGAGAGCGGTTCGCGGGGCTGCTGCACGACGAGGGGCTGGATCGCACGATCAAGGCGGACAGCTGGCAGGAAGCGCTGGGTGCCGCCGCCGGCGGGGCGGCCGCGCTGATCGTCGTGCCGCTCGACCATGGCTTCACCACGCCCGATGTCGCGCTGCTGACCGAGCAGGACATGCTGGGCGATCGGCTCGTCCGCCGCGCCAAGCGCAAGAAGTCCGCCGATGCCTTCCTGGCCGAACTCGCCACGCTCACCCCCGGCGATCTGGTCGTCCATGCCGATCATGGCATCGGCCGCTATGAAGGGCTGACCTCGATCCCGGTCGGCCAGAGCCCGCACGATTGCGTGGCGCTGAGCTATGCGGGCGGCGACAAGCTGTACGTGCCGGTCGAGAATATCGACGTGCTGTCGCGCTACGGGGCCGAGGAAGGCGCGAGCCTGGACCGGCTGGGCGGCGTCGCTTGGCAGCAGCGCAAGGCGCGGATGAAGGAGCGGATCCGCGAGATCGCGGGCGAGCTTATCGCCACCGCCGCCGCGCGCGCGCTGCGCCCGGCCGAGGTGATGGAGCCCGATCCCGGTGCCTTCCCGGCCTTCGTCGATCGTTTCCCCTACACCGAGACTGAAGATCAGGAACGCGCGATCGGCGACGTGATCGAGGATCTGTCCGCCGGACGGCCGATGGACCGGCTGGTCTGCGGCGATGTCGGTTTCGGCAAGACCGAGGTCGCGCTGCGCGCCGCGTTCGTGGCGGCGATGGCGGGGCAGCAGGTGGCGATCGTCTGCCCGACTACGCTTCTCGCGCGTCAGCATTACACCAACTTCGTCGATCGCTTTCACGGCTTCCCGCTGAACATCGGCCGCCTGTCGCGGCTGGTGCCCGCGGCCGAAGCGAAGAAGGTGAAGGAGGGCATTGCCGACGGGTCGATCGACATCGTCGTCGGCACCCACGCACTGCTGGCCAAGGGGCTCGAATTCAAGCGGCTCGGGCTGGTCATCGTCGACGAGGAACAGCGTTTCGGCGTCACCCACAAGGAACGGCTGAAGGCGCTGAAGACCGACGTCCACCAGCTGACGCTGACTGCGACGCCCATCCCGCGCACGCTGCAGATGGCGATGTCGGGCCTGCGCGAACTCTCGGTCATCCAGACCCCGCCGGTCGATCGACTGGCGGTGCGAACCTATGTGATGCCGTGGGATCCGGTCATGATCCGCGAGGCGTTGCTGCGCGAACATTATCGCGGCGGGCAGAGCTTCTTCATCACGCCGCGCATCGCCGATCTGCCCGACATCGAGGAATTCCTGCGCAAGGAAGTGCCGGAAGTCCGCTACGTCGTCGCGCACGGCCAGATGGCAGCAGGCGAAGTGGAAGAGCGGATGAGCGCCTTCTACGATCGCAAGTTCGAAGTGCTCGTCTCGACCAGCATCATCGAGAGCGGCATCGATATCCCGACCGCCAACACGATGATCGTGCACCGTGCGGACCGGTTCGGCCTGGCGCAGCTCTATCAGATCCGAGGGCGTGTCGGCCGCGCCAAGACCCGTGCCTATGCCTATCTCACCACGCCCGCCAGCCGGCTGGTCACCGAGACCGCGGAGAAGCGGCTCCACATCCTGTCCAACCTCGATTCGCTGGGCGCGGGCTTCCAGCTTGCCAGCCATGATCTCGACATTCGCGGTGCCGGAAATCTGCTGGGAGACGAGCAGTCGGGCCACATCAAGGAAGTTGGGTTCGAGCTCTACCAGTCGATGCTGGAGGACGCGATCAACGAGGCGAAGCTGGGCGGCACAGCCAGCTTCGAGGCGCGCGATCGCGAATTCTCGCCCCAGATCACGATCGATGCGCCGATCCTGATCCCCGACACCTATGTTCCCGATCTCGATCTGCGCATGGGCCTCTATCGCCGGATGAACGAACTCGAGGACAAGCAGGCGATCGAGGCGTTCGCGGCCGAGCTGATCGATCGCTTCGGGCCGCTGCCCGATGCCACGCAGAATCTGCTCAGCGTGATCGAGACGAAGCTCAATTGCCGCAAGGCCTGCATCGCCAAGCTCGATGCGGGCGCCAAGGGTGCGCTGGTCACCTTCCGCGACGACAGTTTCCCAAACCTGCCCGGCCTGATCGCCTACGTCGAACGGCTGAAGGGCACCGCCAAGCTGCGGCCGGACAGCAAGCTGGTGATCCAGCGCGCCTGGCCAGATGCCAAGGCCCGCCTGCACGGTGCGCTGCAGCTGTCGAAGGGGCTGGCGAAGATCGTGGGGTAATCCTCCCCGGCACGGGGAGGATCAGAAGGTCCGCGCCTGCTCCTCGGCGCTCTCGACCGCCACCTCGAGCTGCTTCTCCTCCACCGCCTCGGCATGCGTGCGGTTCATCTCGAACCCGCCCGACAGGCCGGCCAGCGACCAGAAGCCGGTCACTCGTGTGCCATCGGTGGAGATCGTGCCCGCATAGTCCACCCCATGCGCGGCATCGCTTTCGCCGTCGTACAGCTTGGTGAAGCGCACATCCTCGCCGTCGCGGCTGCCCCGCAGCACGGCATTCAGATGCATCGTCGTATCCCCGACCGTGTTCGGTTCGCTGGTCGTGCCCGAGATCATCCCGAACAATTCCTCGATCGAAGCGATGAAGCTTACGTCCGGTTCGCCGCCCCCGAGATAGGAGAAGCGGCCGAACCAGGCTCCGGTCATGTTACGGCGCTCCTCGCTCATGCTCTGGTCTCGCTCACCCCTTCGCTTCCCGCGCCAACAGCCGGACCAGCGCGGCAGGCTTCAGCGGCGGCGCGCAAAGGAAACCCTGATAATAGTTGCAGCCCTCGGCCGCCAGCAACTCGCGTTGATCTTCGGTCTCGACGCCCTCGGCCACGACGGCAAGGCCGAGCGAGCGCGCCATTTCGATCACGCCGCGCACCACGACCCGGTCTCGCTGGCTACCCGCGATATCCTGAGCCAGGCGCTTGTCGATCTTGAGATAGTCGAGGGGGAGCGACTTGAGATAGGCCAGGCTTGAATAGCCGGTGCCGAAATCGTCGATCGCAACGCGCAGCCCGCCGGCACGCAGGGTGGCCAGCAGGGTCGCAGCCTGGCCAAGATCCTCGATCAGCCCGCTCTCGGTGACTTCGACGGTCAGCCGCTCGCGCAGCAGGCCTGCCTCGTCCACCACGCGCAGCAGCTGATCGGCAAAGCCCGGCCGCGCGATATCAGCCGCAGTCACATTCACCGCGATCCTCAGCGCCGCCGCCCGCCCCTTCCATCCGGCTGCGATCGCAATCGCGCGACGCTGCACGTGGGAGGACAGCTGGACAAGGAAGTCGGACCGCTCGGCCGCCGCGAACAGGGTGGCGGCGCCCAGCTCGCCCAGCAGCGGATGGCGCCAGCGCGCCAGCGCTTCGACGCCCACGATACGGCCGCTGATGATATCGACCTGCGGCTGGAACAGGATCCCGATCTGGTCCCGCACGAGCGCGTGGCGCAGGTCGACCTGCAGACGGCTGTCATGCGCGACCGAGCTGATCGAGCCCGGGTCGTCCATCCGGATCGGGGCGCCGTCGCCGGCCTTCACTTCCGCCAATGCTGCGCCGGCGCGCCGCAGCAATGTCGCAGCATCCTCGGCAGGACCGGCAGATTGCGCGAGCCCGATGCGCGCCGCCAGCGTCACCAGATGCTCGCCCGATACGAACGCGCGGCCGACCGCTTCCTCGATCCGCGCCGCGAGGAACATCGCCTCGTCCGGATTCACCGGCGCCGGCATGCCGATCAGATATTCGGCGCCCGCCATCCGCGCGACCATCCGGCGCCCGGGGCCGTCGGACACCAGCCGCTCGATCCGCCGCGCCACGCCCTGCAGCAGCGCATCGCCGGTCGACCGCCCATAGGCGGCGTTGACCATGTCATAGCGCGCGATTTCTAGCAGCATGGCGATGCAGCCCGTGGCTGGCCGTTCGGGGCCGTGCGCGATCTGCGCCTCGAGCCAGCGCAGTGCCGCGATGGAGTCGCCGAGCCCGGTCAGCGGATCGCGGCTCGGCAGCGGATCGCCGCGCATCCCCGCGGACAGCGTCTCGATCCGCCCGACCACGGTGCCGGCGCCTTCCTCCAGGTGCAGGTGATGCGCGATCCGCTCCGCGCCCGCGCCGTCATGCGCGAACGCGGTCGCCCGGCCGGTCGCCAGCAGCCGTCGCACCGCCTCGCGCGCCGCGCGCCGCCCGGCCGGATCGAGCCGACGCACCAATTGTCCCAGCCGTGCCTCGCCCGCTATTCCCAGCCGGGCGGCCAGCGCCGGGCTCAGCTGCACCGTACGGCGAACGGGATCGAGCCGCCAGGCTTCCGCCTCGGCCGCCATCAGGCTTGCACGATCGCCCGCGGCACGCGCGCCGCCCGCGAGCCGCTCCACCTGCCGCTGCGCCAGCCGCAGCGCACGGGGCAGCGCGCCGAGATCGGCATCGCCTGCGACGATCTGGCTGGCACCGCATTCGGCCAGTTCGTCGAACAGCGCGGGATCTTCGGCATCCGCGATCACGACCAACGCGCCACCGATCCCGTCTGCCACCGGCGCCAACGCCCGTGCAGCGGCGACCAGTTCGGCGGCATGGCCACGTCCGTCGATCAAGGCGATCGGCGCGCCGCTGGCCAGAAAGCGTCGATCGACCGCATCGGCGCGACGCGCGGCGATCGGCCGCCAGCCGGCTTCCGCAACCTCCGCCGCGATCGCCTCGCGATCGGCGAACGATAGCAGGAACAGTGCAGCATGGCCTGCCCGGGCCGCGGCAGGCGTCGATCCGGCGACAGGCAGACTGGGTCGGTTCATCGCCGCCGACCCTAGCCGCTTTGCGGCGCAGGTCGAGCCCCGCCCTTGCGGGCGACCGCCCCGCAGCCTAGCTGTGGCGCATGAACGGCCTGCCGATCCCCGCGCGCCCACTGATCGACGGTTTCGGCCGCACGATCAGCTATGTGCGGATGTCGGTCACCGATCGCTGCGATCTGCGCTGCCGATACTGCATGGCGGAAGCGATGAGCTTCCTGCCGCGCGCCGAGGTGCTGACGCTGGAGGAGATCGCCGAGATCGCCGATGCGTTCGTGGCGCGCGGCGTGCGCAAGATCCGGCTGACCGGTGGCGAACCGCTGGTTCGCCGCGGCGCGCCCGATCTGGCGCGGATGATCGGCCGCAACCTGGGTCATGGTCTCGACGAGCTGACGCTGACGACCAACGGCACCCAGCTGGCGAAGCAGGCGTCGGCGCTGTTCGATGCCGGCATCCGGCGGATCAACGTCAGTCTCGACAGCCGCGATCCCGACCGTTTCCGCCATATCACCCGCTGGGGCGATATCGGCGTGGTGATGAACGGGATCGCAGCGGCGAAGGCCGCCGGGCTTGCCATCAAGGTCAACATGGTGGCGCTGAAGGATTTCAACGACGACGAGATCGAGCCGATGCTGCGCTGGTGCGCGGCCGAAGGCTTCGGCCTGACGCTGATCGAGACGATGCCGCTCGGCGCGATCGACGAGGATCGCACCGATCGCTACCTTCCGCTCGATACGGTCAAGGCGCGGCTCGCGTCGCGCTGGACGTTGACCCCGCTCGACGAGACGAGTGGCGGCCCGGCCCGCTACTGGCGGGTGGAAGAGCTTGGCGCGAAGCTGGGCCTGATCACGCCGCTGACCCATAATTTCTGTGCGACCTGCAACCGCGTGCGCGTCACGGCGGAAGGCAAGCTGTACATGTGCCTTGGCCAGGAGGATCGCGTCGACCTGAAGGCCGCGCTGCGTTCGGGCGGGCGGCCGGCGCTGGATGCGCTGCTCGACCAGGCGATGCGCCTCAAGCCGCTGCGTCACGAGTTCGACGTCGCCGCCGCAGCGCCAGCCGTCTCGCGGCACATGAGCGTCACGGGCGGATGATCGAGCGGAAGCTGGCGCTGGTCGCATCGCCGACGCCACAGGCGCAGGAGGCGGCTGCCGAGCTGCGCCAGCGGCACGAATGGTATCCCACCGAACAGGCCGACGTCATCGTGGCACTGGGCGGCGATGGTTTTCTTCTTCAGACGCTGCACCTGATGCTGGAACGGCGCCGCATCCTGCCGATCTACGGCATGAATCTGGGAACGGTCGGCTTCCTGATGAATGAGTGGGCGGCGGACCTGCTCGAGGTTCGGATCGGGCGCGCGCGCACCTTCACCGTCTCGCCGCTCAGGATGGAAGCCGAGACGATCGATGGCGAGAAGATCGAGAGCCCCGCGATCAATGAAGTCTCGCTCCTGCGCGAGACGCGCGAGACCGCGAAGATCGAGGTTGTCGTCAACGGCCGCACGGTGCTGCCCGAACTGGTGTGCGACGGCATCCTGGTTGCGACGCCGGCCGGTTCGACCGCCTACAATTTGTCCGCGCACGGACCGATCCTGCCGCTCAATTCGGCGATGCTGGCTGTAACGCCGATCAGCCCGTTCCGCCCGCGGCGCTGGCGCGGGGCGATCCTGCCCGACCGCGCGAAGATCGCGTTCCGCGTGCTCGACCCAGTCAAGCGCCCGGTCAGCGCCGTCGCCGATCAGCGCGAGGTGCGTGACGTGATCTCGGTCGCGGTGTCGGTCGATCGCACGACGACGTTGACGCTGCTGTTCGATCCAGAACATGCGCTGGATGACCGCATCACGATGGAGCAGTTCGCGGTCTGATCACCTGCCATCAGGGCTCCAATCCATAGCGGGCGAATTCGTCTGCGATCCGCGGGCGGATCGCGATCGCCTTGTCGATATCGGATCGCCCGCGCTTCGCGTCGCCGGATCGCAACCAAGCGAGCCCGCGACCATATAAGCTGCTTTCTTCCTTCGGATCCTGGGCAAGCGCGGCGTCATAATCCGCAATGGCCTTGGTCAGGTCGCCGCGCCTGAGGTGAACCATGCCGCGGCTGTCAAGAAACGCCACCGACCGGCTGATGGCGATCGCGGCGTCGCAATCCGCCAGCGCCTTGTCCAGCTCGATATTCAGGGTTGCGCGCAGCCAGCAGGCGTCGTTGCGCGGAGTTGGATCGGCAGGCATCGCGGCAGCGCGGGCGGCATAACGAGCAAGCAGCGGTTGCGGTTCGCCGAGCACCGACAGACTATTGTCGCGCGCGATGGCGACCGCTTCCCGATCGACGTCGGCGCGGCGCGTGGCCGTGGCATAGGCCGCCACGATCGCTGCCTTCGCGGCTGTGTCTCCAGCCAGGGGCGACAGCCCCGCATCGGGCAGGTGACGGCCCGGATCAAGCCGGATCACAGCCAGCACATCGTCCAACTGCCCCTTGCCACCGCTCGAAAGATCATAGGTCAGCCGCGCGATATAGGCGTCCGATGTTGGTTCGATCGCAATTGACTTTGCAATCGCCTGACGTGCTTCTTCGGGTCGCTTCTTGATCGCCAGCATGTTGCCGTACAGCGCCAGCGCCGAAGCGTTGCCCGGCGCAGCGGTCGCGAATGCTTCCGCCCGCGCCATCGCCTCGTCGGTCCGCCGCAGTTCGTTGAGAAGCGTGACCTCGGCGATCCGCGAAGCAGTACTGTCGGGCCTGCGGGCGAGGATGATCTGATGATCGCTCAATGCGCCCTCATACCGGCCAAGGCGCGCACGCGTCGCCGCGCGATCCATATAGGCTTCCACGAACTCGGGCTGGCTTACGATCAGCCGATCCAGCAGGATCAGCGCATCTTCGTCGCGCTGCACTTCGGACAGCAGCCAGGCCTTGCCCGCCAGCGCCGGTCTGAACGTCCGGTCGATCGCCAGGGCGCCGTCATAATCATTATTGGCCTTGTCGTAGGTTCCGTTCATGCGGTGAAAGTCGCCGCGCATGGCGAGCGCGCGGGCGGAACGTTCGCCACCTGCGATCAGGCGATCGAGCCGCTTTACGGCCGCCGCCTTGCTGCCGCTTTCCCATAGCCTGCCCGCCTCGGCATAGGCGTCGCCCGCTAGGGGGCTGTCGGCAGCCGGCATGGCCCGCTCGTCTGCGGTCGCCTGATATCCGAACGGCAAATTGATGAAGGCCTGCCGCGCGAAGACGGCATTGCTCTTCTCATCGGCCGCCTTTGCATCGGCGAAGCTGATCTCGCCGGCCGCCGATCGGGTGGATGCGGTCATGTCGAAGCGCCCATCCTTCAGGCTCACCGTGCGGCGGTAATGGATGTCGGCGATCGTCTCGTCGATCGCATCAGCGCGCAGCGTGAAGGGGTTTACGGATTTCGGAAGCAGGATGGTCTGGTGGGTCATGCTATATTCGCGATCCACCACCACCGGCATCGCCCTGGATGCCGCGTCGCTCCTCTCCGGCGCCAGATCCCGCCCCAGCCGTGCCTTGTTCGCTTCATAGCGATGGCTGGCATCAGCCCCGGTCAGGTTCCAATCCATCTTGCCGCTGCCGGTGAAGCCGAGCACGAGGTCGCCCGTTCGCGGATCATCGGCCGTGGTGACCTTGTCGATCGTCACCCAGTCATGACGTTCCTGCCACATCTTGGTCAGCATCTCGTCACGCTGGCCGGGCTCGAGCAGCGAAAGCGCCGCCCGCATCGTGGCAGCCGGATCGCCGCGCAGGATGACGGTACCGTTCGCAGCGGCCGGCACCATGATGCCTTTCCGTGCATCCAGATCGAGCCGCCACTCGCTATCGGGCTCGGTGGGCGGCAGCGAAGGCAGCGCCACCAGCACGGCCTTGTCGGGGACGAGCGGCAGCGCCCATCTGAATGCAGGCAGCTCCAGGCGGGCAAGGTCGCGATCGCCTAACCGCGTCCCATCCAGCCAATAGGTCTTACCGGCGATGGCGGCCCGCACGATGACATGATCGAAGCGGGCGGGCATCGGCAGCGATTTCTCGACGCCGTCGCTCCGCTTAACCGACACGAGCGCCGGTTCGGCATCGATTCCCAGCGCGCGCAGGATCGCCACCAGCAATACCGTCTTACCCTTGCAGTCCCCGACCCGCGCTTCCCATACCGCCTCCGCAAGCTGGGGCTGATAGCCGCCCAGCCCATCGACCTTAGCGAAATAGCGAACCTGGCGCTGGACTAGATCGAGCGCCATGCCCGCGCGGTCGATCGGATCGGGCGTGGCCGCTGCAATGCGTTTAACCTCGGAATCCAGCGCGGAACCCGGCGTGATGGTTGCGGCGCGGGCATAGATCGGCGCGAGCAGGGTGGATACCGCTTGCCAATCGGCAAAGTCGCTCACCTGCACGCCGCCGATATCAATGAAGCGGGTGGGTGCGCGGGGCGGCACGACCGGCATCTTGTGATCGAGCACATCGAAGACCAGAACTTCCTGCCCGTCCGGGCGCAGATGCCGCGGCTTCGGCAGGCTTTCACCTGCGCGCCAGCGCAGGTGGCGGCTAGCCGGCCAGCTGTAGCGCAGATGCAAGCGCCCCACGGTCAGTCCGCCGATAAACAGATTCTCTGCCTCGACATGACCGTCCAGAAGAGGATTCAGGTTGTTGACGGTAAAGGCGAATTCCAGTTCGTCGCCGACCCGTAGGTCAGGCACCTGCATCACGGCAGTCAGCAGACCATCGATCTGGGCGGATTCCAGCCCGGTCTCGCGACGGATGATGGAGAATCCGGACCCGTCCTTGAGTACATCGATCGTCTTGCCGTCGCGCAGGATGGCGACCCGGTGGATCGTCGCCGTGCCGAATTGCGGCTGCCAGGGCACGATCACGGTACCGGCGGCCTGCAAAGCGGCGACGGACGACAGTTTCAGGACCTGCCGTCCGAAATAATGCGTGCCCTGCGCATCGATGCGGGTCTGAAAGTCGAGCAGACGCAGGCTGAGCCCAGCAGCATCGGGCTTGGCCGCCGGAGCCTCGACGGGAACGACCCAGCCCGGCACCGCGCCAACCGCGATCCTGTCCTCTGCCCGCGCCGAGCCCGCCACCGCGATCAGCCACAACGCCACCAGCCCCAACCAGCGATGCATCGACGCCCCCCTGCCCCACGCACAGCCTATCGGCGCGCGCGGACAAGGCAATCCGTCGAAGAGGTTAATCGATGCTGCGAAAAAAAGTGGCTCCCCGGGCCGGATTCGAACCAGCGACCATTCGATTAACAGTCGAACGCTCTACCACTGAGCTACCGGGGAACGGCCCGTTTGCGGGCGAGGCGGCTCCTTAGCATGATCCGGCGCGCTGGCAAGGGGTCCGATCCGACATGCCATGCTTGACTCGTTGAAGAGCCTCCCGCATTTCAAGATAGAACATATCGGGAACACTAATGAGGTCGGATCGAGTCGAGATCGCGGCGCTTAAGCAGCGCATCGCCCGGATCGCCGCCGTGCCGGCCCCGGATCCGCTTGCGCGCGTGACGCTTGGCAACGCTGGGATCGACATGGCCATCGGTGGGGGTCTGGCGCGAGCCGCGCTGCATGAGGTTATGGCAGCCAGCCAGGCCGATATCGCCGCAGCCACCGGCTTTACGGCTGGGCTGGCGGCACGCGCGCTCGGTGGTCGCCCGCTGCTGTGGGTGCGGCAGACGTTCGTCGATGCCGAAGCGGGATGGCTGCATGGATCGGGGCTTGCCGAACTAGGCATCGATCCCGCGCTGCTCTTGCTGGTGTGTGCACGTGATGCGCTGGCGGTGTTGCGGGCAGGCAACGATGCCGTGCGCAGCGGTGCGCTCGGCGCAGTGGTGATCGAGCCCTGGGGCATGCCGCCGCGGCTGGATCTGACGGCAAGCAGGCGGCTGGCGCTGGCGGCCGAATCGTCCGGTGTGATGACGCTGCTGCTGCGCGTCGCAGCGGAACCCAAGCCGGGTGCGGCAGCCACCCGCTGGCTGGTGGCGGCATCGCCATCCCGCCCGCGGGAAGCGAATGCACCGGGGTCACCCGCCTTCGCGGTGACGCTGGATCGATCGAAGACGGGAGGGGCCGGGCGGACCTGGGTGCTGGAGTGGGATCGTGATCGAGGCTGTTTCGACGAACGAGGATCGGCGCCGCTATCTGGCACTGTGGTGCCCTCGCCTGCCGACCGATCGTTTGCATGGCGCCGCGCGGGCTGATTCACGGCCGCTGGTGGTGGTCGATCGGGTGCGCAATGCGGTGCGCCTGGTCGCGCTCGACGCACAGGCAGCACGGTTGGGTCTGGCGATTGGCACCACGCTGGCCGATGCACGGGCGCGATATCCCGATCTCGATGTCGCCGACGCCGATCCACAGGCCGATGATCGCCTGCTGATGCGGCTTGTGGCGCGGGCCGGCCGGCTGACCCCGATGGTTGCGCCCGATCTGCCCCACGGGCTGATGCTTGATATCAGTGGCTGCGCACATCTGTTCGGGGGAGAGGACGGGCTACATGCCGAAGCGCTGGCGCTGGCCATGCGTCACGGACTGTCCGCACGCGCGACCATTGCCGATACGCCCGATATGGCGCGTGCGCTCTGCCGCTTCGCACGGGTCGCGATCGTGCCACCCGGCGGTGGTGCGGCCCGTGTGCGTCCGCTTCCGGTCGCTGCGCTCGGCACCGCGCCTGATGTCGTCACCGCGCTGTCGCGCGCCGGGCTCAAGACGATCGGCGATCTGGCGGATCGGCCCTTGCGTGCGCTGGTGGCGCGTTTCGGTGCGGATCTGGCGACACGGCTGGCGCGCATCCTGGGGGAAGAGGATGCCCGGATCACGCCGCTGCGTGCGCAGCCCCCGGTACGTATCGTCCGCCGCTTTGCCGAACCGATCGGCCATGCCGATGCGATCGAGGCCACGATCGCGGATCTGACAGGGGAAGCTGCGCAGCTGCTGGTGGAACAGGGGCTGGGTGGGCGCGGCTTCCTGCTCGATCTCTTCCGTAGCGATGGCGCGGTGCGCCGTCTGGCCGTAGAAAGTAGCCGCGCGCTGCGCGATCCTTCAGCGGTCATGCGGCTGTTCCGCGAACGGATCGATACGTTGGCCGATCCGATCGATCCCGGCTTCGGCTTCGATCTGGTCGCTCTGGCCGTCACTCGCACCGAACCGCTGGATGCCGCACAACCGAACCTTGATGGTCGCGCCTGTGACGAAGAGGCGCTGGCCGCGCTCGTCGATCGGCTGGGTGTGCGGTTCGGCCGCGATCATGTGCTGCGTTTCGTTGCACGCGATACGCATGATCCCGATCGGGAAGCGGGTCTTTCACTCGCCGCATGCGGGCCGGGCGATCTCGGCTGGCCAGCAGCTTGCGCAGGCGATCCTCCTGCTCGCCCGATCCATCTGTTCGAACCGCCCCAGCCGATCGAGACCATGGCCGAAGTGCCCGATGCGCCGCCGATGCGCTTCACCTGGCGGCGGGTGCAGCACCGCGTCACCTGGTCCGAAGGGCCGGAGCGGATCGAGCCGGACTGGTGGCAGCATGCCGATCAGGAGCCTGCCCCGCCGCGTGACTATTACAGGGTAGAGGACGAGGCCGGCCGTCGTTTCTGGATCTATCGTGAGGGCCGCTTTGGCGCTGCGCGACCACCATCCTGGTACCTGCACGGCCTGTTCGCATGACCGCCTATGCCGAACTGGTCGCGGCCACCGGATTCTCGTTCCTGCGCGGCGCATCCCTGCCCAAGGAGATGGTCGCGGCAGCCCTGCTGATGGGCCATGACGGCATTGGCATCGCCGATCGCAATACCGTCTCTGGCGTCGTCCGCGCCTGGGCAGCATTGCGCGAGATGCGCAGGACCGGCGCGTTGCTTCCCGATCGGATCCGCGAAGGCGACGGGCCCGGCGTCGTTCATTGGCTGGAACGCGCCTTTCCCACAATCGCGGGCGAGCATCTGGTTGCGCCGGATGCCGATTCGGTGCGCGCCGCCGCGACTCGTTTCAAGCTGATCACGGGCGCGCGGCTCGTGTTCGCCGATGGCACGCCCGATATTGTGGCCCACCCCGCCAACCGCGCCGGCTGGGGCCGGCTCACCAAGCTGCTCACGCTTGGCAATCGCCGATCGATCAAGGGCCTGTGCGAACTGCATCTGGCCGATTTGCTGGCCGATGCGCAGGATCTTCTTCTGATCCTCATGCCTCCCCGCCGTGCCGAAGGGATCGAATCGGCAGCTGCCCGGCTGGCCGAAGCGGCTCCCGGATCGGCATGGATCGCGGCCACCATGCACCGCCGCGGCGATGATCGCCGCCGCCTCGCCCGGCTGCAGCGGACCGCGGATACCATAGGCCTGCCGCTGATCGCCACCAACGATGCGCTCTATGCCGATCCCGGCCAGCGCGATCTGCAGGATGTGATGACCTGTATACGCGAAGGCGTGACGATCGATCGCGCCGGCCGGCGGCTGCAGGCCAATGCCGAACGCCATCTGAAGTTCGCTATCGAGATGGAGCGGCTGTTTGCTGATGCGCCCCACGCCCTGGAGGCGGCTCGTGAACTGCGTGAGCGCGTCGATTTCGATCTCGATCAGCTGCGCTACCAATATCCCGACGAACCCGTCCCCCCCGGCTGGACCCCGCAGGCCTATCTCGAACATAGCGCCTGGGCCGCGGCGTCAGCACGCTATCCCGCCGGCATTCCCGCCAAGGTCGAAAGACAGATTGCCGAGGAACTCGAGCTGATCGAGGAACGCGATTATGCGCGCTACTTCCTGACCATCAAGGACATCGTCCAGTTCGCCGAGCGCAGAGGCATCCTATGCCAGGGCCGCGGGTCGGCCGCGAACTCCGCGGTCTGCTTCGTGCTCGGCATCACCGCGGTCGATCCGGCCGAGAATGACCTGCTGTTCGCGCGATTCGTCTCGGCCGAACGCAACGAGCCGCCCGATATCGACGTCGATTTCGAACATGAGCGGCGCGAGGAGGTGATCCAGCACATCTATGATCGCTACGGCCGCGATCGGGCCGCGATCGCGGCGACCGTCATCCATTATCGGCCGCGCTCGGCGATCCGCGACGTGGGCAAGGTGCTGGGGCTGAGCGAGGACATCACCGCCCGGCTCTCCAGCCTGCAATGGGGCAGCTGGGGCACCGATATTCCGCACCATCTGGTCGCCCGCGCCGGGCTGGACGCGAACAATCCCGTGATCGCGCGTGCGGTGGCGCTGGCGGAGCGGCTGCTGACCTTTCCACGCCACCTGTCGCAGCATGTCGGCGGCTTCGTGCTGACCCGCGGTCGGCTGGACGAGATCGTGCCGATCGGCAACGGTGCCATGCCCGATCGCACCTTCCTGGAATGGGACAAGGACGATATCGACGCGCTGGGGCTGATGAAGGTCGATATCCTGGCGCTCGGCATGCTGACGTGCATTCGCAAGGCGTTCGACCTGATCGCGCTGGCCGATGGCACCGATCCGCTCCAGCTGCACGAGATCCCGCAAGACGATCCGGTCGTCTACGACATGCTGAGCCGCGGCGATTCGCTGGGCGTGTTCCAGGTAGAAAGCCGAGCGCAGATGAACATGCTGCCCCGGCTCAAGCCGCGCCGGCTCTACGATCTTGTCATTCAGGTCGCGATCGTGCGGCCGGGGCCGATCCAGGGCGACATGGTCCACCCCTATCTGCGCCGCCGCGCCGGTCTGGAGCCGGTGATCTATCCGACGCCAAGTCCGGAGCATCCGCAGGACGAGCTGGAACAGGTGCTGGGCAAGACGCTTGGCGTGCCGCTGTTCCAGGAACAGGCGATGCGCGTCGCGATCGTGGCGGCCAAGTTCACGCCGGAACAGGCCAACCAGCTACGCAAGGCGATGGCCACTTTCCGCCATGTGGGCACGATCGGCCAGCTTGAGCAGCTGTTCGTGGGCAACATGATCGGGCGAGGCTACGTTCCCGAATTCGCGCAACGCTGCTTCGATCAGATCAAGGGGTTCGGCAGCTACGGCTTTCCCGAAAGCCATGCCGCCTCGTTCGCCAAGCTCGTCTACATCTCGTCCTGGATCAAATGCCACCACCCGGCCGCCTTCGCCTGCGCGCTGCTGAACGCCCAGCCGATGGGCTTCTATGCGCCCGCACAGATCGTGCGCGACGCCGCCGAGCATGATGTCGAAATCCGCCCGATCGACATCAACCACAGCGATTGGGACAATAGCCTTGAACGGCGCGACGATGGCGCGTTGGCGGTACGGCTGGGATTTCGACAGATCGATGGTCTGCACCAGGCCGATGCGCAGCGGCTGGTGGCGGGGCGCGGTGCGGGCTACGCATCGGTAGAGGTTCTGGCGGCACGCGCACGATTGAACGCCCGGGCGATGCGGCTGCTGGCCGATGCCGACGCGTTCCGATCGATCGGCTCGGACCGCCGGGCCGCGCTCTGGGCGGTTCGCCGGCTGCCGGGCGATGATCCGCTGCCGCTGTTCGCCGCCGCCGATGCGCGCGAGCTCGGCGCCGATGTCTCGGTCGAGCTGCCAGAAATGCCGCTGCCCGAACAGATCGCCACCGATTACCAGACCACCAGGCTTTCCTTGAAAGGCCATCCGATGGGCATGCTGCGCGGTCTGTTCGCGGCCGAAGGCGTGCTGAGCAGTGCGCAGGCCAATGCACTGAAGGATGGCCGCCGCGCGCGCGTAGCCGGCGTGGTGCTGGTCCGCCAGCGGCCGGGCAACGGCAAGGCGATCTTCGTCACGCTGGAAGACGAGACCGGCATCACCAACGTCATCATGTGGGCGCGCACCTTCGAGACGTTCCGTGCGGAGGTGATGGGATCACGGCTGATGCTGGTCGAAGGGCAGATCCAGAAGAGCCCGGAAGGCGTGATCCATCTGATGGTCGATCGGGTGATCGATCGGTCGGCCGAGCTGTCGCGCCTGTCCGACGATCGCATCGCCGAAGTGCCGCTGTGCCGCGCCGATATCGGCCTCAATCCCCAGCCCCCGCCCCGCGGCTGGCACCCGCGCGACGTCCGCGTGCTGCCGAAATCACGCGATTTTCATTGAAGGCGTCGGTCCCGTTTCCGCAAAGGTCAGACTAATCGTCGCGCCATTCGCGTTCCTGCTTGCGGCGGCGCTTCTCTTCGCGGCGGCGTTCCTTCGCCTCCCGCGCTTCCTGCTTGCGCAGCTTGCGGCCGCGGTTGCGATCGGCTTCGTCCTGGCTGGTCGTCGCCCAGTCCACGCCCTGGCCGACCGCACGCACCGGAAGCGTGACGACATCGACCGCGGTCGATACGCATCCCGACAGCAGTCCCGCCGCCACCATGGCCAAGATGATACGCATTCGCCCTACTCCGCAACCCGCGCCACCGTCGCGATGATCGCAGCTGCCGTCAACGCCGTTGGCGCCGTGCGATCAGATCGGATGCGATCAGTGCCGCCAGTGACAGGATGACCGACAGGATCGACAGCGTCACCACCATCGTCTCGCCGCCCGGCCGCTGCAGCGCGGCGTGGATCGCCAGCGGCAGCGTCTCGGTCGATCCCGGCACGCTGGCCACGAAGGTAATTGTCGCCCCGAATTCGCCCAGCGCGCGTGCGAACGACAGCACTGCCGCCGCAATCAGCCCCGGCATGCTCAATGGCAGCGTGATCCGTAGTATACGTTGCAGCCGTGATGCGCCCAGCAACCGCGCGCTTTCATCCACCTCGACATCGATCGCCTCGATCGCCAGCCGGATCGCGCGCACCGCCAGCGGCAGTGCCATCACCGCCGCCGCGATCGCAGCCCCGATCCAGGAAAAGACCAGCGGCGGCGCGCCGATCGCTGCCAGCAGCGCCCCGCCCGGCCCGGCCGGGGCGAACAGCAGCAACAGCAACCAACCCACCACCACCGGCGGCACCACCAGCGGCAGATGCACCAGCGCATCGACGATCAGCTTGCCCGGAAAGCGATGCCGCGCCAGCGCATAACCGATCCCCCAGGCTATCGGCAGCAGCAGCAGCGTCGCGGCCAGCGCCACCTTCAGGCTCAAGGCGACGATGCCCCATTCGACAGCGGTCAGCAGCATCAGCGCGGTGGCAGGAAGCCGGCGCGGATGAAATGGCGCTGCCCCGCCGCCGACCGCAGCCAAGCGCCGAACGCCGCCCCTTGCCGGTTCCGCGCGGCGACCGGCACCGCCATCACATAACGGATCGGTGGGTGCAGCGCGCCGGGCACGACGCCTGCCACCCGAACGCCGGGCTCGACCCGGGCGTCGGTCGCATAGACGATGCCTGCCGCTGCGGTGCCCCGCGCGACCTGCAGCAGGGCGGCGCGCACATTCTCCGCCCCCGCCACGCGCGGCGCGATCGCCGTCCACACGCCCGCCTTTTCCAGCGCCGCCTTCGCATAGCGCCCGGCGGGCACCGAGGCCGGATCGGCGAGCGCCAGCCGCCCGCCGCCGAGCCGCGCCGGCAGATCACGCAGCCGCCCGATCGGCCGCGGATCGGTGGCGGGGACGACCAGCACCAGCCGGTTCGCCAGCAGCACGGCCCGGCTGCCACGCCGCAACAGACCCTTGGCCAGCAGCGTATCGGCCCACGCCTCGTCCGCCGACAGGAACAAGTCGGCCGGCGATCCGGCCTCGATCTGGCGAGCGAGCGCAGGCGTGCCGGCAAAGGCGATGCGGGGGCGTTCGTGCCCCGCCGCCGCCCAGGCGTCCGCCGCGGCGTCGAGCGACTCCTGCAGGCTGGCCGCCGCCAGCACGATCGGCGGCGCCGCCACCGCCGGCGCGACGGCAAACAGCATCGCCAGGGCAATCAGAATGCGCATCGCGGACTCCACACGTGATATCCGGCGATATACGACGGCTTCAGCTCGCGCCAGTGGGCCGGATCAGGCTGCGATATGACGCCCGAGCGCCAGCAGATCGGATCGTGCAGCGACGGCTTCGAGCTCGGCTTCGAGCCGGCGATAGCGGTCGAGCACGTCGCGGCCCAAAGCGGAAAGTCGCGCGCCGCCCCCGCGGCTGCCGCCCGCCGCGGTCTCCACCAGCGGCGCAGGCCATGCCCGGTTCATGGCATCGACCAGCAACCAGGCCCGGCGATAACTCATGCCCATGGCGCGGGCACCGGCCGAAATCGATCCATGCGCGACGATCGCCTCGAGCAGCGCCGCCTTGCCCGGACCGATCGCGATCTCGCCGCCCAGATGCACGCGCAGCCGCAGCGACGCGTGCGGTTCCTGCTGCGTCAGATCTGGCCGTGACAATGCTTGTACTTGCGGCCGGATCCGCACGGGCACGGCGCATTGCGGCTCACCTGTCCGGCCCACTGCGTGGGATCGTCGCCCATCTCGGCCGGCATGTCGGGCTGAACCATCTGGAACGGCGCGATCCGGGTGGTCACCAGCCCGAGTGTGCCGGCATCCAGATCCAACGTATCATCCTCGCCGGTCAGCGGATCGAAGTGGCTGGTGAAGATGTCGGGCATTTGCGGCAGGTCGGGCGTTGCCTGGAACTGGGCATGTGCCAGCATCCGCGTCACGTCCTCGCGGATCGCGACCAGCATCCGCTCGAACAGCGCAAAGGCTTCCTGCTTATATTCGTTGATCGGCGTCTTCTGCGCATAGGCGCGCAGGTGGATGACCGCGCGCAGCGCGTCGAGCGTCGCCAGATGCTCCTTCCAGTGGTGATCCAGCGATTGCAGCAGGATGTTCTTTTCCACGGCATGCCACCGCGCCTCGTCCAGCATCGCCGATTTCTCGGCGATTGCGGCATCGGCGGCGGCCTGGATGCGCTCGGCGAACATCTCCGGCTCGACCGCGTCCTCGTTCAGCCAGTCATCGAACGGCAGCTCCAGCCCCAGCAGTTCCTGGGTCCGCGCCTTCATGCCCGAAATGTCCCACTGCTCCTGATAGCTGTTAGGCGGGCAGCTGTCGGCGACGATCGCGTTGACCGTCTCGGCGCGCATGTCGATCACGACGTCGTCGACGGTATCGGCATCCATGATGTCGGCGCGCTGTTCGTACACAACCTTGCGCTGATCGTTCATCACGTCGTCATACTCGACGACCTGCTTGCGGATATCGTAGTTGCGCGCCTCGACCTTCTTCTGCGCGGTCTCGATCGCCTTGGAAATCCAGGGGCTGACGATCGCCTCGCCATCCTCGAGATTCTTGTTCATCATCTTCGCGAACATCGTCTGCGGGCCGAAGATACGCAGCAGATCGTCGTCCAGCGAAAGATAGAAGCGCGACAGGCCGGGATCGCCCTGCCGGCCCGAACGGCCGCGCAGCTGATTGTCGATGCGTCGGCTCTCATGGCGCTCGGTGCCCAGCACGAACAGGCCACCGGCATCCAGCACGCGCTGTTTCTCTTCCGAGATCTCGGCCTTGATCCGCTCGATCGCTGCGTCACGGTCCGGACCCTCGGGCACGGCCGACAGTTCGTCCTCCACCCGAAATTCGAGGTTGCCGCCGAGCTGGATGTCGGTGCCGCGGCCGGCCATGTTGGTGGCGATAGTGACCGCGCCCAGCCGGCCGGCCTGCGCTACGATATGCGCTTCCTGCTCGTGATAGCGGGCATTCAGCACCTTGTGCGGCACGCCTTCTTTCTTGAGATATTCGGACAGCAGCTCCGATTTCTCGATCGAGACCGTACCGACCAGCACCGGCTGGCCGCTGGCCGCCGCATCACGGATCGCGGTGGTGATCGCCGCGAACTTGTCGGTCATGTTCTTGTAGAATTCGTCGTCCTGGTCGATCCGCTTGACCGGCACGTTGGTCGGGATCGAGACGACGTTCATCTTGTAGATCTGGAAGAATTCGGGCGCTTCGGTGGCGGCCGTGCCCGTCATGCCGCCAAGCTTGGGATACATGCGGAAATAGTTCTGGAAGGTCACAGAAGCCAGAGTCTGGTTCTCCGGCTCGATGTTGACGCCTTCCTTGGCCTCAACCGCCTGGTGCAGGCCATCCGACCAGCGCCGCCCGTCCATCATCCGGCCGGTGAACTCGTCGATGATGACGACTTTGCCGTCCTTCACGATATAGTCGGTATCGCGCTTGAAAACGACGTTCGCGCGCAGCGCCTGGTTCAGGTGGTGGACGACCTGGGTATTCTCGAAGTCATAGAGATTGCCGCCCTCCAGCAGGCCGGCGGTCTCCAGCATCCGCTCCACCTTCTCGGTGCCATCCTCGGTCAGGATCACCGAGCGCTGCTTTTCGTCCAGCTCATAGTCCTCGGCGGCGATCTGCTTCACGATCGCATCGACCTGCATGTAGAGCTCGGACTTGTCGTCGGTCGGGCCGGAAATGATCAGCGGGGTCCGCGCCTCGTCGATCAGCACCGAGTCGACCTCGTCGACCACTGCATAATTGAAGGGTCGATGCACCATCATCGACCGCTCATATTTCATGTTGTCGCGCAGATAGTCGAAGCCGAATTCATTGTTGGTGCCGTAGGTGATGTCGGAGGCATAGGCATCTCGACGCTGCCCGTCGGACAGGTTGGGCACGATCACCCCCACCGTCAGCCCCAGGAAGCGATAGACCTGCCCCATCCAGTCGGCATCGCGCCGCGCCAGATAGTCGTTGACCGTCACGACATGCACGCCGTCGCCCGGCAGCGCGTTCAGATAGACGGCCAGCGTGGCGACCAGCGTCTTGCCCTCACCGGTGCGCATCTCGGCGATCTCGCCGCGGTGGAGCACGATGCCGCCCACCATCTGCACGTCGAAATGGCGCATGCCCAGCACCCGGCGCGATGCCTCGCGAACGGTGGCGAAGGCTTCGGGCAGCAATTCGTCCAGTGTTCCGCCATCGGCCAGCCGCTGGCGGAACAGCGCGGTCTGGCCGCGCAACTGATCGTCCGACAGAGCCTGCAGCTGCGGTTCGAGATCGGCGATCTGGCGCACGATCGGGTTGAGCGACTTCACATAGCGGTCGTTGGACGACCCGAAGATGGCCTTGGCAATGCCGCCGAGCATGGACGTTCCTTGGATAAGCGCAGGTGCGCGCGCCCGAAGGCACGCCCGGAATGATCGTGCGCGAGATAGGTGCCCGTCGCGGGCACGTCAATTCGCGGGCTAGCGCCGGGCCTTCTGGGCGGGCGTGTCACCGGTCTTGGCAAGAGACACGGTGAAGATAAGCGACTCGCCAATAATGCTTGGGTCGATCGGCATTGGCGATCGCCCGGCTGCGAGCATTGCAGGGCAGACGTCGGACGCTGAGCCGGGGAGGCCTGAGTAGGCTTGCACAGTGCAATCTTTCATCTTCAAGTCTTCACCGACCGTGAACTGGATGCTCACTGAAAACGGCCGTGAGAGTCTATCAGGAAGAAAAGGTTGCTCGTCGGAGTTGGCTGCTTGCGGAATCTCCCATCGCACGCGTCGAGTTGTCGTCGAGCTGACCGCATTGCCCCGCTGATCGCGCGCCGGGCGATAGCGTCCACGCGCCTTTAGCAGTTCGCACGCTGTGACATCGAGCACCGCCGAACCGCTCGATCCCAGAATTTCGCACCGGTTCACGCGGCCGTCCGGGTCGATCGTGTAAGAGACATGGGTGGTACCGGCCTGGCCCTGCTGGATCGCCAGCTTTGGGTAATCCTCGGAGGTGATCCATTCGGCTTGGGGCGTGATCGATTCTGCCGGAATCGTGAAACCGGCGGCTTCGCTCGGCGCCATCAACAAGATCGCGATCGGCAATATCATTTTCCGCCCCCCTGCCCGGATCGAATGCTGGCGAAGCACCCGGGCCGGATCAAGCGAGATGTTACGGGCTTCATAAGCAGAGAGCGAACCCCTATGCCCCGCGCCATGACCCGCTCTCCCCTCGCCACACCCTTTCCCGCCCTGCCCGCCATCGCCGGCGTTCGTGCCGCGGTCGCGCGTGCGCGCTACAAGACATGGGACCGGTGCGATCTGACCTATGTCGCTCTCGAGGAAGGGACCGCCGTCGCCGGCGTTACGACGCAGAGCCGCTGCCCTTCGCCGGAGGTGGAATGGTGCCGGGCCGCATTGCCGCTGGGCCGGGCGCGTGCGCTGGTCGTCAACGCCGGCAACTCCAACGCCTTTACCGGCCATCGCGGACGGTCCGCTGTGGAGGCGATCGCCGCCCGCGTCGCCACCGCGACTGGTTGCCAGCCATCGGATATCTTCGTCGCATCGACCGGTGTGATCGGGGTGCCGCTGCCGATCGACCGGGCCGAGGCCGGGATCGACGCCGCGCTGGTCGCTCCTGCCGCCGGTTGGGAGGACGTGGCGAACGCGATCGCCACCACCGACACCTTTCCCAAAGGCGCGGTCACTCGCGTGGTGATCGGCGGCAGCACCGTCACGCTGGTCGGCGTGATCAAGGGATCGGGGATGATCGCGCCGGACATGGCGACGATGCTGGGCTTCATCTTCACCGATGCCGCGGTCGAGCCCGCCTTCCTGCAGACGATGCTGGAGGCCGCCAATCGCGCCACTTTCTCCTGCATAACGGTCGATGGCGATACTTCGACTTCGGACACCGTGCTCGCTTTCGCCACCGGCCGTGCCGGCCATGCGCCGCTGACCGGCTTCGATAACGCCGGGGCCGATGCCTTCCAGGCAGCGCTCACCGATCTCTGTCGGCAGCTGGCGCATCTGGTCGTGCGCGACGGCGAAGGCGCGTCGAAATTCATCCGGATCGACGTGGAAGGCGCGGAAAGCGATGCCAGCGCGCGGCGGATCGGCCTGTCGATCGCCAACTCGCCGCTCGTGAAGACTGCGATCGCCGGCGAGGATGCGAACTGGGGCCGGGTGGTGATGGCCGTCGGCAAGGCCGGCGAGCCCGCGGACCGCGATCGGCTGGCGATCCGCTTCGGCAACACGATCGTCGCGCGTGATGGGCTGGCGGTTGCGGATTATGACGAAACCCCGGTTGCCGCCCACCTGAAGGGCAGCGAGATCGAAATTGGCGTTTCGCTCGGCATCGGCGAGGGCAGCGCGACTGTCTGGACGTGCGACCTCACCCACGGCTACATCTCGATCAACGCCGACTATCGCAGCTGATCGGCGCGGGAGAGGCCACACCGACCGGAGACCGCGCTTGGCCCAGACCCTGAAGGAACGGCTCGTCCGCAAGCTGAGCCCGCACCTGAAATCGCGGATCCGCGCACGCCTGCATCAGTTCGGCCTGCTCACCCCGCGCCGCGCGGAGCGGCTGATCCTGTCCGCCGTGGCGCTGGATGGCGCGCGCACCTTCCTGCAGATCGGCGTCAACGACGGCCAATATGCCGATCCGCTGAACCTGGCGGTCCATCGCGGCTACCTGACCGGCGCGCTGGTGGAGCCCCAGCCGGTCTTCTTCCGAGCAATGCAGCAAACCTATCGCGGCATCGCAGGCATGGACTATATCAACAAGGCGATCTCGGATCAGGCGGGCACGCTGCCCTTCTATGCGTTCGATCCGGCCGATCCCGTCATTCCCGCCTGGGCGCACGGATCGGCCAGCCTCGACCGCGCGCAGCTGATGCGGTTCGCCGATCGCATTCCCGATGTTGATCGTCGGATCGTCGAGATCCCGGTCGAGCTTGTCACGGTCGATCAACTGCTGCGCGAGACCCGCCATGCCAACCCGGACATCCTGGTGGTGGATGCCGAGGGCCACGACGCCCGCATCCTGCGCCAGTTCGACCTGACCACGTTTCGGCCGAAGCTGATCCTCTACGAGGAGGAATCGATGTCGCCGGACGATGCATCAGACATCCGCAAGCGCTTCACCGACGCCGGCTACGAGCTTCGGGCGATGGGTCAGGACAGCGCCGCGATCCGCGGCGACACGCAGCTCGCGAAAGCGCCGGCCCCCTGATCCAGGTGCCGGCGCCCTGGGCTTGGATGCCTTAGAGGGCGCCTTCCAGCCACCCCTTGAGCTGGCTCTTCGGTGCTGCGCCGACCTTGGTCTCGACCGGCGCGCCATCCTTGAACAGGATCATCGTCGGAATGCCGCGCACGCCATATTTGGCGGGCGAATCCGGGTTCTCGTCGATGTTCAGCTTGGCGATCGTCACCTTTTCGCCAAGCTCGTCCGAAAGCTCTTCCAGCGCCGGGCCGATCATCTTGCACGGCCCGCACCATTCGGCCCAGAAATCGACCAGGACCGGGCCGGAAGCGGACAGCACATCGCTCTGGAACGAGCCGTCGGTGATCGTCTTGGTGGCCATGGTCGAAACTCCTTTGGGTTGACTGTGGATGTAGGGTGGCGCTCGGTCGGGCTCAACGGTCGCCCGACAGCATTTGCTCCTGCCGGGCCAAGCCGGGCTTGTGGCGCGGGTGCAAGTCGTCGGGCAACGGCAACAGCACGGGACCGGCCGTATAGAGCAAGGCTGCCTCGATCCGCCGATCGGGAAAGATCGACGCGAGCGCGGCGACATAGGCTGCCATTTGGTCCAGATGATGCGCTGGCACGGCATCGATCGTGGCCGGCACCCGCCGCCCGGTCTTGAAATCGACGATCAGCACGCGATCCTCGCGCACCAGCAGCCGATCGACCGTACCGGCGATCACGTCGCCCGCGACGACCGCTGCGATCGGCGCTTCGGCCAGGGCATCGGAAGCGAACACATCGGCGAAGCGGGCATCCGCGATCACCGTCAGCGCGTCTGCGATCAGCGCTTCCCGCTCCTCCCGGTCGATCACCCCGGCCGATTGTTCCAGCCAGCGCAGCCCGGCCGCCGTCCGATCGACCGGGGCAAGCGCGGGCAACCGTTCGAACAGCGCATGCAGCAGTGTCCCGCGCCGCGCCGCCGCGCGCATCGCCGGGCTCGGCGGCGGATCCGCAACTGCATCGACGCCGATCGCCGATGGGGCGAGCGGACGCGGCGGGCGCGCTTCCTGCGGGGCGGCGGCATGCAGCCAAGCGGGCAATGCGGGCTCAGGCGGCGCCAACCTCCGCGCACGCGCCAGCGGCGGCACCGGCTTGCCGCCGCGATGATGGCGGGCATGGCCCCAGAATTCGTCGGCCGGATCTTCCTCTGCGCCCAAGGCGATCATCGCGGCCTCGATCGCGGCATACCAGCTCGATTGCGGCACCACCCCCTTGGTCGCCGGGCCAAGCGCACCGCCGATCACCAGTCGCTCCTCCGCCCGCGTCACCGCGACATAGAGGAGCCGCAGATGCTCCTCGCGGTCGCGTCGGCGTGCGCGCTCGGCGGCCTCGGCGATCGATCCGGCCAGCTCCGCCTTGCGCGGACGGAATAGCGGCACCGTCGCCTCTCCGACCGGCCACGCCAGCGTCGACACTGGCGAGCGATCGGGATCGCCGGTGGCATCGGCCAGGATCACCAGCGGTGCCTGCAGCCCCTTCGCGCCGTGCGCCGTCATCACCCGCACAGCATCCAGCGGGGTGGAAGGATCGCGCTTGATGTCGACTTCGCCGCGATCGAACCAGTCCAGAAAGGATTGCAGCGTCGGCGTACCCTCGCTCTCGAATAGCAGCGCGGCGTTCACGAGTTCGTCGATGGGGTCCGATGCTTCCGCGCCCAGCCGGGCGACCAGCCGGCGGCGGCCGTCGAGCGGACCGCTCAGGATCGTCTCGATCAGCATGTACGGCGAGACGAAATCGGCCTGCGCGAGCAGGCTGCCGAGCGCGGCCGCGGTATCGGCCTCGTCCGCCCGGTCCCGCAGCGTTGACCACAGCCCGGCGCGCGGCTGCTTCGCCAGCCGGTACAGCCGGTCCTGATCCCAGCCGAACAGCGGCGATACCAGCAGCGCGGAGAGATTGAGATCGTCCAGCGGCTGCGTGCAGAAACGCAGCCCCGCCAGCAGGTCCCGAACCGCGAGCGGCCGATCGAGCCGCAGCCGATCGACACCCGCGACCGGCACGCCTTCGGCATGCAACCGCGCCACGAGCAGCCCGGCTAAGTCACCGCGCTTGCGCACCAGGATCAGGATATCCTCGGGCCGCACCGGCCGCCCCTTGCCTTCCAGCCACAGCGGTTCGTCCAGCCAGCGGCGGATTTGCCGGGCGAGCTGGGTCGCGAAACCACGCGTGGCATCGTCGAGCCAGGTCTCGTCCCCCTCCTCGACATCCTCCGCACTCGACACGCTGTGCGGCCGCCACAGGGTCACGGTGCCGGGACCGCCGTCACGCGCGCTCAGATGCGGGGCCAGCTGTTCCTCGACCCCGAGTTCGAGCGGGCCGAGCTGATCCAGCAGCGTATCGACCAGTTCCAGCACAGGCGGCGTCGAACGAAACGAACGATCGAGCGAGAGTTGGTTGAAGCCCCTGCCGGCCTGCTCCGCCCGCATCGAGAATGCCTGCCGCGCCGCGTTGAAAGCCTGCGGGTCGGTGCCCTGGAAGCCGAAGATCGCCTGCTTGAAATCACCGACCGTGAAGATCGTGCGCGTCGTCTGCCCTCGCGCCCCTTCGCCGGCAAAGAACTCGCCCGCCAGCGCCGCAATGATCGACCATTGCCGCGCATTGGTATCCTGCGCTTCGTCGACCAGGATATGGTCTGTCGCCTGATCCAGCTTGTAGCGGATCCAGTCGCCGATCCCGTCGCTGTTCAGCAGCCGGACCGATGCGTTGATCAGGTCGTCGAAATCGACCATCCCGGCCGCGCGCTTGGCAGCGGCGTATCGCAGCGCATAGGCCTGCCCGGCACGCAGCCCCGCCGCGACCAGCACGGCAAGCCCGGCACGCGCGCGCAGGCCGATCAGCTCCGCGCAATGCCCATGCAGCCGCATCGCCAGATCCGCATAGCCTTCCTCCTGCGGGGCCTGGCCCTTGCCGAACGACAGCGGCGCGCCATCCTTGCGGGACCAGACGGCGTGCAGATCGGCCAGCAATGTCGCCCGCTCCATTGCATCCGAAGCCAGCCAGCGCGCCACCAGATCGGCGCGCGCGGCTCCCTTGGCCGTCTTCCAGCGCCCGTTCGCGGCACCAATCGCGCGCAGCGTCTCCGTATCGAAACGATCGTCGCCACAGGCCTGCTCGATCGCCGCGTCGATATCGCCCAGCGGCAGATCGAGCGCTGTGCGCACCCGCGCCTCGATGCCCTCGCGGGGGCCGAGCCCCGCCATGTCCTCGGCAGCGCGAGCGCAGTCCATCAGATAGCGTTCGGCCCCCTGCTCGCCCAGCCGACGGCTCAGCTGCTGCACGTCATCGATCAGGCCGAGATCGCCGCCGCGTTCCGCGTCCACCAGCAGATCGGCCAGCACCGATCGCGCCAATGCCGCCTCCTCGCGCCCCTCGATCGGCCGAAAGCCGGGCGAAAGCCCCGCCTCCGCCGGAAAGCCGGCCAGCAGCGTCTGGCAGAAGGCGTGGATCGTCTGGATCCGCAGCCCGCCCGGCGCATCCAGCACCGTGGCGAACAGCGCCCTCGCCCTCGCGATCGCCTCTTCGTCATGGGGCTCACCGAGATTGAAGAGCTCCTTGCGCAGCTTTTCGTCTGCCAGCCGCACCCAATGCGCCAGCCGCTCGTGCACCCGTTCCGCCATCTCGGCGGCCCCCGCCTTGGTGAAAGTCAGGCACAGGATCGATTGCGGGGCGGCCCCGGCCAGCAACAGCCGCAGCACGCGCGCAGTCAGCACATGCGTTTTGCCTGTGCCGGCGGAGGCGGACAGCCAGACGAGATCGGCAGGGTGCGATGCCTGCTGCTGCTCGCCGAACAGTCGTTGCAGCGGCTTCACCCGGCGGCTCACCGCTCGGCTCCATACCATTCGTCCAGCCGCATCAGCTGGTCATAGTCGTCGAACGGAGCGAAATCGGGATTGAGCTTTGCGGTGAAGGGCTCGTCGCCGGTCAGCCACTTGGCGATCGCCTCGCGCAGCACGCGTTCCGAAAAGGCAAGGAAGCCCTCGGGGTCAACCGCGCTGGCCTTGCCGAACCCGTCGCGCTCCTTGGCCAGGGACCAATATTCGAACGCCTCGGCCCAGCCCGCTATGCCTTCGATCCCGCCCTGCTCGGCAATCAGACCCAGCAGGCCCAGCTGCAGCGCGAAGCCGGCGTCGATCTGCGCCTTCGCCGGCGCCTTGCCGGTCTTGTAGTCGACGATCGCCAGCCCACCGCCCGGCAACCGGTCCACACGATCGACCTTGCCCGATATGGTGACGCCGGCGATGTCGATCACGGCCTTGCGCTCGGCTGCGATCGGCACCCGCCCCGCCGCCACATCGTCGGCCATGCGGGCGGCCACCCATTCCAGCGCCTCGATCAGCCGCGGCGTCCACAGCGCCCTCAGCACCGGATGCGCGGCAATCCGGTCGAGCAGGTCGCGTGCACGCGGCACCAGGCGGTCCGGGCGACAACCATCCTCGATCATCCAGGCCTCGAACACGGCATGCACCGCGCTGCCGCGCCACGCCGCACTCGGATCGGCATCGACCGGATCGAGCCGCGACAGCCCCAGCATCGCCTTGGCGTAGAAGGCGTATGGGTCGGCCTTCAGCCGGTCGAGATCGGTCACCGCCAGTCGGCGCGGCCGTTCACGCGATGGCGGTGACGGCGCGGGCTGGCTGGCCGGCGCACGCGGGCCGATCGGCCGATCGATCGCGTCGGCCCAGCGCCGCAGCCGCGGCAGCCGGGTCACGCCGCCGGTCATCGCCTCCAGCCGCAGCCAGAAGCGCGATGCGATCACCGGCGCACGCGCATCGCGCCGCGCCCGGGTCAGGATCACGCGCGGCGCGCCCAGCGCGCTGGCGAAATCATGCGCGGCCAGGCCGATCCGCCGCTCCAGCCCGGGCAGGCCCAGCGATCGGCGCAGCGCTGGCGCCAGCCACGGATCCGGCGCAGGCAGGGCCGGCCAAACGCCTTCGTTCAACCCACCCAGGATCATCAGGTCGGCCTGTTGCAGCTGCGCTTCGATCAGCCCCCAGATGAACAGCCGCGGATGCCCGCCCTGCGGCGGCCGGATCGCGATATCGTCCATCAATTGCCGCAGCATCCGGTGCAGCCCGTCACCATCGACCCGCACCGGCCCCTCGGCGGCAACAGCTTCCAGTTCCGCGATCAGCGCGGCAGCGCGCCGCCCATCGGGGCCCGCCCACACCGCATCACCGCACAGCGCGGACGCCACGTCGCGCAGCACCGCAAGTCGATCAGCGGTCGATGCGCCAGCGGCCAGCGACTCGAGCGGGGCAAGCAACGCCCTTGCCTCGTCCCACCAGCCGGCGGCTGCGCGCCGCCACTTGCGCTCGCGCTCGTCGCCGCCGTCGAGATGCGCGGTGACGCCGGCCAGCCCGGCATCGGGCCGCGGGCCGCGCAGTGCGCGATCCAGCGCCCGCACCCCCGCCAGCCAGGCATCGCGTCGATCGCCGCGCCGCACCAATGGATGCTTCAGCAGCGCCAGCAGGGCGACCGGTGCGAACCGTTCGGCGGCGGCCGCCGCCAGCGAAAGAAGCAGCGTGCCCGGAGGCAGCTGCGAAAGCGGTCGCCCTGCCGAATCATCGACATGGATCGCCCAGCGGCGCAGCTGTGCGGCCACGCGTTGCGCCAGTCCCCGATCCGGGGTCACCAGCGCCGCGGTCCGCCCCGGCGTCTCGATCGCTTCGCGCATGGCGATCGCGATCGCGCGTGCCTCCTCGCCCGGACCGGCGAACTCCGCGGCCACGATCCCGCTCAGCCGCCGCTCGGCCGGGGGTAGCGTCTGCCACTTGGCGGTGAAGCGCGCCGGGGCCATCGCGTTGCCGATCGCACGACTGCGCACCGCCGCCGAACCGCGCCCGCCACCCCAGCGCCACGGCCGAACCTCGCCGCGCGCCACACCGATCGCGTCGATCAGCAGCTTCAGCTGGAATTGGGGGTGTGTCTCGATCGGCGACTTCACGATGCCGGTCGTCGGATCGGGATCATGCGGGCCGAGCGCCGACCACTCGGCGACCGGCATCGCCAGGTCGAGCGCAGGCACCACCACCATACCCTGCGGCAGCCGCGCGATCCGTCGCAGCAGCCGCGCGATCGCGGGCGCCGATGTCGTGATCCCCGCCGCTACGACCAGCCCAGCCGGCGGCGTGGTGGCCCAGCGCCGCTCGATGCCCGCCAGCAGCCGAGCACGCCGCTCGGCCAAATCGATCCGGCCGATCGCCGTCAGCTCCGCCGGCCACCGATCCAGCACCGCGCGCAGGATCGCCAGCGATCCTTCCCAATGGCGCGACAGCTCGACCGGCACCGCATCGGCCAGCCGCTCGGGCGGCACCTCCTCGACCAGTAGCTGATCGCGCACCCGCGCCAGATCGCCGGCGAGACGCAACGCTTCTGCCGCGTCGATCGGATCGCCAGCGGCATCGCGCGCCTGCTGGACGAGCCGCGCCAGCCGCATCAACCGATCGAGCGGATCGACCGCAGGCGGCACCGGCTCGGCATCCGCAGGGTCCAGCGCCAGACCTAGCGCGTCGCCGAGCTCGGCATCGCCGATCGCCACCAGCCGCGGCAACAGCAGCCCGCCTTCCGATCGCCGCACGAACGCATCCGTCACTGCCCGCACTGCACGATTGGTCGGCAGCAGCAGCATCGCGCGCGCCAGTGCCATCCGGTCGCCGCCGGTGCGCGCGATCAGCCCGGCGGCAAGCGCATCGGCAAAGGCGCGGTGCGCTGGGATGGTGAAGACGGCCGGCCTGAGCGGCGCGGCGCGATCGGCTGGCGTCATGGCGTCATCTAGCGCGGCGGGAGCCCCTGCGTCACCCCTCGGCGATCAGCGCCTCGGTCCGCGCGATCGCCTGCGGCGTCCCGACATCGAACCAGAGGCCCTGATGCACGACACCGTACAGCCGCCCGCTTTCGATCGCCCGATCCCAGAGCAGGTTGGTCGAGAACGGACCATCGGGCGCATCGGCCAGCAATCGTGACGAGACGATTTGGATCCCGGTAAACACGAACGGCGCCACCCGCCCTGGCCGCCGCCGCGCGATTCGGCCGGCGGCGTCCATATGGAAATCGCCCGGCCCGCGATGGCAGTTGGCGCGCGCCAGCGGCACCACCAGCAAAAGGGCATCCATCGTCGTATCGTCCCAGCGCTGGCCCAGCAGGCTGATCGCGTCGATCGGGCCGTCGATCCACAGATTGTCGCTGTTGACGACCAGGAAGCGATCGCGATCGATGATCGGCAGCGCCTTCACCAGCCCGCCGCCCGTCTCCAGCAGCCGCCCGCGCTCATCGGAAACCTGGATGTCGAGGCCGCTGGCGCTACGCTGCAGGTGCGCCTCCAGCGCGTCGGCCAGATAGTGGACGTTAACCACCGCGCGCTTCACGCCCGCGGTGCGCAGCCGATCCAGCACATGATCGAGCAGCGGCTTGCCGGCCACTTCCACCAGCGGTTTGGGCCGGGTCGCGGTCAGCGGGCGCATGCGCTTGCCAAGTCCCGCCGCCAGCACCATCGCGGTCTCGATCGGCGCGGCGCCCGTCACGGCCCGCAATTCCAGCGGCTTGCGCGCGCTCATGCGTCCGCCCACAGCGCGGCGCGCTTCGCGGGCGGCACGTTGGCATCGAACCAGTCGCGCACCGGCGCCAGTGCGGGATGGGCCAGGTCGCGTTCCAGATAACGCCAGACCCGCGGCTGATAGGCCAGGTAGCGTGGCTTGCCGTCGCGTTTCCACAACCGGCAGAAGATGCCCAGTATCTTGGCGTTGCGCTGCGCGCCGAGCAGCGCATAGGCGGCGGGATCGATCGCGCCATAATGCGCCAGCATCGCCTCTTCCAGCGCGGGCGGCACGTCGCGCCGCGCATCCTGCAGCAGCGAGACGAGATCATAGGCTGGGTGGCCTGCCAGGGCATCCTGGAAGTCGAGCAGGCCGAGGCTGCCGTCGGGCAGCAGCATGATGTTCTCGGCATGATAGTCGCGCAATACCGTCACAGACCGGTCGTCCCGGATCGGCGCCAGCGCAGCGTCCCAGGCGGCGGCATAGCCGGCCGTATCCACCTCGATGCCGGCGGCGGGCGCATACCATTCGGGAAACAGCCCCGCCTCGCGCTGATAGACCGCCATGTCATAGGGCGGCAGCCCGCCGGCATCCTGCGCATGGAGCGCGCTCAGCAGGTCGATAGCGTCGCGATAGACCTGCAGTTCGCGATCTGGCTCGGCGGCGATCACCTCGGCCATCCGCGCATCGCCGAAGTCCTCAAGCAGGATCAGTCCTTGGGTCAGATCGCGCGCCAGGATCCGGGGGGCGGCGAAGCCGCGCGCGTGCAGATGTTCGGCAACCGCGATGAACGGGCGGCTATCCTCGTGCGCGGGCGGTGCATCCATCAGCACGGCGGTGCGATCGGGGGTCGCGACGCGGAAATAGCGGCGGAAGCTGGCATCGCCGGCCAGCGGCAGGATGGCAGCGCCACGCCAGCCCGCATCGGCCAGGAAATCGGGCGCATGCGCCGGCGGAATCATCGCGGTGGCCATCGCGCTTCCCATGACGGTGGCACTTGCGCTGTCAAGCATCGCCCGCCGCCATCCGGCGCAAGCCATAGTCGCAGGGCATGCGGCCACAGCCGGTCGCCCATCCGCCCCGGCCATTCGATGATCAACGCGCCATCGGCCAGCGCATCGTCCAGCCCCAGCTCGTCGATCGCATCCGCCCGGTCCAGCCGGTAGAGATCGACATGCCACACCGGCACCGCCAGATCGTCGTAAGGGATCACGATCGGGAAGGTCGGGCTGGCGATCTCGCCGTCATGCCCCAGCGCCGCCAGCAGCCCGCGCGCGAGCGTCGTCTTGCCGGCACCCAGGTCACCTGACAGCGCGACGACGTCGCCCGGCTGCAGCACCCGCGCCAGCCCCGCGCCGAACGCCAGGGTCGCTCCTTCATTCGCCAGTCGGATCATGCGCGCTCGCGCTCGCGCGGGAGGCGCAGGATCACGGTCGTACCTTCGCCCGGCTCGCTGAACAGCGTGATCGTGCCGCCATGCGCCTCCACGAACTGGCGGGTCAGCGGCAGCCCCAGGCCCAGCGCCGCGCGTCCGCCGCGATCCACGCCGGGCTCGCTACCGCGGTGGAAGCGGTCGAACACGCGCTCCTGCTCGGCCGCGGCGATCCCGGCGCCATTGTCCGAAACCACGATCTCCGCGCCTTCCGCATCGCCCGATGCATGCAGCAGGATCCGCCCACCGGCCTGCGTATAGGCTACCGAATTGCGCAGCAGATGATCCAGCGCCTGGCGCAGCCGCCGGGCATCGCCCAGGATTGCGCCGACCGATGGATCGATCTCCACCACGAACTCCAGCCGCTGCTCGTCCGCGGCGGCGCGCACCGCATCGGCCGCGGCATGCGCCAGCCGTTCCAGGTCGACCTGCTCGGCCGCCATCGGCAGCAGCCCGGCCGCGCTCTGCGTCAGATCCAGCACGTCGTCGATCAGCGTGCCCAACCGCGCGGCCGATGCCGTGATCGCGGCCAGATAATCGGTCGCAGTCTCCCCGATCTCGCCGGCATAGCCGCCCGCCAGCATCTCCGCGAACCCTGCGATCGTGGTCAGCGGCACGCGCAGTTCGTACGACATGTTGGCCACGAACGCGGTCTTCAGCTTGTCGGCCTCCTCCAGCGCATCGTTGCGCTCGCGCAGCGCCGCTTCGATCTGGCGGCTGGCGGTGATGTCCAGCATCGTGAATAGCGCGTTTCCGTCCGGCAGCGGTACCGCCGCGAACTCAAAATGGCGCCCGTCCTTCAACGCCACCCGGCCCGATCGCTGCTGGCGATCGATGGTTGCGATCCGCACCAGCTCGCGCACCAGCCCGGCGCGCGCCGGATTGACGAGCTGCCTGCCGACATGTTCGACCAGCGCGTCCACCCGCGGATGCAGCGCCAGCACCTGCTCGCTCAGCCCCCATACATCCAGAAAACGGTTGTTCCACAGGTGCAGCCGGCCATCCGCGGCAAACACGCCGATCGCCTCGAACAGATTGTCGAAGGTCGCGGTCCGCACCCGCAGCAGCGTGTCGCGCGCGGATGCCAGCTGCAGCTGCTCGGTGCGATCCTCGAAGATCAGCAGCAGTCCGCCATCGGGCAGCGGCTGCGCCAGCACGCGCAGATGGATACCGCCCGGCAGCTGCCAGGCTTCTTCCTCCGGGGCAGTCGCGGTGAACCAGGTCCGGCGGTCCGCCTTCCACTTAGGGAAGTCGCGCATCTCCGGCGCGCGATTGGCCTCGCGCATCCGGTCCAGCACCCGATCGAATTCAGGATGATCGGCGATCCAGTCCTGCTGCATGGCGAACAGCCGCTGGAACGGCAGGTTGCAGAACGCCAGGCTGCGATCGGCGGCGAACTGCGCCACCCCGGCCGAAAGGCGGTCGAGCAGATCCCGCTGGGCGCGCTGGAAGCGGCCCAGATCGGCGCGAGCCTCCTCGAGCTCCTCGATGTCGACGGCATAGCCCGCCACCCCGGCTTCACCCAGCGGCACGTCGACGATGCGGATCATCCGCCGCTCGCCGGCGATCGTGGCTGGCGCGGTGCGTACCGACAGCCGGCCCTCGTCGCGCGCCATCGCCGCCGGGCCCAGCGGGCCGCGCCCGGCCTCTCCCTCCACCAGCTCCAGCCCGCGCGCGACCACCTCGGCGGCGTCGCCAGCTTCCACCGCCCGCACATAGGCGGCATTGACCAGTGCAAGCCGCAGATCGGGGCCACGATGCCACATCGGGAAGGGTGCCGCCTCGATCAATGCCGCCACTGCCTCCAATGCCTGCGACAATTGCGCGCCGGCGGCGGTCAGCCGCTCGATTTCAACCTGGCTGTCAGTCTGATCGAACAGCCAGACAACCACGCTCCCGCCGCCAGACGGTCGTCCCCGCGCCATCAGCACACGATCCGATCCCTGCACGTGCAGCGGCCGTGCGAAGCCGCGGCCGGCGCGCTGGGCCGCGGTCACATCGCGTGCCAGCAGCGCGGCATCCTCGCCCGACAGGCCGGCCTCGTCCTGCGCCAGATCGCCGATGAAGCGCGGCAGTCGCGCCAGCCCCAGCCAGTCGGCCAGCCGCTCGGTGGCGGCGATCCGCCCGTCGGCCGCGATTCGCAGCGGAATGACCGGCGCGCCTGCCAGCATCGCCTCGCTATCCGCCAGCCGCGCCTGCGCCGCCCCGGCCGCACGTCCGCGCCGGATCCCCCAGCCGATTGCGAACGCCGCCGCCACCATCCACAGCGCGCACAACCCCACCGCCAGGGCGGCCGCAAGCGGGCTCAGCGTCATCATCGGCGGATCGGGCGCGAAATCATCGGATGGTGATAGGCAGGCGATGGCCCGCGGTGAAGGGACTTCCGCAATCCGCTTCCCTGAAGCCGCCCGACACGCGACAAGGCGGCGATGGCGAGTGTGATCGACAGGGCGAACGAACTGGCGGAAGCGGGCGATCCGGCCGCCGCCGCTGGGCTGCTGGCCGAGTCCGGCGATGGCGACGCGCTGTTCCTGCTCGCGCGCTGGCGGCTCGCCGGCACCAACGGCCCGCGCGACTTGGCGGCGGCGCGCGCATTGTTCGCGCGGGCGGCCAAGCTTGGCCGGCGCGGTGCCGCCCAGATTTACGCCGCCTTCCTAGGCAGCGGCACCGGTGGGGAACGCGACTGGTCCGGCGCGCTCGATCTGATCGCGGCGGATCCGGGCGCGCAGGCCGAGCATGGGTTGATCGCGCAGATGGCGCTCGACGCCACGGGTGATCCGCTGGTCGTCCCCACGGGAGAGCCGATCGCCGGCCACCCGATCATCCGCTTTCCCGCACTATTCTCGGTGGCCGAATGCGCCTGGCTGGTCGGTGCCGGCAAGCCCAGGCTTGCACCGGCGGTGGTGGTAGATCCGGTGACGGCACGGCCGATCGCCAATCCGGTCCGCACGTCGGGCATGGCCTCGTTCCCGCCCGCGCTTGAATCACCGGCAGTGCATGCGCTCAACCGGCGGCTCGCGGCGGCCAGCGGCACTATGGTCGCCCAGGGAGAGCCGCTCCAGTTGCTCGCCTATGCGCCCGGCCAGGAATATCGCGCCCATGTCGATGCGGTTCCGGGCACGCGCAACCAGCGGATCATGACGATGCTGGTCTGGCTGAACGCGGCCTATGATGGCGGCGCGACCCGGTTTCTTGATCTGGGCATCGATCTGCGCGGCCAGCCCGGCGACGCGATCCTGTTCCACAACGTGGATGCCGATGGCGCGCCCGACATGAGGATGCGCCATGCCGGCCTGCCCGTTACGCGCGGGGTCAAATTCCTCGCCTCGCGCTGGATCCGCGAACGGGCGATGACAAGCTGGCCGCCGGAGGATTGATCCCCCGGCGGCCGCATCGATCAGTAGCGGTAATGATCGGGCTTGAACGGGCCCTCGGTCGAAACGCCGATATAGCTCGCCTGCTTCGCGGTCAGCTTGGTCAGCTTCACGCCCAGCTTCTGGAGGTGCAGCGCGGCCACCTTCTCGTCGAGATGCTTCGGCAGCACATAGACCTGGTTCTGATAGGCATCGGACTTCGTCCACAGCTCGATCTGCGCCATCACCTGATTGGTGAAGCTAGCCGACATCACGAACGACGGATGGCCGGTCGCGTTGCCCAGGTTCACCAGCCGGCCCTTGGACAGGATGATGATCTGCTTGCCGTCCGGGAATTCGACCAGGTCGACCTGCGGCTTGATCTCGGTCCACTTGTAGTTGCTCAGCGCCGCGATCTGGATCTCGCTGTCGAAATGGCCGATGTTGCAGACGATCGCCATGTTCTTCATCGCCGCCATATGCTCGGCGGTGATCACGTCGGCATTGCCGGTCGCAGTCACGAAGATATCGGCGCGCTGGGTCGCCTCTTCCATGGTGACGACCTCGAAGCCCTCCATCGCCGCCTGCAGCGCGCAGATCGGATCGACTTCGGTCACCAGCACACGCGCGCCGCCGTTGCGCAGGCTCTGCGCGCTGCCCTTGCCGACATCGCCGAAGCCCGCGACGCAGGCGACCTTGCCAGCCAGCATCACGTCGGTGCCGCGGCGGATCGCGTCGACCAGCGATTCCTTGCAGCCATAGAGATTGTCGAACTTAGACTTGGTCACGCTGTCGTTCACGTTGATCGCGGGGAACGGCAGTTCGCCCTTCTTGGCGATCTCATACAGGCGGTGCACGCCGGTCGTGGTCTCTTCCGACACGCCCTTGATCGCCTTCACGGTCGCGGTCAGATAACCCGGCCGGTCGGCGATGAACTGCTTCACCACGCGCTGGAACTCGACTTCCTCGTCATTCTCCGGCTCGGCGAAGCTGGCGCCTGCCTCCAGCTTGGCGCCCCACAGCGCGAACATGGTGGCATCGCCACCATCGTCGAGGATCATGTTGCAGGGCTCGTTGCCCCAGTCGAAGATGCGCGCCACATAGTCCCAATATTCGGCCAGCGTCTCGCCCTTCACGGCGAACACCGGGATCCCGGCTGCGGCGATCGCGGCGGCGGCATGGTCCTGGGTCGAGAAGATGTTGCACGATGCCCAGCGCACGTCGGCGCCCAGCGCGGTCAGCGTCTCGATCAGCACCGCGGTCTGGATCGTCATGTGCAACGATCCGGTGATGCGTGCGCCCTTCAGCGGCTTCGATGCCCCGAATTCCTCGCGCAGCGCCATCAGGCCTGGCATCTCGGTTTCGGCGATCTCGATCTCCTTGCGACCCCAGCCGGCCAGGCTGATGTCATGGACGAGATAATCGGTGAAATTGTCGACGGGCTGGGTCGCCACGGATGCTCTCCGGCAATGGAATGGATGGCCGCGCGCCTAGCGGAGCCGGGCCACGGATGCAAATGCAAATATAAAGATATCTTTATATGTGGGTCGGCCTCAATGCCGCTGCGGCACGATCAGCTGGAAGAATTCGGCCCCGATCCAGCCGTTCACATAGTTCGCATAGTAGAGCGCAAAGGCGATCGCCGACACGATCGTGGTCCAGAACACCGTCCGCCACACGCTGAACCGCGGCGGCGCGCCGCGATCCTGGCCCGGCACCGCTTCCTCGGCCGCATCCCCGGTCTGCAGCCGGAACGGCAGTACCAGGAACAGGCAGAAGAACCAAAACAGCACATAGATCGCGACGATCGAGCCGAAGGTCATCGCTTGGCGCTCACACGCGGATCAGCGAGACATCGACGACCGGCTTCTTGCCGGTCCACTGGGTCGCGCGCCGCCGCACCGCCAGCCGAACCGCTTCCTTCAGCTTGGCCTCGTCGCGCGGCGGGTTGGCCAGCGCCTCCGCCGCCGCATCGCGCGCCTCGACCAGGAATTCGTCGCGATCCTCCTCCACTGGCAGGCCCTGCAGCGCGATCGCGGGCTCTCCGCGCAGCTTGTTTTTGGCATCCAGCGCCACCGCGACCGAGATGACGCCGTTCAACGAGATCCGCCGCCGCTCGTTCATGGTTGTCCCATCCGCCGGCAGGATCACGTCGCCGTCCAGGATCAGCCGGCCGACCCGTTCATGCCCCACCAGCGCCGGGCCGTTCGGTGCCAGCCGCAGCACGGTGCCGTTCTGCTGCACCACGCCCTTGGGCACGCCTAGCCCGGTCGCAAACCGCGCCTGCTCGGCCATATGGCGCATCTCGCCATGCACCGGCAGGATGATCTCGGGCCGGATCCACTTGTACATCAGCTCCAGCTCGGGCCGGCCCGGGTGGCCGGACACATGCACATGCGCCTGGCGGTCGGTGATCATGATCACCCCCTTCTCCGCCAGCTTGTTCTGGATACGGCCGATCGCGACCTCGTTGCCCGGGATCTGCTTGGACGAGAACACCACCGTGTCGCCGGCCGAAAGCTTGATCGGGTGGCTGTCGAACGCCACTCGCGCCAGCGCGGCGCGCGCTTCGCCCTGCCCGCCGGTCGCGATGATCATCACCTCGCGCGGCGGCAGCCGCATCGCGGCGTCCACGTCGATCGTCTCGGGGAAATCCTTCAGATAGCCGGTCGCCTTGGCCACCTTGATGATCCGGTCCAGCGATCGGCCCGCCACGCACAGCTGGCGCCCGGTATCGCGCGCCACTTCACCCAGCGTCTGCACGCGCGCCGCGTTGGACGCGAAGGTTGTCACCAGCACGCGGCCTTCCGCCGCGCCGATCACTGCATCCAGCCCCTCGCGTACCGCCGCTTCGGATCCGGACGCGCTCTCGTTGAACACGTTGGTCGAATCGCAGACCAGCGCCAGCACGCCGTCGTCACCGATCGCCTCCAGCTCGGCCGCGGTCGATGGCGTGCCCAGCAGCGGCTCCTCGTCCAGCTTCCAGTCGCCGGTGTGGAACACCTTGCCATAGGGCGTGTCGATCAGCAGCGCGTTCCCCTCCGGGATCGAGTGCGCCAGCGGCACATAGCGGAAGCCGAACGGCCCGAGCTGGAAGCTGCTCTCGTTCGGAATGATGTTGAGCTTGACCTTCTTCGACAGGCCTTCCTCGTCCAGCTTGCCGCGGATCAGCCCCGCGGTGAACGGCGTGGCATAGAGCGGCACGCCCAGATCGGCGGCGAGGTAAGGGATCGCGCCGATATGATCCTCATGCCCATGCGTCAGCACGATGCCCAGCAGATCATCGGCACGGTCCTCGATGAACTGCAGGTCTGGCAGGATCAGGTCGATGCCCGGATAGCCCGGATCGGCGAAGGTCAGGCCGAGATCGACCATCACCCATTTGCCCTGGGTGCCATAGAGATTGACGTTCATGCCGATCTCCCCGGATCCGCCGAGGGCGAGGAAGAGGAGTTCGTTGCCGGGTTTGGTCACGTGTCTGTGTGTCTTTCTTTTTGAAATCGTCACCCCGGTGGAAGCCGGGGGTTGCGGGCGGCAGGCGCGCAACCGTCTTGAAAACCCCAGTTCGCACTGGAGAACTGAACCGGTTACGCAGGCTTCAGCCGCTGATACATGATGCGCAGGCCCTGGATCGTCAGATCCGGTTCGATCGCATCGAACACCGATGTATGCGTGTCGAACAGCACCGCAAGCCCGCCGGTCGCGATCACCTTCACCGGGCGGCCGATCTCGGCCTTCATCCGCGCCACCAGCCCCTCGATCATTGCGATATAGCCCCAATAGATGCCGATATGCATCTGGCTGACGGTATCGCGCCCGATCACGCTCTCGCCCGCCGGTGCCTCGATCGCGATCCGCGGCAGCTTGGCGGCCGCCGCCACCAGCGCGTCGAGCGAAAGATTGATCCCCGGCGCGATGATCCCGCCTTTGTAGGCGCCATTATAGTCAACAACGTCCAGCGTGGTCGCGGTGCCGAAATCGATCACGATCAGATCGCCCGCGTGCAGCGCATGCGCAGCGATGGTGTTGACTGCGCGGTCCGCGCCGACCGACTTGGGCTCGTCGACATCCAGGTCGATCCCCCATTCCACCGGCGCGCGGCCGGCGATCAGCGGGGTCACGCCGAAATATTTGGTCGCCAGCACTTCCAGGTTGTGCAGCGCGCGCGGCACCACGGTCGCCACGATCACCGCCTTCACCTGGCGCCGCTCATATCCCTCGAGTTGCATCAGCTGGTTGAGCCAGACGGCATATTCATCGGCGGTACGCCTGGGATCGGTTGCGATCCGCCAGCGGGTGCGGATCTCGGCCCCGTCGATCAGGGCGCAGACGACATTGGTGTTCCCGGCATCGATCGCGAGCAGCATGGGGGCGCTGTAGAGACAATAAGTCCGCATCGCTAGGCCACCCTGAACGAGGTATTGCACCGCGCGGGTTCCCGGGTGATCCACGATCCATATCCGAGGAGAGAAACATGCGAACGTCAGGGTTTGTGGGAATGATGATCAGCGCGACAGGGGCTTTGTCGAGCATGGCAAACGCTGGCGTCTTCACCGACGATCTCAGTCGTTGTCTCGTGACCGCCGCTACACCGGCTGACCGCGATACGATGATGCAATGGATTTTCTCAGCTTACGCCGCTGCCGACATCGCGCGAGAAATCTCATCGGTGACCCCGGAACAACACGTGGCCTACAACAAGCGTGGCGCGGCTCTGTTCGAGCGCCTTATCCTCGTTGATTGCAGAAAGCAGGCCGTGGCGGCAATCCGAAACGAGGGCCAGACCGCTTTCGAGCAGAGCTTCCAGGTTCTCGGACAGATGGCCGGCCGCGGGCTGATGGAGGATCCCAAAGTCGCAGCGGAGATGGAGCGGTTCGGCGCGGTCCTTGACCGAGAAAAACTGGGCGCGTTGATGACAGAAGCAGGACAGGCTGCCCCGCCTCCGGCGCCGGCAGCGAAGAAATAGATTACAGCGGAAACACGTCGGCGGCGTGAATCGTGCGAACCCCGTCGCGGTTGCGCAGCCGCAGCGCGCCGTCGCCGTCCAGTCCGTCGAACAGGCCTTCGAGCGCCGCGCCGTCCGCCAGTCGCGCTACCAGCGGTGTGCCAACCGGATGCGCGCGTCGGCACCACTGGGCACGAACATCGCCCAACCCGTGCCGCCAGCGCGCAACCCAGCGCGCGACGCTATCCGCCAGCGCCTCGCAGAACAGCCCGGGATCAGGTGGCTCGACGCCCGCTGCCGCCAGGCTCGTCGCAGGATAAGGCGTATCGGTCGGCGCCTGCGCCAGATTGACGCCGAACCCGATCACCACCGTATCGCCGCTGCGCTCGAGCAGGATTCCCGACAGCTTGGCTCCATCCAGCAGCAGGTCGTTCGGCCATTTGATCGCCAGCCGGTCCGGCCCGGCATAGGCCGCCACCAACTCGTCCAGCGCGACCGCGGCAACCAGCGCCAGCGAGGCCGGCGGCGGATCACCCGGCCAAAGCGCCACGATCGTGCTGGCATAGAGGTTGCCGAAGGGAGACGACCAGTCCCGCCCCTGCCGCCCCCGCCCCGCCGTCTGGCGATCCGCGCGCAGCCAGGTGCCGTGCGACGCCCCGGCGCGGGCGAGCGCGATCAGATCGGCATTGGTGGAACCGGTCTCGGCGACCGAACGGATCAGAACAGCGCCCGCGCCGCCGCCATGCTGGCCGCGCCCAGCGCCGGGATCGCCAGATAACCGAGCGGCGACACCGCCAGCGCGCTCGCCGCGATCAGCCCGCCCTCGATCCGGCTCGCCTGCGGTGCGAACGCCGCCGCCGGCTCGTCGAAATACATCGTCTTGACGATCTTGAGGTAATAATAGGCCCCGATCACCGAGGTCGCGATGCCGATCATCGCCAGCGGCCACAGCCCGGCCGCCACCACCGCATCGAACACCAGGAATTTCGGCCAGAAGCCGAACAGCGGTGGAATGCCCGCCAGCGAGAACATGAACATGGCCAGCGCTGCAGCCAGTGCGGGACGGGTGCGCGAAAGGCCGGCCAGCGAGGCGATTGTCTCGACCGGGCGGCCATCGGCATCGCGCATCTGCAGCACGCACAGGAAGCTGCCCAGCGTCATCACGACATAGACGGCCAGATAGGTCAGCACCGATGAAACGCCATATTCGGTGCCCGGCACCAGCCCGAACAGAATGAAGCCGACATTGTTGATCGACGAATAGGCCAGCAGCCGCTTGACGTTGGTCTGTCCGATCGCCGCCACGCCGCCGAGGATGGTGGAAGCGAGCGCCGAGAACACGACGATCTGCTGCCACGCCGGGTTGGCCGGTCCCATCGCCTCGATTGCGACCCGCGCCAGCAACGCCACTGCCGCGACCTTGGGCGCGGAGGCGAAGAAGGCAGTCACCGGCGTCGGCGCGCCTTCATACACGTCGGGCGTCCACATGTGGAACGGCACCGCGGCGATCTTGAAGGCGATCCCCGCCAGCACGAACACGACGCCGAACAGCAGCCCGGTCGACATGCCCTGCGCCAGCGTCTCGGCGATCAGGTCGAACTGGGTGGTGCCGCTGAAGCCATAGACCAGCGAGATGCCGTAGAGCAGGATGCCGCTCGCGAGCGCACCGAGCACGAAATATTTCAGACCCGCCTCGGCCGAGCGAAGGTCGCGCCGCATGAAGCTGGCCAGCACATAGGCGGCGAGCGATTGCAGCTCGAGCCCGACATACAGCGTCAACATGTCGCCGGCGGACACCATCATGCCCATGCCGACACCTGACAGCAGGATCAGCACCGGATACTCGGCCCGCATCTGGCCGCCATCGGCAAAGAAGCGCGGCGCGATGATGATCGCGATCGCCGCCGCCAGATAGATCAGTATCTTGGCGAAGGCCGCGAACTGGTCCGCGCGGAACAGTCCCTCGAAAGCCACGCCATAGCCCGCCGGGGGCAGCGCGGCCAGGAAGCCGGCTGCCACGAACAACGCGACCGCAGCGATGCTGATCGCACTGGATGCGCGATCACCCTGCCAGCCGGCCCACAACAGCAGCGCCAGCGATCCGAGCGTCAGCGTCAGTTCGGGCAGCGTGAAGAGCAGCGATCCACCCATCTCAGTGCCCCCCGCCATGCGCCGCCGGTGCGGCATGGCCGCCACCGTGCGCCGCGGCCGCAGCCGCCGGGTTGCCCGCCGTCACCAGCGCATCGCCCGCCGGCGTCGCCCGCTCGATCCGGGCAAGCAGCGTGCCGATATCGCCGCGCATCGGCGCCATGAAGCTTTCGGGGTAAACGCCCATCCACAGCACCACCGCCGCGATCGGCGCCAGCAGCGCGAATTCACGCGGCGAAAGATCGGGCATGGCGCGCACATCGTCCTTGGTCAGCGCGCCATAAGCCACGCGGCGATAGAGATAGAGCATGTAGGCCGCACCCAGGATGATGCCGGTGGTCGCCACGAACGCAACCCAGCTGTTCGCTTCATAGGCGCCGACCAGCGACAGGAATTCGCCGACGAAGCCAGACGTGCCGGGCAGGCCGACCGATGCCATCGTGAACAACAGGAAGAACAGCGCATATTTCGGCATATTGTCCGAAAGGCCGCCATAGCGGTCGATCTCGCGCGTGTGCAGCCGATCGTAGATCACGCCGACACAAAGGAACAGCGCGCCGGACACGAGCCCGTGGCTCAGCATCACCAGCATCGCGCCTTCCAGGCCCTGACGGTTGAACGCGAACAGGCCGATCGTCACGAACGCCATGTGCGCGACCGAGGAATAGGCGATCAGCTTCTTCATGTCATTCTGCACCAGCGCGACGAGGCTGGTATAGACGACCGCGACCATGCTCAGCCCCATCACCAGCCAGAACAGCTGGGACGACGCTTCCGGGAACATCGGCAGCGAAAAACGGATGAAGCCGTAACCACCCATCTTCAGCAGCACGCCGGCCAGGATCACCGATCCCGCGGTCGGTGCCTGCACGTGCGCGTCGGGCAGCCAGGTGTGAACCGGCCACATCGGCATCTTGACCGCGAACGAGGCGAAGAACGCCAGGAACAGCCAGGTCTGCGCTTGCGGATCGAAGTCATAGGCCATCAGCGCCGGGATCGATGTCGTGCCCGCGGTCTGCGCCATCCACAGCATCGCCACCAGCATCAGCACCGAGCCGAGCAGCGTGTAGAGGAAGAACTTATAGCTGGCGTAGATCCGCTCGGCCCCGCCCCAGATGCCGATGATCAGATACATCGGGATCAGGCCGGCTTCGAAGAAGATGTAGAACAGGAACAGATCCTGCGCCGCGAACACGCCGATCATCAGCGTTTCCATCAGCAGGAACGCCGCCATATATTCGGGCACGCGCTTCTCGATCGCCTGCCAGCTTGCGGCAATGCAGATCGGCATCAGGAACACCGACAGCATGATCAGCATCAGCGCGATGCCGTCGATGCCCAGCGCCCAGGCGAAGCGACCGAACAGCGGAACGCTCTCGGTGAACTGCCACTGCGCGCCGCCGATGTCGTAGGTCGCCCACAGCAGGATGCCGAGCGCGAAGTCGATCAGTGTGGCGCCGAGCGCGACCCAGCGCGCCTGGCCGGCGCGCGCATCTTCGTCGCCGGGCGCGAACAGGCACCACAGCGCCGCCACCACGGGCACCGCGATCATGATCGAAAGGATGGGGAAGCCAAGCTGGTTCATCGTCTTAGCGCACCACCACCCAGGTCGCGAGCGCAGTGAGGCCGAGCAGCATCACCAGCGCATAGGTATAGAGATAGCCCGACTGCAGCCGCCGCGCGACGACGCTGCCGCCCTGCACCACGCCGGCGATGCCGTTGGGGCCGAAGCGATCGATCATGCCCTGGTCGCCACGCTTCCAGAACAGCCGCCCGAAGGCGAATGCCGGCCGCACGAAGATCAGGTGATAGAGCTCGTCGAAATACCATTTGTTGAGCAGGAAGGCGTAGAGGCCCCGCGCCGTGGCGGTGAAGCGCGCCGGCAGGCCGGTATCGAGCACATAGGCCCATAGCGCGGTCAGGAAGCCGAGCGCCATCACCACCGTGGCGGAAAGCTTCACCCACAGCGGCACCTCGTGCATCGCGTGCATCAGGTGCGTGTCGAACGCGATGCTGCCCTTCCAGAATTCCACGCCATGTTCCGCATCGATGAAGCTGTGGTGGAACAGAAAGCCCGCGAAGATCGCACCCAGCGTCAGCACCGCCAGCGGCACCAGCATCGCGATGGGGCTCTCGTGCGGATGATAGCCGGCCGTGCCGTGCTTCACCTGGTCGGAACCCGCGTCGTGCGCATGAGGCTCATGCCCGGAGTCTTCGGCCGACGGATTCTCGTCATGATGATCGCCATGCGCCCCGTGCCCGTGCGCGTCGTGCACCGCATGCTGGATATGCTCCGATCCCGCCCAACGCGGCTTGCCGTAGAAGGTCAGGAACACCAGCCGCCAGGAATAGAAGCTGGTCAGCAGCGCCGCGAACACCGCGACCGCGAACGCGATCCCGCCGGATACGGTGCCGCTGGCGAACGCCGCCTCGATGATCGCGTCCTTCGAATAGAAACCGGCAAAGCCGAACACGCCGATCACGCCCACGCCGGTAATCGCCAGCGTACCGGCCATCATCGCATAGAAGGTCAGCGGGATCGCCTTCCGCAGCCCGCCATAGAAGCGCATGTCCTGTTCATGGTGCATCGCGTGGATCACGCTGCCGGCACCCAGGAACAGCAGCGCCTTGAAGAAGGCGTGCGTGAACAGGTGGAACATCGCCGCGCCATAGGCGCCCACGCCGGCTGCGAAGAACATGTAGCCCAGCTGCGAACAGGTCGAATAGGCGATCACGCGCTTGATGTCGGTCTGCACCGTGCCGACGGTCGCGGCGAACAGCGCGGTCGCGGCGCCGACATAGGTGACCACGGTCAACGCGGTCTCGCTCGTCTCGAACATCGGTGACAGCCGGCAGACCATGAACACGCCCGCCGTCACCATCGTCGCGGCGTGGATCAGCGCGGACACCGGGGTCGGGCCTTCCATCGCGTCCGGCAGCCAGGTGTGCAGGCCCAGCTGTGCGGACTTGCCCATCGCGCCGACGAACAGCAGCAGGCACAGCACGGTCATCGTGTCGAACCGGCCGCCCAGGAAGCCGATCGTCGAGCCCGCCATACCGGGCGCCATTTCCAGGATCGCCGGGATCGAGACGGTGCCGAACACCAGGAAGGTACCGAAGATGCCCAGCGAAAAGCCGAAATCGCCGACGCGGTTGACGACGAACGCCTTGATCGCGGCCGCATTCGCGCTCGGCTTGTGATACCAGAAGCCGATCAGCAGATAGGATGCCAGGCCGACGCCTTCCCAGCCGAAGAACATCTGCACCAGATTGTCCGCGGTCACCAGCATCAGCATCGCGAAGGTGAACAGCGACAGATAGGCGAAGAAGCGCGGCTGGCTGTCGTCCTCCGCCATGTAGCCCCAGCTGTAGAGGTGGACGAGCGCGGACACCGTCGTCACCACCACCAGCATCACCGCCGTCAGCGTATCGACGCGCAGCGCCCAGTCGACCACCATGTCGCCCGAGCGGATGAAATCGAGAACCGGCACGACCATCGGCTCGGCACTGCCGCCCAGGAAGTCCAGGAAGATCGGCCAGCTGAGCGCGCACGACACGAACAGCGCGCCGGTCGTCACGGCCTTGGCCGCGACATTGCCGATCGCGCGATTGCCCAGCCCCGCGACGAGCGCGGCCAGCAGCGGCAGGAAGACGATAAGCTGGATCACCGAATGATCACCCCTTCATCCGGTTGACATCGTCGACCGAGATCGTGCCCCGGCCGCGGAAATAGATGACGAGGATGGCCAGGCCGATCGCGGCCTCGCCTGCCGCCACCGTCAGCACGAACATCGCGAAAACCTGGCCGACGAGATCGCCCAGATAGGCACTGAACGCGACCAGGTTGATGTTCACGCTCAGCAGGATCAGCTCGATCGCCATCAGGATGATGATGATGTTCTTCCGGTTCAGGAAGATGCCGAACACCCCCATCGCGAACAGGATGGCGGAGACCGCCAGGAAATGCTGGATCCCGATCACAGTTCGATCCCCTGCCCGACCGGCGCGTCGACCTTGCGGGTCGCATCCTGCGGCCGGCGCATATTCTGCCGCTCGATATCCTGCTTCTTCACGCCGCCGCGCGCCCGGTGGGTCAGCACGATCGCGCCGATCATCGCCACCAGCAGCACCAGCCCGGCGCCTTCGAAGATGAACAGGTAGCGCGTGTAAATCAGCGTGCCGATCGCCTCGATATTGGGCACCTGCTCGGGCATCGGCGCGGCGCGATTGGCCAGCTCGATCCCGCCTGCGGTCCACGCCTGGGTCGCGATGATGATCTCGGCTGCCAGCGCGATCAGCACGAGCACGCCGATCGGCAGGTAGCGCACGAAGCCCGCGCGCAGCTCGGCGAAGTCGATGTCCAACATCATCACGACGAACAGGAACAGCACGGCGACCGCGCCGACGTAGACGATCACCAGCAGCATCGCGATGAATTCGGCGCCGACCAGCACCATAAGCCCGGCCGCGTTGAAGAAGGCGAGGATCAGCCAGAGCACCGAGTGCACCGGGTTGCGCGCCAGGATGGTCAGTCCCCCGGAGGCGACGACCATGATGGCGAACAGATAGAAGGCGATCGTCTGGATCACGAGATTGGCAGCCCTTCGGATTCGGTCGGCGGCTTAACGGTAGGGCGCATCGGCGGCAAGGTTCGCGGCGATGGCGCGCTCCCAGCGATCCCCGTTCGCCAGCAGCTTGGCCTTGTCGTAGATCAGCTCCTCGCGGGTCTCAGTCGCATATTCGAAGTTCGGCCCTTCCACGACGGCATCGACCGGGCAGGCCTCCTGGCAGAACCCGCAGAAGATGCACTTCGTCATGTCGATGTCGTAGCGCGTCGTCCGCCGCGATCCGTCTGCCCGCGGCTCGGCCTCGATCGTGATCGCCTGGGCGGGGCACACCGCCTCGCACAGCTTGCACGCGATGCAGCGTTCCTCGCCGTTCGGATAGCGGCGCAGCACATGCTCGCCCCGGAACCGCGGCGAGAGCGGGTTCTTCTCGTACGGATAGTTGATCGTCGCCTTGGGCTTGAAGAAATATTTCAGCGTCAGCGCATGCGCCTTCACGAATTCCCAGAGCGTGTACGACTTGATGTAGTGCGCGAGGCTCATGAGAGGCCTCCATAACGGGTGAGCATGAGATAGCCGGAGACGACGAACACCCACAGCAGCGAAAGCGGCAGGAAGATCTTCCAGCCCAGCCGCATCAGCTGGTCATAGCGGAAGCGCGGCACCGTCGCCTTCACCCAGCTGAAGATGAAGAAGAAGGCGAAGATCTTGATGAAGAACCAGATGATGCCCGGGATCGCATAGAGCGGCGCCCAGTCGATCGGGGGCAGCCAGCCGCCCCAGAACAGCACCGCGTTCAGCGCGCACATCAGGATCACGTTGCCATATTCGCCGAGCCAGAACAGCGCGAAGCTCATCGACGAATATTCGGTCTGGTATCCGGCGACGAGTTCGCTCTCGGCCTCGGTCAGGTCGAACGGCGCGCGCGCCGTCTCCGCCATCGACGAGATCAGGAAGACCACCGCCATCGGGAACAGCAGCGGATTGAAGCCGAAGCCGTTGATGATGCCGAAGATGTGCCCGCGCTGCATGTCGATGATGCCCTGCAGGTTGAACGTCCCCGCCCACAGCACAACCGAGATCAGCACGAAGCCGATCGACACTTCGTACGACACCATCTGCGCGGCCGCGCGCAGCGCCGAATAGAAGGGATATTTGGAGTTCGACGCCCAGCCCGCGATAATGATGCCGTACACGCCCAGCGACGATGCCGCGAGGATGTAGAGAAGCCCGACGTTGATGTCGGCCAGAACCATGCCCGGCCCGAACGGAATCACCGCCCAGGCGATCAGCGCGACCGTGAAGGTCAGGATCGGTGCGATCAGGAACAGCCCGCGATTGGCCGCGGTCGGGATGATGGTTTCCTTCAGGAACACCTTCAACCCATCGGCAAAGCTCTGCAGCAACCCGAACGGGCCGACCACGTTCGGCCCGCGCCGCAGCGCCATCGCCGCCCAGATCTTGCGATCGGCGTAGATGATCATCGCCACCGCCAGCATCAGCGGCAGCGCGATCATCAGGATCAGGATCGTGGTCGCCAGGAACCAGCCGAAGCCGTAACCGAGCGATGCCTGGAAGAATTCGGTCACTCCGCGGCCTCCGCGAAATCCTGGCCGTGGATCAGCTCGGCCGAGCAGCGCTGCATCGTCGGGCTCGCGCGGCAGATCGAATTGGTCAGGTAGAAGTCCCTGATCGGATAGCCGATCGGCCCGCTGGCATCGGATGCCAGCGACGGCGGCGCCCAGGCGTAGTCGGCCAGCCCCTCCTGCCCCAGCGCCGGCACGTCCGCCGCCATCGCGCTGCGCAACTGGTCGAGCGTGTCGAATGGCAGCGTGCGGCCGAGCACATCGGACAGCGCGCGCAGGATGGTCCAGTCCTCGCGCGCATCACCCGGCGGAAATACCGCGCGGTCGCCGCGCTGAACGCGGCCTTCCAGGTTCACCCAGGTGCCCGCCTTCTCAGCATAAGTCGCGCCGGGCAGCACGACATCCGCCGATGCCGCGCCAGCTTCACCATGATGTCCCATATAGACCTTATATGACACACCAAATAGGTTCGTGTCAAGCTCGTCCGCACCCAGCATGAACAGCAGTTTCGGCGCGGCCGCAGCCAGATCGGCGATGCCGCCGGGCTGCGCATAGCCCAGCATCAGCCCACCCATGCGCGCTGCCGCCATGTGCAGCACGTTGAACCCGTTCCAGCCCTCGCGGATCAGCCCAAGCGATCCGACCGCGGCCAGCGCCACGCCAAGTCCGCCGGCCTTCAGCCCGCCGCCGCCCAGGATCAAGGCCGGCCGTGCCGCGCCGGCGAACGCGTCCGCCGCCGCCTGCGGCAGCTTGCCGATCAGCGAGATGTCGTTGCCGATCCACTCGACCGGGTAGGTCAGGTCGATCTCTTCGCCGATCGCGAATACCTTGGCGCCGCGCTTCACTGCCTTGCGGATCCGCGTATTCACCAGCGGCGCTTCCCAGCGCACGTTCGATCCCGCGATCAGGATCACGTCCGCGGTCTCGATCCCGGCGATCGTGGAATTGAAGTTCACCGCCGCCAGGTTCGAGCAATCATAGTCGAGCCCGGTCTGCCGCCCCTCGAGCAGCGTCGAGCCCATCGATGCCAGCAGCGCCTTGGCGGCATACATCGTCTCGCAGTCGACCAGGTCGCCTGCCACCGCCGCAACCGACGATCCGGCCGCGTCCGCCGCCTGCTTGATCGCCACGAACGCCTCGGCCCAGCTCGCCTCGACCAGCCGGCCGTCGCGGCGGACATAGGGTTTATCGAGCCGGCGGCGGACCAGCCCGTCGACCGCGTGGCGCGTCTTGTCCGACGCCCATTCCTCGTTCACATCCTCGTTTACCCGCGGCAGCGCGCGCAGCACCTGTCGGCCGCGGCTGTCGAGCCGGATGTTCGTGCCGACCGCATCCATCACGTCGATCGCGCGGGTCTTCTTCAGCTCCCACGGCCGTGCCTCGAACGCATAAGGCTTCGAGGTCAGCGCGCCGACCGGGCACAGGTCGACCACGTTGCCGGACAATTCGGAGGTCACTGCCTTTTCTAGATAGGAGGTGATCTGCATGTCCTCGCCGCGATAGAGCGCGCCGATCTCCTCCACGCCCGCCACTTCCTGGGCGAAGCGGACGCAGCGTGTGCACTGGATGCAGCGGGTCATCACCGTCTTGACGATGGGGCCCATATATTTCTCGGTCACCGCGCGCTTGTTCTCGTGATAGCGGCTGTGGCCCTTGCCATAGGCGATCGACTGATCCTGCAGGTCGCATTCGCCGCCCTGATCGCAGATCGGGCAATCCAGCGGATGGTTGATCAGCAGGAATTCCATCACGCCTTCGCGCGCCTTCTTCACCTTCTCGGTGGTGGTGAAGACTTCCATCTTGTCGGCGGCGGGCAGTGCGCAGCTTGCTTGCGGCTTGGGCGGACCCGGCTTCACCTCGACCAGGCACATCCGGCAATTGCCCGCGATGCTAAGCCGCTCATGATAGCAGAAGCGCGGGATCTCCTTGCCAGCCGCCTCGCAGGCCTGCAGCACGGTCGCGCCCGCAGGTACCTCGACCTCGATCCCGTCAACGGTAAGTGTGGGCATCTCAGTTCGATCCGTTCAGCATTGCGGTTTCAGCCTTCGGCGCGACCACGGTCCGGCGGTAGAGCGCCGATGCCAGCGCCAGCCTGATCCCTGTACGATTGGTTTTCAGGGTCACCTTCTTCGGCACGCAAGATGAAAGCGACGGCACCAGCGCCGTGATCGCGACCTTCTCCGCCGGCGACGCTGGATCGGAGGTGACGAGTTGCACGCTCTCTGCCGGCGCGGTGAAGACGAGGCAATCGGCCATTGCCGATACGATGTCGCGTGAGGGATTGCCGGTTCGGATCGCCCGCGCCTGCGCCGCATCGTCAAAGGCCTGCTCGGCCATGACTGGGGGCGCGTGCTTGCGCAGCCAGGCTTCCGACAGCAGGCCGCGCAACGTCGCCCGGCTGAGGTTCACGGCTACCTGCGAGCCCATACCTTCTACCGACTTGCCGAGACAGCTGGTCAGCTGTGGCTGAAGGCGCACGAAATGGCTGTTGGACGCTGGATCGCCATCGTTGGTTTCCAGCGCGGCCATCACCCGCTTCTCCTCGCGATTGACCAGGCACCGTGCCATCGCCCGACCCGTGGCCATCGCGGCCTCCGCGGTCTGGTCGATCATCTCGGCCGAGCCGACATAACGATATGGATTGCCGGCATTGTAGACCGGCGCCACGGTCGATCGGCCCGGGATCAGCGTGCCGGTGCTGGCCTCTGGCGGCCGCGCTGTCGCCGGCGCGGCAAGCGTCGCGGTCAGGGCAAGGCAGCCGGCAAGCCTCACTCGGCCGCCTCCAGCATGCCGCCGCGCTCGGCGATGCGCCGTTCCAGCTCCGGCCGGAAATGGCGGATCAGGCCCTGGATCGGCCAAGCCGCCGCGTCGCCCAGCGCGCAGATGGTGTGGCCTTCGACCTGGCGGGTCACCTCGTCCAGCATCGCGATCTCCTCCACGCGGGCATTGCCCTCGCGCAGGCGTTCCATCACGCGCCACATCCAGCCGGTGCCCTCACGGCACGGCGTGCACTGGCCGCAGCTCTCATGCTTGTAGAAATAGCTGATCCGGCTGATCGCGCGAACGATGTCGGTGGATTTGTCCATCACGATCACCGCCGCGGTGCCCAGGCCCGACTGCAGATCGCGCAGGCCGTCGAAATCCATCGGCGCATCCATGATCTGCGCGGCCGGCACCAGCGGCACTGACGAGCCGCCCGGAATCACCGCCAGCAGATTGTCCCACCCGCCGCGGATGCCGCCGGCGTGGCGGTCGATCAGCTCGCGGAACGGGATACCCATCGCTTCTTCGACCACGCACGGCTTGTTGACGTGGCCGGAGATCTGGAAAAGCTTGGTGCCCTCGTTCTTCTCGCGGCCGATGCCCTTGAACCAGGCAGGCCCGCGGCGAAGGATGGTTGGCACAACCGCGATCAATTCGACATTGTTCACGGTCGTCGGGCAGCCGTAGAGGCCCGCCCCAGCCGGGAAGGGCGGCTTCAGCCGCGGCTGGCCCTTCTTGCCTTCCAGGCTCTCGATCTGCGCGGTTTCCTCGCCGCAGATATAGGCGCCTGCGCCACGGTGGACGAACACGTCGAAATCATAGCCCGATCCGGCGGCGTTCTTGCCCAGCAGCCCGCGGTCATAGGCCTGCGCGACTGCTGCGAACAGCGTCTCCGCCTCGCGGATGAACTCGCCGCGGATGTAGATATAGGCCGCCCGCGCACGCATCGCGAAGCCGGCGATCAGCGCGCCTTCGATCAGCTTGTGCGGATCGTGGCGGATGATCTCGCGATCCTTGCACGATCCGGGCTCGGATTCGTCGGCGTTGATCAGCAGGAAGCTCGGCTTTCCCGGCTTCGGCTCCTTGGGCATGAAGCTCCACTTCATGCCGGTCGGGAAGCCCGCGCCGCCGCGACCGCGCAAGCCGGACGCCTTGATGTCCTCGATGATCTGGTCCTGCCCGCGCGCCATCAGCGCCTTGGTGTCGTCCCAGTCGCCGCGCATGATCGCGGCATCGAGCGTCCAGGGCTGATAGCCGTAGACGTTGGTGAAGATCCGATCCTTGTCGGCCAGCGGCGCGATCGTCATGCCCATTCGCCCCGGTAATCATGGTTCGCATCGACCATCTCGACCAATGTCGTCGGCCCGCCTTCGGGCGCCGACGCCTGCCGCCCGGTCTGCGGACCCGGCTGCGGCGTGTCGCCGACGGCCAACGCCTCCAGGATCTGGGTCATGCTGTCGAAATCGAGATCCTCGTAATTATCGTCGTTAATCTGCACCATCGGCGCATTGGCGCAGGTGCCCATGCATTCGACCTCGGTCAGCGTGAACAAGCCGTCGGGCGTGGTCTTGCCCTTGGCCAGCCCCTTCTGCTTGCAGGCTGCCATCACATCGTCCGATCCGCGGAGCATGCAGGGTGTGGTGCCGCACACCTGAACATGGAAGCGGCCGATCGGCGCCATGTTGTACATGGTATAGAAGCTGACGACTTCGAGCGCGCGCATGTACGGCATCTCGACCTGCGCCGCGACGAATTCGATCACCGGCACCGGCAGCCAGCCCTGCGTGTTGGTCTCCGCGCCGACCTGGCGCTGCGCGAGATCGAGCAGCGGCATGATCGCCGAATGCTGCCGGCCCGGCGGATAGCGTGCGATGATGCCGGGCACCTTCGCGGCATTCTCGGGCGACCAGGCGAAACCGCCCCAGCGCGCGCGGGTTTCGGCCTCATCGGGAATGTGGGGAGCGTCAGCCATTGTGCGGCACCTGATTTCGAACGGCGCTGATCATACGGAACGCGACACACGCCGTGCCGCTGAACAGCAGGCCCGCCAGCGCCACGAAGCCGAGCGCCCAGGCGATGTGCGGCTGATCCGGCGAGGACTTGCCGAGCAGTACCGCAACCGCGAACAGCGCCATGCTGGCGACCAGCGCAAGGCGAGCGATCAGCAGCCCCCTCACCGGTCGCACTCCCCGAACAGGACATTGCGGGTCATCAGGCGCACTCCCAATCACCAACTTGAACCAAGTCTCCGCATTCAAGGCATTTCCCATGAATGTTGATGACGTCAAAATAATCCGAAGTGCTTCCGCCGTCTTCGCTTACGATCTCAACTATCTCGGTTGCATCGATATTATAGCTTAGCTCGACCAAGCAGACGAAGCGGTCTGTATGACCTTGCCGACAAGTCACGGGAACGGATGACTTGGCTTGCCGGTAGGAAGCCCCCCCGTTCAGAAGCCCGTCATAGCCATCGCGGTTGCTATCGAAGAACGTCACTGATTTGCCGCATTGCCTGCAATCAAACCGCACCGGATCGAGATGTTCGCGATCAACGACCTCCCCGGCAACAATACGGCCAAAGGTGCTCGAACAGGGGCACTGCAAACGCCAGCGAACGAAAACGTCCTGCACCCCCTCGCTGACGGCGACAAGTCCGTTAAAATTACGAGGTGGGGACTCAGCTGCAGATCGAGCCGTCTCGCTCAAACTCACCGGTCGCACTCCCCGAACACAACGTCGATCGCGGAGAGGATGGCAGTGGTGTCGGCCAGCATGTGGCCCTTCATCATGAAGTCCATCGCCTGGAGATGGCTGAACGCGGTCGGGCGGATCTTGCAGCGGTACGGCTTGTTGCTGCCGTCCGACACCAGATAGACGCCGAACTCGCCCTTCGGGCTCTCGGTCGCGACATACACATCGCCCGCGGGCACGTGGAAGCCTTCGGTGTAGAGCTTGAAGTGATGGATCAGCGCTTCCATCGACTGCTTCATCTCACCGCGCTTGGGCGGCACCACCTTGCGGTCGAGCGAGGCGATCGGCCCTTCCGGCATCTCGTCAATGCACTGCTTGATGATCCGCATCGACTGGCGGACCTCCTCGACGCGCACCATGAAGCGGTCGTAGCAATCGCCCCGCGTCCCGACCGGGATCTCGAAATTCATCCGGTCGTACACGTCGTATGGCTGCGACTTGCGGATATCCCATGGCACGCCCGCCGCGCGGATCATCGGGCCGGAAAAGCCCCAGGCGATCGCATCGTCGCGGCTGACGGTGCCGATATCCACGTTGCGCTGCTTGAAGATGCGATTGTCGACAACGAGGCTCATCGCATCCTCGAACAGGGTCGGCACGCGCTTCTCGAGCCAGTCGTAGATATCGGTCAGCAGCTTCAGCGGCACATCCTGGTGCACGCCGCCTGGGCGGAACCAGGCCATGTGCATGCGCGCGCCCGATGCCCGCTCGAAGAAGCCGTAGGTATCCTCGCGGATCTCGAACAGCCACAGGTTCGGCGTCATCGCGCCCACGTCCATCACATGCGAACCCAGGTTCAGCATGTGGTTGGAAATGCGGGTCAATTCCGCGAACAGCACACGCAGATATTGCGCCCGCAGCGGCACTTCCAGCCCCAGCAGCTTCTCGATCGCCAGCACATAGCTATGCTCCATGCACAGCGGCGAGCAGTAATCGAGCCGATCGAAATAAGGCAGTGCCTGGAGATAGGTCTTGTATTCGATCAGCTTCTCGGTGCCGCGATGGAGCAGGCCGACATGGGGATCGACCCGTTCGACGATCTCGCCGTCCATCTCCATCACCATCCGCAGCACGCCGTGCGCGGCCGGATGCTGCGGGCCGAAGTTGACCGTATAATTCTCGATCGCGACATCGCCGATCGTCGGATCGGCCGGGGTCAGCGTCTCGTAGGTCGTCGCCATCAGCGCTTCACCTCGTCAGCCTTTAGCGGGGTCGGCGCGCCGGGGGCTTCGGGCGCCTTCTCGTCGCCGGGCAGCACATATTCGGCGCCTTCCCAAGGGCTCATGAAATCGAAGCTGCGGAAGTCCTGCGCCAGCTTCACCGGCTCATAGACCACGCGCTTGTCCGCCTCCGAATAGCGCAGCTCGACATAGCCGGTCAGCGGAAAGTCCTTGCGCTGCGGATGGCCGCGGAACCCATAATCGGTCAGGATCCGGCGCAGATCCGGGTTCCCCTCGAAAAAGACGCCGTACATGTCATATACTTCGCGCTCCAGCCAGCCGGCCACCGGCCATAGCCCCGTCACGGAAGGCACCGGCTCCACCTCGTCGGTTGCGACATGGACGCGGATGCGATGGTTCTTCGTCAGCGACAACAGGCAGTAGACGACTTCGAACCGCTCCGCGCGATCGGGATAGTCGACCCCGGCAATCTCCATCAGCTGCTGATAGTGCAGCTCGTCGCGCAGCGTACGCATTGCCGCCACCAGTTCGCCGCGCGCCACGTCGAGCCGCACTTCGCCCACCGCCTCCGATGCGTCCACCAGCGCGGCGCCGAGCGCCGCGCGCGCGGCATCGATCACGCCGTCATTGGGGGCATATTTGGGGAAAGGCGCCGTCACCGTTCGATCGTCCCCGATCGGCGGATCTTCCGTTGCAGCTGCATGATACCGTACAGCAAAGCCTCCGCGGTCGGTGGGCAGCCCGGCACGTAGATGTCGACCGGCACGATCCGGTCACAGCCGCGCACCACCGAATAGCTGTAATGATAATAGCCGCCGCCATTGGCGCACGACCCCATCGAGATCACGTAGCGCGGCTCTGACATCTGGTCGTAGACCCGGCGCAGGGCCGGCGCCATCTTGTTGCACAGCGTGCCCGCCACGATCATCACGTCCGACTGGCGCGGCGATGCGCGCGGGGCGGCGCCGAACCGCTCGAGATCATAGCGCGGCATGTTGACGTGGATCATTTCGACCGCGCAGCACGCCAGGCCGAACGTCATCCACCACAGCGATCCGGTGCGGGCCCACTGGAACAGATCCTCGGTCGACGTGACCAGGAAACCCTTGTCCTGAACCTCGGCGGTCAGATCATCGAAGAAGGCGCGATCGGGCTCGGTCCCCTCGGGCGGGAACGGCGCGTTCGGCGAGCCTGCGATTTCTACTCCCAATCGAGCGCTCCCTTCTTCCAGGCATAGGCGAAGCCGATGGTCAGTTCGGCAAGGAAGATCATCATTGCCAGCCAGCCGGCAAAGCCGATCGCGCCCAGCGAAACCGCCCACGGATAGAGGAACGCGGCCTCGAGATCGAAGATGATGAACAGGATCGCGACCAGATAGAAGCGCACGTCGAACTGCGCGCGGCTGTCCTCGAACGCGGGAAAGCCGCACTCATATTCGGTCAGCTTGTCCGGATAGGGGTTGGACGCGCCGGTGAACTTGGCCGCGATCATCGGCAGCGCCACAAACACGGTGGAGATCGCCAGGGCGATACCCAGGAACAGCAGAATCGGCAGATATCCGGCGGCGACCGACGCCATGTGCGAACTCCGAGAGAGGCGCTTTGCGCGCCGGTTTCCGGGCGGCTTCTAGGCTTGCCGCACCTGCGAAGCAAGGTTTGCAGGCCTGAAAATGACTCGCAGCCGTCTGCGTTTGTTCCGTTCAGCGCAGCGTCTTGAGGGCGCCTGCCACGAGCTTGTGGAGTCGCGAATGCAGCGCATCGTTGCCTGCGATATATTCGCGTCGCTCGATCGCCTTGTCGCCCCCGCGATAGTCGGTAACGAAGCCGCCGGCCTCGCGCACCAGCAGCATGCCCGCCGCGCTGTCCCAGATGTCGAGATCCTGCTCGAAGAAGGCGTCCATCCGGCCCGCCGCCACCCAGGCGAAATCCAGCGTGGCGGCACCGAACCGGCGCACCCCCGCCACTTCGGCCGCGATCGCGGCATAGATCGCCACCCACTGCTGGATGCTGCCCCGCCCGAGATGCGGCATCCCCGTGCCGACCAGCGCCTCGGTCAGATCGCGGCGCGACGACACGCGCAGCCGCCGATCCTGCAGCCAGGAACCCCTGCCCTTCTCCGCCCAGAAGCTCTCGTCGGTGATCGGCTGGTAGACCAGCGCCTGGGTAATCTCGCCGCGCGTGGATCCGAGTTTCGGCTCCTCGACCGCGATCGAGATCGCGAAGTGCGGCACGCCGTGCAGGAAGTTGGTGGTCCCATCGAGCGGATCGACGATGAAGCGCGGCTTGGACGGATCGCCCTCGATCACGCCCGCTTCCTCCATCACGAAACCCCAGTCGGGCCGCGCGCGCTTCAGCTCGTCAAACAGCGTGCGCTCGGCCGCCTGGTCCGCCATCGAGACGAAATCGGCCGGCCCCTTTTTCGAGACCTGCAGCTGCTGCACTTCGTTGAAGTCACGGCGCAGCTTCTGCCCGGCCTTGCGGGCCGCGCGCTCCATGACGGTGATCAGGCCGGAATGGGCAACCATCTGTCGATCTCAGTCCGCGCGCCGCACATATTCCTGGCTGTAGACGTCGACCACGATCTTCGTCCCCGAGCCGATATGCGGCGGCACCATCACGCGCACGCCGTTGTCCAGCATCGCGGGCTTGTAGCTCGACGATGCCGTCTGCCCCTTCACGACGGCATCGGCTTCGACGATCGTTGCCTCGACCGTGTCGGGCAGCTGCACGTTGATCGGCTCCTCGTCATAGAGTTCCATCACCACGTCCATCCCGTCCTGCAGGAAGGCCGCGGCATCACCCAGCAGATCGCGCGGCAGGCTGATCTGGTCGTAGCTTTCCTTGTCCATGAAAGTCAGCTGATCGCCATCGGCGAACAGGAACTGGAAATCCTTGGTGTCCAGCCGCACGCGCTCCACCGTCTCGGCTGAGCGGAAGCGGACATTGTTTTTGCGGCCGTCGCGCAGATTCTTCATCTCGACCTGCATGTAGGCGCCGCCCTTGCCGGGCTGGGTGTGCTGGATCTTGACCGCGCGCCAGATGCCGCCCTCATATTCGATGATGTTGCCGGGACGAATGTCCACGCCGCTGATCTTCACGGGATCGCCTCATATAGTCTGGAGAAAGAGCCGTGCGCGCCTTAGCGGGCCGGCGCTTGCCCCGCAAGCAAGCGATACGGATCGATCGGCCGTCCCTCATGCCAGGCGGCGTCGGGCGGCTTGGCAAAGATCGCGAAATGAAGGTGCGGCCCGTCCGGGCTGGCGTTGCCGGTGGATCCCACGCTGCCCAGCCGGCGACCGCGCGGCACATAGATCCCCTCGCGCAGATCGGCGGCATAGTCGCGCAGATGGGCGTAATAATAGCTGAAGCGCCGATCGGGAGAGCGGACGTAGACGGTCAGCCCGCCGGCCTCGCTGGTGAACAGCTTCTCCACCGTGCCGCCCGCCGCCGCGATCACCGGCCGACCCGCCGGCGCCATGATGTCGAGCGCGCCGTGCCGCCGTTCCTCACCGCGAGCATCGCCGAACGTGTCGGTCAGATCCGCCGCCCGCACGCCCGCCACGGGGATGGCAAGGCCGGTGGGGGCAACCACCACGTCATCTGCGGCCGCCGGCTCTGTGTCACGGCTCGAATCGCCTGGTGCATCGGCCGGCACGATCCGCACGATCGAGATCAGCCCGATCACGCCGAGCAGCAAGAGCCCGAGCAGGATCTTGCCGAACCGGTTCACGCCTGGAACCGCGCCTTGGTACCGGCCTTCACCATCAGCGACAGCCGCGCGGCATCCCAGTTGGTCAACCGCACGCAGCCGTTGCTTTCCGCGCGGCCGATGGTCTGCGGCTCGGGGGTGCCGTGGATACCGTAGTGCGGCTTGTTCAGATCCATCCAGATCACCCCGACCGGACTGTTCGGCCCGGCCGGCAGCTGATGCTTCTCGTCGCTCTTGGCGTTGCGCAGCAGCGAAGGGTTGTAGGCATAGGTCGGGTTGTAGCTCAGCCCCTGAATCTTCCAGCTGCCCAACGGTAGTGGATCATGGCTGCTGCCCATCGTCGCCGGGAACTGTGCCAGCAGCCGATCGCCGGCAAAGGCGCGCAACACGCCGTCGGATTTGTCGACCACCACCAGATCGGCCTGCGGCTGCACCGCGCTCACGTTGAGATCGGATAGCGTCCGGCGCCAGGGTTCGGGCAGTTTGGGATCATAATCGCGGCTGGCAGGCAGCACGTTCGGGAAGCGCAGCACCGCCCCTGCCGCGATCCGGCCACCGGGGTTGAGCGCGGCCAGCGTCTGCGGCGTCGTGTGGAATTTCTCGGCCAGCCGCTCCAGCGCATCGGCATAGCCCAGGGTCGGCAGCGCGGCCTGCGCGGCGGGATCTTCTGGCAGCTTGCCGACGAACGGTCCGGCGAGATCGGATTGCGAGACGCGCAACAACCGGATCGGGCGAATGGCGCGGAAGCGATGCAGTGCCTTCAGCGTCGGCTGGTCGATCTCGCCGGTCTGCTGAAGGTTGGACGCCTTCTGGAATCCCGTCAGCGCGAGCTTGAGCGACTGGCCGCCCTTGCCGTCGATGACACCTGGCCCGAACCCGATCCGATCGAGCAGCACCTGTACATGCAGCACGGTGAGGTCGACGCCGGCCGCTGGCGAAGATTCGGCGGATTTGTTCCCGACCTGTGCGATTGCCGGCGCGAAAATGAGGCCGGCCGTTGCGATCGACAGACAAGTGCAGGCGACGACTGCTTTTTTCATTAACCCCAACTCCTCATATTCGATTTCGTAACGCGGCGGGGCCGTAATCTTTCCGAGTGGGAAACGAATGCTGGATCAGGGTCTCAGCCGGCGACGGCTGATTGGTGGCGCTTTGGCGCTCGGCAGCTCGATGGCGATCGGCGCCACACGCGCCAATGCCAGCTTCATCGTTCCCGGATCGGAAGTGGGCGGGATCGAGAAGCGTCTGGCGATCCGCAGCTGCCATACCAATGAGCGCTACGACGCCTGCTATTTCCGCAACGGCACCTATGATCCGCAGGGTCTCGCCGAAATCGCCCACGCGCTGCGCGATTGGCGCACCGGGCAGGCAGCCCCGGTCGATCGTGAATTGCTTGACCTCCTCGTCACGCTCCGCGGGCGGCTCGATGTCGATCCCCGCAAGCCGTTCGACCTCATCTCCGGCTATCGATCGCCGCACACCAACGCCGCGCTGCGTGCCGCCGGTGGAGAGGGCACGGGGGTCGCCACCAAGAGCCAGCACATGCTGGGCAAGGCGACAGATATCGCGCTGCCCGGCGTGCCGCTCGCCCGCGTCAAGGATGCCGCGCTGGCGATGGCACGCGGCGGAGTCGGCTACTATCCGCGCGACGGGTTCGTCCATGTCGATACGGGACGGGTACGCAGCTGGTAGGGTCGATGCTCAGCCGCCAAGTACCCCGGCGAATTTCCGTACCGCTTCCCCCGGCCCGGCCGGATCGTTCCACACCGCGCCGCTGACCGCCACGAAATCGGCCCCGGCCCGTGCCAGGTCGCCCGCGGTCTCGACCGTGATCCCGCCGATCGCGACGCACGGTATCTCGAACAAGGTCGACCACCAGCCCAGCAACGCCGGATCGGCCTGGTGACGCACCTCCTTGGTGGTGGTCGGATAGAAACTGCCGAACGCGACATAATCGGCACCCGCCTCGCCCGCTTCCATCGCGAGGTGGCGGCTGTCATGGCAGGTCACGCCGATCTGCGCCTGCGGACCGAGCTGGCGCCGGGCGTCACGCGGATCGCCGTCGTCCTGTCCCAGATGCACGCCGTCAGCGCCCAGCCGCTTGGCCAGGCCGATCGAATCATTGACGATGAAGGCGACATCGGCCGCCGCGCAGATCGCCTGCAGCGGCAGGGCGAGCGCCGCGATCGCATGATCGTCGATCCCCTTCAGCCGCAGCTGGAACGCTGCCACCGGCCCGCCCGCCAGCGCGGCCCCGAGCTGCGCGGCAAACGCCGCATCGATTGCCGGCGGAGAGATCAGGTAGAGCTGGCAGGGTGGGCGTTTGGGGTCGCGCTCGAACCGGTCGGCAAAGCCGGGGTCGAGCGGTCCGAGCGGATCGGTGTCATCGGTCATGGCGCCCGGTTACGGTGTGGCGCAGCGCCCGGCAATCGGCGATCCATTGTTCAGCCATCGCTCACCCGATCCACGGCACGGTCGCGACCATGAAGACGCCCCTCCTCGCCGCCGTCGCGCTTGCCACCGTCGCGGCTCCCGCCGTTGCCCGCCAGACCGAAGGCCTCGTGCGCCTGCGCCAGGCGGCCTATGTCGGCGGCCCGCGCGTGACCCCGCTGAAGGTGATCGAGGACAGCCGCTGCCCGATGAACGCGCGTTGCGTCTGGGCGGGCCGTGTCATCGTGCGCGCCAAGGTGCAGACCGGGCGTAGCGCGCGGACCATGGACCTGACGCTGGGCCAGCCCGTCCGGGTCGCGGATGGCATGCTGGCGCTGACATCGGTGACGCCGGAGAAGATGGCGGGCGCGCAGCCCCGCCGCACGCCCTATCGCTTCGGTTTCAGCTTCGAAGGTGGATTATAGGAACGACCCGCCGCACCCTGGTGAAGGCCGGGGTTCAGTTGCGAGACGTGCCGCGAGGCACGGCGCCGGGTTTGGTTTCCCGCGAGCTGTGCCCCAGCATGAGCCGGGGTACGGCATAGCTCAGCCGGCAACCTTCTGCGTCGAAGCCTTGTGGATCTCGTCGATCGCACCGCCCAGCGACGCATCGAACTCGTCGTCGCTCATCTGCGCGCGCAGGTCTTCCAGCAGCGCGCGGCTGAAGCTGGCGATCATGCCGCGATTCTTTGCCAGCTGCGCGCAGGCTTCCGGCCGCGCATAGCCGCCCGAAAGCGCCACGACGCGCAGCACCCGCGGATGATCGACCAGCGGGTCGAACAGGCCGGGCGTGGCCGGGATCGACAGCTTCAGCATCACCTTGTCGTCACCCGGCAGCGCATCCAGCGCCTTCAGCAGCTCGTCGAGCAGGATGCGGTCGGCCTGCGCGCGCTCCGGGCTCTTGATGTTGATCTCCGGCTCCAGCATCGGTACCAGCCCGGCGGCCAGCACCTGCTGCCCCACCTCGAACTGCTGCTTCACGATCCGTGCGATGCCCTCACCATTGGCGAGGTTGATTACCGACCGCTCCTTGGTGCCGAACACACCGAGCGACTTCGCCCGCGCGAGCAGCGTGTCGAGCTCGGGCATCGGCTTCATCAGCTGCACGCCGTTCGCCTCGTCCTCCAGACCTTTGTCGATCTTGATGAACGGCACCACGCCCTTGTCGATCAGCGCCTGCGGCGTCGGCTTGCCGCCGACCTGGCCGTCCATCGTGCGTTCGAACAGGATCGCACCGATCACCTTGTCACCCGTGAAGGCGGGCGAGGAGATGATGCGGCTGCGCATGTCGTGGATCAGGCCGTACATGCCGGCCTCGTCGCTCCACGCGCCATCCTCGATGCCATAGCCCTTCAGCGCCTTGGGCGTCGATCCGCCCGACTGGTCGAGGGCGGCGATGAAGCCGTTGCCGGCTGCGATCTTGGCGGTCATCTCGGCGGTGTTCATGGTCGAAAGGCTCCAGTCAGATCGGGCAGCGCCCGGATGCGTGTCAGATGTCGAGCGCGGCGACTCCGGGCAACGGCTTGCCTTCCATCCACTCCAGGAAAGCGCCACCGGCGGTCGATACGAAGGTGAAGCGGTCCGCCACGCCCGCCTGATTGAGCGCAGCGACGGTATCGCCACCGCCGGCGACCGACACCAGCGATCCGCCCTCGGTGAGCGCCGCCGCGGTCTGCGCCAGCGCCACGGTGGCGGTATCGAACGGCGGTGTCTCGAACGCGCCCAGCGGGCCGTTCCACACCAGCGTGCGGCAAGTCTTCAGCGCGTCGGCCAGCGCCTCGGTCGCCGCCGGGCCGATGTCCAGAATCATCTCGTCGGCCGCCACTTCATGCACGTTCACGGTGCGGGTCGCCGGGTTCGGTTTGAACTCCTTCGCCACCACCACATCATAAGGCAGGTGGACGGTGCAGTCGGCCTTGTCGGCCGCGTCCAGGATCTCGAGCGCGGTCGCAGTCAGATCATGCTCGCACAGCGATTTGCCGACATCCACGCCGCGCGCGGCCAGGAAGGTGTTGGCCATGCCGCCGCCGATGATCAGATGATCGACCTTCGCCACCATCTGGCGCAGCACATCGAGCTTGGTTGAAACCTTTGCACCGCCGACGACAGCGGCCACCGGATGCTCGGGATTGCCCAGCGCCTTGTCGAGCGCCTTCAGCTCGGCTTCCATCGCGCGGCCGGCAAAGGCCGGAAGCCGGCGCGCCAGCCCCTCGGTCGTCACATGCGCGCGGTGCGCGGCGGAGAAGGCGTCGTTCACGTAGAAGTCGCCCAGCTTCGCGATTGCATCGGCCAGCGCGGGGTCGTTCTTTTCCTCGCCGCCATGGAAGCGGCTGTTTTCCAGCACCGCGATCGCACCCGGCTCCAGCGCGGCGACCGCCTGTTCGGCCGCATCGCCGCAGCAATCGTCGATGAAGGTGACTTCGCGGCCCAGTACGTCGCCCAGCGGCCCCGCGATGTTGACCAGCGACATGTCCGGCCGCCGCTCCCCCTTCGGGCGCCCGAAATGGGCGAGGACGAGCACGACCGCGCCCTTGTCGGCCAGCTCGCAGAGCGTCGGCGCGGCCGACCGCAGGCGCGTGTCGTCGGACACCTCCGCGCCGTCCATCGGCACGTTCAGATCCTCGCGCACCAGCACGCGCTTGCCGCGCACGTCGCCGATATCGTCCAGGGTGCGAAAGCTCATGCTTCGATCCTCATCTCATCTCCGATCGCAAGCTGGCCGCCCGCGATCACCCGCGTCAGCAGCCCGCCCCGCCACTCGGGCGTTAGCGCCGCGCGCAGCCCGGGCGCGATCTCGTCCATCCGGCTGCACGGATCGCACTCGCCGGTCACTTCCAGCACAACCGCATGGCCGACCCTCAAGAGCGTGCCCGGTGTCCGCGGCAGACCGATGCCATCGACCAGCAGATTGGCGCGGCGGACCGACCAGTCGAGCGCGGTGCCCAGATCCGCGATCGCGGCCTCCCAGTCGGCGCGCGCAAGCACGGTCACCTGCCGCTTGCCGCGGCCGCCCGGCTTCACGGCCCCGCGATAATCGCCGCGAATGCCTTCCTCGATCGACACGTCGGCCCGATCGATCGTCTCGATCGGGCCGCGCGGGCGGCCGTGCCGGGCAATGCCGATCAGCCGCCCCGTCATGATCAGATCAGCTTCGCCATCGCGCCGGCGGTATCGACCATCCGGTTGGAGAAGCCCCACTCATTATCGTACCAGCTGACGACGCGGACCAGCTTGCCTTCGATCACCGCGGTCTCCAGGCTGTCGACAGTGGACGAAGCCGGGTTGTGGTTGAGATCGATCGACACCAGCGGCTCGTCCGACCAATCGAGGATGCCAGCCAGCGGGCCGCTTTCGGCCGCCGCCTTCAGCAGCGCGTTGACCTCGTCCTTGGTCGTGTCGCGCTTCGGCGTGAAAGTCAGGTCGACCAGGCTGACGTTCGGCGTCGGCACGCGCACCGCGGATCCGTCGAGCTTGCCCTTCAGCTCCGGCAGCACCTCGCCCACCGCGCGCGCGGCGCCGGTTGTGGTGGGGATGATCGACATGCCGGCGGCGCGCGCGCGGCGCATGTCGGGGTGGATCTGGTCCAGGATCTTCTGGTCGTTGGTGTAGGCGTGGATCGTGGTCATCAGGCCGCGCTCGATGCCGATCGCATCGTTCAGCACCTTGGCAACCGGCGCCAGGCAGTTGGTGGTGCACGATGCGTTGGAGACGATCTTGTGTTCGCCGCTCAGCTTTTCGTGATTGACGCCGTAGACGACGGTCAGGTCGACACCCTTGCCCGGGGCCGAGATCAGCACGCGCTTCGCGCCTGCCGCCAGATGCTTTTCGGCATCGGCGCGATCGGTGAAGAAGCCGGTGCATTCCAGCGCGATATCGACGCCGTTGGCGGCGTGCGGCAGGTTCGCAGGATCCCGCTCGGCCGAAACCTTGATGCGCTTGCCGTCGATGATCAGGTCGTTGCCGTCGACTTCGACCGTGCCGTTCCACAGCCCGTGGACCGAATCACGGCGGAACAGATGCGCGTTCGACTTGGCATCGGCCAGATCGTTGATCGCGACCAGTTCCAGCCCGCTATCCGGGCGCGACAGGATCGCGCGGGCGACCAGCCGGCCGATCCGGCCGAAGCCGTTGATGGCAACTTTCGTCATGTTCAAATCTCCCAGTGGATCAGTTCAGTGCGGCGCGGACCTGCGATGCGATCGCATCCGCATCCAGCCCGAAATGGCGATAGAGATCGGGGGCAGGCGCCGATGCGCCCCAGCCATCCAGCCCGAAGCGCAGGCCGTTGACCATCGTGTAGCGTTCCCACCCCATCGTGGTTCCGGCCTCGATCGAGACGCGCAGGATCTGCGAAGGATCGACGTTCGGCAGGATATCGTCGCGATAGGATTGCGGCTGCGCGTCGAACCGTTCCCATGACGGCATCGAGACGACATCCGCGCCGATGCCGTCCGCTTCGAGCTTGCCCGCCACCGCGACCGCGATCTCCACTTCCGATCCGGTGGCGATCAGGATCACCCGGCGATCGGCCGTGGCGGCGCGCAGCCGATATGCCCCGCGCGCAGACAGATTCTCCGAAACATCGGTGCGCAGCTGCGGCAGGTTCTGGCGGCTCAGCGCCAGCAATGAAGGGCCGTCCTTCTTCTCCAGCGCAAGCGCCCAGCATTCGGCGGTCTCGATCGTGTCGCACGGGCGATAGACGTCCAGGTTCGGCATCACGCGCAGCGCCATCAGATGTTCGATCGGCTGATGGGTCGGCCCGTCTTCGCCCAGCCCGATCGAATCATGCGTCATGACGTAGACGACGCGCGCCTTCTGCAGAGCGGACAGCCGGATCGCCGGACGGCAATAGTCGGCGAACACCAAGAAGGTGCCGCCATAGGGGATGACGCCGCCATGCAGCGCCATGCCGTTCATCGCCGCAGCCATCCCGAACTCGCGGATGCCGTAATAGATGTAGCGGCCGGAATAGTCGTCGGCGGTGAGCGGTGCCTGCGCCTTGGTCTTCGTGTTGTTCGATCCGGTCAGATCGGCCGATCCGCCCAGCGTTTCCGGCAGCGCAGCGTTGATCGCCTCGAGCGTCATCTCAGATGCCTTGCGCGTCGCCACCGTCTGCGGCTTCTCGATCAGGCTTTCGAGATAAGGGGTAAGCCAATCCGTCGCCGGCAGCTCGCCCGCCATGCGGCGCTCGAATTCCGCCGCATCCGAATGGCTTGCAAGCCGCTCCGTCCATTCGGCATGAGCCCCGGCGCCCTTGCGGCCGATCTCGCGCCACGCAGCCACGACATCGCCCGGAAGCTCGAACGGCGCATACCCCCAACCCAGCGCTTCGCGCGTGGCGGCGATCTCGGCATCGCCCAGCGGCGATCCATGGGTGGCGCTGGTGCCCTGCTTGTTGGGCGCGCCATAGCCGATCAGCGTGCGGCAGGCGACGAGCGACGGCCGCGGATCCGCCGCCGCCTCTGCCAGCGCACGCGCGATATCGGCCGGATCATGGCCGTCGCAGGACGTGACATGCCAGCCGGTCGCGACATAGCGGCTGGCGATATCCTCGCTCGACGACAACGACACCGCGCCGTCGATGGTGATGCGATTATCGTCCCACAGCACGTTCAACCGGCCGAGCTTCAGATGGCCGGCCAGGCCGATCGCCTCATGGTTGATGCCTTCCATCAGGCAGCCGTCGCCCGCGATCACCCAGGTGCGATGATCGACGAGATCGTCACCGAAGGTGGCGTTCAGATGCCGCTCGGCGATCGCCATGCCGACCGCCATCGCCAGCCCCTGGCCCAGCGGCCCGGTGGTGCACTCGATGCCCGGGAGCTCGAAATTTTCGGGGTGGCCGGCGCAGGGGCTGCCCAGCTGGCGGAAATTGCGGATATCCTCCAACGTGGGCCGGGCATAACCGGTCAAATGCAGCAGGCTATAGATCAGCATCGATCCGTGGCCGGCCGACAGCACGAAGCGATCGCGATCCGCCCAGTGCGGATCGGCGGCATCGAACTTCAGCTGATCGCGATAGAGCACGGTCGCAACATCGGCCATGCCCATCGGCATCCCGGGATGACCGCTGTTCGCTGCCTGTACGGCATCCATGGAAAGCGCCCGGATGGCGTTGGCGAGCGTGCGGATGTCGGTCATCGCGGAAACGAACCTATGAGAAGGCCGCGCGAGTCGAGCGGCGGGGAAGAATGCGCGCGCCCAATTGGCGCGACCCGCCCGTATCGTCAACCGAGATGCCCCGTGGCTTGCCGCGCGGTGCCGCCATGCTATTGATCCATCATGCTTGACGAGCGCCTCATCATCGCCATCGGGCGGATCGAACGCGCCCTGTCGCGGATCGAAACCGCCGCCCAACGCTCCGCCCCCGCCGATCCCGGCCTTGCCGCCCGCCACGCCGCCCTGCGGCGCGATACAGCAGCCGCGATCGCGCGGCTCGATGCGCTGATCGGCGATTGATGGCGGCGGTCGAACTCAAGATCGGCGGCCGCAGCTACGAGATCGCCTGCCGCGATGGCGAGGAAGATCATTTCCGCCGCATCGCTGCGATGGTCGATGCGCGCGCGGCCGATGCCACCCGCGCGGTCGGCGGGCTTACCGAGACACGCACGCTATTGTTCGCGAGCCTGTTGCTGGCGGACGAGCTGGCATCCGCGCCCACGCAACCGGCCGCCGCGCCCCCCGCCCCTGCGCCCTCGCCGGCCGACGACGATCAGGCCGCACAGGCGATCGAGCGGTTGGCCAGCCGGATCGAGGCGCTGGCCGAAAGGCTTGAGAGCGGGCACGCGACCGCCTAGATAGGAGATGACGGGTACTGCCCGGTACGAGCCGACGGAAAATCCCTGAGGCTATTCATCATCCATGGGAGCTGTCCCTGTCAGGACCCTGGTCCAAAGCACACGGCGCCCACCTGACGTTACCGGCGTCAGAGGATATTCCGGCAAACGGCCATGGCGGTCCCGTCACCCCGCCGATCGACGAAGCCAAGCGCCAGTTGCGCCACCTGCTGCGCGAACGCCGCGCCGCGCATGCCGCCGATCCGTTACATGCTGCCGCCTGCGCGGCGATCGCGGCGCGGGTCATCGCGCGGCTCGATTGTGCGACCGCGATCGTGGGCTACCGGTCAATGCCCGGCGAAGTCGATCCAGCCGCGATCCTCGATGCCGCACATGCGCGCGGCTGCACGATCGCGCTGCCTCATATCACTGCCCGCGACCGGCCGATGCGGTTTTTGCGCTGGCGGCCGGGAGACGCGCTGGTGCGTGGGCCGTTCGGCATCCAGCAACCCGCCGCGGATGCGGAGCCGATCGAACCAGATCTGATCCTGGCTCCGCTGCTGGGCTTCGATGCGTCCGGCGGACGGATCGGCATGGGCGCGGGCTTTTACGATCGCGCTTTCGCAGCCTATCCGCAGGCGCGCCGGATCGGGCTGGCGCGCGCCGACCAACAGGTGCCGCTGATCCCACGCGATCCATGGGATATCGCGCTCCACGCTATCGCCACCGAAGAGGACTGGATCTTGCCATCATGACGCCAAGCTGGCGCAAGCCGTTCGGAATGCTGCTGATCCTGCTGCTGATCGCGGCCTGGGCGGTGCTGGTGACGACCCTCGTGCCGCTGTTCGGCCGGCCACCCGCGCTGGTGGAAGCGCTGCTGTATGTCGCCGGCGGAATAGTCTGGATCTGGGTCCTGCCGATGCGACGGCTGCTGACCTGGATGGAAACCGGCCGCTGGTAAAAGGGGTCGCAAAGGCCACCGGAAGGGTGGCGCGAGTGACGGGGCTCGAACCCGCGACCTCCGGCGTGACAGGCCGGCGCTCTAACCAACTGAGCTACACCCGCTTGAAGCGAGGCGGCCGATTAGGCGGCCATCGCTACCCTGTCAAGCGACCTTCTGGCCGGCCGGCGGATCATCGGGCGCGGCGCCGGTCAGCGTGCCTTCCTCGAACAGGAAGCCGGCGATATCCGGCTTGCCGGCAGCGTCGAGGATCGTCTTCAGGATGATCAGCAGCGGCACCGCCAGCAGCGCGCCGGTCGTGCCCCACACCCATCCCCAGAAGCTGAGCGCGACGAGGATCAGCAGCGGATTGATGGTCAGCCTGCGGCCCACCAGCGTCGGCGTGATGATGTTCGCCTCGATCAGATGGACCGCCACGAAGATCGCCGCGGGCACCAGCGCATACCAGGGATCGGGGAAGGTCATCAGCCCGCCCAGTGCCAGCAGCAGCGCTGCCACGATCGGCCCGAAATAGGGGATATAGTTCATGATCGCCACGATCCCGCCCCACATCAGCGGGGTCGGCATGTCGACCAGCCACAGCCCGGCCGAGACCAGCAGGCCGAGCGTGACGTTGATGATCGTGATTGTGCCGAGATAGGCCGATGTCGCGTCGACCATCTCCTGAATGACGCGCGCGGTCGTCATCGCGCTGGAGAAGCTGCCGCGGCTGGTGATGGTGCGGCGGCGCATCTTCGTCCAGCCGGACAGGAAGAAGTAGATCACCAGGATCGCGAAGAACATCTGGATGATGGCGAACGGCGCGGAGGTCGTCAGCAGATCGAGCAGCGAGTTCGGCGTCTCCAGCGTCACCGTGCGGGCCGCGGCGTGCGGCGTGCGCGCCAGCATCGTCACGGTCTGGTCGATGAAACGCTCGAGATTCGCGTAGATTTCGATCACTGGCTGCAGGTTGGTGCGAATTCGCCCGATCCGCTCGGGCAGCAGCGCGAACCAGTCGGCCGCAGGGACGATGATCGACGCGATCGCGATATTGGCGACGCTGAGAAACAGGACCAGGCATAGCAGCGCGGCCAGGCCGGACGGCACGCGCCGCCGCTCCAGCCATTCCAGTACCGGCACCAGCGCCACCGCGACCACCAGCGCCGCCGTGACCGGCAGAAAGAATTCGGCGCCTGCCCGCAGCGCGAACGGCACCGCCAGCGCGAGCCCGACGCCTGCGATCAACGTCAGTGCCGCCAGCAGCCGATCGCGCCGGTGCGCGGTCTCCGCGGTTTCGTGAAGCACCTCGTCCAGCGACAGCGGATCGACCGCGACGGCCTTTGCAGCAACGGGCGTATCGGCGTCGGGGCGGTTCATCGTGGCGTCATCCTCTGCACCGATCATAGCATGGTGGTTCGGCCACGCGACTGTTGATCGGCGATGGCGAACCGATTCGCTGCCGATATGGTCATATGCAGGCGCAAATCCTGCTGAAGATAGTTAACCCCGTTAACGACCGCCCGATGTTCCCGCTTTGATTCTCAAACCACCCTGTCGCCGTAACGACTCGTCGCGGCTTGGGTTGCTGTAAACGGATGTGAAGGCCATCGCGCTGCAACCAGGGTCGTCGGGGGGCGACAGGGTCAGCCAGAGCACCCCTGCCTACGACAAGACGTGACCGTCATCCGCGCCCAGTTTTCACTGTTTGGGGCGTCGGGGCAGCGTTTGCGCATTTTTTGGAGTGCGGAATGTCCGCCAAGCGGAACTCGAATATTCTTGGCAGTGCCGCGCTTGCGCTGCTCGCCCTTGCCGTGACGGTCCCTTCGACCCACGGCCTGTTCGGTGAAACCTCGAACGCCCAGCCACTCGCTACGCTTCCTGTCGCCAGCCTGTCCGCCATCAACGGCGTCGACGCGGCGATGAAGCTTTCCCCGGAATTCACCGCTGCGCTGCTCGCCGACGATGGCGTCACCGCGAGCGACGATGCCGCCCCCCGCCCCGAAACCGCCGCCGCCGGCCCGCTCGATGCGGAGACGACCTGCATGGCCAAGGTCGTTCATCACGAGGCTGCCAACCAACCGCGCGACGGTCAGCTCGCGGTTGCGCAGCTGATCATGCACCGCAAGGAATTGGGCCGCTTCGCCAGCAGTGTCTGCGGGGTCGTCCATCAGCCTGGTCAGTTCTTCAACACCAACGCCTACAACCCCAATCGCAGCGATCCGCGCTGGGCGACCGCCGTCGCCGTGGCGCGCGAGGCGATGTCTGGCGAGACCGCGGCGGTGGTGCCGGGTGCGATCTTCTATCATGCAGCCTATCAGCCGGCACCGCGCTTCTTCCGCTCGCGCCAGCGGGTCGCCACGCTGGGCGATCACATCTTCTATCGCTGATCGCCGCCCGGATCAGTCGGCCATGGCCGGCTGACTGTCGAACCGCGCCGCCTGCCAGCCCTTCCAAGCGCGGTGCATGGCCGCACGCGTTCCCCCCAGCCCGATCGCGTCGCTCGTCGCCAGCCACCATTCGCTGGCAGCGACGATCCGCGCGCTCGTCGGGCTTGGCGCCAGTTCCGCCGCCCAGGCGTTGATCGATACGGCATTGGTCAGCGCCAGGAACAGCGAAGCGACGGCGATCGTCACCGTCGTCCAGCCCAAAGGATGGCCACCAATCAGCTGGCTGCCCGGCAGATCGACGGGCGAGGCCATATCCTCGCGGGGGCGGCGGGGCACGGGGGATGGATCCTCGCTCATCGCTTCCCCTAAAACTGATAATAGATGAAGGGCGCGACCCCTTCGTAGCGCATCGCATCGATGATCAGGATGGTGATGCCGATGCCCGCGCCCAGCAGCGGCGCCGGCACCCGGCGCAGCTGCAGCGCGATCGTCTGCGCCAGCCGCGGCGGCGTGAAGTGGATGGCAATGCCGAACAGGATCAACGCCAGGATCAGCGGGGTGGCGGTGATGCCGGCCACCGGGCTCGCCACCATGCCGCCAAGATAGGCGATCGCCTCGTCGAAGCTGGCGGCACGGAAGAAGATCCAGCCCAGCAGCACGATGTGGAAGGTAAACAGGATCGCGACCGGGCGTGGCACCGTCGGCCAGCCCGCGGGCCGATATTCGCGCCACAGCCGCTCCAGCGCCAGTACGCCGCCATGCAGCCCGCCCCAGATCACGAAGGTCCACTTCGCCCCGTGCCAGAGCCCGCCCAGGAGCATCGTGATCATCAGGTTGCGGCAGATGTACCAGACCCCACCGCGGTTGCCGCCCAGCGCATCGATATAGAGATAGTCGCGCAGCCAGCTCGACAGGCTGATGTGCCAGCGCCGCCAGAAATCCTGCAGCGACGCCGCGCGATAGGGCTGGTTGAAGTTCAGCGGGAATTTGTAGCCGAGCAGCGCGGCAAGCCCGATCGCCATATCCGAATAGGCGGAAAAATCGCAGTAGATCTGGACCGCATAGCCATAGGCCGCGAACAGGAGGTCCGCCCGCGAAAAGGATGCAGGGTCGGCGAACACCGGATCGACGAAGGTGACTGCCAGTTCGGACGCAACGACCGCCTTCTTGAACAGCCCCCACACGATCAGCAGCAGCGCCATCGCCGCCATGCCGCGATCGAGCCGGGGGCGCTCGGCGAATTGCGGGATCAGGTCCGACGCGCGCACGATCGGCCCGGCCACCAGGTGCGGGAAGAAGGACATCAGCAACGTCATGTCGAGCAGCGATGCCGGCGGCACGCGTCTTTTGTAGACGTCGACCAGGTAGCTCATCCCCTGGAAGGTGAAGAAGGAGACCCCCACCGGCAGGATGATCTCCAGCACCGGCAAGTCTCGCTCGAAGCCGATCGCGGTCAGCGACGCGGCGAGCTGATCGGTGAAGAATCCGAAATATTTGAAGAAGCCGAGGATCGCGAGATTGCCGGCTACGCCAAGCACCAGCAGTGGCTTGCGCCCGTTCGCCCCCTCCCCGCCATCCTCGTCCACCGGGCGCGCGGCGATCGCGCGGGCGATGACCCAGTTCATCAGCGCCGATCCGATCAGCAGCGCGACGAAGCGCCCATCCCAGGCGCCGTAGAACACCCAGGAAGCAAGCAGCAGCACGATCTTGCGCCACTCGTTATCGCGGGCGACGCCCCAGACGAGCGTGTAGACGAGCAGGAAGAACAGCCCGAAAGTCAGCGTCGGGAACAGCATGATCGCCTATCGGCCGCCCAGCGCGGCGCTGGCGGCGCGGTCGAGATCGCCTTGCAACAACCGGCCGATCTCGCGCCCGCCGGCCGAATTGAAATGGACATAATCGCCGCGCATCAGCGGCGGCGTGCCACGCACCCACTTCACTGCCGAGCAGGGCCCGCCCATCCGCGCTTCCCAATCCCAGAAGGCCACGCCCAGCTGCGCAGCGACCTTGCGCTGGATATCGCGTGTCGCCTTGAGGGCCGGGGGCGCGAACAGCGACGGGCGGGTCGCCGCGACGGGCGCCGGGCGTGGCGCGGGGACGATGGCCGCCGTCGCGATCGCCGGATCGCTTGCCAAGCCTTCGGTAGCGGCCTGATCGCGCAGCGCATCGATCGTCGCGGCCAGCGGATCGCTGCGCACCGGCGCCGGGGTGGCCGGCGCCGACGGGCTCCAGTCGCTGCCGGTCCCGGGGCAGATCGCCGGCGCGCCATCCGCATTGGCGCGCAACGCCGGTTGCCGGCTGGATGCGTCTGGAGCGCCCAGCAGCAGGATCGGCACATTGCCGGCCAGCCGCCGCAACCGGCCGATCTGGGTACGCAGCGTGATCTCGTAGGAAGACGGACTGAACCGGGGGGTAAAGCCCTCATTGGTGCCGAACGCCATCACGATCAGATCCGGTCGATAGCTCTTCAGCTCCTCCCCGATCACGGAGTCACTGGTCCGCGCGAAATGCATCAGCTGCGCGCCGACCACGCCGACATTGGACAAAACGACGCCGCCGGCATCGCGGAACGTGGCCCAGCTGGTGATCGTGACCGGTGCGCCCTCGGCCTCGACTTCCACCGCACTGGCCAGGCCGAACGTATCGAAGGTGCGGCATTCGGGTCGCGGGCTCACCGAATTGAGCTGCATCCGTGCTTCCGCACCGGCCAGCCGCACGACCAGGGTGCCGGCGTCGCGATCCGCCACCGCGCACAGCACGAAGCGATCGAACATCTGGTTGGGCTCGGCGGTCAACGCGATCTTCGCGCCTGATGTCCGCGCGGTCAGGCTGAAGCCGGCAAGGCCAATCGGCGGGCGTGGCTCGGCGGAATTGGCGCCGTAGATCGACTTCACCTGCCAGCCGGATGACATGGTGACGGTCACGCCGCGCGTTAGATAGCCCTGATAGGGCCGCCCGCCGGCCAGCACGCCGCGTCCGCCGCTGCCGAACCGCGCCTGCAGCAGGTCGCGCCACCCGCCGGTGATGGCGTCGCCCGCGGTATGGCTGTCTCCGATCTGCAGGATATGGACCGGCCGGCCGCTGCGCTTTGCGCGCGCCGCCATCAGCTTCTCGAAATAGGGGCGCAGCTCGTCCGCATCGCACAGCGTATCGGCACAGGGTGCGGCGGCGGCGGCGATGGGCATCGCCGACAACGCGGCGGCGATCAGCAGCAAAGCTCGCGTCATGCCGCAGTCTCGCGCGCCGGCGGTGTCGCCGGGGCGGGCGGCGATGCCTTGCCGGCGATGCGGCGGGCAGCCTCAACTTCCGCCTTGATCCGCCCGGCCAGACCGCGCGTGATCCAGACATAGCCGGTCATCGACATGTGGATGCCGTCGTCCGCACGGATCAGGGTGCGCTTCGCATCGGCAGGATCGATCAGATAGGTGGCGAAGCCGCCGTCAGACCCCGCGCTGGTGCTGACGGTTTCGATGAAGGGCACGCCCAGCGCCGCCATCCGCGCCTGATAGAAGGCGTTCATCGCGGCGATATCGGCATCGAAGCTGGGTTTGCGCATCCGCGGCAACCCCACCCAGAACACGGTGGCACCATGCTCGCGCATCAGCCGGACGAAACCATCGACCCGAGCGCCGATCTCGGCCTGCCATTCGGGGCTCATCAGCGCTGCATATTTGCCCTTGGAGGTGATCACGCCTTGGGTGTCGTTCGCCCCGTAACTGATCACCGCGATGTCGATCCGGCGATCGCCCAGCTGCTCGGCAGCGTGCGTTTCCAGGTTCAGCCGTTTGTAGCGCGTGAAGCCGGTCGCCTGCTGGCTGAACTTCACGACATCATAGCCGTCCCGCTCGCCCAACTGGCGGTTCAGGCCGGACCAGACGCCGTCACCGAAGCTGTCGCCGAACACCCCGATGCGGACGGGACCACCGCCCGCTACCGTCTCCACCAGCTGCTGCGAAGGTGCGCCCGGCACCAGCGCTGCGGAGGGCAACGGCCGCGCGGTGGGGGCGGCAGCCGCGCCCGGGGCCGTATCCGGGGCAGCCGGCGCTACGGACCCAGCACTTGGCGCATCCGGCGCCTGCGGCACGATCACCGGCGGCGGCGGCGCAGGCGGCGCATCGGGAAAGAAGGCGACCGCGATCAGCGCGCCCGCCGCGATTCCCAGGAACAGCACCAGCGTGCGATCCGCCAGCGCCAGCCATGTCCTCATGCCCGCTCCCCGCAACAACCCATCTGTCCGGCAAATCCCATTGCGTCGCTGTCCGGCGACTGAACGGCGGCGTGCTTAACGCGCGTGCGAGTCCGCTGTCCATGCACCAAAGCGGCGATTCCGGCGGATCGCGGGATGGGTGGAGCGGGCGGCGATGGTGCCCCTGGCCGGGCTCGAACCAGCACTCCTTTCGGAATCCGATTTTGAGTCGGACGCGTCTACCAATTTCACCACAGGGGCATCGCCGTCGGCCCGGTTAGCCGAGCCGCCGGCTGCGAGCAAGCGCGCGCGTCAACCCTTGGGATCGGGGCCGTAGCGGTTGGGGCCGCGCGTGCCTTCAAGGCACATGAAGACCAGTACGATGATCCCGCCGACGAACGGGATCAGCGCCAGCAGCACAAGCCAGCCGGACTTGTCCTGATCGTGGAAGCGGCGAACCTGCACTGCAATCGATGGCACGATCACGGCCAGCCCGAACAGCACCAGCAGGATCATCACCGGCCCGCCAAGCAGCGTGCTGCCGGTATCGCCGCCGATCGCGCTGCCAAGCCCGCCCAGGATGGCGGCGATCGTCATCAGCACGAGATAGATGACGAACAGCACCAGCGCGAACATCCAGTATTCCTTGCGGCGTGAACGCCCGGAAAAATCTGCATAGCGCTTCAGCGGCAGCAACGCCCATTCCATGTCGATATTCCCCCTATCGTGCCGCCGATCCCCGGGCGGCGGCATGAACGCTATAATGTTTCGGCGGTCGGGCAAGTGTCGGGCGACACAGCTTCGCTATCCCAATTGCCGCCACCCCCGGATCAGGCCCACGGCGTGAACGGTGCCGATCAGCAGAACGATTGCAGAGCTCCAGATTAGGAATGCCATGCTGCGATCGGGCATCGTGCGGATCATCATCGGCAGTGCGACAGCGCGCAGCAGATAGACGGCAGTGATCGCGATCAGCCCCAGTCTCAACAGCGGCAGTCGCGTGATCAGGCCGGCGCCAGACAAAGCATAGGCGGACCACAGGCCGAGCACGGCCGCGATACCCAGCGTAATCACAGTGGGGCCGATATCCCCGCGCTCGACCAGCCGCGCCGTACGCTCGCCTGCGCCGAAGAACCGGTACCAGTCTGGACCACCCAGGATGCAGCCCAAGTGGAGCAGTGCCGCCACTCCGCTCATCACCCCACCTGCGAGCAGCCAGCCATTGGTCATTTCTCCTCTCCTCAAGCGGTCGGCGAACGCCGTCGATAGCTGAGCGCCTCGGCGACATGCACGCGGCCAACCGCCTCGGCGCCGGCCAGATCCGCGATCGTGCGCGAGACACGCAACACGCGGTGATAGCCGCGCGCCGACAGGCGCATCGCCTCCGCCGCCTGCGCAAGCAACCGGCGGCCTGCCTCGTCGGGTTGCGCGACGGCATCGAGCAGATCGCCATCCGCCTCGGCATTGGTGCGAACCCCCTGCCCCGCGTAGCGCGCAGTCTGGATCGCGCGCGCATCCGCCACCCTTGTGGCGACTTCGGCCGAGCCTTCGGTCGGCGGCGGCAGCACCAGATCGGCAGCGCTGACTGCGGCCACCTCGACATGTAGGTCGATCCGGTCGAGCAGCGGACCGGACAGGCGCGACTGATAGTCCGCCGCGCATTTCGGAGCGCGCGCGCAGGCCAGCGCGGGATCGCCGAGATGGCCGCAGCGGCATGGGTTCATCGCTGCCACCAGCTGCACGCGTGCAGGGAAGGTGACATGAGCGTTGGCGCGCGCGACGGTCACCTTGCCGGTCTCGATCGGCTGGCGCAGCGAATCGAGCACCGCGCGCTGGAATTCGGGCAGCTCGTCCAAAAACAGCACCCCGAGATGCGCCAGGCTCACCTCGCCCGGCCGCACGCGCAGCCCGCCGCCCACCAGCGCAGCCATCGAGGCGCTATGATGCGGGCTCCGGAACGGACGGTTGCGGCTCATCGCGCCGTCGCCAAGCTCGCCCGCCACCGATTTCACCATCGAGACTTCCAGCGCCTCGGCCGGCGTCAGCGGCGGCAGGATACCGGGCAAGCAGGCCGCCATCAGCGATTTGCCCGCACCCGGCGGGCCCGACATCAGCAGATTGTGGCCGCCCGCCGCCGCGATCTCCAGCGCGCGGCGCGCGGTCTCCTGCCCCTTCACCTGACGCAGATCGGGGCCGCCGGCATCGAACCGCGCCTCGCCCGGTCGGGCCGGCGGCAGCGGCGCGCTACCCTTGAAATGGTTGAGCAGCGCCAGCAGGTCGGGCGCGGCGATCACTTCTACACTGGCCGCCCAGGCCGCTTCCGGCCCCTGAACGGCCGGGCAGATCAGCCCAAGCTCATGCTCGCCGGCATGGAGTGCCGCCAGTAGTACGCCAGGCGAGGGCGCCACCCGCCCGTCCAGGCCGAGCTCGCCAACCACGACGAAGCCGGCCAGCGTCTCGGCATCCACGATCCCCATCGCGCCGAGCAGGCCGAGCGCGATCGGCAGATCATAATGCGATCCCTCCTTCGGCAGATCGGCCGGCGACAGGTTCACCGTGATCCGCCGCGGGGGCAGCGCCAGGCCGATCGCGGTGAGCGCGGCGCGCACGCGTTCCCGGCTCTCGGCCACCGCCTTGTCCGGCAGGCCCACCACCACGAACGCCGGCACCCCCGCCGAAAGCTGCACCTGCACCTCGACCGCGCGCGCCTCCAGCCCCAGAAACGCAACCGTTGCCACGCGCGCGACCATGCCGCCCCCCTCATCGCCCGTGGCCGACCCTAGCGCCCGGAGACGCAAAGACAATTCGCCGCGGTCGATCGATCGACCGCCGACCCGCGCCGACCGGCGACATTGCCGCGCGGCGCGCCGGCCCCCACATCGTGGCCATGATGAGGCAATCGCACCGCGGTTCGATAGCCGGGAGCCGCTGCCGGGCTGCCGCGCCGACGCCGGAACGGGCGCTTCGGCATTGACTTTCGCGGGCATCCTGCCTAACCGCCCGCACCAACAGCGGCCGCCCCTTCGGCGGCCCTTATTGTTTCGATCCTGAGGAATGAACGATGAAGCGCACCTTCCAGCCGAGCAACCTGGTTCGCGCCCGCCGTCACGGCTTCCGCGCGCGCAGCGCGACTCCGGGCGGCCGCAAGGTTCTGGCGGCCCGCCGCGCGCGTGGCCGCAAGGTACTGTCGGCGTAACCACGCTCGTCCGCCGCGCGGATTTCCTGGCGGCCAATGCCGGCCGCCGTGCGCCCATGCCGGGCTTCGTTCTGCTCGTCCGTGATCGCCGCGATGGCGATCCCGCGATGCGGATCGGCTACACGGTTACCAAGAAGATCGGCAACGCCGTTGTCCGCAACCGCATGAAACGGCAGCTGCGTGCGCTGGCGCGTGAGCTGTTGCCGGAAGCGGGCGTTGCCGGCGCGGATCATGTGCTGATCGGTCGCCAGGGCGGGATCGAACGCCCGTTCGCCGACCTCCGCCACGATCTCGCCAAGGCGCTGGCAAGGGCGTCGCGGTGATCGGCCGGCTGCTGATCCTCATCGCGCGCGGCTGGCAGCTCGGCCCCTCGCGCGTCCTGCCGCCATCGTGCCGTTATGCGCCCAGCTGTTCGGCCTATGCGATCGAGGCCATAAGGCGCTATGGCGCCGCGCGGGGCGGCTGGCTCGCCCTGAAACGCATCCTGCGGTGCCACCCCTGGGGGGGACATGGCGCCGACCCCGTTCCCTGACATGAAGGAAGATCCTCGTGGGTGGCAATGACCAGCGCAACATGATCCTGGCGATCGTGCTGTCCGCCTTGGTGCTGTTCGGTTGGAGCCTGCTCTCGGAGCGGATCATGCCGACTGCCAATCCGCCCGCGACCAAGATCGAAAAGGGCAAGACGACCGCTGTGCCGAACCCGGCCGCGGATCCCGCGGCCGACTCGCCCGCCGCAATGCGCACGCGTACGGCAGTGCTGGCTGAAGGCCAGCGGGTGCGGATCGAGACGCCAAGGCTGGCCGGATCGATCAACCTGACCGGCGCGCGGATCGACGATCTGACGCTGACCACCTATCGCGAGACGATCGCGAAGAATTCGCCGCCGATCCGGCTGCTTTCGCCCAGCGGCGCGCCCGATGCCTATTTCGCCGGCTTCGGCTGGACGGGGGATGGCGTTTCGCTGCCCGGCCCGGCCACTGTGTGGCGCGCGGATGGCACGCTGCTCGCGCCCGGCCGCCCCGTCACGCTGGCATGGGATAACGCGACCGGCCAGCGCTTCCGCATCCGCCTGTCGATCGACGACGGCTATCTGTTCACGATCCGCCAGACAGTGGCGAACGGCGCCGGGGGCGCGGTCGCCGTGCAGCCTTATGGCCTGATCAGCCGCGTCGGCATCTCGAAGGATCCGGACAGCTGGACGATCCATACCGGTCCGACAGCGGTGATCCCGGGCCAGAAGCTGCGCCATGTGAACTTCAAGGAAGTGGACGAGGCGGGCGCCGCCGGTGATCGCTTCACCACCAACGGCGGCTGGCTCGGCTTCGGCGACAAATATTGGCTGACCGCGCTGGTGCCCCCCGCCGGTCGCACGGTGGAGGCTGGCTTCCGCGCCGCTAGCGGCAGCCGCTACCAGGCCGATTTCGCCGGCGCTGCCACGATCGTGCCGGCTGGCCGCGCCTTTTCCAGCGAGCAACGCTTCTTCGCCGGCGCCAAGGAGGTCGCGCTGCTTCAATCCTACGAGAAGCAGCAGGGCATCACACGCTTCGATGATGCGATCGACTGGGGCTGGTTCGCCGTCATCGAGCGGCCGATCTTCTGGCTGCTGGATCAGATCTTCAAGGCGGTCGGCAATTTCGGTGTCGCCATCATCGGCCTCACCTTCATCATCCGCGGCCTGATGTTCCCGATCGCGCAGCGTCAGTTTGCCTCGATGGCCGGCATGCGTGCGGTGCAGCCCAAGATGAAGGCGCTGCAGGAACGCTATAAGGACGACAAGCAGGCACTGCAGCTGAAGATGCTGGAGCTCTACAAGGAAGAGAAGGTCAATCCGCTCGCGGGCTGCCTGCCGATCCTGATCCAGATCCCGATCTTCTACGCGCTTTACAAGGTGCTGCTGCTGACGATCGAGATGCGGCACCAGCCGTTCGTGCTGTGGATCAAGGATCTGTCCGCACCCGATCCGCTGACCCCACTCAACCTGTTCGGCCTGCTTGCCTTCACCCCGCCGCAGTTCATCGCGATCGGCGTGCTTCCGATCCTGCTGGGCATCACCATGTACTACCAGTTCAAGCTGAACCCGCAGGCGATGGATCCAATGCAGGCGCAGATCTTCTCCATCATGCCGTGGATCTTCATGTTCATCATGGCGCCGTTCGCGGCCGGCCTGCAGCTCTACTGGGTGACGAGCAACATCCTGACGATCGCGCAGCAGAAGTGGCTCTACAGCCGCCACCCGTCGCTGAAGCAGGCCCCCGCCAAATGACGGGCACGCCGATCGACGACGCGGATGCGGAGCGGATTGAGGCGGCGCGCAAGCTGTTTGCCGGGCCGATCGGGTTCCTGAAGTCGGCGCCGGGCCTGCAGCACCTGCCCGATCCGCACGCGCCGGAGATCGCGTTCGCCGGTCGATCGAACGTCGGCAAATCCTCGCTGTTGAACGCGCTGGCGAACCGCAACGGGCTTGCGCGCACGTCGAACACGCCAGGGCGGACGCAGGAGCTGAACTTCTTCGATGTCGGCGAACCGCTGGTGTTCCGCCTGGTCGACATGCCGGGATACGGCTTCGCCAAGGCGCCCAAGGACATGGTCCGCCAGTGGAAGCATCTGGTGAACGATTATCTGCGGGGCCGACAGGCGCTGCGCCGCACGCTGGTGCTGATCGACAGCCGTCACGGCATCAAGGATGTCGATCGTGAAGTCATGGCGATGCTGGACAAGGCCGCTGTCTCGTACCGGCTGGTGCTGACCAAGGCCGACAAGGTGAAGGCGACCGATCTCGCTGCCGCGCAGGCGGCCACCGCGGCCGAGGCGCGCAAGCATGTCGCGGCCCATCCCGATCTCATCACCACATCCAGCGAAACCGGCCTCGGCATTCCCGAACTGCGCGCCGCGGTGCTGGACGCGATCGGCTAAGCGTCTACAACGCCGGCATGCTCAAGCTCTTCATCGGCAACAAGGCGTATAGCAGCTGGTCGCTGCGCGGCTGGCTCGCGCTCAAGCAGTCCGGTCTTCCGTTCGAGGAGACGGTCGTTCCACTCTACGACCAGGATTGGGACAAGCGTCGCGAGGGCGATGAGTATTCGCCGTCGGCCGGCAAGGTGCCGATCCTGTGGGATGGCGATGTCGTCGTCTGGGACAGCCTCGCAATCGTGGAATATTGCGCCGAAAAGGCCGGTCGCGAGCGCTTCTGGCCGGAGGACGAGGCCGCGCGCGCGATGGCGCGTTCGATGGCGGCGGAAATGCATTCCGGCTTCGCCGCGCTGCGCCGCGAGCACTCGATGAACGTGCGGCGCACCTTCGCGCCGCAGCCGCTCAAGCCGGAAGTGATCGCCGACGTCCACCGCATCCTCACGCTCTGGGCACAGGCGCGCGCGCGGTGGGGCGGCGATGGCGAGTTTCTGCTGGGCGATTTCGGCGCGGCGGACATCATGTTCGCGCCTGTCGTCACCCGGATGCTGACCTACAGCATCCCGATCCCGGCGTTCGCTGCCAATTACGCGCACGCGGTCCTCACCCATCCGTTCATGATCGAATGGATCGAGGCCGCGAACCAGGAGACTTGGGTGATCGAGAAGTTCGAGGCGACGCCCGCTCAATAGGGCGTGCCATCGCGGTGCGTGTACCGGTCGGTCGGGCCATCCACGCGCAGATCGATATCGGGATAGTGGCAATCGCAGCCGCTGTTGCGCCCGATGGCGATGAAGGCGCACGGCGTATCGCTTTCGTTGACCAGATGGTGGCCGTTGGCGACATCCTTGGGAAACGCGGCGACATCGCCGGCGCGCAGGATCGTACGCGCGCCTTCCTCGATCAGTACCGCCTCTCCCGCCAGCATCACGACCAGTTCGTCCTCGCCCTCATGCCAGTGCCGATGGCTGGACCAGGCACCGGGCGAGAGCGTCACATGGTTCGCGCCGAAGTCGGTCACGCCTGCGGGTTCGGCCATCCGCCGATACAGACGCCCGGCGACGGCTTGATCGAACGGCGGCGGATAGCCTGTGCGGCTAATCGCTTCGATCCGATCGAGATCGACCTTCGGCATCGCAGGCTCCCGGCTGGTCAAGCGTGTGATGCCGGTCTAGGCGCGCGCCATGGCCATCACAACCGATCCGATCGCCCTTGCCCGCGCGCTCATTGCCTGCCCCAGCATCACCCCTGCCGACCATGGCGCGCAGTCGGTGCTCGCGGAGGCGCTGGAAGCCATCGGGTTCGAAGTCACCCGGCTCGAATCAGGCCACGCGCCCGATGGCCCCGTGCCCAATCTGTTCGCCACGCGCGGTCACGGCGGCCCGCATTTCGCCTTTGCCGGTCATACCGATGTGGTGCCGCCGGGCGCCGGCTGGACGAGTGATCCGTTCGTACCGGAGATCCGCGGTGATCTGCTGCACGGCCGCGGCGCGGTCGACATGAAAGGCGCGATCGCCGCATTCGTGGCGGCCGCGGCGCGCGTCGATCATGCCGGCACACTCAGCCTGATCATCACTGGTGACGAGGAAGGACCCGCGACGCACGGCACTGTCGCGCTCATGGAGTGGATGGCCGAGCGCGGCATCCGCCCCGACCTGTGCCTGATCGGCGAGCCGACATCGGACAAGAGGCTGGGCGACGTCATGAAGATCGGCCGTCGCGGATCGGTCAATCTATGGATCGACGTGCCGGGTACGCAGGGCCATGTCGCCTATCCGCAGCTGGCTGATAATCCAGCGCCGCGGCTCGTGAAGATCCTGGCAGATCTGGTGGCGATGCCACTCGACTCAGGCAACGCCTGGTTCCAGTCTTCCAACCTCGAGATCACCGACATCACCGTCGGCAATCCGGCGACCAACGTCATCCCGGCGCACGCCTCCGCCCGGCTCAACATCCGCTTCAACGACGAACAGCGCGGCCAGGATTTGGTCGATCGGGTCGAGACGATCGTAAGGCGTCATGCGCCCGCGGCCAAGCTGGTGGCCAGGATCTCGGGCGAGGCGTTCCTGACCGAGCCGGGCCTGCTGTCGTCGATCGTGGCCAATGCCATCCGCGCGGAGACTGGCGTGGATGCCACGCTTTCGACCAGCGGCGGCACTTCCGATGCGCGCTTCCTGTCGCGACTTTGCCCGGTCGTCGAGTTCGGCTTGTGCAACGCCACGATGCACAAGCTGGACGAGGCGGTGGCGATCGACGACGTCCACCGTTTGGCCGCCATCTATGAACGGATCATTCGCGCCGCGCTGCCCGCCGCAGGATGACGTAGAGCGCGCCCTGCCCACCATGACGCGGGTGTGCGTTGCGCACCGCGGCGATATGGCGGGAGTGGCGGCTGTGATGCAACCAGTCCGGCACGGCCGCGCGGATCGCACCGCGACCCTTGGCGTCGCCACGCGGCGGCTTGCCCGTCACCAGCAGCAATACGCGGGCCTCATCCGCCAGCGCCTGCGCGATGCCCGCATCCAGCTCCGCATGCGCGCTCGCCAGCGTGTGGCCGTGTAGGTCGATCGCGATATCGGGGATGATCGCGCCGCGCCGCAGCCGCCGATCCCAGCCGCCATCCAGCGTATTGGCGGCGGCCGCAGCAGGTGCAATCGCCTTCCGGCGTATGTCTGCGGCCGGCAACGGCGCGGGTGTCGGGGAGCGCCCGGACTTGGCCTTCGCCGTACTGGCCGGCGTGGCCACGATCGGCTCTTTCTGCACGCTGACGGGCCGGATCGGGCGCACGTCGGCCGTCACCCGCTGCCAGAGCGCGCGCTCCTCAAGGTCGAGGCGTCGTCCCGCCATCCGCCGCCCCCTGCAGCCTTGCCAGCGACCCGATCGGCAGCAGCAAATAGGCCTGCCCGCGGCCCGACATGCCGCCCGCGATCGTGCGTGCCTCCGCGCCTGCCCCCCAGAATGTATCGAACCGATTGGCGCCCTTAATCGCCCCGCCCGTATCCTGCGCAATCCACAGTCCGTCCGCTTCCGCGCGATCCAGGTCCAGGAACACCGGCGCGCCCAGCGGAACGAACGCCGGATCCGCCGCGACCGTGCCGCGCGGCGTGACCGGCAGCCCCAGCGCGCCGAGGGGCCCCGGCCCGGTCAGTTCCTTGAAGAACACGAAGCTCTTGTTGACGTCCATAACGCTCGCACCACCATCGGGCTGCGCGCGCAGGACCAACATGATGCCCTGCATCGAGGATTGGCCGGGCTGGAGCATGCCCTGGTCCTTCATCCATTTGCCGATGCCGGTATAGTCCCGGCCGTTCTGGCCAGCATAGCCGATCCGCATCACCTGCCCGTCGGGCAGACGCAGCCGGCCGGAGCCCTGTACCTGAAGGAAGAAGAACTCGATCGGATCGCGCGCCCAGGCGAGCTCGAGCCCGCGCCCGGCCAGCGCCCCGCCCACGATCTCGCGCCGCTCATAATAAGGAATCAGCCGATTGGCGGATACGCGCCCGCGGACGGACTTGCCCTTCAGCGCCTCGCTGAACTGCCCGAGATCGACTTCGACGATGTCGGCCGGTCGCGCATAGACCGGCACGTCATAGCCCGGCGCGCGGACGCGCGATCCTTCGATCTCCGGTTCGTAATAGCCAGTCGCGAAGCCCTGGCCGTCGCCGACGATCGCCGTTTCGAAATGACGCGCGAAGAAGCCGCGCGCATCGCTATCCGGCCAGCTCAAGGCAGCGGCGCAGGCCGGCTGCCAGTCTGGCCCGCGCGTCAGGCCGCTGGCATCGTTCCGCCGCTGCAGCGCAGGACAGGAAATCCGGAATGCTGCCAAGGCGCGGCGGGCGCCGGCATCGTCAATGGCAAGTGACGCGATTGCCGGGCCGGGCCGGATGCCTGCACCCCGTGCGTTGTCTACATCGCCAGATACTTCGGCGGTCGCTGGCACCACAGCAGGCGGGACAGTCGGCACTGCCGGTGAGGCGGGCGGCGGCGAGATTGCAGGGCGGCTTGCCGGAACGCACGCGGCGAGCATGATCAGGAGCGGTACCTGCGCCGCCCAGGCGCGCGGGTTCACGCGGCCTCGTCGGTTTCTATCAGCACCCAGTTGGGATCATCCGCACGGACATGCCGGCTGAACGTCCACACGTCATGAGTCGGAACGGCGTCGGAGAGCGATCCGGCGATCACATTCCCGTCTGCATCACGCGTCACTGCCGCGATATCGGCATCGAACCGCACCACGATCTGCGCCATCTGGCCGTCGAGCCGCGCATTGTCGATCACGGCGCGCTCGATCGCGACGAGACGGTTGTCGATCACGTGGCCGGCCTCGGCGCGCACGGCAATCGCGGCAGCAAAGTCGTCGCGGACCTGGGTATCGACGAGACGGTCGAGCGTCTCGGTATCGCCCTGCCAATAAGCTTCCAGGATCATGCGATAAGCCGCCTGCGCGCCATCCAGGAAGGTCGCGGAATCGAAGCTCGGATCGGCCGCGGCAATCGCGCGTAGACCGTCGCGCGCGGAAGCCTCGATCGCAGCATCCTGTGCCGAAGTGATTGGGGACTGTTGGACCTGATCATTCACCGGGCGCAACGCCGGTGCCGATGCAGCAGCACGGCCCTCCGCCGGCTTGGCGATCGGCTGCTCATGGCCCGTCCTCCGGCCAAGCACGCTGTAGAGCCGCAGGCCGACGAAGAAAAACACAAGCGCCAGGATGATGATGATTTCCACCGGACCTCCAACCCACAGCAACCCGCGATATAGGCGCGCGTTCCCCCGAGTTCAAATATCCTGCGCCGGGTTCAGTTCGCCAGCTTGTCGAGCTGCGCCTGCATCGCGGCGAGTTGCGCCTTCAGGGCTGCCACCTCATCGGTACGGCTCCCCGCTTCCGGCGCAGGCGCGGACGGTCCAGCACCGCCAAACCCCTTCGTGCCCGGCTTGAAAGCGCTGGTCGCCGCTTCAAACATTTCCATGTTCCGCTTGGCGATCTCGGCGAAGGGGCCGCCAGAAAAAGCGCCCTCCATCGCGGTGCGGAACTGCGCCTGGTTGCGCTTGAAGGCATCCATCGACGCTTCCAGATATTGCGGCACCATCGATTGCATCGAATCGCCATACATGGCGATCAGCTGGCGCAGGAAGCTGACCGGGAGCATCGTCTGGCCGCGGGTTTCCTCCTCCATGATGATCTGGGTCAGGACATTGTGGGTGATGTCCTCCTCGGTCTTGGCGTCGATGACCTTGAAGTCACGGCCCTCGCGCGTCATCGCGGCGAGATGGTCGAGGGTGATGTAGCTCGAGCTTTCGGTATTGTAGAGGCGACGGTTGGCGTATTTCTTGATGATGACCGTTCCCGATCCGCCCGCAGATTTCGCCATGTCGTCCCCTCCGACGCTAGAGGAAATCCTTGTAGCACCGAATCTTTCCGCACCGCAACACAAGCCACGTCCGCTGCCGCTGTTTCTGGAGATGGTGCGCAGCGAAACCGCAGCAGACCCGGTCCGGATGGCGCGCATTCTCGCAGGTTTACGGGTCTATCAGCAGGCACCGCGCCCGGCGGCGCCCGCGCTGCCGCCGATCATCACCCGACATGGCCGCGCCGCGCTGCACGATTATGGCGGCGCCGGCGCGCCGGTCGTATTCGTGCCCTCGCTCATCAATCCGCCCCGCGTGCTTGATCTGGCGGTGGAGAATTCGCTGTTGCGACATCTGTCCGCTCGTGGGCACCGCATCCTGCTCGTGAACTGGGGCGGGCCCGAGCCTGCGGAACGCGCTCTCGACATTGCTGGCCATGTCGAGGCCTTGCTGCTGCCGTTGCTGGCTGCGCTCGGTCGGCGACCGGCGCTGGTAGGCTATTGCCTGGGTGGCACGATGGCGCTGGCAGCCGCTGCCAACATTGCGTGTCGGGGTGTTGCCACGCTTGCAGCGCCTTGGCGCTTTGCCGGCTTCCCGGACGCGGCCCGCGAAGGGCTGCGCGCCATGTTCGCGCATGCGCAACCGGCAGCAGAGCAGATGGGGTTGCTGCCGATGGAGGTGCTGCAGACCGGGTTCTGGCGCCTTGATCCCGCCCGCACGGTGGGCAAGTTCGAGCGGCTGGCCGGGATCGATGCGTTGGATCCGGCGCTGGCCGATTTCGTGCGACTGGAGGATTGGGCCAATGATGGTCCTCCGCTCACGCTGGCGGCGGGACGCGATCTGGTCGATCGCTTCATGGCCGCTGACGAGCCCGGATCCGGCCGCTGGCGGGTCGGCGGTCATCGGATCGACCCTCACGTCCTGCCCTGCCCCCTGCTCGATATCGTATCGACGACAGACCGGATCGTGCCGTCGGCAACGGCGCATGGGGCCGGTGATCGCATCACGCTGGGTCTCGGCCATGTCGGCATGATCATCGGCGGGCGCGCGCCGGAGCGGGTCTGGGCGCCTCTCGATGCGTGGCTTTCGGGACTCGACGCCGGCTGCTAGAGCCGGCCACGGCCAGCCCAACCGGAGAAGAACAATGACCGATGTCGTGATCACCGCCGCTAAGCGTACCCCGGTGGGCAGCTTTCTCGGCGCGTTCGCAGCGACCCCGGCGCAGGAACTCGGCCGGATCGCGATCGAGGCTGCCATGGCGCAGGCAGGGGTTGGCGGCGATGAGGTGGACGAGGTCGTGCTGGGCCAGGTGCTCACCGCCGGCCACGGCCAGAACCCGGCCCGCCAGGCCGCGATCAATGCGGGCATCGCCAAGGAGGCGACCGCCTATGGCGTCAACCAGGTCTGCGGATCGGGGCTGCGCGCGGTGGCGCTGGCCGCGCAGGCGATCCGTCTCGGGGATGCCCGCGTCGCGATCGCCGGCGGACAGGAGAGCATGTCGCTCGCGGCGCATGCCCAGCAGCTGCGCGCCGGGCAGAAGATGGGCCCGGTCTCGCTGGTGGATACGATGGTTCATGATGGGCTGACCGATGCGTTCAATGCCTATCACATGGGTATCACCGCGGAGAACCTGGCAGAGCAGTACCAGATCACGCGCGACGAGCAGGATCGCTTCGCGGTCGCCAGTCAGAACAAGGCCGAGGCGGCCCGCAGCGCCGGCCGCTTCGCCGACGAGATCGCGCCCGTCACGATCAAGGGCCGCAAGGGTGAGACCGTCGTCGACCAGGACGAATATATCCGCGCCGGCGCCACGATCGACGCGATGCAGGCGCTGCGCCCCGCTTTCCGCAAGGACGGCACGGTGACCGCCGCGAACGCATCCGGACTGAACGACGGAGCCGCCGCGCTCGTGCTGATGTCGGCGGAGGAAGCCGCCCGCCGCGGCAGCACGGTGCTGGGCCGGATCGCATCCTGGGCCACTTGCGGCGTCGATCCGTCGATCATGGGGATTGGCCCCGCCCCCGCCAGCCGCAAGGCGCTGGAGAGGGCCGGCTGGACGCTGGCCGATCTCGACCTGATCGAAGCCAATGAGGCGTTCGCGGCGCAGGCGCTGGCGGTCGGCAAGGAGCTCGGCTGGGATGCCGACAAGGTGAATGTGAATGGCGGCGCAATCGCGATCGGCCATCCGATCGGTGCATCCGGCGCCCGCGTGCTGACGACCCTGCTCTACGAAATGGGCCGGCGCGATGCGAAGAAGGGGCTGGCCACGCTCTGCATCGGCGGCGGCATGGGGATCGCGCTCTGCATCGAGCGCTGATCGTCAGTCCAGCGCGCGCTTGATTCCTTCGAGCCGGATCACCTCTCGGCCGACGCAGACCGGTGCTGCGATCAGCCGCATCCAGCGCGTGCCGCCACTGGCGGGTCGCAGGGCGACATCAAGCGTGAAGCCGCGCCGGTGGCGGATGGCATAGGCCCGCAGCCGTTCCATCACTGCACGCGACGGTTCCGAATAAAGCGCGACGCTTTCGCTGCGTTTGACCGGCGCGCCGCGCGGTAGCCCGAAAATGTCATAGACGGCGTCCGTCCAGCTGAGCGACTGATCCCGCAGGTCGCAGGACCAGTGGCCGACCGGCGGCACATGAGCTGGACCGCTCCCGAGCTGTGCCTCCGCCAGCGCCTTCAGGTCGAACGTCATGCCGTGATCGAACCGTGCGTCCCGCTCGAATAGCGGCCAGCTGTGATTGATCGGCAATGGTTCACGCGGCAGCATGACGGGTCCTTCGCATCCGTGCCGCATAGGCACCAGCGGTTAACGATCCGCGACGGCCGATCAGCGGATCGGGCCGTCCGCCCGTCCTTGCACGAACTGATCCACATAGGGATTGCCACTGTCGTACAGCCGGTCGCGCGGGCCGCGCCAGATGATCTTGCCTTGGTAGAGCATCGCCACGCGGTGCGCGATCTTGCGGGCCGAGGCCATGTCGTGGGTGATCGTCAGTGCCGTCACGCCCAGCCCTTCGACCAGTTCGACGATCAGGTCGTTGATCACGTCGGCTCGGATCGGATCGAGACCCGTCGTCGGCTCGTCGAAGAAGATGATCTCGGGCCGCGGCGCGATCGCCCGTGCCAACGCCACACGCTTCTGCATGCCGCCGGAAAGCTCGTTGGGCCTGAGGTTCAGGATCCGCGCGTCGAGCCCGACCCGCGCCAGATTCTCCTCGGCGATACGGCGCATCCTGGCCGGTTCGCGCAATCGGCCCTGAGTGATGCCGAACGTCACGTTGCGCCACACCGGCAGCGAATCGAAAAGGGCCGATCCCTGGAACAGCATGCCGAACTTGGCGCGCAGCCGCTCAAGCTCGCGCGGGCCCATCGTCGTCACATCCTCACCATCGACGAGGATACGCCCGCTGTCGGGCCGGATGATGCCCAGGATGCACTTCAGCGTCACCGATTTGCCGCTGCCTGACTGCCCGATGATCGCCATCGATTCGCCCGGCTCGATCGTGAGGTTCACGCCGTCGAGGATCGTGCGGCCTGCGAAGGCCTTTACGACATCTTCGAGAATGATCTTCGGCATCGCCGCCACCGGCGCGCTCATCCGAAGGCCGCCACGGTGATCAGCAGGTTCGACAGCAGGATCAGGATGAAGGTGGAGACGACTGCGTTGGTGGTCGATCGGCCCACGCCGGCCGCGCCGCCCTCGGTCCGATAGCCATGATAGCAACCCATCAACGCGATGAAGAAACCGAATACGCCGGCCTTCATCAATGCCATCGCGAAATCGTCCGCCTCGATGAAATGGCGGGTCACGTTCAGATAGTTGCCGGCATTGAAGCCCAGCTTGTAGACCGCGATCAGATAGCCGCCCAGGATGCCGATCGCATTGGCGATCAGCACCAGCAGCGGCAGCGCGATCACCGCCGCGAACAGCCGCGGCGCGATCAGGTAACGGAACGGATCGGTGCGCAGCGTCGTCATCGCATCCAGCTGCTCGGTCACCCGCATCGTACCGAGTTCGGCCGACATCGCGGAGGAGACGCGCCCCGCCACCATCAGGCCGACCAGCACGGGGCCGAGTTCGCGCACGATGCCGATCACCACGATCGCCGGTACCGTCGAAGTCGCGTTGAAGCGCGATCCGGCAGTGAAGGTCTGCTGCGCCAGCGCGGCGCCGGTGAAGATCGCGGTCAGCCCGACCACAGGGAGCGAGAACCAGCCGATCTGCGCGATCTGCTCCAGCAGCTTGCCCGGATAGTAAGGCGGTAAGAGCGCGCGGCCGACGGTGGTCGCCGCGAAGCGGGTCACCCGGCCGACGGCGCCCAGCATCTGTACGGCGAGCCCGCCGATGGCGGCGAAGAGGCCGATGACGGCGGCGGAGGGGGACGCGATACTCATGACCAGCGCCGCTGATAGCGAGGGCCAAGCCCGGTCAGCAACTCATATTGCGAAAGGCCGGTCGCCGCCGCCGCCGCTGGCAGCGCATAATCCAGCGTCAGCCAGTCACCCTCGCGCCCCTGCGGTGCCGCGGTCAGGTCGATCGCCACCAGGTCCATCGAGACGCGCCCGACCAGCGGGCACGCCGCCCCGTCCAGCCGCGCGATACCGTGCCCGGCCCAGGCACGCAGATAGCCGTCGGCATAGCCGATGTTCAGGATACCGATCCGCATCGGCCGCGGCGCGGTGAAGGTGGCACCATAGCCAACCGTCTGGCCGGCCGCGATCTCGCGGATCTGGATGAGCGCCGCCTCCACCCGCGCGACCTGTAGGATCGCATCGTCCAGCCCCTGCACGGGCTGTCCGCCATAAAGCGCCAGCCCCGGCCGGGTGAGATCGAAGGCATAGCGCCGGCCGAGGCAGACGCCCGCCGAATTGGCCAGGCTGTAGCGCCGCGCCGGCACCTGCCCCTTCAGCCCGCGAAACGTGAACAGCTGCTGCTCGTTCATCGCGTGGCCCGGCTCGTCCGCGCAGGCGAGATGGCTCATCAGCGTCTCGATGGCGAGCGGTGCGGTCAACGGGGATCGGGCCTCCTCGGGTGTCAGGCCCAGGCGATTCATGCCGGTGTCGATCATCACGTCGCACGGGCGGCCCGGCGCAGCCTCGCACCACCGCGCGATCATCGCGGGGGAATTCAGCACCGGCCGCGCCTTGTGATCGCTCGCGACCGGGAGATCGGCATCGCGGATGCCGTGCAGCACCGACAGCGACAGACCGTCATCGAGCCGGCCGAGTGCGAGCGCCTCGGACCAGGTCGCGACGAAGAAATCGCGGCAGCCCGCGGCGGCCAGCGCATCGACCACCGCGCCTGCGCCCAGCCCATAGCCATCGGCCTTGACTGCCGCGCCGCATGCCGCGCGCCCACCCTGTGCCGCTAGCCAGCGCCAGTTGGCGACGAGCGCGTCTTTCGACAGGATCAGGCGCAGGGGCGGTTCTGGCGGCACCGGCGCGCCGATAGCCGAGCCTCGGGGATCCGTCACCCCTCGACCGGATGCGACGTCATTCCAGCTTTTTGCCGGCCGTCTCGGGCAGCCAGATCAGCGTCACAACCAGCGCCATCGCGACCACGCCGATCGTGTACCAGATGCCCGAGAAGGGGTCGCCCGTACGCGCCACGATATATTGGCTGATGAAGGGCAGGAACCCGCCGAAATAGCCGGTCCCGATATGATAGGGGATCGACATCGATGTGTAGCGGATACGCGCCGGAAACAGTTCGACCAGCAGCGCCGCGACCGGGCCGTAGGTCATTCCCGAAAGGAAGCCGATCGTGACGATCGCCAGCACGATTTCCAGCGAGCGGCCGAGCGGCGGCACCGATTTCTCGAGCTTGTAACCCGCCTCGGCCAGCGCACGATCGACCGCCTCGGGGGAAGATGTGTTGACCGGGCGGCCGCCGATCCGCATCGCCGGCGGCGTGCCATCCGGTGTCACCAGCTTGGTGTAGGCGACGCCTTTCTTCGAGAGGATGTCGAGCAGCTTGCCGCAGGCAGTCGGCTGGCCCTTGGTTGCGAACGGATCATAGGAACAGTCGCTGCCAGAAACGACGACGGGATTGGTCGCCATCGCGCGGGCCAGTTCCGGATTGGCGGCGCCCGCCATCCAGTGGAACAGCGGAAACATCAGCGCGATGGTCAGCGCGTAGCCGATCACGATCGGCTTCTTGCGACCGATTCGATCGGACAGCCAGCCGAACAGGATGAACCAGAACAGGCTGAAGACCGCCCCGATACCCACGATGAGCCGGGCCGCGGTATCCTCTATGCGAGCCGTGTTCTGGAGGAAGTAGAGCGCCTGGAACTGCGCGGTGTACCAGATCACCGTCAGCCCGGCGGCGATGCCGAACAGCGCGACCAGCATCATGCGGATCCGCGGCCAGCTGGCGAAGCTTTCGCGCAACGGGTGCGCCGCCACCTCGCCGCCGGCCTTCATCGCCTGGAAGACCGGGCTCTCCTTCAGCTTGAGCCGGATCCAGAGCGAGACCGCCAGCAGCAGGATCGAGAACAGGAATGGGATCCGCCAGCCCCATTCGGTCCACGCCGCCTGATCGACGATCGTGGTCGATGCCAGCACCACCGCCAGGCTCAGCAGGAAACCGCCGATCACGCTGGCCTGGATGAAGCTGGTATAGAAGCCGCGCCGGTTCGCAGGCGCATGCTCGGCGACATAGACGGCGGCGCCGCCATATTCTCCGCCCAGCGCCAGCCCCTGCGCCAGCCGACAGATCACCAGCAAGATCGGCGCCGCGATGCCCGCCTGCGCATAGGTCGGCAGCACGCCGACCGCGGCGGTGGCGACGCCCATCAGCGTCACGGTCACCAGGAACGTATATTTGCGCCCGAGCCGATCCCCCAGATAGCCGAACAGGATCGCGCCCAGCGGCCGCACCCCGAAGCCCGCTCCGAACGTCGCCAGCACCAGCAGGAAGCCCGCGGTTGGATCGACCGCCGGGAAGAACTGCTGCGCGATGATCGCAGCGAGCGTGCCGTAGATGAAGAAGTCGTACCATTCGAACACGGTGCCCAGCGACGATGCCAGGATCACCAGCCGATCACGCTTCCCATCCACGCCCGCCATCCACGCCCCCCTGTTCCTGTTTGCCGCGATCTAGGCGCGTGTCGGTGTGGCGGGCAAGCGGATCCCGGCCCGGCCCGTGCCGCTAGAACAGGCGGCCGCCGTTCGGCACGGCGCGGTCCGGCGTCATCAGCACCACGGCCCCGTCCTCGTTTGGAAAGCCCAGCGTCAGTACCTCGGACATGAAGCGCCCGATCTGGCGGGGCGGAAAGTTGACGACCGCCGCCACCTGCCGCCCGACCAGCGCTTCGGCGTTGTAGAGCGCCACAATCTGCGCGCTCGATCGCTTGCGCCCGATCACCGGCCCGAAATCGATCGTCAGCTTCCACGATGGCTTGCGCGCCTCCGGGAACGGATCGACCGCGACGATCGTCCCGACGCGGATGTCGACCGCAAGGAAATCGTCGAACGCGATCTCGGACGCCATCGGTGCGGACGGATCGTGGCTCAGGTGCACCGTCGGCTCAATCGCCATGGCCGGCGAAGGGCACTACGCGCACGTCCAGCCCATGCCCCTCGTCGAGGCAGTTCAGATTGATGCTGATCCCGTCCGGATGCGATCGCGGCTTGTAGAAGCTCTTGATGCCGCACTGGCTGCAGAAGATGTGGCGCGCCTTGCCCGTTCCGAACCGATAGGTGGTGGTGTCGCGTTTGCCTTCGATAAGCCGGAACTTCGGCTCCGGCACGATCAGGTGCAGGTAGCGCGTCATCCGGCAGATCGAGCAGTCGCAGTCCAGCACCTCGACCGGGCCTTCCGGCAGCGATGCCTCGAACCGCACCAGGCCGCAGTGGCAACCGCCCTCCACCATCGTCATTGCGCGTCTTGCCCCGTCAGCGGCCGCGCCATCACGACCATGTCTAGCGGTGGATCCACCTTCACCGGAAACGGCCGGATCTCGCCGGTGCGCGCATAGCCACGGCGCTCATAATAGGCCAGCAGCTCGCTGCGGCGCGAGATCACCGTCATCTCGATGCGCGACGCCCCGAACCGGCGCACCGCTTCCGCCTCGGCCGCCGCGATCAGCTGCCGGCCAAGCCCCGCCGCCTGCCGCACCGGATCCACCGTCAGCATGCCGAGATAGGCAGTGCCGGGTGCCACCAGCATAAGCTGCACGCAGCCGACCAGCGTGCCCCCGTCGAAGCTGAGCAGGATCATCGATCGCGCGCCGCTCACCAGCCCGGCCAGTTCCACCGCATCGGTGCGATGCCCCGACAGGAGATCCGCCTCATGTGTCCAGCCGATCTTCGCGCTGTCGCCGCGATAGCCGCGTTCGATCAGCGCGTGGAGGGCGGGGATATCGGCCGGAACGGCGGGGCGGATCGCGATCATGGGCGGGGGACATATCGCGCCCGCCCGTCGCTGTCAGCCATTCGCCTCGCGCTTCAGCAGGTCGGTCTTCATGGCCAGGCCATAGGCATAGCCACCGAGGCTGCCGTCGCCACGCTGCGCACGGTGACAGGGGATCAGCACCGCGACCGGGTTCGCGCCGCAGGCCGATCCCGCTGCGCGCGCCGCGCCCGGCTTGCCGGCCCGCGCTGCCAGCGCGGCGTAGCTCAGCGTCTCGCCAGGTGGGATCCTCGACAGTTCCCGCCATACCGCTTCCTGGAACGCAGTGCCGCGTACGTCGATCGGCAGATCATGTGCACGCGCCGGCTCCGCCACGGCCGCGATCGCGCGCGTGATCAGATCGTCAAGCACGGCGCCGCCCGGCCGGATCGTCGCGTTCGGAAAGCGAGCAGCCAGCACGCTCTCGTCCTCGTCAAACGACAGGCGGCAGATGCCCCGCGCGGTCGCCGCCACCAGCATCCGCCCGAGCACGGTATCCGCGATCGCCCAGCGGATCTCCACGCCGCGCCCGCCATCCCGCCAGACGGAAGGGGTCATCCCGAGCCGATCGTCGGCATCGGCATAGAAGCGGCTGGGGGCGGCATAACCAGCCTCGTAGATCGCGTCGGTCACGGTTCCGTCTCCCTGCAAGGCCCGCTCCGCGCGCCGGGCGCGGACCGCGCGCGCATAGGCGGCGGGGGTCATGCCCATGGCGGTGCTGAACAGGCGGTGGAAATGATGCGGCGCATAGCCGGCAACCGCTGCGATCTCCGCCAGCGCGGGCCGTTCCTCGGCAGATTCGATGAAGGCAGTCGCGGTGGCGATCGCGGCGGCATCGCGCGGCACCTCGTCCGGTCGGCAGCGCAGACAGGCGCGCAACCCAGCCGCCCGCGCGTCCGCGCCATCCGCGAAGAAACGGACGTTGCGGCGGTCCGGGTGACGCGCCGCGCAGGACGGGCGGCAATAGATGCCGGTCGTCAGTACGCCCGTCACGAAGCGGCCGTCAAAGGCGCGGTCGCGGCGCAATACGGCTGCCCAGGCCGCGTCGGTGGTCGGCATTTCAAGGTTGTCGATCTTGGTCATGGGCCCTGTCTGGACCGTTGCGGACGCCATCGCATCCCGCGGCTTGCGATCAAAGTCCAGCCGCCTTGCATCGCGGGGGCACCCCTGCTAACCGGCCGGCGACCCAGGCGGGGGCGCTGATCGGCGGCCCCCTTTTCGCATGGGACGAAATCCATTTGGGGGATTCGACGCGCGTGGAGACTTCCGGCGGTATTCAGGCTAGCCTCAGCGGGCGCTATGCGCTGGCGCTTTTCGGGCTGGCGCGGGACGACAAGGCGATCGAGACCGTATCGGCCAGCCTGGCGACGTTGAAGGCGGCGCTCAAGGAATCCGCCGATCTGCGCAACGTGATCGGATCGCCGCAGGTCGGCCGCGCCGAGGCCGGCCGGATCGTCACCGGCATCGCGCCGGTCCTGGGGCTCGATCCGCTCACCACCAAGTTCCTCGGCGTGCTCGCGCAGAACCGGCGGCTCGGCACGTTGTCCGCCGTGATCCGCGATTACACGCAGCTGGCCGCCCGCCACCGCGGTGAGACCACCGCCGAAGTCGTTTCCGCCCATCCGCTGACCGACGATCAGATCGCCGCGCTCAAGGCCAAGCTGAAGGCCGAGACCGGCAAGGACGTCACCGTCGATCTCAGCGTCGATCCCGCCATTCTGGGCGGCCTGATCGTCAAGCTCGGCAGCCGCCAGATCGACGGCTCCATTCGCACCAAGTTGAACACCCTCGCGCACGCGATGAAAGGCTGAACATGGAAATCCGCGCCGCAGAAATCTCGAAGGTCATCCGCGACCAGATCGCCAACTTCGGCACCGAGGCGGAAGTCTCCGAGGTCGGTCAGGTGCTGTCAGTCGGTGACGGCATCGCCCGCATCCACGGGCTGGACAAGGTCCAGGCCGGCGAGATGGTCGAGTTCGCCAACGGCATCAAGGGCATGGCCCTGAACCTCGAGGCCGACAATGTCGGTGTCGTGATCTTCGGCACCGATTCGGAGATCAAGGAAGGCGATACCGTCAAGCGCACTGGCACCATCGTGGACGTGCCGGTCGGCAAGGGCCTGCTCGGCCGCGTGGTCGATGGCCTCGGCAATCCGATCGACGGCAAGGGCCCGATCGCGTCCGACCAGCGCAGCCGCGTCGAAGTGAAGGCCCCGGGCATCATCCCGCGCAAGTCGGTGCACGAGCCGGTGCAGACCGGCCTCAAGGCGCTCGACGCGCTGGTGCCCGTGGGCCGCGGCCAGCGCGAGCTGATCATCGGCGATCGCCAGACCGGCAAGACCGCCGTCGCGATCGATACCTTCATCAACCAGAAGGCCACTAACCAGGGCGATGACGAGAGCAAGAAGCTCTACTGCATCTATGTCGCGGTCGGCCAGAAGCGCTCGACCGTCGCGCAGATCGTGCGCGCGCTCGAAGAGAATGGCGCGATGGAATATTCCATCGTCGTCGCCGCCACTGCTTCCGACCCTGCCCCGCTGCAGTTCCTGGCGCCCTACACCGGTTGCGCGATGGGCGAATATTTCCGCGACAACGGCATGCACGCCGTGATCGTGTATGACGATCTGTCGAAGCAGGCGGTCGCCTATCGCCAGATGTCGCTTCTGCTGCGCCGTCCGCCGGGCCGCGAAGCCTATCCGGGCGACGTGTTCTATCTCCACTCGCGCCTGCTTGAGCGCGCGGCGAAGATGAACGACGCCAACGGCAACGGATCGCTGACTGCGCTGCCGATCATCGAGACGCAGGCGGGCGACGTGTCGGCCTACATCCCGACCAACGTGATCTCGATCACCGATGGCCAGATCTTCCTCGAGACCGACCTGTTCAATGCGGGCGTCCGCCCCGCGATCAACGTCGGCCTGTCGGTCAGCCGCGTGGGCTCCGCCGCGCAGACCAAGGCGATGAAGAAGGTTGCCGGCTCGATCAAGCTGGAGCTGGCGCAGTATCGCGAGATGGCCGCGTTCGCGCAGTTCGGCTCGGATCTCGACGCCTCCACGCAGAAGCTGCTGAACCGCGGCGCTCGGCTGACGGAGCTGCTCAAGCAGGCACAGTATTCGCCGCTGCCGTTCGAGGAGCAGGTGGTGTCGATCTTTGCCGGCACCAACGGCTATATCGATAGCGTGCCGACCGCGGACGTGGTGCGCTACGAGGCCGCGCTGCTGTCGCACTTCCGCTCGCACCACGCCGATATCCTGGCGTCGATCCGCGACACCAAGGATCTGGGCGACGACACGAAGGCCAAGCTGAAGGACGCGCTCGCCGCGTTCGGCAAGACCTTCGCGTAAGTAGAAGCCGTCGCCCCTGCGCAGGCAGGGGCCCATGTCGCTCTCCGCGAGGGACATCGTTCGCCGATCGAGACATAGGCTCCTGCCTCCGCAGGAGCGACGGGTAGAGAAGAAGACGCACGGAAGATGGCCAGCCTCAAAGCCCTCAAGACGCGGATCAACTCGGTCAAATCGACCCAGAAGATCACCAAGGCCATGAAGATGGTGGCTGCCGCCAAGCTGCGCCGCGCGCAGATGGCGGCGGAGGCCGGACGCCCCTATTCCCAGCGGCTGAACGACGTGATGGCGCGGCTGGCCGCGAACATCGTGGTCGGGCCGGAAAGCCCGCGGCTGCTGGCCGGCACCGGATCGGACCAGCGCCACCTGCTGGTCGTCGCCACCTCGGAGCGCGGCTTGGCCGGCGCGTTCAACACCAATATCGTGCGGGCCGCGCGCAAGCGGGCGGACGAGCTGATCGCACAAGGCAAGGACGTGAAGTTCTACCTGATCGGCAAGAAGGGCCGCGCCGTCCTCCAGCGGCTGTTCCCGGGCAAGATCGTCCACCAGGTCGATCAGACCCACATCAAGAACGTCGCCTTCACCGATGCGCTCGAGGTCGCCCGTGACCTGACCGCGCGGTTCGAGGCGGGCGAGTATGACGTGGCCGAGCTGTTCTACGCCAAGTTCCAGTCGGCACTGGTGCAGATTCCCACCGCGCAGCAGATCATCCCCGTCGCGATCCCGAAGGCGGTCGAGACCGGCAAGTCCGATGTCGCCGCGGCCGCGGTCGAATATGAGCCCGACGAGGAATCGATCCTCGCCGAACTGCTGCCGCGCAACGTGGCCGTCCAGCTTTTCCGCGCGATGCTGGAGAATGCGGCGTCCGAACAGGGCAGCCGGATGACCGCGATGGACAACGCCACCCGCAACGCGGGCGACATGATCAACAAGCTGACCATCCAGTATAACCGCCAGCGCCAGGCTGCGATCACGACCGAACTCGTCGAGATCATCGCCGGCGCCGAGGCGCTGTAAGCCAGAGACAAGGAACCAGACGATGGCAACCGCCCCCCTGCAGACCACCAACAATGTCGGCCAGATCAGCCAGGTCATCGGCGCGGTCGTCGACGTGACCTTCGAGGATCAGCTGCCGGCGATCCTGAACGCGCTCGAGACCCGCAATGGCGACACCCGCCTGGTGCTCGAAGTCGCCCAGCATCTGGGTGAGAACACCGTTCGCACGATCGCGATGGACTCGACCGAAGGCCTGACCCGCGGCCAGGCCGTAACCGATACCGGCAGCCAGATCCGGGTGCCCGTCGGACCGATGACGCTCGGCCGCATCCTGAACGTGATCGGCGAGCCGATCGACGAGCGCGGCCCGGTCAATGCTGCGACCACCGGCCCGATCCACGCCCCTGCCCCGCTGTTCGTCGACCAATCGACCGACACCTCGATCCTTGTGACGGGCATCAAGGTGATCGATCTGCTGGCGCCTTATGCCAAGGGCGGCAAGATCGGCCTGTTCGGCGGCGCCGGCGTCGGCAAGACCGTGCTGATTCAGGAACTGATCAACAACATCGCCAAGGGCCATGGCGGCACCTCGGTATTCGCTGGCGTCGGTGAGCGCACCCGCGAGGGCAACGATCTCTATCACGAGTTCCTGGATGCCGGCGTCATCGCCAAGGATGCCGACGGCAACCCGACGCCGGAAGGCTCGAAGGTGGCGCTGGTGTTCGGCCAGATGAACGAGCCGCCGGGCGCCCGCGCCCGCGTCGCGCTGTCGGGTCTAGCGATCGCGGAATATTTCCGCGACCAGGAAGGCCAGGACGTGCTGTTCTTCGTCGATAACATCTTCCGCTTCACCCAGGCGGGTTCGGAAGTGTCGGCGCTGCTGGGCCGCATCCCCTCGGCGGTGGGCTATCAGCCGACGCTGTCGACGGACATGGGCGCGCTGCAGGAGCGGATCACTTCGACCAACAAGGGTTCGATCACCTCGGTGCAGGCGATCTACGTGCCCGCGGACGACTTGACCGATCCGGCGCCGGCCACCTCCTTCGCCCACTTGGACGCTACCACCGTGCTCAGCCGCGCCATCTCCGAGCTCGGCATCTATCCGGCGGTCGATCCGCTGGATTCGACGAGCCGCGTGCTGACCCCGGCCGTCGTCGGCCAGGAGCATTACGACACCGCCCGCCGCGTCCAGGAGACGCTGCAAAAGTACAAGTCGCTGCAGGACATCATCGCGATCCTGGGCATGGACGAGCTGTCCGAAGAGGATAAGCTCACCGTCAGCCGCGCCCGCAAGATCCAGCGCTTCCTCAGCCAGCCGTTCCACGTCGCCGAAGTCTTCACCGGCATCTCGGGCAAGTTCGTGCAGATCGAGGAGACGGTGAAGAGCTTCAAGGCGGTGGTCGAAGGCGAGTATGACCATCTGCCCGAAGCCGCCTTCTACATGGTCGGCGGCATCGACGAGGCGGTCGAGAAGGCCAAGAAGCTGGCCGAAGCCGCCTGAGCTATTTGATCACCCCCCCCTTCGGGGAGGGGATTGAGGACTGATATCGATGCCCCTGCACTTCGAACTCGTGACTCCGGAAAAGCTCGTCCGCTCGGAGGACGTCTACATGGTGGTCGTGCCCGGCACCGAAGGCGATTTCGGCGTGCTCGAGGGCCATGCGCCGTTCATGTCGGTCGTCCGATCGGGTGAACTGCAGATCCTGTCTGGCCCCAGCACGGTTTCCGCCCGCATCCATGTCGAAGGCGGGTTCGCGGAAGTGAACGACAAGGGATTGACCGTGCTGGCCGAGGAAGCCCGCGAGATCGCCTGACTTTCCGGCATTTGCTGAAAGCTGGTGAAAGGCCATCGTTTTCAGGACGGTGGCCTTTCGCTTTCCGGGCTTGGTTAGGAAATTGTCAAAGTCTGGCGGTTAACCCTGCGCTGCGAACAAGTGTTGTGTGGGGTTTGGCTGACCATGAGTGCATTCGGCAAGCGCAGCGGAACAGGTGGCGGCCAGCGACCGGCGTTCGGGGTGGCGCGGCCCATGCAGGGCGGCGGCAAGCCGGCCGACGGCGGCACGCAATTCCCGCCGATCGAAACGGTCGAGCTGCCCGGCGGCATGGGGATGCCCGCTGCACACCAGGATGCGATGTCGCGGCTCACCGAGCGTCAGGATGCCTCGGGTGAAGCCGGCAAATCGGTGGTCGAGGGTTTCGAGGCGTCGGTCCACAAGATCAAGGAACAGGTGCTTCCCCGCCTGCTGGAGCGGGTCGATCCCGAGGCCGCGGCCACGCTGACCAAGGACGAGCTGGCGGAGGAATTCCGCCCGATCATCGGCGAGGTTCTGGCAGAGCTGAAGATCACGCTGAACCGCCGCGAGCAATTCGCGCTGGAAAAGGTGCTGGTCGATGAGTTGCTCGGGCTCGGGCCGTTGGAGGAACTTCTGTCCGATCCGCTGATCACCGACATCATGGTGAACGGCCCGGACCAGACCTACATCGAAAAGAAGGGCAAGCTGGAAATCGCGAACATCGCGTTCCGCGACGAGGAGCATCTGTTCCAGATCGCGCAGCGGATCGTGTCCAAGGTCGGCCGCCGCGTCGACCAGACGACACCGCTGGCCGACGCCCGCCTGGCCGACGGATCCCGCGTCAACGTGATCGTGCCGCCGCTGTCGCTGCGCGGCACCGCGATCTCAATTCGTAAATTCTCCGCCAAGCCGATCACGCTCGACATCATGGCGGGCTTCGGATCGATGAGCCCGAAGATGGCGACAGCGCTGAAGATCGCGGGGGCCAGCCGGTTCAACATCGTCATTTCGGGCGGCACCGGCTCCGGCAAGACGACGATGCTGAACGCGCTGTCGAAGATGATCGACCCCGGCGAGCGCGTGATCACCATCGAGGACGCGGCCGAACTTCGCCTGCAGCAGCCGCACTGGCTGCCGCTGGAAACCCGCCCGCCGAACCTGGAAGGGCATGGCGCGGTCACCATCCGCGACCTCGTGGTCAACGCGCTGCGTATGCGCCCGGATCGCATCATCCTGGGCGAAATCCGCGGCAGCGAGTGTTTCGACATGCTCGCCGCCATGAACACGGGTCACGATGGCTCGATGTGTACGCTCCACTCCAACAGCCCGCGCGAGGCGCTGGCGCGTATGGAGAACATGGTGATGATGTCCGACATCAAGGTGCCGAAGGAAGCGATCAGCCGCCAGATCGCCGACTCGGTCGATCTGATCATCCAGGTGAAGCGCCTGCGCGACGGATCTCGCCGCGTGACCAACATCACCGAGGTGATCGGCATGGAGGGTCCGGTGATCGTCACCCAGGAGCTCTTCAAGTTCGAATATATCGACGAAGATGCCGACGGAAAGATCAAGGGCGAGTATCGCGCGATGGGCCTGCGCCCCTACACGTTGGACAAGGCAAAGCAGTTCGGCTTCGACCAGCCCTATCTGGAAGCCTGCCTCTGATGGAGGCGGGGCGACCCGCTCGATGACATGACAAGCGTCGCCCTCCCCCGCGCCGCCGCCGCCCCGCTCGCGATATCCATGCGAGCGGTCGCAGGCACGGCTTTCGGGCTGCTGGCGTTGCCGCACCTGCTGCTCGGTAGCTTCCTCGGCTTCTCGGCGCCGGTGCTCGGGCTGTCCGCGATAGCCATCGCTGTGCTGGGCGTTTTATTCGCCCGCGGTTTCTCCGGCGCGATACCTGCCCACACGGCCATAGCGTGCCTGGCGATCGCGACCGGCCTCTGCCTGCTCGGCGGCGAGGGGCGGATCTTCCACGCCAATCTCGATTGGCAGGTCCGCGATGCCGTGCTGCGCGATCTCGTGGTCTACCCGTGGCCGTTCGCCTACGCCGGAGCAGATCGGCTCATCCTGCGGCTGCCGTCCGCCATGTATCTACTGCCTGCGCTAATCGGCAAGGCCAGCGGTGTCGGCACGGCCCAGGTCGCGCTTCTCGCCTGCAACAGCGTGCTGCTCGGTAGCCTGTTCGCGCTCGGCGCGGCGTTGTTCGAGGGCAGCCGCGAGCGCCGCATCGCGATCTCGTTGCTCGTCGCGTTCTCGGGCTTGGATGCGTTGGGCAAGCTGCTGATGGCCCAGCCGGTCTCCGACCACATCGAATGGTGGAGCAGCCAGCAATATTCGTCGATGCTGACCCTGCTCTTCTGGGTTCCCCAGCACGCGATCGCTGGTTGGACCGCAGCCTTGCTCTATCTGCTCTGGCGTGCCGGTCGGATCGGCCTGCCGGTGCTGCTCGTGCCGATGCCCCTGCTTGCGCTGTGGTCGCCGCTCGCCCTTGCAGGTGCGATGCCGTTCCTGGCCCATGCAGGCATGGCTCGGCTGCTCGACCGAGGCCTGCGCCCCGCTGATCTGCTGCCCGCACTTGCGGCGCTGGCAGTCGCGATCCCGTCCTTGCTGTATCTGGCGACAGGCAGCGGCGGCGCCGTGGGCGGGGGCGAGCGGCCGATGCGCTGGCCCGAACATCTGCTGTTCGTGTCGATCGAGGTTGTGCCCTACCTGCTCGCCATCGCTCGCACGCGAGAGACTATGCGCTTCGGTGGCGCCACGCTGGCAATCACCGGCGCGACGCTGCTTCTGCTTCCGCTCGCGTCGAGATCCGGGGACATCAACCTCGTCATGCGACTTAGCATCGCTCCGCTGGCGATCCTGGCCGTGCAGACCGCCGATCTACTCATCCGATCGAAAACTTCCAGCAATAACCGGTTGTGGGCCACAGTCGTGGCGATCGCGCTCATGATCGGCGCCGTCACACCCGCGCTGGAGATCGCACGCGCGATCAGGCTGCCCGTCAATCCGATCCGCCCGTGCAGCTATCTGGCCGTCGTCCCTGGCGGCGCGCCGACCTATGTCGCGCCCCTTGCCCGGCTGCCGTCGCCGATCCGGCCCGTCGGCGCCGCCATCGCGCGGCCGGAGGACCGCCCCGCCTGCCGCGAGACGATCCTGCAGAGGCGTTGAAAACGCTAGCTTTTCAAAGCCAGCGCAGCGGCGATCAGACCCGCGAACAGCGCCGCCAGCAGGATCTCGGTCCACGGGACCCAACCAACCCGGTCGAGATCGCGTCGCTTCGTGCGTCGACGCTCGCCCACCGCGGCGACCAAGACCACTGCCGCCGATCCCGCCGCCACGCCCCACAGCCCTGCTTGCATCCGTCACGCACCCTGTCCAAGGTCCGGCCAAGATTATGCATCGGAGAGCGTGCGTGAACAAAGCCCTGATTTCCGCCCTGGTCGCGCTGAGCGCCACTGCCCCCACCATCGCCCAGCCAGCGCCCGCCACCATCAAGGCCGCGGTTGCCGACAGCCGCCGTAGCGAGGCGAACCGCGCCCGCGATCAATATCGCCACCCGGTCGAGACGCTGACCTTCTTCGGCGTGAAGCCCAACCAGACAATCGTCGAATTCATCCCAGGCGGCGGCTGGTACACCGAGATCCTGGCGCCGCTGGCATCCGCGAAGGGCCGATATGTCGCTCTCGTCAGTCCGCGCAGCGCCGAGTTGGCCAACAAGCTGATCGCCGACAAGCAGGCGTGGTTCGGCCCGGCGACTGTCGCGACGCTTGATACCGCGACTGGCACCACCACAGTGGCGCCGGGCTCGGCAGATGTCGTGCTGACGTTCCGCAACGTCCATAACCTGACGATGGGCGGCGATCGCGCCACCGCGCCCAATGCCTTCAAGGCGTTCTATGCGATGCTCAAGCCCGGCGGCACGCTGGGCGTGGTCGAGCATCGCCTGCCCGAAGCCCGCAATTCGGCCGAGGAGCAGAAGTCGGGTTATCTGAAGCGATCGACGGTAGTCAGGCTCGCCACCGACGCCGGCTTCAAGCTGGCCGGCGAGAGCGAGGTGAACGCCAATCCGAAGGACACGGCCGATCACCCCGAAGGCGTATGGACGCTGCCGCCGGTAATGCGCCTGAAGGATGTCGACGCAGCCAAATACCGCGCGATCGGCGAGAGTGACCGGATGACGCTGAAGTTCATCAAGCCGAAGCGCTGATCAGCCTTTCCGGGCGGCCGCAGCGGCGGCGTTCGCCTTGCCCCGCTCCCCGCCCCCTGCTAGCGCGCCGCTTTCCCGATAACGAGGTTCTTCGACGATGGCTGAGAATGAAAGCGCGCCCGAATTCGGCGAACCGCTGGCCAATGGTGCGGATACCGCGCCGCAGGTCGGCGTGATCACGCAATATGTGAAGGATCTCTCATTCGAGAATCCGCACGCGCCGCACGCCTTCCAGTGGCAGACCCAGCCGAAGATCGACGTCCAGTTCAACATCGGATCGAACCAGGTCGCCGAGGATGTGTACGAGGTCTCGCTGAAGATCGAGGCGCGCGCCGAGGTCGAGGACAAGGTCGCGTTCGTGGTTGAGCTCGTCTACGCTGGCCTCTTCGGCCTGCGTAACGTGCCCGAGGAAGCGATGCAGCCATTCCTGCTGGCGGAAGCGCCGCGCATCCTGTTCCCGTTCGCGCGCCGGATCATCGCCGATGTCACGCGCGACGGAAACTATCCGCCGCTGATGCTCGAGCCGATCGATTTCGCCGCGATGTACATTGCCCAGGCGCAGGCGCAGTCCGGCGAAGGCCAGCAGATCGGCCAGGCCTGATCGGCACGCGCCACCGGCGGCGCAGGCGGGACAGCAGTCGATGAACATGCTCAAGGCGGTCGGCACGATCGGCGGTCTCACGATGGTGAGCCGCGTGTTCGGCTTCGCGCGCGAGATGATGATGTCGCGGATCATGGGGGCGTCGGGCGCGGCCGATGCCTTCCTGGTCGCCTTCCGGCTGCCAAACACCTTCCGCCGCCTGTTCGGCGAAGGGGCCTTTTCCGCCGGTTTCGTGCCGCTCTTCTCGCAGCGCTTCCACGGTCCTGGCGGGATCGAGGAAGCCAAGCGCTTCTCGGAAGACGTGTTGGCCGTCTTCCTGCCCACCCTGTTCCTGTTCACGCTGCTGTTCGAATTGGCGATGCCGCTGTTCGTGGCGGCGATCGCCTCGGGTTACACCGGCGCCAAGTTCGAACTGACGGTGTTCCTGACCCGGATCACCTTTCCTTATCTGCTGTTGATCAGCCTCGTCTCGCTGTTCTCCGGCATCCTCAATTCGCTGACGAAATTCGCCGCCGCCGCTTTTGCGCCCGCGCTGCTCAACGTCGCGATGCTGCTCGCGCTCATCCTGTATCCGCAAGGCGGCGTCGTCTCGGCGACGGCGCTGGCGTGGGGCGTCACCGCGGGCGGCGTGCTCCAGCTGGCGATGCTTTGGCATAGTGCGCGGCGCGCGGCCATCTCGCTGCGGCTGCGGCGGCCGCGGATCACGCCATCGGTCAGGCAGTTCTTCGTCGTGGTGATCCCCGCCACGCTGGGTGCGGGCGTCTATCAGATCAGCCAGCTGATCGACACGTTCTTCGCCACCCGCCTGCCCGAAGGCTCGATGAGCTACCTCAACTATTCGGATCGGCTCAATCAGCTGCCGCTGTCGGTGATCGGCACCGCGCTCGGCACCGCGATCCTTCCGCAGATCAGCCGCTTCATCGCCAAGGGCGAACCGCACGAGGCGGCGAAGGTGCAGGGCCAGGCGGTCGAGCTGGCGATGCTGCTGTGCCTGCCCGCCGCACTGGCGCTGGGCGTGGTCGCGGGGCCGCTGGTGGCGGCGCTCTTCCAGGGCGGCAAGTTCACCGCGCAGGATGCCTTCGTCACCGGCAACACGCTGGCGATCATCGTCTCCGGCCTCCCTGCCTATGTGCTGGTTAAGGTCATCACACCCGGCTTCTATGCGCGCGAGGATACCGCCACTCCGGTCAAGACCGCGGTCGTCGTGCTCGTCGCCAACGTGATCCTCAACTTCGCGCTGATCCCGCCGCTCGGCATCTACGGGCTGGCGATCGCGATCGCCGCCTGTTCCTGGCTGAACGCGATCATGCTCTACGTCATCCTCGCCCGCCGCCGCCATTTCAGGATCGAGGGCTGGCTTTGGAGCCGGATCGCGCGCCAGTTCGCCGCCGGTGGTGTGATGGTGGCGCTGCTCTATGCGCTGAAGCTGGTGCTGGCGGACTGGTTTGCCGGATCGGTGATAGAGCGGATGGCCGGCGTCGCCGCGCTGGTCGGCGTCGGCGGTGTCGCCTATTTCGGCGTGGCGTGGATCGTCGGCGCGCTCGATCGAGAGGCGATGCTCATCCTCATGCGCCGCAAGAAGAAGGAAGCGTGATGCGCGTCGTCTCGGGCATCCAGCCCACCGGCAATCTCCACCTCGGCAATTATCTTGGCGCGATCCGCAACTGGGTGCGGATGCAGGACGATCATGAGGCCGACACCTGTTTCTTCTTCCTCGCCGATCTCCATGCGATCAGCGTCCACAACGAGCCTGCCCAGCTGAAGGCGAACATTCGCGAAATGGCGGCGGCACTGATCGCCGCCGGTGTCGATCCCGATCGCGCCACGCTGTTTCGCCAGGCGCATGTGCCCGCCCATGTCGAGCTGTGCTGGCTGTTGAACGGCACCGCGCGGATCGGCTGGCTCAACCGGATGACCCAATTCAAGGAGAAGTCCGGCAAGAACCGTGAGGGTGCCTCGATCGGCCTCTATGCCTATCCGGTGCTGCAAGCGGCCGACGTCCTGCTCTACAACGCGACTCACGTGCCGGTGGGTGACGATCAGAAACAGCATCTGGAGCTGGCGCGCGATATCGCGACCAAGTTCAACACCGATTTCGAGACCGATCTGTTCGTGCTGCCCGAACCCTTCATCCCGCCCGCCGCCGCGCGCATCATGTCGCTGCGCGACGGCAGCGCGAAGATGTCGAAGTCCGATCCGTCGGATATGAGCCGGATCAACCTGACCGACGACAGTGACACCGTCGCCGCGAAGGTTCGAAAGGCCAAGACAGATCCCGATCCGCTGCCCGCCGAGGCAGCCGGGCTCGAGGGGCGCGCCGAAGCGAAGAATCTGGTCGGCATCTACGCCGCACTGACCGGCGAGACGGTGGATGCCGTGCTCGGCCGCGTCGCCGGCCAGGGGTTCGGCAGCTTCAAGCCGGCGTTGGCGGATCTGCTGATTGAAACCCTCGCTCCGATCCGCGCCCGGCTCGAGGATCTTCGGCGCGATCCGGCCGAGCTCGACCGGCTGCTGGCGCGCGGCGCGGAGAAGGCGCGCGCTGCCGCCGCGCCACAGCTGGCGGCGGCCTATGCGGCAATGGGGCTGGATTAGGTCTGAGGAGCCGCGCAACCACTCGGTTCCCGCTTCGTTCAACGATGGTTCAGCACACTTGGCCGATGACGTGTCATCGCCTAGCTTGTCGCTTCCCCTTCTGAGGTCGCTGCCTATGTCACGCCTGTCCCGCACCGCCTTCGCTCTCGCTGCGCCGATGGCCCTGCTGCTGGTCTCTGCCTGCGCCACGCCGTTCCGTGCCGATGTCGCACGCTTCCAGCGTATGCCCGCCCCGGCCGGGCAGAGCTTTGTTGTCCAGGCAGTCGATCCGCGCAATCGCGGCGGCATCGAATTCCAGCAATATGCGGGCTATGTGACGCAGGAACTGGTCGCCCAGGGCTATCAGCCGGCGTCCAGCGCCGCCAACGCGACCTTCGTCGTGAACCTCGACTACGGCGTCGATGACGGTAAGGAAAAGGTCCGCACGACGCCGGGCTTCGGCGGTGGCTGGGGTTATGGCGGATTCGGCCGGCCCTTCTACGGTCGCAATGGCTTCGGCTCGCCTTATTTCTACGGCTGGAACGATCCGTTCTTCTTCGGCGGCTATCCGGAGGTGAACAGCTACACCTATTACACCAGCTATGTGGACGTGACGATCAGTCGCACCGCGGATGGCGAGCGGTTGTTCGAGGGCAAGGCCCGGGCGCGCTCGACGACCGACAGCCTTCCGGCGCTCGTGCCGAACCTGGTGCAGGCAGTGTTCACCGATTTTCCGGGCCGCTCGGGCGAGGAAGTGCGCATCACCATCCCGCCGCCCGATCGCCGTCGCGGCTGATCGGTTCGGAAATCACGGGGCTGCGATCGGATCGCGGCCCTTTCCATATCGGCCGTAGATCAGCACGGCCCCCAGCGTCAGCGCCGCCAGCAGCCAGGGCGCCTGGGCCAACCCGGCATCGATGGCGCCAGCGACTGGGTTGGCGGTGCCCGCGATCCGCTCGACCCCCCAGGCGATCGCCGCTGCACCGGCGAACAATGCACCTGCGCTTCGGATGGGGGGATAGGCTGGCGTCCGCGCCAGCAGGATCAGCGCAGGCAGGACCGCCGCCACGACCAACAGCTGCACAACCTCGATCCCCAGGTTGAAGCCCAGGATCGACTGCGCCTTCTGCCAGCGATCGAGCCCGTAATCCCCGATCAGCGTCGCGAACGCCAACCCGTGGACCAGACCGAAGCCGCCCGCCACCACCGCCTCGCGCCCCGCGAAGATCGGCCGCCAGGCGTGTACCGCGGAAATGAGGATCGACAGCGCGATTCCGATCTCGACCGGCTGCGATGCCAGCCGCCAGCCAAAGAAAGCGCCGCCGATCAGCGTGATCGAATGACCGATCGTGAACGCTGTAATGACGGCGATAAGCCCACGCACCAGATGGCGGCCGCCGCCATAGCCACCCCAGCGCCGCCCGGCCACCAGCAGGGGGGCGGGCAGGATCAGTGCGATCAGGAACAGCAGATGATCATGCCCCTCGGCGATATGGTGCATGCCGAGTGCGATCGCGGCACGGAACCCGGCCCAGCCGCTGCCCGCTCCGCGATCGATCCTTGCAGTCGCCCCCCGCCCCTGCAGTCCGCCGATCATCGCGGGTTCGCCACCCAGCTTGCCGCCCCGATAATCGCTGCGCGCGAACAGCAGCACGAAATGATTGGGCAGCCGATCGGTCACCGCATCATAAGCGATGGTGAAGCGTCGCGGGTCGCCGCCCGGCGCGGGCTGCAGCGCCAGCCGCGCCCTGATGTCGGGGGCCCAGCTCTCGTCGGCGGTGCCGGCATCGCGCAGCGTCACGCGCCAGGCGCGGCCGTCGTCGCCGCGTACCACGAAACGCGCCGCCAGCGATGCCGCGGTGGCGCGCACGACGGCGGGGTCGTGCCAGTTGATCCGCTTCTGCGCGGCGAATTCCAGCTCGGCAACCGGGACCAGGATCTCTGCTTCGATCCGGTCGTCTCCGAAATCCAGATAGATGGCGGTGTTGGGCATCAAGTGCGCGTCGGCCGGCAGCGCGGGCCACAGGGTGATCAGGACGAGCGCGAGCAGCGTGCGGATCACTGGTGCAGCCATACCAGCCCGGGATTGCGATCGAAGCTGCGCGGATTGATCGCCAGCGCCGCCTGCCGTGCGGCCTCCGCCTTGTCCGCCTGTCCGGTGATCGCGTAAAGCTCCGCGGCCAGCACCTGCGGCTCGGCCATGCGCCATTCGGATCGCAGCACCGGTTCCAGCACGCGCAGCGCATCGGCCGTGCGGGCATTGGCAGCCAGCGCCGCCGCCAGCGCCACCTTCGCTTCCGCATAGGGCCGCGCGCGGTGGTTCGCGATCGCATAGGCCAGCGCCTGCCTGGGATCGCCGAACGCCAGTTCATGATCGACTGCATGGCCATAGGCCGCCTCGGGCGCGAGCGCGATCCGCCGCCGCCATTCCGCCCCCGCGCGATCGGCCCAACGCCGGGCGGCAGCGAAATCGCCCGATGCACGGGCCAACCCGGCCAGCGCATCCATCGCTTCGGGCGATCCACTTTCGCGTGCCACCGCCGCGAACATCGCGGTCGCCTTCGCGGGATCGCCGTTGAGCGCGGTCACCAGCGCCTGTTGCTGCCGCACCAGCCAATAGCCCGGAAAGCGTCGCTCGGCCTCGGCAAAGCCGGCCGCGGCCGCGGTCCAATCCCCCCGGCGCAGCGCGATCAGGCCGCGCTGCATCGCCAGGAAGCCCTGGAACTGCGGCTGCGGCCCCCGCAGCCGGCGTTCGGCGAGGTCGATGCGTTCGAGCGCAAGATCGGTCTGGCCGACATGCGCGGCGAGGTTCGCCAGCCGGAACATGGATTGGCTGGTCGGCCAGCTGCCGTCGGCGCGCGCATAGAGGTCGCTCGCCTCCCCCATCCGCCCGGAATAGAAGGCGATATCGCCGCGCAGCCCCAATATCTCGGCTCGGGTCGCCTGGTCCGGGGGTAGCGCCGCCCCCTCGATCGACTCCAGGCTGGCTTCGGCCTGCGGCAGCCGATGCATCGCCATCGCCTGATAGGTCTGCACCATCAGCGGCCCGGATCCGGGCTCGGCAACCTTGAATGCGTTGGCCAGCGCACGATCGGCGGCCACCAGATCGTCGAACCGCCCCGTCAGCCGGCCCCGCGCCAGCAGCGCTTCGGCCAGCAGCCCGTGCATCGACCAGCTGTCCGGCTGATCGGCCAGCCGGCGGCGATGGAAGGCGATCTCCTCGTCCAGCGCGCCGGCGGCCTGGGCATAGGTTTCGGGCACGGCCTGTTGCTGCAGCCCGCCGAGCGCGGGCCCGGCCGTTAGCGCCGGCGGTGGTGCGGCTTCGTGTGAAGCCAGCCGCCAGCGGATGGCACCGGCGGCGGCAAGCCCCATCAGCAGCACCAGGAACGCCGCCAGCAGGCCGCGCCGAAGCGCCCCGCCGAATGCCGGTGCGGACGTCGACGCCGCCACTGCCGTCACGCCCACTGGCCCTGGATCAGACCGGCTTGGCGCAGGGCGTCAGGCTCAGCCGCTGGAAGTCGTCGCGCAGCAGCGTCGCGAGACCGGTCAGCGCCTGCGTGATATCGGGAATGAACTTGCCGCCGTTGGATGCATAATCGGCCGGGAAATTGTCGTTGTAGGTCGGCTGGATGTTCTGGGAAATCAGCGCCGTCGCGATCGCGGGATTACCCATCGCGTCGACGTTCACATAATCCGACACGGCATTGGTGCGGAACGCGAATCCGCTGCCGGTACCCTCGGGCACCACCTGATCCCAAGCGGCGGCGACATAGGGGAATTCCGTCAGGAAAGGCTTGTCGTTGGCCGCCGGGTTCAGCGCCAGTTTGGCCAGAACATCAAGATCGTGGCGCGAAAGATCGATGAATAGATAGGCCAGCGTGATATCGATGACCGGGTCCTGGAGTCTCCGTCCGTTCGGGAAGCCCGGCGCGCGATCCCATTCGAACCGCACCGAATCGCGTGCGAGCGAGGTCCGGACCGATACGCCCGGCAGGATCTGCTGGTTCATGCAGGTCTCGACGCTCAGCGAAGTGCCGGTCTGCCCGCCGCCGCTGTTGTTCGTCATGTTGTTCGTGCTGTTGTTGGCGGACTCGCCGCCTCCGCCACCGCCGCCACCACCGCCGCCGGACGTGCAGCCCGCCAGCGCCACGAAGGCCATCGCCATGCCGGCCATGATGATTCTGTTCATGCTCACAGCCCCGCCCTTACGCGCGCAGAATGGACCGACACCTGCAGCGGATTGTTGCCGTTGCGGATCGCCGACTGCGGAAATTCAAGGATGATCATCGTGTCGTTCGTTCGTGCGAAGAAGTCACGATCCGAACGGAAGCGCAGATCGCCCGCCACCCGCGTGTCGGAAAGCCCCTGCGAATTGAAGAAGAAGGGATCGTCGTAGAGGCCGGCGACGACCTTTGCCGTTCCGCTCGTCAGCGTCTTCTGCACCGGCCCTTCCATCACGCCCGCAGCACCCGGCACATTCTTCAGCTGCACGCCCCAGTTGCCGTTGGCATCGCGCGCGAAGCGGATCTCGATCGTCACTTCGATCGTCAGGGGATCGGCATCGTTCGAGATCAGGATGGTATAGAGCGCGTCCCGGTCATAGACGCCTGGTCGCGTCGAGATGCCGGGCCCGGCGAAACTGTCGACCAGCACCAGCTTGTCCCCCACCGGGAACACATAGATGTCGGCGATGTCGTTGGCCTTGTCGGCCGCGCCGGTATTCACCCGCGATCCCGGCTCGTTATGATCGGCGGCGCTCGCCTGCCGATCGGCCAGCAGCAGGCCCCCGCCCGCTGCCGTAGCCAATGCGACCATCGCGGCCGCCAGCGTCTTCATGCGTTGCATCGTCACCCCACGCGCTTCGGCATCCGCCAAACGACGAATGACCTAATCCCTGTTTGCGCGACCGGATGTGCTTGTTTGCACAGTCTAGACCCGTCGGTCCGACATCGGAAGCGGATTCGACTTGAGGGGGGTGAAGTTCAGCCCTCGAGCTGACGGATCAGCAGCCGGACATCCATGTCCAGCTCTGCATCCTGCTGGCGCAATCGCTCGATCTGCTTGACGGCGTGGATCACGGTCGTGTGGTCCCGCCCGCCGAACCGGCGGCCGATCTCGGGCAACGAACGCGGCGTCAGCTGCTTGGCGAGATACATCGCCACCTGCCGCGGCCGCGCCACTTCACGCGCGCGCCGGGCGGAGCTCATTTCCGCCTGGCGGATGCGGTAATGGTCGCACACGCGGCGCTGGATCTCGTCGATAGTGATCCGGCGCTGGTTGGCGCGCAGCAGATCGGCCAGCGTCTCGGTTGCGAAATCCATGTCGATCCCACGCCCCTGCAGCGTGGCATAGGCGACGACGCGGTTCAGCGCCCCTTCCAGCTCGCGCACATTGGCGCTGATCCGCTTGGCCAGAAACATCGCGACATCGTCGGGCACCCGCGCACCCGGCATCTGCTCCAGCTTCTTGTGGACGATGTTGAAACGCAGCTCGAAATCGGCCGGGTTCACGTCGGCCACCAGCCCCCATGACAGGCGAGAGAGGATCCGGCTTTCGATCCCGTCCAGATCCTGCGGGCTGCGATCGGCGGTGATCACCAGCCGCTTTCCCGCGGTGATGATCTCGTTCATCGTGTGGAAGAATTCCTCCTGCGTGGAATCCTTGCCGGCGATGAACTGGACATCGTCGATCATCAGCAGGTCGGCGGAGCGCAGCCGCGTCTTGAAGCTGTACGTGTCCTTGGCGCGCATCGCGGCCACGAATTCGAACATGAACTTCTCGGCCGACATGTAGATCACCTTGGCGCCCGGCCGGGCGGCGAGGAAATCATGGCCGATCGCGTGCATCAGGTGGGTCTTGCCGAGCCCGGTGCCGCCATGCAGGAATAGCGGGTTGAAGCCGAGCGGACCACCGCCCGCCAGCGTGCGTGCCGCATTGTATGCGACTTCATTGGCCTTGCCGACAACGAACGATTCGAACGTGTAGCGCGGCTCCAGCGGCGTCGATCCGGCCGCTGGCGCGATCGGCTCGGCAACGGTTGCGACAATCGCGGGCTCGGGCTCGGGCGCCGCTTCGGCCAACGTCGTGGTGCGGGCCGCCCCCTCGCCGGTCACGATCGCGACATGCCGCACGAACGGCAGCGCCGCGCGCCACGCGGCCAGCAGCTGCTCCGAAAAATGGGTGGTGACCCAGTTCGCCATGAAATCGGACGGCGCAGCCAGCGTCACGACACCGGCCACATCGTCGCAGCCCGCGATTGCCAGCGGCTTCAGCCATCCGTCGAAGGTGCGCGCACCGCAGGCGCGGCGCAGCGTATCGCGCACGCTGCTCCAGGCAGCGTCTGCTGGCGACATGTCCTGCAGCCTCTCCTCCGTCTCTCTCGCGACCATTTTTTCCCGTCCGCCCCACGCAACAGGCTACCCTCCGTCCCGGGTACCCCCGGTCCGTGGCTGAAAATCCAACAGCGCGCAGCGAAGTCCCCCCTCGCCGCCCCTTGGCTCGATTACCCGGTGAAACCGCTTCCGAGATTCGTCGGGGCGGCGCTGGGAGGGCCGTTAAAGACAATGCAGCGGGTCTGATCAAGGCCCCGAATTTTCACAATCGCGAAATATTGCGGCTTGACAGCCGCTTGCGCGGAAAACCCCCAACCCCGGCTTAAGTGACTGTAATCGTTCAAGACTTTCGAGACTGCTGTTTATGACGATTTTACGAATCGCGGATTTCCGCGGGGTGCCGGGCGTTGCGTAACCCGCACGCGAAAACGCCCGCCGGATCAGGTCCGGCGGGCGCTTCGAAATTTGCGACGAACCGAGCGATCAGCCCAGCGCGGCGACCCGCTTGGTCAACCGCGAAATCTTGCGGGACACCGTGTTCTTGTGGAGCACGCCCTTCGAAACGCCACGCGCCATTTCCGGCTGAGCGGCGACCAGCGCGGCAGCGGCAGCGCTCTTGTCGCCAGCGGCCAGCGCCGATTCGACCTTCTTCACGAAGGTGCGGATACGGCTGACACGCGCGCCATTGATCTCGGCGCGGCGGTCGTTGCGGCGGATGCGCTTCTTGGCTTGCGGCGTGTTCGCCATTGATCGTCCTCGTTAAAGTCGAACTGATGTTGCTCGAATGGATTGGCGGCGACGGACGCATCCGTCACCGGAAGGCGCGCCCACTACCCAAAACCCCCGTCTGCGTCAACCGCCTGCGCCACTCAGCGCTGGCAGGCCGGGCAGTAGAATGTCGATCGTCCGCCTTCGGCGACACGCTTGACGATGCCCCGACCACACGGACAGGCTTCGCCCTCACGGCCATAGACGCGGAACTGTTTCGAGAAATAGCCGAGCTCGCCATCGGGCCGCGCATAATCGCGCAGCGTCGATCCACCGGCCTCGATCGCGGCCATCAGCACGTCGTGCACCGCCACCACAAGCGCCTCGAGCCGCGCCCGCGCGATCCGCCCGCCCGCGCGGGACGGCGCGATCCGCGCCATGTTGAGTGCCTCGCAAACATAGATGTTGCCCAGCCCGGCCACGATCCGCTGATCGAGCAGCAAGGCCTTGATCGGCGCGGATCGGCCCGCCAGCCGCTCGGAGAGATAGGCGCCGGTAAAATCGGCACCCAGCGGTTCCGGCCCCAGCGCCATGAAGGCAGGGAATGAGGCCAGCGCCAGCGTCGGCACCAAGTCCAGCGATCCGAACCGGCGCGGATCGTTCAGCGCGAGCAGCCGCGCATCGGACGTCTCGATCACCAGATGGTCGTGCAGGCCGATCTCGGTCGGGTCGACTCGCCAGCGCCCGGACATGCCGAGATGGAAGATCAGCGTGTCGCCGCGATCGGTATCGATCAGCCCATATTTGGCGCGCCGCGACAGGCCAGTCACCATCGCCCCCGTCAGCCGCTGGCGCAGATCGACGGGGATCGGGCGGCGGATATCCGCGCGGCGCGGATCGACCCGGCTCAGCGTGCGCCCGGTCAGCACCGGGGCCAGCCCGCGCACGGTGGTTTCGACCTCGGGAAGCTCGGGCATGGCCAAGCCGCTAGCGGCGCCCGCCTCCGTTGGCTAGAGCCGTGGCCATGACCGATACCGTCTCCTTCGGCTATGCCGACGTCACCCCCGCCGAGAAGACCGAGAAGGTGGGCGAGGTCTTCCGCTCGGTCGCCGCCAGATATGATCTGATGAACGATGCCATGTCGGGCGGCATGCATCGGCTGTGGAAGGATCGGTTCGTGCGGCGGGTGAAGCCGCGGGCCGGCGAGTCGATCCTCGACGTGGCGGGCGGCACCGGCGACATCGCGTTCCGCATGGCGAAATCGGGTGCGCAGATCACGGTGACTGACATCAATCCCGCCATGCTCGAAGTCGGCATGGAACGGGCGGCGAAACGCGGCATCGACGGGCTGGTCTGGGGCGAGGAGAATGCCGAGACACTGTCCTTCTCGGACCGCCGGTTCGATGCCTACACGATCGCGTTCGGCATCCGGAACGTGACCGACATTCCGGCCGCGCTTCGCGAAGCGCACCGCGTGCTGAAATATGGCGGCCGCTTCTTCTGCCTCGAATTCTCCACCACGCTGTGGCCGGGCTTTGCCGAAGCCTATGATGCCTATTCGCATCGCATCGTGCCGCAGCTGGGCAAGCTTCTGGCCAACGATGCCGAAAGCTATCGCTACCTCGTCGAATCGATCCGCCGCTTCCCGGATATGGAACGCTTCAAGACGATGATCGCCGCCGCCGGCTTCCAGCGCGTGTCGGTCGAACCGCTGCTCGGCGGTCTGGTCGCGATCCATTCGGGCTGGAAGGTCTGACCGCTTGACCCACCCCGCCGTCCATCTGTTCCGCCTCCTCAATTGGGGGCGCACCCTGGCGCGGCATGGCGCGCTGCAGGGAATCGAGCGCGATCCGATGACGCCGGCTGCGGTCCGCCGGCTGGCGCGGATCGCCCGGCTGGGCGCGCGTGTACCCGCCCGCCCCGCCTATGCCGACGCCTTCCAGGCGATCGGCCCGGCCGCGATCAAGCTGGGCCAGAGCCTCGCTACCCGCCCCGATCTGGTCGGCGAGGAAGCCGCGCACGACCTGCTGCGCCTGCAGGATGCGCTACCGCCGCTGCCGTTCGACGCGGTGTGCGATCAGATGCGCGCGAGCCTCGGCAAGCCGATCGAAACACTGTTCGCCTCGATCGATCCGGTCGCGATCGGTGCCGCCTCGATCGCGCAGGTGCACCGTGCCGTCACCACCGATGGCCGCACCGTCGCGGTCAAGGTGCTGCGCCCGGGCGTCGAAGAGGAATTCGTCCGCGCGATCGATACCTATGAATGGGCGGCCGCCCAGATCGAGGCGATGGGCGGCGAAGCGGCGCGCCTGCGCCCCCGGCTGGTCATCGCCACGTTCAAGCGCTGGACGGCACGCGAACTCGATCTGCGGCGCGAAGGCGCCTCGGCCTCCGAACTGGCCGAACGGATGGAATCCGAACCCGATTTCATCGTCCCGGCGATCGACTGGCAGCGCACGTCGGGCAAGGTGCTGACGCTGGAATGGATCGACGGTATCAAGCTTTCGGATCGCGCCGCGCTGCTCGCCGCCGGCCACCATCCCGCGACGCTGGCCCACCGCCTCGTCCGTGCCTTCCTCCGCCAGGCGATCGCGGAAGGCTTCTTCCATGCCGATATGCACCAGGGCAATCTGTTCGCGCTGCCCGGCGATCGCATCGCCGCGATCGATTTCGGTATCATGGGGCGGATCGATCGGCGCGCGCGGCTGTGGCTGGCCGAGATCCTCTACGGGCTGATCACCGGCAACTACAAGCGCGTCGCCGAAATCCACTTCGAGGCGCAATATGTGCCCGCCCACCATGATGTCGACGAGTTCGCGATCGCACTGCGCGCGGTGGGAGAGCCGATGCGCGGCCTGCCCGTCAAGGAGATGTCGGTCGGCGCGATGCTCGACGGGCTGTTCGCGATCACGCGCGATTTCGACATGCAGGTCCAGCCGCATCTGCTTCTGCTGCAGAAGACGATGGTGATGGTCGAAGGTGTCGCGACCGCGCTCGACCCCGATATCAACATGTGGGAGACGGCGGGTCCCTATGTGCAGGGCTGGATCCGCGACGAACTTGGTCCCGAGGCCTGGATCGCCGATCGGCTGGCGGCCGACGTCAAGACGTTGGCCCGCCTGCCCGAGCTGATCCGCCGGATCGAGGCGCGCTATCCTGCCCCCGGCGGCGCCCCGCCCCTGCCGCCGCTGCGCGAGGTCGAGGTCGTGCGGATCGGCGGCGGCTGGCGCTATGCGGCGGTCGCGCTGCTGGCGACGATCGCCGGCGCGGCCGGGATGTGGCTCATCGGCTGACGTCGCGCGGCCGCGCTTCGTGCGGCCCGAATCCGTCCTGCCCTGCCGGTCGCGCCCTGATCCAGCGGCTGGCGACGATCTTCGTGCCGGCGGTCACCGGCAGCCCCGCATGGCGCGCGGCCGGATCGGGCAGGCCATCGTCGCCGAGATTGCGGAACAGCAACGCATCCCCGATCCGTCCGCGCACCACCGGGCCCGGCGGCGCGAACCAGGTCTTGCCGCCTTCGTAATCGTCGTTCAGCCACAGGATCAGCGTCGCGACCCGCGGATTGGCCATGCCGGGCACGGCATCGAGATGCGGCCGATATTCCTGCCCGGTTCGGTAGCGCAGGATCTGCAGCGGCTCGCCGCAATCCGCGTCGCTGCCGCTGGCCACGGCGATGCGACGGTTGATCGCGCGCACGAACGGCCATTCCGCCACGATCGGGAAGCCGGCCGTGTCCGATCGCCGGATCGGATCGGCGACGAATGCTGCCGTCCCTCGTGATAGATCAGCGCCGGCTTGAAGCGCCCTTCCGATAGTTCGATCAGCAGCGCGCATTCGTCGGCGCTCGCCAGACCGGGGATATAGACGACATCCGGTTTCGCAGACAGCGGGTGCGCCGCCGGCACGGTTATCGGTGCCCCCTCGCCGTCGAGAGACATTGCGGTGATCGCATCGCGTTGCCGCGCCGACAGCGGATCGATCGCGGCCATCCCGTCGATCAGCGCCAGCGCCGCCGGCCAGTCTGCCGCGCCGCCGATACCGCAGGCCACCAGCCCCGCATGGGTCCGCCCAGCGCCGATGTGGCCGGCGCGGGCCGCCTGTCCGATCAGGTCGCGCGCGCACACCGTATCGCGCACCAGCCAACGCCCTTCCAGGCACCAGAGCCCAAGCAGCAAAAGCGAGTCGACGTCCGCGGCGGCGCACCCCTCCTTCAGCAAACGCAGACCGTCTTCGGCGCGCCCTGCGGCTGCCAGCATCACCGCAGCCTGTGCGCGTGATCGTTCCCCCACGGCCAAGATGATGTCACGCCGGCGCGGATCGTGCCAGCCCTCGACAGACGGTCGCGCTTTGGGCAGGGATGCCCGCGATGACCGCGCCGCGCATTCTCCTGATCGTGTCCGGCGGGATCGCTGCCTACAAGGCGTGCGAACTGGTTCGCTTGCTGCGTCGCGATGGCATGACGGTGCGCTGCGTGCTGACCGCCGGCGCGGCCCAGTTCGTCACGCCGATGACGTTCGCGGCACTGACCGAACAGCCCGTCCATACCAGCCTGTGGGATCTGAAGGACGAGGCCGAGATGGGCCATATCCAACTCAGCCGCGAAGCCGATCTGGTCGTCGTCTGCCCCGCCACGGCAGATCTCATCGCGAAGATGGCAGCCGGTCTGGCCGATGATCTCGCAACCACGTTGCTGCTGGCGACCGACAAGCCGGTGCTCGTCGCCCCCGCGATGAACGTGCGGATGTGGCACCATGCTGCCACTCGCCGCAATGTGACGCAGCTTCGGGATGACGGCATCACCGTCGTCGAACCCGATGAAGGCCCGATGGCGTGCGGCGAATATGGCGCCGGGCGCCTGCCCGAGCCCGAACGCATCGCCGCGCTGATCCGCGATCGCGTGGCCGCTCCGCCGCGCAAGCCGTTGCAGGGCAAGCATATCCTGTTGACCGCTGGGCCCACGCACGAGCCGATCGATCCGGTCCGTTACATTGCCAACCGATCTTCGGGTAAACAGGGCTTCGCGATTGCAGCCGCGCTCGCGGCGCGGGGGGCCCGGGTGACCTTGATCGCCGGCCCCGTCTCGCTGCCGACACCGGCTGGCGTCGATCGCATCGATGTCCAAACGGCACGCGAGATGGCGGCAGCGGTTCAGGCCGCCCTGCCCGCCGATGCCGCGATCCTTGTTGCCGCCGTCGCCGACTGGCGGGCCGAACCTCAGGACCGCAAGATCAAGAAAGGCAGCGGGGCACCCGCCGCGCTGCCCCTGATCGAAAATCCGGATATCCTGGCGGGGCTGGCCGCCTCGTCCGATCGCCCGGGCCTGCTGGTCGGCTTCGCGGCGGAGACCGACGATGTCATCGCGCACGCGGTCGCCAAGCGCATCCGCAAAGGCTGTGACTGGATCGTCGCGAACGATGTGTCCGGCGATGTCATGGGCGGCGATGCCAATCATGTGCATATCGTCACCGCTGATGGCGTCGAAAGCTGGGACGAGGCGAGCAAGGCCGAGGTCGCTGACCGTTTGGCCGATCGCGTCACGGCCGCCCTTGTTGCGAAAGATGCTGAATGACCATTCGTATCGCGTTGAAAAGACTGCCACACGGCGGAGACCTGCCGGTCCCGGCCTATGCCACGGATCATGCCGCCGGCCTTGATGTGGTTGCGGCCGAGGATGTGACGATCGCTCCCGGCGCCCGCCATGCCGTCGCCACCGGCTTCGCGGTCGCGATCCCGCCCGGCTATGAGATCCAGGTCCGCCCGCGGTCCGGCCTCGCCTTCAAGCATGGCATCACCGTGCCCAATACGCCGGGCACGATCGACGCCGATTATCGTGGCGAGCTGAAGGTGCTGCTGATCAACCACGGCGATGCACCGTTCGCCATCGCGCGCGGCGATCGCATCGCGCAGCTCGTGCCCGCCGCCGTCACCCACGCAGCCTTCGATGAAGTCGACAGCCTGGACGAAACGGTGCGTGGTGCCGGCGGCTTCGGATCGACCGGCCGATGACATGCCGCCGCTGAGCCTGGGGGACGATCAGCTCGATCGCTACGCACGCCATATCATCCTGCCGGAGATCGGTGGCAGCGGCCAGCTTCGCCTGCTTCAGTCGCATGTCGCGCTGGTCGGGGCGGGCGGGATCGGCAGCCCCGCGATCCAGTATCTTGCCGCGGCCGGCGTCGGCCGGCTCACGATCATCGACGACGATGTCGTCTCGCTCTCCAACCTCCAGCGCCAGACCCTTTATTCCACGCGCGACGTCGGCGCGCACAAGGTGGCGATGGCGGCCAATGTCGTCGCCCGGCTGAACCGAGACGTCCAGATCCATCCCGTCAGCCGAAGGCTGGATGCCGCCAATGCCGATCTCGTGCTGCGCGGTGCCGATGTCGTGATCGACGGCAGCGACAGTTTCGCGACACGCTTGTTGGTTGCCGATGCATGCCAGTGGCTTCAGATTCCGCTGGTGTCGGCTGCGGTCGGCCGGTTCGAGGGCCAGCTCGCCGTCTACCGTGGATGGGAAGCGGGCCTGCCCTGCTATCGCTGCCTTGTGGGCGAGGATCCGGCCCGTGACGAGACCAGCTGCGCGGACCAGGGGGTCCTTGGCGCGCTGACCGGCGTGATCGGCAGCCTCGCCGCGATGGAGGCGATCCGCCAGCTCGTGCCGTTCGGCGAGGACAGCGCAGGCCGGCTGCTGCTGTTCGACGCGCTTGCCTTCCGGATGCGCACGATCGCGCTGGCCAAGGATCCGGGGTGCCGGTGCGCGGCGTGACGATCATCATCGCGCGACCCGATCCGGTCGCCCTGCGCACCGCGCTCGGCATCGCGCTGTCGGCGGCTGCGCTCGGCGGCCGGGCGCGGCTGTTCGTCGATACGGCGGCCGTGCCGCTGCTGCGCGTTCCCGTGATCGATCCGGCGGATGACGCGCAGGTCGACGCCGGCCTGCCGACCCTCGCCGGCCTGCTCGACGAGGCCGATCAGGCCGGCGTTGCGATCCTCGCCTGCCAGGCTGGCCTTGCGCTGGCGGGGCTCGCCTTGCCCGATCTCGTAACGGGTACCGAAGCCGCCGGCATGGTGTCGTTGCTGCAGACACTTGCCGATGATCGCCTGCTGACGCTCTGACGTCAGTCCGCCGCTATCCGTGTCCGGAACCAGTCCGCCAACTCCGCTTCCTCAAGCTCGCCGGCGCCGAGGGCGAGAAAGGCAACCACGACCTCGGCGTCGCTAGCGGTCAACCGATAGCCGTTCAGCATCAGGAATGTTTCGCTGATCACGGCCGCAGTCCGTTTGTTACCATCCACAAATGGGTGATTGCGGGCGATGCCGAAAGCATAGGACGCGGCCAGATCGGCAGCGTCCGGGTTCCCCTACGCCGCTAGGTTTGCCGGGCGGGCCATCGCGCTCTAGACGAGACGGGCATCGCGTACGCCCTCACCGCCACCATGTTCGGCCAGCTGCTCGCGATGCGCCGCCAACGCCACGGCAACATCCATCCATATCCAGTCCATTGCGGCTACTTGGCAGGCTCGCGTAAAGCGACACGGCGCGCGCGCATCACCTCTCTCGCCGCCGACATCTGCACTTCGAAATCAGCATGATGGCGTCGCAACTCAAGACCATCAGGGGTCGCGACGACGCTCACGGCATCGCCCTGTGACAGGCCCAGCCTGGCGAGCATCTCCTTCGGCAGGATCAGCCCCGTCGAATTGCCGATTGGAATGAGCTTCATGGGCTTGGTCATACAGCCGTTACAACAGACGCGGTCAGTCGCTCCAAGCCGTCCCCTCAATCCAGATAGAAGTCGATCGTCGTCACTACCCGTACCTTCTGGAACGGTGACTCACTTCCAGATCCACCGCTCTCGCCATCACGCGCGCCGATCGAGAAATAGCCCTGCGTCGCCTGCCGGATCGCGCCGACACTGGTGCCTGAATCCTTGGCGAACTGCTCGGCCGCCTTGCGCGCATCCTTGGTCGCCTCCGCGATCATCGCGGGCTTGATCTCGTTTAGCTTGGTGAAGCTGTAGGCGATACCCGATCCGTCCTCCAGCGCCACGCCCTGGCGCACCAGCGCAGCCTGGTCCGCGAACGCGCGGCGTGCGGCCATCACCTTGGTGGTGCGCAACTGCAGCCGCTGCCGGCTCGTTACGTTCAGCCCGCCGTCGTTGCGCTGATACTGGCTCACATTCACGCCGGCGACGTTGATCTCGTCGCGCGAGAAGCCCGCCTTCGCCAGCATCGCCAGGATGATGCCGGTGGCGCGATCGGTCTGCTGCTGGACCGACACGACATCGCTGCCGGTCGCCGAATAGGCCAGGGTCCAGGTCGCGAGATCGGCGGTCACGTCGCGCTCGGCCAGGCCGCGCATGGTGACGGCGCGATCTGCGTGGCGGGCGCGGACGAGGCCGTTGCCCATCAGATAGCCGCCGACCACCAACCCGATCGCCAGCAGGATCGCTGCGATCACCAGCTCGCTGCGGAAGGCCTGACGTTCCATTCGATGATCCCCCTTGATAGCGCGTGGATCCTGCCCCGCGTCGCCTGTCTGCAGCCTGACTAGGCTCCGGCCTTGGCCGCCGCCTTCTTCGCCGCGGGCTTCTTTGCGGGTGCCTTCTTCGCGGCTGGCTTCGCCGCGGCCGCCTTGCGAGCCGGCTTCTTCTTGCCCTTGGCCGGTCCCTTGGCCGCGCGCTCGGCCAGCAGCAGCAGCGCCGCCTCGGCGTCCAGCGTCGCGGGGTCGGCGGTCTTCGGCAGCGTCGCGTTGGTCTCGCCATCGGTGACATAGGGGCCGAACCGCCCCTCCATCAGCTTCACGGGCTTCCCCGTCACCGGTGACTCGCCGAACGTCGCCAGCGGCTCGCGCGCGGCGCCCCGGCCGCGTCCGCCGCCTGCGGCCGCTTCCGCCAGCTTGGCGACTGCGCTGTTCATGCCGGTTTCGAACACCTCGGCGGTCGAAGCCAGCCGCGCATATTTCCCGTCATGCTGGAGATACGGTCCGTAACGCCCTATGCTCGCCAGGATTTCCTTTCCAGTCTCCGGGTGATTGCCGACCGTGCGGGGCAGCGATACGAGCCGCATCGCCATCGCGAAATCCAGCTCGGCTTCGGGCACATCTTTGGGGATGGACCCGCGCTTGGCCTCCTTGCCATCGCCCAGCTGGACATAGGGCCCGAACCGCCCGCTCCGCTTCGAAAGCTCGAGCCCGCTCTCGGGATCGGTGCCCAGCACCACCGGGCCAGTGTCAGCGCTGGCGGAATCGCCGCCCGCCTGCGCGAAACGGCGCGTATATTTGCAGTCGGGATAGTTGGAGCAGGCGACGAACGCGCCGAACTTGCCGCCACGCAACGCCAGCCGCCCGTCCGCACAGGCCGGGCAGGCACGCGGGTCGCTGCCATCACCCTTGTCGGGGAACAGATATGGCTCGAGAAACTGGTCGAGCGCCGCGGTGATGTCCGACGGCTTCTGCTCCATTACCTCGGCGGTCTTGGGCTTGAAGTCACGCCAGAACGCTTCGAGCACCGCCTGCCAGCCGGCGCGCCCGCCGGATACGTCGTCCAGGCTGTCCTCCAGCCCGGCAGTATAATCGTAGCTCACATAACGTTCGAAGAAGCGCTCGAGAAAGCTGGTCACCAACCGCCCGGATTCCGCGGGAATGAAACGGTTTTTCTCCAGCGTCACATAGTCGCGATCCTTCAGCGTCTGCAGCGTGGCGGCATAGGTGGACGGGCGCCCGATACCGAGCTCCTCCATCTTCTTGACCAGCGAGGCTTCGGAATAGCGCGGCGGCGGTTGAGTGAAATGCTGCTCGGCCAGCACTGCCTTCTTGGCCGGCGAGTCGCCTTCCTTCATCCGCGGCAGCCGCTTGCCGTCATCGTCGGGCTCGCCAGCTTCGCCATGCTTGCCGGCGCCGGCGACCGGATCGTCGCGCCCTTCTTCGTACAGCGCGAGATAGCCGGGGAAGAGCACGACCTGCCCGGTCGCGCGCAGCGCATGCGATCCGCTGCCATCCTCCAGCTCCACCGTGGTCCGCTCAAGCCGGGCGGATGCCATCTGGCTGGCGAGAGCCCGCTTGAAGACCAGCTCGTAAAGCCTTGCATGATCACCGGAACCCGCCTTGTCACGCGAGAAATCGGTCGGTCGGATCGCCTCATGCGCTTCCTGCGCATTCTTGGCCTTGGCCGTATATTGGCGTGGCTTGTCCGGCACGTAGGACGCATCGTAGCGATGGGCGATCGCGCCACGCGCGGCCGAAATCGCGGCACCGTCCATCTGCACGCCGTCGGTCCGCATATAGGTGATCGCGCCGTCCTCGTAGAGGTTCTGCGCCACCCGCATCGTGTGGCTGGCGGAAAAGCCCAGCTTGCGCGCAGCTTCCTGTTGCAGCGTCGATGTGGTGAACGGGGGCGGCGGATTGCGCGTGAGCGGCTTGGTCTCGACAGAGACGATACCGAACCGTCCGGCTTCGACATCCGCCTTGGCCTGTTCGGCCGCGCCCTTGTCGCCGATCGTCAGCCGATCGATCTTGCGACCCTGCCACTTTACCAGCCGCGCGATGAAGCCGACGCCGTCCTGCTCCATCTCGGCCGTGACAGACCAATATTCCTGTGCGCGGAACAGCTCGATCTCGCGCTCGCGATCGACGATCAGCCGCAGCGCCACCGATTGCACCCGCCCCGCCGATTTCGCGCCCGGCAGCTTGCGCCATAGCACCGGCGAAAGCGTGAAGCCGACCAGATAGTCCAGCGCGCGGCGTGCCCGATAGGCGTCGATCAAATCCTCGTCCAGCGCCCGCGGATTGGCCATCGCCTCCAGCACCGCCGGCTTGGTGATCGCGTTGAAGGTCACGCGCTGCACGTCCTTGGGCAGCGCCTTGCGCTTGCGCAGCACTTCCTGGACATGCCAGCTGATCGCCTCGCCTTCGCGATCGGGGTCGGTTGCCAGGATCAGCGTATCGGCCGATTTCGCCTCGTCGGCGATCGCCTTCAGCTGCTTGGCCTTGTCGGCATAGGGCTCCCATTCCATCGCGAAGCCCTCGTCCGGCTTCACCGATCCGTCCTTCGGCGGCAGATCGCGGACATGGCCATAGGATGCCAGCACCCGGTGGCCCGGGCCGAGATATTTCTCGATGGTCTTGGCCTTGGCCGGGGATTCGACGACAACGAGCTTCATCTTGGTCCTGTCCTTCATACGTACGCGCGAGGGTGGAAAGCCCGGCGGCGGGTCGTCAAGCGTTGATATGGATCAATCGGCCGTGGTCACCTGGCGCGCGAAGTCCAGCACGTCGTCCAGCACCGGCGCGCGCTGGCGGAAAGGGCGTGCGATCGCGGTGACGATGCCGACATGGCCGATACCGGGATAACGCTTCACTTCCGCTGCCACTCCGCCCGCGCGTAGCCGGGCGGCGAGCGCCTCCGAATTTCGCGGTTCGACGGTGGTGTCGTCCGCCCCCGTCAGCAGCAGCGCCGGCGGATCGCCCGCCCCGGCATGCGTCACTGGCTGGGTATCGGCCGGATCGGGCCAGCGGCCAAAGGCGGCGATGCTGGCCGGCACATCGAAGGGCGCGAAATCATAGGGACCGGCAAGGCCGATCAGCCCCCGGATCGCGGCCCGGTCAGCGCCCGTCCAGCGCGGATCGACCGCCAGCATCGCTGCGATATAGGCGCCGGCCGAATGCCCCATCACCACGATCCGATCGGGATCGCCGCCATGCGCGGCGGCATGCGCCCGCAGCCAGCGCAGCGCGGCCGCGCTGTCCTCCACGAAGCCGGGATAGGTCACCTCCGGCACCAGCCGATAGTCGGGCACCGCCACCAGATAGCCCGCCGCCGCCAGCGATCGCCCGACGAAGGCGTATCCCTCGCGCGTCCCCGTCGCCCAGCTGCCGCCATAGAGAAACAGGATGATCGGGCGGCGGCCCGTCACGCTGCGTGGGCCATAAAGGTCAAGCGTCCGCCGCGGTCCCGCGCCATAGGGAATGCCGCGCGCCATCAGCCGTCCGTCGCGATCCTGCGGCACCAGCGTGTCGAACGTTCGCAGCGGCGAACAGGCCAGTGCCGCCAGTCCGGCCCCGATCACGCCGGCACCCAGCAGGATCAAGCGGCGGCGGGCGGGAGATCGGATCATGGCGGCGCAGGTAGGGCGGCGCCCGCAAAACCGCAAACGCCGCTTCCCCCACCCGTCATCCCCGACTTGCTCCGGGATCCGGAGTTATCGGTCGCACCCGCGCGCGGCTTTGGATCCCTGCTTTACGCCGGGATGACGGGAGCAATCAGCGAAGCGCCGCCAGTTGATCCACCAGCTGCGCATTCGCCAGCGTCGCCGCCTTCGTGGCGCCTTCCTCATAGGCACCGGGCTTGGCGGTGAAGGTATATTTTCGGGTCTTTCCCGTCTTCACCCCACCCAGGATGCCGATCACGTTGCCGGCCACATCCATTGCCTTGTTCACGCCGCCGGTCGAATCCGCCATCGTCGCGAAATCGCCTTCCACCGCCACCGGCTGCTTCATCAGGATCGTCGCCTGCTTGCCGCTGGGCGCGATCAGGTTGAGCTTCGAATAGTCGCCGACGACCGACACGCCGGAATTCACGCGCACCCCGGCAAAACTGAACGCGCCCGGCCGCTTCACGTTGGAAAAGTCGATCAGATAGACCACGTCGAGTACCGCCTGCCCGCTCGCCTTGGCATGGTTGACCATGCTGTAGGCGGTGGTGCCGGACTGCATCTGCATCCCCATGCCGCTCAGCCCGGTCGACATAAAATCGCCCGGCAGCATCACAAGCCCCGGCAGCGCGCTCGGCTTGTAGAAGCTGGTCTTTCCCTTGCTGCCCTTCTCCAGCACCACGCTGGCTTCATAGGGCGATGGTGCCAGCTTCACCTTGGCGAATGCCTGGCTGCCGAACAGCGTCGCGCTGTCCGCCACGGTAAAGCCGCGCGCCTCCAGCTGGCTGCGGAAATCGGCATAGGCCGCATCCACGATCGCCTGCATCATCTGCGGGGTCACGCCTTCCAGCTCGCTCTTGGCGGTGGTCGGGCCGCTGAACATCCCGATCATGCCGCCGGTCGCCGCGGTCTTGTCGACCGACTCGAACAGGAACCCCACGTTGAACGCGCCGATCACGACCTGGCTCACGCCCTTCACCGCGTCGGGTTTCGTGATCTTCAGCGGGGCCGGCGGTGCCGCGATCGCGATCGGAGCGGCGATCGCCAGCGTGATGCCGGCCAGCAGGGTCGATAGAATGCGCATCATGATCCCCCAACAAGTGCGCGCATCCTGCCGACGCTGCCGCGCCGGCACTACTTTCAAGCGCAGACAGGCTTGCGCTGCGATCATGCCGCCAGCCGCAGCGTGGCCCCGGCCATGAATGCCGCCACCTCGCGCACCAGTTCCGCCTTGACGACATTGCGCCCCGGGCAACCGCTGTGCGTGGTGCGCGGATCGTCGCGGTGGAACAGGATCGCTTCCGGGGCGATGTCGAGCGCGGCGCACAGGAGGGCAGCGGCCGCCACTCCCAATCGCCGCACCGCCAGCCCGCGCCCGCTGTCGAACGGCTCGCGCGCATAATCGCCCAGCAGCTCGATCCCGATCGCGCTCGCGTTCCAGCTCGGCGAATGGACGCCCCGTCGGTTCAGCGGCGTGAAGCCGTGGATCGCATGGTCATCGATGAACAGGTGCGGCCCCGCGCTCCAGCGGTTGGTGTCGCGATACCAGGTCTCGAGATTGGTGAGGTGCGCGCGCGTGAGCCCTGCCGGCCGCTGCGCCAGGCTCGGTGTCGCGGTATTGTGCATCACGATCCGGCTCGGCCGCCACCCGGTCCAGTCGGTGGCCGCGACATGTGCCGCGAATTCGGCGATGCTCCGCGCGCGCCCATCGATCACCGTCCACGCCATCGCATCCTCCCGCCCCACAGCGAACCATATAGGTGATTCGCTGGCTGTAGGAAAATGCTATTTCGCGCGGCGGCCAGATCCCTCGTCCACGACCCAGCGGATCGCGTTCTCGACCAGCCGGCGATAGTTGGGATCGGCGAACGTCGCGGCATCGTCGCCTGGCTGGAGATAGACCAGCGGACTGGCGCGCGCCCGCCGGGTCCAGCCGATCAGATCGTGGCCTGCCGGGTGCGTCCAGCCGTCATTGTCGAACATCCGCCCGTCCATCGCCGCCGCCGCCGAGTGGAACCCCGCCGCCTCGAAGCGATGCCGGGCACGCAGCAGCGGCGTCGCCTGCTCGTCGAGCAGCTCGGCCAGATACAGCTCGTCGGTCAGCCGGAAGCGCGGGGGCAGGCCCGCCGTTACCGGATGGTCCGGCGCCACCACCTCCACGCCGTAATTCACGCCGTGGCGATAGCCCGAATCCATTGTCGGCACGCCGCGCAGCCGGGCCGGCCGGTAGAGAAACGTCCCGCCCAGATGCTCGCCATAACCGGGCCATGCCGGCCACCCCGCCAACGCGTGATGCAGCGCCACGATGCCCTTGCCTTCCTCCAGCAGCGCTTCGAACCCGGCCACGAAGTCCGGATCGGGTGCCACCAGCCCCGGCGGCGGCACCGCATCGAAATCCAGCCCGGGCATGTCGTACAGCAGCAGCGCGTCGTAGCCGGCCATCGCGACCGGGTTCATCAGCTGCGCCGCGGCGGGCTGGTCGACCATCGTCGCAGCGATGCCGTCCATGGCCAGGAACATCGCATCGAACGCGTTGCGGTCGAACGGGTGGCCGCGCACCGCCACCAGGATCTGGATCGGCGCGGAATAGGCGATCGTCGGCATGGCCGCGATGCTGGCCGCGGCGGCGGCGGCCGGTCAACCCGCCCTTCTGCACAGCCCCTTCCCTTTCCTACAAAGCCGGCCTATATCGCCGTCACACGAGATTTCAGGCTCCCCTTGTCCCGATGGTCGATCGGGAGCCCCCTGATCGTCTCCCGGGACACGGCCTGCGTTGCGCACGGGCCGCGACGGATGGGGGGAGGAACAGGGCCTACCAAGACGCAGGCAGTGCGGTTCCGATGGCCCGGACCCGCACTTTTTTTCGTGGGAGCAATCCTGCGAATCGGCCGCGATCCCGCTGCGAGGCGGTTGGTTTTGATGGACGCGAGGATAATTCATGGCGACCAAGGCAGTTCCGGGCGAAAGCGCACCGGCGACCTCGAAGAAGCGCATCCGCAAGATGTTCGGCAATATCCACGAAGTGGTGCAGATGCCGAACCTGATCGAGGTGCAGCGCGAGAGCTACGAGCAGTTCCTGCGTTCCGATCCGTCGATCGGCTATGTCTCGGGCTTGGAGAAGACGCTGCGCAGCGTGTTCCCGATCCGCGATTTCGCGGGCACGGCCGAGCTGGATTTCGTCCAGTACGAGCTTGAGGATCCGAAGTACGACGTCGAGGAATGCCGCCAGCGCGGGATCACCTATGCGGCGCCGATGCGCGTCACGCTGCGCCTGATCGTGTTCGAGGTGGATCCCGATACGGAAACCCGCTCGGTGCTCGATATCAAGGAGCAGGACGTCTACATGGGCGACATGCCGCTCATGACGGGCAACGGCACCTTCTTCATCAACGGCACCGAACGCGTCATCGTCAGCCAGATGCACCGCTCGCCCGGCGTGCTGTTCGATCATGACCGCGGCAAGACCCATGCGTCGGGCAAGTATCTGTTCGCCGCACGCGTGATCCCGTACCGTGGCTCGTGGCTCGATTTCGAGTTCGATGCCAAGGACATCGTCAACGTCCGCATCGATCGCAAGCGTAAGCTGCCCGTCACCACCCTGCTCTATGCGCTGGGCCTGAACGGCGAGGATATCCTAAACCAGTTCTACAAGACCGCCACCTATGTGCGCGGCGAAGGCGGCTGGAAGGTGCCCTATCTGCCGGAGAACTGGCGCGGCCAGAAGCCTTCGTTCGATGTCGTCAATGGCGACACCGGCGAAGTCGTGTTCCCGGCCGGCACCAAGATCAGCCCCCGCGCCGCCAACAAGGCCGGCAAGGACGGGCTGACCACGCTGCTGATCCCGACCGAGGAGATCTTCGGCCGCTATTCCGCGTACGACCTGATCGACGAGTTGACCGGCCGCATCTACATCGAGGCGGGCGACGAGGTGTCGCCGGAGAATCTCGAGAAGCTCGACGCCGCCGGCATCGAGAAGCTCGAGCTGCTCGACATCGATCATGTCTCGACCGGCCCGTGGATCCGCAACACGCTGAAGGCGGACAAGGTCGAGGAGCGCGATCATGCGCTCAGCGAGATCTACCGCGTCATGCGCCCCGGCGAGCCGCCGACGAAGGAAACCGCGGAGTCGCTGTTCGGCGGCCTGTTCTTCGATCCGGAGCGCTATGATCTCTCGGCCGTCGGCCGCGTGAAGCTTAACATGCGCCTCGACCTCGATGTCGAGGATACCGTCACCACGCTGCGCGCCGAGGATATCCTCGAAGTCGTCAAGACGCTGGTGAACCTGAAGGACGGCAAGGGCGAGATCGACGACATCGACAATCTCGGCAATCGCCGCGTGCGTTCGGTCGGCGAGCTGCTGGAGAACCAGTATCGCGTCGGCCTGCTCCGCATGGAGCGCGCCGTGAAGGAGCGTATGTCGTCGGTCGACGTGTCGACTGTGATGCCGAACGATCTGATCAACGCGAAGCCCGCGGTCGCCGCGGTGCGTGAATTCTTCGGTTCGTCGCAGCTGTCGCAGTTCATGGACCAGACCAACCCGCTGTCCGAAGTGACGCACAAGCGTCGCGTCTCGGCGCTCGGGCCGGGCGGCCTCACCCGCGAGCGCGCGGGCTTCGAGGTCCGCGACGTCCACCCGACCCATTATGGCCGCATCTGCCCGATCGAGACGCCGGAAGGCCCGAACATCGGTCTGATCAACTCGCTGGCCTCGTTCAGCCGGGTCAACAAATATGGCTTCATCGAGACGCCGTACCGCAAGGTCGTCGATCACAAGGTCACCGACGAGGTCGTCTACCTGTCGGCGATGGAGGAGGCCAAGCACACGATCGCGCAGGCCAATGCCGAACTCGACGAGAACAAGGGCTTCGTGGAGGAGCTCGTCTCCTCACGCGAGGCGGGCGAATTCCTGATCGCGCCGCGCGACCATATCACGTTGATGGACGTCAGCCCCAAGCAGCTGGTGTCGGTCGCGGCTTCGCTCATCCCGTTCCTGGAGAATGACGACGCCAACCGCGCGCTGATGGGCTCGAACATGCAGCGCCAGGCGGTGCCGCTGGTCAAGGCCGAAGCGCCGTTCGTGGGCACCGGCATGGAAGAGACCGTCGCGCGCGATTCCGGCGCGGCGATCGCTGCCAAGCGTTCGGGCGTGGTCGATCAGGTGGATGCCACCCGCATCGTGATCCGCGCGACGGATCGGGTTGAGGCGGGCAAGTCGGGCGTGGACATCTACACGCTGATGAAGTTCCAGCGCTCCAACCAGTCGACCTGCATCAATCAGCGCCCGCTGGTGAAGGTAGGCGATCAGGTCAGCGCCGGCGACATCATCGCCGATGGCCCCTCGACCCAGTTCGGCGAGCTCGCGCTCGGCCGTAACGTCCTCGTCGCGTTCATGCCGTGGAACGGCTACAACTATGAGGACTCGATCCTGATCTCCGAGCGGATCGTGAAGGACGACGTGTTCACGTCGATCCACATCGACGAGTTCGAGGTGATGGCCCGCGACACCAAGCTCGGGCCGGAGGATATCACTCGCGACATCCCGAACGTCGGCGAGGAAGCGCTGCGCAACCTCGACGAGGCGGGCATCGTTTATATCGGGGCCGAGGTCGAGCCGGGCGACATCCTGTGCGGCAAGATCACGCCGAAGGGCGAAAGCCCGATGACGCCGGAGGAAAAGCTCCTCCGCGCCATCTTCGGCGAAAAGGCGTCGGACGTGCGCGATACCTCGCTGCGCCTGCCGCCGGGCGTGTCGGGTACCATCGTCGACGTGCGCGTGTTCAACCGCCACGGTATCGACAAGGACGAGCGCGCGATGGCGATCGAGCGTGAGGAGATCGACCGCCTGAAGAAGGACGCCGAGGACGAGCGTGCGATCCTGAACCGCGCCACATGGGGCCGGGTCAAGGAGATGCTGGTCGGCCAGGTCGCGACCGCAGCGCCGAAGGGCGTGAAGAAGGGCGTGACCATCGACGAGGAGGTGCTGACCACGGTCGAGCGCCACGAATGGTGGAAGTTCGCGGTCGCGGATGACGCCCGCCAGTCGGACCTCGAGGCGGTCAAGGCGCAGTATGACGAGGCCGCGCAGACCATCAAGGCGCGCTTCGACGACCGCGTCGAGAAGCTGCAGCGCGGTGACGAGCTGCCGCCGGGCGTGCTCAAGATGGTCAAGGTGTTTGTCGCGGTGAAGCGCAAGCTGCAGCCGGGCGACAAGATGGCCGGCCGCCATGGCAACAAGGGCGTGATCAGCCGCATCCTGCCGAACGAGGACATGCCGTTCCTCGCCGACGGGACGCCGGTCGATATCGTGCTGAACCCGCTGGGCGTGCCGAGCCGCATGAACGTCGGCCAGATCTTCGAGACCCATCTTGGCTGGGCCGCGCGCGGCCTGGGCCAGCAGGTGACCGAGGCGCTGGAAGCGTGGCGCGAAGCGAACCCGAACGCCAAGGGCGGCGCTGCGCCGTCGGCGGTCGTGGACAGCCTGAAGAAGGTCTATGGTGATCAGTATCACGCCGAGATCGACGGGCTTTCCGCCGATCATGTCGTGGAGATGGCCGGCCTGCTGAAGGACGGCGTGCCCATGGCGACACCAGTGTTCGACGGCGCGCGCGAGGCGGACGTTTCGGCGATGCTGGAACTGGCCGGGCTCGACACGTCGGGCCAGGTGGAACTGTTCGACGGGCGCACCGGCGATCAGTTCGATCGCAAGGTCACGGTCGGCTACATCTACATGCTGAAGCTGCACCATCTGGTGGACGACAAGATCCACGCGCGCTCGATCGGGCCGTACAGCCTGGTCACCCAGCAGCCACTGGGCGGCAAGGCCCAGTTCGGCGGCCAGCGCTTCGGCGAGATGGAGGTGTGGGCGCTGCAGGCGTACGGCGCCGCCTACACGCTGCAGGAGATGCTGACCGTGAAGTCCGACGACGTGGTCGGCCGCACCAAGGTCTACGAGGCGATCGTCAAGGGTGACGACACGTTCGAGGCCGGCATTCCCGAGAGCTTCAACGTGCTCGTCAAGGAGATGCGCTCGCTCGGCCTCAACGTCGAGCTCAAGAGCATCGAAGACGACGACGACGGCGTGGCGATCGCGGCGGAGTGATGTTGGGCATTGCTCTACCCGCGCTGTCGCTGCTTGCAGTCGAAAGCACGGCTGCAAATGAGCAGCGTTACGACGCTTCAATGAAGTGTGCGGTTAGTCTCGTGTTTGCCGACGCTTTCCTGAAAGCATCTGGTCACGGGCCAAGTCAGATGGGCGCAATGGCGCAGACCTACCTACGATCGGCTCGTAATGAAGGCTCGACGTTGGGAAAGGGCCCCGACAAGGTTCAGTCAGAATTCTTGGCTGGAATGTCGGATCTCCGGCGTCACGTCCAGAATCCTGACAAGGCCGCCCAAAAGCTGAAGCTGCGCGAAACGCTCGACCAGGTTAATTCTTGCGCTACTCGCCTGATTGGCGACGGAGACAAAAAATGAACGAACTGACCAATTTCGCGAACCCGGTCGCCAAGCCGGAGACGTTCGACCAGATCCAGATCGGCATCGCCTCTCCCGAGCGCATCCGCAGCTGGTCGTTTGGCGAGATCAAGAAGCCCGAGACGATCAACTATCGAACGTTCAAGCCCGAGCGTGACGGCCTGTTCTGCGCGCGCATCTTCGGTCCGATCAAGGATTACGAGTGCCTGTGCGGCAAGTACAAGCGCATGAAGTACAAGGGCATCGTCTGCGAGAAGTGCGGCGTCGAGGTCACCGTCTCGAAGGTTCGCCGCGAGCGGATGGGCCATATCGAGCTCGCCGCCCCGGTCGCGCACATCTGGTTCCTGAAGTCGCTGCCGAGCCGCATCGGCCTGCTGCTCGACATGCAGCTCAAGCAGCTCGAGCGCGTGCTGTATTTCGAGAGCTACATCGTGATCGAGCCCGGCCTGACCCCGCTCGAGAAGTATCAGTTGCTGACCGAGGACGAACTGCTCGAGGCGCAGGACGAGTATGGCGAGGACGCCTTCTCGGCCGGCATCGGCGCGGAAGCCGTGCGCCGCATGCTGGAGGAGCTGGATCTCGAAGGCGAGAAGACCCAGCTGCTCGAAGAGCTGGCGGTCACCAAGTCCGAGCTGAAGCCCAAGAAGATCATCAAGCGGCTGAAGGTCGTCGAGAGCTTCCTGGAGTCGGGTAACCGCCCGGAATGGATGATCCTCGAGGTCGTCCCCGTGATCCCGCCCGAGCTGCGCCCGCTGGTGCCGCTGGATGGCGGCCGCTTCGCGACCTCGGATCTGAACGATCTGTATCGCCGCGTGATCAACCGTAACAACCGCCTCAAGCGCCTCATGGAGCTGCGTGCGCCGGACATCATCGTGCGCAACGAAAAGCGCATGCTGCAGGAATTGGTCGATGCGCTGTTCGATAACGGCCGCCGCGGTCGCACGATCACGGGTGCCAACAAGCGTCCGCTGAAGTCGCTCAGCGACATGCTGAAGGGCAAGCAGGGCCGCTTCCGCCAGAACCTGCTCGGCAAGCGCGTCGACTATTCGGGTCGTTCGGTGATCGTAACCGGTCCCGAGCTGAAGCTCCACCAGTGCGGCCTGCCGAAGAAGATGGCGCTCGAGCTGTTCAAGCCGTTCATCTACGCCCGGCTCGACGCCAAGGGCCTGTCGATGACGCTGAAGCAGGCCAAGAAGTGGGTCGAGAAGGAGCGCAAGGAAGTCTGGGACATCCTCGACGAAGTGATCCGCGAGCATCCCGTGCTGCTGAACCGCGCGCCGACGCTCCACCGCCTGGGGATCCAGGCGTTCGAGCCGGTGCTGATCGAGGGCAAGGCGATCCAGCTCCACCCGCTCGTCTGCTCGGCATTCAACGCCGACTTCGACGGTGATCAGATGGCTGTCCACGTTCCGCTGAGCCTCGAGGCGCAGCTGGAAGCGCGCGTGCTGATGATGTCGACCAACAACATCCTCTCGCCCGCGAACGGCAAGCCGATCATCGTGCCGTCGCAGGACATGGTGCTGGGCCTCTATTATCTGTCGATGATGAAGGAAGGCGAGCCCGGCGAGGGCATGATGATCGCCGACATGTCGGAAGTGCATCAGGCGCTCAACGCCAAGGCGGTGACGCTGCACACCAAGATCATCAGCCGCGTGCCGCAGGTCGACGAGGCCGGCGTCACCACGATGAAGCGTTACGAGACGACCCCGGGCCGCATGCTGCTCGGCGAGACGCTGCCCAAGAGCCACAAGGTACCGTTCGAGACCGTCAACCGCCTGCTGACCAAGAAGGACGTGGGCGACGTGATCGACGAGGTCTATCGCCACACTGGCCAGAAGGAGACCGTGCTGTTCGCCGACGCCATCATGGCGCTGGGCTTCCGCCACGCGTTCCAGGCCGGCATCTCGTTCGGCAAGGATGACATGATCATCCCGGCCGACAAGGAGGCGAAGGTCGAGGAGACGCGCGCGCTCGTGAAGGATTACGAGCAGCAGTATCAGGACGGCCTGATCACCCAGCAGGAAAAGTACAACAAGGTGATCGATGCCTGGTCGCGCTGCGGCGATCAGGTCGCCGGATCGATGATGAAGGAGATCCAGGCGGTCAAGAAGGACGCCGACACCGGTCGCGAGAAGCCGATCAACGCGATCTACATGATGGCGCATTCGGGTGCCCGCGGTTCGGCCGCTCAGATCAAGCAGCTGGCGGGCATGCGCGGCCTGATGGCCAAGCCTTCGGGCGAGATCATCGAGACGCCGATCATCTCGAACTTTAAGGAAGGCCTGACCGTCCTCGAATATTTCAACTCCACCCACGGCGCCCGCAAGGGCCTCGCGGATACGGCGTTGAAGACCGCCAACTCGGGCTATCTCACCCGCCGTCTGGTCGATGTGTCGCAGGATTGCGTCGTGGTCGAACTCGACTGCGGCACCGAGCGCGCGCTGGACATGAAGGCGATCGTACAGGGCGGTTCGGTCATCGCGTCGCTGGGCGAGCGCATCCTGGGCCGCACCACGGCCGAAGACATCGTCGACACGAAGAACAACGAGGTCCTCGTTCCCGAGGGCACGCTGCTCGACGAGGCGATGATCGCGAAGATCGAGGCGATCGGCACGCAGGGCGTGAAGATCCGCAGCCCGCTGGTCTGCGAGTCCAAGGGCGGCGTCTGCGCGGCCTGCTACGGGCGTGACCTCGCCCGCGGCACCCCGGTCAACATCGGCGAGGCAGTCGGCGTGATCGCGGCGCAGTCGATTGGTGAGCCCGGCACCCAGCTGACGATGCGGACCTTCCACATCGGCGGCGCGGCGCAGCTCAACGAGCAGTCGAACCTCGAGGCGGTCGCCGACGGCCGGCTGGAATATCGCGATCTGCGCATCATCGTCGATCCGCGTGGCCGCCGCGTGCTGCTGTCGCGTTCGGGCGAAGTCGCGATCGTCGATCTCGACGGCCGCGAGCGCGCGACGCACCGCCTGCCCTACGGCGCGCATCTGCTGTTCGACGACGGCCATATCGTGTCGAAGGGCGATCGCATCGCGGAGTGGGATCCGTTCACCATGCCGGTGATCACGGAAACCGGCGGCACGGTGAAGTATCAGGATCTGGTCGACAACCAGACGCTGACCGAAACCACGGACGAGGCCACCGGCATCGCCCAGAAGATCGTCACCGAGTATCGGGCGACGGCGCGCAAGGAAGATCTCCGCCCGCGCCTGACGCTGCTCGACGACAATTCGGGCGAGGCCGCGCGCTACATGCTGGCGCCGGGCGCGGTGCTCTCGGTCGAGGACGGTCAGACCGTTTCGGCCGGCGAGGTGCTCGCCCGTGTCTCCCGCGAGTCCGCCAAGACCCGCGACATCACCGGCGGTCTGCCGCGGGTGGCGGAGCTGTTCGAAGCGCGCAAGCCCAAGGAGAATGCGATCATCGCCAAGGTCTCGGGTCGTGTCGAGTTCGGCAAGGACTACAAGGCCAAGCGCAAGATCATGATCCGTCCGGAAGACGGATCGGAGCCGATCGAATATCTGATCCCCAAGTCCAAGGTGATCGATGTTCAGGAAGGCGACTATGTGAAGCGCGGCGACAACCTGATCGGCGGCAGCCCGGATCCGCACGACATTCTGGAAGTGCTCGGCATCGAGCCGCTCGCCGAATATCTCGTGTCGGAAATTCAGGAAGTGTACCGACTGCAGGGCGTGAAGATCAACGACAAGCACATCGAGACGATCGTTCGTCAGATGCTGCAGAAGGTCGAGATCACGGTCGCGGGCGACAGCACTTTCCTGCCGGGCGAGCAGATCGACCGCATCGAGATGGACGAGGCGAACGAGAAGCTGGCCGCCGAGGGCAAGACGCTGGCGGAAGGCAAGCCGATCCTGCTGGGCATCACCAAGGCGAGCTTGCAGACCCGCAGCTTCATCTCGGCGGCGTCGTTCCAGGAAACGACGCGCGTGCTGACCGAGGCATCGGTGCAGGGCAAGATCGACTCGCTCGACGGGCTCAAGGAGAATGTCATCGTCGGCCGCCTGATCCCGGCGGGCACCGGCGCCGGCATGAACCGGCTGCGCGTCACCGCCACGTCGCGCGATGCGGCGCTGCGCGCGCAGCAGCGTTCGTTCGCAGCGGCGATTGCGGCGCCCAATTCCGCCAAGGAAGAGCATGACGCCGAACTCGCCCGCTCCGCGCGCGATGCCGGCGGCACCGGCGATGATCCGCTGGCCGAGGTCGTGCCTTCGGGTCACGGCACCGACGCGGATGCCGGTGATTATCTGAACAGCTGATCGATCAGCCGATCGGCACGACACGGGGCCGCCGCATCTTCCGGGATGCGGCGGCCTTGTTCGTTTCGGCGCGGGTCCAGTCGATGCGGAATTCACGCAAGCTACGTGATCCTACCGACCGACGCGCGCTTAATCTCGGACGCGCGGCGGGCCCGGGGCTCGCCAGACCGCCCCTGATACGCTGTGCGAATATCCTGCAATTCCAACTGATCGGGGCACGAACCAGGCCTTCGCGGGCCGCCGGTTAAACCCTGTCCCAACGGCGCATGGGGCGCCGGGGGGTTTGTCCATGTCTGTGTCCGCGTCCGCCATTCGCTATCCGCTGCTGATCTCCGCTGCGACAGCCGCTCTCATCTGGGGCGTGCGCCCCGCCCAGTCGCAGGTCGTCGATCTGCCCGGGTTGATCGGAGAGGTCTCGATCCTGTCCGGGCGGCTCGACATCAACGAAGCCGCGCTGCTGGCGCTGGATGCCGATGTCACCGTCAATGCGGCGCGGCTGGCCACCGTCGAGACGCGGCTCGATGTCGACGCGGCCGCGCTCGTCGCGATCGATGCGCGGATCGATGCGCAGGTCGGTGCCAGCGCGGCACTGGCCACGCGGGTCGATGCCCAGCAGGCCGATACGGCAGCCCTCGCTGCGCAGGTCGGCGGGCAGGCGACCACTCTGGCGACCGTCACCGGCCGGGTCGATGCCCAGGCCGCCGCAGCGACCATCCTCACGGGCCGCATCGAAGCGGAGGTGGCAGCCGGCATCGGCCGCGACGCGCGTCTCGATGCGCAGGCGGGCGCGACGGTGGCGATTGCCGCCGACGTCGCAGCACTTGGCGGCACCGTCACCGCGACCACCACTGCGGTGGGCGATCTGGCAGATCGGGTCGCCGGACATGACGGCCGCCTCGTGGCGATCGATGCCGATCTCGCCGGAATCTCGGCTCAGGTCGGCGGGCTTTCAGACAGTGTCGCTGCAATCGGCGATGTGGTGAGCGACGTTCAGGCCGGTGTCGCAGTGCTCGGCGGCCGGGTCGATGGCCATGATACGGCGCTTGCCACAGTCTCGGTACGGCTCGACGCCGATGCCGCCGCGCTTACCGATCTCGATACCCGGGTGACGGCGCATGATGCCACCCTCTCCACTCACACCACCGCGATCGCGAACCTCGACACGCGCACGACGCAGCATACCGCACAGATCGCTGCGCACGATGGCCGGATCGGAGCGGTCGAGGCGCAGGCTGGCGCCACCGCCGCGCTGATCAATCAGGCAGGCTCGTCCGCCCCGATCGCGATCGGGGCACAGACCGGCGGCACAGCCGTCGCGTTCACCGGCACCGGTGGCGATCGTCGGTTGACGGGCGTCGCTGCGGGGGTGGCAAGCAATGATGCCGCAACCGTCGGCCAGCTCCAGTCGGGGCTCGCAGGCGCGGCCGGCTATACCGATCTGATGGCGGGGCGCACGCTGCAGGCCGGCCAGGCCTATACCGATACGATGGTGGCCGCACTCGATCGACGGATGCGCGGGCGGATCGATGCTGGCGTCGCCAGCGGTGCTGCGATCGCCGGGCTGCCGCAATCCATCGTGCCGGGTCAGGGGATGGTCGGCGCCAGCGTTGGCGGGCGTGGCAGCGATGTCGCGATGGCGCTCGGCCTGTCGAAGGCCTTTGCCGGCCCTAACACCCCGGTGCTGAAGGCCGGTGCGGCGCTGAGCACCCGTAGCGGCGACCTGACCTACAACGCGGCAGTCGGCATCCACTTCTGACGGTGCCCCCCCACGGCGGCCGCAGTCAGGCGCTGAGTTCGCTTCCCCGCTTCAGCGCGCGGCCGCCATCATCCTGCTCAATCAGATAGGCCGGATTGTCGGTCGTGCCGTTCTTTACGATCTTCGATCCCTTGATCGTCCGCTGCACGCGCCGATCGAATCGTTCCGCCACCTTGCCATGTGCGGTGCCGGATCCGAACTTCCAGCTGACCGATTGCCCCTTTCTAAAACTGTTCGCCACGCCGCGCTCCTGTCAGAGATCGCCCGCCCAAACGCGGCGATCGCGGACACCGTTCCGGTTGGCCTTTTTACGGGCATGACACTATCTGCGCCCGATGGACGTCTCCCAGCTTCGCGTCGGGCTCTTCACCGGCAACTACAACTATGTCCGCGATGGCGCCAACCAGGCGCTCAACAGGCTGGTCGGTTATCTGCTGAAGCAAGGCGCCGCGGTGCGCATTTACTCGCCCCGCACCGATACCCCGGCCTTTCCATCGGTCGGCAAGGTCATCAACATTCCGGCGATCCCCTTTCCCGGCCGCAGCGAATATCGCGCGCCGCTGTTCATCCCGCCGCGGGTGCACAAGGATATCCGCGAGTTCGCGCCGAACATCATCCACGTCGCCAGCCCGGAGATACTGGGCCACCGCGCGGTCTCACTTGCCCGGCGACGCAACCTGCCGGTCGTCGCCTCGGTTCACACCCGGTTCGAGACCTATCCGCGCTATTACGGGCTGACCTTTCTGGAACCGCTGATCGAGGCCGGATTGCGCCGTTTCTATCGGCGTTGCGACGCGATCTTCGCGCCGTCGGAATCGATGGCACAACTGCTGCGCGACCAGCGCATGAGCTATGACGTCGGCATCTGGACGCGCGGCGTGGACCGCGAGATCTTCGCGCATGATCGGCGCAGTCTCGAATGGCGGCGCTCGCTCGGCATCGCGGATGACGAGGTGGCGATCGGCTTCGTCGGCCGGTTGGTGATGGAAAAGGGGCTGGACGTCTATTCCGACGCGATCGACCTGCTGGAGCGCCGCGGCGTGCGCCACCGGGTGCTGATCGTTGGCGACGGGCCGGCGCGGGCATGGTTCGAACGCCGGTTGCCACGGGCGGTGTTCGCCGGGTTCCAGGGCGGCGCCGATCTCGGCCGCGCGGTCGCTTCGATGGATATCTTCTTCAATCCGTCGGTCACCGAGACGTTCGGCAATGTCACGCTGGAGGCGATGGCATGCGCGCTGCCGGTGGTCGCCGCACGCGCCACGGGCAGCGCCAGCCTGGTGCAGGACGGCCTCACCGGAAAGCTGGTGCGGCCGGGTGCGATCGAAGCCTATGCCAACGCCTTGGCTGCCTATGCGACCGATCCCGGGGCGCGGGCGGCGGCGGGCGAAGCCGGGTTCGCGGCTGCCGAACGCTATGGTTGGGATCAGGTGAACCAGCAGCTCGTCGACGCCTATTTCCGTATCATCCGCCAGCGCGATGGTGGCGGAAGGCCGCCACGGGGACCGTTCGGCTGATCGCCGGCGGCGTCAGTCCTTTCCAGCGAAATCAATCGTTTCGCCGCCCGTGCAGGAACACCGCTCGGCCTCGCCTGTTCAGCGCAGGCATATTGGCGGGATGATGACAGATGGCGGACGACGGCACTTCACGGCGCATGGTGATCGGTGGCGCGGCGCTCGGCCTCGCGATGACGGCAGCGGGCGCACGCGCGCAGGGTGCGGTACAGGGTCAGGCGGGGCAAGCCGCAACAGGCGGCGCAGCCGTGCTGCGTGATCCGCGCGCCAAATACACGAACCAGCCCTTCCCCGAGCAGCGCCAGCCCTGGCCCGCGCTCGCCAGCAAGATGACGCCGCGGCCGGATCATGGTGAAAGCAGCTACCGCGGATCGGGCCGGCTGGCTGGCCGCAAGGCGCTGCTGACCGGCGGCGACAGTGGCATCGGGCGCGCCGCCGCGATCGCGTATGCGCGCGAAGGCGCAGATGTCGCGATCAACTACTATCCTAGCGAAGAGCCCGACGCGCGCGAGGTGGTGGCGCTGATCGAGCAGGCCGGGCGCAAGGCCGTCGCCCTGCCCGCCGATATTCGTACCGAAGGCGCCTGCCGCAAGCTGGTCGCCGATGCGGTCAAGCGGCTGGGCGGGCTCGATATTCTCGTGAACAATGCCGCCTACCAGCAAAGCAAGGCCGACATCAGCGAGATCAGCGACGAGCAGCTGGTCCGCACCTTCGAGACCAACATCTTCGCGCCGTTCCGGATCAGCAAGGCGGCGATCCCGCACATGCCGCCGGGTTCGGTGATCATCAACACCGGATCGGTCAATTCCTACGATCCGGGCGAGGAACTGCTCGACTATGCCGCCACCAAGGGATCGATCCTGATTTTCACCAAGGGCTTGGCCAAGCAGCTCGCCAAGAAAGGCATCCGCGTCAACATGGTGGCCCCGGGGCCGATCTGGACACCCTTGCAGGTGGCAGGCGGCCAATTGCCCGGCAAGCTCGGCGAGTTCGGGCAGGATACGCCGCTCGGCCGTGCCGGCCAGCCTGCCGAGCTCGCCTCGCTGTTCGTGATGCTGGCCGCCGACGACGCCAGCTTCAGCACCGGCACCGCGGTCGGCGCCCACGGCGGTCACGGCAACCCCTGAGCCGCTAGGACTTATTCGACTGTGCGCCAGTGGAACGGAAGCGGTGCTTCGCGGAACGCGAACCGATCGAGATGTTCGGCGACAACGCGTTTCATCTGATCACCGACGGCCGGGTCCTCGACGTCCAACGCGATGGCGAGCGTTCCGTCCTCCGCTGCTAGGGTCAGCAGCGCGCCCGGCAGCGGCACGGTGCCATGATCGGCATCGAAAGCCACATCGAACTTGTGGCTCCAATGCTTGCAAAGCTGCTGCAGGTAGCGGCTGGCCTGCGCAGTAGGCACGGCGGCGACATAACGGGTGCTCACAGCCGTTCGATCTTCTGCGCCGCCGCATCGAGGATCGCTGCGATCTCGTGCGCGGTGTCGTCGTCGGTCTCGCGATGCAGGCGATCATGGAGCGCCGATTTCAGGTTGTGCATCGCGCGGCGGACAGGGGCACGATCGGTACGCTCGCGCTGCTCGCCCAGCGCATCGAGCCGGGCAAAGAGCGCCGCTACCTCCGCCTCGCGGTCGGCCAGATGGCTCGTTCCGTCGGCTGTGATCGCGAAGGTCTTGCGGGCGGTGTCGTCCGCCTTGGGTGCGATCAACCCCATATCTTCCAGCAGCGTGATCGTGGGATAGATGACCCCAGGGCTCGGCGCATAGGCGCCGCCGGTCCGTTCCTCGATCGCGCGGATCAGATCATAGCCGTGGCGCGGCTGATCGGCGATCAGCTTGAGCAGCACGAGCCGCAATTCGCCCGAATCGAACATCCGCCGCCGGCCGCCGCCGCCGCGCTCACCGGGCTCCATACTCCACGCAAACTCGAACGGCCCGCGGCGAAAGCGCCCCTCGCGAGGCCCGCAACCGCGATTGCCGGATTGATGACGTCCAAACATATAAGCTCCTTCTAAGATGGGACTAAGATATATCTTCATGTGGCTCCTGCAAGAGGCGGATGCAGAAATTTCCGCAAGACCTATATTCGCCTCATGGCCGATCTTTTCGCGAGCGCCGCGCCCGCCGCTGCCCTGCCCGCCGCCGATGCGCCGTTGGCGGATCGATTGCGGCCGACCCTGCTCGACGCCGTGATCGGGCAGCATCATCTGACTGGTCCCGAAGGCGCGATCGGAAGGATGGTGGCGGCCGGACGGCTGTCGTCGATGATCCTTTGGGGCCCACCCGGCACCGGCAAGACGACGATCGCGCGATTGCTGGCGGATGCGGTTGGACTGCGCTTTGCTGCGGTATCGGCGGTGTTCTCGGGCGTCGCTGATCTCAAGAGGATTTTTGCCGAGGCGCGCGAGCATGCCCGCGTTGGCACCCGAACCCTGTTGTTCGTGGACGAGATCCATCGCTTCAATCGCGCGCAGCAGGATGGCTTCCTGCCCTATGTCGAAGACGGCACGGTCATCCTCGTCGGCGCAACTACCGAGAACCCGTCGTTCGAGCTCAACGCCGCGCTGCTCAGCCGCGCGCAGGTGCTCATGCTAAACAGGCTGGATGCCACCGCGCTCGAACAATTGCTGGCGCGGGCCGAATCGATCGAGGCGCGCACCCTGCCTCTCACCACCGATGCCCGCGCCGCACTCGTCGCCTCGGCCGATGGAGATGGCCGCTTCCTGCTGAATCAGGCCGAAACCCTGTTCGCCATCGCGGGCGATACCGTGCTGGATCCCACGGCGCTTGCCGCCCTGCTCCACCGCCGGCTCGCCGTCTATGACAAGGACCGCGAAGGCCATTACAACCTGATCTCGGCGCTGCACAAATCGCTGCGGGGATCCGATCCGCAGGCCGCGCTCTATTACCTGGCGCGCATGCTGACTGCCGGCGAACAGCCGCTCTATGTGCTGCGCCGATTGGTGCGCTTTGCTAGCGAGGATGTCGGCCTGGCCGATCCGCAGGCGCTGGTGCAGTGCCTGGCCGCTAAGGACGCCTATGATTTCCTGGGGTCGCCCGAAGGCGAACTCGCGATCGTGCAGGCCTGTCTCTATCTGGCGACCGCACCCAAATCCAACGCCGCCTATACCGCGCAGAAGGCGGCGTTCCGGTCCGCCCGCGAGACGGGGTCGCTGATGCCACCGCCATCGATCCTGAATGCGCCCACCAAGCTTATGAAGGAGATCGGCTACGGCAAGGGCTATGCCTATGATCATGATAGCGACGAAGCTTTCTCGGGCGAGGATTACTGGCCCGCAGAGATGCGTCCACAGGACTATTATCGCCCATCGCCTCGCGGTTTCGAGGCGAAGATCGCCGAGCGCCTGGCCTATTGGGAAACGCTGCGCGCGGAACGGCGCGGATGACGTGGGACGACGTCTGCGCCATCGCGCGAGACCTGCCCGGCGTAGTCCTAGGCACGAGTTACGGCACCCCCGCCCATAAGGTCCGCGGCAAGCTGATCACGCGATTGCGCGCGGAGGAAGGCGGGACGGTGATGGTGCTGCTCTTGCCGATCGACGAGGTCGAGCATCTGATCGAAACCGACCCCGCCTGCTTCTATCAGACCCCGCATTATCAGGGCCATGGAGCGGTGCTGGTGCGGCTGCCCGACGCCGATCCTGATCGCGTCGCGACGCTTGTCGAGCGGGCCTGGTCGATCCGGGCATCGAAGGCGCAGCGTGGGATGCGCGGCGCAGACTGATGCGCGATTTCACGAGCTTCGCCTGCATCGACTGGTCGGGACAGGCAGTCGCCCGTCCCAAGGGACTGGCCGTCGCCATCTGCGAAACCGGAAGCAACGCGCCTGAGCTGATCCGACCCGACGGGGGCTGGTCGCGCGGGCACATCCTCGATTGGCTGCGGCAGCAGGCGGCCGCGGGCGCCAACCTGCTGGTCGGCCTCGATCTCTCGCCCGCGCTGCCGTATGCCGATCGGACCGCTTATTTCCCGGGATGGCCCTCAAGCCCTGCCGATGCACGCGCGCTTTGGGCGATGGTCAATTCGGCCGGGAACGAGGCGAGCGACCTGCTCTGCTCCACGGGCTTCCTCGCCCGGCCGGAAGCGCGCCGCCATTTCCGACTGCACCGCGAACAAGGCGATGCCTATCCGCCCGGCCGCGGCCGCCTGCGCCGATGCGAGGAGGGCCAGGCGGCGATGGGACTGTCGCCCTACAGCTGCTTCAACCTCGTCGGCGCGGCGCAAGTCGGCAAGTCGAGCCTTACCGGCATGCGCGTGCTGCACCGCCTGGCCGGTCAGGTGCCGGTCTGGCCGTTCGATCCGGTGCCGGCGCAGGGACCCGTGATCGTCGAGATCTACACCGCACTGGCGGCTCGCGCCGCCGGCATGCCACGCGGACGCAGCAAGATCCGCGATGGTTCGACGCTCGACACTGCGCTGGCTGCGCTCGGCAGCGACGCGCATGTACCACTGGCCCGCTATGACGATCACAGCACCGATGCGATTCTGACCGCCGCCTGGTTGCGCCACGCCGCGGCCGATGCTTCGCTCTGGTCCCCAGCCGGGCTGACGCCGGAGATCGCGCGAACCGAGGGCTGGACGTTCGGCGTCACCTGACGCATGGAGGCGCCGGATCGCCGGTTTAGCTCAGCTGGTAGAGCAGCGGTTTTGTAAACCGAAGGTCGCGGGTTCGATTCCTGCAACCGGCACCACTTACCGGATCGCACCGTTAGGCGAGCTTAATCAGGCCGTGTGGACGCGGTTCCGGCCACTATCCTTGGCAGCGTAGAGCAGCGCATCCGCCCGGACGAGCACGTCTTCCAGCGGCTCGCCCGGCGCCACCGCCACCAATCCGCCGGAAAAGGTGATCTCGCCCAGCGGCGCATCCGATTCGCGCAGGCGGAAGCGCTTCTCCTGCACCACCTCGCGGGCATCCTCGAGCAGGGCCAGCGCGCCGGCCAGCTCGATACCGGAAAACAGCACGGCGAACTCCTCACCGCCGTGACGGGCGATCAGATGCCCCTCGCAGCTGGTGGTCAGAGTGCTTGCGATCGCTTTCAGCACGCGATCGCCGACCGCGTGGCCGAAGCGATCGTTGACGGCCTTGAACCGGTCGATATCGCAGAGCGCGACGCACATCGGCACCGATTGTCGACGCTTGGCGAAGAATTCCTCCCCGAACGCGCGCCGGTTGGGCAACCCGGTCAGCGGATCGCGGCGCGCGTCGTCGCGCGCCTCGTCGAGCTTCTCGCGCAGATCGCGCGCCTCGTGCGTCGCCGCTTCGAGCCGGTTCTCGGCCGATCGGATGCGTTCCAGCATCGATCCGGTAATCCGCACCAGCCCATCGACTTCGAGGTTGTTCTTGAGTTCGCGCATCGCCGCCGCTCCCGCCTGGAGATCGCGGCCGAAATCCTGGGTCTCGGCGTGGATCGCGGTCACGATATCCTCGAAGCCGCGCACTTGCGCCTGGGTCTTCTCGACGATCGCGTCGATACGGCCCTGGCGCTCGCTCGTCGCCGGCTGGACATCGAATGGCCGCGTATCGACGGCGTGGCCCAACCGGGCGATATCGCTGTGCGTCAGCCGCACGCCGCCTTCGACGATCGCGGAGACCGCATCCGCCAGCTTGCCATCAGGTTCGGCCAGCATGCGATAGGCAAAGGCGTAATGGGCCGGATCGGGGGACAGCCGGTGCGCTGCGAGAAAGTCGCCGATCTGCTCGAACAGATTCTGCATCCGTTCAGCAGGATCATCGATCCTTGCATTGCCTGCCGTGCCCATGGGCCCCCACCCGCTCGATCTCAACCTGGCGCATATCCCGCGCGAACCCGATCCCTAGCAGGCAATCGCTAAAAGCAAGTAACCAGAAATGTCAGGCAGCGGCGGAATTGCGTGGTTTGTGGCCACTGTTGCATCGCCGCAACCCGATCAATCCACGAACAGCAGGGCCGGTGTTTCCAGCAGCTTGCGCGCCGCCTGCACGAAGCTGGCGGCGTCCCACCCATCGACGACGCGGTGATCGCAACTGATCGAAAGGTTCATCAGCTTGGCGACTGCGATCTCACCGTCGCGAATCACGGGGCGCTCGATCACGCGGTTCGGGCCGATGATCGCGACTTCGGGGCGATTGATCACCGGCGTGGTCGCAATCCCGCCGAGCGGGCCCAGCGAGGTCAGCGTGAGGGTGGAGCCGGACAGCTCGCTGCTCTGCGCCTTGCCGCTGCGTGCGGCGTCGGCCAGGCGGCGGATCTCGGTCGCCAGCTGCCAGATATTTCGGCTCTCGGCATCGCGGATGACCGGCACCATCAGCCCCGCGTCGGTTTGCGTCGCGATACCCAGATGGACCGCGCCGAAGCGCGTGACGAAGCCCGCCTCGTCGTCGTAGCGGGCGTTGATCATCGGAAAATCCGGGATCGCCTTGCAGATCGCAGTGATCAGCAGCGGCAGCATCGTCAGCTTGGGCCGGTCGCCACGAGTCGCATTCAGGTCCTCGCGCAGCGCTTCCAGCTTCGTGACGTCGATCTCCTCCACATAGGTGAAGTGCGGGATGGCGCGCTTGGCGGCCGCCATATTCTCCGCGATCCGGCGGCGCAGGCCGATCACGCGGACCTGTTCATCGGCGCGCTTGCCGGCCGCACCGCGATAGCCATGGTTATAGGTCAGGAAGGCATCAAGATCGGCGTGGCGCACGCGCCCGTCGGCCGCCGGCTTCACCTGCGTGAGATCGATGCCGAGATCCCTGGCACGCGCCCGCACGGCCGGCGACGCGATGACCTTGGCCGCAGCCGGGATCGGACTGGCGGGCGGCTCCGCAGCTGCGGGAGCCTCTGTTGGCCGGGTCGGCTCCGGGTCGGCCACGGGCACAGGCTTAGCAGGGCTCTCCACCACGGGATCGGGCCGTGAGACCTGACCGGCCTCGTTCGGGGCGACCTGCACAGTCGGCTCCGGCGCTTCGGACAGCTCGCCCTCGACTTCGAAGACGGCCAGCATCGATCCGATCGCGAGCTGATCGCCGACCGCGCCGGCAAGCTCGACGATGGTGCCGGCCACCGGCGCGGTCATCTCGACGGTTGCCTTGTCCGTCATCATGTCGGCCAGCGGCGCGTCTTCCTCGATGACATCGCCCACCTTGACGTGCCAGGCGACGATCTCCGCTTCGGCGATGCCCTCGCCGATATCCGGCAGCTTGAACGTGAACGTCGCCACTCAGTCCTCCATGACCCGCTTGATCGCCTCGCCCAGACGGACGGGGCCGGGGAAATATGCCCATTCCAGCGAATGCGGATAGGGCGTGTCCCAGCCCGTCACGCGCTCCACTGGCGCCTCGAGATGGTGGAAGCAGCGCTCTTGCACCAGCGCCGCCAGCTCAGCACCAAAGCCGCCGGTCCGCGTCGCCTCGTGCACCACCACGCAACGCCCGGTCTTCTTCACCGACGCCTCGATCGTCTCGATATCCAGCGGCACCAGCGTACGCAGGTCGATCAGATCGGCGTCCAGCCCCTTGTCCGCGATCAGCGCCGCCGCAACGTGCACCATCGTGCCATAGGCCAGGATGGTCACGTCACCGCCCTCGCGAACCAGGTTCGCCTTGCCCAGCGGGATCTTGTAATAGCCTTCCGGAACTGCGGCGGCGGGATGCTTCGCCCAGGGCGTCACCGGCCGGCCGTAATGACCGTCAAAGGGGCCGTTATAGATCCGCTTCGGCTCGAAGAAGATCACCGGATCATTGTCCTCGATCGATGCGATCAGCAGCCCCTTGGCGTCATAGGGCGTCGACGGCACCACCGTCTTCAGTCCCGCGACATGGGTGAAGATGCCCTCCGGGCTCTGGCTGTGGGTCTGCCCGCCGAAGATGCCGCCGCCAAATGGGGATCGCACCGTCAGCGGCGCGGTATACTCGCCGGCCGAACGATAGCGCAGCCGCGCGGCTTCGGAGACGAGCTGGTCGAGCGCCGGGTAGATATAGTCCGCGAACTGGATCTCCGGCACCGGGCGCAGTCCATAGGTCGCCATGCCGACCGAGACGCCGATGATGCCGAGCTCGTTGATCGGCGTATCGAACACGCGGGTCTTGCCATATTTCTTCTGCAAGCCCGCGGTCGCCTTGAACACTCCGCCGAAATAGCCGACGTCCTCGCCCATCACGACGATCGTCGGATCACGATCCATGCAGATGTCGATGGCGCTGTTGATCGCCTCGATCATGTTCATCGTCTTGGTGTCGCCGTCGCTCATATCCCGGCGGCCTCGCGCTCTGCGGTCATCTGCGCGCTCTGCTCCTTCAGGTGCCAGGGCATCTCCTCGAACACATCCTCGAACATCGTCGAGAAGGGCTGGTGCATGCCATCACCCAGGATGCCCTGCTTCTCGGCTTCCTTGGCGGCGACCTTCACCTGCTCGGCCACGTCGCGATCCATCGCGGCATGGCGGTCCTCGTCCCACTCGCCAAGCGCGATCAGATGGTCGCGCAGCCGGGCGACCGGGTCGCCCAGCGGCCATTTCGGACGTTCCTCGGCCGAACGATATTTGCTCGGATCGTCCGAAGTGGAATGGCCCTCGGCGCGATAGGTGAAGTGCTCGATCAGCGTCGCGCCATAATTGTTGCGCGCCCGCTCCGCCGCCCACTCGGTCGCTGCATAGACCGCCAGGATATCGTTGCCGTCCACCCGCAGGCCCGCAATGCCATAGCCGATCGCGCGCGCCGCGAAGGTCGTCTCCTCCGCCCCGGCGAAGCCCGAATAGCTGGAGATCGCCCACTGGTTGTTGACCACGTTCAGGATCACCGGCGCGCGATAGACCGCGGCGAAGGTGGCGGCCGAATGGAAATCGCCCTCCGCAGTCGATCCTTCCCCGCACCAGGCCGACGCGATCCGCGTATCCCCGCGTGAAGCCGACGCCATCGAGAAGCCCACCGCCTGCGGCATCTGGGTGGCGAGATTGCCGGAAATCGAGAAGAAGCTGGCGCCCTTCGCCGAATACATGATCGGCATCTGGCGGCCGAGCAGTCGATCGCCCTTGTTCGAATAGACCTGGCACATCATGTCGACCAGCGACCATTCACGCGCAATCAGGATCGCCTGCTGCCGGTAGCTGGGGAACACCATGTCGTCGCGGTGCAAAGCGTGCGCGGCGCCGACCGAGGTCGCCTCCTCGCCGGTGCATTTCATGTAGAAACTGGTCTTGCCCTGGCGCTGGGCGCGGTACATCCGGTCGTCATAGGCGCGGGTCAGCGCCATATGGCGCAGCATCTGCCGCAGCCGATCGGGCGAGAGCTTCGGATCCCAGGGACCGACCGCGCGATGATCGTCATCGAGCACGCGTACCAGTTGATAGGCGTGGCCGCGCATCGACGCAGGATCGGCCGAAATGTCCGGCCGCTCTACGGCCCCCGCGACACCGCGGTCGAATTCGGCATAGTCCACCGCATCGCCGGGGCGAAACCGCGGCTCGGGAATATGCAGGCTCATCGGGCGCAGATTGCGCCCAGCCGGGTCGGTCATCCTCACCATCCTCGCGCAATGGGCCGGCGATCGAACGCCGCTGGTCCCGCATCGTCTCCCGCCCGGGACCAAAAAGCTACCCGGAGAAAGTTGTGCGCGGCTGTTATTTTATTTCGCAGCGCTTGGCGAGTCTTCTGATGGGCAGGCACGGCAGAAGGGGCGACCGCTGCGGCGGCCGCCCCTTCCCGTCACTCGAAATCCGGATCAGCGGCGATAGCAGGGCGCGCCATCAGACTTGTCGATGGCACGGCCCGCCAGGGCGCCGGCCCCGGCACCGAGGATCGTACCAAGCGTGCGATCCCCGCGGCCGGCGATTTCGCGTCCGGCCAGCGCGCCGACGATGCCGCCGATTGCAAGGCCGCCATTGCCCTTGTCGTAGCAGCGCTGATTGTAACGCGCCCCGCGATTATAGCGCCGATTGTCGCGGCGATCGCGCCACCCGGCCTGCTGAAAATAGCCATTGTCGCCATTCTGCCAGGCGACCGGCGCGTTCCAAACCTGCGCGGGCGCAGCGACGGTCGGGACGACCATGGCGGCGGACAAGGCGGCGGCGGTGAGGAACTTCATCATGGTGGTACTCCCTTGAAAACTGATGGGAGCTTTCTGGCCGATTCGCGTTGACCGCGATCTGAACGGTGCCGTTATCAATTGTTCAGATCGGCCCTGATCGGAAAGCAGGCGATCGCCTCGATCCCGCCGCCGACCCGATCTTCCAGCCGCAGCGTGCCGCCATGTGCCTGCGCGATCGCGCGCGCGATCGTCAGCCCCAGACCGATCCCGCCGGTTTCGCGACTGCGCGACGGTTCACCGCGCTGGAACGGCTGGAACAGCCGCTCACGCCACTCCGCCGGCACGCCAGGCCCCCGGTCGGCAATCCGCACCTCCGCCATCTCGCCACTGCGGGCGAGGATCAGTTCGACCGACTTCCCATAGTCGACGCCATTGTCGATCAGGTTCTGCAGCAGCCGTTCCAATGCGACCGGATCGCCGAGGATGGTCACCGGCTCGATCGACCCCAGCCGCACCGGCCGCTCCACCTCCCGCTCATGCTCGGCCAGCCGGCGCAGCAGCGCATCGAGCCGGACGGGCACGGGATCGACCGGGGCCATCCCCTTCACGAAGCCGATCGTGGCCGCGATCATCGCGCGCATCTGTTCGATATCGGCCTGCACCTTGTCACGCACCTGATCGGGCGCGGCTTCGATCCGGAACGCGATGCGGGTCAGCGGCGTGCGCAGATCGTGCGCGATCGCGCCGATCATCGCGGTTCGTTCGGCAACATAATCTTCAAGCCTGCCCTGCATGCGGTTGAGCGCGTTGGCGGCGACGCGCAGCTCGGCCGGCCCCTCTTCGGGCACTTTCGGCGCCAGCGGATCGCTGCCCATCGCGTCCGCGGCATCGGCGAAGCGGCGGATCGGCCGCGTCAAACGCCGCGCGAAGACGAACGCGAACGGCGCCAGCAGCAGCGCGGAGAGGCCGAACCAGATCAGCGTGCGTCGCTGCCAGGTGTTCAGCATCGGCCGCGGCGGCGTCTGCACCACGCGCCATCCCGCCCCGGTATCCAGCCCGGCGATCACGGTGTTGAAGAAGATCGGCTCGCCGCGGCGAATCGGCACCAGCCCGACCACCTTGCGATCATCGAACGGAAAGGTGCCGCGCTGGTCGGGCTCGAAGAACAGGCGCACGCGTGTGGCCGGCACGCGCAGGCGATCAGCCAGTTGCGCGGTGAAGGCCGGATCGGTCGCCATGCCCTCCGCCCCGCCGGGTGCCGACCTTTGAAGCTGGGCGCTTAAGGCCCGGTCGCGATCGTCATGCCGGTGGCGGCGGCCATCACGCGGCACCGTGCCCGACAGCGCCTCGGCGATGTCGGACAGCCGGTTGAAATCAGGGCGCGGCGGCCGGAGCGAGAGGAACAGGCCGATCGACAGCGCCTGGGTCACGATCAGGCTGGCGAGCAGCAGCAGCAGCGTCTGCCAGACGATCGGCAGGCCGCGCGCGCGCCAGATCATCCGTCGACCTTCAGCGTGAACATATAGCCTTCGTTCCGCACCGTGCGGATCGGATCGTCCGCCCCCAGCTTCTTGCGCAGGCGGCTGATCGTGACATCGATCGCACGATCATAGACATCGCTATCGATGCCTTTGCCGCTCTCGATCAGCTGATCCCGACTCAGCACGCGCTGCGGCCGATCCAGGAAGGCAGTCAGCGTGCGGAATTCAGCGTCGGTCAGCGGTGCCGATGCCGCCCCGGCGCGGCGAAGCTCGCGGTTGACTAGGTCCAGCGTCCATGGTCCGAATCGGCGTTCGGGATTGCCGCCGGCGCCTGCCCCCTCGCGCCGACGCAGCACCGCGCGCACACGGGCCAGCAATTCGCGCGGGTTGCAGGGCTTCGGCAGGTAATCGTCGGCGCCCACCTCCAGGCCGATGATCCGATCGGTATCCTCGCCCATTGCGGACAGCATGATCACGCCCGGCCCACCCTGCCCGCGCAGCCGCCGCATGATCGACAGCCCGTCCTCGCCGGGCATCATCAGATCCAGCACCACAAGGTCGGGTGCGGCGCGGGCGATAGCGGCATCCATCTCGACGCCATTGGCCGCACTTTCGACGAGCAGGCCGTTGGCCGCCAGGAAGTCGGACACCAGACCGCGCAGTTCGGCATCGTCGTCGACGACCAGGATCCGGGGCGGAGCGTCGCTCATTCGTGCCTCAACGCATCGATCGGGTTCAGGCTCGCGGCACGGCGTGCCGGGAAATAGCCGAACACGACACCGATCAGCGCGGATATCGCGAAGGCGATCAGGTTGATCTGCGGATCCCAAAGCAGCGGCACCTGCATAATCGGCGCAAGCAGCGTGGTCGCGATCAGCGCGAGTACGAGCCCGATCGCTCCGCCCAGGCAGGACAATGCGACCGCCTCCACCAGGAACTGCAACAATACTTCTCGCGCGACCGCGCCGATCGCCAGCCGGATACCGATCTCGCGGGTCCGCTCTGTCACCGAAACCAGCATGATGTTCATGATGCCGATCCCGCCGACGACCAGGCTGATCGCCGCCACCGCCGCCACGATCGTGGTCAGCAACTGGGTGGTGCCGGAAAGCGTGTCCGAAATCTGCTTCGTGTCGAAGATGTTGAAGTCATCTTCCTTGTTACCCGTAATGTTGCGCCGTTCACGCAGCAGCTGCTGGATCGAGGCCTGCACCACCGCCGTGTCATACGCGTCATCGACCGCGACCATGATGTTGCGGATGTCGCGATTGCCAGTGAAGCGCCGCTGCACTGCCTTGATCGGCATCAGCACCACATCATCTTGATCGTTGCCGAACCCGCCCTGCCCGCGTGTCGAAAGCACGCCGATCACCTCGCAGGAAAGATCGCGCAGGCGGAAGCGCTCACCGACCGGATTCTCACCACGAAACAGGTTCTGCCGCACCGTGTTGCCGATGATGCAGACCGCCTTTCCGGCCTGTTCCTCGGCCGCTGTGAAGATCCGGCCGCGTTGCGGGTACCATTGCTGCGCAGTGAAATATTGCGCGGTGGTGCCGTTGATGGTGGTCGACCAGTTGGCCGCGTTGCGCACCGCGATGCCGGTCGACTGGGCTTGCGGCGCGACTGCCTTCACGCCAGCGATCTGCTGCTGGATCGCATCGACATCGGCTTGCTTGAAATCGGGCGGTTGCGGCCCGCCGCCGCCGCGGCCGAAACCTTGGCCGGGTCGGATCTGCAGGATGTTCGCGCCAAGCCCGCTGATCTGCGCCTGCACGGCAGCCGTGGTGCCCTTGCCCAGCGTCACCATCGTCACCACCGCGGACACGCCGATCACGATGCCCAGGATGGTCAGGAAGCTACGCAGCAGGTGCCGGCGAATCTCGCGCACCGCCAGGATCACCGTGGTGCCCAGCAGACGCAGCGTGCCGGCGCTGGTCGGCGCCGGGGCGGTTTCGGCCGGGACTGGCGTGGTGGTCGGATCGACGGGCGCGTTCATGCCGCTTCCCCCTGCTTGTGGGTCCGGTCGATCCGCTCGACCAGGCCATCGCGGAAGTGGATGATTGTGCGCGCGAACGCCGCCATCTCGGGCTCGTGCGTCACCATCAGCACCGTGATCCCGCTGTTGCGGTTGAGATCGGTCAGCAATTCCATGATCTCGACCGACCGTTCGGAATCGAGATTGCCGGTCGGCTCGTCCGCCAGCAGCACATCGGGATGGGTGACGATCGCGCGCGCGATCGCCACGCGCTGCTGCTGACCGCCGGACAGTTCGGCAGGCGTGTGATCCCACCAGTCCTTCAAGCCGACCTTGTCGAGCGCGCCCATCGCCAGTTCGTTGCGCTTGGATTTCTCCTCGCCGCGGTAAAGCAGGGGCAGCTCGACATTCTCCAGTGCGGTCGTGCGGTTGAGCAGGTTGAAACCCTGGAACACGAAGCCAAGGTAGCGCCGGCGCAGCAGCGCGCGCTGATCGCGATCGAGCGTCTCCACATGGTGGCCGCGGAACAGGAACTCGCCCGCGCTCGGCACATCCAGGCAGCCGAGGATGTTCATCGTGGTCGACTTGCCCGATCCCGATGGCCCCATCACCGCGACGAAATCGCCGCGCTCGATATCCAGGTCGATGCCCTTCAGTGCCTGGAACGCGGTCGCGCCCTCGCCGAACGTCTTGGTGATGCCGCGCAGCCGGATCAGCGGCTGGCTGGCGGGGTTACTGGCCACGCTGGCCACCCTGCCCGCCACCGCCGCCACCCTGCCGGCGCTGCCCGCCGCGCGCACCACCGGACGAGGACGCGCCATCCTCACTGGCGAGTTGGCCGGTGATCACTTCCATGCCCGGCTCGAGCCCCGCGCCGGACACTTCGGTCTGGCTGCCGTTGGTGTCGCCCACCGTCACCTGGATCGGCTTCGGCTTGCCCTCGGCATCCTTGACATAGACGGTCTGGCGGCTGCCGCGGCCGATCGCGACCTCACGCGTGGCACGATTGCCGCGGCGCGGGCGCATCGGCGCGATCGCGCCGGCGATACCGCCGCCGCCACTGCCGGCCGCGGCGCTGTCGGGCGTGAAGCGCAGCGCCGCGTTGGGCACCAGCAGCACGTTCCGCTTTTCGGTCGTCACGATATCGGCAGTCGCCGTCATCCCGGGGAGCAACAATTCTTCCGGGTTCGCGACCGAAAGGATGGCCGTGTAGGCGACCACCGAGCCGCTGGCGGACGTCGTGCTGGTGGATGTCGACGTGCTGCTCGTCGATCCGCTGGCATTCGCACCCACATCGACGCGCTCGATCCGTGCAGGGAAGGTGCGGCCGGGAAAGGCATCGACAGCGAAGGTCGCGCGCTGGCCATCCTTGACCTGGCCGACATCGGCCTCGTCCACCTTCACCTCGAGCTGCATCTGGCTCAGATCCTCGGCGATCTGGAACAGCACGGGCGCGTTCAGCGATGCCGCCACGGTCTGCCCGGGCTCGATCTGGCGGCTCAGCACCACGCCGTTGACCGGCGAGACGATCGAGGCCCGCGAAAGCTGGGTCTGGTCGGACGAGAGCAGTGCCTGCGCCTGTGCGACCGCAGCCTGTGCGGTCCGCACTGCCGCTACCGCGCGCGCATAGTCGGCGCGCCCGGTGTCGAGTTCGGCACGCGACGGCACCTTGCCGCCGGAGATGCGGTAGACTTCTTCCAGCCGGGTGAGATTGGCGCGGGTCTGGGTGACCGTCGCCTGCGCCTGCGCGACCTGTGCCCGCGCCGAATCGAGCCCGGCGCGCCGCTGATTGACCGCATCGACGAAGGCGCGCGTATCCAGTCGCGCCAGCACCTGACCCTTGGTCACTCGATCGTTGTTGTCGACATAGACATCGGTGATCAGGCCCGACAGCTCGGATCCAACATCGACCTGGTTGGTCGGCTGCAGGTTGCCGGTCGCCGCCACCGTCACAGTCAGATTGCCGCGCTCGACCCGCTGGGTAGCGTAGCCGACTGCCGCGTCGCCAGCGAAGAACAGCCGCCAGGCGAGCAGCGCCAGCAATACCACGCCGATCGCAATCGCAGCCCATTTCAACATCGCGCCACGACGGCTGGGCGGCTGGACCCCAAGGAAGGCATCAAGCTCTTCCTGCGTATTGGTGGTCGGCTGGTCCATCTCAGTTCGCCCTTGAAGAAGTGGTCACGGTGCGCGGTTCGGGGGCGGATTGCCATCCACCGCCAAGCGCCTTGTAGAGCTGCACGGTCGCGGTCGCGCGTTCTGCACGGACGCTTGCGCGGCTGTCCTGTGCCGACAGCAGGCTGCGCTCGCTTTCCAGCAGGGATTGGAAATCGATCAGGCCCGCGCGATACTGGCTGCGCGCGAAGGTCACGGCGTTGCGCGAGGCTTCCTCCGCCACCACCAGCTCGCGCTCGCGGCGTTCGGCGGCGGACAACGCGACCAGCGCATTTTCGACTTCCTCCAGTGCGACCAGCACGGTCTGGCGATAGGCCGCGAAGCTTGCGTCGGTGGATGCGCGCTGTCCCTCGATCGCGGCTCGGATCTGTCCACCCTGGAAGATCGGCGCGGAGATCGCCCCGACGATGTTGCCAAGCGCGCTCGACAGGAGATCGCCGACCGAGGTGTCGGAGCCCGAGAACGTGCCCGAGAGCCGCAGCGCGGGATAGAGCTGCGCAGTCTGCACGCCGATCCGCGCGGTCTCGGCCGCCAGCTGGCGCTCGGCTTGGGCGACATCGGGCCGGCGCTGGATGACGGCCGCCGGCACGTCGCTGGCCGCAGGGGCGAGCGGGATCACTGCCTCCGTCGCCATCAGCGCGTTGACGGCGCCGGGCGCCTCGCCCAGCAACACCGCGATCCGGTTGAGCGATGCGTTCAGCCCGCTTTCGAGGCTGGGAATGCTCGCCGCCGTCTGCGCGCGCAGCTGTCGTGCCTGTTCCAGATCGAGCGAGCTGACCAGCCCGGCCTGCACCCGCCAGCCAACGATCTGCACGGTTTCGTCCTGGGCGCGCAGATTATCACGGGCGATGCGCAGCCGCGTCTGGCCGAGCCGCGCATCGAGATAGTTGAACGCGATCTCGGAAGCGATCGTCAGCTGGGTCGATCGCAGCGCTGCCTGCGACGCATCGGCATCCGCTCGGGCGGCTTCGATCGATCGGCGAATGCCGCCGAACAGATCGACTTCGTAGGACGCATCCAGCCCGGCGCGGTAGATGGTGGTATCGCCACCGGTCGAGATGGTCTGACCGGTGGTGGGATCGATCACGGTGCGACCATCCGCCCCGATCGACCGCGCGACCGACCCACTGGCTCCGAGGGTTGGAAACAATTGGCCGCGTGTGCCGCGCAGGCTTGCCCGCGCCTGGCGCAACCGTGCGCCCGCCGCCTCGATATCGAGATTGGCCGCCAGCGCGCGATCGACAAGCTGCACCAGCACGGGATCCTGGAAGGCCTGCCACCAGCGCGCCAGATCGACCTCGCCGGCGATCGGCTGGGCCTGCGCTGCAAGGAAGCTGTCGGGCACCTTCAGCGCCGCATTGGTCGGCGGTCGGTAATTGGGTCCGACGGTGCAACCCGCCAGCAGCGCCAGCGCCAGCATTCCCGTCGTCGTCGATGTGGCGATCCTTGTCATGATCCTGCCCATAGCCCGCATTCTTTGCCGCGAATGTCAGGCCTGAAATATCTAGTCCGCCAGTCGCGTGATCCTGTCCACGAGCCGTTCGCGTGCAGGCAGAAGCCGCGCGCGTCCGTCACCGAGCAGGTCGCGCGCGAGGAAGCGGCCGGTGATCCGCAGGCCGGCGACGACATCGTCCCAGCCGGCCGGCGCGCCATCGTGAAGGAATGGTGGCAGCGGCAGCAGCCGGCCTTCATGCCCGATCGCCGCCGCGCGGCTCACCGCCCCACCGCTTTTCGGGCTGACGAAGCCCAGATCGTCGCGTGCGCCGGTGGCGACGCATTGCGAAAGGTCGAGCCCGAACCCCAATTCCGCCAGCAGCAGCAACTCGTATCGCACCAGCGCAGTTGCCCAGCCGCGCGCAGCCGGCGCCGCGACGATGGCGGCCAGCAAGCCGTCGAGTGCAGCATGGATCGCTGGATAGGCCTGGCCTTCGGGCAGCGTAGCGGCAGCCAGCGCAGTCGACCAGTCGATCGCCGCCGCAGCGAGCGGTTCCGCCAGCAGCGGTGCGCGGCTTTCGACCAGTTCCACGGTCAAGGCCGGAAGCTGAGTGTCGGTACGCGCGCGCAGATCGGCCAGCACGGTGTTGCCGGCCAGCAGCACCGGCCGCATCCGCCGCGATCGCCCACCCCGCACATACCCCGCGACCAGTCCGTCGGCGGGCGTCAGCACACGTGCGACCGCACCATGTTCGCCATGTGCGCGCACCGCGCACACGATCGCCTCGGCCGAAATGTGCATTGCCCGTCTCTAGCTTATGCTGCCGGGTCAGGCGATGGAGATCGCATCCCGCTTGCGCGACGTCCGGCCGGGCCAGGCACGCCGGTGGCCGCGCACCGACCCCATCCAGCCCGCCGCTTCCCAGCCGCATCGGCGGAAGGTGGCCAGTGCCGGCCAGTTCGTCCACCATGTCCAGGCAAGCGGCGCGCGGTCGAAGCGCTGGGCACTGTTGCTGAGCAGCACGCTGCCGGCTCCACGTCGGCGCGACGCCTCGATCGTCCAGATGTCGATCACGGCATGATGCCCTCGCAGCCGCGGCCAGAACGCCATGATCCAGCTCAGCTCGATCGGCTCGTAAAGGATCACGCCCAGCAGCGCGGTGCCATTCCACAGCGCCAGGAACACGGCGCCCGCCGCAAGCCCGGCATGTGAAAGTTCACGCGGTTTGGGCAGGCTTTCGGATGCCAGCGCGCGCCGCGCTTCCTGATCGACCGGGCGAATTGCCCAGCCATCCGGGATCGGCAGCACCGGGGCATCGTCGCCGCGGCGGATCACGCGATAGAGTTCATAGCCGCCGATGCGCCGCATCAGCCACTGGAGCGCGGACTTCAACGCCTGACGATCCGGCTCCACCGACGCAGTTGAGGACTGTCGAGCGCCACCTTCGCGCGCGCCACGGCGCGATCGAACGCGATCAGCCCATCGCCGGCGATCCGGTTCAGGATCCCCGGCTTCAACAGCAGCAGATCCGCGCACGCGACTCCACCGGTCGCGAACTGGCGCTTGTGCTGCCCCTCGCCCTCGGTGAAATCCAGCGCCACGAACCGCCCTTCCTGCATCAGCAACCGCAGCGCCTCCAGCTGGAGGACGCCGCCCGGCGAGAGATCGGAGACGGCCGGGTCGAAGCCCAGATGGGCATAGACCAGCACGTCGTCGTTCGCCGGCAGATGCAGGTAACTGACTGGTCGACCGTCGAGGAAGAGCAGAAAAGCCCTAACGCGATCGGCCGCTGCCAGCCGTCCCAGTTCGGCACGCGCTGCGTTGCCATCAGGCAGGCCTGCATCGAGCAGCTTCTCCTGATAGCTCAGTGCGGAGACCTGGCGGGCAAGCCTATGGAACTCGCCGACTTCCGCTGGCGTGCGATAGGCGCGCACATCCAGCGCACCGCCGGATCGCTCGGCGAAGCGGCGCGATTTGCGCAACAGCGTCGATCGACTCTTCGACGAAAAGCTGGCCAGATAGGCATCGAAACCCTGCGCCAGATCAGCATAGCGACGCGTGTAGCGCTGGCGGACCAGGCAGCGCAGATCGGTGTTCGTCACCAGCGCCTCGATCGCCGGCTCGGGCACGGATGCGACCAGATAGCCGTGGGCATCGTCGGGCAGCGGCGGCAGCGGCGGCAGCGCGCCGGCGCGGATGTCGGCCAAGCTGGGGGATACGCGGACCAGCCGGCGCTTGAGCGACCACAAGGTGCGCGCGCCGACCTGAAAGCGCAGTGCGACCGGGGCTGCGATCGTCACGCGCGACGCTCGTCGTAGAGATTCGACCAGAGCTGCTCCGCCTTGCGCAAGGCCGCGCGTGCAGGCGATGCCACCACAGGAACGGCCGGTGCGCCGAGCGGAAGGTCATCGAGCTCCGTGAACCAGGCGGTCGGCACCGAACCTGCGCGTGTGGCTAGATGCTCGCACAGCGCCTCGAAACGGCGAACGTGCACGCCGTTGGGGCGCGCGCCGTTGCGGCTCGCAAGCTCGAACGAGTGGCTGACGATCGACACCACGGGATGCGCCACGACGACCGCATGATCGATCGCGGCGCGCATCTCCGCGGCGGAGACTGCGCACAGCTGGAGGTGGCGCAGCGCGCCGCCATCCCGGATCTGGCCAACCGGCACCTCGATCACGCCTTCTCGAAGCACCGGGGCAATCTGCGCGGGCGGCAACGGGATCGCGCTGGGCCAGGGGTGGTGGCTGCCATTGTGGCTGCTGTCATATCGAATGCCGATCGCGGCCAGCGCGCGCAGCGTATCGTCATTGGCCGCATAGCTGCCGGCACGATAGGCAACAGGTTCGGGTGCGCCGGCTGCGACCAGCAGCTCGCGCGCGCGGCTCAGCAGGTCGCGTTGCCCGGCTTCGTCCCAGTCGGTCAGCTCATGACGCGAATCGATCCAGCCGGGATGGAGATGCAGTTGCACCTGCTGCCCGGCCGCCAGGATCGGTTCGACCATCGCCTTCACACAATCAATCCCGAACCGCTGCGCCGGCATCGGATCGACGAAGAAGGTCGCCTTCAGGCCATGTGCGGCGAACCGGGCAAGCTGGTAGCCGATCCCCACCCCCGCCGGCTCACAGGATCGGGCGAACAAGGCACGCCAGTCGTCGCGGTCGGAATCACGGCGCAGCATCAGTTCGGTATCGACGGTGATCAGCGCGCGGGTGGCCATGGAACCCGCGATAACGCGGTGCCGGTTAAGGCTTCGCTGCCGGCGCCCGGTCAGGACGGATGGAAATAGTCGTAGATCGCGCGCGCCATCGTCGCGGACACGCCGGGCGCCTTCTGAAGATCCTCGAGCGCTGCCCCGCGCACTGCCTTGGCCGTGCCGAAATGCATCAGCAGCGCCTTCTTACGCGCCGGGCCGATGCCAGGCACTTCGTCCAGCGGGCTGGCAGTGAACGCCTTGGCGCGCTTCGCACGGTGCGCCCCGATCGCGAAGCGGTGCGCCTCGTCCCGCAGCCGCTGGAGGTAGAACAGCAGTGGCGATCCCGGCGGCAGCATCTGCTCGCGACCATCGGGCAGATGAAAATGCTCCCGGCCGGCATTGCGGTCCGGTCCCTTGGAAATGCCGACGATCGGCACGTCGTGAACGCCTGCGTCTTCCAATATGCTGCACACGGCGGAAAGCTGGCCCTTGCCGCCATCGATCAGCAGCAGATCAGGCCATTCCCCAGACTTGCGATCGGGATCCTCCTTTTCCAGCCGCGCGAAGCGCCGTTCCAGCACTTCGCGCATCATCGCGAAATCATCCCCCGGAGCAGTCTCCGGCCGCCGGATATTGAACTTGCGGTACTGGCCCGGCCTGAACCCCTCCGGCCCCGCCACGATCATTGCGCCCACCATGTTGGTGCCCATGATGTGGCTATTGTCATAGACTTCGATCCGCCCGGGCGGCCCCTCCAGCTCGAACAGCTCGGCCATCTCGCCGAGCAGCCGCCCCTGCGTCGTCGACTCTGCGATCCGCCGATCGAGTGCTTCCTCCGCATTGCGCGTGGCCTGCGCGATCAGCCGGCGCTGCTCGCCGCGTTGCGGCTGCTTCAACTGCACCTTGCGGCCGGCGCGTTCGGACAATGCCTCGCCAAGCAACTCGGCTTCCTCCAGCGCGCGATCGAGCAGCACCAGACGCGGCGGCGGCACCTCTTCATAGAATTGCATCAGGAAGCTTGCGAGGATCTCGTCTTCCGGCACGTCTGCCGTGTGCGCCGGGAAGAAGGCGCGGTGGCCCCAATTCTGACCGCCACGGATGAAGAAGGCCTGGATGCCGATATGGCCCTGCTTGGCGGCCATCGCAAAGATGTCCGCATCGGCCACGCCTTCCGCGTTGATCGTCTGCGTCCCCTGGATGAAGGTCAGCGCACGCAGGCGATCGCGGTAGACGGCTGCAAGCTCGAAATCCATGTCGGCGGCGGCGCGGGTCATCGCGTCGCCGAGCTTCTTCTGGACCTGCGTCGACTTGCCGGACAGGAACGCCTTCGCATCCGCCACCAGGTCGGCATAATCCTCCTTCGAGACGCGCCCGACGCACGGCGCCGAACAGCGCTTGATCTGATAGAGCAGACACGGCCGGTCGCGATTGGCGAAGAAGCTGTCCGTGCAGGATCGCAGCAGGAACAGCTTCTGCAGCGCGTTCAGCGTGCGGGTGACCGATCCCGCGCTGGCGAACGGGCCGAAATACTGCCCCTTGGCACGCCGGGCGCCGCGATGCTTCTGCACGCGCGGAAAATCATGATCCTCGCGCAGCAGGATGAAGGGGAAGCTCTTATCGTCGCGCAGCAGGACGTTGTAGGCGGGCCGAAACCGCTTGATCAGCTGCGCTTCGAGCAGCAGCGCCTCCGCCTCGGTATTGGTCGTCACGATGGTCATGCTGCGCGTCTGCGCGACCATCCGGCTGAGCCGCTTCGGCAGCCGAGCGACCTGCGTATAGTTCGCGACCCGGTTCTTCAGCGCGCGCGCCTTGCCCACGTAAAGCACGTCGCCGCGGATATCCTGCATCCGGTAGACACCCGGCCGCGCCGGCAGCGTCTTCAGCACATTACGGATCGCGGCCACCCCCGCGTCGAGATCGGGCTTGTCCGATCCGCGTACGGCATAGGTGGATTTCTCTTCGTTGAAGCGATCGGTCGGCTCAGTCACGCCGCCGATTTAGGGGCGGGGCGGCCACACGTCACCCCCCGACTGCCCCACCCGCGCGCCAGCGGGCGGACCGCTCAATTCATACGCTGGGCGGAAATCCCGGCGATGGTACGATCGATCAGCGCCTTGTCGCTGCCCGCGTCATGCTTCTGGGCGATCAGCGCGGCGGCCGCCGCTGCGGCGGCGCTGGCGGCCTTAGCGCGGACCTCGGCCAGCGCGGCGCGCTCGGCAGCGGCAATCTTGTCCTCGGCCATCCGGCCGCGACGCTCGATCAGCGCGGTGGCATCGGTACGCGCCTGTGCCACGATGTCGTCGGCCTGGGTGCGGGCGTCGGCCAGGATCGCGTCAGCCTCACCAGCGGCAGCGGCGGCCTTCGCCTCATACTCCGCCTTCAGCGCCTCGGCCTCCTTGCGCAACTGCGCGGCCTGATCCAGCTGGGCGCGAATGCCGGCGATCTTCTTGTCGAGCGAGGCGCCGATCACCGCCGGCACCTTCTTCCACAACAGCAGGCCGATCACGACCAGCATCGCGACCGCGACCCAAGCGGTCGCGTTGAGGCCGAGCGCGGTAGGATCGGCATGCGCCGGCCCACCATGCGCCACTTCGGTCGCAGTGGCCATGCCCTCGCTATCGGCGGCATGGTCGAGATTGTCGGCAACCGTCGCGGAGCCGTTGCCGGGCAATTCTGCGGTCAGCACCGATCCGTCGGCCCGGGTGACCACGGTATCGGCAGCGGCGGCGCTGGGGCTATGCGACATGGGGCCGGTTCCTCACCGAATAATGATCAGAGCGTGCCATTCAGGCGGCGAGCGCGGATTTCACCGCCGCGGTCGCCTCGTCACGTCCGACCGACAGGCCCGACACGCGCGCGACAATGTCCTGCGTCGCTTCTGCCGCGACATCCTCGATGCTCGACAGTGCCGCGGTTCGCGAGGCCTGGAGCCGGGCATCCGCCTCGGCGGCCTTGGCGGCCACTTCGGCGTCGGCCGCTTTCACGCGCACCTCGGCATCGGCCGCGGCCTGTGCCTTGGCGGCTTGAGTCGCCTTCAACGCCTGCGCCCGCGTGGCATCCATCCGCGCGCGATAGTCTGCTTCGACCGTGTCGGCGGTATTGCGCGCCGCTTCGGCCGCGGCGAGATCACCCGCGATCTTCTTGTCGCGGCCTTCGATCGTGGATTCGATCTTGGGCAGCATCCCGCGCCCGATCCCGAAATAGATCAGGCCGAAGACGATCAGCAGCCAGAAGATCTGGGAGGCATAGGTTTCGACGATCTGGGCGATCTGCGGCATCGGACGTCCCGGTCAGAAAGGGGCGAGGCGGCCGGGGCCGCCCCGCAAATCGATCAGGCGACGAACAGCAGGATCATCGCAACGACGAACGCCAGCAGGCCGAGCAGCTCGGCCGCGGCGAAGCCGATGAACAGGCGGCCCTGCTGGCCGTCCGCGGCACCCGGATTGCGCAGCGCGCTCTCGAGGAACGAGCCGAAGACGTTGCCCACGCCCAGCGCGGCAAGGCCCACGCCGATCGCGGCCAGACCGGCACCGATCAGCTTTGCGGCTTCTGCGTCCATGATATAACTCCCTAGATTAAAACGTTGGAAAGAATGGCTAGTGAAGGTTGATCGCATCGTTCAGGTAAAGCGACGTCAGCAGCGCGAACACATAGGCCTGGATCGCGCAGACCAGCAGTTCGAGCAGCGTGATGCCGACCATCAGGATGAAGCTGGGCAGCGACACAATCGCTGCGATCCCGGCGCCGGCGTTCATCCCGTTGATCACGAACCCGGCCAGCACCTTCATCAGGATGTGGCCCGCGGTCATGGCGACGAACAGTCGCAGACCCAGCGAGAACGGACGGATCAGGAAGGAAAACAGCTCGATCAGGAAGATCAGCGGGACCATGTAGCCCGGGGTGCCGTGCGGGATGAACAGCGAGAAGAAGTGGAAGCCGTGGCGCGCGAAGCCGACGACGAGCACGATCGCGAAACTGATGATCGCCAGCACACCCGTCACCGTGAGATGGCTGGTGACGGTGAAGGCGTGGAAACCGGGATTGACGCCGGACAGGATGCCGACCGGCATCATCCCCATCAGATTGGCGACCAGAATGAACATGAACAGCGAGAAGACATAGGGCGTGAACTTCTTGCCTTCCGGCCCGATGTTCGAATGCATCATGTTGGAGATGAAGCCAGTGAAGCCCTCGACCGCGGCCTGCCAGCGACCGGGCACCAGTTCACGCTTCATGCCGCCCAGCATGAACAGCCAGATCGCGACCAGCGTGATCACCATCCACAAGGCGGAATTGGTGAACGCGATGCTATGACCGCCGATCTGCCACGATTGGCCGAAGATCGGCTCCACCAGAAACTGGTGCATCGGATCGATCTTGCCGGATTCCGCCGCCACCCTGACAACCCCTGCTATGCGAGCAGCGTCCGAACCGTCAGTCCGGGCGCTGCTTGGACAATCTGAAGATGTTCCTGAAGGCGACTGCGATTCCGAGGAACATCAGCGCCAAGAGGAGCCAGGGCGTCGTGCCGAGCAGCCGGTCGAGGACCCAGCCGATCAGCGCTCCGCCGCCGATCCCCGCGATCAGATCGGACAGCACGCGATTGCCGAGCGAATAGTTCGCGTCGACTTTCTTCTGTGCCGTGCCGGTCCGAGCCGCTTCGGCGTCCTGCGCTGCCCTGAGCCGCTCTTCGAGCGAATCCAGCCGCGCATCATCGCCGATGGGATCGTGCCCGGGTTCCCCTGCCGTCATGCCGCCTCTCCCATATCGGGGATGCGCCCTGACGACGGGCGATCCCGCCTAGGCGCGGACCCTTTAGGAAGGGGGGAATGGCAAGTCAACCTTGGGGGCGGGGCGGCGGATGCCGCCCGCCGACCTCAGCCGCAGACCGCGGGCAGCGGCACCGGAGCCGACCCGTCGCGACGCGCCCAGCTGCCGCCGACCTTGTAGAACTGGCCCGGCCCGACCCGCTTGGCGAGCTGATCGCAACCACGCGCAGCCGCCACCTCCTGAACGGTCGCGCCCTGCTTGGCGGCGATATCGGTGTAGATCGCGCGGCGCTTGATGTTGATCGCATCAACTGCGGCCTTCAGCTCCGCGCTCGGGCTCGTGACGAAACCGAGATAGCCGTCCGCCTGCTCGCCGACCTGGCCGGCGGCCCGCGCCTGCCCGACGATCGCCTCCTCCGCCTGCGCCCAGGCCACCGTCGCGCCCAGCGCGGCGGTCGCCAGCGCGGCTCCGATGATCAGCTTGGCCATGCGCATTTCAGAACACTCCCGGATATTGCTTGTCGAGATCCTGCACGTCCTTGCGCAGGCTCACCACCACTTCCTGCCGGATGTTGACGTTAAGGTTGATCTCGATCGGCTTGTCGGGTGCCTTCACCGAGATGCACCCACCCGTGCCGACCGCCAGCCCCGCCATCATCACCCAGCGCATCATATCGGATCCTCTCATAGCCTGTCTCCGCTTTATCGAGGCTGAACGGGGGCGGACCCCGGCAGCGGGGGTTCCTGCCGGGGCAGCGCCTGATCGATCAGCCCGCGCGGGTCGTTTAGCGACTGCGCCGCATTCAGCAGTCCGCGGAACGGCGCCCGGATCGTGATGCGGAAGCGGAACGGCAGGTTGGAGAACTGACTGAGCAGCCCGTTCTTCTTCACCGCTTCCTTCGGCGTCTCGTTGGTGCCGTCGAACAGCACGCGGCTGACAAGCTCGCCGTCCAGCGCGCCATCGAGCTCGATCGCGAGCGATCGGTACCGCATCCGCTTCAGCGCATCGAAGGCGAGGCTTCCGAACAGGCCGAGATCCTCGTTCGAGACTTCGCCGACATAGGCCAGCGTGCCGCCCGCCTCGCGCACCGTGAGCCGACCACCCTCGATGCGGCCGCCGCGCGCGTCGAAGATGATCGGCATCACGCCGTCGAACGTGCCCGTCACCGCGACATTGTCGAATTCGAAGCGCTGCACGAACTGGGCCGCGTCCATGCCCACCACGCGAAACGTGAAGCGTCGTTCGACCGGCTTGCCGAAGTCGAGCAAAGTCGGCTCCAGGATCAGCTCGCCACCCGAAAACGGCCAGCGGCCATCCTCGACCTGCACCATCTGGTCGCGCAGCAGCCGGTAGCGGACGACGCCGTCATTGACCGCGATACCCGGGTTGGCCTCTGCGATGGTCGCGATCTGCCCTGGCGCGGTGACGAGACCGAGCAGATCGGTGAAGGCCAGTTCGGTCTTGAGGCCTTTCACCGGGCCGAACGCGGCCGCCAGATCCAGCCCATCGGTGCGATAGCGGCCCTCGCTCGCCACTCCGGCGGGCGACCAGTCGATTCGCCCGCGGCCCGAGACCGCCCCGGAGACATTGGCGACGACGCCGAGCGTTAATCGAGTTAGCTGTTCTGGCTGCAGGGCCTGGCCAAACCGGATCTCGGGCGTATCGAGCACGGCATGGCCGCGCCCGCTGGCAAGCGCATGGCGGAGGTCGAGCGCCACCAAGGGCGTGCGCGTTTCCCGTTCGGCAAGGGGCGCGGTGGCGGTCACGATCCCGTCGACCAGCGTCAGATGGGCCCGCTCCGATACGAGCGGGCGAAAGCGCGGATCATCCGCTGCGTCATCGACCCGGATCGCCCCATCCAGGTCGAGCCGGCCCGAATCGAACCGCCAGTCTCCCGTGCCTTCGGAGATCAGCAGCGGCACTGCAGCCAGCTTCCCGTCCAGCCCGGAGAACCGCCCGACCGCACCGCCTGCCTGCAATTTCCCGGTCAAACCGGCGACATCGAGCCGGTTGATAGCATCGGCACGGCCGAGGCGGACCGCCAGCGCATCGATTGAAAAGCCCGGCGTGCCGACCGTGAAGCCCAGCGACCGCGCCGCGATCGTGGCAGGCGACCCGCCGATCGTGCCTGCCAGCCGCGGCGTCGCGATCCGGCCGCCGCCGCCGATCGCGGCATCCGCCCGTCGAACGAACAGCCCCCCGCCGGCGGGGCACAGCATCAGCTGGGAGCGGCCGAGCCGCAAGCCGGCCACCGTCATGCCGCTGAATGTCAGCGGCGCGCAGGTCGGATTGACGACCGTCGAGCCAGCCCGACCCAGACGGCCGTTCAGTGGAAGGGTCAACCCGTCGACCCGGCCATCGGCCAGCGGTCCGTCGAGCGTGATTCGGGATGCGAAGCGCGTTTCGCCGCCGGCGATGTCGAACCGCACCGGCTCCAGCGCCACGCGGGCGCCACCAGCAGCGTAGGGCGCGACCTGCGCCATACCTGCGATCAGCGCGCCCGCTGCGGCTTGCCGCAGGCTCAGTCGCGCGTCGGGCAGGCCACCGCCGCCGATCGTGACGGTCCCATCGCTCAGCAGCCTGTCGCCCGGCCAGCCGAACCGCAGCCCCTGCCCGCCGGCCAGCGTCGCCCGCGCGCCCGATGCGGCGCGCAGGTCGGCCCGGCCGACATGGATCAGGCCATCGCCCTTCCCGATGCGCAGGGCGATGTCGGCGCTCAGGTCTATCCGTCGCGATGCCGCTGCCGCCGCGCTCCCGATGCCGGCAGCGATCGGACCGACCGGCGTGCCGCCGCCGACAGCAAACGCGGTCGCGATTGCACGGCTTCGCAGCGGATCGGCCGAAAGAGCGCGGGCACCGATCCGTCCCGCCAATCGAAGGTCGGAGCCAAGCCTGTATCGGCCGGAAAAGTCGATCGCCCCGCTGCGCCCCCAGGCTCCGCTGATCCGCTCGCCCGTCAGCGAGAGCGCACCTGCCGTTCCCGACGCCCGCCCGTCGAAGGCGATCCGCCCGCCCAAGCCTGAGAGAGCCAGATCGCGCCGTGCGATCCGGGCAATCTCGAACAAGGCATCGCCCGTCCAGCGATCGAGCGCGGCCGATAGCGTGGCATCCACCGCCCCGGCGAAGCCACTGACACGCACCGACGCATCCGCGCAAGTCAGCGAAGCGGCGCGTAACGGCCCATCGATCGACGGCCGCGCCTTCGCCACGGCAAGGTTCAGATAGGCCGTCAGCCCCTCAGCGCGGCAAGCCCCAATCGCCAGCCCCCGCGTCGCCACGGCAAGCCGGCCGCGGAAGCCATCGACGAGATTGCCCTCCCCCGTCAGCCCGATCCCGATCGGCCCAGCCGGCGTGTCCAGCCGCATCCGTGCATCGCGCAGCGTAGTATCGAGATCGGGCAGTGCGAACGGCTTGCCGCTGGGTGGCGGCAACAGCCGATCGACCTGCCCCATCCGCAGCACGCCGCCCTCCAGCCGGCCGCGCAGCCGCACCCCGTCCGCTTCGATCGACTGGATGGCCGGCAGACCGAAGCCATAGCGCAATCGCACCACCGCGCGCCGCGCGGTCAGATCGGGCCGTTCGGGATCACCGATCACGACGTCGGTCAGCACCTGCTGCTCGACCCCCAGCCGCTCGATCCGATAGCGCGCCGCCACCCCCCGCGCCTTCAGCGCATCATCGATATAGTGGGTCGCGATCGGGCGTCGTTGAATCCAGGCGAGCGCAAAGGCCAGCAGAACCAGCCCGACGAGAATGGCCGCCATGCGCCGCCACCGGCCGAGACGTCGGCGCGAGGGTGCGGCGTCGTCGATCGCGTCACTCCCCTCGCTCAAACGCCGGTCACTCCATTGCCTTCATACGCAGGCCGCGGCCGCGTGCCGCGATCGTCGGATTGCGATGAACCCAGGCTGACCTTAAGGTCGGTCGTGCATGGCGGATAGCCCAGACGATCCCGGCTTCGATGCCAGCGGCCATCGCGCGCGCCTGCGGGCACGGCTGCTGGGCCAGGGTCCGGAAGCGCTGCTCGATCATGAGTTGATCGAATATCTGCTGGCGCTGGCGATCCCCCGCCGCGACACCAAGCCGATCGCCCGCCGACTGATCGCCGAACTGGGCAGCGCGGGCGCGGTGCTGGGCGCCGACGCCGAGACGCTGATGCGCGCCGGCAGCCTTTCCGAAGGCGCGGCCGCCGCCATCAAGATCGCCGAGGCTGCCGCGCTGCGGCTGCTGCGCGGCAAGGTCGCCGAGCGCCCCGTACTGTCGAGCTGGCAGGCGCTGATCGACTATCTCCATGCCGACATGGCGCACCGCGCGATAGAGCGGGTGCGCGTGCTGCACCTGAATGCCCGCAACCTGCTGATCCGCGACGAACTGGCCGCGGAGGGCACGATCGACCAGGCCGCGGTCCATGTCCGCGAAGTCATCCGGCGCGCGCTCGAACTGGGATCGGCCGGGCTGATCCTGGTCCACAACCACCCGTCCGGCGATCCGCAACCCAGCCGCGCCGACATCGCTTTGACGCGTGAGATCATCGCTGCCGGCAAACCGCTTGGCATCACCGTGCATGATCATGTCGTGATCGGTGCCAACGGCCATGCCAGCCTGCGCGCGCTCGGGCTCATCTAAGCAAGTAGCCGAGGCTGCGCAGGAGCTGGCTCCGCTCTCGACCGATCAGATCCGCGAGCCACAGTCTTTCTCGTGCCGTAAAATCGATACGAAAACGGGCCCCGGATGACCGGGGCCCGCCTTCAAGCTCGAATCGATCGCAACCTTAGCTGAGGTAGGTGGCGAGTTCCTCGGGCGAAATGGTCTTGCTCTTGTCCGCGTCCGCCTTCGAGAATTCGGTGGCGGTGGCATTGAGCACCTTCACGGCGGGCAGGTTGGCCTGCTTGCCGGCCTTCGACTTCTCGACCTGCGCGGTCATGTCTTGCCCGTTGGCAGCCATGATCCAGGTACCGAATTCAAGCGCGGTCAGCGAACCCTTGTTGCCCTTGTCATAGGTCGCCCAGCCGGATTGGACCTTAGCCGTCGCATCCGCGCTGGCGACCTTGGTGCCTTCCGCGCCCGGGGCCGGCGCAGCGCTGGCCGTGGCCGCGGGTGCCATGCCGGGCTCTGCCGGGATTGCAGCGGCATCGGCCGTGGCAGCCGGCGCGCTCGTCGCGGGCTGGGTCGTCATACTGTCGGCGGTCGTGGTCGCAGACGGCGTAGGTTCGGTTGCGGTCGACGGCGTCGTCGCGTCAGCGGCCGGGGCCATATCGGTTGCGGGCGCAGCGGTCGTCGCGTCGGCCGGGGCGGCCGGATCTGCGGGCTGAGCCATATCCTGCGCGATGGCCGTGCCACCGAGGGCAAGCATCGCGACACCAGCGAGTGCAGCAAACTTGGTCATAAAAACCTCCTTGTTCTATCGTGAACAATAAACTCGGTCCATCGGGACATCGCACCGCGATACCGGATGGTCGAAAGCTAAACTGGTGAAGTTGATTTTCGTTTCGGATGTTGTGGTTTGGCAACGTCGAATCTTGCGAAGCGGGCCGATTCAGCGACGAAACGATCGGCAATGTTACGAGGCCAAGTAGCACTTAACGGCTCGCCCGCGCAGGTGTTCCACTGGGCGCATCGTTGCCGGTATCGGGCCGCTCTGCTAGCGCCCCGGCGTTCGCAGCCACTCCAGGACCACGCCGATGATTCCCCGCTATTCGCGCCCCGAGATGGCGGCGTTGTGGACGCCCGAGGCGCGTTTTCGGATCTGGTTCGAGATCGAGGCGCATGCCACCGATGCACTGGCCGAACTGGGCGTGGTGCCGAGGGAGGCCGCCGCCGCGATATGGGAACGCGGTGCCTTCGAGGTCGATCGCATCGACGAGATCGAGCGCGAGACCAAACATGACGTGATCGCATTCCTGACCAACGTCGCCGAGCATGTCGGCCCCGAAGCGCGCTTCATGCACCAGGGCATGACATCGTCAGACGTGCTCGACACCTGCCTGGCCGTACAGCTCGCCCGCGCCAGCGACATCCTGCTGGCCGATCTCGATGCGCTGCTTGCCGCGATCAAGCGGCGCGCCTACGAGCACAAGCTGACGCCGACCATCGGCCGCAGCCACGGCATCCATGCCGAACCCGTGACATTCGGGCTCAAGCTGGCGCAGGCCTATGCCGAATTCGATCGCAACCGTGCCCGGCTGGTGGCGGCGCGGGCCGAAATCGCAACCTGCGCGATTTCCGGCGCGGTCGGCACGTTCGCGAATATCGATCCGCGGGTGGAAGCGCATGTCGCGGAAAAGATGGGCCTGACGGTCGAGCCGGTCTCGACCCAGGTCATCCCGCGCGATCGGCATGCAATGTTCTTCGCCACCCTCGGCGTGATCGCGTCATCGATCGAGCGGCTGGCGATCGAGATCCGCCACCTGCAGCGGACCGAAGTGCTGGAGGCCGAAGAATATTTCTCGCCGGGCCAGAAGGGTTCGTCGGCGATGCCGCACAAGCGCAATCCGGTGTTGACCGAGAACCTGACCGGACTGGCGCGGATGGTGCGCGGCTATGTCACGCCTGCGCTCGAGAATGTGGCGCTCTGGCATGAACGTGACATCAGCCACTCGTCGGTCGAGCGCTATATCGGGCCGGATGCGACCATCACGCTCGATTTCGCGCTCGCGCGGTTGACCGGGGTGATCGACAAGCTGGTCGTCTATCCGCAGCGGATGCAGAAGAATCTCGATCGGATGGGCGGGCTCGTCCATTCGCAGCGTGTGTTGCTGGCGCTGACCCAGGCCGGCGTCAGCCGCGAGGATGCCTACCGGCTGGTCCAGCGCAACGCGATGAAGGTGTGGGAATCAGACGGCGCGCTGTCGCTGCTCGATCTGCTGAAGGCCGATCCGGAGGTGACGCTTTCGGACGCCGAGCTCGAAGACAAGTTCGATCTCGGCTACCATTTCGCCCAGGTCGATACGATCTTTAAGAGGGTGTTCGGGGAGTAACGCAGTTCCTCCTCGGCACGGGGAGGGGAACCGCGGCGAAGCCGGGGTGGAGGGGGTTCTCCACCCAAGCTGCGCGCGTGGCGCCCCCCCTCCACCATCCTGCGGATGGTCCCCTCTGCGTACCGGGGAGGATATTCTTACCCGAACAGCTTCGCCGCCGTCTCCGCGACGCGCTTGCCGAGATATTTCGCGCCGTCGATCTCCTCGGGCCCGACTGCGCGGCTGCCGTCGCTGTTGGCGATCGTGGTGGCACCATAGGGCGCCCCGCCGACCACCTTCGAATTGTCGAGCTGGCCCTGGAAGCCATAATCGAGCCCGACGATCGTCATGCCGAAATGCAACAGGTTCGTGATGATCGAGAACAACGTTGTCTCGTTGCCGCCATGCTGGCTGGCGGATGAAGTAAAGGCAGCGCCGACCTTGCCATTCAGGGCGCCGCGCGCCCAGAGGCCGCCGCCCTGATCGAGAAAGGCTGCCATCTGGCTGGAGATCCGGCCGAAGCGGGTGCCGGTGCCGACCACGATCGCGTCGTAATTCTCGAGTTCCGCGATAGTCGCGACCGGTGCGGCCTGATCGAGCTTGTAATGGCTCTTGCGCGCGACCTCCTCGGGCACCGTTTCCGGCACGCGCTTCACATCGACGTCGGCGCCGGCCGCGCGCGCGCCTTCGGCGATCGCGTTCGCCATCGTTTCGATATGCCCGTAGCTCGAATAATAAAGCACCAGCACCTTGGCCATGTCGTGTCTCCCGTTGGGTTCGAAAAAGGCGTCCCGCGCCTGAAAGCGCGGGACGAGAGGATCAGGCCGCGTCGACGAGGACGAGTTCGGCATCCTCGATCGCGGTCAGCGTCACCGTGCTGCCACCCGAGATCGCGGCGCCATCGCGCGCTTCGAGCCGGGTGCCGGACACGGTGACCGCGCCGGTGGCGGGCACGAGGTAAGCATGACGCCCCTCGCCCACCGCATAGTCGACGCTCTCCCCCGCCTTCAGCGTCGCGCCCAGTACGCGGGCGGGGGTGCGGATGAACAAGGCGTCCGCATCCTCCTCGAAGCCGCTGGCCAACGTCACAAACCGACCCGACCGGTCGCCCTTGGGAAAGGGCTTGGCACCCCAGCGCGGCTCGCCGCCGCGAATGGCGGGCTGGATCCAGATCTGGAACAGCCGCGTCTCGCCATCCTCGACATTATATTCGGCGTGCGTGATGCCAGATCCTGCGCTCATCACCTGCACATCGCCGGCTTCGGTGCGGCCGAGATTGCCCAGGCTGTCCTTATGGGTGATCGCACCTTCGCGAACATAGGTGATGATCTCCATGTCGCGGTGGGGGTGTGGCGGGAAACCGGCACCGGCCGCGATCCGATCGTCATTCCAGACGCGGATAGATCCCCAGCCCATGCGATCGGGATCATGATAGTCCGCGAAGGAGAAGTGATGGCGTGCATCCAGCCAGCCATGATTGGCGTGGCCGAGCGTTTCGAAAGGTCGTTTGTCGATCATGTCACGTCTCCGTGGCGAGCGGGCCTTGCCGCATCGCTTGACGCCAACATAGGCCTCTGCATGATCGAATAAATAGAAACTGTCGAAACACATCGTTTCAGGAAACACGCCATGCCGCTACCCGATCTCGAAGCTTGGGCGATCTTCGCGAAAGTGGCCGAGCGCCGCAGCTTCACGGCCGCGGCAGAGGATCTGCAACTTTCGAAGGCGACCGTGTCGAAAGCCGTCGCGCGGCTAGAGGCTCGGTTTCAGACGCAGCTGTTCCACCGCACTTCGCGCCGGATCGCCCTGACGGCGACCGGGCAGGATCTCGCAGTGCGCGCCGCGCGCATCCTGGGCGAGGCGGAGGCGGCGGAGGATGCCGCGCGCGACGAGGCCAGTTCCCCGCGCGGCGTAGTGCGGATCGCGACGTCGATCAGTTTCGGCATCGTCCATCTCGGCCCTGCGCTGCCGGCGCTGCTGGAAAGCTGCCCGGGCCTGTCGATCGAGCTGAGCCTGTCCGATGCCGCGGTGGACCTGGTGGCGGAGGCCATCGACATCGCACTGCGGATCGGCCGGCTTGAAGACAGTACGCTGCGGGTCCGCAAATTGGCGGACGTACACGCCTGCCTGGTCGCGGCGCCCGCCTATCTGGCGCGCTACCCTGCCCCGCAACAGCCTGCCGACCTGACCGCGCACCGGCTGTTCCTCTATACCAACCTCGCCCGATCCGATCGGCTGCCGCTGGTCCACCGCAGCGGGCGCGAGACGGTGGTGCGGATCGCGGGGCCGCTGGCAGCGAACAACGCCGATGTGCTGATGCCGGCGCTTCGTGCGGGCGCGGGCATGATGATGCTGCCGCAATTCATCGTGGCCGCTGATCTGGCGACCGGCGCGCTGGTGCGGGTGCTGCCCGATTGGGCGCCGCCCGCGACCGCGCTCAACCTGGTAACGCCCCCCGGCGGCCCGCGCCCGGCCCGAGTGCGCGCGGTGATCGATCATTTGGTGGAAGCATTCGCGAATCCAATGTGATGCGCGGAAGCCACGCTCGCCATCCGTTCGCTTTACTGGCCGTTAACCTTTTGCGTTCATCAAGGCGATGGTTAATGAAGGCGTGATGGGCCGTGAACGTCCATGCCGCGAAGACAGGGGTGTCACATGCGCGTGCTGCTGATCGAAGACGAGCCGACGACCGCCAAGGCCATCGAGCTGATGCTGGGCGTCGAAGGCTTCAACGTCTACACCACCGATCTTGGCGAGGAAGGCCTCGATCTCGGCAAGCTGTATGATTACGACATCATCTGCCTCGACCTGAACCTGCCCGACATGCACGGCTATGACGTGCTGAAGAAGCTGCGGACCGCCAAGGTGCAGACGCCGGTGCTGATCCTGTCCGGCATCTCGGAAATGGACTCCAAAGTCCGCGCGCTCGGCTTCGGAGCCGACGACTATGTCACCAAGCCGTTCCACCGCGAGGAACTGGTCGCCCGTATCCACGCTGTGGTGCGCCGCTCGAAGGGCCATTCCCAGTCAGTGATCCGCACCGGCAAGCTGGCCGTGAACCTGGATGCCAAGACGGTCGAGGTCGACAATGCCCGCGTCCACCTGACCGGCAAGGAATATGCGATGCTGGAGCTGCTCTCGCTCCGCAAGGGCACGACGCTGACCAAGGAAATGTTTCTCAACCACCTCTATGGCGGCATGGACGAGCCCGAACTGAAGATCATCGACGTCTTCATCTGCAAGCTGCGCAAGAAGCTGAGCCTGGCCTGCGGCGGCGACAATTATATCGAGACGGTCTGGGGCCGCGGCTATGTGCTGCGTGATCCCGACGACGTTTCCGCGGTCGCCTGATCCGATCCACTGTCGCATTTCGAGACGATCAGCGCCGATCGGCGTTCCTGCTCACTTGCCTTCATGACCATCCTTCATAGGATGTACCTCGCTCCAGCGGGTCGCTCCAACGGAAGGCGGCATTGCCGCCGGAGGGGGACCCATGACGCGCAAGCTTTTCGTGACGGCAATATTCTCGGCTTTGGCATGTGCCATGCCGGCGCATGCGGCAGTGATCGCATCGAGCGATTTCGCGACCGGTGACGAAGGCTGGACGATCGGTGAATTCACCGGCATCGGCCCGAACCTGACCCCGACCTATGATCCGATCGGGCAACTGATCTCGACCGGCGATGTTGCCGCCAACGTCGCCTTCATCGCCTCTTCGGCCTATTTGGGCGATCAAAGTGGCGCGTTCGGGGGGTCGATCAGCTTTGATCTGTCCGATGCTTCCAACGACGGCACCAACTATTCGCCGCTCTCGCTAACCGGTGCGGGTATCACCCTCTATGCCCGGCCGACGCCGCCGCCATCGACAACTGCGCTGAGCGCGTTCAACATCTCGCTCGTTGGTGCGAGCTTCGTCACGTCCGATCCGTTCGGCACCAGCGGAGCAACCGCAACCGATGCTCAGTTGCTGGCGGTGCTGGCAGATCTCGATCAACTCGCGATCCTGGCCGACTGGCAGAGCGGCGGAGATTTTTCGCAACTCGACAATGTCGTGCTGAGCGATGGGGCGACCGCGGTGCCCGAACCCGCAGCATGGGCGCTGATGATCGGGGGCTTCGGCCTGGCGGGCACGGCACTGCGCCGTGCGCGGCCAAAGCTCGCCTTCGCTGGCTGACCTCAGCTAGCAGGCGGCGGGACGCTCAGATCGAGCCGTTCGAATCGCGGATTGATGGCGCGCCGACGGATCAGCGACCCGATCGGCGTGCCGAAATCCGCGGTCATCGTGTAGCGCTCGATGCGGAACTGCCCTTCAGCGATCGGGGCGTAGCGGCGCTTCTCGATCGACAAGAGGATCGGCACCGACCAGTCGAGCGTGCGCGATCCGCGCAATGCCTCCACGCTGTCAACACGGCCATCGGGCCGGATCCAGAAGCCGACATCCACCCAGCGGGTAGCGATATAGTCCGAACTGCGGGTCACGGTGTCGACGGTCTGGATCAGCCGATCCTTCGGCACCGGATCATTGGGGCGGGGCGGCGGCGGCGAGAAGATCAGCCGCGGCTCGGGCGTCGATCCCGCGGCAGACATCTGGTTCAGCAGCGCTTCCATCGGCTTCAGATCACCCCGATCGCGGGCGATCCGCGCGGCGATGACCTGCGCCTCCAACCGGACTCCTGCCTTTGCATCGCCTTCCGCGATCAGTCGGTTCAGCGCGGCAAGTGCACCGCTATCGTCGCGCTTGAGGTGGCTCAGCCAAGCCTGACGCAATCGGGCGCCATCCCGGATCGGGCGCAACGAAGCGCTATCCGCCTGGCCGATCACCTTGGCGTATTGGCTCGACGCTTCGTAGAGCCGACCGACTCGCGCCAGCATGTCGCCGACCCGCATCTCGGCAAGCAGGGTTTGCGCGGTACCCGGACGATGCTCGCGCAGGATCCGCGCGCTGTCATAGGTCGATCGCATCAAATCGCGCTGCTCGCCATGATGCGCGGCGACGGTGGCGATTGCTAGATGGAGCTGCGAAACGGCAATCGGCTCCTGCGCGGCGAATGCTTTCATGCGGCCGAGACTGGAGCGTAGCGTGGCGCGAGAACGGTTGTAATCGCCCCTGCGGAACTGCGCCTCGCCCAACCGGATCGATGCGACGATATCCTGTCGTGGGGTGCACCCGCCGCGGCTACAGCGATCGACCGCCGCCTGCAGCTCCGGCAGCGTCGCCTTCACGACGATTACCTCATCAGATGGCTCGACCGGCGGTGGTGGCGCGGCCTGGAAAAACAACAGCAACGGCAGGATCATGGCATGCCCCCGATAACCGATCGATCATCTCCGGTGCGCCCGTGACCGTCAAGCGACGCCGGCACCCTTGTGCGGCGCAACGAACCGTTGCAGTCTTGCGTTCTTGCTGAACTTTTCGGCAAGCGAACGGGGGCATTTTGGCGACGCGAGACGCATTCGACGAGATCTGGGGCCAGCCCGCCGATCGCAAGGGCCGACCCGATTTCGGCGCGCTGGCAGACTGGATCGCCGACACCCCCCATGCCGAACTGGAGCGTCGCCAGCAGGCCGCCGAGTCCGCCTTTCGCCAACTGGGGATCACCTTCGCCGTCTATGGCGAGGAGGAAGCAGCCGAGCGCATCATTCCGTTCGACATCGTACCGCGCATCTTCACCGCGCGTGAATGGACGAACCTGTCCGCGGGGCTTGTCCAGCGGGTCGAGGCGATCAACGCGTTCCTGGCCGATATCTACGGCCCCCGCCGGATCCTGGCGGACAAGGTGGTGCCCGAGGAGCTGATCCTCGCCAACCCGCAGTTCCGCGCCTTCCTGTCGGGCAGCCGACCGCCCCACGGCATTTTCGCACATATTTGCGGTATCGATCTGGTCCGCACCGGGCCGAGCGACTTCTTCGTGCTAGAGGACAACGCCCGCACGCCTTCCGGCGTGTCCTACATGCTGGAGAATCGCGAAGCGATGCTGCGGCTCTGTCCCGAGCTGTTCGAACGCTACAAGGTGCTCGCGGTCGACACCTACCCGGATGCGCTGCGTGAGACGCTGCAGTCGGTCGCGCCCAACCCCAAGGGGGTGCCGGTATGTGTGCTGCTGACGCCCGGCCATTTCAATTCCGCCTTCTACGAACACAGTTTTCTGGCGGACAGCATGGGCATCGAGCTGGTCGAGGCGGCCGATCTCGAAGTGGAGGACGATGTCGTATGGATGCGCACGATCGACGGGCGTGTCCGCGTCGACGTGATCTACCGGCGGATCGACGATGACTATATAGACCCGCTGGTGTTCAAGCCGGACTCGCTGCTGGGCGTGCCCGGCCTGATCGCGGCTTACATGGCGGGGAATGTCGCGCTGGTGAACGCGCCGGGCACCGGCATCGCCGATGACAAGGCGATCTACAGCTACATGCCGGAAATCGTTAAATATTATTCGGGCGGTGAGGCGAAGCTACCCAATGTCGAAACCTATCGCTGCCGCGAAGCCGATGCCCTCAAATATACGCTCGACAATCTCGACAAGCTGGTGGTGAAACTGGTCGATGGATCGGGCGGCTATGGCATGCTGGTCGGGCCGACCGCATCGGCCGCGCAGATCGAAACATTCCGGGCCGCATTGGTGGCCGAGCCGCATCGCTATATCGCCCAGCCGACGCTGGCGCTGTCGACCGTGCCGACGCTGACCGAAAGCGGGGTCGCGCCGCGCCATGTCGATTTCCGTCCTTTCTGCCTGACCGGCACCGGCGGGGTCACGATCGTGCCCGGCGGGCTCACCCGCGTCGCACTGCGCGAAGGATCGCTGGTCGTGAATTCCAGCCAGGGCGGCGGCACCAAGGACAGCCTGATCCTGGCCGATACACCCGGCCAGTCGCAGAGCCAGTCGCAGGGCGGGCAATCCCAGTCCCAGTCCCAGTCCCAGTCGCCGCGAGGGTCGCGCTGATGCTGTCGCGCACCGCCAGCCTGCTCTACTGGATCGGCCGCTATGTCGAGCGCGCCGAGTTCACTGCGCGCCTGATCGAAGCGACGATCCGGCTCGATGCGCTGTCCGCCCGCCCGGCCGGTGCCGCCGCGTGGGAGAGCGCGCTGCTGGTGGCTTCCGCCGAAGTGGGCTTCGGCGCCACCGGCGACGAGCTGACACCCGCCAATGTCAGCCGCTATCTCACGCTGGACGCGGGCAATCCCAGTTCGATCCGCGCCTGCCTCGATGCCGCACGGTCAAATGCGAAATCGGTGCGCACCGCGCTCAGCCGCGACGCCTGGGAAGCGATCAACCGCGCCTGGCTGGGCCTGCGCGGCCGGCTCTCCACCGGCGGCAGCCAGGCGACGCTGACCCTGATCGAGAGCCTGAAGGCGGAAACGCGCGGCTTCGAAGGGGCGCTGCACCGGATGCTGCGCAACGAGGCCTATCATTTCCTGAGCCTGGGCGCGGCGATCGAGCGGGCGGATAATACCGCGCGGCTGATCGACGTGAAATATCATCTGCTGCTGCCGAAGGGCGAGCGGGTCGGCGGGCTGGTCGATCGCGATCAATGGACCACGATCCTGCATACCGTCTCCGCCGTCACAGCCTATCGCTGGCTCTACCGCGAAGGGCTGAAACCCTGGCTGGTGGCGGAATTGCTGATCGTGCGGCCGGAAATGCCGCGCTCGCTGGCGGCGTCGGCGGGTGAGGTCGTGCAGCATCTGAACGCCATCGGGAAACGCACCGGCCGCCAGGGCGAGGCCGATCGGCTTGCGCGCCAGCGCCTCGCCGCGATCGGCCGCGCCAGCACCGATGCGATCTTTGCGAGCGGGCTGCACGAATGGTTGAAGCAGTTCGTGACCGAGAATGGCCGGTTGAGCCACGCCATCGCCGCCCAGTTCCGCTTCGCTTGAGCTGCACCGTGCGCCTGTTCGTCAATCACAGCATCGCGTATCGCTTCACCCAACCGCAACAGCGGTTGATCCAGCTGCTGCGGCTGACGCCGGGATCGCATTACGGCCAGAATATCGTCGACTGGCGGATCGACGTCGATTGCGATGCCCGGCTGCGCACCGCGCGCGACGGCTTCGGCAACGAGACCGCGATGCTCTATGTCGACGGGCCGGTCGAGCGGATCGGCATCACCGTGGCAGGCGAAGTGCTGACCGACGATCGCGCCGGCGTCGTCGCCGGTACGCTGGAAACGCTGCCACCCGCAGTCTATCTGCAGGAAACGCCGCTGACCCGCGCCGATGCCGCGATCGTGGCGCTGGCGGCCGACGTGGCGGACCATGCCGCCCCGCTCGACCGCGCGCATGCCCTGAACCGCGCGATCGCTGAGGCGACGACCCTCGATGCAGTCGCGAAGTCACCCGACCTGTGCGATGCTGCGGCGACGTTGGCCGATGGCCACGGCACCGCCAACGCGCTGGCGATGCTGTTCGTGTCGGCTGCGCGCACAATCGGCCTGCCGGCGCGATTGGTCGCCGGCTATCGCTGTCCGCCCGGTGAACCGCCCGCCCCGGCCCGCCCCCATGCGTGGGCGGAGGCGCATGTCGAGCATTATGGCTGGATCGGCTTCGATCCCGGCCACGAACTGTGCCCCGACGACAATTATGTGCGCGTTGCGATCGGACTCGACTATCGTGACGTCGCTCCGGTATCCGGGGCGCGGATCGGCGGCGGTGTCGAGGAACTCGAGGTGGACGTGCGCGTCGCCAGCGAGGACCAGCACCAGGACTGACCGGCCGCGGCGGCCATCCGGGGGAGGCAAAGGCGATGACCTATTGCGTCGGAATCCTGCTGCGCGAAGGGCTGATCATGATTGCCGATACCCGCACCAATGCGGGCATCGACAACATTTCCACCTATCGCAAGATGCATGTGCTGGCCGACAGCGACGACCGACTGATCCTGTGCATGTCGGCAGGCAATCTGTCCGTCACCCAATCGGTACTGGGCATGCTTGCCGAAGGGCTGGCGCCCGCGGGCGAAGACGATCGGCCGCGCACCATCCAGTCCATGCCCAGCATGTTCCGTGCCACCCAGCTGGTTGGTGAGGCTGTAATGTCGGTCGGGCGCGAGTTGAAGCCCGCACTGCATGCCGCCGGAGTCAGCGCCGGCATCTCCTTGTTGGTGGGCGGACGGATCGGTGACGGACCGCTGAAGCTGTTCCTGGTCTATGACGCCGGCAATTTCATCGAATGCCAGACCGACACGCCCTTCCTGCAGATCGGCGCGACTGCCTATGGCAAGCCGATCCTTGACCGAGCGATGGATTTCGACACGTCGCTCGACGAGGCCGTAAAAGTCGGCCTGCTATCGTTCGATTCGACGATCCGATCGGATCTGTCGGTCGGCCTGCCATTCGACATGGCGGTGCTGCCGGCCGATCACGCACGGCCGGTGCTGCGCCGGCGGATCGAGCATGACGACGCCTATTTCCGCGATCTTTCGACGCGCTGGTCGATGCTGCTGAACGAGAGCCGCGCGACCATCCCCGATCCGCCGTTCATGGCGCGGACAGGAGTCTATTCCGAGATTACGCCCCCCGATGCCGAGCATCCGGCCGAGATCCGGTCGGTGGGCGGCGGCTGAACAGGAGAGTGACGATGCGTGTTCCAGCGATCCTCGGCGCACTTGCGCTGGCCATGCCTGCCGCCGCCGCGCTTGCGGCCCCGGCCGCCCCGATCCACCCCGGTCGGTACGAGGGTCGATTGGAAGGCGGCGACGGCGAGGCGACCATCCGCAAGGCGGCCGGCAACAGCTATCTGGTTGATGTCACCGTGGCGGAAAAGGGTTGCGTCGGCAACGCGAAGGGCAAGGCGCGAATGATCGGGACGGCGCTCGTGCTGCAACCCAAGCCGCTGGATGCGCTGCGCGAAAATCGCCAGTGCCGGATCAGCTTCACGCCGAAGGGCCATGCGCTGGTCGTCGATGAGGCGAACTGCCTCGGCTATCACGGGTCGGCGTGCGGATTCTCGGGCACGCTGCAGCAGAAGGGAAAGTGACGGCTGCCGCCGCGCCGGATCAGACCCGGGGCGGCGCCATCGCGGCGAACTTGGCGGCCAGCGGCCCGGTGTCGCCGGTCGCGAGATCGCTCCGCGCGGCCGGCGGCGGCGGATCGAACCGCACCCAGCCGCCCGGGCCCAGCCGCTCGATCGGGCGATAGCCGATCTTGTACTGCATCCGCGCGCTGCCCTCGACCCAATAGCCCAGATAGACATAGGGCAGGCCCGCATCCGCCCCGCGCAGGATATGGTCGAGGATGATATAGGTGCCCATTCCGGGCCGCAGCTCAGGATCCGTCTCGAAGAAGGAATAGACCATCGACACGCCGTCCGCCTGACGATCGGTGAGGCAGGCACCGACCAGCCGACCGGGACGACCCTCGGCATCGTCGGGTTCGCGATATTCGATGATGTGGGTATCGACCGGGGTCTGCTCGACCATGTCGGCGAAATCGAGCTCATCCATTTCTGCCATGCCGCCGCCGGGGTGGCGCGCGGCGAGATAGCGGCGGAGCAGAGCGAACTGTTCCTCGGTCGTCCAGGGCCGGCAGGCGGAGACGACAAGATCCGAATGGCGCCGGATCAGCTTGCGCTGGCTGGCATTCGGCCTGAATTCCTTGGCCACCACCCGCACCGACACGCAGGCCGTGCAATCCGCGCAGGACGGACGATAGGCGACGCTCTGGCTGCGGCGGAACCCGATCCGGCCGAGCGCATCGTTCAGCTCCGATGCGTGGGGCCCGCGCAGTTCGGTGAACACCTTGCGCTCGGTCTTGCCCGGCAGATACGGGCATGGCGAAGGCGTCGTCACGAAGAAGCGCGGGAATCGGAACGGCGCGGTCACGGCTATGCGTTTTCCCGGATCAACTGGTGTGGCCGACTATGCGTGTAGGACACGGCCCTGAAAAGATCATTTACCACGGAAAATGGGTTAAGCGCCCGCAGGCTCATGCCAGCTCCACTGGCGCCACTTCGTAACCGGCGTCGGTCAGTGCCTCGATCAGCCGGTCGAGATGCGCGCGATCGCGCGTTTCGCACTCGATATCGGTGATCAGGCCCTTGGCCGGCAGCGTGGTGAAGACACGCTGGTGATAGATCTCGATGATGTTGACCTGTTCCTGGTCGAAGATCCGCGAGACGTTGAAGAGCGCGCCAGGCTGGTCGCGCAGCCGAAGCCGAAGCCGCGCCAGCCGGCCCGATCGCGCCAGATCGCGCAGCAGCACGTTCGCCAGCAGCCGGGTATCGATGTTGCCGCCGCACAGCACCACGCCCACGGTACGCCCGGCGAAGCGATCGCGGTGCGCCAGCAGCGCGGCCAGCCCGGCCGCACCCGCGCCTTCGACCACCGTCTTCTCGATCTGCAACAGCAGTGAGACCGACTTTTCCAGCTCACGTTCGGACACCAGCACGATATCGTCGACGATATCGCGAATCATCGCGCTCGTGATCGCACCGGGTTCCTTGACCGCGATGCCTTCGGCCAGCGTATCGCCCTCGCAGGGCATATCGGTGCCACGGATACGGTTGTACATCGATGGATAGAGCTCGGCCTGCACGCCGATCACCTCGATCGGGTGTGGCTGGGCACGGCCCACCACCGCGCAGCCGGAGATCAGCCCGCCGCCGCCGATCGGGATCGCCAGCGTATCGATCTGCGGCACATCCGCCAGCATCTCGATCGCCACCGTGCCCTGCCCGGCGATCACCTGCGGATCATCGAATGGGTGGACGAAGACGAGGCCGCGCTCGGCCGCCACCGTCAGTGCGTGGGCATAGGCGTCGTCGAACCGCTCCCCTGCCAGGATCACGGTGGCGCCGTGGCCGCGCGTCTGCTGCACCTTCACGGTCGGCGTATGGACCGGCATCACGATGGTGACGGGGATGCCCATCCGCGCGCCATGATAGGCCAGCCCCTGCGCATGATTGCCGGCCGACGCCGCGATCACCCCCTGGGCACGCGACGCGGCATCGAGCTGGGCCAGCTTGTTCAGCGCGCCGCGCTCCTTGTAGGCGGCCGTGAACTGCAGATTTTCGAACTTCAGATAGACGTTCGCGCCGGTCAGATCCGACAGCGTCTTGCTGTGTAGCGTCGGCGTGCGGACGACGGCATCTCGCACGCGCATGTGGGCGGCGCGCACATCGTCGATCGTCACGGGTAGTGCGGGCGGGGTCTGGGGGGCAGTGGCCATGGGCGATGCCCTAGCCGATGGCGGCGCCGGGCAAAACCCTTGGCGAGGTTTCGCTTGGCCAACCTGACCTTCGCCCGGGGTTTGGGGCCTAGCGCGGGGCCGCATCGCCGCCTAAACCCGGCGTCATGGCAAAGGTCACCTTCCTCGGGCTCGGCGCGATGGGCGCCCCGATCGCACGGCATCTGGCCGCCGCCGGTCATGACGTCACCGTCTATAACCGCACCCGTGCCAAGGCGGACGCCTGGGTCGCCGCGTATGGCGGGCGCGCCGCGCCCACGCCCGCCGCCGCCGCCGAGGATGCCGATGCGGTCTTATCGTGCGTCGGCGCGGATGGCGATCTGGAAGCCGTCACGCTGCGCGCGGACGGCTGTTTCCGCGCGATGCGCAAGGGCGCGCTTTATATCGATCACACGACGGTTTCGGCGCGGATCGCGCGCCAGCTGGCAGTCGAGGGTCGCGATCGCGGGTTGCTTGTGGTCGACGCACCCGTCACCGGCGGACAGGCGGGCGCGGAGGCAGGCACGCTATCAATCATGTGCGGCGGCGCGGAAAAGGCGGTGAGCGCGGCGCGGCCGTTCATGCAGGCCTATTCACAGCGTATCGTGCATGTCGGCGGTGCGGGATCGGGCCAGCAGACCAAGATGGTCAATCAGATCTGCATCGCAGGAGCAATGCAGGGCGTGGCCGAGGCATTCCGCTTCGCGCAGAATGCCGATCTGGATCTGGAAAAGGTGTTCGAGGCGATCTCGGGCGGGGCCGGCGCCAGCTGGTATCTGGTCAATCGCTGGGCGACGATGGGCGAGGATCGCTATGATTTCGGGTTCGCGGTCGATTGGATGCGCAAGGACCTGGGGCTGGCGATCGACGAGGCGCGCGCCAACGGCGCAGCCCTGCCGGTGACGGCACTGTCCGATCAATTCTATGCCGATATCCAGGCGATGGGCGGCGGCCGGCAGGATATCTCCGCGATCGTACGGCGGCTGCCGCGCACATGATGCACCGGCACTGGGCGGCGCTGCTGGCCGCCACGATCCTGCTCGCCGCGCCCGCGGACGCGCGTCGCAAGCCGCAGCCCCCCGCCCCGATCCCGCCCAATGCCGGCGGGCTGGTCGACAATGTCGATGGCTATACGCTGGACGGGGAAGGCCGGCTGCAGCGCTTCGTAGCCATGCTGATCGACAAGCAGGGCAAGGTCGTGCGGCTGTACCGGACCGGAGACGCCAAGCCCGATCGACTCGATTTCCGGCTGGACGGCAAGGGGCGCACGCTGTTGCCGGGACTGATCGATGCGCATGGCCATGTGATGGGCCTGGGCGAGCGTGCCCAGCAACTCGACCTTTCGGAGACGACCAGCCTGGCCGATGCGCAGACCCGGCTGGCGGCCTGGGCGCGCGAGAACCCCAAGCCGGTGTGGATCCGCGGCGGCGGCTGGAACCACGAACGCTGGGGCCTCGGCCGCTTTCCGACCGCGGCCGACATCGATGCCGCCGCCGGCGATCGCCCGGTGCTGCTCGAGCGGGTCGACGGCCATGCGACGCTTGCCAATTCCGCAGCGATGGCCGCAGTCGGCATCACGCGCGAGACCAAGGATCCGCCGGGCGGGCGGATCGAGCGCGATGGCCGCGGCAACCCTACGGGCCTGTTCGTCGATGCGGCGGCCGATCTGCTGACCCGCGCCATCCCGCGTGCCGTGCCGCGCGAGCGCGATCAGGCGCTGCAGATGGCGCAGAACAAGCTGCTCGAGAATGGCATCACCGCGACTGCGGATATGGGCACCACGCTCGATGACTGGCAGGTCATGCGGCGCGCCGGAGATGCCGGGCGGCTGCGCGTACGGATCATCTCCTATGCGCACGGGATCGATCCGCTGCTGGTGATCGCGGGCACGGGGCCGACCCCGTGGCTCTACGACGATCGGCTGCGGATGGTGGGCGTCAAGCTCTATGCCGATGGCGCGCTGGGATCGCGTGGCGCATTCCTGAAGGCCGATTACCGCGATGCACCCGGCAAGCGCGGACTGACCTTCCTCGGCGATGCGCAGATCCGCAACCTGATCAGCCGGGCCGCGATGGACGGGTTCCAGGTCGCGGTCCACGCGATCGGCGACGCCGCCAACGCACAGGCGCTGGATGCGATCGAGGAAGTGGCGCTGACCTACAAGGGCGATCGGCGCTGGCGGATCGAGCATGCCCAGATCGTCGATCCGGCGGATCTCCCTCGGTTCGGCCGCAACGGCATCGTGGCGTCGATGCAGCCGCTGCACCAGACGTCGGACCGGCAGATGGCGGAGGCGCGGCTGGGGCCCGAGCGCCTAATCGGTGCCTATGCCTGGAAATCGATGCTGACTGCCGGTGCGACACTGGCGTTCGGATCGGACTATCCGGTCGAGCCGCCAGATCCGTTCGCGGGGCTGGCCGCCGCGATCAGCCGCGAGGATGCCGCCGGCCAGCCGCCCGGGGGGTGGCACCCCGAACAGCGACTGACCATCGAAGAGGCGCTGGCCGGCTTCACCACCAAGGCTGCCTATGCGGGCTTCGCCGAGGATCGCATCGGCAGCTTGCAGCCGGGCCGCTACGCCGACTTCATCCTGCTCGATCGCAATCCGCTGACCGGCGGCGCCGCCGCGCTTCGCCAGACTCGGGTGCAGGAGACCTGGATCGGCGGCAAGCGGATGTGGGTACGGAAATAGGTCTTCTGCCCGCGCCTCACGCACTGAGTCACGCCGACCCTCGATCCCTTCGCATCGGAAGAAGGGTCGTCCTTCGGCGGGTTTCGAGGCCACTGGTTCGGCTCGCCTAGCGCGTTGGTCGACGCCCTACGCGGTTCGTCATATTCGCGTGGCGCGGCCGCTGGCGGCGTGTCATCCTTCCGGCAACGAGAGGATCGCCCGATGAGCCTGACCGCGTTCGCCGCCGCGCTGCTGACCGTGCCCGCCCCGCCCGCGATCGCCACGGCCCCGTCGCTTGCCACGCCGGCAGCCGTCACCCCGATCGGCGACGAGGCCGAGGATCTGCTGACCGGGCGTGATCGTGTGCAGCGTATGACGGTGCCGGTGCTGGTCAACGGTGCCGGCCCCTATCCCTTCGTGGTCGATACCGGCGCCGACCGCAGCGTCGTCAGCCGGCGGTTGCAGGCCGAACTGGCGCTGCCGCACGACGGCGCCGTCACGCTGCACGGCATCACCGGCGCCGAGACGATCCAGACCGCGCGGGTGGCGCGGATGGGCGTCGGCAAGCGCGAGATCGCGGATGTGCGTGCGCCCGTGCTGAGCGAAGGCAATCTCGGCGCGCGCGGCATGCTGGGCATCGATGCGATCAACGACCAGCGTGTGACGATGGATTTCAAGGCCAATCGGATGACGATCGCGCCAGCGCCCCGCCGCGAACAGCGCGACAGCGACGAGATCGTCGTCACCGCGCGCCGCCGGTTCGGACAGCTGATTCTGGCCGACATGCGGATCGACGGCCGCAAGGTCTATGCGATCATCGATTCCGGTGCGGAGAACAGCATCGGCAATACCGAGCTGATGACCCTGCTCGAGAACAAGCGCATCGGGCGTCCGCTGTCGGTCACGCTCACCAGTGTCACCGGCGCCACCACCGTCGCATCGCTGCGCAAGGTGCCGAAGATCGTGATCGGCGGAGTCACGTTGGTGAACATCCCGATCGCCTTCGCCGACATCCACACCTTTCGGCAGTTCGGCATCGGCGACAAGCCGGCAATGCTGATCGGGATGGACGTGCTGCGCATCTTCGAGCGCGTGTCGCTCGACTTCCGCCAGAAGCGCGTCCGCTTCCGCCTCCGTGATGACGAAGGCGCGAGCGCGGTGCAACAGCTGGCGGGGCTCTAGGCCGCTACATGTCCGGCGATGGTGAGCTGCCGATCACGCCCCATATTTCACCGAGCACCCGTACGGCTTCGACGTCGCCACCGCGACCGGTTTGCCGGCCTTCAGGTCGCCGAGCGCTGCCAGCACATAGTTGCGCGCCGTCTTGATATCGGCCGGGTTCGCGGTTGGCTTGTCGTCGATGCCGCCAGCATAGACGAGCGTGCCCTTCGCATCGATCAGGTAGAGATGCGGCGTGGTCTTGGCATCATAGGCCTTGCCGACCATGCCCTTGCCATCGAGCAGATAGGCGGTGGGCACGGCCTTGGCGGCGCGGATCTCGGCATTGGCGGCAGCGCCGTCGACATGGCCCTGCTTGCCGGGCGCGCCCGAATTCACCGTGAGCCAGACCGCACCGGCCTTGCGCGCGGCGGCCTGGGTGCGCTGCATGTTGCCGCTGCCATAATGTTTCTGCACGAACGGGCAGCCGCTGTTGGTCCATTCCAGCACTACCGGGCGGCCACGCAGCGCGGAAAGCTTCACGGCCTTGCCGTTCGAGTCGGTGGCGGTGAAATCGGGTGCGGGCTGGCCGATCATGGGCGCAGCCGGCGCGGGCGCCGCCGCCAATGCCGCCAGGGCAATCGTTGCGATACGGATCATGCGGTCCTCCATCACGCCCCCGCCCGATAATCGGCTCAAGCGACCAGCGCCGTCAAGCGGCCCGGCGTGAGCACCTGAGGCAGCACCTCGACCGCGCCGCCCGGACGGTAGAACAAATAGAGCGGCACGCCCGACCGGCCCTGCCCGGCCAGGAAACGCGTGATCGCGGGATCGCCGCGCGTCCAGTCGCCCACCAGCACCTTCACGCCCTTCGCCGCAAAGGCCCCGGCCACGCTCGCGCTGTCAATTGCCGCTGCTTCGTTCACCTTGCAGGTCACGCACCAGTCCGCCGTGAAATAGACGAAGACCGGCGTGCCGGCATCGCGCAACGCGGCCAGCCTCGCCTCGCTGAACGGCTCCGATGCCAGCCCGCCTTTCGCCTCGGCCGCGGCCGGCGCGGCATCCTGCGGCAGGACCGTCAACATGGCGAGCGCCGCCACCGTTGCGGGTAGGGCGGGCCACCACGCCGCAGGCTTGCCGCGCTGCTGTCGCGCACCGACCCACCACAGGCCGAGCGCGATTAGCAGAGCCGCCGCCAGGCCCAGCGTCATACCATCGACACCGGCCTGGCGGCCGAGGATCCAGGCCAGCGCCAGCGCGGTCACGAACATCGGAACCGAAAGGATATGGCGTAGCCGCGCCATCCATGCCCCCGGCTTCGGCAAGCGCCGGCGTAGTGCGGGCACGAAGCCAAGTGCAAGGAACGGCAACGCGATGCCGAAGCCGAGACCCGCGAACACCGCCAAGGCAGCCACAGTCGGCAGCACGAGTGCCGCACCCAGCGCCGCCCCCATGAATGGCCCGGTGCAGGGCGTGGCGACGAACGCGGCCAGTGCCCCGGTCCAGAAGGCGCCGCCCGCGCCGCCCTTTGCCGCCAGCGCGTCACCGCCAGTGATGGATGGCAGTTCGAACAGCCCCGCCAGATTGAGCGCGATCGCGGACACCAGCAGCAGAAGGACGAGAATGACGCGCGGATCCTGCAGCTGGAACGCCCAGCCCGCCGCGCTGCCCCCTGCCCGCAGCGCGAGCAGCGCCCCGCCGAGCGCCAGGCAGACCGCGATCACCCCCGCCGCATAGGCCAACGCCTCCACCCGTGCGCCCCGCGCATCGTCTCCAGCGCGCGCCAGGCTGAGCGCCTTGAGGCTGAGGATCGGAAACACGCAGGGCATGATGTTGAGCAGCAGGCCGCCCAGGATCGCGCCGCCGAGCGCGATCAGCACCGGACCTGCCGCCGGGCCGCCGCCAGCCGCGGACGTGGCGGCTGCAATCGGCGTACCGGCAGGCGGCACGTTGCCCTTCGAGGCGGCCAGCGTCAGCCCGTCCCCTTCTCCCAGCCGCAGCACGCCTTCGATCCGCGCTGGATCGCCGCTGCCGGCTTTCGTCTCGATCACGAGTTGGTCACCGGCGCGCGACGCGGCCTGCGGAGCGGCATAGTCGATCGCGCCATCGGTCAGCGGGAAGAACCATGCCTCTCGAACCGCCATCGCCGCAGGAATCGGCACGGCCAGCCGGAACCGATCGCCGACCCTTGCGAACCGCGCTTCGGTGCCCAGCGGCCGGGGCAGCGCAGCCCGATAGCGATCGAACGCGGCCCGGCGGGCATCGGCCACCCGCCCATCGCCGACCGTGAGCTGGGTTGATAGCGTCGCGGTCGCCGGCACGCACACCTCATCGGTGCATTCGAGCCAATCCAGCTTGGCGCGGATCGGCAGCGCCGTACCGGCGGCCAGTCCCGCCGGAATCGAAACGGTCACAAGCTGTGCGTAGGGGCCTTCATAGACATAGTTCATGATGCCCTGGATCAGCAGCTTGTGCGGCACCTGATAGCGGAGCGGGCCGGCGGTGACGCCCGCCGGCAGCGTCCATTCGACCATGGTCTCGATGCCGGCATCGCCGGGATTTTTCCAATAGCCGTGCCAGCCCGCGGCCGGCCGCATCACGAAGGCGAGTTCGACCGTGGATCCCGCCGCCGGGGCATCGCTTTCGGCGACCAGGCTAGGCGTGATGTTGGGCGCGCCGCCGCCCGGCAGCTGGGCGTGGGCGGCGCCGGCAGCGATCAGCCAGGCAAGGATCAGCAGGTGGACGAGACGGCGGATCATCGAAGCTCCCATGGCATCCGGGCCCACGCTATAGCACGCCGATCAGATTCGGCACCGCCAGGAGATATTGTGAACGCTTTGATGCCGATCGCGCGCGCGATCATCACCGGCGCGATTGCCGCGGCACCCGTGGCCGGGATCGCCGCCGCCCCCGCACCGCGACTGATCGTGGCGATCTCGGTCGATCAGTTCTCGGCCGATCTCTACGCCGCCTATCGCGCCAGCTTCACCGGCGGGCTGAAGCGGCTGGGCGAAGGCGCGGTCTTCCCGTCCGGCTATCAAAGCCACGCCGCGACCGAAACCTGCCCCGGCCACTCGACGATCCTGACCGGATCGCGGCCGGCCCGCACCGGGATCATCGCCAACAACTGGTTCGATCTGTCGCTGCCGGAAGGCAAGCAGAAGGTATACTGCTCGGAAGATCCAGCGCTGCGCACTGCCGGGTCCGACGATTATGTCGTCTCGCCCAAATATTTGAAGGTGCCGACGCTGGGTGACCGGATGAAGGCGGCCAATCCGGCCAGCCGGTCAGTCGCGATATCCGGCAAGGATCGCGGCGCCGTCATGATGGGCGGTCACGATACCGATGCGATCTGGTATTGGGGCGGCAAGCGCTTCGTGACACTGCGCGGCCGCGACGGCACCGAGCCCATGATCGTGTCCGAAATCAATCGACGGGTGGCCGCCGCCGTGTCGCGCCCGCCGCGCCCCGTGCTTCCCGCACAGTGCCGCACCCGTGATCGATCGGTGGCGATCGGCCAGGGCAAGTCGGTCGGGCGGCTGGCGGATCGCAAGGCCGAGGATTTCAGCGGGTTCCGCCGCGCGATCGAATTCGACTCGCTGACCGGGGATCTGGCGATCGGACTGATGCGCGCGATGCGGCTGGGCCAGGGCGCAGCGCCCGACGTGCTTGCAGTCAGCTTTTCGGCAACCGACTATGTCGGCCATGCCTATGGCCCTGGCGGGGCCGAGATGTGCGCACAGATGGTCGCGCTCGACGCCACGATCGGCAAGCTGCTGGCGGCGGCGGACGCGACTGGCGTGCCCTATGCGGTCGTGTTGACCGCCGATCATGGCGGACTCGACCTGACCGAGCGCGAGCTGGAGCAGGCGATCCCGCGGGCCGCCCGCGTCGACAAGGCGGTCGACGGGCGGCCGATCGGCGATGCGGTCAAGCGCGAGCTCGGCCTGCGCTTCGATGGGCCGCTGCTCTACACCGATGGCGCGTTCGGCGACTATTATCTGTCGCGCGCCGTGCCTGCCGATCAGCGCGATCGCGCGCTTTCGTTGGTCCGCGCAAAGCTATTGGCGCTGCCGCAGGTGGCCGACGTGCTGCTGGCGGACGATCTGCGGCGGGTGCGGCCGGGCGCGATGCCGGTCGACGAATGGTCGCTCCCCGAGCGGTTCGCCGCCTCCTTCGATTCGTCGCGATCGGGCGATCTGCTCGTCGCGCTGAAGCCGCAGGTGACGCCGATCGTCGATCCGACGAAGGGTTATGTCGCGACCCACGGATCGCCCTGGCAATATGATCGTCGCGTGCCGATGCTGTTCTGGCGCAGCGGCGGCGAGGGTTTCGAACAGCCGCTGCCGGTCGAGACGGTCGATATCCTGCCGACGCTGGCGGCGCTGATCGGGCTGCCGGTGCCGGCGGACGAGATCGATGGCCGCTGCCTCGATCTCGATCCCGGCGCGGGCGATAGTTGCAAGGCGGCGCGCTGATCCGCGCCGCCCGGATCAGCCGAGCGCCTTCTTCAGCAGATCATTGACGACGGCGGGATTGGCCTTGCCGGCCATCGCCTTCATGGTCTGGCCAACGAAGAAGCCGAACAGCTTGTCCTTGCCGCCGCGATAGTCGGCCACCTTGTCGGCATTGGCCGCCAGCACCTTGGCGATTTCGGCCTCGATCGCGCCGGTGTCGCTGGTCTGCTTGAGCCCGCGCTCCTCGACGATCGCGGCCGGATCGGCGCCGGTTTCGAGCATGATCTCGAACACCTGCTTGGACAGCGTGCCGGACAGCGTACCATCTGCGACCAGCCCGAGCAGTTCGGCGCCCTGGGCCGGCGTGATCGGGCTCTCGTCGATCGACTTGCCCGCCCGGTTCAGCCCGCCGAACAGATCAGATACCAGCCAGTTCGAAGCGGCCTTTGCGATCTCCGGTTCGCTCTTGCCCTGCCCCGCCGCGGCCAGGCCGAGCAGCGTCTCGAAATAGCGGGTATTGGCAACATCGGCAGTAATGACCGCGGTGTTCCCGTCCGACACGCCCAACACCTCGCGATAGCGGCGCACCTTGGCATCGGGCAGTTCGGGCAGGCTGGCGCGGCATTCCTCCAGGAAGGCATCGTCCAGCTCCAGCGGCAGCAGATCGGGATCGGGGAAGTAGCGATAATCGTGCGCATCCTCCTTGGATCGCATCGACCTTGTCTCGCCCTTGTCCGGATCGAACAGGCGGGTTTCCTGCACGATGGTGCCGCCGGCTTCGAGCACATCGACCTGGCGCTGGGCTTCCAGCTCCACCGTCTGCATTACGAAGCGCACCGAATTGACGTTCTTCGTCTCGGTCCGCGTACCGAACTCCGCCCCCGGCCGGCGCACCGACACGTTGACGTCGGCCCGCATCGAGCCTTCTTCCATGTTGCCGTCGCACGAGCCGACATAGCGCAGCAGCGCCCGCAGCTTGCGCAGATAGGCGCCCGCCTCTGCCGGCGATCGCATGTCCGGCCGCGAGACGATCTCCATCAGCGCCACGCCCGACCGGTTGAGATCGACATAGCTGCGGGTGGGGTGCTGGTCGTGCATCAGCTTGCCGGCATCCTGCTCGACATGGATGCGCTCGATCCCGATCACCTTTTCAATGCCCGGCTCCGGTTCCACCGTCAGCGAGCCTTCGCCGACAAGCGGATGATAAAGCTGGGAAATCTGGTAACCCTGCGGAAGATCGGCATAGAAATAATTCTTCCGATCGAACCTCGACCAGCGATTGATTTGCGCCTCGATCGCCATGCCGGTGCGCACCGCCTGGCGAATGCATTCGCGGTTCGGCACCGGCAGCATGCCAGGCATCGCCGCGTCGATCAGCGAGACATTGGCATTCGGCTCTGACCCGAACGCGGTCGATGCGCCGGAAAACAGCTTGGCGTTGGATGTGATCTGCGCATGGACCTCGAGCCCGACCACGACCTCCCATTCGCCGGTGCTGCCCTGAATGCGATAGCTGCTCATCTTACCACCACCTGTCCGCACGCGCGACGAAGCCGGCGCGCTGCTCGATCGCCAGGCCTGCGTTCAACACCCCCTGCTCGTCCATCGGCCGGCCGATGATCTGCAAGCCGAGCGGCAGGCCCTGCCCGTCCAGCCCTGCCGGCACCGACATCGCCGGCAGCCCGGCCAGCGACGAGGGCACGGTGAAGACGTCGTTCAGATACATGGCAAGCGGATCCGCCGATTTCTCTCCGAGCGCGAAGGCGGCCGAAGGCGCGGTCGGCGTCAGCAGCAGATCGCAACTGTCCCAGGCCTGCTCGAAATCGCGGGCGATCAGCGCGCGGACCTTCTGCGCCTTCGTGTAATAGGCATCGTAGAAGCCCGCCGAAAGCACATAGGTGCCGATCAGGATGCGCCGCTTCACCTCCGGCCCGAAGCCGGCCGCCCGTGTGACGGCGTACATTTCCTGCAGATTCGCGCCTTCGGGCAGGTCGCGCTGACCATAGCGAACGCCGTCGTAGCGCGCGAGGTTAGACGACGCTTCGGCCGGCGCGATGATGTAATAGGTCGGCAGCGCATAGCGGGTATGCGGCAGCGAAACGTCGACGATCTCGGCACCGGCATCGCGCGCCCAGGCAATGCCCTGCTGCCAGAGCGCATCGATCTCGGCCGGCATGTCATCGACCCGATATTCCTTGGGAATACCGATGCGCTTGCCCTTGAGATCACCGGACAATCCCGCTTCCCACTGCGGGACCGACGCATCAAGCGAGGTTGCATCCTTCGGATCGAACCCCGCCATCGTCTCCAGCAGAATGGCGCAATCGCGAACGTCGCGCGCCATCGGCCCTGCCTGGTCGAGCGAGGAGGCGAACGCGACCACGCCCCAGCGCGAGCAGCGGCCATAGGTCGGCTTGATGCCGGCGATGCCGGTAAAGGCGGCGGGCTGGCGGATCGAACCACCGGTGTCGGTGCCGGTCGCGGCCGGGCACAGCCGCGCCGCGATCGCCGCCGAAGAGCCCCCCGAAGACCCGCCCGGCGCCAGCGCGGCATTGCCGCCATCCTTCCGCCGCCAAGGCGAAAGGACGTTGCCGAACGCACTGGTTTCGTTGGACGAACCCATGGCGAACTGATCCATGTTCAGCTTGCCGAGCATGCCCGCGCCGGCGCCGAACAGCTTGGCGGTGATCGTCGATTCATAGGTCGGCACGAAGCCATCCAGGATATGGCTGGCCGCGGTCGTCTGGTAGCCTGCGGTGCAGAACAGATCCTTGATACCCAGCGGCACGCCCGACAATGCACGCAGCTCGCCCGAAGCGCGGCCGCGATCGGCGGCTTCGGCGGCAGCAAGCGCATGTTCCGGCGTCTCGACCAGGAAGGCGTTCAGCGGGCGCCCAGCCTCGACCGCGGCGATGAACGCATCGGCCGCCTCGCGCGCCGAGAAATCCCCTGCGCGGAAACCGTCACGCAGGCCGGCGACGGTGAGTTCGGTCAGCGCGGTCATTATTCGATCACCTTTGGCACGGCGAAAAAGCCATGTTCGGCCTGCGGGGCATTGGCCAGTATCGCATCGCGGATATCACCATCGGTCACGACGTCGTCGCGCAGCCGCAGCGTATTTGGGATGACGGCCGCCAGCGGCTCGATACCGGCAGTGTCGACCTCGCCCAGCTGCTCGATCCAGCCGAGGATGTTGTTGAGTTCGGGCACCATCGCTTCTACCTCGGCATCGCTGACGGCGATGCGCGCGAGACTGGCGATCTTGCGGACGGTTGCGGTATCGACGGACATGCCCGGCGGCTAGCAGCCGGGCCGCCCCGCTTCAAGCATCGCGCGTGCGCGTCTCCGGCATCAACAGCGCGTAGCCCACAAAGCCGAGCGCGGCGATTGCGGCCAGCGTCAGGAACGACGTCGAATAGCCACCGGCGACGATGACGGCCCCCGCCAGGCTGGCGCTGAGCGCGCCGCCCAGCCCCTGCACGGTCGAGACCGCACCCAACGCGGCATTGAAACGACCGCTGCCGCGGGTGATATCGGCGATCACGACCGGCAGCAGCGCGCCGAAAATGCCCGCGCCCACTCCATCGAGGCATTGCACAGCGAGCAGCCAGGCCGGTGCATCGGACAGCGGATAGAGCGCGCCGCGTGCCGCCAACACGCCGAACGCAGTCAAGAACAATGGCTTGCGCCCCCATCGATCGACATTCCGACCGACGACGATCGCCACCGGGACCATCACCAGCTGCGCCGCCACGATGCACATAGCGATCAACGACGTCGCCTGCGCCGGACCCAGGATCTTGGACAGCAGCTGCCCGGTAGATGGCAGCATGGCGGCATTGGCAAGGTGGAACAGCGCGGCGAGCACGGCAAAGGTCAACAGCCGGCGATCCTTGAACAAAGCCGCCCAGCCCACCGGCTGGTCGTCCCCTTCCGTGTGATGATCGAGCCCGCGGGCGACGACATGGTCGATATCCTGTTCGCGGATTGCCAGCACGGCGGCCAGGCTCGCGAGCGCCAGCACCGCCATCAGCACGAACACCACGACCGGCCCGAACCACCACGCCAATAGCCCCGCGGCGGCAGCGGACGCGGCATTGCCCGCGTGATTGAACGCTTCGTTGCGACCAATCCGGCGTGCAAATGCCCGGCGACCGACAAGCCCAAGCGTGAGTCCGGCCAGCGCAGGCGCAATCACCGCACCAGCGATCGCCGCGATTGACTGGGTGATGGTGACGATCGCGAAGCCGCTGACGAATGGCAGCGCGAGACACGAAATCGTGATCGCCATCGTCGCAACCGCCAGGATCAATCGTTTCGCGCTGCTGCGATCGATCAGGCTGCCGGCGGGCGTCTGCGCTGCCAGCCCGACAATTCCCGCGATCGTCATCACATAGCCGATCGTCAATTCGGTCCAGCCATGGCTGGGCCCGCGAACTGCCAACAGATAGATTGCGAGATACGGCCCAAGCCCGTCACGCACGTCGGCGAGAAACAAGTTCAGCGCGTCCAGCGCCTTCAGCGAGCGCGGCGTTGCCCGGGGATCGATCGAAGTGTCCATCCAACGCCCCCGCGGTGCGGCCGAATGCGTTGCATGGCGCAGCGCTTGTCCCATACGCACTTGTCAGCGGCGAGTTGCTTGCTGCACTGCACAATCGGAGACTGTTCGTTGCTGGCACGTCGCTTTCTTTATGTAATTGCGGGACTCATCATGCTGACGCTCGCCGCTGCAATCGGCTGGAACCTGTTCCAGGATCAGATCATCCGGGCCACCTTCGTGCCATCCGGCGCGTTTGCTCAGCCGGCCGACGCCACCGCGCCGGATTACGCTCGGCCGGCCGCATGGCTGTCGCGGCCTGATCTGCCCGACGATCCGTCGCGCTACACGCCGCCGGGCTTCACGGTCGCTGCCCGGCCGGAAGTCGCCGTGTTCTACGTCGCCCCCACCACCTATATCCGGAAGGACCGCTGGAACGGGCCGCTCGACGACACCGAGTCGAATGCACGGCTGCGGCTGTTCGCATCCAGCCAGGCAAGCGCGTTCAACGGCATGGGCGCGATCTGGGCGCCGCGTTATCGCCAGGCATCGATCGGCGCCTTCCTGACCAGCGAGGCGAGCGCCCAGAAGGCGATCGATTTCGCTTACGGTGATGTCGAGCGGGCGTTCGCCGCGTTCCTGAAGCAGATCCCCGCGTCGCGGCCGATCCTGCTGGCCGGCCATAGCCAGGGCGCGCTGCATCTGACGCGGCTGCTGCACGAGCGCATCGCCGGCACCCCGCTCACCAAGCGGATCGTGGCCGCCTATATCGTCGGCTGGCCGGTTTCGATCGAGGCGGATCTGCCGGCGCTCGGGCTTGGCGCATGCGATGGACCCGCCAGTACCGGCTGCATCCTTTCGTGGCAGAGCTTTGCCGAGCCGGCAGAGCCGCGCCAGATCCTGGATGCCTACAATGCCAGCACCGGCTTCACTGGCCAGCCGCGGCGCGACACGCGGATGCTTTGCGTCAATCCGCTGACCGGTGCGCCCGATACCGCAGCGCTTGCCACGGCCAACCTGGGCGCGCTGGTGCCGCGGCCGGGCCTGAACGGCGCGGATCTCGAGCCTGGCCGTGTGCCCGCGCGCTGCGCGCCCAACGGCCTGCTGCTGATCGGCGGCGAGCCCAAGGGATACGGCAGCTATGTGCTTCCGGGCCGCAACTATCATGTGTTCGACTACGCGCTGTTCTGGGCCAATATCCGCGCCGACGCCGAACGCCGCGCCAAGGAGTTCGCCGGGCGATGATCACGTCGGCCATTGCTGAATTCAGCTATGCCCTGCCACAGGGGGGTCGGCTCGCCGGGCTCGACGTTGGCACACGCACGATCGGTGTGGCGCTGTGCGATGCCGGGTGGAGCATCGCCAGCCCGGCCGAGACGATCGAGCGCCGCAAGTTCGCCGTCGATCGCGCGATGCTGGCTGCGATCTTAACCGCGCAATCGGTGCGGGGGCTGGTCATCGGCCTGCCCTTGAACCTGGACGGCAGCGATAGCCCGCGGACCCAATCGGTCCGCGCGTTCGCCCGCAACCTGATCGGGTTCGACCTGCCGATCCTGCTGTGGGACGAACGCTGGTCGACCGCGGCCGTCCAGCGCACGCTGCTCGATGCCGATGCCAGCCGCGCCCGCCGCGCCGAACTCGTCGACAAGCTGGCCGCCGCCTACATCCTGCAAGGCGCGATCGACGCATTGGCGATGGCGAGGCCGCTCGACGATACGAGCGCTTGAGCCGGCCCGCGCGGCCCGCTACCAGCCGCATTCGCAATGTCGGCCCGCATCTCCTTCCCCCATCGCCACCTGCTGGGGATCGCGGCGTTGCAGCCGCACGAGATCCGCTTCCTGCTCGACGAGGCCGAACAATGGGTGGCGCTTAACCGCAGCGCCACCAAGCATGACGACCGGCTGAGCGGGCTCACCCAGATCAACGCCTTCTTCGAAGCCAGCACGCGCACGCTGCTTTCGTTCGAGATTGCTGGCAAGCGGCTGGGGGCAGACGTCGTCAACATGATCGCCCAGCAGTCGAGCGTGAAGAAGGGCGAGACGCTGATCGACACCGCCGTGACGCTGAACGCGATGCGCGCCGACGTGATCGTGATCCGCCACGACGCTTCCGGCGCGGTCCAGCTGATCGCGGACAAGGTCGACTGCCCGGTACTGAACGCCGGCGACGGGCGCCACGAACATCCGACCCAGGCGCTGCTCGACGCGCTGACCATCCGCCGCCGGCGCGGCAGCGTCGAGGGCCAGGTGGTCGCGATCTGTGGCGATGTGCTGCACAGCCGCGTCGCCCGATCGAACATTCTGGCGCTGACAGCACTCGGCGCCGAAGTGCGCGTGGTCGGCCCGCCGACGCTGCTGCCCGCGGGGATCGAGCGGATGCACGTTCGCGCCTTCACCGATTTCGATGCCGGGCTCGACGGCGCCGACGTGGTGATGATGCTGCGGCTGCAGCGCGAGCGCATGGCGGGCGGCTTCGTCCCGTCCCCGCGCGAATATCATGCGCTCTACGGGCTCACGCCCGAGCGGCTGGCGCGCGCCAAGCCCGATGCGCTGGTTATGCATCCCGGCCCGATGAACCGCGGCGTGGAGATCGAGAGCAGCGTCGCCGACGATCTCGGTCGGTCCGCGATCACCGAACAGGTGGAGATGGGGGTGGCGGTGCGGATGGCCTGCCTGGACGTACTGACCCGCGCGCGTCGCGGCGTGGCGGGCTGGGCGTGAGCGGCCTCGCCATCCTGAACGGGCGGCTGGTGCTGGCCGATTGCGTGGTGGCCGGCGGGGTGCTGGTGCGCGAGCGGCAGATCGTTGCGGTCGGCTCGTTCGACGTGCCCGACGATGTCGATACGCTGGATGCCGAGGGCGCGCTGATCGCGCCCGGGCTGGTCGATGCCGGGGTATTCGCGATTGACCTGCCGGCCTTCACCGCCGGCGGCATCACCCGCGCGGCGCTCATGCCTGATCAGTCGCCAGCGCTGGACCATGCCGCGCTCGTCCAGCGTGCGGCGCAGGCGGGCAAGCCGGATGCGTGGATCCATCCGATCGCCGCCGCCACCCGCGCGCTGGACGGGATCGACCTGGCCGAGATCGGGCTGATGAAGGCGGCGGGCGCCTGTGCGGTCTCCAGCGGGCGCGGCTGGATTGCCGATTCGGGCGTCATGCACCGCCTGCTCGCCTATGCCGCCGCGCTCGATCTGGTGGTGATCGCGCATCCCGAGGATGGCGGCCTCGTCGCCGGCGCGGTAGCGACCGAGGGCGAGACCGCCACCCGGTTGGGCCTGCCCGCCGCACCGGCCGCTGCCGAGGCGATCGCGATCGCCCGCGACATCGCGCTGGCGCGGGAGACCGGCGCGAGACTGCACTTCCGGCAGGTGACCACGTCGCGCGGGTTCGATCTCGTCCGCCAGGCCAAACGCGACGGCATCCGCGTGACCTGCGGTGTCACCCCGGCGCACCTGTTCCTCTCCGATACCGCGATCGGGCCGTTCCGCACTTTCGCACGGCTCTCGCCGCCGCTGCGTGAGGACAGCGACCGCCAGGCGGCACTGCGCGCGATCGCCGACGGCACGATCGACCTGATCTGCTCGGCCCATGACCCGCATGGCCCGGAAGCCAAGCGCCTGCCGTTCGCGGATGCCGTCCCCGGCATGGCCGGCGCGGAAACGCTGCTCGCCCTATCGCTCGGCCTGGTGCGCGACGGCCTGATCGATCTGCCGCGGCTGTTCGATCTGCTGGCGACGACGCCGGCCCGGCTGCTCGGCCTGCCCGGCGGTCGGCTGACAGAGGGGCAGGAAGCCGACCTGATCCTGGTCGACGAGGATCGCCCCTGGCGGATCGACGCTGATCGGCTGGCCGCGCGCGAAGGTAATACGCCGTTCGATGGCCTGCCGGTGCAGGGCCATGTGCTGCGGGTACTGAAGGGCGGGGCCTGGCGGGGGTGAGCCGGCGGCGGCCGTCCGGACTTTGGAAATGGCGCACCGGAAGGGATTCGAACCCCTGACCCCTGCCTTCGGAGGGCAGTGCTCTATCCAGCTGAGCTACCGGTGCGTGCCAGGGCGCTTAGCAAAGCGTCTGCGCCGCGGCTAGGCTAATTTCCGCGCGGTGGCCTGCCGCGATGGCCCGGCCGCTCATCGGCGATCGTGACGGGCTGGAACGTCCCGAGCCCGCAACCCGCACCCTGCGTCAGCCCCGGCCCTGCGCGGTCGAGCACGGTGATGATATCGACCGAACAGAGCCGGCTGAGCGACGTGCGATAGCTGAATGCCTGTTCGAAGCCGAGCCGCGGGCAACTGGACGGCAGCACGTTGCGATACACCCGGCCATTCTTCATGATGAAATCGATGGTGCGATCGTCGCGCACCTTGCTTTCGCGGATGCTGGTGATCGGGATGCAGGTTTCCACCGCCCCGGCTGGCACGGCGGCCGGCACGCGATCGCGCTTCGCAGCGGCGGCCGGAACAACCAGCAGCGCAGCGGCTGCCAGCGCGAAGGGCAATGATCGCATCATGATCCGTCTCCTACCGGTTCGGCGCGCGCCGGGGGCGGCGTCTTCGGGCGATAAACGCACAGATCAGCGACCCGGCACCGCCAGCATTCGGGCTTGCGTGCCTTGCAGACATAGCGGCCATGCAGGATCAGCCAATGGTGGGCATGCGCCCGGAACGGAGCAGGCGTGACCTTGACGAGCCGGTCCTCCACCGCGCGGACATCCTTGCCCTTGGCGAGCCCGGTCCGATTGGCGACGCGAAAGATATGGGTATCGACCGCGATCGTCTCCTCGCCGAACGCCACGTTCAGCACGACATTCGCGGTCTTGCGGCCGACACCGGGCAGCGCTTCCAGCGCGGCACGATCGCGCGGCACTTCGCCATCATGCTCGGCGATCAGCTTCTCGGACAGCGCGATCACATTCTTGGCCTTGGTGTTGAACAGGCCGATCGTCTTGATGTGATCCTTTAGCGCAGCCTCGCCCAGCGCCACCATCTCCGCCGGGGTGGAGACGCGCTTGAACAACGCCCGGGTGGCCTTGTTGACGCCGATGTCCGTTGCCTGTGCAGACAGCGCGACCGCGACGAGCAGCGTGTAGGGGTTGGTCCAGGCCAGTTCGGTTTCCGGCGCGGGATCATCCTCCGCCAGCCGGCGATAAAATTCGAAGACGTCCGCCTTCTTCATGCCGACGTCCTACAGGCCCAGCACGTCGGCCATGGCGTAGCGGCCGGGCGCACGGCCCGCCAGCCACAGCGCCGCGCGGATCGCACCGCGCGCGAAGATGGCGCGGCTTTCGGCCCGGTGGCCGAGCTCGATCCGCTCGCCCTCCCCCGCCAGCACCACCAGATGATCACCGGCGACCGATCCGCCGCGCAGCGCCGCAAACCCGATCTCGCCCGCGGCACGCGCGCCCATGCCGTCGCGGCCCCGCGCCGCCACCGTATCCAGCGTGACGCCACGCCCGGCTGCCGCCGCCTCACCCAGCAGCAGCGCAGTGCCCGATGGCGCATCGAGCTTGTGGCGATGGTGCATCTCGACGATCTCGATATCCCAATCCGGTCCGAGCCGCTCCGCCGCCTGGCGCACCAGCGCGGCCAACAGATTGACGCCCAGCGCGGTATTGGCCGCCTGCAGGATCGGGATGCGCGCCGCGGCGCGATCGATCAGGCGATGCTGCCCGGCCGCGAGTCCGGTGGTGCCAACCACCAGGCCGATCCCCGCCCCTTCCGCCGCCGCGATATGCCGGTTCAGAGCCGACGGAGCCGAGAAATCGACGAGCACGTCGCTCATCGCGGCCAACGTGTCGGGATTCTCGCCCTGATCGACCCCGCCCGCCAGCGCGCCGCCGGTCGCGTCGATCTGCTCGGCGATGGCACGGCCCATCCGGCCGCGTGATCCGAGGATGCCGATCCGGATCATCGCATTGCCCTTGCCGCCTGCGCATCCGATACTGCCAGCATGAGATCCCTTTCGGCCTGCGCTGGCGCGATGCCATCACCGCCGATCAACCGCAAGGAGCGGCCATGCCCCCGCCCGATCCCGAGCCCCGCAGCCCCGAACCCGCATTCGGCCCGGACGAGGAAGGCGAGCTGCCGCTGGAACCCGATGCGATCCCGGAGGACGAAGCCGCCTGGGTGCATGTCGATCGCAAGCCGCCGGCGGATTAAGATCAGCCCGCGCGCTTCAGTTTCACCAGCGCGGCATCGAGCGCGGAAAGGAAGCGCGAGCGATCGGCCTTGGCGAACGGTGCCGGTCCGCCGATGGCATCGCCCACCGCGCCGGCGCGCAGATCGGCCATGATCGCGCGGGTAGCGATCGCGCCGCCGATCGAGGCGGCGGTGAACGGCTTGCCCGTCGGCCCGAGAACCGTGGCGCCCGCCTTCAGGCAACGATCGGCCAGCAGGATATCGGCCGTCACGACGATCGCGGACGAGTCTACAGCGTCCGCGATCCAATCGTCGGCCGCGTCGAACCCGCCATCCACCACCACCCGGCGGACCAGTGGATGCACGGGGATACGGAACGGGCTGTTGCTGACGACGACCACCGGTACCTCGTGCCGCCAGGCGACCTTGTAGATTTCTTCCTTCACGGGGCAGGCGTCGGCGTCGACCAGGATGCGCAGCGTCATGCCCTGCTGTGGCGGGGCGGGCCGCGCGAGGCAAGGCCCCCACGCCGGCGGCGCAGCCCTCGAAGACAGTGCCGCGCGCGCGGATCAGGCGGCGGTCGGGCGCATTCGCCTTGTACGCAGCGTGCCGCCGATCAGGCCGAAGCCACCGATCATCAGTGCCCAGCTGGCCGGTTCAGGCACTGCGGCGGCCGGCAGAAAACCGCCCGATGCGAAGCGGAAGTTGAGGATCGTGTCGGGGCCGCCGATGATCTCGTCGGCCGGATCGCCCTCATAATAATAGCTCAGCAGGTTGAAGCCTGCATCGGTCCCCGGCGCGCCGATGTCGAGCGAATCGGGCATCGAGGTATCGGTGTAGGCCGCAGCCGGTGTGTAGGAGAATTGCAGCTGATAACCGGGCGCGGTGATACCGTCCGTCCCAGCCAGCACCAGAAACGGTACGCTGCCGAACTGCGCCAGATTGGGTGCGAGCGTGCTGACGAACGAATTCCCGGTGCTGAAGCCGATCGTGCCGTCAGCGCCCGTCACCGAGAAGGACGTGATGTTCTGGTAGAGCGCGCGGGTGAACGGCGTGTTCTCCGGATCCTGCGCGGTCAGCGGCGTCACGAATAGCGGTGCGGAGTCATCGAATTCGAACCGTACGGTATAATATTCGAGTTCGCCGGTCTCCTCGTCGGGCACACCGACCGAAGTGCCTTCCCAGACCGTGATGGCAGCGGCTGGCGCACTAAGCGCCGCGGCGGCCGCAGCGGCAGCCAGAATGAAGATAGTACGCATTGCAGGTCCCCCGGATCGATCGAGGCATCCGGCACCTCCTGGCAACCGGCAGCCTCATCATTCAGCTATGCGGTCAGGCGAAGCTCACGCTGGTGCGGATCTTGCGGCGGCGCAGCGATGCGCCAGTCATGCCAAAGCCCGCGATCATCAGCGCCCAGCTGGCCGGTTCCGGCACTGCCGGGGTAACGGCGTCCAGCGTGAAGGTGAGGTTGTCGATGCCGAACAGGCGGACCGAGCCGTTGGGCGGATTGTTGAAGCCGCCGACGATGTCGATCTGCGCGATTCCACTCGCGGTCAGTGTCTGGATATCGAACTGGCCATTGTTCGCCATCACGTTGGACAGGCTTTGCAGCTGCCCACCCATCGCATCATAGGCGATGATGCTGACGCTGTTCTGGCCGCCGCCCGTGTAGAGGCCGAACGAAATCTCGCTGGCAGTCCCGTCGAAGGACAACGACATGATGTTGTAGCGCGGCGCCAGCAGATAGTCGGACGGCCCCGGCACCGGCGACGACGGCGTGATCTCACCGAAATTGCCGAGATAATTGCCGCTGCCGCCCGGCCCGGATGCCGCGATCAACCCCCAGGCATTGAGCGGGCCGCTGGTGTTATTTTGGGTATTGGTGCCCGAGATGGTGAGCCCCAGCGAAGCATATTGCGTGCTGATCGCCGTGCCGGTGCTCGGCAGGGTAGTGCCGTTCGGCAGCTGATCGAAGTTGATGATCGTCGCGGCTGTCGCGGGCATGGCAGCCGCCAGGGCGATTCCCACGGCGATCGTCTTGAGAAAAGGCATGAAAGTCCCCTGTTTCGAGCATCAGCCGTGACATGGCTGTTCTGCACTACATCGCATCACAGGATGATGGGCCAAACAAGGCCGCATTTACCGTTTCTTAATGTTGCCGAACCTTCACCTGCATCAGAATCGGACAGATCGGTCAGCGGCGCGCGATCTTTGCCGCTCGCCTGGTGATCGCCTATCCTGATGAGATGAAGACGCATCGTAACATCGTGGTCCTGACCGGAGCCGGTATCTCGGCCGAAAGCGGCCTCGCCACTTTCCGTGGCCCCGACGGACTTTGGGAAGGGCACCGGGTCGAGGACGTCTGCACACCCGAAGCGCTGGCGAAGGACGAGGCGCTGGTGCAGCGCTTTTATGATGCACGGCGGGCGGCGCTGGGTTCGGTCGAGCCGAACGCGGCGCATCTGGCGCTCGCACGGCTCGATGCCGAATGGGCAGGCGAACTGCTGATCGTCACCCAGAATGTCGATGACCTGCACGAGCGGGCCGGCACGCGACGGCTGACGCACATGCATGGCGAGCTCAAATCGGCGCTGTGTCGTGCGTGCGAGGAGCGCTCGCCGATCGCAGGGGATCTGATCGATGGCCCACCCTGCCCCGCCTGCGGCACGCCTGCAGCGCTGCGGCCCGATATCGTGTTCTTCGGGGAAATGCCTTACCAGATGGAGCGGATCGAAGCTGCGATCCAGGACTGCGACCTATTCGTCTCGATCGGAACATCGGGCGCGGTCTATCCGGCCGCCGGCTTCGTGCAGCTGGCAGGCGCTGTCGGTGCGGAGACGCTGGAGCTGAACCTCGAGCGATCCTCCGGCAGCGGCTGGTTCGACGTCTCGCGGCAGGGGCCGGCCAGCGTGCTGGTGCCCGATTGGGTCGCCACGCTGATCGGCTGAGCTTGCCTTCGCGGCCGATCCTGCCTAGGGCCGCACCGTCATTTGGGGAGTAGCCAGCCGCCATCCAGCATGGCGGGCGCGCGCATCGACATACCCGGCCGAGAGGCTGCGGTGCGCGCGGGGCCGGAACGGCCCGGGCGAGACCAATGGCATCGGCTTTCCGCACGGTCGGGCGGGAAGGACGATGCTGTTGGCTGGTTCTCGCTCGACCCCGGATGCTGCCGATGCTGACTTTCCTGATCCTTTCGCTGGCGCTGGCCATGGATGCCTTTGCCGTGGCTATCGTGCAGGGCGCCAGCGTGCGCTGCGGTGCTGCGGGCGCGGCCCGGCTCGGGCTGGCATTCGGCGCGGCGCAGGCGGCCATGGCAGGCCTTGGTTGGGCGCTGGGCGCATTCGCTGCGGGCTGGATCGCGAGCGTCGATCACTGGATCGCATTCGGCTTGCTCGGGATCCTCGGCCTCCGCATGATCCGCGAAGGCTTTTCCCCGGCGGATGATGCCGCGCCCGCACTGCTCGGCGGCACCGCGTTGCTGGCCGCAGCGCTCGCCACCAGCATCGATGCCGCTGCCGCCGGTGTCACCCTGCCACTGATCGGGCTGCCGGCGGCGGTGTCGCTCAGCGCGATCGGTATCGTTACCGCGCTGCTGAGCTTCGGGGGCACGCTGTTCGGTGCGCGACTGGGCGCGGCGTTCGGCAAGCGTGCGGAAATTGCGGGCGGGCTGGTCCTGGTCGGGCTCGGCATCAAGATCCTGATCGAGCATCTCGCCAGTTGAACGTCAGTCTACCCAGTCGAGCCCGATCTCGCGATAGAGGCCGCGATCCTCCTCCCATTTCGGGTTCACCTTGACGTGCAGGAACAGGTGCACCTTGCGGCCCAGCAGATCGGCTAGCTGGGTTCGCGCGCGGCTGCCGATCTCCTTCAGCCGGGTGCCGCCCTTGCCCAGGATGATCGCGCGCTGGGTATCGCGCGCCACCAGAATCTGCTGGTGGATCGCAACCGATCCGTCCTTGCGCTCCTCATATTTCTCGGTCTCAACCGCGCTGTCATAGGGCAGCTCGGCATGAAGCTGCAGATAGAGCTGCTCGCGCGTGATCTCCGCCGCCAGCATCCGGTCGGTCGCGTCGGACACCTGATCTTCGGGGAAATGCCACGGCCCCTCGGGCACGCGCGCGGCCAGCGCCGCCTTCAGGTCGGCAATGCCGTCACCGGTGGTGGCGGATACCATGAAGATCGCCTCCGGCTCCAGCGCGGCCTGCAGCTTTACCGCCAGCTCGAGCAGCTTTTCCTTCGCCGTCGCATCCACCTTGTTCAGAATCACGAGCTTGGGTTCGGGCCGCGCCGCCAGCTGCTCGACCAGCGGCGCGATCCGCTTCGTCAGCCCGGTGCTGGCATCGACCACGAACGCGATCAGATCCGCATCCTGCGTGCCGCCCCACGCCGCCGCCACCATCGCGCGATCGAGCCGGCGGCGCGGATCGAAGATGCCCGGCGTATCCACCAGCAGCAGCTGCGCCTCGCCTAGAATGGCGATGCCCATCAGCCGCACGCGCGTCGTTTGCGCCTTGGGGCTCACGATTGCCACCTTCTGGCCGACCAGCGCGTTGACCAGCGTCGATTTGCCCGCGTTCGGCGCGCCCACCACGGCGACGAGGCCGCATCTCTCGGTCATTGCAGTTTCTCCAGCAGCGCGCGGGCGGCGGCGGTTTCGGCCTCCTGCTTCGAATTGCCTTCCGCCTCGGCCGCCGCCCGGCCCGGTATCTCGACGGTGACGCGAAACGTGGGTTGATGATGCGGGCCCGCGCGGCCGGCCATCACATAGACGGGCGGGCGGCAGCGATTGGCGGCCGCCCATTCCTGCAGCGCCGATTTCGGGTGGCGGGGCGCCAGCCGCTGGCCATCCACCAGCCCTGCCCAATGGCGACGCACGAAATCGCGTGCCCCTGCCAGCCCCGCATCGAGGTAAAGCGCGCCGAGCAGTGCCTCGACCGCATCGCCGACGACATTGTCGCTATGTTGGGCGCCATCGTCCCGTGCCTGCTTGCCCAGCTTCAGTTGGCGCTGGACGCCGATCTCGCGTCCGACCTGCGCGCAGCTTTCGCGACTGACGAGGGCGTTGATCCGGCGTGAAAGTGCGCCTTCCGGTTCCTCCGGGAACAGTTCGAACAGCCATTCCGCAGCGATCAGGCCGAGCACGCGATCGCCGAGGAATTCGAGACGCTCATAATTGGCGATACCGGTGCTGGCATGCGTGAGTGCGCGCGCATAGGGCGCGGCATCGGCCGGCCGATGGCCGAGCACGCCCGCCAGCCAGTCAATAAAGTCGGATTGCATGGTGCGCCGATACGCATCGCCGGCCCGTTGGGCAACCGCGCCCGCGCCGGCAGGCGTTGACAGCCGGGGGCGGTCTTTCTATCTGGCGCGGCTCCGGTGCCCCGTCGTCTAAAGGTAAGACTACGGACTCTGACTCCGTCAATTGAGGTTCGAATCCTCACGGGGCATCCAGCGAACTTGGTCATCGCTCCGGTCGCCTTCTCGACACGAGACACCGACCATCCCCTCCCCCGGTCAGCCTCCGCAGGGAGCTGCAACACAGCCTAAGGTGTTATTCAGAAACACAATTCCTCTGAATGATCGCAGTGGACTGCAGGAAGAGCGACACTTTTCTACCTACGGTAATCGCGGCTTGTCTTCGTCGGATCTACTGTCTGGCCCTGGACAGTAGCTGGCAATGCGTCGCGTGTAGGCGGAGACTTTCGCAACAGCATTGCCAATATTGCCAAATTAGGATCGACTACCGGTCAATAAGATAAAGGGGGAGAGCGAGTCGGGGATGACGACGCCTTGCCGTGCGCACCAGCCCGGGCTCGCCGAGACGAATCCTGTCCGTACCCGTGCGGATTGGGAGGCGATGCGGGCCGCAGCGCTCGCCGATCCGGGCAGCTTCCATGGCGATATCGCGGCGCGGCAGATTCATTGGTTCGCCGACAGCATCGGCAACGGCGGCGCCTGGCTGTCACGGGCTCAGGATGGCGACTGGCACGGCTGGGACGCGCGGACCGCGCGTCCAATTACCCTCGACCCAGACAGCTTCACGCCCTGGACCAGTGCGTTCGACGGTTCGACCCCGCCGCACTGGCGCTGGTTCGTCGGCGGCCGCACCAACGCCGCGTTCAACGAGGTCGATCGACATGTGCTGGTCGGGCGTGGTCACGAGACCGCCCTGATCTTCGAAGGCGACCGCTGGGATATGGCCGCCGACGGCGGGCGCGGAGCGCCGCTCGACTGTTTTGCGGTCTCACGTAGGCAGTTGCTGCTGGAAAGCGCGAAATGCGCGCTGGCGCTGCAGGCGCTGGGGCTGAAGGCGGGCGACCGGATCGCGCTCAACATGCCCAGCATCGTGTCGCAGATCTTCTGGATCGAGGCGGCCAAGCGGCTCGGCATCGTCTACACTGCCGTGTTCGGCGGATTCAGCGACAAGACGCTGTCTGATCGGATCGCCGATGCCGGCGCGCGCGTGATCGTGACGTCCGATGGCAGCTACCGCAATGCGCAGGTAGCCGCGTTCAAGACCGCCTATACCGATCCAGCGCTCGACAATTACGTGCCGGTGGCGACCGCGCTGACGCTGCTGGCCGACGCGGATCTCGGGCTGGCCGCCGACGACGTAGAGAGCGTGCGCGCGATCGTTGCCGAGACGCTGGCCGGCGAAGTGACCGTCGAGCGGTCCGATGTGATGCGCGGCGTGGGTCGCGCGCTGAGTCTGCTCGGTCGCGACGGCAGGATCGGTGCAGCCGAGGCGGCACGGGTGCGGATTGCGGTGGCCACCAGCCTCGTCACGCTGCCGCCGCGGGTCGATGCCGTGATCGTGGTCCGCCATACCGCCCAGCCCGATATCGTCTGGCGACCGGAGCGCGACCGGTGGAGTCACGAACTGACCGATGCGGCGCTGGAGACGGTGCTCGACAAGGCCCGGGCGGCCGGCTTCGCGATCGGCAACGAAGCGGACCTGATGGCCCTTGCCGACACCGAGTTCGTACGCGCGATCTGGGCGTCGTCGCCGCCGCTGCCGGTCGATGCCGATTATCCCTTGTTCCTGATCTACACATCGGGATCGACGGGAAAGCCCAAGGGGGTCGTGCACGTGCACGGCGGCTACACCGCCGGCATCGCGCATACCATGAAGGTATCGTTCGACGCGCGGCCCGGCGACACGATCTATGTTGTGGCCGATCCCGGCTGGATCACGGGCCAAAGCTATCTGATCTCGGCTGCGCTTACGACCGGGGTGACGTCGGTCATCTCCGAAGGATCGCCCGTCTTTCCGCACGCCGGCCGGTTCGCCTCCATGATCGAACGGCATCGGGTGACGATCTTCAAGGCTGGTGTGACATTCCTGAAATCGGTGATGGCCGATCCGTCGAACCTGGCCGACGTCCAGCGATACGACCTCTCATCGCTGCGGGTCGCGACCTTTTGTGCCGAGCCGACATCGCCATCGGTGCAGGCCTTCGGGATGGCGCATGTCGTACCGCGCTACATCAACAGCTATTGGGCGACCGAGCATGGCGGCATCGCCTGGACGCATTTCTACGGCAACGATGATTTTCCGCTTCGGCCCGATGCCCATGCCTATCCCCTGCCCTGGATCGTCGGCGACGTCTGGGTAGAGGATGCGGACGGCGGCTCCGCCGAAGCCCCGTTCGTGCGCGACGGGCCAGACGGTGCCGCCTGGCGGCGGGCGGCGGCGGGTGAGAAGGGCGAGATCGTGATCGCTGCCCCCTACCCCTATCTCGCCCGCACGGTCTGGGGCGACGCCGCAAACTTCCGCGTTGACAAGGGAAACGTCGTCGGCGGCTGGCGAGGCGATCCGGCGCGCTGGGAGGATGGCTACTGGCGGCGATGGCGCGGTGCCTGGGGCTATACGCAGGGCGATTTCGCCGTGCGCCACGACGATGGCTCCTTCTCGTTCCACGGTCGCAGCGACGACGTGATCAACGTGTCCGGTCACCGGCTCGGCACCGAGGAAATCGAAGGTGCTGTGCTGCGCGACAAAGCGCTCGATCCGGATTCACCTGTCGGCAACGTGCTGGTGGTCGGTGCGCCGCACCGCGAAAAGGGGCTGACCCCGCTCGCCTTCGTAGTGCCGGCGGCGGGCCGCCGGCTGAGCCACGAGGACCGGAGACGGCTTGCCGAACTGGTCCGCACCGAGAAGGGCGCGGTCGCGGTGCCGGCCGACTTCATCGAGGTTTCGCAATTTCCCGAGACGCGCAGCGGCAAGTATATGCGTCGCATGGTGCGCGCGCTGGTGGAGGGCGGCGCCGTCGGCGACGTGACGACGCTGCGCAATCCGGAAAGCCTGACCGAACTGAAGACCGCGATCGACGATTGGCAGCGCCGGCAGCGGCTGTCCGAGGATCAGGCGCTGTTCGAGCGCTATCGCTACTTCCTGATCCAGTACAATGTGGTGGCGCCCGGCAAGCGCGTGGCGACGGTGACCATCACCAACCCGCCCGTTAACGCGCTCAACGAACGCGCGCTCGATGAATTGGTGATCGTGGTCGATCGCCTGTCGCGCGCCGATGATGTCGTGGCGGTGGTATTCACCGGCGAAGGTGCGCAGAGTTTCGTCGCAGGGGCCGACATCCGCCAGTTTCTCGACGAGATCCACACCGTCGAGGAAGCGCGCGTCCTGCCCGCCAACGCGCAGCTGGCGTTCAACAAGATCGAGGCGATGGACAAGCCTTGCATCGCCGCGATCCAGGGCGTGGCGCTGGGCGGCGGCATGGAATTCGCGCTGGCCTGCCATTACCGCATTGCCGAGCCGACCGCGCGCTTCGGGCAGCCGGAAATCCGGTTGCGCCTGATCCCCGGCTATGGCGGCACGCAGCGCCTGCCGCGGTTGCTGCATGGCGCCGACAGAGAATTCGGTTTGCGCAATGCGCTCGACCTGATCCTGGGTGGACGAAGTATCGACGCGGACAGCGCCCATGCGCTCGGCCTGATCGACTGGCTGGTAACCGACAGCGGGGACGCGGTGACCGCGGCGCACATGCTGGTTCGCGATTTTGTCCTGCACGGCGAGGATTGCCCGTTCGGCGAACGTTTCGCTTCGCGCCGCGCGGCTGCGAAGCGATCACGCGAGCCGGCCGATGTCGACCTTGCGGCCTCGCTTGCGGACCCGTTCGTCCAGCAAATTTGCCGCCAGCTGGAATGGGCGGGACGCGGCCAGGCGCGCGACATGGCGATCGACGCCATCCGCACCGGCCTGGAAGAGGGCATCGATGCCGGTCTGAGGCGGGAGGCCGATCACTTCGCGGCGGCCGTCGTCGATCCGAACGGCGGCAAGACCGGTATTCGCCAGTTTCTCGAGAAGGTCAGTCCGCCGCTGCCCGTTCGCCGCGACGGGCTATGGATCGACGACGCGCATCAGACCCGCCGACAGTTGCTAGTGGCGAGCGCTGACCTGCTGCCGGTGGGAGCGCCCTTCTATCCCGGCATCACGCCGATCCCGCGTAAACAACATGCCTTCGGCATCGCCCGCAGCCGCGAAACTGGCGAGCCCGGTTTCGGGCCGCCCGCGACGCACGAGCGCGAGCTGATCGTGCCGGTCGAGCGGCCCGATGCCAACGAGGCGCTGGTCTACATGCTGACCAGCGAAGTGAACTTCAACGACATCTGGGCGCTGACCGGCATCCCTGTATCGCCGTTCGACGGCCATGAGAACGACTATCAGACGACCGGTTCGGGCGGCATCGGGCTGATCGCGGCGCTGGGCAATTCGGCACGGGCCGAGGGGCGGCTGAAGGTCGGCGATCTCGTCGCGGTCTATTCTGGGACCAACGATCTCCTGTCGCCGCTGGTGGGCACCGATCCGATGTTCGCCGACTTCGCGATCCAGGGCTATGAAACGCCGACCGGCAGCCACGCCCAGTTCCTGGTTACGCAAGCGCCGCAGCTGCATGCGATCCCGCCCGGCCTGACGCTCGAGCAGGCCGGAAGCTATATTCTTAACCTCGGCACGGTGTGGCGCTGCCTGTTCACGACACTCCAGATCCGCGCCGGGCGTACCTTATTCGTCGAGGGGGCATCGACCGGGACCGGGCTTGATGCGCTGCGCAGCGCAGTCCGCACGGGGTTGCAGGTGACAGGACTTGTCTCAAGCCCGGCGCGCGCCGCGGCAATCGCAAAGCAGGGTGCAGTCGGCGCGATCGACCGGAAGGATGCTCGGTTCGCCGATCTCTACAGTGTCGTGCCCGAAGATGCGGAGGCCGCGCGGGCGTGGGAGGCTGCGGGGGCGACCATCGTGGCCGAATATGAGCGCATCAATGGCGGTCGGCGCGCCGACTATGTCGTCAGCCATGCCGGCGAGACCGCTTTTCCGCGCAGTTTCCAGCTGCTGGCCGAAGGCGGCACGCTCGCGTTCTACGGGGCGTCATCGGGCTATCACTTCAGCTTCATGGGCAAGCCCGGTTCGGTGCCTCCCGAAGAGATGCTGGCGCGGGCCGGCCTGCGTGGCGGCGAGGCTGTGCTGATCTATTATGGTCCGCGCTCGACCGACCTGATCGACGAGGCCGGCCTCGAGATGATCGAGGCCGCACGCCAGCTGAAGGCCCGGATCGTCGTCGCCACAACCACCGACGGCCAGCGCGAGCTGCTGCAGTCGCTTGGGCTGGAGGATGCGATCGAAGGCGTCGTCAGCCTGGAGGGGATCGCCCGTCGCGAGGGCGCCAATTTCCTGTGGCCCGATACGATGCCGCGCCTGCCCGATGCCAAGGCCGATATCGATGCATTCAAGGCGGCGGTGCGCGATTATCAGGAACGGGTAATGAAGCCGTTCGGCTCCGCGATCGGCCGCATCCTGCGATCGCCAGACAATCCACGCGGTGCGCCGGACGTGATCATGGAGCGGGTGGCGCAGGATACGCTGGGCGTCTCGACCTCGCTGGTCAAACCCTTCACCGGCCGGGTCGTCTTCGCCGAGGATCTCAGCGGGCGCCGCTTCACCTTTTATGCCCCCCAGGTCTGGACCCGGCAGCGGCGCATCCTGATGCCGACCGCATCGATCCTCGGCACGCATCTCTGCAACGCGTCCGAAGTGGCACGGATGAACGACATGATCGCCGCGGGTCTGCTCGAAGTGACCGAACCCGAAGTGGTGGAGTGGGCCGATCTGCCGGAAGCCCATCAGGCAATGTGGGAGAACCGGCACGCCGGGGCGACCTATGTCGTCAACCATGCGCTTCCCGCGATGGGCCTCAGGAGCCGTGACGCGCTGCTGGAGATGTGGGCGGCCCAGAACGCATCTGGATTGTCTGACCGGTCACCGACCGGCTTCGAGGGCAACGCGAACAAATAAACCGAGGGGGGAGAGCGACGATGGCGAAGGCAGCGACCGCGACACGGCCGACCACGCAGGCGGCCGGACGGCTTGAAGGCAAGATCGCCGTCGTCACCGGTGCCGCCGGCAATCTCGGCGGCCACATCGTTCGCCATTATCTGGCCGAAGGCGCCACGGTCGTGATGACCGGGCGATCGGCCGACCGCATCGAGGCGGCGGCCGCCGCCGCGCGGAAGGCATCCGGGTGTGATCCCGATCGCATCGCCACTACAGTGCTCGACGGTGCCGATCCGCAGTCGGTCCGCGACGGCATCGCGGGGATCGTTGCGCGCTTCGACCAGATCGACATCCTCGTCAACAATGCCGGTTCCACCGGGCCGAAGCAGCCGATCGAATCGCTGCCGCTCGACCGGGACGAACTCGCCGCGCTTCGCCAGCAAGGTTCCACCGACAGCGAAACCGTCGGCGACGCGGTGCGCAACCTGTTCGGGGTTGCGCTGAACCTCGTCCGTGCCGCCGCCCCGGCAATGCGCGAAGGCGGATCGATCATCAACGTCTCCACGATCTTCTCGCGGACGGCCTATTACGCCCGTGCCGCCTATGTGGTGCCGAAGGCGGCCATGAACGCCTGGTCGCGTGAGCTTTCGCTGGCGCTTGGCCCGCAGGGCATCCGCGTCAACCTAGTCTTTCCCGGACCAATCGAGAGCGAGCGGATCCGCACCGTCTTTGCCACGATGGACAAGGCACGCGGCGACGAGCCAGGTACCACCGCCGGCCAGTTCTTCGATATCATGTCGCTGGAACGCGGCGCCGACGGCAAACCGAAGGCCAAGAGTTTTCCCACGCCCGACGACGTGGCGAAAACCTGCGTCTTCCTCGGCAGTGACGAATCCGCCGCCTATAACGGCCATGATTTCGAGATCACGCACGGGATGAGCGTACGCAAGGAGGCGCGCTCCATCTATCTCTCCCGCCCGACCATGCGGTCGCTGGATGGCGCGGGGCTGGCAGTGCTGATCGCCGCCGGCAATGACTGGAGCGAAGCGCTGGACATCGCGAGGATCCAGATCGCTGCGGGCGCGCATGTGCTGCTCGGCCTTCCCCGTCAGGCCGATGTCGCGATCGCCCAGGCCCGCGCGAATGCCGAGAAGATCGGTGACCGGCTGACCATCGCGCGGTTCAACCGCACCGATCCGGCCGGCATGGAAGCGGCGCTGGCAGCGTATGGCGAGCATCATCCGCCGATCACCGGCGCGCTGTTCCTGCCGGTCCACGCGCCTGGCGAGTTGGTTGGCGAGCTCGTGGCGGCGAGCGACGAGGACATCTCCGCCTTCTTCGACGTCGAACTGGTCGGCGCGATTGCGCTGGCACGCACGCTGACCCGCTACTGGAAGCACCACGACACGCTGCTGCAGAGCCCACGCTTCGTGTTCCTATCCAATCCGACCGACGAGAAGGGCGACGTCTTTGCCAACGTGCTGCGCGCCGCGACCGAGCAGCTCGCGCGGATCTGGCGCGACGAATCCGCCGTCGATGTCGCGCATGGTCGCCGCCGCCAAGCCGAATGGGGCAACCAGATCGTCCGCTTCAACAACAACGAGCCGGAGAACCTGCGTTTCGCCGCGGGGCACGCCGCGCGCGTCCTGCTCAAGGAGAACAAGATCGCGGAAGTGACGCTGTATGTCCCGCGCAGCATCGGCGAGGCTACCGGCGCGCGCAAGGCGATGCCGGGGTTCAGCGAGAACATCACCGGGCTGCATCTGGGCAAGGTCGCGCTGATCACTGGTGGGTCGGCCGGGATCGGCGGCTCGATCGCACGGCTGCTGGCACTGGCCGGGGCCAAGGTGATGATGGTCGCGCGCCGCGAGAGCGAGCTTGCGGTTGCCCGCGCACGGATCGTCAACGAGCTCGAGGATATCGGCTTTGCCGGAGTCGAGCGCCGGGTGCAGACGATGGCAGGCCTCGACGTCAGCGATCTGGCCTCGCTGCGGACCGCGATCGACACGACGCTAAAGGCGTTCGGGCGGATCGATTATCTGATCAACAATGCCGGTGTTTCCGGCGCCGAGGACATGGTCGTCGACATGGGCCTCGACGCTTGGAACTACACGCTCGACGCAAATCTCATCTCCAATTTCGTGCTGATGCATCATGCCGTGCCGCTGATGAAGGCACAGGGTTCGGGCTATGTGCTGAACGTCTCATCCTATTTTGGCGGCGAGAAATATCTGGCTGTCGCTTATCCGAACCGTGCCGATTACGCGGTGTCCAAATCCGGCCAGCGCGCGATGGTCGAATCGATGGCGCGCTATCTGGGTCCGGAAGTGCAGTTCAATGCGATCGCCCCGGGCCCAGTGGCCGGTGATCGCCTGGCGGGCGTCGGCGGCCGACCCGGCCTGTTCGATCGGCGCGGCAAGCTAATCCTGGAAAACCGACGGCTGAACGCGATCCATGCCGCAGTGATCAAGGCGCTGCGACGCGGCACGCGGGTCGAGGCCGTGCTGAGCCGGCTCGCGCCCAACGATACGGTGCGGATGTCGCACGACACCCACACCCCGCGTGAGATCCGCGATCTGGCGCTGGCCTGCGCCAAGGAAGGCGATGGCATCTGCAGCTGGGATCGGTTCCTGATGACGCCCGAAATCGCGGAGCGGCTGGTGCAGCGGCTGCGCCGCGGCGGCTATTTCCTCGATGCGCCCGACTGGCGCGACCGGCCCGACACCGAAGCAGCCAATAGCGACTGGCTGTTGAAGACGCCGTCCGCCGACACCCCCTTCCTGCCGGCCGAACGCATCGCAGCCGAGGCCAAGAAGGTGGGCAGCGGCGTCCTGAAACAGCTGTTCCTGGGCAAGATGCCGACCGAAGCGGATGTCGCCCAGGCGACGGTCTTCTTCCTCGCTGATCGCGCGGTCAGCGGCGAGACTTTCATGCCGTCAGGCGGGCTGAGCGTCGAACGATCGACCACCGAGCGTGAACTGTTCGGAAGCCCAAAGCAGGAGCGGCTTGATCAGATGCGTGGCCGCACGGTTTGGCTGATCGGCGAGCATCTGACCGATCATTTGGCCGAGGCGGCCCGCCAATTCCTGGTCGATTGCCACGCCGCGCGCGTCGTCGTGATGACCCGGTCCGCCGAGGCGTTTGCCGCGCTCGAGCCGGCACTTGCCGGTTTGGAGCAGCCCGCGCTGGAATCGGTCCTGCTGGACGATGGCGTCGAAGCAGCGATGGATGCGGCGTTGCTGCGTTGGGGCCGGCCCACGACGATCGTATCGACCCCGCTGGAGGCGTTGCCGACCCGGCTGTTCGAAACCGATGCACTGCTGACTCCGGACGACTTCCGCGCGCTCGTCGCACATAATCTGACGGCGCACTTCCGTGTCGCGCGCAAGGCATCGCTCTACGACGGCTGCCAACTGGTCCTCGTCTCACCGGACGTGGCGATGGGCGACACCAGTGCCGCCTTTGCGCTCGCCAATTTCGTCAAGACGACGCTGCACGCCTTCACCGCGACGCTGGCGGTCGAGAATGAGCGGCTCGTGCACGATGTTCCGGTCAACCAGATCAACCTGACGCGTCGCGTGCGATCGGAGGAGCCGCGCGACCTGGAGGAGCATCTCGAAGAAGTGAAGCGCTTCGCGCGCGCGGTGCTGCTGCTCGGCGCACCGCTGCCCGACGCCGAGGATTCGCGCTATCGCGCCCGGATTTACCGCGGCATGTCGATGACGGTGTGACCAGCTATCTGCCCTTCGAGAAACCGGTCGAGGCGCTGATCGCGAGCGCGGCGGCGCTGCGAGAAGCCGGCGGGCACAAGGCTGGTCCGCCGATGTTGGAGGAGCGAGCCGCCCGCCAGCTTGCCGACATCTATGCGCGGCTGACTCCGTGGCAGCGCACCCAGGTGGCAAGGCACCCGCAACGACCTCATTTCCCACAGCTGGTCGCCGGGTTGTTCGAGGAGTTCGTTGCCCTTGCCGGCGACCGCGCATTCAGGGACGATCAGGCGATCCTCGGCGGCTTCGCGACCTTCCTCGGGCGGAAGATCATGGTCATCGGTCATGCCCGGGGAGAAACAACGGAGAGCCGGCTGCGGCACAATTTTGGAATGGCGCGGCCGGAGGGGTACCGCAAGGCCACCCGGCTGATGACGCTGGCGCACCGATTCGACCTGCCGGTCATTACACTGGTGGACACGCCGGGCGCGTTTCCAGGGGTCAGCGCCGAAGCGCGGGGGCAGGCCGAGGCAATCGCACAATGCACCGCGAAATCCCTGTCGCTGGGCGTGCCGACGATCGCGGTGATCGTCGGCGAAGGCGGATCGGGCGGCGCGGTTGCGCTGGCAGCGGCCAACCGCGTGCTGATGCTGGAACATGCGATCTATTCCGTGATCTCGCCCGAAGGCTGCGCATCGATCCTTTGGCGGGACCCGGCACGCGCGCCCGATGCGGCCGAGGCCATGCGGATCACCGCCGCCGATCTGCTGCGCCTCGGCGTCATCCATCGCATCGTCTACGAGCCCGCGGGCGGCGCGCATCGCCATCCTGTCGAGACGATCCGGCGCCTGTCACTGGCGATCGACACCGAACTGAAGGCACTGGCGGGCCTGACCCCGTCCCAGCTGCGCGAAGACCGCCGTAATTTCCTGATGAAGATCGGCGTTTAACGATGAGCCGATCGCACAGTCAGATTGCTCTGGCCGTAACGCCCTCGCCATAAAGCCAGCATCTTGAGTGTCGACCGGACGCAATAAGGACGCGTCTGCGGAGCGCCACCATGACTGCCTTGCCATCGCATGTTCCCGAGGATCGGGTCGTCGATTTCGACATCTATTTTCCGCCCGATGTCGAGGCCGACTATCATGCCGCGTGGCGCGCGCTGCAGTCGCCCGATCGCTCTTTGGTATGGACGACACGCAATGGCGGCCACTGGATCGTGACCCGCGGCGAACATATCCGCACGCTCTGGGCCGATGCCAAGCGGCTGTCGAGCGAGGTGCTGGCGGTGCCGCGCGGGCTGGGCGAAGTGATGCGCTTCATCCCGCTGCAGCAGGATCCGCCCGAACATACGCCGTTCCGAAATGCGGTGATGCGGGGGTTCGCGTCCAAGTTCATCGTCGCGATCGAGCCGCAGGTCATCGAGAATGCACGCGCGCTGATCGATGGGCTTGCCCCGCTCGGCGGCTGCGACTTCGTGGCTGATTTCGCCGAGGTGCTGCCGATCGACATCTTCCTGACCCTGATCGATGTGCCGCGTGAAGATCGCCCCATGCTCCGCAAGCTGGGCGCGCAGCTGACCCGCCCCGATGGCAGCATGACCGTGGAGCAGTTGCGGCAAAGCGCCGACGATTATCTGGCGCCCTATGTCGAGGCGCGACTGGCGGATCCCGGCGAGGATCTGCTGAGCCGGATCCTGTCGGTACCGATCGATGGCCGGCCTTGGACCATCGATGAAGCACGCCGGATGTGCCGCAACATCCTGTTCGGCGGGCTCGATACGGTCGCCGCGATGATGGGGTTCGTGATGCTGCATCTCGCCCGCCATCCGGCCGACCAGCAGGCACTGCGCGACGATCCGGCGGAGATTCCCGACGCGGTCGACGAACTGATGCGGCGCTGCGCCAGCGTATCGGTCAGCCGCAACTGCACGGAGGATATCGACCTCGACGGCGTGACGCTGAAGGAGGGCGACATCGTCTATTTGCCAAGCGTGCTACACAATCTGGATCCGTTGAGCTTCCCGGACGCCGACGCCGTACGGTTCGATCGAAAGCTGAACGCCACCAAGCACTCCACGATGGGCGGTGGGCCACATCGCTGCGTCGGTGCGGGCCTCGCGCGCATGGAAATCATCGCGATGCTGCGCGAATGGCTTGCCCATATTCCGAGTTTCGCGCTCGATCCGGCGCGCCCGGTGACGATGAAGGGCGGTAATGTCGGCGCCTGCGTATCCCTGCCGCTGACTTGGGCCGCATGAGGGCGACACCCGCCACGACGCTGTCCGACCTGATCGACCGGGCTGCGATCGGCGATCTGGTCGATCATTATGCCCATGGCGTCGATCGTCGCGACTGGGCGCTCTACCGCTCGGTCTTCGCGCAGGAAGTGATTGCGGACTTCGCCTGGTCAGGCGTGGTCGAGACCATGGCGGCAGACGATTGGGTTGCCCTCGTCGCGCGCACGCTGGCACCGTTCGATGCCACCCATCACCGCATTTCGAACTATCTCGTCGCGCTCGATGGCGATCGCGCACAGATCCGGGCGCAGATGATCGCACGCCACATGCTGGGCGAAGAGACCCACGCGATCGGCGGTTTCTATACCCATGATGTGATCCGCACGCCCGCCGGCTGGCGGATCGCGCGGCTTGCGCTGACGATCACCTGGGAACAGGGCGATCGTGCGCTGTTCGAACGCGCGGCTGCCCTGGGTGCGCGACCGCGGGGCGATGTCGGCGCGCAGGGCATGGCTTGACCGGCATGACGCTGGAGGAGCTGGCCGATCGCGTCGCGATCACCGATGTCATCAACCGCTATGCTCGTGCGATGGACCGGATGGATGCAGCGCTCGCGCTGTCCTGCTGGCACCCGGGCGGCACCGACGATCATGCGCCGCTGTTCGCGGGCACCGCGGAGGCGTTCATCGCCTGGCTGTGGCCGCTGCACGCCGCGATGGAGACGACCCGGCACGTCGTGACCAATATCCAGATCGTGCTGGATGGAGACCGCGCAGGCACCGAGAGCTATTGGACTGTCACGCTGCGCATGGCGGGTGCGGACGGCGCGCGGCACGACGTGATCGGTCAAGGTCGCTATGTCGACGAGTTCGAGCGTATCGACGGCGTATGGGCGATCCGCCACCGCCAGTCGCTGCACGACTGGGACCGGGTCGATCCCGTCGTCGCGACGATGGCGGATGCCCCAGCAACCGTGCCGCCCTCGGCCGCGCATGTCCCGCCCAAGACGGTCGCGCGCGACCGGACCGACCACTCCTATTCCGTGCTGGAGCGCCGATGACTGCCAACTTGTTCGAACCGCTCGATCTCGGCCGGGTCACCCTGCCCAACCGGATCGTGATGGCGCCGATGACACGGCAGCGATCCGGGCTGGATGGGGTGCCGACCGATCTCGTCGTCGAACATTATCGGCAGCGTGCCGGCGCGGGGCTGATCGTGACCGAAGGGGTTTTCCCGTCTGCGATGGGCTGCGGCTATCTGTTCTCCCCGGGCCTCCACACGCCGGAACAGACCGCCGGCTGGCGACGCGTGGCAGATGCGGTGCACGGCGCGGGGGGACGCATCTTCGCGCAGGTGATGCATGTCGGCCGCCTGTCCGATCCGTTGATGCTGGGCGGGCGCCAGCCGGTCGGCGCATCTGCCGTGCAACCCGATCCGACCGCGCGCCACTACACGGTGACCTGCCCGCGGCCCAAGCGCCCCTACCCCGAGCCACGCGCGTTGAGCCATGCCGAGGTTCTGGGCGTGATCGACGACTACAAGGCCTGTGCGCAGGCGGCGCTGGATGCGGGTCTCGACGGGGTCGAAGTTCACGCCGCATCCGGCTATCTGCCGATGCAGTTTCTCTCCACGAACAGCAATCTGCGCACCGACGAATGGGGCGGCAACGTCGAGAAGCGCGCGGCATTCCTGCTGGCCTGCGTCGATGCCATGGCGGAAGTGGCCGGGCCAAAATTTGTCGCGGTCAAGCTTTCGCCAGGCTGGACCTTCCACAATGTGTTCGATGACGATCCGATCGCGACCTACAGCCATGTCGTGTCTGCGCTATCGGCGCGTGACATCGCCTATCTGCAGCTAGGCGATTATGGCGTGGGCTGGGATGTGTATGGCACGCTCAGGCCGCTGTTCGACGGGCCGGCGATGTATGTTGCCGGCTTTACCCGGGCGAGCGGTGCCGAGGCGATTGCGTCGCGGGGCGCGGACATGATCGCCTTTGGTCAGGCCTATATCGCCAACCCCGATCTGGCGGAGCGCTATGCGGCCGGGCAGCCACTCAACCGCCCGCAGATCGCGACCTATTACACGCAAGGCGCCGAAGGCTATACCGACTATCCGGTCTTCGCCGATGTGACAGAAGGCGCCGCACTTCAGGATGTAGATGCGCCGCCAACGCCGATCGATCCGCTCGTCACCGGCTGAGGCCGGGCGCCAGCGATTCGATAAAACCGAAAGACGCCCACTCCCTCCATGACATTTTTATGTCTAGAGGGGCGCGATGGATCAGCATCTGAACGGGAGCGGCAGCGCGCGATGGACGGCGATCGTGCTGGCCGGCGAACGGCCGGGCGGCGATCCGTTCGCCGCGGCATCGGGCGCATCGCTGAAAGCCGCGATCCGCGTGCAGGGCGTAGCGCTGCTCGATCATGTCGTCGCGGCTCTGCGCTCCGTGCCGGCGATCGGCGACATCGTGATCCTGGCGCAGGATATCGACGCCCTTTCGGCATCGGACATGGAATGGACGCGCGATCCGCGCCGCGTCCGCCTGGTCCGCAGTGGCAGGGGCATCGCCGCCAGCGTGTCGGCAATCACGGGCACCGCCGAGGCGCCGTGGCCGATCCTGGTGACCACTGCCGACAATGCGCTGCTGACGCCCGATCGGATACGCGCCTTCCTGGATCAGGCAGGGGATACCGACATCACGGTGGGCGTCGGCGAGCGCGCGATCGTCGAGCAGGTCTTCCCGCAGACGTCGCGGACGTGGCTCAAATTCCGCGACGGCCATTATTCGGGGGCGAACCTGTTCGCGCTCCGCTCACCACGTGCGTCGGGCGTGCTCGCCAAATGGGCGAAGATCGAATCGGACCGCAAGAAGGGGCTGAAACTTGTAGCCAGCTTCGGCCCGTTGCTTCTGCTACGTGCGTTGACCCGGACGATCGACTTCGCCGATGCGATCGCGCGCGCCGCGAACCGGCTGGGATGCACGGCGAAGCCGGTGATCCTCGATGCCGAAGCGCCGATTGATGTCGACAAGCCCGCCGATCTCGCGCTTGTCGAGCAAATCATGGCGGCGCGCGCTGCGGCGGCGGGCGGCGGACGTGGCTGAGGAGCAGGATAGCGCGATCACCATCTTCGATGTCGATCGCACGCTGACCAGGCGACCGACCTATTCGGCCTTCCTGATCCATGCGGCGCTGCGCCATGCACCGTGGCGGCTGCTTTTGCTGCCGGCGCTACTGCCGACCGCGATCGGCTATGCGGCGGGTCGCACGCCGCGCAAGCGGATGAAGGAGGCGATGCACCGGATCGCGCTGGGCGCACGGCTCGATCGGAAGCACGCCGAACCGCTGGCGGAAGCATTCGCCAAGGCGGTCGTCGAACATGGCCTCTTCCGCGAGGCGGCCGCAGCGATCGCACGGCAGAAGGCCGAGGGCCGGTCCATCATGCTCGCGACCGCCGCGCCCGAACTCTATATCGCGCCGCTCGCCAGGCAGCTGGGAATCGACATGGTGCTTGCCAGCCGAAACAGCTGGGAAGGCGGCTGGCTGACACCCGCGATCGGCGGCGAGAATTGCTACGGCCCGGACAAGCTGGCGATGATCCGGGCATCGCTGGAAGCCCAGGGCATCGATCGCACGCGTGCGCACATCCGTTTCTTTTCCGATCACATCTCGGACGTACCGACCTTCGAGTGGGCGGACGAAGCCTATCTGGTCAATCCGTCGCCGAAGCTGCGCGCCATCGGGCGACAGCGGGGCTGGCAGGAACTCGACTGGCGATCCGCCTGAACCAGATGCGAGGCCGGGGCGATCAGGGCGCCAGCTTGGTATCGAGATGATCCGACAGCCGCATCGCCAGCGCGACGATGGTCAGCGTCGGATTGGCCCAGCCGCCGGTCGGGAAGACCGAGCTGCCCGCTACGAACAGGTTGTGATAGCCATGGACGCGGCAATCGGCATCGACCACGCCGGTCGCAGGCGTCTCACCCATGCGAGTGCCGCCGACCTGATGATAGTTTCCGATCGGGTGGTTGCCCACGGTGGGATCGACCGGCCACTGCACGCCCGGCTCCTCCAGCCACTGGCTCGGTACGACCGATCCAAGGCCCAGCCGGCGGAATTCGGAATCGAAGGTGCGGGCGATCACGCAGGCGGTGTGCTTATCGATCTCGCTCAATTGCCAATCCAGGTTCGCGCGACGGCTGCCCAGCGCGTCCCGCTCGGCCGATAGCAGCACGCGGCTGTCGGGGTTTGGCGCCTGTTCACCGCGCGTCATCAAGTAAAGGCCAGTCATCCCGGCTTTCGCACGCGCTTTCTCCACCTGGCTGCGCAAACCACGGTGAAACCACGACCGCACGGCGCGATAGGCATGATCAAGCGCGCGGCCGCGCTTGCTGGGCGCGATCGAGTGTTTCAGGTTGTGGTAGAGCTTGTTGCCGAGCGCCACCCCGTGGCGGGGATCGCGCTGCAGCTTGAAGGTCATGATGCTGTTGAGCGCATGTTCGCGGCGCTGGGTGGCATCGCCCAGCCGCAACGCAGGCGCCAGCGGCGGGCCGTCATGCATGAACCGCTTCTGGAACAGGGACCAGAGCTCATAGGGCTGCTTCGTCTCGATCCGGCCGATCCGGCCGGTCGGATGTTCCATGAAATAGCGGCCGACCAGATCGCGGCCATTGCCGATGCCGGCCGCCTCGATATCGTCGGATGCCAGCAGCAGCCGGCTATTCTCCATCGCGCCGCAGGCGACCACGAACTGTCGCGCGGTGATCCTGCGGGTATTTCCGCCGAGCGTACGCACTTCGACATGATCAACGCCGCGCGCGTCCGGCGTCGCCCGGATCGCGACCGCATTGGCATGGAGCAGAACGCGCACCTTGGCCGAATCTGTCAGGTCGCGGCTGCGGGCGGCAATGAAGCGGTCGGTCGTCTCGTCGAAGCGCCAGAGCACCGCATCGATCGCGCCGGGATCGAAGCCCGGCGCGGCCACCCCCAGCGCGTCCCACACCCGTGTCGAATAGTCATAATCGCCGAGCTCGAAGAAGTCGTGCGCGCGGCGGTAGAAGGGATCGAGATCGGCCAGCGTGATCGGCCAGCCGCTATGATCCACCCAGTCACGACGCTCGAAATCGATCGCGTCCAGCTTGGCGCAGCGCCCGCCCCAGATCGATACCGTGCCGCCAAAGAAACGCAGCCGCGCCTGATCGAGATCATAATAGGGCATGCCGACATTGGCGCCGCGGTACAGATCCTGAGTGGCCTGTTCGAAATCGAGCCCGCCGCTTTCCAGCAACAGCACATCATGCCCTCGCGCCGCCAGCCCGCGTGCCAGCGTGATGCCGGCCGCACCCGCGCCAATGATGCAGACATCGGCCGGAGCGATCTCGGCCTGGGGATGGGTTTCCAGATCGATCAGCATTCGATTCTCACTGTCAGGCGGCGCGCGCGGTCGATCCGCGGCCGACGGCGATGTTCTGATCCCACCAGCAGCTGAACATGGCGATCGCGTACAGCATCCGGCCGTGATTTGCGGTGCCGTCGCGATGTTCGGCGAACAGTGCCTCGACCGCGGACGGCCGCAGATAACCGGCCGCCGCCGCGCCGCTGTCGTTCCAGATCGTGCGCGCGAATTCGGCGAAATCGCCGCGAAACCATTCTGCGAACGGCAGCTGGAAGCCGCGCTTGCGCATGTCGAACGTGCCCGGCGGCAGCCAGTCCTTGGTCGCTTCGCGCAGCGCAAATTTGCCGACCTTGCCGCGCATCTTCATCGATCGCGGCATCGTCATCACCCAATCGACGAAGATATGCGACAGGAACGGCACGCGTGCCTCGATCGAATGGGCCATGCTCGGACGATCGAGGCGGGGCAACAGCGATCCCGGCATGTGGATCGTCAGATCGGCAAGCTGGAACTGCTCCAGCGGATCGAGCCCGCGGCCGATGCCACTGCCGAAATATTCCTGCTCCAGCCGGGCGAGATCGTCGTCATGCCGCTGTCGCGCAAGGAAATCGGGCTCGTAGAGCCGCGCGCGCGCCTGGGGCGACGACATCTGCGTGCCGGCGAAGAAGCGCTGGAAGCTGCTGTCCAGCCGTGCCGCTTCGATGAACTTCACCGCATTCTGGCGCTTGTAGCTCCAGCGCGGCGATGCGCCGCCCGGGATTGCCTCGACCAGTCCGGCGAGCGGGCCGAGCGCCTTGATCAGTGGGCTCCACCGTGCTGCTTCCAGCGCGGTTCGCTGCCGCTTGTAGCCGGCGAAGATCTCGTCCGATCCTTCGCCGCACAGCACGACCTTCACATGCTCGGCCGCCAGCTTCGACAGATGCCAGTGAGGGACTGCCGAGGTTGCTGCACAGGGCTCATCGAACGACGCCTGCACCGCGGGCAGGAGATCGGCGGTGCGTGCCGCTTCCAGCTGCAGCACGATGTGTTCAAGCCCCAGGTGGCGGGCGATCCGCGCGGCCTGCTCGGTCTCGTCGATCCGGGATCCCGGATAGCCGATCGTGAACGCCTTGAACGGTGTCGGATCGATCTTCGTCATCGCTGCCGACATCGCGCTGGAATCAACCCCGCCCGACAGGAACACACCGACCGGCACATCAGACAGCATGTGGCGGCGCGTGGTTTCCAGGAAGCGGCGCCGCGTCTCCTCGATCCATTCGCCTTCGCTCATCGCTGGGCCGTGGCGGAAGCTCGGCTGCCAGAACGGCCGAACGACTGCGTCCCCGGTGGCCTCGACCCGCAGCACATGGCCGGGATCGAGGCTGCGGACCTGGGCGAAGATCGAGCGCGGCGGCTGCACATGGCCGAACATGAAGAAGTCATGCACGCCGCGGTCGCTGACATCGAAGCTGTGCCCGGGCAGCGGCCGCAACGCCCGGATCTCGGACGCGAACGCGAGCCCGCCATTCTGTTCGGTCACATAGAGCGGCTTGACGCCCAGCGGGTCGCGCGCCAGCGTCAGACTGCGCGTCGCGCGATCCCAAATGGCGGTCGCGAACATGCCTTCCAGCCGTATCCAGGCATCGTCGCCCCAGTGCAGATAGGCGGCCAGCAGCGTTTCGGTATCGCTATGGGTCTCGAACCGATGGCCTGCCGCCTCGAGTGCGGGACGCAGTTCGAGATGGTTGTAGATCTCGCCGTTGGTGACGATCACGTAGCGGCCGTCAGGGCTGGTCATCGGCTGGTGGCCGCCGGCCAGATCGATGATGCTCAGCCGTCGCATCCCGAAGCCGAAATCGCCGTCGATGAACTGGCCCTGATCGTCCGGCCCGCGATGGATGATCGTGTCGCATTGCTGGCGGATCTGATCCGTGGAGACAGTGCGCGACGAGCGCGCATACCATCCGGCAATTCCGCACATCGACTGTCTGCGCTCCCAAGCGAGGAAGGATGGACACGCACTGCGCGGCCAAGGCCACCGGCGACGCCGGCAAGCGCTCGCGGATAGGCGATCGGACGCGCGCTAGGAAGCCCGATTTGCAACCTGGGCCAGCAGAGACGCGCCCCGGCGGCTTACATCAGCGCGGCGTCCTCCGCCGGGGGCGCGGCCTGCGGCCGCCCGATCGCGCGAAACGCCAGCAACGCAGTTGTCAGATAACCAGCCAGCGTGGCGATCGCGACGGCCCAGGCGATGCCCGTCGCTTCATGCCCGGTTAGCAGCATGATCGAGACGAGCAGTACGAGCAGCGTCACTGCGCGCGCCATCAACGCCTGCCCGGGCCGGCCCGACGCATGGAGCACCGGTTCGAACGCGACGGATGCGAGATCCAGGCTGGCTGCGATGGCCAGCGGTACCAGGATCACCGCTCCCACGCGATATTCCTCGCCGCCGACCAGCGCCAGCAATTCGCCACCCGCCGTCAATGCCAAAGAGATCACCACCACAGCGGCTGCTGCGGCCACCAGGCTGGTCTGCACCGCCAGCTTGCGGAATTCGGCCGCGCCGGCCGTTACTCGCGCATGTGAGACTTCGGCATAGACCACGCGCGTCAGCAGCAGCGACAGCTTGCCCAGCGCCTGGGTGATCTGGCTGGCCAGCCGGTAAAGGCCCGCCGACGCCGCGCCGACGAGCCCACCCACTGCCAGCAGCGGCCCGAACCGCACGATCGCATCAAGCGTGACGGTGACATGGCTCAGCAGGAAGAAGCGGATCAGACCCGGATTCTCGGCGAGCCCGCGCCGCCACTCGCGTACATATCGCAGCTTCACCGATTGCGGCACCAGCCGGCGGGCGGTGAGCCAGTACAGCGTGGCCTCGATCAGGTCGACGATCACCCACGCGATCAGGAAGCGACCCACCGACGGCCCGATCTGCCAGATCAGCAGCGCCGCGACCAGCCGACCGACAGGGACCACCGCCTCGACATAGACTGCCAGATCGAACCGATGCAGCGCGCGGACGATTCCGGTCGGCGCAGAAACCAGCGCCAGCGACATACCGCAGCAGAACCAGAAGGCCTGATCTGCATGGGCGGGATCGATATCCAGCAGCCGGCCGAAGCCATAGATCATCACTGCCGCGATTAGGCAGCCCACGGCCGCGCCCGCAATATCGAACAGGCCACCGATCATGCCCAGCCGGCCGAAGCGATCCCATGCCTCGGAATGGATATGATCGGCACCGTAGCGCACCACCGTCCGCCAGCTCTGGACGCCGGTGATGCCGCTAATCGCCAGCGCCGCACCGAAGATCAGCGAGAAGTGGCCGAAATCCTCAAGACCCAGAGATCGCGTGAGAATCGCGAGATAGGCAAGACCGCAGACAGCGCCGAAACCCTTTCCGCCCAGCAGCCAGGCAGTATTGGCGAGGATGCGGTACAGCGGTGATCGATCGGCGAGGGACGGACGGGCCGGCTTCATGCGGCCCCCTAGTCCGGCAGCAGGCAATGTTGCAACGGATTGCTGGGGTGAAGCCATGCCTGCAGCCGGCGCTTCCATCCGGCATCGAACCGATCTAGTGGGCGGCCATGATCGAGAATGCCATTCTGCTCAGCGCGGGCCAAGGCTCGCGCATGCTGCCCTTGACCACCGAAATGCCCAAATGCCTGATCGATTTTTCGGGGCGATCGCTGCTGGCCTGGCAGATCGAGATGCTGGCGCGCGGTGGCGTGAAGCGGATCGACGTCGTCACAGGCTTCATGACCGACAAGGTATCGGACGAGATCACCCGGCTCGGTGATGGCCGGGTCGAGATCCGCACCCGCTTCAATCCGTTCTACAAGGTCGCGGACAATCTCGGATCCTGCTGGATCGCGCGCGAGGCGATGGAGGACGACTTCCTGATCCTGAACGGCGACACGCTGGTGTCCGAGGAGATCGTGCGCCGAGTTCAGGAAGGTGGTGACTGGCCGATCGCGGTGACGGTCGATGTGAAGGCCGACTATGACAGCGACGACATGAAGGTCACGCGCGATGGCGACGGCCGGCTGCAGCGGATCGGCAAGACGCTGTCGGCGGACGAGACCAATGCGGAATCGATCGGCTTCCTGGCGTTCCGCGGCGACGGCCCGGCGATCTTCCTAAATGCCGTGGCTGCGGCGATGCGCACGCCCGAAGGTGTGCAGCACTGGTATCTGAAGGTGATCGACAGCCTGGCCGCGACCGGCAAGGTCGGCACCGTCTCGATCGAGGGGCTGGGCTGGGCCGAGGTCGACTTCCTGAACGACATCGAGATCGCGACCCAGCTGACGAACCGCTGGGCCTGACCGGTCCGCGCTCTCAGGCGAACGCATCCTTCAGCCAGCGCACCATCGTGGCGATCTGGCCGGCACCCAACGTAATCACGCGGCCCAGTTCGGGCAGCTTCGGCCAGCCCGCATCCTCGAACCGTTCGCCGCCCCATTCCCGATCGCCCTCGTACCGGGGGATCACGTGGAAATGGACGTGCGGATCGACCATCATCAGCATCAGATAATTGATACGCTGATAGCCAACTACCTTGGCAAGCGCCGTCTCGATCGCGGTGCTGACCAGCTTCAGCTCTGCATGGGCGGCAGCCGGCAGCTCTGCGAACGCGGTGGCATCGGATCGCGCGGCCAGCACCAGGCTGCCCAGCGTCGGCTGGGCCGGGCGCAGCAGCACCAGCCAGTGATCAAATTCGGCGACCAGCGTACCCGGATAGCCGAACTTCTCGATCGTCGCGTTCATCGTGCGGGCTCCGCCAACCAGGATGTGATTGCCATGCCGCGCCGGCGCGCCGCCATCGCCTGCACCAGCCGCACGGCATGAACCGCGCAGGAAATGCCCGTCCACCAAGCAACCGCGATCAGGCCGAGATCCGGCCGCCCGACGATCAGCGATGCGAACAGGATCACCATGTTGGGGTTGCGCCGTGCGGTCACCAGCCGGAACCGGCTGTCGAAGCGCTGCCAGACATGGATGTGCATCATGCCGTTGCGGCGCATGAACACGCCTTCGATCAGCCGCTGGACCAGATAGCCCCCCTGGATCACGCCCTGCACCCACCAGAATGTCGTGCTGTCATAGGCCAGTCCCCAGCTGGCAAGGCCGGTCGCCCAGAACCACCACCAGAAGGGCGGATGCACGAGATCGATCCCGTGATCGAAGATATTGCCCCATTTCGACGAGGTGATCGTGCAGCGGGCAAGCTTGCCGTCGACCGTGTCGAGCACCATGAAAACCAGCCCCACCGCCATGCCGAGCCAGTACTGGCCGATCGCGAAGCAATAGGTGGCTGCCACGCAACAGATCGCACCTACTGCCGTCACCATGTTGGGTGTGATCCCCAGCCGCGCGGCGATGCGGGTCAGCACCAGCGCCCATTCGGGCCAAAGATATTTGGTGAGCAGGTCCGTCACGCCCTTGTAGGCGCCGAAATAGCTCTTCCGTTCGGCCGCGCGCACCGTATCGGCGGTGAGCGGCATCAGGAACGGCGTCTCGCGCTTACGCAGCTGCTTGTTCTCGATGGTGGGGCCGTCCTCGATTGCGAACGCATGCAGGCCACTGGCGGGATCGAGCGACCTGCCGTCCCGCATCGCCGTGGCCACCATGCGCGCTTCGTCCGCATCGCGCGCGTGCACGATCGCCGGGCTGCCGCCGCAGGTTACCGCCATGCCGGGATTGCCGGCAATGTGGCGGAGCCAGGCCGGATCGAACACGAAAGCCGCATTGACGACCAGCACGGGCCCGATTGCCCGCGTGGCATCGACCATGTCCGTACCCATGGCGGCTGCGATCCGCGCAAGACGCTTGTCTAGCGGCAAGCCCCATAGCCTTACCGGATTAGAACCGATGATCGAGACGGGGGGGATAGTGCGGTCGGACATGGCGAACGGCCCTTAGGGTCCAAACTCGATCAGGTCGAGGATCGTGATCGCAACGTTAGGCGGTGGTGCCCCCTGCCCCCTGATCGGCCCGCCAACGAGCCAACCGGGCCGCAGCTTCGTCCAGGACGGCATCACCCTTGGCAAAACAGAAGCGGACCAGCCCGCGCGGCGCCGTGCCGCCGATATAGAAGGCTGAGAGCGGAATCGTGGCCACGCCGGCCTCATGCAGCATCCGGCGCGCCAGATCGGTATGGTCGCCATCGATCCCCGATGCGGGCAGATCGACGGTCAGGAAATAGGTCGCCCGGCTCGGCAGAACGGCGAAGCCCGCGGCGGCAAGCGCGCCCGCGAGCCGATCGCGTGACCGGGCGAGATCGGTGCGGCCGCGATCGAAGAAAGCCTGCTCGAACCCGAGGCCGAACGCGACCGCCGTCTGCAGGTTGGGCGCGGTCGAGAAGGTGAGGAACTGGTGCGCGCGCGCGATCGGCCCGAGCAGCCGATCGGCGGCAATGACGAACCCCACCTTCCAGCCGGTGACGCCGAAGATCTTGCCGGCCGATCCGATCTTCACCGTACGGTCAGCCATGCCAGGCAGGCCGATCATCGTGACATGCTCGCTGCCATCGAAGACGACATGTTCCCAGACCTCGTCGCAGATCGCGATCAGGTCGTGCTTGCAACACAAGGCGGCGAGCGCCTTCAGCTCGTCGCGACTGGCGACGGTCGCGGCCGGATTGTTCGGATTGTTGAGCAGGATCGCCCTGGTGTGCGGCCCGATCGCTGCGGCCGCCGCCGCGATCGGCAGCCGCCAGTCGGGCGCGGTCAGCGTGATCGGCACCGCCCGGCCCCCGGCACGCTCGATCAGCGGCCGATAGGCGTCATAGACGGGTTCGAACACGATCACTTCGTCGCCTGCAGATAGGATCGCAAGCAGAGCCGCCGCGATCGCCTCGGTCGCGCCGGAGGTGATGAGGACATTATTCGCGCCCAGGTCGAGCGACTGAAAGCGGCGATAATGGGCGGCGACCGCATCGCGCAGCACGGGCAGGCCCTGCGACGGCGCATATTGGTTCGGGCCATCCAGCAGGGCACGGGCGGCCGCATCGAGCAGTTCCGACGGCCCGATCGTATCCGGGAAGCCCTGCCCCAGATTGATCGCGCCCAGCGCGCGCGCCTGGCCGGACATCTCCTCGAAGATGGTCGTCGCCATGTTCTGGTAGAGCCGGTTCATGGCAACATCACGCGCGGCATCCGCTGCCTATTGCCCATTTCTGCCCATCGTCTGGGCGAGCGCCTTGGCGATATTGATGATCGTATAGGGCTTCTGCACGACCAGCCGTCCGCGATGTTCGTCCGGGAAATGCGCGCCTTCGCCATAGCCGGTGGCAAACACGAACGGGATGCCCAGCTTGAGCAGCTGGTCCGCCACCAGGAAGCTCGTCGAATTGCCAAGATTGACGTCGAGGATGGCGATCGTCGGCCGGGCGGCGGCGATCTGATCGAGCGCCGCCCCGACCGAGGACGCAGTCGCAACGTCGCTCGCGCCCAGCCGGGTCACGATATCCTCGGCATCCAGCGCGATGATCAGGCTGTCCTCGACCAGCAGCACGCGCTCGCCGCCGAGCAAATCGGTCGGTGGTTCCTCGCGGTGGCCGGGGGCGGGCTTCGCGAAGGTGATCGGGATGCGATCACCCGGCTCCGCGGTCGATACGTGGCGGGCGGGAATGCAGAACTTCGCGATCACCCCGCCCGGCGCATAATCGATCCCCGCCTTGCCGCCGAGATCGTAAGGCACGGACCGCTCGATGATCGTGGTGCCGAACCCTTGTCGGGACGGCGGGCTGACGGCCGGGCCACCGACATCCTGCCAGGATATCTCGAGATCTCCGGCGGCATCGCGCGCCCACTGAATCCGAACCGTGCCACCCGGAACCGAAAGGCTGCCATATTTGGCGGAGTTGGTGAACAGCTCGTGGATCACCAGCGCCATCGTCGAATAGGCGGTCGGGTTGAGCAGAACCGCCTCGCCATGCACGATGATCCGTTCGTCTTCGTCCAGGAAGGCGGCGGCCTCGGCCGCGATCAGCGGTTCCAGCGGGGCCGGCCCCCAATGATCCTCCGTGATCTGGTTGTGCGCGCGCGCCAGGGCGTGGATGCGGCCATCGACCAGTTTGACGAATTCATCGACGCTGGCGCCGCTGACATGGGATTGCCGGATGAGCCCGCGGATCAGACCCAATATGTTGCGCACCCGGTGATTGAGCTCGGCGATCAGCAGTTCCTGGCGGACGCCCGCCTGCTGGCGCTGCGCCGAAACCTCGTCGGCCAGCCGCAGCACGACCTCGATCAAGGTCGCGCGCAACGTTTCTGCGACCCGCTGCTCCGATCCCGTGAACGGAAGCGATCGGCCGCGGACCAGCTGTTTCCATTCGGCGAAGCTTTCCCGCGGGGTAAGGCGCGGACCGTTCGGCCCATAGGCCGCGGGCTTGTGCGGGTCGCCCGCCCAGCGCACCGATCGGATCAGCTCGGATCGAAACAGCACGACATAATCGCGCGGGCTGCGCGACACGGGGATCGCCAGCAGGCCGGCTGCGGTCTCGGCAAATTCCTCGGCATCGGGGATCAGCGAGCCGATATGGTCGGTAGCGAACACCTTGCCGGCGGACGTCGCATTCAGCGCGCGGATGATGCGCCGGAAGTCGGCAGAAGGCGGCGTGGCTCCGGAGAAGGCGTAGTTGCCCGAGAGCCAGACGCCGACACCGTCCGCTGGGATCGCGTGGGTCAGCACGTCGGCCAGCCAGTCGGGATCGCGCAGCAGCGCCTCGTCCGATGCGACCGAACCGAGCAGCTGATCGGAGATGTCGCGCGCGCGGCGCTCGAACTCCACCGTCTCCTTGCGCTCGCGGCTCTCCAGCCGCATCGAGAACATCTGAGCGAACAGCTCCGTCACCGATCGCCGCTCGAACGTCGGGCAGTTCGGCGAATAATGGTGGCAGGCGAACAGGCCCCACAGCTTGCCATCGACGATGATCGACACCGACAGCGACGCATCGACGCCCATATTCTTCAGATATTCGATATGGATCGGCGACACCGCGCGCAGCAGCGACAACGACAGGTCGAGCGGCTCGCCGCTCTGATCCAGTTGCGGCACGATCGGCACCGGCACGGCATTCACGTCGGCAATCACGCGCAGCAGATTGCGGGTGTAGAGGATGCGGGCCTGGGCCGGAATGTCGCTGGCCGGATAATGGAGCCCCATGAAACGGCCGATGCCCGACTTGCAGGCTTCCGCGACCACTTCGCCCGATCCATCGGTCGCGAAGCGATAGACCATCACCCGATCGAAACCGACGAGCGCGCGAACCTGGCGCGCGCCTTCGCGGAAGAAGGTCTCCAGGTTGGCGCATTGGTCGAGCCGGGCGATCATCGAGCGCACCATGCCGGTCACGTCGCCAAGCTCGCCGATCGACGGTTCCGCCTCAATGACGATGGTGCCGCTCGACAGGTGGATCGCGATATCGAACGGCCCCCTGCCCGCTACCAGTTCGATACCGAACAGCCGCTCAACCGCGTCCGGCCCGCGCAACAGCGTCGTGCGATTGCGCAGATCGTGCACCGCGCGTGCCGTCACCAGTTCGGTGAGCGGGCGCCCGACGGCATCGGCGGGGTCTACGCCGATGAAATCGAACAGGTTCGCCGATGCCCGCGCGACCATCCAGTCCGCGGTCACGGCGAGCAGCAGGCCGATCGGCTGGATCGCGCCCAGGATGTGGATCGGCTCGCGATCGCAATTGGTCAGGTCGACGGCAGGCTGATCAGCCACGGCACTGAAGCTCCGAAAAATGATTCGCGCCCTGCTCGAAGGCTCGGAAGGCGCGCTGCGCTGCCGAGGCAGCGACCGAGCGTTCGTCGTCGGTCGTAAGTCGGGTGTCGAGCCGCCGGATCAAGGACCGCCACAAAGCGGAATCATTGGCGTCCAGAAACTGGCGCGGAAGATGGGCCGGCACCGATCGTGCCAGCATGGTGCCGCCAAGCCGCGATCCTTCCAGGACATACGCAGTCCCGAGCAGTTCCGGTTCGCCGTCCAGCAGAGGCGCGTCGGAGACAGGGCCGGGAGCGGCATCCAGTGCGGCAAGATCGGCGATCAGCAAATCCGATCGCTGCCGCTGATCCCAGTCCGGCAGGGCATCGCCCGGCTGAGTGCGGCCGATGGCCGCCTCCAGCGGGAGAAAGGCGTGCGCCTGCGCCTGCAGGAAAAGCCGATAGCTGTCGGCATCCATCAGCGAGAAGCGAGAAAAGGCATGATCGACGCGATCGTGCCAGGCCTGCGTGGCGGCCCGCAGATAGGAACGCGTTGATTGCTGGTCCTTCATCGGGCCCCTGTCGCCTTAATTTAAGCCGACCGCAACCGATCGTCTTGCCCAGGGCAGTCCTCCTTGTGTCCCAGATGGATACCGGCAGTCCGTCTAGAAGGCTGGGATGACTGCGCCCTGATATTTGCGCTGGATGAAATTGCGGGTGGCATCGCTGCGTAGCGCCGCCAACAGTTTGGCGACCTTCGGATCTGCCTGCGCCGCGGGCAGCCCGACCACATAGTTCACATAGGGGCTGTCCCTGCCCTCGATCACCAGCGCGTCGCGGGTCGGGTTCAGGCCCGCATCGAGCGCATAGTTGGTGTTGATCAACGCCAGATCGACCTGATCAAGCACCCTTGGCAGCGTAGCGGATTCAAGCTCGCGGAACTGGAACCGCTTTGGATTGGCGGCGATATCCTTCGGCGTGGCAAGGGGATTTGCCGGATCGACGAGCCTGATCAGCCCCGCCTTCGCCAGCAGCACCAGCGCGCGGCCGCTATTGCTGGTCTCGTTCGGAATTGCGATCGTGGCGCCTGCCGGGATCGCGGCAAGCGACTTCCACTTGCGTGAATAGCCGCCCAGCGGCTCGACGTGGATGCCGGCGATCGGCACCATTTTCGTGCCGCGCGCCTTGTTGAATTCGTCCAGGTAGGGCTTGGTCTGGAAATAGTTCACCGCGACGCGGCCTTCGGCGACCTGTACGTTCGGCTGCACATAATCGTTGAAGACGCGAACCTGTAGATCGACGCCTTCCTTGGCCAGCACCGGCTTCACCTGCTCGAGTATCTCGGCATGCGGCACGGCGGTGGCGGCCACGACAAGCGCGCGTGGATCGTCGGGCGCACTCTGCCCGCATCCCGCGACAAGCAGCGCAGCGCCCAGCAAGGCAGGCAACGAGAAACGCATAAACTCTCCTACCGACGGCTGACGAGCGTGACGATCCGATCGCCGATCATCTGCAGGCTCTGCACGAGCACGAGCAGCAGCGCGACGGTGACGATCATCACGTCGGTCTGGAAACGCTGGTACCCGAACCGGATCGCAAGATCGCCCAGGCCGCCCGCGCCGACGACGCCGGCCATTGCGGTGAACGACACCAGCGCGATCGCAGTCACTGTGGCGGCTGCGACGATGCCCGGCAGCGCTTCCGGCAGCAGCGCGCGCAGCACAAGATCGCGGGTGGTGGTGCCCATTGCCTGGATCGCCTCGACCGTGTTGCGATCAACCTCGCGCAGTGCGGTTTCCACCAGCCTTGCGAAGAAGGGCGCTGCCCCGACCACCAGCGGTGGGATCGCGCCAGCGACGCCAAGCGACGTGCCGACCAGCGCGACGGTGACGGGCAACATCACGATCAGCAGGATGATGAACGGCACCGATCGCAGCAGATTGACGAGCAACGACAGCGCCAGATTGATTGTCCGGTTGACCAGGATCTGTCGCGGCGATGTCAGGAAGAGCGCGATGCCGAGCGGCAGGCCCAACAGCACCGTCAGCACCAGCGATCCGCCCAGCATCGCCAGCGTATCGAGGCAGGCGCGCGCGATATCCGCCCAGTCGATCCCTGCGACAAAATCAATCACAGCGCGGCCACCGTGCCGTAGCGACCAAGCGCGGCGACCGCGGCCTGCGGATCGCCGCCGGCGATCCCCAGCGTCAGCTGCCGGAAAGGGCCGCGCCGCAAATGGCCGATCCGCCCGCCCATGATCGCGATGTCGCAGCCGCTTTCCTGCGCCGCGCGGGTCAGGAACGGCTCTTCGGACGCTGCCCCCAGCGCAGTGAAGCGGATCAATCGGCCGGCGCCTTGCGTCGCAGGATCGCCGATCGTGTCACCCGCTTCCGCCAGCAGTGCGCGGGTCTCGTCGGCGGCAGGCGACAGGAAGATCGTCTCGACCGGCCCGCTTTCCACGAAGCGGCCCGCCTGCATCACGGCGACCCGATCGCAGACTTCGCGCACGACATCCATCTCGTGCGTGATCAGCACGACCGTCAGCCCCAGATCGCGGTTGAGCCGGGCGAGCAACTGCAGCACGTCGCGGGTCGTGTCGGGATCCAGCGCGCTCGTCGCCTCGTCGCACAACAGGATCGATGGCCCGGTCGCCAGCGCCCGGGCAATGCCCACGCGCTGTTTCTGCCCGCCGGAAAGCTGCGCCGGATATTTGGCGGCATGATCGCCGAGGCCCACGAGGGCGAGCAGTTCATCGACACGAGCCGCGATGTCTGGTTTGGGCAGGCCTGCCGAACGCAGCGGAAAGGCGATGTTCTGCGCCACCGTGCGTGACGACAGCAGGCCGAAATGCTGGAAGATCATGCCGATGCCGCGCCGCAGCCGGCGTAGGCCGAGGGCGTCGAGTCCACCGACATTGGTACCATTCACATGCAGCTGCCCGGCATCGGGCCGTTCGAGCCCGTTCAGCATGCGGATCAGGGTCGATTTGCCCGCACCACTTCGACCGATGATCCCGAAGATCTCGCCTTTGGCTACTTCGAAGCTCACCCCATCCACCGCCGGCCGCGCAGCGCCCGGAAACTGTCGCGATACCGATTCGACCTGGATCATCGCGCGATGACCTGTGCCGCGAACCGCTCCATCTCCTCCGCCTGCGGGCTCATCTGCAGCAGCAGGAGATCCAGCCCCGCCCCTTCATAGTCGGCGATCCGCTGCCTCAATTGTTCGGGCGTGCCGACGAGATTGGGACGCAGGCCGCGGTTCGAAACCGAATATTCCTGGATGCGCAGGTCGCGTTCCAGCTGCGTGCCGGAGAGCCACTGATCGAAATTGGCATAGCCGGCGGGCAGTTCGCTGACACTGGTGATCCGGTCCAGCTCGCGCCGTGCTTCGGCCTCGCTATCGCGCACGATGGCGTAGGCGGCCATACCGAACGTCATCGGCGGGCCGCCCGCATCGGCCCGGCGGCGCTGCATGTCGGCGATCTTGGGCGCGATCGCGGCGGGCGGATCGCCATGCATCACATAGGCATCGCAGCGCCCGGCGATCATCGTCTTGGCGGCTTCACTCTCGCCGCCGGCGTAGATGATGGGCGGATGCAGCGGCTTGGGCGCGCAGATCGCATCCTGCGTGTGATAGAAGCGGCCCTCGAAGCTGAACCGATCCTCACTCCACAGACCGCGTACCACGTCCAGCCATTCGCTGGTTCGCGCGTAGCGATCATCATGCTCGTCGAATTGCAACCCATATTGCCGCGCTTCGTCCGCCCACCAGGACGACACGACGTTCAGGGACAGGCGCCCGCCCGAGATATGATCGATATTGGCGGCTGCCTTGGCGAACAGCGCGGGCTGGTGGAAATTCGGTCGGACCGCGACCATCAATTCCTGTGTCTCGGTAACGGCGGCGATCGCCGCCGCGGTGGACCAGGCATCGAGTGCGGGCGCATCGGTGCCCTTGATATCGTTGAGGTTGAGTTCTGCGATCAGTGTGAGATCGAAGCCGATCTGCTCCGCGCGCACGGCCAGACGGCGGACATAGTCCCAGCTCGCCTCCATCCCCTCGTCGGGCACGTTGCGCAGCCAGCCGCCGAACACCGGCATCCAATAACCGTATCTCATGCCCGCACCTCGGCGATGGCGGCTTCCAGCCAATCGACAAGCCGTTCGTGCGGATCCCAGCCCAATACATCGAGCGGGTTCGCAACGAAATTCGACAACGCGTTGATATCGTAGAAGCGCGCGGTGCCGTCGCGATCGTCGATCATCACTTCGATGCCACCAACGTCCAGCCCGGCCGCCTGCGCGATCCGTTCGGCAGCCGCGATCAGCGCCGGGGACGGATCGGCGCGCGCCACCGTCACCGCCGCCTTCCCGGGTTCCGCCAGGCAGATATCGGCGGGGCACAGATCGAACCCGCCCCCGCCATCGACGTCGATCGCATAGAGAAAGCGGCCGGCAAGCGTCTCGAGCCGGGTGATCCGCCCGCCTCGCGCAGGTACGAAGGCCTGCACCAGCAGCACCTTGTCGATGCTATCGGGGACCATGCCATCCGCGATCGCGCGGTCGAGCTCGGCGCGATCGTCATAGCGGACGATGCCCGCGCCAGACCCGCCGATATTGGCCTTCACCACCATCGGATAGCCGACCGCTTCGGCCGCACCCGGCAAGGATTGCGGATCATGCACGACCCGCGTCGCCGGTATCGCGAAGCCCAGCGACGCGATCAACGACAGCTGCCGCGCCTTGGACGCGTCGATCGCCATAACGTCCGGCCCATTGATCACGCGCACGCCGCGATCCTGCCAGTGTCGTAGCAGCGCCTGTCCGTAGAAGATCGGATGATCCGCCTGCCTGAGAAAGCTCGACATCGCGATCCGGTTCAAGACGATCGGGGCAGGTACGGACGTATCGGCCGGATCGAAGCCATGATCCGCCGCCGGCAACGCGACGGCATCGATACCGCGCCGTGCAAGCGCTGCGAACAGAGGTTCGAACCAGACAGGATGTTCGTAGAAGATTGCGATGTCAGCCATGGCCCTCCCTAGCAGGGCACGCCTTGCAGGCAACGCAGCCCGATATCCGCCACGGCGAAGCTCAGCTTTCAGCTGCGTGCGGCCCGGCGGGCGGGCCCCTGCCCGTCACGCCGGACACAGCGCACCTCATTCGGCAGCGATCGCCTGATCTTCCTGCCGCAGCAGACCGGACATCTTCCACTGCTGTTCTAGCACGCCCGGACCATAATCCTTGGATCCGCCGAGCGTTTCCGCCGCCAAATCGCGCGCCCAGCCGCCGGTAGCGCTATCGCGCTGCTGCTTGCCGGGGCAGAAGCTGAGCCCGATCCGCCCGAGCCCATTGCCTACCTGAACTGATGCAATCGCGGGGGGATGAGTGCTACTGGTCCGCATCAACCCTGCTAATCCTGTAGCAGGGAAGCGATCAACAAGCGGATCGCTTCGGTCCAGCCTTCAGCATGCGCCGGAAGCAGCGCTTTGAGTGGTGGCGCTTTACCGTTCAGCTTAATGATCGGGCTCTCCTTGCCGTCGACGACTTCGCCGCCGATCAGCGTTGCCAGCCGACGGACATACCGATCGGCCAGCGATCGTGGCAGGATCCATCCCACCGCGCGCGTGTAAAACCTGCCATCCTTATCGACGAAGCCGAGATTAATCGGCTGGTCGACAGCGGGGTGATCAAGCTTGAGGTTGAGGCTGGTTCGATACTCGCCATAGACCCCAAGCGGCTCAAGACTGGTGATAAACGCCTGGAGCTGCGCGGGCAGCTTAGCATCCTGCACAGCAAGTTGTTCGTAAACTGGACTTCAGACAGGCTTTGCGCACGCGGTCCCACGACCGTTCGAGCCGCAGCCATCCTGGCGCTGACCACTGGGTCGTCCCGGATCCGATCATCCGCAGTCCGAACCACGCCGCGCTCGATCAACATGGTCTTCATCAGAGTCGAGGGGATTACGAGGATCGCATCCTCGGTCCCTGTCTCATACACCGCCAGCTCAACCAGCGCGAACGTGAAGCGCGCTCCGGCATGGCTTTGTAGCAGTGCGGCCAGCGTCTCGGTCTCGCGCCGGATCCCATCGCCAGCTGCGATAACCAGCATGCGCCCGCGGGCCAGGTTAAGCGCGACCGCATCGATAAACGCGCTTTCCTCGAGAGCATCGGGATATGTGCGACAATCTGGTGAAGCGAGCCCGCTTCTCATTTTTAGCGTTCGCCTTGAGCACCGCCGCCTCGAACTGCTAATGGCGCATCGCCGAGAGCGCTGCAGCATAGTCAAGCGCATGTGCGACGACCTCCCGCCGCGCTTGCGGGTTTGCCCAAAGTTTAGTCTCGACAATAATGATCTCGCCGGTCGGCGTCAGATAGACATTGTCGATAAAGCCGTGCCCGCAGGCAACCTCTCGCGCTGCTGCGATGGCGGTACCGAAGCCTGGCTCGATCTCTGCGATTGGTAGGCATTCCGGCTGGTCAAAAGTTTTTATGGTCTATCAACATAGGTTATATGGTTATTTGAATAACACGATTAAACACGTTCGATAGCTATCGATATTCCCTGTCCTACACCAATACACATCGTGCACAGCGCCCGTTTTGCATTTGATTGGACCAACTCGATCGTCGCAGTGAGAGCAAGACGTGCCCCCGACATACCTAAAGGGTGTCCGAGCGCTATTGCGCCGCCGTTGGGATTTAGGTGAGCGGCATCGTCGGCAAGGCCAAACTGTCGAGTCACCGCCAACGTCTGGGCTGCGAACGCCTCATTTAGTTCGATGATATCGAAGTCGGCGATCGTGAAATGGAGCCGGGCGAGTAGCCGCTCAGTCGCCAGGACCGGACCAATTCCCATGATCCGCGGCGGCACCCCGGCCGCTGCCGCTCCCAGAATGCGTGCCCGTGGGGTTAGGCCGTGACGAGCGACCGCCTCCCCGCTCGCGATGATTAGCGCCGCGGCTCCGTCATTGATTCCGGATGCGTTGCCCGCTGTCACGGTACCGTCTGGTCGCACGATCGGCTTGAGCGCCGCGAGCGCGATAGCGCTTGTCTCGCGAGGATGTTCGTCAGCAGTCACCATCACGGGATCACCGCGCCTTTGGGCCACTGGCACTGCAACGATTTCGCTGGCGAAGCGACCAGAACCCGCCGCCGCGACTGCGCGCCGCTGGCTCTCGGCCGCAAAGCGATCCTGGTCGATGCGTGAAATGCCGCACTCCCTTGCCAGATTTTCGGCGGTTTCAGGCATGGTGTCGACGCCGAACCGCGCTCGCATCAGCGGATTAACAAAGCGCCAACCTATCGTGGTATCGTAGATTGTCGCCTGGCGGTCGAACGCAGTGTTGGCCTTAGGAATCACGAACGGCGCTCGGCTCATGCTCTCGACGCCGCCCGCGATAACCAGGTCGGCCTCGCCAGACTTGATCGCGCGCGCGGCGCTTGCCACCGCATCCAGACCCGATCCGCACAGGCGGTTGATCGTCGTGGCCGGCGCACTTTCACCTAGCCCACTCAGCAGCGCCGCCATCCGCGCCACGTTGCGATTGTCCTCACCGGCCTGATTGGCGCAGCCGATCACGATGTCATCGAGCGCTAGCCAATCAACGCCGGGATTGCGCCCCGCCAGTGCCGCCAGCACCGTCGCCAGTAGATCATCGGGCCGCACTGTCGCCAGCGCGCCGCCATAGCGGCCGATCGGCGTACGCGCCGCATCGCAGATGAAGGCTTCGCGCATCGTTGCTCCCTGTCGTTGGTTGATCAGGCCGATGCCGCTGTGGTCGCCTGATTGACCTGCTCGAGCAGGTCCATGTGTCGCAGCACACTCTGATTCATGCCTGGCTCGGCGATCTTCAGCAGCAGCCGCAGAAGATTCTTGAGCTGGTGCTGCTGATCCGCGGACATATGGCGCGCGACATCGGCCTCGACTGCCTTGGCCGCACCAACGAGCCCGGCGATCGCGTCCCGCCCCGGCCGGGTCAGGGCCAGCGTCCGAGTCTGCGCTGCGATGCGGACCAGCCCGCGTGCGGCCAACGCATCGGCCTGCGCCTCGCTTGCCCGCACGCCGGTATAGTCGATGATCGCGTTCACCTGCTCGACCGTGATGCCATCGCTCGCCGCTAGCACGCTCAGCACATAGTGATCGTGCAGCGACAAACCGAGGCGAGCTCGCTCGGCTCTCACCGGGGTCAGCAGGTGGAAATAGGCGCGCTGCAGGAGGTGGCCGAGGTCATCCGCCCCCTCGACCGGAGGCACCGGCTGCGGCGCAGTCGCATAGCGGCCCTCGTGAAACATGAGGGGCGCACGGCTGCTGTGATCGAAACCGATCACCTCGCCGACCAGGATCACATGATCACCGCCATCGTAGCGATAGGCCGGCCGGCAGCGGAACCGCGCTGCGCAGCCGATCAGCAACGGGATCTCTCCCTCGCCACGCTCGATCTTGAGGTTAGCGAACTTATCTTCGCCGCGCCTGGCGAAGCGATCTGATAGCGCCTGCTGATCGGACGCAAGGATGTGGACCGCGAAATGGCTCGCGGTCTCGAACGCGGCGAAGCTCAGGGAGGTTTTCGCCAGGCTCCAAAGCACCAATGGCGGGTCCAGCGAGACCGAGTTGAAGCTGTTCGCGGTCAGCCCGACATCATGGCCATCTCTGTCGCAGGTAGTGACAATCGTGACCCCCGTCGCGAACGAGCCAAGCGCAGAACGGAAAGCCTTGCCCTCGATCGGGGCGCGCTCTTCCCGCTGGCTCACCACTTCTTCTTGCTGTCACGCAACGCTGCGGCGAGTGCTGCCTCAGTCGAGATTTCCTTACCTGTGTCATCAACGAAGTGGATGTCGAAAGGACCGTCAGCGACAAGGAAAATCAGGCAATCGACCTTCGACGTGCAGCGGAAGCGGTGGACGTGGCGGCTGGGCAGCTGCGAATAGGATCCCACCTGCAGCATCACCGGGCGCTGGCCCTGCATCTGCGCGAGCGGCGCGCCCTGCAGCACGATCAGTTCTTCCGAAGGCGTATGCCAGTGGAACGGCACTAGGCAGCCGGCCTTCATCCGCACCATCAGCGTGGCCGGGCCCTTGCTCATGTCGCCATGCAACTGGGCGAAGCTGGTACACGCCGGCACGCCGGGCGAGGACATGAACTTCGCATCGGCAGGCTTCTGCAGCAGGATGCCGTGTCCGCCGCCGCTGCCTCCGGCCGGCTGAGCGCCGACAGCGGCAGTGGTCGTGAGCAGGGCAATGCTGGACAGGATGATGCGGATCATAAGGCGCTCCCTTGGGCGATGGAGATCAGATCGGATAGACGATGTAGCGGGGCAGCACCGACGTATCGAGCACCGCCGTCCTGGACAGGAAATGATGGCCGTCGGCATCGGCGCAGATCACGTCGCGATACTCTCCGGTCGTCAGGATCTCGGCGACGCCGTTTTCTTCCGCGGTGGCATAGACCACGAAGTTCGACACCATGTGAATGGTACCGTCGGCTGCGCGGTCTGCGGACAGGCGCTGAGTCAGGTGGCGGGTCTGATAATCCTGGAACGTGCCCGCCCAGATCCGCGTCACATACGTCACGCGATCTTCAAGCCGGGCGCGGCAATCGTCCATCATCAGCGCGATTGGCAGCCCGGCCCGGACATGCTCGCGCGTGATGCAGATGTAGGAGGCCTCGGCTTCGCTGGCGAACAGCGCCAGCCAACCGGCCATATCCTGGCTATCGAGCGCGTGGGCATAGCGGCCCTGCAGCCGATCCAGCGCCAGTAGATTGATCGGCGTGGTCATGCCGGCTCGCGATCGAAGCCCATCACGTTGCGATAATGTTCCCAGTGAACCAGCGCGTGGGATTCATCGTTAAACTTGTAATCGAGCTGCAGCGCCGCGGTGTCGCGCACGCCCTTCTGGAAAACGACGTCACCGGGCGTGTGGGCGCCAATCTGCGACCGGTGGAAGATGGCGGCATCCTCCATCGAGATGAAGCCCGTCGGGCCGAGCAGGTTTGATCCCTGCCGGATGCGGTGCCGCTCCACCGCCGGACTGTCATCCTGGTGCGCGAAATAGGCGTAGCTGACCTCGGTCCTGTCCGGGCCGATCGGCGTGGCGAAGCGCAAGTTGATGACGTCGAGATGCTTGGTCATCACGAAGGTCGGATACATGATCACTGCGCAAGAGCCCGGAACCCCATCGGTCTCCACGCCGACGATCGACATGTCCTTGATCAGTCCGCTGTCCGGCGGCAGCACCAGATCGGTCTCAAGCGCGACATGGCCGCGATCCGTGCAGGTCTTCATGAACCCGTTGTTTGCCTGCCAGCTGAGCAGGTTCAGCGCCTTGTGGAGCAGCGGCCCGTGGAACACGTCGTTATCGCCGTAGATCTTCCAATTCGCTGCGTAGCGAACCTTCTGATAACCGAGCAGTTTCAGCCGCCCATCGCCCCCGACGGCACGGGCGATCGTCGGCTTGAGGTCGCCGAGATAGTCTTCGAGCGGGATGGTCTCGTCGGAGAAGGTGACAAAGATGATACCCTTGAACATCTCCATCCGCACCATCGCCAGCGGATAATCAGCGCGATCAAAGCCGGGCGCATATTCGGCTTCGCTCGGGCAGCCGATCAGCTTGCCGTCGGTCGCGAAGGTCCAGCGATGGTAAGGGCAGGCAAAACGTGCACGGTTGCCGGCCTTCGACGTCTCGACCTGATTGCCGCGATGCGGACAGGAATTGTAGAAGACTCGCACCACGCCATCCTTGCCGCGCGCGATCAGCAGCGGGGTGTGGGCATGGGTCAGCGTGCGGAAGTCGCCCGGTGCCGGCACTTCGCTTTCATGGGCGATGGCATGCCATTCGCTTCCACGAAAGATGCGCTCCAGCTCGCGCGCGTAGAGGGAAGCATCGGTATAGACCGTCTTGGGAATGCTGTTGAAAGCGCGCGGCCATGACCCGTTCGATCTGACTGTCATGGCTAACCTACCCATCCAATCTTCCGCATAGGAGATATACCTTTTTTAGGCGGTGAGGAAGGGCGGAAGGGCATCGCTCGTCCGCCCCCGCCGTCAGAACTTGAACGAGACTTCGGCCCCGAATTCACGCGGTGGAGCGCCGAACCCAACGACGCCGAAATTGCCCGGCGGCGGACCGAAGTTGAACACCGCGGTCTGGCCAGACCAGAACTTGTTGGTCAGGTTCTTGCCATAAAGGCTGATAGTCCAGCGATCGGACTTCAGCGCGAGCGATGCATCGAGCAGGCCGAAGCCCTCGATCGGCGCACGGTTGACCGTGTCCGCGAAATAATCGCCGCGATACGTCCAGGCGATTCGCGAGGAGATATCGGTATCCTCGCTCATCACGCGCGGTCCGCCAAAAGTGTACACTGCCTCGGCATAGCCGGTCCATTTGGGCAGCTGCTCGAACTGAAGCTGCTTCGCCTGTTCCGGCGGCACACCCGGCAGGCCGATGAACTCCTTGAACTGGGCATCGATATAGCTGACGTTTCCGCTTAGCGTCAGCCCGTCGAACGGATTAAGCGTGCTCTCCAATTCCACGCCACGCAAACGGGCATTGGCCGCATTAGACAGCGTCTGGATCGCGTTCACCAGCACCGTCCGTTGAATATCCTTATATTCGGACGAGAAGACCGCGACGTTCACGCGCGCGCGATTGTCGAGGAAAGTGGTCTTCAGCCCGAGTTCGAACTGCTCGATCGTCTCCGGATCGGCCGGGCCGATCGCCGCGATGCTCGAGGCGCGGGCATTGAACGCGCCGCTGCGATAGCCCTTGGTGAAGCTGCCATAGACGGTGGTGTCCGGTGCGGCCTCGTAGGTAATGCTGAACTTGGGCGAATAATTGTTCCAGCTGTCACGGCCGCCGAATGACGTCGTTGAACAGGTGGTGAAGATCTCGCCGAGCCCGCACGACGCCAGCGGGATCACCGAGAAGCGCTTCTTGTCCTTGGTGTAGCGGCCACCGTGCGAGAGAGTGAGGCCGCTAAGCGGCTCATACTCGATATTGTAGAAGGCAGCGAGGCTCGTGCCTGTCTGGTTGGCGCTGCCTTGCAACGAAACGATCCGGTTGACACTGCTCGACTGAAGGAAGGCCGTGCTGGCGACCCGGCGTTCGCGGCTGAAGAACTTCAGTCGGCTGTAGAAGCCGCCGACCGTGAAGCGGAATACGTCCGAGAAGTCCGATGCGAAGCGCACCTCCTGGCTAAACTGCTTGCTGTCGTCGATCTGCCCATCCTTCGGGAAGTGGAAGATCGTGAACGGCGTTCCATCGACATCGCCCTGCAAATTATAGGTCACCTTGCGATAGCCGGTAACCGAGGTGAAAACGCCGAAGCCCGCGCGATACTCGGATTCGAGGATGATCCGGCGGTTCTTCAGCCGGTGATAGGATGCGCCATCATGATTGATCTCGTCGCTGTCCTTCGGCGGGGTGTAACCCCACAGCGTCTGCAGGTTCGGGATGACGTTGACGATGCGCGAGGCCGCGCCACCGCCTTTCTCGTCCAGATATTCGCCGAGCAGCGTGAAGCTGAGTTCCTCAATCGGACGAAACTCCAGTGTTGGCCGGATCGCCCAGCTATTTTCGCGGCTCTCGCGCTTCTTCAGCGAATTGTCGGTGCCACTGGGGTTGAACGGCGCAGGTACGAACGTGCCGCCGTTGCGATCGCGATAGAGCCCCTTGCTGTATTTGTGGCTGACCGAAATCTTGCCGAGCAGTACATCGCCCGCAATCGGCCCCGACACACGGCCATAGGTATCGAACCGGCCGCCATTGCCGACGCGGACCCGCCCCTCCGCTGAAAAGTCACGCGTTGGCCGTTTCGTACGCAGGTTAACCGCGCCGCCGGTCGAGTTGCGGCCGTTGAGCACACCCTGCGGGCCGCGCAGCACCTCGACCACCGCGGCATCCTCCAGCGGCAGGATGGTGCCGATGATATACTCCTGAGGCATGCCGTCGATCGAGATGCCGACCGTTGGCTCCAGCGACCGCACCGAGCCGACCAGGCCGACGCCGCGGATGAAGAAGTTGGCATAACCAGGCACGCCGCCCGGATCGTTGAACTGCACGCCTGGCACGCGGTTCAGTTCGGTCAGATTCGAGATTTGCGAATTCTGCAGCGTGGCATCGCTGAACGCCGAGATCGCGACCGGGATGCGCTGCACCGATTCACCGACGGCGCCCTTATTCGCGGTCACGACGATATCCTCGAAGACGCCTTCATTGCCGGCCGGGGCGGGCGAAGGATCGGCCGGTGCCGCCTGCTCCTGCGCAAGGGCTGGAATCGGCGCGAGCAGCATCGCAAGCGCAAGCGTGGTGTAGCTTGTCTTCATTGTCGTCCTCCCCTGATGTCGGCCCCGGTGAGCCCGGGTCGCCTTGTCGAGCGCGCGGCCGTCAGCCGCGCGCGGTCACCATTCGCCTCCCTCGTCGTTCACCCAGCGCATGAAGCGTTGCAGCGGATAGAAGCCGTCATGCGGCAGGCCACGTTCGACCCCGCCGGCATTGCCGATATCAACGACACGCTGGACGCCGGCGCACGCCAGCGCGTTGCGCAGCGCGGCCTTGCGGGATGGCGGATAGACGCCGACCGTCTGTGTCGCGAGGTTCACATATTGCAGCGCATCGGCGAGATCGGGGACCGCGACGACATTGACGACGCGGCCATCAGGATGGAAATCGACGGGCTCCTCGGACCGGATCACCACCCCGGCGCCGGCATAATCGCCCCACACCCGATAATAATCCTCGAGCCCGCGCAGCCCCTCGATCTCCTCGCGCATCGTGCTGATCAGCGGGCGACCCTCCGCCGTGCAGAACGCCCGCTCGACCGCCATCTTCTCGCGCAGCACGGCGCAGTAGCGATCGACCTGCTCGACGCTGCCCTCGACGAACTGGAAGCGGCTGGAAGCGCAGGCCTGCTGCTCGATCAGCGTCGCATCCGTGGCGGCGCGCTCAGCCGCGTGCGCCAACGCGTCATCGCTTTCAAACGCTTCGCGGCCAATGAAGGAGATCGACGTCTTGGGATCGAACGCAACCAGCTCGAACCCCGGGCCGATATAGTTCTTGGCCGATCTGAGCGTCGATTCCCCGCCCCAGGCGGCCAGCTTGTCGAAGAATTGCGGGCGAAACAACATGCTCTCGACGCGCTCGTCACCGCCGCGCCAATAGGCTGCCGAGAACGAGCGTGCGGTCGGGTGGTCGGGGGCCACCGCGTCGATGGCACGCAGCAGCATCGTCGCGGTGAACAGGTCGTTCGACGGCAGTTTGAGCAGGTGCACGCCCTTGGTGAGCGCGCTCCAGGCGATCGTCAGCGCCGCCGCCAGCGGCGCATTGCCGGCAACGATGTGGACGATCCGCGGTGGATAGGCGCGCACGCGGTGGCTGCGCCCGGACGGCGGCGTCGGCATCTCGCGCCAGCCATCCAGGATATCCGCGCCGCCAAGCTCGCGCTCGACCTGATATTCGAGCTGGGCGCGGTCGAACTGGGTAGGCAGCAGCGCGAAGCTGCGCTTGAGCACCGCATAGGGCAGCGGGCTGGTCTGCGCGGCGCGTTCGAGTGCCTCGGCGACCAGCCCGTCCGGATCACGCGCGATCCAGCGCCCGGTCTCCGCCAGCACATCCATGATCTCGGCCAGCGGCGTTTCGAAGGCCGGGCCCGGCTCGGCCCGGCTCCAGACGAGATCGTTGAGCTTCAGGTCAGGTGTGGCGAAGCGGGCATGCGCCGGCCCGTGCACTTGCGCCCCTCCCTCCACGAACCGACCCTTGATGACATGCCCGGCCGAAACCGGCGTGCTGAGCGTGACGTTCATGACGGCAATCCCCCGCGGACATAGGCATCGATCGTCCCGGCGCAGCCGATATGGTCGTCCTGGCCGACCTGTGCGAAGCGCGCGACCGTATCGAGGATCACCGGCCCCGCCCGCCCGCAGGCGCACTGCGGCGCTAGGTCCATCGTGGCCTTGTCTCCGGTGATGAGGCCGCCCCAGCGGCCTTCGTAGAGCAGATCGAGGAAGCCGACGCGGCCGGTTAGCTTGCCGTCCTCGGCCTCGTCCGGGCGCAGCAGCCGCTCTCCGTCCTGGTCCAGCAGCAGCAGGATCAGGCCGGGTGGAACATGATAGCAGCGCGCCTCGCAGCGCGGCATTAGCTGCGCCATCTCGGTCATGCCGTAGGTGCCGATCTGGATGACGTCACCGTAGAAGGCAGTCACCTGCTCGCGGTAATCGGCGGGGATGTTCAGGCCTTTGATGCCGCCGGCCGGGAACAGGACCGTATCGGGGTGGAAATCACCATCCGGAATGCCGCGCTCGCGCGCACGGTCGCGCACCATCAGATGCTGCGCCCACAGGCCGTAGATGTAGAGTGGCTGGTGCCGCATATCGAGCAGCTTGTCGATCAGCGCGCGGATCTCCTCCGCGCCCGCAGCACTCTTGTCGGCCTGGACCTGCTCGAATTCGGCGATCTCGTCGGGCGTGGCCGTCCCGGCGGCGATCCGCGTGCGCATGGCAGCAGTGCGGCTGACATCGGCGATCAGCAGCGGCTGCGCATCGAGCGCGTTGGTTTCCCCGGGGCTGCCCCAATTCTCCTCGTTGGTGATCCCCATTTCGACCGCGCTGTTGCGGCCGACCATCGGGCCGAACCAGAATACGGGCCGGCCGGGTGCGGTTTCGGTGAATGGCCAGGCCTGGGTATGCTTCAGATGGCGGGTCTTGCGTGCGCGATCGGCCATCGTGTGGGTCAGGAAGGAAACCTTGCCGCTGCTGCCGCTCGTGCAGAGCACGGCATGCCCCGCATCCCACAGGCGGGCGAGCCAGTCGTCCACATCCTTTACGTCTCTCACGTCGACATTCGACAGATCGCTGACCGACAGTGTCTGCAGCCATTTGAGCATCGCGTCCCAGCGGCCCTTGGCGAAGAATTGCGGCGGATAGGATTTGTAGACGGTGTGCGCGAACAGCAGGGGCACGATATCGTCGAACGAGCGGATCACATCGATCCCGGCATCATCGGCCCGCCGTGCGAGCAGCGAAATCTGGGAGCGGCGCTCGGCGAACAATTCCTGCGCGGCGGCCAGCCGCATCGGATCCAGTTCGGATGCCGGCGTGGCAAACGCCGTATCGGGATCTAGCGACATCTCGACCAGCCGTTTGCGCAGCGGCGACAGGTCGGGCGCCTCGGCTGCGACCTCTTCCTGTTTCCGATACCGGGCCTGCGTGGCCATCCTTTTCTCCTCTCAGCGAAGTGGATATCTGTTATGCATCCATCTTCGTAGTGCGCGCCAAGTGTCATAGGCTGGAACGCGAGAGCCCCGGCGCATGGCCGGGGCTCGATCAAACTACGCGTGGAGCGCCTGGAATGGCGGTGGCGGCAGATGATCGGCCGCGCCATTGGCGGCTGCAGTGCGATACATCCACTCGCAATCGACGAATACGCCCTCAGGGATGCCGTTGCTGTCCACGCCGCTAAGACCCGCATAAAAAATTACGAAGAAGGTCGCACCTTCCGGGCCAATCACGGGCTTGTGGTGGATGCCACCGGCCTCAACGATGTAATCGCCTTCATACATAGTGCCATATTCATAAGAGAAATGGCCATCGAGCACGAAAGCATGGGCTTCACCGAAATGATGATGATCGGGAGTTTCCAGTCCACCGCGCATCCGGATCAGCGCGGTGAACATGCCGTGGGCGCGGTTGATATACAGCAGTTTGAACTCGCTGCCCTCCATTGCCCATTGGGTCCAAGGAATCTGCTCGCAGCGCACCAGCGAGGAGCCGTCCGGAAACAACTTCGATTCATAACGCCCGGCGACGGCAAAACCGTCCGGATCCGCGTTGCGTTGCACGCTGCCATGATCGACGGTGTGAGCAATAGTGGCCATCTCAACTACTCTCCTGATCATTCTCGAAGCTGGTCAAAGCCAACTTTCGCTAGTTGCATATCAGGTATGCTTACATCGTAGAAGCCTGAATCTCGCGCGCTGCATAGAAAGGTCCGTCGGCGTACTGGCGAACGATGAGTTCGACCTCTTGGCCACAGCGCCAGTCCGCCTCACCCTGCAGCGGACAGGCGATCCGGATGCCGCCATCAAGATCGACGATACCGACGGGATAGGGCAGGTCCGCCTCGAAGATCGCCGGGCCGGCGTGAATGCGCGTCCAGGAATAGAGCGTGCCCCGCGTCGCGATCTGCTCCCAAATCGACGTCTCTGTCCAGCAATACGGGCAGATCGGCTTGGGTGGGAAGCTGGCACGCTCACATGCGCTGCATCGTGTGACTAGGAAGCGGCCTGAAGCAAGCGATGTCCAGAACGGCTGGGTAAAGGCGGTGACCCGCGGCGGATAGCGACGCGGATGATTGACGGGCACAACCGGCATCGGCGCGATCATCGGACCGCCTCCAGCACATGCACCATCGCGGCATTATAATTGCCCAGCTCGTTCATCATCAGGCCGAGCCGGGCATCGCGCACCTGCCTGTCACCGCACCGCCCGCGCAGTTGATCGGCAAGCTCGACCACATTGTAGAGCGGAGTCGCATAGGAGGGGTGCCCCCTCGACGTCAGGCCGCCCGATGTCGCAATCGGTATTCTCCCCCCCAAGCTCGTTTCGCCAGCCCTGGCAGCCGCCGCCCCCTGCCCGCGCGCAACGAGCCCGGCAGCCTCACTCGCCAGCACCTCGACGATCGTGCACGGCGCGTAGAGTTCGGCAAGATCGAGGTCGTTGGCAGCAATGCCGGCATCGCGATAGGCCGCCGAGGCGGCGGTCGCGGCCGCATTGAACGCGATCATGTCGGTCGGTGTATCGCTGATCTGGTGGATACCCTCGTGATAGAAGGCGCGCCCGCGGATCACGACGTAGGGAACGCCGATTGCGCGCGCATTATCTTCCGTAGTGATCACCACGCAGGCCGCGCCATCGCCACGCGGCGGCACTTCATACAGGCCTAGCGGCTCGACAATTGGGCGCTGCGCCAGCACCTCTTCCAGCGTAATCGGCTTGCGGAACTGTGCCAGCGGATTGAGCGCGGCATGGCCCCGATTCTTGACGGCGACAGAGGCGATTTCCGCCCGCGTCGCGCCATGTTCGTAAATGTATCGCTGCATATCGAGCGCGTACCAGCTGATCGGCGTGAAGCCGGCGGGCGAATGAAAGTCGACATCACCGGTCTTGCGCATGCTTTCCATCATATGGTCGCGGGCGCTGACCGCCGTCTCCATGTTGATGCCCATTGCCAGCGCAACCTTCGCGCGACCGAGCAGCACCTCGTCCACGGCCTTGTCGAACGCAAGGGCGGCAGTCAGCCCATTGCCCAGCACCTCCATCACGATGCCCGTGCAAGGCAGCCGTAGATAGGCGGTAAGGAATGTGCTGAAATACTGCTGACGAGTGTAAGGCCGCGGCTGCGCGACGACGACCGCGCCGACATCGCCGCGATCGACCTGCGCATCGGCAATCGCCTGCACCACCAACCGAGCCAGCAGCTCGTGCTCAACGACCTGAATCGGATCGTCGGGCGCTGTCTGGTAACGGCACACCGGCACTGCGCTGGTGCCTACGATCACGGCGCGTGCTGCCACTTCGAAGGCCCTCCCCTGCACAACCTATTTCCACATAGGCTGCTTGCTCCAAGACAAAGTTCATAATATGGAATATCAGATATGCAATGACGCGCAGCGCAAAGCTGCGGTCGATCTGGTGGAGGATGAAGGTGCAATCAGATATGACCATCGCCACGGCGACGCTCTCGGCACGGTTCGCGACGCGCCCGCTGACGCCCAATTTAGGCGTCGAGGTGTCGGGCTTCACCTTCTCCGTTGATCCCCATGCCGACGATATCGCCGAGATCCGCGCGCTCGCCGACCAGCATCTGGTGGTACTCTTCCGCGATCAGACGCTGGCCGAAGATGCGCAGGTTGCGGTCAGTCAGGCGCTAGGCACTGTGATCCCGCCGGTCGAGGAAGCCTTCACCTCGACCTCAAATCCGCTGATCCTTAGGCTCGGCAATGTCGATATGGAGGGCAACAAGCTGGCGCCGGATGATCCCGGCACGATGTTTACTTACGCGCCCGAACGTTGGCACAGTGATGGATCGTACAAGCCGATCCCGAACTATCTAACGATGCTGCACGCACTGGAGATCCCGCCCGAAGGCGGCGAGACCTGGTTCTCGTCAATGGCGGCGGCTTACAAGGCGCTACCCGAGGAAACACGGCGCAAGATCGACGGTCGCGAGATGGAGCATCCTTACCCCAATAGCGGCAAAGCAGTGAAAGGATGGACCGGCCGCGCGATCGAAGTCGTGCGCCATCCGCTCGTTCGCCAGATTCCGGGTGGTGACAAGGCGCTGTTCCTGTCGCCATTCGGCGGTCGGATCATCGGCATGGATCCGGAAGAGAGCGATGCGCTGGTCAAGGAGCTGTTCGATTTCGCCACGAGTGGCGCCTTCTCCTATCATCATCAGTGGCGGCTCGGCGACACCCTGATGTGGAACAACCGCGGCCTCGTCCATACCGCGCGACCTTGGGATCGCGTGCACCATCGCCGCCTGCTCCAGCGCACCGAGCTCTCAGATGCGGGCGGCTACCGTCAGTAATCATACCTGAAGACCAGCGTTGCCGCGGCCGCCCCTGCGGCTCCATCAGCGCTGCCAAAGTCCTATTGCTGAATAGCTGATATTAAATGTGCCGGATGGGCACGGTCGAGGGGGTTAGATCATGTCACGTGCCTTGTTAACGCTTGCCGCCAGCATTGGTGCAATCGCGCTCTCGCAAACAGCTCAGGCCCAAGATCCAGCGGCACCGCTAGCGGGTGCCACGCCCTCGCTCGATCCCTCGCTCGATGATCAATCGGGCGAGATTGTTGTCACTGCGCAGCGCCGGTCGGAGAGCCTTCAGCGCACGCCCGTCGCGGTGTCAGTCGTCACGGCAGAAACGCTGACCGAACGCGCGATCACCACGGAGGCTGATCTCCAGACGGTGTCGCCGGGTCTGACGGTGCGTGCCTCGCAGAGCTCGAACCAGCTCAACTATGCGATCCGCGGCCAGTCGCTCGATGCGTTCAGCGCCACCCGGCCGGGCGTGCTACCCTACGTCAACGAGGTGCAGGTCGGCGGGGCCGGCGGCGCGTCCGCGATCTATGATTTGCAGTCGGTGCAGGTGCTTAAGGGCCCGCAGGGCACGCTGTTCGGCCGTAACGCCACCGGTGGTGCAGTGCTGTTCACCACCGCCAAGCCAACCAATGAACTCAGCGGCTATGCGCTCGGCCGGCTCGGGAATTACGACCTTCGTTATGTCGAAGGCGCGATCAACGTGCCGCTCGTAGATGATATGGTGCTAGCCCGTGCGAGCGGCTTCTACCAAAAGCGCGACGGCTATCAGCGCGATCTGTTCAAGGGCACACGCGCCGGCAATGTCGATCGCTACGGCCTGCGCGGCAGCCTCACGCTGAAGCCCGCCGAGGGAATCCAGAATGATCTGGTAGTCGACTACCTCCATTCCGACGGATCAAGTCTCGTCGGCGGCCTCTACAGTCTGAATCCGAACGGCCTGGTGCCGATTATCGCGCTGACGAACTTCGGTAACGCGGCACAGTTTGACGGGATAATCAGCGCGTTCGTGGCCGGTGCCGGCGGGCCGCCCAACGCCGGCGCCGGTGCCGCCGCCGCCTATGCCGCGGCCAACCCCACGCTCGATCCGGGTGGCGTCGCGTCCTTTCTCAACACGCAGCGCGCCCGCGGCCCCTATCGCGTCGAATCCGATGGGCCGAACAGCTATCGGGGCCGCAACCTGGTCATCTCGAACATCACCGCGATCGATATCGGCGCCGATAGCCAGATCCGCAACATCTTTGGGTTCACCAATCTCAAGAACGGCCTCTTCGGCGACATCGACGGTGTGCCCTACGGTATCGACGATAATGGCCTGACCGGCAATGTGACCAACACCCGCCAGCTTTCTGACGAGCTCCAGATCGTCGGCAAGACGGGTGCCCTGTCGTACGTCACCGGCGTCTATTTCTCGACCGAGCGGAACTACAACCTTACCACCAGTCGCCTGCTGCAGTTTCCGATCATCGCTTCGACACAGATCAACAACAGCCGGTTGCGCAACAAGACCTATGCTGGCTACGCCCAAGGTACGTACGACCTGACGGAGGCGACCGGGATTGAAGGGCTCGGCATCACCGCCGGCGCGCGCTACACAAAGGAGAAGATCTCGATCCGCATCCTGCCGCGCGATATCTCGTTCAGCGATCCGGCGGCGGTGCAGGCCACCTATGATCCCACCCAATCCAAATCCTACGGCAATCTCAGCTGGACGCTGGGCCTGCAGGATCAGGTCAACACCAACCTGCTGCTCTACGCTGTCACCCGGCGCAGCTATCGCAACGGCGGTTTCAACAATGTCGTGCGGCCGGTGCCGGGGCTCGGCATCAATGGCGGCAACGGTTACGGCATCGAGACGGTTACCGATGCCGAGCTCGGCGTGAAATATGGCGCGGGCCCGACCCGGTTCAGCCTCGCGCTCTACCAGAACTGGATCGAGGATGCGCAGCGCGTGGCTTACACACTGGTCGGCGGATCGCCGGCGGCGGTGACGGTCAATGTGCCCCGCGCCAAGGTTCGTGGCTTCGAAGTCGATGGCCAGGTCGCGCCGACAGACTGGCTGCGGATCGGTGCGGCAGTCAACTACACCGATGCCAAGTTCACCCGGAATCTGGTCTCGGTCTCGGGTGGCACGCCGGTCCGCTTCGGCACCTATCCCGACACTCCCGAATGGTCCGGCAACGTCTACGCAGACGCCAGCGTGCCGATCAGCGGATCGCTGGAAGCCAGCTTCCGCGCCGATGCTTTCGCGCAAACCAGCACCTTCTTCAGTTCGACCGGCAATCTCAATCCGGGCACCAAGCTGCCGAGCTACGAGATCGTGAACTTCCGGGTCGGCATCGCCGATACTGAAGCTGGCTGGTCCATCTCGGGTCTTGTTCGCAACGCGTTCAAGAAGGTCTATTATGTCGGCGGCGTCGCGCTCGGTGAGCTATTCCAGACCAATACCGCTGTGCCAGGCGAGCCGCGCGTCTTCCTGGTGGAGGCGCGTTTCAACTTCTGATTGACAGGTCCGGCCGCGATCGCGCGGCCGGCACCCTCTTGACGGAACAGGACGGGAGCGCACAAGCGTCGGAAAACGGGAGCATGGCGGATGTCCGAGGCGTTCGGTCGAACGATCATCGATTCACGGCGACTTCTCTATTTCTACCATGTCGCCAAGAATGGCAGCCTCAGCCGTGCGGAAGCCGCGCTGAACGCTCCGCAGCCGGTTATCTCGCGTCACATCAACAAGCTCGAGGAAGAGCTTGGCGTCCAGCTACTCGATCGCAACGGCCGGGGCGTCACGCTAACCCGCTTCGGCGAGATCCTCTATTCGCGCGCCGAAACAATCCTGGGCGACATGGCCGCGGCAGTCGGCGAGCTCGATCTGGCGCGGCGCCAGCCCGCAGGCCAGGTGCGGATCGCGGCACCGGCCACCTTCATGACGCTCTACATGCCCGAAATCGTTCGTCGTTTCATGGACGAGCTGCCCGATGTGGAACTGGTCGCCGCGCAGGCTCTGACCGGCGAGATCTACGAGAAGCTCGTCACCGACAAGGTCGATATCGGCATTGTGCTGCAAGTGCCAAACAAGGCCAAGTTCGAGGTGCACGAGCTACTGGTCGAGCCGATGGTGTGCATCGTCGCGCGCAGCCATCCGCTGGCGGCAGAAACCTTCATCACGCGTGAACAGCTGGTCGAGCAGCGAATGGTGGTGCCGTCATCCGCGCATGGCCTGCGAGAATTAATCGACGTCTACATGGGTGAAGGCGGTTACAGCATCAATCCGCACCTGCAGATCGACAGCGTGCCCCTGATCCGCGAAGTCGTGGCGCAAGGGCAGCTGGCAACGCTGCTGCCGCATTCCACAAGCTGGCTGGAATTCGATCCCAAACTGTTTGCCGCAATCAAGCTAGATCCACCGCTCAGGCGCTCGCTCTATGCCGCCCATTTGAAGGACAGCCGGCGCGGGCAGTTCGTCGACGCCATGATGCGCCACATCATCGCTGTGTTCCGCGAGCATGTCGCGGGGCTCGACAGCGCCGCTGCCTGACACCTCAGCCGGCATCGTTCATACAATCCTCCTGATAGTCATAATCCTCGGCGGAAGGGATTAGGTGAAGCATGCCGCGCTCGCCCCCGGCTTTCGCCCAAGCGCGCGTCAGCAGCGGCGCGAAGCGGCTGCGATAATTGGCATCGCGCCAGGTCGCCCACAACTGGCCTTCGTAATCGACCAGTGACAAAAGCGATGCACCCGCGTGGTCAAGCCCATCCGCCGATGCCAACGCAAGCGCCCGGTCGATCCGGGGATCGGCAAGGCCGGCAACGCCATGGCGGATGCGGGGCAGCGTCATGCCCGAGCCCGCGCCTTTGCGATCCGTGCGCGGCGGGCCGGTATGAAATCCGGATCGCCCAGCGCTGCGTGAAGGGCCGCGGTCACGTCGTGATGATGCTGCAGCCCGGTCCGCGCCAGCAGTGCATTGGGGCCTTCGGGGTAGCCGAGGCCTAGCCGGAGCGTGGTATCCATATCGTCGGCGGATGCTAGCCCGTCATCAAGCCGGCGAAGCACCGCGTTGAAATAGGGCCGGATAAGGCGATCCACGATCCGGCCCGGCATGTCGGCGCAGCGCGCCACGATCAGTCCGGCGCTCTCGAACGCGGCCTGCGCGGCGGTGATCGCCTGTGGATCGGTCCATGGCATGGATACCAGCTCGACCAGCTTGCCCGGCGGGGCATCACCGAGCCGGAAGCGCGCAAAGCCGACGATCCGTGCCGCCTGCGGATCGGGATCGAGCCCGACATGCTCGGCCAGGCATTCCGTGCCGAGTTCGATGGCGACGAAACCGGCTTTACCGCGATCTTCGATCGTCGCGAGGCTGGCACCCGCTCCGCTGCCGATTACGATCAAGCCGTTCCCTTCCAGCGCGGGCACGCCATCTGGGAAGGAGCAGCTATCGCCAGCGTCGTGGATCGCAATGGCCATCGTCAGGCTCCGAACATCTTGCTGTCGCCATAGGCATGGAAGCCGCGGCCCGCCTTCTTGCCGAGCCTGCCGGCCGCGATCATCCTTCGCACGAGCGGCGGGCAGGCCGCGCGCGGTTCGTGCGTCAACCCGTGCATTGCCTCGCACAGCAATTTCTGGGTATCCATGCCGACGAGATCGAGCAGCTCGAACGGTCCCATCGGATAGCCCATCGCCGCCTTCATCGCCTTGTCGATCTCGGCGGGCTCGGCCACGCCCTGCTCGACCAACCGGATCGCGTCATTATGATAGGGGATCAGGAAATAGTTGAGGATGAAGCCCGGCGTGTCTTGTGTGCGCACCGGCGTCTGTCCGAGTGCTTCGCAAAACGCCCAGGCGGTTTGCCAGGTCGCCGCGCTGGTATTCAGCCCGGGCGACATCTCGACCAGTTTCATCAGCTGCGCCGGCAGGCAGAAATGCATGCCGACGAAGCGATCGTCGCGGCCCGATCCGCCGGCGATCTCGCTGATCGAGATCGTCGATGTGTTCGATGCGAAGATCGTTTCCGCCGGGCAGACCGCATCCAGTGCCGAGAACAGCGTATGCTTGGCAGCGAGATCCTCGAAGATCGCCTCGATCACAATGTCGCAATCGGCCAGCTCGGCAATCTCGGTGGTGCCGGACCAGCGCGCCATGATCTCGGGCAACCGCTCGGGCGCCACCTTGCCGCGATCGACGGATTTCTTGAGGAACGCCTCCGTCTGCGCACGCGCGCCATCGAGCGCGCACTGTCGGGTATCAAATACCTTCGTCCTGAACCCGGCCCGCGCCGCGACGATCGCGATCCCCGCCCCCATCGTGCCGCATCCGGCGACACCTACCGTCCTGATTGTCATGATGATCTCATCTCGTGATGAAGCTGCGGCCGATGAGCTGGCGGTGGACCTGGTTGGTCCCCTCCCAGATCTGGGTGATCTTGGCGTCGCGCATCAGCCGCTCGACGCGGAAATCGCTGCAGTAGCCATAGCCTCCGAACAGCTGCACAGCCTCGGTGGTCATGCGCATCGCGAGGTCGGAAGCGCGCAGCTTCAGGATCGAGGCCTCGATCCCGAAGTCGGTCGCCCCTGCATCGACCGACCGGCCGACCGTCCACAGCCAATTCTCCGTCATCACCAGCTCGGCGGCGAGATCGGCAAGCAGGAACTGGATGCCCTGGAACTCGATGATCCGCCGCGCGGACTGGCGGCGTTCGTTTATGTAAGCGGTGGCATCGTCGAACCCGGCGCGCGCGATACCCAGCGCATGCGCCGCAACACTGGGACGCGATCGGTTGAGCGAGGCGAGCAGGATCGGCAGCCCGTCCCCCGGAGCACCGATCAGGTTCGCGCGCGGCACCCGGCAGCCATCGAACTGGATCGTGGCGGTGCTCGATCCGCGCGTGCCCATCTTGTGTTCGGTCCGCACCACGGAGAGGCCGGGCGTGCCGCGTTCCAGCACTAGGACCGAGATCGCCTTGCGGGCATCGTTGATCCCTGCCCACTTGCCGAACACCAGGATCAGGTCCGCGACATCGCCATTGGTGATGAAGGTCTTGCCGCCATCGACGAAGATGCTGTCGCCGTCCTCGCGAAACCGCGTGGTCATGCCGGTCGCATCTGATCCCGCCCCCGGTTCGGTGATAGCGAGCGCGGCAAGCCCGCCCTTCGCGATCCGCGGCAGCAGCCGCAGCTTCTGCTCTTCCGATCCGAACTCGATCAGCGGCTTCATCGCATGGAAGTTGGTCGCCCAGACGATCCCGGTCGATGCGCAGGCCTTCGATATCTCGCGCACGCAGGCCAGATAGCAAAGGAACGACAGCGGCATCCCGCCGGCCGCCTCCGGCACGAACATCATGTTCAGGCCGAGCGCATTGATGTCGCGCACATTGGCCCACGGAAATTCACCGCTGCGATCGAGATCGGCGGCGCGTGGTGCGATCACCGCGCTCGCCAGCTGGCGCACGCTGTCGAGCACCATCTGCTCGTCCTCTGGCAGGCCGAGCGCGGCATCGAGGCGGTCGAGCACGGTCAATGCGCGATCCCCTGCCCGCCATCGACATAGATGGTCTCGCCGGTCAGGAAGCGCGCATCCATCGCGAACAGCCCGGCCACGAGGCGGGCAACGTCGTCCGCCTCTCCGGGCGCGCCGCCGGGGATGCGCTTGTCGAGATACGCGCGCAACGGCCCTTCGGCCAGGCTGCCACGATTGAGATCGGTGACGATATAGCCGGGTGCGACATCGATCACGCGAATGCCTTTCGCCGCCCACTCGACCGCCAGCACGCGCGTGATCGCGCCGACCGCGGCCTTGGACGCGCAATAGGCAAGGTTCCGTTTCACCCCGAGCTTGTCGAAGAAAGAGCCGATGTTGACGATCAGCCCGCCGCCCGGGCCGAAGTGCGGATAGGCCGCCTGGCAGCCGATCAGCACAGATGTGGCATTGGCGGCAATCTGACCGTTCCAGTCTTCCAGCGTCAGCCGCTCCGATCGTGCCTCGCTGTGTAGCCCGGCATTGTTGACGATTCCGACCAGCTGTCGCCCCGCTGCTGCCGCATCGATCGCGGTGCCGACCGCCGTGGCATCGGTCATATCCGCCGCGAATGCCAGGAAAGCAGGGCCGGAAGCCCCGGCCGGCAGCGCGCCGCTGCGCGAAAGGCAGACGACGGTCAGCCCCAACTCCGCGAGCCTGAGCGCAATCGCGGCACCGATGCCGCGACTCGCGCCGGTCACGATAACGACCGGTTCCGCCATCACAGGTCCTCGAACCGGGCGGGCCGCTTCTCGAGGAAGGCGCGCATGCCTTCCTCGGCGTCGGCCGTACGATAGGCGAGCGTTGACAGGTCCGCTTCGATCCGGAGCCCTTCGGCCAGCGTCGTCATGGCGGCGCGCTGGACCGCTTCGCGGGCGAAGCGCGCCGCGAGCAGACTATAGCCGGTGAACTGGCCGGCAAACGCGATCGCGGCATCGAGCGCCGGGGCTGCGACGATGCGATTGATCAGGCCGATCCGCTCAGCCTCCTCCGCGCCGACGGTCCGCCCGGTCAGGATCATCTCCAACGCGAGTGCTTCGCCGATCAGACGTGGCAATCGCTGGGTGCCGCCATAGCCGGGGATCAGCCCCAGCTTGATCTCCGGTAGCCCGAACTTGGCGCTGACGGTCGCAAGCCGGAAGGTGCAGGCCAGCGCGAGCTCGCACCCGCCGCCGAACGCATATCCGTTGACAAGCGCGATCGAGGGGATCGGCAGCCGGTCGAGCCTGGCGAACACGGCCTGGCCCAGTTCCGCGCCACGCTTCTGCTGGTCGAGGGTGCGCCCGGTCAGTTCGCCAATATCGGCCCCTGCGCAGAACGCCTTCTCCCCCGCCCCCGTCACGATCAGCGCGCGCGCATCGGACGCCGCGACCGCATCGAACGCGCCGCCAATCTCTCCGATCAGCGCAAAGCTGAGGGCGTTGAGCGCCTGCGGGCGATCGAGCGTCAGGATCGCGATCCGGTCACGATGTTCGAGGTGCAGGCTCATGCCGCCCGCTCCGCCGCGCGCCAGCGCACCGGTTGCGGCACGAGCGCGCCGGCACGCAGCTGTTCAATCAATTCGCGTTTCAGCACCTTGCCGGTCGGGCCGAGCGGTAGCGCATCCACCACCGCGAAATATTCGGGCATGTCGAATTTCGAGAGGCCGCACGCATCGAGATGGCCGAGCAGGTCTGCGCCCTCCGGCACCGCATCGCCGGCCGCGATCACCACGAGGCACACCCGCTCGCCCAGCCGCTCGTCGGGCACGGCGATCGCCGCCGCCTTCAGCACCGCTGCATGGCGAACCGCCAGATCCTCGATATGCGCCGGATGGATGTTATGACCGCCGCGGATGATCATGTCCTTGCTGCGGCCGACGATCTCCAGATCGCCATTGGTATCGATCCGGCCGAGATCGCCGCTCATGAACCATCCGCCCGCATTGAACGAGGTCTCGGTCGCTTGCTGGTTCGCGAAATAGCCCAGCATCCGCATAGCGCCGCGCCCGCCGATCTCGCCAATCTCACCCGCCGGGACCTCGCGGTCGCGGTCCTCGGGATCGAACAGCCGGACCTGATAAGCGGCGCAGGCGCGGCCGCAGGTGCCTGTGATCGTATCGATCGCATCACTTGGCAGCGTATACTGGTGCGATCCGTTCTCGGTCATGCCGTAGACGTTCTGCGGCGTGATGCCCATCGACAGCATCGCCTGCGCAGTCGCCTTCGGGATCGGCGCGCCCGCCATGTAGAAGGTGCGGACCTGCCCCAGCCGATCAAGCCCACGCTGGCGCAGCGCCGCGAGGATATCGATCGCATGGGTCGGCACGCCCATCACGTATGTGGCGCCGGTCTCGGCGATCCAGTCGATCGGGTGGACGCCCGCTGCCGGATCGCTCAGCACCAGTTCGAATCCGCCGACCAGCGCCTGATCAAGAGCGACCGTGCCGATATGATGGCTCATCTGGCTGAGGGTCAGCAGCACGGTATCGCCGTCATGCCCCCAGTCGGCCACCATCGCGCGCGCATTGGCAAGCAGGCTGTTGTCGCTGTGCATCACGCCCTTGGGCAGGCCGGTCGTACCAGAGGTGAAGGCGAGATAGACGATCTTGTCCGGATCGGCCGCCACGGGCGGCAGATCACCAGTGTCGCCGGCTGGATAGGCGCACGTGCCGGCAGGCCGGGGCTCATCTCCGAGCGCGAAGACCGCGCGCATCGAAGACAGGCCTGCCGCCAGCGTGAAGATCGAGTTGCGCCCGCTATCGGCACCATGCCCGACTTGCGCGAACAGCGCGCGGCAGGCGACACGGTCGAGCAAGGTCGCAACTTCGGCGCAGGTATAGGTTGCGTGAAGCGACGTGTTGAAGACATAGCCGTTGCGCGAACAGGCGAGGAAGATCGCGACCGCCTCGGCTCGATTGCCCATCCATACCGAGACCCGGTCGCCCGGCTGCAGCCCGGCATCGTGCAGTGCGGCCGCGATCCGATCGGCATCGGCGACGAGCTCGCGCCAGGTCAGCCGGCACTTGGCATCTCGTAGCGCGAACGCCCCCCCGCGCTCCGACGCCCAGCGCGCGGCTAGGCTGTAGAGCGTATCCTGCCGCCACAGCCCCGCCGCATAGTAGCGGCTGGCCTCGGCCGGATCATGAAGGGTTAGCAGGCGTCCCACGGCGCGGATCAGTGGCCGAACATATCAGTGTCGGGCGTGCGGCGTTCGCCGAATGCGGCCGAGAGCTCCTTGGCTTCCTTGGTGCGCAGATAGCCGGGCAGCAGCAGATCGTGCGAGATCCGCGACAGGCCGCCGACGCCGCCGTGCCGCGCGTTGAACGCGGCCTTGATCGAGGCGAGCGCGAAACTGCCGCGCTCCGCAATCTCCAGCGCATAGGCGCGGGTCGCCTCGGCCAGGTCGGCATCGGGCACGACCTTGTTGATCAGGCCGATCGCCTCCGCCTGCGCGGCGGTCATCTTCGGGTTGCGGAACCAGATTTCCTTGGCGCGCTTCTTGCCCACCAGATCCTCGAGATACCAAGTGCCATAGCCGGCATCGAAGCTGCCCATCATTGGGCCGACCTGGCGGAATACCGCGCTTTCCTTGGCAATCGTCACGTCGCAGACCATCTGCAGCACATTGCCGCCGCCGACCGCGAAGCCGTTGATACTGGCGACAACCGGCTTCTGTAGCCGATCGATGCTCTCGTACATTTCCAGCGTCGGCAGCACGCCGGCATAGAGCTGGGTGTCCTCCATCCCCGCCTTGCGGCCGCCGATGCAGAAGAATCGATCGCCGGCCCCGGTGAGCACGATCACGCGCGTCCGCGTCTCGCGTCGGATCGCGTTGATGCAGTCGCGAATCTCGTGACACATCGTCTCGGTAAACATGTTGCCGTCGTCGGGCCGGTTCAACGTGATCGTGCCGATTGGGCCGTCCTCGGCATACTGGATCTCGGTGAACTCCATCGCACTGCCCTTCATATGATTGATGCCGCGGCAAGCCGGGCGATCTCGTCCTTCGAGAGCCCCATCCGCCCGCCGTAGATGGTGTCGTTATCCGCGCCGAGGCGGGGGGGCGGCCGGTCGCAACCCTCGCTGCAGCCATCGACCGCGATCCCAAGCCCCACCTGAGGAAGCCGGGTGCCGTCGCGATCGATGCCGTAAAGAAAGCCCCGAGCACGCAATCCAGCGTCGCCCGCAATTTCGTCGAGCCGGTAGATCGGCCCCGCCGGCACGCGGGCCTCAGCGAAGATTGCCAGCCATTCGTCCCGCCCGCGAGTCTTCAACCGCTCGGCGATCTTCGCGACCAGCGCGGGGCGATCACTGCGACGCAGGATATTCGTGGCATGGGCGGAATCCGCGCCGGCATCGGGCGCGCCCAGCGCAGTCCAGAAGCGCTGCCAGATCGCGTCGTTGCCAAGCCCCAGAGTCAGGGGCTCGTCCGCCGTGTCGAACGCCTGGTAGATCGCGATCACGCTATCTCGTCCACCCGATCGGCGCGTCGGCTCGCCCGAGCCGAGATAGGGCAGCAGCCGCGGCGCCATGAAACGGGTCATGCTCTCGACCATCGAGATGTCGATCGCGGCCCCCTGCCCGGATCGCTGCTTGCGGAACAGCGCGGCGGTGATCGCCAGCGCGGCGTCCTCGCCCGCCAACAGATCGGCCGCCGGCGTGCCGATCTTCTGCGGGGGACCATCCGGCTCGCCGGTCATGTCCATCACGCCCGAATAGCCCTCGGCGATTAAGTCGTAGCAGGGCATGTCGGCGCGCGCGCCGTCCAGTCCGAACCCGGTGATTGAGGCATGGATCAGGCCGGGATTGATCGCGGCGAGCGTAGCCGCATCGATCCCCAGCTTGCGCTGGACGCGTGCGACGAGGTTGACGAGCAGAACATCCGCCTGTGCGATCAGCCTGACGAGCAGTTCGCGCCCCTCGGGCCTGGCGATGTCGAGCGTAATGCCCTGCTTGTTGCGGTTCACGCTCAGGAACCAGAGCGAGACATCGTCGAGGAAGGGAGGCCCCCAGGCACGGCAATCGTCGCCGGCGCCAGGCCGCTCGACCTTGATCACGGTCGCGCCCAGATCGCCCAGCAATTGCCCCGCATAGGGGCCGGCGATCGAGGTGGTGAGGTCGATCACGACCACGCCATCGAGCAGGTCGAGGCCCGCCGACTGTTTGGCCGGCAGGGCAGCGGCGGGGGTTGCCGCCATCATACCACGCCCGAAGCGCGCAGTTCGGCCAGGGATTCCGGGCTCAGCGCCAGCAGTTCGGTGAGCACCGTGTCGGTATCCTCGCCCAGAGCCGGCGCGGGCCGCATCTCCGGCGCGGGGCCGGTGCTGAAATGGGGCTGGATCGCGGGCAGCTTCAGCGCACCGATGGTCGGATGCGCGATCGTCGCGATCGCGCCGCGCGCCGCGTAATGCGGATCGTTCAGAATGTCGGCGGGCGAATAGATCAGGCTGTGCGGCACCCCGTTCGCCTCGAACGCCGCCATCGCCTCGGCAGCGGGGCGCGCCTTGATCCAATCGGCGACGATGTCGTTGATCGCATCATAATGTTCGACGCGCCTGATATGGCTTTCGAAGCGCGGATCGACGGCAAGATCCGGCCGGCCGATCGCGGCGCAGAGCCGCAAGAACACGTTGTTCGCCGCGATCGTCAGCGCGATATACCGGTCGTCCGCGCTCTTGTAATGGTCACCGGGCGATGCCGCGAAGTGCTTGTTGCCGCGCCGTTCGCGATCCATGCCGAGCTTGTCATAGGCGGTGATCATTACGTCGGTGAAGCGGAACACCGCTTCGAATAGCGACAGATCGATCTGCTGCCCCGCCCCGCCCCGCGCGTCGCGCGAATAGAGCGCGATCATGATCGCATAGGCGCCAAACAGCGCGGACTGGTAATCCGCCATCGCCGTGCCCGGTCGAACAGGCGCGCGATCGGGATAGCCGGTCATGTTCAGGAAGCCCGCATAGGCCAGCGAGATGCGATCATAGGCCGGGCGCGCTGCATTGGGGCCGGTCTGCCCGAAGCCGGAGATACTGAGCATCACCAGCCGCGGATTAACCGTCCTCAGCACGTCGTAATCGATGCCCCAGCCCTTCATCGTGCCTGGGCGGAAATTTTCGATCAGTACATCGGCGTGCTCGGCCAACCGCCGCAGCAACGCCTGACCCTCAGGCTTGCGCAGGTCGATCGTCACCGAGCGCTTGGACCGCCCTTCGACATTCCAGTAGAGGCTCTCCTCGCCCACGAACGGGCCAGAATGGCGGATCGGATCACCGGTCTTCGGCGGCTCGATCTTTATCACCTCGGCTCCGAAATCGCCCAGCAGGGTCGCGGCGACCGGCCCGGCGATCATCGTGCCAAGCTCGATCACGCGGATTCCTGCCAGCGGCCCCCCGCGATCATCCATCCGCGCCATTGGCCGATCAGTTCCCGGCGTCGGAATATTGCGCAGGCACGGGAATGTTGAACAGCTTCGCCGAATTGAGCCCGACAATCTTGGCGGTCTGCTCGCGTGTCAGGTCCTTCGACCAAGACTGGATCGCGCGCTCGCTATTTGGCCAGGATCCTTCGACATGGGGGTAATCATTGCCCCATAGGAGATTTTCGACGCCGATGCGGTCGAGCAGCTCGATCCCAACGGGATCGGTCTCGAAGCTGGCATGGCCGTGCATACGAAAATATTCGGACGGCTTGTATTTCAGCTGCGGGGAAACCCAGAAGGCGAAGCAATCCTGGCCATGGTCCATCGCCCACAGCGCATAGGGCAGCCAGCCGGCGCCGGCTTCGATCGTGGCGAACTTCAGCTTCGGGAAGCGATCGAACACGCCCGAGCTGCACAGCTGCACGGTCGGTTCCAACACCGTATTCATCGCGTGGACGACATAGTTGATGATGGCTCCGCCATCGCCGCTGGCTGTGCGCGGATCCTTGCCGGTCCCCGCGTGGAAGGTCACGGGCAACCCAGTCTCGCTCAGGGCATCCCAGATCGGGTCAAATAGCGGCAGGTTGTAGCTCGAGCCCTTCACCAGCGGCGGCATCATTACGAACTTGAAGCCGCGGCTCGCCGCGCGTTCGATCTCGGCGACTGCCGCCGGGATGTCGGCCGGCGCCACGCAGGCCGCCGGAAAGCTGCGGCTGTGCCCACCAAAGGTCTCGAAAGCCCAGTCGTTCCAGGCATTGCACATTGCGACGTTCAACTCGGGGTCCGGCGATTGCCAATTCGTCAACCCCTTGTTCGGGAAGATGATCTCGGCATCGACCCCGTCATAATCCATGTCGCGATAGCGATCGCCGGTAAAACCACCCTGGTTCTGAAACATTGCGCCCTTGGTACGATCCAAGCTTGGCCGGTCACCGCTTTCACCGACCGTCTCGATGAAGCTATCTACCGCGACGGACTCGTCACGCGGAGCTTCGCGGATCATCGATGGGCGAATTCCCTCGGCGACAAACCACTTACGGCCCTTCTCATCCACCTTCACATGCGGCAACCGATCGCGGAAGCGCGGTTCAACCCGCGCGGCCCAGACGTCATTGGGCTCGTTCACATGCCCGTCGGCTGAGATAACGAAATAGTCCTGCAGCGCGGATTTGCGCGCGGCCGGGTCCGGCGCCTGCTGAGGCGCGCGTTCGATCACCGAAGCCATATGACATCCCTCCAACTTGTATATCTGCTATATAGCATTCAGAATATCGTCAAGCGTCCGCCGCGCTACAGAAGCCGATTTAGCGCCGAGAGCGGGTGCCCGGTCGAGCGCTGCTACAGCGCGAAACCGTGGATCGATCGGCAACGGCAATGCCGGCCCTACGCCAGCCACGTCCCGTTCGAACAGGCCGCGCGCTGTGACGTGCGGATCCGCTACCGCCTGCTCCAGATCGCTGACGAGCGAGCAGCAGACGTCGCGATCGCCAAAGACCACCTGCCATTCATCAGCGGTCCTTGTCGCGATCCTAGCCGCCACGGCAGCGATTGCTCCAGCCACCGGCGCTCGCATGTCACGCCACTCGCTCTCTAGGCCAATAAGATCGCAGAACGCGTCCCAGAACCGGTCTTCCAGTGGGGCGGCCGCCAAATAGCGCAGATCGGCCGTTCGATAGATTTGATAGCGCGGCGTCCCGCCGGTGACGAGATCGGCGCCACGCTGCGGCCAGCTTCCGCATGCAAAACCGTTGCCCAGCCCCCAGTAAGCGAAGGTAAACAGTGAATCGGCCATCGCGATATCGAGCACTGCCCCCTGCCCAGTCCTGTCACGCTCGCGCAGCGCCAAAAGGATATTGATAACCGCAGGCATTGTGCCGCCGGCAATGTCAGCCGCCAGGATCGGCGGCAGCACCGGCGCGCCATCTGCGCTCCCACTCAATCCCAGCAGACCAGTCTCAGCCATGTAATTCAGATCATGCGCGGCCCGCTTCGCCTTGGGGCCGGTCTGACCCCAGCCAGTGATCGAACAGTAGATCAGCCGTGGATTGAGGGCCTGCAGCGCTTCCGCTCCTAACCCGAGCCGCTTCATCACGCCCGGCCGGAACTGTTCGATCACGATGTCGGCTAGCTTGATCAACGGCACGAGGCGATCGACGGCGTCGCTGGCCTTCAAATCAATCGCTAGGCTGCGCTTACCGCGATTGAGCATATGAAAGTTGACGCTGTCGGCATCGATCTTGGGCACGTAGCTGCGCATCTCGTCGCCGCTCCCGGGCCGCTCAATCTTAACGACGTCGGCCCCCGCCTCGGCCAGCATCAGGCTAGTTAGTGGTCCAGGCAGCAGCGTGCTGAAATCGAGCACCAGAAGCCCTTGCAGGGGTGCCATCCGATACCCGCTCCCAATCCGATTGACGCATCTGCTGCGACAGCTCTTGCGGAATGGCATACCAGATATATGATTGCTGTAAAGAAGGCTGGAGCGGCCGCATCTGGAGAGGCAGGACACGATGAATTCCTACGACTTCGTGATCGTTGGTGGCGGGTCAGCAGGCTGCGTTCTCGCCAACAAGCTCAGCGCGGACGGCCGTCACAATGTGTTGCTGATCGAGGCCGGCCCGGCAGACACTCACCCGATGATCCATATGCCGAAAGGCTTCGGCAAGATCGCAGCATCGCGCAAGCACGCTTATTACTACGAAGCTGATCCTGGCCCTGGCGGCAAGAATGCGTCGGAAACTTGGATCCGCGGCCGAATGCTGGGCGGATCGAGCTCGATCAATGGATTGCAATATCAGCGCGGCCATCCCGAGGATTATGAGCATTGGGAGCGCGACCTGGGCCTCCAAGGGTGGGGCTGGACCGACATGCTGCGCATCTTCCGCGCAATGGAGGATCATGAACTCGGCTCGAACGAGCATCGTGGTGCGGGCGGCCCGCTGCCTATCACCGTCACCAAGAATCGCTCGCTGCTAATGGACAAGCTGATCGAGGCGGGCGGCGAGCTTGGTGTGCCGCATGTCGACGACGCCAACCGCCCGGCGCAGGACGGTATCGGTTATATAAGCGGCACAATGCGTGCCGGCAGGCGCTGGAGCGCAGCAAAGGCTTTTCTTGATCCGGCGCGCCGCCGCAAAAACCTGACGATCCTTACCGAGACCGAGATCCAACGCGTGCTGTTTGAAGGGACGCGTGCCGTCGGCGTCGAGGGCGTCGCGGATGGCAAGCCCGTGCGATACCAAGCCGACCGCGAGGTGATACTCGCCGCCGGCGCGATCCTTTCGCCAAAGCTGCTACAGCTGTCCGGCATCGGGCCCGCCGCTCTGCTTGCTGAGCATGGCATCCCACTGGTGGCAGACCGGGCACAAGTCGGCGAGAACATGCGGGAGCATCTGATCTTTACAATTCAGTACCGGTTGAGCGGGGATTATAGTCAGAACAAGCATTATTCGGGCTGGCGGATCCTGATGCATGGCCTCCGCTACATGCTCACCCATGCCGGCCTGCTGGCACATAGCCCTTATGACGTCACTGCGTTCGTGCGCACCCAGCCGGGGCTCGACCGTCCCGATGCGCAGCTTGTCTGCGGGCCGATGTCGATGGACATGGCGGCTTGGGAAGGATTCGACAAAGGCATCAAGCTTGAGGACGAACCCGGCGCGCAAATCCTCGGCTTTGGCCTGCGACCGGAAAGCCGCGGCAGCGTCGCCATCCGCTCGGCCAATCCTGATGCCCCGCCGCGGATCGTCCACAATTATCTGACCCATGAATATGACCGCTCGGTCGCGATCTCGACGGTGCGCTACATGCGCAAGCTGTTCGCCCAGCCCGCGATTGCCAAATATATCAAGACGGAGATGCTGCCCGGGCGGGAGGTGGAAACCGACGACGACATCCTGGCTGCCTACAACCGGATGAGCGGCCCCGCCTATCACGCGCTCGGCACATGCCGGATGGGAACGGATGCCGATAGCGTTGTCGATCCTCGGCTACGCGTGCGCGGGGTCGAGGGGCTGCGAGTCTGCGACATCTCGGTGCTGCCGACCCAAGTCTCGGGCAACACAAACGGCCCAGCGATGGCGACTGGCTGGCGCGGCGCAGAGCTGATTCTCGAGGATATCGCGGCTATCGTCGAGCCTGCATGACACCCGAACCGATTCGATTTCGAACACGCGACGGGCTCTGGCTGGCCGGGGAAGCCCTGGGCGATCGAGATGCGCCTCGCGTCATCTTCGTGCACGGTGGTGGGCAAACGCGGGGAAGCTGGAAAGACAGTCTCGCGGCGACGGCCGCACTCGGTCGCCGCGCGATCGCCTTCGATGCGCGCGGCCACGGCGAGAGCGACTGGAGCCCGACGGGCGACTATAGCCTTTCGGCCTTTGCCGACGATCTCGGCATCGTCATCGCGGAAGCCGGTGGCAAACCGCCGGTGATCGTGGGGGCCTCGCTCGGCGGAATCGCGGCGCTGCTTCACCTCGGCGAAGGTGACGGTGGGGCGGGGAGCGGGCTTGCTCTCGTCGATGTCGCGCCGCGTATCAATCTAACCGGCGTTACCCGGATCCTGGCCTTCATGTCCAGCAATCCGAATGGCTTCGCTTCGCTGGACGACGCCGCAGCGGCGATCGCTGCCTACAATCCCGATCGTCGCCGTCCGCCCAGCGCGCAGGGGCTCGCGCGCAGCCTGCGCCTCCGGGACGGGCGCTACCACTGGCACTGGGATCCCCGCTTCTTACAAGATCGGCACGCGATCCGCTTGGCGGAGGCCGGCCGTATTGAAGCGGCAGCGGCCCAAATCAAAATCCCGACACTGCTCGTTCATGCCGGCCTCAGCGATATCGTCACCAAGGCCGAAATTGATCATCTTGCCTCAGTGATCCCGCACGCCCGCTACGCCCACGTCGCCGATGCCGGCCACATGATCGCCGGCGACGACAATGTCGCATTCAATCGTGCGATTGGAAATTTCCTTGAAGGCTTGGCGAACTGCCCCCCGTTGGTCAAAGCGTCCAATCGCTAGAGAGACCAGAGTATAGCCATTGAACGCGAATGGCGCAGCGGGAGCTGAGACCGGGCGCTGACGCCTTGATCAAGCGTCTTTCGATCGGAACGCAGCCGTGCACTTCCCCCAGTAACGGCACTATTACGCAATTAGGGGGAATGGGACTGCTGCTCGACCAACGCCTCCCTTTTCTTTTCATCAAGTCACAGTCTCAAGCGGCAACGCGTCGCATGGCCGCCGGTCGCTGGTCGCGTCGCTTGTGATCAGCATCACGGTGCGGCAGGACGAGGTCGTGATCGATTTGGTAGCGCTGCTGAGAACGCTGGGACTGCCCGAGCGCGATAGCGCATTCCCCATCGCTATTATTGCCCCCGCCGTCCGGATCCGGCGGGGCAAGGATGTGAAGCTTGTGCTGGCAGATGCATCAGGCAGCGCCACCCGGCGCGATGATCAGCTGGTCGGGCTGCTAGCCGAGGCTCGCTCGACCCGCGAACTGCTGCTCGCCAACCCAGGCCTGACCATCACCCAGCTCTGCAGCGCGCATCGGCTGTGCCGTAAGCGCGTGGCGAAGCTGATCCGGCTGTCATTTCTCTCGCCGCAGCTGGCCGATCAGATCGTGGCTGGCAAGCATCCTGCACACGTCACCGCGCGGCGGCTTCTCGATGCAGACCTGCCACTTTGGTGGGATCAGCAAGATCGCCTGCTCCTCTCCCACTGAGACCCACCTCATCTGAGAGGTCTGCAAAATGGCGCTTCGAGACCGGGGCGCCATTTCTGTTTCGAGGCGGCTGAGGAGCAGTCTCGTGACCTCTCACGCAAGAGCTGGCGGGTGCAAAGCCACGGGAATGCGGGCAAAATATCGTGAAGGCTGCGACGGGCGACGAAATACCGTGAGCATGGGGATACGTGGTGCGCCACGCAGTCAGCAGCGAACCAGTCTCCCGGCCAGAATTCCCTGTTAGATGGAGAATACAGGGAAAAGGTGCTTTCTTTGGCGTTCGACCAACAGTTTGGTGCCCGAACTTTTCAAAATATCAAACGCTTACGCCGCACTTTCCCTACGTCCGGAACAGGGATTTCGAAACGCCAGAACAGGCGCCGAAGGTACCGCATCAGGGAGTTCGTTTCAGCGTTAAATGACGAGCTCGACCGCGGCCGTCGCATGATCAGCGCAGTGAAATCGGCGCGGTCAGACTAGCGCCACGAGCAATCCTTGGCATCACCATCGTCATCGAGAAGCTCGGCGTGGAGCAGCAGCATCGCGTATCCATCTTGCTGCCCAAGCATCTGCTCAGTCAGTCGATCGACGCGCCCCGCATCGCGCTCGCCGAACCACACCGAGGCATCACATTCATGGATCGGCGACAGGTCTCCGGGGAATGGTGCTGGTCCACCCGCCGCCGAGCCGGCGGGCGCTCGCTGACCTATGCGCGGGACGATCCAGGGAAAAATGTTGGGATCACGGTAGATGCGCTCGATACTGCCATGCCGAAGCACCAGAACCGCGATGGCCTCCCGCTCAGCATCCACGTACGCACGCGCCATCGCTTCTTTGCTGACTTCAAATTCGCGGGCGAGCCTGACGATATCCCCGAGATCCGGGGTTCGCGATTGCGAGCCGGTCCGTATCTTGGCCGGCGGCATGAGTAGCGCTGCTGCAAAACCATTTGCCTCCGCCTCGATGCGCTTGCGCCGGTCGCGCTCCTTAGCATCAACTCGGTGGAGGTCGTCGAGTGAGCATGTGAACCCCTCCCCTGGTTCCGGCATGTGCGTCGGGATCAGAAAGTGACCAAGCTCGTGCGCGATCGAATATCGGCGGCGTTGCCGCGACCGCCCGGCGGCGACCAGAATGCCGCCCGCCGCCTTGTTGACGTCCATGACCAGCGCCGCCTCGAACCCGCCAGTCTCAAGTTCGGCGATGCTGACAATGTCCAGTGTTCGGCAGAGGTCTTCAAGCGGTACCGCTGTCGGGAGATCGTGCTGGATCTGGTGAATGCGCGCCGCGATCGCACGAGGAGAGCCCAACCCATCGAGATCGAGCCGGCTTACCCTCAAGCCTGATCGCCTTTCCGCCGTTTCATCTGCTCCATCAGCATGCGGATCGTGTCGCGGTCGCGGTCGTCGAGCTGCTTCAGATCGCGGAACATCGCGACCATTTCGGCTGGCTCCTCTGCGGCTTCGGGGTTCTCACCGACGAGATCCGCAACTCTAACCCGAAACAGCTCGGCGAGCTTCACCACCAAATCCATTGATGGGTTGCCGGTGATGCCCTTCTCGAGGTTCCACACGTGCGCCTTCGAGATGCCGACGGCGTTCGCCACGTCCTGAAGCGATAGTCGCTTGGCGATCCGCAGGTCGTGCAGCTTGCGGGCGAAGCCCATACGCGTCTCGTTCAATCGATGAAGCCAGGATCATAGGCACGCTATTGACGAATGCAACCGTTCATTCTAGTTGTACGCCACCGGCCATGCATGGAGATCGTGATATGGGGGAGCTGAAACTCGTCGCGCGGGACATTGCGTCGCTGCGGCCCTACGCGCGAAACGCACGTACCCATTCCAAGAAGCAGATTCGTCAAATCGCGGCTTCGATCGAACGGTTCGGGTTTACGAACCCGGTGCTTGTTTCGGATGATGCCGAGATTATTGCCGGGCATGGCCGCGTTGAGGCGGCCAAGCTGCTGGGTCATAAGACGGTGCCGACGCTGGCGCTATCACATCTCTCCGACGCGGAACGCCGTGCCTATGTGCTGGCCGACAACAAGTTGGCGCTGAATGCCGGATGGGATCGGGAGATCCTGGCGATCGAGCTTCAGGCGCTGGTCGACCTTCAGTTCGACACCGAGCTTACCGGGTTCAGCCTAGCCGAAATTGATCTGGTCCTTGACGAGGCCGGCGAAGCTGATCCGGACGCCAGCCATATGGCGGAGGACGCCGTGCCATTGGTCGGCAGCACATCGGTGTCCCGCGCAGGCGACCTATGGCAGCTTGGTCGCCACCGTCTGTTGTGCGGCGACACCCGCAGCGCCGCCGACCTGGACCGCCTGATGGATGGTCAAGTCGCCGATCTCGTATTCACCGACCCGCCGTACAATGTCGCGATCGACGGCAATGTTTGCGGGCTGGGTTCGGTCAAGCACCGCGAGTTTGCATTTGCCAGCGGCGAGATGAGCCGGTCGCAGTTCACGGCCTTCTTGAGTGAGACGCTAGGTAATCTTGGCCGCGTCATGCGTGACGGCGCCATCGCCTTCGTCTGCATGGACTGGCGCCACATGAGCGAGCTGCTGGCCGCCGGCGAGACCGCCTTTACCGAGCTCAAGAACCTGGTGGTCTGGAACAAGACCAACGGCGGCATGGGCGCATTCTACCGCTCCAAGCACGAGCTGATCTTTGTGTTCAAGCAAGGCACTGCCGAACATACCAACAGCTTCGGGCTGGGGGAGACGGGCCGCTACCGCACCAACGTCTGGGACTATGCCGGGATCAGCTCGATCTCTGCCGAGCGCTCGGCAGAGCTGGCGATGCACCCGACCGTCAAGCCGGTCGCGCTGATTGCAGATGCGATCCGGGACTGCTCACGCCGCGGCGAGATTGTCCTGGACGGTTTCGGCGGATCCGGTTCGACACTGATTGCCGCCGAGAAAACCGGGCGGGCAGCACGGCTCATCGAATATGACCCGCTCTACTGCGACACGATTGTAAGGCGCTGGGAAGCGGTGACGGGCAAGCGTGTATATCTGGCTGGCACTGCCGCAGTGTTCGAGGACGTCGCGGAGAGCCGCCTGGGCATCATCCTGGACGGTGAGGCGGCGTAGTGGCGGACCCGCACGGCAATAAGAGCGCGGTTGGATACGGGCGTCCTCCCGCAGAGCACCGGTTTAAGAAAGGCCAGTCGGGGAATCCGAACGGTCGGCCCAGGGGTGCAAGGAACAAGGTCCCGCCGGGTCAGGGACTCGAGTTCGGTAGCCAACCTGCGAACCGCATGCTTCTCGAAGAAGCCTACCGCACCATCAGCATTCGGGAAGGCGACAAGGTTCTCGAGTTGCCGGTGATCAAGGCCGTATTTCGCGCAATGGGCGTATCGGCGATGAAGGGTAATCGACTCGCACAAGCGACGATGGCCGAGCTGGTTCGTGGGATCGAGGAGGAGGATCGCAAGCTTCGCGTCGATCATTTTGCAGAAGCTTGCCAATATAAGCAGGACTGGTCACTGGCGATCGAGGAGGCGCGCCGCCGCGGCCTGCCCGAACCCACTCCCCTGCCCCACCCAGATGACATCGTCATCGATCCGCGGAATGCCGAAGTGCGCTACGCGGGGCCCATGACACTGGAGGAGAAGGCGAAGTGGGATCGAATGCTGCAGTTCCGGGATGAGCAGCAAGAGTGCGTGACATTCGCTGCGGACCGGTTCCGCGCGACCACTAAGGATGAATCAAGCCTGCGCGAATCTCGGCTGGAAGCTTGGCGCTCTGAAGAGAGGCTCTACGATCAGATCAACGACAAGCTCCCACCTCGTTACCAAAGGCGTCTTATCAACCGTTCCTATGAGCCGAAGACAGCTTCCGACTCATCGCGGAAGCCGAGCTGATCTGGCGGGTGGCAACTGATCGGCCATCACACCCAGATTTTCATTTTGAAGGCTGATGCTTAGACCCCTCCATCCGCCACCATCGGCCAAACGCCAACTACGTAGAACTGGGAGGTCCGGCCTCGGACACTGGACGGACTTCCACCTCTGGAACGTGACGCAGCCGAGTGCCGGCTTCCAGATTTCATCGGCAACTGTTCTCTTTTAATTTTCGCTCGTCCATTTGATAAAGCGTCTGCCGATCGAAACGCAAACTTGCGCCTATCACAGCATGGGCACTGCCACGGGGTCACGACGGAATGGGACTTCTGCTCGACAAGCGCTTGACCTTTCCTCGCCTCGAGTCACGATCTCAAGCGCGGAAAGTCAGAAGGTGCGGGCTCCGCGCCGGGCCACCGCACCGGCGTATCTGACGCAAATACCTCGCCAACATCGAGCCAAGGAGCAAGATGGATGGTTCGCATATCCCTTGTGACGATACGCCAACCAGCCTCAGTGCGGCAGTACGTATCGAGGTAGCGAACGGCGCCGAAGACTGAGACTCCGCCAAGCACAAGTTCTAGGTGCGCACCTACTAGACCGGTCGCATGGTTGTCATCGATAAAACTAAACTGGGTGTAATTGGGCGTGTGGACGGTCAGCCCCATATGCGCCCGGGCGCCGCGAATAAAATCGACAATCCCATCCCTGCCCGAGCCTGCGATCGCGCCAGACGTGCTAAACGTTGCGTCGGGTACGAAACTGTCGCCCACGCCGTCCAGATCGTCATTGTCTGATGCCAAGAAGTAGCGGACTACTAAATCGTCTAGCTCAGCGCGATCTTCCAGCCTACGGAGCCGGCTTTCGAAGCTCATTATTTCACTTCCTTGGCTTGAGGGCAGGCGACTGATCGCCGCCGAAGTCGATCTCAGTCTTTCGGCTGTCGGCCCTGCAGGTTTGTAGTGACGGCAGCTGCGGTGGAAACCAGCCGGTCGATCAAAGCGCTGATCCCGGACGTCGGCTTCGCGAAGCCGTGTAGGGTGAGCACCATTGCGACTCTGCCGCTTTTATCGAATACCGGGGCGGAAACTAGCCTGATGCTGTCCTGCACTTCCGCGGTCAGTTCAGCGGGATCGAATGTAAGATACTGGAGGAGGTCGTCGAGATCGACCGCCTTGTTTGTCGCCTCGTGCGCCGAGCCCTGAAGCCGATCGGCGAGAGCGCGCTGCGCATCGGAGCGCAGCCCTATCGAGTATCCGCGAGCGCGAACCCGTTTGAGCGCCGCGACATACCTCTCCCGCGATCCTGGCGTGTGCGCCGCCCACCGATCGATCTCCGTATCCTGCTGCCAGGCCGCGTGAACCGCGCCCGTAGGTGGGGCAAAGGGCAGTCGTTGCCCGACGAGCGAGGTCCCCGCCTGGCCACGCGCCTCCCCCGCGCTCGCCGCTACGGCCAGTTCGCTGGCGACCTGGACGGTGGCGAGACACTGCCCCGATACCGCCGCGGCCAGTTGCTCCATCGCCGGACGTGCGCGATCGACGTTGCGAAGTTGCTCCAGCGTCAACCCATGCGTGTCCGCTGCTGCCAGTGATGCGGGCGCGAATCGACCATAACCGCCGCGGAAGAACAGCAGCGGCAGATCGCCATCGGCGATCTCCAGTGCCAGCACCCGCCCCATCACCATGTCATGGTCGCCAGCATCCAGCACGGCGTCCCGACTACACTCGATCCAGCCGACCACCCCGTCGATCAATGGGTTGCCACCAGCAGTCAGCCGGTGCGGAACCCCGATAAACTTGTCCGGATCCTTCGAAGCGAGTCGGCGGCAGATCTCTTCCTGGCCGGAAGCAAGGATATTGACGCAGAAGCTGTCGCTGTTGCGCAGCCTTGCCCAGCTACTGGAACCCTTATCAGGGAAGAAGGCGACGAGCGGCGGCTCCAGCGATACCGAGGTGAACGATCCGACGACCATGGCGATCGGCTGTCCATCGTCAACCATCGACGTGATTACGCAGACGCCAGTCGGATACTGACCTAGCACCTGCCGGTATTTCGACGCCTCAACCCTGGAATGAATGACGGCTTCCGACACGATGACCCGCTCCTCTCGGACAGCTTGATACCGGACGATCTATGCAGGCGCGTCCAGCGTGAACCCCATCCTCAGTGTGACTTGGAAGTGTTTGATCTCACCATCCTCGACATGGCCGCGGGTCTCGACCACCTCGAACCAGCGCAGGTTGTGTAGCGTGGCACTGGCCCGCCGGATTGCTGTCCGGATCGCCTCGTCGATACTGTCGGGCGACGATCCTACCAGCTCAATCACGCGATAACTGTGCTCGGACATCGCTCTATTTCCCAGTCCACACCGGTCTGCGTCGCTCGCCCGCAGCCAGCTCTCCCTCGCGCTTATCTGCACTTTCCGCATATTGCTCGATCGGCTCGAACCGGGTCATCAGAGCGACTTCTAGCGGATAACCCAGCCGCCCAAGCACTGCCGCCTTGGCAGCCTGGTTGGCGAGCGGAGAGGCGGCGTTGATCTTGTCGGCCCACTTGCGCGCGGCAGCATCGAGTTCCGCGTATGGCACGACCTCGTTCACTAGTCCGTAGCGCGCGGCGGCGTCCGCCTTAATTCGGTCTCCAGTCAGGATCATCCCCATGGCAATATGATAGGGAAGCTGGCGGACGGCACGGTGGACCACGCCTGCCTCGCCGATGATGCCAACCTTCGTTTCGGGGAGGCCGAACTGGGCCGTGTCGGCTGCGACGATCACATCCGCGCACATTGCGAGCTCGAAGCCGCCGCCGACGCAGAAGCCCTGCACCGCGGCGATCATCGGCTTCTTCAGCGTCACCATCGGGCCGCCGATGCCAGTCAGCCCGCCGGCCAGCGCCATCCGAGTCTTGCGCTCGGCTCCGTCGGATACATCGGCACCGATGCAAAAGCCCTTCTCGCCCGCGGCCGACAGGATTACCGTCCAAATGTCGGGATCGGCGTTGATCTCGTTCCACGCATCCAGCAGCAGCTGGTCCATCTCCTGCGTGATAGCGTTCAAGCCCAGCGGGCGGTTGAGACGGACATGCGCGATATGACCGTCGCGCGTGAATTCTATATCGGCCATTCCTTACTCCTGGTCCGCCGCTTGAAGCGGCGTCGTCGGCGAAACTTTATAATCGGCGATCACTGCCTTCAGTCCGCGTTCCTTCATCCGCGCACGGATTTCCAGTACGGCGGGCGCGAGGTGGAGGAGCGCGTCGATCTCTGCGATGCCGGAAAGCGCTTGGCGGAAGCCGCCGGCTTCCGCTGCGCGGTTGATCGACAATTTCTTTAACCTCAATACCTCGGGCGGGGTGCGCGCGATCCGCTCGGCCAGCGAGCGGACGGAGGGGATCAGCGTGTCGGCCGGCACGGCATGGTTCGCCCAGCCCCACGCGACCGCGGTCGCCCCGTCGATCCAGTTGCCGGGCACGAACGAAAATTCCTTCGCGCGCTTGTGCCCGACGAGCGATACCCAGGTGGGAGAGATAAAGCCGCCACCAATCGGGATAGTCGGCTGGCCAATCTTTGCGTTATCAGCAACGACTGTGATGTCAGAGAACACACACATCTGCGCTGCGGCAGCCATGCAGTAGCCATGCACGGCAGTAATTACCGGTTTTGGATGATCCCACATCATCAGCCAGCGCATGACATTCGCCTCGAGCCGCGCGCGATCAGCCATCGGGTCAGCGGGACCACTGTCGCCGTTGCCATAGCTGCCGAGATCCATGCCTGAGGAGAAGCCCCGCCCCTCGCCCCGGATTGCGATGACCGGCCCGCCCTCTGTCCGAAGTACACCAAGCGCGTCGGCGAACTCCTCCAACAGCGTTGGCGACAGAGCATTAGCAGCCTCGGGCCGATTGAGCACAATCCAGCTAATCGCTGCCTCGTGCTCTAGGCGGATCGTCTCATAGGCGGTGGGCATGCGATTACTCAGCTCGCCCTATCGAGTTCGATGCTCGCACATGATAATCGGTGCTCATCGTGGTTCGCAGCTCTCGCCGCTTGAAGCGCCATTGGCCATTCCGCTTGACCACGACGTCGAAATACTGGCCGTAGAGAATTCCGTCGGGCCGCTCCTTTGCGTATCGGTGGATGGCAAGCACGATCGAGCGAACATTCGCCTCGGTATCGCTCACGAAATCGACCACCACGTTAGAATTGTGATGGCTAGTGCCCCTAAAATAGGTACCGATACCCTCGAGAGTTTTCTTGTAATCCGTCATCCCGGTTGCACCGAAATTGGGTGCGTAGCTGACCTCACAATCTTCGACAAACAACGCGGCCAGTTCGTCGGGATGGTTCATATCAAGGTGATAGGAATAGTCGAACATCATTCGCTCGATTGCTTGCTGTTCGACAAGCTGTTCCGTTTCGGTCATGCAAGTACCCCTATCGTCAAGTGTTAGTCGTCGCTCACTGGGCCAACATGCCGGCGTCGACGAGGTGCTCAGCACCCGTGATGTACGACGCCTCATCGGACGCTAAAAACAGCACGAGTTGCGATACCTCATCCGGCTCCGCGATGCGCCCAAGTGGGATCATGGACAGAGCGTCGCCCCCGCCCTCGTCGGTCGCTTCCACCATCATCGGGGTCATGATGAAACCCGGATGGACGGAGTTCACTCGGATTTTGTGCTTTCCATATTCAACCGCTGTTGCCTTGGTCATTCCGCGCACGGCGAACTTGCTTGCTACATAAGCGAGGCTGGGAAAGCCGTAGTTCGCCGCCATGCCAGCGATCGACGAGATGTTTACGATTGAGCCACCGCCGGCACGCATCATCGACGGAAGGACGGCGCGCATCCCGAGAAAGACCGAATGCTGATTGATCGCACAGACCTTCAGATAGTCGTCCTCGTCGAGCTCCTCGGTCCGCGCGATCGGCCCGAGGACGCCGGCATTGTTGACTAGGATGGAGACCGGCCCGAACGCCTGCTCGACCTCGCCCACGACGCGGGTCCAGTCACCGGCGCTGGTCACGTCATGTACTAGAAACATAGCGCGCTCGCCGAGGGCGTCGGCGACCGAACGGCCCAGAGCCTCCGCCTGATCGGTCAGTATGACCCGAGCGCCCTCGGCGATGAAGCGCCGAGCGTGCGACGCTCCCATACCGCGTGCCGCTCCCGTGATGATGGCTACCTTACCGTCCAAGCGGCCCACAATCTCACTCCTTTGATCATCGCTCCCGCCCCAGGGCGGGAGCTACGCGGCCACATCAGAACTTGAACGAGATCTCGCCCATCACGGTGCGTGGTTGACCGGGGTAGGCGGTGTTGTAGCCGCCCGCCGCTCCGAGCGCGTAACCCGACACATAGTAGAGATTGTCAAAGACGTTCTTAGCGTAGATGGCGGCAGAAAAGTTGGACTGGAAAATATCGTTCCAGCTGAGCCGCAAATTGGTGTTCGTGTAACCGTCCAGCTCGGTGCCCGGCGTCACCGAGCCGTTATTGTTGGAGAAAAAGAAGTCGGACTGCATGTAGACGTCGCCGTGCAATACAACGCGACCGACATCCTCGCTGATCGGCAGGGTGAAGTCGGCAGAGAAGGTACCCGCGAACTTTGGCGTATCGGGATAGGAGTCAAACAGGATCGTTGACCCCGGTACGCCGGTCAGGCGTGCGATGTCGACAACGCCATCCGTATACTTCGCGTCAGTGTAGGCACCCGTAATGGAGAAGTCGAAACCGCGTGCCGGTGATACCGACGCTTCGACTTCGACGCCGCGAGTACGCGCCTCCGGCACATTCAGCGTGAAGCCTGCCGGATTTCCGCCAACCACGGCGTACACGGCATGCTGGGCGTTCTTTACGTCCTGCTGATAAGCCGCGATACTGAAGCGGAACGGAGCCCCTGCGACGCGCCCGCTATATTTGTAGCCAATCTCGTAGTCCTTGGTGGTTTCGTTCTTGAAAAAGTTTGCGTCATTCAGCGGCAGAACCGTGCCGTTGAAATTACCGGAACGAAAGCTTCCACGCTGCGCAACGTAGAACATATTCCGCTCGTCGGCCTGGAAGCGCAGGTTGAACGTCCAAGATGGATCTGAAAGGCTACGTCGCTGCTCAACACCTACTGGCTGAACACCGGAGAGCGCGAAAATGCTGCCAGGCGCCTGTGAGAGCCGTACCTTCTCCCAGGTATAACGTCCGCCAGCAGTGAAGGTCAGTCGATCTGTGAGTTTGTAGTCGAACTGACCGAATACTGCAGTCGAGTAGTTCTTGGAATTGTAAGTGTATGAAATATCAGCCGGCAGACCGAATGCCGCGGCTGCACCCGCATTCGGATCGATCTCCGCTCCGACGTGGACCGGAATGTTATCGAAATGCTTGAATGAGGTGTAAAACCCGCCAACGGTATAATGGAGATTGCCATCAAGCAGGTCACCTTGCGCCTGAAGCTCATTGCTGAAGGTGGTCGCCCGGAAGGTCTGCCCTCCCGGTGGGCCGTCTCCCGGAGCGCTAGTTACGCTGTCCACGTCATTGTAGAGCCATAACGCTCCGAACGGGCCGCCGGCGAGGTTGCCAGGCAACTTGGTGGTGCTGCGTGTGTAACTGAAAATATTCTTGATCAGCAGCGCTTCTGAAATGTCGAACTCGGTCGTATTAGAAATGAACGTCAACTCGGACCGGTGCGGCAGATCGAACTCGAGATAAATATCGTACGGGTTCGCGCGCGAAAAAGCGGCGTAACCGGCTACACCGCCTGGAAAGCGTCCGGGCCCGATCGCCGGCCCCGGGGTCAGATTGCTGTCGCCCAAGTTGTTGCCATCACGATTGAACAGCAGGCCTGAGAAGACATTATAAACGGTATCGAGCGTCGAGGTTAGCGGCGTTCCATTCGTGTTTAGGATCGACGTGCGACCATTATTTATGAACTGCTGCCCCGCAGCGTTTGGCGATGTGTAGTAATTAAACAGATTGCCCTGCCCCTCAGTACCGAGAAACTTTGCGTATTGGGCAACAGTAGTGTTCTTGATACCTTCGGTTGGCATGAACAGCACTGTAAGGCGACCGGATACGTTGTCCTTATCGCCAAGCGTGTTGCCCGTGTAAAGATTACGGATGAAGCCGTCTTCCTTAGTATAGTCGCCGGCAACACGCACCAGCAGGAGATCCTTAATGACAGGAAGGTCGATCGCGCCCTGCACTTGGACCGAATTGCGCTGGCCGGCACGGACCAGAAGGTTGCCACCGATCTCGTTGCCGGGCGTTGGCGTGGTATAGAGCACGGCGCCGCCGGTCGCGTTGCGGCCGAACAGCGTTCCCTGCGGCCCCTTCAGCACCTGCACCGACGCGAGATCGAAGAAGCTTGTGGCAGTATTGTAGGGAAGATAAGGCGCTTCGTTTAGGTAGGTCAGCACTGCCGGGCTGGTTCCCGAGAAGGGATCCAGCGTCTGACCACGAAGGCTGAAGCTCAGCTGGTTGGAAGTCTGGCCATTTTTCACTTGAAGGCCGGGAACCAGCGTTCCCACATCCTGCTCGCTCTGAATGACCTTTGTCTGCAGTGCCTCGGCACTAAAGGCAGACACCGATACTGGCACACGCGACAGCCGCTCTTCGCGGCGCTGCGCGGTAACGACGATATCACCGTCGGGATTGCCGGCTCCGGTCTGGGCCGGCGCCGTCTGCGCAGGCGTTGCGGCAGCGGAAGCGGCACTGTCCGGTGCCGCATCCCCGGCTGCCGAATTGGCCGGGAGCGGCGTTTCCGGTGCCGCTGAGGACTGGGCCATCGCCGTAGCGGTCATCATCGGAAGGGCGGCGGCACCAGTCAGGAACACAAGTCGGATCAAACCGATACGGGGCGTCTTCATTACTTTCTCCCTCTCCCGTGAGAACCCGCCGGCTCTTTGTCCGGCATGGATCGGCCACGCACTGACCTGGCCTGTCAACGCGAAGGTTGATTACAAAATGGTTCCTAGTCAACATGAAAGTTGACAGCTCTCGTCGCCGGCGGCATGCCGCTCTCGCGCGAGTTGCTTTTGGGCCACACACTCTTTTGTGTTCGTTTCTCCCGCGATGTAGACCCCATGTGCTGGCTTGCAACACTGCCCATGGAGTAGTCCTTTGAACCAGAGCATCAGTCCGCAGTCGGTCGTCAGCCTCGAGGACCTGCGCCAAATCGCGATGGGGCTGCTTGGTGATGCACCGGGCGGCGAGCCTCTCCCTGTCGAATGGGCTGCACTGATCGGCCTGGGCGTCACAGCGGCAGTCACATCTCTCGACCGCGATGCGCTGGAAATGGCGATCGATGCTGCATTGGCCTCGGGCGCCACGATCGAGCAAGTTCAAGAGGCCATCTCGCTAGTTTCGGGCCTTGGTGTCCATTCGTTGATGATGAGCTTCGCGCCGCTCGCAGCCCGCGCACGCGCCGCCGGAGCGATCGATGATGCCCCGCTCGATAAAGACCGGCAGGCCCTCTGGGACAGGCATGTTGGCGGCGACCCGTTCTGGGCTGGTTTCGAGACCGAGCTGCCGGGCTTCCTCGACGCCATGCTGCGCCTCTCACCCGACCAGTTCGTCGCCTTTTTCGACTATTGCGCTGTCCCTTGGAAGAGCGGCACGATCCGCGCCCGGTGCAAGGAGCTGATCGCGCTGGCGAGTGACGCCACGCCGACCCACCGCTTCCTGCCCGGCTTCAGATTGCACCTACGGAACGCGCTGAGCCTAGGTGCCGGTCGCGCAGCGATCCTCGAGACCCTCGATCTCGCGGCCGCCGCCCCGCCACACCGCGGTACCCGCTAGGCGTTGACCCCGCGCCATGCGAGCGTACCACCGTCAATAACGTAGGCGGCTCCGGTAATAAACGAGCTGTCATCGGAAGCTAGGAAGCAGGCGAGCTTGGCGATTTCGTCCGGCCGCCCCAGCCGCGGAATGAGGTGTGATCCTGTCAGCACCGACATGATTGCAGTTTTATCGGGCGCTGCCTCATAATATTTCTGCACCATCGGCGTGTCGATCGCTCCGGGGCAGTAGCAGTTGCAGCGAATGCCATGTTTGGCCAGATCGACGGCTGCCGCCTTGGTCAGCATCAGTACGCCGCCCTTTGTGGCACAATAAGCTCCCGCCTGCGGATAGGAGACGAATGAGCCGGTCGATGCGACGTTTACGATCGCCGGCCCGCGCTTCGACGAGCGCAGATGCGGCACCGCATATTTGATGGCAAGCCAGATCGCTTTGAGGTTGACCTCGTAGACCATATCCCAGACATCGTCCGGCAGATCCTCGATCGATGTCGCCGGGGTCAGATCGGTCTCATGAACAGCCGCATTATTGTGTAGCACGTCCAGCCCGCCGAACCGCTCGACGGCGAAGTCAATCATTCGTTGGATATCGTCCTTAAGGCGCAGATCGGCGACGTGGATCGCACCTTCCCCGCCCGATTCGTTCACCAGTCGTCTCGTCTCCTCGGCTTCCTTCTCGTTGATATCCGCAATGACGACACGCCCCCCCTGCACCGCCATCTCGATTGCGCATGCACGGCCCATGCCGCTACCTGCGCCGGTCACGATGCACACTTTACCATCCAGGCGATTGCCCATCGGCCGTTCCTCGCTCGTTCGAATCAGGCCGGCTGCAATTCCGGATCGATGATCGCCTTGATCACCTCACCGCGATGCACGGCGCCCAATGCCTTCGACGCATCCTCGATCGCGAAACGATGGCTAATGAGCGCGGCCAACGGCACTTGGTCCTGCAGCCGCGCTGCGAGCTGCATGGCCTCGTAATAATGCTTTGGCTTCGGAAACGTCGCTCCCGCTATCGTGAGGTTCTTAGTCGTCATATCTCGAGGCGAGATCGGCTGGGTACCGATGGCGCCCCACAGGCCGAGAATGACGTAACGGCCATGCGGGCCGGTCAGGTCCACACCTTCCGGGAAGGCCGGCAGCACGCCTGCCGCCTCAACGACAAGCGACGGACCCTGCGGGCCGGTGAAGTCGTAGATTTGCCGGCGGCGTTCCTCGGCGCTATGCTTCAGCGACACGGTCGCGGTAGCGCCGAGCGAACGCGCGGTCGCCAGCCGATCGTCGAACCCGTCAATGACGATCACCTCCCGCGCGCCTGCCTGCGCCGCGATTAGCACCGCGGACAGGCCGACCGGGCCCGCACCCTGCACGACCACCGCCTCACCCATTCGTACGGGACCGCAGCGATCGAATCCGCGCAGCACCGTCGGCAGTGCGCAGCCGAGCGCCGCCAACGCCAGCGGATCGGCCCCGTCCGGCAGCTTGAAGAAGGCGAGCCCGGGTGGGAGGCACGCATAGTCCGCATAGCAAGCCCAGTTCGGTTTCTCGGCATGCTCGAAGAATTGCGAATTCTCGCACGGCGTCTCGTCGAGCACGTTGCAAGTGTAACAGCGATGGCAGGCGGCGATCGGCGACCAATAGATCAGGTCGCCCGGCTTTACCGGCACGCCGGCATAGTCCTTGTCCACCCCGCCAAGCTTCTCGACGCGGCCTATGCCTTCATGTCCCAGGATGATCGGGAACGGCATCACACCGGCCTCACCAGTGGTGATATGCACGTCGCTGCCGCAAACGCCCCCCACAATGATACGAACGAGCGCACCGCCCGGCAGCGGATCCGCGATCGGAACATCCCACGTCTCAAGCCGGTTCGGCTCGACAAGGACGGTTGCGCGACCGGTGGCCATTATTCTTCTCCTTCCTGTTTGGGCGCGTCGCTTGCGCGCGACGTCGCTCGCATATGTCTCTCCTCAGGCGGCTACAGCTTGGACGCCAGGCATGCGCACCTTCGGGCAGACTTCGGTGGCCAGCCGGCGCAGCGACTCCTCCCACGGTTTGGGATCGTCGAGACTGTCATGCTGATTGTAGACGATCTGCCCCCAGCCCCCGACTTTGTCGGCCAACGCCTCAAGCTTCTCGATTGCGGTCTCGGGTGATCCGCATAACACGACATGCTCGGCCAGGAAGTCCTCGTCGATCTGATCGGGCGTGATGTCCTTGCCTGAATCCTGAATGATACCATTAAATAGGCCAAATTTGACGTAAATTTCCTTCAAATAGTGCTTCCATGTCTGCATCAGACCGCTTTTAAGGAACAGTCTTTTAGCCTCAGCGTCGGTGTCAGCGATGAACACGTCGCGACAAACTCGGTAGCGGCTTCGCTCCGCGACCCGGCCCTTCGCTTCCATTGACGCGGCCCAGGTGTCCCAATGCGCCCGCATCTGCGGCGTGCCTCCGAAGAAGGAGATCGGCGAATAGTCTCGCTCACCTGCAAAGCGCATCGACGAGGAGTTCATAGACAGGCCGGTGACGGCGATCTCTAACTTATCGCGGCCGCCATACGGGCTGTTGTTGGCAATGATCACGTCATATTCTGGCATCGTATCCTTGCCCGGAAACCCAGCCTGGTACCAAGTGCCTTTCTCGACAAACGGTTTGCGCTCCCAAACCCGTTCCATCAGGTGCAGCGCCTCCAACTGCCGTGGTGGCAGTTCGCCGATACTCTCGTAGCCATGCAGGATTGCGTCGGTATGATGGCCGCCCGGCGCGACCCCTAGGAAGTAGCGCCCTTCCATCACTTGGCTGAGCCAGCCGATCCGCACCGCCAGCGTCGCGGGATCATGATAGGGTAGCAAATGAGCCATCGGCGCAAACCGGATCGATTTCGTGGTCTGTGCACATGCCGCGATGATCGCTTCGGGAAGCGGTATATTTTCCCAGCCGAGCGTGTAGTGCTCGCCGATCATGTAATCGGCGTAGCCCGCCTCGTCCGCGATCCTAGCAATGTCCAGCGCCCAGTCGAAGACTTGACGCGGTGTACGGCTTGGCGGATTGTATGGGGTCATAAAGATGCCGCACTGCATGGCCATCTCATCTCTCCTAATCTATATCGTTAGCCGCTCAGACAAAGGTCCCGCTCTCGTCCTTCGATGAGAAGCGCGGCGCCACCTTATCAATGAACTTATCGAGTTCTTCCTTATTGGCTTCCGGCTCGAGATGGCCCTGCCCGAACATCAAGAAGAGTTCGTTGAAGCCGAGCCGATCGTGCGCTTCGCCGATGCGGTCAGCGATCTCATCTGCCGAACCAATCAATACGTTGGGGGGGCGTTGGCCGAGCGGGATGAACCACTCGTCCCAGAACCACATATGCTCTTTCATCAGGTACTCGGCGCGGTCCTTGTCGTCCGTAAGCATCAGGAAGCCGCCCCACGCCGAAGCCTCAGCCCCAGTCACGGTGCGGTCGTTCTTTGCGGCGGTGGCGATGTAGCGCTCGTTTAGTTTCTCACAAAAATCGAGATTGTCCGACAGGACGATGAGCTTGCCCCCCTCCTCCGCCCAGAAATCGATCGTGCGGCCCGATGCGGCGAAGCCGCCATAGACCGGCGGATGCGGCCGTTGATAGGGCAGCGGCGCTATGCCGATCTGCTGCACGCGGCCATTCTCGTCCTGGCCCTTACCATATTTGGCATATGCCGGGTGGCCGCCGGATCCGCCCTCGGGCGGGAACTGCCAATTGTCGCCCTTGTGCGAGAAGACGTCGTTGGTCCACGCCTTCTTGATGACCCGCACGCCTTCTTCGAACAACGAGCGGTTCCGCGCGTCCTGCTGGTCGCGCGCTTTGACGTTGTCGGGCGTCGTGGCGCCCACCCCGTCCTTAATGCCATAGGCGTCGACCCAGCGCGCATGGTAACCGCGGGTGAAGCCACAATATAGCCGGCCCTGCAGCATATGATCGAGAGTTGCGATCTCCTCCGCCACCCGCACGGGATTATGCGTGGTCATGGTATAACCCATGATTCCGGCGTGCATGCGTTTGCAGTTCTGCCCGACAAACAGGCTGAACATGCCGGGATGGTTGTTCGCCTCGAATCCTTCGATCTGCAGATGATGCTCGGGCTGACAGTAGCCGTAGAAGCCGAGATCGTCGGCCAGGCGCACATAGCCGCGCACCTCCTCGAGGAAGCGCTGGTAAAGCTCGGGCCGTTGCCCCGCCATGCCCTGTTCGATCTCATGCCGGCGCCCAACGACGCCGGTCTGCATCAGGTGAAATTTCATCGCCTCTCCGTCCCGTTGCCGCCACTGCCGAGTGGCGGGCGTCCGCTGTTCAGTGATTGTCACCCTGATCCAATCCTGTTCCGGGAGCCTTGTCAACTCCGGTGTTGACTGGTGGGGTTTCGATTTTCATAACACGTGCGAAAACAGCGCTCCTTGGAAGGAGCGGAGAGAGGAAATGATGCTGCAGCCAATTATCGCCGAGGTCGTTACGCTGGGGGACCTGCTCGTCCGAGCTGCAACGAACGAGCCAGACCGCGACGCTCTAGTGCTGCCCGGCCAACGCGCTTCGTATCGCTCGTTGAGGGAAGGCGCCATAAACGTCGCTCGTTCGCTGCGGGTCCTTGGCGTCAGATCTGGGCATCACGTTGGCATCTTGATCCCGAATTGCATTGAATATGCGGAAACCCTCTTTGGTATCGCGCTTCTCGGGGCTGTCGCGGTCCCAATGAATGCTCGGCATAAGGCAGCGGAAATCGGCTATATCATCGACAATGCCGGGCTGTTCGTCGTGATCACCAGCCGCCACGCCGATGACCCAGTCGACTTCTCAATTCTGCTTGACGAGGCACTCACCGAGCGGTCGCCAAAGTCACTCCGCCAGGTGGTTCTAGCGCGTGGCGATGAAGCCGAGGGCAGTATTGGTGCCGCCGCATTCAAGGCGCTGGCTGATGCTTGTCCAGTCTCGGACATTGAGCGCGAAAGACGCAAGGTCCGCGTGAGGGACCCAGCCCTCATCATTTATACGTCAGGGACGACCGCCCAGCCAAAGGGGTGTGTGCTCAGCCACGAAGCAGTGACGCGCGGACCAGTCGAACGCGCGCGTTTCCGGCTTTCGGTTGGCTCACGAGATGTCACCTGGGGTGCCGGGCCACTCTTTCACATCGGCACGCTCGCCCCGTTCATCGGTTCGGTCGGTGTCGCCGGGACGTTTCTTACCGATACCTATTTCGAGCCCGGACGCGCACTTCAGCTCATGTATGACGAAGGCGTCACCTTAGCTTGGCCTTGGTTTGCGGCGATCACGCAAGGGCTGATCGGCCACCCCGCTTTCGATCCCACCCACCTAGAAACGCTGCGTCACTTGTTTATCATCGCGCCCCCCAGTCTAGTTGACGAGGTTCAGCGCGTCCTGCCGCAAACCGAAGTCATCCAGGCCTGTGGAATGACTGAGACAGCCGGAATTTTCGCCTTGTGTGGTGAAGAGGAGGATTTCAATTCGCGATCGAACACGCAGGGCAAGCCGTCGCCCGGGGTTGAGATCCGGATCGTCGACCCGGAGACGGGTGTTGATCTTCCTGACGGGACGCTGGGCGAGATTTTGGTGCGCGGCTACAATGTCATGGAAGGCTATTGGGCTGCGCCCGAAAAGACGGCGGAAACGCTCACCGCTGATGGCTGGCTCAGGACCGGCGACCTATACACTCGGCTGGCGAGCGGATCGCTAGTCTTCGGAGGGCGGTGCAAGGACATGCTGAAGGTGGGTGGCGAGAATGTCGCCGCCATCGAGGTCGAGGCCTTTCTGTGCACTCACCCGGCCGTCAAGACGGCGGAAGTGGTCGGCCGTCCCGATTCGCGGCTGGATGAGGTGCCGGTGGCCTTCATCGAACTCTACGACGGTTATGAGGCTGAGGCCGGCGATTTAATTGCACACTGTCGCGGTCGGATCGCAAACTACAAGGTGCCACGCGCTATACATTTTATGGAACAGGACGACTGGCCGATGTCCGCCACCAAAATCGACAAGCGTGCGTTGCGCGATCGCCTAAAGGACATGGAAGAATGATCGATCCGAAGCAGGTTGTTACAGATTTCCTTGCAACCTTCTCCAGCGGCGATGTCGAGGCAATCCTCGCTGGCCTGACCAATGATGCAACCTGGTGGGTCGCGGGTCGGATCGAGGGAATGTCCGGCACTAACAACAAGCAGACGCTTGGCAACCTGCTGACGGCGGTCAAGCCGCTCTACCGCGCCGGCGCGCTCCGTATAACACCATCCACCATGATTGCGGAAGGTGATCTCGTCGCATGCGAGGCCGAGTCGTACGCCGAATTGCAGGATGGCCGGGTGTACGCCAACCAGTATCACTTTCTGTTCCAAGTTGCGGGAGCGCACATCCGGCGTGTGCGCGAATATTCAGACACTCACCATATGCTCGAAACTTTCTCGAGCTGACCGGCCGCCCCTCGAGAACGCAGATAAGGCGATCAGTCGGCCGCTGGCGCTTTCATCATACCACTAGTGAAGATCGTCCAGAAGGCCTCGGCCACCTCCTGCCCAGTCATGCCTCGACCCGGCACGAACCATCGGTGGGTCCAATTTAGCATTCCAAAGAGCGCATTCTCAACCAGCCGCGGCGGTATGTCGTCTCGCAAGTCGCCGTCCGCTATGGCCGACCGGATAAAGCCGAGCAGGGTCTGATCAAAGGCGCGGGTCTTGCGTAGAATTTCCTGCGCCCAAGCGGTCTCCCACGTCTCGACCTGGTGCATCTGTTCTTGGATGTAAACGAAAGTCGCCGGATATTCCGCCTCGTAGCTCTGCATAAGTGCAACGAAAATCAATCGCAGCCGGTCAATCGCGCGCAAGTTGGGATCGGCTATCAGCTCGTGCGCGGCCGCGATGTTGGCGTCGAGAACACTCTCTACCGTTTCCTGAAAGAGCTCTTCCTTGCTGCCCACGTAGTAATAGACAGTAGCTCGATCGAGGCCTGCCGCGTTGGCTATGTCGGCGAGCTTGGTCGCTTGGTAACCCTGTTCCTTGAAGAGCGAGGCAGCGATCTTCAGCAGCTCGGCGCGCTTCGCCACGTAATCTGCGTTACCGTCGGCCTGCGCCGATTGTCGCCGGCGGGAAATATTGCTCACGGTCGCCATGTTGGAACCCTGCACCCGACCGCACACAAACTCAATATGTCAACGTGCGCGTTGATGCGTATGCATTGGTGAGATATGCTCTCATGATGAGAGGGCTTCAGTGACTGTATCGCATTTCGATCTCAACGATGGGTTTGAGAGCGGCAGTTATCGGCGGCGGATCCGGACCGCGGCGGGGGAGCAGACTGCACCGCCCCCGCTCACGATATGCACGACGCAATGTGGCTCCTTTTCCACCATGATGGAATCCGGATCACCAACATATCCGCGGGGATCGAGCGAGGTCCTACAATCGCCTTCGACAGCGTCACGGGGGGTCCTGAGCCGGTGGTCAGCCTGCCGCTCGTGCTGTCTAATGGGGAGGTCGCCAAGCGACTGCCGACCATCTTCAACTGTACGCATCTCAGTGATCTGCGGCGATGGGCAATATCCCGCGTCGCAAAGATATCGGTTCCACAACCTACAGCATCGTGGTTCCAGATCAGGCAGGCCCGCCGCTCTGGATCGAGATCTGCCGCGCGAGCCTCAGCGATCATTGCTGTCTGGTCGAGCGCAGCACGATTATCGCCCCAACGGCATGTGCCGGATGTTCGCGACTTGCGCGACGCGGGTGTGGAGCACCCGCTCGCCTTATTGTTGGTCAACAGCTAGGAGGATAGGGTGAAGCAGCCCGAGGGCATTAGCCCCATTGAAGCTATTATCGACGACGCTCGGAACGGTCTGCCCTATATTCTCGTCGACGCCCCGGATCGAGAGAATGAGGGCGATGTCATCATTCCCGCGCAGTTCGCCACGCCGCGGGTCATCAATTTCATGGCTAAGCATGCGCGCGGCCTCATCTGCCTCGCGATGACCAGTGAGCGCGCTCTACAGCTCGATCTCAGCCCGATGGTGCCGCGCAACCAGAGCGGGCACGGTACCGCTTTTACGGTCTCGATCGAAGCGCGTGAGGGCGTAACCACGGGCATCTCTGCGCAGGATCGCGCCCATACCATCGCCGTCGCGGTTGATCAGACGAAGGAGGCGCGCGATATCGTGTCGCCGGGCCACGTGTTCCCGCTCACTGCTAGGGACGGCGGGGTGCTAGTCAGGGCAGGCCACACCGAGGCCGCGGTTGACATCTCGCGCCTCGCCGGACTTATCCCCGCCGGGGTCATCTGCGAGATCATGAACGACGATGGCAGCATGAGCCGGCTGCCCGAACTTATCGTTTTCGCGAGGGAGCATGGCTTGAAGATCGGCACGATCGCCGACCTGATCGAGTATCGACGTCGCTCGGAATCGCTCGTCGAACGGGTCGTGGAAGCCCCGTTCGACAGCTGGCACGGCAATTTCCGTATTGCCGTCTATCGCAACACAATCGACGGCGGCGAGCATGTCGCCCTCGTCCGCGGCACTCCCCGGCCGGAGGTTCCGACGCTGGTCCGTGTCCATCAGTTCGACCTGACCGCCGACGTCCTGGGTTGGCGTGCCGCCCACCGCGACTATGTTCCCATCGCCCTGCGCGAACTTGCCGATTTCGACGGTCCGGCCATCGCCGTCTTCGTCTCCGATCCGAACCCGACGTCGATCTCCGAGCGCGTAAAGGGCAACCGCAAAGTCTATGCCGACACGCACGGCTACCGCGACTACGGAATAGGCGCGCAAATCCTCCTTGATCAGGGCGTTGGGCAGATGATCCTGCTGACGTCCAGTCCGGGAAAGATGACGGCGCTCGAGGGCTTCGGACTGACGGTGGTCACCAAGCGCCCCCTGATCGCGAGTTCCGCACCTTCCTGAGGTCAATTGTCGGACGGGATGACCACGGTGAGTCTTCCGGTTCTCCCGAGAAGGGGGTGTAGCATGAGAGTCGAAAAGGCCCCATTCGATCGGTCGAACTGACGAGCAGGTCGTTCTCGTTGAGCGACATCCCCAGCATACGTTCGGAAGAGCGGGCCTTTACATAGATGTGGCGGGGAGCGCAGGCACAGAATCTGCCGCAGGGTGCCATAAGTTTGTCGACGCGAGCGTCCCGGATGATCTTGATGACAGACAGACCGATATAAGTCTTCAGGAATAGGCTCTCGCCCTTACCGCACAATCACAGTGAAATCCGCCTTTGGTTCAGGCCGCCACCGGCCAGACCAAGGCCACGTCATCAACGGCGGCGACGATCCCGGAATGGTAGATCGGCCGCGCGTCTGGGGCCAAGCTGAATTCGGGAATGCGCTTCAGCCATTCCTCGAGCGTCACGATCACCTCGAGACGCGCCAGGTGCATGCCTGCGCAGCGATGCGGCCCACCACCAAACGTCGTGTGCGACATGCCCCGCCGTTCGGGATTGACGCGCCATGGATCGGGGTTCTGCGTATCGTCCAGCCCGTGTAGCGCAGTAGGCAGAAGGATCATGTCTCCGGCCTTCAGCTGGACACCGCGATACTCCTGGTCCTTCGCCACCATTCGGGCTTCTGAGACCACTGGAAAGCGCCGGAACATCTCTTCGGCGCTGCGCATGAGCTTCACCTTGTCTGCTCGCAATTCTGCTACGAGTTCCGGATGCCGCGCTAAGTAGATCATCATGAAACTGAGAAAGTTTACCACCGTGTCGAGCCCGGCGAGCAGCAGCAGCGCTACCATGCCAAGTAGCTTGTCGTGCGGGATCTCTGCCCCGTTGACTGTACTGTTGATCATCAGGGAGATAAGGTCCGTCCCTTCTCCGCCGCGCCGCGCCGCGATGATAGGTTCGACATAATCATTCAGGCCCCGATTTCCGGCGTCTAGAGCGGCGGCCATTTCTTCGGGAGAGTTTCCCTCCGGCCGGGTCATCATCTTGGCGAGCTGACCAAGCTTAGGCGCGTCCTCCATCGGAAGGTCGGCAAGCGCCATAAAGACCCGCACGGGAAACAGATTGGCGTAATCGGCCGAGAAGTCACATTTTCCAGCCTTGACGAAGCCTTCGATTAGATCGATCGCAGCATCTCTTACCTTAGCTTCCACTGTTCGCATCTGCGCAAGATTAAGTCCCTTATCCAGCACCGCACGATACGGCGTGTGTTCCGGTGGGTCCATCCGCGTTGGTACCATGCTGTATAGTTCGCCCGCCTCCTTTGGCAGAAAGATGACTTCGCTCGAGAAGCGTGAGGGATCGCTGTAGATCTCACGCACGGTGTCGCCATTGGTCGCAATCCAATGCCCGCCGGTCAGCGGCGTCCAGATCAGGTCCGGAACGCCCGGTTTCTGGATGCGCTTCCATGCTTCATGGTAGCCTTCGTCGATCCCGTCGAGCTGATACATGTCGATGTCGAAGACCCGATCGTCCGGGACATTCGCAGGCTTTGGCGCACGCGCGCGCGTGATCGGAGGGGCCACATGATCAGGAACGGTTGCCACGATCCACTCTCCTTGCCGCCAATTGCATGGCCGATCTTTGTGCGTGTAAGCTACACGCATCAGAAACCACGCACAAGCACTTTTCAACGCGCGCGTTGATAGAGTTAGGGGTCGGTCATGAGGATGCGCGAGCTGGAGCACCGGACCGGCGTCAGTCGAGAAGTGATCCGGATCATGCTTCGCGCAGGCGTGCTTCCCGAACCGAAGCGGCTTGGCCGCAACCGCGCCGAATATGGCGAGGCGCATGTGAGCGGCATCGCGGCGGTGCGCGAGCTGCAGACATCGTCCCGCATGACGTTGAAAGAGATCAAGGCGGCGCTTGACGGGGGCGGATTCCAACGCGGCGCCACCCGCCCCTCCTACGTCGACCTCGACCAGCTGATCGCCGGTCAATTTGGTTTGGACCGGGCCCCGCCCGTCGACATAGCGATTCTGGAGGAACGCGTGCCAAGCGCGCGGCGGGATGCCATCGCCTTTCAATCTATCGGGCTGTTATCGATTGATGAGCAGAACGATCGTCAGTTCCTCAGTCTGACGGACGCCCGCCTTGTCGACATCTGGAGCAGTATTCGCGCAGCCGGCTTCGTCGAAGAAGCGGGTTTCCCTCCCGAAAACATCGCCTTCTACAAGCAGGCAGCCGAATTCATCGCGAAACACGAGGTGGCGACGTTCCTGGGAAACAACCGTGTCCCTGTCACGGCCGAGCAGGCAGCGCAGATGCTTCGCGTCGCCTTACCTCTGATGCTCGATTTCATCGGATTGCTCCGGCTCAAGGCGTTTGTCAAAGCGCTACAGCTTCACTTGAATAGTGCGGCAGGCGCTGCCGGTGGGCTGGGGGATGGCGAAAATACGGCCACTGGGGTACAGCAGAATTGGGATCCTCTAATCCCTTAGTTCTTCGGCCAGAACCCGTCATCTCTCCACATAAGGTCTTTAACCGCTGGCGTCGCGGATACTGATACGATCCTGCGCACGACTGCTCTCACCGAGAGCCACCCGAGTTGCTTCGCCAGCGCTGAGCTATCTTTCAGACTATCAATAATAGCCAAGTCGGTCGTCGCCGATCATAGCGCTATGCGCGCTCCTTCAGTGGCCGCAGCTTGGCAATGGTAAGGTGCGCCTCTTGCGAAGGGCAGACGCGAGCGCCTGCCCTTCCATTCGCTGCGTCGAATTAACTTACTCGGCCGCAACGGCCTCTGGCGTTGCAGCCTGTGTAGGCAAGCTAATCCGAGGGGCGACCTCTTTTGCTGCCAGTTCAAGCGAGTGGAACCACGGGGCCGGATCATCATAATAGTCATGTGCTTCGATTTGAAGAGTGCCCCAACCGCCAACCTTCTCGAACAGGGCGCTGATCTTCTCTACCACCGTATCGGGTGAGCCCACGACGAACACATGATCGACCAGGAATTCCAAATCCGCCGCCAGCGGATCAATCCCGGCGTCCCTCGCGAAACCATCCATCATGCCGAACCGTCGCCAGATCGGTATCAGATATTTGTTGAAACAATAACCGATCGGTCCTTCCATCACTCCGCGCTTCGCTTCTGCATCGGTATCGCCGACAAAGACAGTCTGTGAAACGGCGTGGCGCTGCCGATCCGGCGTGAACCCGGCCTTGATGTTGGCCTCCGAATAGATTTCCCAGTGACGCCTGAGTGCCTCCTCGCCGGAAAAGATCGACACAGGCTTGAAGTTTTTCTCACCCGCAAGCTTCATCGAGGGCGAGTTCGGGCTGAACCCGGTTACAGCGAATTCAGGGAACGCCCCGCCCCATGGGGAGTAGTCAGCCAATTTATGCTGCTCGTCTTCCTCCGTCAGTGCCACTTCCTCCTCGGGAAAGCCCGCGTTCCAGTATTTGCCCTCGTAAAAGAACGGCTCGCGAGCCCAGATCTTTTCCATGATCGTCAGCGACTCGCGTACCATCTCGTTCAGGTGCTCGGTCTTCTGATCGTCACCGCGAATGCCGTGCATGTAAGACGCTAATGGATATGCACCAGCGCCGATCCCCATGAAGTAACGGCCTTCCAGGATTTGCGACAGCCAGCCGACCATCATCGCCAACTTTGTCGGATTATGGTGCGGAAGAATGTGCGCCATGGGCGCAAATTTGATGCGGCTGGTCTGCAGCGCCGCTGCGGCAATGATGAGTTCCGGATTTGGGATATTCTCCCAGATCTGAGACGCGTGCTCAGAGATCATCATCGAATCAAAGCCTGCTTTGTCACAGGCGATTGAGCTCTGCACGCCCCACTCGAATGTCTGGCGAGCAGTTCGTCCCGGACGCATATATGGATGAAATATCAAACCGGTCTGCATCGCCATCTCATCTCTCCAGCCGTTTTTATGCCATATGGCGTAATTTGCTCCCCCTCATTGGCCCCGTCAAGGAGGAAATGCTGGCATCGATCGGCTGCTTGCCCGAAAGGGCCGCAGAGAGGAGATTGTGATGCCTATCCGGGTTCGTCGTTCGATCGAAGATATGAAGGAGGGCCGTGCAAGGTTGATCCGAGCGGCGGAGGCGCTATTTGCTCGGAGCGGGATTGACGGTGCTTCCCTACGCGAGATCGCTAACGCCGCAGGTCAGCGAAATCACAATGCGGTTCAGTACCATTTCGGAACGCGGGATGGACTCGTCGAGGCAATCTTCTCGGCTCGGATGTGGCAAATGGAAAAGCACCGAGCGGAGATGCTGTCAGAAGCCGGACGAAGAGACCGTCTCTCTGATGTCCGTGCTTTAGCTGAAATCGTGTTCCTTCCGCAGCTGCTGCTCGACGATCCCGATGGATCGCATAGTTATGCCCTGTTTCTCTCACAGTTCCTGCTTCGAAATTCCCGCGAGGCGTTTGGCGATTTTGGCGCGGAGCTTCCGCCCAATCTTGAGCGCACTCTTGTATTGCTGCGCGCTCAGTTGGACTTTCTATCCGAACCGGCGGCTCAGCGTCGATTGCTAACCGCCTGCTTTATGTTCCTTAATATGCTGGCCGGACAGGGAGCCCAGGGAGGTACTGAAAGCTTCAGAGACGCGCTGGAAGATACGCTTGAGCAGATCGTGGTAGCGCTGTGCCTGCGGCCAACCTCCGCGGCCATCCTGTCCTCCAGCGTCGGCAATCTACCTACCGAACGGTCATCGAGCAGCGGCAAGATGAGTTCGGCCCTAAACGAGTTCTGAAACAGCAGCGGCTTTGTGCCATCCATTCCCTGCTCAACCGGCATAGGCTGCTGCGGGACTTCACGCTATTCAACACCTAACTTGATAGCAAGGTTGGAAAGTCTTTGGTCAGCGAACGGATCGGAGATGTTGTTTCAGGCGGGGCGTTTGCAATCGCCCAATCGCTGTACAATGGAGGACCTGTCGGCCGATCCCGCGCGATTTGACTAAAGTGATCAGTACGATGCGCGCATAGCTGGGGCGGTGCGACAGCCTGCTGATGGAATTTGTTTTCAAAGTTGTAACCTCTAAATTTCCCCATGAGCAACCCCCGACACCGCGCGGCGGCGCGGGAAGATAAGCGGCTACTGAGCCCCTCCCAGTCTATGATCTCGATGCAACCGACATTACTTTCACCGCGTTGGCCTAGTCGTCGGATCGTCTAACTCGGGCTGGAGCAGCGAGACCTCGCTAGTGCACTGATGGCGCAAGCGACGATCAGACGTGACAGAAATGACCCATACCCGGCCACTCAGGGTGGCGAAGGCGCTTCCCTAAACCGGTCGTCTATTCACCTCGGCACCGGCATCGATCTTGAGGTCTTCGTCAGACGGTTAAGTATTACCAGCCTCGGCGCTTGCAGGGTCAACAGCAACGTCGCCTCGCGGCAGAGCTATCGAACGTGTCGAACCGGCGCGGTACGAGTTGCTCGGATAAGTGGCCGGATGTTAGCCCCGCCGCTTAGCTCAGCGCCGCGCGCTGAACCGGAGGAATGGGATTGTCGGATTCAACATCGGGCGACGAGCTCTTCGACTCTAGAACACTCACTCCTCATGACTTCGAGCTTCTCGTCGGCGCGCTGCTCTCTCGATCCGGGTCGTCTGTGATCGCACAGGCGCGGCCCGGCCAAAGGGCCCCAGACTTCGAGGTAGAGTCGCCCACCGGCAAACGCATAATCGTTGAGGTCCAACACTATCGTCAGCCCATCCGGAGTGCGATCGTGAACCAGTTTGCTGGCGACGTCGCGCGCGCGCGGGTCCAGGCGCCAGAAACCAAGGGTTTGTTGGTCGTCTCCGGCGACCTGTCCTCAGGGGCGCGGCAGGCTATAGCGGAGCAGGATGGTCTGGACGTATGGACAGGGGACGACCTAAGGCAGCTCCTGCAGCGCTTTCCTGATGTCGCGAAAGCCGCGGCAACAAGCGTAGCGGCATTGCAGTCGCTCCAGATGATGACGGCAGTGGCATCGACCTCTCCGCCGCGCCCGCTTTCAGCAAAGTTCAAGGACCGGCTCGATGCTGTCAAAGCCGGTAAAGACGATTGGGGCGAATTCGAGGATTGGGGCACCGAAATCCTGACCGAGATCTTTAGGCCCGACCTCGGGCCGCCGGATCAGCAGACGCGCAGCGACGATGGTTTGGACATCAAGGACGCAATCTTTCCGATCCGCGCCGCAGGCCCGCCTTGGGCTCTAGTGCGCGCCGAGTATGGGACGCGCTTTGCTGTCGCCGAATATAAGAACTACACGAAACCGATCGGCCCCAAGCAGGTCGAGTCCATCCAGCAATATCTTTGGGTCCCAGCGAAGCGGCAGTTTGGGTTGCTAGTGTCGCGCGAGCTGCCAGCACCCCAAGCGGTTGTTCAACGGCGCCGTGCCTGGCTTGAACAGCAGAAGATGATCGTCTTCCTGACCGCGGCCGATCTTATCAGCATGCTCGAGATGCGCGAGAATGGCGAAGAGCCGTTCGAAGTGATCGATGCGCAGCTCGAAGAGTTTTTCCGAACGCTCAGTCCGTGATCGTAACGCTTAAGACACGGTCCAGCTGCTTGCCCCATTGGGATCCGTTCTCCCGGTTCAACCAGCGGCAACTTTCCTTGCTTCGGACGGCAGGCGGGGAAGCAGGCTGATCGCATGGACGTGCAGCTGCACGGTATTGCCCATGCTTTCCTCGATCCGCTCCGCCTCAGCTTTCAGCAAGGCGATCAGCGTGTCAAAATCGATGCGCTCGCCGGTATCGGGGTGGTCCCACTTGCGATCCTTGGCAATGGTGACGAGCAGGCAACCCGACCGGCTGGTCTCGGCGGCCATGTATTTCGTGACCAGTTGGTCCTTCAGCGTATCGCATAGATCACGGGCCGAGCGGCCATCTGCCAGCTTCAGTTCGATTGTCGCTTCAAAGGGTGATCCGGTTGAACGCAGACGGACATCTGTCTCTTTCTCATCGGCAGTGACTGCTTCCTGATCGACGGTGTAGAGGCCGTGGGCGAGGTTCTTCATCTCGCGTGCGATCTCGCGGCGCATGACCTTTTCTTCGGTGATCGCAGCCCATGCCTCTCGCGGCGACATGTCGCGCAGCAGCAGGTCGTCGATGTCTTCCAACCGATCGACCATGACCGAGAACATCGCCGGGCCGGTCAGCGGTGCGGCTTCGCCGGTCTTGTCGAGCGCTACCGCCTGGGCGTCATCAAGCGCAGAAGCATCGACTTCCTCGGCCCGCTGCTCTTCAGCTACTGCGATGATGCGATCCCGGAAATCCGCGCAGAGCGGATCTTCGGCCATCGCGAGCTTGGCGGCCCAACCCTCGTCCCCAGGAGCCTTAAAAAGCGCGCTGACGATCTCATTACGACCACGCTCGGCGTTATCGCGGGCATCCGGCGAATAGGCACCGTCATGATCGACATCATCGGCACGCCGCACATGCTGGTACGATAGCCGCAATAGCCTTAGCAGCGCCGCCGGGGTGAATGACGGCGCGCCGAGATAGATCGCATCGCTGCGATCACCGAATAACGTCGCGATCAGATTGACCCCTTCGCTACGGGCGGCGGGCGCGACATTAGCGAGACGGCGTTCGAGCGCGTCGATCCCGCCATTAGCGTCAAGCCGCATCAGCACCGGCAGCCACACATAGGCAACCGAGTCAGGGATATCTTCGTTCAAGCGCTGCTCGGCTATATCGCGCAAATGCTGGCGAGTCGCATCGTCGCCATGCTTCATAAGGATATCAACGACCCGTTGCAGCCGATTGGCCGCACCGTGGAAATCTTCATTGTGTCCGACACGATCACCATTCGCATCCAGCCACGCGCGCAGCCGGGGCAAGAAAGCCCGGGCGACCGCGGGCGGCGAATGGCCGACGCTTTGCAGCAGCATCGAATGCCAGTTGGCGCTAGCGACGGTTTCAAGTTCGGCGGTCAGTTCCTCGCCAAGAGTCGCATCGACCGCATCGGGATGCGCCAGCACCAACGCCTCAAGCCAGTGCGGTAGTCCATTGAGTTCGATCGGCGCGTAACGCGCCGCAAGCTGCGCCTCGTCCGGGGTTAGCTTTCTTGCCCAATCCGGGTCTTCCGCCTCGGCATAGATCGCTGCCAGTCCAAGCTGCCAGCGTACGAGATAGGTATTCTTTTCATCCTCGGCGCGCTCGCTGCTGAGTGTTGGTTTGTCCTCCCGCCACTGCTTCATCAGCGCCAGCCGCAGGCGGTCGGCAGCATCCTTGTCAAACGCGGCTTCGATAAAGCGCCGGTTCCAGCCGGATTCCCGGCTCTCGTCACCTGCCTGGCTCATGGCCCGCCACAGGTTCCAAGCGGTACTGCCGCGCCGGTCGTCAGCAAAGACCGTGTCCGGGTTGTCTACGATCTCGCGCCAGAACTTGACCCAGCTTTCCATGTCCTTGGCATCGCGCAATTCGCTGACCCTCTGCCGCTTCGCGTCGCGTTCGGCCCACTTCTTCATATCGTCGTCATCGGGTGAGGGTTTCAGCCGGTCATCGATGCGCGCGAGCAAGGCAGGCTGGTGGGCGACATAAGTTTTCAGTCCAAGCACATATTCACGCCATTTTTCGTTCGGGCGGTCCATGCGGAATGCCGCCTCCAGCAGCATCGCCCGGTCGTCCTCCGAGCGCTGCGGGTCAGCCAAATTCCGTTCTATCCAATCCCGATCGCGCATCGGGTCGAGCGTCGTGGGCCCATGCACGGCAAGCGTAGCGTAGCGATTAAACGGCTTAGCGAACTGATGGATGGAGTCGATCAACGCGGCGTCGGCCCAGAACAGTGCCGCATTGTCTTCCGCCGAAAGACCGGCGAGGATTTTCTTCAACTCGGTGAATGGTTCGTTCGAGCCAGTATCGCGGCGCGGCAATCGCATGGCGAGGGTACTCGCTGCCAGCCATTCGGGGGTGATCCCCCCGGTGAGACCTTTGACACAGGTCGCTGCCATCGCATTCGCCAGATGCGGGCGATCGGCCTTGATATGCGGCCAATTATCCTGCCACGCGAAGCCTTCTGCCACCAACGGCGTCAGCCCGTCGCGCAGTTCGGCCAGACGCCCAGCATCCAGCGCCGCATCCGCGATCAAGCGCGGGAGCTGCCACGACAGGTCGCCGACCGTGCGCTTTTTTTCCTGCACGCGCGCCAGCACCTTACAAAGCCGCTCGGTCGACATGTGCTGCGGGTACAGCCGCAGGATCGCGTTGCGGGCCAACGGGTCCGGCCAGGAGGCAGCATCATCGGCGATGGAGGCGGTCAGCGCATCCAAACGAGGATCGCCGAGTTCAGCCAGCGCCTCGACCGCAAAGGTGCGCTCGACCCGCGACCCGGCGGGTTCGGTCGCCAGCGCATGGGCAATATCGCTGCACGCTGCAACTCGCCCCGTTTCGATAATGCGCAGCAGAATTTCCCGAACTTCGGTGTTGGCGATGCCTTCGGCCCATAGACGGTTGATCTCGTTTGCCAGTTCGGGCGCGGCGAACCGATGGATTTGGATATGCGGCACGCTCAATCCGCGCCAGCCACTGTCGCCGTAGCGCTTTACATAAGCGCGAAGCGCCTGAGCCCGCTTCGGCAGGCTTAGCGATTCCGGGTCGCCAAAGGTCAGCAACACGTCCGGCTCATGGTCGCGCAGCATTTCAAAAACCATGTCGTCGTCCAAAGCGAGCCAACCGGCGATGGCGCGTTTCGATGGCCGCGCAATCGTCTTACCTCGCGTCGTGGCGAAAAGGAGCCGTTTTAATGCGCGGGCGGTCATGCCGCGTGCGCGGAGCGCACGGACGCGCTCGGCTGCCAAGAACTCCATGACGGAGCGGTGGTGGAAGCGGACGCGACCGTAGGATGCGAACCCGAAAAGCGGACGCTCCAGCAGCGCTTTTCGCTCCGGCGCCGTCCAATTCGGCAGGATGATGGCAGGGTCCTGGGCAACGTCCTCATGGCCAGCATCCGCCTCGGCGCTGTGCCGAATGGTGAAGCGCCGCGTGTTCATCATTGCCAGCGCCAGCCGGCTCGCGCCTTCGATCGCCTTGTCGATCGATAGCTCGGCTTGCTCGGGGCGGTCCTCGCGCGGCTTCAGCTTGACCCGGATGTTGGTCGTCACCTGTTCGCGGTGGGTGCGGATGCGCTTGAAGTCGCGCCAGTCGGCGCAGAGTTCGAGCAAATCCTGCGGACGCCGCGCAAAATCCTGTGCGTTACGCCGACGCAAATCTTCCAGCAGCTCGTTGGTGTCGATGATGCCCTGCCCCCGCGCGAAATCGGCGATCTGCGCGTCGGACAGCGGCATGAGAGCTACGGTCCGCCACTCGGCGGGTGCATCGTCATCCTTCTTGTCGCGATCTGGACGTTTTCCCATCGCGACCTGGGCAAAAGTCTCGCCGGTTACCTCGGCCTCCGGCGGCGGGGGGACATTGAGCAATCGGCGGATCAACTGTTCATCAAACGGAACTGGGCGCGTGGTGATCACAATACGGACACGCGCGAGCTGGCCGCCAATCGCCTTGCTCAGTCGCTTCAATGCCTGCTCAACCGATCCCAGGCTGAGTTTCAGTTCATCGATCGAATCGAGGAAGAAGGTCGCTACATCTGACTGCGAAGTAAGCCACGCATCCAGCCGCCGCTCTTCCTCGTGATCGAGCATGGTGCGCACATCGCTGCTCGCCAAAGTCGCCAGTTCCAGCAGGAATGCGGGTTCGCCCGCATCCCATAGTCGTTGACGCTGCTCGCGGCATTCGTAGGTCTTGCCCGCCCCAGCCTCGGAGATGATGAGGATGCGTTTGGACCGAAGGATATCCGCCCAATCTGAAGCGCGCGACCAGCCAAGGCTCGTCAGGAAGCTCTGCTGGTCCGCTTCCGCAATTCTGTCGGGTGCGATATCGTTGAAAGCGCGTTGAATTGCCATTTTTCGTTCCGGTCTTGAAGTGCCGTGAGCTGAGCGGACGCGCCGCCATCCGATCTTCTACATCGTAGGATGGTCGGTCAGCTAAGGCCTAATTGAGCACGTCGACGTTGTTGTCGTGGCGACAGCGGCGAGTAAGCCGATGGCAGACCGGCGGGTATGGCTAGTTAGCCGCCCTGTTTGAATAGCGAACCTCTCTGCACCCGTCGGCGCTTTTAGATTCACCTCCTGTTCTCTATGTTGCCCGGATGGCGACTTCCCCTTTAAGACCCGGCGGCCGACAGGACTTCGCGTGCTCCGGCAGCGTCCCAGTCGGCCAGAGGCTCGCCCACGACATTGTCAAGCCCAAAGACTGGGGCGCCTTCCAGCGCAACTGCGTCGTGTTGTTCCGCGAGGAGCTGCGCGACCCGAACGCCAAGGAGTACGGTCGCAATGGGCAGGACCAAGGGGGCATCGACATCCTCGGCCACCGCGACTGCGACCCCGCCCGCGCAGTCGGCGTCCAGTGCCGCCTGATCCAGAAGAGCCTAAAGCACGGCAAGCTGCTGGCGGATTGCCGCGCGGCCTTGACGCTCCCCTTTACGCTGAAGGAGCTCGTCTTCGCCACCACCGCTCCGAACGACGCCAAGGCCGAACAGGCCGCCAAGGCGGTCGAGCGTCAGCTCCGGGCCGAGGGCCACGACGTGACCGTGCACCTCTACGGATGGGAGCAGCTCCAGCTCCTCATCGCGCTGCACGAGCCCGCCTACAACGCCTTCATGCCCACCTCCCTGGCCACCTCCCGGCCCATCGAGATGACGGCCACCGACGCCATGAACATGGCCGGCTTCGCCGCGCGGCTGGCGGACGAGCTCCTGCAGCGCGGCGGGATGGCCTTGGCTCCGCTGCCGGTCGGTCCGGCCGGGCCCGGCAACATCGGCGGGGAGGACCCCGCGCTCCACGGCCGCATCGACATACTGCGCGACCTGGTGCGCGAGGGTGACGGCCTCGCGGCCGAAAGGAAGCTGATCGCTCTACGCGACGGACCGGACGCCGCGGCCGCACCCTGGGCGCGCTACCGGATCGAGACCAACATCGCCGCCGCGCTGATGGACCGCGGCCGCGAGGGCGAGGCGGCGGAGGCCTACGAGCGGGCGCACCGGCTCCGACCCGACGATCCGGACGCGCTCGCCAACCTCTCAATCGCGCGCACGATCCAGGGCCGCCCGGCCGAGGGCATGGAGATCGCGCGCGCGGTGCTCGCCCGGCCTGACCGGACTGAGTTCGCCGTGAGCGCCCTGCTCCAGGCGGCCTCGCGTTCCACATGGGAGGGAGATCCGGAGACGCTCGTGCCCGAGGAGATGCTGGACTCGCGCACTGCGCAGCTCGCCATCGCCGACTTCCTCCGCAGGCGATGGCTGCCCGGATGGGAGGCGCGCGTCCTCGCCCTTCCCGATGGCGAAGGCGAGTTCGACGACGTCACCCGCATCAAGGCGCTGGCCATCCTGTCCATCGCCGTCGACAGCCGCGTGCACGTGGTAGGCGGCGGGGAGACCGTCTCCGACGCCCAGATCGACGCGGCTGCCACGTACATGCTGTCGTACGCGACGCACTGCCTCCGCGTCGGCTACGCGGACCGGCACGACCTGATGGCCCACGTAAGCAACGCGGCCCTCCTGCTGCGCATTGGGGGCCGACGCGAGGAGGCCGAGACGCTTCTACGCGAGGGGCTGAAGGCGCTGCCCGGCGAGGACCAGCTGCTGCGCCTGCTCGCCATGACCCTCATCGACCGCGGCCAGCGGGGCGAGGCGATGAAGGTGCTGGAGCCCGGGACGGAACCCGAGACCGTGCTCATGAAGATCCAGTTCGGCCGGACGGGCTCCGCCTCCGATCGCCTCGCGGCGCTCAAGGCCATAGAGGACGGCGGCGAAGGGCGCGTCGCCGGCATGCGCCGCCGACTCCTTGCGGAGATGGCGATCGCCGCTGGGGACGAGGATGCGCTTAGGACCGTCCTGGACGACATGCTGAGCCGTGCCGAGGACGTGGTCGCCGCACGGCTGCTGGAGGTTGAGGCCGCACGGCGGAACGGCCTCTCCGAGGACGGCACGCACCGGCGGCTCCGCGACATCGCCGGCTCACTTGGCAACGATCCCGAGCCGATCGACCGCACGCTCGTGGCCGAAGCGATGCTTCAGAACGGACTCGAGGCGGAGGCCGCCGACTTGATCGAGGCCCTCGTGGACCTCAACAGCCCCCGCCCTGTCACCCTCATGTATCTGACCGCCCTAGCCGAGGCGCGCCGCGACGGCGCCTATCGCGCAGCCCTCGGCCGGGCCGCGGCCGCGGTCCGCGAGCACCCAGACATGCTCTGGCTCGACGCCCGCCACGCCTGGAATGTTGGCGACCTCGACCGCTGTTTGGCCGACCTCGACCGCATGCTCGTGATCCGCCCCGACCTGCCAAAGGCGACCCTGATGCGGATCGAGACGCTCCTAAGGCTCGGCCGGTCCAAGGCGGTGCTGGAGGCACTCGACAAGCCGATCGAGGACCTTCCCTGGGCCGGCGGCAGCGATCCCTTCCGCGTCGCGAGCCTGCTCGGCCACTTTGGTCACCACGAGCGCGCCGCCCGCCTCGCCTACCGCCTTTTCCTGCAGCAGCGGGACCGTCCGCGGGCATGGATGACGCTCGCGTCCATGACGATCCGCGAGGGACAGGAACATGCCGAACGGGCCTCGAACTGGTCACGCACGACCGTGGGCACCGACGTCGCTGTGGACATCAAGTACGAGGACGGCAACGCCGTCTTCTTCATCGTCGAGCCGGACAGGGGGCTGCGCTCGCTGGATCCCGATTCATGGGAACCCGAGCACGCGCTCGTAAGGACGGTCTCGGGTCTGGCGGTCGACGACACATTCGTCGGTCCCGACGGCAGACCCGGACGGATCGCCAAGCTGCGACATAAGATCGTCGCCCGCTTTCACTACGTCCTGGAGAACTACGAGGGCCGCTTCCCGGACGTCTTCGGCTTCAAGTCGATGAGCATCGATCCCGAAAGCCCCAACGGCCTGGACGGGATCATCGCCGAGCTGACGGAGCGTCACGACTGGGTGCTCGCCGAGCAGGATCGCCACGTCGCCAGCGGCATGCCGATTGACGTGCTAGCCGCGCGGCTCGGCCGGGACACGATCGACGTGGCGGGTGGCCTCGCTGAGCAGGGCATCCGGCTTCAGGTCGCCGTCGGCACGGCGCCAGAGCGGGAGGCGGCTCGCGTCGCGATCATCCGCAACGGCCGGAGTGGGTGCGTCCTCGACCTGCTGTCCTTCTGGACAGCGTGGCGCCTCGGCGTGCTCGGGATCGTCGGGGAGACCTGCGGTCAGGTGACCGTCCCCAGGAGCGTGGCCGACCGCCTGCACGCCCGCCTCGACCGGCACTCACTGTCCAAGGGATCCGGTCATGCGTCCATGTCCTACCTAGAGGGCGGACGCATCCTCCACACCGAGACACCGGCCGAGCGGATGGCGGAGATCTGCGACGACCTGTCGGCCGCGATCGCGTGGATCGCGCGCAACGACGCCTCGCGCCCGCTCGTCATCGGCGATGACCTGCCCGCCGCCTTCCGAAACATGATTCAGTCCGGCCGGAGCGACATGCTCGACGCTGTCGCGCTCGCACTGACCACGAGGACGCTGCTGGTCTGCGACGACCTAGCGCTCCGCGGCATGCACGCAGCCGGCGGTGGCGAGCGGTCCGCATGGCTCCACGCCGTCCTCACAGAGGCCAGCGGTCGGGGCCGCCTTTCCGTCGCCGACCTAACCCGGCACACTGTTGATATGATCCGCGCCGGCCAGGCCCAACTCGGCGTAAATGGCGGCATGATCGCGCTGGGGATCGAACAGGACTGGCTGGAGGATGGCCGCCTCGGCAACCGCGCGAGGGCCCTCGCTAGCCGCCTCGGCGGTAGCGAGGCCGAACCGCTCTCCCATCTGAACGCCGCCTGCGAGGCGATCGGCCAGATCTGGACCACCGACAGCGTGAGGCCCGTCCGAGACGCCGCCACCGGCTTCATCCTCGAGAGCCTAATCCGCCAGAGGTCCGACTGGCGCCGCATCCTCCAGGCGGTCGACCGCTTCGCCGACCACATCCCGGGCCTGCGCGACTATGTGCGGGGATGGACTCGCGGCCATTTCCTGCCGGACTACTGCTAACCGCGAGACGTAGGCGGAGGCCCAACCGGCTCTGCCAAATTGCCGTCCTGAAAGGATAGGTGCAAGGGTGTGCATGCACCTAGATGCATTCAACGGTGCCGCCGGTAGCCGGGGTGCAGCTGGTTTACGACCGGACAGAAATTGTCTCGCGGGATACGCCTCGCCACCGGCTCCACATAGCTCGTATTGGGTAGCGCAGGTTGTTGTGGATGTCCGCAATAGTGCTCGCGAAATGGCCGAAGAGCTGCATTTGAGCTTGCCGCCTTTGGTCCTGAGCAACCAAGTTTGGTTCTCGTAGCTGCCGTCGGGCTGAAGGTGAACAAGCGTCTGCTTACGTCATAAGCGCCTGGAAAGCAGACAGGCCGCTCTCCACCCAATGATGATCACGAACGCAGCCGGTCCGAGCGGAAGCACAGTTGCGTCGTTTGCCCTTGCGCAGCCTGGATCCAGGTTCTCCGAGCTACAGTCCAACCTTCTCGAGAGCAGCCGCAATCTCCGCGTTTCGCCGTCCCGCATCCTTGGGCGCAAGCTTGTTCAATACCGTCTGGATACGGGTCTGCGCGACTCGCAGCGTCTTGTGGCGCACTTCGCGTGTGGCATTGGTGCGCCACGAGGGGCTTTCTCCGAGCAGCGCTGCCCACTTGGCTTCTTCCGCTGCCAGGATGGCCAGCGCCAATCGCAGACCGTCCCGCCTTCCGTGTAAAAACTCCTCGGACAATCGACAACTCCCCGTGAAGGCTCGGCACCTGCAATCGACCGATCTAACTCCGTTTGAAGATCAGTCGCATTACAGACGCTCGGTACTCAGCCCTCGGTGCTGTCGCCCAGATGATCTTTCGCTGCGGCCTTGGCTTGCGCAATGCCGAGCTTCCGCTTGGCAGGACGCCCAGCTTTAGCAGGCGCCTTTGGCGCCGCGGGTCCGCCCGTCGCGGCCTTGGCTTGCGTCATCCCCGGCTTGCGGCCCAGACCAATTGACTTCGCCATCTCACGGCGCGCGTTCGAATAATCCTCGGCAACCATCGGATAGTCCGCCTTGAGGTTGTAGCGCTCACGATACTGCTCAGGCGTCAAACCATGGCCTGACAGATGACGGCGAAGCGTCTTGTAGGGCTTGCCGTCGATCAGCGAAATGATGTGCGCCTTGGAGGCGAGTGACTTTCGCACGGTGACCGCGGGCGTATAGTCCGGTGTCTCTTCAGCAGCGGCGGGTGCAACCGGCGTTTCGGACAGAGCGACGAGCGTCGCATGCATCTTTTGCAGGAATGCGGGCACGTCGTCAGCGGGCGCACGGTTGTTCGGATTGTTGAGCCACGCAATCGTCAGCTCGGTCGCAAGCTCGATCTTGTCCGAGCCGGTCTGTTCGTCAGCCATTGGAGATCCTGTGATGTTTGATGGCTCGCCATAGTGGAGCGAGGCCGCCAGTCAATCTCACGTCATGGTAAAAGCTCGATCTGGACTTCATGACTGTGGCCGGGCGTGCTGACCTTATAGACCAAGATGACCTTATCGATCTGCAGCGCAGGCTACTGACATTGGCGGGCATGATCATTGAAGATCGAAGTGTCGCTCTCATCCTTTCGAGCGATCCTGTCGCAGCGGTTGCATGCTTGACGAGATCGGCTGCAGAATTAGCTGCTATCGCAGCCTGCTACGATGTCATCAGCCGTCTCCGGACTTCTTCCGGGGAATAGCGTTCGCTCGACTGGACTTCGCTGGCACCTCGAGCATTGCTGTTTAAGAGAGTCGCAGCCGGGACGAGCACGGCTGCCGCCCGGATGGCGCCAACCACCGGGCTGTGGGCAGTGGGAGCAGCATGGCGCTGTTCCCGCTGGAGACCAACCCTCATGAAGACCCTTACCGATATGCAGCTGGTACTGCTGACCACCGCTGCCCAGCGCGAGAGCGGTAGCCTTCTTCCTCCGCCTGATACGCTTGGCGCTCAGATGGCGCGGATCCGCAAGGCAGTCACTGCGCTGGTCGGACTCGGGCTCGCCGCCGAGATCGAAGTTGCCGACCGCGCCGCCTCCTGGCGCGAGCATGATAGCAAGCTCTACGGTGTCACTATTACCGAGGCGGGACGCGAACGGATCGGAGTGGCGCTGCCCCCTGCCCTTCCCACCGAGCCCGGCAACGGCGTGCCCCCTGAGAGTGCACTTACCCCGCCGACCAAGTCGGCACAGGTGGTTGAGCTGCTGTCTCGCGATGGCGGCGCCAGCGTGGCTGACATCGTGGCGGTGACAGGCTGGCTCCCCCATACGACGCGCGCCGCACTGACTGGTTTGCGCAAGAAGGGCCATGCCATTGTGCGCGATGGCGAACGCGGTGCGCTGCGCTACCGGATCGCCACGGCGTGAGCGGCGCGCGGCTGGCGGCGCAAATGGCGGCGCTGGCGGTTATGCCGCCAGCGCAGCTCCCGGCTGAGTGGCACCGGGTATGGAAGGCGGGGGCGCCACGGCTTTCGGCGGACCTGCTGCGGCTCGGCATCGCCTACCGGCTCCAGGAGAAGGCGCTGGGCTCGGTAGGCGGCAGCCATTCTTCGGCGCTGCGTCAAGCTGTGAGCAGGCGCAAGCGACCTGGTCTGGCGCCCGGGACCCAACTGGTGCGCAGCTGGAACGGGCGATCGATCTCGGTGATGGTATCGGACGACGGCTATATCTGGGAGGATCGGTCCTACGGCTCGCTGACCGCGATTGCGCGCGAGGTCACCGGCACGAACTGGTCGGGGCCACGCTTCTTCGGACTGGATGGCATGCATGGCTAAGCCGCTCGCGACCCGCACCAGCTTTCGCTGCGCGGTCTATACCCGCAAATCAACCGAGGAGGGCCTGGATCAATCGTTCAACAGCCTCGATGACAGCGAGAGGCGTGCGAGGCCTATATCACCAGCCAGCGCCACGAGGGCTGGACGTTGGTGCGAGATGCCTACGACGATGGCGGCTTCTCGGGCGGCAACATGAACCGCCCGGGGCTCACCCGGCTGCTGGCCGATGTGCAGCTCGGCAAGGTCGATGTGGTGGTGGTCTACAAGGTCGACCGGCTGACCCGGGCGCTGTCCGACTTCGCCAAGATCGTCGAGATTCTCGATGCTCGGGGTGCCAGCTTCGTGTCGGTTACCCAGTCGTTCAACACCACCTCGAGCATGGGGCGGCTGACGCTCAACGTGCTGCTGTCGTTCGCGCAGTTCGAGCGCGAGGTCACTGGCGAGCGGATCCGGGACAAGATCGCCCAGTCCAAGGCGCGCGGCATGTGGATGGGGGGACCGGTGCCGCTGGGCTACCGGGTCGCGAACCGGATGCTGCTGGTGGATGAAAGCGATGCCGAGACTGTGCGCCACATCTACCGGCGCTATCTGGCGCTGGGCTCGGGCAGCGCACTGATAGAAGAGCTGCGCGCCGACGGCTACCGGACGAAACTGCGCCAGACCAGCGCTGGCCCCAGGGGCGGCGTGCCCTTCTCGCGAGGCATGCTGTTCGCGCTGCTGTCGAACCGCATCTATCTTGGCGAGATCGTCCACAAGGGTGTCGCCCATCCCGGTGACCATGACGCGATCATTTCGACTGAGCTGTGGGTTGCGGTGCAGGCGCAGGTCGCGGCCAAGCGCAACGGCATCAAGGCGCGTGGCCATTCCGAGACATACAGCCTTCTGGCCGGCATCATCCGCGATGGTCTGGGGCGGCGGATGTCGCCATCGCATGCGGTTCGCTCCGGCCGGCGCTACCGCTACTATGTGACGCACGCATCCGAGCTCATCACAGGCGGGCCGGACGCCTGGCGGATGCCCGCGCAGGATGTCGAGCTGATAGTGCTCAGGCAGCTGCGCCAGCTGCTGGGTGACAGGAAGCGCATCGCAAACTTGGCGGGCGACGGTGAGGCAGGAACTAAGTCGGTCGCGCTTGCTACGGCGGAGCAGCTGACCCGAAAACTCGACGCATCGCATAGTCGGCGGGCGCTGGTCGCATCGCTCGTGACCGGCGTCACGGTCCGGCAGGACGAGGTCGAGGTCGTTGTCGATCCCGCAGCGCTGCTGCGAACGTTGGGACTGCCCGAACACGTTGGCGCATCACCGAACACCATCGTTGCCCCCGCTGTCCGGATCAGGCGGGGGAAAGATGTGAAACTGGTACTGGCCGATGCATCGGGCAGCGCCACCCGGCGCGATGACCAGCTGGTCGGCCTGATCGCTGAGTCTCGCTCGACCCGCGAACTGCTCCTCGCCAACCCGGCACTGACCATCACCCAGCTGTGCACACAGCATCGCCTGTGCCGCAAGCGCGTGGCCAAGCTGATCCGGCTGTCATTTCTCTCGCCGCAGCTGGCCGACCAGATTGTGGCTGGCAAGCATCCTGCACGCATTACCGCGCGCCGGCTTCTGGATGCGGAGCTGCCACTTTGGTGGGATCAGCAAGAGCGCCTGCTCCTCTCCCACTGAGACCCACCTCATCTGAGAGGTCTGCAAAATGGCGCTTCGAGACCGGGGCGCCATTTCTGTTCCAGGCCGCTGAGGAGCAGTCTCGCGGCCTCTCGCTTTGAAACCGTCCGCCCCCAAAGCCCCGGAATTACGGCCAGAATATTTCGAGGCCGGCAAAGGCAGCCAAAATATGGTGAGCATGGGAGTACGTGGTGCCGCTTACAGGACTCGAACCTGTGACCCCCGCATTACGAATGCGATGCTCTACCAACTGAGCTAAAGCGGCAGCGGAGGCGCGATCTATCAGCGCCGATGCGGGCTGGCAAGCGGCGGCTTGTTTACCTTCCGGCAACCATGGCGGGTGCAAGGTCTGGCGGCCCGTGGCGCGGGCGCGGACGGGGTTTGAACTCAATGAACATGATGCGCGCAATCGACGAGGCGGCCGAAGCGGCGGTGGAGTTCCCCGCGGCCGACGAGCCCGGCATTGAAGCGCCGCCGGCGATCGGTGGCGACGAACGGCGCATGCATGTGCGCGCCTATAATTACTGGGTGTCGCTGCTCGATGGGCGCGCTTTCCCGTCGATCGCCGATCTCGATCCGGCCAGCGTCGATGATTTCGGCCCGAACAGCGTGCTGATCGATTTCAGCCGCGATCCCGAAAACCCGGAGATCCCCTGGCTCGGCCGCCGGCTGCGCGAGGAAGGCGATCTGCCGGCGAATGTGCGCACCATCCACGATGTGCCGCGTCGCTCGCTCGTCTCGCGGCTGACCGATCATTATCTGCAGATCCTGGCCAATCGCGCACCGGTCGGCTTCGAGGCCGAATTCCAGAATGTGCGCGGTAACAACAGCATGTACCGCGGCATCCTGATGCCCTTCTCGTCCGATGGCGGGCAGATCGACTTCATCTACGGCGTGATCAACTGGAAGGAGATGGCGGACGCGGCGACCGCGGCCGACATCATTGCCGCCGCCGATCGCGCGCTGCGTGCGCCCCCCACCATGAACCAGGCGCCAATCTGGGCGGATGGCCCCAGCCGGGAGCCGCTGGATGCCGATTATGTTCCGCCTGCGATCGAGGGGATGGACGCGCTGGCACCGGGAATTCCCGCGGCCGATATCGCCGGTGACGATGCGGACGACCTGTACGACCAGCTCGCATTAGCACGCGAGACCGCGGATACCGTGCGCGCCGCCGACGGCCGCAGCCGCGCCGCGCTCTACCGTGCCCTTGGCCTTGCCTATGACTTCGCGTTGATCGCAGAGGCGCGGCCGCAGGATTATGTCGAATTGCTCGAGGATGCCGGCCTGAAACCGCAGGCCCGCGCACCGATGACACCGATCGTGAAGCTCGTGTTCGGGCTGGATTACGACAAGACGCGGCTGACCGAATTTGCCGCAGCGCTTGCCCATGGGCGCCGGCTGGGGTTGCCTCGCGAAGGGCTGGCCGCATTGCTCGAGCGGCAGCCGGGCGGGCTGAAGGGCGTGGTCGCTGCAGAGCGTGCCGCGCGCCGGCCGGACAGCGTGCCGGATCGCGATGCGGCGGCGCGTGCCTGCCTGCGCGACGCTCCTGCCCTTGCCCGGATTTCTCACGCCAGCACCGGCAGCGAGTTTGTCTTGTATCTGGGACGACGCACCGGCGACGGGGTCGACCTTGTCGCCATGCTGCCCGATGATTCGCCGCTGGTAGGACGTGCAGTCCGCCAGGCCGTGCGTTGAAGGTTGCGCCAGGCCAGCAGCTAACGTCATAAAATTTCGAAGGATCACTGCGTTTGGCGCGGCCGTGTCGCGTCGCGCGAGACGGGTTGCCCGGCTTGGGCGGCGCGCGCATAGCCCGCCGGATGCGGACCACCGCTTGGTACCGCACAACAGGAGCGGACTGACCCATGGCTGCCGACGCCTCGAATCCTCGCAACCTCAAGGATGCGATTGCAGATGCGCTGATCGCGGGCGCGCTGCCCGGCGAGACCGATCAGTTCGACGATGCCGCACGGGTTGAGGCCGCCAGCTTCGTGGCGGAAGTTGCGGCGCAGCGCCTGCCGGAGACGCCCGCATTGAAGATCGAATCGCCGGGCAGCGACGGCCCGCGGCGCCGGATGCGACTGGCGATCGTGAACGACGACATGCCTTTCCTGGTCGATTCGGTCGCCGGTGCGGTTGCCGCGCGCGGGCTGGGCATTCATCGCCTGCTGCACCCGATCCTGACCGTGCGGCGCGGCGGCGATGGCGCATTGGATGCGGTGCTGTCGCCCGACAGCGCGGGCGAGCGTCGCGAATCACTGATCTATATGGAGCTCGACCGCGCCGACGCGCGTGACCGGCGGGCGCTGGAGCAGGATCTGCTGGCGGTTCTGGCCGATGTCCGTGCTGCCGTCATGGATTGGCCGCGAATGCAGCTGCTGATGCGCGAAGAGGCCGGCAAGTTGCCGGATGGCGAAGGCGCGGCGCTGTTGCGCTGGTTTCTCGAACGGCATTTCACACTGCTCGGCACGCGTGTCGAGATGGGTGATGGCCGGGTCGAGCCGGGCCTCGGCATCCTGCGCGATACTACCGTGCCGATCTGGACCGCGGATGCCCGCGCGGCGGCGATCGCCTGGTTCCAGGACGGCAACGAAGCGCCACTGATCGTTAAGGCGGATCGGGTGGCGACCGTCCATCGGCGCGCGGCGCTCGATCTGCTTGCGCTGCCACTGCGCGAAGCCGGCCGCGTAACCGGGTTGACGCTGATCGCCGGCCTGTGGACCAGCGCGGCCCTGCGCGCCTCTTCGGACAAGGTGCCCGTGCTGCGCCGTCGCCTGGCGATGATCGAGGAACGGTTCGGCTTCGATCCGCAAAGCCATGCCGGCAAGGCGCTGCGCCATGCATTGTCGGCCTTGCCGCATGATCTGCTGATCGGTTTCTCGCCCGCCGCGCTCGAACAGGTCGCGCTCACCGCCATGTCGCTGGCGGATCGGCCGCGGCCCAAGCTTGTGCTGGTGACGAGCCCGCTGCGCCGCCACTTGTTCACATTCGTCTGGCTGCCGCGCGACGAGATGTCGACCGCGCGGCGGGTGGCGATCGGCGAGATGATCGAGGCGGCCACTGCGGCACGGATCGAAAGCTGGTCGGTCGAACTCGACGATGGCGATGACCTGGCGATGATGCGCTACATGCTGGATCTGCCGGAAGGCGCGGCAGTGCCGGACGCCGGCGCGCTGGATCATGCGCTGAAGGAGATGCTGCGCGGATGGGCGCCTGCGGTCGAGGAACAGCTCGCCCAGGCGATCGGCGCGAACCGCGCGGCGCGGCTCGCGCTGACCTATGCGCACGCCTTCCCCGCCGGCTACCGGGCGCGCTACGATGCGGTGGAAGCGGCGATCGACGTGCAGCGTCTCGCCACTCTCTCCGATGCCGGCGCGCGCGGCGCACGGCTGTCGCGACACCCGGGTGACGAGGCGACCACGCTCCACCTGAAGACCTATCGCCAGGATGGCATGATCCCGCTATCCGATGCGGTGCCGGTGCTGGAGAATTTCGGCTTCCGCGTGATGGCCGAGAATCCGACCCCGATGGATCAGGGCCGGGCCGGCTACATCCATGATTTCCTGCTCGAAGCTGCCGATGCCGAGACGACCGCCGCGATCACGCGCCGGGCCGAGGTGGCCGAACAGGCGATCGCCGCGGTGCTCGAAGGGCGCGCCGAGAATGACAGCTTCAACAAGCTGATCGTCGGCGTCGGGCTCGATCCGAAGGCCGTGATCCTGTTCCGGGCATGGTTCCGCTATCTGCGCCAGACGGGGCTGTCCTATGGGCTGGATACCGTGGTCGAAGCGCTGCGGCGGGCGCCCAAGGTGGCACGGGGCATCGTCGACCTGTTCATCGCGCTGCATGATCCGCGCAACGGCGGTGAAGACGCGGTATCGCGCGCGGGCGGCGCGATCGATGCCGCGCTGGCCGAAGTCTCCGCGATCGACGACGACCGCATCCTGCGCCGCATTCGGGCAGTGGTGCAAGCGACGCTGCGTACCAACGCCTTTTCGCCGGCAGCGGACGAGGCGCTGGCCTTCAAGCTGGAATCGAAGAACATCCCCGGCCTGCCCGCGCCGGTGCCGTGGCGCGAGATCTGGGTCTATTCGCCGCGGGTGGAAGGCATCCATCTGCGTGGCGGCCCGGTCGCGCGCGGCGGGCTGCGCTGGTCGGACCGGCGCGATGATTTCCGTACCGAGATCCTGGGCCTGATGAAGGCACAGGTGGTGAAGAACGCGGTGATCGTGCCGACCGGCGCCAAAGGCGGCTTCTACCCGAAGCAACTGCCGCCGGCCGCCAATCGCGATGCCTGGCTGGCGGAGGGAACGGAAAGCTACCGCATCTTCATCCGCTCGCTGCTGTCGGTCACCGACAATATCGTCGAAGGCAAGGTCGTCCATCCCGACAAGGTGGCCATCCGCGACGGTGACGACCCCTATTTTGTGGTTGCGGCGGACAAGGGCACCGCCACCTTCTCCGACGTCGCCAATGCGATCGCGATCGACCGCAAGTTCTGGCTGGGCGATGCCTTCGCCAGTGGCGGCTCGGTCGGCTATGACCACAAGGCGATGGGCATCACCGCGAAGGGTGCCTGGGTTTCGGTCCAGCGCCATTTCCTGGAACGCGGCGTCGATGTTCAAACCCAGCCGATCCAGGTCGCGGGCTGCGGCGACATGTCGGGCGACGTGTTCGGCAACGGCATGCTGTTGTCCAAGGCGCTCAAGCTGGTCGCCGCGTTCGACCATCGCCACATCTTCCTCGATCCGAACCCCGATCCCGCGCGGTCTTGGGAAGAGCGTGCGCGCATGTTCGCGCTGCCGCGATCGTCCTGGGCGGACTATGACGCGTCGGTGATCTCGGCCGGCGGCGGCATCTTCCCGCGAAGCCAGAAGAGCATCCCGCTGAGCGCCGAAGTGCAGGCGATCCTGGGGTTGACCGAGGCAGAGATGGAGCCTTCGGCGCTGATCTCCGCGATCCTCAAGGCGCCGGTCGACCTGCTCTGGTTCGGCGGCATCGGCACCTATGTGAAGGCCCGTGCCGAGAACAACGCCGAGGTCGGCGATCCCGCCAATGATGCCCACCGCGTGAACGGTGAGGATCTGCGCGCGATCGCGATCGGCGAGGGTGCCAATCTGGGCGTCACCCAGGCCGGCCGCATCGCCTTTTCCGAACGGGGCGGTCGCCTCAACACCGACTTCATCGACAATTCGGCGGGCGTCGATTGTTCGGATAACGAGGTCAACATCAAGATCGCGCTCAACCGCGAGATGATCGAGGGCCGGCTTGGCTATGAGGATCGCAACGCCTTCCTCGCCTCGATGACCGATGATGTCGCCGCGATCGTACTCGAAGACAATCGCCTGCAGACGCTGGCGCTTTCGCTCGCCGAGCGTGGCGGTGCGGATGCCCTGCCCAGCTATGTCCGCGTGATTGAGGCGCTGGAGGGGATGGGCCGGCTCGACCGCGGGGTCGAAGGGCTCGGCAATAACGAGGAACTGCTGCGCCGCGCGCAGGACGGCCGCGGGCTCACCCGCCCCGAACTGGCGGTCCTGCTGAGCCATGGCAAGCTTGCGCTGCAGGCGCGGCTGGAACGATCAGCGATCCCCGCGGACGAAGCGTTGCGCCCGCTGCTGATGGCAGCCTTTCCGCCGGCGATGCAGGAACGGTTCGCCAAGGCGATCGAGGAGCATCGCCTGCGCCCCGAGATCATCGCCACCAAGATGGCGAACCGGGTCGTCAACCGGCTCGGCGTGACGATCCCGTTCGAACTGTCGGAGGAGGAAGGCGTCAGCCTTGCCCATGTCGCCTCGGCCTATTTCGCGGCAGACATGATCTTCGATCTCGAGGGCGTGTTCCGTCGGATCGAGCGGGCCGCTGTCGCCGAGGACGATCGCCTGCGCCTGTTCGAGACGGTCGCTCGCATCGTGCGGCTGCACATCGCGGATCTGCTGCGCGTCTCCACTGCGGAAGCCACGCCCGGCGAAATGGTCTCCGCGCTCAGCGAGGGCGTCAACCGGCTTGATCAAGCTGCGGCGGGACTGCTCAAAGCCGAAGCCCAGGTCCAGGCCGATCAGTTGCGGGCGCGGGTGGCGGCGCCCGGCGTCGATCCCGCGCTGGTCGATCGCATCGTCCGCCTGAACGAGCTCGATGGCGCGATCGGCACCGCCAATCTCGCCCGCACGCTCGGCGTCGACGAAATCGAGGCAACCGCGGCCTATGTCCGGTTGGGTGAGGCACTGGGGCTGGATTGGGCCAAGGCCGCCGCGATCCGGTTCAACCCATCCGATCCGTGGGAACGTCTGCTTACCGCCGGGTTGGCGCGCGACTTCGAATCGCTCAGGCTCGACTTCCTCGAGCGGGCGGGTGCGAAGGCGCCGCAGGCCGCGGTCGACGCCTGGCTGGAGGCGCAGCGCAGCCGCGTGCTTCAGTTCCGTGCGCTGGTCGACCGCGCCCGGGCTGCGCCCGCCCCCACTGCTGCGATGCTGGCACAGATTGCAGGCCAGGCGCGCGTGCTGCTGTCACGCTGATAACAAGGCTCCCCGCCGTTCGACGCGAGCGGCGGGGAGCAGCTCGAACGGTTATTCGGCGGCCACCGGGTCGCGCATGGCTTTCGCCCGCCGACGCTTTGCCACATCGGCCCGCCAGCCGCGCGTGCGGAGCCACATGATGATACCCGTCACGCCGAGCACCGCGGGCGCAATCCCGCCCAGGAAGATCAGCACCTGCCAGACCGCGCCCATCCCGGTGCCGTCATGCCAGCGGCGCATCATCTGTGCGACCGGATTGCCAGGCGCGCGATCGCCCCGGCGCGGCGCTTCCGCCAGGCCGGTGGCATCGGCCACCTTGATCTCCTTCGGACGGCCTTCGCCGCGGGCTATGCCGACCGTCCAGTCGGTCGATAGATCGGTCGGCCAATTGATCGAGGCGAAGGCACCGGGCTGCGCGGCACGTGCTGCCGCCACCACGGCATCCGGCGTCTGCACGGTCTCGACGAGGGGTCTGGCCCGCATTCGCGCGGCGCGATCGGGCGGCGGCGGCCCCTTGCGAGCGCCTTCCGCAGTCGGCGGGGCACCGATCGCCGAGAACCATTGCGGAAAACTGATCCACACGCCGGTGAGGGACAGCATCGCCAGCGGCAGCACGATCCAGAAGCCGACCTGATGATGGAGATTGTCGTCGAACCGGTTCGATCGCCGCCAGCGCAGGCCCCGCGTCCAACGGCCGATGGTCGGCCACCAGAGCCACAGCCCGGTCAGGCATGAGATCAGCATCGCGACCCCGATCCAGCCGACGATCTGCCGGCCGATGCCCGGCACCAGCAGGCTGCCATGAAACTGATGCAGCCAGCGCACCGCCCCCGCATTGGCATCGGCCACGTCCAGAACACGCGCAGTCGGTGGATCGAGATAAACGTTCGTGCGGGTCGGCATCCCCCGCCCCTCGGCGGGCCGCATCGCGGTCAGCGTGACCGCGGCGCCATCCTCGCCGGCGCGGATCGATGCGATCCGATCTCCGGCTACCAGCCGCGGCTTCGCCGCGGCGATGTAGGCCGATGGCTCAATCATAGCCGTGCCGCTGATCGCATAGCGCTGCGGATTTAGCTGCGCATCCAACCAGTCGTGCCAGACAAGCGCCGATCCGGTGACCGAAATCGGGATGATCAGCAGCACAAGCAGGATGCCGATCCATTTATGGAACTGGAACCAGAGGCCCCGCAGCCCGATCTTCGTGACAGCCATGCCAAACCCCCGCTTCCGATCGGAGATCGATGGCAAACACGCTATTGCCAGTCAATCGCAATATGTCAGAGTTCTACCCAGCGGCGTAGCAGGTTGTGATAGACGCCCGTCAACCGGATCACCTCTGCATTCCCTGCCCCCAGCGTAGCGGACAGCGCCTGGATCGCGCGATCCAGTTCGAGCAGGTCGCTGCGCGCGGCATCGTCGCGCACCATGCTCTGGACCCAGAAGAAGCTGGCCACTCTTTCGCCACGCGTAACCCGGGTCACATGATGAACGCTTGACGCCGGGTATAGGATCAGATCGCCCGCGACTAGTCGCGCGGTCTGCGCGCCGAACGCGGTATCCACGGTCAGGTCCCCGCCGTCATAATCCTGTGGGTCAGTGAGGAATAGCGTCGCGGATAGATCGCTGCGCATCCGGAAATCACTGCCGCGTTTCAACCGCACTGCATTGTCGACATGCGCGCCGAACCCGTCACCCGCGCCGTAGCGGTTGAACAGCGGCGGGAAGACCTTTGCGGGCAGGGCCGCGGCGATGAACAACGCCGAGCGCCCGAGCGCATCGAGAATGATCGCACCCGCCGCGCGGGCCGCGTCGCCGTCTTCGGGCAGTTGCCGGTTGCGCTTTGCAAGCGCCGCCTGCGGGCCGGACGTGACGTTGCCGTCTACCCAGTCGGCGGCATCGATCAGCCTGCGCACTTCGGCAAGCTGATCGGCACCAAGCAGGCCGGGGATCGGGATCATCATGACCGAGGCCTAACCTGCAGTCCGACACGCCGCAACGGCGGCCGAATGCGGCCGATCAGAAGTTGTAGAACAGGCTGAAGGTCGCCGACCGTCGATCGCCCGGCGCGGCCCAACCCCCCGTCACTGCGCCTGTCGTGGCGTTCAGGTTGTTGCGGATGTTGAGCAGATATTTCTCGTCGAACAGGTTCTGCACATTCACCTGCGCGGTCAGCCCCTCCATCAGCGTATAGGACAGGAACAGCCGGTGCGTCATCCAGTCGTCGGATCGGAACTGGGTCGGGTTCGCAAGCACACTCTGATTGGTCGCGAAGCTGCCTTGATAGGTGAAGCCATAGCCCAGCTCCAGACCGAACGGCAGGCGATAGCTGGTAAACAGGCTGGCCGAATGTTTGGGCGTCTGGATCAGCTGATTGCCGGCTTGCGGATCGGGCAGCGCCGCCGAATTGCCGCAGCCCGTGCGTCCGGGATTGGCCAGGCACGCGTCCGAAACGCTCTGCACCACCCTGCTCTTGAGATAGGTGTAGTTGGCGAACAGCGTCCAGCCCTCGACCACCGACCCCGCTGCGCCCAGCGCGACCCCGTCGACCCGTGACTTGCCGTCCAGCACCTGCAGCGTGGGATTGGCCGGATCGTTGGAGGAGACCCTGAAATTGCTGCGCTCGTTGCGGAACAGCGCCGCAGTCAGCTGCAGTCCGCCGAACAGATCGGCCTTCGCACCGATCTCGTAGTTGCGCGCAGTCTCCGGCGCGACATCGCAGCTGTCGGTCACGACGGTACCCGATACCGAGATGCAGCTGAGCCGCACAGTCGCCGAAGACGGCGTCTTGGCATTGCCATAGGCGGCATAGAGGCTGACGTTGCGTACCGGCTTGAAGACCAGGCCGCCCCGATAGGAAAAGAGCGATTCCGAATTGCGCTGCGGCGTGAGCTGCGCCGGCAGCGGCGCCGCGGTGCCGGGCGGATAGAATGCCAGCGGCAGCGAACGGAAGGTCGCGCTGTTGCGTTCCCAGCGAATGCCGCCGTTGATCTCGAACATCGGCCCGATTTCGAACGTGTCGAACGCATAGACAGCGCGGTTGTGCGTCGATGAGCGCGATCGCGCGGTGACGGTATAATTGATCGGGCCCGGATAGACGCCCGACGGGTTCGCGATCGATTCGATCGGCAGCGTCACGGCAGCGCCCGTCGCGGTACGCGGCAGCGATGCGGACTCGATGGCGTAATCCTCCCAGGCCAGCGCGCCGCCGATCACCAGCGTATTGCGCAGGCCACCACGTTCGCCCGTCTCGATCCGCAGATCCGCCTGGTTGAACAGCAACTGGTTCTCCTGGTCGCGGACCAAGCCGCGCGGGCCGGACGGCTGCCAGTTGCCCGGTGCCAGACCGGACGGACATGGCAGGCCCACCGTCGCGCTGCCATTCACGCCGACCGGCTGGCGGCCGGTTTCGGCAAGGCAGAACGTGCCCTGCGGCGCGGTCGTCACGCTATATTGGCCGACGCGCTGCCAGCGGGTGAGGTTGCGCACGCTCACCGCATCCGAAAAGCCGTGGCTGAAGGTGGCCGTCAGCCGGTCGAGCTTGATCTTCTGCTCGTCCAGGTTGCGGTAGCCGAAATAATCGCTGAGGTCGGCTTCCGCCAGCGTTCCATCGTTCACGAGGCTGCGGAAATAGGGCACCCCGAAGATCGGCGTATTGTCGTCCTCCTGATGCACATAGGCCAGGGTCAGGCTGGTAGGGCCACCGATTCCGATCGTGACCGCCGGTGCCACGCCCCAGCGCTTGAACCGTTCGACGTCGCGGCCCGGCACATCGTTGCGGTGGATCATCGCGTTGAGCCGGACCGCTATCAGATCGGACACGCGCAGATTGCTGTCGATCGTGCCACGATAATAATCGTCGGTACCGATTCCGCCTGAGAGGATCGTCAGTTCGTCGGCCTGCGGTGCCTTTGACACCAGATTGATCGTGCCGCCGACCGATCCCGATCCGTTAAAGACCGAATTCGCGCCGTTATAGACTTCGATCTGCTGCAGGTTGAACGGATCGGTGCGGCTATATTGCGCGCTGTCGCGAATACCATCGACAGTGATGTCGTTGTTGGCGGAATAGCCGCGTAGGTTGATCGAGTCGCCATAGCCGCCACCGCCCTCCCCGGCGCCGAACGTGATGCCGGGAATGGTCGCCAGAGCGTCGCGCAGCGTGAGCAGGTTCTGCTTGCGCAAGACCTGATCGCTTATGACGGTGATCGTCTGCGGCGTATCCAGCAGCGGCGCGGTCGCCTTGGGGCTTTCCACCTCGCGCGCTTCCTGCGCGGTCACGACGATCGTATCGCGTTCCGAAATCTGCTGATCGGCTGCATTGGCGGCGTCTTCGGCTGCAAAGGCGGGCGTCGCCGTCGCAAGGAATCCCACGCATGACAGCGCCAGGAAGGCGGGCGTGGTCCGGTCGTCAGCAGCCATGAGATCCCCCGATCCGAATATGTCAGTCCGGAAACAATCCGGTCAGGGGGCGCTATTGCGAACGATTTTCACTGTCAACGCTTAATGAGAATCTTTCTCACATTGATCGAGTAGGCGCGTAAAAAGCCAGCTTCGGATTGCACTGGCGAGGTTGGCAGGCTGCGTATCGGCGATGCGGGTTGCATCGATCCGTGCGACCAATGCGGACAGCGGAAGCGCCTCTTCTACCGCGGCGCGGTCGAGCGCTTCCCAGAAGATCGGCTCCAGGCTAATCGAGGTCTGGTGGCCTGCAATCGTGATCGATCGCTTGACGGGGCCGGCCATCGCGCGCGCGTCCACCGGCCCGCGCCGCGTCAATACATATGCTGTCCGCCATTCAGCGACAGTGTCGATCCGGTGACGAACCCCGCATCTTCGCTGACGAGAAACGCAACGCCACGCGCGATCTCGTCGGCCTGGCCAAGCCGGCCCACCGGAATCTTGGCGACGATCTTGGCGAGCACGTCCTGCGGCACCGCGGCCACCATGTCGGTATCGATATAGCCCGGCGCGATCGCGTTGACGGTGATGCCGAACCGTGCGCCTTCCTGCGCCAGCGCCTTGGTGAAGCCATGGATGCCGGATTTGGCGGCGGCATAGTTCACCTGACCATATTGGCCGGCCTGGCCATTGATCGATCCGATGTTGACGATGCGGCCCCAACCACGGTCCTTCATGCCCGCAAAGGTCGCCTTGGCCAGGTTGAAGCAACCGCCGAGATTGGTGTCGATGACGTCCTTCCAGGCATCGTAGCTCATCTTCATAAGCGTGCCGTCGCGCGTGATGCCGGCATTGTTCACGACGATATCGATCGGCCCCAGCTCCTGCTCGATCTGCTGGCAGCCGGCCAGCACTGCCTCATGATCGGCGACATCGAACCGATACGCCTTGATGCCCGTCCGCTGGGTGAAGGCGGCGGCACGCTCCTCGTTGCCGGCATAGTTCGCCGCGACGGTAACCCCCATGTCCTTCAGTGCGAGGCTGATCGCTTCGCCGATCCCGCGGGTGCCGCCGGTGATCACTGCGGTACGTGCCATTCTGATCTCTCCTGCCTGTTTCACACCAACCTAGAGCAGGATCGAGCGCGAAAAAACCTTCAATCGGCCGCCTGCCGATCGATCCATCCGCACAGCTCGCGATCGATCAGCGCGCGCAGCATCCGAAGGCCAGCCGCGCTGTCGTTCAGGCACGGCAGATAGGCGAAGTCGGTGCCGCCCGCTTCGATGAAGGTTTCGCGACCGCGGATCGCGAGCTCCTCGAGCGTTTCCAGGCAGTCGGCCGAGAAGCCCGGCGCGAAGATCGCGACCCGCTTCACCTCCTGGCCGGGCAGCGCGGCGAGCACGGTATCGGTCGCGGGCTCCAGCCACCGCGCGCGGCCGAAGCGGGACTGGAAGGTCACCACCAGCTTGCGGCCGAGCGCTTCACCCAGCAGCCGGGCAGTCTTCTGGCAGTGGCAGTGGTAAGGATCGCCGAGCTCCAGGGTGCGCTGCGGCATACCATGAAAACTGGCGACCAGCGTATCGGGCACGAAATCCAGCGCCGCGATCCCGTCGCGGATCGTGCTGGCCAGCGCGTCGATATAGGCCGGATCGTCGTGATAGGGCGGCAGCGTGCGGATCGCCGGCTGCCAGCGCATGCGGGCGAGCGCCGCGAACGCCTGATCGTTCGCGGTTGCCGTCGTCGCCGCGCAATATTGCGGATAGAGCGGCGCGAGCAGGATGCGCTCGCACCCGGCAGCCTTCAGCGCCGCGATCCGATCCGGGATCGATGGCTGGCCGTAACGCATCGCCCAATCGACGGTGACATGTGGGCCGAAAACGCCCTGCAGTGCCGCCGATTGCGCCTTCGTGATGGCGGCGAGCGGCGATCCGTCCGGCCGCCAGACCTGTGCATAGGCGTGGGCGGATTTCTTGGGCCTGGTGTTCAGCACGATGCCGCGCAGGATTGGCTGCCAGGCGATCGGCGGAATCTCCACCACCCGGCGATCCGACAGGAATTCCGCGAGATAACGCTTCACCGAGGCGACATCCGGTCCGTCCGGCGTGCCGAGATTGATCAGGAGCACGCCGACGCGCGGGCCGGCGACCGGGGGATGATCGGGCGGGATCATGCGCCGCCGATCGCCAATGGCAGCGTGCGCAGTCGGCGGCCGCCCAGCGTGACCAGCGCATTGGCGATCGCCGGCGCCACCGGCGGCACCGCGATTTCGCCGACGCCGCCCGGCGCCGCGCTGCTACGGATCAGCTCGACCCGGATTTCGGGGCACTCCGCCAGCCGCGGGAGCGCCAGCCGGTCGAGGTTGAACCCGTCGACCATGCCGTCGCGATAGCCGATCGCGCCGCCCAGCGCGGCCGCCATGCCCCAGATAATGCCGCCTTCGATCTGCTGGCGAACCAGTCCCGGATTAATCATCCGACCGCAATCGACGACTGCGGTCACCTTGTCCACGCGGATCGCCTGCTCCTTGGTCACGCGGACGTCTGCCAGCAGCGCGACATGGCTGCCGAAGCTGGAGTGGCAGGCAATGCCCTGCCCGCTGCCCGATACCCCGCCCTCCCAGCCGCCGAGCGCGGTGACCGTGGCCAGACAGTGCGCCAGGCGCGTCTGCCCACCCAGCATCCGCATGCGATAGCCGAATGGATCGACCCCGGCATGGCGGGCCAGCTCGTCAACGAAGCTCTCGGTGAAGAATGCGGTGTAGCTGTGCGCCACCGATCGCCACATGCCGGTCGGGATGCCAAGCATGGCGGGATGATGATCGATCGCGAGCGCCGGGATCGCATAGGGTGGGCGGGCGCCATCGACCGCTGCAGCCTCTGCCGCCGATGGATCGGCGGGCAGCGACGGGAACCAGCGGCCGGCAAGCTCGGCTCCGGTGGACGGAGTCGCGATCTTCGCCTGCCATCCCAGGATCGCGCCATCGGGGGCCAGCCGTGCCGCCATCCGCGCCATCGCCGGCGGCCGGTGCCGGCCTTGCTGCAGCTCTTCGGCGCGGCTCCACATCAGCTGGATCGGGCGGCGCACCTGCCGTGCGATGAGCGCCGCCTGCACCGCCGCGTCGACATCCACCTTGCGACCGAAGCCGCCGCCGATCGGCATCGGATAGATCGTGACCGCGCCCACCGGCAGTTCCAGCGCGCGCGCGACGGCATCACGCATCACGCCGGGCGCCTGGGTCGGCGCCCAGACTTCCGTCCGGTCCGATTGGACGCGCGCGGTAGCGACCAGCGGCTCGATCGCGGCATGCGGAGCGAACGGCACGCTGTAATCGGCGCGGATCAGCGTCGCGCCCTTAAACACCGCCGCCAGGTCACCCGCACTGGCGAACCGGCCGCCTTCGCCGTCCAGCGCTGCCGCCAGCGCCTTGTCGACCGCGGCATCGTCGGCGCGCGGCCCGCGGGTGGCGAAGCTTGGTTCGATCAGGTCGAGCGATCGGTTGGCGGCCCACCAGCTGTTCGCGACCGCGGCGACCCATCCGGGCGTGCGGATCACCGCAACCACGCCCGCCACCGCATCGGCATTGTCGCTGACCGCCGTCTCCAGCACCGCAGCACCCCCGACCGGGCCGCCGCGCACCGATGCATAGAGCATGTCCCGCAGCCGCACATCGCCGGCGAAGCGGATCGACCCGTCGACCTTGGCCGGCAGATCAAGCCGCGGCAGCGATTGTCCGCTGAGCCCGCCCGGCCGCGGCCCCCGCAACGGCACGTCGGCAGGTGGCTCCATGCCAGCCGCTTCGGCAGCAAGTTCGGCGAAGCGTAATTTCTCATCGCCGCGCGTGACGAAGCCTGCAGCCGTGTCCAGCGCCGCCCAATCCGCGTTCCAGCGCTTGCCGGCGGCCATGCACAGCATCGCGCGCGCTGCGGCGCCGGCTTCGGCGAAGCGGCGTTCGAAACCGCGGATCGACGTCGATCCCCCCGTCAGCATGAAAGCCGATCGGACCGCAATTTCACGCGCCGCCCAGCGACCCACCCCGGCCAGCGCGGATGGCAGTGCCTCACCGGCCGCTTCGGTCAGCAGGAAATCATTGGCGTAGAGCGGATTGATCGGCGCGGGCTCGACCGCCACCGTGCGCCAGTCTGCGCCCAACTCATCGGCCAGGATCTGCGGCAGCGCGGTCCAGACGCCCTGCCCCATTTCCGCCTGCGGGACGATCACGACGATGCGGCCGTCCTCGCCGATCTTCAGGAAAGCATTGGCGACATGTTCGCCGGGCGATGCGACGAGGTTGGGACGATAGTCCCGCGGCCATACAGCCCAGGCAAGGATCAGCCCGACGCCCGCGCCGCCGCCGACCAGCAATTTCCGGCGCGAGATCGCGGTGCCCATCGCAGCCGCGATAGAGGCGGTTCGCCCCGCTGAAAAGGGCTCAGGCGGCCAAAGCCTTCAGGATCGCTGCGATCGCGACCGGATCGCTGACGAAACCGAGATGCCGGCATGCCAGTTCGACCGCGAAATCGCGCTCATGCGCCTGCCCGCGCGCGCAGGCGGGGGCGACCACGCCGTCCTCGGCGCTCCAAAACGCCCAAGTCGGCACGGGCGGCTTTTCGGCCGTGCGCACTGCGATGGGCGGCCGATCGACCTTGTGGCCGCTGACCAGTTCGTACAGCCGCCACGCATGGTTACCGCGGGGATTGCCCGAGAAGGGGCTGCCCAGCGTCACCACCCGGTCGATCTGCTCCGGCCGCAGCTTGGCCAGTTCGCGGGCATAGAGGCCGCCTAGGCTCCAGCCGACCAGAGAAACCGGCGCTCCGTCCGCTGCGACCGCATCCAATCGCGCCGCCAACCTTTCAAGCGTATCGGCGCGCGCTCCCAGATTGGCGCCCATGTCCCAGCCATGCGCCGCATAGCCAGCTTCGGCCAGCGCGCCGCGCAGATGGGTGGTGGAAAGATCGCTCGCCAGGAAGCCCGGGATCACCATCACCGCGCGCCCGTTGGCGCAGCCCGGTGCTCGGCCGGCGGCCGAGCGGAAGCGGCGGGCGAAGTGGACCAGCGCACCGGCCTCGCGCAGCAGTCGCCCGAAGCTCGGGATCACAACCTGATCGTCAATAACTGCTTTCATGACAGTCCTGTTACACCATCGGCGCGATCACGCCAACGGCCGCCAGGCCTGCCTGTTCCCGCGAAAGATGCGGGCGGTCAGAAGTCGAACTGAAGCCTAGTCTGCAGCACGTCCACCTTTGCGGTGGTGCCATCGATCGGCGGATCGGCGACCAGCGGCGAATTGGTGCCCTTCGCGCGGATATAGTTCACCGCCAGCCGCAAATTGGGATTGAGGTACCAGTTGACCGCGCCGGTCCAGCTGGTTGCGACGCGCGGCAGCGGCGAGAAACCACGATCGGTCAGATCCAGCCGGTCGTAGCGTAGAGCGAGTTCAAATGCGCCGAGTGATTCGCCGGCCGAGAAATCGTTCCTCGGCCTCACCCGTTCCATCACGCCGCCCTTCACCACCCGCGTCTCCCCGGTCAGGAACAGGCTGCCGAACAGGTAGAAGCCGGCAAATTCGACCGCAGGCAGCCCGCCGCCGCGCTGGATCCTGAGCCGGCCATATTCGCCCTGCAGCGATGCCGGCCCGAGCACGCCGACTGCCTCGACCGCATAATAGTCGGCCAGCCGGGCATCCGGTACTGTCGCGCTGACGATGCGGCCATTGTCGACTCGGCTGCTGGGGCGATCGGCGACCGTCACGCTGTTTTCGGCCAGCGCGCGCACCTCGAACGCCGATGCGCCGACATGCAGGATGCGGCCGGGCTGCAAGATCGGATCGAACGTCACCCGCGCATTGACGCCATAAGCCTCGTCGGGCGTGCCGGGCTCGCGGGTCACCGCTTCTCCCGATCCGAACACGCCGATCGCGGCCGTGAACCGCTCCTCGCCATAGAAGATGCTCACCCCTTCGCGCCGTTCCGCCCCCACGGCGCCAAACGCGTTGGTGAACATGCCGCGTTCGGCAAAGGTGTTGGCGGTATCGGATGTGTTCGGCTCCAGCCCCTGCGGAGTCTTGTGCTGGCCGACCGTGATCTGCACGCCGGGGATCGCGGTATATTGAAGATAGGCATCGAGGATGCTGACCGAGTTGCGCACATATTCGGCGTCGATCCGCCAGGCGAAATCGCGCGCGAACACGCCTTCGAAGCCGAACCGGCCACGGCGGATGTCGGTGCCGTTGTTAAAATCATATCCGCCGCGACGCTGGTCGTAGTTCGCCCAGTCGAGATGGATCATGCCGCGCGGCTTGAACGAGAAGCTCTTGTCGGCGCTTTCGATCAAGGGTGCCACTCCCAGCTTGAAGCGGGGCAGAGCATCGACCTGCCGCTCGACCTTCGCCAGTCGCGCTTCCTGCGGCGCGGGCAGCGCGGCCGGTGGGGCAGTCGGCGCGGCCGCGGCGGCTTCCAGCTCGCGGTTGCGCGCTTCGAGCCTTGCCACCTTGGCTTCAAGCGCGTTCAGCCGGTCGAGGATCGCGGCGGCATCGGGCGCCGCCTGGGCAAAGAGTGGCGATGGCAAGAGAGCGCAGGCCGCGACGCCCAGAAGCATCTTTCGCATTGCCGGTACCGCCCCACCCGTATCCTGACCGCGCAGCTAACGGTGGATCGCGTGCGATGCCAGCCTGTAAAAAGGGGCGGCCCGGCACGGGGGCCGGGCCGCAGTGGTGCCCAAGGGAGTCAGCATTGGGCGGTTGCGGGGACGATTGCCGATGCGGGCAGCAATCGAACACGGACCAATAATAACTCAATCTGATTGGTAGAGTATATGCTTTTGCTTCGCCTTGCCGCAGTTGCGCTTCCAGCGACCTCAGCGCGGCCCGATTGCGCGCGCCGCCCCGCATCCCATATCGCGGACCTAACCAGTACGGGATCAGCATGAGCGATTCGATGACATGGCACGGCACCACGATTCTGTCGGTGCGCAAGGGCGGCAAGGCGGTCGTGGTCGGCGACGGGCAGGTATCGATGGGGCAGACGGTGATGAAGCCCAACGCCCGCAAAGTGCGCCGCCTGCATGATGGCAGCGTGATCGGCGGGTTCGCTGGTGCCACCGCCGATGCCTTCACCCTGTTCGAGCGGCTGGAAGCCAAGCTGGAGCGCCACAACGGCCAGCTGATGCGCGCTGCCGTGGAGCTGGCGAAGGACTGGCGCACCGACAAATATCTGCGCAACCTGGAAGCGATGATGATCGTCGCGGACAAGGACGTGACGTTGATCCTGACCGGCAACGGCGATGTGCTGGAACCGCTGGAAGGGATCGCCGCGATCGGATCGGGCGGCAATTTTGCGCTCGCCGCGGCCCGGGCCATCAACGAGTATGAATCGGATGCCGAGACGATCTGCCGCAAGGCGATGAAGATCGCCGCCGATGTCTGCGTCTATACCAACGACCAGCTGACCATCGAGACGCTCGACACCGCGGGCTGACCGGCGGCATCATCCAAAGGGGAGATCGGATGCGCTACACCTTGCTGGGCAATACCGGCCTGGCCGTATCGCGGCTGGCATTCGGGGCGATGACCTTCACCTCGGGCGACGACCGCATCCCCGCCGTCTACAAGACCCAAGCGGCCGAGGCGGACGAACTGGTCGGCCACGCGCTCGATGCCGGCATCAACTTCTTCGATACGGCCGACGTTTATGCCGCCGGCCAGTCCGAAGAGATGCTGGGTCAGGCACTGGGCGCGCGGCGGAAAGACGTGGTGATCGCTACGAAGTGCGGCATCCGGTCGGGCGAGCCGCTGGCGCAGGCGGGGCTCAATCGCCGCCACATCCTGCGTTCGGTCGACGAGAGCCTGAAGCGGCTCGGCACCGATTGGATCGATGTCTACATCGCCCACGTCGAAGACCCTTACGCGCCGCTCGAGGAGACGTTGGAGGCGTTCGACCAAGTCGTGCGGTCGGGCAAGGCGCGCTACATCGGTTTTTCGAACTGGCCCGCCTGGCGGATCGCGGCCGCGCTGGAGCTGCAGAAGGCCAATGGCTGGGCGAAATTCAGCCATGGCCAGATGCATTATTCGCTGCTGTGCCGTGATGTGGAACGCGAGATCATGCCCGCGATGCAGCGTTACGGCCTTGGGCTGACGGTGTGGAGCCCGCTGTCGTTCGGCCTGCTGTCCGGCAAATATGATCGCGCCGCGCTCGAGGACCCAGCCAACCGGCTCGCCACTTTCCGGCTGCTGCCGGTCGATACCGACAAGGGCATGGCGCTGGTCGATCTGATGCGCCCGCTAGCCGACGCGCGCGGGCTTTCGGTCGCGCAGCTGGCGATCGCCTGGCTGCTGTCGCGCCCGCAGGTGACGAGCGTGCTGCTGGGCGCATCGAAGCAGCACCAGCTGGCGGATAATCTCGGTGCGGCGGATTTCGTGCTGGATGACGAGGCGATCGCCGCGCTCGACGCCGCCACCGGCTATGCGCCCCATTATCCGGCTTGGTTCCGCCCGAACCTGGCCGATCAACCCTATGCGGCCGCGCTCGATCCCGATGTGCCGACATGGCGCTGAGACTTGCCCGGCGTGAGCTGATCGGCGGGGCTGCGGCGCTGGCGCTGCCGGGCTGCGCGACGACCGGCGGCCGCGCCACCGCAATCGCCGCCCCCTCTTGCCTGCCGCGCGTGAACGTCTCCGCCGATCGCGTGATCCGCACCGTCGCCGGGCTGCGCCCGTTCCGCCCGAGCGGATATCGGGTCGCGGTCGAGCCGCTGGCGGACAAGCGCATCGTCCACAATTACGGCCATGGCGGTGCCGGCATTTCGCTGAGCTGGGGATCGTCGCGCGAAGCGGTCGCGCTGGGCCTGCCCGGCCATAGCGGGCCGGTGGCGGTGCTGGGCGCGGGCGTGATGGCGCTTTCCACCGCACGGCTGGTGCAGGAGGCGGGCTTGCCCGTCACGCTCTATGCAGAAGCGCTGCCGCCGCACACGACATCAAACATCGCTGGCGGCCAAATCCTCGCCTACGGCCATTATGAAGAGGATCGGGTCGATGCCGGCTTCGTCGCGCGATCCGAAGCGGCGGCCGACTATACCCGCCGCCGCCTGCAGATCATGATCGGCGATGATTACGGCATCCGCTGGCTGCCGACTTATGATCAGGGCAGCGACGGCACGATCACCACCCCCGTGCCCGGCTTTCCCGACCGTCGGGCGCTGCGTCCCGACGAGCATCCGATGCCAATCGAGCGCGTCGTCCGCTATAACATCCTATACGTAGAAACCGGCCGCTATCTGCGCCAGATGCTGCGCGACGTGCAGGTGGCGGGAGGCGCGGTGCGGGTACGCCGGTTCGCGACGCCTGCCGATGTCGCCGCGCTGCCCGAGCGGCTGGTGTTCAATTGCACCGGGCTCGGCGCAGGCGCGCTGTTCGGCGATACGGAGATCATGCCGGTCCGTGGCCAGCTGGCAGTGCTGCTGCCGCAGCCCGAGGTGCAATATGCCTATACCGGGCGCGCCGGATACATGTTCCCGCGCGCGGACGGCATCCTGCTGGGCGGCACCTATGAACGTGGCGAGTGGCGGGCCGAGCCGGACCCCGCCGCGATCGCCCGCATCGTCGAGCGGCACCGAGACTTCCAGGCTGGCTGGCGCTGTTGATCGCGCGGGCCCGCGCACCGATATGCCGCTTTCCCCTCCCCTTCCCCACAGAGGCCGATGAACAGCTCCCTGACCCCGAAGGCGATCGTCGCCGCGCTCGATGCCCATATCGTCGGCCAGTCCGCCGCCAAGCGCGCGGTGGCGGTGGCGCTGCGCAATCGCTGGCGCCGGCAACGGCTGGGCGATGACCTGCGCGACGAGGTTTCGCCCAAGAACATCCTGATGATCGGCCCCACCGGCTGCGGCAAGACCGAGATCAGCCGCCGCCTCGCGAAGCTGGCCGACGCACCGTTCGTGAAGGTGGAAGCCACCAAGTTCACCGAGGTCGGCTATGTCGGCCGCGATGTCGAGCAGATCGCGCGCGATCTGGTCGAGGAAGCGGTGCGGCTGGAAAAGGAGCGTCGCCGCGCGGCAGTGAAGGACAAGGCCGAGGAAGCCGCACTTGCTCGCCTGCTCGACGCGCTCGTCGGCAAGGACGCCAGCGAGGCGACCCGCGCCTCCTTCACCCAGCGGTTCCGCGACGGCCATCTCGACGATCGAGAGATCGAGCTCGAACTCGAGGATTCGGGCGGGGCGCCGATGGAGATCCCTGGCATGGGTGGCCAGATCGGCATGATCAACCTTGGCGACATGCTCGGCAAGCTGGGTGGCGGCCGGATGAAGCGGCGCAAGCTGCCGGTGCGGGCGGCCTGGACCAAGCTGGTCGACGAGGAGGCCGACAAGCGGCTCGATCAGGATGAAGTCAGCCGATCCGCGCTGGCCGACGCGGAGGCGAACGGCATCGTCTTCCTGGACGAGATCGACAAGATCGCGGTCAGCGACGTGCGCGGCGGATCGGTTAGCCGCGAAGGCGTGCAGCGCGATCTGCTGCCCCTGATCGAAGGCACCACCGTCGCCACGAAATATGGGCCGATGAAGACCGACCATATCCTGTTCATCGCGTCGGGTGCCTTCCACGTCGCCAAGCCCAGCGACCTGCTGCCCGAGCTGCAGGGCCGGCTGCCCATCCGGGTCGAGCTGACCGCGCTGACCGAAGATGATTTCGTGCGCATCCTGAAAGACACGCGCGCCTCGCTTACCGAACAATATCGCGCGCTGATCGGCACGGAGGGCGTGACGATCGACTTCACAGACGACGGCATCCGCGCGATCGCCCGCACCGCGGCCGAAGTGAATGGGCAGGTCGAGAATATCGGCGCGCGCCGGCTTTCGACCGTGATGGAGAAGCTCCTCGAGGATGTCAGCTTCGATGCAGAGGATCGCGGCGGCCAGACCGTCACCGTCGATGCGGCCTATGTCGATGCCCAGCTGAAGGAAGTGGCCCGCAACACCGACCTCAGCAAATATATCCTCTGACCGCCGACACGCTTGACGACTACGCTTGTAATCGCTTAAGACTACAAGCGTAGTCACTAGAGGGTGCGATGTCCGAGCGAATCAGCGAAGCCGAGCATGCGATTATGGAGGTGCTGTGGGCGGACGCCCCGCTCACCGCCAGCGACGTGACCGAGCGGATCGATCCGGCCAGGGGCTGGAGCGACCGCACCGTCAAGACCATGCTCGGTCGCCTGCTCGCCAAGGGGGCCCTCGCGCATGAAGAGGACGGCCGGCGCTATCTGTACAGGCCCGCCGTGCGCCGCGAGGATTACGTGACGCAGGAATCGCGCAAGCTGGTCGATCGGCTGTTCGGCGGCCGCGCCGCCCCGCTGGTCGCGCATCTGGCCGGGCAGAACCGGCTTTCGGCGAAGGACATCGCCGATCTCGAGGCCTTGCTGAAGGATCTCAAGTCATGAGCAGCTTTTCGGAATGGGCCGGCGGCACGCTGGTCGCGACGACGCTCCTGCTGATGCTGGCGCTGGCCGCGCGCGGCCCCGTTGCCCGCGCGTTCGGGGCGAAGGCCGCTTATGCGCTCTGGCTGCTGCCATTGCTGCGGATGATGCTGCCGCCGGTTCCGGCCGGCTGGCTGCCGTTTGGCAATGGCATCACGTTCGATCCGGCGGTGGGGGTCGGCATTCTGTCCGATGCGGCGATCACTAGCGCGGCAACTGCTGCGGTGCCGATGACCGATGCCGCGCTGCCTGCCCTCGACGCTGCCGCGATCGCCCCTCCGGTCGACTGGGCGACCCCGCTGATCGTGGTCTGGCTGGCCGGCGCCGCGTTGTTCTTCGGCTGGCAAATCCTGACCTATCGCCGCTTCGTGCGATCTGCACTGGATGGATCCCACCGACTGACCCGCGCGGCCGGCATTGATATCCATATCTGCCCCGCGGTCGATGGCCCGATGGCGACCGGCCTGATGCATCGCCGGATCCTGCTGCCCGCCGACTTCACGATCCGCTTCACGCCGGAGGAGCGCCGGCTGGCGCTGGCGCATGAGACCGCGCATCACTGCCGCGGTGATCTGGCCGCCAATTTCGTCGCGCTGGCGCTGCTTTCGCTGCACTGGTTCAACCCGGTCGCCCATTTCGCCTATCGCGCCTTCCGCGACGACCAGGAAGCCGCCTGCGACACGACCGTGCTGGATGCCGAAAGCAGCGACCGCCGTGCCGCCTATGGCACCGCGATCCTGAAATCGGCCGCCTCGCGATCGGCAAGCGCCGCCTGCGCGCTCAGCCATGGTGAAGCGCTGAAGCGGCGGATGCAGATCATGATCGCCCGGCGTGGCCGCGGCCCGCGCGCCATCGGCTATGCGCTGGCGCTGACGATGGTTGCAGGCGGGCTGGCCGCCAGCGCCTCCACGCTGCCGCCGGTGCCGATCCCGCCGCTGGCACCGATGGCTCCGATCGAGCCGATGCCGCCGCTCGCCCCGATCGCCCCCGTCGCCCCTGTCGCCCCGATCTCTCCCCCCGCGATCGCCGCGCCGGTCACGCCGGTCACGCCGATCGCCGCCGGCGACCGGGCCCGCGCCGCTGCCGATCAGGCGATGGCCCGCGCCGACCGTGCGCTGGCCCGTGCCGACCGCGCCCGGATCGTGGCCGATCGCAGCCGCGCGCGTGCCGATCGCGCCCTGGCCGCACGCGGCCTGCCGCCGGTCAGCTCGGCGGAGTTTGGTCCGGCTCTCGATCGCCAGATCCGGGATGAGATCGACCGCGCCGATATCGATGGCCAGGTCACCCGCGCGCTGCGTGCGGCGGAAGTCGCCCGCCGTGCCGCGCCCGATCGCGCCGAAGCGCTGGCGATGGCCGAACAGGCGCGCGCGATCGGGGCGCAGGCTCGTGCGATTGGGCTTGCCGAAGGTCGCCGCGCCCATGCAGAAGCCATGGCGGAAGCGCGTGCCGCCCGGGCGGCCGCACGGATCGATGCGGCACAGGCCCGCGCCGAAGCCGCGCGGGCCCGCGCGGAGGCGCTGGCCGACTGATCGGCTGATCGGCTGATCGGGCGGAGCGACGGGGTGGCGCGATTGCCACACCCGTCGCGGATCATGCTGCGAAACCGCCTGAGGGCTTGTCGCACTCGGCAGGAGGATTATCCCTTACGTCAACGGCAACCTGCAGCCAGAAGCCGGTGCCGAACGGGAGAGAGATGATGCCGAGCGAGTTTCGCCTTGCGCTGCGCCTGCTGACGGCCGGCGCCGCCCTGGCCGCCACCCCCGCGCTAGCCCAGATCACGCCGACGACGTTGCCCGCCGCCCCCGCCACCGGAGTCGACATTACCGGCCCGTCCTTCGATCGGGTCGTGGCGTTCGGAGACAGCTATGCCGACATCGGCAACCTGTTCCGGTTGACCGGCCAGCCGGTGCCGGCAGTCTATCCGACCGGGCGCTTCTCCGGCGGCACCAATTTCGTCGATACGCTATCCACCTATTACGGCACGCCGCAGGTAAACTATGCGATCGGTGGATCGCAGGCCGGATCGACCAACGTGGTCGCCCCCGGCGTGCCCGGCTTCCAGCAGCAGTGGCAGAGCTTCGTCGGCACCGGGCAGAGCTTCGGCGCGCGCGATCTGCTGGCAGTGTCGATCGGCGGCAACGATGCCCGCGCCTATCGCCTTTCGGGCGGAACGCTGGCCGGAGTCGATGCGGCAGCGACGGTCGTCGCCGCACAGGCAAGCGCCGGGATCAACGCGCTGGTCGGCCGCGGCGCGCGCACCGTGGTGTTCACGGCAGGCGATGTCGGCCAACTGCCCGAAGCGATCGGCCAGGCCAATGCCTCGATCGGCACCGCATTCAGCCGCGCCTATAACAGCCGGATGCAATCCACGCTGTCGACGATCGCGGCATCCGGCGTGACGGTGGCCTATGTCGATATCACCACGATCGGCGATGTGGTGCGCGCCAACCCGGCGCGGTTCGGCTTCGCCGATGTCGTCAATGCCTGCCCCGGCGCGGCCTGCGTCGCCAGCCCGACGCTGCAGAGCCAGTATTTCTTCTATGTCGACGGTGTTCATCTGACGTCGTCTGCATTCACGCTGGTCGGCCAATATGCGATCAACCAGCTCACAGCCCCGTACAGCTTCCGTGCCGCGGCCGATCTGCCGCAGAAATCCGCACAGGCGTTCCAGCGCGTGCTGGACGGCCGGACCGATCTGGCGCGCGGGCGCGACGGCGCGGCCGGGCTGGCCGCCTGGCTGGTCTTCACCGGCTATCGCGGCGACCGCGATGCCGATGCCAGCAGCGATGCCTATGACTATGATGCGACCGGTGCGGCCGGCGGCGTCGAATTCAGTGGCGAGAACAGCATCTTCGGCGTCGGCGTCGGCTATACCCGCGGTAAGGCGCAAGGCTTCGGCGCGACCCGGATCCGGGCGGACAGCTATTCGATCGGCGGCTATGCCGGCTTCGATCAGGGCGGCATCTTCGCTCAGGGCCATGGCGGCTACAGCAAGCACAAGCTGGATCTGCGCCGGCAGGGCGTGATGGATCCGCTGGTCGCCAGCCCCGATGCCGACACGGTCGGCCTGGGCGGACGCGCGGGCTTCCTGTTTGGCAGCGAGACGACGCGGTTCGGCCCGGTCGTCGGCGCGGCTTATGCCAGGACCAAGGTCGACGGCTACACCGAAACGGGCGATCCCGCCGCATCGCTGATCGTGTCCCGCCAGCGGCTGAAGGCACTGGTCGGCACCGCAGGCGCGGAGCTGCGGCATCGTTTCTCGGATGGCGTGATGCCGTGGATCCGGGTTAGCGCCGCCAAGGATTTCGAAGGCGACGGCCGTCTGATCCGCTATGCGCCGACGACTGCGCCGACCATCGTCAACAGCTTCGGCATCCCGCGTACCTCACGCGATGTCTATGGCGAGGTTGCAGGCGGTCTGTCCGCGGCGATCGGCGGTGGCGTTTCGCTCGATCTCGATCTCAAGGGCAGCTTCGCGCGCGACGAGGGCGATGACGCCAGCCTGTTCGCAGGCGTTCGCGTGGCTTTCTGATCGGGAGCTGCAAGCGGTCAACCTGCGCCGTTCGTGCTGAGCCCGTCGAAGCACCGTTCCTCTTCTGTCATCGGGAATGAAGAAGAACGACCCTTCGACAGGCTCATGGCGAAGGGGTGGCTGGGGATCGGTTCGCGCTGAACCGATCCCTATTAAGCGTCAGCGCGTGCCGGTGCGGCGCACCGCGCCCTTGTGCGCGCCGACGCTGCCCGAACGGCGCGGCGGGAAGCGGCGCTTGGGCTCGCCCCCCTCGGCCGGACGGGCACCGCGGGGACCGCCGCGACCGGCATCGCGACGCGGACCTTCGTCGCGGGTCGATGGCGCCGGCTTCGGCAGCTTGGCGCGCTCCTCGAGGAAATTCTCGGGCAGCGGCAGGATATCGAGCTTCACGCGCGTCAACTTCTCGATCTGGCGCAGGAACGGCCGCTCGTCGTCGGCCACGAACGCCATCGCGATGCCCGCCGCGCCAGCACGCGCGGTGCGACCGATGCGGTGGACATATTGCTCGGCAACGTTCGGCAGTTCGAAATTGAAGACGTGGCTGACCCCGCCGACATCGATGCCTCGTGCAGCGATATCGGTCGCGATCAGGATCTTGATCGATCCGGAGCGAAACGCCGCCATCGTCCGTTCGCGCTGCGGCTGGCTCTTGTTACCATGGATCGCCTCCGCACCGATGCCGGCCGCGTTCAGATGCTTCACGACCTTGTCCGCGCCATGCTTGGTACGGGTGAAGACGAGCGCACGCTCGACCGGTTCGGACCGCAGCTTCATGATCAGCAACGCCGATTTCTCGGACTGGTTGACGAAGGTGGCAAACTGCTCGACCCGCTCCGCCGTGGTCGACTGCGGCGCGACCGAAACCTTGACCGGATCAGTGAGGAAGCGATCGCCCAGTTCCGCGATCGTCTTGGGCATGGTTGCCGAGAAGAACAGCGACTGGCGCTTCTTCGGCAGCAGCTGATCGATCCGCTTCAGCGCATGGATGAAGCCCAGATCAAGCATCTGATCGGCTTCGTCGAGCACGAAGATCTCGACGTTGCGCAGCGAGAGCGCGCGCTGGTCGATCAGATCGAGCAGGCGGCCCGGCGTGGCGACGAGCACATCGACGCCCGGCCCAAGCGCGCGCATCTGGCGGCCGATCGGCACGCCACCGAACACGGTAAGGACGGACAGGCGCAGGAACTTCGAATAGGCGACGAAGCTCTCGGCGATCTGGCTGGCCAGCTCGCGCGTCGGCGACAGCACCAGCATGCGGCAGCCGCCGGGCGGACGCGGGCGCGGATTTTCCGCCAGCCGCTGGATCGAGGGCAGCGCGAACGCAGCGGTCTTGCCGGTGCCGGTCTGCGCGATGCCGCACAGATCCTTGCCGTCCAGCAGCGGCGGGATCGCCTGCGCCTGGATCGGCGTGGGCGTATCATAGCCCTTGGCGGCCAGCGCGCGGATCAACGGCTCGGCCAGATGAAGGTCGGTGAATTTGGTCACGATATGACTTTCGCAATAAGGCGTGCGGCGCGGCCGGTTGGGCAGCGCGCAGGCGGGTTCTGACGACCCGCGTGAAAAGGGAAGCCTTCGGGCGCATCGCTTGCCGGGGGAGCCGACCCTGCCCGATGGATGGGACAGGCGTTCACGCCGCTCGATACCCGCGGCCATCCAAAGGCCGCCGATGCTGCTACGCATATGGCCGATGATTGGGGCGGGATCAAGGCCGGGCGTGGAACGCGGCCCCGCCCCGCCCGTTTCCAAGCCGCAATCAAGGAGATCAGGCATGGCCACCGACGCAGAAATCGAAGAGCGCTTTTGGAAGCAGCTGAAGTCCGACCGCACGATGATGCTGGGGCTGGACGGTGCACGCGACGGCCATACCCAGCCGATGACCGCGCAGTTCGAGCATGAAGGCGGCCCGATCTATTTCTTCTGCGCCAGCGACAACAGCATTCTGGGATCGATGGGCGAGAGCCACCGTGCGATCGCGACCTTCGCCGACAAGGGCCATGATCTGTTTGCCAGCGTGCATGGATCACTGGGACTGGAAACCGACGAGGCGGTGATCGACCGGCTGTGGAATCCGTTCGTCGCCGCCTGGTTCGAAGGTGGCCGCGACGATCCCAAGCTCCGTCTGCTGCGCCTCGATGGCGAGCGCGCGCAGATCTGGTTGAACGAATCGTCGCTGTTCGCCGGGATCAAGACGCTGCTCGGCCGCGATCCGAAGAAGGATTACGAGGGCAAGGTGGCCGAAGTCTCGCTTTAACAATCGAACCGGGGGCCGCCGCCGGCGTGGTGGCCCCCTCGCCATTACGTTTCCGATGACGCCACCGCCGTCGGCGGCTCAGCCCCAAAGCGTTTCCCCGGCAGGGTTCATCGTGCCGCCATCGAAGGTGAAGCCCGGCACCCGGTCTTCCGCCAGCAACAGCGGCCCATCGAGATCGACCCAACGTGCGCCCTGGCCCGCAAGGAACGCCGGCGCCACCCCGAGTGAGGTGGAAAGCATGCAGCCGACCATCACGTCGAGCCCGGCGGAGCGCGCCGCAGCGCGCAGTGCGAGCGCTTCGGTAAGGCCACCTGCCTTGTCGAGCTTGATGTTGATCGCCGTATAGCGACCAACGCAGCGTGGCAGATCGCTGCGATCCTGCAGGCTCTCGTCCGCGCACAAGGGCACTGGCGAAACCACGCCATCGAGCAAGGCATCATGGCCGGCGGTGACCGGCTGCTCGATCAGTTCGACGCCCAGGTCCGCCATCGCGCTCGCTTCGGCGGCGATGTCGCGCCCGGTCCAGGCTTCGTTGGCGTCGACGATCAGGCGAGCGTCAGGCGCGCCGCGGCGGACCGCTGTGACCCGTGCGAGATCCCCCTCTCCCGCCAGTTTCAGCTTGAGCAGCGGATAGAGCGGCGCCGCGGCGGCAGCCCGGGCCTCCATTGTTTCAGGATCGGCCAGCGAGATCGTGTAGGCAGTCACCAGGGGTGCCGGCGGATCGAGCCCGGCGAGCGCCCAGACTGGCTGGCCGAGCCGCTTCCCCTCCCAATCCCACAGCGCCGCGTCCGCGGCATTGCGCGCGGCTCCACGCGGCAGCATTGCCTGTAACGCTTCCCGATCGGGTACCGGGCCAAGCGCCAGGATTTGCGCGACGACGCTTTCGGCGCTTTCCCCATGATAGTAGATGGCGGTGGCCTCGCCACGGCCGATTACGCCGTCACGGCTGGCTTCACAGATGACGACATCGACATGCGTCTTCGCGCCGCGCGCGATCGTGAACGCGCCTGCGACCGGCCATCGTTCCACGCGGGCCTCGAGCAGCACCGATCAGGTCGTGCTGTTGGGATCGGCGCCAGGCACGCGCGGGATCGGGCGTGGCTGCCGCGCGGGCCAGAGCGGCTGCGGCAGGATCCGGGCGGAGCGTTCGAAGGCGGCCTTCACGTCCGCTCGGGCCAGCAACGGCTCCCACAGCGCGCGCAATCGGGATTTCGCAGGCGCCCACAACGCCCCCTCGGGCTGGAACTGATCGGCGACGTTACTGGCGCCTTCGCGTGTCCCCAGGGTCTTGATCGCCAGCGCCGCGGCCTCGTCGGCGCGGTTCGCGCACAGCAACGCCTCGATTGCGGCGGGTTCGTTCTCGCTGGCGGTCGCCTTGATCGCGTCGCTGGCGGCGCGCACATCCGCCGATCGGCCCAGCGCACTCAGCGCGCATACCTCGGTCCGGCGCAGCCAGCCGCGCCCCCATGGGCTCAGCGCGCTGTCCTCGCCCGCCAGAGCACGCCTTGCGACCGCCAGCGCCTCGTCCGGCTGGCCGGCCTCATCGAGCAGTTCGGCCAAGTTGACGACGCCCGCGACGCCGGGCCCTGCGGTCTTGATGTCGAGCGCGCCGAACGGGCGGACCAGAGCGATCGCCGCATCGCGCCGCCCGAGCGCGGCCAGCGCCTGGCCATGATACAGGACGCTGCGAACGGCATCCTCGCTCATGCCCGGGCCAATCGCGATGCCGTCGGCCAGTTCGCCCGCCTCGGCATAGCGGCCGAGCAGGATGAAGGCGCGGATCGTATCGCGCCGCACGCGCGGATCATCGGGCGATGTGGTGAACGCCGCCAGTTGCTGCGCTGCGAAGCGATCCACGACCCGGCCGGAGGCTGGGCCCATCCGCGCTTCGATCGCCGGCCACAACGGCTGATATTGCCGCTCGGTCGCCATCGAGAACAGGATTTCAGGCATCTCGATCCGCGGCAGCAGCAGTTCAGCCTCGGCCACTTCCTTGCGGTCGAGCAGCGCATCGATCGCACCCTGCGCCACGCTGTCACGCAGTTCGGGGCGATCGGTGGGCTGCCAGTCGGCCCGGGCCAGCGCGATGAACAGGCGATCGCGCAGCGGGAAGCGATCCTCCTCGGTCAGCTTCTGGACGATGCCGCGCCAGACTTCGCCGGAGATCATGCGCAGCGAGGCGGGATCCTCCTCCGCCAGCCCGGCAAGCTGCTCGCCCGCATCCGCGAAGCGCCCGCCAAGCGCAGCCGCCATGACGCCATAACTGCGCACGACGCCGTTCTTCGGGATCGCTTCGGCAAGCGCGCGTTGCAGCGGCGCGATCTCGGCCACCCGATCTGCCGGGCCCAGGCAGCCCAGCCGCAACAGATCGGTACGATTGCGATCATCGCCCGGGGGCAATCGTCTGGACAGCGGATCCAGCAGCGCCAATGCGCCCTGGCAATCTCCCTTGCGACCAAGTTCGATCGCCTGAGCCAACGTCGAGGCGACGTCGCCCGACGGTGGCGCAGCCGGGCGGAGCGTGGACGGAAGGCTTGGGGCAGCAATCGCCGGCGCAGCGATCAGCGCCGCCCCGATCAGCGCGCCGCGCAACACATCATGCCGCATGGTCCGCGATCCAGCTCTCGACCACGGGGGCGATCATCTCGCGCCAGCGGCGGCCGTTGAAGATGCCATAATGGCCGACCTTTTCGGCGAGGAGATACTGCTTACGGTCCTCGGGCAATGCCGTGGCGATGTTCAGTGCAGCCTTCGTCTGGCCGATACCCGAGATATCGTCGCGTTCGCCTTCGATCGCCAAAAGTGCGGTCTTGGCGATCGCGCCGGGATCGACCTTGCGGCCGCGGTACATCATCTCGCCGCGGGGCAGCGCATGCTGCTGGAACACGACATCGATCGTCTCGAGATAGAAGGCTGCATCCATGTCGCAGACCGAGCGGTATTCGTCGTAGAATTCCTTGGTCGATTCAGCGCTCTCGCCATCACCGTCGACAAGATGCTTGAACATGCCCCAATGGCTGACGAGGTGGTTGCCGAGGTTCATTGCCATGAAGCCGGCCAGCTGCAGGAAGCCCGGATAGACGCGCCGGCCGCCCCCCGGATAATAGAAGGGCACGGTGGCGATCACATTCTGCTCGAACCAGGCATGCGGGCGCTGGGTCGCGACCGTGTTGACCGTCGTCGGCGCCTCGCGGGTATCGATCGGTCCGCCCATCATGGTCAGCGTGCGCGGCAGGCAGGCATGGCCGTCCGCCGACATCAGTGCGACAGCGGCATAGGCCGGCACGGTCGGCTGGCACACCGCCAGCATGTGCGCGTCCGGGCCGATATGCTCGAGGAACTCGATCAGATAATCGATATAGTCGTCGAGACCGAACGTCCCGTCCGCCAGCGGCACCAGCTTCGCATCGCGCCAATCGGTGATGTAGACATCATGGCCGGGCAACATCCGCTCGACAGTGCCGCGCAGCAGCGTCGCATAATGGCCCGACATCGGTGCCACGATCAGCAGCTTCGGCCCGCCTTCGACGCCTTCCCGGCGAAAATGCTTGAGCTGGCCGAACGGCTTCTGCAGCACGATCTCCTCGACCACCGCAACCTCGTTCCCGTCGACGACGGTGGTGGGCAGGCGGAAGGCAGGCTTGCCGCGGGTGGCCGATGCATGCGCGAACACATCGAGCCCGGAGGCGACCATCGGCCCCATTCGCGTGTAGGACATCGGATTGGCCGGGTTCTGCCACCATTCCGCGCCGAGCGTTGCGAATGCGCTCGCCCCCGCCAGCCAGGAACGCTGCATCTCATAGGCGTCGTAGAGCATGGTCGATCCTTGGCATGCGGCATCGGCCGCGAACATTTCGGAACAGTATCGCCTTTTTTCCTGCAGACGCAAACCGACGCTGCGGTGCGGTAGTTCCGATCCGGCACGCTTGCCATTGAGGCGCAGCCGCCGCGCTGCTAACCGGTGATGGATGGGGGAAGACGCCAAAGCCAGCGGGGCCGACCGCAACATCGGCAACCTGCGGCTGATCGGCAGCTTCGCCGCGCGATACCCGGGCCGGATCGTCTGCGCAGGGCTTTCGCTGCTGGCGGCGGCGGGCGCCACGCTGGCGATCCCGCAGCGGCTGCAACGGATCATCGATCGCGGCTTCGCGACCGACGGTGCCGCGGTCGGCCCGTATTTCCACTATCTGCTGATGATCGTGGGTGTGCTCGCGCTGGCGACGGCGCTGCGCTTCTACTTCGTCAGTTGGTTGGGCGAGCGGGTGGTGGCCGATCTGCGCGCCGCGGTGCATCGCAATCTGCTGACGCTGGCGCCGCGCTTCTTCGAGGAGAACCGTCCGTCCGAGATCGCGTCCCGGCTGACCGCGGATACCGCGATCGTCGAGCAGATCGTCGGCACCACCATATCGGTCGCGCTGCGCAACCTGGTGTTGGGCGTCGGCGGCGTGATCTATCTGTTCGCGCTGGCGCCGAAGCTTACCGGGCTGCTGCTGCTGGTAATTCCGCTGGTGATTGTGCCGATCGTCGTGATCGGGCGCAAGCTCCGCGTGCTTTCGCGCGCCAGCCAGGATCGGATCGCCGATGTCGGCGCGATGGTTTCCGAAACGCTGGGCGCGATGAAGATCGTGCAGGCGTTCGGGCAGGAAGAGCGCGAGGCGGGGCGGTTCCGCGGCGCCGCCGAAGCCGCATTCGCCACTGCCCGCAAACGGATCAAGCTGCGCGCGGTGATGACTGCGATCGTGATCACGCTGGTATTCGGATCGATCACGCTGGTTATGTGGCAGGGCGCGAGCGATGTCGCTGCCGGCCGGCTATCGGGTGGATCGCTGGCCGCATTCATGCTGGCCGGGGTGTTCGTGGCGGGTGCCTTCGGCGCGCTGACCGAAGTCTATGGCGATCTGCTGCGTGGTGCGGGTGCGGCCGGTCGGCTGGCGGAGTTGCTGTCCGAATTGCCGGAGATCCGGGCACCGGCCGAACCGCGCGCCTTGCCGACGCCGGCAAGCGGGCGGCTGAGCTTCGAGGATGTCGGCTTCCGCTATCCCACGCGGCCTGAGCATGCGGCGCTCGACGGGCTGAGCCTGGCGGTGGAGCCTGGGGAGATGATCGCGGTCGTCGGTCCGTCCGGCGCCGGAAAGACCACGCTGTTCCAGCTGGCTCAGCGCTTTTACGATCCGCAATCGGGCGTCGTCCGGATGGACGGGATCGATTTGCGCGAAGCCGACCCGGCCGCCGTCCGCGCGCGGATCGCGATGGTGCCGCAGGAGACAGTGCTGTTCGGCGCCTCCGCGCGCGATAATCTGCGTTACGGGGACTGGTCTGCCGACGACGACCGGATCTGGGCTGCTGCCGAGGCCGCGAATGCCGCCGATTTCCTGCGCGCGCTGCCCGACCGGCTCGATACCTTCCTGGGCGAAGGCGGCGCACGCCTGTCGGGCGGGCAGCGCCAGCGGATCGCGATCGCGCGCGCCCTGCTGCGTGATGCACCGCTGCTGCTGCTGGATGAAGCGACCTCCGCGCTCGATGCGGAATCCGAGCGGCTCGTGCAGGGCGCACTCGAACGGCTGATGACCGGGCGGACCACGATCGTGATCGCACACCGGCTGGCGACCGTCCGGGCGGCCGATCGCATCATCGTGATGGAAGACGGGCGAATCGTGGAAGAGGGCAACCACAACGCATTATCCTCACAGGGCGGACTTTATGCACGCCTCGCCCGATTGCAGTTCGACGGGATCGCGGCTTGATTAGGCGCCTTGCTGCAATGCAGCGTTGTGGCAGGCAAGCCGTTTTATTGAGCGAAAGAGACGTTGAAACAGCTTTATAACGTCGAAGCCTGATCTGCAGCGATTTTTCTATTGCACTGCACAATGATCAGTTGAGATTTGCAACTAATTCACCACCGTCAAAATGCGTCGCCGCCCTCTTCCTTTCGGTAGAAGCTTCCGTTACGGCGCGCTTGTCCGACCGAGCCACAATCATAGCATAAGCGGGGAGAGGTGCCGCCGGTAAGACCGGCACCGGCACGGGAGACGATGGGGGATCGAGCGCGAGTTATCGCAGCTCTCCCCCAATTTTCTTGTCTTGCGGTCAGTGCACACGGCTCTTCATCAATGGCTGGATGCGGGTGCCGAAATCATCGACGCCCTTCACGAAATCGTCGAAGGTCAGCAGCACGCCGCCCGTGTTCGGCACTTCGGCCATCTCGTCGAGCATGCGGGCCACGCTCTGATAGCTCCCCACCAGCGTACCCATGTTGATGTTGACGGCACCTTCGGGCGCGGCGAGCTGTCGGACATTGGTGGTGGCGTTGTGTTTGTCGGCAGCACCCTGATCGGCAAGCCATGCGATCGCGTCGAGATCGACGCCGTCATTATAGGATTTCCATTTGGCCATCGCGGCGTCGTCGGTTTCATCGGCGATGATCATGACGAGCACGAAGACGGAGACGGCGCGGCCGGTTTTCGCGGTCGCCGCAGCCAGCCGTTCATTGTTGGAGGCGAAGGCGGTCGGCGTGTTGACGCCCTTGCCCAGGCAGAAGGCGTAGTCTGCCCACTTGGCGGAGAAGGCTAGGCCCTCGTCGGACGAACCCGCGCAGATGATCTTCATCTCGCCTTCCGGCTTCGGGCGGACGAGGCAATCCTCCATCCGGTAATAATCGCCTTTGAAATCGCTGCGGCCACTTTCCCAAAGCTCGCGCAGGATGCGGGCATATTCGTCGAGCATCTTGTACCGGTTGCGGAAATGCTCGTCGCCGGGCCACAGCCCCATCTGGCTATATTCAGGGCGTTGCCAGCCGGTGATAAGGTTTAGCCCGAAGCGGCCATGGCTTATGCTGTCGATGGTGTTGCACATTCGCGCGGCGAACGCCGGCGGGATGATCAGCGTCGGGCAGGTGGCATAGATCTTGATCCGCTCGGTCACCGCCGCCAGCCCTGCCATCAGCGTGAAGCTTTCCAGACCATATTCCCAGAATTCGGTCTTGCCGCCGAAACCGCGCAGCTTGATCATCGACAACAGGAAATCGAGACCATGTTCTTCGGCCTTCAATGCGATCTGCTTGTTAAGATCGAAGCTGGGCAGATATTGCGGGCTGTTTTCGCTGATCAGCCAGCCATTATTGTTGATGGGGACGAACACGCCGACCTGCATTGGCTTAGCTCCTCAAAAAATCGAGAATGCCCCGGTTGACGGCATCCGGATCCGTGACATTCACGGCATGCCCGCCCCATGACCGCTGCACACTGCGCGCATTGGGCAACAAGGCCTGCAAGCGGGTCGAATTGACGCAGGGGACGAGCAGATCGTCACGCGCCGCGTAGAGCAGCACGTCCGCGGCAACCGTGTCAGCCCAGTCCCGGCAGTCGAACGCGCGTGCAGCAGCGACACGCTTTTCCACCACCGCGTCGCCGGGCCAGCTGGCCAGGTGATGCGCGCTTTCCGCACGCAACTGCGCATCGTGATCGGACAGCCAATCGGGCGGGAACAGAAACAGCGGCTGCGCTTCGAGATATGCCGCCGCGCCAGCCTTGCGCAGCAGCGTCAGGCGAACGTCGAAGCAGCGATTGGTTTGCGGATCGAGGCTGGCCCAGCCGTTGATCACGACGACCTGATCGATGCGATCCGGCGCCGCGCGCACGGCTTCGAGCGCCGCCATCCCGCCGATCGCATGTCCACAGATCGCGACGGTCTCCAGCCGCAGCGCGTCAGCGAGCATGAGCATGTCGTTGCCCAGATCGGCCAACGAGACGGCCGCCGGGAGATTCCGGTCGCTCCGCCCCGTCCCGCGATGATCATAGGTGATGACGCGGAATCGCTCGGCCAAGGCGGAAAGGTTCGGTGTCCAGTAGCTTGCCGAGCCGCCAAGCCCGCTCGACAAGATCAGCGGCGGACCGTCGGCCGGCCCCTGCTCCTCGTAGTGAAGCCCTTCCGCTCGTGGCATCAGAGGTGCGCGACGCTCGCGATCTCGACCAAGCAGTCCGGTTTCACGAGATCAGCCCTGATGCAGTAGCGCGCCGGCTTCGCGCCCGGGAAATACTCCGCATAGACCGCGTTGAAGGCGGCGTAATCGGCGAGGTCCTTCAAGAAGATGTGGTTCATCGCCACGTCCGCCAACGTCGCGCCGGCGGCCTCCAGCGTGACCCTGATCACGTCCAGCACATGCCGGGTCTGCGCGGCCGCATCGCCGACATGGAGCACGGCGCCCCCCTCGCCCAGCGCCAGCACGCCGGAGACATAGACGGTGTTCCCTGCCTTCGCGCCGGCCGAATAGGGCGCGATCGGAGTCGGGCATTGCGGCGGGTTGATCGGTTCGAACGGCATCGTCGCTCCTCAGGTTCGGGATTGCTGGCCGACCGCTCCGCAGAAATCGGCGACAGTGGAAACCCAGCCGAAGAAGCGCTCGACATTGTAGACCGTGGCCTGCTTGATGAAGTCCGGCCCGAGATGATGGGTGGCATCTTCCAGCATCACCCCGAAATATTCGAGGTGAAACCCGTCGCGCAGCGTCGATTCCACGCAGACGTTGGTCGCAATGCCGACGAAGACAAGCGTGCGGACGCCACGCGCGCGCAGCACGCTATCAAGCTGTGAATTGAAGAAGGCCGAATAGCGTGTCTTGTGCAGCCGGATATCGCCGGGCTGCGGCGCGAGCGCATCGACCAGATCATAATCCCAGCCGCCACGCGCCAGCAGCTGCCCGGCGAGCTCGGTGCGGGCCCGCATCGTCTTCAGCGCGTTCGACTTGTGCCAGTTGGGCGATCCCGGGCCACCCGCCTCGACATAGTCCGCGTCCCAGCCATTCTGGAGGTAGATGACCGGCATGCCGGCGGCACGTGCGGTCGACAGCACCTGCGCGATCCGGCCGATCGTGCCGGCGGCGCCGGCAATGTCGAACCCCGCCAGATCGACATAGCCGCCGGGCGAGGCATAGGCATTCTGCATGTCGATCACGATCACCGCAGTATCGGCGGGTGAGATGCGGATCGGCTCCGGCCGGGCCGGAAGGGCCACGCTTCCGGGGAGATCGCTTCCGGGCCGTTCGACGATGCGCTGCGCTGTCATCCCCGGAAGGTGACGGGCAGCGCCGCCGCTGGCAACCCCGCCGTCTCAGCCCGGTGACAACCGGTGCGCGGCCATCGCCTGATAATCGGCGCGACAGGCGTCGGCGACGCGGGAAAGCTCGGCCGGCAGCGCGGGCATCGCCCCTTCCCGCCCCTCGAAGCCCGTACTGGCCTCGACCCGGCCATACCAGTGTGCCGCCCATACCCCATCGTCGGGATGCCGGCCTGCCGGCCAGGCGAGCATCGCCGGATCCTAGGCGATCCCCAGCGCCCCGCACAGCGCCGTCAGCATGCCGGCCGGATCGCGCAGCACATCCGCCGATTCGATCACCGGCGGCGCATGGCCGAGCCGATCCGCGACGCGATCGAAGAAAGCGCGCTGCGCGGCAAAGCCGAGATCGGCAGCGGCCGCCGTTTCGCGCTTCGCGGCGTAGGAAGCGACGACACGCGCCGGATCGCGGATCAGGAAGGCATGGGTCAGCCCCGCCAGATCGTCCGGCGCCAGAAGACCGACCATGTGGTGGGTCATATGCTTCTGGTACCAGATCGGGCGACCGTGCGGTGCCGGCCCGGACAACGCCATCGCGACGGAACGCCAGTCGCAATCCATCGCGCCGATCACGTCATCCCGCATCGGATGGTCGTCCCCGGTCTGTTTCAGGAAGCAGCCATAGAAGGGCTCGTCACTGACCGCGGTGTCGGAACGGCTGGAGAAGCTCCGCATCAGCGCGGTCGAGATGTTGCGCGGGCCGGACCACATCGCGATCCGGATCGTCATCCCCGCGCCTCGATATCCGCCTCCACCGCGGCGCGATAAAGGCCCTGCAGCCGCTCGACCATCGGCCCGCGTGCCGTGCCGATTACGCGCCCATCGATCCGGCCGACCGGGGCCAGCCCGGCGAAGGTGCCGGTCGTGAATGCCTCATTCGCGCCATAGACGTCGGTCAGCGAGAAATTGCGCTCGAACACAGGAATGTCCGCCGCCCGCGCGGTCTCGATCACGATCCGCCGGGTGATGCCGTCGAGGCAATAGTCGCCGGTCGAGGTCCACACCTCGCCGCCGCGCACGATGAAGAAATGGGTCGAGTTGCAGGTGGCGACGAAGCCGTGCGGATCGAGCATCAGCGCCTCGTCCGCGCCGGCCTGCGCGGCCTGGATGCAGGCGGTGATGCAGTTCAGCTTGCTGTGCGAATTGAGCTTGGGATCCTGCACGTCCGGAAAGCCGCGGCGGACATGGACGGTGAACAGGTTCAGCATCCGCTCCGCCGTGCCGGGCGCGGGCGTCTTCCATTCGGGGATGATGACGATCGTCGCGGGCGAGATCACCACGCGCGGATCCTGATAGGGGGTCGACCGGATACCGCGCGTGACCATCAGCCGGATATGGACGCCTTCCCCGTCCATCGCGTTCGCCTTGAGGACGTTGCGCAAACGATCGACGAGCGCCGCGCGATCGATGCCGATATCCATCGCGATCGCCTTGGCGCCCTGCCACAGCCGATCGAGATGGCGATCGAGGAAGGCGATACGCCCGCGATGGACGCGCAACCCCTCCCACACGCCATCGCCCAGCATGAAGCCGGAATCGAAGACCGAGACCTTCGCCTCCGCCCGCGGGAACAGCGTGCCGTTGACATCGATCAGCACCGCATCATTGCGCGGATCGGGCGTGAAGACATGCGTTCCGGTCGCGTGATCCGGCATCAGAAGTGGATCGCGCGACCCTCGGACGACAGCACGCTTTCGTGCATCATCTCGCTGAGCGTGGGATGCGCGAACACGGTGGCGATCAGCTCTTCCTCGGTCGTCTCCAGCTGGCGGCCGACGACATAGCCCTGGATCAGCTCGGTCACTTCCGCACCGATCATGTGCGCGCCAAGCAGCTCGCCGGTCTTGGCATCGAACACCGTCTTCACGAAGCCTTCCGCCTCGCCCAGCGCGATCGCCTTGCCGTTGCCGATGAAGGGGAATTTGCCGACCTTCACCTGATGGCCGGCCTCCTTGGCCTTCGCCTCGGTATAGCCGACCGAGGCGACCTGCGGGCGCGAATAGGTGCAGCCCGGAATGTTGCGCACGTCCAGCGCGTGCGGGTGGACATCCTTGTTGCCCTGCTTCTGCGCGATCGCCTCGGCCGCGATCACACCTTCGTGGCTGGCCTTGTGGGCAAGCCAGGGCGCGCCCGTGACGTCGCCGATCGCCCAGATGCCGTCGACATTGGTCTTGCAGAACTTGTCGATCGTGATGTGGCCGCGTTCCGCCTTCACGCCCAGCGCCTCGAGCCCAATATTCTCGGTGTTCGGCACGATGCCGACCGCGACGATGACATGGCTGAAATCGCTGGTCGCGGACTTCCCGTCCTTGCCCTTGATCGTGGCCTTCACGCCATCCTTGCCGGCTTCCAGCTTCTCGACGCCGGCCCCGGTCATGATCGTCAGCTTCTGCTTGGTCAGCGCCTTTTCCATGAAATCGCTGACTTCGGCATCCTCGACCGGCAGGATGCGGTCGAGCATCTCGACGATCGTGACCTCGGCACCCATGTCCGAATAGAAGCTGGCGAATTCGACGCCGATCGCGCCCGATCCGATGACCAGCAGCCTGGTGGGCATCACCGATGGCGTCATCGCATGGCGATAGGTCCAGATCCGGTCGCCATCCGCCTTGGCGAACGGCAGATCGCGGGCGCGGGCACCGGTGGCTATGATGATATCTTTCGCGGCCAGCTCCACCGTCTGATCGCCCTGCTTCACGGAAAGCTTGCCCTTGTCCGTGAGCGTGCCGACGCCTTCGACGACGGTGATCTTGTTCTTCTTCATCAGGCCCTTGACGCCGGCATTCAGCTGGCCGGCGACCTTGCGGCTGCGATCGACGACCTTGGCCAGATCGAAGGACGGCTTTTCCGCCGACAGGCCGTACGCCGCGGCGTGAGTCATGTAATGATAGATTTCGGACGAGCGCAGCAGCGCCTTGGTGGGGATGCAGCCCCAGTTGAGGCAGATGCCGCCCAGCCGCTCGCGCTCCACGATCGCGGTCTTCAGGCCGAGCTGGCTGGCGCGGATCGCCGCGACATAGCCGCCGGGGCCCGAGCCCAGCACGATCAGGTCGTAGGTGTCAGCCAATCGATTGTCCTTCCACTCTCCGCCGCCAGCCGCCTGGTCAGCGGTCCTCGGCGATTTTCAACAGGACCCAGCCGAACCCGGTGACCACCAGGAAGACGGGGACCGAGAAGATGAGCCCGAATTCGCCCGGCACCGGCCGCACGGTCCAGTAGCTCATCAGTTCGTGGATGAGACCTGCCTCATTGCGCAGCACGAACGGCATCGCCATCGCGCCGATTGCACCCAAGGCCAATGCCTTGAGCAGCGCCATTCAGCCGATCCTCCCGCGATCCAAGCCCATGCAGACCCCCATCCGCGATTGACCCGTGCACGCTAACCCGCGCGCGCCCGCGCCTCAAGCCAGCATCGCAAGCGGCGATTCCACCAGGCGCTTGAATGCCGCCATCAGCGCGGCGCCATCCGCACCGTCGATCGCACGGTGATCGAAGCTGCCGGTTGCGGACATGATCGTCGCCACCTCCAGCTTGCCGTCGATCACCCAGGGGCGCTGCTCACCCGCGCCGATCGCGAGGATCATCGCCTGCGGCGGGTTGATGACGGCATCGAACTGCTTGATCCCATACATGCCCATATTGCTGAGGCTGGCGGTGCCGCCCTGATATTCGTGCGGCTGCAGCTTGCCGTCCTTGGCGCGCGCGGCGAGATCCTTGATCTCTGTGGCGATCGCCGAAAGGCTCTTGGTATCGGCGCCCGTGACGATCGGCGTGATCAGCCCGCCGGGAATCGACACCGCGACCGAGATGTCCGCGCGGGAATATTTCAGCAGCGTATCGCCTGCGAAGGAAACGTTGCAGGCCGGCACTTCCACCAGCGCGACCGCCAGCGCCTTGATCAGCAGATCGTTGACCGACAGCTTCACGCCACGCGCCGCCAGCCCCTCGTTCAGCTCGCCCCGCAGCTTCAGCAGCGCATCGAGGCGGATATCGACCGTGAGGTAGATGTGCGGCACCTGCTGCTTCAATTCGGTCAGCCGGCGCGCGATCGTCTTGCGCATATTGCTGAGCTTGACCGTCTCGTGCGGAATGTCGCTGCCGGCAACGGCGGCAGGCGCCGCCTTGGCGGCGGCGGCAGGCGCAGCCGACGAGGACTGCTCCGCAGGTGCCGCAGCGGCGGCCTCCGCCGGTTTGGGCGCTGCCGATGCACCTTCCAGATCCGCCTTCACGATGCGCCCATTGGGTCCGCTGCCGGAGATGCCGGCGAGATCGATCCCCTGGTCCTTCGCCAGCCGGCGGGCGAGCGGGCTGGCCTTGATGCGATCGCCTTCGGTCGCGGCCGGGGCCGCGGCGGCCTTCTGCTCAGGCGCCGGATCCGCCGGCTTGGCGGGGGCGGCTGCCTTCGCGTCCGCGGCAGGCGTCTTGCCGGGCTCGGCCTGCTTCGGCTCGGGCTGCTTCGCCGCGGGCTTGGCGGCGGCGGCCTCCGATGCGTCCTCGCCATCCTCCGCGATCAGTGCGATCACGGTGCCGACCTTCACGCCGTCGCTACCTTCGGGCACGAGGAGCTTGGCGATCGTGCCCTCGTCGATCGCCTCATATTCCATCGTCGCCTTGTCGGTCTCGATCTCCGCGAGGATATCGCCCGACTTCACGGCATCGCCTTCCTTGACGAGCCATTTGGCGAGCGTGCCTTCCTCCATCGTCGGCGAGAGGGCAGGCATCTTGAGCTCGATCGGCATCCGCATCGGCCTTTCTGAAGGGGTCCGTTGGCGCCCCGTCTCTGGGCCTGCGGGCATCCAAAGGTCAAGGCTCCCGCTTGCGGCAGCGCCCGCTTTGCCGCACCGTCCACCGGCTGACAGGGGGGCCGCGGGCGATGAGAACCTATCTGGTGGTGATCGACGAGAGCGAGGAGGCGCGCACGGCGCTGCGCTTCGCCGCACGGCGCGCTGCCAAGACCGGCGGCGCGATCGCGATCCTGGCCGTGATCGCCCCGCCCGATTTCGTGCAGTGGGGCGGCGTCCAGGCGGCGATGGAGGAGGAAGCGCGGCTGCGGATCGATGCGCTGGTGGCGCAGGTGGCGGGCGAATTGATCGAGGAGACCGGCCTGCGCCCGCAGATCAGCGTGCGCCAGGGCGATCCGGTGGCATCGGTGCGCGAGCATCTGGCCGAGCAAGACGATGTCGCCGCACTGGTGCTGGGCGCGGCACCTGGCAATGCGCCCGGCCGGCTGGTCGCCCATTTCGCGGGCGCGGGCGTGGGCGACATGCCCTGCCCGGTGATGATCGTGCCCGGCGGACTGGATCTGGCGGCGATCGACCGGCTGAGCTGATCGCCGCCTGCCCGATCAGCGGCGCAGCATCTTCGATTTCACGCTGCTGCGCTTGACCCATTTGCGCGGCGCCGCCTTCTTCTTCCAGATTGTGCGCGCTGGCGCGTAGGAGACGTCCTCGGTCACATAAGTCGTGGTCGTCGTCGTGACGGTGGGCGCGCCCTGGACCACGACCACGGTCGATCCCGCCGGTGCATAGACGCCAGCGCCGCGATGGCCCCAGGATCCGCCCCAGGTGACCTGATCCTCGGAATGATCGACGCCATCGTCGAAGCCATCATCATAGCCATCGTCGTAACCGTCGTCATAGTCGTCGCTGGCGCCGTCCCGCGGATCGAAGCCGCCGCGATCCCAATCGACCCGACGATAATCGCGGATCAGGCCGCCACCGTCGACGAGCACGGCATCGTCATAATAGCGGACCCAATTATAACCGGGCGCCGGCCGCGCCAGGCCGTAGGTGCCCCAGTTGGGTACAAAGAAGCGCGGCGTGACGAAATAGCTGGGCAGGCGCCAGCCACGCGCCGGACGGTGATACTGGCCGGTCCAACCATTGCCGATGCCGTGCCAGCGATTGCCCGACCAGCCCCAGCCCGGGCCCTGCCGCGGATCGAAGCCCGGGCGCGGGCCGCCGTGCCACCCGCCGGGACGCGGCCCGACATGATCGGGACCGGCATGGCCGACCGTCATCGACGATCCGCGGTGGACATTGACGGGCGCCGGCACCGGCGGACGCGCCGCGGGCGGAACCGTGCGGCTCGGCGGGATGGCTGCGGCCGGCGGCGTGTTCAACGGTAGCGTCGGCACGCCGCCCCAATTGCCGCGCACGACGCGCTGGCCCGACTGCGCCGAAGCAGGAACCGCAAGCACCAGCCCAAGGCCTGCCAGCCCGATGATCGTGCGCATCTGCATGGTTAACGACTCCTCCTGAACCCGCGACGACGCGCGTCGCGAGCGAGGCCCGTCCTGCCATTTTCCTAACAGCGCCGCGCAGCCTGCACCACCGATGGCGTGGCCGTCGCGAGTCCCGATTCGGGATGCGATCAGCCGGCGATGCGGGGGGCGAGCAAAGCCATCAGCACTTCGCAACCGGACTGATCGGCGGCATCGAAGCGATCGGTGCTCGGGCTGTCGAGATCCAGTACACCGATCAGCCGGCCGGCGTGGACGATCGGCACCACCAGTTCCGATGCGGAGGCGGCATCGCAGGCGATGTGGCCGGGAAAGGCGTGGACATCGGCGATCCGCTGGGTCTGGCGACTGGCGGCAGCGGTGCCGCAGACGCCTTTGCCGAACGGGATGCGGATACAGGCGGCGCGCCCCTGGAACGGGCCCAGTACCAGCGTTTCGCCGGGCAGCGAGCGGTAGAAGCCGGCCCAGTTCAGATCGGGCAGATATTCCCACAGCAACGCCGCCGCATTCGCCATGTTGGCGACGGCGTCGGGTTCGTCCGCGGTCAGCGCATCGAGCGCGCCGGCGAGGTCGCGGTAGAGCGCGGCCTTGTCACCGGCACTGATCGAGAATTCGTACATCGGCTTACTCCGGATCGATTCGGCCGCGGCCGCGCTTGATCGCGCCGCGCTGGGACTTGGCTTCCACCCGCCGGGTCTTGGCCGCCTTGCTGGGCTTGGTGGCTACGCGGCGGACCGGGCGGACGCGCGCCTTGGCGACCAGCGCTGCCAGCCGGGCGCGCGCCTCGGCACGGTTCGCCTCGCGCGTGCGATGGGTGCGCGCGGTGACGAGGATCTCGCCTTCCGCCGTCCAGCGGGTGCCGGCCAGCAACTTCAGCCGGCGGTAGCTGTCGGGATCGAGACCAAGCGCGAACACGTCGAGACGAAGCTGGACGGCAGTCGCCACCTTGTTGACATTCTGCCCCCCCGGGCCGGTGCCGGCCAGGAACGCCTCGCTGAGCGCGGATTCGGGCAGCGGCGGCGGATCAGGTGCCGGCATCGCCAACACCGAACGGGGCGAAGGCGGCGGGCAGCGGCGCAGTGGCCTCGGCCGGCGACTTGCCGTCACGTGGCATCGACAGGCTGCGCGCGTGCAGCAGCATGCCACCGGCCGCCGCCCGGCCATAGACGGGATCGCCGACGATCGGCACGCCAATGCCGGCGGCGGCATGGACGCGCAGCTGGTGCGTGCGGCCGGTTTCGGGGCGGAAGGCGACCAAAGCCCGTCCATCGCGCGCCTCCATCACGGACCAGTGCGTGACAGCGCGCTTGCCGCGCGGATCGGGAACGATCCGCCAGCCTGCCTCTCGCGTGGAAACCTTGTGCAATGGCAGATCGATCGTGCCTTCGTTCGCCGCAGGAACGCCGGCAAGCACCGCCCAGTAGAGCTTGGTCACGACGCCCGCCTCGAACGCGGCCGAGAAGCGGCGGTGCGCCTTGGGATTACGGGCCAGCAGCAGGCAGCCGGAAGTGTCGCGATCGAGCCGGTGGACGATGGTGGGGCGGCGCTGGAAGCCGAGACGCAGCGAATCCAGATGATTCTCGACCGCGATCGCGCCATCGCGACCCTCTGTGACGGGCAAGCCGGCGGGTTTGTCGAGGATGATCGCCTCGGCATCGATGAACAGGATCCGATCAGCCAGCATCGCGCGGCCTTGTCACGCCCGGCGTGCGCGCGCAACTCAACCGCGACGGCCGAGCACCATCAGCGTCGAGCTGCCATGGGCGACGATGCGGCCGTCCGCATCCGTCATCGTGGCATCGGTGGTGATCAGCTGGCGGCCCTGCACGATCACGCGCCCCTCAGCCCGGATCTCGCCATGATCCGGGCGGATGGCGCGGGTGAAATTGCAACGTGTCTCGACACTGGCATAGCCGACCCCGGCATCCAGCAGGGTGTGGGCGGCGCAGCCGCAGGCGCTGTCGATCAGGGTCAGCGCCCAGCCGCCATGGACCTGGCCGAGCGGATTGAGATGCGCGCGACCGGGCGTGCCGACGAACAGCGCGCGACCGGGATCAACCTCCACCAGCCGGAACGCCATGCCATCGGCGATCGAAGGCCCTGCCACGCGGCTGGCGATCATGGCGCGCAGCAGATCGATGCCGGATAGCGTAGCGAAGGCGTGGGCGGGATCGAGCGGCGACGGCGTGCTTTCCATCGCGCATCCATGCGCCAATTAGTTGCGAATTACAACCTAGTTTGCGAACAGCCCGCTTGCGCGTCGCCGGCTTTGCCCCTAGAGCGCGCCGCCTAGGTCGGGGCGTAGCGCAGCCTGGTAGCGCATCAGACTGGGGGTCTGGGGGTCGCAGGTTCGAATCCTGTCGCCCCGACCAGCTTTTCCATCACCGGATCCTCAGCGCGCGGCGCCGTCCGCGGCCTTTTCGCGCCGGACCCAGCCGACCTGCGCGCCGGCGCCCTTGCGGCGAATATCGCGGGTGCATTCGATCTCGCTCAGCGAGGTATCTGGCTGCACGCTGAAGCAGCGATCGGCCTTCTTGTCATAAACATAGGCCGCAGGCTTTTCGGATGCGTGTTCGCCACAGCCTGCCAGTGCCACGGCCAAGGCCAAAGCAATCATCCTGCTACGCATTTCTTACTCCCCCTTTCGCGTCGGCGCGCCCGCAGCACGGTTCGACGCGGATATCTCGCTTGTGGACCGCTTGGGATACGCAATCAAGCGGCGAACGGTTCCGCAGGGGTTGGCAGGAAGCCATCGAGAGATCTCTGAACCTCCGTTGGTCGATAACCGAAAGTGAAAGATTTAGCTGTCCTACAGATAACCGGATGGGTTATATGATCAATGGTTCGACAGGGAGATTCGCATGTCCGTCCTTGATGCCGTCATCGGCCCGATCGCAAAGCTGATCGACAAGATCATCCCTGATCCGGAGGCGCGCGACCGTGCCAAGCTCGAGCTGTTGAAGCTGGAGGGGGGACAGGAGATGGAGCGGCTGAAGACGCAGCTGTCCGCCATCGTGGCCGAGGCGCAATCGGCCGATCCCTGGACCAGCCGCGCACGCCCGAGCTTTCTGTACGTGATGTATGCGTTGCTGCTGTGGGCGATCCCGATGGGGCTGATCGCGGCGGTGCGGCCGGAGATGGCGAAGGACATAGCCTTGGGCATGAACGCCTATCTCGGTGGCATCCCCGAACCGCTCTATGCGCTCTTCGGCACGGGCTATCTCGGCTACACGGCCGCGCGCAGCTGGGGAAAGGCGAAGGGGCTGGAGAAGTGACTCGGCCTGCCCCATGCTCTTGCCGCGCTTGAGGCAGCGGTGGGCACCGACCGCCCCTGCCTCAGCCGGTGTATGCGCTGACGCCTTCGCCGAGCAGCGCATTGTTGGCGCGACGGATCTCGGCGGCGGCATCATCGTAGAAAAAGGGCAGGAAGGCGTAGCGGCGGCCGCGGATTACAGGGGTCGCCTCGTGCAGCAGCGAGCAGGAGAAGATGACCGCCCCCCCGGTCGGTGCGCGATAGGTGCGCATGCCGAATTCGGGGAAGCGCAGATCGCCGCCGTCATAATCGTCGGCATTGAGGTTGATCGTGCAGGCGAAGCGGCGATGTGCGGTGCCGGGCGACTTGTTGTCGCGATGGGCGCCGAAGAACCCGCCTTCGGCAGCATCGTAACAAGCGATCAGCCAGCGTTCGATACGGGTCACCCGAAACTGGAAGGCGGCCTCGATCTGCGGCAGCAGCGCATGGCGGATGCGGCGCGACAGATGCTCGCGCAGCGGTTCATCCTCGATGATGTGATCCTGGCGGCGCTTGAAACTGCTGTCGTGGCGCAGCACCGTCTTGCCATCCTCGGTCCGCATGAAGCCCGAAGGCTGGCCGCCCGCGGCATCGTAGCGTGCGATAAGATCGGTGCAGGTGGCGCGATCCAGCACTTCGGGCACGATCAGCACCGGCGCGTGCATTTCGAGCGGCGGGGTGGCGAGGCGGCGTTCCAGCAGCGCGATTATTGCATCGGTGCGATCGAGCGGCGCTTCGGCGACGACGCGCAAGCGTTCGTCGAGCAGCAGCCAGAACGGGCGATAAGGAACACCCGGGCCATCACCGACGGCGCGGTAAAGGCGGCTGACGGCAAGCGCGCGATCATCGAAGAACCGGATGCCGGGGATCAGCTGGCGGACGCGGCCCTGATCGACATCGGCGGGATCGGCGGTGACCCCGAAGAAGCAGGCGCGATGATCATCGAACAGCGCGCGCGACGCCAGCAGCCGATCGAGCGCAGCCTGCATCGCCGGCAGCGCGGTCGACCCCATGAACAGCAGCAGCACATGCCGGCCGGCAACCGAATCGAAGGCATAAGCGGGATTGCCGCCGATGGCAGGCGCGAAGAAGGTGGGTGCGGGCGCACCGGGCACGAACGGGGATCGCATGATCGCTGGCTATCGCGGCGGCGGCGTGGCCGCAACCACCGGCACCAGGAGACGCAGCCGGTTGCGCTGGCCGATCCGGTCATAGGCCTCGATACGCGCCCAGCGGGCCAGCATGTGGAGCCCAGCGCCGCCGATCCGATCCGGATCGTGCGGCGCGGCCGCATCGCGCGGATCGAACGGACGTCCCCCATCTTCAATCACCAGTCGCACGCCGTCGTCGTGCGCGAAAAAACGCAGGTCGATGCGATCCTCCGGGGGCAGGCCGGCATGATCGACGAGGTTCATGACCAGTTCCTCGACCAGGATGGCGAGCTTGTCGCCAATCGCGCCGACATCCGCCGATCCGACGAAGAAGCGGCAGGCATCGAGCGCATCCTGGCAGGCGCGCGGACCGATCGTGACGGCACACAAATGAATCGCTTTCGCCGGCGGCTCTGGCATAATCGGTGGCAGCGACTGCCCGTGGGGGATGCTATCCATGCGTTATCGTCCGACCATCCTGCTTGCCGCCGCGATCGCGTCCGCAGCGCTGGCTGCGGTGCCGGCGATCGCCGAGATCGGCCGGGTGAAACGCGCTGTCGGCGCGGCCTTCGTCCAGCGCGGCACGGCGCGACTGCCGGCGACGCCCGGCCTGCCGCTGAAGGAAGGCGATCTGCTGGTGACCGGCCCCGACGGACGGATCAGCCTGGCGTTCATCGACAATAGCCGTTTTTCGGCCGGGCCGAACAGCCGCGTCTCGATCGATGAGTTCCGGTTCGACGACACGACCCACAAGGGGCAATTCGTGACGCGCGTGGACCGCGGCACGCTGGGCGTGGTTTCCGGCCAGATCGCGAAGGAAAATCGCGATGGCATGCGGGTGCGCACGCCGACATCGCTGCTGGGCGTGCGCGGCACCCGCTTCGTGGTCCAGGTCGGCCAGTGAGCCGGGCTGCGGCCGCGGTTGCGGTCGCGCTGTTGCTGGCCGGATGCGCATCGCGATCGACGCTCACCTTGCTGCCGGGCGAAAATGGCGCGGCGACCGGGGCGGTCGCGGTGCTTGACCCCAAGACCGGCCAGGATCGCGGCGTGGTGACCCAGGCGAACAGCCGCACTCCCGCCAATGCGCGCCGACCGCGCCCGCGCGCGGTGAGTGCCACCGCGATCGACGCGCGCTATGGACAGCTGATCGCCGATCTGCCGCCGCCACCCGAAAGCTTCACGCTCTATTTCGTGGAAGGCAGCACCGCGCTGACCGCCCAATCGGAGGAAATACTGAAACAGCTGTTCGCCGCGGTCGCTGCGCGCGAGGGGGCCGAGGTGCAGATCGTCGGCCACACCGATACGCTGGGATCGAGCGAGGACAATGACCGGCTGTCGCTGGCCCGCGCGCGCGAGATCCGTGACGCGCTGATCGTGCGCGGACTGCCGGCCGAATCGAGCCGCGCGACGGGGCGCGGTGAACGCGACCTGCTGGAGCGGACCGACGACGGCGTGCGCAACGCACGCAACCGCCGGGTCGAGCTGATCGTGCGCTGAGCGGGCGCACGGCATCAGGCCGGCCCCCGCCAACGCATTGCCAGGATCGTCAGATCGTCGCTGGGTTCGCCACCGGCTTCGAAATCGCGCACCGCATTGGCGAGCGCGGAACAGGCGATGGCAGGCGTCCAATCCGCCCCGAGCGCTTCCAGAACCGCCGCGAGACGCCGATGACCGAAGAAATCGCCATCCGGCGACTGTGCTTCGGTGACGCCGTCGCTGACCAGCAGGAGACCGTCACCCGGCTGCAGGGCAAGCGGTTCCGCGACATAGGGAAAATCATCGACCGCGCAGAGCGGCGGGCCGCCCTCCAGCGCGAGCGCCGCGACCGCGCCGGCGCGCAGCAGCAGCGGATTTTCATGGCCGGCGTTCATCAGTTCGGCCCGGCCGGTCAGTGGATCGACCAGCACCAGCAGCAACGTGACGAACATCGCCTCGCTATTGTCGCGCGACAGATCGCGGGCGAGATCGCCGGTGGCGGCTTCCAGCCCGCGGCCGCGCAACAGCGCACCGGCCGTGAGCGCCTTGCCGAGCGCCATGAACAATGCGGCGGGCACGCCCTTGCCAGTGACATCGCCGACCAGCAGCGCGATGCGGCCATCGGGCAGCCGCAACGCATCGTAGAAGTCGCCACCGACCGATTGCGCCGCTTCGAGCAGCGCATCGACGGAGAGCGCAGGATCGAGCGCGGCGAGACTGGCGCGACCCGGCAGCATGCCACGCTGAATGTCGCGCGCGGCCTCCAGCTCGCCAGCGGTGCGGGCGGCCGATAGCCGTTCCTGTTCGAGCACCGCGCGCAGCCGGGCCTGTGCACGCGCGCCTTCAAGCCCCGCTGCCGCTGCCGCAGCCGCGAAGGCCGCACCGCCGATCGCCAGCGGGCGGATCGGATCGATCAGCAGGCCGGCGCCCGCGAACAGGGCGAAGCTGCCGCCAACCCACAGCAGCGCGGCCAGGACCGGCAAGGGCCACCAGCGGCGGTGTGCGCGTGGCACCAGGGCGATCGCCAGCAGCGCCAGCACCACCCCGAGCGCCCATTCGGCCGGCACCGCCCAGCCCGGGCGGCGCAATGCACCGCCGCCCAGGATCGCATCGACCGCCTGCGCCTGGACCAGCATGCCATAAGCTTCCGGCTGGAGCGGAGTGGCGACGATATCGACGGTGCCTGCGCTGGCGAGACCGATGATCGCGACCTTGCCGCGGAAGCGATCGGCGCGCGTCGGCCGGCGGAGCACATCGACTGCCGAGATGACCGTCGCCGGCGGGATCCGCCCGAAATGAAGCCGCATCCGGCCATCGCGATCGACCGGCAGCAACCGATCGCCAAGCGACACCGCGGCCAGCCCACTCGCCCCGGGCCGTGCGCCGATCGCATCGACGCCCAGCGCGACGCGCGCAAGATCGAGCGCGAAGCCCGGCGTCGCGCGGCCCGCGACCGAGGCCACCAGCGGCACCCGGCGGACAATGCCATCGGCATCGGGCGCGCCGTTGACCAGCCCCTGCCCGCGCGCGACCTCTTCAAAATCGGGGATACTGGCTAGGGCCTGCGGAAAGGCCAGTACGCCAGGCGGTGGTGCCGGTGTGATCGACGCTTCGATCGGCAGCTGCGCGGCATCGCCGGCCGCCACGCCGCCGGCATCAACGCTGCCCGCTGCGACGCCCGCGCGCGCCAGCACCACCGGTTTGGTACCGATCACGCGTGCCAGCGCGACATCGCCCGACGGCAGCGCGGCGATGGCCGCGGCGGCGGCGAGATCGAGTTCGGGATATTGGCCGACGAAGCGTGCGGGCGAGGACCAGTCTGTTTCAGGAAAGACCATGTCCAGACCGATCGCAACCGCGCCTTCGGCAGCGATCCGTTCCACCAAGCGGGCGATGGTGTAGCGTGGCCATGGCCAGGGCCCGACGGCGCGCAGGCTTTCGGCATCGATCAGGACGACGGCGACCCGATCCGACCCGATGGCGCGCGGATGCAGCTTCTGGAAGCGATCGAACAGCCGTTCGCCCGGCGTATCGCCGCCGACCAGTGCCAGCAGGATGGCGATGGCCAGCGCCGCCGCCGCGCCCGCGATCCGCACCCGCCGCAGCGACGCGGGATCGACGTCAGAGCCGGATTTCGAGCCCGTCATGCGCGCAGAGCACGGCGAGCGCGCGTTCGTGGCCGTCGCGGTTCAGCTCCTCGTAGCGAACGGCCTCGCGGTGGAGCTTGGCGATCTCCTCATCGCCGTAGATCGGCTCGTGATGGAACATGGCGAGCCGGTGGACGCCGGCATTCTGGCACAGATCGACCGCGACCAGCGCGCTGGAATGCCCCCAGTCCTCTTTCATCGTGACGCTGTCCGCCAGCGAATACATGGTATCGAACACGACCAGATCGGCGTCGCGGAAGAAGGACTCGAACGCGAGCTCGCTTTCCATATTCTCAGGCTTGTGCTCGCTATCAGTCGAATAGACGACAGAGCGGCCACGCGCCTCGAACCGAAACCCGTAGCTGTCGTTGCTGTGATACTGGCGGATGATGTGGACGGTGACGCCGTCGACCTCGTGCGGCACGCCGGGCGTAAGCGTGACGAACTCGATCCGCGCGCGCAGCCAATCGAACGAGACCGGGAAGCTGATCTCCTCCTGCTGGCGGCGCAGCGCGGCTTCGGCTTCCGGGTGGCCGGCATGGATGCGGATCAGCGCATCCGGATCGAAGGCCGGCACGAAGAAGGGAAAGCCCATGATATGGTCCCAATGGAGATGGGACAGGAAGATGTTGTAGACGCGGGGGCGGCCGCCGGCGGCGCGTGCCATTGCTGACAGGCCGAAGCCGCGCACGCCCGAGCCGAGATCGCAGACGAAGAAGCTGTCGGCAAAGCCATCCAGCTCGACGCAGGCGGTGGCGCCGCCATAAGTGCCGGCAACCGTGAACGGCAGCGCATCCGCCGCCCAGCGCGCCGCCTGGCCAGGATCGGTGAACGACAGGCCATTGGCCGCGACCAGCGCGTGCCCGATCTTGCCGGCAATGATATCGGGCGTGGGCGCGACCGGCAGCGATCCGCGCGTACCCCAGAACCGGACCAGCATCGCCGGGCCCCTTCCCCCCAAGATGTTGCGCGCGACCCGTTGTGCGCCGAGCTTACAGCGCGGCGTCGACCGCGTCGACCACGCGGAATATCTTGTCGTAGCGGCTGATCTCCAGGATTTCGCGCATCAGTTCGTTCGGCGCGGCCAGGATGATCTCGCCATCATGCGCGGTCGCTTCCTTGCGCGCGATCGCCAGCGCGCGGAGCCCGCGCGACGACATGTAGGACACGCCCGAAAGATCGAGGATCACGGTGCGCCCCCCGGCGACCGATTCCCCCAGCCGCTGCGCGAAATCGGTCCAGCTCGCTTCGTCGATCCGGCCTTCCGGCCGGGCGATCGTCATGCCGCCCCGTTCGCTGACGGCCCATGCCAGCTCCATGCCCAAACCCCCTCGCGAGCCCCACTCGCGCGGGCATCATGCGCGAATTCGCGCGCGTTTCAATGGTCGCAATGGAAACGCAACGAAATCGGACATTACAGCAATCAATCGAGACGCAGCCCGATCCAGAAGGTGCGCGGAGTGGCGCGTTCGACGATGTCCGCGCCGGAAATGCCGGCTTCGACGCGCGTATCGGTGACATTCTCCGCGCGCGCCTCGATCGCGAGACCGCGACCGAGCGGGACTGCGACGACGGCATCCAGCGTGGCGGCATCATCCATGCGGCGCTGGTTGAGGTCATCCTCATACTGACCGGCGCCGTAGCGGCCGGTAAGCGCAGCGCGCCAGCCGGCATCGGCCCAGGCGATCGTGGCGGACGCCTGGTGGCGCGGCGTCTGCGCAGGGCGCAGCCCATCGAGCGGAAGCGCCGGGCCGGCCGCGCGAACGCGCGAATCGACATAGGCATAGCTTGCCGACAGCCGCCACGGGCCGAGGCCGGCGCTGCCATCCAACTCGATCCCGCGCGCGCGGATCGAATCGAGGTTCTGGCGCTGGCGATACGCGCCGCCCGCGCCGACGAACCCCACACCGGGGAAATTGCCAGGCCCGCGGCCGAGCGTGACGTTGGCGATCGCATCGTCCAGCTCGTTCCAGTAGCCGGTGACCGACAGGCGGACGTCGGGTGCCGGCCGGAAATCGATGCCGGCGTCGATACCCTTCACACGTTCGGGCGACAGCGCGGCATTGGCGGCGGTCGCATCCGCCCCGACGCGGAACGGGCGGTAAAGTTCGTTCAAGGTCGGCAGCCGCCACCCTAGATAGGCAGCGCTGCGCAGCGTGACGGCATCGGCCGCACGCCAGGCGATGCCGACCCGGCCGGTTTCCTCCCACCCGTCACGATCGGCGAAGCGCGTGTCGGTAAGCGTGGCGCCGGTAGCGATGGTCTTTTCGAACAGGCGACCCTGCTCGATCTGCCAGCGATCGATGCGCGCGCCGCCGGTGAGCGTGAGCGCGGGGGTCGGTTCCCAGCTGAGCTCGCCATAGCCGCCCAGCGTGCGGGTGCGGCCGCCGGCATCGCGCAGCCGGGTGGGCTGACCACTCACATAAGTGAACAGCTCCTTCGTGCTGCCGACGGTCTGCCGCGCATCCGCGCCCAGGCGCAGCGTAAGCGTTTCCCCGACCGGCGGGCGCAGTTCGACCCGACCGCCGAGCCCGGTGGCGGGCACGTTATACTGGTCGAGCGTCTTGGCGGTGCTGACGCGGCCGGCGGCGATGCTGCCGAATTCGCTGTCGAACCGGCGCAGCTGCACATAGGCCAGCGCTTCCCAGCCCCAATCGCCGCGGCCGACCAGCCGCACGCTGGCATCTGCGCCACGATTTGAATTGGCGGTGAAATCCACGCCGCGATCGCGCTTGTCGTAAAGGCCGGAGACATTCGCCTGCAGCTCGGTCTGCGCGCCGACGGGGACGACCGCGCGCATCGCAACGCTGCCCTGCCGATAGGGCGCGGCGCGATCGATCGGGCCGCGATCCTCGCGCACGATGGGGATGAAGCCATCGCCCTCGGCATAAGCGGCGGACAGCGACAGGAAGCCGCCACCCAGCTTTGCAGCCACGCCCGCGGCGGCATCGATCGAGTCGCGGCTGCCATAAGCGATCCGGCCGAACGGCCCGTCGACTTCCCCCGGCCCGGCGCTGGTGAGTTCGACGGTGCCGGCCAGCGCGCCCGATCCATAGATGCCGCTGCCGCCGCCGCGCATCACGCGCGCGCTGGCCAGCCGCGAGGGATCGAGCGCGGGAAAGGCGATCGACGAGAAGAAGGGATCGGCCTGCGGCACGCCATCGAGCACGATCAGCGCACGGCTCGAGGCGTTGCCGCCGAGCCCGCGCAGTGTGGCGCCCTGGCTGGTCAGCTGGGCCGAACGCGAATCGGACCGGCGAAACTGCTGGAAGCCGGCGGCATCGCGCAGCACATCTTCCAGCCTGCCGCTGGCCGAACCGGTGAGCCGATCACGCTCGATGGTCACGATGTCATAGACGGCATCACCGGGGGCGACCGGCAGGCCGGTGCCGATGACGACGATCTCCTGATCCTCGGCCAGCGCGGGCGTGGTAACGAACAGGAGCGGAAGCAGCAGCAGGGCGGAGCGATTCATGGGGCCGCGCCTAGCAGGCCGATCGTCCCCGGCCTATCGTCCAAAAGATCATGCCGGCCGCACCCGATCCGGATGCGCGCGGGCGACCGGATCGAGCGCCGCCAGCGCGGCATCGACGCGCAGCAAGGTGGGATAGCCATCCAGCGGGCAATCGAAGCGGCGCGCATTGTAGAGCTGCGGCACCAGCGCGATGTCGGCGATGCCGGGCGTCTCGCCGGACAGATAGTCGCCGGCGTGCTGTGCGGCGAGCGCCTCAAGCGGGGCCAGCCCTTCGGCGATCCAGTGGCGATACCAGGCATCGCGCGCGGGTTCGGGCTCATGGAGCGGGCCGGCCAGATATTTCAGCACGCGCAGATTGTTGAGCGGGTGGATATCACACGCCACCGTCAGCGCCATCGCCAGCACATGCGAGCGGTGCAACGGATCGGACGGGACAAATGGCGGATCCTTCCGCGTTGCATCCAGATAATCGACGATCGCCAGGCTCTGCGTCAGCCGGTGGCCATCGATCTCCAGCATCGGCACGAAGCCCTGCGGATTGAGCGCGCGATAGCTTTCCGCCTTCTGCTCACCCTGCGACAGGTCGATGGGGACGGACTCATAGTCGACGCCCTTCAGGTTGAGCGCGATGCGGATGCGATAGGCGGCGGATGAGCGCCAATAGTCGAACAGTCTGGTCATCCGGCCGGTCTAGTGGGGGAAAGGGCGCGGCGAAAGCGCGACACCTCAGATGCCGGCATACCATTCATAGTCGTTGGTATCTTCCCAATAGCCGCCCTTGCCGCCGGCGATGCCGGCCAGGCTGGCGACGGCTTCGATCCGCATCAGATATTTGGCATGCTTGTAGCCAAGCTGGCGTTCGACGCGGAGGCGGACGGGGGCACCGTTGCGGATCGGCAGCAGCGATCCGTTGAGCCCCCACGCGAGGATCGTCTGCGGGTGGAAGGCATCGATCAGATCGATGGACTCATAATATTTGCCGACGCTCCAATCATCAGCACAGTGGAAGACGATGTAGCGCGCGGCATCGCGCAGGCCGGCGCGTTCGAGCAGCAGGCGGAGCGGCGTGCCCGTCCACTGGCCGATCGCGCTCCACCCCTCGACGCAATCATGGCGCGTGATCTGGGTGCGCGACGGCATCGCACCGAGATCGGCGAGCGAGACCGACAGCGGGCGCTGCACCAGCCCATCGATCCTTAGCCGCCAATCCGCGAACCGGCCGGCGGCCAGCGCGCGATAGGCGGGATCGCTGGGCATCTGGTTGCCGTTGGCGCGGAACACGGGCGACAGATCGGCGCGGGTGAATTCGGGCGCGAGCGCGGCGCGATCGGTGATCAGCCGCTGGGCGCGCATCGTCAGCCCTTCCGCCCCGCGCAGCGTTTCGCGAAAACCCGGGCTGTTCGACAGGCTGTCGCACCCCGAAAGCAGCAGCCCCCCGGCCCCTACGCCGAGACCGCCGAGCAACTTGCGGCGCGTGATCATGATGCGGCCTCCCCTTCACGCGGGGGCGGCACGCGGAACCGGCCGGTGATCATCGAGCGGACTTCGTTGATCGGACCGGCGAGCACCACCATCACCAGATGGACGATAATGAACGCCACGATTGCCGCCATCGCAATGAAATGCAGCGAGCGTGCCGACTGACGGCCGCCGAAAATGTCAAGCAGCCACGGCCACGCCGCGTTCATGCCCGGCGACATGGCGAGCCCGGTCAGGATGATCAGCGGCAACGCGACGAAAATCACGCCGCAATAGCTGAGCTTCTGGAGGATGTTGTAGCGGGTCGCCGCCTCACCGCGCGGGAAGTGCAGCCGGGCATGGTCGCGGATGTCGTGCCAGATATGGCGGGCTGAAAGCTCTTCGCGGCGCGGCGCGAGATCGCGCTGGACGTGGCGATTGGCGAAGCTGGCGATCAGGTAGAGGATCCCCGGTACGACGAGCAGCCACGCGAAGGCCAGGTGCCAGCGGCGCGCGGCGGACAGGCTGTAGCGCGACGGGATCGTGGCCCAGTACGGAAAGGAGCGGCGCTGGATGTTGCCGTCCTGATCCTTCCACTGACCGAGCACGCCGGTGGTGGGGATCATGAAGGACGAGCCGAGCTTCACATAGCCGGCGGTGCCGGTCGATCCGATCTCCAGCCAGCTGGCATCGGTATTGGCGCCATATTTGCCCCAGTAGAGCCGGCCATGCGCGTTGAAGATCATCAGCCCGCTCATGATCATCACGATCACGACGGCGGCATTCCACCAGTGCCACAGCCGCGTCGGCAGGCGGTGCCGATAGACGGTGCCTGAGTCGTTCATCCGTGCGATCCTCCCGCTTCCTTCTGACATATTCGCGGCACGCGCCGAAAAGGTTTCGGCTGGACGCGATCGGACCTGCCGCTTAACGTGCACGTAAAGTAGCGAGAGGATGCGCGATGGACTTCGACCTGACCGAACGGCAGGCCTATTGGCGTGATCGCGTGCGCGGTTTCATGGAAACCCAGATCCGCCCGCGCAACCCGGACTATGGCGCGCAGCAGGCCGAGGGTGAGCGCTGGAAGGTGCTGCCGGTCATCGAGGAACTGAAGGCGAAGGCCCGGGCCGATGGCCTGTGGAACCTGTTCATGCCGCCCTCTTCCGGGCATCCCGCAGTCGACGACAGCTTCGCGTTCGAGGGGCCGGGGCTTTCCAACCTCGATTATGCGCTGTGCGCCGAGGAAATGGGCCGGCTGGAATGGGCATCCGAGGTGTTCAACTGCGCCGCGCCCGATACCGGCAACATGGAAGTGCTGCACCGCTATGGCACGCGCGCGCAGAAGGACCGCTGGCTGAAGCCGCTGATGGACGGCGAAATCCGATCCGCCTTCCTGATGACCGAACCGCAAGTCGCTTCATCCGATGCGACCAATATCGAGACGCGGATCCGCCGCGACGGCGACGATTATGTGCTGAACGGCGTTAAATGGTGGTCATCGGGCGCGGGCGACCCGCGCTGCAAGGTGGCGATCGTGATGGGCAAGACCGATCCGGACGGGCCCCGCCACAGCCAGCAATCGATGCTGCTGGTGCCGATGGATGCGCCGGGCCTGCATATCATCCGCCACCTGCCCGTATTCGGTTATGACGATGCGCCGCACGGCCATATGGAAATCTCGCTCGAAAATGTGCGTGTGAACGCCGAGGAAGCCATGTTGCTGGGCGAGGGCCGCGGCTTCGAGATCGCGCAGGGCCGGCTGGGGCCCGGCCGGATCCACCACTGCATGCGCACGATCGGCGTGGCCGAGGAAGCGCTGGGAAAGATGGCGCGCCGGCTGCAGGCGCGGGTGGCATTCGGCAAGACGATCGCATCGCATTCGGTGTGGGAACAGCGCGTAGCCGAGGCGCGGATCGACATCGAAATGTGCCGCCTGCTGTGCCTGAAGGCCGCCGACATGATGGACAAGGTGGGCAACAAGGCCGCGCAGGCGGAGATCGCGATGATCAAGGTGGCGGCGCCGCGGATGGCGCTGCGGATCATCGACGATGCGATCCAGGCCTATGGCGGCGCGGGGGTGACGACCGATCCCGGCCTGGCGAAAGCCTATGCCGGTATCCGCACGCTGCGGCTGGCCGACGGGCCGGACGAAGTCCACAACCGATCGATCGCGCGGATCGAGTTCGGCAAGCATGGCTGAGGAGATGCGGATGTCGCTGTTCGACCTGACGGGCAAGGTCGCCGTCATCACCGGATCCTCGCGCGGGATCGGCAAGGCCATTGCCGAGGCGATGGCCGATCAGGGTGCCAAGGTGGTGATCTCGAGCCGCAAGATCGATGCCTGCCGCGAGACGGCGGACGCGATCAACGCGGCCCACCCCGATGCCGCGATCGCGGTGGCGGCGAACATCTCTTCGAAGGATGATCTGCAGGCGCTGGCCGATGCGTCGCGGGCGGCGTTCGGCCGGATCGACGTCCTGGTCTGCAACGCGGCATCCAACCCCTATTACGGGCCGATGGCCGGCATCGCCGACGATCAGTTCCGCAAGATCTTCGAGAACAACGTGCTCGCCAACCATTGGCTGATCGGGATGGTGGCGCCCGAGATGCTGGAGCGCGAGGCCGGATCGATCATCATCGTGTCCTCGATCGGCGGGCTGACGGCATCGACCACGATCGGCGCCTACAACGTCTCCAAGGCGGCGGACTTCCAGCTGGCGCGCAACCTGGCCGCCGAGTTCGGGCCGAGGAAGGTGCGCGTGAATTGCATCGCGCCGGGGCTGGTGCGCACCGATTTCGCACGCGCGCTGTGGGAGAACCCAGATACGCTGAAGGCGGTCACGCGCAGTGCCGCGTTGCGCCGGATCGGCGAGCCGCACGAGATCGCCGGCGCGGCGGTGTTCCTGGGATCCGACGCATCGACCTTCGTGACGGGCCAAGCGATCGTGGTCGATGGCGGGGCCACGATCGGCGCGGGCCTGTGAGCGGGCGGCTGGCCGGTCGGGTCGCGATCGTGACCGGGGCCGGCAGCGGCATCGGCCGGGCGACCGCGCGGCTGTTCGCTAGTGAAGGCGCGTGGGTATTCGCAGCCGACCTGTCTGACGGGATCGACGCGACCGTCGAGGCGATCCGAGGGGACGGTGGTCAGGCCAGCGCGATCCGCGCCGATGCCGGTGACGAGGCCGCGGTCTCGGATCTGGTCGCGCGCGCGCATCTCGAGGGCGGGCGGCTAGACGTGATGTTCGCCAATGCCGGCATTTCGGGCGGCATGAAGGCGCTGTTCGATCAGGACGCCGCGGATTGGACCGAAATATTGCGCGTCAACCTGATCGGGCCGTTCCTGGCGATCAAGCATGCCGCGCCGATCATGGCGCAGGCCGGCCGGGGATCGATCATCTGCACCGCCAGCGTGGCCGGCATCCGATCGGGTGCGGGCGGGCCGGCCTATTCGGCATCGAAGGCGGGCGTGATCAATCTCGTTCAGACATCGGCCCAGCAACTGGCCGGTAGCAATGTGCGTGTGAATGCGGTCTGCCCCGGCCTGATCGAGACCGGCATGACCGAGATGATCTACTCAAGCGCCCGTGAAGCCGGGAAAGGCGATCGGATCGGACGGCTCAATCCGCTGCGCCGTGGCGGCGAACCCGAGGAGCTAGCGCAAACGGTGCTGTTCCTGGCATCCGACGCGGCCAGCTATGTCAACGGCCATGCGCTGGTGGTGGATGGCGGTCTCGCCAGCTCGCACCCGTTTACCAGGCAGGACTTCGGCAAGACCGCGATCTGATCGTTTTCGGACACTGCCGTCCAACATTGACCACTCACCCGCGGCGCCAATCCCTCCGACTTGGTGTGGATCACCAATATTTGGCCGCGTAACGGCCTGGCTATGCGCCCTCCGTACGACTTTCTCCCTTGGAAATGCCTGCAAAGGGAATTGGCACGCCCCTTGCTGAGTATCTGGCATCGCCCGGCAACAGGGCGACGCAGACAACCACCAAGGTTCAGGGAGATTATCATGTTCAACTTCGATCGTTCCGATTTCCAGCGTGTCGCCGTCTCCGCGATGGGCGCGCTGATCGTTTCCACCGCCTGCGTTACGGCCGCCGTCGGCCCCGCCCGCGCCGCTGCCCCCGCCCCCGCCACGATCGGCGCGTGGCAGCATCAGGTGGAGCGCCAGATCGACGGCACGCTGCGCGCGGTGCCCGCCAGCCAGCGCGGCGGCAACGCGGTGGCCACGGTGAAGCTGGCGTTCGACGCCGAGGGCTCGTTCGCCGGTGCCAAGCTGGCGGGATCGACCGGCAACCGCGTTCAGGATGCCGAGGCGCTGCGCACCGCCAGCCGGATCAGCTACCCGGCGCTGCCGGCCGCCCTGCATGGCCGCCCGCAGACGGTGGCGATGAAGATCGGCTTCGGCCTGAGCCGCACCCAGGTGCGTGAGCAGGTGAGCGCCGAGCGCAAGCAGCAGCCGGCGGTGCAGTTCGCCGCTCGTTGATGGATACCCCGGCCGGGGCCCAGACCCCGGCCGACCGCCCCAAAGGAGATATCAAGATGACCGCCCGGCCCTTCACCCTCGACAAGCGCAATGGCAAGATCATGGGCGTTTGCGCTGGCATCGCCGACTATTTCGAGGCTGACGTCACGCTGATCCGGATCGCAACCGTGCTGCTGACGATCTTCCTGCTCGGCGCGCCGACGATCCTGGCCTATCTCGCGATCGGCCTGGTGGCCAACGACCGCATGATCTGACGGCACTCGCCCCCGATTACCGCATCAACCCCGGCCGCAACGCCGGGGTTGATGTCGTCTAGGTGATTGCGGGCTTTGTGATAGAGCGGTGGTGACACAGGCTCGACGAGGCAGCAACGATTGGACGGACCCCCGCCATCCGACGATATGGGCCGCGACCGCCTGCTGGCCGAGCTTTATGGCGATCTGCGCGGCGCGGCGGCACGGCTGCTGAACCGCGAGGCGCCCTATCTGACGCTGCAACCGACCGAGCTCGTCAACGAGGCGGCGCTTCGCCTGATGAAGCTCGACCGGATGAGCTTCAACGATCGCCAGCATTTCTTCGCGACCGGAGCGCGCGTGCTGCGCCAGGCGATGATCGATGCGATCCGCCGCCGCCGCAGCCAGAAGCGGCAGGCACCGGCAGTGCTGATCGAGACCGAGAGTGCCGCAGGCGCAGTCGATATCGAGGCGCTGGACGAGGCGCTGCGCACGCTGGAGACGATCGAGCCGGATTTGGCGCGGATCGTCGAGCTACGCTTCTTCGTAGGCCTCGGCATGGCCGAGATCGCGCTGGTGACCGGTGCGAGCGAGACCACGGTCAAGCGCCGCTGGCGGACTGCACGGCTGTGGCTGGCGGCGGAGCTGGGAGCGGGCGGCTGAGTCTCTCCCCCCTCGCCAATCCGTTCGCACAGGGGTTGTCGACGTGCCGCTCTTCTCCAAGCGCTCGACGATGCCGGACGAAGAGAGACAGTGCTTCGACAAGCCAAGCACGAACGGAGTTGGGGAAACGCGATCCCTCCCCATCCCCACCCGCTCAGATCTTCAGGATCATCTTGCCCTGGTTGCTGCCTTCGAACAGCCGCAGGAAGGCCGGAAGCGCATTTTCGATCCCTTCGTCGATATGCTCGTCGACGCGCAGCGTGCCGGCCTTCGTCCATGCCGCCAGGTCCGGGATCGCCTCGGCGAACCGCGGGATGTAATGGGTGAGGATGAAGCCCTCCATGCGCGCACCCTGCACGATCAGCTGCCAGATATTGTAGGTCGGTTTCGGGCCGGAGTTATACTGGCTGATCAACCCGCACAGGATGACCCGCCCCTTCGGCTTGAGCGCAAGCAGCGCGGCATCGAGAATCTCGCCGCCGACATTTTCGAAATGGATATCAATGCCGTCGGGCGCGGCGGCGCGGATCTCGGCCGCCAGTTCGCGCCCGGATTTGCCCCGATAATCGATCGCGGCGTCATAGCCATAATCGCTGATCAGCCGCGCGCATTTGTCCGGCCCGCCGGCGATGCCGATCGTGCGGCACCCTTTCAGCTTGGCGATCTGCCCGACCAGCGACCCGACCGCGCCCGCCGCGCCTGACACAAGCACGACATCACCGGGCTGCGGACGGCCGACATCCAGCAGCGCGAAATAGGCGGTCAGCCCGATCGCCCCGACCGACGACAGATAGTTGGTGATCTTGGGCACCGCATCGGCATCGACCAAGGTGGTGAAGCCGCCGCCCTGGCACAGCGAATACTCCTCGATCCCGTTCAGCCCCGACGCCCAGGCGCCGACCGGATAATCCGGGTGGCGGGACTCGGCGATCCGCCCGATCGTTGTCGCCCGCACCGGATCGCCCAGCCGGATCGGCGGCAGGTAGGATGGCACATCATCCATCCAGCCACGGATCGCGGGATCGAGCGAGGCATATTCGTTGCGCAGCAGGAACTGGCCGTCCTGCAGCGCGGTCGTCTCCGCCGCCTCGAGCGTGAAATCCTCTGCCACGGGCGTGCCCTGCGGGCGGCGGGTGAGCAGGAAGCGACGGTTCGCGGGCATGTCGGTCTCCGGTTCGGGCGGGGCGGCGTCGATCAGCCCAGCTGCACGTGCAGGCGACTGATCCGCGAGGTCAGGATGCGCCAGCCATCGGCTTCGCGGCGATAGGTTTCGTGATAATGGCCGAAGCCGTGGAGGAACAGCGCGCCATCCTCCCAGATCTTGTCCTCCATCGCGATCACGCCGCGTGCCTCGGTCGGCGACAGAATCTCGATCTCATGGCAGTGGCCGTGATGGACCGTGCGGCGCGGGCCGGCAGCGCCCTGGATGAAGACGATGATTTCGTCGCCGCCCTGATAGACCCAGTCGTTACTCTCGGCGGCGGCACCCTCACCCGCGCCGTCGAGGCTGAGAGAAGTGCGCGCGTCGAACATGGCATCGTCGCAGAAAATCGTGCGCAGGCCCGCCCAGTCCTTGGTATCGAGGAAACGGAAGTAGCGGCTTTTCAGCTGCTTGATCTCTTCGATCGCCAGCAGCGTATCGGCCGGTGCCATCGGGTCGCTCATGCCGCAATCTCCTTTTGCTGCACTCGATGCTGCGCAGCATCGCGCCCGGCGATGAAGCCGAAGACCATTGCCGGGCCAAGCGTGCCGCCCGCACCGCCATAGGTCATCCCCATCGGCGAGGCCATGGCATTGCCCGCGCAATAGAGCCCGGGGATGACCTGACCATCGACATCCAGCACCCGCGCGTGCGGATCGGTCTGCGGGCCGCCCTTGGTGCCGAGCGCACCGGATTTCACCTCGATCGCGAAATAGGGCCCGTCTCCCAGCGGTGCGAGCGTGGCGCGCTTCTCTCCCCGCCAGCGCGGATCGCCCCACCACAGATCATTATTGGCCTCGCCACGGTGAAAATCGGGATCGACGCCCGCCGCCGCATTCTCGTTGTACCGCGCGACGGTCTGCTCCAGCCCGTCCGGATCGATGCCGACGCGCTCGGCCAGCGCGCGCAGCGTCTCACCCTTGGCCACCCATTGCGGCGGGGGGGCGCCGAGCTCGAAATGATCGCTGAGGCCGCCGTTGAGGAACGGATAGTCGGCATAATAGCTGGCGTTGAAGACGAACCAGCACGGCAGGTTGGCATATTGGAAGGCGCTGACATCCTGCTCGTGGAAGGCCGCACCGAATGCGTTGTAGTTGGAAGCCTCGTTGGTGAAGCGCCGCCCGGCGGCATTGACCATCAGCGAGCCCGGCATGGTGCGTTCATAGGTGAAGAGCTGCTGGCCCATCGAGTTCAGATCGGTCGGCACCTCGATCACCGGCATCCACCACGCTTCACGCATATTGCCGAGCATCGCGCCGACGCGCATCGCCATCTTGAGGCCATCACCGGTGTTGGTCTTGACGGACACCGGGTGCGTCATCGGACCGCGCGTGAAGGCGCGGACCAGTGACTTGTCCCATTCGAACCCGCCGGTCGCGATCACGACATTAGGCGCGCGCGCCTCGCCGCCATCCTCGAAACGGACACCGGCGACCGCGCCATCCTCCATGATCAGCTCGGTCGCACGATGGCCGGTGTGCGGCTCGATCCCGCGATCGAGGCAGGCCTTCAGCAATCGGCCGATCAGCGCCGATCCCATGCCGCGGGCATCGGCAGCGGCGCGGGCGGCCTTGGTTTCCGGGCTGGCCGGGTTTGGCACCGGCTGGCCGAGCGTCGTCTCGCCCACCGTCATCCACTTGTCCGGAAAATAGGGCGAGCTCTCTACCTTGTCCGCCCAGGCGCCGAGCTCGGTATAAGGGAATGGCGGGCATTCCAGCGTTCGCCCACCCTCGCGCTTCGCGCCCGGAAATTCGGAATGATAATCGGGGAAATGTGGGATCGAGTAGAATTCGACCGGGGTCCGCGCCTCCAGAAAGTGGATCATCTCGGCGCCGGTATCGACGAACGCTTCCGCCATCGCATCGTCGATCATGCCGTGCGAGAGCGCGCCGAGATAGGTCAGCGCCTGCTCCCGGCTGTCGGTACGGCCCTCGGCCATGTGCGGATGGTTCGGGATCCAGATCTGCCCGCCGGACCAGGCGCTGGTGCCGCCCACCTTGTCCGACTTCTCGAAGATGCCGACCCGTGCGCCGCCTTCATGTGCGGTGACCGCGGCTGTCAGCGCCGCGGCGCCGCTGCCGAGCACGATCACGTCGTAATCCGTCATTATCCGTCTCCCGTCAGCGCAGCTTCACCACCACCTTGCCGATGTTCGCGCCGTTGAAGAGCCCGGCATAGGCATCGAGGACATTTTCCAACCCCTCGGTAATCGCGAACGGCATCTTCAGCTGACCGGCATCTACCCAGGCGCGCAGCCGGGCCGTCAGCTCTGCCCCGCGATGCGCGAAATCGGGCGAGAAGAAGCCTGTGATCTGCAACCGCCGCGCAAGGACCTGGTCGAAGCGGCGGGGGCCCGGCTGCGCCTCGGCATAGCCGGCGAGCAGGCCGCAGACCGCGATCCGCCCGTAATGCGCCATGTTGGGCAGCACCGCATCCAGCAGCGGGCCGCCGACATTTTCAAAATAGACGTTCACGCCGTCGGGCGCGGCGGCGGCGATCGCGGCTTCGACATCGGCCGCGCGGTGGTCGATCGCGGCATCGAGCCCGAGTTCGCCGGTCAGGAAATCGCATTTGCGCGCGCCGCCGGCGATCCCGATCACGCGCGCGCCGAGCAGCTTGGCGATCTGCGCTGCCAGCATGCCGGTCGCCCCCGCCGCCGCGGACACCAGCACCGTATCGCCGGGCTGGGTGCGGCCGACCTCCTCGATCCCGACCAGCGCCGTCCAGCCGTTCATGCCGAGCGGGCCGAGATGCATGAGCGGATCGGCGACGCCTTCATCGAGCTTCACAAGTCCGCTGAGCTCGGGCCGAACCACCGAGACGTCCGCCCATTGGCCGAAGGCGCGGACGAGGTCGCCGGTCGCGAACCCCTCTGCCCGCGAGGCGACGACGCGCCCCATCACCTGGCCAGGGATCGGGCTGCCAAGCGGGATCGGCGGCTGATAGCTGTCGGTGCGCGGCGTCATCCACATCCGGGTTCCGGCATCCAGCGACAGATGATCGGCGGCGATGGTGACTTCCCCTTCGCCCGGCTCGGGCACCGGCGCGTCGATCATCGTCAGCGCGGAGGCGAAATCTTCCCCCGCAGGATAGGAATCCAGCCGCCAGACGCGATTGCCAGCCATGCCGCCATCCTCCCGATCGTTGCCGGTAAGTCACCCGCGCCAAAGGATCGAACAACCTGCCAGCTTCGCTAGGTGACCGGATCGAACGCGCGCAGCATCACGAGCGCATAACGGCGATCAGCCCAACAAAATCGCATCGGCCAACGATGCTTCAAGCCATGTGCAACTCTTGGGGGGGAAACTGAAATGCAAGACACCTATCGCCTATCCCGTGCCGCTCGCCTGCTGGCCGGGGTCGCGCTCACTTCGCTCGCCGGTGCCGCGTTCGCGCAGAGCCCCGATGCCGTGACGCCGCCCGCTGCACAGGCCGCCCCGCCCGCCCCCGAGACGGCTGCGCTGGCATCCGAAGCCGATGGCGGCGGCCTTGAGACGATCATCGTCACCGCCCGCAAGCGGCAGGAAAGCGTGCAGGACGTGCCGGTGGCGGTGACCGCCATCTCGGCGGAAACGGTGCGCCAGCAGGATCTGACCAGCATCGAGAAGATTGCGGCCCGCACCCCCAACTTCACGGTCGGTCGTGCTTCCAACGGTTCGGGCGCGCAGCTTACGATGCGCGGCATCGGATCGTCCTCCACCTCGATCGGCATCGAACAGTCGGTCGCCACCGTCGTCGACGGCGTCTATTTCGGCCAGGGCCGCATCATTCAGGAAGGCTTCTTCGATCTTGGCCGGGTCGAGATCCTGAAGGGGCCGCAGGCGCTGTTCTTCGGCAAGAACGCCACCGCGGGCGTCATCTCGATCACGACGGCGGACCCCGGATCCGACCCCGAATTCTTCGGCCGCGTCGGTTACGAATTCCGATCGGAGCAGGTCGTCGGCGAACTGATCGGCTCCGGTCCGATCACCGATACGCTGGGCGTGCGCCTCGCGGTGCGCGGCAGCAAGATGTATGGCGGCTATTATCGCAACGTCGCCGATCCGGTGTCTTACAACACGCTCGACATCGCCACCGGCGTGACCAACCCGCACACTGCGCTGCCCGCCGCGCGTGAGGCGCCGGGCGAAAAGGAACTGCTCGGCCGGTTCACGGTGAAGTGGGATCCGACCGACAATTTCGTCGCCACCTTCAAGGTCTCGGGTGACTATAACAAGGTCAACAACTCGTCCTGGAATTATGTGAACTTCGACTGCGCCACCGGCCGCAGCTCGCTGAACCCGATCTACGAGTGCAAGGACCAGTTCGTCACGCATCAGAATAACATGCCGACCGACATCGCCGCGAACTTCCCGTTCGCGCGGGACGACGGGCAGCTCTACAATCGCTACAAGAGCTACCAGGCGACTGCCAACCTGGTCTACACGCTGCCGACCGTGACCTTCACCTCGGTGACCAACTATCAGTGGAACAACAACCGCTGGACCTGCGCATGCGACTTCCAGTCGAGCAACACCGGCACCTGGGCCACCGAGAATTCGACGTGGAAGGCGTTCTCGACCGAACTGCGCGCGCTCACGAGCTTCGATGGACCGCTCAACTTCCTGGTCGGCGGCCTCTATCAGGATACCAAGCGCGACTTCGAACAATATATCATGTTCGCCAACATCGAGGATTCGACCCAGGACGCCGCCCGGCGCTACCAGGCGACGTCGAAAGTGTCCTTCACCAACGGCGAGACGCTGGCCCTGTTCGGGCAGGCGACGTTCAAGATCATGGAAACGCTCGAACTGGCCGGCGGCGTGCGTTACACGCGGGAAACCAAGGACAGCTTCTTCACGCAGCCTTACAACAACGCTGCCGTGACCGCGATCTTCCGTCCGCAGAATTCGCCCGATGGTCTGGGTGAGATCACCGCGAACCAGAAGTTCACCGATTGGTCGCCGGAAGCCACGCTGACCTGGAAGCCGACCCGCGACATCCTGGTCTATGGCGCCTACAAGACCGCCTACAAGTCGGGCGGCTTCTCGAATGGCGGTATCAATTCGGGCTTCTCACCGAACCCGTTCGCCGATCTCACCTTCGAACCGGAGACGGTGGAAGGGTTCGAGGCGGGGCTGAAGACCACGCTGGCGGATAACCAGCTGCGCTTCAACGTCGGCCTCTACACCTATAAATATTCGGACCTGCAGGTCGACTTCTTCAATTCGCCGATTTTCGCGTTCCAGACGCTGACCGCGGATGCCCGCACGAAGGGCGTCGAACTGGAATTCGAGTATGCGCCGCGCAGCCTTGCCGGCCTGAACCTGCGCGGATCGCTGAACTATAACCGCGCGCGCTACACCGATTTCCCGCTGGCACCCTGCTATGCAGGCCAGACCCCGGCCACGGGCTGCAACCTGGCGTTCAACGCGGCGGGTAATAATTTCACCCGCCAGAACCTGACCGGATCGACGCTGTCGGTTGCGCCTGAATGGACCGCGACGCTGGGTGCGGGCTACGACACGGCGGTGGGCAACGGCATGAAGTTCGGCATTTCCGCCGATGCCCGCTACAGCGACGATTATCTGGCGTCGGGCTTCGGCAACCCCTTCTCGCGCCAGAACAGCTACATCAACCTCGACGCATCAATCCGCTTCGGCGCGGAGGATGATCGCTGGCAGATCGCGGTGATCGGCAAGAACCTGACCAACCGCTTCTATGTGACGGGCGTGGTCGATGGTCCATCGACCGGCAGCGGCACCGGCACCCCCGCCGGCGTGCATGCCGACCAGCTGGGCTTCGGCACGCTGCCGCGCACGGTGATGGTGCAGCTTTCCACCCGCTTCTAATTCGGATGGGAAGCGGCCAGAACCCGATCGATCCGGCGCGGTACCGCTCAGCCGAGCGGGCCCGCGCCGAATGGGACCGGGTCTGGATCAAATGCTGGCACGCCGGGCCGCGGGTGGAGGAACTGCCCGAGCCCGGCGATGTCATGGTCCACAGCCTGGGCGGCGAAAGCCTGTTGTTCGTCCATGATCAGGACGGCACGATCCGCGGCTGGTTCAATTTGTGCCGCCATCGCGGCAACCGGCTGATCCTATCCGGCGATGGGCCGACCGCGGTGCGCGAACTGCGCTGCGCCTTTCATGGCTGGCGCTACGGGTTGGATGGCGCATTGATCGAGGCGCCCTATGCCGAACGGTTCGGCGATTGCCTCGCCGATCAGAAGCGGACGGGGCTAAAATCCTTCCGGGTCGAGGCTTGGGCCGGGTGGCTTTGGTTCACGCTCGACGACGATGCACCGCCATTTGCCAACTATCTGGGCCCGATGCGTCCCCTGCTCGAGCCCTACCGGCTCGAGAAGGCGACGATCGTCGATTACAAGACGTTCGAATTCGACTGTAACTGGAAGACGGTGCTCGACGCGTTCAACGAGAGCTATCATTTCCAGGCGCTGCATTCGGACATCCTGGCGTGGGGCAACGAGGACGCGCCGATCGCGCTGACCGGCATCCATTCGATGATGGTCAACGAATATGGCGCACCCTCGCGGCTCTACCCCGATCAGGCAACGATCAACCCCGCGCTCCGCCAGTATCTGGAATTCTCGGGGATCGATCCGGATAGCTTTTCAGGCACGCCGGCGGACGTTCGGCTCGCCGGCCAGGCGGCGCGGCGCAGGGCGGGCGAAGACGGCAGCCACCTTCCCTATGCCACTTTGGCGGACGGGCAACTGAGCGATGCCTATCATTATCTGCTGTTCCCCAGCCTGCACCTGAATCTGTTCCCGGAATTCCAGGTGGCGATGCGCTATCGCCCGCACCCCTCCGGCGATCCGCTTAAGATGTATTTCGATTTCATCATGCTGGCCCCGCTGGCGCCCGGCGAAGCGATCCCGAGCTATGAGCACAGGGTCGTGCGCGGCAAGGACCAGCTAGTGGGCGAGGTGCTGGAGTGGGGCGCACGGCGGCACCCGATCGCCGAGCAGGTGCTGGGCGAGGATATCGACCTGATCGAACAGGTGCAGGCCGGCACCGCATCGATCGCGTTCGACGGCCCGATCCTGAGCGAGGATGAGCGCCGGATCGCCCATTTCCACGCCAATCTCGATCGGCTGCTGGCCGGCGAACCCGTCGCCGCGCTGATCGCCGACAACCCGGTCGAGCCCGCATTCGGGGCGGGCGCCGCATGAGCCGCGAGCGCAGCATCGCCATCGCAGAGCGCTACCTGGCGGCGATGCAGGCCGGCGACTGGGAAACGGTCGAGGCGCTCTACCACGACGATATCCGCGTCCATATGTGTGGATCGACCCCGGCATCGGGTACGATCGAGGGCAAGGAAGCGCTGACCCGCGGCCTGATCGCGACCCAGGTCCACGCCGCGCTCGATCCGGCGGCGATGCAATTCGCGCGGCGCTGGCGGGTGATGTGCGCGGACGAGGAGCGCGCGACGATCCTGATGGAAGGCGGCGGGCCCACTCTTTCCGGCGACCGATACGACCAGACCTATCTCGAGCTGTTCCGTTTCGCCGCGGACGGCCGCATCATCGAGATGCACGCCTTCTTCGATACCGCGCTCGCCGAACGGGCGCTGTTCGCCAACCCCCTCGCCACCCCGCGCGATCCGGCGCCGGCGATGCCCTTCTGACAGGAGTTTTCCGATGGCCAGGCTCGAAGGCAAGACCGCGCTCGTGATCGGCGCGGCCAACCGCGATAACATGGCGCAGGTGATCGCGCGCCGCTTCCATGACGAGGGCGCCAAGGTCGCGGTGGCAGGCCGCAAGATGGACGAACTGGAGCGCTTCGCAGGCGAGATCGGGGGGGTAGCTCTGTCGTGCGACCTCACCGACCGTGCACAAGTGTTCGCGCTGGCCGATGCCGCGAAGGATGCGCTGGGCGGGATCGACATCGCAGTGAACGCAACCGGCTGGGGCCTGCTGAAGCCCTTCCTCGAGCATGACGAGGACGAGGTCGACCGGATGACGGCGCTGCAGTTCAAAGGCCCGTTCTATTTCATGCAGGCGATGGTGGGCGCGATGGCGACCGATCGCGGCGGACGCGGCGGATCGATCATCCAGATCAGCAGCGCGACGGCGACGATCATGCTGAACGACCATGCGGCCTATATGGGCACCAAGGCAGGCACCGACCATGTGGTGCGCTGCGTGGCCAACGAGTTCGGATCGGTCGGCATCCGCGCGAATTCAATCTCACCGGGGCTGACCGACACGCCGATGAACGCCGATGCCAAGCAGGTGCCCGGCCTGTTCGAGGCGTTTCGCGCCGGTTATCCGCTCGGCCGCTGGGGCACGTCGGAGGATGTGGCGGCGGCGGCCGTCTTCCTGGCATCGGACGAATGTTTCATGACGGGTGACAATCTGCAGGTAAATGGCGGGCTCACACTGCGCCGCAATCCGACGCGCGAAGAGATCGGCGCTTCGGTCGAGAAGGCGATGTCGGCGTGAGCGAGACCTGGGATTATATCATCGTCGGCGCCGGTTCGGCCGGCTGCGTGCTGGCGAACCGGCTGTCGGCGGACGGCAATGCGCGCGTGCTGATGCTGGAAGCGGGCGGCACCGATGCCAATCCGCTGATCCACATGCCCAAGGGCATGGCCAAGCTGGTGATGAACCCCAAGCACACCTGGTATTTCCCGGTGGCCCAGCCGCGTGTGGAAGGCGAGGCTGCGAGCGAAGTCTGGGTGCGCGGGCTGGGCCTCGGCGGGTCATCGTCGATCAACGGAATGATCTATGTCCGCGGCCAGCCCGAGGATTATGCCGACTGGGAGGAGCGCGGCGCGACCGACTGGGGCTGGAGCCGGATGAAGGCCGCGTTCCGGGCGATCGAGGATCAGGAACTGGGCGACGATGGCGTTCGCGGCAAGGGCGGCCCGGTCCACATCAGCAAGGGTAGCTATCGCTATCCGGTCAGCGAGGCGCTGGTCGAAGCGGGCGTGCAAATGGGCCTGCCGCGCCATACCGACGATCTGAATCGCGAGGATCAGGAGGGCGTCGGCTATTATTCGCACAACATCCGTCGCGGAAAGCGGCAGTCGTCCGCGGTGGTGTTCCTGAAGCCCGCGATGAAGCGCGGCAACGTCCGCGTCGTGACGGGGGCCATGACCGACAAGGTGCTGTTCGATGCGCAGAAGCGCGCGATCGCGGTCGAAGCGATCGTCGAGGGCAAGCGCCAGCGCTTCGACGTGCGCGGCGAAGTGATCCTGTCCGCAGGCGCGCTGATGTCGCCGGCAATCCTGCAGCGATCGGGCATCGGCCCCGGCGATGCGCTGCGCGCGGCCGGCATCGAAACGCTGGTCGACAGCCCCGATGTCGGCGGGCGGATGCGCGATCATCTCGGCTTCGCGATCTCCTACCGGCTGAAGGGCGATCGCGGGATCAACCATCAGTTCTACGGGCCGGGCCTGATCCGCAACGTGCTTCGCTATTATCTGAAGCATGACGGACCGCTGGCGACGGGTCCGTTCGAGGTCGGCGCGTTCGTGAAGACCAGCCCGCAGGTCGATCGGCCCGACGCGCAACTCTATCTGGGCGGATTCACCTTCGCGCGCAGCGAAGACGATAACTTCCCCGTGCCGCTGGCCGATGTCGAGCGGCGGCCGGGCATGACCTGCTATGGCCAGCTGCTGCGGCTGACCAGCGAGGGCAGCGTGCTGGTAAAGAGCGCCGATCCCGCGGCGATGCCCGAGATCACCCCCAACTGGATGACGACGCCTGAGGATCGCAAGGCGGCGATCGATATGATCCGCTACATGCGCCGCTACATGGCCCAGCCCGCGATCGCTCCCTATGTCGAGGCGGAGGCCTTCCCCGGCGCCGAGCATGACAGCGACGAGGCGCTGTGGGAGCTATTCCGCCGCCTTTCGACCTGCGGCACCCATGCGGTGGCGACCTGCCGGATGGGATCGGACAATCGCGCGGTGCTCGATCCCGATCTGCGCGTGAACGGCGTCAGCGGGCTGCGCGTCATCGACTGTTCGGCGATGCCCGCGCCGGTATCGGGCAACACCAATGGCCCCGCGATGGCACTTGGCTGGGCCGCCGCCGATCGCATCCTGGCAAAGTGAAGGACATGGCAATGACGGGACGGGTCGAAGGCAAGGTCGCGCTGGTCACCGGCGCAGGATCCGAAGGCGGACTGGGCGATGCGATCGCGCGGCGGCTGGCCGAGGAAGGCGCTACCGTGTGGCTGACCGACATCGACGAGGCGGGCGTCACGGTTCGTGCCGGCGAGATCGGTCGTGGCGCGCGCGGGTTGCGCCAGGACGTGACCCAGGAAGCGGACTGGGACCGAGCACTGGGCGAAACCGGGCCGATCGACATCCTCGTCAACAATGCCGGCATCGCCATCCTGCGCATGATCGAGGATCTGCCGCCGGCGGACTATATCCGGCAGATGGATGTGAACATGACGAGCGGCTATCTCGGCATGCGGGCGGGCGTCGCCAACATGCGCGCGCACGGGCGCGGCGGATCGATCATCAACATGTCGTCGGTCGCGGGGCTGATCGGTATTCCCGGCGTGACGGCCTATGCAGCCAGCAAGGCCGGGCTGCGGCTGTTCGGCAAGGCGCTGGCGATGGAAACCGCCAAGGAGAAGATCCGCGTCAACTCAGTCCATCCCGGCATGATCATGACCGGCATGCAGAAAGTCGCGCTGAAGGACAATCCCGAGCAGTATGACATCCTGACTGCGGGCATCCCGATGGGCTATATGGGCGAGCCGATCGAGATCGCGAACATGGTGCTGTTCCTGGCATCGGAAGAAGCGCGCTACATCACTGGCGCCGAATTCGTTGTCGATGGCGGAATGACCGCACAATAGCCGACAAGGCTGTTATAAGCGCGAGGTCCCAACCGCCCTTCCCGCCCGGTAGACTGGCGCGGCAGGGCCAGTAAGAGCGGAACCAGGAGCGGATATGGCAGAGCGTGATCCCACCATCGATGCAGCCGGCGCGGCGCGCTGCCCCGGCGCCACCTGGACCGACATTCTGGCGTTGGATGCTCGGCCGGTGCCTGCCTTTCTGGAACAGGAGAATTACGAATATCGCGGATCGGATCCGATCCCCGCGATGATCTACACCAGCCCGGAATTCCAGGCGCTGGAAAATGAGAAGATGTGGCCCAACGTGTGGCAGTTCGCCGCGCGGGACGAGGACATGCCCGAGCCCGGCGATTACATCGTCTACGAGAATGCCGGCCGGTCCTATCTGGTGGTCCGCCAGGAAGACGGCAGCGTCAAGGCGATGCACAATGTGTGCCTCCACCGCGGCCGCAAGCTGCGCACCGAGGACGGCACCGCCGACAAGTTTCAGTGCCCGTTCCACGGCTTCACCTGGAACAAGGACGGCAGCCTGCACGAGATCCCCTGCCGCTGGGATTTCAAGCACCTGACCGACGAGAAGATGCAGCTGCCCGAGGCCGAAGTGGCGCGCTGGCAGGGTTATATCTTCGTTCGCGAAAATCCCGGTGGCCCGACGATCGAGGAATATCTCGCCCCGCTGCCCGAATTCTTCAAGCGCTGGCGGCACGATCAGTGCACCACCGCGATCTGGGTGGCCAAGGAAGTCCCGGCCAACTGGAAGATCACGATGGAGGCCTTCATGGAGGCCTGGCACACGATCGTGACGCATCCGCAGCTGCTGCCGTTCACCGGGGACGCGAACACCAGCTACAATATCTATGGCGACAATGTGAACGTGGCCTACACCCCGTTCGGCGTGATGAGCCCGCATGTTGACCCCGAAGGCAAGGAACAGCAGTGGATCGTCGACGAGTTCATCAAGTATAACGGTCGGTCCGCCGACAATTACGAAGAGAGCCCCTATGCGGTAACGGTGCCGGAGGGCATTTCGGCTCGGCGCGCGCTGGGCGAGGCGATGCGCGAGAATTTCTCGAAGACGTTCGGCCATCCCGAGCTTCACGACGCCGCCACTGATGTCGAGCTGCTCGACGGCCTTGTCTACAATGTCTTCCCGCACTTCGCGCCGTGGGGCGGGTACATGCCCAACATCGTCTATCGCTGGAAGCCGGGGCCGACGCCCGATACCTGCCTGATGGAAGTGCGGATCCTCGTCCGCATCCCCGAAGGCCAGCCGATCCCGCATGGCCAGCCGATGAAGATGCTGACCCGCGAACAGAAGTGGACGGATGCACCGGAACTTGGCGTGCTCGGCCATGTATTCGAGCAGGACATGGACAATTTGCCATTCGTTCAGGATGGCCTGAAGGTTTCCAAGAACGGCCGTGTCGAGCTCGGAGACTATCAGGAAATCCGCATCCGCCAGTTCCATCAGACGCTGATGAAGTATCTGGACGCCTGACCGGAAGACTTCCCCGCTGGCCGGTTTGACTTGCACGGCCCGTCGCGCCATCTTGCGGTGGCACGGCGAGCCGTCGTGCGCTGACCGGGGGGTCTGCCATGCCGTTTCGTCGCGCGCCCTATGCGATCGCGCTGCTGTTCGCGGTCACGATCCTGGCGTTCTGGCCCGGCTATTTCGGCAGACTCGCGGCATCTCCCCTCGCCTTCCACTTCCACGGCATCACCGCATCGCTGTGGCTGGTGATGCTAGCCGCGCAAAGCGCCACCATCCACGGCGGCCGGCGCGATCTGCATCGCGCCATCGGCCTTTCAAGCCTGGCGCTTTTCCCGCTGCTGCTGGGGGGATCGGCCGCGGTTCTGCACAGCATGGCCGTGGCTACGGCTAGCGGCACCGATCCGTTCTACAACATCTATGGCGCACGCCTGGCGATCATCGACGCCAGCTCCATCCCGCTCCTCGGCTGGCTTTATTTCAACGCGATCCGCGATCGCCGTTCCGTCCAGCGCCACGCGCGCTTCCTGATGGCGACGCCGCTGCCCCTGCTGATGCCGATTGTCGGCCGGCTGCTCAATCATCATGTGCCCGGTCTGATCATCATGGGTCCGCAGGATTTCGGCCTGTTCGCGATCGGGCTCAGGCTTTCGAGCCTCTTTGCGATCGCGGTTGCGGGGTGGCTCTATGCCAGCGATCCCCGCCATGGGCGGCCCTTCCTGGTCGCCGGTATCGTGATTGCCGGGCAGACGATCGCGTTCGACACGATCGGTCATGTGGCGGGCTGGCAGCAACTGGTCGTGGCGCTCGGCCGCCTGCCCTCGCTTCCCATCATCCTGGCTGTCGTCGGCATCGGTATCGCGATCAGCTGGCTGGCCTGGGTCGCTGGTGGCTCCACCATGCAGCGCAGGGCTGCGCGGACCTGATGCGTCAGACGATGCTGTCCATCCCGTGCAGCGGGGTGAACGCCTTGCGCGCATACAGCCAGCGGCCATCGCGGCGGACATAGTCGTCGTCATAGCGGCCGGTGACGCGGCCTTCCTGGCCGTTCACGTTGATGACGAGTTCCGATGTCCAGACGCGGCCACGCGCGCGATCGCCGTCGACCTCGATCGCGCCCATGTAGAAGCTGAAATTATGGAACGGATAGTTCGCCATCTGCTCCAGCCAGAGCGAAACGATCACGTCGCGGCCCTGCACCGGATCGAGCCAGGGCAGATGCCACACTGCGTCCTCCGCCCACGTCGCGGCGAAATCGGCAGCGTCGCGCCGCGACACGGCATCGCCATAGGCCGCGTTCAGCTCCTGGATCAGCTGCCGGTCGATCGCGGGGCCGGTGAACGCCATCAGCCCAGATTCCGCACGGGATCGCTGCCGTCCCAGGTCTTGTGCGTGTCGCGCATCATCGCGCACAGATCGTTGAAGCCCGGCATCGCTTCCAGCACCTCGACCATCGTGCCGGGGCCACCGCCGGTATCTATGTAGATCGCCTCGCCGCCGTCCAGGAAAATCTCCTGCTCGATGGCGAGCCCGGCGTCCGCCGCCGCCTGCCGCGCCTCGGCGATGTCGTCGACGACCAGGCAGACATGGTGGAGCCCCTCGCGGCCCTCGTCCAGCCAGCTCTTGTAGATCGACGGGCTGTCGCAATGCTGCTCGATCAGCTCGATCTGCATGTCGCCCCAATAGCCGATCAACACCGAGAAATCGACGTTGCTCTCTTCGCCCCGATAGCGCGCGGCCTTGTAAGCGATATGGGCCATGCGGAAGAACGGCCCCGCCCCCATCACCTGCGTCCAGAAGGTCAGCGCCGCGTCGATATCGCCCGGCACATAGGCCAGCTGCATGATCGGCCCAAGCCTGGCGATCGCGCCGTTCATGTCGGTCTCTCCCCACGTATTTCGTTGCATCCTTGCAATAGTTGCTAGGCCATCGCGGTGCGGCTCGCATTATGTGCAGGTGACGCTTCCCGACCCTTCGCGTCTTTAGCGAGCGGATCGGCGCGCCAGGTGCCGGCCGTTTTCTTTTGGGGGAGGAACGATGCGGATTTCCTATCAGGCACTGGCGCTCGCGCTTGCAGCCGCCGTGGCGACCGATGGCGCATTTGCGCAGGACGTGACCAGCACGACCAGCTCGGCCGGCCAGGCCGCACTGCCCGATACCGCGGCGGGGCCCGCCCCGTCGACCGAAGCGGTACCGCCCGAGCAAGTGGACGATGGGTCGCTGAACGAGATCATCGTCACCGCCCGCCGCCGCAATGAATCCATCCAGACCACCCCGATCGCGGTGACGGCGATCGCCCCGTCTCAGCTTGAGGCCTCGGTCGCCACCAAGATCTCCGATCTGCAGGGCCTGGCCCCGAACGTGCTGATCACCCAGCAGTCGACCGGTGCCGCCACTGCCAATATCTCGATCCGCGGCATTGCCTTTGCCGACGTGGAAAAGAGCTTCGATCCCGCGGTCGGCGTCAATGTCGACGGTGTCTATATCGGCACCTCGACCGGCCAGCTGCTCGACTTCTTCGACATCGGCTCGATCGAAATCCTGCGCGGCCCCCAGGGCACGCTGTTCGGCCGCAACACGATCGCGGGCGTGATCAACGTCCGCCGCACCCGGCCGACCGGCGAATGGGGCGGCAAGTTCGAAGCGAGCATCGGCCGGTTCGGCGCGATCGGCCTGCGCGGCGTGCTGAACGTGCCGGTGATCGAGGATGTGCTGGCCGCGAAGTTCTTTGAGTTCCACCAGCAGGAAGACGGCTTCCTGAAGGCGGCGGGCACTGGCGAGACACTGGGCCGCAGCAATGCCGAGAATTTCGGCGTATCGCTGCTGTTCACGCCTTCTTCCGCCTTCGACGCGCTGCTGACGCTCGAGCAGCAGGAGCAGAGCTTCGAGACGTTCAACGGATCGCTGAGCCGCACTGGCGACGTATTCTGCGATTTCGGCCTGCTGCCCACCGGCGCCTGCAATCGCAACAACACTGACGACATCTACACCATCTTCAAGAACCAGGAGAATCCGGGCAATTACCGCGCCCGCGCCGCCACGCTGGAGATGAACCTCGATCTCGACGCGATCAAGCTCGCTTCCGTCAGTTCCTACCGCGAGAGCGACGAGCGCCAAATCGCCGACTATTCGACCGCCGGGAACTATATCGGCGATCGTGCTCAGGATTATTATCAGTTCAGCCAGGAGCTGCGCGCGAGCGGCAATCTGTTCCAGGGCTTCGACTATGTCGCCGGCCTCTATTATTTCGAGAGCAAGTACAACCTGATCCAGCTCACCTCGATCCCTGCCTTCGGCGTGATCAATCAGCTGCAGGATACCAGCCAGAAGTCGCGCTCGATGGCGGCATTCTTCGACTTCAACTGGGAAGTCCTGCCGCGGGTGCGCCTGTCGGGCGGCGGTCGCTACACCAAGGATCGCAAGATCAACATCAACCCGCTGCTGGCCGATCCCGCCGGCAACGTGGGCCTGCGGGCGCGCGAGAGCTGGAGCAAGTTCACGCCGAAGGTGACGATCGACTATCGCCCGACCGACGAGCTGATGGTCTATGCCACCTGGTCGCGCGGCTATCGTTCGGGCGGCTTCAATGGCCGCGGCCAGACGTTCAATACCGCGACGATCCCGTATAATCCTGAGACCGTCGACAGCTACGAAGTGGGCGTGAAGAGCGAGTTCCTCGATCGTCGCGTGTCGCTGAACCTCGCCGGCTTCTACACCGACTACAAGGACATCCAGCAGTCTACGACTGTGCCGCTGGCGGTGGCGCCGTTCAACGAGACGCTGGTGACCAACGCGGCTGGCGCGAAGATCAAGGGCCTGGAAGCCGACCTGACCGTGCGTGCGACCAGCAACCTCACGATCCGCGGCGCGGCTGGCTATACCGACTCCAAGTTCCAGGACTTCATCATCGGCCAACTCGTCGCAGGGGGCGTGCGGCAGTTCGACTTCTCCGATGTGGGCCTGATCTATGCGCCGAAGCTGACGGCGGCGATTAGCGGCGAATATAAGATCGATGTCGGCACCAGCCAGCTGCGCCTGAACGCGGGCTATCGTTACGTCAGCCGCTATGACCAGCAGATCGCGACCGATCCGGCCACGCCGATCCCGGCCACCGGGGTGATCCCGGTCGCGCAGAATGATCCGCGGCTGCGTTCGGACAAGCAGAACCTGCTCGATGCCAGCGCCTCGATCATCTTCGACATGAACGGCCAGGGTGCCAAGGCAAGGCTGACCGCCTACGCCCGCAACATCCTGAACGATCGTGGCACGCAGACTGCGTTCAACGTCGCTGCCTATCCGATCCTGTGGTCGTTCGCAGCGGCGCGCGAGCCGCGCACCTACGGTCTGCAGCTCGGCTTCGAATTCTAGGAGGTAGCATGGCGGGTCAGCTCGACGGCAAGGTCGCTATCGTCACGGGTGCGGGGCGCGGCATCGGCCGGGCCATCGCGCTGGCCTATGGACGCGAGGGAGCGAAGGTGGTCGTTGCCTCGCGCACGCCCGCAACGGTCGAGGCGGTCGCCGCCGAGATCGTCGCGGCCGGCGGCGAAGCGATCGGCGTCGCCTGCGATGTCGGCAAGTCGGCGGATATCCAGGCCTGCGTCGACAGGGCCGTCGAGGCGTTCGGCGGTCTCCACATCGTTGTGAACAACGCGCAGGGCTTCGGCACCGAAGCGAGCCCGCAACCGTCGACCGTGTTCGTTGCGTGCGAGGACACCGACGAGGACGAGTGGGAGTATACGCTGCGCACCGGGCCGACCGCTTCGTTGCGCTTCATGAAGGCCGCCTTCCCGCACATGAAGCAGGCCGGATGGGGGCGAATCATCAATTTCGCCTCGTCGTCTGGCCAGATCGGGTTCGAGGGCAATACCTGCTACAATGCCGCGAAGGAGGCGATCCGCGGGATCAGCCGCACGGCGGCGCGCGAGTGGGGCCAGCACGGGATCACCGTGAACATCATCAATCCGGCGCTCGAAACGCGGGCGTTCGATGCATGGAAATCCGCCCGGCCGGATTTCGTCGAGGCTCTGAAGGAGAAGATTCCGGTCCGCCGGCTGGGGGATCCGGAGCAGGACGGCGCGCCGCTGGCAGTGTTCATCGCCAGTGAGGGATCGGGTTACATGACGGGACAAACATTCATGCTCGAAGGAGGCATGCACACGCTGCCATGATCCCGAACGTCAACCGCTGCTGGCAAGTCGCGCACGCATCGCACGCGGGCGGGCTGGCGCACGAAGGCGGGTTGGCGTTGCCGATCGATATGTTCGCAGCCGGCGAGGCCGCGATCCCCGAGCCTGCGGACGGCGAGTTCCTGATCCGTGCGACCCATTTCTCACCAGATCCGATGAACCATGCCTGGGTGCGCGGCATTCCCGGCAAGTTCGACCCGATCGCGCCGGGGGCTGCGATGAAGGGCGGGGTTGCCGGGCGCATCATCGCATCACGGCACGATGGCTGGCCGGTCGGCACCGGAGTGACCGGCTTTTTGGAATGGCAGGACGTTTCCGTCAGCGACGGCACCGATCGGATGGGAGCGCCGATCCAGCGGCTGCCCACCGGTGCGTCGCTTGCCAGCGGGCTCGCCACGCTGGGGATGACGGGGTTGTGCGCGTGGTTCGGGATGACCGAGATCGGCCGTCCCCGTCCCGGCGATACCGTGCTCGTCTCGGGCGCATCGGGCGCGATCGGATCGATCGCCGGGCAGATCGCGCGGGCCGCCGGCGCGCGCGTGATCGGCATCGCGCGCGGGCCGGAGAAGGCCAAGTTCGTGGCGACGCTGGGCTTCGACGACGTGATCGATGCACAGGCGGGCGATCTTTCCGCTGCCATCGCCGCCGCTGCGCCGGGCGGGGTGAACATCTTCTTCGACAATGTCGGCGGATCCCAGCTCGATGCCGCACTCGCCAATCTGGCGCATGGCGCGCGGATCGTGATCTGCGGCGCCACCGCCCATTATGGCGGGCCGACGCCGATCACCAATCACCTGATGCTGGCCATGTCCGGGGCGACGATGGCTGGTTTCTTCTATTTCGATCATGTCGCGCGCTGGGCGGAAAGCCGCGCGCGGCTGGCGGCGATGCTGGCCGATGGCCGCATCCGCGAAGCGCTGGACATCGCGGAAGGCTTCGAGGCGGTGCCCGCCGCCGCCCGCGCCCAGTTCGAAGGCGGCGTGATGGGGCGCAAGCTCGTCCGCATCGCCGATGACCCCTATGAAGAGGATGCCAGCCGATGACCGTCGATCGCACGCTTTTCCAACAGGCCTATTTCGTCAACAGCATCGACGAGGCGGCGCAGCGCTGGTCCGATGCGTTCGGCGCAGGGCCTTTCTACATGGTGCGCCATCACAAGACCGACGAGTTCAGCTATCGCGGGCAGGAGGTGGAGGCCGACGTGTCCTATGCGTTCGGCTATCTCGGCGACACGATGATCCAGTTCATCCAGCAGCATGACGACCAGCCCTCGATCTACCGCGACATGTATGCCGCCGGGGAAGAAGGCTTCCACCACATCGCCTACCTCGTCTCGGACTTCGCAAGCGAGCGGCAGCGCTGGATCGACATGGGGTATCCGCTGGCGACCGAGCTCTACGCCGATGGCGTGAACGCCGCCTATTTCGATACCCGCACGCTGAACGGGGGATTCACCGAGATCCACGGCGATCCGATGCACATCATGGGGCTCTTCGCGCTCTGGAAGCGCGCGCATGTGGCACGCGACGCCGACACGCCGGCAATGATCGAGCTGGACGGTATCGTCGATTACCAGCGGGCGCCGATGATGCCGCTGCACGAGGACGTGACGGCCTGATCCTTCGCAAGGGCCGAGAAAGGAACGTGCGATGAACGACCAGTCGAACCGGCCCGGCCTGGCCGCGCGGGCGCCAAGCGCGTCAACCCAGGCGATCATCCATCGTGACGGGCGCCCGGTACCCGAAAGCTACGCGCGCGACTATCAGAGCTTCCTCGGCGACGAGGATATCGCGTTCAGCCGCTATTTCGATCGCGCCTTCTTCGATCGCGAGATGCGCGACATGTGGAGCCGCACCTGGCAGTGGGCGTGCCGCGAGGAGCATATTGCCGAACCGGGCGACTGGACCGTCTACGACATCGGCGAAAATTCGGTGATCGTGGTGCGCACCCGCGACGGATCGGTGAAGGCGCACATCAACAGCTGCACGCATCGCGGCACCAAGATCGGCGAGTCCGGCACCTCCGGCCACTCGAGCGAGTTGCGCTGCCGCTTCCACGGCTGGGCATGGGAACTGGATGGCACGCTCAAGCGCGTACCCAGTGCATGGGATGTGCCGCACGCGTGCGCCGCCAGCCACAGCCTGGTACCGGTGCGCACCGCGCTGTGGGGCGGGTTCGTGTTCGTCAATCTCGACGACGGTGCACCGCCGCTGGAAGAGTATCTCGCGCCACTGATCGAGCATTGCGATCATTTCCGGCTCGAGAACCGCTACATCGAGATGCATGTCGAGAAGGAATTGTTCTGCAACTGGAAGGCCGCACTCGAAGCGTTCCTAGAGAATTACCACACTCAGGAAACGCACCCGCAGCTGCTGGCTGCCAACGCCGATGAGGCGACGCAATATGACATCCTTTCCCCGATCGTTTCGCGCTTCCTGACCGCGAACGGTGTTTCGAGCCCCCATCTGGCCGAAGCGCTGGACGAGACTGCGCTGATCGAGACATCGCTGGTCGGCGCACGATCGATGGTCGATCCCGAGCTGCTGAAGGTCGGCGAAGGCGAGACCGCGCGGGTCGTGCTGGCGCGGGTGATGCGCGATCTGCTCGGCAGGATCTACGATACCGATCTCGACAGGTTCACCGATACCGAGATCATCGACGTCAATCACTTCTTCGCCTTCCCCAACATGATGCTGTTGCCTGGGCTGACGCTGCCTGCGCTGTACCGGATCAGGCCGCACGGGCAGGACCCCGATCGATCGATCTTCGAACTGCTGGTGCTGCGCGAATGCCCGGCGGGGCGCCCCCGGCCGGAGCCCGCGGAGATCGTGCGGCTGAAGGAAGCCGATTCCTATTCGAACGTGCCCGGCTTCGACGCCTTCCTGGCCGAAATCTACGACCAGGATACCGGCAACCTGCGCGCCCAGCAGGAAGGCTTCCGGGCATCGCGCAAGCCCGGTCAGACACTACTCAACTATCAGGAGGTACGTGTGCGACACCTGCATCAGACCCTCGACGCCTACCTCGCCGGCCGCGATCCCGTGGCGGAGGCCGTGTCGTGAGCGGGGCCGCCACGCTCGACTGGCCGGCGCATGTGCCGGCGGACCATGTCGTCGACTTCGACATGTATCATCCACCCGCGGTGGAGGCCGGCTTCCACGATTCCTGGGCATCGCTGCAGGCCGATGGCGTGCCGGACATGGTGTGGACGCCGCACAACGGCGGGCATTGGATCGCCACCCGCGCGCCGCTGATCGCCGAGGTGCTGGGTGATCCGAGCCGCTTTTCCAGCCGGATCATCATGGTGCCGAAGGCCGATGGCGAGCATCACAAGATGATCCCCACCACGATCGACCCGCCCGAACATCGGCCGTGGCGGATGCTGCTGAACGATCAACTGGATCCACGCGCGATCCGCCGGGTCGAGGACCAGATCCGCAGCATCGCAGTCGACCTGATCGAGGCGGTCCGTGCCGACGGGCGGTGCGACTTCATCGCCGCCTTCGCCAGCCAGCTGCCGATCCTGATCTTCCTGAAGCTGGTCGATCTACCCGCCGAGGATGCGCCGCGCCTGAAATGGCTGACCGACCAGATCACCCGGCCGGATGGCAGCATCTCGTTTCAGGATACGGTTGCCGAATTCCATGCCTATCTCGATGGCGTGGTGAGCGAGCGTCGGGGCACCGACCGCGACGACATGTTCTCGCGCATCATCAACGGCCGGGTCGAGGGGCGCGCGCTGGACCAGCACGAAGCGCTGCAGCTGTGCAGCCAGGTGCTGATCGCGGGGCTGGACACGGTGGTCAATTTCCTCGGCTTCATGATGCATCACCTGGCCACGCATCCGGCCGAGCGCGACCGGCTGGCAGCGGATTTCTCGCTGATCCCCGCGGCGATGAACGAGCTGCTTCGCCGATACCCGATCGTGAGCATCGGGCGGGAGGCGCGGACCGATCTGGAGTTTGGCGGCGTGACCGTGAAGGCAGGCGACATGGTGATCGCGCCGACCGTGCTGGCCGGCCTGGACGAGCGCAACGATCCCGCGGCGCGCACCACCGATTTCGATCGCCGCCCGCCCCAGCATCTGACGTTCGGCATCAATCATCATCGGTGCCCGGGCGCACATCTTGCGCGGACCGAGCTTGTCGTGAGCCTGGAGGAATGCCTGTCGCGGATGCCGAACGTGCGGCTCGCGCCCGGCACCGAGGTACGCTATTCGGGCGGGATCGTCGGCTGCCTGGAATCGCTGCCGATCGAGTGGGATGCCTGACGCCCGTGGCGCGGATTATCCTCGTCCACGGCGCGATGCACGGCGGCTGGTGCTGGCAGCCGATCCTGCCACTGCTCGCCACGCGCGGCCATGATGCGGTGGCGATCGACCTGCCTGGCGCGCAGGGCGAGCTGCCGCCGGCCGATATCTCGCTCAGCCGCTATACCGATGAAGTGATCGCCGCGCTGGATGCCGCGCCGGCACCCGCGTTGCTAATCGGGCACTCGCTAGGCGGCATGGCGATTTCCGCTGCGGCCGAGGCGCGCGCCGACCGGGTTTCGCGGCTCGTCTATCTCTGCGCGCTGCTGCCGATCGATGGCGAAAGCACGATGGATCTGCTCTCCGTCAATCCCGACCAGTCGGTGATCGGCGATTTCGAGTTCGCCGCGGACGGTCTGTCCTACAGCCTGCCGCCCGCCCGGCGGCGCGCGATCCTCTATCACGATTGTCCGGATGATCTCGCGGTCCCGGCGCTCGATCGGCTCGTGCCGCAAGCGCTTCGGATGACACAGGATCCGGTCGACCTGACTGAAGACCGCTTCGGCCGGGTGCACAAGACCTATGTCGAGACGCTCGACGATGCCGCCGTCCACCTGCCGTTCCAGCGCGCGATGATCGCCCGCTATCCCGACATTGCGGTCGAGAGCCTGGATTGCGCGCACTCGCCCTTCTTCGCATGCCCGGAGAAGCTGGCGGATCTGATCGACGCGGAGACACGACGATGACCGCCCACCCCGAGATCGTCGCCAGCTTCTTCACGATTGCCGGCGATCTTCTGCCGCACGATCCCCCGCTCGTCGCACGCTTCCCGATCCGGGAGCGGATCACTGCGGCATCGCAGGCCGGCTTTACCGGCATGGGTTTCAACTTCGACGATGTCGCCGATTTCCGCGACCACTACGACGACGCCACGCTGCGCGCCATGTTCGCCGATGCCGGCATCCGCTGGATCGAGCTGGAAGCCCTGATCGACTGGTTCGCCGATGGCGAGCGTGGCGCGGCTGCCGAAATCCAGCGCAGACAGGCGCTTGACCAGGCGGCTGCCCTGGGCGTCTTCCAGATCAAGGTCGCGGGCGATCTGGCTGGGGATTGGCCGATCGATCGGATGACGGAAGCCTTTGCCGGGCTCTGCCGCGAGGCCGCCGAAGCCGGCACCCGCATCACGATCGAGCTGCTTCCCTTTTCCAACCTCGATACCGTCGCGCGCGGCCGCGCGGTTGTCGAGCAGGCGGGCGAACCCAATGGCGGGCTGATGTTCGATGCCTGGCATGTCCAGCGTGGCGGCATGGCGCTGGCGGAAATCGCGGCGCTGCCGGCAGGCATGGTCGCAGGGATCGAGTTCGATGACGGGCCCCTGGCGGCGGAAGACGCGGATTTCTACAGCGACTGCGTCTACAACCGGCGCCTGCCCGGCGAGGGCGCGTTCGACCTGGCCGGGCTTGTCGCCGCGGCGCGCCAGACCGGCTTCGATGGACCATGGGGGATCGAGATATTGAGCAACGCCTATCGCGCACTTCCGCTGCAGGACGCCGCGACCCGTGCCTTCCAGGCTGCCCGGAGGATCCTCGATCGATGAGCTACACGACCCTCGGCTGGGACAATGACGACGGCATCCTGCGCCTGACGCTGAACCGCCCCGATCGCATGAACGCCTTCTCGCTCGAGATGTGCGCTGAGCTGATCGACGCCTATCGCCGCGCATCAGCCGACGATGCGGTGCGCGCGATCGTCGTGACCGGTGCCGGCAAGGCGTTCTGCGCGGGCATGGATCTGGCGGCGGAGGGCAATGTCTTCGGGCTGGACGAAAGCCAGGATGTACCGACCGTGGAAGCGCTGCGCGCCCGGCTTGGCGAGCCGGCGATCGAGCATGGCCTGCGCGATACCGGCGGCACCGTCGCGCTGGCGATGATGGATTGCCTGAAGCCGATCGTGGGGGCGGTGAACGGTGCGGCGGTCGGCATCGGCGCGACGATGCTGCTGCCGATGGACTTCCGCTTCGCATCGACCGCGGCGCGCTTTGGCTTCGTGTTCGGGCGGATCGGGATCACGCCCGAAGCCTGCTCGACCTGGTTCCTGCCACGCATCGTCGGTATCGAGCAGGCGCTGCTCTGGTGTTATCGCGCCGACATCTTCCCGGCCGAGGACGCACTGGCTGCAGGCCTGGTGCGCGCCGTGCTGCCGCCCGAGACACTGGTCGACGAGGCGGTGTCGTTCGCCCGCTCGCTGGTCAAGGACCGCTCGGCGGTCGGGATCGCGCTGACTCGCCAGATGATGTTGCGCAATCCGGCGGGATCGCCGCTCGATGCGCATCTGGTCGAATCGCTGGCGATCCTGTCGGCGCAGTCGCGCGACGGCGGCGAAGGCGTGCGCGCCTTTCAGGAGAAGCGACCGGCGACATTCGCGTCGCGCGCATCGGAGATGCCATCCTTCTACCCATGGACGCGGTGATCGAGGCCAACCGGCTCAGCGGTCCGCCAAAAGATCAGCTTGCCGCGGCTGGGCGCGGGTTCCATCCTGATGACGAGGGGAGTTCGTGACTTGGCCGACAATCATCTCGATCCGGTGGCGCTTTGGCAGGAGATGCTTGGTCGCTGGGAACGCCAAATTAACGATTTCTCCGCCCAGATCAGTGGGAACGAGATGTTCGCCGGCCCGATGAACCAGGTCAGCAAGGCATCGATGGGCGCGCGCAAGTCGTTCGACGATGCCATGGAGCAGTTGGCGACCACGATGATGGTCGCCACCCAGCCGCAGATGCAGGATGTGATCGAACGGCTCGACCGGATCGAGGAGCAGATCGCGGCAATCGCGGCCGCGATTGCGCCTCAGGATCGGCCGGGAACCGCCGCCGCCCAGCCCGCCCCGCGCCGCACGCGCAAGCCGCCGACCGGGCCTGCATGAGCGACGTCGTCGATCCGCTGGATGCCGATGCGATCGCCGAGCGGGTTCGCCGCGAGCTCGACCGTACCATCCAGCGCAACCTGAAGGGCCTCGATTTCCTCACCGCGCCCAAGCAGCCGGTTGGGGCCTGCCCGCGCGATCAGATCGTCCGCCGCGGCACGATGACGCTCTACCGCTATCGGCCGGTCACCGACGAAGTCTATCGGCTGCCGCTGCTGCTCGTCGCTCCGCCCAGCAACAAGGGCTATATCTTCGATCTCGCCGCGGGGCAGAGCTTCGTCGAATATATGCTCCAGCGCGGCTACGATGTGTTCCTGCTGGATTGGATGCCGCCGCGCAGCGACGAAGCCGGGCTTAGCCTCGCCGATTATGTGTTGGACTTCATCGCCGATGCCATCGCGCGCGTTCTTACCCTAAGCGGCGAGGATGAGCTGACGCTGGCAGGCTATTGCATGAGCGGCACGCTGGCGACGATGTATGCGGCGCTGCATCCGGGCGGGCCGGTCGCCAACCTGCTATGCTTCACCACCCCGATCGATTTCACGCACATGAAGCTGTTTCGGGTGTGGGCCGACCGCAGCCATTTCGACGTCGACCGGCTCGTGGCGTCGATCGGCAACATCCCGCCCGAGTTCACGCTCGGCGCGTTCGATCTGATGCGGCCCGCCAACCGCACCGCGGGCCTGCTGAACCTCTGGACCAACATGTGGAACGACGATTACGTGAAGTCGTATCGCATGTTCGATCGCTGGGCGGCGGAGACGCTGCCGATGCCGGGCGAATATTTTCGCGGCATCATCAAGGATCTGCTCTGGGACAACCGCCTCGTGGAAGGCGGGATGACGCTGTCGGGCCGGCCGGTCGACCTGAAGGCGATCGACGTGCCCATCCTGAGCATCGTCGCCGAGCATGATCATGTCGTCGCGCGCGAGGCCGCCGCGCCGCTGATCACGGCAACGGGTTCGCCCGATGCCGAGGAGATCCTGACCAAGGGTGGCCATGTCAGCGTGGTGGCGGGGCCGAGCGCCGTGCGCCGGCTGTGGCCGTCGATCGATGCCTGGCTTGCAAGGAGATCCATCTGAATGCCCGCCCCCGCCGAACAGACGATCATCGTGCGCCCGATGATTGCCGACGATGCCGAAGCCGTGCTGCGTTTCGCGCGGGCGTTGCCCGTGCATGATCAGCTTTTCCTGCGTCGCGATATCCGCAACGCGCGGGTTGTGGAGGCGTGGGCCGACAAGAATGCGCAGGGGCTGATCCGTACGCTGGTAGCGGTGGACGGGGATCGGATCGTGGGCTGCGTAGCACTCGTGCGCGATGCACTCAGCTGGTCGCCGCATGTGGTCGAACTACGCGTGCTGGTCGCGCCCGAGATTCGCGGTGCCGGGTTCGGGCGCAAGCTGGCCGAGGAAGGGTTCGCGCTGGCGCTGGCCGACGGCGCCGAGAAGGTGGTGGTCCACCTCGTGCCCGATCAGCAGGCAGCGGTCGCGCTGTTCGAGGAAATGGGCTTTCGGGCGGAAGCGATGCTGCGCGATCATGTTCGCGATGCCGCGGGCGAAACGCACGACCTGGCGATCCTGAGCCTCGATGTGTTGCGTCAGGGCGGCCAGCATTCGGCCTATGGGCTGTAGCGGCTAGCGCGGATACATCAGGCTGAACGGCGCATGGCCCTCGAACGGGGCCCACTCGCCTTCCGGCTGCGCCAGACGATCGGCGACGGCGTGGAACACCGCCGGGTTGCCGACCATGCCGAAATGGCTGGAATGCACCTCGATATTCTCGCTGATCGCATCCGCGGTGCCATGGCAGTTCTGCCAGGGCGCGATGCCGTCCGACCGGCTGAAGATCGAGGTCGACGGCACCGGCAGCGGCGCGCAGCCGGCGGCGAAGCGCTTGAGCGCGGCGGGCGAATCCACCTGGTTGCCGCTCAGCATCTCATACACGCTGCGCACCGCGTTAGCGGTCGGATCGCCGGTGAACGGGCTGGCGAGCGTAATCACCTGACGCACATGTTCGGGCACGACCCGCGCTGCCTCGCGTGCCAGCACGCCGCCCAGGCTCCAGCCGACCAGGCTGACGGTGCCGCCGCTGGCGCGGTGGATTGCCGCGATCCGCGCGAGCAGCTTTTCGCCACCCAGGCCGACGGTACGGTGATCGAGATTGTAACCGAGATCCCAGCTGTGGACCTTGTAGCCACGCGAGATCAGGAAGGTGCGCAGCAGCAGCGTCGCCTGATCGTCGGTCGCGAAGCCCGGCAGCACGAGCACCGAATGACCGTCGCCGATCGGCGATGCGGCCAGCAGCGGGGCTGCCAGGAACAGGCCAGCCAGCTCGAAACTGGATCGGATCACTTCGGAATAAGTGAGATATTTGGCCGGTGGCAGGATCGCCGATACGGCCTGGGCCGATGCCGGCGCGAACGCCGCGGTCGTCATGTCGTTCATGCAATCCCCTGTAAGCCCAACCCCTGTCATACGAGTAAACGCCCGATCCCCATAGTCGGGCCAACCTAGCGGAAGTGGCAATTGCTCCGCGAGGCCCTGCGATCATGCTGCCGACCAAAATCGGGAGAGGATAATGGACGATCTCGCACAGGCTGTTCGCGATCATTATCCAGGGCAGACCTATCAGGATATCGCGCGCGCGGACGGCGATGACCTGCCCGCCCAGCTGCGCCGGCAGAGCAACCCGGCGCAATCGACCGCGGACATCGCGTTCGATCGCTATACCAGCCGCGCCTTCTACGATGCCGAGATGCGCAACGTCTGGCGCAAGGTATGGCAATTCGCCTGCCGCGAGGAACATGTGCGCGAGGTGGGCGACAACTATGTGTACGATATCGGCCGCCACTCGATCCTGATCGTCCGCGCCGAGGACGGGCTGCACGCCTTCCACAATAGCTGCATCCACCGCGGCACCAAGCTGAAGCCATCGGGATCGACCGGCTGGTCGCCCTCGATCGCCTGCCCCTTCCATGGCTGGGAATGGTCGCTCGACGGTGCGATCGAAAAGATCCCCTGCCGCTGGGAATTCCCGCAGCTGACCGACGAGGCCGCCGCACTGCGCAGCGTGCGGGTCGAGAGCTGGAACGGCTTCGTGTTCATCAACATGGATCGGGAAGCCGCCCCGCTGGCCGACTATCTCGAAGTGGTGCCGGAGCATTTCGCGCACTGGGACCTGTCGGGCTGGTACGTCCACACCCATGTTCGCAAGCGGCTGTCGGGCAACTGGAAGCTCGCGCAGGAAGCGTTCATGGAGGCGTATCACACGCCGGTCGCCCACCCGGAGATGACGCACGTCGTCTCCGATCACAACATGCAGCACGACATCCTGTCACGGCACGTCAGCCGCGATCTGTGCGCGATGGCCAGCCCCTCGCCCACGTCCACCCGCCAGCAGACGCAGCAGCAGTTGCTCGACAGCATGTTGATGGGCGACGGATCGACTGTCGCCAAGCCCACCGTGCCCGAAGGCGGCACCGCGCGCGGCGTGATGGCCGATCAGCTGCGCCGGCAGATGGCGGAAGAGTTCGGGCTCGATTTCTCGAACCGGTCGGTGCCCGAGATGATTGATAGCCTGAAGTACAACATCTTCCCCAATCTGTTCGTCTATCCGTCGGTCGGGCTGCCGCTGCTGCAGCTGTTTCGCCCCGATGGCGACAGCCACGATCATGCGATCTTCGATCAGATGGTGTTCCGCCCGAAGCCGATCGACGGATCCGACTGGGAACCGGCCGAGCCGGTGATCATCGAGGAGCATCAATCCTTCACCGAGGTGGAGGGGATGGATCCGTTCCTGGCCAGCGTGCTCGATCAGGATACTGATATCATGCGCTGGCAGCGCGAAGGCATGTACGCCAGCGACAAGGGGGCCGAGACGCTGTCGATCTACCAGGAATCGCGCATCCGCCACCTGCACGATACGATCGACCACTATCTGGCGAAGGGGGACGCGCGATGAGCCACGTGCAGGGCGTCCACCATATCGCCGTATCGGTGCCCGATCTTGATGTCGCGCGCCGCTTCTATGTCGATCTGCTGGGAGCGACCGAAGTGTCGGCCGTCGATTGGGAGCGCGGCAACGCCGCGATCAACGAGATACTCGGCCTGCCAGACAGCGCGGCGCGCCAGTTCATCGTGCGGCTGGGCAACACCTATATCGAGGCGTTCGAATATCTCGAGCCGCGCAGCCCCCCGCAGGATCCAGACCGCCCGGTCAACCTGTGCGGCTATACCCATTTCGCGATCCAGGTGGACGATATCGATGCGGTGCACGAACGCATGGTGGCGGCCGGGATCCGTTTCCACGTGCCGCCGCCGCCGGGCGGGCCCGACGATACCGACGGCGCCAAGACGGGCATGCGCGCGACCTATGGCCGCGATTTCTTCGGCAATGTGTTCGAGCTGATCGAGATGAACCGTGACAGCGCGATCGCGCCGCTGTGAGCGAGCCGTTCGAAGTCATCGCGAGCGGCTACCAGTTTTGTGAAGCGCCGCGGACCACGCCGGATGGCGGCATCTGGTTTAGCGATCTGACCGGCGGCGGTTATCATCATGTCGCGGCCGACGGCAGCAAGCGCACTGTCGTGCCAGACCGGATCTGGATCGGCGGGGCGACGCTGGACAGGCAGGATGCGCTGCTGATCGGCGGCAAGGGCGGCCTCGTTCTCGCCGAACGAGGCGAGGCACGCCCGATCCTGACCGAGATCGACGGCCGCCCGATCGTCGCAGTCAACGACTTCGAAGCTTGCCCGGACGGCTCCATCTACGGCGGCACGCTCGATCTGGCGGCCGTGTTCGAGCGCAACGAAGCCCCCACCCCCGGCCATTTCTTCCACCTCGCCCCCGGTGGCGAACCGACGCTGCTGCGCGACGACGTGATAGCGACTAACGGCATCGGCTTCAGCCCCGATGGCGGAACGCTCTACCATGCCGAGTCGACGGTCGGCATCTGGGCCTGGCGGATGGCAGAGGGACGGGTCGCCGGGCAGCCCGACCTGTTCGCCAAGGCGGACGATTGCGATGGCCTGGTCGTCGATGCCGAAGGCCGCGTGTGGGTCGCCTACTGGCGTGACGCGGTGATCCGCCGATACCGGCCGGATGGCCTGATCGATCGCGAGATCGCGTTGCCCTTCCCCCACCTCGTCAGCCTGTGCTTCGGTGGGCCTGACCTCACCGACCTCTATGTAACGACCGGCGCCAGCGAGAGCCGGCCCGATGCGGGCGGCGTCATTCGCATACGCAGCGACGTGCCGGGGCTTCCCACGCATCGCAGCGCCTTTTCAAGCGGAGCCTGATCGATGGACCTGGGACTTGCTGGCAAGAAGGTGATCGTAAGCGCGGCGACGCGCGGTGTCGGCCGTGCGATCGCTGAGAAATTCCTCGACGAAGGTGCGACGGTCGCCATCTGCGGCCGCCGCGCGCGATCGAGCGAGCCGAGCGCGGCCGACCCCACCATCCACGCGAACCCGCTGGGCGGCGACGGCGTCGAGGAAGCGGTGGCGGCGCTGTCCGAACGCGGCACGGTCCACGGCGCTGTCGTGGATTGCGGCGATTATGATGCGGTGATGCGCTGGGTGGGCGATGCCGCCGACCAGATGGGCGGCATCGATATCGTCGTCTCCAGCGCCAGCGCGCTCGGCGGCATCCCCCGCTCCCGTCACGGATGGGACATCAACTATAATATCGATCTGATGTCGTCTGTGGCGATGTGGGATGCCGCTTATCCGCACCTGAAGGCAGCTGCGCCGGCCGCCTTCGTGCAGATCAGCACCATCACTGCGTTCGAGAACCACACCTTCGTAGGATCGGGCTTCAGCTATGGCGCTATGAAGGCGGCGCTGATCAACTATGTCCACCAGCTGGCGCTCGAATATATGCACGAGGGGATACGCTGCAATTGCGTCTGCCCCGGGCCGATCTACCTGAAGGGCGGATCGTGGGACTATGTCGAACAGGCGCTGCCCGACTATTACGCCGCCAACCTGGCGCGCCAGCCCGCAGGGCGCTTCGGCAGGCCGGAGGAGGTCGCGAATACGGTCGCGTTCATCGCGTCCGAGCGCGCTTCGTGGATTACCGGCGTCAACCTGACCGTCGATGGCGGCTTCACCCGTAACGTGAAATACGGATGAGCTTCACCGGCCCATGGCGCGATCGGCTGGCGATCCGCGAGCTGATCGATGCCTATTCGGATGCGGTGATGGTGCGCGATGCCGATGCCTGGGGCGCCTGTTGGGCCGAAGACGCCTATTGGAGCCTGCCCGAATTTGCCGACCATGAGGAATTTGTCGGGCGCGAGGCGATCGTTGCCGGCTGGGTGATGTCGATGACACGCTATGCATCGATGACCGACTATGCCAAGCCGATGATCTATGTTTCGACGCCAGGCGCGATCGCGGTCGAAGGTGATCGGGCGAGCGCGCGGGTCTACACGTCGGAACTCTATGCCGATCCGGCGACCGGAATCGAATATCGCGTACGCGGACTTTACGACGATGAAATCGGGAGGATCGGTGGCGACTGGCTGTTCACCCGCCGAATTTACCGCGTGCTTGCATCGCACCGCGCTTCATGACCTGATGATGGAAAAGATCGCAAGGAGAGAGAGCATGGCTGGAATCCGCCGCTACGGCCGCAACGAGCTGCCCGAAAATCTTATCGACACCTGGGATTGGCTGCAGGCACTGACCGGCCAGGCCGCCTATGTCGAGGCATTTGCGGGGGCCCCCGAACTGCTCGATTTCACGATGAAGGATTTCTACGAGAAGATCTTCTTCGGCGGCCGGGTTGAACCGCGCTACAAGCAGCTGGCCCGCCTGCGGATGAGCCTGGGCCATGGCTGCCGCAGCTGCAATCTTGGCAATACCGAGGGCGCCAAGGAAGCCGGCTATTCGGTCGAGCAGCTCGAAGCGATCGAAGGCGATCGCAGCATCTTCACCGATGCGGAGCGCGCGGTGTTGAAGCTTGCCGACGAGTTCCTGATGACCAACCAGCAGGGCCATCTGGAGCCCGAGCTCTATGCGGAACTGAAGCGTCATTTCGACGACGCGCAGATCCTGGAACTGGGCACGGTTATGAGCTTCCTGGGCGGCCTCGCCAAACTGCTGTTCGTGTTCGACCTGGCGGAAAAGGAGGAGACCTGCCCCTTCGTCCCGCGGGCACGACCGGAACTGGTCGCCGCGGAATAAAGGGCGGCGTGCCGCCGGTCGTCGGTCGCGGCAGACTTGCCAGTCTGCCGTGGGCGGCCGGCGGCCGCGCTACAGCGCCCAGGGAATGATCAGTTCGCGCCGATCCCAGTCATGCGCGGCATCGCTGGCCTGCGCATACATGGCGCGGATCCGCGCATCCTCGGGATAGAGTTCGATCATGTGGCCGAGACTGTCGCGCGCATCCAGGTAGCAGATCTCCGGTCCCCAGGCGACGGTGAAGGCGCTGGCCACCGGGCAACCCTGCGCGACGATCCGGTCGCGAGTGGCTTCATAATCGTCGCAGAACATCGCAACATGGTGGAAGCCTTCCGCCCCGGCCGGATACATGTCGTGGAAGGCGTCCGGACCCTGCGACAGGATCTGGACCAATTCGATATTGAGATCGCCCGATTGGACGAAGACGCCGCGCAGACGGATCGGCGCCGCCGGCATGCCCCGATATCGATGATCGTCGAGCACCGATTCGCTGCCGCCCAGGAACGGCCCGATGTTGTACATGGCGTGCATCCGCGCGCATGCCGCTTCAAGATCGCGCACGACATAGCAGTTCTGCACGATCGCCTCGGCCGGCATGGCGCTCTCCCCTATCTCAAGGCGGTGATGATGCGCGCGGCGAAGGATCGCATTCGCCTGTCCTATGTGGCAGTTCTCGATCGGCCGCACCCCGCCAAGGTGGCGACAAGGAGAGCGATATGAGCCGCGATCACCCGATCTCGATGGCCGCCGGCATCATGCCCGAAGCCACGCCCGTCCAGCTGGTCGAAGCGGCGGCCGCCGCCGGCTTCGATTATGGCGGCATGTGGATGGAGCCTGCGGACTGGACGGCGGAAACCACCCGCGCCGTCACCCGCGCGCTGCGCGATACGGGCTTGCGTCTGCTCGACATCGAAGTGGTCTGGATCCAGCCCGGGCCGCCCAATCCTGATCACCTGCGCATCGTCGAAATCGGTGCCGAGTTGGGCGCGCGCAACGTGCTGTGCGTATCGAGCGATCCCGACCCTGCCGCGACAGCCGACAAGCTGGGCCTGGTGATGGCGCGCGGGGCGGAGCTGGGAATTCGCGTCAACCTTGAATTCGGCATCTGGTCAGAGATCCGCACGATCCATGATGCCGGCGCGATGCTGAAGCGGATCGACAGCCCGGCCGCCGGCATCCTGCTCGATACGCTGCACTGGACGCGGTCCGGCGGCACGCCCGCCGATATCGATGCGCTGCCACCGCGCTGGCTTGGCTATGCGCAGATTTGCGATGCGCCGCGCATCGGGCCGTCCGTGGACGATCCCCAGGCGATCCTGGTCGAGGCGATCGACGATCGGGTGCCGACCGGGCATGGCGGGCTCCCGTTGCGCGAGTTCATCTCGCGGCTGCCCGACGGGCTGCCTTTCGCGGTGGAGGAGCGATCGAAGGCGCTGCGCGACGCATGGCCCGACCTGAAGGATCGCGCCCGCGCCGTCGCCGGGACGACTCGTGCCTTCCTGGCAAGTCTCGACGAAACACCAGTTGGTTGACAGGCCGGTGATACGGCATGGCATTATAAGACCAGAATAACGGAGAGAGATCGTGACCGAGATCATCCGGCATCCGCTGACCCTCGACGGGCGCGATTCGCGGAACCTGCGCGGCGACCCGATCACCGGCGACCGCTACACCTCGCCCGAATTCGCCAAGCGCGAATGGGACCATATGTGGACGCGGATCTGGCACGTCGCCGGACGCGTGGCCGAAGTGCCGGAGCCGGGCGACTATGTCGTCCATGACTTCATGAACGAAAGCGTCTTCTGCGTCCGCCAGGAAGACGGCTCGATCAAGGCGTTCTACAATGCCTGCGGGCATCGCGGCCAACGGCTGGTTTGGAATTCGGCCAGCGTCGCCAGCGGCTTCCAATGCCCCTATCATGGCTGGCTGTGGGGCAAGGACGGGGTGCTGCGTAACGCGCAGGACCAGCACGACTTCCCCGAGGGCAATCCCTGCGGCAAGCTGAAGCTGCGCGAGCTGCGCTGCGATACCTGGGGCGGGTTCATCTGGTATTCGATGGCCGATGACGGCCAGTCGCTGATGGAATTCCTCGACCCGATCCCCGAGGTCTACAAGAACTATCCGATGGAGACCGCCGTCCGCGTGGTCTGGATGAAGATCGATCTCAACACGAACTGGAAATTCTCGACCGACAATTTCTCGGAAAGCTATCACACCCGCACCGCGCACCCGCAGGTGCCGCCGTGGATCGACCAGGACGTCGATACCTCGCGCCACGAGATGTATCCGCAGGGCCATGGCCGCACCGTACAGCCGATGCGCCCGTCGCTGTCGGATCGCCTGCCGGAAGGCATGCCGCACCCGTTCGACTATATTCTGCAGCAGTGGGACGTCGACCCGGCGGCCTATCCCGATTTCGAGACCAAGACGATGCAGGGCTGGCTCGACCTGAAGGCCGCCAAGCGCCGGCTGTGGAAGGAGCGCGGCTATGTTCACTACGAGCATATGAACGACGAGGAGCTGACCGACAGCCCGCATACCGTGCTGTTCCCCAACGTCACGCTGTCGTTTCTGCCGGACAATCTGATCTTGTTCCGGACCGAACCGCACCCCACCGATCCGGGCAAATGCACCTTCGATCTGTGGTGCATGGCTTATCCGGTCGAAGGGCAGACCGAAGTCCACTCGATCATGAACGGCATGAAGCCGCTGGCCGAGGCCGAATTCGACCACCGAAGCTTCGACAACGGCGCCGGCATCCCGGACCTGGAAGGCGAGATCGTCTATCAGGATATGATGCTGGCGGAGGGGCAGCAGCGCGGCATGCATTCGCGCGGCTATCGCGACGCCTATCTGACCAATCAGGAAACGCGCGTGCGCTTCTTCCACGAAGTGCTGAACGATTATCTGGAAGGACGCCGCCGATGACCCGGATCTCCAAGCTGCCGGTCGATCAGTGGGATCCCGATTTGCGGGCCCAGTTCGCGGCGGACGAGGCGACTGCGCTCGAACAGGGCGCGATGCGGATCTATGCGCATCGCCCGGCAATCGCGAAGGGGCTGATTGCACTCGGCGGCGGCATCAAGCGTGGCGGCACGCTGCCCCCGCGGCTGATCGAGCTCGTGCGGCTGCGGGTGGCGTTCCACAACCAGTGCCGGAGCTGCCTCGCGATCCGCTACCGGGATGCGGTCGAGGACGGCGTCGATGAAAATCTGGTCTGCTCGCTGGAAAAGCCGTCAGAAGCACCGGACCTGACCGAAGCCGAGCGCGCAGCGCTGGCTTATGCCGATCGCTTCGCGACCGATCATCTGTCGATCGACGATGCCATGATCGATCGGCTGCGCGGGCATTTCGACGAAGGCGAGATTGTCGAGCTCGCAAGCTGGATCGCCTTCTGCGTCGGCTTCGGCCGGCTGGGCGCGGTTCTTCACATGGTCGAGGAGATTCCGGAGGAATTCGCGTCCGACAGCGCTGGCCCGATCACGCCCTGGGCCGGAACGCCGGTCCTGGTGCGCTGATCCGGCGCTTCGATCCGCGCCAAGCTCAATTGATCGGGCGGATCTTCAACACTGTCTGATCGGCAGCCCCGGTTTGATGTGCAGGACAGCGCACCGGCCGCTGGCGCACATCCATGCAGAGCCATAGTTCGTCAAGCCAACCCTGCCGGTTGGTGCGCACGCGAACCATATCCGCCCGCCAGCCCGGGTTGATCCGCACGAACGCATCGACGAGCGCGCCCGCGGTCGTGCGTCCGCGCGCGAGCGCCGCCATCTCGGGAAAGCGCAGCCGCTGGTAGTGGCGCCTCGCCTGCGTGAAATAGCGCGCCGGCTGGCGCGTCATGCAGGTGCCGTGCTTCGCCCATTCATGCTGCAGCAGCTGCGGAGACGGCGTCATGCAGAGATTGGCGCGCAGTTCGGCAGGCGTCAGCAACCGGGTCGGGCGGCAATATTGGGGCCATTCGCTGCCGCGCCCATCCGGCCACAGGCCATGCAGCACCCAGCCGAAGCGATTGCCGCTGCCGCACTGGATCCGCTCGCGCGGATCGCGCTCGCGACCATGGCACTGTTCGGGCGACCAGCTCAGCGCCAGCGTATAGCTGCCGATCGGCAGCACCCGCCGCGGCTGTTTGGCATCGGGCAGGTCGGGTTCGATCCGCGGCATGGTGGCTGGGAGCCGGCAGAGCTCGGCCTGTGCCAGCGCAGTGCCGGGGACCGCGGAGACCATGGCGGCCAGCAGGATCGAACACTTGATCATGCCGCCACGAAATCCAGCCCGATATCCGCCGCAGGCGCGGACTGGGTCAGCCGGCCGACCGAGATATAGGTGACCCCCGTTTCCGCGATGGCGCGGATCGTGTCCAGCCGCACGCCGCCCGATGCTTCGGTCGGCACCCGTCCGCCGACCAGCGTCACTGCGCCGCGCAGCGTGGCCGGGTCCATATTGTCGAGCAAAAGATGCGTGGCACCCGCTGCCAGCGCAGGTTCGATCTGGTCGATCCGATCCACTTCGACGATGATGCGATCGATGCCGGCGGCTACCGCGCGGCGCACCGCTTCGCCCACGTCGCCGGCCACCGCGACATGATTGTCCTTGATCATCGCCGCATCCCACAGGCCCATGCGATGGTTGGTCGCCCCACCCATCCGCGTCGCATATTTTTCGATCGCGCGCAGCCCCGGGATGGTCTTGCGGGTATCCAGCAGGATCGCGCCGGTGCCGCGGATCGTATCAACATAGGCGTGCGTCAGCGTGGCGATGCCGGAAAGATGCTGGAGCGTATTCAGCGCCGATCGCTCAGCCGTCAGCAGCGCGCGCGCATTGCCGGTCACGCGCATCAGATCGGTGCCGGCCGCGACCGCATCCCCATCGTCCACGAGCGGCTCGATCAAGGCGTCGCCGTCGAGCGCGGTGAAGAACGCCGCGGCGATCCCCAATCCTGCGACGCTGATGGCATCGCGCGAATCGATCGTGCCACAGAAACGGAGATCGGCCGGGATTACCGCATCGGAGGTGATGTCCCCGCCAGTGCCGAGATCCTCGGCCAGCGTGGCAGCCACGAAACGGTCGAGATCGAAGCCGGATAGCTGGAAGGTCATGGCCGGCGCTTATCGGCCGGGAACGGCGATGTCACCCGTCGTCGGTGCCCAGCAGCCATCCCGTTACCGCGATTCGCGGGATCGGCGCGAGCGGCGTCACCCAGGTCACTGCATGGGGCTGCGGTACCGCGAACAGGCTCAGCCGGTTCCAGCCCGGAACGAAGCCACGCGCGACCTGCCCTTGGGCATCGTAGAAGGCGAGCAGGCCACCCCAATCCGGGTGCCATTTCGGATTGAGGTTCAGCACATAGGCGGCGCGCCGCCCCCGACCGGCGATGCGATCGTCATGCATCGACAGGAAATGGCCCGGCAGATAGCGGCTGGCATGGCCGTCTGCCGAACGGATATCGGGCATGTCTGTCACATGGCGAAGCAGGTCGAGCGTCGCCGGCGCGTTCATCAGCGCCACGACGCGGGCCAGCGGATGATCCGCGGGCATGTCGGACGATCCGCGGATCGTGTCGTAGCGGAACTGGAAGCCGCGCCGGCCGCGTTCGATCACGTCGCGCGACAGGGCTGCCTGGCCGGTTTCGCCAAGCTTCGCATAGGCCTCTGGCGAGAAGTCGATCACTCTCTCGCCCTGGTTGATCGCAAGCTTCCAGTCGCGCCGCGACGCGAAGTCCTCGAGCAGGGCACGGGCGTCCGACTCGTCCAGCAGGTTGACGATCTGGATGCGACCGGACCGACGATAGACGTCGCGCAGGGCATCGCCGTCGAGCGCCGGATTGAGCTTCAAGGGGTTAGGCATGGGAACTTTCTTCGACCTTCGCGAAAGCCCCGCATAGCCGTTTGCGACGGTGTTGGCAGCGACCGTCCCGAAACGGAACGGACACGTAGCCAAATTATTGAATTAACTGATCATTCATCTACCGTTGACTTACCATGCGAAAGGTCAAATAACTCAACGCAGGACGCATTACCGGCTTGGCCGGGCAAGTATCGGCCGGTCCTTTGCGGGATCGGGCTTTGCGAGCGTTTGGGGTGATAGGGCGGAACGGCGCTTGGGTGCCGGCACTGGGGACATTATCGCTTTGCGACCTACTGTATTCGGTCTTCGGGACAGGTGTAGCTGATGCCGATCGCGCCTGCGATCGACACTTTCTGCGCCGCGTCTCCCGGCCGCTTCCGGGTCGTCTGCGATCGATATCGCCTTCCAACCATCGCTGCGCAGCAGGGTGCGGCCACGCGGCCCATTCAATCGAATGTTAGGGAGTAAACCATGGCGAAGTATCGGTCTCTTGACGAAGGTTACCACGGCGATCTCGGCCTAGGCCGGGCCTACATCGACGACCTCGTCTATCTCGAAGCCAATGTCGACGGCCAGGGCGGCACCATCCGTGGCAAGCCGGTGTTCACCCTCGATCAGGTGATCTTCCAGCTGAACCGCGGCGATGGCCTCATCACCGAAAATGGCGTGACCTATGAGTCGGGCGCTGCCTGGGAAGGTGCGGTCGGCATCACCGAGGAGCGTTATTACACGCTCGCTCAAGCCAAGAGCCATGTCGAAGGCACCCCGCTGACCGAACTCGCGTTCGGCTTCTACGAGACCCGTGCCACCCTGCCCGAGCCTTACCAGATCCAGCTTGCCAACGGCTCGACCATCTCGGCCTTCTCGTCGCTGATCCAGGGCTTCTCCGCGCTCAACGCCGCGCAGCGCGACAATGTCCGCGACGCGATCAAGCAGTGGGACGACCTGATCTCGGTCTCGTTCGTGGAAAAGAACTTCCGCGACGCCGACATCAACTTCATGAACACCACGACCGGCCCGGCGCAGGCCTCGGCCTATCTGCCGTACAGCTATGGTCCGGTGACCTACAGCAACGGCCAGCCGGTCATCAACTCGCAGGGCCAGGTCGTCACCTATGACGAAATCGCGGGCGACGTCTTCATCGCCACCCCGTCGATCAACTCGTCGAACGGCCTGTTCGACGAAGGCCAGTACGGCCTGACCACCGTGATCCACGAGCTGGGCCACTCGCTTGGTCTCGAGCATCCGGGCGCCTACAATTTCGGCCCCGGCTTCGACGTGACCTACGAGAACGGCGCCGAATATTACCAGGACTCGAACCAGTACTCGATCATGTCCTACTGGGACTCGGAAGAGACCGGCGCGAACCACATCGACTGGGAACTGCTGACCTACCGTTACCCGTCGACCCCGATGATCCATGACATCGCCACGATCCAGGATCTCTACGGCGCGGATCTCACCACCCGCACCGGCAACACGGTCTATGGCTTCAACGGCAACTCGGGCAACGAGTCGTTCGATTTCGTGAAGACCCCGATGCCGGTCGCCGCGATCTGGGATGCCGGTGGCATCGACACGATCGACGTGTCGGGCTTCTCGACCCCGTCGATCATCGACCTCAACCCGGGTCAGTTCTCGAGCGTGGGCGGCTATTTCTCGGAAGATTTCCCGACACTCGCGGAAATCAACGCCCGTCGCGCCGCCGCCGGCCTCGCGCCGCGGACCCAGGCCACCTACGACCTCTACATCGAGATCGCGGGTGACAGCTTCCGCAACGGCCTGATGACCGACAATCTGGGCATTGCCTATGGCGCCATCGTCGAGAACGCGATCGGCGGCTCGGGCGACGACCTGATCTATGCCAACGCGGTTGCCAACGTCATCAACGGCAATGGCGGCGTCGATACCGTCAATTACGACTACGCCCTCTCGGGCGTGACCGTGAACCTGGCGACCGGGGTGAATGCCGGTGGGGCGCTCGGCGATCTGCTGTCGAACATCGAGAACGTCGTCGGCTCGGCCTTCGCCGACACGATCACCGGCAACAGTGGCAACAACCTGATCGATGCCGGCACCGGTGGCCTGGATCGCCTGGCTGGCGGCACGGGCATCGATACGCTGAGCTATGCCAACGCGTCCGACGCCGTGTCGGTCAACCTCCAGACCAATGTCACCGGCCTGGATGCGACTGGCGACACCATCTCGGGCTTCGAGAATGTCATCGGTTCGGCCTTTGCCGATCAGCTGACCGGCACGTCGAGCGACAACATCCTGAACGGCCTTGCCGGTGCGGATCGTCTTGACGGTGGCGCGGGCAACGACACGATCGACGGCGGCGACGATGCCGATCTGATCTATGGCGGCCTGGGCAACGATAGCCTGCTGGGTGGCGCAGGTGCCGATCGTGTCAACGGCGATGCCGGTGACGATCGTCTCGACGGCGGCCTGGGTGCCGATATCCTGACCGGCGGTGCCGGGCGCGATATCTTCGCCTTCACCGATGCCGACGGCGCGACCGACGTGATCGCCGACTTCCGTCGTGGTCAGGACCAGATCGATCTCAGCGATCTGGACGCCAACGAAGGCACCGCCGCTGTCGACGCCTTCACCTTCATCGGTTCGGCCGCGTTCAGCGGAACGGCTGGTGAATTGCAGGCCACCCGCGTGGGCGGCGTGCTGACCGTCGCCGGCGATACCGACGGCAACGGCGCGGCCGACTTCTTCATCCAGGTGTCCGGTCAGACGGTGCTCGCACCGGCGGACTTCATCTTCGTGTGATCAGGACGGCCCGGCCTTCGCGCCGGGCCGCCCAAAGAAAGAGGGCCCGCTTCCGATCCGGAAGCGGGCCCTTTTCACTGTGTCAGTTGGTTTGCCCGACCGGCCTTATACTCAGTCTCCGGTCACACGCGTGCCGACATCGCCCTGCCCGACTGCGCCGGACGCCATCGCCAGCATCCGATCGAGCGGCTTCTTCGCCGCAAGCCGCGTCGCTTCGTCCAGTTCGATCCGAGGCTCCAGATCGCGTAGCGCGACATAGAGCTTCTCGATCGTGTTCAGCGCCATGTACGGGCACATGTTGCAGTTGCAGTTGCCGTCCGCCCCCGGCGCGCCAATGAAGCGCTTGTGCGGGGCCGCCTTTTCCATCTGGTGGATGATGTGCGGCTCGGTGGCGACGATGATCGTGTGCGCGGGCGAGGACAGCGCAAATTCCAGGATGGCCCGCGTCGACCCCACCTGATCGGCATGATCGAGGATATAGGCCGGGCATTCGGGGTGCGCAGCAACCGGCGCATCGGGATGCAGCGCCTTGAGCTTGAGCAGCTCGGTTTCCGAAAAGGCCTCGTGCACGATGCATGCGCCCGGCCACAACAGCATGTCGCGCCCGGTCTTGCGGTTGAAGTAGGCGCCCAGATTCTTGTCGGGCGCGAAGATGATCTTCTGATCCATTGGCAGCTGCGACAGGATCTTCTCGGCCGACGACGAGGTGACGATGATGTCCGAGTGCGCCTTCACCGCGGCCGAACAATTGATGTAGGTCAGCGCGATATGATCCGGATGCGCCGCCCGGAACGCTGCGAAATCCTCGGGCGGGCAGCTGTCTTCAAGGCTGCAGCCGGCATCCATGTCAGGCAGGATCACCGTCTTGTCGGGGGACAGGATCTTGGCGACTTCGGCCATGAAACGCACGCCGCAGAAGGCGATCACATCGGCATCGGTTTCGGCGGCCTTGCGGCTCAGGTCCAGGCTGTCGCCAACGAAGTCGGCAAGATCCTGCAGCGCCGGCTCCTGGTAATAATGCGCCAGGATCACCGCGTTGCGCTCCTTGCGCAGCCGGTCGATCTCGGCGCGGATGTCGACACCCCGCAAACTCTGATGCTGCACGCTCATTCCGGTCTCCCTCGCCCGCTAGATAGCGATGGCGTGCCCGATTGCCAGCGGCCCGCTTCAAAGCGCGCATTGCAGATGATGGACTGTCGCCGACCACGATCGGAGACGGATCGATTCGTGCACCCGGATTGATGCTGCTCGTCGTCGCGGCTGTTCCCGCGCCATCCCACGCCGCCTGATCGACAGCCAATGCTGCCGTGGCAGAGGCCGCCAAGGACCCGCGGATCGCCGCCGCGCTGGCTGCGACCGAGCGGATGGACCCTGCGATCTTGGCGCACGACGAGGCCGGTTTCTCAGCCGTGTTCACCGATGATGCGGTGGTCAACAATCCGTTCAACCGGATCGCCCGCAAGAAGGACGCGATCCACAATCTCAAGACCGGGCTGATCGATTATGCCACGCTTGATCGCAGGATCGAATATGCCGCTGCTCGCGGCCCGCACGATGGGTGCTGATGGGCGAGGCAGTCCTGAAACCGGTCGGCAAGGCCAGGTTCGCCGACAAATCGGTCCGCCGCCGCACGACGAAAATCTGGACGGATGTCGACGGGACGTGGAAGCTGGCGGAGCGCCAGGCGGACGATCTACGCCGCCGAATAGGTCAGCGCACGGCGTTGCCGTAAATTTCCTCCAGCGAGCGCGATCGATCCAACGTCTCGCCGCTGCGCGGGCCGGCCTCGTCCGCGAACCGCACTTCGACTGCAGCATCCAGCCCCGCCGCCTGCAACGGCATCGCGAAACTGCGCTCGACTGCGCGCCGCGCCGCATCGCGCGCCATTCGCATCGGCATGGCGCCGCGGGCTTGCCGGAGCAATTCGGCCTGCCCGGCGCGACGGTTAGCGGTATCGAGGCGCGCTTCGGCATCGCTGATCCGCATCAGCACGCCGCCCGCATCATATTCGCGCATCGCATCGAGATCCACGGCCGGCCGCGACACCTCGACTGGCGGCAGCACGACGCTTAGCCGCCGCGCGTTCGCATCCCAGCGCACATCGTCACGGCCAAGTTTCGCCAGGTCGATCTCATAGCGCACGTCGCCAGGCATGATCAGCGTCTTCTGCGCGGACAGGCCGAACCGGCGCTGGGTGGCAGTGGTGACGGATACGTAGCGGGCCGACAATACCGTCAGCCGGTTCTGCTCCCGCATCGATTCGAGGCTGGCGCTGGCGACCGCGACCGGATCGGGGTCGAGCGTGCGGACGATCTCGCGCCGCGCGAACCAGCCGATCGCAAGCGCGATCACGGCCACCACTGCAAGCGCGACGATCCATTTCACCACCGGGCGGATCATGCTGCCCGCGCCCAGGCCTCGCCGGTGCGCACCACCTGCCCGCGCGCTTCGAGATCGATCAGATGGGCGAGAACCGATCGCCCGGCCGCGCCATGCAGGCGCGGATCGATGCCGGCATACATCTTCTCCACCATCGCCGGGATCGGTCGCGGTGCAGCGTCCAGCAGGCGCAGGATCTGGCCCTCGCGCTGGCGGCGGTGCCCCATCAGGCTCCGCACGAAACGCTGCGGCCGATCGACCGGATCGCCATGCGCCGGATAATAGACCTGGTCCTCGCGTGCGATCAGCCGATCGAGGCTCGCCATATAATCGGCCATGTCGCCATCGGGCGGCGAGATCACCGTGGTGGACCAGCCCATCACATGATCGCCGGTGAACAGCGCCTCTGCCTCGGGCAGCGCGAAGCACAGATGGTTGGACGTATGGCCCGGCGTCGCGACGGCTTCCAGCGTCCAGCCCGGCCCGTTCAGCCGCTCACCATCCGCCAGGATCCGGTCAGGGCGATAGAGACTGTCGAACGCGGCATCGGCGCGTGGCCCGTCATCGTCGATCGCGAGCGGGGCGCAGCCGATGATCGGGGCGCCGGTCGCAGCCTTCAGCGGGCGCGTGGCAGGGCTGTGGTCGCGATGGGTATGCGTACAGCAGATCGCGACGATCCGTTCGCCGGCAGTGGCGGCCAGGATCGCGTCGACATGCTCGGGCAGGTCGGGCCCGGGATCGATCACCGCGACCTCGCCGCGCCCGACCAGATAGGTCTGCGTGCCGGTATAGGTGAAGGCCGACGGATTGGCGGCAAGGACGCGGCGCACCAGCGGGTGCAGCGTGACCACCGTATCGGGGGCGGGATCGGTCATACCGGTCGATGTGGCATCCGCGGCCGGGAATGTGAAGGGCAGCGTCTGGTGTCGGAAATCCTGACAGACGCGCGACCGGTTAATATCGCAGACACCATCGAGAGCTGCGGATCGCCGTCTATCGCGCCGATTGGCACGCCGGGTGCAAAGCTAGTTATGTTCCAACGTTCCGCTTCAGACAGGCGGGCCGGCGCAAGCTTCCCCCCAAGCGCCGGCCCGCCGCCCCCCTCGAATTCGCGCAGCTCTGACGCCCTGCAAGGGACCACTGGCAGGACCGGACATCGCTGACCGCCAATCGTACGGCGCCTGCCAACCCGCGACCGCAAACCCGCCTGCCGACGGCCCATTGCCCGCGAACTACAGACTGGCTAAACGACCTGTGAGATGCGTGTGACACGGTGAGCCTTGCGGCCGTAGCTGTTCCTAACCGGATCGTGGCGCATGTGGGAAATGCAAGCACCCACCGCGCGTCTCACCTCATCCCAAAACGCAGCCATACCGCGCGGCGCAGTCTCGTCGGCGCCTGGGCATCATTCGCTGTGTCGCGGTTTGAGGCTCAGGCGCCATCACGCGGCGCGCGCGACACCCTTCTCATCGAGCAGTTCGGCCAGTTCGCCCGCCTCGTACATCTCCATCATGATGTCCGATCCGCCGATGAACTCGCCCTTCACATAGAGCTGCGGGATCGTCGGCCAGTCCGAGAATTGCTTGATGCCCTGACGGATGCCCTGATCCTGCAGCACATCGATGCTGGCATATTCGACGCCGAGATGATCGAGGATCGCGACCGCACGGCTGGAAAAGCCGCACTGCGGGAACAATGGCGTCCCCTTCATGAACAGCAGCACATCGGCGGCATTCACGGCCTGCGCGATCCGGGCCTGGGCGTCGTCGGTCATCATCGTCACTCCTGATCGGGCAGCGCGGTTGTCAGTTGCAGCGCGTGAAGCGCGCCGCCCATCCGCCCGCCCAGGGCATCATAGACGCGGCGAGTGCGCTCGATGCGCGATACGCCGCGGAAACTCTCGGCCACCACGCGGGCGGCATAATGATCGCCGTCACCGGCCAGATCGGTAATCTCGATGCGGGCATCGGGGATGGCGCCCCGGATCAGCGCCTCGATCTCGTCCGCCGCCATCGGCATCGCTTACTTCGCTTCCAGCAGCTGGCGTCGCGCCTCGATCAGCTTGGCGGCCAGTTCGTCGCGCACACGGGCATCGTCCATATCGACGCCTGCCGATGTGAGGTCGCCCAGCAGCTTGCGGATCACGTCCTCGTCGCCGGCTTCCTCGAAATCGGCCTGTACGACAGCCTTGGCATAGGCGTCCGTTTCCTCGGCGGTCAGCCCCATCAGCTCGGCAGCCCAGACGGCGACCAAGCGGTTGCGCCGGGCAACGATCCGGAACGCCATCTCCTGGTCGTGCGCGAACTGGTTTTCGAAAGCGCGCTCGCGATCGTCGAAAGTCGTCATGCCGGCCCCTCTATGCTGTGAGTTCGAGATAGGGCCGGCGGGCGGCAGGCGCAACGCCTGCGGCCCACTCAGTCCATCGTGACGACCAGTTTGCCGATCGCGCCGCGCGCCGCCATCTTCGCAATGGCATCGCCACCGCGTTCCAACGGGAAGGTCTCGGTCACGCGCGGATGGATCTGGCCGGCTTCCCACAGCCGGAACAGATGCGCGACATGCGCGGCATTGGCGGCCGGATCGCGCGCGGCGAACGCGCCCCAGAACACGCCGCAGACATCGCAGCTCTTCAACAGCGTCAGGTTGAGCGGCAGGTGCGGGATGCCGGCCGGAAAGCCGACAACGAGATAACGTCCCTCCCAGGCGATCGCACGCAGAGCGGGTTCTGCATAGGCGCCACCGACCGGATCGTAGATCATGTGCGCGCCGTCCTTGCCGACAGCCTGCTTGAACTGTTCGGTCAGCGCGCGCGCCTGATTGGGCTCGAACGGCCCGCGCGGATAGACGATCACCTGATCGGCTCCCGCTTCGCGCACGACGGCTGCCTTTTCCTCGGAGGAGACCGCCGCCACCACGCGCGCACCGAACGCGCGACCGAGCTCGACCGCGGCCAGCCCCACGCCGCCCGCCGCACCCAGCACCAGCAGCGTTTCACCCGCACGCAGGCGCCCGCGGTCGAGCAGTGCATGGATGGTGGTGGCATAGGTCATCAGCAACGCGGACCCTTCGGCGAAGCTGCGCCCCTCGGGCAGCCGCAGCGCGCCGGCGGCGGGCACCACCGCCTTTTCTGCAAGGCCGCCATGGCCCAGCATCGCGATCACCCGGTCGCCGGGTGCCCAGCCCTCGACGCCCTCGCCCACCGCCGCCACGATGCCGGCGATCTCGTTGCCGGGTGCGAACGGGCGCTTCGGTTTGAACTGATATTTGTCCTCGATCACCAGCACGTCGGGGAAATTGATCGCGCAGGCCTTCACGTCGACCAGCAATTCGCCGGAGCTTGCCACGGGATCGGGCACGTCGAAGATCTTCAGCGTTTCCGGGCCGCCGGGGCGGGTCGAAAGCAGAGCATGCATGAAACGCCTATCCTCTCACATGGGCGGCCTGGCTCGGCCGTCGCTTTACAGCCAGGGCCGTTCCGCCGCCGCCTTCGCCTCATAGGCCGCGATTTGGGCTCCGCGCTGCATTGTGAGCCCGACCTCGTCGAGCCCTTCCAGCAGGCACTGGCGGCGGAACGGATCGAGCGTGAAGCTGAAGCGGTCCTGGAAACGGGTCGTGACGGTCCCCGCCTCGAGATCGACATGGATCGGATCGGTCTTGGCGACTTCCATCAGCCGATCGATCGCATCCTGCGGCAGCACCACCGTCACGATGCCGTTCTTGAATGCATTGCCCGAGAAGATGTCGGAAAAGCTGGGGGCGATCACCGCCTTCACACCCATGTCGTCGAGCGCCCAGGCGGCGTGCTCGCGGCTCGAACCGCAGCCGAAATTATCGCCGGCGATCAGGATCGGCGCGCCGGCATATTCGGGATCGTCGAACACGTTGCCAGGCTCGGCCCGGATCGTCTCGAAGGCACCGCGGCCCAGGCCCTGCCGGCTGATCGTCTTTAGATATTCGGCCGGGATGATCACGTCGGTATCGACATTCTTCCGCCCCAGCGGATAGGCGCGCCCTTCGACCTGGCGGACGGGCTGCATCAGTCGAGCGCCTTCGGGAAGGCGGGCAGCTCCGCCATGTCGCGCGGATCATGCTGAATCACGACGCGCGCCTTCAGCAGCTTGGCGATCTCCTCGAAGCGATCATGGGAAGCCAGCGTATCGGCGCGGTTGGCGTTGAAGGTGGGCACGCCGCGCACTGCGCGATTCTCGCGGAAATGATATTCGTCGCCGGTCAGCAGCACCGCGCCCGATTTCGGCAGCCGCACCAGCAGCGCGCTGTGACCGGGGGTGTGGCCGGGCATCGCCAGCATGGTCACGCTGCCATCGCCGAACACGTCCTTGTCGCCCGAAATCGCGGTCAGCTTGCCGCCGCCCGTCAGCCAGTGCGTCAACTGGCGGACATCGCGCTCGTCTGCCGGCTTCGCCTTCAGCGCATCGACATCGCCCTTGCCGATCAGCAGCTCGGCATTGGGAAAGTCCGCCGCGCCGCCGCTATGATCTGCGTGATGGTGGCTGATGCCAACATGGGTGATCTGGGCCGCGGTGAGCCCGAGCGCCTTCAGCCGATCGGTGATCCGCGTCGTCACGCTCATGCCGCCCTGCGGCGCGCCGATCATCGCGGGATCGAGCCCGGTATCCCACAGCAGAACGCCCTTTGGGTGGCGGATGATGTAGCAGCCCGCCACCAGCTCACGTTGCTCGCCCTTGAAGCGCAACGTATCGGAGAACCAGCCCAGATCCTCCTGCACCAGCCGCCCGCATTCGAATGCAGTCAGCGTCACGCTGGTCGGCGATTGCACCGCCGCCGGTGCCGCCAGCGCTGCGGCGAGCAGGGCAAATGCGGGTGTCACCGCCGTGCTTCGGGCTCGGGAACCACTTCGCCCGGCTGCGCCTTGGCGCGGCTCGGCAGCGGCGCGGCATAGGCGGCCAGCCCGGCGCCGATCGCGCCCAGTGCCAGCAGATAGATGATCTTACGCATGATGTTACGCCCCCATCAGTTCGCGCACGTCGGTCAGCCGCCCCGTCACTGCGGCGGCTGCCGCCATTGCGGGCGAAAGCAGGTGCGTGCGCGACCCCGGCCCCTGCCGCCCGACGAAATTACAATTCGAGGTGGACGCACAGCGTTCCCCCGCCGGCACCTTGTCCGGATTCATGCCCAGACACATCGAACAGCCGGGCTCGCGCCATTCGAAGCCGGCATCCGTAAAGATCCGGTCCAGCCCCTCGGCTTCAGCCTGGCGCTTCACGAGACCGGATCCCGGAACCACCAGCGCCTGCCGGATGCCGCCTGCGACCCGTCGACCCCGAACCACCGCGGCGGCGGCGCGCAGATCCTCGATCCGGCTGTTGGTGCAGCTGCCGATGAAGATGTTGTCGACCGCCACGTCCTGCATCCGCGTGCCCGGGACCAGCCCCATATAGGCCAGCGACTTGCGCGCGGCCTCCTGCTTGGATGGATCGGCGAAGCTCTCGGGATCGGGCACCGATCCGGTGATCGGCACCACGTCTTCGGGGCTGGTACCCCAGGTCAGGCTCGGCGCGATTTCCGCTGCGTCGATGTGGATCGCCTTATCGTAGACGGCACCAGGATCGCTCGGCAGCGTACGCCACCAGGCGACGGCCTTGTCCCATGCGTCGCCGGTCGGCGCCATCGGCCGACCCTTTAGCCAGTCGAACACCATATCGTCGGCAGCGATCAGCCCGGCGCGCGCGCCTGCCTCGATCGACATGTTGGCGACCGTCAGCCGTCCCTCGACCGACATCCCGCGGAACACGTTGCCGGTATATTCGATCACATGGCCGGTGCCGCCGGCCGCACCGATCCGCCCGATGATGTGCAGGATCACGTCCTTGGGGGTGACCGCAAAGCCCAGCGCACCCTCGACCCGGATCTCCATCGTCCTGGATGGCGACAACAGCAGTGTCTGCGTGGCCAGCACATGCTCGACTTCGGACGTGCCGATGCCGAACGCCAGCGCGCCAAGGCCGCCATGCGCCGATGTATGGCTGTCGCCACAGACGATCGTCGTGCCAGGCAGCGAGAAGCCCTGTTCCGGCCCCACGACATGGACGATGCCCTGCTCTGCGGCGGTGTCCTCGATATAGCGGATGCCGAACTCGGGCGCGTTGCGCGCAAGCGCGGCCAGCTGCTCGGCCGATGCCGGATCGGCGATGGGGATGCGGTTGCCGCTGGTATCGCGCCGCGCGGTGGTCGGCAGGTTGTGATCGGGCACCGCCAGCGTGAGATCGGGCCGCCGCACGCCGCGTCCGCTGACCCGCAGCCCCTCGAACGCCTGTGGGCTCGTCACTTCGTGGACGAGGTGCCGATCGATATAGATCAGGCACGTGCCGTCGTCGCGGCGCTCGACGACATGGGCGTCCCAGATCTTTTCGTACAAGGTGCGCGGGCGTGACGTCATGACGAGTGACCTATAGCGCGCGCGACTCGGGTTGCAATCAATCGTCCAGCCGCACCCAGTCCTTTGCCGGGCGCTTGTACAGCATGTCGAGGATCTCCAGCGGCAGACCGGTGGGCCGGTTGCTGTTCGAATTCCACAACATCGCCACGCCCGTCTTGCGGGCCGGATCGAACAGGATCAGCGATCGATAGCCATCGACCGCGCCGCGATGACCGATCAGCCGGTGGCCGGCATATTCATGCTCGCGCCAGCCCAGGCCATAGCCATTGCGCTCCATCGCGCGATCATAATCGGCGCGGCCGCGACGCGCCGGGGTCAAAACGCGCGACTGGTGGATCTCGCCGAGGACCTTCTTCGGGATCGCCCCGCCCTCGCCCATCTGCGCGCGCATCCACAAGCCGAGATCGAAGACCGAGCTGTTGACGCCGCCGGCGGCAGGCACTCGGTAATAGGCATCCTCCACCTTGCGGACGGTGCGACCGCGATGCGGTCGCGCCCAGCTGGCCGATCGTTCAAGCCCCTCGCGCGTCGTGCTCGCGCTGCTCATCCCGATCGGCTTGAAGAGCATCGATCGCGCGACTGCGGCGTAAGGCTGGCCGGTTACCCGCTCCACGACCTCGCTGGCGGCATCGAACGCGACATTCTGGTAGGTGAAGCAACTGCCCGGCGCGCAATAGCGATCGAGGGTGCCGAGCAGCCGGCGGATGCTGCGGGGATCCTCGTTATCTTCCAGCCGATCGTCATAGGCATTCTTCACGATGCCGGTGCGGTGGGACAGCAGCTCGGCCACCGTCACTCGCTTCTCGCCGCCGTCGGGCAGCTTCAGCGATCGCGAATAGCGCGAGACGGGATCGTCGAGCGACAACTTGCCCTTGGCGGCCAGCTCGGCGACCAGCGTTCCCGCGACCCCCTTCGACAGCGATGCCCAGCGAAATACCGTCGCGGGCGTCACCGGCTCGGGCCGGTCGGCGCTGACCAGGCCATAGCCTTTCACGAAGCTCAGCCGGCCATCCTCGACGACTGCGATGCCGAGCCCCACCATATCGCGGCGTGCCATGATCTGGCCGAGCCGGGCATCGATCCGCGCATAGTCGATCGCATGCCGGCCGGCCGGCGGCCGCACGTCCCGCGCGATCGGCGCCGTCACGATGACCGGTTTCGCCGCGGCGACTTCGGCCGCGCGCTGCCGCGCGATACCGGCATTCACCAGCAGCAGCGCGCCTGCCAGCACTGCGGCGAACAGGCCGAGGAACAGGAGCGAGCGTACCGGCAGGCGGCGATGGATGCGGGGTGGAACGGTTCGGCGGGCCATGGACGATCTGGTGATGCCCGCACGCGGAACGCGCCGGGTGCGCCGTCTTAACCTGCGTTCAAATCACGTCAATTCAGCCGGACGCACCAGCCATAGTGTTCGGCGCATCACCGTCGCAGGTCAGAGAGCGCCGAAGCTGCGATAGTCCGAATAATGGTCGTTCGGCCGGGCGAACCCTGTGAAGCTCATTCCGATCGTCGGCTCCAGCGCCTCGACATGATGCCACCAGCCGACCGGAATGAAGAGCGTATCGCCGGGCCCGAGATCACAGTGGATGATGGCCGGGCGGTCGGCCTCCGGCGCGGCGGCGATCGCGGCGGGGCCATCCCACTGCGAATAGCAGTGGATATGGTTGCGCATCCGCGGCGTCTCCCAGATCGGCGCCAGCGTCACGCGCTTCGTACCGACGAACTGTACCAGCAGATTGTTGGTGAGATCATGGTGGAACGGGGTGATCGTACCCTGCGGCCCCATCCAGAAATAGCCGGCAGCGGGGCCATCTTCGGCAAGGATGCCAGGGATCGGGCCGGTATCGTGCCACAGATCGGCCAGCGCAGCGCGGTTATGGCCGCCATTGTTCGCGGTCACATAGAAATCGTTGCTCGCCCCCCCGCGCTCGATCCGCGCGACGACATCGCCGAACCGGCGGCGCACGCGCAGCTGCGCCATGTTAATCTCATAGGCGGGATCGCGCTCACGTCCTTCCTGCACCTCGGTCTCGACGTCGGCGAACCGCGCCGCGAGGCCGGCGAAACTCCATTCGCGCGCCGCCCAACCGTCGACCAACCCGTCGAGCAGCACGGGCCGGTTCGCGGCATAGAAATCGGCGAAGAAGCGATCGGCAGGCAGATCGCGATGGCGCGGCACCATGGCCAGCCCGCCGTCCATCGTCGCCAGCCGGGATAGGCTGCGCAGCACCCAGTCGCGCTTCTCGAGCCGCGCCTGCGCGAGCCCCGCCCCCTGAAGATAGGGGCTGGCCTGCGCCTCGGCTATCTCGGCATCGGCCAGCGCGACTGGGCAGCCCTGCAGGACGAGCGCGCCGCGGATCTGCGCCACGTCCGCGCCCTGCAGCAGATTCTCGGCGATCCACCGCCGCCACTGATCGTCCAGCCGGGCGGCGGTGGGCTGTGCCTTGGGTTTCAGCTTCAGCTTGGTCAGAACTTCACCCCCACGCCCAGCGACAGGCTGGTGCCGACCTTGTAGCTGTTGGTCTCGATCCGTGTCGAACCCGACTGCTGATATTCCTGATAGTCGGTACCGGTCAGGTTGCGGGCCTCGAACTTGATCTCGACCGTGCGCCCCAGAAAATCGGCTTCCTCACGCGCGACGAAATCCAGTCGGATACCAGGCTTCTCGACGATGTCGGGCTGACGCAGCAGGCCCTGGATCGGGCCGCGATTGGTGACGCGGGTGCTGCCATAGGTGAACAGGATCGTCTGCTGCGACAGCCGGTCCGACGATTCCAGACCGATCTGCGCGTTGACGAGATGATCCGACTGACCAGTCAGCGGCGCGCCGTCGCGGAACAGCACATTGGCCGCCACCGGCTGCTGATCCGGCCCGATCACCGTCTCGGCACCGACCTTCAGCTTGGACTTGCTGTAGGTGTAGTTGCCGACCAGCAGCAGTCGCCGTGCCGCCCAGAAATCACCGCCGAAGCTGTCGAGCGGGATATATTTCTGCAGTTCGAACTCGGCACCGTACAGCTGGGCCTCGGGCGCGTTGGCGAAGCCGGTGCGCAGCGCGCCGCCGCCAGAGAAGAAGGCGACCGCCTCGATCGGATTGTCGATCTTCTTGTAAAAGCCGGCCAGGCTCACGCGCTGGTCACGCCCGAAATACCATTCGTAGCGCGCCTCGGCATTGGTCAGCTTGCTGTCGGTCAGGAACGGGTTGCCGGTGAACTGGCGATCGCTTTCGAAATCCTGGTAGATCTGCGCCGCCAGCTCGCGGAACTGCGGGCGGGCGATCGTCTTCGATGCCGCGATCCGCAGCTGCATATTCTCGACGAAGTTCCAGGTCAGCGTGCCGCCCGGCAGCCAGTAATCATTGTTGATCCGGGTCGCGACCAGCCCCGCGCCGATTGGCTGCACGCTCTGCTTGGCATCCTCGTACCGGACGCCGAGCGTCGCACGCAGGCCATCGGCCAGTTCGGCTTCGACCTGCCCGTAGCCGGCGTGGATGCCCAGCCGCGCGTCATAGGCGGCAGCGCCCTCGCTCGACGAAACGTCGCGCAGCTCGATGCCGTAAGTGTAGATATTATAGTCGGAGACCAGGAAGTCGGGCCGCTGCTGCGCCACCGCCAGCGGCAGCGCGCCGTTGGGCCGGAAATACTGGAACTGGTAGCGCGACGACGTACGATCGGTCTTGGTATAGGCATAACCGGCCGTGATGCTCACCGGCCGCGCGGTCGGCAGCTTGTAGGTGGCATCGACTGCGCCCGAATAGACATTCTCGCTGAGATCGCTGAACGCCACGTCCGCGCTCTGCCCGCCGGAAGTAAGGTTGTTCGTGTAATCACCGACGGCCGGGTTGTAATTGTAGCTGAAGCCGCGCTCATACGGGCTTTCGCGCTGCGAATTGGCATAGGCACCGCGCGCATCGACGCTAAAATCACCGAACTTGAATTCGCCGACCAGCTGAGTGTTGATCAGCTGCCGTTCGAACCAATAGGTATTCTGCCTGATCAGCGAGGCAGGCTGCCCCGCAATCTGATCCTCGACATTGCGGTCGAATCCCGCGGCCAGCCGGCCCTGTTTCACCGTGTCGCGGATATAGAGGTTGGTCCAACGCAGCTTCTGGTCGCCGAATTCGAGGCCCAAGCCCAGCAGCCCGTTCACGACAATCCGGTTGTCGGTGATGACCGCCTGGAAATCGCTCTGCGGGATGCCCGCTAGATCGGGATCGAGCGAGCGCTGCTGACGCGCGCTGCGGGTGCGCCAGCTGTTGTTGTAGCCGGCCGCCGCGATGAAACCCATCCGGCCATCGCTGCCGATATCCCACGAGCTGCCCGCGCTCAGATCCGCGGCGAAGTTGGCGGGAATGTCGCGATTGCGCTGCAACACCGTGGTCGGCGCGTTGACGAGACTGGCGGCGAAGCCCTGCACTTGATCGGTGGTGAAATTGGGGCCGGCGGTCACCGGGTTGCCGCTGTTGATCGCGTTGGCCAGCCCGCGCGGCACGTCGCGCGTGCCATCGTCGAAGCCCAGCACGTCGAGATCGCTGCCATAATAGGTATAGCCGAGATTGCCGGTCGTCTCGCTGTCGCCCGAAATGCTGGTGCCGAAGTTGAAGAAGGTCTCTTCCGGTACCGCACGCGTGGTCAGGTTGATCACGCCGCCGCCGAATTCGCCGGGATAGTTGGCCGAATAGCTCTTTTGCACGAGCGAGGAGGCGAGGACGCTGGTCGGGAAGATGTCGAGCGGCACCACGCGGCGCAGCGGCTCCGGGCTCGGCAGCGGCGATCCGTTGAGCAGCGCCAGCGAATAGCGGTCACCAAGACCGCGAACATAGACGAAGCCCGCGCCGACCACCGACAGGCCGGTCACGCGCTGCAGCGCGCCTGCGATATCGCCTTCGCCGGTGCGGGCGATGTCGGCCGACGACAGGACCGAGACGATCTCCGGCGTCGCACGGGTCGGCTCGGGGATGTAGCGGCCGACGACCACGATATCCTCTTCCGCACCGCCGCCGCCGGGGATCGAGACGTCCACGGATTCGCCGCTATCACTCGGCTGGCCCGTGGCAGGCGCAGTGGTATCGGCCGCGACGGCAGATCCGGCCGGTGCCGAAGTGGGCGATCCTGGCGCGGTCGGTGCCGCCGGTGCGCTCGATTCGGCGGCGCCCGCGGTCGGCGCGGTGCCCTGCGCGAACGCAGGTGCCGTCAGCGCGGTGGTCATCAGGAGCGCGGCGGCGCGACCCAGCGGCTTCAACATCTCTTCATCCCCCGGAATAAGCACATCGGGGGCGGCGACCGCCGGCCGCCGCCCCCTTGGGTCAAGGCGCGGCGATCAGTTGCGGATCGCGGTGCAGGCCGCATTGCTGCCGAACGAGACATAGCTGGCGTCGCAGCTCCAGCCCCGGAACCAGGTGTCGTTGGCATCGCGCACCGCGCCGATATAGGCGGTGTTAACGAAGAAGCTGCCGAGCGTGGAGGCGTTGAACGGCGCCACCGCAGTCTCGTTGGCGCCGTTCACATACACGTTCGACAGCGTCGAGGTGCCGGCCGTGTTGTTGTTGGTGCCGTTGGTGAACAGCGTGCGGATCGCATCGACCGTGACGTTGCCATCGTCGCGGAACGGCGTCTGGCACGCGAGGAAGACCGAGTTGAAGACCGGCGGGCCGACATCGTCGAGCGCCGAGTCCGCCGCGCGGACGGTGGTGCCGTTGGTGGCATCGATGTCGAGGCAGGCCGACGGGCCGGTGACGACACCGTTGACCATCGTGTAATCGGTACCGCCGCGCAGCAGCATCGCGTTGCCGCCCTGCACCGTGGACCGCTGCACGAAGGTGAAGTTGGCGAGCCGCGTATTCTGGCGCGGCAGCGCATCCTCGTTGCCGTTCGAGTCCGCTTCGATCATCGAGTTGCCGTTGCTGGCGTCACGCTGCACCGCGATCACGAACTGGATGAAGCCCTTATAGCCGAGATCGGTATCGAGCCCGTCGTCGTCAGCGCCGGTGACCAGCAGATATTTCAGGTTCGGGCGGCCGCCGAAGATCTCGATGCCGTCGTCCGAGCTGTTGTGGATCTGGATATGATCCAGCGTCGTGCCGCTGCCGACGCCGCCCAGCGTCAGGCCCTGCAGCTCATTGCCCGGCGCGATCGCGAAGCCGGAATAGCGGATCTGGACGTATTGCAGCGTACCCGAATTGTCGTCCGCCGTGGCGCCGCCATAGAGCGAGCCGGTGGTGCCTTCGATCACCTGCTGGCAGCCAGCGGTGCCGCCGGCGACCGCGGTATTGCAGTCCGAGATCGGCGCGCGGCCGAGCAGGATGATGCCGCCCCACAGCCCCTGGCTGGCGTCGGTTGCCGAACCCTCGACGTTGGCGCGGGCAGTGAACACGATCGGATTGGCCGCCGTGCCGATCGCCTGCAGGCGCGAGCCGCGATTGACGACCAGATAGTCGTTGCCGGACGAAGCGAAGATGGTGACGCCGGGCTGCACCGTCAGCGTGACGCGCTGGCCGCCCGCGGCCGCGCCGTCGCCGCCGATGTCGGTGCCAACATTGACCGGGCCCGACAGCGAATAGATCACGCCCGGCAGCTTCTGCACGGTTGTGTCAGCGCTGATGCGGCCGGAAAGTTCGCAATTGCGGAAGTTGGTGGCGATCACGCCACGATCGACGGTGCCGGTGGGGCAGGATGCGGCCGGGCCGGTCGGCGTCGGGGTGGGGGTCGGCGTCGGGGTGGGGGTCGGTGTCGGCGTGGGCGTCGGGGTGACAATCACACCCTCGCCGGGCGATGCCACATCGTCCGCGCCGCAGCCGGCCAGCGCCAGAGCCGCCGTGCCCAGCAGGAAGAGATTCCGCTTCAACATCTTGATCGCCCCTTATTTCAAGTCCGGGAACCGACCTGCCCGCATTCGCAGGACTCGATCGGCTCGACGGGGCGGGACTAGATCGGCTCGGTGATGGATTTGTTACAGGTTCGGCAGGAGTTTGGATTGCAAACCAATTATTATCTATGCAACCGAACCTTCACAAAAGCTTGGCCGACTTGTAATAATATTGTCATGCAATTGGAACGGCAGTGCGGCCTTCGCGCATTGCACCCGCGCGTTCATAGCCGAAGCGCATCTCCGGCGACACGGCCACTTCCCGGGCGAGGCCGGCGACATCCTGTGCGCTCAGGATCGCTCGGCCATTGACCGATACCAGCACGTCACCCGGCTTGAGCCCCGCCGCAGTCAGGATCGGCGCAGGCGCTCCAGACTTGACCAGATATCCCGTAATCCGGCCATCCTGTTCGCGCGGCGCCAGCGCGAGCTGGAACTCGATCCCGCGATTGCGTTCCGACTGGCTGGGTGTTCGATCCTGGCCGTTTGCAGCCGCCACGAGCAGAGTGCGCGCACCGGATTCGATGCCGCTGATCCGGCTGGTTCCGCTGGCGTCGACCAGCGCCAGAGTCACATCGCGGCCATGATCGGACAGCCGCACCGAATCAACGCTGACCGACTTCAGTATGATGCCGGGGGCAGCTTGCCAGCCCGGCCGCACCAGCATCTGCGCGCCGCCGCGCCGCGCGATGACCGCGGCTTGGCCGGTCACGCCGTGCAGCACGAGATCGGCGATCGATGCCGTGGCCGGAGCCGATTGGGCAGCCGGGGCAATCACGGGCGGCCCGGCGGGCACCGGCGCTTCGGCTACCGGCAAAACCGCATCCGCCGGGATAGCCGCATCATCCGGGTCAGGCAGTGCGATCGCGAGCAGCGCCGCCAGCCCCGCTCCGCCCAGCGCGAGCCAAACGGCACGCGGCAAGCTCTGCGCCGGGGCGGCGGCGGCGGTGGCCGGCAGCTGGTCGATCGCGATGCGCATCGCCGGCGGCTAGCCTGCGGAGATGACGGAACGATGACGCTCACCGCCTGCCGCAGCCTCGCTTGCAGGCCGCCGCGCGCGATGCGATAGGCAGGCGCGGCCGCGTCGGCCGCTGCGGGGCACCCAGTTTTTGAAGCGTATCGCATCCCTTTGCGTCACCGGCCTGTGCATCACCGGATCGCCGCTTGCGCTTGCATGGTCGGCCGCGGCGGCGGCGCAGGATCTGATGCAGCGCACGGTGGCGCCGCCGCCCCAGGCCGGCACGCCTGTTCCCGCGAACGAGGAGGAGATCACCTTCAGCGCCGACGAGCTCGGCTATGACGATGCCAGCCAGGTCGTCACGGCAAAGGGGGATGTGCGGCTGGTGCGCGCCGGCAACCGGCTGCGTGCGGATAATGTGTCGTGGAACCAGCAGACCGGCGAGGTCACCGCGACCGGCAATGTCGCGGTCGTCAATCCAGGTGGCGACACCGCCTATGGCGATTCGGTGCAGCTGAAGGACACGTTGCGCGACGGCATCATCGAGAATCTTCTGCTTGTGCTGGAAGATGGCGGCCGCCTGGCCGCGGTGCGCGCAACTCGTGTCGATGGCGTCTCCACGCTGGAGACGGCGGCCTACACACCCTGCGACGTCACCTGTGCCGACGGCAAGCCCAAGGAACCGTCGTGGAAGGTGACGGCGGTTCGCGTGATCCACGATCCGGTGCAGCACCGCATCTCTTACGTCGATGCGCGGCTGTCGCTGTTCGGTCTGCCGATCCTGTGGCTGCCGCGTTTTTCGCACCCCGATGGCGCCGAGGGTGGCGGGCCGGGCGCGCTGATCCCGCAGGTCCGGTTCAGCCGCTCGAACGGCGCCGAGTTCGCGCTACCTTATTACATCCAACTGGCGCCGAACCGCGACCTGACGGTGACGCCGCATGTCTATTCGGACGTGCTGCCCGCGCTCGGCGCGCAGTATCGCGAACTGAACAGCCGGGGCGCCTACCAGATCGGCGGCATGATCACTTATGGCTCGCGGCTGCCGGCCAGCGTCGGGCCGCTGCCGCCGGGTGCGGATCGCAACCGCGGGCTGCGCGGCTATATCGATGCCAATGGCCGCTTCCAGCTCGATGACTACTGGACGGTCACCGGGTCGACCCGGCTGGCATCGGACCGCACCTTCCTGCGCCGTTACGATATCAGCCGAGACGATCGGCTGCGCACGATCGTCAACGCGGAGCGGATCGACCGCGACAGCTATCTATCGATCGCCGGCTACGCGGTGCAGACGCTGCGTGCGGGCGCGTCGCAGGGCCAGCAGCCGATCGCGTTGCCCGCGATCGATTATCGTCGCCGTCTCGAAGGCCCGGTGGTCGGCGGCGTGGTAGAAGTCCGCGCGAACAGCCTGGCGCTGCTGCGCACGGCTGGTCAGGATACGCAGCGTGCCTTCACCGGCGTACGCTGGGATCTGCGCCGCTACACCCCGCTTGGCCAGGAAGTCACCTTTACCGCCTATGCGCGCGGCGACGTCTATCACACCTCCGATACGCTGAGCACGCCGACCGTCAGCTATCGCGGCGATCCGGGCTGGACGACGCGCGGCATCGCGGCGCTGGCCGCAGACATGCGCTGGCCGTTCGTGGGCGAATTTCTCGGCGGGTCGCAGATCCTGACCCCCCGGCTCCAGCTGGTCGCGACCCCGCCGACCAAGAACCTCGCCGTGCCGAACGAGGATGCCCGCGCGATCGAGCTCGAGGATTCCAACCTTTTCGCGCTGAACCGCTTCTCCGGCTATGATCGCTGGGAGGATGGCAGCCGTGTCACCTACGGCTTCGAGTGGAATTACGATCGGCCGCGCCTGTCCGTGCGCACCGTGATCGGCCAGAGTTACCGGCTGACCGCCAAACCCAGCATCTTCCCGCCGGGCACCGGTCTCGACGCGCGCTTCTCCGATATCGTCGGGCGCACCCGCGTGAAGTTCGATCGCCTGGTCGACATCACCCACCGTTTCCGGCTGGACAAGGACAATGGCGCGATCCGCCGCAACGAGATCGACGTCACGGTCGGTGGCCGCCGCACCTATGCGACTGCCGGCTATCTGCGCCTGAACCGTGACATCACGCCGGGGATCGAGGATCTCCGCGACCGCGAGGAGATCCGTGTCGGCGGGCGTCTGCAGGTGACCAGCACCGTCTCCGTCTTCGGATCGACCGTGGTCGATCTGACCGGGCGAGGCGAGGATCCCTTCTCGGTGGCCGATGGCTACGAACCCGTCCGCCACCGGCTGGGCGTGTTGTATGACGACGAATGCCTGGAGCTGGGCGTAACCTGGCGCCGCGATTATGCGGTGATCGGCGATGCTCGGCGCGGCAACACCTTCCTGTTGCAGGTGGCGCTGAAGAATATCGGCGGGCGCTGAGCCGACCGGCACGGCGATCCTTGTCGCGGCGGGCAATGAACCCTACAGCGCAGGTTAAGCTATGCTGGCGCAGAGGCTGGCGGGCCAGGTGGGGCGCGACGAAGCGAGGACGAGCTTGAAGGTCATGAAGATGGGACGCTGGACGGCGCTTGCCGCCGCGTGGGCAGCTGCGATCGGGGCGGCCGCGGCGATCGCGCAGACAGTGGACGATGGCGTGGGCCCGACCGCGGCCGGGCTCAACCTGCCGGCGGAACTCACTGTGTTCGGCAAGGCCGATCCCAAGGTCCGCAAGGCAACAGCGATCGTCAACGGCACGATCATCACCGACACCGATATCGATCAGCGGCTGGCGCTGGTGGCGGCGGCCAATGGCGGCAACATTCCGGCCGAGGAACGCGAGCGGCTGCGCCTGCAGATCCTGCGCAACCTCATCGACGAGGCGCTGCAGATCCAGGAGGCCCGCGGCCACGACATCACGATCAGCCCGGAAGAGATCAACCAGACCTTCAACCGCGTCGCTGGCAACTTCAAGCGCGAACCCAGGGCGTTCGGTGCCTATCTGAAGGAGATCGGGTCGTCCGAGGCTTCGATGAAGCGGCAGATCGAAGGCGAACTGGCGTGGCGCCGGCTGCTGAGCCGCCGGGTCGAGCCGTTCATCAACGTCGGCCAGGAAGAAGTCGAAGGCGTCATGGCCCGCCTCAACGCTGCCAAGGGCGCACAGGAATACCGCATCGGCGAGATCTTCCTGTCGGCGACGCCCGCTAATGACGGTGAAGTTCGCGCCAATGCCGATCGCATCGTCGATCAGGTCCGCAAGGGCGCCTCGTTCGTCGCCTATGCGCGCCAATTCTCGGAAGCGTCCACTGCGGCCGTCGGTGGTGAGCTCGGTTGGGTCCGTGCCGAACAGCTCCCCTCCCAGTTGGCCGAAGTCGCGCAGTCGATGCAGCCCGGCACGATCAGTCAGCCGGTGCCGCTGCCCGGCGGCTATTCAATCATCGCGGTAATCGACAAGCGCCAGGTCCTGACTGCCGATCCACGGGATGCCGCGCTGAACCTGAAGCAGGTCGGCATCGAATTCCCGAAGGGCACGACTCAGGCTCAGGCAGGGCCGCGCGTCGAGGCCTTCGCCAAGGCGATGTCGGAGATCCAGGGCTGCGGCAAGGCGGACGAAGTCGCCAAGTCGATCGGCGCCGAGGTTGTCGACAATGCCGAGGTTCGGGTCCGCGATCTGCCCGCTCCGCTGCAGGCGATGATGCTCGAGCTCAATGTCGGTCAGGCCACCCGCCCGTTCGGGTCGCTCGACGATGGCGTGCGATCATTGATCCTTTGCGGGCGCGATGATCCGCAGGCGGCGAATGGCCCGTCGTTCGACCAGATCCTGGCCCGCATGGAAGAAGAGCGCGTCAATCGCCGCGCCCAGCGCTACATGCGCGACCTGCGACGCGATGCGGTGGTCGATTATCGCTGACGGCAGCCCCGTGGTCGCACCGCTGGCGATTGCGCTGGGCGATCCGGCCGGGATCGGTCCGGAAATCGTCGGCAAGGCATGGGATCGCCGGATCGCAGAGGATCTGCCGCCCTTTTTCGCGGTCGGCGATCAGCGCGCGCTGGAAGCGGTCTGGCCCGGCCCGATCGAACGGATCGCCGGCCCCGAGACCGCCCGCGCTTGTTTCCATCACGCGCTGCCGCTGATCCAGGTCAACGATGCCGGCGAGATCGAGCCCGGCAGCCCCAACGTGCCCGGTGCGCGCTGCTCGCTCGATTCGCTGGAAATGGCGGTTGGCGTCACCCGTTCGGGGGCGGCGGGCGCGCTCGTCACCGGGCCGGTCAGCAAGGCCCAGCTCTACGGCATCGGCTTCAGCCATCCCGGGCAGACCGAGTTCATCGCGGAACGCTGCGGCGTGGCGGCCGCCAACGCGGTCATGATGCTGGTCGGCCCGACGCTGCGCACGGTGCCGGCGACCACGCACCTGCCGCTGGCCGCGGTTTCGCCGATGCTGTCGATCGATCTGATCGTCTCCAAGGCGCGTGCCACCGAGCGCGGGCTGATCCGCAATTTCGGGATCGAACGGCCCCGACTCGCCATCGCCGGCTTCAATCCCCATGCCGGGGAATCGGGCGCGTTGGGGCAGGAGGAGATCGAGTTCATCCTTCCGGCGGTCGAACTGTTGCAGGCCGAGGGCATGGATATCGTCGGCCCGCTGGCCGCGGACACCATGTTCCACGCCCGCGCCCGCGCGCGTTATGATGCCGCGATCTGCCTCTATCATGATCAGGCGCTGATCCCGCTGAAGACGCTTCATTTCGACGAAGGCGTCAACATGACGCTGGGCTTGCCGATCGTGCGGACCGCGCCGGACCATGGCACCGCTTTCGAGATTGCCGGCCAGGGCGTGGCGGAGCCGGGCGCGATGATCGCCGCAATCCGGCTGGCCGCGCAATGTGCGGAGCATCGCGCCCGCGCCTGCTGCTGACATGGGCCTCGATACACTGCCGCCGTTGCGCGATGTGATCGCACGCCACGGCCTGTCGGCATCCAAGGCGCTGGGCCAGAATTTCCTGCTCGATGGACAGCTGCTCGACCGGATCGCGCGCGTGCCCGGGCCGCTGGCCGGGGAGACCGTCTATGAAGTCGGCCCCGGCCCGGGCGGGCTCACGCGCGCTCTGCTGAAGGCCGGCGCGAATGTGATCGCGGTCGAGCGCGACCGGCGCTGCCTGCCCGCGCTGGCGGAACTGGATGCCGCATCCGGCGGCCGGCTGCGCGTGATCGAACAGGATGCGCTGGCGATCGACGAGCCGGCGCTGGGCGCGCGCCATGTCGCGTCAAACCTGCCCTATAATGTCGGCACCGCGCTGTTCGTGCGCTGGCTGACAGCCGATCCATGGCCGCCCTGGTGGCAGTCGCTGACGCTGATGTTCCAGAAGGAGGTCGCCGAACGGATCGCGGCCGCGCCGGGCAGTGCGGCCTATGGCCGGTTGTCTGTCCTGGCGCAGTGGCGCGCGACGCCCCGGATCGCGCTGCCCGTCCACCGCTCCGCTTTCGTGCCGCCACCCAAGGTGATGTCGGCGGTGGTCCATGTCGTGCCGGCTCCACAGCCGACCGGCGTATCGATGCGCACGCTGGAGATGCTGACCGCCGCCGCCTTCGGCCAGCGCCGCAAGATGCTGCGCCAGAGCGTGAGAGGTGTCGCGGGCGCTCTGGACGCGCTCGATCAGGTCGGCATCGATCCGCAGCGCCGTGCCGAGACGCTGACGGTGGCGGAGTTCGTGGCGGTCGCGCGGGCGATGGAAAGTCGAGACTGACCGCGACACAAGATCGTCACATACGATGGAGCCGTGCGTTGCGAGCGAGGTCTAGCCACGCCCATCGCCGTCGCTCGAAAAACGCGAACGCGTGGAACCCGGGCTAGCGCCTCGACCGATCAATTCTTCGGTGCGACGGCTTCCTTGCCCTTCGGCGGCACCACGGTCGTCGCCTGCGCGGTCACCACCGCCGGCGGCGGGCCCTTGGCGATCGCGGCGGCCAGCGATGTCGCCGGCGCGCAATCGACTTTGCACAGCCCCTTGATGCGGACGAGATTTGCCTTCGCCCGCTCGATCGCGCCGCGCTGGACCATCGCCTCGCCCTGCCCGCCGAGGGCATTGGTATCGTTGGGCTCGATCTTCAGCGCCTCGCGATACAGGCGGATCGCCTTGCCGGGCAGCTGCTGCGCCTGCGCGACCCGGGCCAGCGACACGAACGCTGCCCGGTTGCGCGGATCGATCGCCAGCGCGCTTTCCAGCGCGTCGTTGGCGGCGGTCAGATTGCCGGCACGGCGCGCCGCTTCCCCCTGCTGCGCGAGCGCCACCGATGCCACGTTGATCTGATCGTCTGGACGTTGGCTCAGGCTGACGCTGGACACCGCGGCAAGCGACAGCGAAAGGGCCAGGGCGATCGGGGAAAAGCGCATGAACAGCTCCGTGACGGTCGGTTGCGGCGTTTCTAGCATGGCCGCTCCAGCCTCGCGACGAAAAAGCCGTCGGTGCCGTCCCGCGCGGGCGTCAGCACCCGGCCAGACCCGCGCGCCGTGCCGAAATCGGGATGGATGGCGCCGCCCCGCCAGCCCGGATGGCGATCGAGGAAGCCCGCCGCCTGATCGGCGCCTTCGGCATCCAGCAGCGAACAGACGATATAAACGAGCACGCCGCCCGGCATGACGAGTTCGGCGCCGAGATCGAGCAATCGCGCCTGCAATGCCACGAGCTGTTCCAGCCGCTTCGGCGTCAGCCGCCAGCGCGCTTCCGGATTGCGCCGCCAGGTGCCCGTGCCCGAGCACGGGGCATCGACCAGCACGACATCAGCCGCGCCGATCAGCGCGACCAGCGCATCGCCCTCGCGACCGGGATCCAGCAGCTGAGTCTCGACCGATACCCCCGCCCGCTCCGCACGCGGGGCCAGCCGCGACAGCCGGCCGCGATCGGTATCGGTCGCGATCAGCCGCCCCTGCCCCGCCATCATCGCCGCCAGCGCCAGCGTCTTGCCGCCGCCGCCCGCACACAGGTCGATCACCGTCATCCCAGGCTGCGCGCCTGCGGCCAGGCTGACGAGCTGGCTGCCTTCGTCCTGCACCTCGATCAGCCCGTCGTGCCAGGCCTCCAGCGTCTCGACATCTGTGCCTTCGGGCAGGCGCAGCCCGTCCGGGGCGTGGGGCGTGGGCATTGCCCCTGCAATCGCGATGCCGGCACGATCGGCGCGCAGCCGGTTGACCCGCACGTCGAGCGGCGCGCGATCGAGCAGCGCAGCCATGCCACCCGGCCCGACCACCGCTTCGATCTGCGGCGCGAGCCAGCCAGGGGCGACACCGGCGCCGGCCGGCTTCTCACTTGCCGCGATCGCATCGGGGGCGTGCGTGCCGCCGTCGAACAGCGCCGCCACCGCCGGATCGCCAGCCGCTACTCCCAGCAGCGCCGCGCGGCCGCTGACGGGCCGCTCGCCCGATCGCCGGATCGCGGCATAGACCAGGTCGCGCACCGCGCGGCGATCCTTCGAGCCCGCATAGCGCCGGGTTTTGAAATAGCGCGCGATCAGCGTGTCGGCCGCCGCACCGCCATCGCGTGCGGCGAGGATGATCTGGTCCAGCAGCTCGATCGCCGCCTGCGCGCGCGCGCCCGGCGTCACCGCCTAGCCCTGCGTCGGATAGTTGGGGGCTTCGCGCGTGATCGTGACATCATGGACATGGCTTTCGCGCAGGCCGGCATTGGTGATCCGCACGAACCGCGCCTTCGCGCGCAGCTCCGCCAGCGTCGCCGACCCGGTATAGCCCATCGCCGCCTTCACCCCGCCGACCAACTGGTGGATCACGTCGCGCGCCGCGCCCTTGTAAGCCACCTGCCCCTCGATCCCTTCGGGCACCAGCTTCAGCTGATCCTTGATGTCCTGTTGGAAATAGCGGTCGGCGGATCCACGCGCCATCGCGCCCACGCTTCCCATGCCGCGATAAGATTTATACGCACGTCCCTGATACAGAAAGGTTTCCCCCGGCGCCTCGGCGGTGCCGGCCAGCAGCGATCCGACCATCACGCACGATGCGCCCGCCGCCAGCGCCTTGGCGACATCGCCCGAGGTACGCAGGCCGCCATCGGCGATCACCGGCACGTCATGCTCGGCCGCGGCCTCGGCGGATTCCATGATCGCGGTCAGCTGTGGGACGCCGACGCCGGCCACCACCCGCGTCGTGCAGATCGATCCAGGGCCGATCCCGACTTTCACCGCATCCGCGCCGGCCGCGATCAGCGCGCGCGTCGCCTCCGCGGTCGCCACATTGCCCGCCACGATCTGAACCTTGTTACTGAGCGCGCGGACCCGCTCCACCGCGCGTGCGACATCGCGATTATGGCCATGCGCGGTGTCGATCACGATCAGGTCGCATTCGGCGTCGATCAGCGCGCGGGTCCGCTCGAACCCGGTCTCGCCCACCGTCGTCGCCGCTGCCACGCGCAGCCGGCCGGTGCCGTCCTTGGTGGCGTTCGGATACGTGACGGCCTTCTCGATATCCTTGACCGTGATCAGGCCCACGCAACGATAGGCCTCGTCGACGACCAGCAGCTTCTCGATCCGGCGCTGGTGCAGCAGCCGGCGCGCCTCCTCCTGGCTCACGCCCTCGCGCACCGTCGCCAGGTTCTGGCTCGTCATCAGTTCCGATACGGGCTGGCGCGCATTCTCGGCGAAGCGCACGTCGCGGTTGGTGAGGATGCCGACAAGGCGGCCCGAAGCCTCGGTTACCGGGATGCCGCTGATCCGGTTGCCCGCCATCAACTCGCGCGCATCGGCAAGCGTGGCATCAGGACGGATCGTGATCGGGTTCACCACCATGCCGCTTTCGAACCGCTTCACCGCGCGGACCGCGGCGGCCTGCTCGTCGACGGTGAGGTTGCGGTGGAGCACGCCGATGCCGCCCAGCTGCGCCATCACGATCGCCATGTCGGCTTCGGTGACGGTATCCATCGCCGCCGACAGGATCGGGATGTTGAGCGCGATATCACGCGTGACGCGGGTGCGCGTGTCCGCTCCGCTTGGCAAAACATCGGATTCGCCGGGGCGGAGGAGAACGTCGTCGAAGGTAAGGCCGAGGGAGATGTCCATGGCGGCCGATAGACGGTCACCCCGATTCGGGTCCACCCCTAGTTGCAGCCGAGCCGCCCGCCCTGCCCGGCAGGGACGACGGCTATCGGCTCGCGATCGGCCAGGCCTTGCGATCGCCGAACCGGCGGCCGAGAGCGATGTTCAGCGTCACATCCTCCGCCGCGCCGCCCAGTACAAGTGGCTGCGTCATATCGTCGCCCGGCCCGTGATAGGGTCCGCGGATATAAGTCATCAGCCGATCCATGTCGCTGAACGAACCACCCACCATCACGGCGTTCACGCCGCGCTTGTGCAGCGCCCAGCCGTCCTGTCGCGGCAGAAAATCCTTTTCTTCCTGATCGTTGTCGATCTTTCTTCCCAGCTTCCGAACGACCTGATCGATGGCCGGATCGAGCGGGGTCAATCCACGCCCCATGATCGCGACCGGCGTACCCTTCGGCGCGATCGCGACCGTATCAAGGTTGAACGATGCGATGATATCCGTCAGCGGCACGCTCGGATCGGCGGCATAAGCCTCGGCCCCCAGCAGACCCATCTCCTCGGCGGTGGTCGCCACCATCACCATGTCGCGATCGGGGCGCCGGCCCTTGCCCAGCCCGCGCGCGATCTCGATCATCATCGCAAGGCCGCTGGCATTGTCGACCGCGCCGTTGCAGATCCGGTCGGGGGCGCCTTCGGGCCGGCAGAGCCCGAGATGATCCCAGTGCCCCATGAACAGCACCGCGCGGCCATCCGATGCACGGCCCGGCAACCTGCCGATGACATTGTAACTGTCATAGCTGCGCACCACCGTATCGGCGAGCACGGTCAGCGGAAAGTCGGTCGCCACAGCGTGGAAGCCGGCGCCGTCGCTGCGCCGCGCCAGATCGGCCGGATCGGCCTTGGCAGCGGCCAGCAGACGATCCGCCGCGGCCTGCGAGATATAGCCGGTCAGCGGTGGCTGTTCCACCGCGCCCAACGTCGCCGCGCCCGATCGCACACTGTCGCGCAGTTTCTCGAATGGAGTCGTCGAATCATAGATCAGGATGGTCGCGGCGGCGCGGCGCGCATGCATCAGCCTAGCACGCTCCGCGGCCGACGGCGCCTTCACGCCCTTGGGCGCGGAGGCCCGGATCAGCACCACCGCGCCTTCCAGATCGAGCCCGGCAAGATCGTCGCGCTCGGCAGTGACGACGCCGTGACCGGCATAGACCAGCCGCGCGGTGGATAGCTTGACCAGCGGCTCGCGGCCGAACAGTACCAGCTCGTCATTGCCGATCGATCCGCCCGCCCAGCTGACCGACGCGTTGCGTGGCGCCCGTTTCGCCAGGGTCACGCGCTGATACCAGCTGCCATCCTTCGCGCCCGGCACGAAACCGGCCTTCGCGAACTGCTGGGTCAGATAGGCGAGCGCCTTCGTCTCGCCTTCGGTACCCGGCTTGCGGCCCTGCATGGCGTCGTCGGCCAGCACTGCCATATGGGCGCGCAGCTTGGTTTCCACCCCGCTGGCGGCGATGGCGGGATGGGCGGTGGCGGCGATGAGCGCGCCGATCAGGATGGATCGCATGGCCCGCGGTTAGCGCGGCGCTGCCGGCGTCGGCAAGCGATCTTCATCGCCGCCCGCATCCGCCATCGCCAGCAGCCGGCGCGCAGCGGCCACATGCATCCCTTCGATCATCCGGTCGCCATATCGCTCGGCCCCGCCGGTGAAGGCAGCGATCAGAGCCCGCGCCTCCTCGATCTCGGCAGCACTGGGGCCGAATGCGCGATTGGCGACAGCGATCTGATCGGGATGGATCAGGGTCTTGCCATCGAATCCCAGTGCCCGCCCGTCCGCACATTCCAGCGCCAGCCCGGTTTCGTCCTTGAACGCATTGTAGACGCCGTCGAGCGCCAGGATGCCCGCGGCACGCGCGGCCAGCACGATCGTCTGCAGCGACAGCGCGAGGCTGGTCCGCGGCGCGCCCGGCGGCAACCGCAGTTCGGCCGCCAGATCGTTGGTGCCGGCGATCAGCCCGGCCACCGGCGCGGCAGCGGCAATGCCATGCGCCGCGAAGATCGCCGTCGGCGTCTCGATCATCGCCAGCACCGGCATCGGCAGGTCCAGCATGGCCTGGCCGGGATGCTCCACCTTGGGTAGCACCACATAGTCTACAGCGGCCTTGCGGACGGCTGCCAGATCGGCCTGGTGCCAGGCAGTCCCGGCCCCGTTCACGCGGATCGCGACCGGGCGGCCGAACCCCGCCGCCGCCTCCACCGCGGCCGCGCGCGCCCGATCCTTGTCCTCGGCCTTCACGGCATCCTCGAGATCCAGGATCACCAGATCCGCGGCCGAAGTGCGTGCCTTTTCGATCGCGCGCGGGTTGGACGCGGGCAGGTAGAGCGCCGATCGCACCCGATCCAACATCGATGATCCTTTCCGATTCCTGTGGCCTTGCGCCCCTATCATGGGGCAGCATCCCCCCGACAAGCGAGAGGAACGAAATGGGCGTCTTCTTCATCGTGCTGGCTGTGCTGGCCATCGTGTTCATCTTCGCGGGCGTCACGGTGGTCCGGCAGGGCTTCCAGTACACGATCGAACGGTTCGGCCGGTTCACCCATGTCGCGCGGCCGGGGTTCAACTTCATCATGCCGTTCGTCGACAGGGTCGGCCGCAAGATCAACATGATGGAACAGGTCCTGGACATACCAGGACAGGAAATCATCACCCGCGACAATGCGATGATCGCGGTCGATGGCGTCGTGTTCTTCCAGGTGCTGGATGCCGCCAAGGCCGCCTATGAAGTCTCCGAAATCTATGTCGCGATCATGCAGCTGACGACCACCAACCTGCGCACCGTGATGGGATCGATGGATCTGGACGAGACGCTGTCCAAGCGTGACGAGATCAACGCGCGGCTGCTCTCGGTGGTCGATCATGCCACCACGGCCTGGGGCGTGAAGATCACCCGTGTCGAGGTGAAGGACATCCGCCCGCCTGCCGACATCGTCAACGCGATGGGCCGCCAGATGAAGGCGGAGCGCGAGAAGCGCGCCGTGATCCTCGAATCGGAAGGCAGCCGCGCCTCCGCAATCCTGCGTGCAGAAGGCGAGAAGCAATCGCAGATTCTTGAAGCCGAAGGTCGCCGCGAAGCCGCGTTCCGCGATGCCGAAGCCCGCGAGCGCGAAGCCGAGGCCGAGGCCAAGGCGACGCAGATGGTGTCCGATGCGATCGCGGGCGGCGATGCCCAGGCGATCAATTATTTCATCGCGCAGAAATATGTCGATGCGGTCGGCAAGTTCGCGACCTCGCCCAATGCCAAGACGATCCTGTTCCCGGTCGAAGCGACGCAGTTGATCGGCACACTGGGCGGCATCGGTGCGCTCGCCAAGGCGGCGCTGGGCGAGGATGGCATGCCCGTGCCGCCTGCGCCGCCCGCCCCGCGTGCGCGCCCGGTCCGCCCCGGGCCGTTCGAGCAGCCCGGATCATGATCGACGGCAGCCTGCCCATTGCCGCCCACTGGCTGTGGCTGATTCTGGCGCTTGCGCTGGGCATCGCCGAAATGGTGGTGCCGGGCGTCTTCCTGATCTGGCTCGCGGTTGCCGCCGCGGTCACCGGGCTCGCCGCGCTGGCAATTGGGATCGCGGCGCCACTGCAGTTCGGGTTGTTCGCGCTGACAGGGATCGCCGCAGTCTATGCCGGCCGCCGCTGGTTCGCCGCCAACCCGATCCGATCGGAAGATCCGCTGCTCAACGAACGCACCATTCGCCTGCTGGGGGAGCGGGTGGTGGTGACAGCCGCGATCGCCGGCGGACAAGGCCGGGTGCGCCTGGGCGACAGCGAATGGACCGCCGAAGGCCCCGACGCTCCGATCGGCACGCGGATGGTGATCGCAGGCGTACGCGGCAACGCCCTGCACGTCGTGCCGGATGCCGACTTGATCTGATCCATCCTGCCAGTCGCGGCGATCGGTAGCGCGGAGCTTGGGTTCGAGTTGCCGATCGATCAGCCCAGCCGATAGATACGGTATCCGTCGTCCGCCTCCACGAGCGTCCAGTGACCGCTCGCCTCGAACGCCTCCGGGAACAGCGGCTCGAGATAGAGCGCCCAGATCGGGCGCGGAGCGGCGGCGTGGGTGGCCTCGAGCTTCGCCACCATCGGCCGCAATATCTCGCCGTGGCACGGGTTGTAGAAATAGGTGACGAGCGGACCGGCGGGCGGATCGAAGGCGCGCGCATCGCAGCAGAGCGACCGCACCGGGCCGGACGCGACGGGCGCCTTCCCGCTGAACAGTGCGATATTGGCCTCGGCGATCGCATGCATCGCGGGCGCGATTTCGATCCCGGTCACATGGGCGAACGGCCGGAGCGCGGCCAGCAGCAGGATTCGGCCCTTGCCGCTGCCATAATCGACGAAGCCATATCCCGCCGGATCGATGTCGATCGCGGAAAGCAGCCGATCGAACATCGCATCCTGTGCGGCCTGATAGCCATGCAGCCGGTGCGAATCGACGCTGTCGATGCCGAGGCTGCCGACCGTGCGGACCCCGCCGGTATCGGTGCCCCAGAGCCGGTCGAACGCATCATCGGCGTCGCGGCGGGCGCGCTCGGCGGCGGTGAACCGGCGGGCGGCGTGGCGCATGTTGAGCAGCAGCAGCTCGCCGATCTCGGCGGGGCTGCGCTGTCGCGCGAAGTGGGTCAGGCGGGCCAGCATCCCTGCGGGCTAACCCGCGATGCTGAACAAAAACTTGCGTTTCCGGGGCGCGGACGCCCCGGAAACAATTTGTCATGCCGCCTTGGGTGCGGCCTGGCGGACGCCTTCGTCCACGGCGTCCTCGAACTGGGCGAAATTCTCGATGAACTGACCGACCAGCTTGCGCGCGGTGGCATCATACGCCGCCGGATCGGGCCAGGTCGACCGCGGGTCGAGAATCTTGCTGTCGACGCCCGGCACCGCCACCGGCACCTGGAAGCCGAAGTTCGGATCGGTCCGGAACTCGGCATCGTTCAGGCTGCCGTCGAGTGCCGCGTTGAGCAGCGCGCGCGTCGCCTTGATCGGCATGCGGTGGCCGACGCCATAGCTGCCGCCGGTCCAGCCGGTGTTGACCAGCCAGCAATCGACCCCGCCCTTGGCGATCCGCGACTTCAGCAGATTGCCGTAGACCGACGGATGGCGCGGCATGAACGGCGCACCGAAGCAGGTGGAGAAAGTGGCATCCGGCTCGGTGACGCCGATCTCGGTACCCGCCACGCGCGCGGTATAGCCCGACAGGAAGTGATACATCGCCTGATCCGGCGTCAGCTTCGCGATCGGCGGCAGTACGCCATAGGCGTCCGCGGTCAGGAAGATCATGTTCTTCGGGACCGGCCCGAGGTTCTTCTCAGACGCGTTCGGGATGAAATCGATCGGATAGGAACCACGGCTGTTCTCGGCCAGCGAGTTGTCGTTGAAGTCCAGCTCGCGCGTTTCCGGATCCATCACGACATTCTCGAGCACGGTGCCGAACCGCTTGGAGGTCGCGAAGATCTCCGGCTCCGCCTCGGGCGAGAGGTTGATCATCTTGGCGTAGCAGCCGCCTTCGAAGTTGAAGACCGCAGTGTCGGACCAGCCATGCTCGTCATCGCCGATCAGCGTGCGGCTGGCGTCGGCGGACAGCGTGGTCTTGCCCGTGCCCGACAGGCCGAAGAAGATCGCGGTATCGCCGTTCGCGCCGATGTTTGCCGAGCAGTGCATCGGCATCACGCCGTCGGCCGGCAACAGATAGTTGAGGATGCCGAACACCGACTTCTTCATCTCGCCGGCATATTTGGTGCCGCCGATCAGGATCAGCTTCTCTGTGAAATTGACCGCGATCACGGTCTCGCTGCGGCAGCCGTGGCGCGCAGGGTCCGCCTGGAAGCTCGGCAGATCGATGATCGTGTAATCGGGCGTGAAGCCGGTGAGATCATCGGCGGTCGGCCGCACCAGCAGCGTGCGGATGAACAGGTTGTGCCACGCCAATTCGTTGATCACGCGCACGTTGACGCGGTGCTCCGGCTGCGATCCGCCGAACAGATCCTGCACGAACAGCGTGTCGCGGCTGCCGAGGGCGGTCAGGAAGTCGGCCTTCAACGCTGCGAAATGCTCAGGGCTCATGCCCTTGTTGGTCTTGCCCCACCAGACCGTCGATTCGGTCTCGGCATCGCGCACGATGAACTTGTCGTTGGCGGAGCGGCCGGTGTGCTTACCGGTCTTCACGACCAGCGGGCCGTCCTTGGCCAGCTGGCCCTCGCCCCGCAGCACCGCCTGTTCCACCAGCGGCGCAGTGCCAAGGTTCCAGTGCACGGTCGCGCCGGTTCTGATTCCCTGGGCGTCCAGCCCGAAGCTCGGCGTCCGATCGCCCATCCCACTGTCTCCTGTCAACTTTCCGGCCCGTCATCGCACGGAATCCGCGAACATGCTGCGCGCATATCCGAGCGATGCCGGTCGGTCAAAGTGGTGTTTGCGCCCGAACATAGCGCAGATGCCCCGCAAAGGCACGATGGTTGTCGCGACACCGGCGTTCGGCTACCGCTGCGGGCCGAATGCCAGGAGCCGTCGCACCGATGCAGCCCACGATCGCGCTCGTCGATGACGACCGCAACATTCTCACCTCGGTCTCGATCGCGCTGCAGTCCGAAGGGTTCGCGGTGCGCGTCTATGCCGAGGGCGAAGCGGCGCTGAAGGCGCTGGTCGAAACCCCGCCAGACCTTGCCGTGCTGGATATCAAGATGCCGCGCATGGACGGGATGGAGCTGCTGCGACGCCTGCGCGAGAAGAGCGCGATCCCGGTGATCTTTCTGACGTCGAAGGACGACGAGCTGGACGAGGCACTCGGCCTCGCGATGGGGGCCGACGACTATATCACCAAGCCGTTCTCGCAGCGGCTGCTGATCGCCCGCATCCGCGCGATCCTGCGGCGTACCGAGGTGCGTGCCGGAGACATCCCCGGCGACGAGGCACCGCCCCCCGAACGGATCGAGCGCGGCCGGCTGACGATGGATCCGGCCCGCCACCGCGTGCAGTGGGATGGGCGCGAAGTGGTGCTGACCGTGACCGAATTCCTGATCCTGGAAGCGCTGGCGCAGCGCCCTGGTTTCGTCAAATCACGCGATCAGCTGATGGACACGGCCTATCAGGACGATGTCTATGTCGACGATCGTACGATCGACAGCCACATCAAGCGGCTGCGCCGCAAGTTCCGCGCGGTGGACGGCGAATTCAAGGCGATCGAGACGCTTTACGGCGTCGGCTATCGCTTCTCCGAGGAATAGAAGTGGCGCCGCCGGACGATCTGGCGCTCGGCTGGTCGCGTCACTGGTCGCTCGGCAACCGCATCCTGGCGGTCAACATCTTCGCGCTCGCGCTGCTGGCAGGCGGCTTCTTCTATCTCGACAGCTATCGTGCACGGTTGATCGATCAGCGGCTGCACGAAAGCGAGATTCAGGTCGGCCTTATCGCCACCGCGATCGATGCCGCCACGCCGGCGGATCGTCCGCGCGTGCTGGCCAGACTGGGGCGGACCAGCCAGCTGCGGCTGCGGATCTATGCGAACGATGGCCGCAAGATCGCCGACAGCTGGGCTGGCAGCGTACCAACCTATGATCTGCGCGATCCGCGTACCGAGCCCTGGAAGCGCCAGGTGGCGCGCTTCCTCGATCGGGTGATCGATGGCGTCGCGGGTGCCTATCGCCCGCAGGAATTCGTCGAGCCTGTTCCCGACCGGATCGACGCGTGGCGCGAGGCGATTGCCGCCCGCGACACGCGCGCGACGACCAGCGTCGAGCGGCGGGCGCCCGATCGCACCACCATGATCTCCGCGGCCACCGCGCTGCCGGCACCGGGGCGCGGCGTGTTGCATGCCAGCGCCAATGCGCGCGATATCACCCGGATCGTGCGTGCGGAACGGCTGCGGCTGGGCATCGTCCTTGCGGTCGTGGTGCTGCTGTCGGTACTGCTGTCGCTGTTTCTGGCACGCACCATCGTGCGCCCGCTGCGACGGCTGGCGATCGCGGCGCAGCGTGTCCGGCTCGGCCGTTCGCGCGAGGTGCAGGTGCCACGGCTGCCTTCCCGGCACGACGAGATCGGCGTGCTGGCCCGCGCGCTCAGCGACATGACCCAGGCCCTGCGGCAGCGGATGGACGCCACCGAGGCGTTTGCCGCCGACGTGACCCACGAGCTGAAGAACCCGCTGGCCTCGCTGCGATCCGCGGTCGACACGCTCGACCGGGTCAGCGATCCTGATCTGCTGGCGCAACTGGTGGCGGTCATCAAAGACGATATCCGTCGGCTCGATCGGCTAATCACCGACATTTCCGAAGCCTCGCGGCTGGACGCCGAATTGTCGCGCGCCCGGTTCGAGCCGGTCGATGTAGGCCGGATGATCGAGCAGCTGGTGGCCGCCCGCGAGGCGCGCGGGCGCAACGGCACGGTCAGCGTCGCCTTCGCCCGCCCGCATCTGGGCATCGCCACGGTGCTTGGCGATGGTGCGCGGCTGTCGCGCGTCGTCGAGAATCTGGTCGACAATGCCGTCTCCTTCTCGCCCCCGGGCGGGCTGGTCCGGATCTCCGCCACCCGCGACGGCGATGATGTACTGCTGTTCGTCGACGATGAAGGGCCCGGCGTGCCGCCCGCCGCGCGCGAGGCGATCTTCAACCGCTTCCACTCGCTGCGGCCCGAAGGCGAGGAATTCGGCCGGCACAGCGGGCTCGGCCTCGCCATCGCCAAGGCGATCGTCGATGGGCATAATGGCACGATCGCGGTCGAGGATCGCGACGATGCGCCCTCGGGCGCTCGATTCATGGTAAGGTTGCAGGCGGCCGGGGCATGACGATGCGTCCACTCAGTTCCGAGACGATCCATGCGTCGTGCGTGGCGCTGTCAATCGCGGGCACGCGCCACGCTGTGCTGCTGGGGGGGCGATCGGGGGCGGGCAAATCCGATCTCGCGCTCAGGCTGATCGATCGCGGCGCGGTTCTCGTCAGCGATGATTACACGTTGCTCAGGCGCACCGATGCCGGCCTGATCGCATCCGCGCCTGCCACCATCGTCGGGCGGATGGAGGTGCGCGGCATCGGCATCGTCACGATGGAGACGCTGGCCGAATGCCGGGTAAGGCTGCTCGTTGCGCTGGACGAGCCGGTCGATCGGATGCCCGAAGGAAGCACGAGCCGGATCATCGCGGGGATCCCGGTACCGACCATCCGCCTTCCCTCGCTCGAGCCTTCGGCTGCCATCAAGATCGAACTCGCCTTGCGGGAGATCGGGCTGAAGGCGCCGTGACCGCGGCGGGCGACGGCGCGGAACGCCGCATCCTGATCATCACCGGCCTGTCGGGCGCGGGAAAGTCCACTGCGCTGCGTACCTTCGAGGATCTCGGCTGGGAAACGGTCGACAATCTGCCGCTCTCGCTGCTCGATCGCCTGCTGGCCGCGCCCGGCGGCGAACGCGAGGATGGTGATCGGCCCCTGGCGATCGGCATCGACAGCCGCACCCGCGGTTTCGATCCGAAAGCGATCGTGCGCCGGATCGCGCGTCGGCGCGAGGGCGGCGCGATCGAACTGCTGTTCCTGGATTGCGGCGGCCCCGAACTGGCGCGCCGCTTTTCGGAAACGCGGCGGCGGCATCCGCTTGCGCTGGACTGGCCCGCCGCCGACGGCATCGCCCGCGAACGCGCGCTGATGGAGCCGCTGCATCGCGCCGCGGATCATCTGTTCGACACGACCGAGCAGAGCAGCAACGGCCTGCAGCAGGAATTGCGCGATCGCTTCGGCGGCGCCCGCGCCGAAGCGCCGACCTTGACGGTGATGTCGTTCGGCTTCTCGCGCGGGCTGCCGCGCAACGCCGATCTGGTGTTCGACATGCGCTTCCTGCGCAATCCGCACTGGGACGAAGCGCTGCGTCCCGGGACCGGGTTCGACTCCGGCGTAGCGGCCTATATCGCCGCCGACCCTGCCTATGCCGAAGCGGTGGAGCGGATCGAAGCGCTGCTGCTGCTGTTGCTGCCTCGCTACGCCGCCGAAGGAAAATCCTACGTCACGGTCGCGTTCGGCTGTACCGGCGGGAGACACCGCTCGGTTCACGTCGCCGAACGGGTCGCGGCACGGTTGCGCGCCGAATTGTTTTCGCCCACGGTGGTCCATCGTGACCTACCCGCCACCCCGCCCGCCGAACCCGGCCCGCGGAGCGCGGGAAGCGAGGCAGAGTTTCAGGTGGATCGATGATCGGACTGGTGTTGGTGACGCATGGCCGCCTCGCGGCGGAATTCGTGACCGCGATGGAGCATGTAGTTGGCCCGCAGGATGCGGTGGCGGCGATCTGCATCGGCCCGGACGACGACATGGAGGCGCGCCGCGCCGACATCGCGACCGCGATTGCGGAAGTCGATCGTGGCGCGGGCGTGATCCTGCTGACCGATCTGTTCGGCGGCACGCCGTCCAACCTGGCCATTTCGCTGATGGAACCCGGGCGGTTCGAGGTGATCGCCGGGGTCAACCTGCCGATGCTGATCCGGCTTGAAGGGGCACGCAAGATGATGAAGGTGCAGGCAGCCGTCGCCGCTGCGCGCGATGCCGGCCGCAAATATATCTCGGTCGCCTCCGAAGTGCTGGGCGAGGCCGCGGCGTGAGCGCACTCGAGCGCACCGTCCTCATCACCAACAAGCGTGGCCTCCACGCCCGGGCAAGCGCCAAGTTCGTGACGCTCGCCGCCGCCCAGCCGGCCCAGATCGAGGTCGAGAAGGGCGGCGCCGGCGCGGTATCCGGCACCTCGATCATGGGGCTGATGATGCTGGGCGCCGCCAAGGGCGACAGCGTGACCATCCGCTGTTCGGGTGACGGCGCGGACAAGGCGCTGGCGCTGCTCTGCGAGCTGGTCGAGGATCGCTTCGGGGAGGAGTGATCCCCGCGATCGCCCCCTGCCCGCCGCCCGCCATGCCCCGCACCATAACCGCCTTTTCCAATCCGCTGATCAAGCGGGTCCGATCGCTGCGCGAGAAGAAGGGCCGCCGCCTGGAACGCCAGTTCCTGGCCGAAGGCCTGCGCATCCTGACCGAGGCGCGCGAGGCCGGGCGCGTGCCGCGCCTGATCTTCTACGCCGCCGACAGCGCCCGCCATCCGCTGGTGCTGGCGCTGGTCCACGCAGTCGAAGCTGCCGGCGGCGAGGCGATCGAGACCGACCGTGACATATTGAGCAAGCTCAGCGGCAAGGATAATCCGCAGGCCGTGGTCGGCGTGTTCGACGAATGGGGTACCGGCCTTTCTACCATCGACCGCGCGACCGCGCCGATCTGGCTGGTGGCGCAGGCGCTGCGCGATCCCGGCAATCTCGGCACGATCCTGCGCACCGGCGATGCAGTCGGGGCCGGCGGGCTGATCCTGCTCGACGACTGCGCCGATCCCTTCTCGGTGGAGGCGGTGCGCGCCAGCATGGGGGCAAGCTTCACCCAGGCGATCGCGCAGGCGCGCTGGCCGGAGTTCATCGCATGGCTGCGCGCCGGACCCGGGCAGCTTGTCGGCACCAGCCTCAACGTATCGGTCGATTATCGCACGGCGCCTTATGCCGCGCCTTGCTTCATCCTGATCGGCAACGAGGCGCAAGGGCTGCCGGCCGACTATGAAGCGGCGTGCGATCTAAGAGTCAAAATCCCGATGCTGGGCAAGGCCGACAGCCTGAACGCCGCAGTTGCCTGCGCGGTGGTGGCGTATGAAGCGCTACACCGGTTGCGAGGCTGACGATGGCAGCAGCGGGCGAGGCGTTCGATGCCCAGGGCACGCTGGTGCGCGACGGTGGCGGCTTCGCGCTGCGCATGGGCGGCGGCGCGCTGGTGCGGCTTGTGCTGTCGCGGACACCAGTCGATCTGGTCGAAAAGCAGGTCCGCGTGATCGGCAGCGTCGACGGCGATGGCGCGATCGATGTCGACGGGATCGCGCCGGCCGGTTCTACTTCAACGTCTTGAGATAGGCGATCAGGTCGGCGCGCTTCTTGGCGTCGGTCACACCCGGATAGGCCATTTTGTTGCCGGGAACCACCGTCTTCGGCGCGGCCACGAACGCATCCAGCGCGGCGGGCGTCCATACGCCGCCCTTGGCTTTCAACGCAGGCGAATAGGCGAATTTCGGATCCGATCCCACCTTGCGGCCGACCACGCCGAAAAGGCTTGGCCCGAGCTTGGCCTTGCCCGGCTCGACCGCGTGGCAGATCGAGCAGGGCACGAACGCCGCCTTGCCGGCGGCGGCATCCTGCGCCTGGGCCGGAGCCGCGAACGCCAACAGGGTAAGCCCGGACAGGATGAATCGCATGAAGCCGCTCCGTAACTGTGCCGGCGCAGCGCTAGGCGGGGAAACCGCGGCCGACAAGTCCGCGCAATGCGGTTGCCGGGTTGAACCGCGGCTTAACCCAGCCGGATCAGCGCGATGCCAGCCGCACGGGGCGCGTCGCAGGGCGGGCCGGCTTCGCGGAGGCGAAGCGCATCGGCGCGTCGCCTGCCACCCCGCGCACGAAACAATCGCCGCCGGCGGAGCGCAGCCGCTGGCACAGCTGCACCGCCTCGTCGCGGGTGGCGAAGCCGGCCAGCGACAGCCGGTGATAGGTGCCGGTCGCCAGCTTGATGGTGGTATGCGACGGCGTCAGCCCCGCGAACCGCGCGAACCGGTGCTGGGACTTGCCCCACGCCGCCTCGGCCAGCGTGGCCGAGGAGAAGGCGCCGACCTGCACCGCGAAGCTGCCGCGCGCCTGCTGGCGGAAGGAAACCTGTCGCGGCTGCTGCTCGATGATGCGGCGGTAGACGGCGGGCACCGCGGCGACCTTGACCGGGCCGGCGGCGGCGCGAATCAACGGCGCAGCGCTCGGCTGCGCATAAGGCAGCGGCAGCGCTTCGGCAGCCGGCTCGGCGGCGACCGGCCCGGCGTCAGCGAAAACAGCCGGTGCTTCGATTCCGGCCGTCGGCTCGGCCGGGGCGGCTGGCACGGGTTCGGCTGCGGCGACCGCGACGGGCTCGGCCGTGACCGGTGCCAACGCCAGGCGCTCGGGCCGTCCGGTATCGGCGGCTGGCGTCACGCCCAGCAGCGTCGCCACCTGATCCCAATTGTCACGCGGCTGCGCGAACTGCGCCCACTGCATGATCCGGTTGGTCACTTCGAGCGGGCTGACGTCATAGCTGGCCATCAGCTGCGCCTCGCGCCAGCGACCGGCCAGTGCGTAGGACAGCGCCAGATTCTGGCGGGCCTTGGCGTCGGCGTCGGGCGCGCGCACCGCGGCTTCGAGGATCTCGATCGCGCGGGTGGGTTCACCGGCCAGCGCCAGGCCCAGCCCACGGTCCGTCTCTCCCACCACGCCGCGCGCGGCATCCAGCCCGCCGATTGCGTCGCGCTTGCGGCCAAGCGCGATCTGGGCGAGCGCACGGCTCAGCATCGCACGCGGTTCGGATGGCGAAAGTTCGAGCACTTCGCCGAAGCTGGTCTCTGCGGATTGGAAACGGCCGGCGGCGAGATAGGCCTGGCCCAGCACGATCCGCGGTTCGATGCCGCGCGGCTCCAGCGCGACGGCCTGCTCGGCAAACGCGACGGCCTCGTTCCCGCGCTTCGCAGCGATCGCGGACTTCGCCTTTGCGGTCAGCCGATCGACTTGGGCGTCGAGCTTGGGCGCGGACGACGACAGCCCGAGCGGGCGCGCCTGCCCGGCTGGCTTGCACCCGACTGTTACGGTGCCCAGCACCAGCGCGGAAGCGGCGAATTTCAGGACGATCTGCTTTTTCATGGCGTATTCCTGTCGATGGCTAGCGCTGCGCGGCCTTGGCCGGCAGCTTGCCCGCGATCGCAGTCAGTTCGGGCATGGTGGCGAGAAAGGCGTCGAGCGCTTCGGTCACGATCATCTGCGCGGAGCGGTGATCGACCGCGCAGGCGAGCCGAAGCTTCAAATGGCGTTCGGGGTCGAGCCGCAGCGTGAAGGCGGAACGCGCCTTGGCACCGCGGACCCGCGATACCGGCACCACGGCCTCGGCGGTCAGCGGCGGGGTGATCGGTGCAGGCGGCACGGTGACGGCCGCCGGTTCCACGGTCGCGACCGGCGCTGCGATCTCGCGCGCCAATTCCTCCTGCTGGCGCACGACCGCGGGCGGCGCCTGCGGCGGGATCACCGGATTGGCGGACGCCGCCACCGAATGGCCCATGTCGTTCCAGCCAAGATCCTCGAGCGGAGCGTGCGGGTTGAACACCTGCGGGCGCATCGCCGGCTTGGCCTGGCCCTTGCGAGCGAGCAGCCCGGATGAGAGCGACGCAAAGGATTTGCTGTCCATGGCCGCGCCTCTCACTGGTTCACCACGCGGCGGCCGAAGCCGCCAGCCGGTCGCGCCTGCGCGCCGAGCGCCGGGGTCGATCCCGGGGCCGCAAACACGGTGCGGCGGAAATTCTTCTCGAGCCGATCGGAGATGTAGGACCACAGCCCGATCACCTCCTGCGAGGAACGGCTCTTCTCGTCGACTTCCATCACCGTGCGGCCGTCGATCATCGAGGCGGCGAAATCGGTGCGGTGATGCAGCGTGACCGGGGCCACGGTGCCGTGCTGCGATAGTGCGATCGCGGCTTCGAAGGTGATCTTCGCCTTGGGGGTGGCGGCGTTGACGACGAACAGCAGCGGCTTGCCCGCGCGCTCGCACAGATCGACGGTGGCTCCCACGGCGCGCAGGTCGTGCGGGCTCGGGCGGGTCGGGATCACGATCAGCTCGGCCACCTGGATCACGCTCTGGATCGCCATGGTGATGGCCGGCGGCGTATCGATCACCGCCAGGCGGAAGCCCTGCTGGCGCAGCATCTCAAGATCGGCGGCCAGCCGCGCGACGGTGGTCTGCGCAAAGGCCGGCATCTCGGCCTGGCGTTCGTTCCACCAGTCGGCCAGCGACCCCTGCGGATCGATGTCGATCAGGACCACGGGGCCCGCGCCGGCGCGTTGCGCCTGCACCGCGAGATGCCCGGACAAGGTGGTCTTGCCCGATCCGCCTTTCTGTGATGCCAGTGCCAGTACCCGCATGGTGCCCCTCGAGGATCGCAATCGTCGCGAGCTGACTGCCATGTCTCCACCTAAGGATTGGTTAATGCACGCCGGCCCTCGCGCGCGTTCGGGAAGGTGCGGGATGACGAGCAAGGCTCCGCAACTTGCGCGAACCCACGCTTTTCTTTGTCAACATCCCCTTAACCACCCTAGTCTAGGGATGCTCCGGTAATTTCCTCGAAAGGGTTGAGGCGATGAAGATTGCGGCCGCAGTTCTGCTTGGTGTTGCTTCGCTGATGGCAAGCTCGCCTGCGCTGGCGAGCGTCAAGGACGGAGTCGATCTATGGCAGGCGGGCGATTACACGCGCGCCGTCGCCGAGTGGAAGGCCCCTGCAACCGCCGGCGACGCCGATGCCCAGTTCAATCTCGCGCAGGCCTATAAGCTGGGTCGCGGCGTGCCGACCGATCTGCGCGCCGCCGAAGGCTGGTACAAGAAGGCGGCCGCGCAGGGCCACGAACAGGCGCAGGCCACGCTCGGCCTGATCATGTTCCAGAATGGCGATCGCGCCGGCGCCCTGCCCTGGCTGAAGCAGGCGGCCGAACGCGGCGAGCCACGCGCGCAATATGTCTATGGCACCGCACTGTTCAACGGCGACCTGGTCGCACGCGATTGGCCCCGCGCCTATGCGATGATGACGCGCGCCGCTGCCTCCGGCCTGCCCCAGGCCACTGCCAGTCTGCAGCAGATGGATCAGTTCGTGCCGACGCCCGAACGGCAGAAGGGCATCGAGATTGCCAAGACGATCACCCGCCAGAATCCCGCGCCGGCCGGCGTGACCGCACCCGCCGAGCGGCCGGTGCGCGTCGCAGGCGTCGCCGTCAAGGCTGCCAACGAGTTGAAGCCCGCCCCCGTGCGTGCCGCCCGGACGAAGCCGGCCCCGGTCGAACCCAAGCCCGTCCCCGCCCCCGTTTCCGCCAGGCCGAAGCCGGAACCGGCCGCCGCACCGGTGGCGATGTCTGCCCGGCCGGTCGCAGTCACGCCCAAGGGCAAGTGGCGCGTACAGCTCGGTGCGTTCGGTGCGCAATCGGGTGCGCAGGCAGCCTGGACCGGGCTCGCCGCGAAGGCGCCCGCGCTGCGCGGTCTGCAGCCGCAATATGTGAAGGCCGGGACTGTCACCCGCCTGCAGGCCGCCGGCCTGGCCGATCGTGCCGCTGCCGATCGGGCCTGCAGCGCAGCGAAGGCGGCGGGCAGCGCCTGCTTTACCGTCGCGCCCTAATCTCCGCGGTAACGAATTGTTCGCGCCCGCCGGCATAAGCTGGCGGGACACGAACGATCAGGGGTCGCAGCCGATGGGTTCCCGTCACCGTATCAAGCCAGAACCGGCGATGGCATCGCCCTGGCGCCGCCGCCCGCTCTGCACGCTGGTGGGTGACAGCGCCGATCCCGGTGCGCTGCGCGAGATATCCGGCATCGGCGCGTTCCTGGAAACCAGCGCCCGCCCCCCGCTCGGCACCCGGGTCGAGCTGCGCCATCCCGAAGCCGGTGCGATCAGCGCCGCGGTTTCGGCCACATCTGCGGATGGTGTGCGGCTGTCGTTCGATCCCGGCATCGCCGCGATGGCGTTCGCGCTGACCGCGATTGCCTGCGACATGAGCCTGCCGAACTGAACCTTCGCTCGGGGCCGATCAGTCCCCGGTCAGGATCCGGTCGACGAGCTGCTTCACGGTCGGCACGAACCCGTTCGAATAGAATGGATCCTGCTTGAACTTGTAGGCCGCATGGCCCGCGAACATCAGGTTCTGCTCGACATCGCCGCCATGTGCGATGTCCTGCAGCGTCTTCTGGATGCAGAAGCTGCGCGGATCGGCCAGCCGCCCGGTCGAATTGCCCTCGGTATCCGCCCAAGAGGAAAAGGCGCATTGGCTGAGGCAGCCCATGCAATCCGCCTGATCCTTGCGAATGATCTTCATGTCCTCGGGCGTCACGAACACCAGCGTGTTATCTGGCGTCTTCAGAGCGGAGGTGAAGCCGGCGCCATACCATTCGCGCGCGCGCTGCAGATCGCCGAGCGTCACCCAGAAGCTCTTGCCTTTCACGCCGACGTCCAGCTGATACTGGTGATCACCCGCCGCCTCGCCGGAAAAGGCGATCTGCCGTTCGGAGCGGGCCTCGAGATGGCGCAGGAACGGGTTGCGCACCGCCGACGAATAGAAGCCGGTCGGCGAGAAGCGGTGCAGCAGCACATCGCCCTCGTCCAGCGTCATCAGCCGGTCCTTCCAACCGTCGGGAATCGGGCTCTCGCGGGTCAGCAGCGGCCGGGTGCCGAACTGGAACGCGATCTGGCCCAACTCCGGATTGTCGATCCAGTCGTTCCAGTCGCGCAGGAACCAGACCCCGCCCGCCATCACGATCGGCACGCTGTCGGGGATGCCGCCCTCGCGCATCGTCTCACGCAGCGCCTTCACGCGCGGATAGGGATCCTCGGGGCGAAGCGGGTCTTCCGCATTGGACAGGCCATTATGCCCGCCGGCCAGCCAGGGATCTTCATAGACCACCGCCGCCAGCCATTCCGACGCCTTGGAATAAGCGCGCTTCCACAGCGCGCGGAAGGCGCGGGCGGACGAAATGATCGGCAGGTAATGGACACCGTAGGAAGCGGTGATCTCGCTCAGCTTGTACGGCATGCCCGCGCCGCAGGTGACGCCCGCCACCAGCCCGCGAGTGCGTTCCAGCACGCCATGCAGGATGCGCTGGGCACCGCCCATTTCCCACAGCACGTTGATGTTGATCGCACCCTTGCCGCCGGCCATGTCGAATGCGCGCTTCACCTGCTCGACCGCGCCGTCGATGGCATAAGCAATCAGTTCCTCGTGGCGTTCGCGCCGCGTGAGCGCGCTGTAGACCTGAGGGATGATCTTGCCGTCCGGATCATAGCTGTCGGCGTTCACCGCCGAAACCGTGCCGATGCCGCCGGCCGCGGCCCAGGCGCCCGAACTCATGTGATTGGTCGCAGAGACGCCCTTGCCGCCCTCGATCAGCGGCCAGACTTCACGCCCGCCATAGACGATCGGACGAATACCCTTGAACAATCCCGGCCTCCCGAAACGCCCCACATCGGGCGTGCGGGCCCGCGTTTAGGCCATTTCGCGAAAAAAGCCAGCCGCGCCTGCCGCCGCCCCGTAAAGCCGGCGATAGGCGTCGATCATCGCGTCCTCGCCATAATCGGCCAGCGCCTTCTCCCGATTGGCGGCGCCGATCGCCACGCGCAGCGCGCGGTCGCCCGCCAATCGGGCCATGGCGACGGCATAGGCCGCCTCGTCTTCCACCGGCACCACCAGCCGGCGATTGGCCAGGCTCACCATCGTGCAGACGTCTCCGACATCGGTGGAAACGATCGGCAGCCCCGCCGCCATCGCCTCGATCAGCGAGATCGGGAATTGTTCGCTATCGGATGACAGCGCGAAGATGTCGAACAGGCCGACATAATGTTCGGGTTCGGGTAGGAAGCCCGCCAGATGGACGCGATCGGCCACTCCCAGCCGCGCCGCCTCCGCCAGGATCGCGCCGCGCTCCGGCCCTTCGCCCACGATCACCAGGCGGACGTGCGGCAGCGGTGCCACCGCGCGCACCAGCCGCGGCAGGTTCTTCACCGCGCGCAGACCGGCCAGCGTGCCGACCACCACTTCGCCATTGCCGCGCCGAAGACCCGGGATCGTCCCAGGCACCGGACGCGCATAACGCTCGACCTCGATCCCGTTGGCGATCCTTAGCGGGACCTGCCACCAGCTTTCGCGCGCGATCCGCTCGAGCCGCTCGGACGGCACCACCACCGCGTGCGCGGCGGGCAGCGTCACCCGCCGGAACCAGACGCGCGCCGGCTTCTGCCGCGCCGCTTCGTCCTGGTTGAAGCCGTCCTCGTGGTGGATCAGCGGCGTGCCGCCGAACAGCCGCCGCGCGCCGACCGCATCCATTGCCCCCCAATTATAGGTCAGCACCAGATCGAAGCGACGCATGTAGCGCGCCAGATCACGATACCGCCCCGGCGCGGGCTTGCCCACGATCGGCGGATGATCGTGCGGGAAATTGGCGGCGATGCCGGGCGCGATCGCATCGCGCGCGTCCAGCGCATCGGGCACGGCGGACAGGATGGTGTGGTGCGCATGATCGCCGAACGCGTTCATCAGCCGCACCGCGCGCGCTTCCTTGCCGCCGAGCGCGAAAGTGGAATGGACGTGGAGGATATCGAGCGCCATCGCCCCCGCCCTATCCGGCCCATGGTAAAGATTGCGGCAACGCCCGCGGTTGCGACCGCGCCGCGCTTCCCATAGCCACCGGCGCAGGTTCCGAAGCGAAAGTGCGTCCGTAATGCGTATCCCCGTCCTGCTGATCTCCCTCGCCGCCACGCTGGCCGGTGGCGCGCTGGTCGCGCAGCGGCAGACGGCCCCTGCCCCCGCCCCAATCCTGACCTCGCCGGAGGCACGCGACCTGTGGACGCATGCGCAGCCCGAACAGGCGCGTGTCACTCATGTCGCGCTGGATCTGACCGCCGATTTCGATCGCAAGGTGATGCGCGGCACCGCCACGCTCGACATTCTGGCGAAACCCGATGCGCAGTCCATCATCCTCGATGGCGACGATCTGGTCATCGCCGCCGTCACCGATGCGGGCGGTCGGCCGCTCGCCTACACTGTCGGCAAGGACGATCCGACGCTGGGATCGCCGATCACCGTGCAGATCGGTGCCGCCCGCCGCATCGTCATTCGGTACGAATCCGCACCCAATGCCGGCGCGCTGCAGTGGCTGCCCCCCGCGCTGACCGCCGGCAAGACCAAGCCCTACCTGTTCAGCCAGGGCCAGCCGATCTCGAACCGCAGCTGGATCCCAACGCAGGACAGCCCCGGCATCCGCCAGACCTGGGATGCCACGCTGACCGTACCGCACGGCCTCGTCGCGGTGATGAGCGCGGAAAAGCTGAGCGGAGACGGCGGCGAGCCCGCACCCGGCGGCATGCGCCGCTTCCGCTTCCGCATGGACAAGCCGGTGCCGCCCTATCTGATCGCGTTCGCGGTCGGCGATCTGAAGTTCCGCGCGATCGGCCCCCGCTCCGGCGTCTGGACCGAAGCCGTGATGCTGGACGATGCCGCGCGCGAGGTCGCCGATGTCGAGAAGATGATCGATGCGGCCGAGAAGCTTTATGGCCCATATCGCTGGGGCCGCTACGACATGCTGGTGCTGCCGCCGTCCTTCCCGTTCGGGGGGATGGAAAATCCGATGCTCACCTTCCTCACGCCGACGATCCTGACCGGCGACCGATCGAACACCGATGTCGTGGCGCACGAGTTGGCGCACAGCTGGTCGGGCAATCTCGTCACCAACGCCACCTGGTCCGACAGCTGGCTCAACGAGGGCTTCACCACCTATTTCGAGAATCGCATCATGGAAGCGCTCTACGGGCGCGAGCGCGCGGCCATGTATCTCGATCTCGATTGGGACGGGATGATGCGCGACATCGATCGCAACGGCGGGATGACGGGTGCCGCCACTCGGCTGCACGGCGACCCCGGTGGCACCGCCGGCCAGCTCGATTACTTCAAGGGCTCCGCCTTCCTGCGCACGATCGAAGCCGCGGTCGGCCGCAAGCGCTGGGATACCTATCTGCGCGGCTATTTCGATCGCCACGCCTTCCAGCCGCAGACGACGGCCGGCTTCCTGGCCGATCTGCGCCGCAACCTGATCCGCGGCGATGCGAGGCTCGAACTGAAGCTGCAGCTCGATCGCTGGGCCTATGCCGCCGGCCTGCCTGACAACGCCGTCCGCACCCGCAGCGCCACTCTGGCCGCGGTCGATGCCCAGCTCGATGCGGTCAAGCGCGGCGGCCCGGTTTCCGCTGTCGAGACCAAGGGCTGGGCCACGCAGCAGTGGCTGCGCTTCCTGAACGGCCTGCCCCGCCAGCAGACGCCCGCGCGTCTGAAGGAACTCGATGAAACGCTCGGCCTGTCGCGCTCCGCCAATGCCTATGTCCGCTCGGCCTGGCTGGAGCTGGCGGTCGCCAATCGCTACGAACCGGCGCTGCCCGCGCTGCGCCAGTTCACCGGCAGCGTCGGCCGCACGCTGCTTGTGCGCCCGGTCTATGTCGCGCTGATGGCACAGGGCGATTGGGGGACACGGATCGCGCGCGACGCCTTCCGCGCCGCCCGCCAGACCTATCACCCGGCGACGGCGGCAGCGATCGAAGCGGTGCTGGCGAAGAAGTGACGCGGGGGCGCTACAGCCAGCCGACCCGCTTGAACCGGATGTAGAGCGCCACGCACAGCGCGCTGATCACGCCCAGCACCACGAAATAGCCGTAGCGCGTCGAAAGCTCGGGCATATGCTCGAAATTCATGCCGTAGATGCCGGCGATCGCGGTCGGCACCGCCAGGATCGCCGCCCACGCCGCCAGCTGGCGGGTGATCGCGCCGGTGCGCTGCTGTTCGAGCAGGTTGCTGAACTCGAACACCGATGTCAGCACCATCAGCAGCCCTTCGACCATCGTCTGCACGCGGCGCACATGATCCAGCACGTCGCTGAAATAGGGGCGCGCATCGGCATCGATGCAGGGCAGCTCCATCTTCACCAGCTTGTGCGCGACTTCGGCCATCGGCCCCAGCACGCGCTGGAAGCGGATCAGCTCCCGGCGTAGCGCGAAGATCCGGGTGATCTCGTCGCGACCGAGGAAATGGTCGAGCGTGCGCTGCTCCATCGCCAGCACCTCATCCTCGATCGTCTCGACCAGCGGCAGATAGCCGTCGACGATGAAATCGAGGATCGCGTGCAGCACGTAATCGACACCGTGCACTAACAGGTCCGGTGCGGCTTCCAGCTGCGCGCGGAGTGCGGTGTGGGCGCGCGCCGAACCGTGGCGCACGCTGATGATGTGGCTATGGCCCACGAAGATCGCCGTCTCGCCATAGGAGATGCGGTCGCCATCCAGATGCGCGGTTCGCGCCACCACGAACAGCTGGCCGTTGTAGATGTCGACCTTGGGCAGCTGATCCGCCTTGATCGCATCCTCCACCGCCAGCGGATGCAACCGATACTGCTCCTGCAGCGTGCGCATTTCCTGCGGCGTCGGATCGGCGATCCCGATCCACACGAACTCGGACTTGTCCTCGGGGCAATGGATCCGCTCGTCGATCGATACGGCGCGTTCCCGCCGGCCGTGTCGATAGAGATTGGCCGCCATCACCGTCATGCGCGCGCTCCGCCAGGCAGCATGCACGAAGCAGCCTTAAGCCGCATCGGCCGTGCTGATCAGGATGATCGATGCTGAGAGGTTGGTGGAGCCGTGGGGGATCGAACCCCAGACCTTCGCAATGCCATCGCGACGCTCTCCCAGCTGAGCTACGGCCCCGAACCTTCTTCGCCGGACTGGGATCCGGCGGCGGAGCGGGCCGTTTATTTCAGCCCGCCCCGCCGTGCAACACCTAATTCTCGTCGTCGTCGTCGCTGGTATCGACACCGATATCGTCGTCGCCGCCCAGGTCGACATCGTCGTCGGGGCTGGGCTCGGCATCTTCGTCGATGTCCAGATCCTCGGCCAGATCGCCGTCTTCCGCCTTCTCCTTGACGACTTCCTTCTTGGGCGCGTCATAGGGCAGCGGCTGCTTGGACTTCAGGACGGGATCGGGCTCGAACGCCTGACCACATTCGACGCAGACGACAGGGTCGTCCTTGCCGAGATCGTAGAAGCGCTCGCCGCACTTCGGACAGGTGCGCTTGGTGCCCCATTCAGGCTTGATCATGGGCTTGGAAGCCTCCGGAAAAGGATAAGGGCGCGACGAGCCGGAGGCGCGCCGCGAAACGTCGCGCGCCTTGCCACAGCGCTTGCCCCCTGTCAAAGCCGCGCCCGATGTCGCCCACCCCCGCTCCGCTGCGCTTTTCGGCGCCCGGCCCGCTTGCCGGCACAGTGGCGGTACCGGGTGACAAGTCGATTTCCCACCGCGCGCTGATGCTGTCCGCGCTCGCCATCGGCGAAAGCGAGGTCGATGGCCTGCTGGAGGGTGAGGACGTGTTCGCCACCGCCGCAGCGATGCGCGCGATGGGGGCGGACATCGCGCGGGACGATGCCGGCCGCTGGCGTATCCACGGCGTTGGCGTCGGTGGTCTGCTGCAGCCGCAGGTCGCGTTCGACATGGGTAATTCGGGGACCTCCACCCGGTTGCTGATGGGCCTGCTCGCCAGCCACCCGGTCACCGCCACCTTCACCGGCGATGCCTCGCTCTCGCGCCGGCCGATGGGCCGCGTGATCGATCCGCTGGCGCTGATGGGGGCGGACATCACCGCCTCCCCCGGCGGCCGGCTGCCGCTGATGCTGCGCGGCCTCTCCCCCGCGGTGCCGATCACCTATCGGCTGCCGGTCGCGTCGGCGCAGGTGAAGTCGGCGGTGCTGCTGGCCGGGCTGAACGCGCCCGGCATCACCCGCGTGATCGAACCGATCCCGACCCGCGACCATAGCGAGCGGATGCTGCGCGGCTTCGGTGCAGATCTTTCGGTCGATATCGATGTCGACGGAACCCGCCACATCGCGATTCGCGGCGAGGCGGATCTGCGACCGCAGCGCATCGTCGTGCCCGGCGATCCATCTTCCGCCGCCTTCCCGGTGGTGGCCGCACTGCTGGTGCCGGGGTCGCGCATCACCGTGCGCAACGTCGGCATCAACCCCACACGCGCGGGGCTGTTCGCGGTGCTGCGCCGGATGGGCGCGTCGATCGTCGAGCAGGATGCGCGTGAGGTGGGGGGCGAGCCCGTCGCCGATCTCGTCGTCACCGCCTCGGCGCTGACCGGCATCGAAGTCGATCCCGCGATCGCGCCCAGCATGATCGACGAATATCCCGTCCTCTTCGTGGCATGCGCGCTCGCATCGGGCCGCTCGGTCTTGCGTGGGTTGGACGAGCTGCGCGTCAAGGAATCGGATCGGATCGCGGTGATGGCCGAAGGGCTGCGCGCGATCGGCGCTCGCGTCGAGGAACTGGAAGACGGGCTGGCGATCGATGGCACCGGCGGTGATCCGCTGCCCGGCGGGGCGACGATCGCCGCGAAACTGGACCATCGTATCGCAATGAGCTTCGCAGTGGCTGGACTCGTGTCGCGCGCGCCCGTCACCATCGACGACATGGCCCCCGTTGCGACCAGCTTCCCCACCTTCACCGCGCTGATGACCGGCCTCGGAGCCGAGGCGTGCTGAATGCGATGAGCCGGCGCACCTTCGTCGCCGCCACCGGCGCCGCGCTCGCCGCGCCGACCCTGGCCGACGCCGCCCCGCCGGTCGGCCCGCTTGTGCCCGGCCTGCGGATCACGCCCGCGCGTGAGGAGATGGTGCCCGTGCCCGGCGGCCGGGTCTATGTGCGGATCGACGGCGACCTCGCCGGCCCGCGCCCGCCGATCGTGCTGCTGCATGGCGGCCCCGGCAGCTCGCACTGGTATTTCCTGGCCGCGACGGCACTCGCCGGTGATCGCGCGGTGATTCTCTACGATCAGCTCGACAGCGGCCGATCCGAAAAGCCGGGCGATCCCGCCAACTGGGTGGTGCCGCGCTTCGTGGCGGAACTGGAGGCGATCCGCGCTCATCTCGGCATCGCACGCTGGCATGTGCTGGGGGCCAGCTGGGGCGGCACGGTGGCGCAGAACTATGGCACCGCCCGCCCCGCCGCGCTGGCCGGGCTGGTGCTGCAATCGCCGCTGGTGTCGACCCCGCTCTGGCTGCGCGATGCGCGTGCGCTGAAGGATGCGATGCCGGCCGAGACCCGCCGCCTGCTCGATCGCTGCGACGTGCCCGGCGCCGAGCCGGCCGCCGCCTGCGATGCCGCCACCGCGGCCTTCTATCGCGCGCACGTCACGCTCAGCGATCCGCCGGCCGCGATTGCCGCCTACAAGGCATCGCTGCCGCGCGCATTCAGCGCGGAGATCTACAATCACATGTGGGGCCGCGCCGAATTCACGGCGAGCGGCACGCTGAAGGATTATGACGGCACCGCACTGCTGCCGCGGCTGAACGGCCGCCGCACCTTGTTCGTGACCGGCGCCGAGGATGAAGCACGCCCGGCTACCGTGCGCGAATTCGCAAAGGCAGCGAGGGCCGATTTCCGCGAGATCCCCCGCGCCGCCCATTCCATCTTCATCGATAATCCCGCCGCCTATCTCGCCGTGTTGCGGCCCTGGCTGGCCCGACAGGACAAGGCATGAATTCCAATCTCGTCATCGCGGTCGATGGGCCGGCGGCATCGGGCAAGGGCACGATCGCCCGCGCGCTCGCCGCGCATTACGGCCTGCCGCATCTCGATACCGGGCTGCTCTACCGGGCGGTCGGGCTGAACGTGCTGCGCGGCGGCGGCGATCCGGCAGATCCCGATGCCGCGCTGGCCGGCTGCCGGTTCGATGATCTGCTGCTGACCGATCCCAAGCTGCGCTCCGAACAGGCGGGCGGTGCGGCCAGCATCGTCTCCGCCCATCCCGCCGTGCGCACGGCACTGATCGAACGGCAACGCGATTTCGCCGCCCGCCCCGGGGGCGCAGTGCTCGATGGACGTGACATTGGCACCGTGATCGCGCCGGATGCCACCGCCAAGCTCTATGTCCGCGCCACGCCGTCGATCCGCGCCAAGCGCCGTCAGGCCGAGCTGCGCGCCGCCGGCATCGAATGCTCTATCGACAAACTGACTGCCGAGATCCGCGCCCGTGATTTTCGTGATCAGTCGCGCGAGGTGGCACCACTCCGCCCCGCCCCCGACGCGCTGGAACTCGATACCAGCTTCCTGAGCATCGACGCTGCGGTCGAGAAGGCGATCGCCCTCGTCGAAAGCCGCCGCACGCTGCGGGGCGCGGCCTGATCCACCCTTGCCTTTCCGGGCGCGATGCGCCATGGGCGGGGCGATCGGGGCGGTGGGCTTGGCCTTCCGCTCCTTTCTTATTGCCGCCGCATCGCCCCCGGGCAAGCGGCAGACGACAGCCGGAGGGGCGACGCGATGGGCGCGGCGTCAGCGATCGGCCAATGTAAGGACGTGAAAGCATGGCTCTGTACGAGCATGTGTTTCTCGCGCGTCAGGATCTGGCTCAGGCCCAGGTCGATGCGCTTGCCGAAGCCGCGACGAAGATCGTCGAGGAGCATCAGGGCAAGGTCGTGAAGACCGAGACGTGGGGCCTGCGCGGCCTCGCCTACCGCATCAAGAAGAACCGCAAGGCGCATTATGTGATGCTCGAGATCGATGCCCCCGCGGGCGTCGTGGCCGAGCTCGAGCGCCAGACCGCGATCAACGAAGATGTGATTCGCTACATGACCATCCGTGTCGATGGGCATGAGCAGGGCCCGTCGGCGATGATGCGCCGCAACGAGCGCAGCGAGCGTGATCGCGGCGATCGTGGTGACCGCGGCCCGCGCCGTGATCGTGAAGACCGTCCTCGTCGCGACCGCGACGATCGTGACGCGGCCTGAGGGAGACATAGACCATGGCCCGCCCCTTTTTCCGCCGCCGCAAGAGCTGCCCCTTCTCCGCGAAGGACGCGCCCCGGATCGACTATAAGGACGTCCGGCTGCTGCAGGGCTTCGTGTCCGAGCGTGGCAAGATCGTGCCGAGCCGCATCACTGCGGTATCCGCCAAGAAGCAGCGCGAGCTCGCCCAGGCGATCAAGCGTGCCCGTCATATCGGGCTCCTCCCCTATATCGTGAAGTAAGGAGCGCCGAAGATGGACGTCATCCTGCTCGAACGCGTCGAGAAGCTCGGCCAGATCGGCGACGTGGTCACCGTGAAGAACGGTTTCGCGCGCAACTATCTGCTGCCGAACAAGAAGGCGCTGCGCGCCAACGCCGCCAACAAGAAGGTCTTCGAGGCCAACCGCGCCCAGATCGAGGCCGATAACGCCAAGCGCCGCGAAACTGCCCAGACCGATGCCAAGGGTGTCGACGGCAAGACGTTGACGCTGATCCGCCAGGCATCGAATACCGGCCAGCTCTACGGCTCGGTCTCGGCGCGCGATCTGGTCGAGGCGCTCGAAGCCGACGGCACGAAGCTGGCCAAGAGCCAGATCGTGCTCGACAAGCCGATCAAGACCATCGGCCTGACCGAGGTGCGCGTCGCGCTCCATCCTGAAGTCGCGGTGACCATCAAGGTCAACGTGGCCCGCTCGCCGGAAGAGGCCGAGCTGCAGTCGCAGGGCGTGGACGTGATGGCCCAGATGTTCGAACGTGACGAGGCGGGCTTTACCGAAGCCTATGACCCGAACGCCGAACCGGGCGAGATCGCAGTCGACGACGCCGAGGACCGGGCCGAGGCCTGATCCGCAAGCGCCCGTTGCGGAACGAAGCGAAACGCCGTCCGGAGCGATCCTGGCGGCGTTTTCGTAACGGCGGTGGTTGCGACACCGGCCCGTCGCTGAAAAAAAGCCTGTCCTACAGAGTGCCGGATCGGTTAAGAGATTTTCGGCTCATTCTTAGATTTGGATAGCATTCGCGTGCCGTATCGCAGGCAAGCGTTGGCCCGTGCGCGGCGATCCAGATAGAAATCTGGCCGGCACGGCGGGCCGGACCCTCACACAATCGCTGCTTTCGCTGCTTTCGCCGGCCGGGATCAAGTTCACGGGAATGATCGGCGTTCTCAGCCTAGGTCGAACCCGCTTCACATCCTCAGCAATCAGCTGCGGCGACCGCGCCCCTTCGTCTTCAGATCGGGTTTTGGGGGCGGCTTCCAGTCGGGTGGCGGGGTGACGCGCTGGCGGCTAGTGCCAAGCCCCATCGCGCCCGGCTGCTGTCGCGCCAGCCCCTCGGTGTCGGCCACGCGCGCGGCCTGCGGATCCGCGCCGCCTCGGATCAGGTTGATCTTGTCACGCAGCGCACGCGCTTCCTCGAAGTCCAGTCGTGCGGCGGCGGCCTCCATCTGCGCAGTCAGTTCGGGCAGATCGTCGTCCACCCCGAATGAACGTCCCGGCGTCCGGATCGGGTGCGGCAATTCCCTTTCGCGGGTGGCATCCCTAATTGGACGCCATGAATCCCCGCGCCCGCGTCCTGCTGCTCAATGCCGCGCTCGGCCCACTCGATTACCGGGTTGATCCGGGCCAGTCGGTCGAGCCCGGATCGATCGTGCTTGCCCCGCTCGGCCCTCGCCAATTGGCCGGCGTGGTCTGGGAAGCCGATCGGATGCCGTCCGATGCCGAGGTGGGAGACAACCGGCTGCGTCCGCTGGCCGCCGTCTACGATCTGCCGCCGATCGCGGCTCCGCTGCGCCGGCTGATCGAATGGACTGCGGATTATTATCTGAGCCCGCCGGCCGCCGTGCTGCGGATGGCGCTGGCATCCGCATCGGCACTCGATGGCGGACGCACAATCGTCGAATATCGCGCGACCGGCCACGTGCCGCCACGGATGACGACGCAGCGCGCCCAGGCGCTGGAGCGGATCGGCGAGCGCCAGGGGCTGGTGCGCGAACTGGCAACGATCGCCGGCGTATCGGACGGCGTGATCCGCGGCCTCGTGAAGGCGGGTGCGATCGAGGCGGTGGAGGTTGCGATCGACGATCCGTTCGCGGTGCCCGACCCCGATCACCACCAGCCCGAACTTTCGCCCGATCAGCGCGCGGCGGCGGACCGCCTGGCCGGCGCGGTAGCAGACGGCGAGAATCGGACCATCCTGCTCGACGGCGTCACCGGATCGGGCAAGACCGAGGTCTATTTCGAGGCGATCGCCGAAGCACTGCGTGCCGGCCGCCAGACGCTGGTGCTGCTGCCGGAGATCGCGCTGACCGAGCCGTTCCTCAAGCGCTTCGCCGCGCGGTTCGGGCACCAGCCGGTGGCGTGGCATTCGGATCTGCGTCAGTCCCAGCGCCGCCGCGCCTGGCGCGCGATCGCCAGTGGTGAAGCGCTGGTCACGGTCGGCGCCCGCTCCGCGCTGTTCCTGCCGTATCGCGATCTCGGCCTGATCGTCGTCGACGAGGCGCACGAGACCAGCTTCAAGCAGGAAGACGGCGTCCAGTATCATGCCCGCGACGTAGCGGTGATGCGCGGCCGGTTCGAAAGTGTGCCGGTGGTGCTGGCGTCGGCGACGCCCGCGATCGAAACGCGCCAGCAGGTCGCGCTTGGCCACTATGAGGAATTGAAACTGCCCGGTCGCTATGGCGCCGCCGAACTGCCCGATATCGAGGCGATCGACATGCTGGCCGATCCGCCGCCGCGCGGCCGCTGGCTGGCACCGACGCTGGTCACCGCGATCACCGAGACGCTTGCACGCGGCGAGCAGGCTCTGCTGTTCCTTAATCGCCGGGGCTATGCCCCGCTCACGCTCTGCCGCCACTGCGGGCACCGCTTCCAATGCCCGAACTGCACCGCCTGGATGGTCGAGCACCGATTGTCCGCGCGGCTGGCATGCCATCATTGCGGCCATGTGATGCCGCCCCCGCGCGCCTGCCCAGAGTGTCATGAGGAAGACGCGCTTGTGGCGTGCGGACCGGGTGTGGAGCGGATCGCGGACGAGGTCGCCGCGCTGTTCCCCGATGCGCGCGCCGCCGTGGTGACGTCCGATACGCTGTGGTCCCCGGCCAAGGCGGCCGAGTTCGTGAACCGGATGGAAGCGGGCGAGATCGACATCGTGATCGGCACGCAGCTGGTGACGAAGGGCTATCATTTCCCGAACCTGACGCTCGTCGGCGTGGTCGATGCCGATCTCGGGCTGTCGGGCGGTGATCTGCGCGCAGCCGAACGCAGCTTCCAGCAGATCGCGCAGGTGGCCGGGCGCGCGGGTCGCGGCGAGAAGCCGGGCCATGTCTATGTGCAGACGCGCGAGACTGCCGCGCCCGTGATCCGCGCGCTGGTTTCGGGCGATGCCGAAGGCTTCTACGCCGCCGAAACCGAAAGCCGGCGCGCGGCTGGCGCGCCGCCGTTCGGCCGCTATGCCGCGATCATCGTCTCGTCCGAGGATCAGGCCGAGGCCGCGGAGACCGCCCGTGCGATTGGGAAGGCCGCGCCGCGGGTCGAAGGGATGGCGGTCTATGGCCCCGCCCCCGCCCCGCTGGCGATGCTGCGCGGACGCCACCGCCAGCGGCTGCTGGTCCACGCGCAGCGCAGCCTTGACGTGCAGGACGTTATCCGCGGCTGGCTCGGCACACTTGAATGGCCGCGCGCAGTGCGCGTGCAGGTGGATGTGGACCCCTACAGCTTTGTTTGAAGCGTAGGCGGAACTGGTCCGTCACTCCTGCCCATGTGGGAAGGCAGGAGCCGTGGGACGCAGGGCGGAAAGCCCGACGACCACGATCGCCAAAGGGTCGACGACGACGGTCGAACTGCATGTGGGCAATGGCGGTGACTGCCGCATGTCGCTCGCCTGTTCTTTTGTTGCTCGTACGGATTCGAGCTGTGCCCTACGGCAATTCCCTTTTGATCGGAGCGTGCTAGTCTCGCTGCGACCTTGGGGAGGGTTGCGAAATATGCGTTGGTTGCTGGCCCTGCTGTTGGCCCTGTCGGCATCCGAGCCGTCGAAGGCGGCCTGGATGGAAGCGAGCAGCGACCATTTCCTGATCTACGCGAACGCGAGCGAGGATTGGCTGCGCAGCTTCTCCGACCGGCTGGAGCGGTTCGACGGCAGCCTGCGCGCGATCCGCACGCTGAAGAGCGATCCTGGACTCAAATCGAACCGCCTCACCATCTTTGTGGTCGATAGCGTGGACGATGTCTCACGGCTCTGCGGGCGCGCGCGCTCATGCGCGCAGGTCGCCGGCTTTTACGTGCCGCGCGTCGGCGGGTCGCTCGCCTACACGCCGCGACGATCAGGCTTCAGCAGCAAGTGGGATCTGGCCGCCCAAACCGTGCTGCTGCACGAATATACCCACCACTTCATGTTCCAGCATTTTGCCGGCGCCTACCCGGCCTGGTTCGCGGAAGGATTCGCCGAGTTCAACGGCACCGCCCGCTTCGAAAAGGATGGCGGCGTCACGTTCGGCGCTCCGCCGCTGTATCGCGCCTATGGTCTGCTGGCGCAGGGCAACCCGATGCCGGCCAAGCGGCTGCTGGTGCCGACCCAGGATCGGCTGAACGGCCTGGAAGTGGAAGCGATCTACGGCCGCGGCTGGCTGCTGACCCATTATCTGCTGACAGACAGTGCGCGGACCAGTCAGCTTGACCGCTACCTGCGTGCCTTGTCGGCCGGCACCGCGCCGCTGGCCGCAGCTACGACTGCGTTCGGCGATCTCGATGCGCTCGACAAGACGCTCGATCGTTACAAGATGGGCAAGTTCGCCGGATGGACGATCCGCGCTTCCGCGCTGAAGCCAGGGCCGATCGCGATCCGTTCGCTGAGCGAGGGTGAAGCCGCGCTGATGCCGGTGCGGATGCGATCCCAGCGCGGGGTGAACGAAAAATCCGCCGAAACTGTCGTGCGCGAGGCCCGCCGCCGCGCCGCGCCCTTCCCGGCCGATGCCGCCCCGCAGACCGCGCTGGCCGAGGCCGAATATGATGCCGACCAGCTCGATGCCGCCCTGGCCGCGGCCGAGCGCGCGATCGCCGCCAGCCCGACCGCCCTGCGCGCGCATCTCTACAAGGGACGCGTTCTCGTCGATCGGGCAGCCAAGCTGAAGACGACCGATCCGGCAGCCTGGAAGGAGGCGCGCAGCTGGTATCTCAAAGCCAACAAGATCGATCCGAACAATGCCGAACCGCTGCTGCTCTTCTACCAGAGCTTCGCCGCCGCCGGGCAGAAGCCGACCGTGAATGCGGTCCGCGGGCTCGAGCGCGCCTTCACGCTATCGCCCGAGGATCGCGATCTGCGCTGGCTGGTCGCTCGTCAATTCCTGGTCGATGCGCGGCCGGACATGGCGCGGATGGCATTGGTGCCGCTGGCCTATGATCCCCATCTGTCGGCAGAGAGCAATCCGGCCGCGATCCTGGTCTCCAAGCTCGCCGCCGGCAAGACCGGCCCGGCCGCGCTGGCGGAGCTCGACGCGGCCGAGCAGGCTGAGGCCGCCAAAAAGAAGGCCGAAACGCCAGCCGAATAGATCGCTGCTGGGCCATGCCGGGCCGGGGCGCTACATAGGCGGTGATGCGGTTCGCGTACCTTCTTCCCCTTCTCGCCGTTGCCGGTTGCGGCGGTGATCATCGTGAGCGGGCCCGGCCAGCCGGCGTGCTGGTGCGGATCGCCGACGACGAAGTGAAGGGGCTCGATCCGCAGACCGTATCCGACCTGGCATCGCTGCGCATCGCGACCGACCAGTTTGAAGGGCTCACCCGGTTCGACGGGGGCGGAAGGATCGAGCCTGGGCTGGCGCGCGGCTGGCAGGCCTCCGCCGACGGCCTGAGCTGGCGGTTTCCGCTGCGGTCCGGCCTGCGCTTTTCGGATGGCGCGCCGATCCGGCCCGCGCTGTTCCCGGCACTGCTGGCGCGGCTGCGTGATCCGGCGACGGGATCGCCCACCGCATCGCTGTTCGAGGCGATCCGCGCGATCGAGGTGGACGGGGATGTCGTCGTCGTGCAGCTGCTGCATCCATTCCCGCAATTGCCCGAGTTGATGGCGCACCCTGCGATGTCGGCAATCCCGCTCCACCGGATCGCAGCCGCCGGCGCGGGCTGGACCGCCGAGCGCCCGCTGGTGACGTCGGGCGCCTATCGGCTGACACGCTGGACGCTGAACGATGCGATCCGGCTGGCGGCCAATCCGCGCTGGCACGGCGGATTACCGGCAGCGCGAAGCGTGGAGTGGCGGCCCGTGACGGATCGGCTGACGGGCCTGCGCATCTTCGCCGGCGGCGCGGCCGACATCGGTGGAGAATATCCGGCGACACGTACCCGCTGGATCGCCGAACGGATGCCCGGTGCAGCCCGTACCGCGCCCTATCGCGGGGCATATTATTTCGCGTTCAATACCCGCCGGCCGCCGTTCGACGATGCCCGCGTCCGCCGCGCGCTGAGCCTAGCGGTCGACCGGCGCTGGATCGCCGGCCCGCTGATGGAGATCGGCACGCCGCCGGCCTGGGGCGTGCTGCCGCCGGGGATTGCCGGCCTGCCCGACTTTCGACCGGCCTGGGCGAACTGGCCGGCGGACCGTCGGCTGCGCGCGGCCCGCGTATTGCTTACCGAGGCAGGTTATGGTCCGGACCGGCCGCTGGACTTCGAGATCCGGTTCAACAGCGATACCGATCATCGCCGGGTGGCGATCGCGCTGGCCGCGATGTGGAAGCCGCTGGGTGTGACGGCCCGCTTGCTGAACAGCGAGGCATCACTCCATTTCGCCAGCCTGCGCCGCCACGATTTCGCGCTGGCGCGATCTGGCTGGATCGCCGATTTGTCCGCACCGGAAAATTTCCTGGCCGTCCACCGATCCGATGCCGGCGCGATAAATTATTCGGGCTTCGCCGACCCGGTCTATGATGCGGCGCTGGACCGCGCATCGGCAGAGGCGGATCCGGTGCGCCGCGCAAGACTGATGCGCGCGGCGGAAGCGCGCCTGCTGGCTGAGGCCCCGATCCTGCCGATCTATTATTACGTCAGCCGGGCGCTGGTGGCGCCACGCGTGCGCGGCTGGCAGGACAATGCCGCGAACATTCATCCGAGCCGGACGTTGGCGATCCCATCATGATCCGCCGGACCTGCCTGACCGCGCTGCTGCTGCTGCTGACCGCCTGTGATGCCAAGATCGATCCCGACGAGCCGGTGACGGTGAGCGTGATTGGACGACCGCCGGCGATCATCGATCCAAGCCAGAAGCCCTATGACCGCCCCACCGCGGTCCTGCTGGCGACGGTGGCACAGGGGCTGGTGCGGCTGGATGGAGCCGGCCAGGTGGAGCCCGGGCTGGCGATCCGCTGGGACGTGTCGGACGATGGCCTGTTTTACACCTTCCGGCTGGCGGATGGGCTGCCGATCGATGCCGAGGTGGCCGCGCGCCGGCTGCGCGCCGCGATCGGGCCGACCAGCCGCAATCCGCTGAAGCCGGTGCTGGGCGCGATTGCCGAGGTGGTGGCCGTCACCCCGGAGATTCTCGAGATCCGCCTGAGCGCGCCGCGGCCCGAACTGCTGCAACTGCTGGCCCAGCCGGCGCTGGCGCTGATCGGACCCGATGGCGGATCGGGGCCGCTCACCATCGCCGAGCGGGGCCGCGATCTGCTGCGCCTGACGCCGCTGCTACCGGACAAAGCCGAGCCGATCGACGAGGATGCGCGGCGCCGGCAGGAGATCGTCTTGCGCGGCGAGAAGGCCGCGCTGGCGGTTGCGCGGTTCCGGGACGGCGGCGGCGGGGTCGTGACCGGCGGCACCTTTGCTGATCTCGCGATCGCGCGGGCGGCCGGGCCGCGGCCGCGCCAGCTGCATTTCGATCCGGCGGTGGGGCTGTTCGGGCTGGAGGTGGTGGCCACACCACCGTTCCTGCAGGCGGCCGAGAACCGCGCGGCGCTGGCGATGGCGATCGATCGGCAGCGCATTGCCACGCTGTTCGGTGCGCGCGAATGGCGGATCGAGACCGCGCTGGTGCCGGCCGGCACCGCCGAGATCGCAACGCCGACCCAGCCGGGCTGGCTGCCGCTGGACCTGGTTGCGCGCGCCGATCGCGCCAAGGCGCAGGTCGCGGTCTGGCGGGCGGCGGCGGCGGAGCCGCCCGCACCGCTGCGCGTGGCGATGCCGGCGGGACCCGGCGCCCGGCTGCTGTTCGCGCTGATCCGGCAGGACTGGTCGCGGATCGGCGTGGAGGCAGTGGCGGTGCCTACCGGCGCGCGGGCCGACTTGCGGTTGATCGACAGCGTCGCCCCCGGCGACGGCGCAAGCTGGTGGCTGAGTCGGTTTCGCTGCGGCGACAGCCCGATCTGCAGCGAGCAGAGCGACCTTGCGCTGGACGCCGCGCATGCCGCGCCGACGCTGGAGGAGCGTGCGCGTTGGCTGCGCGAGGCAGAGGCGCGGCTTTCCGATCTGGTGCCGTTCATCGCGCTGGCCCAGCCGCTGCGCTGGTCGCTGGTGGCACCGGGCCTGGATGGCTGGCGCGACAATCCACGCGCCGCGCATCCGCTGATCCATCTGCGCGAGAATGGCGGCCGCTAAGCCGCCAAAAGCAGCGAAAGCAGTGCTTGTGCGCGCCTGTGGTTCCATCGCACGACAGCCGAGCCATGGAGGATTCGCGATGAGAAAGAGCCTGTCGGGATCATAACCGATCCGCCATGCTGTAGGACAGGACCGATTGACGAGCCCGATGCGCGGCGGCGCCAGGCATCCTATATCGGGCGCGAGGAGACCCGACCGAGATGCGCATCAGCCAGGAACAGATCGATCGAATGACCGCCGCCATGCCCAAGGTCGGCCGCGACCCGGCAGCGGTGCGCAAGCGGATCGAGGCGATGGAAACGCTGCTCGAGCGGCTGTTCGTGGTGCCGGGCATCAACCGCCCGGTCGGGCTGGACTCGCTGATGGGGCTGGTGCCCGTCGCCGGCGACATCGCATCGGCTGCGATGGGCGCATGGCTGATCTGGGAAGCCCGCAATCTGGGCATGTCCAAGGTTCAGCTGGCGCGGATGGCCGGCAATGTCGGCTTCGACGCGGCGATCGGCGCGATCCCGCTGGTCGGCGACATCTTCGATTTCGCGTTCCGATCGAACACCCGCAACATGCGGATCATCCGCAAGCATCTCGACCGCCACCATCCCGCGACGGCGACGATCGAGGGGCTGGTGAAGCGATAACGCGAACGCCCGCGCCCACCCCGATCAGGCGACGATCCGCACCGGCACCGACTTCGCCGCGGGGACGTGGCTCTCTTCGGCATGATGCTCGACCGGCATCAGCACATTGGCTTCCGGATAATAGGCGCCGAGGCAGCCGCGCGGCACTGAATAGGGCGTGACGATCAGTCCTTCGCGGCGCCGGACGATACCATCGCCGGCGTCGCTCTCGAGTGCGACCAGCTGGCCTTCGGCAAATCCGCCGGCGGCAATATCCGCCTTGTTCATGAACAGGATGTCGCGCGTTCCCTTCACACCGCGGAAGCGATCATGATAGCCGTAGACGGTCGTGTTGAACTGATCGTTCGAGCGCATCGTCATCAGCCGGAAGCGCCCGTCAGCATCCGAGAATCCGGTCGCGGACAGGCCGCTCGGAACCAGAAACTCGGCCTTGCCGCTCTCCGTCAGCCAGATCCGCTCAGCGGCCTTGTTGCCTTTCCAGAAGCCGCCGGGGGTGAACAGCCGTCGGTTGAAATCCTTGAAGATCTCCGGATAGGTCTGCTCGATTGCATCGCGGACCAGCGCATAATCGCCCGCCCACGCATCCCAATCGATCCGCTCGTTCGCGGGCAGGATACGCTTGGCGATCGCCGCCACGATCGCGGGTTCGGACAGAAGGTGCGGGCTCGCCGGCGTCGCCTTGCCGCGCGATCCGTGGATGCAGCTCGTCGAATCCTCGACCGACACCGCCTGTTCACCGCTTGCCTGCACGTCGCGCTCGATCCGGCCCAGACAGGGCAGCAGATAGGTATGGCGCGCCGCGAACAGATGGTTGCGGTTGAGCTTGGTGGCGATCTGGACCGATAGATCGAGGTTGGGCCACGCCGCCTCCATCGCGCCCGTTTCGGGCACAGCGCGCAGGAAATTGCCGCCCAGGCCAATGAAGGCGCGCACCGATCCGTCGATGATGCCGCGGCAGCTTTCGACCGTATCGAGCCCCTTCTCGCGCGGGGCGGTGAAGCCATATTGCGCTTCCAGCCGATCCACCGGCACAAGCTCGGTCTTCTCGGTGATGCCCACCGTCCGCTGGCCCTGTACGTTGGAATGGCCGCGGACCGGATTGGGCCCCGCCCCCGGCTTGCCGATATTCCCGCGCAGCAGCAGCAGGTTCACCAGCATCCGGACATTTTCGACGCCCTTCACATGCTGGGTCAGCCCCATGCCGTAGATCGCCATCACCGCCTTGGCGCGCGCATAGATGCGCGCGGTGGGCTCGAGATCGGCGCGGCTCAGCCCCGTCTCCGTTTCGATCGCGGCCCAGTCTGCCGCACGGACGGCTGCCAGGAAAGGCTCGATACCGTGCGTGTGGGTGGCGATGAATTCGGTATCCAGCACCGGCGGCTCGCCAGCCGCCACGGCTTTGTCATGCCATTCGACCAGCAGCTTCGCGATCCCCATGATCGCTGCGATATCGCTGCCCGCGCGTAGCTGGTGATAGCGCGACGAGATCCGCGTTTCGGCCAGCGTCGCCATCTCGATCGGGTTCTGTGGATCCGTAAAGCGTTCGAGCCCGCGTTCGCGCAGCGGATTGAAGCTGACGATGGGCACGCCGCGTTTCGCGCAGGCGCGCAGGTTGTGCAGCATGCGCGGGGCATTGGATCCCGCATTCTGGCCGAAGATCAGGATCGCGTCGCACCGTTCGAAATCCTGCAGGCGGGTGGTGCCGACCGGCACGCCGATCGCCGCCTTCAACCCGACCGAGGTGGATTCATGGCACATGTTGGAACTGTCGGGCAGGTTCTGGTTGCCGAACATGCGCGCCATCAGCGCATACATATACGACGTCTCCAGGCTGGCCCGGCCCGAGGCGTAGAACACCACCGATTTCGGATCGTGCGGCTTCAGCGCAGCGGCAATGCCGTCGAACGCCTCATCCCAGGAACAGGCGGCATAGCGATCGGTAGCGGCATCGTACCGCAGCGGATGCGTCAGCCGGCCATGTTCCTCCAGCGCGTAGTCGGTCCAGCCGCGCAGTTCGGTCAGGCTGTGGCGCTGAAAGAACTCGGGCGTGGTGCGGTGGCTGGTCAGTTCCCAGGCCGTTGCCTTGGCGCCTTCCTCGCAGAATTCGGCCGGGTGATGATCGGCGGGCTTCGGCCAGGCGCAGCTGGTGCAGGCGAACCCATCCGGCTTGTTCTGACGGGTCAGTTCGCGCAGCGTTTCCGGACCGCCGGCTTCGCGTGGGATGATATCCGCCAGCGAACGCACCGAGCCCCAGCCGCCGGCCGGGCCCTTGAACGGGCGAACCTCAGGCTCGTTTGATTTCTGTCGCGCCATGCTGCCCTCGTCTGCCTCTACGCCGTCCGAACCATCGCCGGTCATAATGCCGGAACGGCGGCGCAAGTCATTGGTTCAGAACGTCCAATGGACGAAAGGACCGACATGGCACCGATGCGCTATTCCCCAACCGTCGAGAGCCCGGCACCCGACGAGGCGGAAACCGTGGCGGCATTGGAGGAACAGTTCAAGCATATCCTCGACACGACGTCGCAGGACTATGGACATGCCGTGCGGTCGGTGCACGCCAAGGGCCATGGCCTGGCGCGCGGGACGCTGACGGTGGCGGACGATCTGCCGACGGAACTGGCCCAGGGGTTGTTCGCCCGGCCCGGTCGCTACGAGGCGATCCTGCGAATTTCGACGAATGCGGGCGACATATTGGACGATTCGATCTCGTTGCCGCGTGGCATGGCGATCAAGGTGATTGGCGTGGAGGGTGAGCGCCTGCCGGGCGCCGACGGCAGCACGCAAGATTTCGTGATGGCCAACGCGCCAGCCTTCGCCGCGCCCGACCCTAAAGCGTTCCTGGGCAATCTGAAACAGCTGGCAGCAACGACCGACAAGGCGGAAGGCGCCAAGAAGCTGTTGTCCACCGTGCTGCGCGGGGCGGAGGCGGCGCTCGAAGCCGTTGGCGCTGAATCGACGCTGTTCAAGACGCTGGGCGGCGCCAAGCCGGTCCACCCGCTCGGTGCGACCTATTTCAGCCAGACCGCATATCGCTATGGCGATTTCATCGCCAAATTCTCGCTGGTGCCGGTATCGGCGATCCGCGATTTCGCCGACGAGACGATCAACGCGACCGGTCGGCCGGATGCGATCCGCGAAGCAGTGAACGAGTTGCTGGCCGAACAGGGTGGTACCTGGGAACTGCGCGTACAGCTGTGCACCGATCTGGAGGCGATGCCGATCGAGGATGCCAGCGTCGTATGGGACGAGGCGGCAAGCCCGTTCCGCACCGTCGCCACGCTGGAAGTTCCGCCACAGACCGGCTGGACGCCGGGCACGAGCGAGCAGACCGAGGATCGGCTGTCGTTCAGCCCATGGCATGGGTTGGCCGCGCACCAGCCGCTGGGCGGGGTGAACCGGGTCCGCCAGCCAACCTACAAATTCTCGGCCGATTACCGCGCCGATTTCAACCGCTGTCCGATCCACGAGCCCGCCGCGCTGGCCGAACTGAACTGATCGCCGCGTCCGCGCGATCAGGCCAGCGACAGGAGATGGGAGACGCGCTCGGGCGTCATATACACACGCGTCTCCCCGTTCAGGCCGTCGTGCGGTTGCAGCCAGGGAACCATGTAATTCACCTGGTCATAGCGCCGCGTGAACAGCCAGCGGCCGTCGATCCGTGCGAATTCGTCGAAATAGGTGCAGGACGCAGTCCATGGCGTGCCCGCGCGATCGGATCCGGTGATGAAGGCGAAACTGGTCGCCGATGCAGCGTCGCCATCGGGGCCGTCGATCACGATGTTCATCGTGTGATGATACATGTAGGGGAACAGCCGCTGGAAGGCGTCCCAGGCGGCGCCGATCGCTTCCACGCCGACCGTCTCTCCGAACGGATCATCCACCTTGTAGATGGCATCGGGCGCCCACACGGAGACGAACGTCGCACGATCCGGCAGGTCTAGCCCATGCGCATAAAGTGCGATCAGCGCACGGATCTGATCGCGGTCCTCGATCCGGGCGATGCGATCCTCGATCGTCAGCATGGATATGCCTGCCTCATGCGATCGTCCGCTTCTCACGCCCGACCTGCGCATAGAAGCGCTCCGGCCAGGCGGCGGGATCCTTGTAATGATAGTGGACCGTCTCGCCGTCGGGATCGTCGAGCGCATGGACCTCGACCCAGAGTGGGCGACCGATCCGATCGATCGGGAAGATTTCGTGCAGCATCGTGCAGTGCGCGGAATAGACCGGGAAGCCGGGGGTGTAGTGGTTCACCGGATGCGGATCGCGCAGCAGATGCGCGCACATCGGCGCCTGCGTCGATCCGAAGGTGGGATAACGGACCCGGCTCGGGGAAATCCGTTCGACGCGCGGCTGATAGCGCGAGGCCGACATGCGCGCGCAGGCGCCGAGGGGCCGACCACGGAACACGAACCGGTCCGCTTCCTCCTCGATCCACATCGTCGATCCGTGCGCGCGCCAGACCATCGCCCACATCGGAATGGCGTCGACTGGCGAGACGCCCGCAACCCATTCAAGGTAGGGCGACATCACATAATCCGCCGTTTTCTCCAGCGCGGCGACCGCGGCCGCCTCGCCCAGATGACGCGCGATCCAGCTGAGCAGACCGTTGATCAGGATGCCGAGCGGATCCTTGGCGATCACCAGTTCCTCGTCCATGCCGGCAGCGATCACAGTCAGCCGGTTCCAATCGCCCGCTACCGTGGCCTCGCGGACCTGGATGGAGAGCGGGGTCGCCAGCCGATCGCGTGCGGCATCGTCGAAGATCGCGCCATGCGCGATCGGGGCCAGCGGATCGGCAGGGGCGGCGAAGCCGAGCCGGGTGTAGAGCGTGTCGGGATAGCGGCCCGACTTCGGCATTTCGAGCAGGATGGTGCCATCTGGGCCGTCGGGCATCACGATCGATGCGATCGACGCGCCCAGCATGTCGATCGCCAGGGCTTCCAGGAACAGATGCTCGGTCGCCAGGAAGCATGGCAGATCGGCAGTACCGCCGGTCAATGACCGCTCCGCGCCCAGCCGGGCGAAATCGATTGGCGGAGCGTAGGCGCCGTAGCTGGCGACATCGATCCGGCGGCCATCGGTGCGGCGCGGCGCGGCCGGCAGGTTCAGCCGAGCGGCGCCCCAGCGCGGCAGCACGAAGCGCAGAGCATCGTCATCCTCCTCGACCTCGAACCGGCTGCCGGACGCGCGCAGCCGCTGCGCCAGCTTCTCGGCTCGCGCGCGGAAGTCGAGCCCGCGATACTGTTCGACGAATTCGCGGAAGGCGAAGCTGCCCTGCTCGCGCAGCGCCTCGTCGTGCGCGGCCAGCCCGGCCTGCGCTACGATGAAGCTCTGCAAGAGCGCGGTCCACTGCAGATAGCTGTCGTAGATGACGGTGCATTCCTGCTCCATCTGGTCGGCGATCCAGTCGATCGGGCCGCGGTCCCGTGCTGCCGCGGCCCTTTCGAGATGGATCGACAGCGGCGTCGCGAAGCCATCGAGCTGCTCGTCGCTGTAATGGCGCATGCGCCCTCCGATCAGAACTTGAAGCCGGCCTCGATCGCCCAGGTGCGCGGCGGGCCATAGTTGGAGAAGGTCCAGAGGCCGCCGACTACCAGCTGACTGACGCGGTAGCGCTTGTCGGACAGGTTGCGGCCGATCAGGCGCAGCGAATAGCGATCATCCGCGGACACGAAGCCGACCGACGCGTTGAACAGCGTGCGAGCCTCCAGATAGGCATTCTCGTCCGGCGACGTGATCGACTGCGAGAACAGGTTGCGGCCGGTGTAGGACGCGTTGCCGTTGATCTGGAACCGGCCGGTGTCGCTGAGCGGCAGTTCATAGGTCGCATCGGTCGCCCACTGCCATTTCGGTGCACGATCGAGCGGCGCTGTGGCCAGATCATAACCGGCCGGGATCGGCGTCACATATTCGTTGTACTTCGCATCCTGGTAACCGAGGTTCGCACGGATCGTGAGCCCTTCGATCGGCAACGCGGTCAATTCCGCCTCGATGCCCTTCACTTCCGCCGAGGCGGCATTGAAGAAGCGCGTGACCTGGAAGGTCTGGCCGTTCACCGTCAGCGGCGTCACGATCTGCTTCTGCAGGTCGTCATACTTCACGTAGAAGCCTGTGAGGTTGAAACGCAGCTTGCGATCCAGCAGCTCGGTCTTGACGCCGGCTTCATAGCTGTCGGCGGTTTCCGGCCGGGTGGGGTCGGCGGCCGAATTGAACGCCGCGAGATTGTTGCCGAACGGCGCGAACGACCCGATCTGGTCGTTATAGCCGCCACCCTTGAAGCCGCGCGAATAAGTGGCGTAGCCGAAGATGTCGTCGGTGAACTCGTAGCTCAGGCTGATCCGCCAGGTTGGCTCCTTGAAACTGGCCGAATTCGTGACGACGCCGGTCGGGAAGCGGTTGAAGTCGCCGAGCTCGAGCAGCGGCACATCGCGCCACGTGGTGTTCGGGTTGCCCGCGATATCCTGCACGAAGCTCTGCTGGCGTCCGCGCCAGCGCTTGTCTTCCCAGCTGTAGCGCCCGCCCGCCGTCAGCGTCAGCCGATCGCTGATCTTGAACGTGCCTTCCGCGAACACAGCGGTCGAATCCGCACGCTGGTCGGAACACAGCACATAGGGGTTCTGGTTGAACGAACCATAAGGGGTGGTGCCCCCGGTCAGATCGAGGAAGCCCAGCACCTGCGCCACGCAGAAATTGACTTCCTCATGCTGGTAGAAGACGCCGCCGACGAAATCGAACGGACCGTCGAAATCGGAGGCGTAGCGCATTTCCTGCTGGAAGGTCTTGCGATCGTCCGACCGGTTGATGTCGAACAGCGAGAGGATCTCGCCATCCGGCGCGGTGATCGCACCCTGCCCCGTCGTGGACTGCGCGAGACGCGAGCGCTGGTCGCGATAGCCGGTCACGCTGGTGAAGGTGCCGGGCCCGACCTCGAAATTGGCGTTCAGATAGAGACCGTCGACATCGACGCGCGAGCGGCTGCCACGCTGGTAGACATCCTCGCGGAAGGTAAGGCCGTGGCGGTCGAGCGGATCGCCGGTGTTGGTGCGCTGCCCGCCGATGTTGAGCAGGTTGAACAGGAAACCAGGCGTGGTCGGCGTATCCTCGATCGCGGCGGCGGGGCCGGAGCGGTCGCGGATGATCTCGTACTGCGCCAGGATGGAAGCACCGTCGGTCGGCTCCCACAGCAGCTTGGCGCGGCCGGAGAATACATCCTGCCCGGCGATCCGGCGGCCATCGCCGCAGCCGGCGAGGCCGTTCCACTTCGTCCCCGCGAAATCGGTGATCGGGCCATAGCAATAGCCATTGCGCGCGAAGCCGTCGGACTTCTGGTAACTGCCGACCAACCGCAGGCCGAGCTCGCCGGCGATGATCGGCAGATCGACCGCACCCTGCGCCTGATAGGTGTTGAAGCGGCCATAGGTGCCGCGCCCTTCCAGGCTGAAATCGTTCAGATCGGGCAGCTTGGTGCGCACGGTGACGGCGCCGCCGGTGGTGTTCTTGCCGAACAGCGTGCCCTGTGGCCCGCGCAGCACTTCGACCTGTGCGATATCGAACGTATCGAGCAGCTGTGTCTGCACGGAAGAGACGACGAAATCATCGACGAGCACGCCGACAGGCGCCTCGAAATAGACGATGATGTTGTTGACGCTCACGCCGCGCAGCGCGAACGACGCGGCGTTGAAGCCAGTGATCTTGGCGGCCGAGAAGTTCGGCACGAAGGTGGATAGATCGCCCAGGTCGCGCGGCGCGGCCTGCCGGATCAGCGAACTATCGACCGCGGAGACCGCGACCGGGGTGGTCTGCAGATTGGTATCGCGCCGGGTGGCAGTGACCACGATTTCCGCCAGGCCGCCTTCGCTGGCCGCTTCCGGCGCGGTCGAAGCCAGCGCATCGTTGGTGGCGGAAGGGCTCTGCTGCGGCACATCGGCCGGCGGCGTCTGGCCCCAAGCCGCGCTCGCCATCGCCCAGGCCAGCGTCAGCCCGCCGACGCGCGCCGAGCCAATCAATTTCCTCATCACCCTCTCCCCCAAAAGGCGGCACCCGATCATTCGGATTACCGATCGGCCCAGGATAAAAGCCCCCAACAAAAAAGCAATCGTGCATGTATATTTTTGTACGCCGCAGGGCGTAATATCGTTCGAAAATTGTGAGTGGAGAGGCCTCATGAACGAAGATATTGCGCGGATCGTGTATGGTTATGCCGAAGCGGTCGACGAAGGCCGGTTCGAGGCGCTTGGAACGCTTTTCGTAGACGGCAGCTTTCGAGTTTTCGATAAGGGCGGCGCTTTGGCGGCGGAGGCAACTGGGCGGGAGGCGGTGGCCGGCTTCTTCGACGGTGCCGTGATCCGCTATGACGGGGTGAGCCGGGTGCGCCATATCGCGACCAACCTGATCACCGATATCGACGGGAATATGGCGACCGCGCGCTGCACTTTCCTGGTGGTGCAGGCGCTCGACGATTTCCCGCTACAGCCGATCACCGCGGGCCGCTATCACTGGCAATTCGCGCGGCGTGAAGAGGGGTGGGCGGTCAAGTCGCTGGAAATCCGGATCGAGTTCACCGGCGACAACAGTCGCCACGCACGCAGCGCATGATCCGCGCCCGAGGAGCGATCCGATGAAAAGCGCAATCGTGACCGGCGCGGCCGGCGGCATCGGGATCGCGACCTGTGCGGCGCTGGCCGCAGCGGGCTACCGGGTTGGACTGCTCGACCGCGAGGCGGAGGCAACCGAGGCGGCGGCGCGCGGGATCGCCGGATCGGTGCCGCTGGTTGCCGACATCACTGACGAAGCAGCCGTCGCATCCGCGATCGCGGCATTCGGTGACGCGCCCGACCTGCTGGTCAACAATGCCGGAATCGTGCGCAAGGGCAGCCTGCTGGATCAGCCGGTGGCGGATTTCCGCGCGGTGATGGAGATCAACCTGATCGGCGCACTGATCGTGTCGCGCGCGGTCGTCCCCGGCATGATCCGGCGCGGCGGCGGCGCGGTCGTCAATGTCAGCTCGATCGCCGCGGTGCAGGCCAATGTCGGCGGCGGCGCCTATGGCCCATCGAAAGCGGCACTGTTCAATCTTACCCAGGTGATGGCGCTGGAATGGGCGGCCCATGGCATCCGCGTGAACGCGGTCGCGCCCGGCATGATCGATGGTGGCATGGCGACCGCCGGTGCGGCGCATCCCGAAGTGGTCGACGCACGGCGGCGGATGGTGCCGCTGGCTACGCTGGGCACGCCGGCCGAGATCGCCGACGTGGTCCTGTTCCTGGGTTCGGATGCCGCGCGCTATGTGACCGGGCAGCAGTTGCTGGTCGATGGCGGGCTCGGGCGATCGGTGCTGGCTTCGCTGCCGATGCCGCCCGCCGACGGCGGATAAAAAACCGGGCTCCGGCCGGTTAAGCCGGAGCCCGCAGGGAGGCTCGGGAAGCTGGAATAGATCAGAAGCGGTAGGTCAACTGCGCCTGCACCGTCCGCGGCGGGCTCACATAGCCGCGCTGATCGGCGACGACACCGGCGGCGGTGCCGGTACCGCTACCGGTCGATGGGGCATCGACCGCGCCGGTGAAGATATATTTGTTGGTGAGGTTCTTGCCGATCAGCGCCAGTTCGAACCGCTCGTCATCGAACAGCAACCGCGCGGTTGCATCGAGCGTCACATAGGATGGCTGGCGGGTGAACGGATTGCCGAGCGGGCTGCCCAGATAATCGTCAGAATAGCGCGCATCGATCGAGGCGCCGAACGACATGCCACCGCTGACCGGCGCCAGATAGGATGCGCCCAGCGCCCCCGTCCAGCGCGGCGCGACCGAGGTTTCGACGCCGCTGAGATCCTGGCCGACGCCGCCCAGGAAGATGGTGTTGCAGCCCGCGGTCGGGGTCTGCCCGGCATAGCAGGGCGCGATGAAGGTCAGGTAGCGCGCCTTGTTGTAGTTGATCGAGCCACGCATCGTGAGCCCATCCAGCCCCCGCGGCGCGAATTCGGCCTGCAGCTCGACACCGGTCGTGCGCGCACTGCCGGCATTGGTCGAGATCTGCGCGAAGGTGGCGGCGTTGAAGAATTCGACCTGGAGGTTGGTGAACTTGTAATTGTAGACTGTGAGGTCGAAGCGCAGCTGGCGATCGAGGACCGTGCCCTTGATACCGCCTTCGAACCCGCGCGCCTTCTCCGGCGCGAACGCCAGATCGCTGTCACGTGCGCCGTTGGTGAGCGTCGTGCTGTTCGAGAAGCCACCGGACTTATAGGCCGTCTTGTAGGCCGCGTAGACCGTCAGATTATCGGTCGGGCGATAGGTGATGGTGGCTTCGGGGGACCAGTTTTCGAACGTCTGATCGGCCGTCACCACCCGCCCGGCGGGATAGAGCGCAGCCAGGTTCGGATGGACATAGGGCTGGACGAAGGCGCTGTCCTTGGTCTCATGAATATAGCGCACACCGCCGGTAACCTCGACCTGCGGCACCACTTTCCAGATCAGCTGGCCATAGGCGGACAGGGTCTCGCCATCGGTCGTCGACAGTTTCGAGAAGCCGACGAAGCGGTTGCCTTCGGGCGCCGCGCTATTCTCGACATTGCCCGTCGGCACCAGCTGATTGAACCAGCGATGCGTATCCTGGTAATATCCGCCGAGCAGGAAGTTTACCGGACCATCGAAGTCCGAAAGAATCCGGGTCTCGTTCGATATCGCGCGGAAGGTGGACCGTTCGGTCGCGGTCGTCTGGGTCTGGCCGGCCTGATAATCGCCATCCAGCAGGAATTTCAGCCGCGAGCGATTATAGTTGGAAACCGACGTGATCGTGATCGCCCCGAGATCATAGTTCACGGTGCCGGTCAGATTGTCCGACTTGTAGTTCATGAACAGCGCGCCATCGTCCGAATAGGGCAGGCTCGCGCCCACATCGTCGGGCAGGTCGTTCTGATAGGTCACAAACGTCTTGCGGCAGGGAATGCTCTGGTTGAGCGCGCTGTTGCCGCCGCGCGGGCAATAGAAGATCAGGTTGTTCCAGCCCGGCCCCTTGGTGTCGTTGCGCGTGATGCTGCCCTTGACCGTCACGCTCAGCCGGTCGGTCGGTTCCCAGGCCAGCGTGACGCGGCCGAGATATTCGCGTTCTCCGGGCAGATCGTTGGTGGTGCGCGGCGCGACCCGGGTGGTGACGATGCCGGTCGCCACGTCGCGCGTGGTGTAAGTGATATCGGGCGCGCGGCTCTCGACATAGCCGCCATACATCTTGGATGCGCGGAAGGCGACGCGCAGGCCCAGCGTCTCTGTCAGCGGCGACGAGGCGATCGCCTCGCCATAGATGCGCTGCGCATTGAATTCATATCCGGCGCGGGCAAGATATTCGGGTCGCGATCCGGGGTTGGCCGTCGTCAGCGAGACAACGCCGGCCGTGGCGTTCTTGCCATAGAACAACGCCTGCGGGCCCTTCAGGATCTCCAGTCCGGCGAGGTCGAAGAAGCCTTCGTTGATGACCCGGCCCTGGCCATAATAGACGCCGTCCACGATTACCGCGACCGACTGTTCCAGGCCGATCGAGCGCGCGTCCGACCCAATGCCGCGCAGGCTGATCTGCGCGCCCGAGCCGGTGGTGGAACGTGCGATCGTGAAGGACGGCGTGACGGCGCTGACCTTTTCGAGACTGGTGAGATCGGATTGCTGGATCTGCTGCGGCGTGAACGCCGTGACCGCGACAGGAACGTTCTGCGCGCTTTCGACGCGCTTGCGCGCTGTGACAACGATCTCTTCTAGCCCGCCTTCGCGCACCGCGGCCGCCGGCGCCTGCTCGACCTGCGCGACGCCGGTCGGGGTCGCACTCGGATCGACGCCCGACGATGGCCCCGGCGTGCTCTGCGCGATCGCTGCTGTCGCCGACGATGCAAGAAGCAGGCCGCCAAAGATCGTTCTGCCAAATCCGCCCATCGTTCCTCTCCCTGACGTCACGTTAGCCGTGATTCATGCCGATACGGGTATGTCCGCATAATTAGCATGTCAAATCGATATTATGACAGCATTGGGATTAAACTTGCCGATGGAGGCTGCCCGACGCTAACGAATGATGCGATGACAAGGCTGGAACAGGCCGTGCGACCGGAGGAGAAGGCGATGTCGGGACTGGCGGGCAAAGTCGTGGTCATCACTGGCGCGGCTGGCGGTCTGGGGGCGGCGACTGCGCGCAGGCTGGCCGAAAGCGATGCGCGGCTGATGCTGGCGGACATCCAAGATGAGGCCGGTCACGCGCTGGCAGCCGAACTGGGCGGCGATTATGTCCATGCCGACGTGACGCGCGAGGCGGATATCGAAGCGTTGGTCGACGCCGCCTGCGCCCGCCACGGACGGATCGACGTGATGATCAACAATGCCGGCGTCGTCGGCGTGAAATCGGGCGTGCGCGAGGTCAGCGCCGCGGAATGGGACGCGACGATCGCGATCCTGCTCGGATCCGTCTTCCATGGGATCAAGCATGCCGCGCGCCGCATGGTGCCGCAGCGCGATGGCGTGATCCTGTCCACCACCAGCATCGCCGGGCTCGGCCCGTTCGGCCCGCTCGTCTACAGCACCGCCAAGCATGGCGTGGTCGGCCTCACCCGATCGGCCGCGTCGGAGCTGGCCCCGCACAATATCCGCGTCAACGCGATCGCGCCCGGCACCGTGCCGACCGCGATGACTGGCAGCGTGTTCGGCAGCCTGGACGAGGTCCGCCGCACCGCCGCCGAACGCACGCCGCTCGGCACCGTGGTCGAGGCCGAGGATATCGCGGAAGGCTTCGCCTATCTCGCCGGGCGCGGCGGCCGTGCGATCACCGGCCAGGTGCTGACCATCGATGGCGGCATCACCGGCTGCCCGATCGGCAGCACCGCATTCGGCACCCGGCTCGGGCTGGCGCAATGAGCGTCGGCCTGCCCTACCCGCCCCGCACCACCGCCTGGTCCACAGTCGGCATCCTGCTGCTGTTCTACATGATCGCCTTCCTGGATCGGCAGATCCTGTCGCTGATGGCGATCCCGATCCAGACCGATCTGCAGCTCGACGATGTCCAGATCGGCCTGCTGAACGGTTTCTCGTTCGTGCTGCTCTATGCCTTTGCCGGCTTCTTCATGGGCTGGCTGATCGATCGTTATCGCCGCCGCATCATCGTGGTCGCGGGCGTCGTGATCTGGTCGCTCAGCTGCGTCGCGTGCGGGCTGGCGGAGAGCTTCGAGGCGTTGTTCATCGCGCGCGTAGGCGTGGGCACTGCGGAGGCGGCGCTGGTGCCTGCCGTCTATTCGATGCTGCGCGATCTGTTCCCGCCGTCGCGGCTGTCGCTTGCAAACGGCGTGTTCACGGTCGGCGGGTCGCTGGGCATCGGCCTGTCGTTCGCGCTCGGCGGATTGCTGATCCAATTCCTGGCGAGCGCTCCGACGACGCTACCTCTGCTGGGCACATTGCGTCCGTGGCAGGTGGCGTTCGTGCTGGCCGGCCTTCCCGGTATTGTGCTGGCCTGGCTGATGTTCGCGGTGCCCGAACCCGTGCGACGCGGAGCGCCGAATCCGGACAAGGGGCTGATCGCTCCGCTGCTGCGCTTCGTTGCCAGCCGCCCGCGCGCGGTGCTGTCGCATCTGGTCGGCACCTCGCTGTCTGCGTTGTGCGCCTATTCGGTGTTCGCGTGGGCGCCGTTGTTCCTGGGCCGCCGGTTCGAGCTCGATACGCTTTCGATCGGGCTGATGCTGGGGTTCGCGGTGGGCCCGTGCGCGATGGCGGGATCGCTGGTGGCCGGCGGCGTCGCCGATCGCTTCATGCGCCGCGGCGTGACCGATATCGCGTTCCGCATGATGGCGATTGCGCTCACCTTCGGCGCCTGCGCCTGCGCGCTGGCCTTCCAGATGACGTCGCTGCCGCTGTTCCTGCTGCTCGTCTCGATCAACGGATTCGTGCAGGGCATGAACGGCGCGATCACGCCGGCGGCGATGCAGCTGCTGGGCCCGGCGGGGCTGCGCGGCCAGCTCGGCGCCTGCTACCTGCTATTCTCCAGCCTGATCGGTGCCGGCCTGGGGCCGCTGCTGATCGGCGCGCTGACCGAACATGGCTTCGCCGATCGCGCGCGGGTCGGCGACTCGGTGTCGCTCGTGGTGCTGGGCGGCGGGCTTACCGGCGCGGTCCTGCTGTGGACCGCCCGTCACGCCTATCGCGCAGCGGTGGTCGCCAACGACGCGGGGTAGCGCGCCCTTCCCGCCCGCTTGTGTCGAGCGCAGTCGAGACACGCCGCGCACCGTTTGACGCGCGTCCCTCGACTGCGCTCGGGACGAACGGATCGATGGCCGTCGCGCGCGTGCGGGATCAGTCGAACAGTTCGAGATCGACGCGCAGCCGCGTCAGCAGCGATCGCTGAATCCGCCACTGCCCGTCGGCCTTGGTGTATTCCTCATGATAATGGCCCCAGCCGTGCAGCCGGCTCGTCATCCGGCCGTGGGCATCGAAATAGCGGTTCTGGTCCTCCATCGCGATGATGCCGCGCGCATTCGTGTCGTCGATGATCTCGATCTCGGGCATATGGCCGTGGTGCACGGTGGAGGCGGTGCCGGTGCGATCGCGGATGAAGGCGATGATGTTGGCGCGCCCCTCATTATACCATTCGGCGCTGAAGCGCTGGGCGGTTTCGGGATCGGTCGTCACGTTCGACATCGCTTGGCGCGCATCGAACACCGCATCCTCGGCGAACACCTGGGCCAGTTCGTCCCACTGCTTGGTATCCAGCGTGCGATAATAGCGCGCCTTGAGCTGTTTGATTGCCTCGATCGCCAGCAGCGTTTCCACTTCGGTCATGCGCCCTCTCCTGCTCCGCATCGAACTTGCGGTTTGACGGCCGAACAATAACAGCGTTATTAAAAGGCGCAACAATGTGATCAGGAGAGTGAGCGATGAGCCTGGCCAGCCCGGTGCCGCCGCATGTGCCCGCCGACCGGATATATGATTTCGACTTCCTGGCCGCGCCCGAGCTGTTGGCGGAACCGCATCGCCAGGTGCTGAAGCTCCACCGCGAGGCGCCCGAAATCTTCTGGACTCCGCGCAATGGCGGGCATTGGCTCGTGCCGCGCGCCGCCCCCGCGCTCGAAATGCTGCGCCGTTACGAGGATTTCTCGGCGCAGCCGCGGTTCAACCGATCGAAGGACCGGTGGCCGCGCACCGTGCCCAACCAATATGATCCGCCCGAACATACCGAGTTCCGCCGGATCCTGAACCCGTGGTTCTCGCCCGCTGCGGTCAACCGGCGCGAGGAGGAGATCCGCCAACTATCGGCCGAGTTGATCGATGCCGTGCTGGATCGCGGCGAATGCGAATTCGTCCACGACATCGCCGAGCATTTTTCGGTCACGATCTTCATGCAGATGGTCGAGGCGCCGATGGCGGATCGCCGGCGGTTGATCACCATGGCCGAACGCTACACCCACAGCCCTGACCAGCAGGAGCGCGAGGCCGGGCTGAAGGAACTGGCGACCTACCTGACCGATATCGTCGAGGAACGCCGCCGGAACCCCGGCACCGATCTCGTCAGCGATATCGTGCGTGCGCAGTTCAAAGGCCGCCCGCTCGATCATGACGAGCTGATCGGCATGGCGACCCTCGTATTCCTGGGTGGGCTCGACACGGTCACCGCGATGCTGTCGTTCGTGATGGCGTTCCTCGGCCGCAACCCGGATCATTATGCGCGGCTGACTGCCGATCCCGCCTTCATCGGCACCGCATCCGAGGAGCTGATGCGCGTCCACGGCGTGGCGATGATGGAGCGCGGTGCCACCCACGCCTTCGAGTTCCGCGGCGTTCATTTCGAGCCGGGCGACCGGATCGTGTTCATGCCGCAGATCTACGGGCTGGATGATCAGCAGATGAGCGACCCCGAGCGTGTCGATTTCGATCGCGAGCTGAGCGGGCATCTGGTGTTCGGATCGGGCGCGCATCGCTGCATCGGATCGCATCTCGCGCGGATCGAGCTGCGCCTGTTCCTTGAGGAATGGGTAAAGCGCGTGCCGCGTTTCACGCTCGAGCAGGATGCGCCGCTGCGTACCTCGGGCGGGCTGGTGTGGCAGCCGCTTGAAGTGCCGCTGCGCTGGGACGCGCCGGCGCAAGCGGCCTGATCGGGAGGATAGACGCATGCGGATCAAGGTGGATCGCACGATCTGCGCCGGGCACGCGCTCTGCGCGATCAAGGCGCCCGATCTCTACGAGCTCGACGATGATGGCTTCTGCATCTCGGATGGCGCGGTGGTGCCGCCGGGCCAGGAGGAGCAGGCCGAACTCGGTGCGCAATCCTGTCCTGAAAAGGCGATCACACTGGTGGAGGGTTGAGATGCCGACGCTGACGGTGATCCAGAAGGACGGCACGCGTGTTCCACTGTCCGCCGACGCCGGTCAGACCGTGATGGAAGCGGCTCTGAACGCCGACATTCGCGGCATCGCGGCCGAATGCGGCGGCGCGGCGGCGTGCGCCACCTGCCATATCTATGTCGAAGACGGGCCGATCGATCGGCTGCCGGCGATGGCGGAGGTTGAGGACGAACTGCTGGAGGGCGTGGCGGCGGAGCGGCGCGCTGAGAGCCGGCTGAGCTGCCAGATCCCGATCGACGATGCGATCGACGGACTTGTCATCCGGATACCCGAACGCCAATTCTGACGCCGGGGGAGACGGATGTGCCGCGGATCATCGACCATGATGCCAAACGCCGCGAGGTGGCGGCGCTCACCCGGAAGCTGATCGCCAGATCGGGCATCAACAATGTCTCGATGCGCAGCATCGCCGAAGCGGCAGGATCGAGCACTGCGGTCGTCTCCTATTATTTCTCCGACAAGAATGCGCTGCTGCTGCACATCTATCGCGAGAATATCGAGCGGGCGCGGGCGCGACGGAAGGCCATCCCGCGCGGCGGCATCGATCGGCTGCTGGAGTTTTGCGACGAGCTTCTGGTCACCACCGACGAGCAGGCGGAGGGGTGGGCGATCGCACTGGTCTTCACGGCGATGGCGACCAGCGACGAGCGCTTCGCCGAAGAATATCGCACCAATGTGATCCTGGCGCGCGAGCAGTTCCGCGTCCGCTTCAGCGATTGCGTGGCGCAGGGCGACGCCGATCCGGCGCTGGATTGCGAAGCCGCCGCGCGCCGGCTGCTGGCGCTGATCCAGGGTCTTTCGACAGAAGCCGCGATCGATCGCACGGACTGGTCGGCGGAGCGGCAACGCAAGTTGATCCGCGCGGAGATCGAAAGCCTGACCGGCCGGCCGATCCCCGATCAGAGCCTCGCCAGCGCCGACCGATAGGCCACCAACGCGCGCCACAACACGAAGGCCGCTGCAGCGGCCGATGCGCAGCAGACGATCGCCAGCGATGTGCCCAGCGCCGCGGGATCGCGAAACACATGGTCGGTCAGCAGCGCGATCAGCGTCGGCGGGATCGCGACGCCGATCAGCGAGACGACCAGCATGTAGAGCGACGTCGCGACACCGCGCATCCGGTTGGGCGTCACCGTCTGCAATGCGGATCCCGCCATCGGCATCGGCACGCTGCAGGTAAAGGTAACAAGCGCGCAGACGGAGAGCGCCGCGCCATAGCTTTGAAGGAAGGGCAACAGCGCGCACAGCGGCACCAGCAGGATGCAGGCGATCATGCCGATCCGCAGATTATAGTCGGGGTAGCCGCGAGCCGCGAGCCAGCGGCCCATCAGCGGCGCGCACAGCACGCCGAAACAGCCGGCCAGCAGCATCACCGCGCCATATTGCAGCCCGATCGCGCCCAGCGACACATCGAACTTGCGTACCAGCAGCGTGGGGATCCAGGCCGGAAACGCATAGAAGGTGATCGTCTGAAGCGAGATACCACCATAGAAGCCGCCGTAGAAACGGCGCTCGCGGAGAAAGAAGGCTGCCACCTCGCGCAGCGGCGGGGCGGCACCGGGGGCGGCACTCGCGCCATCCTGTGCGCGGGCCGGTTCGCGTACGACGAGCAGGATCGTGAGCAGCGGCACGAGGCCAACCAGGCCCGCCACGATGAACGTGACCCGCCAGGGCGCCAGCCCGCCGGCGATCGCGGGCGCATCCACCGCCAGCGCGTTGATCACGGTGCCGCCCAGCATCAGCGCGAGCCCGCCGCCCAGATAGGGGCCGAGCAGGAACAGGCTCATCGCACGCGGCAGCCGCTCGCGGCTGAAATAATCGGCGATCAGCGACCAGGCGGACGGCATCAGGCAGGCTTCCGCCGCGCCGACGCCGACGCGCGCGAGGAAGAGCAGCCAGAAGCTGCCCGCCAATCCGCAGCCGATGGTGAACAGGCTCCATAGCCCGATCACGAGAACGCACAGGTTGCGCCGGTGCCAGGTATCGGCCAACCGCCCGCCGATCGGCGCGAACAGCGCGAACGGGATCACGAATGCGACCCCGATCAGCAGGCTGACGCGCGTATCGTCGAGCGCGAACGCCGCGCGGATCGGCTCCACCAGCAGGTTCAGCACCTGCCGATCGATGAAGGCGAAGGTATAGCCCAGCAGCAGCGCGGCAGTGACGAACCAGGCATAGCGATCATCACGGACGTGGGTCGCGGTCGGCACGGCGCCCGCGTTCGGCAGATCAGCCACCTGCATAGAAATCGCGCCAGCTCTCCAACCGCTCGGGCCAGTCCGCATCGATTGCTTGGCCACCGATCCGGAACCGGCCGATATCGCCGGTCAGCGCGCCATAATCGCTGGCCGCGACATAATAGAGGAAACCCAGGGCGCGCTCCGCGAACTGCCAGCGCCCGTCGCTGCGCACATAGTGATCATGATAGCGGATCGCGGTCAGGTGTAGCCGTTTCTCGCGCCATACCTCGGCATGGGCTGTCGTAATTCCGGTGGCGCGATCGCCATTGCCCGGATCGAAGTCGATCACCTGATCGTGGACGACATGGAAGCTGGGACCGAGCCCGCCCAATTGGCGACGGAACTCCCCCTCGATCGCATCCCGGCCCTCCGCGCGAAAGCTGCCGTTCTGGGATCGGAATACGGCTTCGCTCGCGAACAGGCCAGACAGCGTGTCGATCGCACGACTATCGACCGCGAGCGCATAGCGCGAGACGAGATCACGCAGCGCGATCCGGTCCGCCGCCGTCTGCAACTCCGCGCTCATGCCGCCTTCTCCACCGACGTGAAGAACTCCGCCAGGATCGCGGCGGTCGCTGCCGGCTGCTGGTCGAGGAAGAAATGCCCGCCCGGCACGGTGGCGCTGCGCACGTCGCTGCAGCGCTCGCGCCATTCCGCCTCGATATCGAACAAAGTCGTCATGATCCCGTCCGCCGCCCACAGCGCCAGCACCGGGCATTCCACCTTCACGTCAAGTTCGGCGCGGTCATGATCGAGATCGGTCGACCGCCCCGCCCGGTAATCCGAACAGGAGGCGTGGATCATGGCCGGATCGTTCCAGCAGCGGCGATATTCGGCCAGCATCTCTGGATCGAACGCGGCCAGCGTGGTGCCCCCGTTACTGCCCAGGCAATGGCCGAAATAATAGTCCGGGTCTGCCCCGATCAGCGTTTCGGGATAGGGGGCCGGCTGCGGCAGAAAATACCATTGCCAATAGACATGGGCGAGCGTGCGATCCGCCTTCATGTACATCGCATAGGTGGGCACCATATCGAGCATGCCTGCCGATCTCACACGATCCGGCCAATCCAGTGCCAGCCGGTGCGTCACCCGGCCACCGCGATCATGGCCGGCGACGTGAAAGGCGGGGAAGCCCAGCGCCTCCATCATCAGCGCCTGATCGCGCGCCATCGCGCGGAAGGAATATAACGTGTTGGCGGCGTCGTTGGCGGGCTTCGCGCTATCGCCATAGCCGCGCAGATCAGCGCAGACGACGGTGAAGTGGTCCGCCAGCAGCGGCGCGACCTTTGCCCACATAAAGCGGTTCTGCGGATAGCCGTGCAGCAGCAACACGGGCGGACCGCTGCCGCCGATCGCATAGGCGATCTCGGTACCCTCGACCGTGCAGCGATCCTGGCGGAAGCCTTCGAACAGCGCCATCCGGTCAGCCCCGTGCCCTGCCGGCGATCAGCGCGCGGGCGATGATCAGCTTCTGCACTTCGGATGCGCCCTCGTAGATGCGCATCGGCCGCGCCTCGCGGTAGAGCTTTTCGATCAGGCTTCCGCGATGGACGCCGGCGCCGCCGCTCAGCTGCACCGCCTTGTCCACGATCCGGCCCGCCGCCTCGGCCGCCGCCAGCTTCGCCATCGAGGGGCCATAGCTGCTGCGATCGCCGCGCACGTCGTGCGCCCAGGCGGCGCGATAGACGGAAAGCGCGGCGGTATCGAGATCGGTCGCCATGTCGGCCAGCGTCATCTGCACGCCCTGCAGTTCGGCCATCGGCTTGCCGAACAGCTGGCGGGTGCGCACGCGCGCCAGCGTCTCCCCCATCGCGCGACGCGCAAGGCCGATCGCGGCGGCACCGACCGAGGGGCGGAAGATGTCGAACGCGCCCATCGCCACCTTGAAGCCCTGCCCCGCCTCGCCGATCAGCGCGTCTGCGCCGACGCGGCAGCCGTCGAACGTCATGCTGGCGGCGGGATGGTCGGCAATGAAGTCCATCTGTTCGCCCACGCTCAGACCCGGCGTGTCGGCATCGACGATGAAGGCGGAAAGGCCGCGCGAGCCCTGTGCCTCGCCGGTGCGGGCGATCACCACATAATGATCCGCGAAGCCCGCGTTGGAGATGAAGGTCTTCGCGCCGTCGATCACAAAATCGTCGCCGTCCCGCGTGGCGGTGGTGGCGGTGGCGGCCACGTCAGATCCGCCGTCCGGCTCGGTCAGTGCGAACGCGGCGACGGCCTCGCCACGGCGGCAGCGATCGAGATAGCGGGCCTTCTGCGCATCGGTGCCATGCTGCTGGATGGCGAGCGTGCCGATCCCCTGCATTGTGAACAGCGCATCGAACAGCGCCTCGTCATAGGTTAGCGCCTCGCGGATCACGCACAGCGAGCGCACGTCGAACGCATCGAATGCGGGCGGCACGACATGCGCGAGCAACCCCGCCTCGCCCAGCGAGCGGACGATTGCCCGGTTGCGCGCCAGTGGATCGCCATCGCCTTCGAAGCGGCCATGCGCGTCGGCCAGCCAGCGCTGCACCTGTTGGGCCAGCCCATAGTGGGCGGGCTCGAAGAAGGGCCAGTCCCACAGCGTCCAACGCTGGTCGGGCAATGTGTCGGTCATTATCGCACCGCCTCGGGCGCGCCCTTGAAGTTCGCGTCGTAACGCCCTCCCGCCGCGCCACCCACCGGCAGGATGTCGTCGAGCCGCGCGAGCGCCTCCGCATCCAGTGAGACGTTCACCGCGCCGACATTCTCCTCCAGATATTTGATGCGCTTGGTGCCCGGGATCGGGATCACGTCCTGCCCGCGATGGAGCAGCCACGCGATCGCCACCTGACCCGCGGTGCAGCCCCGTTCCTCAGCCAGCGCGCGGACCTGCGCCACCAACGCCTGGTTGCGATCGAAATTCTCGCCCTGGAAACGCGGCGATGTGAGGCGGAAATCATCCTGCGCCAGCGCCCCGGCAGATGGGATCGCCCCGGTCAGGAAACCGCGGCCGAGGGGACTGTACGCGACGAAGGCGATGCCGAGTTCGCGGCACGCGGGGAGCACGTCCAGCTCGGGCTCACGCGTCCACAGCGAATATTCGGATTGCAGCGCCGCGATCGGATGCGTGGCCTGCGCGCGGCGCAGCACATCCTCGGTCACTTCGGAAAGGCCGATGCCGCGGATCTTGCCTTCGTCCTTCAGCCGGGCAAGCGCGCCCACCGTCTCCTCGATCGGCACGGCGGGATCGGCGCGGTGGACATAATAGAGGTCGATCGTCTCGACGCCGAGCCGGGCGAGCGACTCCTCGCAGCATTGCCGCATATAGGCCGGCGAATTGTCGATCCCGCGGTCATAGGTGCTGCCTTCCGGCCCTTCCGGATCGCGTACCACGCCGAACTTGCTGGCGATGGTGATGCGGTCGCGCTTGTCGGCGGCGAACCGGCCGACCAGCTGCTCGTTATGCCCGCGGCCATAGACATTCGACGTATCGTAATGGGTGATGCCCAGCTCGAAAGCGCGTTCCAGCGTGCGCAGCGATTCCGTGTCGTCATGCGATCCATAGAATTCGGACATGCCCATGCAGCCGAACCCCAGGATCGAGCTCGACACGCCGGATTGGCCCAGCTTCAGCTCACGCACCGATACTCTCCCTCAATCCAGCCGTTCGATCACGGTCGCAGTGCCCAGCCCGCCCGCGCAGCAGATCGCCTGGCAGCCATAGCGCGCGCCGCGCCGTTCCAGCTCGTTCAGCAGCGTCGTCATGATACGGGCACCGGTGGCACCCAGCGGGTGGCCGAGCGCAATCGCGCCGCCATTAACGTTCAGCCGATCATGGCCGACGTCCAGCTCCTTCATCCACAACAGGGGTACCGATGCGAACGCCTCGTTGACCTCGAACAGATCGATTTCGTCCAGCGTCAGCCCGGCCCGGTCCAGCGCCTTGCGGGTGGCCGCGATCGGTCCGGTCAGCATCAGTTCGGGATCGGAGCCGACGACCGCCACCGACCGGATCCGCGCACGCGGGCGCAGGCCGAGTTCGGCCGCCTTGTCAGCGGACATCAGCAGCAGCGCCGCCGCCCCGTCGCAGATCTGCGATGCGTTGCCGGCGGAAACGCGCCCGCCATCGGGGCGGAACACCGTCTTCAGCGTCGCAAGCTTCTCGGCGGTGGTGCCGCGGCGGATCGTCTCGTCGGCGGCCAGCGTGCCGCGCGGCGCATCGGCCGGCGCTTCGGCGACATGATCGATCGGCACCTGCACGATCTGGCTGTCGAACCACCCGGCGTCGGCCGCTGCCGCCGCCCGCCGATGGCTTTCCATCGCGTAAGCGTCATGATCGGCGCGCGTGAAGCCGGCCTGATCGGAGATCACCTCGGCTGCCTCGCCCTGCGATGTCAGGTCGAACCGCTCGGTCAGCATCCGGCCGAAAGTCTCGCCATGCACGTCGCGATTGCCGCCCATCGGCACGCGCGTCATGCTTTCCGCGCCGCCCGCCACCATCACGTCGGATACGCCCGCCTTGATCGCCGCATAGGCGACGTGGATCGCGGCTTCGGACGATCCGCACTTCCGATCGACCGTCATGCCCGGGATCTTGTCCGGCCAGCCGGCGGACAGCAGCGCAGTGCGCGCGATATTGCCGCACTGTTCGCCCACCTGGGTGACGCAGCCGAATACGACATCGTCGATCAGCGCGGGATCGACGCCATTGCGCTCCGCCAAGCCGTTCAGGACGACGGTTGCCAGATGATCGGCGCGAACATCGGACAGGGCTCCCTTGAACTTGCCGATCGGCGTGCGCAGCGCATCGACGATGACGACGTCCGTCACAGGCCCACCTTCAGGCCGGAGCCCGGAATCTTCGCGCCGCTGGCGTCATACTCGTAAACGCCGCGGCCGACTTTGCGGCCGTGGCGGCCCGATTTCACCATCTTGATGATCAGCGGGCACGGGCGGAATTTCTCGCCCAGCACCGTGTGCAGATATTGCAGCACCTTCAGCCGCGTATCCCAGCCGGTCAAGTCGCCCAGCTCGAGCGGGCCCATCGGATGATTGAACGCCATCCGCATCGCCTTGTCGACATCCTCGGCGGATGCCACGCCTTCGGCCAGCATGTACATGGCCTCGTTGCCCATCAGCGCGGACATACGGCTGGTGGTAAAGCCCGGTGCTTCGGCCACCACGATATGATCCTTGCCGAGCCCACCGATCCAGCCCTTGGCCACGGCCAGCGCCTCGTCGCTCGTCTCCAGCCCTCGGATCAACTCGACCAGCTTCATCTTGGGTACGGGATTGAAGAAATGCATGCCGATCACGCGGCTGGCATCGCCCACGACGCTCGCGATCTCGCTGATGCTGAGTGCCGAGGTGTTGGTGGCGATCAGGGCGTCGGCGGGCAGCACCGCCTCCGCCGCCCGCAGGATGGCGTGCTTGATTTCCAGTTGCTCGGTCGCGGTCTCGATCAGCAGCGCGGCATCCGCCGCTTGCGCGTCGATCTGCGCGGTGGCCGTGATCCGGGCGCGGGCCGCAGCGGCATCGCTATCGGCGATCTTGCCGCGCGCGACCCCGTCGTCCAGCAGCTTCGCGATCGCGGCTACCGCCTTGTCGCGCTGTTCGCCGCTGGTGTCGACCAGCAGCACCGGATGCCCCGCCACCGCGAAGCCGTGCGCGATGCCGGTGCCCATCAGCCCCGCGCCGACGACGACGACCTGTCCCTCAGTCCTCATTCGATCCCCCGCTGCGGGACGCCCCGGCCCGCCATCATGATCCCGTGAAATTGGGCGGCCGCTTCTCGCGGAACGCCGCCGCCGCCTCGACCCGGTCCGCCGTCCCGGTCAGCAGCGCGAACAGGCTCTTCTCGATCCGGAGACCGGTCGCCAGATCGGTCTCGCTGCCGGTGATCGCGGCTTCCTTGACGTAAGCAATCGCCGCCGGCGGCCGCGATCCGATCAGCTCCGCCAGCCGCAGCGCCTCCGCGATGGCACTGCTGCGATCGTCGGCAAGCCGAGTGACGAGCCCGATGCGGTGCGCTTCCGTCGCATCGATCCGCTCGCCGGTCAGCAGCATGTCGAGCGCGCGCGACAAGCCGATCAGGCGCGGCAGCCGCTGCGTGCCGCCCCCGCCCGGGATCAGCCCCAGCGCAGTTTCGGGAAGCGCGAACCGCGCATTGGCAGCGGCCACGCGGATGTCGCATGCCAGCGCGATTTCCATGCCCCCGCCCAGGCACATGCCGTGCACCGCGGCGATCACCGGCTTCGTCACCCGATCGATCGCCTCGATCCAGCTCGCCGGCATCAGCCGCTTGCGCTCAGCTGCCGGCGATCCGATCGCGCGACCCTCCTTGATGTCCGCGCCCGCGCAGAAGCCGCGCTCGCCCGCGCCGCAGATCACGATCGCGCGAACCGCGGCATCCGCCTCCAGCTCGGCCATCAGCACCGGAAAGCCGGTGCGGATCGCATCGTTAAAGGCGTTGATCACGTCTGGCCGATTGAGCGTGACGAGCGCGGTCGCGCCCCGCCGCTCGATCAGGATCGGGGCATCGCCGTCGCTCATGCTGCCGCCTGCCCCGCGCCGGCATTGAGCCGATCCCAGGTGCCGGCACCTATGCCGCGCTCGCGCAGCTCCTTCTTGCGTACCTTCTCGGTCGCGGTCTGCGGCAGCGCATCGATATATTCGATGTAGCGCGGCACCATGAAGGCGGGCAGCTGGCGTTCGCAATTCGCGATCAGTTCGGCTTGGGCGACGCTTGCGCCGGGCTTCAGCACGACGAACGCCATCACCTCATCCTCGCCCGCCGCTTCGTCCGCGCGGACGCCGACGACTGCGCACTCGGCGACCGCGGGATGCGCGCGCACGCCCGCCTCGACTTCGAACGACGAGATGTTCTCGCCGCGGCGGCGCAGCGCATCCTTCACCCGGTCCACGAAATAATACCAGCCGTCGGCGTCGCGGCGCAGCCCGTCGCCGGTGTGGAACCACAGGTCCCGCCAGGCTTCGACCGTCTTTTCGGGCATGCCGAGATATTCGCTGCAGATGATGCCGGGCGCCTTCGGCCGCACAAGCAGCTCGCCAGATTGCCCCTCGGGAACGTCCAGTCCGGTCTCGGGATCGGCCAGCCGCACCTCGAACCACTGATCGACCAGCACGCCCGATGCGCCGTCCGGCCGCGGCGCGCCAAGCGGCGTCATGAAGACGTTCGAGATCTCGGTCTGGCCGAAGCCGTCGACATAGTCGGACACGCCGAACCGCTCGGTAAAGCGTCGGCCGAGTTCGGGCGCGAGCGGTGCCGCATAGATGGTGCGCACTTTGTGGGTGCGGTCATCATTGCTTGGCGGTTGCGCGAGGATGAAGGCCATCGTCGCGCCGAGCAGGTTGGTAACGGTGGCCCCGGACGTGCGCGCCCGCGACGCCCACTGCGATGCGCTGAACTTTGGATAGAGCACCACCCGCGCGCCTGCGATCAGCGCGGGATAGACCGTAAGGAACTGCGCGTTGCCGTGGAACAGCGGGAACGCCGTCATATACACGTCGTCCGGCCCCAGCCGGGTCAGCTGCACATCTTCCTCGGCGAAGAAATAGAATTGGGAGTGCGGCATCAGCACGCCCTTCGACACGCCGGTCGTGCCCGATGTCATCAGCACCGCCGCCGGATCGGACGGCGTGATCGTGACGCCGGGATCGGAGGCGTCGTCGGACACGATCGCGTCGAAGCCGATGGTACGGATCCGCGCGAACGAAGGAGCCGACACGGGCGAGCCAGCCTCCACCAGCACGATCGTGTGCAGCAGCGGCAGATCATCCTCGATCTCGACCAGCCGGGCGGCGAGATCGGCCGTGCTGACGAGGATGCCCGCGCTGCTCAGCTGAAGCGGATGCGCCAGGAACCGCCCCTTGTAGGCGTCGCTAATCGCAACCTCGACCGCCCCGAGCTTCGCCAGCGCGAACCAGGCCTGGATGAATTCGAGGCAATTCGGCAGCAGCAGGCCGACCATGGCTCCCTTGCCGACGCCAAGCGAGGACAGGCCGTTCGCGATGCGGTTGGTCAGCGTATCGATCTGCTCATAGCTGAGCGTCTCGCCAGTCTCGCCCCATGTCAGGAAAGGGGAAGCGCCGCGTGCCGCGACCTGCGCACGCAGAACGGCCGGCAGCGTCCAGCGATCACGCGGGAAGTGCGGCTCGAAATGCGGGAAGGTCAACATGGCAACGGCATCCTCTGCAGGCCTCGTCGCGAAGCTCGATATATTTTCGATTGGCATTCGTATACGCCGATACGCCGGACGCAAGCAAAAACTCCGGCCGTGCTCCGGTTTCGAGACGAAACTGCCCGGATCTATTCGGTGTCGAGGCTGATCCCGCCGATCGCCATATATTCGGCCAGCACATCGCCCTGCACGGTGACGTGGCGGCGCATGATTTCCGCCGCCAGCGTGCCATTGCCTTCCAGGATCGCCTCCAGGATCCGGCCGTGATCGATCTGGTTGGCATCGGACCGCGCAGGCTGGCGCAGCTGGAAGCGGCGATAGGGCAAGGTATGCAGGGCCAGCTTGTCGGTCGTCTCGATCAGCACGCTGTTATGCGTCGCGCGCATGATCGTGTGGTGGAATCGGCGGCCGAGCCGCGCATATTCCGCCTCGTCCCCCCGCTCCAGCGCCACCGCCGCCTGCTCGTGCGCCTCGATCAGCTGCTTGCGCTCCTCCGGCCGGATGCGGGTCGCAGCGAAGCGCGCGCACAGCGCTTCCAGTTCGGAAATCGTTTCGAACATATGGATCAACCGGGGAAGGTGCAGTCGCGCCACGATCGCCCCGCGGCGCGCGCGCTTCTCGATCAGACCGCTCTGGATCAGCTGCAGCATCGCCTCGCGCACCGGCGTGCGCGACACGCCGAACCGTTCGGCCAGTGCGTCCTCGTCGATCGGGGTGCCGGGCAGCAGCCGCCCGGTGAAGATGTCGCCCTCGATCGCCATCCGCACCGCGCTGGCATGCGTGATGCGCCCCTGCGGCTTGCCGTTGGTTTCGCTGACGGACGCGCTCGACGGGAAATCGCGCTCGGCGTGCGTCAATCCGGTATCGAGGTCGGTCATCGTCGCATCCCGTGCGTCTGGTCTCATGGCTGTTTATACGCGCGCAGCGCCAGAATGCGAGCAGCGACCGGGGCCGGCATGCCGATCTCCACCCCCGCTGCACGGGCCAGCGCATTGGCCGCGCTGATCGCGCCGTCATGATAGCTCGACAGGCCATCACCCATCCGCGCGCCGCGCGCATCCACGGTGGCGCCGGCCAACCCGTCCGCCTCCACCATCTCCAGGCCGGCCATGCCCGAACGCTCGCGCCCGCCGCCGCCATCCGAACAGATGAAGCCGAACGGGCGCACCTGCCGCAGATACGGCACCGCGCTGCGCCCGGTGTGGCCCGCCGTCACCAGCACGTTGTTGACATCCTCGGGCAGCCCGAACGCGATCGAATCGGTGCAGATCACCTGCCGCCCGTTCGCCAGCGTCTCCATCACCGTGCGGTTGGTGACCTGGCCCGCATCGGGTGCGCCCGGCCGGTTGGCGAGCATCAACCGCGCGGCCTCCGCCACCGGCATGCCCACCGCCACGCCGCAATCCTGCGCCGGGCGGTTGACGAAACTCAGCACGCCGCGATCATGCAGATCGGCCCCGTCGCCCAGCCGTACCGTCATCACGTCCGCCACCGCAGCGGGAATGTTCAGCGCTTCCAGATACCAGAGCCCGGCGATCCCCGCCCCCGCCGGTCCGACCGCGCAATCGACGCCGATCGCCCCGCGCGGCCCCTGCGCCCCGATGAAACGCGCCGGCAGCACGCCGCAATAGGAAGCGTTGACGACGACGTCGCGACCGCGATTGGCGGGCTCGACATGATAGGCCGAATCCATCGCCATCACGCGCCCGTCCGCGCCCTGCTGCATCATCCGCTGGTTGGTCATGCGCTGCGCCTCAATCGAATGCGAAGCCGGTGGCGCGCGCATGGAAGAACAGCCCGCTATCCTGCACGATGAACGCCCGCGCCTGACGAGGTCCGCGGTTATGGATGGTATGCCGTGCCGCCGGTGGCGTAATCGTGACGAGGAAAGGCTGCCAATCGAACCGCGCGTCACCGGCGGTGGCATAGGTTTCGTCGCCAACCAGGACCAGCGAGATGGCCGCGGCGTTGTGCCGGTGGGCGCGCTGGTCGCCGCCAGCTTCCAGCGTGTTGATCGCAGCCACCATCGATGGCGTGATCGTGCCGTAAGCGCCCCCGCCCGGCCGGCTGAGGAACAGCGCCTTGCCGGTCAGATCCTCATCGGGATCGCGCTGATAGATGCCGCTCAGCTGCTCCTCGATCTCGGCCGCCGGAAAATGGGTCGCGGCGATCGCACCCGGCTGCGGCTGCGCCCCGTAGAAGCGCAGCGCGGGCGAATCGTCGGCCGCGAACAAGCGCGCCCCATCCGGCCCGGCATGGTGCGTGGCCGGCACCCCGCCCGGCAGCAGGAAGGCATCGCCCGCCGCCCAGCATATCTCGGCTCCACCGGCCCGGCTCGTGCCGCTGCCCGTCATGACATAGTGGATCACGCCGCTTGCCGCCGCTTCGTGCGTCAGCGATTCACCCGGTCTGATCGCCAGATAGGCAGTCATCATCATCGGCGTGGTGGCGGGCCCGTCCGTCTCCAGCGTTTCGCCCAGATCGAGCGGGATCACGCCCGTCTCGACCTCGGGGTCCATCACCCGCGCATGTTCGTCGACAAAGGCGTGGGGCGGCACCGCCGCCTGGCGCGTGCGGAACACGTTGATCGGTGTCAGGTAGCGCGGTTCGGATATCATGGCTGCTCCTCGGCACAACGGCGATAGCCCTCGATCGATCGGCTGAGCATTACCAGCGACAGCGCCCCCGCGGTGCCGACGACCAGCGCCAGCGACAGACCCACTTGCTGCGGGTCGGCGAACACCCGGTCGGTCACGAAGCCGACCAGCGTCGGCGCGAGCGCCAGCCCGGCCAGGCTGGCCGCGACGAAATAGATCGCACCGACGAAGCCGCGCATGCGATCATGCGTCACTTCCTGCAGCGCGGACGAGGCCAGCGACAGCGGCAGCGTGTAGGCAAAGGTCAGCAGGAACAGCAGCACAAGCAGCGCATTGGCCGACGGCATGAACGGGATCAGCACGACCAGCGGCAATGTCATCGCCACACCCATGCGCGCGCCCCTTACCGATGCCTCGCGGTGGCCGCGGCGCTTGGCCAGCGCGCCAAGATAAGGTCCGCACAGCATGCCCGACACACCGGCCACCAGCGAAACCAGGCCCAGCTGCACGCCCACCTGCTCGGTCGTGAGATCGAACCGGCGCGCCAGCAGCGACGGCGCCCAGGCGGGCACCGCATAGATCGCCATGACGTGCAGGCCGATGCCAATGTAGAAATTGCCGTAGAAGCGCGCCCGGTCCCGCAGATAACGGAACGCCGGTGCGAAGCCGGGCGCCGCCACGCCGCCTGTGTCGACCGCGCGTTCGCGCGGGGGTTCGCGCACTGTAAGGATCAGCAGCACCGGCAGCACGCCGCTCGCGCTGATGATGATGAGGGTCATCTGCCACGGGGCCAGCACGCCGACCAGCGGCAGCACGATCGGCCCGGCCCGTTCCAGCGCGCCGATCACCAGCCCGCCGAACAGCAGCGAAAGCCCACCGCCCACGAACGGGCCCAGCAGCATGATGCTCATCGCCCGCGGCAGCCTGTCGCGCGTGAAATAGGCGGCGACCAGTGCCGCACAGGCGGGATAGATGCCGGCTTCCGCCGCACCCACGCCCATCCGCGTGATGAACAGCTGTTCGTAGGTCTGTGCCAGGCCACCGGCCATCGAGCACAGGCTCCACAGCACGCCGCAGCCCAGGATGATCATCCGGCGATTGCCATGATCGATCCAGCGCCCGAACGGGATCGCCAGCAGGATGTGGATGCTGGCGAAGGCAAAGCCGATCAGCATGCTGACGGAAGTGTCGCTCAGCCCGAAATCCGCCTTGATGGGCCCGACCAGCAGATTGATCAGCTGGCGATCGATGAACGACACCATCTGGCACAGCGCCAGTACGCCGGCCGCATACCAGGCGCGCGCATCATCACGCACGAACGGGCGCACGGTTCGTGCCGGCGCTGGGTCGGAAACGGGCAGGACCGCGGCGTCGACGGGCGCGATCATCTGGTCTGGGGTGTTGCGCATGCGGGCGCCATCATCCTCTCCGTCCCGTCGCCCGTCCACTGCAGGCTTGCCGCGCTCTAACAATTTTTACGCGATCGGTGCAAGCACCGTATAAGCTTATTGCCCTTTGCGTATATTTTCGTCATGAGTCGCGCCACAGGCGCCCAAGAAGCGTCGACCAGCGAGAGGACACTATGACCACGATCAGCCGCGTTGCCGCCCTCAGCCTTGCCCTGCTGTCCACAACGACGCTCGCGCAGACCGTGGATGCGCCGGCGACCCCCGCCGATGCAACACCGGCCGAGGCGGATGCGGCAGCGGCCGGCGGCATCGAGGACATCGTCGTCACCGCGCGCCGCCGCGAGGAGTCGTCGCAGAACATCCCGGTCGCCGTCACCGCATTGACCGGCAAGCAGATCGACCAGCAGAATCTGACCAGCTTCGAAAAGCTTGGCGCCTACACGCCGCAGCTGACGATCGCGCGCTCGGCAAACGGATCGGGAGGGCAGATCACGTTGCGCGGTATCGGGTCCAATCCGGGCTCGATCGGCATCGAACAGTCGGTCGCCGTGATCGTCGATGGCGTCTATTATGGTCAGGGCCGGATCATCAATGAAGGCTTCTTCGATCTGGCCGGTCTGGAGATCTTGAAGGGTCCACAATCGCTTTTCTACGGCAAGAATGCCACTGCCGGCGTGATCTCGCTCACGACAGCCAACCCCACCGATACGTTCCAGGCCCGTGCGCGACTGGGTTATGAGTTCAACGCCCAGCAAGTCTACACTGAGGGCTTTGTCTCCGGCCCGATCGGCGAGGATCTGGGCATCCGCGTCGCCGCGCGCGCGTCGAAGATGTTCGGCGGGCTGATCAAGAATGTGTCCAACACGACCAGCTTCAATCTACGCGACGTTGCCACCGGCGCGCTGATCCCGACCACGGCCCCGCCCGGTATCCGCGACGTGCCCGGCGAGCGCGAACTGCTCGGCCGCGTCACGCTGCAGTGGCAGGCCAGCGACGATCTGACCGCAACCTTGAAGCTGAGCGCCAACAGCAACAATACCAACAACCCCGCCTGGAACGGGGTGATTGCGCGCTGTGCGAACGGGTTCAGCTTCCTCGACAAGGTCACGCCCTGCGAGCGCAAGTTCGTGATCCACCAAAATCGTTTTCCGGTGGGCGTTGGCGATAGTTTCCCGATCGTCGGTGCCGATGGCGATACCTTCAACCGGTATCAGAGCTACAATGCCACCGGCACGCTGGAATATGCGGGCGACGCGATCGGGATCACGGGCGTCGTCAACTACAACAAGAATATCAACAAGCTGGCTGTGGATGCCGACAATCAGTCGTTCGGCGCGGTCAACGTTTATGCGACCGAACGCGTTGCCTATAATGCCTTCTCGGCGGAAGTTCGCGCGCTCACCAAGTCCGAAGGTCCGGTCAACGTGCTGCTCGGCGGCTATTATCAGAGCACAAAGCGCGACTTCGACCAGTTCGCCTTCAACGCGAATTTGATGAACAGCGCAGCCCCGGATCCCAAATATACCTATGTCGCCTTCTCCAAGGATTCGGAAACCGAAGGCGAGACACTGTCCGCCTATGGCCAGCTGATCTGGGAAGTGGTGCCGCGCGTCGAGCTCACCGGCGGCGTGCGTTACATTCACGAGACGAAGGACAGCTATTTCTTCCAGCCCTACGTCAATCCCGCGCTCCGCGCACCGACCGGTCGGTTCGTGCAGGGCACGCGCGACACGAACGTGATCGAGGCCGCCCAGACCTTCAACAACTGGTCGCCCGAAGCCACGATCACCTGGCGCCCGACCGACGACCTGACGCTCTATGCCAACTACAAGACCGCCTATAAGTCCGGGGGCTTTTCCAACAGCGCGCTCAACACCGTACTGGGATCGCCGAGCGATCTCGTCTTCGAGCCCGAAAAGGTGAAGGGCTTCGAAGGTGGCGTGAAGAGCACCCTGGCGGACCGTCAGCTGCGCGCCAATCTGGCGATCTACAGCTATAGGTATGACGGCTTCCAGATCGATTTTCAGAACTCGCAGACCTTTGCCTTCGTCACCACCAACGCCGGTTCGGTGAAGGCCCGCGGTGCGGAGCTGGAGCTGCAGTTCCAGCCGCGCGCGGTGCCCGAAGTGACGCTGCGGAGCGCGATCAACTATAACCGTGCGCGCTACGGCGACTTCCTGGCGCCATGCTATTCCGGCCAGTCGCTCGCGATGGGATGCACGCCGGGCTCCTATCGCGGGGGCAATGGCCAGCAGCTGCGCGGCAAGCCCACAACAAATTCGCCCGAATGGACCGCATCGCTCGGCGGCTCCTATGAAACCGATGTCGGCCAGGGCAACATGCTGCAGCTGACGATCGACAGCCGTTACAGCGACAGCTATTTCGCCTCCGCCTTCAACAGCCCGCTGTCACGTCAGGGCTCCTATGTGAACCTCGATGCTTCTTTGCGACTGCGCACACCCGACAATCGCTGGGAATTCGCGGTGATCGGCAAGAATCTGACCAACAATTTCGTGATCACCGGCGCGCAGGATGCGCCCTCCACCGGATCGGGTACCGGCACCAACAATGCGGTGTTGGCTGATCAGCGCAGCTATGTATCGCTGCCGCGCACGGTGCAGGCGCAGGTCACCTTCAATTTCTGATGGCAGCGGCAGGGGCGCTGGCGCAGGATCGAAGGGCATGACCGATCATCCCCTTCGCGATCGCACCGCGATCGTCGGCGTCGGCGCCACGCGCTATTGGAAGCGCGGCCGCAGCGCTCCGCAGACGCTGGACGAACTGATCGGCCAAGCGATCATCGCCGCGGCCGACGATGCCGGCCTGGCCGTGCCCGCGATCGACGGCTTCGCTTATTATGCCGGCGGCTTCGATACCGCGCTGCTGGCTGAGACGTTGGGCATCCCCGAGATCCGCTTCACTGCATCGCTGACCGGATCGGGCGGCGGATCGGCAGGTGCGGTCGGACTGGCGGCGGCCGCGATCGTGGCGGGCATGGCCGAGACGATCGTGGTGGTCGGTGCCAACCAGCAGGGCGCGCAGCGGTTCGGTTCGATCACCGCCAGCTATCCGCCAACGCCCGAGAACGCCTTTTTCGCGACATCCGGGCTGGTCGGTCCGGGCCATATGTTCGCCTTGCTCGCCCGCCGCCACATGCATCTTTACGGCACGACGCGCGAACAGTTTGCCGAAGTAGCGCTTTCGACCCGCCACAATGCTGTCACCAATCCCGAAGCGGTGATGCGCACGCCACTGACGCTGGACGATTATCTCGCTGCGCCGATGATCGCCGATCCGCACTGCCTGTACGACTTCTGCCTGGAAACGGACGGTGCGGTTGCCGTGATCATCACGTCGGCCGAACGCGCGCGCGATCTGCGCCGCCCGCCCGTGTCGGTGCTGGCCAGCACGCATGGCGGGTCGCGCGAATGGGGCAGATCACTCTACTGGATGAACATGCCCGACGAGACGTTCGCGTCCTCCGGTCATGCGCCCGTCGCGCGCAGGCTGTGGGACGCAGCGGGCATTGGGCCGCATGAAGTCGATGTCGCGCAGATCTACGATCATTTCACGTCGCAGGTGATCATGCAGCTCGAGGATTACGGCTTCTGCCCCAAGGGCGAAGGCGGCCGCTTCGTGGCCGATGGCGCGATCCGGCGGGAAGGCGGATCGATCCCGACCAACACCGACGGCGGCCAGCTTTCGGCGGGCTATGTCTGGGGCATGACGCATGTCCGCGAGGCGGTCGAGCAGCTGCGCGGCACCGCGGTGAACCAGGTGCCCGATGCCGATGTCGCGCTCGTCACCGGCGGGCCGTCCTCGCTGCCGCTGAGCGGCCTGCTGCTGAGGCGCGCATGATCGACGACCGCATCGCCCTGCCCCCGCCCGATCTGGGCGTTCCGATCGACATGAACCGCTGGACCGAGCCGTTCTGGGCGGCCGCCGATCGCGAGGCACTCGCGATCCCACGCTGCTCGGCGTGCGGCACTTGGCGGATGCCGCCGACGCCGTTCTGCCCTGCGTGTCGGTCGCAGGCGATCGACTGGGTCGAGATATCGGGCGACGGCATCCTGTTCAGCTATACGATCGTCGAGCGCGCGATCATGCCCGGCACCGAGGCGAGCCTGCCCTATGTACCTGCGATCGTGGCCTTGCCGCAGGCCGGCGGGGTCCGCCTGATCACCAACATCGTCGGCAGCGAGATTGGCCGGTTGCGGATCGACGCCCCCGTGAACCTGATCTGGTACCGGCTGGCGAGCGGACGGAGGCTGCCACAATACCGGCTGGCATGAACCGTTGCGAAATATACGCCCGAAAGGGTATGAATATTCGGATCGAGGAGTAGCGATGTGAAGCGATCGAACGATGCGACCGAGCTGGCGAAGCGCGCGCTCGTCCATTTCCGCGAAGGCACCACCGATCAGGCCGATGCCACGATGCCACTGCCGGTCGATGCCTATCTCGATGGGGATCGCTTCGCGCGCGAGTTCGACGCGATCTTCCTGCGCAAGCCTCAGGCGCTGCTGCTGTCGATCGAGATCCCCGAACCCGGCGACTATGTCGCGCGCACGATCATGGAAAAGCCGCTGCTGTTCGTGCGCGGCAAGGACGGCGTGGCGCGCGTGTTCCTCAACGTCTGCCGCCACCGCGGGGCAAAGCTCTGCGCGGACGGCAAGGGCCGCGCGCCGCGGTTCGTCTGCCCCTATCATGCCTGGAGCTATGATCGGCAGGGCAAGCTGGTCGGCATGTACGGGAAAGACAAGTTCGGCGATGCCGACACCGACGATCTGGGCCTGACCGAGCTGGCATCCGCCGAGCGCGCCGGCGTCGTCTGGGCCACGCTCACGCCGGGTGAGTCGTTCGACATCGACGAATGGCTCGGCGATTTCGCAGCCGAGCTCGAGAAGATGGAACTGGCCGACTGGTATCTGTTCGATCAGCGCACCCTGCCCGGCCCCGGCTGGAAGGTGACGATGGACGGCTATCTGGAAGCCTATCATCACGACAATGTCCACGCCAACACGCTGTCCAAGCACACGATCGGCAACCTGCTGGTGCATGACGTGTTCGGCCGTCACCAGCTGCTGACGATGGCGCGCCGCAACCTGCCCGAACTCGATGCTATGCCCGAGGCGGAATGGGATGCCGGCAGCTATATCCGCCAGATCCACTGCACCTTTCCCAATTTCCAGCTGTCGGGAATCCGCGGCGGGCATTGCCTGGTCAGCCAGATCTTCCCCGGGCCTACGCCGACCGAGTCGGTCACGATCCAGACCATCCTCTCAGCGCGCAAGCCCGAGACGCCCGAGCAGCAGGCGGACAGCGAGGCGTTCAGCGCGATGGCGCTCGAAGCGGTGGGATCGGAGGATTATCCGATCGGCTTCGGCATTCAGGCGGGTCTGTCGTCGGGCGCGAACCGTGCTTTCCTGATCGGCCGCAACGAACCCGGGCTGCAGCATTATCACCGCATGGTCGCACGCGAGGCGGGCGGCGACATCGCGCCGGCGACCCGGCCGACCCCCATCCTGGAAGGAGCAAGCGCATGAGCGTGATGGAACAACGCCAGCAGGTGCTGGATGCGTGCCGCGGCCTGGCCGCCTATGGGCTGGGCAGCGGCATCGGCGGCCATGTCAGCGTCCGCATTCCCGGCAAGGAGCTGTACTGGACGAACGCGCTCGACCGCTCATTCGAGGAGATGACCGCGGACGACCTGTTCCTGCTAGATTTCGAGGGCCGCCCGGTCGATGCCGCGCGCCAGATCAGCCCTGGCATCGATTTCCATCAGGGCATCTACAAGCTGCGCCCGGATGTGAACGCGATCGTGCACACCCATGGCTACTGGATCACCGCCCAGTCCGCCTTCGGCCGCGCGCCGAAAATCTGGCACAATCTGAGCACCTATTTCTACAACCGCACCGCCGTCAGCCCCGACGATACCGTTGCGGCGATCGCCCCCGCCCTCGAACAGAATTGCGCGATCGTGATCCCGTGGCACGGGGCGATCACGATCGGCGCATCGATCGCCGAGGCAGCGGCGCTGCACGTCACGTTCGATTATGCCTGCCGTCTCGACATCACCATGGCCAACAGCGGCGCCGAACCGATGCCAGACGAAGCCTGCCAGCGGATGCAGGGGCTGCTCAAGAAAGCCAATTATCTCGACCACACCTGGGATCTTATGAAGCGCAAGGCCGTGCGCGCGTGGGATGGGGAAGTCATCCACCCGATGCTTGCCGCCTGATCCGAACGCGGGGCTTCAACCCCGATAGGTCAGCGTCCAGCGCTGCGGTACCTTGGTGCCTGCATGATCCGGTGGCGATGCGGCGAGCAACCCGGGCCGGAGCAGCGCCTGGCGCACGATTTCCGGCACCATCGCGCTGGCAATCGCGCGGCCCAGGCATTCGTGGATACCCTGGCCCAGCGTGAACGCATCGCCGAGATCGCGCCCCGGATCGAAACGGTCCGGATCGGGGAAGCCCGCGGGATCGAACATCGCGGCATGGGTCACAGCCAGCACCGTGCGGCCCCGGGGAACGACGCGCGCATGCGGCGTACCGCCAGCCAGTTCGGTATCGCGCGTCGCGGTGCGGAAGAAATAGGGAAAGGCCGGGCGGAAGCGGAGCGCTTCAAAGACATGGCCGTCGAAGCCCGCCCCGCCCCGGGCCGCCGCTTCGGCCGCCTGGCGCCGGGCGGGGTCGGCCAGCAGGAAGGCCAGCGCATTGACCACGGCATGGCTGGTCGTCTCGACCGCGCCGATCAGCAGGCCGCCGGTATTGAACAGGATCTGCTTCAGGTTGATGCGCAGCGCATCCGCACGGTTCAGGCGGATCAGCCGCGACATCGGATCCTCGCCCTCCAGCCCGATCCCCGCGGCGATCGATCGGCGTGCCAGCAGCCGACCGAGATAGAGCGCCATGTGGAACCCGGCCCGCTTGCGATTGGCGATGATCGTCTCCGGCGGCACCGGCCCGGGCGCATCGAACGCCTGATTGTGGAAGGCATCCTGCTGGTTCCAATAGGACCAGTCGATCAGCCGATCGGGATCGCAGTCGCGAAAGCCGAAGAAGCGCTGGACCATCGCAGTCGGCACTCCTCGCCCGATCTGCCGCACGAATTCGATCGATCCGCCGGCTGCCTCTAGCCGGCGCCGCGTCTCGTCGGCGATGAAGGCGCGGATCTCGGGCACGTCTTCGAAATCGAGGATCGATCGCATGATCGATTTCTCGCGCCAGTGCCGGGGGGTATCGTCCTGCGCCATGAAGAAGTCGCCCTGCTTGGGCTCGTATAGCGCGACCGAGAAGCTCTGATGGCGGCGCAGGATCAGCGTGCAATCCGCATGGCGGGTCACGAAATCGAGCTCCGGCAGTTCGAGCACGGGCCGGTCGCGCCGCAGTTCCTCGAACAGCGGCAGCGGTTCGCGATAGAGCCAGTCGCGCACCAGCGGCCAGCGCTGCGCCGGCGGGGCTGCTTCGATCCGGGCCAGATAGCTCATGGCGCGGTCAGCTCCGCCAGCAGATCGGGGCGGGCGGCCCCGATATCGTCATAGATGCTCGCCATCGTCGTCGCCTTGTTCAACCGATCGGTCGGGCATTGCGGGCCGCCACCCTCGAAACCGAGATGGTGGAGCGCGATCATTCGCCCTGTGGTATCGAACAGAGGCGCGCCTGACGCGCCCGGTTCGGTATCGCAGCGGTGGGTGATGTCCGGCCCTGATGTGGCGCTGCGATCATCGGTCCAGGCGCGGTGGCTGCGGCTGACGATCTCGCATCCCGAAAAGCTGACCAGCTTCGGCTTGCACTGCGCGTGATGGATCAGGAATGCGGCATTGCCTGCCGGCAGAACGCGCGAAACAGGCAGCGGTGGCGCGCGCCCGGTCGCGGCGCCCGGCCCGACGATGGGGCGCACGCGCAACAGCGCATAATCGAGCCGCCGGTTCTGGTGCAGCACCGCCGAGCAGGCATATTGGCGGCGGGCGGCGGTCTGTTCGTGCCAGCCCAGATCCAGCACCGTATTGGCGCAGATATCCTGGTTCCAATAGGCGGCGTCCGGAATGCCCTTCGCGCCGCCGCAATGCCAGTTGGTGATATAGATATCCGATGTCAGCATCGCGCCCGAGCAGCACCAGCTCTGCTTGCGCGGGATGCCCTGTTCGTCGATCTGCTGTGCGCCGGTCACCAGCATCCCGACCGCTTCGGCCGCCTTCCGGTAGATAATCTCGGGCCGGGTATAGGGATCGACCCAGTTCGGCGTCGCGCTCTGCGCGGAAAAGACGTTCACCCCCGCGCTGTTGCGGGGCAGCGCCATGCCTGCCACGAACGCCGCGCGCAGCCCGGCCCCGCCGCCGACCAGTTCGGCACCGACCTGAGGGGATTCCAGCCGACCGGTCCACTGCGTCGCCGAACCTTCGCCGGCGAAATCGCGCTCGTCGAGGATCGCCAGCACGCGCAGCGCCGGATCGCGCAAGATCAGTGACCAGCGCTGGCCCGCCGGCGCCGTCACCCGGATCTGCAGCCGCACGCCGACGGCATTGGCGGCGGCGGCATCGGGCACCAGTTTGCGCGCGCTGCGCGTGGCGACATCCAGCGTGACCGCCGGCGAGAACCATTCGCCGAACGACGTCACCGATTCGCCCTTGCTGCACTGCGCGGCGGGCTGCGCGACGGCCGGCCAGCAGCAGAGTGCGGCCACCGCCAGCGCGACTCCACCAGCGGTGGCGTTCACGGCCCGCATGCCGCTGGGCCGAAACCGGCATTGGCGATCACCAGATCGTCGATTTCGGACAGCGGGATCGGCGGGCCCTGGCAGGGCAGCAGCGTCACGTCCGCCGGTGGCTCGAGCGGGCCGTCGCGCTGCACGTCACCCAGGCGATCGATCGAATCGCGCTTGGCCATATCGGTGTAGACGATCCAGCGCCCCGGCTGACCGGACTGCGATATCCTTACGAAGCGCGCGACCGACTTGGCCGGCACCAGCACTTCCGATCCGCCGCCGCCCCGAAAGCTGAGCGCAGGCGAGGAAAAGCCCTTGAGCTGGATCTCTCGCCAGCCGTTGGCGTCCTTGATCCAGTGTACGCGCGGGTTGAGCAGCGCGAGCGCGGGATCGACGATGCCGGTCGCCAGCCGGTTATAGTCGTCGTCGGTATGGCCGGGCCGCTTGTAGATCGGCCATGCCGTCGTCTGGATGCGCTTCTTGACCAGGTCGGCATCGCGATAGCTGTCGCTCCAGCGCCCGATCATCTCCGCGATCACGCCGGCGGTGTAGGCAGCAGCCTGCGACGTGCCATGCGCCTCTCCGACGCCGACGCCATCGAGCCAGCCGACCATCGGCGCGCCGCCTGGCGCCGCGACGTGGACATAGCGTCCATCCGTGCCGAAATTGGCATCGGGCATCAGATGCGCATCGTGGCGGGTGCAATCCTCGCACGCCGTGACCACGAGCACGTTGCGCAGGTCGCCGAGATTCTGCGGCGAGATCGGCGTGGTCGGCGATAGCGCGACCGGCCGATCGGTCTGCCCGGCGGCGACCACGAACAGCGGGCGGAGCTGATCGATACGCCGTTCCACCTGCCGCAGATCGTCGAACCGCACGCGCTTGTCGATCTGGCCGAAGCGATTGATCAGCTCCGCCTGATATTCGGGCAGGCTGGCGGCGATCAGGTACAGGTGCGGTTCGGGCAGGCTGCGATTCTCGCCGATCATATCGGCCAGCCATTCGTTGCGGCCGGGCGGAATCGATAGCCCGCTTTCCGCAGTCGCATCGGGCTGCAGCAATTCATAGGGCACGATGATCGAGCTTGGCGACAGGCCGACGAAGCCCGATCCATTGTCGCGACTGGCGATGATTCCGGCCAGGTGGGTGGCATGCTGCTGGACCGATGCCGCGCCGATCCAGGCACAGCGGCCGGTCGATGCCGGAGGATCACCGGTCGCACCTTCGACTGCGCCGGCAAGGTTCGGGCTCAAGATCAGCTTCACGTCGATCAGGATCACCTTGGCGGGCCGCGCCCCGGGCGGGCGCGTGCCCACGATCGACTTCAGATCGCCGTCGACATCGGCATAGGCCTGGTAATCCACCTTGGGCGGGGTCGGCGGGGTCAGGCTGCAATCGCGCTGATAGAGCGCAGGCGTGGTGGAATAGGCCTTGGCCGCGGCCGCCCGGAAACCGATCGCAGTCACCCGCACGTTCAGCGATCGAAACGGGGTCAGCCGTTCCATCAGCTTCTGCTGGCGGTCGGCATCATTGTTGCCCAGGATCAGTTCATAGGCGTCGAACTCGATCTGCTCGCTGCGCGGCGATTTGGCGGTGCCGGTGCGCAGATGAGACCAGCTTCTCTGGATGGTGGCGGCGCGCGCCTGTTCGTGCGGGATCGCGTTGGAAAAGGTCCGCGCGGTGCGATAGCTGCGTACCCAGACGTCTGGCAGCAGGATCGTCTGCCCGACGCTCAGCCGACCGGACGATGGCCGCAGCTTGGGGTTCAGAAGATCGAGCGCCTTCAGGAACTGCGCGCTGCACGGCCGGGGGATGTTGATCTCGCGGCCCGCCATCAGGCACGGTGTGTCGCCCGGCCCGACGATATAGGGCCGGGTCCCGATCAGGGTTTCGCCTTTCGCCAGCGCCAGCACGACCGCGCCCAGTTCCTCGCCGACCAGCCCCCCCTCGATCGCGACGATGATGTTGCCGGGCTGATATTTCTCGACCGGGGCGACGGCCGCCATCGCCGGCTGGGTCAGCAGCAGGGCAGCGAGATACGCGAACTGGCGCAACCACATGGCGTCCTGTCCTTTCAGGGTCTCCGATAGAGCTGGCGGTGGCCGGCAATGTCGGACGCGGTGAGCTGCAGCGCGCGGGTGCCGCCGCCGCCGCAGAAATAATGCATCACCGATTTCGGATCATAGGGCGTCAGCGCTACCCAGCGGTCATCCTCGAAATGGCAGCCGGTCAGCGCGCGGTTATGCTCGTGGCGATAGCCCAGCACATGGCCAATCTCGTGCCGCAGGATGCCCGCATTGTCGAAGCTCGTCGAGAAGAAGCCGGGCGTCACCGAGACGAACCGCTTGAAGGCGGGATCGTTGGCGAAGAAAGCGATCGCGAGATAATCGAATTGGTCCGGCTGATAGCGCAGCACCAACGTCGGCTGCCCCGCGCCGTCGCCGGGCTGGATCCGGGCAGCGCCCGCCACCTCCCGAAAGCTCAGTCCGCACCCGCCGCAGGCCCGCACCCAATCGCGCGCGGCGGTGGTGAAGAGCTGGCGGGCGGTCGCACACTGCGCCGACGTCTCGAAAGACGCGCAATCCGCCGCCCAGCTGAGGGTGCGCTTGCCGCGCATCCAGTACCCGGGTTGCCCATCGCTGCGCAGCTGCAGCAGCAGCTCCTGCGGTCCGCGCGCCGGCTCCACCCCGGCCTTGCGCGCGAAGATAATCGCGCGGATCTCCTCCGCGCTCAGGGCCATGTCACCTTCCCACACATAGAAGGTCCGCGGCGTGCCGTCGTCGTCGAAGCGGATCTGCGGCAATCCCGACAGCAGCCGATCGAAGGCCGCCTGATCCGCGACATTGGCGTCGACCGCCGCGAAATCGCTGCGTCCGGCGCGCGGCGTATCGTTCATCGCCGCCGCCAGCAGCACAGCGATCGCCGGCGCGAGGGCGGCCTTCACAGCGTTTTCATATATTCGACGAGCGCCCATCGCTGCTCCTCACTGAGCGGGCCGTAATCATGGCCGGCATTGTCGTTGCCCGGGATCGGCTCGCCGGCATCGTCATGCGTGCGGAAAGCGAACGGGTTGTCCGCCGCCTGCTCGGTCGCATAGCCCACCTTGCGCGGATCGAACCGCCGCGAGCCGACATAGAAGAGCCGGGGCCGCTTTGCCGGCGGCTGCAACAGATCGTAGAGCGTCGGCACGGATCCGTTGTGGAGATAGGGTGCCGTGGCCCAGATGCCGGTCAGCGGTCGCGCCTTGTACGCCAGCAGCGGATTGTCGGTCGTCATGCAGATCCGTAGCCGGCGGGCACGCTCCAGTTCCGGATCCACGAATGCGCCGGGCGTTTCGGGCCGCGGAAACGGCGCGCTGTTGAAGATCGCCTTGGCAGCGGCCGTGATCAGCTCGGCTTTCTGCCCGGCCAGCTCACCCTTCACGACGGTTTCCAGCACCTTGGCGGTCGGCTCCACGGCGGCCAGCGGCGGTCCGCTCACCAAGCCAGTCTTGGTGCCCTGCAGGCGCCCGGTGCGGATCTGGTAGGTGAATGCGTTGCACGCCATCCAGGGATCGGTTCCGGGCGGACGGTTGTCCGGCGCATCGGCGCGCAGCAGGCTCATCTTCGCGGCATAGCGCGTCTTCAGGTCGTCGGGCGCCAGATGTTCGTGGCAGGTCGCGCAACGCTCGGCGAACAGCGCCTTGCCGATCGCGGCGCGGCTGTCCGGCCCAGTCGCGATCGGATCCAGCGGCCAGCGCGGTGGGCGCAGCCGGGCCAGCAGCCGTTCCAGTTCGGTCAGCCGCTGCACCTGGATGCTCGACCTGTATCCGCGCAAACCTGCATTCTCGGTGAGCGCGATATCGCCGAACACGCCGGTCACTTCGCCCGCATTGCGGCCGAGCGCACCATAATCGAACCGCTCGGCCCCCGGGATCGGCAGCGTCTGGTTGGTGACGATGCCGTTCCACTGCACCCGATCGGTCTGCGCGATGTTCCAGAGGAAGGGATAGCTGACCGGGGCGGTGGCGGCATTGAAGGTCTGCGCATCCGCCCCCACGAACAGCGCCACCTTGTTGAAGATATGGCGGACGCATCCAGCCGGGCCGGCCCGAAGCGCGGGCCGGGATGCGCCTCCGCGCCGCCATTGTTGGCCAGCCGGACCCGGTCCTCCCAACCGATCAGCCGATCCATCGCGGTCCGCAGCAGATTGCGATTGGCGGCAGCGCGCGCCGGATCGGGGCGCTGTTCCGGCTTTTCGCGCAGCACGATCGCGGCGAAGCGTTCGAATTTGGCCGGATCGGCGCGCGTCGCCTTCAGCGCACGATCGAAATCGATGATGAGTGCCTGGAAATCGGCGGTCGTCGGCCCACCATCCACCCGCACGCGGCGATCGCCCACGCTCAGCTCGGCCGTGTGGCACGCCGAACAGTTCATGCCGACCCAAGGTTCGCGGTCGGTCTGTCCAGCGTACCAGCGCAGCGCACTGTTGACGAAGCCCTCGTCGCGCTGGCGATCGATCGCGAACCCGACCGGAAGCTTGCTCTTGGAAGTCGGTTCCGGCGGCAGATAGCCATAGCGAGCCATGTTCACCGGTGAGAAGAAGCGCACCTCGCCGTCCGCCCGTTCCAGCGCGACCGCCCACCAATAGGGCAGCAGCCGCGATCCCTGGGTCTGTTCGTACCAGAGGTCGCGATCGGCCTGGCTCCAGCCCTGGCCCAAGTCCGCGGTCGCCGCCGGCCGCTGCCAGGCGCAGGAGCCCGCCAGCAGCAGCGCCGCGATCGGCAGCAGGGCGCGGCGCGGCATCACGGCGTGCCCAGCCGGCGCTGATAGGCGCGCACCAGCGACATGTACGGCGTCACATGGCGTAGCCCACTGCCATTGATGTTCTGCAGCATCTCGAAATGCAGGTGGACCGGGGTCGGCGTGCCGCCGAATTCGTCCGCCACCAGCCCGATCCTGTCGCCGGGTTGCACCGCTTGCCCCTGCGTCACCCGCAGCGATCGCTTGCGCAGGTGGAGATAGCGATAGCGTGTGCCGCTCGTACCGGTCAGCTCCACCGAATAGAGCCCGACATTGCTGATCCGGCCGGCTTCGGCCGCGACCGCCCAGAACTTGTCCTTCTCGCCAAGCCCGACGCGGATGTCCTGGCCCTGATGGCCGACGCCGGCGGGGCATGCCGGCGTGCGCCGCGACCGGGTTTCGCAGAAATTGTCCGACCATGGGTAGGTGAAGTTGCGACGGTCCTTCCAGCTGCCGGGCGGGCCGTTGCTGCCGCCGATCATCCAGACCTGCGAGTTGGCATAGGATGGCGTGTGATCGACCGGGAAGACGATGCCGGGCGCATAGACGGTGCCATCGGTTACGCCGCGGGCGCGGGCATTCTGCAGCTTGCCGGCCGGGTTGAACTCGAAGGTCTGCGCCGGCAGCGCCGTGGCGGCCATCAGTGTTGCAGCCAGCGCGATCGCGGGGCGGATCATTGCGAGCCTCCGAACACGCGTAGCGTCCGTTCGAGTTCGGCCAAGCCTTGGTCCGAACAATTGCGGTCACTGGCCTTCACGCATTCGGCCGAGATGACATAGCCGGCGCCATAGCGCGTGAAGCGGCGATCGAGCGTGACGGGACCGGGCGGGTCGGGCTCGACGAAGGCACCGGGATCGGGCTCGTTATCCTGCGCGGCCATTGCACCGGGCGGGGGCAGCACTTCCTGGCGCGATCCGTTGATCCACAGCTTGGCGCCAGGCAGCAGGATTGAAGCGGTGTAGTCGTAGGGCCCGGTGCTGACCACGTCGAAGCTGCGATAGCGCGCAAACCCCGCGGGGATCAAAACGGGCAATCGAACCTGGCGGATCACCGCAGCGATGCGGGCCGGATGCGGCGGGGGCGGTTCGGCAAAGCCGGCCTGCGACCAGTCGACCTCGGCCACGCGACGAGATGGCACCGCATCCTGCGCGGATGCGATGGCAGGCCAGCTGCTGGCTGCCAAAAGAAAGATCGACGCGAAAAGACGGCACCCATTCATGGATCGCCCCCGTGTTCACACGTTAAACGCAAGCGAACCCGTCTTTTCTGTCCCGTTTCTGTACAATACGGGCGCTGCTCTGTCCAGCGGAGGAAGATCTAGCTCCGACAGATCGGTCCTGCTGTGATCCAGCGCATTGTTTGCCGGCTTTCCGTGAGGCCGCCGGCTAGCGGCCGACGACCGCCACCATCGCGCCATCGATCGCGAAACTGCTGCGCAGCGGCGCGGCCGCTATGCGCACTGCGCGCTCGCCGCCATTGTTTACCAGCAGGGCACTGTCCCAGGCCACCGCCGGGCCACCGGTCAGCACGCCTTCGATCGCGGCCGCTGCGGCGACCCGCCGGCCGAGCGGCAGGATATCCACCAGCCGCACCTGCAACAGGCTGGCGCGAACGAACCCGGCCAGGCCGGCAAGCGCAGGATCGACATCGCAGAACGTGGCGCGCAACGTGAGCTGGCCGATGCCGATCTCGCCTTCGGCCGCCAGTGTTGCGCGCAGCGCAGTCTCCACCTCGGCGATGCGGTGCATCTCATGTTCCGCGCCGATCGACCGGAACAGGCAGGCGGCGCCATCCCCATACGGAAAGCTGCGCACGCGGAGCCAGCCGCCCGGGTGGCTGATCGACGGTAGATCGACCTGCGCGACCTCACCTGCCGACAGCGCCCGCGCCAGATGGCCGCGCGCCACGCTTTCGGCCAGATCGCGGCAATGCGCATCGATCGGCCGGCCGATCGCGGCATCACGGCTGATCCGGAAATAGCTCGCCGCCGCGGCGTTCAACTGCACCACCCGCAAGTCTCCATCGACCGCGACGAGGCCGGCATCCAGCTGGTCGAGCAGGATATCGTGGCGGACTGCCAGCGCGCTGTCGTCGTCATCGGGGGCCGGCGCCGCGTCGACCAGCCGATCATAGCTGGCGGCCGACAGCATCACGAGCCGGCGCCGGCCATGATGCGTGACGAACAATGGATCGGCAGAGATCTGTTCCTGCCACGTGCCGAACCGGCGCACGAATTCTGCAGAGGATACGCTGAGGGCTTGTCCCATCTGATCTGCTCCTGATTCTCCTGATTATCCGCAGTGCTAGCTGCGATGATCGTCAAGCGGCGCCGGACCTGATCCGAATCGGAGGGTCGACGGCCGGCTGCACGCCTGGCGGACAGACTTGGGCTGCGGATTGTGTGTATCGCGCGTGGCGACGGGGCGGGAAGCGTCCGCGGTGCATGATGGCGGCATGGCCCAGCAACTGCCCGCACGCCGACACCGCCCACTGGCCCGCGATACACGCGGGGCAGTGCTCGTCGAATTCGCTCTCGCCGCGCCGATCCTGCTGATGATCCTGATGGGAATCATCGGCTATGGCGGCTATTTCTGGCGGGCTCACGCCTTGCAGCAGGCTGCCAACGACGGCGCCCGCGCGGCGCTGGGCGGGCTGACCGCCGCCGAGCGCGCGTCAATCGCGCGCGACACGATCCGATCCGATCTGGCGGCGCTTGGCTCGATCGCGCCGGCCCGCGTCGCCATCCAAGTCGCCGAGCGCAGCGGCACGATCGACGTGGCGATCGCCTATGATGGCTCCGCGGAACCCTTTCTCGCGCTCGGGCTGGTGCCGTTGCCCGATCCGGTGATCCGGCGCGAGGCCTCCGTCCGGCTGGGCGGCCTGTGAGACGCCTCGTGCGCGATACGCGCGGCGCGGTCGGGCTGATCGGCGCGGCCGGGCTCGGCGTCGGGATCGGCTGCCTCGCGCTGGCCGTCGATCTCGGCCAGATCTATGCCGCGAGCCGCGAACTTCAGGGCATCGCCGATGCTGCGGCGCTGTCAGCCGCGGGCAACCCGGCCGCCCCCCGCGCCGCCGCCACGGCGACGATCGCGGCCAACCATGGTGGCAATGTCGCGCTGACGCTGGAGACTGGTCGCTATGCCGCCAACCCCGCGCACACCGCCGCTGCCCGCTTCACCACCGGCGCCGAAGCGGCCGGGGCGGCATCTTCGGACGCGGCGCGCGTGACGCTGACCCGGCCGGTGCCGCTGGTGTTCGGCATCGCGGCGCTTGGCCGTGATCATCTCACGATCAGCCGCAGCGCGACGGCCGCACGCACCGATCTCGCAAGCTTCTCGATCGGATCGCGGCTCGCAGCGCTCGACGGCGGGCTGGCCAACGCCCTGCTGGGCGCGCTGACCGGATCGACGGTGTCGCTGTCCGTCATGGATCATCAGGCGCTGCTCGGCAGCGACGTCGACCTGTTCGCCTTTTCCGATGCGCTGCGGACGTCCGCGAACCTGCAAGCGGCGTCGTTCGATCAGGCGCTGGCCGCGCAGGTGAAGCCGGCGACGGCGCTGTCGGCGCTGACGCTTGCGTTGGATCGGCAAGGTTCCGGCGATGCCGCGGCGGCGATGCGCAAGCTGGTAACCGCCGCCGCCCGGCGCGAGGATCGCATCAGCCTCGATCGGCTACTCAACCTTGGCCCGATCGGCTCCCAGGACCGCGTCGCTCCTGGCCAAGCGATCCGCGTCTCCGCCTTCGATCTGGCGCGCGGGACGCTGGAGCTGGCCAACGCCAACCGCCAGCTCGCGCTCGATCTCGGGGCCGACGTGCCGGGCGTCACGCGGACCCGGGTGACGCTGGCGATCGGTGAACGCGTCGCGACTTCGCCCTGGCTCGCGGTCACCGATCGCGGCGATCCGGTGATCCGCACGGCTCAGTCGCGGCTTTACATCGATGCCACGATCCCGCCCGTCGCCGGGCTTGCCGTCGCCAGCGTGCGGCTGCCGATCTATCTCGAGCTAGCGGAAGCGGAAGCGCGGCTGACGGCGATCTCGTGTCGCGCGAACGGCGCCACCCGCGCGGTGTCGCTCGGCGTGCGGCCATCGCCTGGCCATGCCGCGATCGCGGAGGTCGCGCCGGCCGCGCTGGCCGACCACCGCAGTGCGCCGGCAGAGGGGCCGGCACGGATCGTGTCGGCACCGCTGATCAGCGTCACCGGACAGGCGCGGATCGATCTCGCCAATGGCGGCTGGCAGGCCGTAGCGTTCGACGAGCCGGCGATCGCGGCGCGCAGCTGGCGCGCCGTCTCGTCGAACTCGTTGGTACAGGGCGTCGTCGCATCGCTAGTCTCGCGGCTGGCGCTCAACGTCTCGGTTGCCGGAATAGGGCTCGGCACCGGCGCGGTCGGCCAGGCCGTCGGCGCGACCCTCACCCCGGTCGCGCCGGCGCTGGACGGTCTCGTCAACCGCCTGACCGGGCTGCTCGGGATCCATCTCGGCCAGGCCGACGTGCGCATCAACGGCGTCCGCTGTGGGCAGGCGCGCCTGGTTGGCTAACGGGCGAGCCGGATCGATACCGCCCGTTCATCGCTCCGCCCGCCGCAGCGTTCAGCCAGCTTCCCCAGCGAAGCGTGCGAAGCGGATCTCGATCATCAGGCCGGGGGCGTTGTCGGCCATCCGCACCGAGGCGCCGTGTCGCTTGGCCACCGCCGACACCAGCGCCAGCCCCAGGCCGTGTCCACGGACGTGGCGGGTAGTCTCGCTGCGCGCGAAGCGGGTCATGACCAGATCGCGTTCGCCATCGGCCACCCCCGGGCCGTGATCGGCCACCCGCAGCACCGCCTGGCTTTGCTCGATCGCCACCATGACCAGCACCGCCGATCCCGCCGGTGAGAATTTGATCGCATTGTCGATGATGTTCGCCGCCAGCCGCACGATCAGCATCCGTTCGCCGATGATCGCGGCCGGCGCCAATTCGAGGTCCAGCGCGATCTCCGCCGCTTCCGCCACCGTCGCATAGAGCTCGGCCGCGGCACCGGCCGCCTCATCGAGCCGCATCGGCCGCAGCCCACCCGCACCGCCCGCCTCCACCTCGGCGATATCGAGCAGCGCCTCGAACGTCTGCAGGATCTCGTCGGTCTCGGCCGCGGCCGCGCCGGCATATTCGCGCGCCGATCGCAAGTCCCGCGCATCGGCAGCCATCTCGATATCGCTCTTCAGCCGGGCGACGGGCGTGCGCAGGTCATGCGCGATCCGGTTGGATACGTCGCGCAGCCCCATCACCAGCGTGTCGATCCGTTCCAGCATCGCATTCACGTGCGCAGCGAGCGCCGCGAACTCGTCATCATCGCCTGGCGGCAGCGGCGCGCGTGCGCCAAGATCGCCCAGCCGGACGCGATCGCAGGCGGCGTTGATCGCGGCCACCCGCGCGGTCAGCCGCCGGCCGACCACCAGGCCGATCGCAGCGGCGGACAGCAGCGCCAGCAGCAGCAGCATCGCCGCCACCGCCAGCAACTGCCGCGTGAGCGACCCCTGTGCAAGCTGCCGCCCCACGAGCAGTTCCACCCCCGGCTGGATGGTCACCACCCGCGCGATGGCATTGGTGCCGTTCGCTTCCCAATAGCCGTCGCCGGCCGCATGGAAGCGCAGCGAAGTGGGCGCGCCGGCCAGCACCACCCCGCCTTCGCTCAGCCGATAGATCCGCTCCCCGCCGAGCGCGGTGCGCGCCATCACGATCGCCAGCGCCTTGTCGCGCCGGAGCGCGGGCGGCCCGGCCAGCTTGTCGATCGTATCGCCGAGATCGCCCTCGATCAACGCCGCCGCGCGCTCGCGATCCGCCGCCGCCACGATCGCGACTGCCGCCAGCGCGAAGCCGCCCCCCAGCAGCCCCACGATCACCAGATAGCCGATCAGGATGCGGCGCAGCGCCGACCGGCGCGGTTCCAACGCGACGGCCGGTGCGTTCACGGCTCGGCGCGCGGATCGCTGTCGATCACGAAACCCTGCTTGCGGATGGTGCGCACCAGGGGCGCGCCCGCCACCGCATCCAATTTGGCGCGCAGGCGCGACAGATTGACGTCGATGACGTTGATCTGCGGCGGGATCCGATATTCTGGCCAGCAGGCATTCCAGATCATCTGGCGCGAGACAACATCGTCGGCATTCTCGGCAAGGAAGCGGAGGATCTCGAACTCTTTCGGGCTCAGATCGACATGTTCGTTGCGCCAGTGCACGGTCCGCGCCTTTACACGAATCTCGAGATCGCCCAGCACCAGCACTTCCGGATGCGGGTCGGCGCGGGCCCGGCGTACCAGCGCGTTCAGCCGTGCGATCAGCTCCTCGGCGTCGAACGGCTTGGCCAGATAATCGTCCGCGCCCGCCTCCAATCCCTCGATCCGGTGACGGGTATTACCGAGGTTGGACAATGTCAGCACGGGCGTGCGCACGTCCAGCGCGCGCAGCCTCTGCAGCGCTTCCAGACCGTCCAGCCCATCGTTCATCCGATCCAGGATCAGCACGTCGAACGGCGTGCCGGCCGCCAGGCGCACCGCTTCCTCCCCGCGTGTCACGCTGGTCAGCTGGTGCCCGCCCGCGCGCTCGAGCGCTGCTGCAACCCGCGCCACCGCATCATGATCGTCCTCGAGCAGCAACACCCGCATCGCCACCTCCCCCAAAGCATCGTTGCAGATGTACCAGCCGGAGACACCTCTCCATCTGACATAGACGGTAAGTTGTCTCGCAAGTCGGTGATGTTAAGTTGCCGGCGGCTTCATGGTGGGGGTGGGATGCGAAAGCGGAGTGGCATGCGGATCGTGGCGATCGCTCTGGCGGCGGTGCTGGCCGGCGGGGCCGCGCCTGCACCGCGCGCCGCCGACACCGATCTCGCCACGTTCGAGACGCTGCGCCTATCGGCCGAGCTGGCACGCGCGGCGGAGCGGCGCGGCGATCCGCTGCTGATGCTGGCAGCCGCCCGGCTGCGCCGCAGCGCCGCGGTTCGTCTCGCATCTGCCGATGCGGATCGGAGCCTCGCGTGGATCGCGCAGGCGGAACGGATGGGCAGCGCAGATCCGCGCGTGCTCAGCCTGGCGGCAGACCTGCGGACGGAGGCGACGAAGGGGCGCGCCTCCGGCCCGCGTGTTTCGGCAACCGTGCTGCGCGGGGGCGAGCAGCGCGCCTTTGTCGAACGGTTCGCCGCCGGGCGCCCTGCCGTCGTCTATCTCGAAGGCGATGGTGACAGCGATCTGGCGCTGCGCGTCGGCACGGCCAGCGCGGTCGCGTGCCGCGATCTCAACCCCGGAGACGTCAAGATCTGCGCCTGGACGCCGCGCGGGGCCGATCCGGTGAAGGTAGAAGTCGTCAATGTCGGCACCGTCCAGAACCGCTTCATCCTCGGCACCAATTAAGCGCCGCGCCCGACTGGCGGCGCTCGCCTGCGCCGCGCTGGCATGGGCGGCACCGGCGCTGGCTGATCGCGCGCTGCTGATCGGCACCGGCGATTATCCCGCGCTCGCAGCGGACCTCCGCCTGGCCGCCCCGGCCGAGGATGCCACGCAGCTGCGCGCGGCACTTGTCCGCGCCGGGCTCCCGGCTGCGAACATCGCAATGATGACCGATCGCGAAGGCCCATCGCCGACGCGTACAGCAGTGCTGGCCGCGCTCGACGGGCTGGCGGGCACGGCCCGGACCGGCGAGCAGATCCTCGTCTATTTCTCGGGTCATGGCAGCCAGGCGCCCGCGCAGGACCCAGCGGCCGAGCCCGATGGGCTCGACGAACTCTATCTGATGCGTGATGCCGCAGGCTGGGACGGCGGTCAGGGCCGCGTGCCGGGCGCGATCACCGATTCCGAACTTGCCGCAGCGATCGATCGGATCCGCGCGCGCGGGGCTGATGTCTGGCTGGTGGCAGATACCTGTCATGCCGCCGGCGTCTATCGATCGGGGCTTCCGGCCGGCGTGCGACCCAAGAGCGTGCCGGCCGCCGCGCTGAACATCCCCGCGGCCCGACCCGCATCAGCGCGGTCGACCAGCGTTGCGCGCCCCGAGCCCGGTGGCGGCTTCGCAGGCTTCTACGCAGCCGCGCCCGGATCGCTGGCGATCGAGCGCCGCCTGCCGCTCGGCGCGCCCGAAGCCGTGACGCGGTCGCAGTTCAGCTTCGCGCTGGTGCGGGCGCTCGATTCTGGTCGACTGCGCTCGCTGCGCGACCTGGCGATCGCGCTCAACGCGGCGGACGACATGCTGGGCGGCGGCGCGCCGCAGCCCAGTTTCGAAGGCGCGCTGGGTCGATCGGTGCTAGGCCTGGCAGCGGATCGCCCGCGCCGTTTCCTGGCTGCGCGCGACGGCGATGCGCTGATGCTTTCCGCAGGGGTCGAGGAGGGGCTTGCGCCCGGTATGCGGATGCGGCTGACGGACGCCGCCGATGGCCAGCCCGTCGGCCACGCCACCGTCGCCAGCGCGATGCTCGGCCGTGCCGTACTGCACACCGACGGGGCGGTGGCCGCGGTAATGCTGGAAGCGGAGGCGATCGGCCCGGTCACTGCCGGGGCATCCGGACGCAACGGACTGCTAGCGGAAGTTGCTCCGATCGCAGGCAGCGGGGTCACGCGCGATCTGGTCGTCGAGGCACGGCTCTGGCGGCCGGGTCCGCGCCGAATCTGTCCCGATCTACCCGACCCGGTGCCCGCCGATACCCGGCCGATCGATCTGCTGACCCCGCCGGCGCTGCGCCAGTGCGACGTGGTGCTGGCGACGGTGCGCAACACCGGCAGCGCCCCGATCGATATCTCGCCTTTCTATGTCGATGCCGGCGGCCGGCTGGTGGCGCTGGGTTTTGTCGAGATGGGCGATGTCCGGCTCGCGCCCGGCGAACGGCGCGGCGTCGCGGTGCGCCTGCTGAGTGAGGACCGCGCGGGACGGGCGCTGCCGACCGGCAGTGAGCGGCTGCTGTTCGTCGCCCTGCCCGCCGGCCGCGGATCGCCGGTCGATCTGCGCGGCGCCGCCGATGCCGCGCTCCGTGCCGCCGCCCCCGATCCCGCCGCCGTCGATGGCGCGGGGGCGCTGGTCTACCGCTGGACGGTGGTGCCCGCGCGGCGCTAGCCCCGCCCAGCAATCAGCGCCCGTCGCCCGCGATCACGAATGGTGCCCACAGTGCCGGATCGGCGCGCTCGGGATGCGCGGCATCGTCGATCGCCGCCAACATCGCGGCGCGCAGCGCGGCTGCACGGCCCGCCGCCGGATCCCGTGCCTCGGCAGCCAGCGTACCGGCCGTCAACGCCACTGCCATGTCGTCGCGCACGCGCCAGTGCGACACCAGCATCGCCCGCGCGCCGGCTGAGAAGAAGCCGCGCGCCAGGCCCGATAGCCCCTCCCCCCGCGCCGTCGTCCGCTGCGGTGTTGCAGGCGGACAGGATCACCCAATCCGCCGCCAATGACAGGGTCGATGCCTCGGATGCAGTCAACAGCCCGTCATCCGCGCTGTCGCCGCCAGACCCGGGGGTGAACACCAGCGCAGGCTCGGCCCCCTCCCCCAACTCGCCGGCCAGCAACCCGTGAGTGGCGAACGCCACCACTCTCCGCGCCGACAGATCGGCACTGCGCACCGCAGCCTCCGTCGCCGCGTCGCCGGCCACGATCGCCGTGCTGCCGCCGTCGAATATCGCGGCCAGCCGTTCCAGTTCGGGCCGGGCGCCGGGCAATGATGCGAGCCGACCGATCGGCCCGCCCGCGCCCGACAGCACGGGATCGCCGAACCCCGCGAAGCCCTTGGTCGCGCGGCGCGCGGGCGCGGCACGCAGCGCACGCAGGCTGCCGATCGAAGGCAGCGTCACCAGTGCGTGCCGACGGACCAGCCAGTCGGTCCGCCGCAGTTCGGCCGGATCGCGATCGTCACCGCGCGGCTGGCTGCCCACCAGCACGGACAACGGCAATCCGCCCAGCGCACCGCCCGGCACGACATAGACGGTGCGCGCATCGCCGATGAAGCGTGCGACCGGTGCCCACAGCAGCCGATAGGCCGCATGCGCGAGCGCCCGATCAAATGCCGAGCGGACCCGCCGACGCGCAGGGGCGGCATCCTCGCCACCGCGCGCCGGCCCGCCGGGATCCAGACCGACCCGTAGCCGGCGTACCGTCTCCGCCAGTTCTACCTCGCTGATCGCAGCGCGCTGCCAGCCGCGCCCGCCCGGCCCGATCGCGAACACATAGGTCGCGCCGGCCGTGGGATAGACCAGCAGCAGCGCTTCCTGCCGATCGAGCAGCGCCGCAGCAGAATCGGCATCGACCGGGGCGATGCTGGTCAGCTGCACATAGGCGGGTGCGCGTTCCGCCAGCCCGGCATCGATTGCCGCCAGCAGGATGCGCGCGCGTTCGCCCCGGCCAGCCGCAGCCTTGATCGTCGATCGGTCCGGACGATCTGCCGCGCGAAGGCGGACTTCCTCGGCCTCGGCCGCCTGCAACGCCCGCGCCACGGTCTGCCGTTGGCGGATTAGCGTGCCGATCTCGGGAGTGGCCGCCGCCAGCCGTGCGGCCCCGCGCGAAAGCGACAGGGCGGTGCGCGATCCGATCGCCATCTGCGCATCCTGGAACGCGCTGTCGAACAGCGGCCGATCGCCCGCGCCCGGCGCGGCGAAGGCCGGCCCGGCGACCATCAGAAGCAGCCAGCGGGCGATCCGGCCCCGCCATCCCAATCGCACGCGACACGACCCCACGACTTGCCCTCAATTTGTGAGGCATAAGCGATTTACCGAGCGAGTCGAGCAGGCGGGCAATGGTGCGGATGAGGTGGCAGGCGGGGTTTGCGCTGGCGGTTGCGATCGCGGCGTTGCCCGCGCGTGCCGCCCCGCCCGCCGATCCCGAAGCGGCGCTTGCCGCGGCGCGGACGGCCGGCGATCAGGCCGCGCTGGCGACGGCATTGATGAAAGCAGCCGACGCCCGCCTGGTCGGCGCGCCCGCCGGCGCTGAGTCGGCCGCGCTCGAGGCGGTCGCGATCCGCGATCGTCTCTTCGGCCGCGCAAGCTATGAATCCGCGATCGCCCGCACGATGCTGGCGGTCACGCGCGCGCTGGGCGGCGATCGCGCCGGCCAGATCGAGCCGATGGGCGATGCCGCCCGTGCCGCCGCTGCCGCCGCGCGCTTGCCGGCGGAACGCGAGGAAGCCGCCGTGGCACTGTTGACCGCGGCGCAGTTCGCCGACAGCGGTGGCCGGCGTGAGGCCGCGCAGGCGGCGCGACGGCGGGGGCTGGACCTGCTTGCCCGTGCCGACACCGCCAGCGGATCAAACGCCGCGCAGGCCTATGATATCGCCGCCGATCTCGCGATGCGGTGGGGACGGTTCGATGACTCGCTGACGATGTCGACCCGCGCGATCACGATCTGGCAGGGCGTTGCGGTGGGCGATGCCGAACTCAGCCGATCACTGGGCAATGCGGCGCAGGCGCTGATGCGGCTCGGCCGCCATGCCGACGCCGAACCGCTGCTGCGCCGCGCGCTGGAGGTGGCGGACGAAGCGAAGCCGGCCGGCGTGCACCTGCAGGTACTGGCCTTGCAGAAACTCGCCGCCTTTTACCGCGAGACTGCCCGCCCCGAGCTTGCGGACGCCCTGTTGCAGCGCGCACTGGGGATCGCCGAAGCGATGCCGCGCGGCTTCCGCTATGCGCTGGCGATCGACACTGATCTCGCGACGCTCGCGTTGGAACGCGGACGCCCTGCCGCCGCCCGGCCCTATGCGGCACGCGCGGCGGAACTGGCCGAAGTGGTGCTGGGCACCGATTCGGGGGAGCGCGGCGCGCTGCTCCTGCTACTGGCCGAGATCGATCTGCAGCTCGGCGATCCGACGCGCGCCGAAATTTCGACCCAGCTGGCCGGCGAGGCGTTCGCACGCGCGCTCACCAGCGATGATCCGCGTCATGGCGATCTGCTGGCGGCACGCGCCCGGATCATGGCAGCGCGCGGCGACCCACGCGGCGCTGCCAAGGCGTTCGCGCTGGCAATAGCGGCGATGCAGGAGCGCCCCGCGAGCCATCCCGCGCTGCTTGCCGCCCGGCGTGATATCGCACGCCAGTTGTTGAAGGCAGGTGATGCGACGCAGGGCTGGCCGCAAGCCCGGGCTGCTGCCGATATGCTGACCCGCAGGCTGATCGATCAGGCGCGCCTGATCGATCAGGCCGCGCCGCTCGACGACGCCGCGCGCGCCACCTATGCGGTGTCGGTCGATCTTGCCTGGGCGCGGGCCCGGGGTTCGCGCGGTCAGTAACCCATCAGTTTCAGCACTTCCTGGCGCGAACGCTCGTCATCGCGGAACACGCCCATCATCCGGCTGGTCGTCATCGCGACACCGGGGGTGCGCACCCCGCGCGCGGTCATGCAGGCATGGCTCGCCTCGATCACCACGGCCACGCCTTGCGGCTTCAGATGCTCCCAGATGCAGTTGGCGACTTCGGCCGTCAGCCGTTCCTGGATCTGCAGCCGGCGCGCGAAGCCGTGCAGCACGCGCGCGAGCTTGGAGATGCCGACGACCCAGTTGGTCGGCAGATAGGCGATGTGCGCACGCCCGATGATCGGCGCCATGTGATGCTCGCAATGCGACTGGAACGGGATGTCCTTCAACAACACGATCTCGTCATAGCCGCCGACTTCCTCGAAGATACGGCTCAGGTGGATCGCGGGATCCTCGGCATAGCCCTGGCAATATTCCTTCCAGGCGCGCGCCACCCGCAGCGGCGTATCGAGCAACCCCTCGCGGTCGGGGTCATCACCCGTCCAGCGGATCAGCGTGCGGATCGCGGCCTGCACCTCGTCCGGCACCGCCACCTTGGGCGGCGGGGCGATCAGGTCGCCGTCGCTTTCCCGCTTGTCATCCTCAGCTGTCATCCGCGGCCCTCCTTGCTCCAGCCGGGTGCCACGCGGCCGGGGCCGCGCCAAGAGAAAAGGGCGGCGAGGTCATCGCCCCGCCGCCCTTCTAGCAATGAAGCTGGGTCAGAATCAGGCCTGCTGATCGACCCAGATCGTCCAGTAGCGCGCCAGGCCGGCACGCGGACCGGTAACCGCCGCAAACGCCGCCTTGGCGCCGGCCTTGTCACCGGAGCGGGCGAGCGCCATGCCGAGACGGGTGTTGGCGACGTTGGCGTCGATCCCACCCTTGGCGATCGCCGCCTTGTAGAAGGTCGCGGCATTCGCCCAATCGGCATAACCCAGATACGCGTCGCCGAAGTTCATCAGCGCCTTGCCGGTGGCCGAGGCCGCCGGCGTCTTCGGCAGCGATGCCTTGTCAGCGGCGACCTTGCCCGAGACGATCGTGTTGATCTCACGCGCGTTCTGGCTGGATGCGGTATTGACGAAGCCCGCCTTCACGCCCTCATCCAGCACGGCCTTCGCCTCGCCGGGGTTCCGCAGATAGGTGGCGTTGACATATTCCATATAGTCGGCCTGCCCCTTCAGCGCGCCGGCCGAACGCATCAGGCGATAGATGTCGAGTTCGGTATCCGCATCGACCTTGTTCAGGTCACGCCAGGTGATCAGCGAGTCGCGCCAGTTGGTCGGCTCGCCCGGATAGGCCAGCAGCCACTCCTGGGTCAGCTTCTCCGTCTGCTGCGGCAGCTTGGCCGCATAGCCGATCGCGATGCCGCGGCCGTACCATTCCTTGGGCGCGGGCTTGCCGGTCGCCTTCTGCTTGTCGATGCCAGCCTGCAGCGTCTGCAGCGCCTCCGGGGTCTTGCCCAGCTTCTGCTTGGATTCGACTAGCAGCGCGAACACATTGGGATCGGGCGCACCCGCATCGACCGCAGCCTGCAGATGGCGCTCGGCCTTCTGGAAATCATTGCCCTGATAGGCGATCTGGCCAACGACGGTATTGAAGGTCGCGATCTGATCCGGCGCAACCTTGCCGCTGGACAACATCATCTCGATGGCGGCGCTCTGCGCCTTCGTGTCGTTCGTCTTGCGGCTCACCTCATAATCGACCGAGCCGGTCACAAATTTGTCGTCCGGCGTGGTCGCGGCGGCCTTCGCTTCGGCAACCTTGGCGGCGGCGGTCGCGGTGTCGCCTGCGGCCAGCGCAGTCTGCGCGGCAGAAACCGCCTCGCGCACCGGCTTGCTCAGGTCGTATTTCTGGCCCGCGGCCTTCTTGTCCTTCTTCTGGGCAAGGGCGGGGTTGGTGCCCACGACGGCGGTAGTGCCCAGCGCGAGCGCCATGCCCAGCGCGATCGTCGATACGATTTTCATGCGTTTCAAGCCTCCTCGATGCGGCCGGGGGTGAGCCGCAGTCCCGGCAACGCCTAATCCGCCCCGATACGGGGCACAAGCATCGGCGGCCGCTGACGATCCCCTGTCAGCCAACCGCTGAACCGGCGTTGAACACGGCTCGTCCCGATTGGCACGCCGGCTTTGACCCCCGCCCCGGCGCTGCGCTAACGGCCCGATCATGATCGCCCTGCTCTCGCCCGCCAAGTCGCTCGACTATCAGAGCCCGCTTCCGGCGGTCGATCCGAGCGTGCCCCGCTTCGCCTCCGAGGCGGAAACGCTCGCCGGAGCAGCGGCGAAGCTGGGTCCCAAGAAGCTCGCCGCGCTGATGCATATTTCGCCTAAGCTCGCGAAGCTGAACGCCGATCGCTTCAAGGGTTTCGGCGACGCGCAGGCGCGGCCCGCGCTCTACGCGTTCGCCGGCGATGTCTATCGCGGGTTCGAGGCGGCGACACTCGATCCGCCCGCGATCGCATTCGCGCAGGATCATGTCCGCATCCTGTCCGGCCTTTACGGCCTGTTGCGCCCGCTGGATGCGATCCGGCCGTACCGGCTGGAAATGGGCACGCCATGGGCGCCGGGCCGCAAGAAGACCCTCTATGATTGGTGGGGCACCTATGTGTCCGATGCACTGTCGGCGGAGCTTTCGGCGGAAGGCAGCGGCACGGTGATCAACCTGGCCAGCCAGGAATATTGGCACGTCATCGCGCAGGCGCCGCCCGCCGGCACCCGCATCGTGACGATCGATTTCCGTGACGATGGCCCCGATGGCCCGAAGTTCAACAGCTTCGCCGCCAAGCGCGCACGCGGCATGATGGCACGCTATCTGTGCGAACATCGGCTGGACGACGTCGAGGCGCTGAAAGGCTTCGACTCCGACGGCTATCGCTTCGATGCCGAGACGTCAGAGCCCGATCTCTGGCGCTTCCTGCGCGCCAGGTGAATGCGCTTATCCCCGGCTTGATCCGGGATTCACTTGCCTTGCCTGTCGGGTCGAAAACGGAGCTGAAGCCCGGATCAACCCCGGGATGACGCATTGATGGTTATTCCACCCGCGCCAGCAGCCCGGCGATAGCCGCGCGCACTTCGGGTTCGTCCAGCGTCGGCGCATGGCCGGTGCCGGGCACTACGATTTCTTCCAGCCCCGGCAGCCGCACCGCCATCTCGGCGGCGGTTTCGGCAGACAGCAGGTCGGAAATCGCCCCGCGCACCAGCAGCACGGGCACGTCGCGCAAGCTTTCGAACGCAGGCCACAGGTCGAAGCCCGCTTCCCCGCCAGGCACACGGAACGGCTCCGCGATCTTCATGTCATAATCGAACACGATGCGCCCGGCAGGCGTCAGCCGGCACAGGCGCTTGGCCATCGCCAGCCAGTCCTCGATCGCATAGCCGGGGAAGGCCGCGGCATTGGTTTCCGCGATCGCGCGCGCGGCGTGCAGCCAGGTCGGCCAGCTGCCGCCCCGGCCGACATAGGTCTTGATGCGGCCGAGCCCCGCTTCGTCCAGCCGCGGGCCGATATCGTTCAGCACCGCCGCCGCGATCCGCCCCGGGCCCGCCGCCGACAACAGCATCGTCAGCATTCCGCCAAGCGAGGTGCCGATGGCCGCGAACCGGCCGATCGCCTGATCATCCAGCAGCGCTTCCAGATCCTGCAGATAGACGAGCGGCACATAGCTCATCGGATCCTTGGCGTAGCCGCTGTCGCCGCGGCCGCGCATTTCCGGGCAGATCACGCGCCAGCCCTGCTCCGCCAGCCATTCCGCCAGCGACGCCGCATCGCGCGCGTTGCGGGTCAGCCCATGCAGGCACAGGATCGGCGGCCGGCCCGCCGGCGCATCGGTTGTAGGCAGATAATCGCGATAATGGAGACGGATGCCGTCCTTCGACCACCAATATCCGTCATTCCATGCCGCCATGCTTGCACGCTCCTGCCCCGCACACCCATATCGCGGCATGTCCCGCCCCCCGCAACCCGCCGCCTTCCGCCCCGAAACGCGTATCCTGGCGCTCGCCGACCGCATCGCCGATCCCGTCCGCGCGGCCGACTTCCCGGAAGCGATCCTGCGCTTCCGCAATGATCGCTGGGCGGCCGCTGTCGGCCTGTCCGACCTCCCCGATGATCGCTGGATCGATCATTTCGCTCGTTTTCAGCAGCTGCCCGGATCGCTGCCGCAACCGTTGGCGCTGCGCTATCACGGTCATCAGTTCCGCCAGTACAATCCCGATCTGGGTGATGGCCGCGGATTCTTGTTCGCGCAGTTGCGCGATGCGGAGGGGCGGCTGCTGGATCTCGGCACCAAGGGATCGGGCCAGACCCCCTACAGCCGGTTCGGTGACGGTCGGCTGACGCTGAAAGGCGGCGTGCGCGAGATCCTGGCGACCGAGATGCTGGAGGCGCTGGGCGTCGAGACGTCCAAGACCTTCTCGCTGATCGAGACGGGAGAGCAGCTGCACCGCGGCGATGAGCCGTCGCCGACGCGATCCGCTGTGCTAGTCCGGCTCGGCCATGGCCATATCCGGATCGGCAGCTTCCAGCGGCTGGCGTGGGAACGCGACGCCGATACGATGACGGCGCTCGCAGGTTATTGCCTGGCGGAGCTCTACGGCGTCGAGCCGGGCAATGCGCCCGCCATCGGCCTGCTCGACCGGGTCGTGGCGGGCACCGCACGGCTGGCGGCATCCTACATGGCGGCGAGCTTCGTCCACGGCGTGCTCAACAGCGACAATATCGCGATCACTGCCGAAAGCTTTGACTATGGCCCATGGCGCTTCACCCCGCACTGGCAGCCGGGCTTCACGGCCGCCTATTTCGATCACCAGGGGCTCTATGCGTTCGGACGGCAAGCCGAGGCGATCCATTGGGACGTCGCGCAACTGGCGATCGCGCTGACGACGATCGCCGATGCCGAAACGCTGGCTCCCGTGCTCGACGGCTTTGCCGCTGCCTATGAAACCGCGTTCCGCGACGCGATCTTCGCGCGGCTCGGCATCGCCAGCCGTGGCGACGAAGCCGATCTCGACTTGCTGGCCGCGCTGGAGGCAGCGCTGGTCGACGGACCGGTCGGGATCGATCGCTTCTTCTTCGATTGGCGCGGCGGGCGTCGGCGGGGGCCATCGCCTGCCGATCCTGAATATGCCGGCGAACGCTTCGCGCCATTCGTGGCCGCGATCGCCGACTTCGCGCCCAGTGTCACCCTCGATCACCCCTATTGGTCCGATGCCGAGCCATGTTCGATGCACATCGCGGAGGTCGAGGCGATCTGGAAGCGGATCGCCGAGGGAGACGACTGGAGCGCCCTGGAGTCCAAGATCGGTGCAATTCGGCGGATGGGCGATGCGATGCAGGCTGCAGGCTGACTTGCGCCCGCCGCCCCGCCACGGCAGACAGGCGCGCAGATGACCGCCGAGCTGATCTCCACCGAACCCGCCACCGGCGCCACGCTGTGGCGTGGATCGATCGGGGATGCCGCCGCCGAAGTCGCCGCCGCCCGCGTCGGCTGGCGCGATTGGGCCGCGCGCCCGCTGACCGTACGGGTCGAAACACTGCGACGCTTCGCCAATGTCTTGCGGCAGAAGCAGGATGGCTTCGCCGATCTGATCGCCCGCGAGACCGGCAAGCCGCTGTGGGAAGCGCGCACCGAAGTCGAAAGCGTGATCAACAAGGTCGATATCTCGGTATCGGCCTATGCCGAACGGACCCCGCAGCGCCGGCTTGAAGGCGCAATGGGCGCCAAGAATGCACTGCGCCACAAGCCGCACGGCGTGCTGGCCGTGCTGGGGCCGTTCAACTTCCCGGCGCATTTGCCCAACGGCCATATTGTGCCCGCGCTGCTCGCGGGCAACGCAGTCGTCTTCAAGCCGTCTGAAAAGACCCCCGCGACAGGCGCCTTCCTGGTCGATTGCTATCGCGAGGCCGGCGTGCCCGCCGCCGCGATCCGGCTGCTGGTCGGCGGCCCTGATACAGGCCGGGCGCTGGCCGGCGATCCGGGCATCGACGGCCTGCTGTTCACCGGATCGCCGCGGGCGGGGCTGGCGTTGCATCGCCAGTTCGCCGACACTCCGAACAAAATCCTGGCGCTGGAACTGGGCGGCAATAACCCGCTCGTCGTCTGGGATACGGTCCATATCCCCGCCGCCGCCATCCTTTGCGCGCAATCCGCTTTTCTTTCCGCCGGTCAGCGCTGCACCGCCGCGCGCCGCCTGATCGTGCGCGACGGCGCTTGCGACCAGCTTGTCGAGGAACTGGGCAAGCTGATCGATCGGTTGATCGTGGGCGGCCCGCACGATGATCCGCAGCCGTTCATGGGCCCGGTGATCGACAACGAGACGGCGGACATGGTTCAGGAACGGTTCCTGGATCTGCTGCTGGCCGGCGGCCGCCCGATCAAGCAGCTCGCCCGCCCGCTGGCCGATCGCCCGTTCCTGAGCCCCGCGCTGATCGACGTGACGAACGTGGCCGAACGGCCGGATGCGGAAATCTTCGGCCCGGTGCTGCAACTGGTCCGCGTGCCCGATTTCGATGCCGCGATCGCCGAGGCGAACAATACCCGCTTCGGTCTTGCAGCCTCGCTGATCGCGGATGATCCCGCGCATTATGATCGCTTCTGGTCGAATATCAGGGCCGGCGTGGTCAACTGGAACCGGCCCACCAACGGCGCGCCGTCCAACGCCCCGTTCGGCGGCGTCGGCCTGTCGGGCAATCATCGGCCCAGTGCCTATTACGCGGCGGATTATTGCGCCTATCCGGTCACTTCGTCCGAAACCGAGCAGCCGCGCGCCTCGATCGGCATCGGGCTTCGAGATCAGTAGCGGCGGCGAAAGCACCGCTTCCACCACCCCAAGCAACCGTCGATTGCACCGGGCGCGGGCGCGGCCCATCTGCCTGCCATGGCAAGCTTGCTCGATCCAGCTGCGCACGGGCGCGTGATCCTCGTCGGTGCGGGCCCGGGCGACCCCGGCCTGCTGACGGTGCGCGCGGTCGAGGCGCTGGCCCAGGCGGATGTCGTCGTCCATGACGGGTTGATCGACATGCGCGTGCTCGATCTGGCCCCGGCCGATGCGCAGCGCATCTCGGTCGCCAAGCAGCGCGATCGCCACACCCTGCCGCAGGATTCGATCAACGCGCTGATCGTGGCGCATGTCCGCGCCGGGTCGGTAGTGGTGCGGCTCAAGGGCGGCGATCCCTTCGTGTTCGGCCGTGGCGGCGAGGAGGTGGAGGCGGTCCGCGCAGCCGGCCTGCCGGTCGAAGTTGTCCCCGGCGTCTCGGCGGCACTGGGCTGTGCTGCCGAAGCGATGCTGCCGCTCACCCATCGCGATTGGGCGTCTGCGGTCAGCTTCGTGGCGGGCACCTGCCAGGGATTGAGCGAGCAGGACTGGTCGGGCCTGGCCGGCACTGGCCGCACGCTCGTGATCTACATGGGCGTCACCAATGCCGGCGCGATCGCGGACAAGCTGATGGCGGACGGCGTTTCCCCCGGTTTGCCGGTGGCGGTGCTGGAACGCGGCACGATGGAAGGATCGCGCGCGCTGCGCACTCTGTTGGCCGATCTCGGCGACATGGTAACGCGCGAAGCCGTGAAGAGTCCGGCGATCCTGGTGGTGGGCGAAGTGGTGCTGCTGTCCGATGCGGAGAACCGGCTCGGCTTGCTCGCGCAGACCGCGGAGGCGATGGCGTGAAGATCCTCACCGGAAATGATCTGGTAACGGGCGACGTCATCTGGTGGACGGGCAGCGACTGGTCGCGCCACGTGGCGGATGCGGCCGATGTCGGCGCTGCTGGCGAGGCGATCCTGGCGCGCGAGGAAGCCGCACGCCGCGTCAACGCCAGCTATGCGATCGACGCGGAGCCGACGCCCGATGGCCCCCGCCCCGCCCATATCAAGGACCGCATCCGTGCCGCCGGCCCGACCGTACGGCCCGACCTCTGTCTCAAGCCGGCCGACCCTTCGTCCGGCAGTTGGGTGATCTGATGTACCGCTACGATCAGTATGACCATGCGATGGTCGCCGCCCGCGTCGATGAATTCGCAGATCAGGTCCGCCGCCGCCTGGCCGGCGAGATGACCGAGGATCAGTTCAAGCCGCTGCGGCTGATGAACGGCCTCTATCTGCAGCTGCACGCCTATATGCTGCGCGTCGCGGTGCCCTATGGCACGCTCGACAGCCGGCAATTGCGCATGCTGGCGCACATCGCGCGCAAATATGATCGCGATTACGGGCATTTCACCACCCGCCAGAACATCCAGTACAACTGGATCAAGCTGGAGGATGCGCCTGCTATCCTGGCCGATCTGGCCTCGGTCGAGATGCATGCCATCCAGACCAGCGGCAACTGCATCCGCAACATCTCGTCCGACCAATATGCGGGCGCGGCCGCCGACGAAGTCACCGATCCGCGCATCTGGGCGGAGCTGCTGCGCCAATGGTCCAGCTTCCACCCGGAATTCACCTATCTGCCGCGCAAGTTCAAGATTGCCGTCATTGCCTCCGACGAAGATCGCGCCGCGGTTCAGCTGCACGACATCGGCCTGCAGATGGTGCAGGGTGAAGCCGGCGCGCTCGGGGCCCGCGTGTTCGTGGGCGGTGGCATGGGCCGCACGCCGATGATCGCACCGGTGATCCGGGATTTCGTGCCCGTCGACGATCTGTTGAGCTATATGGAAGCGTGCCTGCGCGTCTATAATCGCTACGGCCGGCGCGACAATATCTACAAGGCGCGGATCAAGATCCTGGTCCACGAAATCGGCGCGGACGAGTATCGCCGTCAGGTCGAGGAAGAGTTCATCGCGGTCAAGGCGCTCGGGATCGATCCCCCGCAGGCCGAATATGATCGCATCGCCGCCTTCTTCGCGCCGCCCGCATTCGAAACCGGGCTGGGCGACGGCGTCGATCGCAGCGATCCCGATTTCGCGCTGTGGCTCGATCAGAACGTCAAACCACACAAGCAACCCGGCTATGCGATCGTAAATATCAGCCTGAAGCCGATCGGTGGCATTCCTGGAGATGCCTCGTCCGCGCAGATCGATCTGATCGCCGACCTTGCCGAGCGCTACAGCTTCGATGAAGCGCGCGTCACCCATGCGCAGAACATCGTGCTGCCCCATGTCCGCAAGGCTGATCTCCATGCCATCTGGCAGGCGCTCGACGGCGCGGATCTCGCGACTGCCAATCTCGACCTGATCAGCGACATCATCGCCTGCCCGGGGCTCGATTATTGCAGCCTCGCCAATGCCCGATCGATCCCGCTGGCACAGAAGATCGCGAACCGCTTCGCCGATGCCGATCGCCAGCGCGATCTTGGGGAACTGAAGCTGAAGATCTCGGGCTGCATCAACGCCTGCGGCCACCATCATGCCGGCCATATCGGCATCCTGGGCGTCGATCGGAAAGGCACCGAGAATTATCAGCTGCTGCTGGGCGGATCGGGTGCCGAGGATGCCAGCCTCGCGCGCATCGCCGGCCCGGGCTTTTCCGAAGATGGCATCGTTGACGCGATCGAGCGCACGGTGGAGCGCTACCGCGCCGAGCGCGAGCCTGGCGAACGCTTCCTCGATACCTATCGCCGCGTCGGCTTCGCACCGTTCAAGGAGGCGATCTATGGCTGATCCGCTCCGCTTCCGCGATGACGAGCCGCACGAGGAACCGGCGGTCACGCTCGACGCCTTTCTCGGCCAGACCAACGCCACCGCCGTCCGCCTGGAATCGGACGAGGATGCCCGCAAGCTGCTGCCGCATCTCGGCCAGCTCGCGCTGATCGAGATCGCCTTTCCCAAGTTTCGCGATGGCCGCGGCTATTCAGCCGGCCGGATCCTGCGTGAAGCCGGTTATACCGGCGAACTGCGTGCGCAGGGCGATGTACTCGTCGATCAGATCCCGCTGATGCGCCGCTGCGGCTTCGACAGTTTCGCACCCGAAGCGGCGATCGACGAAGCCGTGCTGGCCCGCTCGCTCGCGCGCTACGATCATGCCTACCAGCGCGCTGCGGACGATACGCGGCCGATCTGGGCTCTGCGCCATGGGTGAACCGGCGCGTATTCCCGATCTGATCGATACCACGCCGGCCTTCGTGGAGGCAGACGCGGCCGTGCTGAACGCGCGTTTCGCCGGCGTTTCGACCCAGGACATGCTGGCCGAACTGCTGACCGGCGAACTCAGGGGCCGGATTGCCGCCGTGTCCTCGTTCGGCGCGGAATCGGCGGTGCTGCTGCACATGATCGCCGCCGTCGATCGCGACGTGCCGGTGATCTTCACCAATACGCAGAAGATGTTCGGCGAGACGCTGGCCTATCGCGATACGCTCGCCGAGCAGCTCGGCCTGACCGATCTGCGCGTCTATCGCCCCGATCCACGCCTGATCGCGGAGCGCGACAAGACCGGGCTGCGCTGGTCCTACGATCCCGACGGCTGCTGCGCGATCCGCAAGGTCGAGCCGCTGCGCCGCGCACTGGCGCCGTTCGATGCCTGGATCTCGGGCCGCAAGGGTTTCCAGGCCAGGACCCGCGCCACGCTGCCGCGGTTCGAGATCGACGCCGACAATGGCGGCGGCCGCCTGAAGATCAATCCGCTGGCCGATTGGGACAAGCCGCGGCTCGATGCCTATTTCGCCGAGCATGATCTGCCGCGCCATCCGCTGGAGGCCGACGGCTATCCCTCGATCGGCTGCGCGCCGTGCACCAGCAAGGTCCTGCCCGGCGAAGACCCGCGCGCCGGTCGCTGGCGGGGGTGGGACAAGGTCGAATGCGGGATCCACGTGCCCGAGAAGCCGGGCGAGGAACCGGTCTTCTGAAACTTCCACGGCGTTCCCGTTTCCCAAACGACACTGGCAATCGGCAGATAACAGGCATAGCCTCCGTGTCTCACGATGGGAGTGCATTCGATGGCACGGTGGCTTGTCGCGACTTCGCTCGGCGGCCTGGCTCTGGCAGCGCAGGCACAGACACCGCCCGGCCTATCCGATCTTGTGGGCGCCCGCGCGGCAGGGGGCGAGACTCAGCTCGAAGCGCGTGGCTTTCGATCGATCCGAACCAGCACCGATGATGACCGCAAATATTCGAGCTGGTGGAATGCCGAACGTCGGCAGTGCGTCATGGTCGCCACGTCGGACGGACGCTACGCCTCGATCACCACTACGCCAGCAGCGGATTGCGACCAGCGAACCGCCGCGGTCGACCGGCGCGACGACCGCTATCGACCCCAGCCGATCGCACAACGCGGGGCATCGGGCATCCGCCAGTCGCCGAGCTATGCGCAGGATCGCGGAGCGATCCAAGTCGGCGGCAATGAGGTCGATCTCGGTCTGGTTTGCTTCGGCGATGGCCAACGGCCGGGCCTGGCCACCACCTATGGCTGGTCCTGGAACAGCCGACGCGACCGTTACGATTATGGCAACCGCACGGAACTGGAGCCGCAGCAGTTCGACGCATCGGTGATGATCCAGCTGTGGGGGGATGGCGGCCGGATCAGCCTGCCGAAGAAGCTGATCCCGCCGATCAACACGCGCGGGCAGGACGGTTGGTGGGATCTCTATGATGTCGAGACCGGGCCGGATCTGATCCGCGCCAGATATCGGCTCAACGGCCTCAACAAACCCAGCATCACGATCAACCGACGCAGCGGGCAGATCACGATCGTCGGCACGCAGCCCTATGGATTTCGCGGCACCTGCGACCTCATCGACGGAGACGATCATCGCCGGTTCTGAACGCGCCGGTCAATGTACGACGATCAGCGCAATCGCGAGAAAGGCGACTAGCCCCTGCGCGAAAGCCAGCAGGGCCGAGCCGAACCCGCGCAGCAGGCCCCCGCCCAGCACCGCAAACCAGCGCGCCTCGACAAGCAGATAGATAAGTGGCGCAATCACGAAGATCGCGCTTCCGGCCGTACGCAGCGCCGGCAAATGCGCTTGGCTGGCACTGCCGCCGATGCTGATCGCGAGCGCGAAGGCGGCTGTCGGATAGCATTGCGCATAAAAGGGCAGCCGCAAGGTCGATCGGTCCAGTGCGAGTTTGCGGCTGCGCACGGATCGCAGCGCCATCGCCAGCGGGAAGATCGCGAACAGCAGCAATCGCAGCAACAGCAGGCTACTGTCGTCCTTGATCAGCGCCGCCAGTCCGTGGCGACTGGTCACCAAAGCATTCGTGTCTCCCAGTGCCAGTTCGATGGTGTGTGCCAGCAGCAGGCACAGCGCAAGGAACAGCGGCGGGCTGAGCGCTTCCTGATATTGCTCGGTATCCGGCAGGCCGAGCTGGCTGTCGGCATAGGCCATCATCGACAAAGGTCCGGTCAGTACACGCCAGAGCGTGACCGGCAGGAACAACACCCAGCTCATGACTTCGTAGAGCAGTTCGTCGAGCGAGCTCAGCCATTGCATGAAGTTCATGGCGCATCCTTGCGCAGCCGGGGTGTGGGAGCAACGCCGTTTCAGGCGCGCGTTCCAGCCCCTGGCAACGGCGTCGATCGAAATCAGCCCATCGATTCCGGTCGATAGCTGTCGTCAATGTAGTCACTGAACCGCGTGATCCGGCTCTCGAACTTCAGCTTCACCTTGCCGGTGGCCCCGTGGCGCTGCTTGGCGATGATCAGTTCGGACAGGCCGAACGCGCGCTCCATGTCGCGTGCCCAGGCTTCGTGCGCCTCGAATGTCTTGGCATCGTCGCCGTCCATCGGCCGCTTCGGCTCGCGCCCCGCGACATAATATTCCTCGCGGTAGACGAACCACACCATGTCGGCGTCCTGCTCGATCGATCCCGATTCGCGCAGATCCGAAAGCTGCGGTCGCTTGTCCTCGCGCTGCTCGACCGCGCGGCTGAGCTGCGAGAGCGCGATCACCGGCACGTGCAGTTCCTTCGCCAGCGTCTTCAGGCCACGGCTGATCTCGGAGATTTCCTGGACGCGATTGCCGTCGGAGCTGCGACCCGACCCCTGCAGCAGCTGCAGATAATCGACTACGACCAGATTGATGCCGCGCTGCCGCTTCAGCCGGCGCGCGCGCGTGCGCAGCGCCGCGATCGTCAGCCCGGGCGTGTCGTCGATATAGAGCGGCAGCTGCTCGAGCTCGGCCGCAGCCCGCGCCAGGTTGCGGAAATCGATCTGGCTGATCTTGCCCATGCGCAGATTTTCGGAGCTGATCCCCGACTGTTCGGACAGGATGCGCGTCGCCAGCTGATCGGCCGACATTTCGAGACTGAAGAAGGCGACAGCGGCCCCGACCGATTTCTCCTCTTCGATCCCGTCCTCCTTGTCGCGCATCAGCCGCTGGGCCGCGTTAAAGGCGATGTTGGTAGCAAGCGACGTCTTGCCCATACCCGGCCGCCCGGCGAGGATCACGAGATCGGATCGGTGCAAGCCGCCGATCTTGCTGTTCACCGAATCGAGCCCGGTGGTGAAGCCGGACAGGTGCCCGCCCGAGTTCAGCGCGCGCTGCGCCTGTTCCACCGCCAGCCGGGTCGCTTGCCCGAAACTCTTGACGCTGCCGGTCTCGCCGCCCTGTTCGGCCACGCGATACAGCGCGACTTCGGCGTCCTCGATCTGGCTCTTGGGATCGACGGTCTGGCTGGTGTCGACCGCCTTTTCCACCATCTCGCGGCCGACGCCGATCAGTTCACGCAGCAGCGCCAGATCATAGATCTGCTCCGCGAAATCGCGCGCGCCGATCAGCGCCGCGCCCGATCCGGTCAGCTGCGCCAGATAGGCCGGGCCGCCCAGCTCGCGCATATCGGCGTCGGCCTCGAACATGGGCTTCAGCGTGACGGGATTCGCCACCATGTTGCGATCCGCCAGCCGCAGGATCGCTTCGTAGACGCGACCGTGCACGGCTTCGAAGAAATGCTCCGGCCGCAACCGGATCTGGATATCCTCGACCAGCCGGTTGTCGATCATCAGCGCGCCCAGCAGCGCGGCTTCCGCCTCGGCATTGGCGGGCAGCGACGGCGGGGTGCCCCCGGGGGGCTCGGGAATCAATCGGAGCGGTTCGGCCATCCCCCTTCATCGGCGCTCGCGCGGCGCGGCTCAACCGCTTTGCGCCGGGCATCCACAGCCGATCGCCGGGCTGTGGATAAGGCGAGCTTGCAAAGCGTACAGCAAGTCCCGATATTGTAACTATGCTTACAGAACCTCACCAGTCGCTCGGCTTTCTCGCGCATGACGTCGCCCGCCAGTTCCGGCAGCGTTTCGATGAGGAAGCGCGCTCGCTCGGCGTGACGCGGCAGCAGTGGCGGGCGCTGATCCATCTGGCGCGGGTCGAAGGGCAGACCCAGACCGAATTGGCCGACCGGCTGGAAGTGGAGCGGATCACACTTTGCCGGATGATCGATCGGCTGGCCGAAGCGGGGCTGGTCGAGCGTCGCGCCGATCCGTCCGACCGCCGCGTCTGGCGGCTGCACCTGATGCCGGCCGCGCACCAGATCGTCGATCGTCTGGCGGAGATCGGCCGCGGTGTGGAGGCGGAGGCGACTGCGATCCTGTCGACGGCGGAACGGGTCGAGTTGCACCGATTGCTGGGCCGCGTGCTGCAGGGCATGCGCCGGTCGGGCGACGATGATCGGGAGGATGCGGCGTGAACAAGATGACCAGCATCGCCGGCGAGGCTGCCGAACCCGTCGACGCGCCTGCCGTGCGTACCGGTCGCGTCCGCCGCATCGCGATCATGGCATCGGTGCCGCTACTGCTGGCGCTGGTAGGGCTCTATTTCTGGATGACGGGCGGCCGTACGGTCTCCACCGACAACGCGCAGGTCGGCGCGCACGTCGTCAACATCGCGCCCGAAGTCACTGGCCGCATCACCGAAGTGGCGGTGACCGAGAACCAGACGGTGAAGGCCGGCGACCTCCTCTACCGGATCGATCCCGCGCCGTACCGGATCGCACTGCTGCAGGCCGATGCCGCGGTCGGCAATGCCCAGCTGCAGATCGCGCAGATGCAGGGCGATTACGCCGCCAGATCGGCCGATATCGGCATGCGCGCATCGGACGTGGAGCTGGCGCAGGAGACGTTCCGCCGGCAGCAGGAACTGCTCGACCGCGGGTTCACCACCCGCGCCCGTTATGACGAGGCGCGTGCCGCGCTTGCCTCCGCCCGCGCGCAGCGGACCTCGGCCGTATCCGAAGCGCGATCGGCGGGCGCGATGCTCGCGGCCTCGCCGCGCGGGGGTCACCCGCAGGTCGAAGCCGCGCTGGCGATGCGCGACAAGGCCGCGCTCGATCTGTCGCGTACCGAGATCCGTGCGCCGATCGCCGGCCTCGTCAGCCAGGCCGACCGGCTGTCGCCCGGGGCGATGGCCACGCAGATGCTGCCCAACGTCAGCATCGTCGGCGCGGGGGATTACTGGATCGAAGCCAATTTCAAGGAAACCCAGCTCGCCAAGATCCGCCCCGGCCAGCGCGCCGAGGTCGCGATCGATGCGATTCCCGGCCGCCGGTTCAAGGCGCATGTCACGGGTATCGGATCCGGCACCGGGTCCGAATTCTCGCTGCTGCCGGCGCAGAACGCCACCGGCAACTGGGTGAAGGTCACCCAGCGGGTGCCCGTGCGGCTGATGCTGGACGAGCGGCCCGATCGCCAGCTTGTCGCCGGGTGGAGCGCGCATGTCACGGTGCGCGTCGCGGATTGATCGCGGGGCCGGCCCCCTCTCGCCAATCGCGCCGCCCTCGGCTAACCGCGCAGACGTGGCCGATCCGCGTATCATCGCCGTCGATCTCGACGAGAAGACGATCATCTGGCGCAATGCCGATGTCGAGCAGGAACGCCGTATCGCGATCTTCGACCTGCTCGAAGGCAATCATTTCCGGCCGCTGAAGGATTATCCGGGCGGCTATGCCGGGCCGTACCGCGTCACACTGCGGGTCGAGGAAGGGCGGCTTGCGATCGACATCGCTGCCGAGACGGGTGAGCTGCTGGAAACGCTGGTGCTCGGGCTCGCCCGCTTCCGTCGCCCGATCAAGGACTATTTCGCGATCTGCGACAGCTATTTCCAAGCGATCCGCGCGTCCACGCCGCAGCAGATCGAGACGATCGACATGGCCAGGCGCGGCATCCACAACGACGCCGCCGATCTGCTGAAGGAACGGCTGGACGGCAAGATCGAGATCGACTTCGATACCGCACGCCGCCTCTTCACCCTGATCTGCGTGCTTCACATCCGGGGATGACGATGGCCGAGGTTCCGATCGACGAAGTGGCCGGCCACATCCTGATCGATGCCGCGCGCGAGGCGGCCGTGCATGCCCATGCCCCCTATTCGCGCTTCGGGGTCGGTGCGGCGCTGCTGATGGCGGACGGATCGATCGTAACCGGCACCAATTTTGAAAATGCCAGCTACGGCCTGTCGCTGTGCGCGGAGACGGTCGCAGTCGCCACCGCCAACGCCCAGGGCCGGCTGCGCGAAATCGTCGCGGTCGGCGTGATCGGCGGGCGGATCGGACCCAACGGGCTTGAAGGCGATGCGGCGGTCCGCCCCTGCGGCCGCTGCCGCCAGATATTGAACGAGGCGGCGCAGCTGGGTGGTCGTACCGATTTCCTGGTCTACTCCGCCTCGGCCGACGGCAGCGTGATCGAAAAGCGCACCCTGGCGCAGTTGCTGCCAGACGCGTTCGGCCCGGCCGATCTGGGAATCGGCTGAGGGGGAACCTGCTCGCACGCCGGCGATTGATCGTCGGAGACGAGGAGCAAGATGATGGGTGATCCGGACGACAAGCGCGGCAGCGCGGATATCGACCTGCCGATCCGTGAGATTGGTGAGGGCAGCCCCTCCCCCGCCGATGCCCCCGACACGCCGGCCGAAGGCGGCCCGGCCAATCGCATCGGCCCCGGCGGCGACACCGCCAATCAAGACATCGACGCGATCGAATCGGGTCAGCCAGCCGGCGGCCCCTATGATCTGGGCGAGAAGGCGCACGAGCAGGCCCCCGACTGACTGTATCACTTTACTAATACACCAGGGTCTCCTATCCCGTCTCGAACAGGTGGGAGACGGTGATGAAGATTGTTGGGATCATGCTCGGATTGGCACTGGGCGCCGTGGCGACCGCTGCGGCCGCCGTACCCTACAAGCCGGCCTATGATCCGAAGCTCGCGCCGGGGCGGGTGGCCGGCGGCAAGACCCCGCTGCTCGTGCTCGGCACCGCGCATCTGAGCGAATTCAAGCAGATCCGCCCGGATTGGCTGGAACCGCTGCTGACGCGCCTGGCCGCTTTCAAGCCTGCCGTCATCACGATCGAGGGTTTGTCAGGACAGGATTGCGATCGGCTACGGCGCTATTCGGCGCTCTATCCCGAAGTCGCGGACGATTATTGCGCCGATCCGACGCCCGCGCAGAAATCGCTCGGACTGGACGGTCCGGGCGCCGAGGCCGAGATCGCGCGGCTGCTGGCCGCCTGGCCGGCCGCGCCGACCCCGGCCGAGCGGCGGCGGCTGGCCGCCCTGTTCGTGGCTTCAGGCGATCGCGCATCCGCGCTGGTCCAATGGCTGCGGCTGCCCCCCGCCGATCGCATTGCCGCCGATGGCCTCGACGCCGCGAGCCGCACCGTGCTGGACGAGCGGATCGCCTCCAAGCCCAACGAGAATTATTGGATCGCGGCCACGCTGGCCGCCCGGCTCGGCCTGGAGCGCGTCTATCCGACCGACGATCACAGCGCGGACGGCATCGTCGCCACGCTGCCCGCGGCCTATGGGGAAGCGATCCAGAAGGCGTGGAGCGCGCCGAACCCCTATCTCGATCGCTACCGCGCGCGTACCGCGAAGCTGGCCGGCCCGGCGGACATGCTCGATCTTTACCGCTTCCTGAACCGGCCCGAGAACCAGCTCGCCGCCGTCTCCGGCGATTTCAATGCCAACATGGCGGCCCAGTCGGACAAATTGTGGGGTCGGCGCTATTATGCGTGGTGGCAGGCGCGCAACCTGCGGATGGTCGCCAATATCGTCGCGGCATCCGGCACCGATCCGGGCGCGCGCGTGCTTTCCATCGTCGGCGTCTCGCACAAGCCCTATTTCGAGCTCTATCTTGACCGGGTCGAGGATATCGAACTGGTGGATGCGGCGACGATCCTGAAATAGCCGGACCCTTGCAGCCGGCGGCGTGACCGGCGAAAGCGGTGGCTGAGCCGCAACCGGGAGCCTGCATGTCCATCCTGTCCGACCGCTGGATCCGCGAGCAGGCGCAGGCCAGCGGCATGATCGAGCCGTTCGTCGAAAGCCAGCGGCGCGAGGGCTGCATCAGCTATGGCCTGTCGTCCTACGGCTATGATGCGCGGGTGGCGGACGAGTTCAAGATCTTCACCAATGTCGACAGCGCGGTGGTGGACCCCAAGGACTTTGCCGCCAACAGCTTCGTCGATCGCAAGACCGATTGCTGCATCATCCCGCCGAACAGCTTCGCGCTGGCCCGGACGATCGAATATTTCCGCGTGCCGCGCGACGTACTGGTGATCTGCCTCGGCAAATCCACCTATGCCCGCTGCGGCATCATCGTGAACGTGACCCCGCTCGAGCCGGGCTGGGAAGGCCATGTCACGCTCGAATTCTCAAACACGACACCGCTGCCGGCCAAGATCTATGCCAACGAGGGCGCCTGCCAGTTCCTGTTCCTGAAGGGCAACGAGCCGTGCGAGGTCAGCTATGCCGATCGCGCGGGCAAATATATGGGCCAGCAGGGCGTTACCTTGCCTCGGCTGTAAGCCGGTGCGGATCGGCATCGTCACCGGTATGCCGCAGGAACTGGCGGCCTTCGCGCCGGGGGCCGAGATCGACATTGAAGCGATCGGCGGCGTCCATCTGCGCCGATTGCGCTTCGCCGGGCATGAGATCACACTCGCCTGCGCGGGCATCGGGAAGGTCGCGGCCGCCACCGCCGCGACCTTGCTGCAGGCGCGTGGCGCCGAATGGCTGGTGGTGATCGGCACCGCCGCCGCGATCGGCGATGCGCCTGCGCAGGCCTGGGCGATCAGCCATGCGGTCCAGCATGATTATGGCGCGCGTCGGCCGAACGGTTTCGGGCGCTACAGTGCCGGCACCATCCCGGTCGGGCCGGAACGGATCGCGCCGTTCGCGGCCACGCCGCTGCCCGGCCCCACCCTGCCCTCCGCGCGCATCGCCAGCGGTGACATGTTCGTCGAAAGCGCGGCGCATGCCGCCGAAATCGCGCGCGCGCTGGATTGCCGGCTCATCGACATGGAAACCGCCGCGGTCGCACAGGTGGCGCTGCTGACCGGGCTGCCCTGGTCCGCGATCAAAGCAACTACCGATGCCGCGGACGAAGACAGTGCCGTCACCTTCGAAGCAAATCTGCTGGTCGCCGCCGATCGCGCCGCGCGCGCTGCCGAAGCCGCAATGGCGGCGCTGCCGGCACAATTGGTTGATGCCGACTTAATTTCGTAATTCCGCTGTCGCATCCGCCGCTTAGGCCCGCCCCCGGCAACCGCCGATCAAATCGAATCCAATAAGGGGTCTCCCATGCACTTCACCCTCCGCGCGGCCGCGCTGGCCGCCACCACCCTGCTCGTGCCAGTTGCGGCGCAGGCCGTCGTCTATCCTGCCAATCCCACCCCCGTCAGCCTGACCACGCTCAGCTACACCCAGGATTTCGACACGCTGTCCTCGACCAGCGCTTCGTCGGTGCTGCCCGCGGGCTGGCAGGTGTCGGAACTCGGCGGCAACGCGAACGGCACCTATGCCGTCAGCACCGGCAGCAGCGATACCGGCAATGCCTACAGCTTCGGCGCCGCCAGCAGCAGCGAGCGGGCGCTCGGCAGCCTGACCAGCGGCAATCTCAACCCAGTCAGCTACGGTGCCTTCTTCACCAACGATCTGGGTGGCACGATCAATTCGCTGACCATCGCCTATACCGGTGAACAGTGGCGCAACGGCACCACCCCGAACGCCGACACGCTGGCCTTCGAATATTCGCTCGATGCCACTAGCCTGACCGGCGGCACCTGGACGGCGCTGACCAACCTGAACTTCACCGGCCCGGTCACGGGCACCACAGCGGGCGCGATCAACGGCAATCTGGCCGCCAACCGCCTCACGCTGTCCGATACGCTGGCCGGCCTGGGAATCGCCGATGGCGGCAGCTTCGCGATCCGCTGGACCGATCGCACTGCCGCGACGGGCAGCAATGACGGTCTCGCGGTCGACGATTTCTCGCTGACCGCCACGCTCGAAGCCGTCACCGCGGTGCCGGAGCCGGCAAGCTGGGCACTGATGATCGGCGGCTTCGGCTTTATCGGTTCGGCCATGCGCCGTCGGCGGGTTCTCATCCAAGCCTGAGACTTATGGCCCCCGTCGCCAATGACGGGGGCCATAATCATTGTCCCATATCGGGACTAGGGATTAAAACGGGTATTGTGCGTCGCGGTCAATCGGCAGAGCATCTCTGTGCAATCGAAGGGGAATCAGAATGCGCCCGATGCACTACCTTGCTGCACTTGCACCCATCGCCATCGCGCTCGCCAGCCCGGCTGTCGCTGCCACGCTCGTGGTCAGCGGCGATACCACGGGTGAGCCAACCTACAATCGGCCGGTGACCACGACTGCGCTGTCCGGTGTCGGCACCGACGTCAATTACGAAGCCACTGGCTTCTCAGTCGATACGTCCGGCAGCTATTCGCTCGAAATCACCGCGACCGGCTTTCCTGACGGAGACAGCTATCTGTCGCTCTACAGCGGCAGCTTTGATGCCTCCGATCCACTGACGAACCTGATTGCGGTGGATGACGATAGCGGCACCGATCTCCTGTCGCTGATCAATTTCACGCTGACAGCGGGCACCTCCTACATCGCCGTGGTCACTTCGTTCGATAATGGCGTGTTCGGAACCTATGATCTCACGATCAGCGGCCCCGGCGCGATCACGCTGGCGGGCGGCCCGGCCGTGCCGGAACCGGCTGCCTGGGCGCTGATGATCGGCGGCTTCGGCATGGTCGGCGGGGCGATGCGCCGCCGCCAGACGGTCAAAGTCACCTACGCCTGATCGATCGACAGGAAAGGGGCGCTGCCTGATCGCAGGCGGCGCCCCTATTTTGTCAGCGCTTCCGCCCCTGATGGCGGATATTCGCAGGCCGGCCGCGCCGCCCGATCGGTGTGCGCCGATCCTTGCCGCCCCGCCGCGGCGCAAAGCCAGGCCCGCCTTCCGGCAGTTCGAACCGCAGCGATCCGGTGATCGGGTTCGCCTCCGCTAGCCGCAGCGTCAGCAACTGGCCGCGGACATAGCGGGTGCCGCTGTCTTCCCCCTCCAGCGCCTGCGCGGCTTCGTCATAGCGGAAGCGCTCGTCGCCCAGCGTCGAGACCGGCACCAGCCCGTCCCCGCCGAAATCGACCACGGTCGCGAAAAAGCCGAAATTCTGCACCCCGCTGATCTTCGTTTCCAGTAGTTCGCCGACACGCGTCGACAGATAGGCGGCCACATAGCGATCGATGGTCTCGCGCTCGGCCTCCATCGCGCGGCGCTCCGCCCGGCTGATCGTCTCGCCCAGCACGTCCATCCGTTCGGCATCGGCTTCGCTCAGCCGCGTCGGTTCGGCCGCAGGATCTAGCCGATAGGCGCCCACCAGCGATCGGTGCACCAGCAGATCCGCATAGCGGCGGATCGGCGAGGTGAAATGCGCATAGCTGCCGAGCGAAAGCCCGAAATGTCCGGCATTGGCGGGTGCGTAATAGGCCTGGGTCTGCGACCTGAGGATCTGCTCCATGATCTCGGGTCGATGATCGGCCTCACCGACCTGTGCGATGATCCGGTTGAAGGTCGCGGGCTTGACCACCTGGCCCAGCGCGAACGGGATCTCGAACGTCTCGAGATAATCCTTGAGGCTGACCAATTTCTCGCGGCTCGGCGGTTCGTGCACGCGGTACATCACCGGCGCCTTCTTCGCCTCCAGCGCCTTCGCCGCGGCCACGTTCGCCGCGATCATGTAATCCTCGATCAGGCGGTGCGCATCGAGCCGCTCGCGCGGGGCGACCGACAGGATCCGCCCCTTCTCGTCCAGCATCACGCGCCGCTCGGGTAGGTCCAGATCCAGCGGCTCGCGCGCATCGCGGGCGCGCGAGAGCGCCGCCCAGCAATCCCACAGGGGGCGCAGCGTCGCGGCCATGTCCGCGCCTTCGCCCGCATAGGTGCCGTCGATCATCGCCTGCGCGTCTTCGTAGGCGATGTTGGCCGCCAGCCGCACGACCGCGCGGGAGAAGCGCCAGTCCTTCAGCTTGCCATCCTTCGCGATCGTCAGGTGGCAGGCCAGCGCCGCCCGATCGACGCCTTGCTTCAGCGAGCAGACATCGGCCGACAGGATCTCGGGCAGCATCGGCACCACCCGGTCGGGGAAATAGACGCTGTTGCCGCGCTTGCGCGCCTCGCGGTCGAGATGCGATCCCGGGCGAACGTAAAAGCTCACATCCGCGATCGCCACGATCGCCTTGAACCCGCCGGGATTGGCAGGATCGTCGTCGAGCTCGGCCCAGACCGCATCGTCATGGTCGCGCGCATCCGCCGGATCGATCGCCACGATCGGCAGGTCGCGCAGATCCTCGCGCCCCTCGCCCAGCGGCAGCCTTGCCATCCGCTCCGCCTCGGCCAGCAGATCCTCCGAAAATACATCGGGGATGCCATGCTTGTGGATCGCGATCAGGCTGAAGCTGCGCGGCGCGAACGGATCGCCCAGCCGCTCGGTCACCTTCACCGTGATCCGCGGCGGCCGCCCGGTCTTCTCCGCCAGCACCAGATCACCGACATCGGCCTCGCCCGCGTCGGAGACCATCCAGTCACGCCGCTCGCGCTTGTCGACCGGCTTCAGCCACAGCCGGTCACCCTCGCGGTGGAGCACGCCGAGCACCAGTTCTTCGCCGCGTGCCAGCGTTTTCATCGGATGCGCGCGCCAGCCGGCGCCGGCTTCCTCGGTCCGCGCCAGGATGCGGTCGCCCACGCCCAGCGCCGGGCGCTTGCCGCGCTGCTCCATCACGCGCAGCTTGGGTGGCGGCTGATCACTCTCCCAGCGTTCGGGCGTGGCGAAGGCGATGCCTTCGTCGCTCACGTCCACGATCCGCAGCACCGTCACCTTCGGCACCCCGCCCATCTTGTGGAAGGCGCGGCCAGGCGCGCTGTCGATCAGCCCCTCGTCCGCCATGTCCTTCAGCAGCGCCTTCAGCACGATCTTCTCGTTGCCGTGCAGACCGAAGGCGCGCGCGATCTCGCGCTTGCCGGCGGGCGTATCGCTCGATGTGATGAAGTCCAGGATCTGCTGGCGGGTGGGAAGGCCGGGGGGCGGGCGCTTGGGCATCGCTTGCAGATAGGCGCGCGCGCACGTTCCGGCTAGAAGCGATGGCGATGTACGATCTTCTCGTCATCGGCGGCGGCATCAACGGCGCCGCCATCGCCCGTGATGCCGCCGGCCGCGGCCTGAAGGTGCTGCTCGTCGAGCGGGACGATCTGGCGCAGCACACCTCATCCGCCTCGTCCAAGCTGATCCATGGCGGGCTGCGCTATCTGGAAATGGGCGACATCCGCCTGGTGCGGGAGGCGCTGGCCGAACGCGAGACGTTGCTGCGCACCGCGCCGCACCTCGTCCATCCCTTGCGCTTCCTGCTGCCGCGCGGACCGGGATCGCGCAGCTGGCCGGTGCTGCGCGCAGGCCTGCTGCTCTATGATCTGCTGGCGATCGGCGGCAGCCTGCCGCGCTCGCGCGCGCTGTCGTTCCCCGAAGCCGGGCTTAAACCCGCTCACGCCCGCGGTTTCGCCTATTGGGATGCCTGGGTGGACGATGCCCGGCTGGTGATCCTAAACGCGCGCGATGCCGCCGATCGCGGCGCCGATGTCCGCACCCGGACGACGCTCGTCGCGGCTCGGCGCGACGGCGATCGCTGGCTCGCCACGCTGGACGGGTCCGCCGGCCGAACCGAAGTCGCCGCCCTGGCGATCGTCAACGCCGCCGGACCGTGGGTGGCGGAGGTGCTGGGCGGCCGGCTCGGCGATGCCGCGCCGCCCGTGCGCTTGATCCGCGGCAGTCATCTCGTCGTGTCGCGCTTGCCTGCCGGTAACGATGCCGTCCTGCTGCAACAGCCTGACGGTCGCGTCGTCTTCCTGCTGCCTCACGAGGAGGCCTTCACGCTGGTCGGCACCACCGATGCCGCCACAGACGATCCCGCCGCCGCGCATATGTCGGTCGAGGAGCGCGCGTATCTGCTTGCAGCTGCCAACCGCTATCTCGCCGCCCCGATCTCAGCGCCGGACATCGTCGCTGAATATTCCGGCATCCGATCGCTGCATGACGACGGCAAGGCGGAAGCCCGCGCGGTCAGCCGCGATTACACCTTGGTGATAGATGCCGCCGGCCCGCCGCTGCTGTCGGTCTATGGCGGCAAGATCACCACCGCCCGGGCGCTGGCAGAGGAAGCGATGGCCCGGCTGGCGCGCGCCCGGCTGTCCGCCGGGCCGGCCTGGACCGCCCGCAGCCCACTGCCGGGCGGCGATCTCGGCACCGATTTCGACAGCTTCGCGGCCGATTTCGCCGCCCGCCATCCGCTGCTGGATGCCGCCACCACGCGCCGGGTCTCACGTGCCTACGGCAGCCGCGCCGAGGCCGTTTTCGCGCAAGGCACCGGACGGCTGCTGATGCCGGGCCTCTGGGAAGCCGAGGTCGATCATCTGCGTCGCAACGAATGGGCGCGAACCGCAGACGATATACTGTGGCGGCGCACGAAGCTCGGCCTTCGCGCCCTGCCCGGCATGGCTGTCGCACTCGCCGCCCATATGGAGACATCGTGACCCGCACCATCCTCGCCCTCGATCAGGGTACCACCTCCACCCGCGCGATCCGCTTCGATGCCCATGGCCGCCCGCTGCAAATCGCGGCGCGCGAACTGCCGCAGTATTATCCGCGCGCGGGCTGGGTCGAGCATGATCCGGAAGACATCTGGCGCGATGCGCAGGCCGTGATCCGCGAGGCGATCGACGACAGCGTCGCCGCGATCGGCATCACCAATCAGCGCGAGACGATCCTGCTGTGGGATCGTCAGACCGGCAAATGCCTGCACAACGCCATCGTCTGGCAGGACCGCCGCACAGCCGACCTGTGCGCGCAACTGCGTGCCGATGGCGTCGAGCCGATGGTGCGGGGTAAGACCGGGCTGCTGCTCGATCCCTATTTCTCCGCCACCAAGCTCGCCTGGCTGCTCGATCATGTCGATGGCGCACGCGCGCGTGCCGATCGGGGCGAACTCGCCGCCGGCACGATCGACAGCTTCCTGCTCTGGCGGCTGACGGGCGGCGCGGTGCACGCCACCGATGTCACCAATGCCGGCCGCACGATGCTGTTCGATATCGTGCGAATGGACTGGGACGACGAACTGCTTCGGCTGTTCCAAATCCCACGGTCGCTGCTGCCGGAGGTGCGCGGCAATGCCGAGATATTCGGCGAGACGACGCTGTTCGGGCGCGCGCTACCGATCGCTGGCATGGCGGGCGATCAGCAGGCCGCGCTGATCGGGCAGGCCTGCTTCTCCCCCGGCATGGTGAAATCAACCTATGGCACCGGCTGCTTCCTGCTCAGCCATACGGGCGCGGAGCCTGTTATCTCGGACAACCGCCTGCTCGCCACGCCGGCCTACCGGATCGGCGGCGAGACGGCCTATGCGCTCGAAGGATCGATCTTCGTGGCGGGCGCCGCCGTCAAATGGCTGCGTGACGGGATCGGGCTGATCGCGGATGCTGCCGAAAGCGCGGATGTGGCGGCACAGGTGCCGGACGATCATGCGGTCGTGCTGGTGCCCGCCTTCGTCGGCCTCGGCGCGCCGCACTGGGCGCCGCATGCGCGGGGGCTGATCGCGGGGCTGACGCTGGATACCTCGGCGCAGATGATCGTGCGCGCCACGCTCGAATCGATCGCCTTCCAGACCCGCGACCTGATCGATGCGATGGCCGCCGAAGGTGCCGCCCGCCCGCCTGCGATCCGGATCGACGGTGGCATGGCGGCGAACGACTGGTTCGCGAGTTTCCTCGCGGACATGCTGGACGCTACGGTGGAGCGCCCCGCCTGCACCGAAACGACCGCGCTCGGGGCCGCCACCCTCGCCGGCCTCGCCATCGGCCTTCGCCCCGACATCGCCAGCGTCGCCGCCCACTGGCACGCCGATGCGACCTTCGAGCCGACGATGCCGGCCGCCCACCGCGACGATTTGCTGGCGGCGTGGCACAAGGCGCTAGAACGCGCGCTGCTCTAATCCCGTCGCCCCTGCCCTCGCGGCGGTGACAATTGGAAATCCTAAGCCGCCGCGCGCGCCTCGCGTCCCATCCGCCGGCGCAGATCGTTGAGGCAGCGTACCGCTGTCCGCCCGTCCCACAGTGCCGGGCGCTTGCGATCGGCGTGCGGCGTCGCCAGCGCGTCGGCGAGCTCGGCGGCCAGCGTGGCGGGCTTCACCAGTCGGCTGGTACCTTCGCTGATCGTGATGGGCCGCTCGGTATTGTCGCGCAGCGTGAGGCAGAGGATGCCGAGATAGGTCGTCTCTTCCTGCAACCCGCCCGAATCGGTCACGATCGCCGCGGCGGAGGACACCAAACTCATGAAGCGGATATAGGGGATCGGCCCGGTCAGCCGCACACCTGCGTCCTTGAGCGCCTCATCCAGCCCCACCGCTGCCAGCGCTTTCGCCGTGCGCGGATGGACCGGGAACACCAGCGGCAGCTGCGTCTGGCAGGCGATCAGCGCCGCCACCAGCGTGCGCAGCTGGGCGGGATCGTCGACGTTGGAAGGCCGGTGCAGCGTCACCACGCCATAGCCGCCGGGGGCCAGACCCAGCGCGCCCGGCTCGTCCGCCGCCAGGATCGCGGGGCGGACCAGTTCGTAGCTGTCCATCATGATGTTGCCCACGCGGCTGATGCGGTGCGCAGGGATGCCTTCGGCCGCAAGGTTCGTATCGGCATCGGGCGAAGGTGTCCAAAGCACGTCGGCCAGCACGTCGGTGACGAGCCGGTTCAGCTCCTCGGGCATGTCGCGGTCGAAGCTGCGCAGGCCGGCTTCCAGGTGGACAGTCGGCACGCGCAGCTTGGCGGCGGCCAGGCTGCACGCCGCGGTCGAATTGACGTCGCCCACCACCACCAGCCAATCGGGCCGGTCGGCCATCGCCACCGCTTCATAGGCGATCATCACCCGCCCGGTCTGTTCGGCATGGCTGCCCGATCCGATGCCGAGATGATGGTCGGGCGCGGGCAGCGACAGATCGGCGAGGATATCGTCGGACATCGCCGCATCATAATGCTGGCCGGTATGGATCAGCACCGGCGTGAAATCGGGCGCGGCGCTCAGCGCGTGCCACAGCGGCGCCACCTTCATGAAGTTGGGCCGCGCAGCGGCGATCAGGTGGACGCGGGCGGGGCTGGTCATGCCGCCGCTCTAGCAGTGCGCGGTTAAGCATCCCTTGTCTCCACGCTCCACCTGGATGGTGGCGTGGCCGATCCCGAAGCGATGATCCAGATCGTGCGCGATCCGCGCCAGCATCGCGTCGTCCGCCCCGCCCGGCATCACGAGATGCGCGGTCAGCGCGACGTCGCTGGTGCTGGGCGCCCAGATATGGATGTGGTGGACACGCGCCACGCCCGGCATCGCCGCCAGTGCCGCGGTAACCGCGGCCGGATCGATCCCCGCCGGTACCGCGTTCAACGCCAGCGCGAGTGCCTCGCGCAGCAGCCCCCAGCTCGACCACAGGATCACCGCCACGATCACTAGGCTTGTCGCCGGATCGATCCAGCGCACGCCGGTCTGCAGCGTCAGCAGTCCAGCGATCACCACGCCGGCCGAGACGGCAGCGTCGGCGGCCATGTGGAGATAGGCGCCGCGGATGTTGATGTCGCGCTTGCCGCCCTTGGCGAAGAGCAGGGCAGTACCCAGGTTCACGGCGATGCCGATCGCGGCCACCGCCATCACGGTGGTGCTGGCCACCGCGGGCGGATCGGCGAAGCGGCGGATCGCCTCCCAACCGATCGCGCCGCAGGCCACCAGCAGCAGGATGCCGTTGGCCATCGCGGCCAGGATCGACGATCCGCGCAGGCCATAGGTGAAGCGCGGCGAAGGCTTGCGCTTGCCCAGCTGCCAGGCGGCCCAGGCCACCGCCAGCCCCAGCACATCAGAAAGATTGTGGCCGGCATCGGCCAGCAGCGCCATCGAATCGGCGATCAGGCCATAGACCGCCTCGATCGCCACGAACGCGATATTCAGCCCGATCCCGATCGCGAACGCGCGACCGAAGCTGGCGGGGGCGTGGGCGTGCCCGCCGCCATGGCCGGCATGGCCGTGATCATGATGATGGTCGTGCGCGATCGACATCGGGGCTCCTTGCCGGATGCGGCCACGTTCGCCAGAGCGGCGCAATGGTCAAGACCGCGCTCGCCTATCTGCTCGCCGCGCTTGCCGAAATCGGCGGCTGCTTCGCGGTGTGGGCAGTGCTGCGGCAGGGTGCGCATCCGGCATGGCTGGCAGTCGGCGCGCTCGCGCTCGGCCTGTTCGCCTGGGCGCTGACGCTCAGCCCGGCTGCCGCCGCGGGCCGGGCGTTCGCCGCTTATGGCGGGGTCTATATCGCCGCTTCGCTCGGCTGGCTGTGGGCCGTCGAAGGCACCCGCCCCGATCGCTGGGATGCGGCGGGCGGCGCGCTGGCGCTGGCCGGCGCGGCCGTGATCCTGCTGGCACCGCGCGGGTAGATGCCGGCCCCTTACCCGAACCGCGCCCTGAGCGCCTTCTTGTCGATCTTGCCCACGCTCGTGCGGGGCAGCGCATCAACCAGTTCTATCCGGTCGAGCAGCGCGAACTTGCTGATCGCGCCGCTGTCCACCGAATGCCGCAGCAGCCCGTTCACTCCGTCGCGATCCACTGACCCTCCGCTCGACGGCACGATCACCGCCAGCGGCCGCTCGCTCCATTTCGGGCAGGGCACGCCCACCACAGCCACTTCGGCCACTGCGTCATGCTCGGCGATCAGGGCCTCCAGTGCCAGCGAGGACAGCCATTCGCCGCCGGTCTTGATCACGTCCTTCAGCCGATCCCGGATCACCAGATAGCCGTCGGCATCGATCGTGCCGATATCCTGCGTGTGCAGCCAGCCGCCCCGCCACAGCTCGGCCGAGGCAGCATCGTTGCCGACATAGCCCTGCGTCAGCCACGGCGATCGCACCACCACTTCGCCCTGCGTCACACCATCGTGCGGCACGTCACGCATCTCGCCGTCGACCACGCGCAGATCGATCAGCGGCACCGGCACGCCGGCGCGGCACAGCGTCTCCACCGCAGTCGCCTCGTCGGGTTCGTCGCCGCAAGGCCGGGTGATCGTGATCAGTGGCGCGGTTTCCGACATGCCGTAACCGCTGACGACGGACATGCCGTGCGCGCGCGCCTCGGCGCACAGCGCGGGCGTCATCGCCGCCCCGCCGATGATCATCATCCAGCCGGCCAGATCGGCGCCGGTGCGACCCGCCTCCGCCAGCACCATCTGCAGGATTGTTGGCACGCAGTGCGAAAAGCTCACGCCATGCTCCTGCCGCAGCCGGCAGATCAGCTCGGGCTCGTAGCGGCCGGGATAGACCTGCGTCACCCCCAGCATCGTCGCGATATAGGGCATGCCCCAGGCGTGGACGTGGAACATCGGTGTCAGCGGCATATAGACGTCGCCATGGCCGAAGCCACGATCGCCGGTCACACCGAACGGCGCGTTGCCGGCCAGCGCCTGTAGTACGATCTGGCGGTGGCTAAATTCGACACCCTTCGGATCGCCGGTGGTGCCGGTAGTGTAGAAGGTCGTCGCGATCGCATTCTCGTCGAAATCGACGAACTCGAACGGCTCGGCCGACGCCAGCAACGCCTCATACTCGCCGGCGAAGTCCGCGTCCGTGCCCTGCCCCGTCTCGTCGATCAGGATCATCGCGCGTAGACCGGGCAACGGGCCGATCTGCGCGAGCAGCCCCAGGAAATCGCGGTTCACGATCAGCACTTCGGCGCGGGCATGCTCCAGCGTGTAGCGGATCTGCTCAGCGCTCAGCCGCACGTTCACCGTCTGCAGCACCGCGCCCATCATCGGGATCGCGAAATAGCATTCCAGATAGCGGTGGCTGTCCCAGTCCATCACCGCCACGGTCGCACCTTCGCGAACGCCCAACGCCGCCAACGCGCCCGCCAGCCGCGCCAGCCGGCGGTTCATTTCGGCATAGGTGTAGCGATGCGTGTCGCGATAGATGATCTCGCGGTCGGCCGCAGTCGTCAGCGCCGCGTGCAGCAGGTGGCGGATCGTCAGCGGATAATCATAGGCTTCGGGCGTGCGCCGGGCGAAGCGAAGCGGCATGTCAGTTCCTCTCGTCGCGCGCCTCTTGCGGGCGCTGGCGGGGGGGCGGTGGGCCCGGCAGATAAGCTACTTTCCAGCAAATTCAAAGATGACCGAGCGGCTAACCCCCTCCTAACCGCCACGGCGGGATGCGGGGTCGCGCGCCACTTGGCTAACCGATTGGGAGGTCTTGGAAATGGGTGACGCCACGCCAAAGCAACTGTTGCGCTACTTCTATGAACCGAACGATCGCGCCATGCCGTGGGACAGCCCGCGCTTCGTCTACTTCGCTCGCGGCACCGATGGCCTGATCAAGATCGGCTGCGGCTATGTTCCGCGCAATCGGATCAAGGCTGTCCGCGATGCGAATGGCGCGCGGCCGGAGTTCTTGGCAGCCATGCCCGGCAGCTTCGCGCTCGAAAAGCGGGTACACAGTGCGTTTTGGCAAGAGCGACAGCATGGCGAGTGGTTCACCGCCACGCCTCAACTCGAAGCCCTGATCGCGCACATCCGGGATGAGTTTGGCGAACCCGCCAAGCCATCACGCAAGCCGCGCTTTGCCCCCGCCCGCCTCACAAACACGGGGGATGGGAAGTGAGCGAGCTACAGACGCGAGAGCAGATGCTGGCCGAGCTGGAGCGGGCAAAGGTGCTGTTCCAAGCACGCGCGCTGGCAGCCGCCATGGGGTTGCCGCAGCCCGACAAACGCCCCCTCTCCCCTAGCGAGCCGTCGCGATGACCGGCGTAGACAGCGATCTTGGCGAAATCCTAATCGAGGTTTGGCCGCCGCGACAGACTGGCGGGCAGATATGCGGTCCGGGGTCGAGTGGGATCAAAATCACGCATCTTGCCAGCGGCATTGTTGCAATCTGTGAGACCGAGAGAAGCCAGCACGTCAACAAGATGATTGCGGTCAATATGATCGAAGCGGCTATCACTCACCCGCGCTATCGGGGGCCGTCGCGATGACCCCGCCAGACGATATCGCGGCGATCGCGAAGGGGCTGAACAGCTATTTCGGCCTGCGGATCGTCGAAAGCCCGCTCCTAACGATTGGGCCATTCGAGGACTGGTCTGACGTTCGGTCGCCTTCAAGGGCGGCAAGGCGTCGCAAGAAGCACCGGCAGCGCATCCGCTTCTACAGCAAGCCTGATCCCAAATTCTACCGGATCGGCGACACGATCACGGCTCATCCTGCCTCTGTCGCCGCTCTCCGCGCCTACCTGGAGCAACACCCCCATGACTGACACGGATAGCCTGGAAGCGCTGGCGGGACGGCGCGATCGTCGGAGGCCGTCGTCTCGCAGGCCCGTCGAGCCACCACCGCCTCTCATGAGCGGAGTACTTATCGCGGGGCTGAAGCGCGCTCTCCGCGGTGAGCCGATCGTTGCCAGTGCGAAACGCAGGCTCACTGAAATGGGAATGATCGAGAAAGTCCCTGATCGATTTTCAAAACTGACAGCGAAAGGGCTCGCCACCCTCCGCGCCCATCAGGAGCAACAATCATGACCGATACGCGAGCGGTGGAAGTGCCTGCGGGCATGAAGTCCTGGGATGGTGGCGATGCCGCGCCGACCGATTTTGACTGGAAAGAGCCCGCCCTTACCCGGCGCGGGCATGTAATTCTCGGCTTATACGGTCAGCCTCCTAGCCGTTGGAAGCATCTGGGCAGCGTAGATGACATCATAGCCTACACCCCCATCGCACCTGCTGCGGACAGCCGGCCGGTAGGGGGCGAGGATGACCTAAGGAAGAAGATTTCCGGAATACTGCTTGGCTTCCATGTTCGGGGCATTGACGCCCATGACGAATACACGGACGCCATCCTCGTCGCCCTCCGCCCCACCGACGCCACCCGGATCGAGGCGGAAGTCGTGGAGCGGTGCGCGCGGTTAGCCGAGAAATGGCGCGACGAGAACAAGGCGTCGGCAGCGAAGGCTCGGAAGTCGCACAGCGAAGGTTCGCGTAGCATGGCCGAAATGCTCGATGGTGCCGCTATCGAGTGCAACGCTATCGCACAGGCCATCCGCGCCACGCTGACCGAGGGGAGGTGAGGATGGGCGAAAAGCTGACAGTCGGCCAGAAGCTGTGGTTCGTGCCGTTCCAGCCTCGACACATGAGCCCGAGCGAGATCACGATCAGGAAGATCGGCCGCAAATGGGTTTACGCCGATCGGATGCGGATCAACCCCGAAACGCTGGAAGTCGATGGCGGCGGCTATACTTCGCCCGGTTCCTGCTGGTTGAGCGAAGCCGATTGGCAGGCCAACACCATGCGCTCTGAGGCTTGGGACCGCCTGCGCCAGATGATCCGCGGTCAGTGGCGCGCGCCTGACAACCTATCGGCCGACGACATTCTCGACATGATCGATCGCTTCAAGGAACCCCGCCCATGAGCGCCCCTCCCCAACCCGACGAACGGATCGAGGCTATGGCGCGGAGGCTGTCCTTCGCCGAGATGGCTGCGCTCCAACAAGCGATCAGCGACCCCGGCTCGCGCGTTCCTCGCCTACGGGCAACCGACGGTAGCGTTGAGTTGCTGTCTCACTGGCAGGCCCGCGCCGCCCTATCAGCCATCCCCGCGACCACGCGAGACGAGGTGCTGGAGGAAGCGGCGAAGGTAGCGGAGAGCGCCTTCTCTGACATCGCGATACCGGCGTCGTGGGCTGCCGCTGGCGACTCGATCGCCGCCGATGTTCGCGCGCTCAAATCCACCCCCGACGATCTACAGAAGGGAGGCGACCATGCCAGGTGATCTCGTGGAGCGGCTTAACGGTGCGCCAGAATGGGGCTATCGCTGTGTTGCGGAAGGCACGTTCATTTCGGACGATGCGCCTTTCACAGCCGCCGACCACATCGCCGCCCTGCAAGCGCGGGTCGAAAGGTTGGAGGGGGCTTTGACCTACGTTGGCGAGTGCTTCGATGCTGCCGTATCCGAGGGGCTTTACGAACGCATAGCGGAGGCCAGCGACAGCGAGGAACCGGGGTCGCTCGCGGGTCTGTTCGCCCGCCGCATCAATCACGGCTATGAGGCCGTCCGTGCCGCCCTCGCCGAGCCCACCGAAGGAGTGCGGGAGTGAGCGACAAACCGAGGATACGGCCGAATTTCCGCCCTGACGGGAGGTGCTATTGGTTCAAGATATTTAGAGGCGATGGCTGGGTGTGGAGCGTTGATGTTGACGGGTTCCCATCGCCAGAACAGGCATGGGCGGAGGCGCTCGCTTGGTATCGGGGCGGCCAACCGCCGATGGGCCACAGGAACATCGACCGATGACGACCGGCGAACTTTGGGCGGCCTGCATCTTGATGGTAACCGTTGGTGGCTTGCTGGGCCATACGATTGGGTTTAGCCGTGGCATCTGGCGGGAGCGCGAACGCAGATGGAAGGACCGCCTATGACTCTGCTGGACGCCGCGAAGCAATCCCGCCCGGTATATCAGCAGATGACCGTTCCTAACCCGGAGCGGCGTTGGTATACTCCGTGGCGCGATAAGCAGGTTGTGGTCAATGGACCATTGCTGGCGGTCGAAACGATGCGGGACACGATCGTTCGCGGCCTCAGCGAGGAAAGCCCGTTCGCTGCCTACATGGAGCACCCATGACAGACCTATCCACCGCCATCGTCGTCACTTAGCCGCCAGCGCCTGATCGACCGCCTTATCGCGTGCCTCGCGTTTGGCCTTGTAATCGCGGCGGTTCAGCATTTGCTCTCGGGGAGTTGCCCAGCGGCAATTCTCTGGCGAGTATCCTCCATCACCGTCGATGCGATCAATCGTTAGCTCGGGCGAATAGCCGCTACTGCGCGCCCATTCCTCAAACGACTCAAAAGCCTGCCACGCATCGCAAACCGTTATCCCTCGCCCACCGTATAGCGCCCAGTGGGAGTGCTTCGGTCGTGAACAGCGCGATTTCATGCTTTGCCAGATGCTGTAGATTCGAGTGTTTCGCATCCCATGCTTGGCATGCCCGCATGATTTGCAATGCTTAGACTGCCCCGCTCGCAAAACGCCGGTGGTCGCTCGCGTTTCAGCGCCGCAGTCGCAAATCAACATCCAAGATGGCTGGCCATTCCCGTAACGCGGCCCATGGCCGATCACTACTAGCGAACCAAACCTGTGCCCGATAAGATCATATTTAGCTGCCATGCTACTAGCCCTAGATGGTGGTTAGGGTCGGCCCGGTGTGTCCAGCACCGCGTCGACCCGTATTACCTATCATATCTTTAGAATATTTGCCACCATTTGCGAGTTTTAAGCGCAGCGTCGATTTGCTGGTCGCGGGCCTCACAAGCCTTTACGATAGATATGGCTGCCCCCTTGAATGCGTTCGACTTGTCCAACTGGGCGGACTGAGCATCGGCGAACGAGATCCAATCTCCTGCTGTGTTTCCTTCTGGTATAGGAGCGCTCGGCACGTCATCGCTGATTTGCGGTGGGACCAGGGTTGAGCAAGCGAGCGCAGACCGGATCACGAGCGGCTGCCCGGCGCATGCAGACAGCCCGCCGGCCAGCATCGGCAACGCCGACATCGAGAATAGCTTCCGCACCTGGCGCGCGTCGTATCGCATTTTCGCTTTCCCTCGTCTGTTGGTCGATCGCGGCGGAATTGGTCAACACGTCGGCTGTGATGCCCGTGGCGTCGGTCGCGGCTTTTACTTGCCCGTCAGCGCGCGCTGTGTCGGCTTGCGCCTGTGCGGCCTCTTGGCGGGGTTTCTCGGCACCGCAGGATCGCAGGTAGAAGATGATGCCGACCACCAGCACTGCGAGGATGATCCAGCGGGCGATACGCCAAGCGTTCACCATTCGTCGTTCCTTCCGAAACCGATCGGATTGGGATCGCGCCAGATCGTTGACCCGTCCGCCCAAAGCAGCCCGGTATCGACCGACTCATGATCCGGCACGGTCAGATCCGGGATCAGCGGGGGATCGTAATCCTCGTCATCGCAGGCGCGCGGGGGACGGCGGCTGTAGCGGCTCATGGCTGCGGCTCCACAGGAATGGGATCGCTCGGCGGGTTCGTCACCGTCACCGCCTGCGCTTGATCCGGCGCGGTGCTGCGCGGCTTGAATGTGCCGCCCAGACCGATCAATCCGGTGATCGCGCCACCCAGCGTTGCCAGCGCGGCGGCCATACTCGCGTCCGGTTCCTTGACCAGCAACACGACAGCGACCGCGACCAGCGACATCACGACGATGGCGATGATGACCGACAGGAAGGCGATCAGGCTGTGGCGGTCGCTCATGTCGCGCTCTCCAGCTGCGCTTCATAATCGCGCTGGATTTCCGCCATCGTGCTATTGGGGAAAGCCAGCAGCCGCGTGCCGTTCATGTTCATCGACACCGGGATATCGAGGCGCTTGGACACAGCGATCATGTCACGAGCGATGTCCTTCACGGACGAACCTGCGAGCCCCTCTAGCGGCAGGATTAGGTTGTAGCGGCTCATACCCCCCACTCCCGCCACCATGCCGTGCCGGGCAGGAAGGACCGCGAACGGCTGTTCCAACCCTTCAGGAACTGCGGCTGCCCCAGTGACGTGTCGAACTTGATCCGCACGTCGGCCCATTGGTGGGCGGCGGCTTCCTCGCCATGTCGGCCAAGCCAATCGCGATAGGCCGATGCCGTAGCCGGGCCCATCTTGCCGTCATCGGCCACGCCTACCATGCGCTGGAGCAGCTTGATCGCCTGCGCCGGTCCCGAGCCCCAGCCCTTGTCCACCACGCTGGCCGTCACCCGGTTCCAAGGCAGCAGGTCGAACCGCGGGCGTTCGTAATAGCCTCGCACGCCCACCTTGATCGCTTCTTCGATGGTCAGGTTCGCGATGTCGTCGGCAGTGATGCTGTAAGGATCGACGCCGCGATAGGCCGCCAGCGCGGGGCCCGTCACACCGAACTTGCTGCCGATCAGCTTGCCGACGCCGCGCCTCCCTCCCTGGTAATTCCCGTTGTCATCGGCGCGCATGGATAGCCCGCCCTCGTGCGCCCGGATGAAGCCGCCGATGAACTCCGCAACCGTAGGCGGCGGCTTGTCGGCCACCAGCCCCAGCGCGCGGTTGATCTCCAGCACATCCTCTGTAGACAGCGGCCCGCCCTTCACCGTGCGGATCGCGTCGAACAGGCGCTTTTGGTCCAGGATCGCTGTCATGGCATTCTATCCAGTAGATCACGCATATCTTCCGGCGTCTCGGTGCGGGCGCGATATGCTTGGTGGAGGGCATGGGCGACGTTCATGAAGGCCCCCGCGGCCAAGCGAACATCGAACACGGCTGTCGTCATCAACAGCGTGCCCAGCACGATCAGCAGGGTTGCCATCATTTCGGCTTCCTCTGTTCCATGAGAAAATCGAGCTTGGCTTCGATCCGGGCGGTGCGGACGTTCATTGCGCTGATCGCGTCGGTCCGCGCTTCCTCGCTGGCTTCCAGCTTGGAAATCCGCTCAGTGCTGCGGTTCACCTCGCCGGTGATCTGCCCACCCTGATAGACGATGCCAGCGACTGCAAGAAACAGGCCTGCCCACGGCACCCATTCCTTCTTTTGCTCTACGCGACTCATGGGTTTAGGTCTCTTGCTCTTCGGAACTGGACAACCACCGGATCAGGCAGTTCAGGAACAGTAGATATGCCCCGCCTGCGATGATGACGACCGATATAGTCTCGATAACCCCCATGGCCGATCCACCCAAGCATGACCAATGCCTGACAACAGGCGAGTATGAAGAGCCGCCACCACCAGTCATACTGCGCGTGATCGCCCATAGAGGATGCCCCGAACGCGCAATGGATCACGAGTTCGAGGCCATAGATTGATGAAATCATAATCGGGAAGCGCGAGTTGGCGCGCTCCAATATAAAAGCGCCCGTTGCGAAATCGACCGCAGCGAACGCTTGCCAGGCGTATGGATTGCCTGTTGCTTCGACGATCGCGGTGTTGACGAACCAGTTTGCCAGCAGCGCAATCGCGACCCGCCGCCGCTCCCATGACCGCCCCGAAAGGAGGCAGAGCGCGAACAGCGTAGCCGCCAGCGCAAATGGGAGGGGCAGCATGGTGCGTCACTTGTCCTTAGGGGGTGGCGGTGGTGGAGAATTGCCACCACTGTTCTGCGGCTGCGGGGGCTTCACCGTCTTCAGATATTCCGCCTGCAGGTCGTCGATCGCCGCGCGGACGCTCGCCAGCTTCTTCATCACCTGGTCGGCCATGTTCAGTCCTCCTGTTGGATTTGCGAGCAAATGAGGATGGGGATCATCATGGCTTCGTGACCCGGACACGCACGGTCCCGCTGGCCAGATCGACCGTGGTATTGTTGTTGTTGTCGAACCGGAAGGCGACGGTATCGGCCGCGCTCACATAGGCGGACAGGCGCACGCCCTGCAGGCTGTTCGAAAAGGACGCCTGCACGAAATCGCCCAGCGCAGCGCCAGCGACGGTGATCGTCCCGGCGGACGCCGAATTGTTGATCAGGCTCGGCGGATCATAGGTCGTCGACCCGTTCAGCACGACCGCGGCCATCAGCTGTTTCCAACCGGTGTTGCCGTTCGTCGTCTTGGTGTATTGGCCGCCGGCGGAGAGATCGCGATAGGTCGAGCCGATTCCGCCGGTCACCACGCCTTCGGGCGATCCGAACCCGGCGGCATCGATCGTGCCCTTCAGGTAGCGGCGGCCCTGTACATAGTCCTGCACCGTGGCGTCATCGATCGTGGTCGCGGTCAGGTTGTCGACGATGGTGTGGACCGAGCCGCCCTTCACGATGTTGCGCAGTGTCCAGGCCTCGGTCCCGCCGTTGAAGAAAACGACCGTGTTGACGTTGTTGTCGGTGGTGAAGCCGTCCACCGTGTCGAGCGTGCCGCCGCTGTTCGACAGGCAGGCGACGACGGTGTTGCAGCGCTCGCCGTGCAGGCCTTTCGCGCTGATCGTGGTGCAGGTGGAAAATTCGAACGCATTCTGCATCTTGAACGCGTTTTCGCCCAAGCCATCGAACGGCGAGGCATCGTTGCCGCGCGCGCCGACGACCGTGATGTTCGCCAGCGAGATGCCGGCGGTGGCTTCAACCTTCACCCCGGTGGAAGTCGTCTGCTGCTGGGTCGCGGACGGGTAGCATTCGACATCACGGATGCCGAGGCCGACGAATGAACCCTGCACATGCACGCCATGCTTGCCATAGTTGCGGATCAGCACGTCTTCGATCCGGCAGCCTTCGTTGGCCTTCGTCGTCCAGATGCCGGTGGTGCCTGGCCGGTTATTGCCGTCCAGCACCAGGTTGACCGCCTGCACCCGGAACACGATCGCCTCGCCCACGCCGAGCTTGACCATCGCAGTCGCAGGAAAGGTGGACGAAGCGATCAGGCCACCTTGCTCACGCTGCGCGCCGACCAGCTTCACCTGGTGCGGGATCGAGATCATCGCATCAATCGGGAAGATCCCGACAAGCTGGACCGTGCCGCCGCCCTTGTTCGTCGCGACCCAGTCTAGTGCCGCCTGGATCGCAGCGCGGTTGGTCGCAGCAGACGCACCGACCGATGCGCCGAACTGGCGCGCATCGACCGTGATCAGGAAATTGTCGAGGGACAGGGCCGTCGATCCGCCCGCGCCCTTGTTGGCGATCGCGACCAGCGACGTGCCGCCGGTGCCGGCTGATAGCCCCAGCTTGCCGACGATCGCGGTCGCCTCGGCCGCCTTGATCTCGTCGACGCCCACCGTTTCGTCGGCCAGCGGGCCGCTCGGCAACCCGCGCGGTCCCGGCGGCCCACCGATCGTGACCGCGATGATGCTCTCGCCGACCTTGATCACCGCATCGCTCATTGCGTCACCCCCGCGCGAACCGTGAATGTGCCGGCCAGCCAGCGTTGCTTGAGGCCGCCGGAAGGCGTGACGTGCATGTCCCAGTAGAGCAGTGCGTCGGCACCGATCTCATCAGGCAGAGGCAGACCCTCCATCGTGGTCTCGTTGATGCGGATGCCGACGATCGAGGTGGTGACCCCGCCGGTGGTGGCCACGCTGATCAGCCGCAGCCCTTCGGTGCTAGCGGACGTGACGGTCGGCAGGTCCACCAGCGGCGTGCCAGCAATGTCAGGCAAAAGCCGAACCTGAGCGCGCAGTGTTGCTCCGGTCAGATCAAATCCTTCGAACGAAAGCGTCGCCACGAACGCCGTCCATCGGTCCGCCACAAGGGGCAGACTTCCAACCTGTCGCATCTATGTTCCTTGAGGCTAAGCGTTGATCCGCACGACCGAGCAAGTCAGCGCGTAGCTGTTGCCGATCGCGAGTAGCGGGGCGTTCAGGCTGATCGTGATCTGGCCGGCGGTATTGCAGACGGCATCAATCAGGGCGTAGCCGGCGGGCCGACCGACAACCGAGGCAGCGCCATTCAGCCGGTAGCTATCGCAGAACGCAAGATAGCGACCGCCCTTGACCGTGCCCGCCAGCGCGACAGTCACCTCTCGAATGCCGAGCGCGATGGCAACCGTGGCAGTCTGGGCCAGCGTGACCGTGCCGACCAAGGTTGCGCCTGCTGGGCCCACTGCCCCCTGCGACCCAGTTGCCCCAGCCGCACCAGTTGGCCCCGTGTCACCCTTGTCGCCCTTCGCCCCCTTCAGCGTCGGGTCAGCAGACGGATCGGTCACAACCTCGACCTCGACCGGCCAGCCTTCGGGCAGCACACCGCGCGAAAATAGGATCGCCATCATCGGCGCGCTCTCGTCAGGCGGCTGCCGGGACAAGCCCAGCTCGAACCGACCCGCATTACTGGACGGGCGCAGCGTAAGGTAGAGCCGCGCATAGCGAGGCGGTGGTGGAGGCGGTGCAGGCATTGTCAGGGTTCCTGCTCGTAAGAGCCGGTGCCGCCCCAACCACCGCCCGGCGACGGCGACGCAGGATAGACACCGCCATCGGACGTGGCCTGCCGCCCAAGGAACACATATTTCGATTGCGCCATTAGCGTTGCCGCCGGCGAGATCTCGGTTTCGTAAGCGTCAGTTTCGAGGTTGTAGAACACACCGTAAGGCGTGCCCGCAGCCAGGCCAGGAATGGTGCCCGCCGGAAAGCTCACCGTCTGGCCGTCGTCGATCACGCCTGAGAATGCGACGATCGTGATCGTGTCGTCGTCGGCGGACACTGGATAGGGCACGGTCTGGCTTAGGATGCGGTAGGCACCGCGGGCACTGACCTGTTCGATGGCCTGCACGAGCGGGGAATTGAGCGGATCATAGACGGTCGGGTCGGCCGGTTCGACGGCCGGCGCTTCTTCAGCGTCCCACGCATAGATATCAGGATGCTCTTCGCGCAGCACCATCGGCACACGGCCATCAACCCGAATGTCACGCGCCTCCACGCGGAACAGCTTGTTGACGAAGCCGAGCGCCGGGAAGGTCAGCGTCACTACGCTGCCCCGCGGACAAGCCCAGCCCCGCGCGTTGAACTCAGCCGAAAACCGACCCTGATATTGGTTGCGCTGCAACTCCTGCTTCGAAAGCCTCTGGGCCTGCGATGGCGACTGCACAGTCGTATAGTCCAGCGTCGTCGGGCGATCCTTCCCGTCCAAGCTCGCAATGGCAATCTCGGGGTAATCGACGAGCTGGTAGAGGCTCTTGTCGGACGGATCGACGAACCGCCCGCGCACGACGTTGAAGCTTTCGTCGATTGGCCCGATCGGCTCCCAGTTGAACGGCCCCAGCACATCATCCGGCCCGAACGCCATCACCGGTGTCGCCAGATCGTTGTGCAGGACCGCTAGGGTCAGCTTACCATTCAGGTCGCGCAGCCGCCCATTCATGGCGGCTTCCAGCGTTGAGATGACGACTGTCGGCTCGTCATCCTCACTGAACACGCCATCGCTGCGGTAGCGCGGCTCCGTTCCGCCGATCGCCAGAGAGACGGGCTCGTCGCATAGGTTGGCCGCGGTAATAAAGCTGTCCAAGTCGATCCGATCGACCGGCGTCCCGCTACCGACTGCCAGCTTGCCGTTGATCCGCCAGCCGAGAAGCCACCAAAGCATCTGGAGGGCAGGGTTGCGGGCGGCGTCATCGTCCCACGTCCAGGTCGTCTGATCCTCTGCGTCCTGCCCTGCTTCCCGCGGGTCAAACACCAGCGCAGACTTGCCGATGATCGTCATCCGCGTGGGGATAGAACTGGCGAACGGGCTTTCGGCCTTCTTGCTGTTGCCCGTCCGCTTGAAGATGAAATGGACATAGGCGCAGCCGGTATAGCGGCGCGTGCTGCCCATCCGCGCCGAAATGTTGATCGCGTTAGCGGCCGAGCCCTCTTCGCGCGTGGCAACAGTTAGATACCCGACGTAATCGCCCTGCACCCCGCCGCTGGAGGTCCAAGCCTTCTTGTCCTCGAACCAGATTTCGTCATGGCTTTGGGTCTTGTGCGAAGCCGTCACGATGAAGAGGTGACAAAACTCCTGATCCGTGCCGAGATATTCCATGTCGCGAATGTCGGTGTTGAGCGCGGTGCGTCCGAAAGCGATCTTGCGAGGTGTGGCAGGGACGATGCTTGCATTGAGCCGGTCAGTCGTTGCGCGGCTCGCCTTTGCCGCCTTCGGACCAATGCCGACGCCCTTGACGATATCGCCTATGCCCGACGCGATCAGTGCCGACGAAATGAAGGGGCCAACCACTGGGATTTGGCTCGCGAGGATAGCCAACCCGATTTTGGCGACGCCCCGAACGATCTTGCCCATTTAGACCGCCCAAGCCTTTATCCAGCGCGAGCGTGGTTCGCGGACCAGTGTGGGCCCGTCTTCCTCGCCTACGAACAATGCTTCACCGCCGATGCACACACCGATCGCAGCCGTGCCGTCGCTGGCCTCGCCCATCACAAGATCGCCCCGCTTGGCCTTGAACGGCGAGATGGCCGGAAAGCGATCGTCCACCATCGCCTCCAGCCCGCCATGCTCGGCGAGGATGCGGACCCTGCCTGTCCCTGTCTGCGCACGTCGCCGCAGACCCTTCATCGGATCACGCCCCGTCACTGCCCGCGCCGCGCCAGCCGCGAAGAAAGCGCAATGCTCCAGTTCACCGTCGCGGGCATAGGTCATCGCCCCGGCGAGATACTCTGCCAGGCGCGCTTCCCAGTCCGGCCGCCGCATTAGACCGCGTTGACCTTCGTCTGATTGATGACGAAGTTCAGCAGACCGCTGGAACCCCCACTAGTGAGCCCGGCCGTGCCGCCCGCCTGCGACGTGCCGTTTGCAATCGCAATGGCCGCGCGCGCAGATTGGTCACCTGCATCGAATTGAGCCGCATCAAGATAGGTGCGACGGCTTGGGGCCGAGAGTGCCGCCAGATAGCTTTCGATCGACAGGCTTACGGTCTGTGTCGCATCGTCACCGTCGATGATGAAGCTCGTCATCCGGCCGGTATAGTAGGGCCAGACTGCGCCCTGCTGGACGCCCCCCATGTTTCGCACCGCTTGCCACAAGCGAGCCGTGCGCAGACGCCAAGAAGCAGGATCTCCCAACAGGTTCAGCAGATCGCTGTCCGGCCCGATGATCCCCGATAGGGTCGCGGTCAGCGTTTCCTGCCCCCCTTCCTGTTCGCGAAGCTCGCCGACCTCCACCAGCCGCGGATCGATCGCCTCGAACGTGTAACCGTCCAAATCATCGTCGCCGGTGCCGCTGAAGGTCACGTCGCTGCCCCAGGTCGTTACGCGCACCGGGTCCCCATCAATGTCCAGCCAGCAAAAGAACGCGGGACGAATGTCGCCGGCGAGCGCCGCAATGGCGGTTGTATCAGGCCCCGCCATCAAACCAGTTCCTCTAGCGACACCGACTGCGAATAGACCTGTCCCGGCTCGACGGTCCAAGCGACCATCGGCTCTGCCAACGTCATCTCGCACCAAGGCCGCACGGCTTCGATATCGGCGTTGTCAGCGGGAACTGAGCGCAGGCCAGGCGCAAATGCGATTGTGGCCTCACCGGCGGCACTGGCAACGAAAGGCGCAATCAGAACCACGAGTTGCCCGGCGATCGTCAGCAAGTTGCCTTCCAGCATCTGCATGTTCGGGTGCCATCCGTCTGTCGCCAGCGTGCCGGTCAACGCCGCGGTCTGCCCTCCACCGTTCACCTTAGGCGCGATCGAGAGATTGAATTGCGGCCCCTCGGTCGCCGGCACCCGGAAGCTATTCTGGATACCGCGCAACTGCATCCAGAACGACCGCAAAGGCCGCTGATTGCGTTCGCCGACGATTGCCACGAACTCGCCTTCAGCCATCCACATCGTGGCGCCTGGCAGGCCCACCACCTGCCGCTTGCTCGTCCAAATCGAGCGGTTTGCCTGGGCTGGTGTCCGGTGCGTCCAGCGCAGGTTGCGAAACTTCGCCCCTTCCGGCAGCGCGATGGTCGCCATTAACTGCTCATCCGCTTGCGGCTCGTTGCGGCCATGGTGTTGCGGGTCGCGGCCTGGACGATCTGGGGGGCGGCGTTGGCAAGCTCGCGCCGGATCATGCTGACAGTCTCCGCGGTCGCGCCGGGCGCGTTGATCGTCAAATTGACTGACGCGCCCGCGCCGCCATTGTCATTGCGCGGCACGACGCTGATCATCTCCCCGCGCGAAACACGCGCAACCGGCCGACCGTTGATGCTCATCAGATTTGTATCGATGCCGGGGTTCATACGGATCACCCCGCCGACTGCCAGACCGGGCGTCTTCTTCCCGAAAATGCTGCCGACCGCACCGGCGATCAGTCCGCCAATGCCTCCACCACCGTTCGCGCCCTGAAGCGGAGACAGCACGTTTTTGATCAGCGCATTGCCGATGCTGAAGATGACTTGGAGCGCTACGTCTTTCCATGACAGAAAGCCGCGCATCACCCCTTCAAGCCCCCGGCTCAGATCATCGTTAATCGTGCGAGCCAGATCAAACACCGCTTCAGTTGAAAACTTCCATCCCGCGTTCATCGCGTCGATCTGGCCGCCGACCTCAGCGATAGTGCCACCCAGGCTATCCATCACCGCGCCACTTTCCAGCAGCGAAGGTGTATCGATCACTTTGATCGGCTCGGCTTGGCCGGCGTCTACCATGCCCTTCAGCTGGGCGCGGATATTCTCAATCGCGGTCGCGTGTTCGTCCGCGGTGATGCGGCCAGATGCAAGCGCCTTGTTAAAGGTCTGTTCGGCAGCGTTAGCCGCCTCGATCGCGGAACGCAGCGGGAGATATTGCTCGAGAAGTCCCGCCAGCGGGTCGGCTGCTCTAGCGCCACCCGATGAACTACCCGGCCCCTTCGGGTTCGATGGCAGCTTGGGCAGTGCCGCGCCCCCACCCCCACGCGTCCCAAACATTTTATTTAGCCCGGCCGCACCACCAAACATGCCATTCACGATGGACGATTGGGTCGCTCGGTTCTGGCTCTCCCATTGGCGTTGCTGTTCTGGCGTCACACCTGTCAAGACAGCCGCCATGCCGGGCATCGCCCCAAGCTTCAGCAGCATGTCACGGCGGGCAATTGCTGCCACCTGAGCGGCCTTTGCCTCCTCATACAGCTGCGAGGTGCGGGCTACGCTCTGCTGGATCGCCGAATTAGACGCCGAACTGTCAGCTAGTACCCCATTTAGTAGTTCAGTCTGGCTCTTAAGGGCCGAAACTGCCTTCTCTGCCTCATTCGCGCGCTGATGCAACAGGTGGAAAGCTGCCGCTACTCCAAGAATAGTTGCGCCGATCGGACCGCCAATCAGCAGCAACGCACCGCGCAACAGGGCCATAGCGCCGGCTGCTGAAGTCGCGGCTGCGGCCATCGCCGTGAGCGCGCCGGTGACGAGTGCGATAGCGCGCATGGCAAGCGCAACAGTCACAAACCGAGCCATCAGCGCGACGACAGTCGCCATTGGATTGATCAGTAGACCCAGAGCAATAGCAAAGGGCCCAAGCCGTGCCAGCACAAGGGGTAAAACAACTGACCCGACTGTGCCGAGGACCGCCAGCAATGGTCCGATCGCAGCGGTAACAGCACCAACCACAGTACCAATCTTTAGAAAAATCGGCTCGATTTGCGCGAGCCCACCAGCAACGCGCGCCAAGGCGTTGTTGAAGGCCGTAAGCGCTTGGTTCAGACCGGCATTGCCGATCGCAATCTTCAGTGTCTCAAAGGCCGCTGCCCGGCGTCTAGCTGACGCTTCCAGGCCTTCGGTCATCTTGTTAACCTGAGTGTCGGCAGAGGATGCCTCGATCGTATTCCGCAGATCAACGAAGCCGTCTTTGCCGCGCTTCATAAGCTCGATGGCGGTGCGCATCGCATCAGTGCCAAAGAGCGTTTTCAGCGCGTCGTTCTGCGCCTCTTGGTTGAGCCCGCCCAGCCGCGACTTCAGGATGCCCGAAATCTCGGCAAGATCCTTCATGTTGCCCTGCGCATCGAAGAACTTGATGCCCAGCGACTCCATAAGGGCCGCCGCCTCCTTCGACGTTGGGTTGAGCGAGGTTAGGAACGTCTTGAACGACGTGCCCGCGTCAGAACCTGACGAGAATGACGAACTGGTGGCCGCGATCGCAGTTGCGAAATCAGTGAAATTGACGCCCAGACCGCCGGCCACACCACCAGCCTGTCCCACCGCCTGCTGAAAATCCTCAAAGCCGAACTTGGACGCATTCATCGCGCCCGTCACCTGATCGACCACCCGCGGCAGTTCGCCGGCCGATTTGCCGAACTGCTGCATTACGTCGGTCGTCAGGTCGGCAGCCGGTGCAAGCTCAGCGTTGCCAGCCGTCGCCAGCTTCAGCGACGCGGACAGCGCCCCACCCATGATCTGGGACGCGCTCAGGCCATTCTTCGCCAGCATCTCAATGCCGGACGCCGCCTCGATCGCGCCGCGAGCCATGGATGGGCCAAGTTCCTTGGCGCTAGCCGCCAGCTTGTCGAGTGCAGCTGGATCGGCGCTCCCGATAGCGGCTTCAACCCGCTTCATCGCGGCCTCGAACGATCCAGACGCCTGCGTCGCACTGCGAGCGACAAGACCCAATGGGGCCGTTACCCCGACAGTCAGGCCGACACCGACTTTGGCGATCGTGCGCCCAAGGTCGCGGACCTGATCCTGCAACTGGCGCAGCGCGGCGCTTGCGCTGCCGATCCCGTCGTCCCAAGCTCGGCTGTCGAGCCCAAGGGTGACGCGGAGGGCTCCGATAGTATCGACCATGGGAGTCTCCAATGAACAGTGCTACGGCCCATCCGCCATCGCAGGCGTGGAACATCTGGGGATCGCTGCTGATTTTGGCCGGGCTAGGCCTGGTTGGTTATGCTTTCCTAATGCCAGTCGGAGTGACTTCCGGGTCAATTTACGGCCCCAGCGAAGTCATCAATATTGGCAAGATAGCAGACCGCGATTTGGCTTTTGGCGGAGGCGCACTGTGCCTACTGCTTGGCCTTATCTGTTGGGGCATCAGCGAGATTGCTGAACGCCTTCATCGTGTTTCCCTGGCGATCTATCATGGGCAAGCCGCTAACCGCGCGTCTGCCGAACCCATGCCCGCATCGCCGCCAGCAACTGATCAGACGACTGGGCGGCAGCAGCCGGACGCTTGATCCCCATCAGCTTGTCGAGGGTCGGGAATTTCTTCCCTGGCATCTGGGCCAGCGCTCCCGAATGCCAAGCCAGCCACGCGCGCCCTTGCTGTTCGCGCTCCGCAGCCCGCCGCCTGCCTGCCATGATCGCGCCGTAACTGGCCGGGGTCTGCCGCCAGAACTGATCAGGTGGCAAACCCTCTTCCGCCCATACGCTGATTAGGCTGAACCAGTCCCACCCGGAAGCGTCGCCGCGGGCTTCCGGGCCTTGGGAGGGCGCGCCGTATCGGCCTTCGGCATCACCGCTGCAAACAGGCGATTGAAGGCGTCCCCGAACCCATCGAGGCCGATGGCGGAGATGAGCCGGCCAGCATCCCGCGGCGTCACGTCCGGGTGTTGGTCGAGCAGCGTTGCCCAAAACACTGTCTGAACCAGCTTCGCGCTGGGACTGTCGCTCAGCGCCGGACCCAAAGCCTGCATATCCAGCCCGGTCGCTTCCTCGATCTCGACGAAGGTGTTGAAATCGAGAGTGAGCGTGTAGCGCTGGCCGTCAGCCTCGATATCGATCGCGCCGCGGAAGGGGTTACCCATTAGGCAGCTGCCGCCTGAGTCACGGCACCCGCGATGCGAACCGTCAACGTCGCCATCTGGGCTTCGTCAGCGACCAGGCCCGAACGCTCATAACCCTTGATGATGCCGTTGAACGTGAACTGCTGATCGCCACCCGTCGCCGGGACGACGATCTTCATCGCCACCGCCACCGCATCGGCTTTCGCCTCGGAAATAAGATCGTCGCTAGCCGAGCCGGCGATATAGTTCATCTCGATCGTGATCTCGCCCGGATCGATCATGCCAGCGATATACTCGCGCGTCCGGTTCGGGCTTTCGAGGTGAGTGACCTCGACGTCATCAACCTGCTCGTTCGGCAGGCTGATACTCGTCACCTCGGCAATCTTGGTGAGCGCCGTGCCATTGTGGATCCAGAACTGGCCACCATAGCCGATCTTCGCGTCCGACATTTCTTCCTCCTTCAGATAGGTGAGTGCCAGACCGAAAGGTCGAGCATGGTGCGATAGGTTGTGCCGCCGGGTTCTCCGGAGACTTCTTTGCGCCGGTCACTGTCCCCCCGGCGATTGGCGATGAACGAGCGATCGACGCGCACGCCGGCCGCTTCAAAAGTAGCTTCCACGGCCGCGACCACCGCGTCCGCCAGATCATCCGCCGCGCCCCGGCCTGCTGCGAAACAGTCGATCTGAATGCGCGACCGCTGGTAATCCCGGCGTCCGTCCAAGGTCGACACCGCGGGCGATGAAACGAGGTAGATCACCGCCGCTGGAAGAGCGGTTCCTTCCGGCCTTTCGTCACGATAGACGCGTCCGCCCGCTACCGACTGAGCTTTCAGCCGATCGCGGATCGCAGCCGTGATAGACATCTACGCGTCCGCCGCTCGCTTGACGCTTCCCCGCATGTGCTTTGAGACAATGCGCTGCGCGTCGTCGCGCTGTTCTTCCCAAGCTGGGCGAAGGAACGGCTGCGGCGGCATGTTCACGGTTCCGAACTCGATATAATTGTCATAGAAACCCTGCGGCTCGCGTGCGCCGACAATGGCGGTGGGCGCGTTCCCGCTGGGCAACTGGACTTCGATACTGTCCCGCAAAGCGCCCGTATCGACCGGCACCAACTCCTTTGCCCGGCTCGCGATTACCTCGCCACCTGCCTTCAGAGCTGCCCGAACCTCGCCAGCGGCAGCGGCGCTGCGGAGCTTTTCGAGCCGCGCCTCAACATCCTTCAGCCCATCGATCCGAACGGACATGCGCATCAGTCCGCCCTCCGATCACCGATAATTTCCAGCGCCACACGCCGACCGAGCGGGCTAACGGACCGCACATCATATTCGACACCATCGCACCTGACGCGATCCTTGGGGCTGATGTCTTCCGTCAGGCTCGACCAGCGGACCGTGAACACCATCGGCGCAATCGCCCCGGTCTGCGCACTGCTGAAGCGCTCACTCCCCGGCGAAGGCCGCTGCTTTGCCGACACCGTGGCGGCCTCTGTGTATCCGGGGCGATCGTCACCGTAGCTATCGGCCGCTGTCCCGAACTTCAGGATCGTCAGTCGCCGGTCCAATTCCCCCGACTTCAGCACATATTCGGCCATGCCACCTCCCTAGAGGAGCCGTGGCACCTCCATCTCCCAAGGCATCTTCGCGTTCTTCCGCTGATTGCACTGTGGGCACGAAATCACGATATTCTCAGGTCCGTTCGATCCACCCCGCGCTAGCGGGATACGGTGATCGACATGGTATTTTCCAACCTTACGGCAGCACCACCAACACAGGCCTCGCTGGCCGGCTAACTGCCGTTTGATGTCGGCGTCGGTGTGCCGTCCGGCCGCGCCGCGCTTCCTCGCTCGGTAGGCCCTAACCCTCGCCATCGCCTTTTCGGGAAAAGCCAGGCGGTAAGCCCGCCCCCATGCCAGCAACGCTTCACGGTTTCGGACATACGATCGGCGGCTTGACGCGCGAACCTTGTCCGGGTTGGCCGCCGCCCAATTCCTCCAATACTCCCTGATCTCGTCTCTGCGATCCTCACGCCGCCGCCGTGCAGCCTCACGATGGCGCTCGATATCTCGGTCCCGCCATGCCCGCTTACGCTCGTTGCAGACTTCCCGATTGTCTTTCTGATACTCTGCGACACGCTGGATCACCGCATCGCGGTTGCGTTCGTATTTGGCGCGATCGGCGGCTTGAGCCTTTTCCGGGTTCTCCATTCGCCAAGACAGAACATGAGCCCGGTTACATGGGTGGCAAGGCCCTTCCCATCGTCCCGACCTACCCTTGCGCGGCTTCCTCCAACTGAAGTTTCCCGCCGTGGCTTCCCGTTCGATCCCGCATTTACTGCAGCGCTTTGTCAGCACGGTTTCGATCGTAAGCATGTTGCCAAATGTTACTTCGTCGGGCGACTCTGGTCTAGCTAAACAGCAATCCGCCGATGCCGTTCAAGCAGCCAGTCGAGCGTCCGCCCTGCGTCATCCGGGATCGCGCCGCGGTTGTCGTAAATCGCGCTCACCAAAATCTTGACCGCCAGCCGGATATCGTCGGGCACGTCAGCCGGATCGCCGAACCCGACCACCGCAGTTACCGTGATCTGGCTGCCATATTGCCGGTTCGGCCACGTCGCGTTGCTCGCCAGCACGATCGACGGATACATGCCGGTCTTGCGCACCACGTAGCTGTCCGGGTCCACCGTGCCGGTCGTTCCAGCCGTGTCGATATACTCGATACCGGTAACGTTTTGGATGGGCGAGACCGGCAGCCGCCATAGCTGTTCGGTCGTGTCGGTCGTGAAGCTGACTGTCTGCGTGACAAGCCGCTGGCCGGTGTAGGTTTCGATCCAGTGGGTGGCCGCGTTGATCGCCTGTTCCAGGAAGGCATCTTCGCCGGTGCCGTCGATGCGGCACTGCTCGCGCGCTTCCTCGACCGAGATTGGGGTGTCGGTAGGCGGGGTGATTAGGGTGATCACGCGGCGATCAGCGCTTGCTTGGCGGCGATCATGCCGGGGGCGTTCATCACCTCAAACCGATACCGGGCAGTGGGATGTGTGCCGTCCGCCGTTTCAATGAACACGACCGGCGTCCCGATCGGGTGCGCCTTCACAATCTTGACGTTGCTCTGGTTGCCCACCACCCAGTTGCCCCCCGAGGGAGTGGCGGCATTGGCAACGCTCGTGCGGAATGGGCCTTCCTGATTGGCCCCGCCCGGATCGATCACGTAATACTCGCCCTTCAAAGGCTGGACGCCGGTCAACGTGATAGTCGAGGGGCCGTTAGCGTCGTCGATCGTGGCGACTGCCATCGTTGCGGTCGGGCCGACCTTCCACAGTCGCTGGTTCGGCGAAGCCGGAGCCAGATTTACATCGTGATCAAAGACACCGCGATAGCGCCCACCCAACAGCGACCGGGTTTGCGTCATGAAGGTGTCGCGTTCGGCAACGCCCTGCGGGATGACCGCCTGCATGTCAGCGGTAACTGCGAACTGCGTTGCCGGCGTCGTGCCGCTGATCCCGGTGCCCTGCACATACGGGTAAGGTGTGTGCCCCCAGATGCGAACAGTCGGGTCCTTCGCCCAGATCAGATCGATGAAGGCGTTGGTGACGGTCGCAGCGGTCCCGCTCATGTTGCGGAAATGCTCATTGATCGCGTCGGTAAACGGCCAATAATTCTGGTTCGCGCCGGGGATCGCCGCCAGCACCGCCTCCTGGAACTGTGCCCCGTTCATGTAGGTAGCCAGAGGCGTGGTCAGGAAAGTCGAGAGATTGGATTGCGACAGGCAGTCGCCGGAAACCGCCACACGCCCGCCATTGCTCGCCAGCGTCAACAGCTCGCGGATCGGCCCGTGATTGTAATTGTTGTTCGAGCTGTCCGAGAAGCGATCCTCGATGCTGTCACCCAGCACCAGCACGGCCTTGCCAGTCTTCAGCACTGCCAAGAATGCGGACGGCGCAGTCGTGTGGCTGAATACGCGGCCGGTGGGGATCGTCCCATCGAAAGGCGTGGCCGATGCGCCGCTCGTTTCGCCCGTCACCATGCCGGAGCTCGGGGCGACTGAAATGGTCCGCTGGCCGCCGACCGGCACATAGTCATGGCCGCGCCAGAGATATTCGCCAGCCGCTAGAGCGCCGACACGAACTGCGCGGATGCTATTCGCCGGACGCGTCCAGACGTTGCCGGGGCCGATGGGGTTGCCATTATCGGGGTGCTGAACCTGTGTGATAGCACCACCCGCCACAGCCTCGACAGTCATCACCCGCCAGTCCTGCGCGGTGTTGCCGGGCGCGACGTGCACATTCGCACCAGCGCCGTTCAGAGCCTTGTCGCAGAAAATGAAATAGCCGTGGTCGCAGGCTTCCGGCAGCGCAAACCACTTCTTCATGAAGCTGTATTCGGTGCCGGACGTGACGGCCTGGAAGGCAATAGGCGGGTTGAGGCCAGCAGCCGCGTAGACATAGCGAGGCAATGCCCCAGCCCCACCGCCACCCGCGGCAAACACAGCGCGTGAGTAAGCCTTCCGCCCCTGCGTGCCAAAGCGGGCGTAACGCTGCGATCGTGCCATATCAGCTCACCACGACAGGGCCGACCGGGAGGGTCGCCACGCCACCGCGCGCGTCCGTCACCCGGAGGGTATAGTTGAATGTGCCAGCGCCGCTGTGCGTGCCGGTAACGGACAGGCCGACGATCGATCGGCCAGTGGGCAGCGCGCCGCTCGCCAGTGTCATCGTGAACGGCGCAAGGCCGCCTGCGATGGTGGGCGTGAACGCTGCCGAGGAATTGAGCGCGACTGCCGTCTGGTTACCGGACAGTCGCAGGCCGGTAGAGGCCGCGCGGGCATAAGCCTTTCGGCCGGGTGAGCCGAATTTAGCGTAACGCACGGCCCTTGCCATTACTTGGCGGCCGACTTCGCGGAAGGCTTTCGCGCGGTAGGCTTCGCCGGCTTTTCTTCGCGCGAGACATCCTTGGCGTCAGCCGGCGGATCGACCGGATCGGTCTGAGCGACCACCTTGGCGCCGTCATCAGCATCGGGCGCTTCGTCGCTGACCGGCTCAACCGCGCCAAGCCCGACAAGATAGTTGTAGTCGTGCTTCGAAAGCTCGACTTCCGCGCCGGCATCCTCGCCGTTCAGCGGCTTCTTCGTGACCGTCTTGATCATCGCTTCTCTCCCAACAGGAAAGGTTGGGGAGGGATCGAAACCCCTCCCCGTTCAGGCTCAGGGAACGCGACCCAGATCGCCGTAGACCAGCGCGGTCGTGCGGTAGATCGCGAGCGCGAGCCGCTCTTCCGCGCGGATGGTCACCTTGTTCTTGACGAAGTTGTCCTGATCCTCGGTCGAAACCTCGACCGTCGCGTCCTGGCGATCGAAGATCTGGGCAGCGAGGTTGAACGCGCCGACCAGCGCCTTGTCGACGCCGATCGCCTGCGTCTCGACCACCGGCAGGCCCCACAGGGTCTTCTGGATCATGCCCTGCGGCTGACCGATGATGTAGCCACCGGCCGAGTCCTTCGCGATCTCGATCGCCGCCATGTCGATCGGGTTCATCACGATGCCGTTCGCCGGATATTCGGCCAGCGCTACCTGCAGGATCATCAGGCGAACCACATCCAGCGGCGTGGCAGCGGTGATGCTGCCCGGTGCCGAGTATGCAGCCGCGTTGGTGATCAGGCCGGGAAGGTTCTGGCCGGTGCCGGAACCCGTCAGCAGCTGGACTTCCTCGGCGTAGGCCAGGCCATAGCGCAGCCGCTGGTCGATCATCGAGCGCAGGCCCGGCGCGTCGGCCAGGATCTGCACCGATGCCCGCATCCAGTGCGCAATCGTTCGCACGCTGGCGGTGACCTCTTCCACCTGCAGTTCGGACTGCGGCTTCAGCACGCCTTCAGCGACCGGCGCAGCAGCGTTCGTGAACGCCTTCTCGCGATCATATTCGATCGACGAACTGCTGGTCGTGCCGGGCGCGAGCAGCGAGCGGATCGTCATGCGGCGCTGCTGGAGCATCACCGGGCCGACCTGCTGCGGCTCGACCATCGCACCGACCGAACCGGCGGCGTCGGTCGTCAGCGAGGTGATGTCCTTCACCTCGATAATGCAGCGCCCACGCGGATGCGCTTGGCCGGCGAACGACTTGAAGCCGTCGCTTTCGATGAACCGCTGGCCGGCCGAAGTCGGACCACGCTGCTCGGTCTGTTCGGACGCGATGCGCTGCTCCAGCTGCGCCAGCAGGCCTTTCGCCTCGTTCGCAGTGGTGAGCGCTTCGTCAGCCTTCGCCTTGAAGTCGGCGGAAAGCTGCTCGCCCTTCTCGGTCATGCCGATCGCACGTTCGGCAATCGCCTTCACTTCGTCGAACTTCTTCTCGACAAGCGTCTTCGTTTCGGCCGCCAGCTCGGCGACCGACTTGGTCTCGGTAGTCATCTTGGTGCCCTTTCGGCAAATGGTGATGTCAGACGCGCAGCGCTTCCAGGAAAGCCCGCGCTTCGTCGTTCGCCGTGCCGTCAGGCTCCCCCTGACCCGTCTTGAGGTTGATGCGCACGGCGCGCTCAGCCTCGCTGTTCGAAAGCCCAAGCGCCTTGAAGAAGGCGTCGAACTCCCGCTCCGTCAGCCGATCCCCGGCTGCAAGTCTTGCCCTGGCGTCCTCGATCCCCTTCACGCTGGTGATCAGCGCCTTCGCGTTCATGGGGATGGTCACCAGGCTGATTTCGTGGAGAGCGACTTCAAGCAGATGCCGAGCCTTGCCCACCAGCTTGTCGCGCAGCGTGCGGTAGCCGATCGACAGGCCGCCGTAGGCGCCGTCCTTCGCCATCGCATGAGCCTCGCGACCGTCGACGGTCGACATGGCAAATCGGCCCTTGGATAGCAGGCCATCGGAGGTTTCTTCGAAGCCCGTCCACACGCCCACTGGCCGGCGCTGATCGTGGAACAGCAGCATCGGAAGCGACTTACGGCCATCCAGCGACTTGGTCGCCGAGCCCGGCAGCAGAACGTCGCCGCCATAATCAACATTGCCATAACCCGCGGCCAAGCCAACGATTGTGCCGTCAGCGTCGATCTGCTTCAAGTCGAGCGGGAAGTCGAACTCGTTCATACGACGGCCTCCTCGCCGCTTTGTGTGATTGCTACGTTCTGTGATTGCATCCGGGGCACGTCACCGCCCGGAACTGGCGGCATGTTTTCCAACCGGCGGACCTCGTTGATTGTCATCCAGCCATTGTTGAGACCGGACTGGTAGAAGGACGCGCGACCAGCGCTATCGCCGCGCAGCAAACCTTCAAGATTGAACTCGATTGTGATGCCAGCGATACGATCTGCAGGTGTTAGGAGCTGCTTTTCGACAGCCTGCTCGATCCGCTTGAGCCGGCGGCGAAGCGAAAATTTGACGAAACCCAAGGTCTGCTGTTCGAGCCCGGTGCCCCAGCTGGTGCTATTCTCGGTGTGGCCCACCATGTGGGGTGGAACCCCAAACACGCGACATATTTCCTCAACAGAAAACCGCCTGCTTTCAAGCATTTGCGCATCGACCGGATCGATAGTCAGCTGGTCCCACTTCAGTGCGTTATCCAGCAACATGGGCCGGCCTGCATTGATCGAACCGACGAATTTCTCCTGCAGCAGCGCCTCCAGTTCGCGGCGCTGGTCGCCATTCAGCGACTTATCAGTGGACAACACGCCGCTCGGCCGCGCTCCATTCCGGAACACGGTCCCGGCAGCCGAGTCCGCCGACTGCGCGGTATCGAACGCCCCCCGGCAAGCGGACAGGGTGGAAAGCCCGGATAGCGCATCGCCCAAAGGTCCGCGGATGTGCAGAACGTCAGTGCCGGCGCGAATAATCGCTCCGTCTTTGCCGTTCCAGGTGTAGCGCAACCGGCCGCCAACACGCTCTGCGCGCACCAGATCCGGGCGAACCGGCGTCAACGAATAGACAGAACCGTCCGCGCGCTTCTCGATCGTCGCATAGGCATTGCCCTGCAACTCGACCGCCGCCGCCATATACTCCCAGAAATCAAGGGCTGTTTGATCGAAATTCGGGCTATCGTGCAGCACGTAATACAGCGGATGCTGGCGCGCGACGCTGCGGACGCCCTGTGTATCCGTCTGATAGACCATGAGCGGCAAGCTGGAGATTGTGCCCGCCAGCAGATTGACGCACGCCCAGGTTGCGGAATGACCAAGCGCGCCGCCCCCGGCACTCGCGCGCCAGTCGGCATAGTCGGCAACCGTCACCTGGTTGGTGACGAAGTTATTGCCATTCTCCGAAGACGCAGCGCCCCCCCGCCACGGCTCGATATCCTTGGTTTCTACCTCGTTCAGGCCAACGAGCTTGCGCCACCAGCTCACGCGGCGAAGCTCTTGATCCAGTCGTCCACGCTCGCTTCCGGGATCGTCATTGCTTCAATCCCTTCCGCCATCGCCAACGCCACCATGCCGTCGATCCGGCCCGTCGCCTTGCCCTTCACCAGCTTCCGGTTTCCCGCCGGGTCCGCTGTCACCACCGCGTTCGCGGCGCACATCGTCAGCACCGGGTTGCCCCCATGCCGTAGTCGGCCCTGCAGCAAGTCCGCTTCCAGCGCGTCCAGCGCCGGCGACATATCCTTGAAGCCTTGCCCGTATGGCTGAAGCGGCAGCACGATACCCAAGCGGTCCAGTTCAGCCTTCAGCCGATCCATCCGCCAGCGGTCGAACGCGACCGTCGCCACGTTCAGGCCCGCGCAGATCACCGCAATATCGTTCGCCACGAACTCGTAATCGACCACCGGGCCGGGCGTCAGCCGGATCAGTCCGTCCCGCGCCCACACGTCATACGGTGCCCGGTCGCGCTTCGCCGCGGCCTTCACGGTCGCTTCCGGCATCCAGAACCACGAACGGACGTGCAGCAGGCCATCCTGTCGGCTCGTCAGCACCAGCGCGGTCAAGTCGGTCGTCGATGACAGGTCCAGCCCGCCATAGACGGCGCATGTCCCGAACTCTGCTGGCTCGTCGTTCCCCGCCTTCCAAACGCTCGCCGAAACGAACGGGCTCATCATGTTCACACGCTGGTTGAGGTAGAGAACGCGGAAAGCGGATTCGCCGGACGGCATCCGCTTCGCTTTCTCAGCCTTGTCCGCCACGTCAGCCTTAGACCTGAAGAGACCCAGCGCTGGGTTGGCAGCTTTCCAGGCAGCCTCGTCATCCAACTCGCAATCTTTCGGCGCGCGGTAGACGTGGCAAACAATCGAAGGATCTTCGGATCGCTCGGCATCGTCAATCATGATGCTGAGCATGTCAGCATCCGTTGGCGCTTGCGTCGAAATGACGATCAGTAATGGGTTTTCGTAAGCTCCCTGAGACGTGATGATAGCATCGACGAAATCGTCTTGCGGGCCTTTTACCTGACCAAGCTCATCCAAGATCGCTACGATGGGCGAACCGCCGTGAGCCGTCTTACCTTCCGCGGCGAGCGCTTCGTATTCGACGTTCATTAGCAGGCCGATCAAGCGCTTCCCGCTCGGCACTGGCTTGATGATCGGCCGAAGAGTGTCGCTCAGCGCGACCATCTTTGATGCGTAATTGTAAACTTCCGCTGCCTGCTTCCGCGACCGGGCACCTGAGCTGATACGACTGTTCTGAACAGCCTCAGGTCCAGCAATATGAATGATGACGATCAGCGCGATCGTAGCTGTTTTCGAGTTCTTCCTGGCCATCGACAAGATGGCTGTCCGGGTCAGAACCTCATTGTCATAAACCGCGTAGAAGAAATCTTCCTGGAAATCCGCGAGTCGGATTTTCTGACCGACCTTATCGCCCTCCGGCACCCGGCAGTGGTTTTCAGCGAACCTCATATTCTTCTCAGCGCGGGTCAGCTTACCCAACGGCAGACTGCGCCACTCGCGCCGAACCGGCACTGGGCCGGACAAAAACGGACTAATGAGTCGTGGGGCGTGCGATGAGGTCGTCTTCGTCCGCGACTCTTGTAGCCGCATCTTCGCTCACCCTTGCTTGGCTGCGGCGCTTATCCACGTCCCGCTGCTCGCCATTCTTTCCGCGGTTATGAATGCCTAGCGTCTGCCGGTATTTCATCACGCGCGAATGAAGATCAGAAACGATGCGGAGCCGGGGGTTTGCCGCCAAATTGCCGCCAGTAGTCGTCACCACCGCATCCTCGCCGCTCAGTGCGAGTTCTTCGTCGCGCAGCCGGCGCATTGCGATGGCAAGCATGGCGGCCAGTTCAAGATCGTGCCCGGTCCACTCAGCCTTGGTCTTTTCAGAAAGAATGGAACACCAGAAGGGCTGATCAGCTTCGACTAATGGAACGTGAGCAGGTGCCTCGATGGTCACGACCGCAGCCTGCATCACCTCGACCTGCGCGGTTACGCTATCGACCCGCTGGCGGCGCTTGGTCATCAAACCTCCATCGCGCGGGCGAGAAACTGTGTTAGCGATAAGAGAAAGTTATGCGGCGGTGTCGAGCAATGAAGACTGTGGAGAATAACCCTCCCGCCCCCTATGCAGCGACACTGAACAGGCTTGGTTGTCCGTACACCCGATCAGACTTCGCCCCATTGCACTGCCTACAAGCGCAGGCGGTGTTTGCCCGCGTGTGCGAGCCACCCTTCGCTAGAGGAACGATGTGATCAAGCTCTGGTGCGCTCGGCTTGTATGAGCCGCGCAACCTCTTGGGGGTTGAACGATGGCACAGATGGCAGCGCCAGCCGTCACGCTCAAACACCTCAAACGGATCAAAGCGTTCAGCATCCGCGCCTCGCTCTATCGCCCTACGTTCAGCACGATGTTTGCGCTTGGCAATCCTGTAAGCTTCTGACCCTCTGTTCTTCAAACGGACAGTTGTAGACGCTTGCAATCGACAATCACCACAGCGCTGCTGCCACTTGTCGACCTGAGTGCCACAATCTCGGCATCTCTTACCTGCCTGCGCTGCCTTAGCCTCAGCACGTGCCCTAGCCTTCACTGCGCGAGACCATCTGGCGAACTCGACCTTAGCCGCTTGCACCCGCCTCGATTGCTCGCCCCGCATTCTGATCAGCGCGAACCCGCATTCACGCGAGCAGCACAGCCCAGCGTCACGATTGATTGAGCTTCGGCGAAATAGTGCAGAGCAGACTACACAAACCCGCTCGACCTTTTGACGCAACACCCTGGCGACAGAGCCATTCGCTCTTGCCCGAAACGTTTCGCCGCATTTTAACGAGCAGAAGATTCTCTTCCGGCCTGGTTTATTTAGAACAGTCTCAAACGGAGCGGCACATTGCGCGCACGTATGCGTCACCGCTATGGGGACAGAAGCCATATCGAACCTCGCACGTTCGGTTGGTTAGGCCCGGCTTGGTGTTACAGCACCTTGCCGGGCCGCTTATTTCTAGCCGACTTCGTGCCAACCATCCAGGCCAATGCGAACCACCTTGCGATGACCAAACTGGGCAGCGGTGGCGTCTCGATCGCATTCCCTGCACAAGTTGCGCGTGTTGCTGTCGTTGTCGCTGCCACCATGGGCAAGGGGCACGATGTGATCGACCACTGTGGCGATGGTCGCGATGCCCTTGGCCCTGCAATGCTCGCATAGGCCCTGAGTGCGTTCGAGCCGGCGCAGGCGTTGCGCCTTGCCAGCGCTCCCACGTAACCGCTTGATCACCTCCCCTCCATCCTGAACGCGATCGATCTGACCTCGTGGGCCAGTTCGTTCTTCTCAAGCAGGTAGCGTTCGGGATCGCCTCGATATGGGGTGAGACGATCGATGCGCTTGGCGATGACGTGAAGGTATGCCGCATCAGACGCAAGTCTGGAGCATGACGGATAGCTGCCATGAACGCGCCGCTGTGTCAACGGTCTTCATTCGCAGGGATCAGCAGGAAGTCAGCAAGCCGGGAAAGGGCCACGGCCAGATCCTTCAGCGTGCGCTGCCCTGCCCTGTTGCGCCTGTCTGGCATGGCGTCGTGCAGCAGGAGTCGATCGACATAGCCGAGCATGTGGGCCGGGATGTGCCGCCGTGCGTCGTGCAGCACCTTGCGCGCCTGAACCTGCTTCTCAGTGCGTGCCAGGCCATAGGACGGCTCGCCATTGCTGGTCATGCCGCCATAGTTCGCCACCACGCTGGACGTGAACCGGCAGGCCTCGTGCTGTCGCTGATACCATCCGCCCGCATACCAGCAGCGCCAGTCGATCCGGTCCGCCTTGTAGAGCCGGTCGAGATGGGATGCTGCAAACCGGCGGGTCAGACCGATTGGTTGTTCGGCGCTGTCGATCTCGGCCGGGTTCACGAATGCGAAGTCGTCGCCCTTGGCTAGTCGCTCGGGTGTCGCGTCGATATGCTCGGCCGTGATGATGATCCGGCGCTTCCGTTGCGAACGCTGCTTGGCCATCACCATTCCCCCACAGGAAGATCGCGGTAGGCGGGGATGTCGAAGGGATTTGTATCGACCATTCCCGCTTCTCCGATTTTGCCCCACCTGCGCATCACCAGCGGTTCCGCGCCACCACACCTGCCCCACCTGCCCCACCCACCCCCCTTTAGGGGGGGGGTGGAGAGGGGCTGTGGGGTGCGGTGAGGCATGTGATTTGCCCCACCTGCCACACCTTGCCCCACCTGCTGTTTTTCGAGGTGGGGCATCACAATTGAGCCCAGTTTCCGACGACCACGAACGGCCGTTTGTTACGCTTGCTGTCTTCCATTTCGACGATCTCGAGCGCACCTTCGCGGACCCAGGCTTTAATCAGGGCGGCGACGCGGCTGCGCTGTTTGCGATCGTTCAAGTCCAGCCCAAGAGCTTCCGAAACGGGCTTTCCGACCCATGCGAGAGCCTGGCTGTTTTCCCGCCATTCACCGGCCCCAACGGCCTTCTGAACGCGGATCAGGTCGTGGACCGAGATGCCCTCGAAGACGTCTGGGGCAGTCCACGGGCAGGCAACGCCGACGCTATCCCCATTGGGTAGATCGACGTTGTTCATGCGATACCAGGTCGTCGAACCGGGCGGCGCAAGATTGGCTTTGTCGTTATCGACGCGGAAGTAGAAGCGGGCCTCGTCCTCTGCGACCTGGACCTTCTCCGCCTCTTCCTTGGACATGCGGTTGAAGACCATGACGGAGCGCGCCGCGCCGATCAGCGATGACGCGCCGCGCGCGCTGTCCGCGGTCGCTTCGGACCCGTTCTGCTTGCGGACGTGATGCACCAGGTTGATGCTACAATTGCAGACATCGGCGATGCGCGCCCATTCCTTCACGACGACATCGATCGCCATGTTGTCATTCTCTGACACAGCGTGCGAGCTGACGAACGGATCGATAATCAGAACGTCGATCTTCCGATCGAGGATCTCTGCGATGATCGCATCGACGACCGGGCGCACGACCTGCACGCCTCCCTGCGTTTCCTCTGCGATGACACAGCGCTGATCGCGGCCGCTATCGACATAGAGACGCTGACCGAACACCTGCGGTTCGAGTTTGAACCGATCGGCTGTCGCATAGATGCGGCGCTCGGTTTCCTCGGTCGGGTCCTCGAGGTTGTAGAGCCAGACGGTGTGTGGCCCGCCGTGGAGCCCCTGCGCATAGAGATCGCGTCCGGACGCCATCGCCAGCGCCTCACCGATCTTCAGCGATGATTTGCCGACACCACCAGCCGCCACGTCCACAGAGACGAACTTGCGCAGCAGATGCTTGCCGTAGATCCATTCACGCTTAGGAACGGTCGCCGGGTCACGCCACACGAACGGAGAGGCCCGCACAGGCCGATCGCTGGATACCAGCGGCTCCGGCGCACGAAACATCGCCGCCACATCCTCGAGCCCATAGTGCCCGGCCTGATCGTTGAAATCGGTGCCGTCCGCGCCTTGCAGGTCCGGCACGATCACACGGCCTGACACTGCCTTGGCCGCAGCCTCCGCGGCCTCGAGGCCATTGGTATCCGCGGCAATGATGATCTCGCGGCCGGGATAGCGACGCTGCGCGATCTGGGCCGTCCGCTTCAGCGCGCCCTTGGAGAAACCGACCAGCACCAGCAGCCCGGATGCAGCCTGGATTGTCGCGCCGGTGGCAAATCCTTCGACAATGACGATCGGGCCCTGGTCCGCATCACCGAGCGCGAGCGTGCCGCCGGCAACAGGCGCACCGGCATGAAACAGTTTGCGCGCACCGGGTTCGGCAGGGATCGACTGCACCGACATGATAAGGCCGGCGTCATCATAAATCGGCACCAGCAGGTTATCGCCTTCACAGCGCGTACCGTAGGGCGCGACACCCTTGCGCTCGAGATAGGCGTTGCCCTTGCCGTTGATCGCGTGCGCGCGTGCCCAGCGGGCTCGAGCGTCCAGCGTGGCATTTTCCTGCCGCTTCTTCTGTTGCGCTTCGCGGTGACGGGCTTCGCGTTCACGGCGTTCGCGGTCTGCGTCGTCAAGCCGCGGGGCTTGGCCGCCAGTCAGAAAGCGGATGCTTTCGCCGATCGACAGATGCTGGGTGCCAGCGACGAAATCAATCACGTCGCCATGCGCGCCGCAGCCAAAGCAATGATAGGTGTCATCCTTGTAGATGACGAGGCTGGGGCTCCGGTCCGGATGGAACGGGCACACCGCCACCTTGTTCGCGCCGGCTCGCTTCAACGGCAGCGCCTGGGACACGACCTGCTCGAGCGGATATTCGCGCCGGATCGCGTCGAAATCGATCGCCATGGTCATGCGGTCTCCAGCATGTTCGCCGAGATCATGAGCGTCGCATCCTCTCGAGAGATTGCCTCGCAGGCCCCCGCCGTCACGATCAGCGCCTTGCGGTCCTCTGCCGTGGGGCAGCGGTTCACCAGTAGTTGCAGCGCCTCGAGATGTTTAGGCAGGCAGGTCGCGATGGCATTGATGTTCACGCCGCGATCTCCCCGATGAACGGGGCGCCGGCGCTGCGCAGGAAGGCCAGCGCATGGTCTGGGTCGCGGGAAACGGTGGCCGGAAAGCCGAGCGCGGTGAGCCGGTCCAGCCATTCGGATTGATTGTCCGACAGCCTACCCTTAGCCGACTTGAATTCGACGAAAGCGATCCCGCCCGGCCAGATGCACATCACATCCGGGAAGCCGGTTGCCATGCCTTCGCGCTTGGCCTGCTGTGCTGCCCACCGGGTGCGCTTGGCAGCGTTCGGAATGGCGACGATATGCACGCGCGGGCACAGCATCCGGGCGCGGCCGCGGAACTGCGTCTGGATGACGATCTCGGAGCGGGTGTCAGCCGGCACGGGCGCGCCTCCCCTGCTCGAGTGTCAGAAGATATTCCGCCGTCTTGGGCTTCAGCCGATAGAAGTGGGCGAGCCGGTCCACGTCCCAGCCCTCGAGCGAGCGCGCGTTGCACAGGAACGTCTTGGCGTTTGCCTGCGCAGTCGGGCTGTCGATCGACGGCATCTGATATTCGGGGCGGTACTGCCTACGCATCGGCCACCTCCACCACACCCGACGCTTCCCGCTCCGCCACGACCTCAGCCATGAGCGCGCGGATATCGGCTTCCTGGCGTCCAAAGTTGGCGGCCCAGAGATGAGGCTGAATGACACCCCAGCGCTCGTCAGGGATCTGGGACAGCATGGTGCGGATGGTGGGATCGCCGGTCATGCCGCGATGCCGATCGGCTGTGCGAGAATACCAAGGCCGGCGCTTTCAGCCCGCCGCAAAGCCAGCACTCCGCGGTTGCCGCTGGCGAACAGCGCTGTCCCGCACGACGGGCTTTTGCCTTCCGTCCCGTCCGGACGAATAAACCGGATCTTGCGCGTGAACAGCACGGCGTCAGCCTTGCGCCATGCCTCCCAGAACCACGGCGCGGACGTGCGGTCCGGCGTCAGCGCGATGCCGTTGCCATGCGCGAAGAACCGATCGAGCCAAGGGACGATGGCGTTGCGGCCACCGAAAGGCGGGTTCATCCAGACGAAGCCGCGCCACGGTGCGTCGAGGCTTCCAGCGCAAATAAAACCGTCCGCCGGAACATGGGTCGGCTGTGCGGGGGCGGCTACGTCCAGATCGAAGCGACACCCCAGCGCTTCGAAGACGTGCGGCGGGGTATACCACTCGTCAGATCCCCCCTGATTTTCCCACGCGCTCACAGCGCCACCTCTTCACTGCGCAGCTTGGCGATCATGTCGGCGTTGGTGGCGGACTTGCGGCGGCGGTCACGATCGCGGCGCATGGCGAGGCGCAGTTCTTCCCGGCGCTTAGCTTCGCGCAATTCTTGATCCGCCTTCGCCCACTTGTCGGCGATCATGGTGGCGCTTTCGCAATGGAACGCGGCCAGTTCACGCAGCCGGGCGAACTCGTTCCACGGCCAGATGTTGGACAGCACCCCCATCACGCCACCTGCCGCATATGATCGCAGCCAATGTCGCGGCGGACGCCACAGCACGGGCATGGATCGCGATCGATATAGGTGCCGGCGGGCTTCGAAATGTCGCGCGGGTGTAGCCGGTTCGGGCGCGTCGGCATCGAAGCGCGAACCCGAGCAACGCGAGCAACGTCCACGTCTAGGCCGCGGCTGAACCGCAGATAGTTCGCGACCGACCTGTCAGACGTTAGCGTCCGGCACAGATGCTCGATCTCGCTGCGAGCAGCGGTCATAGCCCGCGCTCCCGCATGATCATCCTGACACGGGCTTTCGTGGTGTTTGCGTCGCGACCGATGCGATGAGCGATCTTGCTCCAGGTCAGCCCATCGACACGCATGGCGATAACGGCCTCGAGCAGATCAGCCGGCCAAGCCGATACGGGGCGGCCCATCATGCGACCACACTCAGCGACCGCGGAGAATGCAGCCGAGCGCGCAAAGCATCGATCGCATCGCCCAAGCGCTCAATCTCGGGTGCCATGTCTGCGAGCTCGTCGTCGTCGATCAGGCCGTCGTTTTCGAGCGCGATGGCGACTTTCAGGCTGACTTCGGCCAGCTTGGTCGAGATGCCCTTAGAGGCCTCTTCGGATGTCTGGATGCGAACCGCTTTGCAATTGGCGAGGGCCAGCACCTTGTTCGCGAACCGGCCGTTCCAGGTGTTCAGCGCCGAGATGAACGACACCAGCCCCATGTCGGCTTCAGCCAGTGTATAGGCGCGGGCGCGATCCTCGCTCTTGCCGAGAGCGCGGCCGAGGTCGGAGAAAGTGAGCGAGTCTTCCTTGCGGATGGCGCTCAGACTTTCACCGGCAGCCTCAAGGATCAAAGACGCGGGAATTAGGACCCGCTTGCCGTGGAATTGCGGTGCCGTACTCACTTATCCACTCCTTCATGTTCGAAGCTCGCCACATCGCCGACCTGATTGCCGAGCTGCTGGCGGGTGTTGTCGTCTGCGAGGAACTGGGCGATGCGGTCGTCAGCCCGGCGTGCAGCGAGGCACAGCGCGAAGGCGAAGATCGCGATGACGAAGAATGTGATGCCGAGCGCCCAGGCCATTATGCGGCCTCCCTGTCGGAGCGGCGGATATGAGCGCCCCACTGATCCGCCATCGCATCTGCAATGCCGGCGAAGGTGCGGCTGCGCTCCTTCCAGCGATTGGGGCCCGGGGGCATCTTGTGAATGCGTGCCTCACGACCCTCGACGATGTTGGTGGGCAGCAGCTTGGGGAGGCCCTTCAGCCAGAGGCAGGTCGCCTTCGTCTCGCCATGCCCGAACTGCCATGGCTGGATGATCTGGTCGGGCTTGCGGATCGCGCTGCTGATGATGCTGATCGGGTTCTCGACCGCGATATGCGGGACAGGTGCTTCCATGAGCAGCCGCACGAACTCGAGAGAGCGCTGTTGCCGACCGTCCGCGCGCTTGGCCGGGAAATGCCGGGCGCCGCTGACAGCCAGATCGGTGCAGGGCGGATGGCCAATCAGCAGATCCCATCCATCGCGCAGGATCGCGGAAACATCGTCCTGGATGTGCCAGCGGGGATCGCCCTCGGTCGGCAGAAGGTCGCACGACCACGCATCGAACCCCTGGGCACGGAAGGCATCGCGCACGGTCGCGCTGTATTCGCAGGCGATCAGGACGCGCATCTACCGCCCTCCCCCACGAACCGAGACGGGCACGACCTTCATGTTGGCCACGTCCCATTCGGTGGTGCGGGGCTTTACGGGGATGAAGATCATCGGCTGCGGAGTGGCGGGCTCGAGCCGGGTCACGCGGCTTGGCCTTGTTCGGGGGTGGTGGGGCGGCGGGCGGCGGGTCGCGTCTTGTATGTGTATGGCTTGTGATAGCGTGCGCGCTCAGCGACGTAGTTTGGATGCGCTGGCCGACGCTTCAGTTCGGCCGCATAGTCCAGCAAAACGGCTTCGTGATCGGTCATGCCCGACGTGTCGGACGATGCTCGCCATTCCTTCAGAATGCGGTTGATGTGCGCGGGACGGTCGGGATTGTCGCCGTAAGGGCAGGCTCCGAACGCGCGCTTTTCCGCCCATATTACAGTGACGGTGACGCCCTGCTTCCGCGCTGTGATGCCGCTTTTCGAACGATTGAGACGATCGCCGGCCGACAGATCGATCGCCTCTTCCACTGGACACCCTGCTGCCAGCTTCACGATAAGCGCGCGAAGTTCGGGCGTCGGCCGAAACCACTCATTGCGCAGGAAATGGTTCTGGAAATGACCGTGGAGGGCGCGCTCCAGATCAAAGCCGCCCGGCGTGGTCGCGACGATCTCAAGCGGAAACGGCGACCAATTCATGATCGACCGCAGCCGGTTCTCAGGCTGATCGGAGCATCCGATCTTGATCGGGCCGTCCATACCGACCGGCTTGATGAAATAGACGTAGCGGGTGCGGTCACGATCGCGTGCGTAGAAGTTGCTCATGCCGCGACCCCAAGGCCAAACCGGCGCACGATCTCCGATTGCCATAGCTCCATCGGAACAGCGCCGCCGGTCGCGGCTGCAATCTTCTCCGCGATCTCGCGTGTGGGGAGGCGGCCGTTAGCCCAGCGATGGACGTTCGGCTGCGAGGTGCCGATCGCGCTGGCAAGGCCCGCTTGGGAGTTGCCATCTGCTTCGACATACCGCTTTAGGGCGCTGCAGTAGTTCGTCATGCCATGTGCATATACCGATATGGCATATCGACGCAATACCGGATCGGATATTCCGCTGCGCTTTCTTTCAGGCCAACCGATGCCAATGGGGTATCTCGATCGCCTAGCCGAATTGCGGAAGAAGCGCGGTTTCACGCAAGCATCGCTGGCCGAACGCTTGGGCGTCGAGCAGCCGACAGTTCAGCGTTGGGAAAAGGGCAAGCGCGAACCGGATTTGAAACAGCTGATCGAACTAGCAGCGGTGTTAGGTGTCGAGCCGGGCAATCTACTTGGAGGCGACGAAGCCGCGCCGATTGGTCCACGTCTTTTCGTGAAGGGCGAGGTTGCCGCAGGGGTGTGGAGGGCCGCAATTGAGCTGCCCGAAGATGAATGGCAGACGTTTAATGGGCGCTCCGACGTGACGACCGATATTCAACATCGGTTCGGTCTGCGCGTAGTCTCGGACAGCATGGACCAGGTTTATCCGATCGGGACGATCGTTGAATGTGTGTCGCTTTTCGGTCGTGCTGAGGCCGTCCCAGGCAAGCGCGTAGTCGTGGTTCGCATGAATGACGACGGCGAATATGAAGCCACCATCAAGGAACTGGTTGAGAAAGACGGCGAGCTTTGGCTGGTGCCCCGGTCCAGCAACCCCGCCCACGTTCCGTTCCGACTATCCGATCGCGCTCCGGGCATCATCGAAACGCGGATCGCTGCCGTCGTCGTATCGTCGGTCAGACCAGAATAGCAAAATAATATGCCAAAGCGGTATTGACCGCTAATACCGTTTCGGCATATCACACCTCCATCGCCGGTGACCCCCGGCATGGAGATAGACGATGGCGACCTCGCCCTCCCCGCCGCCGACCTTCAGCTACGAAGACGCTCGCCGGTTAAAGCGCGAATGCCTCGGCGATCCGCGCGACCATAAGGCTGTGATCGACTGCCAGCGCGAGACGCAGGCCATGATCGACATGATCTGGAAGGCGTCGTTCGCCTCGCTGCGCTCGGGAAGCCTTGGCCTCACCGAATGCCACGGCGATCCGCTGCGGAGGGTGGCGTGATGGTGCGCTTTGCCGAAGAGCGCGCTGCTGCTGCGCTTGCTGATCTATGCGGCTGTCCGGGCTTGTTCGCTGGGCAATACGAAGATCTGGACCTTGTTCCGGCTGAATATGTCGAGCGTCGCTATGATGGCGCTGCTGGCTTCATGGGTTTGGCGAAGGCTTACCCCACCTCGGCAGGCCTAGCCGCCCTCACCGAATGCCACGGCGACCCGCTGCGGAGGGTGGCGTGAGCGCGCTGCTGGACCTCGCCGATCGCGTGGAGGGTTTGGAGGGCCCGGATCGTGACATTGATCGCGAGATCATGGCCCTCTTGCGACTGCCGCCTGACTATGCCGCAGACTGGGGGCCACAAGACAACTGCAGGCCCGCACCCTTCGCCTACACCGCCTCGATCGATGCCGCTATAGCCCTTCTCGATCAGTACGGTGTGCTGCTCCACCTTTCCGACATTGGCGCAGACGGTCTGCCGTTGGCACGAGTTGGCAGGCCTGATCTGGATCAGGTTCCGATTTTCACAGGTATCTCTTCGCAGATAGCACTTAAAGCCACGCCGGCCAGTGGATTGGCAATCGCCCTCTGCGCCGCTGCCCTTCGCGCTCGTGCCGCACAGGTGCCGGAATGACCCTCCCCGCCCTACCCATCGCACCCCGGCGCGCGGTGATCGCTGCCGCCATTCAATTCAACAGGAGAAACCCCAATGCTGACTGACACCATTGTTGCGCCCAGCGACGTGAAAGCTTTCATGCTCGGCTGCGATATTCCTGATCTGTCTATTCGCCTTAGCGGCTCGCAGATTTCGGCAAGTTGCACCTGGCCTCATGGCGATGTGGTGCGCGGCAAGTTCTGTCACGGACAGAGCGTCGACCTTGCCGAAGCTATCGCACAGCTGCGCGCCGAACTCGACAAGGCAAAGCTCGCCGCCAAGAAGCTCAAGACCGCCGCCGAATGCAAGGAAGCGGTTCTCGACCTGATCCGCGAGCATGACGCCGCGCCCGCATCGTTCCGCGATGCCGTCGATCAGCTGCAGGTGCAGTGATGGAAGACGAGTTGCATCAGGCGCTTAGCGTCGCCGAGCGATGGGCACAGATGGCCATGGATGAGTGCCGCCCCAACAGCGATCGATACGAGACTGCCCGCTACGATCGCGACTGGGCCCGGCGGATTAAAGCCGAGCACCTCCGCCGAGCCTTGGCCCGATGACCCGCTATTTCGAGGCCCGCGACGACGCGCGGCCTGCTCAAGATAGGGAGACGAGGTGATGGCGACGCATACGCCGGGGCCGTGGTTTCCGCACGGGTTCACATATCCTGAGGGCGTGGTGGGCGACGTATTCGCACACGACCACACCAACGTTCTAGCTTGCACGCCGATCTGCCGGGTCGTCGAGCCAGTTTCGAAAATGGATAGCGATCTTCGTCGCCCTCCAATCGACGCGCTGCGGGCTGTGGCCAGAAAAGAAGCGGCACGCCCTGTAATTGAAGCCAACGCCCGCCTGATTGCCGCCGCGCCGGAATTGGCGAAGGCGCTGGCCCCGTTCGCCGCAATTGCTGCTGTCGATATCGGTGACGATGAACACGACAGCGATCTGGTGCGGCCGATGAAGCACAATCACGCGCCTAACATAACTGTCGGTATGATCCGCGAAGCCCGCGCCGCCCTCCAGAAAGCAGGTGTGGCATGAGCGCGGCAAAGGCCAAGACCACTGTTATCGGCATCGAGATACCGCGCGATCAGCTGGCACTCGAAATCGCGATTGCCTGTCTTGGAATGAAGCCCCCGGCAGGGGCTACTCCTAAGCAAGCCTTCGACCAAATGGCGAGGGTTGAGCCTGCCATGGTGTCAGGTTTCTACGCGGCTGCCGATCGCGCGGTGATGTTCTTTCACCAGTGCGTGAACGACGCGAGGCAGCCGTCATGACCGCCCGCACCCCCTGGACAGCACAGCGCACCCGAGACGCGGAAATCGCCCGGATGCCGATGGCCAACGTCTCGCGATCCGAAGCGATCGGGACGCCGCTTATCACCGCACTGTTCCTGGTGATCGGCATCTTCGCTCTTGTGATTGGAGGATAACCATGGGCGTCACCTATCACGCGGATCTGATCCAGGGCTCGGACGAATGGCTTGCCGCGCGCTGTGGCCTGCTGACCGCCAGCGAGATGAAGCTGATCCTGACGCCGACGTTAAAGGTCGCGAACAACGACAAGACGCGGGCGCACATGTGGGAACTGCTGGCACAGCGGATCACCGGCTATGTCGAGCCGCACTATGTCAGCGACGACATGCTGCGCGGGCAGGAAGACGAGTGGGAAGCGCGCCGTCTTTATGGCGAACACTTTGCGCCGGTCGAGACGACGGGCTTCATCACGAACGACAAGTGGGGCTTCACGCTCGGCTATTCGCCCGACGGCTTGGTGGGTGATCATGGCCTGATCGAGTGCAAGTCACGCCGGCAGAAGTTCCAGATCCAGACAATCGCGGCCGGCGATGTGCCGGACGATTTCTGGATGCAGGTCCAGACCGGGCTGCTGGTCTCCGAACGCGAGTGGCTGGACTTCGTCAGCTATTCCGGCGGCCTGCCTATGTTCGTGATGCGCGTCGAGCCGGACGAACACACGCAAGGTGCGATCATCGAAGCCGCCGCCGAGTTCGAGGCGCGCCTAGCCGATGCCGAGAATGATTACCGCGGCGCGCTTGCCGCGATGCCCAAACTGATCCCGACCGAACGGCGGGTAGAACAGGAGATGTTCGTATGAACGATATGAGCGCAGTGATCGTGCCGAAGTCCGATCAGGTCACCGCCGAGGATTTCATCGCCGGGCCACGCACCTTCACGATCGAAGGCGTCGCGATCAACGCCGGCACAGAACAGCCGGTGTCGATCAAGCTGGCAGGCGAGCCCCGCGTGTTTCGGCCGTGCAAGAGTATGTCGCGCGTGCTGGTCGGCGCGTGGGGAGCGGATGCCAGCAAGTATGTCGGTCGATCGTTCACGCTCTACCGTGACCCCAAGGTGAAGTGGGGCGGCATGGAAGTGGGCGGCATCCGGATCAGCCACATGACCGACATCGAGCGCGAGATGATCATGGCGCTCACCGCGACGAAGGGGAAGCGCGCGCCACATGTCGTGAAGCCGCTGACCGCACCTGCTGCCAACAAGCCGGCGCCCGCCCGCCAGTCGCCTGCTGATTGGGCCTGCGCTGCAATCGCGCGGATCGAAGCCTGCGAGACGACCGAGGAACTGGACGCGCGCCGAAAGAAGGACGAGCGCGCTATGGCGAAGCTCGAAGCGGAACACCCCGACCTGCACAAGCGAGTCGAGCAGGCCGATACCGCCCGGTTCATCGCGCTGTCGGCCGAACGCAAGCCGGACGCGGATCATGGCGACGGGTTCGACGGTGGCGACATGATCACCGACGATCTGGTTGAGGCGGATCAATGAGCTTCGACCACCTGAAGCGCGAGGCCCACCACAACGCCAAGCTGCGCGAACCGGATATCGTCGTGATCCGCAAGCGTCGGGCTGCCGGGGAAAGCCAGCCTCGCATTGCCCGCGACTTCAATGTGTCGGCCATGCAGATCAGCCGGATCGTCCGCGGTCTGCACTGGCCGGGCTAACCTCCACGCGCCCGGAGCAACAAATCTAGGGTCAGCCTCTCCGGGAATTACGGGGCTGCCCTGGTAGGGATAGAGAGATGCAGAAGCTGATTAGCATAGCCGCAGGCGGGCTTGGTGTTTCCCTAGCAGGCATTGGTCACGCGATCGAAGAGGGTACGCGCTGGCCAACTAATGACACCAAGCGCGATTTGCGTGGACGCAGCAGCTTCGATCCGCGGGTCAGCCGCTGGACCGGCAAGCCACACGAACACAAGCGCGAGATTGCTCGCCGTCTTCACCAGCAGGCCAAGCGCGAACAGGTGCCCGCATGACGCGCCCTGCAACCCCGATGGGGGAGGGGAGCCTGGATTACCGGGTTAGCTGGCCGCGACCGGCGACACCGTGCGATCTGGTGCCGCTCTGGAAGGGCGAGTTCGCCAGTCATGCCGATTGGGTGAACTTTGCCACCAAGCGCCTCACCGGCACGCACAATGGCCGCTCGGAGGTAAAGGCGATCTGCGTCGATGCTTTCGGCCGGCGGTGCCACGATGGCGGCGACTTCATGCGAGCCGATCAGGATGGAGCGTTCCCTGTCCGCTATTTTTGGGAATGCGTCCCCACGTCCAAGGACACCCCCAATGACTAGCCCCACGATCGACCGGACGCGGGAGGCAGCGCCTTGCATGATCTGTGGCGGGCCTGTCAGGGCTGACCGCTACGATCCCGATGATGCGCATCCTGAGATGGCGATGAATTGCGAGGGTTCATGCCAGAGCATCTTCATCCTGCCAGAAGTGAAGGCGTATGATGACGCGGGCTTACTCGCCGCCTGGAACACCCGCGCCACCCCCGCTGTGCCCGAAGGCATGGTGCTGGTGCCGAGGGAGCCGACAGAGGCGATGATCGAAGCTGCGCGTATCGACATCCAGTGCCGCCGTGACTGTATTGTCTCGAAATGCACCGCTAAAGCCGCCTACGCCGCAATGATCGCAGCCGCTCCCCCCGCCCCCGCTGTGCAGGGCTGGCAGCCGATCGAGACTGCGCCGAAGGATGGGACGGCCTTTCTATTCTGTATGGCTGGCTCAAGTCCAACCTACATTGGCAGATATGGCCGGCCGCAGGTTAGCGATGTCACGCACGAAAGATGCTTGTGCTACCTGTCGTATACCCCGACGCATGATCGAAATTTCTTTCGCCTCGGCGGGATGATCAAGTGCGGTATTCAAGCCACCCACTGGATGCCCCTCCCCGCTCCCCCCGCCCCTCTCGATCGGGAAGGACAGGCGGATGGGTGAACAATCGTTCGCGCGCTTCAAGCAAGCCGATCTGACCCGCGCCGTGAAGGGCGTGGAGGCTGCCGGTATGCGCGTGGGGCGTGTGGAGATTGATCCCACCGGCAACATCGTCATCATCGCGGCAGATGCGGCACCGGCCCGCCGCGGCAACAGCCTGGATCGCTTTCTGTGAGGAAACGCCTCTACCCGCCCAACGTCACGTCGTTCAAGGATCGCCACGGGCGCGAGAGGCTGCGCTATCGCAAGACCGGGCAGCCGGCCTACTATTTCAAGCATCGGTTCGGCACCGCGGAGTTCGCAGCCGAGCTGGACGCGTGCAAGAAGGGTGAACCGCTGCCGGCTGTTCCGATCGGGCAGTCCCGCATCCGCCCCGGCACGGTCAACGATCTGATAGCCCGCTATTACCGATCGGGCACGTTCAACGCTGGCGGCGCGACGACGCAGGAAAAGAACCGCGGCATCTTCGAAGGCTTCCGCGCGCTGTGCGGCAACGACATGGTTCGCGACTTCAAGTTCCAGCATCTGGACGCGATCATCACCGAGAAAGCCAAGCGGTATCCGGCCGCGGCGCGCAACCTACGCAAGCAGCTTCGCCGGCTGTTCGAATATGCGGTCAAGATTGAGATGCGCGCCGACAACCCGGTTGAAAAAACCGACCGCGTGAAGGTCAAGACGAAGGGGCACCACACCTGGACCGAGGATGAGATCGCAGCCTATCAGGCGCGGCATCCGGTCGGCACCATGCCCCGGCTCGCACTCGAATTGATGCTGTGGACCGCCGCCCGCAAAGGTGACGCAACGAAGCTCGGCATGGCGAATGTCGAGGATGGCTTCCTGACCTATGTGCAGGACAAGACCAGTAAGACGATCAAGCTGCCAGTTGCCGAGGATCTGCGCCAGGCCATCGTTGCGATCGAGCCCATGCCCGACGTGCCGACGTTCCTGCGGACCAGCTTCGGCAAGTCGTTCACGGTGGACGGGTTCGGCGGCTATTTCCGTCGCCAGTGCGATGCCGCCGGTCTGAAGCACTGTTCGGCTCACGGGCTGCGCAAGGCCATATCGCGCCGCCTCGCCGAAATCGGGATGAGCAATCAGGCGATCAAGGCCATCACCGGGCACAGCGGAGACGCGGAAGTGGCCCTCTACACACGCGGAGTCGAGCAGGCGAAGCTCGCCCGTGATTCGATGGGGGCACTTGAGAATTGGGCTAACCCCCAAAACGGGGTAGCCAAAACACGCTCGGAAACCCGCAGAAATCTGCGAAAAGGAGTAGACAGCGGTGGGCCCGGCAGGATTCGAACCCGCAACCTAGCCGTTATGAGCGGCCGGCTCTACCATTGAGCTACAGGCCCCCCGCCACCGCTGGCGATAGCGGGCGATGGGCGATGCTGGCAAGCGTCAGCCGCGGCGCGCGGCAGCAAGGATATCCTGCGGGCGCGCGCCCGCGATGCCGTGCCGGGCGAAGCGATCGAACACCCCGTCCCACCAGGCCCAGAAGGTCGCCAACTCGCCCGCGTCGCGCACATAGGGGGTGTGGCCGGGCACCAGCGATGGCGTGTGGAACGACAGGCTGAACAGCTGCACGCCATCGTCGATCAGCGCCTCGATCGCATCCAGCGCATCGGCCAGCGGCACGTCCTCCGGCGTCAGTGGCACGCGCTGCGCCAGCCGCGTGCGCGCCAACACGCCGCGCAGGCTGGGCAACCGCGGGAACCGCACCCGCCGCCGCATCGCGCCGACCATCGCGACACTTAACGGCACTTCCAGCAGCGGCCCCGCCCACCAGGGCCGCACCGGATGGTCCGAGAAGTCGGGCCCGCCCTCGGCCGAATAGTCGAACAGCGGTCGGGTCGAGACATCGATCCCGTACCCCGCCTCCGCGATCAGCCGGCCGGTGTTCGGCCCCACACCATAGCGCCCGGCACGGAAGGCGAGCGGCGATCGCCCAAACCGCCGCGCCAGCAGACCGGTCAGCGCAGTGATCTTCGCTCGCTCCAAATCGATCGCAAGATTGCCCGCAAAACTATTGTGCCGGTTGACTTCTTCCTCGTGCGGCGGCGTGACCCACGGGTGCAACTGCGCCCCGACGTCGCAGCGATCGTCCGTCACCAGATCGACGATCGCGTCGCCCGCTTCCGCCACCGGCCAGTCGATCATCCAGGTCGGCACCACCCCCATCGCATTGAAGCGCAGATTGGCAGCGGGCAGCGCCACAAGCGATGTCGTGGCGGTCTGCGATCGATCGAGCGGCCGTTCCCAGTCAAACTCCTCCTCGGCATCGGCCAGCACGCAGAAGCGCCGGCCGAACCCGCGGTCCAGCCTGGCGATCGCCTCACGGGGCGGTGGCCGATCGAGGCGGATCGCCCGCGGCGGCCGATCCGGCGAACGCGCGATCGGCCTTACCCCTGCCGCTCTTCCTCGCCGCGCACCGGCGCGGATTGCATCGGCAGCCGCAGGACGAACTGGTCCGGCTCGATCGCCAGTGTGCCATGCGCGGCATCGGCGATATTGCGCACCAGCCGCAGCGCGAAGCCCAGCCCCAGCAGCGGCGCATCCGGCCAGTCGCCATCCGGCGAATAGCCGGGATCGAGCAGCGCATGATCGTCGCGCCCCGCCAGCGCGGCCGGCCGGTCGACCGCAAAGATCATGTCCCCGCCATCACGCGTCAGCGTCGCGGTAACCGTCTCGCCGGCACCGGCGACGGCGATCGCGGAGGCGAGCAACCGGCCCAGCATCCGCTCCACTGCGACCGGATCCGCGCCGACCGGCGCCGCATCGGTCGCGATCCGCAGCGTCAGCCGCACGCCGCGCCCGGCGGCCAGCGTCTCGTGCGCATCGTGCAGGCGGGCTAGAATGCGGGCAGGATCGGTGCTGCCGGCCGCAACGTCCCACCGCCGCGTATCGACCCGCGCCGCGGCATCGAGGTCGTCGACCGCATCGAGCAGCCTGCGACCCTCGCTGGCGATCTCACGCGCACGATCTCGATAGAGCGCTGCGGCCGGGCCGAGCACTTGACGATCGATCATCTCGGCAAAGCCTACGATCGCGTTGATCGGGGTGCGCAGTTCATGGACCAGCTGGCGCAACGAATCGGGGGCAAAGCCGACGCCGGGCATCGTCGCCTGGGAATTGACGGGCGCCGCGCTTTCATCCGCGCGCGGACGGCGTGCGGTGCCGCGATAGCCCGTGAAGCGCCCACCGGCGGGATCGAAGAACGGCACCGCCGAGATCCGCCATTCGCCCGCGGTCGGCCCGTCTCCCGCTACCGACAGTCGCGCATCGCGGAACGGCGCGCGGTGCCGGAACGCGCCTGCCACCTGCCCGTCCACGCCCTGCCCGGAACTCGTTGCGGCAATCGCGAGCGTTTCGCCGACCAGCGCCTCGCGCGGCGCGCCCTCCACCCAACGCAGCACGCCATCGGCGCCGGTTTCGAAGCGAAAGCTCTCGGCCCGCGTCTCGCGATCGATCGCCGGCTCGCCAGCAAGCGGTGCGCCGGGAAACGGCTTGCGACGGCGAAACGCGTCGATCCGCGCCACCAGATCGCGGATCTGGGCATCGCCGCCCGGTGTCGGCGTACGATCATCCTCGATGCGCGGCGCCTCAGGCTCCAGCAGCTCGGCGACCGGGCCCGACATCACGAGATCGATGGCGCCGAACGCGCCTAGCGCCTGCACCACGGCCAGCGGCAGATCGCGCCGGTTGCGGACCACGCCGCGCGTTGTCGGCCCAAGCGCTGGCAGCAGCGCCATCCAGGCCGCGGCCGGCAGGGTCACCCCGGCCAGCAGCGGCGCAGCGATCGCGGGGGGTTCCTCGGCGAACAGCCGTACCAGCGCTTCCGGTATCTGCCGCCCGGCGAGCCCGGCGGCGACCGCGGCGCGCACGCTCAGGGGTACCTCGTCGCGCAACGCGCGCAGCCGATCATAGGCGTCATCGGTCGCCGCCCCGCCGCGACCCTGCGCGAGGACATCGACGATCTGGACCCACGCCGCGCGCTTGGCGGCGGCAGAATCCAGTCGCTGCGCGAGCAGGGTCGCGAGCATGTCGTCGAAACGCACTGTGGATGATCTCCCGGTTCTCGGCGACCCGCTTGATTACGGTTCCGTTGCGATCACGTATCAGTTCGTTAACGCGCGAGCTGCCCTTGGGGAAGCATCCAATTTGGGGCGTTGCAATGTGGGACAATTGCCAAGACCCGCAATAATATTCTAACAAGCTGATACACGGCTGAAGGGATGTGGCGTGGCCGCACAATATCCGCTCGATTCGATCGATCGCATCATATTGCGCTCGCTGCAGGAAGATGGCCGCATCACCAATGTGGACCTTGCGAAGCGCGCCGGGCTCACTGCGCCGCCTTGCTTGCGGCGCGTGCGTGCGCTGGAACAGGCCGGCGTGATCGAAAGCTATCATGCCAAGCTGGGGGCGGCGGCACTCGGCTATGGCATCATGGTGTTCGCGCTAGTCAGCCTGCGCAGCCAGGCGGAAGAGGATCTGCGCGCGTTCGAGGCGCATGTCGCCGTGCTGCCCGAAGTGCGCGAATGCCATATGCTGAATGGTGAGATCGATTTCATTCTGAAGATTGTGGCGCACGATCTGCAAGGCTTCCAGTCCTTCCTCACCTCGCAACTGACCACCGCTCCGAATGTCGCGAGCGTGAAGACATCGCTCACCATCCGCACCTCCAAGGATGCGTCCGGCATCCCCGTCGACACGGATTAGCGGGGGAACCTCGTCGCCGGACAGGCGTCTCTGGATTTGACCAGGAGACGCCCCATGACGCTGACTGTCCAGCCGATCAATTGTACGCTGAAAGCTTCCGGCGAGAGTTCGACCGATGCGATGATCACGGTGCTCGCCGATCAGTTCAAGAGCCTGGATGTTACGGTGGCCGACACGATCCGCATCGCCGAACATAATGTGCTGCCGGGCGTGAAGTCGGACGAAGGCGATGGCGATGAATGGCCTGCGATCCGCGAGAAAATCCTGGCAGCGGACATATTGGTGTTCGGCGGCCCGATCTGGATGGGTCAGATCGGCAGCGTCGCCAAGCGCGTGCTGGAACGGATGGACGCGTTCCTCAGCGAGACCGACGATCGCGGCCGCATGCCCAGCTACGGCAAGGTGGCGGTGGCCGCGATCGTGGGTAATGAGGACGGCGCGCACTGGTCGTCCGCGCAGCTGTTCCAGAGCCTGAACGATACCGGCTGGACGATACCGGCGGTCGCCGCCTGTTACTGGGTGGGCGAAGCGATGGGCTCGGTCGACTTCAAGGATCTTGACGCTACGCCGAAGAAGGTCAGCGAAACCGCCAAGATGGTGGCGGGAAATGCGGCCCATCTGGCGCGCCTGCTCAAGGACGAACCCTATCCAGGCTGATCCCGGTCAGGCGGCCCACTCCGCGCGCGGATAGCCCTGCGCGTAGAGCAGGGTCGTCAGGTCGCCATGCTCGATTCGGGCGTCGGCTGCGGCCGCCGTGCGGGGCTTGGCGTGATAGGCTACGCCCAGCCCCGCCGCCTCGATCATCGGAATGTCGTTCGCGCCGTCGCCGATCGCGAGCGTCTCGGCCATCGCGATTCCCATGCTCGCCGCTTCGGACAGCAACGTCGCCCGCTTGGTCTCGGCGCCCACGATCGGCCGGGCGACCGTTCCCGCCAACCCGCTCCCGTCGATCTCGAGCCGGTTCGACAGCGCATGATCGAAGCCGATCCGCGCCGCCACCGGATCGGCGAAGGCGGTGAACCCGCCGGAGACCAGCACCGCCCGCGCGCCGTTGGCCCGCATCGTACGCACCAGCGCCTCGGCCCCGGGCATGATCCGCACCCGCTCCGCCAGGCAGCGCGCCAGCACGCCGGCATCCAGCCCCTTCAGCAGCGCCACCCGCGCTTCGAGCGCCGCCTCGAAATCCAGCTCGCCGCGCATCGCGCGCTCGGTCACCTCGGCCACCTGCGCCTTGATACCGCCGTAGTCGGCCAGCTCGTCGATGCATTCGACCGTGATCATGGTCGAATCCATGTCGGCGACAAGCAGCCGCTTGGCCCGCCCCACCGCGGGCTGCACGACGATGTCGACGCCCGCGATCAAGCCTTCCAGCGCCGCGCGGACATTGGCGGAGTCGGCACGCGCGAAGCCAAGGTCACAGGCGCTGCCGGGCTCGATCCAGCGCGCTTCGCCCGGCACGCCGCCGACACCGGCGATCGCATCGCGCGCCTTTTCGATGGCCGCGTCGCGCAGCGCATCCGCTGCTATCAGTGTCGCGATGAACATTGCCGAATCCCCCGCGCCCAAGCCGGTCGCGCTCATCGCAGGGCCGACTGCCAGCGGCAAGTCGGCGCTGGCGATCGCGCTGGCCGAAGCGGTGAGCGGCACCGTCATCAATGCGGACGCATCTCAGCTCTATGCCGATCTGCGCGTGCTGAGCGCCCGGCCGTCGCCAGAGGAAGAGGCGCGTGTGCCGCACCGCCTGTTCGGCACGCGCGACGGTGCCGATCCCGCCTCCGCCGCCGATTGGGCGGAAGATGCGCGCGGTGCGATCGACGAGGCCCATGCCGCTGGCCGCGTGCCGATCCTTGTCGGCGGCACCGGTCTGTATCTGCGCACTTTGATCGATGGGATCGCACCGGTCCCGCCGGTCGACCCCGATGTGCGCTCCGCGGTGCGCGCGCTGGCCGTGGCCGATGCCCACGCGGCGCTGATGCAGGAAGATCCTGCCGCCGCCGCTCGGCTGCGTGCCAGCGATACGACGCGGGTCGCGCGCGCGCTCGAAGTCGTGCGCTCATCCGGTCGCCCGCTTTCGGACTGGCAGCTTGAGCGGCAGGGCGGGATCGGCGATCGCATCACGCTTGCCGCGACCATATTGCTGCCCCCGCGCGAATGGCTGCGCGCGCGCTGCGACGCCCGGTTCGAGACGATGCTGTCAGCCGGCGCTATCGACGAGGTGCGCGCGCTGCTCGCCCGTGATCTAGATCCCGCAACACCGGTGATGCGCGCGATCGGGGTGCGTGAGATCAGCGATTGGCTGACCGGCACGATCGATCGTGATGCGATGGTGGCACGGGCCACGGCCGCCACGCGCCAATATGCCAAGCGCCAACATACCTGGTTCGCCAATCAGCCGCCTCCATCATGGCAACGTCAGGCCGCGCAACTCGATGAGGATTCTATGCGGTATCTCGTAAGAAAGTTGCGCGAAAGGCTGTTGACCTATTAGTTTGATGCTTATAGACGCGCAGCCTCGCCGCCCCGAGCATCCGATGCTAGGGCGGCGCATCATTGTTGGCCGGGATCCAGCCGGCGCTGCGGGACGAGCGTGATGACGACCGAGTTGAGCGGAGCCGAGATCCTGATCGAGACGCTGACCGAGCTCGGCGTCGAGGTCGTGTTCGGCTATCCCGGCGGCGCCGTGCTTCCGATCTACGATGCGCTGTTCAAGCAGAAGCGCATCCGCCACATCCTCGTTCGCCAGGAAGGCGGCGCGGCGCATGCGGCCGAGGGCTATGCCCGCTCCACCGGAAAGCTCGGCGTCGTGCTCGTCACCTCCGGCCCGGGGGCCACCAACGCCGTCACCGGCATCGTCGATGCGCTGATGGACTCGATCCCGATGCTGGTCATCACCGGCCAGGTGCCGACCGCGCTGATCGGCACCGATGCCTTCCAGGAATGCGATACGATCGGCATCACCCGGCACTGCACCAAGCATAATTATCTGGTGAAGGATCCGGCGAAACTGGCCGAGGTCGTTCACGAGGCGCATCATATCGCGACCTCCGGCCGCCCCGGCCCGGTGGTGATCGATCTGCCCAAGGACGTGCAGGTCGCTTCCGCCCCGTTCCGTCGCGGCGCGGCGGGCGGCACCCAGCAGCATCGTTCCTATCGCCCGCAGGTCAAGCCCGATGCCAAGCTGATCGAGGCCGCGGTCGAGATGATGGCGGCCGCCGAACGGCCGATCCTCTATACCGGCGGCGGCATCATCAATGCCGGCCCCGCCGCCAGCCAAATGCTGCGCGAACTGCAACGCATCACCGGCGCGCCGGTCACCTCCACGCTGATGGGGCTCGGCTGCTTCCCGGCCAGCCATCCGGACTGGCTGGGCATGCTGGGCATGCACGGCACCTATGAAGCCAATATGGCGATGAACCAGGCCGATCTGATCGTCTGCCTGGGGGCGCGTTTCGATGATCGCGTGACCGGCCGGCTCGATGCGTTCAGCCCGAAATCGAAGAAGATCCACGTCGATATCGATCGGTCTTCGATCAACAAGAATGTCCGCGTCGACCTGCCGATCGTCGGCGATGCCGGCCGCGCGATGGAAGACATGGTCAAGCTGTGGAAGGCGCGTCAGCACCAACCCGCCGATCAGGCCGAATGGCGATCGCGCATCGCCGGCTGGCGGCTGGTCAAGTGCCTCGAGTTCAATCAGCAGGGCTCGGACATCCTGCCCCAGCATGCGATTCGCCGGCTGTGGGAAGCGACCCACGCGAAGAAGCCGATCATTTCGACCGAAGTCGGCCAGCACCAGATGTGGGCCGCCCAGCATTTCGGCTTCGAGGCGCCCAACAAGTGGCTCACCTCAGGCGGGCTGGGCACGATGGGCTATGGTCTGCCCGCCGCAATCGGCGCGCAGCTCGGCAATCCCAACGCGCTGGTAATCGACATCGCGGGCGAGGCTTCGATCCTGATGAACATCCAGGAGATGTCGACCGCCACCCAGTACAATCTGCCGGTCAAGGTCTTCATCCTCAACAACGAATATATGGGCATGGTCCGTCAGTGGCAGGACCTGACCTATGCCGGCCGCCATTCGCAAAGCTATTCCGAAGCGCTGCCCGATTTCGTGAAGCTGGCCGAGGCCTATGGCTGGACCGGCCTGCGCATCGAGAAAGCGGACGAGCTGGACGACGGCATCGCCGCGATGCTGGCCGTCGACGGACCGGTGATGGTCGATTGTCGCGTGTCGAAGCTCACCAACTGCTTCCCGATGATCCCGAGCGGGGCCGCCCATACCGAGATGATCCTGCAGGCCAACGAAGTCTCGGGCGAGATGGACGACGAGGCGAAGGCACTGGTGTAGGGACTGGCGTCATCCCGGCGAAAGCCGGGATCTCCCGGAAATTAATGCCCTTGCGGCACCAGTCCCGGCTTCCGCCGGGATGACGAAAGCGAGACGATGCGTATCAGAACCGAAGCTGCGGAGCGCCACACGCTCTCCGTGATCGTCGACAACGAGGCGGGCATCCTCGCCCGGATCGCGGGCATGTTCGCGGGTCGCGGCTACAATATCGAGAGCCTGACGGTGGCCGACGTCACCGAGGACGAGAAGATCAGCCGCATCACCATCGTGACCAGCGGCCCGCCCGCGGTGATCGATCAGGTGGTGGCGCAGCTCGATCGGCTGGTGCCGGTCCACAAGGTGACCGATCTCACCGAGCTCGGGCCCCATGTCGAACGCGAGCTGGCATTGGTGAAGGTGAAAGGCGTCGGCGATCACCGGATAGAGGCGCTGCGCCTAGCCGAGGTCTACCGCGCCCGCGTGGTCGATGCCACCACCACCAGCTTCGTATTCGAAGTGACCGGCGGCAGCGAAAAGATCGACAAATTCACCGAACTGATGCGCGAGGTCGGCCTGATCGAGGTCGCGCGCACCGGCGTCGTCGCGATCTCGCGGGGGAACGAGCCGGCCTGACCAGCGGATATTTTCAGCCGTCACCCCGGCGAACGCTGGGGTCCAGAGCCACAAGCGCCGCCGTCCGCGGCCCTGGATCCCGGCTTCCGCCGGGATGACGAGCGGCACGAAAGGGAAGAACATGCGCGTCTATTATGATTCCGATGCCGATATCGGCCTGATCAAGGGCAAGAAGGTCGCGATCGTCGGCTATGGAAGTCAGGGCCATGCCCATGCCCAGAATCTGCGCGACAGCGGCGTCTCCGAAGTGGCGGTCGCGCTCCGCCCCGGCTCGGCGACCGCGCAAAAGGCCGAGGGCGCCGGCTTCAAGGTGCTGAGCGGAGCCGAGGCCGCCAAGTGGGCCGACATCATCATGGTGCTGGCGCCCGACGAGTTGCAGGCCGCGATCTACAAGGACGATCTGCATGACAATATGAAGCCCGGTGCGGCGCTCGCCTTCGCGCATGGCCTGAACGTGCATTTCGGGCTGATCGAGCCGCGCGCCGATATCGACGTGTTCATGATCGCGCCCAAGGGCCCGGGTCACACCGTGCGGTCCGAATATCAGCGCGGCGGCGGCGTGCCCTGCCTGATCGCGATCCATCAGGATGCCAGCGGTAACGCGCATGATGTTGCGCTGTCCTATGCATCCGCTGTCGGCGGCGGCCGTTCGGGCGTGATCGAGACGACCTTCAAGGAGGAATGCGAGACCGATCTGTTCGGCGAGCAGGCGGTGCTGTGCGGCGGCCTCACCCACCTGATCCAGGCCGGGTTCGAGACGCTGACCGAGGCGGGCTACGCCCCAGAGATGGCCTATTTCGAGTGCCTCCACGAAGTGAAACTGATCGTCGACCTGATGTATGAGGGCGGCATCGCCAACATGCGCTATTCGATCTCGAATACCGCCGAATATGGCGACATCACGACTGGCCCCCGCATCATCACCGACGAGACCAAGGCCGAGATGAAGCGCGTGCTGGCCGATATCCAGCAGGGTCGCTTCGTGTCGAAGTTCGTGCTCGACAACCGCGCCGGCCAGCCGGAACTTAAGGCCAGCCGCAAGCTCGCCGCGGAGCATCCGATCGAAAAGGTCGGCGCCGAACTGCGCGCGATGATGCCGTGGATCGCCAAGAACCAGCTGGTCGACAAGGCGAAGAACTGATCATCGGCGCGTTCCCGCGCAGATGATCACCCCGGCGAAGGCCGGGGTCCAGCGTCTAAATCGCCGCCGCAGCGGGGGAGGTCCGTCGCCCCTGCGTAGGCAGGGGCCCATGGCTGGCCGATGTGCCACGCGAGATAGCCATGGGCTCCTGCCTGCGCAGGGGCGACGATTTCCAAAACCCGACCCTTCCGTTAACCCTCTTTCCGCCGACGCGGCGGCGCTCTAGCGTCGCGCTCCTCAACAGGAGTCGTCCCCATGCGCAAAGCCCCGTTCGTCGCCTTCGCCATCGTCGCCGGCACCGCCGCCATCGCCCAGCAGGCGATGCAGGCCCCCGGTACGCCAGATCCGTCGCGCATCACCGGCGGCACCTACACCGCCGATGCCGGTCACACGCTGGTCGGCTGGCGCGTCAACCATCTCGGCTTCAACGATTATTTCGGCATCTTCGGCGATGTCGCCGGCACGCTGGTGCTGGATCCGAAGAAACCCGCCGCGGCGAAGGTCGATGTCACTATCCCCGTGGCAAAGGTCACCACTGCCAATGCCGGGCTGACCAGCCATCTGCTGCGCGCGGGCAAGGATGGCGGCAAGCCCGATTTCTTCGGCCCCTCGCCGGCCGACGCGCGCTTCGTGTCGACTTCCGTGGCAGTCAGCGGCACCACCGCGAAGATCAGCGGCAATCTCACGCTGAATGGCGTCACCAAGCCGGTCGTGCTCGATGCCAAGTTCACCGGCGCGGGCCCCAGCCCGATGGGCGGCGCGGAAACGGTCGGTTTCGAGGCGACGACGACAATCAAGCGCGGCGAATTCGGGATCGGCTACGGCATCCCGATGGTGTCGGACGAGGTCGAACTCGACATCACCGCCGCGTTCGAAAAAAAGGGCTGATCGCAGTCGGCCGAGCGCTCAGGCGGTCTTGAGCTTCGCAAAGCCGCGGAACAGCTCGCGCGTGTTCAGGTCCGGCACCGTGTCGGTCAGCCGGTGGATCGCCTCGGCAAGGCTGCCCTGCTGCTGCGGGGCCGCCACCTGCTGGCACGCCATCGCCCATTCGCCGAATTCACGCGCGTCGATCTGGCGCTCCGAAAGCCGTACGATCGCGCGGTGGCGCGGATCGGCCGCGATCCGATCGAACGTGATCCGCACGGCATCCGGCTCGCCTTCCAGCGCCTGCAGGAAGCGGCGCCCGTCGAACAGCAGCAGCCCGGTCACACCGGCGGCGGCGTTGCGGCGGCGCGATGCCGCCAGGATTGGTTCGACGATTGTGTCGCCGAGCCCCCGCGTGATCGTACTGATATAGGTCAATTGCAGCATGGCAGGCCTCGATCGCTTTCGATTCCGGCCTAGGCTCAATATCTTACCCGCCCGTAAAGCGCCCGACGCGAAAAGGCGTTGCACTTCGTAAACCATTGCGGGATAGGCTCGGGCCATGACGTCGCATCGCGGCCTGCTCCTGCTTCGACTTACCCGCCCTTAGGCGGGATCGGACCTGCGCGCCCTCTGCGGCCGCGCACCTCGCCTAAGGGCCAAGCCCCCTTCCCCGCCACCCACGGTGGCGCGTCTGCGAGTTGAACCCATGTTGCGCGATCCTTCCGTCAAGTACCGCCCCTTCCCCCAGATCGACATTCCCGATCGCACCTGGCCTTCGAAGATCATTGATCGCGCGCCACGCTGGCTGTCGACCGACATGCGCGATGGCAACCAGGCGCTGATCGATCCGATGGATGCGGAGAAAAAGCAGCGCTTCTTCGATCTGCTGGTGAAGGTCGGCGTCAAGGAGATCGAGGTCGGCTTCCCCTCCGCCGGCGCCACTGAGTTTGATTTCATCTCGGGCCTGGTCCGCTCCGGCGCGATCCCAGACGATGTCACCGTGCAGGTGCTTACCCAGTCCCGCCGCGAACTGATCGAAAAGAGCTTCGAAAGTCTAGAAGGCGCGCGCACCGCGATCGTCCACCTCTACAACGCGATCTCGCCCGCCTGGCGCCGGATCGTCTTCCAGATGGAAAAGTCGGAGATCCGCCAGATCGCGATCGACGGGGCCAAGCTGCTCCGCGACGAGGCAGCCAAGCGCCCCGAAACCGACTGGCGCTTCGAATACAGCCCCGAGACCTTTTCCACCGCCGAGACCGATTTCGCCGTCGAGGTGTGCGCATCGGTGATGGATGTGCTGCGGCCCACGCCCGAAAAGCCGATCATCTTCAACCTGCCCGCCACCGTCGAATGCGCCACACCCAATGTCTATGCGGATCAGATCGAATTCTTCTGCCGCAACATTCCGAACCGCGATGCGGTGATCGTCAGCCTCCACACCCACAATGATCGCGGCACCGGCGTCGCCGCCACCGAACTCGGCCTGCTGGCCGGGGCGGACCGGGTCGAAGGCTGCCTGTTCGGCAATGGCGAGCGCACCGGCAATGTCGATCTCGTGACGGTCGCCCTCAACATGTACACGCAGGGCGTCGATCCGGGGCTCGACTTCTCGGATATCGATGCGGTCATCAAGACGGTCGAATATTGCAACGCGCTGCCCGTCCACCCGCGTCATCCCTATGCAGGCGATCTGGTGTTCACCGCCTTTTCCGGATCGCACCAGGATGCCATCAAGAAGGGGTTCGCCGCGCAGGCCGCGCGCAATGATCAGCTGTGGGACGTGCCCTATCTGCCGATCGATCCAGCCGATCTCGGCCGCAGCTACGAAGCCGTCATCCGCGTCAATTCGCAATCGGGTAAGGGCGGCGTCGCCTGGGTGCTCGAGCAGGACAAGGGGCTGAAACTGCCCAAGCGGATGCAGGCTAGTTTCTCGACCGTGGTGCAGGCGCTGGCCGACGAGACCAGCCGCGAGCTCAACGCGGCCGATATCTGGCAGGCGTTCCAGCGCCATTACCGGCTTGGCGGCGGCGCGATCGAGCTGGTCGACTATCAGGAAAGCGGCTTGGCCACCGATCGCATCTTCGTGGGCCGCATCCGCCAGGATGGTGTCGATCGCTCGATCAGTGGGCGCGGCAACGGCCTGATCTCGAGCGTGATCGGCGCGCTGGCGGACGAATGCGGCATCGCGATCGACGTGGTCGACTATAACGAGCACGCGATCGGCCACGGCACGGATGCCCAGGCCGCCGCCTATGTCGAGGCGAAGACCGCCGATGGCCGCACCGTGTTCGGGGTCGGCATCGATCACGACGTGGCCACGGCCTCGGTCCGCGCGGTGCTGAGCGCGGCCAACTCGACGCTGGGATGATCGCCGAGCTCTAATCCTCCCAGGCGAACAGCGCGTCGATTGGAAGGGCGAAGACGCGCGCCAGCCTGAATGCGGATTCCAGCGACGGGGAATAGCGCCGCTGCTCGATGGCCGCGATCGTCTGGCGGGTCATGCCGATCTCGGCCCCGAGATCCGCCTGCGTCATCCCGCGCGCCTCGCGTTCTTCGCGCACGCGGTTGCGGATCGGCAACGTCACAGCGTGCGGTGGTGCAGCGCGAGGAACATCGCCTGTCGCCCGCATTCGGCGATCACGATCGCCAGCAGGATCGCGTTGGCCATCCGCGATGCCCCCGCTCCCACATGCACCAGCGCCGCGGCCGCCAGCGCCGCTACGATCAGCAGATAATAGCCGACCGCCGTCGCGCGCCGGTCGATCGCGCGTTCGCGCTCATCCATCGGGGCATGGCAGTCGGGCGAAGTTGCCGCCAGCAGGATATGGCCGATCACCAGCACCACCACGAGGGCGATCACGGTGCCGAGCAGCAGCGGCACTGCCTGCTCACGGGCCACGCCATTCGCGACCCGAGCGAAATACCAGGCATAGACCGCGATCATGCTGATCAGCGTGACCAGCGCACTCTTGTAGCGAAACGACATCGCCCCCTCCGATGTTAAGAATCTATAACATCGCGCTACCCTCGGGCAGCCGTGATGTCAAACATCTTTGACATGACGGCCAGGGCTGGACGCATCCCGCCCACGCGCTACGATCCCGCGCATGACCCTTGCCGATTTCATCGCAGGCCTGCCCAAGGCCGAGCTGCACCTTCATATCGAGGGCAGCCTCGAGCCTGAGCTGATGTTCGCGCTGGCCAAGCGCAACAAGGTGGCGATCCCCTATCGGTCCGTGGCCGAGGTCCGCGCGGCCTATGCCTTCTCCAACCTGCAGGATTTCCTCGACATCTATTATGCGGGGGCAGACGTGCTGCGGACGCAGGAGGATTTCCACGATCTGGCCTGCGCCTATTTCGATCGTGCTGCCGCCGATGGCGTGCGCCATGCCGAGATCTTCTTTGATCCGCAGACCCACACCGATCGCGGCGTGCCGTTTGCGGCCGTGATCGAAGGGCTGCTCGCCGCGATGGCAGACGCCGAGAGCCGCCACGGCCTGACCTCGCGGCTGATCCTCTGCTTCCTGCGCCATCTCGACGAAGACGCCGCATTTGCCACGCTGAAGGCGGCCGAGCCCTGGCTGCACCGCATCGCCGGGGTCGGGCTGGATTCATCGGAGGTCGGACACCCGCCGTCCAAGTTCGCGCGTGTGTTCGATGCGGCCGGCGCGCTCGGCCTGAAGCGCGTTGCCCATGCCGGCGAGGAGGGTCCGCCGGCCTATGTCCACGAGGCGCTCGATCTGCTCGGGATCGACCGGCTCGATCATGGCAATCGCGCGCTGGAGGATCCCGCGCTCGTCGATCGGCTGCGCGCCGAAGGCATGACGCTCACCGTCTGCCCCTTGTCCAACCTCAAGCTCTGCGTTGTGGATAGCATCGCCAACCACCCGATCCCAAAAATGCTTGAACTGGGCCTGCGCGCGACGGTCAATTCGGACGATCCCGCCTATTTCGGCGGTTATGTAAACGATAATTTCCGCGCGCTGGCCGCGGACAGCAGCCTCACTCGCGACGATTTCGCCACGCTTGCGCGCAACAGCTTCACCGGTTCGTTCCTGCCCGAAGACAAGATCGCGGACCATGTCGCTGCGGTCGACGCCTATCTGGCGGCGAACCCGGCATGACGCCGACGCTCACCCCCGTCCCCTACGAACAGTTCCTCGCCGATGTCCGCGCGCTAGCCGTGATAATCCGCGATGGCGGCTGGCGGCCCGACTATATCGTCGGCATCGGCCGCGGCGGTCTCGTACCGGCCGCCTATCTCAGCCACGCGCTCGATCTGCCGCTTCTCTCGGTGGATTTTAGCGCGGGCGTGCCCTGTTTCGGCCAGGATCTGCTGGTCCGCATCGCGGAACGCAGCCATGGCGGTGAAAAGCTGCTGATCGTCGACGACATCAACGACAGCGGCCGCACGCTGGCCGCGCTTCGGGCCGCGGTCGATGCCGCCGGTGGCGATCCCGCCAACCTGCGCACCGCCGTCACCATCACCAATATCCGGTCAACCCAGCAGGTCGATTACGCCGCCCGCCAGATCGATCGCGATGTGGTGAAGGACTGGTTCGTGTTCCCGTGGGAAGCGATGAAGGACGATGGCGCACTGATTGCGGATGCCAATGCGGTGCCCGAACGGATCGCCTGATCAGAATCCCATCCGCACCGAGAGCCGCACCTGCCGCGGCTCGACCGGATGGATGTGCCGGTCCTCCACGCCCTCGGACGGTTCGCCCGGCAGCCGCGATGCATAGAAATAGCTGATGTCGGCGTCACGCGCGCCGAACAGGTTCAGCACGTCGATCCCGATCTTGAAGCGGCGCGCGGTGTAATAGCTGCCGAGGTTCACCAGCGTCGTCGCGCGCGATCGCACGCTGCCATCCTCGATCAGCGGGGCCGAGCCGAAGTGCCGCAGCCGGATCGATCCGCTGAAGCCGTTTCCCAGATCCACCGCCGCCCCGCCCGCGATCACTTCGTTCACCGCCCCCGGGATGCGCGTGAAGCCCGGCTCCACCCCGCGGAAGCGCGCATGGGTCAGCGCGGCGGAGGCATCCAGCGTCAGCCAGCCAGTCGGCCGCCAGAATAGGCTCGCCTCGCCACCGAACCGCCGGGTGGCGTCGTTCGGCTCGGTCGATCCGCCGTCGCCCACGAATACCAGCTCCGATCCCAGCGACAGCCAGAAGCCCACGATCGATGCCGTCAGCCGTGGCGTTTCCAACCGCGCGCCGAGCTCCGCCCCGCGCGCCTTCACCAGCACCGGCACCCGCTCCACCGGGTCCAGCGTCACCGGATCGAACCGGATGCTGGCCCCGCGCACATCGTTGGAATGAAAGCTCTCGCCATAATTCGCATAGAGCTCGATCGTGTCGGTCGCGCGCCAGGCTAGCGCCGCCTTCGGGCTCAGCATCGCGTCCGATCCGCTGCCCGAATTCGCCGCCAGCGTCTGCGCGGTCACGTCATACCCATAGAGATCGCCGCGCAGGCCCAGCGTCAGCCGCAGCCGGTCGGTCAGCTTGGCGGTGCCTTCCGCGAAGATCGCGCCGCTATATTCGTCCAGCCGGTCCTGCCGCACCGTGCCGATCGTGACGTCGCGCGCCGATGCATAGAGCCCGACCCGGCCGACATGATCCCACCGCGCATCACCGCCGATCGCCAGCGCCACCGGCATCCCGCCGATCATGATCGCGCTGTCGTGCCGCACCGATCCGCCGAACACGCCGCGCCGGTCCCGCTGCTGGAACTCGTCGCCATTCACCGGGTCGTTCAGGAAATAGGTGAAATTCGATGTCAGGCCGAAGCGATAATAGGTCGCGAACAGGTTGATGCTGGTATCGCCGAGCTTCGCGTTCCCGGTCAGCCCCAGCCGCGTCGTCCGCCCGCCCAGAAACGGATCGATGTTGCCGAACCGGCCAATCAACCCGCTTTCAATCGCGCGTTCGGGTACCTGGTCGGTCGCGTTCCAGGTCGCGTGATAGCCGCTCAGCCCCAGGCTCCAGTCGCGTCCCGATAGCTTCACCAGCGCGTTGATCTTCTCGAGATCCTCATCGAGATCCCAGGGTCCGTTGGAAAGCGTGCCGTCCACCGCCACCAGCAGATCGCCCGCGCCCGTCGCCATGCTGCCCGCCGCGAGCGCCCGATAGTAGCCGTAGCTGCCCACCGTCGCCTCGATCAGCGGCGCCGGCAGCCGATCGAGCGTCTTGAAGCGCACCGTGCCGGCAGCAGAAAAATCGCCGACGTCGGCGAAATAGGGGCCCTTGCGATAATCGATCCGTTCGACGAGCTCGGGGATCAGAAAATTCAGGTCCAGATAGCCCTGGCCGTGGCCGTGGCTGCGCATGTTGATCGGCACGCCATCGACAAAGCCGGCGAAATCGGTGCCATGATCCAGGTTGAAGCCGCGCAGGAAATACTGGTTCGCCTTGCCCGTGCCCGAATGCTGCGTCGCGATCACGCCCGACACATTCTCCACCAGCTCGCCCACCCGGCCGAGCGGCTTGTCCTCGAAATCGAGATAGCCGACCACGCCCTGCGACCCTGAAATCGCGGTGCCGATCTGCGCCAGTCCCCTGCCATAGACGATGATGTCGCTGTCGGCCGGCGGCCGGTCCTGCGCCAGTGCCGGCACTGTCACGCACAGTAAAGCGCAAGCAAGCCATGTCCGCACGACTATTCCCCCCGGAAGTGCGGACTGCTAATGCGAGCAAAACATCAGCTTTGGCTACTCGCATTTGGAAGACGCCATCGATGGACGTGCAACCGCGCAAACAGCCGCGCCAGGATCGCGCCAAGGCCACTGTCGATGCGATTCTCGATGCCGCCGCTCACATCCTGGCCGCGCAGGGGCGTGAGGCGGCGACCACCAACGCGGTCGCCGCGCGCGCGGGCGTCAGCATCGGCTCGCTCTACCAGTATTTTCCGAACCGCGATGCCGTGCTCGGCGCGGTCGTCCACCGCCACGGCCACCGCATTCACCGCATGGTCGCCGAATGCCTGGCCGATCCGCCGCCGGCCACGCTGGCCGATGCGGTCGCGCGGATCGTGGCGGCGGTGTTCGATGCCCACCGGCTCGATCCGCATCTCCACGGCGCGCTCGATCATGATTTCAACGCCGCGCACGACCACGGCCACGGCCATCCTTCCACCAAGACCGCGGTGCGCCAGCTTTTCGCTACGCTGCCACCGCCCGTCGCGGCCGAGATCGGGGTCCGCTCTCCCGATGCGGCGCTGGTCGTCACCGAGACGATTCACGGCCTGGCCCATGCCGCCTATGTCCACCCTGGGCCGGGCGCGGACGCCGCGGCGCTGCGCACGCAGGCGGCGGCGGTGGCGCTAGCCTATCTGCGCCACGGCTGATCGCGATCCGCGCCTATCCTGCGGCGCGATGGCTCCAACCGCGCGCATCGGCGTTCCTTCAGCCGAACCTTGATCCCGCAGCGAAGGAGTAACCAATGCCCGTAGACGTCAAGTACAGCACCAAGGCCACCGCCACCGGCGGCCGAGACGGCACCGCCAAATCGGAAGATGGCAAGGTCGATCTGACGCTGTCGACGCCGAAGGAACTTGGCGGCGCCGGCGGAGACGGCACCAATCCCGAACAGCTGTTCGCTGCGGGCTATTCGGCCTGCTTCATCGGCGCGCTGAAGGTTGCGGGTCAGCAACTGAAGATCAAGGTGCCGGATGATACGCGCGTCACCGCCACGGTCGGCATCGGCCCGCGCTCCGAAGGCGGCTTCGGCATCACTGCCGATCTCGAAGTCGACCTCCCCGGCCTCGACCGCGAAGAGGCGCAGAAGCTGGTCGACACCGCCCACCAGATCTGTCCCTATTCCAACGCCACCCGCAATAATGTCGACGTCGGCCTGACGGTGGCCTGATCTAGGATCGGCGCCCGATCGCCGGGCGGGCGTCGAAACGTCGCGCGAAGGCTGCGAGAGGCCGCATCACTCCACCGTCACCGATTTCGCCAGGTTGCGCGGCTGATCGACGTCCGTGCCCTTCGCGACTGCGACATGATAGGCAAGCAGCTGCACCGGCACCGCATAGACGAGCGGGGCAATCAGCGGGTGGACGGCAGGCATCTCGATCGTGGCGATCGCGCCTTCGCCGGCCGCGGCGATCCCGTCAGCGTCGGAGATCAGCACCACCTGCCCGCCGCGCGCCTGCACTTCCTGCATGTTGGAGACGGTCTTTTCGAACAGCGGGCCCGATGGCGCTATCACGATTACCGGCACCGCCTTGTCGATCAGCGCGATCGGGCCATGCTTCATCTCGCCGGCCGCATAGCCTTCGGCGTGGATGTAGCTGATTTCCTTCAGTTTCAGCGCGCCTTCCAGCGCCATCGGATAATCGGGCCCGCGGCCCAGATAGAGCACGTCTCGCGCTTCCGCGATCAGCGGGGCCATCGCCTCGATCTCGGCATCATGCGCCAGCGCCGCGTTCATCGCCGCCGGTGCCTCGGCCAGATGGCCGACGATCTCGCGTTCCTCGTCCGCGCTCAGCCGGCCGCGGGCGCGCGCCAGGTTCGCGGCCAGCGCCGCCAGCACCGCCAGCTGGCAGGTGAACGCCTTGGTCGATGCCACGCCGATCTCGGGCCCGGCATGGGTCGGCAGCAGCAGATCGGCCTCGCGCGCCATCGAACTGGTCGGCACGTTGACGACGACCGCGATCTTCTGGCCGCCTTCGCGCGCGTGGCGCAGCGCCGCCAGCGTGTCCGCAGTCTCGCCGGACTGGCTGATGAACAGCGCCAGCCCGCCATCCTCCATCACCGGATCGCGATACCGATATTCGGACGCCACATCGAGCTCGCAGGGCAGCCGCGCGAACCGCTCGAACCAGTATTTCGCGACCATGCCGGCATAGAAGCTGGTGCCGCACGCCACGATCGTCACGCGGCGGATCTCGGCGAAGTCGAACTCGGGGATCGGCAGCGCAACCTGCCCGTCGAGCGGGCGGAGATAGCTCTGAAGCGTCTGCGCCACCACCACCGGCTGCTCGAAGATCTCCTTCTGCATGAAGTGGCGGTGATTGCCCTTGTCGATCAGCGCGCCGGTCACGCCGGAAATCGTGATCGCGCGCTCGACCGGCCGGTCGTTCTTATCGAAGATCTCGGCGCCGTCGCTGGTGACGATCACCCAATCGCCTTCTTCCAGATAGGCGATCCGCTGGGTCAGCGGCGCCAGCGCCAGCGCGTCCGACCCGAGATAGGTCTCGCCGTCGCCATAGCCGACCACGAGCGGCGATCCGAGCCGCGCTCCGATCAGCATGTCCGGATGCTGGCGGAACAGGATGGCAAGCGCGAACGCGCCGTGCAGCCGCTTCAGCACGCCGGCGGTGGCGGTGCGGGGGTCGTCGCCCGCCTCGATCCGCTCGGAGATCAGGTGCGCCACCACTTCGGTATCGGTCTGGCTCTCGAAGGTGCGGCCGCGCGCGATCAGCTCGTCGCGCAGCGGCTTGAAATTCTCGATGATGCCGTTGTGGACCAGCGCCACCTGTTCGGTGGCATGCGGGTGGGCGTTGCTGGTCGTCGGCCCGCCATGCGTGGCCCAGCGCGTGTGTGCGATGCCGGTATCGCCCGGCAGCGGATCGGCCGCCAGCACGCGCGCCAGGTTGGCCAGCTTGCCCTCGGCGCGCCGCCGCTCGATCCGCCCGGCCTCGATCGTCGCGATCCCGGCGGAGTCATAACCGCGATATTCCAGCCGCTTCAGCCCGTCGAGCAGCCGGTCCGCCACGGGTTCGCGCCCGACGATGCCGATGATTCCGCACATATCAGCTCTTCGCCTTCTTCCGGGCCGTCATGATCTCGCGAAAGCGGGCCGCCCAGCCCGGCTTCTCGCGCTGCTCGGGCCGCACCAGCACCAGCGCGTCGGCCGCTACGTCCGCCGTCACGACCGATCCCGCCCCCACGATCGCGCCGGCGCCGATTGCAACCGGTGCCACCAGCGCGCTGTTCGATCCGATGAAGGCCCCCGCGCCGATCACGGTGCGATATTTTAGGAAGCCATCATAATTGCAGGTGATCGTGCCCGCGCCGATATTCGCCTTCGCGCCAACCTCGGCATCGCCGATGTAGGACAGGTGATTGGCCTTCGCCCCCGGCCCCAGCCGCGCCTTCTTGATCTCGACGAAATTGCCCACCTTGGCCCCCTCGCCGATCTCCGCGCCGGGCCGCAGCCGCGCATAGGGGCCGATCTCCGCCCCCGGCCCGATCGCGCAGCCCTCCAGATGGCTGAAACCGCGGATCATGGCCCCGTCCGCCACCGTCACGCCCGGGCCGAAAATCACGTTCGGCTCGATCGTGACGTCGCGACCGATGGCCGTATCATGCGCGAACCACACCGTATCGGGCGCGATCAGCGTCGCGCCCTCCGCCATCGCCTGCGCGCGCCGCCGCCGCTGCCAGCCGGCCTCGACCTCCGCCAACTCGCCGCGGCTGTTGACCCCCGCCACCTGCCAGTCGTCCGCCTCGATCACGGCGGAGGCGCGGCCGTCCGCCTGCGCCAGCATCACGATATCGGGCAGGTAATATTCGCCGGCCGCATTGTCGTTGCCGACACGCGCCAGCAAAGGCCACAGATCGGCGGCACGCACCGCCATCAGGCCGGAATTGCACAAGGTCACCGCGCGTTCGGCCGCGCTGGCATCCTTATATTCCACCATTTTGGCGATCGTACCGTCGTCATCGGCCAGGATCCGGCCATAGGCCAGCGGATCAGGCGGACGGAAGCCCAGCACCACCACCGCCGGTGCATCCGCAGCATGCAGGCGGGCAAGCATCCGCGCGATCGTATCCGCAGGCACCAGCGGCACATCGCCGTAGAGGATCACGACATCGCCCGTGAACCCGGCCAGCGCGGCTTCCGCCTGCTGCACGGCATGCGCAGTGCCCAGCTGCGATTCCTGCACGGCCAGCGCCGCTGATCCGGCTAGGAACGTCTCCACCTGCTCGCGCCCCGCGCCCGTCACCACCACCTTGGCGGCGGGCCCGAGCGCATCGACGCTGGCCAACAGATGGCCCAGCATCGGCCGGCCCGCGATCGCGTGCAGCACCTTGTGACGGTCGGATCTGATGCGCGTGCCCTTGCCGGCAGCGAGGATCACGGCAGCGAAGGGGCGGTTCATGCCGCGGCCTCTGCCACGAAAATCTTGCCACTTCCATACGAGCGGGGCCAAGGCGGCGCGCATGACAGGCTTTCCCTTCCGCACCGTCGCCTTCGATCTCGATGGCACGCTGGCCGATACCGCGCCCGATCTCACGGCGGCGCTCAATCATGCGCTGGTCGAACTCGGCCGCACGCCCGTTCCGGAGGATTCGGTCCGCCACATGGTCGGCCACGGCGCGCGCGCGCTGCTGACCAAGGGGCTTGCTGCCACCGGCATCATGACCCCTGATCTGGTCGAGCAGGGCTTCCCGATCTTCCTTGATCACTACACCGCCCACATCGCCGATCGCACCCGCCCCTTCCCCGGTGTCGATGCCGCGCTCGACGATCTCGCAGGGCGAGGCGTCGCACTCTCGGTCTGCACCAACAAGCTCGAGGGCTTGGCGCGGGAACTGATCGACGCGCTTGGCTGGCGTGATCGCTTCGCCGCGATCGTCGGCGGCGACACGCTGCCGGTGCGCAAGCCCGATCCCGCGCCGCTGTTCGCCGCGATCGATCGTGCGGGCGGCGGGCCGGCCGCCTTCGTGGGCGATTCGATCACCGATACCGATACCGCGCGCGCTGCCGCCATCCCGTGCGTCGCGGTCAGCTTCGGCTTCTCCGATCGCCCGCCCGATCAGCTGGGCGCGACCGTGTTGATCGATCATTTCGACGATCTCGTGCCTGCGCTTTCGCGGCTCTAGCTCCGTCGCGGCAGATGGATCATCGGATCGACTGGCTTGCGGCCCTGTCGGATCTCGAAATGCAGCTGCGGCTCGCGCACCGTGCCGGTCTCACCTGCGCGCGCGATGATCTGGCCGCGCTTCACTGCCTGCCCCCGTGTCACCAGCAGCTCGCTGGCATGGCCATAGGTGGTGATCCAGTTGTCGCCATGCTTGATCAGGATCAGACCGCCGAACACCGCAATTTCCGATCCGGCATAGGCCACCACGCCATCGGCAGAGGCGCGGATCGGCGTGCCGACCGCGGCGCGGATGTTGATGCCGTCGTTGATCCGGCCGCTGCCATAGGGGCCGAACCGGTTGATGATTGCGCCATCCAGCGGCCAGTCGAACCGGCCGGTAAAGCGCGTCGGCGGCGCGACCGGGCGGGCGGACGGCACCGGGCGGCGTGCGGTCTGCACCGGCGGGGCGGGCCTGGCATTGCTCGCCAGCGCCGGCTCGCCTCCGGTGATCAGGTCGTCGATGTCGAGCATGAAGGCAGCGGCCCTCTGCTCGAGCGACATGTCGCGCACTTCGCCCGTACTCGGCAGCAGCAGGCGCTGACCGGTCCGCAGGATATATGGCTCCTCGAGATCGTTCAGCGCCACGATCCGCGCCCACTCCACGCCATAGGCGCGCGCGATCGCGATGCCCGACTGGCCGGCGCGCACTAGATGATAGCGCCCGGGGGGGATCCGCAGCCGCTGTCCGGCACGGATCAGGAAAGGCGGGGCCAACCCGTTCTCACGCGCGATCGCTTCCGATGCGGCGCCGGTCCGGTCCGAAATCCTGCGCAGCGTATCGCCGGGCTGCACGCGATAGCTGGACGCGGCCACGTCGCGTGCATCGGCTTCGACAGGCGCGGCCGACCAGGCCGGTCGCGCGGCCGCCACTTGCGGTGGCACACTGGCGCGATCCTCGGCCGGATAGGCGATCGAAGGCGGGGGCGCTTGATCGGGGCGGGCCGCCGGTAGCGGCGGCGCGGCCGGCGCATCATAACCGCCGGGCGGATCGGGCTCGTTACCGGGAATGCAGGCCGCAGCCAGCAAAACGATCAGGGGGGAGAAGCGGCGCATCGGGCGAAGCGTATCGATGCCGTGCCGCATCGCCAACCGGATCAGCCAATATGCGCCGCGAGCGCGGCCAGCGTGCTGTCGTCGGTCATGTCGAGCTGGATCGGGGTGACGGAGACAAAGCCGTCCGCGATCGCCTCCAGATCGGTCTGGTGGCCGGGCGTATGCGGCATGTCGCCCAGCGCGTACCAGTAATAATCATAACCGCGCGGATCGGTGCCCTTGACGATCTGCGCGCGCCCATAATCGCGCAGGCCCTGCCGCACCACGCGCACGCCGTGCACCTGATCGGGCGCGAGCGCGGGGAAATTCACGTTCACAAGCGTGCGCGGCGCCACCGGCGCCTCGATCAGCGGGGCCAGCACGCGCGGCCCCCAGGCGGCGGCCGTCTCGAACGGCACCGCATCGCCCAGGCCCTGGCGGCTGTAGACCTGGCTCAGCGCGATCGATCGTACCCCCGCCAGCGCGCCTTCCATCGCGGCGGAAACGGTGCCTGAATAGGTCACATCCTCAGCCAGGTTCGCGCCGCGGTTGACGCCGGATAGGATCAGGTCCGGCTTGGCATCCTTCATGATATGCGCCAGCGCCATCATCACCGCATCGGTCGGCGTGCCCGTCACCGCGAACCGCGTCTCGCCCAGCCGGCGGAGTCGTACAGGCCGTGACAGCGTCAGCGAATGGCCCGCGCCCGACTGTTCCTCGGTCGGCGCGACCACGGTGACGTCGTCGGAGAAGTGCGCCGCGATCTCTTCAAGAACCTTCAACCCGCGCGCGTTGATGCCGTCGTCGTTGGTGATCAGGATGCGCATCAGGCGGGCTCGATCCGGTCGAAGGGCAGATAGGGTTTCAGGGCATCGGGCATCGTCACAGATCCGTCGGCCTGTTGATAATTCTCCAGCACCGCCACCAGCGTGCGGCCGACCGCCAGCCCCGATCCGTTCAGCGTATGGACGAAGCGCGTGCCCTTCACTTCGCCGACGGGGCGATAGCGCGCATTCATCCGCCGCGCCTGGAAATCGCCGCAGGTAGATACGCTGCTGATCTCCCGGTAGCAGCGCTGCGCCGGCAGCCAGACTTCGAGATCATAGGTCCGGGCAGCGGTGAACCCCATGTCGCCCGCGCATAGCAGCATCCGGCGATAGGGCAGGTCGAGCGCTTCCAGCACCGCTTCCGCCGCCGCAAGCATCTCCAGCTGCATCGCATCCGACGTCTCGGGCGTGGTGATCGCCACCAGCTCCACCTTGTCGAACTGGTGCTGCCGGATCAGGCCGCGCGTGTCGCGCCCGGCCGCCCCCGCCTCGGAGCGGAAGCACGGGGTCAGCGCAGTCATCCGCAGCGGCAGTTGGGCTTCGTCCAGGATCTGCTCGCGCACCAGGTTTGTCAGGCTCACCTCGGCGGTCGGGATCAGCCAGCGGCCGTCGGTCGTGCGGAACAGATCCTCGGCGAACTTCGGCAGCTGCCCGGTGCCGAACAGCGCCTCGTCGCGCACCAGCACCGGCGGCGCCATCTCCTCGAACCCGGCCGCCGTCTGCATGTCCAGCATCAGCTGGCCCAGCGCGCGGTTCAGCCGCGCGATCCGCCCGCGCAGGACGGTGAAGCGCGCGCCCGAAATCCGCGCCCCGCCTTCGAAATCCAGCCCCAGCGCCGGCCCGAAATCAGCATGGTCGCGCGGGTCGAAAGTGAAGTCGCGCGGACTGCCCCAACGCTTGACCTCGACATTGCCGCTCTCGTCCTCGCCATCGGGCACATCCGATGCCGGCAGGTTCGGCAGCGAGGCAAGCCGTTGATCGAGCGCCGTACCAAGCGCCGCCTCCTCCGCCTCGATCTCGGGCAGTCGCGCCTTGAGGGCAGCAACTTCTGCCATCAGCGCCTGCGCGGTTGCCTCGTCGCGCTGCGCCTTGGCCTGGCCGATCGCCTTGGAAGCCTCGTTGCGCCTCGATTGGGCAGTCTGCAGCTCGGTCGTGAGTGCGCGGCGGCGCGCATCCTGCGCCACGATCGCCGCTGCAACCGGCACATGTCCACGCCGGGACAGCCCGGCATCGAAGGCTTCGGGGGCGTCGCGGATCAGGCGGATGTCGTGCATGGCCGGCCTATGGCGGCAGCCGCAGAGCGGCGCAACCCGGCCCGCCCCGCGGCGTTGGGAAAGGATCGGCCATGCTACAGGAGATCATCATGAACGTTCCGCACGACAGCCATGTGCTTGTTGCCGATGGCCGGAAGCTGCTTTTCCTGCGCAACGCCGGCGATGCTGCCGCGCCAAACCTGGAGGTGGTCCGCAAGCGCGAGCAGGACAATCCGCCGACCCGCGAGCAGGGTACCGATCAGCCGGGCCGCGCATTCGCCAGCAACGGCAGCGGGCGCAATGCCTATGAACAGACCGACTTTCACGAGATCGAGGAGCAGCGCTTCGCCGCAGAAGTTGCCGACATGCTCAAGCGCCGCGCTCTGGCGAATGAATTCGAGAAGCTGATCATCATTGCCCCGCCATCGACGCTCGGCGAACTGCGCAAACATTACCACAAGGAAGTGCAGGCGCGGATCACCGGTGAGCTGGCAAAAGACCTGACCGGCCATCCGATCGACGAGATCGAACGGTTGCTGATCGCGGCAGAGTGATCGGCGCAAATCACGCCGTCCCGCCAACGCCTCGATTCGTCGGAACCGCAATGACCGGATCCGGGTTTTGAGTGTTGATGCGACTGACAATGCTTTTCCCCAAGGGTTTTCCAAGGAGTTTGTTATGAATTGCAAGATGTTGCTGCTCGCCGGCTTCGCGAGCCTGGCTGCCGCGCCGCTGATGGCTCAGGAAACTGCGCCTTCTCCCACTGCCCCGCCCGCGGCTACTACGCCGGGCGCCACAACGCCCTCGCCTGCCGCCGGTGCGACGGCCGGCACGACCGCCAAGGTGACCGCAGGCGCATCGGTCAGCGATGCGCAGGGTGGTGCGGTGGGCACCGTGGAGTCGATCGATGGTGAGTTCGCCGTCCTGTCCACCGGAACGAACAAGGTCCGGCTTCCGGTCACATCCTTCGCTCAGGGCACGACCGGGCTGGTAATCGGCATGACCAAGGCCGAGGTCGACGCCGCCGCATCAGGTGCCGCCGCCAGCACTGCCGCCGATGCGAAGGCGCAGGTAACCGCTGGCGCATCGGTCAGCGACGCCAAGGGTGGTGCGGTCGGCAAAATCGAATCGGTCGATGGCGAATTCGCGACCGTCGCCACCGCGAACAGCAAGGTGAAGCTGCCGCTGACGGCATTCGCAAAGGGCACCACGGGCCCGGTAATCGCGATGACCGCGGCCGAGCTGGATGCGGCGGCCAAGTCGGCCGCGCCCACCGGCACCAACTGATCCCGCCTGTCGGGTCGCAGGGTGGCTCGCCTCGGAAGAGGCGGGCCATTTTGCTGTCAGGCGATCCCCTCGGAATCCAAGGCATACCCTGCCGAGCGGACCGTGCGGATTACGTCGGGCAGCCCCTCCAGGTTCACGGCCTTTCGTAGCCGTCGGATATGGACGTCGACGGTGCGCGGCTCGATATCTGAATCGCGCCCCCAAACCGAATCCAGCAGCCGTTCGCGGCTGAACACACGGCCTGGATGTTCAAGGAAATGCTTGAGCAGCCGGAATTCGGTCGGGCCAAGCGGCACGGTCGATCCACCGCGCCGCACCTTGTGGCTGACGGTATCCATCTCGATATCCGAATAGATCAGCCGTTCGCCGGCCAGCGCCGGGCGCACCCGCCGCAATACGGCACCGACGCGCGCGACCAGTTCGCGTGGCGAGAAGGGCTTGGTGACATAATCGTCCGCCCCGGTTTCCAGTCCACGCACCCGATCCTCTTCCTCGCCGCGCGCGGTGAGCATGATGATCGGCACGTTTGCGGTATCCGGCATCCGCCGCAGGCGCCGGCACACCTCGATTCCCGACAGCCCCTCGATCATCCAGTCGAGCAGCACCAGATCGGGCGGGCTTTCCTGCGCCAGCAGCAGCGCTTCCTCACCGTCGCCGGTCCGTTCGACTTCGAATTCCTCGCGTTCGAAATGCCAGGCGACGAGTTCGGCAAGCGCCGCATCATCTTCAACCAGCAGCAGGCGGGCGCGGGGCATAAGCTTACTCCGGATCTCGGGCAAAGGGATCGTCGCCGCGCGGCCGCTCGGTCATCTGATGGCCAGTCGCGGCGAAATAGACCATCTCGGCGACGTTGGTGGCATGATCGCCGATCCGCTCGAGATTCTTGGCGATGAACAGCAGATGCGCCGATGCGGTGATGGTGTGGGGATTTTCCATCATGTGGGTCAGCAGAGTGCGGAAGATGGAATTGTAGAAATCGTCGACCGCGCGGTCGCGCTCGCACACCCGGATCGCCGCTTCGGGGTCTCGCGCGGAAAAGGCATCGAGCACGCTGTGCACCATCTCGGATACGACCCGGCCCATCGCCGGCAGGATCGACAGCGGTTCGATCCCCTTCGCATCCTGAAGCACCGTCACCCGTTTCGCGATGTTCTTGGCGTAATCGCCCATCCGCTCGATCACGCCGGAAATCTTGAGCGCGGCCAGCACGTCGCGCAGATCGTCCGCCATCGGCGCGCGCAGCGCGATGAGGCGGATCGCGGCGCGTTCGATATCGGCTTCGAGCGCATCGATCTTCTTGTCGTCCTCTACGATGCGGGCCGCGGCATCGAGATCACGGCGTACCAGTGCCTGCAGCGAATCGGTGATGGCGGCTTCCGCACGCCCGCCCATTTCCGAAACCAGCGCGCGAAGCTCGCCCAGATCGTCGTCGAATGCCTTGACCGTGTGGCCCGTCGTCGTCGCCATGCTGCCGCTCCTCAGCCGTACCGGCCGGTGATGTAATCCTTGGTCCGCGTCTGGCGGGGATTGGTGAAAATGTCGGACGTGTCGCCATATTCGACGAGCGTGCCGAGGTGGAAGAAGGCGGTCTTCTGGCTTACGCGCGCTGCCTGTTGCATGTTGTGCGTGACGATCACGATTGCATAACGGCCGCGCAGTTCGTGGATCAGTTCCTCGATCCGGGCCGTCGCGATTGGATCGAGCGCCGAACAGGGCTCGTCCATCAGGATGACTTCCGGGTCGACCGCAATCGCGCGCGCGATGCACAGCCGCTGCTGCTGTCCGCCCGAAAGCGCCGTGCCGCTTTCCTGCAACCGGTCCTTCACTTCCTCCCACAAGCCCGCGCGCTTCAAGGATTTCTCGACGATCTGGTCCATCTCGGCCTTGCCCGCGGCCAGCCCGTGGATGCGCGGACCATAGGCAACATTCTCGTAGATCGACTTGGGAAACGGGTTCGGCTTCTGGAAGACCATGCCGACCCGCGCGCGCAGCTGCACGACATCCATGTCCGAGGAATAGATGTCTTCGCCGTCCAGCGTGATCTGGCCTTCCACACGTGCCGAGGCGACGGTGTCGTTCATCCGGTTCATGGTGCGCAGGAAGGTGGATTTGCCGCAGCCGGACGGTCCGATGAACGCCGTGACGTTATCCATGCCGACATCGATCGACACGTCCTTGATCGCCTGCTTGGCGCCGTAGAACACGTTCACGTTGCGCGCCGTCATCTTGGGCGCATCCGGCACCGCGGCTTGATGCGCGGCGACTTGGTTCAGGCTTTGATCGTTCATGTCACCAGCGCCGTTCGAAGCGGTTGCGAAGATAGATGGCGATCCCGTTCATCGCGAGCAGGAACACCAGCAGCACGATGATCGCAGCGGACGTCTTCTCGACGAACCCGCGGCTCACTTCGTCCGCCCACAGGAAGATCTGCACCGGCAGCACCGTCGCCGGGCTGTCCAGCCCTGCCGGCGGAGCGGAGATGAAGGCGCGCATGCCGATCATCAGCAGCGGCGCAGTCTCGCCCAGCGCGCGCGCCATGCCGATGATCGTGCCGGTCAGGATGCCGGGCAGCGCCAGCGGCAACACATGGTGGAACACCACCTGTACGCGGCTCGCGCCGATCCCCAGCGCCGCATCGCGGATCGACGGCGGCACGGCCTTGATCGCGTTGCGCCCGGCGATTACGATCACCGGCATCGTCATCAGCGCCAGCGTCATGCCGCCCACGATCGGAGCCGATCGCGGCAGGTGCATTACATTCAGGAACACCGCCAGGCCGAGCAGGCCGAAGATGATCGAGGGTACCGCCGCCAGATTGTTGATCGAAACCTCGATCAGATCGGTCCAGCGGTTCCGCGGCGCATATTCCTCCAGATAGAGCGCCGAAAGCACTCCGATCGGAAAGGCCAGCGCCAGCGTGATCGCCATCGTCAGCAGCGATCCCTTGAACGCGCCCCAGATGCCGACCAGCGTCGGATCAGTCGAATCCGCCGCGCTCAGAAACGGCCAGTTGATGCCGGTGCGCACCGCGCCGGCCTGCGCCAGCCGATCATGCCGCGCGCGCGCCTCAGGCGGGGCGTCGCCCTTGGCGGCCAGGTCGATCGCGGTCGCGGCCGGCACCCACAATTCAGCGCGGCGCGTCACCAGCGTGGGATCGGCCACGATCGCGCTGCGCACCGCCAGCCAGGCACCGTCGGACAGCAGCCGCGCGCCATCCTTGCCATAGGCCTTCACCGCGGCCGCCGCCGTCACGCCTTCGAGGTCCGCCCCCGCCAACGCCGCCCGCGCGCCATCGCCGCGCAGCACCGCCGGCTCGATCGACAGGCCGGACTGCGCGAAATCGATCGGCAGCCTGAGTTCGGTCTGGGTGAAGCCGCGCGCGCCCTGCCCGATCATCGTGACGAGCAGGAAGGCGAGGAAGCCGACCGACAGCAGCACCGAAACCAGCCCCAGCAGGCGGAACCGGCGCTCGGCCGCATAGCGGCGGCGGATGCGGGTCTGCATCGCCGATGTCTTCCAGTCGGTCGGGACGCGCGCCGCGACGGGATGGCCCTCGGCCTGCGATCCGGGCACGAGCACGCTATTCATACGCTTCCCGATACTTCTTCACGACGCGCAGCGCGACGATGTTGAGCGCAAGCGTGACGATGAACAGCACCAGCCCAAGCGCGAACGCCGCCAGCGTCTTGGCGCTGTCGAATTCCTGGTCGCCGGTCAGCAACTGTACGATCTGCGTCGTCACCGTCGTCACGCTGGCGAACGGATTTGCGGTCAGGTTGGCCGAAAGGCCGGCCGCCATCACCACGATCATCGTCTCGCCGATCGCGCGGCTCACGGCCAGCAGCACGCCGCCCACCACGCCGGGCAGCGCGGCCGGCACCAGCACCTTGCGGATCGTCTCCGAAGTGGTGGCGCCCATCGCCAGGCTGCCGTCGCGCATCGATTGCGGCACCGCGGCGATCGAATCGTCCGCCATCGACGAAACGAATGGGATGATCATCACGCCCATCACCACGCCCGCCGCCAGCGCGCTTTCCGATGACGCGCCCGAGATCCCGATCGCGGCGGCGAAGTCGCGGATGGCGGGCGCCACCGTCAGCGCGGCGAAATAGCCGTAGACCACGGTTGGCACGCCCGCGAGCACCTCGAGGATCGGCTTCAGCCAGCGGCGCGCGGCGGGGCTGGCATATTGCGTCAGATAGATCGCGCTCATCAGGCCGAGCGGGATCGCCACGATCATCGCGATGATCGCGCCGATGAACACCGTGCCCCAGAACAGCGGCACAGCGCCGAACGCGCCCGACGATCCCACCTGATCCGCCCGGATCGCCGTCTGCGGGGACCAGCTCGTGCCAAACAGGAACTCGACCGGCGACACGCGCGAGAAGAAACGCAGCGATTCGAACAGCAGCGAACTGACGATGCCGAGCGTCGTCAGGATCGCGATCAGCGATGCGATCAGCAGTGCGGCCATCACCACCCGCTCCACGCGGGTGCGCGCCCGGAACCGCGGCGACAGGCGCGAGAAGGCCAGCGCCCCGGCCGCGAACGCCAGCATCGCCATCAGCGCCGCGCCGATCCAGCCGAACCGCGCCATCGCCACCGAATAGGCCGGCAGGATCGCCTCGGCACGCGGATCGAACGCCGCCGGTAGTGCGCCGGAATGCAGCGCGCGGATTTCGGACAGCACGGCGATCCGCGCCGGCCCGTCCGCCGGCAGCGCAACGTGCGATTGCTCGAGCGCGGCCCCCATCGCCAGGCCCGGCATCAGATAGAGCCACACCGCCAGGAAAGGCAGCGCCGCCAGCAGCGCCCACAAGGCGACATACCAGCCATGCTGCGCGGGGCGGCTGTGCGGCCGCTGATCGGCGGAAACGCCCACGGTCGGGAACTGCGCGGCGCGTGCGCGGCCGGCGATCCATGCGATCGCGGCCAGGCCGATGGCGAGAAGCAGGAGAGCGCTGGTCATCGGATCAGCTGATCGTCGACAGGTCGAGCGGCGCGAACCTCGCCGCCACCGCCGCATTCTTCGCGCGGATGTCGTCTGGCGCGGGAATCAGGCCCCGTCGCGTCAGATAGCCGCCGGGGTTCCAGGCGCGGGCATATTCGGTCACGAACGCGCGCAGCCCCGGCACCGCATCCAGATGCGCCGCCTTGATATAGACATAGAGCGGACGTGCCCCCGGATAGGTATAGTCGGCGATCGTCTGGTAGCTCGGCGCCACGCCCTGCAGCGGGATGCCCCTGATCCTGTCGCCATTCTCCTCGATAAAGCTGTACCCGAAGATGCCGATCGCATCCGGATTTGCAGCCAGCTTCTGCACGATCAGATTGTCGTTCTCGCCCGCTTCGATGAACGCGCCGTCCTCGCGGATCCGCGTGCACAACTGCTTGTGGCGGTCCTCGTCCGATTTTTTCAGCGCCTTCATCGCCGGATCGGCATCGCAGCCCTTCTCCAGGATCAGCTCGACGAACGCGTCTCGCGTGCCCGATGTCGGCGGCGGGCCATAGACGCGGATCGGCAGCGCGGGCAGCGCCGGGTTCACGTCGCGCCAAGACTGCGCGGTCTGCGGGCGGCCATAGGGTGTCGCCGCCAGCGCACGATAGACGTCGGCCTCGGTCAGTTCGAACCGGTTGCCGCGCACGCTTTCGCCCAGCGCGATGCCGTCGATGCCCACCTGCAGCTCGATAATGCCGGCAACGCCGTTCTTGACGCAGTCCTCCACCTCGGACTTCTTGATCCGGCGCGAGGCATTCTCGACATCGGGATAGCGCGCACCCACCCCCTGGCAGAACAGCTTCATGCCCGCGCCCGTGCCCGTCGATTCGACGATCGGGGCCAGCGTATCGGGCAGCCGGCGGCCAAGCTGCTCGGCCACCGCGGTGGTGAACGGATAGACGGTCGACGATCCCACGATCCGTACCTGCGAGCGCGCCGCACCGGCATTCCCGCCGGGCTCATAGGCGCAGCCGGCCATGCCCATCAGGGCCAGACCGGCCAGTATCGCGGTTGCGCGCATCGATCCTCCGAGATGCCGGACGGTCGTCCGACGCAGCCGTCCGCTAGGACGCTTCGATGCGCTCCCCTGTGACGGTTCCGTGACTGTTTGATGACAACGGGGCCGGCGCTGCCGGCAACACCACACTCACCTTCGTGCCGCGGCCGACCACGCTGCTGATATCCAGCCGGCCGCGATGCCGCTCCACGATATGCTTGACGATCGCCAGCCCCAGCCCGGTCCCGCCCAAAGCACGGCTACGGCCGGGATCGGCGCGATAGAATCGCTCGGTAAGCCGCGGGATATGCTCGGGTGCGATGCCCTCGCCCTCGTCGGCCACGATCAGCTGGACCATGTTGCCCGGCGCGCGGCGGATCGAGACTGCGACCGGCGTCCCCGGGCGACCATATTTCAACGCGTTGCCGACCAGATTCTGCACCAGCTGCGAAAGCTGCGCCTTGTCCCCCAGCACCGCCGGTGCCTCTTCGGTCAATTCGATGCGGATGCGCGCGCCATCGTCGCCGGCCGGTGAGCGCGCGGCACCGCGCGCCTCTTCCACAAGCGCCGCCAGTGGCACCGGTTGCTGCGGCACCGAATATTTCTCGGCTTCGATCCGCGACAGCGACATCAGATCTTCGACCAGACGCTGCATCCGCTTGGCCTCACCCAGCATGATCTTGAGGAATCGCGCGCGCGTCGCAGCGTCCTCCGCTGCGTTGCGATCCTCGAGCGTCTCGATGAAGCCGAGCAGCGTCGCCAGGGGCGTGCGCAGCTCATGGCTGGCATTGGCCACGAAATCGACCCGCATTTGCTCGGCGGCGTGCGCGCCGGTTCGATCCGCCAGCCGCACCAGCCGGCGATCATCGTCCAGCCGCCGGATGCTCAGTTCCCAACGCCGCTCATGCTCACCGATCCCCATCAGCGGGATCGGCGGCAGCGCCGCCTCGCCGGGGGCGAGCCGGCCGACCAGCCGTTCCGCCGCCGCCGGGTGGCGGATCGCCAGCCGAACGTCCTGCCCGATCGCGTGGTCGCCCAGCAGGCGCAGGGCGGCGGCATTGGCCGAACTCACCCGCTGGCGATCCACCAGCAGCACCGGATCGTCGATCGCCTCGATCAGATCGGATACCGACAAGGCGGCGTCGTCCGGCTCGCTGGCAGCGATTGCTATCTGGGATGGCGCGGCCGGGCGGGCCAGCGCATAGCCTGCCGCCGCCCCCAGCACCGCACACAGGCCGGCGGCAGCCGGCGGCGCGGCCAGCACCAGCGCCGCCACCGCGGCTGCGACCGCCGCCAGGATCGAGATCAGCACATGCATCGCCAGCACCGGTTGCATCGAAGGAGTCCCGCATAGGGCCGCTCCGGGTTGACCGCCAAATGTTTCAGAATGGCGGCGGCAGACCTTTACGCTTATGAAAGCCAAAGCAGGGCAAGAGGGCGCGATGGACGAGACGGGTTCGGGCGAGGCCGCTGCGGCGGACAAGGGCGGCGGGGCGGATGCCGGCCGCCGTGCGCTGATGCTGGGCGCGCTCGGTGCGTCCACCGTCGTCACCATCCGCCCCGCGCTCGCGCAGGCCACCGGTTCGGTGCTCAATTGCGAGATTCCAGTGCCCGATCCCGCCCGTGCCGGCCAGTGGATCGCGCAGGATGGCACACTGGTGCCGCCGAACAGCGAAGGCGCCTTCCCGCCCGCCGTCCGCCCGTTCAAAGGCGAGGATGTGAAGGCCGCACTGCAAGGCCGCTCGCTTCCGGGCGTCGATTATCGCACCAGCCAGGCCTACACCAACTATATCCGGCGGCTGCAGCAGGGCACCAGCGGCTTCACCTGCTACGCATCGCTGCAGATGCCGCGCGGCTGACCGGCCGGCCGTGCCGATCCGCTATCGCGCCGATCCGCCCGGCGCGTGCCACAGCGTCGCGATCGACGGGCTGACGCTCCTCTATCATCGCCCATCCGGCCAGACCCATATCTTGGCGGACCCCGCCCCCGCGCTGCTTGCCATGCTGGCCGATATGCCGGCCGACGCAGAGGCGATCGCCTGCCGGATGGGCTTTGCCGACGATGCGGCCATGATCGCCGCAATCGTCGAGCGGCTGGCCGAGTTGGAGGCCAGCGGCCTCGTCACGCGCGCATGAGGCACAGCTTCGCGGTCCGGATCGGCCCGGCAGGGTTCCGGGTCGGGTCGGCCTGGCGCGCGCCGATCGTGGCGCTGGAACACCTCTATCGCGGCTATCCCCGCCCGCCCGTGCCGCAGTTCACCGTCCGGCTCGAACCCGAACGGCCGTGGCGGCGCTTCATCCGGCCGTCGGTCGCGATCCGCGGCGATTTCATGCTGCCCGATGCGCTGCCGATGGCGCTGGCGCATGGGCTGCTGGCCGCCGAAATGGCGATGAACCTGCAGCTCGCGCTGGGCGAACGACGCTTCCTGCTGCTCCACGCGGCCAGTGTCGAGCGCGGTGGCCGCGCGCTGATCCTGACGGGCGAAAGCGGGGCGGGCAAATCCACGCTGGCGGCGCTGTTGTCACTGCGCGGCTGGCGGCTAATGGGCGATGAATTCGCGCTGCTCGATCCCAAAACCGGCCTGCTCCACGCCTTTCCCCGCCCCGTCAGCCTGAAGAACGCTTCGGTTGCGGTGGTGGCGGCGGAAGCGGGCGCGGCGCGGATGGGCCCCGCGCTGGCCGGCACGCCGAAGGGCCTGATCCGCCACCTGATCCCCGATGCCACCGCGATCGCGCGGATGGACGAGCCCGCTCGCCCCGCCGCGATCCTGTTCCCCCGCTTCGGCCACGAGACCGCGATCCGTGCCGTCGGCGGCGCGGAGGCATTCGTACGGTTGACCCAGGCATCGACCAACTATGTCGCGCTGGGCGAGGCCGGCTTCGCCGCGCTGACCGGTCTGGTCGCCGCCGCGCCCGCAGTCGCGATCGATTATCCCGATACCACCGCCGCGATCGATCTGGTCGAGCGCATCGCCGCCGAGCTGCCATGACCGCGGCCTTGCTCGTGCGCGCTTTGGCGGATCCCGCCACGACCGCCGGCCTTTCGCCCAATGGATGGACCGCGCTGCTCTGCGCCGCGCGGGCAGAGCAGATGGCCGGCACACTCGCGGATCGGCTCGACGGCCAGCCGGTGCCGGCCGAGGTCGCAGCCATCCTCGCGGCAGCCCGCATATCCGCCGAGGAAGCGCGCCGCGCGGCCTTGTGGGAAGCGGAGATGGCCCGCCGCGCGCTCGCCCCGCTCGCGGTGCCGCTGGTCCTGCTGAAAGGAACCGCCTTCGCCGCCGCTGATCTCGACGCCGCGCGCGGCCGCGCGATCGGCGATCTCGATATCCTGGTGCCCCGCGATAGGCTCGATGCCGTCGAGGCAGCGCTGATTTCGGCCGGCTGGGAATGGGTCAAGGACGATCCCTACGACCAGCTCTATTACCGCCGCTGGATGCATGAACTGCCGCCGCTGATCCACCGTGCGCGCGATCGCATGATCGACGTGCATCACACCATCCTGCCACCCACCGCCCGCCCGAAGCCCTGCGCCGATCTGCTGATCGCGGAAGCCCGTCCCATCGAAAGCGGCCTTCCCGTCCTCCATCCGGCGGACATGATCGTCCACGCGGCGGCGCATCTGTTTGCCGATGGCGATCTCGCCGGCGGCCTGCGCAACCTGTGGGACATCGATCGGCTGCTGCGCCAGCTCCGCACCGATCCCGCCTTCGACATCGAACTGCGCGAACGCGCCATGGCGCATGATCTCGTGCCGCATGTCGCCCGGGCGCTCAGGCTGTCGGCATCGCTCTACGGCACCCCGGTCGATGCCGCGCTGGCCGGCCGCGCCCGACCGGCCGACCGCCTCTACCGACGCCGCCTGCTGGCGCGCGACGGCTGGGGCCGCGCCACCCGCCCCGCCACCCGCCTCGCCTTCTATGTCCGCAGCCACGCGATCCGGATGCCGCCTGCGATGCTGGCGCGCCATCTTTGGATCAAGTGGCGCAAGGCCGGCTGACCGGAACCCGCCTTGCCCCGGAACGTAGGATGAGCGAGCGGAGGGCGAATGGACGATTATCTGATCTTCGGACCCGACGACGTCGATCTCGCGCGCTCCCCGCTGCGCCGATCCTTTCCCGATCCGACATTCGTTCTCGGCGCCTTCAATCCGGGGCTCGCGGTCCTGCCGTCGGGCAACCTGCTGCTGATGGTGCGCGTGGCGGAGGCGCTGCTTCATCCGATTGCCGGTGATCATGTCCGCGCGGTCCGCTGGGAGGCGGGGCATTACCGGCTGGACGCGCATCCGCTATCAGGCGTCGACATGCGCGATCCGCGCCAGTTCAGCCTGCCCGGCGGCCGCCACCGCCTGCTCGCGCTGACGTCGCTGAGCTGGCTGTTGCCGGTCGAGCTGACGCCGGACGGGCGCGAGATCGTCGCCATCCACTATGATCGCGCGCTGCAACCGCCCGCCGACTGGGCCTGCTACGGGATCGAGGATGCCCGCATCAGCCGCATCGACGGCACCTATTGGATGACGGTCTGCGCCGTCAGCCCTGAACGCCACGGCACCGCGATATACAGCTCGCAGGACGGCTCCGACTGGACCTGCCATGGCTTGGTGCTCGATCATCAGAACAAGGACATGATCCTGTTCGAAGGCCGCATCGCCGGGCGCTATTGGGCGCTAACCCGGCCACTCGGCGAGCTTTATTTCGCCTATCCGCCGGGCAGCGAGTGGCTCGGCGGCCCCTCGATCAATCTCGCCACCTCGCCGGACGGGCTGCACTGGAAGCCGGTCGACGCCCCGTTCATCCGCCCGCGTCGCGGAACGCCCGGCGCCATGAAGGTCGGCGGCGGCAGCCAGCCGGTGCTGACCGACGCCGGCTGGATGATGATCTGGCATGGGGTGGAGCAACAGGGGGAGGTCGGGGTCTATCGCAGCTTCTGGTCGCTGCTCGATCGCGACGATCCCACTCACATTCTGCGAATGGAGGACCGCACGCCGTTGCTCGAGGCGAATCCCGCGCTCACCGCGCCGATCGCCGACCGGCTCTACCTGCCGAGCGAGGTTGTCTTCACCACCGGCATCGCCAATGGCGGCGATCACTGGATCGTGGCATCGGGCGAGGCCGATCTCGCCTGCCGCATCACACATATTCCGAAGGAGCGCTTCGCATGACCCGGCCCTGGTGGCAGTCCGCGGTGATCTACCAGGTCTATCCGCGCTCGTTTCAGGACAGCGATGGCGATGGCATTGGCGATCTGGCAGGCATCATCGGCCGGCTCGATCATTTCGCTACGCTCGGCGTCGACGCGATCTGGCTCTCGCCGGTCTATCCGTCGCCCATGGCGGATTTCGGTTATGACGTATCGGATTATCGCGGCATCGATCCGCGCTTCGGCACGATCGAGGATTTCGACCGGCTGGTCGGCGAGACGCATGCCCGCGGCCTGAAGGTCCTGATGGATTTCGTGCCCAACCATAGTTCGGACCAGCATCCCTGGTTCGTCGCCAGCCGTTCCTCGCGCGATGATCCGAAGCGCGACTGGTATATCTGGGCCGATCCGGCCACGGATGGCGGCCCGCCCAACAATTGGATTAGCGATTTCGGCGGCCCCGCGTGGGAGTGGGATGAGGCGAGCGGGCAATATTACGCCCATGCCTTCCTTAAGGAGCAGCCCGATCTCAACTGGCGCAACCCCGACCTGCGCCGGGAAATGCTGGAGACGCTGGACTGGTGGTTCCGGCGCGGTGTCGATGGGTTCCGCATCGACGTGCTCTGGCACATGGTGAAATCGGCTGAATTGAAGGACAACCCGCCAAATCCGGACTGGCGGCCCGGCATGGCGGACATGCTGCGCGTCCACCAGACCGAGAGCACCGATCAGCCCGAAGTCCACGAGATCGCAGCAGAGATGCGCGCGCTGGCCGATCGTCATGGCGATCGTCTCCTGGTCGGCGAGATCTATCTGCCGAACGATCGGCTGATGGCCTATTACGGCACCCGGGATGCCCCCGGCGTGCACCTGCCGTTCAACTTCGCGCTGATCGAGGCGGAATGGACCGCGCCCGCGCTCAGCCGGATCATCGGCGACTATGAAGCCGCACTGCCGCCGGGGGGCTGGCCCAACTGGGTGCTCGGCAATCATGATCGGCCCCGCATCGCCAGCCGCGTCGGCCCGGCGCAGGCGCGGGTTGCTGCGATGCTGCTGCTCACCCTGCGCGGCACGCCCACCCTCTATCAGGGAGACGAGATCGGGCTGACTGATGTCGACGTGCCAGCCGACCGGATCCAGGATCCACGCGAGCTGCGCGAGCCCGGCCTCGGCCTTGGCCGCGATCCGGTCCGTACGCCGATGGCTTGGGATGGCAGCCCGAACGGCGGCTTCACGACCGGCGATCCGTGGCTGCCGCTGCATCTCGACTGGCCGTCACGCAATGTCGCCGCTCAATCGGCCGATCCCCAATCTATGCTGTCGCTCTATCGGCGATTGATTGCGCTCAGGCAGATCGAACCGGCACTGTCGGTCGGGGCGATCCACCTCGTTCCCGCCGCCGCCCCAAGCGAGGGCCGCAACGGCCTGTTGGGCTATGTCCGCGAAACTGGCGGGCGCCGGGTGATCGTGCTGCTCAACCTGGACGATGCCTATGTCCATATCGATCTGCCGCCCTGGGCAAAGGACCACAAGCTGGCCGCGACCACGCTGTCCGGCGTGCCGCTTGCCGCCGGCTCGACACTGGAACTGCGCCCGAACGAGGGCGTAGTGTTCATACCCCCGCGCGACGTTTCATGAGGATCGCGATGCTCGCGCCGATCAGTTGGCGCACCCCGCCCCGCCATTACGGGCCGTGGGAATTGGTCACGAGCCTGTTGACCGAGGCGCTGTTCGCGCGCGGGGTCGATGTCACGCTGTTCGCAACGCTCGACAGTCTCACTGCCGCCCGGCTGGATGGCGTGGTGCCCGCGCCCTATTCGGAAGATCCATCGATCGATGCCAAGGTCTGGGAAGCGCTGCATATCGCCAATGTGTTCGAGCGTGCGGCCGAATTCGACATCATCCACAATCAGGCCGATTTCATGCCGCTGGCCTTTTCCGGCCTCGTCGATACGCCGGTCGTCACCACGATCCACGGCTTCTCGTCCGATCGAATCATGCCTGTCTATCGGCGCTACGACTCGACGACGCATTATGTCGCGATCAGCGATTCCGATCGTGCGCCCGGGCTCGACTACGCTGCCACCATCCATCACGGCATTCCGATCGGCGATTTCGCGTTCGATCCGATCGGCGCGGACCGGCTGCTGTTCTTCGGCCGCTTCCATCCCGACAAGGGCGCTGCAGAGGCGATCGCAGTCGCCCGCGCCACCGATCACGAGCTCGCCATGTACGGCATCGTACAGGACGAAGGCTATTATGCGCGCGAGGTGGCGCCGCATCTCGCGGGCGGGCGCATCCGCCATCCCGGGACCGTCGGCGGTGCAGAGCGGGTGCGCGCGCTGGGCGCGGCCAAGTGTCTGTTGCACCTCATCAATTTTGATGAGCCCTTCGGCCTTTCGGTCATCGAGGCGCTCGCCTGCGGAACCCCGGTAATTGCCATTCGGCGCGGATCGATGCCCGAGCTGATCGACGATGGCGTCACCGGCTTCCTGGTCGATGACGTCGACGGTGCGATCGCCGCGATCGGACGCCTGGGTGAGATCGATCGCATCGCCTGCCGCCAGGCTGCCGAGGCGCGTTTTTCGATTGATCGCATGGCCGACGCCTATCTCGCGCTTTACCGTGAGATACTTGGCGGCTCCGCGAAGCCGTCTTGACCGCGCGCCCGCTTTGCGGGAAGCCCGCCTCTCCAAAACAAGTGGAGGACGTACATGGCGAAGACACCGGCTAAGGCCGCTGGCGAAAAGAAGGCCACTGGCGCGAAGAAGGCCGATGGCCTGTCCAAGCCGCTGACCCCCTCGGCAGAGCTCGGCGCGATCGTCGGCACCGGCGCGATCTCGCGCAGCGACGTCGTGAGCAAGGTCTGGGAGTACATCAAGAAGAACAATCTCCAGAACCCGGAAAACAAGCGCGAGATTCTGGCCGACGACAAGCTCGAGAAGGTCTTCGGCAAGAAGAAGGTCACCATGTTCGAGATGAACAAGCATTTCTCGGCCCATCTGAAGGCCTGATGCGGGATCGGCCGGGCCGGCGGGCGCACTGCCCCCGGCCCGGCAAGCCTCAAGCGGTCAGCCCAGCCTGATCGCCTCGAACGCGGCCCGCCACACAGGCGGGATCGGCACCGGCCGCCGGGTCGCCCGGTCGACATGGACATGGACGAAGAAGCCTTCGGCCGCCGCCGTCTCCGCCTCTTCCGCGAAGATGCCGATCGCATAGCGCACGCTCGATCCGCCGATCGTGTCCACCGCCAGACCAACCTCGACCCGACCCGGATAGGCCAGCGGCTGCGCATAGCGGCACCCCGTCTCGATCACGAGGCCGATCGGGTCGCCCGTTTCCACATCCAGCAGCCCACAATCGATCAGCCAGCCGTTCACCGCGCTGTCGAACCACTGATAGTGCACGGTGTTGTTGACGTGGCCGTACACGTCATTGTCCGCCCAGCGCGTGTCGATCCTGCGCCACTGGCGATAGGCGGCACGCGGTCGGAACGGCGTACGGCTCACAGCGCAGCCTCGTAGATGCGCCGCGCGTCGGCGAGGTCGATCGGGCAGGGATTATTCGCCAGCAACCGCTCCTGCTTCATCGCCTCGCCCGCCAGAAGCTCCAGGTCGCCGCGCCCGATCCCGAGCGCGCTCAGCCGCTGCGGCAATCCGACCGCGATCGACAGCGTCCGCACCGCTTCCACCAGGCCCTGCGCCGCCGCCTGGGTGCCGAGCCGGGCCAGCGACGGATCGACCAGTGGCCCAAGCTCCGCATAGAGCGGCATCGCAGCCCCCATATTGTGGCCCAGCACATGCGGCAGCATCAGCGCGTTCGACAGCCCGTGCGGCAGATGGAAATGCCCGCCCAGCGGATAGGCCAGCGCATGGACGCCCGCCACCGGGGCGTTGGCGAAGGCGACGCCGGCGAGATGGCTCGCGCGCAGCATCGCTTCGCGCGCGGCAAGATCGTCCGGCGCATCGCAGGCGCGGCGCAGATTGGCTGCGATGAGACCGATCGCCTCGCGCGCCAGCAGGTCCGACATCGGATTCTTCAACCGCGCGGACGTATAGGCTTCGATCGCGTGGACCATCGCATCGATGCCAGTCGCGGCCGTCGCATCTCGCGGCAGGCCGATCGTCAATATGGGATCGAGTAGCGCGGTATCGGGAACCAGTGCCGCGCTGCTTACCCCCCGCTTTTCAGCCCCGCCGACAGTGATGACGGTGACCGGCGTCGCTTCGGAACCCGTCCCCGCCGTCGTCGGCACGAGCGTCAGCGGCAGCCGTCGCCCGGTTGCACGCCCGACACCCCAAATGTCGTCGAGCAGGTCGCCCGATCCGATCAGATAGGCGGCCAGCTTGGCGACATCCATCGGGCTGCCGCCACCGAAACCAATCACCCCATCGGCGCCGTGCCCGGCCGCCACCGCGGCCATCACGGTATCGCGAGAGGGATCGGGCTCGACCGCGTCGAAGATCGTGACGTCGCGACCGTCGCGCCGCAGACCCTCTAGCGCGGCATCCGCCAGGCCGAGTCCACGCACGCCCGCATCGGTAACGAACAGGATCCGTTGGCCGGACAGGTGCTCCACCAGCCGCTCGGCAACGCCGGCCCCGGAAACCAGCCGCGGCCCATAGTTGAAGACAAAATGCTCGGGCACTTTACGCTCCCGTCAACCTGCTCCCGGTTAGGGCGCGGAGACGCCGGGCGCAAGCATCAGAAGGCGCGCTCGAGCCTCGTCAGCAAGGTTCGTGCGGGGCTAGACGGCGGCGCCGGCGCGTCGATCTCCTGTTCGAGCCGGCCCACCCGCGCATATAGATCACGGCTTGCCTCGATCAGCTGTCGCGCCGGCGCGGGCAGTTGCGCCACCAGTTCATGATCGCTGTCGGCTGCCTCGCCCAACCGCCGGGTCCGGCCGCTGGTCTGTGCCGCACCAAGTTCCCCAGCATAGACCGCGCGGCGCGCCAGCAGCCAAGCGATGACGTGCATCAGCCGCGTCGTGACCTTCAGCGATTCACAGCTGAAGCCGACCCGCAGGCCGGGCGGCAGCGCATCCCGATCCGCACGCCCGGTCTCATCGAAATAGGCGCGCACCTCATCGGCCAGCAGCATGGCTTCGACGTGCAGCGCATTAACTACGCGGATCGTCAACCTTCCGCTGCTATGCGGCATCTGATCCGGTACATTTCCCATGCCTGATCATCGCACAGCCCGCGCGTGGCCGGAACCGGCAAAAAGGGTGAATTCCGCGCGCACCGTTCCCTCTTGAAACAAGCGACGACGAAACCAGATTCTCCATCGGGACGGCCGCGTCGCCCTTTGCGGGGCGCGGCCGGCCCGGTCCGGCGGCCTGCCGCGGGCCTTCACTCGCTCTGCTTATGAAGGGACTGAGACCTATGCGTACTCTCGATTTTGCGCCCCTGCTGCGCTCCTCGATCGGGTTCGAGAATTTGAACCGGCTCGTCGATTTCGCGACCCGCGGCGAAGGCGATGCCTATCCGCCCTACAATATCGAGAAGATCGGCGACGGCACCTATCGCATCCAGATGGCGGTCGCCGGCTTTGACCGGTCCGAACTTGACCTGACCGTCCAGGAAAATGTCCTGATTGTGGTCGGGCGCACCGGTGACGACAAGGATGCCCCCGAACGCCAGTTCCTGCATCGCGGCATCGCCAAGCGCGCGTTCGAACGCCGGTTCCAGCTAGCCGACACGATCAAGGTGACGGCCGCCAGCTATGACCGCGGACTGCTGAACATCGATCTGGTCCGCGAGATTCCCGAGCACAAGAAGCCGCGCCGGATCGCGATCGATGGCGAAGAAACTCCCGGCGTGATTGAAGCCGACACCAAGTCGCTCGAGATCGCCTGAACCGGCCAGCGCGGCCGGCACATTGCCGGCCGCGCTTTCTTTCCGGAATATTTTGGAACCATCTGGAAAAGGCGCTTCAACGCTACTGACAAGTGCGTATGACAAGGCTATTAAGGTTAAACGACAACCGGGTCGTCGGCGCATGCGAAACCTGGAACGAGAGGATATCGATGCGATCGCGCTCCATCTTTTCTCTTGCCTCGCCGGCCGGCCTTGATGCCGCGCTGGGCCGCGCGCGGCGCGCCGCGGACGACGTCGATCCTCCTCATCCCAATGGATCGTGGAGCGCAGCGCGCGCCTTCATTGTGGCCGGTGTGCTTGCGACGGCGATCTGGGGCGCCTTATTGTTTGCGCTGATCTGATCAGTAGGAACCGCGCACCAGCAGCACGCTGGGGACGGTCATCAACAGGATCCGGAAATAGAGCCGCAGATCGAGCGCGCGGGCGAATGCGACGTCGCATGCGACACGGCGCCGATAAGATACCATATTGCGGCCGCTGATCTGCCAGAGGCCCGTGATGCCCGGCCGGACAGCGCAATAATTGGTATAGTAATGGCCGTAGCGGACGATCTCGGCCTCCACGATCGGCCGTGGCCCGACCAAACTCATCTCGCCTCGCAGGACGTTGAAGAGCTGGGGCAGCTCATCGAGACTGCTCTTGCGGAGCAATCGGCCGATACCGACGATCCGCGGATCGTTCCGCAATTTCTGGTCACGCGCCCATTCAGCGGCCGCCAGCGGATCGTTGCGCAATAGCTCTGCCAGTCGCGCCTCCGCATCGACGGCCATTGTCCGGAACTTGAAGCATCGGAATGATCGGCCACCATGGCCCAGCCGTCGTTGCGCAAACAATATGGGACCGGGATCGATCGCCACCACGAACAGCGCGATCAGCAGGAAGACGGGGGCAAGAAGCACGATCCCGAACAGCGACAGCATGATGTCACACGTCCTGATCGAAACCGCGATCGGACGTGCTTCCCAGCTTGCGGCCGGTGCCGACACCATATGCGGAACCGTATGCACTCGCGACTCCCCAAAACACTCGCGTCGGGCTCGCGCCTGTCCCTACCGCAGTGCAACATACGCCGAATGGGTCGGCCTGTCCAAAGGATCACCGGCCCGTTACCAACGAGCCAACGTCCCCAGCAGCCGGTTCGACGCGGATGCTTAGGTCTGAGGTTCAGAAAATCAGGTTAATACGGAGAATCGGCTGTCGTCAGACTAAGAGCCCGAACAGCGCTGCCCATACCGAGACTGCGATCGTCGTGGCGAGAGCGAAGCCTCTGGCCGGTGCCAATGGATCCAGGTGTCGCTCGGACGTCGCGGCCGCGTGGCGCCCCCGCCCGAATGACAATCTTGTTGACTGAAACGTCGTCATCACTCCGCTCCTGCGAATTGCCCCGTGGACATCGCTCGAAGTGAAACGCTCGACCGTGAATATGGGTTCGGTCTGCGCGTCGCCGGTCAGGTTCCGCGGACGAGAAGAACCGCCGGTACCGTCAGGACAAGAATGCGCAGGTACAGGAGCAGCGATACACCACGGCTGAAACGAACATCGTACGCGACCCGGCGCCGATAGCTGCACGTGTTGCGCGCGCTGATCTGCCAGAGACCGGTGATCCCGGGCCGCACTGCGCAGTAAGCGGAGAAGTAGCGCCCATACCGGGGCACCTCCGCCATGACGATCGGCCGTGGGCCGACCAAGCTCATATCACCGCGCAGCACGTTCCAGAGCTGCGGCAGCTCATCGAGGCTGCTCTGACGCATGAATTTGCCCACGCCGACGATGCGCGGATCATTGCGCAGCTTGTGGCTGCTCTCCCATTCCTGGCGAGCCGCGGGGTCGTTGGAGAGCAATTCGTGAAGCCGCGCCTCCGCATCGATCCGCATCGTACGAAACTTGTAGCAATCGAAGATGCGGCCGCCCGCGCCGACGCGGCGCTGCGCGAAAAAGATCGGCCCCGGTGCCGTTGCCCGCACGATCATGGCGATTACGAACATGATCGGCGCCAAGATCACGAGCCCGATCGCCGACAGGATGATGTCGCAGGCCCGGATCATATGCTGGTGGCGACTGGTCAGTGGAATCGCGTCGGGGCGGACATAGACATCCGCGCGTACCCGCGCCCTCTCTTCCCAGACCAACGGCCGCATTGGATCATTCCCCCAAACCGAGGCAGCGACGCCGCGGCGCAACATAGGCCGATTCGATTGGCGATACAGTGATGAATCGCACTGGAGGGCGTATGGCGGGTATCAAATCGAGACATTTGCCCGCGCAAATCGGTCGTCCCACCGATCGGACGCGCACGCGCCCTTTCCCAGCGACGACGCGCCCGTCGCCGCGCCTCGCGAGTCGCGATCAGGTTTCGGCCGTTCGGTGGGGTCACTTCGGGGTGGCGGGGAACGGCTTCAGGATGAAAATGATGTAGGCCAGCGTCGCGGCGAATACGACGATCGCGATGATCGGCTGCCCCTCATTGCCCGCATAATTGGCAAGTGCGCAGCCGACACATGGCGGCAGATAGGCCAGGATCCCCCCGTCACGCGGATCATCCATCATCGATCGCTGCAGGAACAGCACCACGATACCGGCGAAGATCGCCACGGCCAGCCAATCGAAAACGGTTTCCATCTCATCCCCGCTTTGCGCGCAACGCCATCTGCGCGGTTAGCGCCTTGTAAAGGGCTCGTCGCGCCAAGGTAAGGCGCAAAGATGGTGACCGGAACCGAGCGCGGGTTGGCGGCTGGACCGGGGGGATGTAGATGCCGGCAGGCAGGACCGCTGTCGCGTGGTCCGGCTTGTTGGGAGCGTGCATGGTCACGATGCTTGGTGATCTCGGCCATATCCGCGTTGCGGATGCCCCGCCGACGGACGTGCGTCCGGCGATGGCCGCCCCGTCGGGTGCGACGCACGACGGGTCGGACGCATCCCCGCTTATGACCCATGCGACTGGCTTGCGGGCCTTCGCCTATGCGGGGCTGCTCGGCTGGGTCGTGATGATGTTCAGCAACTACCTGTTCCTCGAAGGCCAGCCGATCGCGATCGATATCCGCGTCTATGTCCGCTATCTGATGTGGCCTGCGATCCTGCTTGCAGCGGCTTTGCACTTCGCTCGGCCGACGCCATCCACAGCGGGACGCGCAATGGGCATGGTCATGCCCTATTTCATCGTGGGCGTGATCGCGGGCGCGGTCGGCGTCTGGCCGATCGGTGCCGCACGATCGCTCATTTTCTGGCTGTTCGGCGTGCTCGCCGCGGCAGTGATCGGCGCGGAACTCAGCCAGCGGACGATGCTGCGCTTCCTGTTCTGGCTCTACGCCATCATGATCGCCACATCGATTGCGGCGGCCGTCGCGCTGCCGGAAATCGGCACCATGGCCGATGGCCGCGCGATCCTGGGCGATGCGTGGCGCGGCCTGTTCAATTCCAAGAACACGGTCGGCCCGATCTGCCTGTTCGGGGCGCTCTGGGCGGTGCTGGCGCCCGACCTGCGGCTGATCGTGCGGCTGGCGGGCGTGGCGCTGGCGATCGTCCTGGTCGTTTTCTCAAACGCGCAGAGCGCCTGGCTCAGCATGATCGCGCTCGCCGGCTATCTCGGCGTCGTGCTCGGGCTTCGGCGATTCTCGATGCCGGCGGGCGCGAAAGCCCTGATTCTGATCGTCGGCATCGCTGCCGGGATCGGCGCGGTGATCGCAGGTCTGCAGCCGTTGCTCGAAGCGCTCGGCCGCGATCCGACGCTGACCGGCCGGACCACGATCTGGTCGACGTGGCTGGATCGCGCGCTGGATCACCCGGTGCTGGGTACCGGCCCCGGATCCTTCACCGAATTGTCGATCACGACGATCGATCTCACCATCAGCCAGCTCTATCTCGGGCGGATCACTTCGCCTCACAACATGTTCATCGCCATCTTCGGCGAAACCGGCGCGATCGGATTGCTTGTCTTCCTGGTCACGGTCGGCCGCGTGGCTTTCCTGCTGCCGTTCAGCAGCGACCGTCGCGAGGCGCTCGTCGCCGGCTCGGTTGCCTTCTCGATGTTCGCGCTGGGCTTTGCCGAGACCCGTGAGGTCTTCAGCCTCGGGCTCAACATGGTGTTCCTCGTCGCGACCTATGCCGGCTATCTTTCGGCGACTGCAGCCGGACGGGATACCGAAGGTCTGCCGCAGCCCGCGCCAGCGCCAATCAATCTCAAGCCCGAGCTTCAGCCGGCCAACGGTCCGAGATTGCTCGGCTGATTAAGATTCGCGGCCCGCGATCCGATTCGCGAGCCTCCGTGACCTTCGAAAAGCTCTAATCCGGCCGCCCCGCCCCGCGCTTTCCCGCGGCCTGCCAAGGTAAAGGCCGCGTCAACCGCGCTGCATTACCTTATCTGAATAGCCGACCGCCATTTTGGCCTCGAAATCAGGATCGAGGCGCGAGATTCATGGCGATCATCAACTACTTCGGAAAGACTCTCGCGGCCAGCACCTGGTCGCGCGTGACGTATACGGCAACGTCCCTAGTCAATTCGACCGTTACGGGTACAAATCAACATGAAGGTTTTTCGGTTGGCGTAGGCAACTATACGCTGGCCGGTGGCGGCGGCGACGATCAATATTATGGCGTCAACAATTCCTACCGCATCGTCGAGCTCGACGACGGCGGGATCGACACTGTCTGGCTGTCGTACAGCTATGTGGCCGCGCCCAATATCGAGAACATCATCGTCGGCTGGGCTCCTGGCGTGGTCGGCAACGCGCAGGACAACTACATCAAGGGCGACGGTCGCTTCTCCCAGATCGAGGGCGGCGCGGGCAACGACGTGCTGACCGGCGGCGGCGGCGGTGATCGGTTCGAATTCAATCGCGGCTCCGGCTATGATGTCATCACCGATTTCCGCACCGGCGCCAGCAGCAGCACGGCAGTATCGCCGGATACGGTGCGGCTCGCGGGTTACACCGGCTTCCAGGATTTCGACGATGTCCGCGCCGCCCTCACCCAGTCGGGCAGCGATGTCGTCCTGACGCTGGCACCCGATGCCGCGATCAAGTTCACCGGCACCCGTGTCGCGGACTTCACTGCCGACAATTTTCTGCTGGCGTTCGATCCCTCGGGCCTGACCAAGACCTTCGAGGATAATTTCGACAGCCTGAGCCTGTGGGATGGCCTCGCCAGTGGCACGTGGCGGACCGATTATGGCTGGGGCAATGATCGCAACGCCCCGATGGCGCGCACCTTGTCCACCAACGGCGAGAAGCAGATCTACGTCGATACCGAGATGACCGGCCGCAATGGGGTCGACATCAACATCAATCCGTTCAGCGTGAACAACGGCATCCTGACCATCGAGGCGGATACCACGCCGGTCGGCATGCAGGATGCGCTGTACGGCTACAAATATACCTCGGGCCTGCTCACCACCCGCAACAGCTTCACGCAGACCTACGGCTATTTCGAAGCCCGCATGGAACTGCCCGCTGAAAAGGGCGCGTGGCCGGCCTTCTGGCTGTACACCACCGGCACCAACGGTTCCGAACTGGACGTGATGGAGAGCCGCGGGACCGACTATACCACGGTCAACGCGCATGATTACTCGACCGGCACTCACCAGGCGCCCGGCAGCTGGATCTACCAGCCGGACCTGGCGACCGGCTTCCACACCTATGGCGTGCTGTGGACGGCCGAGAAGGTGACTTGGTATCTCGACGGGGTCGCTGTGCGCAGCATCGATACGCCGGGCGACATGCACGGTCCGATGTATCTGTTGATCAACCTCGCGCTCGATTCATCGGTGCCGAACGATTTCGACGGTGCCGAAGTGAAGATCGACTATGTCCGCGCATACAGCCTGGACAATCTGCCGGCCGGCCTCGCGGCCGGCGGTACGACGGCCCCTGCGAAGTTCTGGGAATATACCGGCACCGCGGGCAATGATCGCTTCACGATCATCACGCCGCAGGACCGGATCCACGAGGCGGCGAACGGCGGCATCGATCATGTCACGGCCGAGAGCGATTATGTGCTGCCGGCGAATGTCGAGAACATGACGCTGAAGGACTTGGCCAAGATCGGCACCGGTAATGCGCTGGCCAACCGGATCGAAGGCAATGCGCTCGACAATGTCCTGACGGGCTATGACGGCAATGACACGCTGTTCGGCGGCTATGGCGCCGATCGCATGATCGGCGGCATGGGCAATGACACCTATGAGGTGGATAATGTCCGCGACGTCGTGGTCGAGCTGGCCGATCAGGGCACCGACGTCGTCTATTCATCGATCAACTATACGCTCGGCGCGCATCTCGAGCAGTTGATCCTGACCGGATCGGCGATCAATGGCACCGGCAACGATCTGGCCAACAGCATCACTGGCAATGCCATGGCCAACCGTCTGACGGGTGGCGGCGGCAATGACTGGATCGACGGCGGCGCGGGTGCGGACACCATGATTGGCGGCGCGGGCAACGACTCCTACGTTGTCGACAACAAGTCCGACGTCGTGATCGAGCAGGCGGGGTCCGATCAGGACATCATCTATTCCAGCGTCGACTATAATCTTCCCGCCAATGTCGAGCGGCTCGTTCTGCAGGGCAATGCGCTGCGCGGCGGCACGCTCGCTAACGGCGGCCAGGTTACCGGCAATGCACTCGGCAACACGCTGACGGGCATGAACGCGGCCGACTATCTGGACGGCGGCGCCGGCGACGACATCCTCTACGGCAATGGCGGCAATGATCGCCTCGTCGGCGGGCTGGGCAACGATTTCCTGCGCGGCGGCGACGGCAACGATCAGCTCGATGGCGGCCTGGGCGCCGATACCTATCAGGGCGGTGCCGGGCGCGACACCTTTTCGATCATCGACATCACTCACACCGGCAACACGTTCGCGACGGCGGACAAGATCCAGGATCTGGTGCGTTCGGAAGGCGACCGGATCGATCTGACCGGGATCGACGCCAACAGCCTGGCGGCTGGCAACCAGGCGTTCAGCTGGATCGGCACCGGCGCCTTCACCGGTGTCGCGGGACAGCTGCGTGATCAGGTCAGCGGCACCAACCACATGGTGCTGGGCGACGTCAACGGAGACCGCGTGGCCGATTTCATGGTCGTCGTCAGCCTCCATGGCAATCCGCCGCTGCTGGCGACCGACTTCGTATTGTGACGGATGCGGGGGGCTTGACCCGCCCCCCGCTTGGGATAGCCTGCCCCCGACACGCCGCGATGGGGGTTGCGGATGGCCTGGACGGAACGCTTCCGGGCGCTTGCCCGCAACCTTGCGGGACCGCGCCATCATGCGCAGCGCGTGCTGCAATATGAGCTCGCGCACGGGGAGCCCGAGCTGGCGCTGATCCCGCTGCTTTGCGACGATGCGCACGACTTTCTTGATGTCGGCGCCAATGACGGGGCCTATGCGCTGCACGCGCTGGGCTATTGCCGCCACGTCTATGCGGTCGAGGCCAATCCTGCGCTAGCCGCCCCATTGCGCCGGGTGTTGGCACCGCGCGGCACGGTGGTCGCAAAGGCGCTGTCGGATCATGAGGGGATGGCGCGGCTGTCGATTCCGATGTTGAACGGGCGCGATGTGGCGACCCGGTCATCGCTGCAGGGCGATGCCAATCCCGGCTTCGCCAGCCGCGAGGTCGACGTACCGCTCACCACGATCGATGCGCTCGGGCTGGATGCGGTCAACCTGGTCAAGATCGACGTCGAAGGGCATGAACTGGCGGTGCTTCAGGGTGGTCGCGCGACGCTCGACCAGTTGCACCCGATCTGCATCGTGGAGTGCGAGGAACGCCACAATGTCGGCGGAGTTGCGCGAATGGCCAGCTTCTTCTCAACGCTAGGCTATCAAGGCCATTTCCTGCATCGGGGCGCGCTGCGCCCGTTCGAAGCCTATGATCCGGCGACCTTCCAGCGGGTCGATCAGATCAAGGGGGTCGGGGCGGCCCGCAGCGCGGACTATGTGAACAACTTCATCTTCGCGCACCCGGCCAGCAAGGCGGCGATCGACCGGGTTCGCGCAGCCTATCCTGCATCGCTGCGCGGGGCGGGATAGGCGAGATAGGCCAGCCGCCGCGTCTCCCTGCGGCCGCGCACCACCGTATCGAGGATCAGTCCGCAAAAGATGTTGAGCACCGCCAGCGTGACCAGCCCCATCGCCAGGATCGCAGTCGGGAAGCGCGGCACCAGGCCGGTCTCGAGATAGGTCAGCAGCAGCGGAAGCGCCAGGATCGCAGCCACCAGCGCCAGCGCCCCGCCGATCGCACCGAAGAACAGCACCGGCCGCTCGATCCTAAACAGCGTCAGGATGGTTCGAAGGATCCGCCAGCCGTCGCGATAGGTGGAAAGCTTGGATACCGATCCTTCCGGCCGCGCTGCATAAGCCGTGATCCGCTCGGCCACGGGCATTCGCAATTCCAGCGCGTGCACGCTGATCTCGGTCTCGATCTCGAACCCTTCGGACAGGACCGGGAAGCTCTTGACGAACCGGCGCGAGAATACCCGGTAGCCCGACAATATGTCGGTGAAACTCCGCCCAAACAGCCGCGCCAGCATTCCGGTCAGCAGCGCATTGCCGAGGCGATGGCCGCGGCGATACGCCGCCTCGACTTCGGACTGGCGCGCGCCGACCAGCATGTCGAGCTGCTCGTCCCACAGTTGTCCGACCATCGCGGGGGCCGCGGCCGCCTCATAGGTCTCGTCGCCGTCGGCCAGCACGTAAATGTCGGCCTCGATATCGGCGAACATCCGCCGCACGACATGGCCCTTGCCCTGCATTCGCTCGGTCCGCACGATCGCGCCGGCCGCGCGCGCGACCGCCACCGTGCCGTCGCGGCTGTTGTTGTCGTACACATAGATGCGCGCATCGGGCAGCGCGGCGAGGAACGCCGCCACCGTGCCCGCGATTGCGCGTTCCTCGTTGTAGCAGGGCAGCAGCACGGCGATGCTTGGCCGCCTTGCAGCGACAGTCTGGTCGGTCATGCGGGCTCGTCTAGATCGGCTCGCTCCACTTCGCCACCGTCGCGCATCAGGAACGCCGTCGCCCAGAGGATGATCGCGAATAGAGCATGCGCGCCGAGATAGGCGGCGATCAGGCCGGGCACCCCGCCGAGACGCGCACCCGTCGCGACGACGGCCGCGAAACCGATCGAGGCCGCCGCATAGATCATCGCACGGACATGCTGGAACCCCGCGCCGGTCAGCGCGTCCGCCGCTAGGTATTGCAGGCACATCAGCGGCAAAGACAGCGCCAGCCACATCGCCACCCAGCGCGATTCGGCGAAATCACGGCCCAGCGCGAACGGCAGAAGCTGAGCCACGGCCGCAACCGCGCCGGCCGACATCAATCCTGTCGCCAGCATTACCGGCACCTTGCTGACCGCATAGCGCCGCGCCGCCGCCAACCCGCCTGCCCCGCGCCGAAAGAATTCGGGATAGAGGATGCGCGTCATCACCTGGATCGGGAACACGCCGATCGCCATCACCCGCGTGCCCGCAGCGTAGGTGCCGAGGGCAGCATCCCCGGCAAAACGCGACAGTACCACCCGATCGACATTGCCCTGCAACGCACGCGCGGACTGGTTGACGGCAAAGGCGAAGCCGGTGTTGAACTCGCCGGATTGGAGCCGGAAGGCGGGCCTGCCGTAGCGCCGGGTCGCGACGATCAGCAGAGCCAGCGACAGCAAGGTTGCCTGCGTCGCCACCACCCAGATCCAGCCATCCAGCCCGCTCGCCAGCAGGAAGTAGAGTGCAGCCGCGATCAGCCGCGTGCCGGCCGTCGCCACGCGAACACAGCTCGCGGCGAAAACATGGCCGTGTGCCACCATCGCCAATTCGACCGACGACGAAACGCGCCCGACCATGATCTCGGTCAGCAGCGCAAGCGCCAGCAGACCGACCGTGATCGTCGACTGGACCGAGAAGATCGCGATCCAAAGCGCAACCAGCGCCACCGGCACGAGCGTCATCGCGATCAGCAGCAGCATGTTGCCGAAATAGCCGGGAAAGCGGCCGGCATCGCGCGCCACCGCCCGCACCAGCAGATCGGCGCCGCCAAACCCCACGAACTCGACTGCGATCGCCGCCAGCGCGGTGATCGCCGCATATTGGCCGAACGCTTCCACCCCCAGTCCGCGCGCGGTGATCGCGAACGCCAGGAACTGCAGGCCGAGCGCGAAGCCGGTCGGCCCCATGGCCGCCAGGAAGCGGCCCAGTCCGCCGCCTTCGATCATGGCGAAGGCGCGGGCGGCGAAGGCGGATCCGCGCACCCCGCGCCGGGGTGCCGGCGGCGGCTGGCTCAACGGCAGGCCTTTTCGTTGGCGGGCGCGTCGGCGCGGGCATATTCCATGTAGAGCGCGCCGCGATGCGCGTTCCAGCGGCCGCGCACCTTTTCCGCCTCCAGCAGCCAGCCGGTCATCCGCGCCTCGGGCTCGCGCCCCAGCAGCGGATAGAAGGCCAGCCGCGCGGTCAGCCCCATCGTCTTGGCGAGCGCCTTGGCGCGGCCCTGGTCGCGCACTTCCCAGTTCACGGCATGATTACCCACCCGGTAGCGACGCTGCCGCATCCAGCCAAGCGACGCGCGCGACGGCGGCACTTCCTCATAGACCAAGGCCGCATCCGCCCAGGCCATCGGATGCCCGGCATAGAATAGCGATCGGAAGAACACGGTATCGCCCCCACCACTCAGGCCGAAGCGCGGATCGAACAGCGGGCGCGGCATATCCGCCACTGCCGCCAGATCGATCAGGAAATTGCATGTGCAAAACACGAACGGCTTGCCCTCCAGCAGCTGCGGCTGGACCGACCACCAGCGCGCGATCCGCTCCAGCGCCTTCGCGTTGTCCGGAAACACCGGCGTCACCGGCCCGCCCACGATATGTGCACCCGTCTCGCGCCGGCGCGCGTCGAGCGCTGTCAGCCAGTCGTCCGCCGGCCATTCGTCATCGTCGATCATCGCCATGAAGCGCGCGCCGATCGCATCCGCCTTGGCGAACACGGCGTTGCGCGCGGCGGAAATCCCGGGGGTCGGCTCGACGATGAAGTGCAGCACAAGCCCGGCCGCCGCCGCCCGCTCCGCCGCCAGCGCCGCGATCGCCGGATCCTGGCCGTCATTGTCGACCACGATCAGCGCGGGCACCCGCCCCAGTCGCGCAGCCGCCCGGCCGATATGGTCGATCACCCGTGCCAGCCCGTCCGGCCGCCTGTAGGTGGCGAGACCCACTGCCCAGCTGTCGTCCGCCCCGCTCATGCCGCCTCCCGCCCCGCCAGCACCGCGCGATAGAGATCGAGATGCTGCCGCGCCACCCGCGCCGGATCGAACGCCTCCAGCTGCGGCGCGCCGGCCACGCCGCGCCGCGCGCCATCGATCGCGATGCGCAAGCCGGGCCCGTCCAGATCGTCGATCAGCGTCAGCCAGCCTGCGCCCACGATCCCCGCCAGTTCGCGATTGGCCGGCACCTCGATCGCGATCGCCGGCGTGCCCAGTGACAAGGACGAGATCAGCGATCCCGAGTTGAGCAGACCGTCCTGCATCACCAGTGTCACGCCCGCCGCGGCCACCAGCGCGGCATAGTCGGCATCGCTGAGCTCGCCCAGCTGCACCACAACGCGCGGCGTCCGCTCCGCCAGCGCGGTGATCCGTGCCGCCAGCGCCGGATCGTAGCAGGCGCCCGCCACCACCAGCCATTCGTCCTCGCGCGCGATCTCGGCGAAGCGGGCGATCGTCTGCTCGATCCGCTTGTAGGGGCGGACGATGCCCGCCATTGCCAGCACCGTCGCGCCCGCCGGCACCGCCGCGGGCAGCCCGGCGCCCGTGCCGACCGTCGCATAATGATCGCGATAGTCGGGGTGGCGGATCACGCGGATCCGATCGGCCAACTCCGGATAGAGCGCTGCCACCTGCGTGGCCGAAATATCGGACATGCACGTCACGCCATCGGCCTGCGCGTAGATTTTGGCCAGCCAGCGGTCGACCAGCCGGCCGCGCCGGCCGCCGCTGGCCTCGTGCGGGCGCAGATTGTGCGCGGTCCATACGATCGCGCCGCCCTTGGCCTTCACTGCGCGGATCCTCAGGTAGAGCGCCAGGAAGCCCAGCCGCATTGCGATCAGGCTGCGCCGCGCGAACCGGCCGAGCGCGATCCCCTCGGCCCAGTGGATATGCAGGATGGTGTGCGGCCCGCCCTCATTCGGCGCGCGGCCGAAATGCACGGTCGCCCCCAGCGCGCGCAACCCTTCGGCCACGATCGCCAGATAGGGGTTCATGCGGACGTCGGGATAGAAGGTCACTTCCGGCGCGGGCGCAGTCACGGCCTGGGCGCCTCCGCAGGCGTCGCCAGCCGATAGGCCACCACATGGTCGATCTGCATGCGCACCGGCAATTGGGTGGTCGCATCGATGGCACCGCCATAAGCGCCGCCCAGCGCCAGGTTCAGCAGCATGTAAAGCTTCTGGTCGGTAGTCGGCGGGGCCGCCATCGTGCCCACCGGCACGCGGTCGATATAGAAGGTGATCCGGTCCGCCTCCACCAATGCGCCGTAATTATGCATCTCGGACGTGGCGGTCGCCACCGTCTGCTTGCACGCGGCATAGCGGTGCGCATCGCTGCCGGCGGCGCCATAATGAACGGTCTGGTTGACCGTCATCGGCTCACGCCCCTTCATCTCTATGATGTCGATCTCGGGATAGGGGCGCTTCACATTTTCCGGCAGCAGCCAAAAGGCGGGCCATACGCCCTGCCCCGCCGGCATCCGGCCGCGCATTTCGAAATAGCCATAGGCCTGTGTGAACGACCGCCGTGTCGTCAGCAGACCGGATGTGTAGCGCTGCCCGTAGAGGAACGGCAGCGCGGCGTCGGGGGCCTTGTCGCCGGTGATCGTCAGCCGGCCGTCCGCCACCGAGAATGGGTCGATCCCCAGCCCCGCCTTGCCGCTGCCGGGATAGCGGCGATCGACATAGATCTGCTGCTCCTTGTTGCCCGCCAGCCAGCGCTTGACGGGCCAGTCGTAGCGCCCGTCGAAATGCGGTTCCCAGCGCGCAGGCTCGGGATAACGATCGAACGTCTCGACGAAGCTGCGTTCCAGCCGCACGGTGCGATCGGTCGCATCGGGGGCGATGCATTGCAGCGTCACGGCATCGGTCGCCGCGGGCAGATCCAGCCGCTCGGGCAGGCTGTCCAGCTGTGGCGCTGCCGTCGCATTGGAACAGGCGGTGCTGATCGCCGCCGCGATCGCCAGCGACGCCGCCATCCGGGCCGGCCGTTTGGGACGAGCAGGCATCTTGACTCCAATTGCGACAGGCGGTGGACCCGCCGCCGCCTGCTAACCCACAGGCCTTTACGTTGCAACTGCGAACATGATGAACCACAGTGCCGCCTCCGAAATTGACGCTGGCAGCCCGCTCTTGCATCCTATTTCGGAAAGAATGGCATATCTTAATCTCTTCAGCTGATGAAATCACACCATGTCACTAAGAATAACCCGCTCACTTCCGAGCATCGGTTCAATCGCTTCTCCGGTCATGATCGTGTGTTTAGGGCAGACCGGCCTCCTGTCGGCGTCAACCATTAATATTCATCCTTTATGATGCATCGCACAACATAATTGACAATCCAATGCCGATATGATTGATCCGCTGCGAACCGGCAGTTTGCGGAGACGGACGTGAATCACGTGGCAGATCTGTCGGGCCAGGCGGCCACGCCGGCCTTAGCGGTGCCGCCGCTGTTCGCGCCGCCTGCGCTCACCATCGTCGTCCCCAGCTTCAACGAACGCGCCAATGTCGAACCGCTGGTCGCCGCGGTGCGCGATGCCATGGGCGATGTTCCGTGGGAAATGATCGTCGTCGATGACGACAGCCCCGATCGCACGTTCGACGAGGTGCGCCGTGTCGCCCAGTCCGAACCGCGCGTGCGCTGCCTGCGTCGGATCGGCCGGCGCGGACTGTCGTCCGCGGTGATCGAAGGCGCGCTTGGCGCCAATGCCGATGTGATCGCGGTAATGGATGCCGATTTCCAGCATGACGAGCGCATCCTGCCGAAGATGCTGGCCAAGCTGCGCGACGAGCAGTGCGATCTGGTCGTTGCCACCCGCTATGCCGGCGGCGGCGGGGTCGGCGAATGGGACGAGAAGCGCCAGAAGATGAGCGATCTCGCCACCCGGATGAGCCGCCTGATCGTCGGCGATCAGACCAGCGATCCGATGAGCGGCTTCTTCATGGTCCGCCGCAGCGCCTTCACCAACGCGATCTACGGCCTTTCGCAGCAGGGCTACAAGATCCTGCTCGACATCATCAGTTCGTCGCCGCACCCGCTGAAGATCGGTGAAGTGCCCTATACTTTCCGCGACCGGCGCGAGGGCGAGAGCAAGATCAGCCTCACCGTGCTGGCGGAATTCGCGTATCTGCTGATCGAGAAGCTGACCCGCGGGCTGATCCCGGGCCGTTTCGTGCTGTTCGCCGCGGTCGGCGGGCTTGGCCTGTTCGTCCACATGGCGATCCTGTTCGCAGGCAAGTCGGCAGGCTTCGGCTTCCTGACCGCACAGTCGCTGGCCATCATGGGCGCGATGATCTTCAACTTCACGCTGAACAACGAAGTCACCTATCGGGATCGCCGGCTGGTCGGCCACCGCTTCTTCGTTGGTCTCGCCATCTTCTGCATCGTCTGCAGCATCGGCGCGGTCGCCAATGTCGGCGTGGCGGATCTGGCAATTCAGCGGTTCAACAGCTGGTCGATCGCCGGCATCGTCGGCGCGCTGATGGGGGCCGTGTTCAACTTCGGCGCCGCCAGCAGCCTGGTATGGAACCGGAAGCGCAAGCGCGTGGCCGCCACGGATACGGTCGAGACGGTCGCTTGACGCCAGCGAACGGCGCGGCCCCGGCGATCCGCGCTTGGCCTTGGCTGCTGGCGATCCTCGCGATCGCGATCGCGGCGCGGCTGGTCGATATCGGCTATTCGCTGTGGACCGACGAGATCGCCTCGCTGAAGTTCGCCGAACGGCCGCTGGCGCTGCTCTGGTCGGACTGGATGCTGCGGGAAACCAATCCGCCGCTTTACTACACCATGCTCAAGGGCTGGCAGGCACTGTTCGGGCCGACCGATCTCGCGGCACGGCTGCTGTCGGTCGTGGTCGGACTGGCGGGGATCCCGCTCGTTTATCTGATCGCGAAGGCAGCTGGCGGGGCGCGGGCCGGTCTCGTCGCCGCCGCACTGCTAGCTGTCTCGCAACAGCATGTCCTCTACAGCCAGCAGGTCCGCGGCTATATCTTGCTGCACGGTGCCGCGCTGACCGCGATCTGGGGCGCGCAGCTTTTCCTCCGCGCGACCGATACACGATCCCGCAGCGATGCGATCGGTGTGGCGATCTATATCTCGGGCTGCACCCTCGCGACCTATGCCCATACCACCGGCGTGCTTGTGCCGATCGCGATCAGCTTCGGTATGTTCGCCTGGCTGCTCTGGCAGCGCAAGCCGCTGCGATTCCTCCTGATCTGGGCGGCGGCGAACCTGGTCGTGCTGATCGCCTGGGGCTGGTGGGGTCGCATCTCCTATCTCCAGGCGATGGCTCCCAAGACGATCTCGTGGATCGAGCCTACGACGTTGCCGGTGGCGCTGAAGGCCAGCGTGCAGACGCTGATCCCCTGGCAGATCGGTTGGGGCCGGCTGATCTCGCTGCCGCTTGCGCTGATCGCCTTTCTGGCGGGCTGCTGGCGGCTGCGCGGCACGCCCGGCCTGCTGCTGCCGCTGGTCGTGCTGCTGGCGGGCGCGCTGCTAATGGCGATGAGCCTGGTGACGCCCGTGTTCCTGCCGCGCACGATCTTCTGGGCGTCCGGTCCGTTCGTCGCGATCGTCGCGATCGGCATCTGCGGCATTGCGGACCGGCGACTGTTCGCGGCGGCGCTGGCCGTCGCGCTCGCGCTCAGCACCTGGGGGCTGGTCGCTTGGGCGCATCGGCCCGACGATGGCTGGCGCACGGCAGTGGAGACGATCCGCACGCGCGATCCCGATGCACTGGTGATGGTGCAGGGCAAGGGCATGATGTTCATGCTCCGCCACTATTGCCCACCGGATGCCTGCGCGCTGCGCCTGCGTACCGTGCCCATGCCGGAAACCTGGCCCGCCGATTTCCCGGTGGATGGCACGATCACGGAAATACAGGCGCAGGCGCTGCTGCAATACGAAGGCGACGCCTTCGTGGTCGGGCGTGGGCGGCCCGATACGGTGCCCGGGCTGGCCGCCGCCGGCCGCCCGGTGGGGCGTGCCGAGATCCAGCCGGATAACGACCAGCGTCTGTTCGTCACGCGCTGGCAGGCGATACGCTAGCGATTGCCGCACCACCCCCCGCACCCTAGATGACGGTCGGCATGGATCGACCGCCCCACCCTTTCCGCTTTCGCGATTTCCGCAGCTATTTTGCGGCGCGCCTTGCGACCACGCTCGCCCAGAACGCCATGGTCGTCGTCATCGGCTGGCAGGTCTATGATATCGCGCGGCGGACGATGGGCACCCGCGATGCGGCGCTCCAGCTCGGCCTGATCGGCGTCGTCCAGTTCGTGCCCCTGTTGCTGCTCACCCTGGTCGTCGGGTGGACGGCGGACAGGATCGATCGCCGTTGGATCGCGCGCACGGCAGTGCTGCTCGAAGCCGGATGCGCGGCCACCCTCGCCTGGACGACCTATGCGGGCACCGAGACGCTGACCACGCTGTTCGTCGTCGCCGCGCTGCTCGGCGTCAGCCGCGCCTTCGCCAGCCCTGCGCTGCAGGCGCTCGCCCCCAATCTCGTGCCGCCCGCGGTCCTGCCCAGCGCGATCGCGATGTCGTCGATCGCGTGGCAGGTCGGCGCGATCTTCGGTCCTGCCAGCGGCGGCTTCCTTTACGCGATCGATCCCGCCACGCCATATTTCGTCGCGTCCACCCTGTTTGCGATCGCGTTCGTCGCTCTGCTGCTTATCCGCCCGGTCGCCGTCACCACGCTCGATCGCAAGGGCAACCCCTGGGCGCAGATGGTCGAAGGCCTGTCCTATGTCCGCCGCAACCGGCTGGTGCTCGGCGCGCTTTCGCTCGATCTGTTCGCGGTGCTCCTGGGCGGGGCGACGGCGATGCTGCCGATCTACGCGCGCGATCTGCTTGCCGTGGGCCCGCAAGGGCTCGGCCTGCTGCGGCTGTCGCCCGCGATCGGCGCGGTGCTGGTTGCCGCCTGGTTCTCGTTCAATCCGCTGCGCCGCGATGTCGGCCCCAAGCTGCTGGTCGCGGTGGCGATCTTCGGCGGCGCGACGGTGGGCTTCGGCTTATCTCCGTTCCTGCCGGGCGGGCTTGGCATCGCGCTCGGCTGCCTGGCGCTGCTGGGCGCGGCCGACATGGTCTCGGTCTATGTCCGCCAGTCGTTGATCCAGCTGCACACCCCCGATGCGATGCGCGGCCGCGTCGGCGCGGTCTCAACCCTCTTCATCTCGGGATCGAATGAGCTGGGCGAGGCCGAATCGGGCTTCCTCGCCGCCGCGATCGGCCCGGTCGCCGCGGTCGTCGGCGGCGGTATCGGCGCGATCCTGATCGCGGTCCTGTGGAGCCGATGGTTTCCCGAACTCGTCGCAGCGCGTAGTTTCGATCCACCCCAGACCCTTGAAGATGCCCCCGGACAGGAGAAAGCGACATGAAGGCCGCCTCGATTCTCGAAACGATCGGCAATACTCCGCATATCCGCATCAACCGGTTGTTCGGCGCCGATGCCCAAGTGTGGGTGAAGTCGGAACGATCCAATCCCGGCGGGTCGATCAAGGACCGCATCGCGCTGGCGATGATCGAGGATGCCGAACGCTCGGGCAAGCTGCAGCCGGGCGGTACCATCGTGGAGCCGACATCGGGCAACACCGGCATCGGGCTGGCGATGGTCGCCGCGGTCAAGGGCTACAAGCTGGTGCTGGTCATGCCCGAATCGATGTCGATCGAACGGCGCAGGCTGATGCTGGCCTATGGTGCCAGCTTCGATCTCACGCCGCGGGAAAAGGGCATGAAAGGCGCGATCGAGCGCGCGATCGAGCTGGTCGAACAGACGCCGGGCGCCTGGATGCCACAGCAGTTCGAGAACCCGGCCAATATCGATGTCCATATCCGCACGACCGGGCCGGAGATCTTGGCCGATTTCGCGGATGCCCCGCTCGACATGCTGGTGACCGGCGTCGGCACCGGCGGCCACATCACCGGGGTGGCCCAGCATCTGAAGCAGGCCTGGCCCGATCTGAAGATCTTCGCGGTCGAGCCCACGCTTTCGCCCGTGATTTCAGGCGGGCAGCCCGGCCCGCACCCGATCCAGGGCATCGGCGCCGGCTTCGTTCCCGCCAATCTCCACACCCAGCTGCTTGATGGCGTCGTGCAGGTCGATCCCGCCGATGCGAAGGATATGGCGCGCCGGGCCGCGCGCGAGGAAGGGATGCTGGTCGGCATTTCGTCCGGCGCGACGCTCGCCGCGATCGCCGCCAAGCTGAAGGATGAACCCAGCGCGCGCGTGCTGGGCTTCAACTACGACACCGGCGAACGCTATCTCTCGGTCCCCGATTTTCTGCCCGAATAGGGACGACGCGTTGCGCGACGACACTTGCGCCTGCGCGCCGCATCTGCTGTTCTGGAAATCCTGAACCTTGGTGGCGCGAGTCTGCATGGCTCGCGCCCCTTTTTTTGGCCAGTTGAGATCGTGTGCGATCTTTACAAGATAACAGAAATCCGCACACGATCCTGAACAGTCAGACGCCGTAATAAGCCGGCTATGAACTGACATGTCTTGTCGATCGACATACAGGCTCACCCATGAACTCGGGGAGTCTTCGAATGAATTATCAGGAACAGATCGCCAAGGCGGGCAACCTCATCGGCAGCCATCCCGGCGCTTGGGACGGGATCAGCGCCGAGGCGGTGGCCCGCATGCAGCTGCAGAACCGCTTCCGCTCCGGCTTGGATATCGCGCGCTACACCGCCGCGATCATGCGCCGCGACATGGCTGCCTATGATGCGGATCCGGCCGCCTACACCCAATCGCTTGGCTGCTGGCACGGTTTCATCGCGCAGCAGAAGATCATCTCGATCAAGAAGCATTTCGGCACCACCGATCGTCGCTATCTCTACCTCTCGGGCTGGATGGTCGCCGCGCTGCGTTCGGAATTCGGTCCGCTGCCCGATCAGTCGATGCACGAGAAGACCAGCGTCCCTGCGCTGATCGAGGAGCTCTACACGTTCCTCCGCCAGGCCGACGCTCGCGAGCTGAGCCTGATGTTCCGCGATCTCGACAAGGCGCGCGACGCGGGCAACGATATCGAGGCGCAGCGCATCCAGCAGGCGATCGACGGCTATCAGACGCATGTCGTGCCGATCATCGCCGATATCGATGCGGGCTTCGGCAATGCGGAAGCCACCTATCTGCTCGCCAAGAAGATGATCGAGGCCGGCGCCTGCGCGCTCCAGATCGAGAATCAGGTCTCCGACGAGAAGCAGTGCGGCCACCAAGACGGCAAGGTTACCGTGCCGCACGAGGATTTCGTCGCCAAGATCCGCGCCTGCCGCTACGCCTTCCTCGAACTGGGGGTCGAGGACGGCATCATCGTCGCGCGCACCGACTCGCTGGGCGCCGGCCTCACCAAGCAGATCGCCTTCAGCCGCGAAGCGGGCGACATCGGCGACCAGTATAACGGCTTCCTCGATTGCGAAGAGGTGACCGACCTTTCCACCCTTCGCGGCGACGTGCTGATCGAGCGTGACGGCAAGCTTGTCCGCCCGAAGCGGCTGCCGTCGAACCTCTATCAGTTCCGCGAGGGCACCGGCGCCGATCGCTGCGTGCTCGATTGCATCAATTCGCTGCAGAACGGCGCCGATCTGTTGTGGATCGAGACCGAGAAACCGCACATCGAGCAGATCGCCTCGATGGTGGATCGCATCCGCGACGTCGTGCCCGATGCCAAGCTCGTCTACAACAACTCGCCCTCGTTCAACTGGACGCTGAACTTCCGCCAGCAGGTGTTCGATGCCTGGGAAAAGCAGGGTAAGGATCTATCGGCCTATGATCGCGCCCGGCTGATGTCGGTCGATTATGACGGCACGGAACTGGCCGACGAGGCGGACGAGAGGATCCGCACCTTCCAGAAGGATGCGGCCGCCCGCGCCGGCATCTTCCATCATCTGATCACGCTGCCGACCTATCACACCGCCGCGCTCAGCACAGACAATCTGGCCAAGGAATATTTCGGCGAGGCCGGCATGCTGGGCTATGTGAAGGGCGTGCAGCGCAAGGAGATCCGCGAAGGGATCGCCTGCGTGAAGCACCAGAACATGTCCGGCAGCGACATCGGCGATGATCACAAGGAATATTTCGCCGGGGAAGCCGCGCTGAAGGCCGGCGGCGCCCACAACACGATGAACCAGTTCGCGGCCTGAGCTGCGGGAGGGGGGATGGCCGGGTGCCGGAGTGATCCGATGACGCCCGGCCAAACCCCTCAACGCGTCGGGACTGCGCCCTGCCGCTTTGACGTCGAACATCGACAGGCGTTCGCAGCGCGCCGGTCAGCCGTGCAGCCGTTCGAACACCGCGCGCTGGCCGGCAAAGGCGCGCGCATAGGCGGGCCGCGCCTCACCGCGGGCGACATAGCCCAGCAGGTTGGGGAAGCCGGCCAGCAGCGGATCGCCCTCCAGCCGGCGCAGCACCGTTACCATCAGTAGGTCGGCCGCGCTGAACGCGCCGTCGAGCCACTCTGCATCGCCCAGCTTCACTGAAAGCTGCGTCAGTCGATCGAGCACCGGAGCCGCCATGATCGGCTCGCGATCAGCGTGCCAGGGCTTGTCCTGTTCCAGATATCCGGCCGCCTCGCGTGCCACGATCGGCGGCTCGACCGTGTTCAGCGCGGCGAACATCCAGCTGATCGCCCGTGCACGCGCATGATCCTGCGACGGCAGCAGCCTGGCATGGCGCTCGGCAAGATGGAGCACGATCGCGCCCGATTCGAACAGGACCAACCCATGCTCCTCGAAGGTCGGGATCTGGCCGAATGGATGGCGGGCCAGATGCGCGGGCTCCTTCATTGCCTCGAATGACAGCAGCCGCACATCATAGGGCAGCCCGACTTCCTCCAACGCCCACCGCACGCGCATGTCGCGGGCCTGGCCCTGGCCGCGATCGGGTGAGTCCTCGAACGCGGTGATCATGATCGTCATGCCCGGTTCCTTGCCATCGCCCCCTCAGCACTCGACGACGTTGACCGCCAGCCCGCCGAGTGCAGTTTCCTTATATTTGGAACGCATGTCCTCGCCGGTCTGGCGCATCGTCTCGATCACGGCGTCCAGGCTCACGATGTGCGTGCCGTCGCCGTGCAGCGCCAGATAAGCGGCGTTGATCGCCTTGACCGCGCCCATCGTGTTACGCTCGATGCAAGGCACCTGGACCAGCCCGCCGATCGGGTCGCAGGTCAGCCCCAGATTATGCTCCATGCCGATCTCGGCGGCATTCTCGATCTGCCGTGGGGTCGCGCCGAGCGCCGCCGCCAGCCCCGCCGCCGCCATCGAGCACGCCACACCCACTTCGCCCTGACAGCCCATCTCGGCTGCCGAGATCGACGCGCGCTTCTTGTACAGAAAGCCGATCGCAGCGGCGGTCAGCAGCAGCGTGCGCCCACCTTCGCGGGTCGGCGCCGGGGCGAACATCTCGTAATAGCGCAGCACCGCCGGGATCACGCCAGCCGCGCCGTTGGTCGGCGCGGTGACGACACGGCCGCCCGCGGCATTCTCCTCGTTGACCGCCAGCGCCCACAGGCTGACCCAGTCGAACACCAGCGAAGGATCGGCCCGCGGCCCGCGCGCGATCAGCCGCTGGTGCAGATCATGCGCACGGCGCTTCACCTTCAGCCCGCCCGGCAGTTCGCCCCGTCCGCGGCAGCCCCGATCAATGCAGGCCATCATCGCGTCGCGCAGTGAATCCAGGAACGCGTCGGTCTCTGCATCATCGCGCCAGGCCCGCTCGTTGCGGCGAACGATCTCGGCGATCGTGACACCTTCGGCCTCGGCGACCGCCAGCATCTCCGCCCCCGATCCGAAGGCGTGTGGCACGATCCGGTTGGCCCGCACCGGCTCCGCCCCGTCGAGCACCACCGCGCCGCCGCCGATCGAGAACCAGGTCTGCGCGAAGCGGTCGCCGTCTCCGTAGTGCGCCTCCAGCGTCATCGCGTTGGGGTGGCCAGGCAGGAATTCGCCCATCCGGAACGCCAGGTCGCGCGCCGGATCGAATGGCACGGGATCGCCGCCGGCCAGCGCGATGCTGCGCCCCGCGCCGATCTCCGCCACGATCGCGTCGACACGGTCCGGATCGATCGTGTCAGGCCGGTGGCCGGCTAGCCCCAGCAGCACCGCAGTATCGGTGGCATGGCCGCGCCCGGTCAGCGCCAGCGATCCGAACAGCGCCACGCCCAGCCCGACCGGCTTGCCGCGCGCCGCCGCCGCCTCGGCAAAGCGCTGTGCCGCGCGCATCGGGCCCACCGTGTGCGAGCTCGAAGGGCCGATGCCGATCGTGAACAGGTCCGCCACGCTGATCGGCGCGGTCTCACGCGCGCGGTTTGGGGCGATAGTCTCCATTGTTACCGGATGGCAGGCCGCACCGGACGGTGCAAGCGCAGCTCAGCCTTCCTTCGACAACAGACCGTGCCGGCGCAGGCAGTGGCGTAGCTGATCGTAGCTCAGCCCCAGTGCCTTGGCGGTCGCGCGCTGGTTGAAGCGGAAGCGGGCGAGCGCCTTTTCCACCAGCCCGCGCTCATAACGCTCGACGGCCGCCTTCAAATCGTCGGGCTCGCTTTCATCGAGCTGCGCTGCAGGCACTGTAGCCGGCTCCGGCGCCGCTTCGATAGACCGGGCGGTCGGCACTGCGGGACCGGTAGGCCGCCACGGCGATGCGAACGGGTCGAACTCGATCTCCGCGATCGGGCGTTCGGGGTCATCCCAGCGATAGACGGCACGTTCGATCACGTTGCGCAATTCGCGGACATTGCCGGGCCAGCGATGCGCCATCAGGATGGCGGCCGCATCCTCGCTGAAGCCCGGCCAGTGGTTCCAGCCCAGCTCTGCCGCCATCCGCCGCCCGAAATGATCGGCCAGCACCGGCACGTCACCTTCGCGCGCACGCAGCGGCGGCAGCGTGACGACTTCGAAGCTCAGCCGATCAAGCAGGTCGGCACGAAACCGGCCCTGTTCGACCAGATGCGGCAGATGCTCGTTGGTAGCTGCCACTATCCGCACGTCCACGCGCACCGGCCGCGAAGACCCGATCCGAGTGACCTCGCCATATTCGACCGCACGCAGGAGCCTCTCCTGCGCTCCCGACGACAGCGTCGCCAACTCGTCCAGGAACAGCGTACCGCCGTCCGCTTCCTCGAACCGGCCCTGTCGTTGCTTGGTCGCGCCTGTGAAGGCCCCGGCCTCATGACCGAACAGCTCGGCTTCGATCAGCGTTTCGGGCAGCGCTGCGCAGTTGAGAGTCACGAGCGGACCCGACCAGCGCTGCGACAGGCGATGAAGTCGCTCCGCAACCAGTTCCTTGCCGGTGCCGCGTTCGCCGATCACCAGGACTGGTCGGTTCAGTCCGGCGGCACGGCTGGCGCGCTCGACCGAATTGAGGAAGGCCATCGACTGACCGATGAAAGCATTCTCGCGTTCCATGCCGAATTGTTGGCGATATTTCCCAACTCATCGCAAGCATATTTTCGCGTTTGCGGCGGGCGATCGGTAGCCAGCCGCAGAATTCCGCCATTTCCACTGATTGGCACGCACCCTGCAAAGCATCGGGCATCACCGCCGACAACAGGCGGGATAGACCACCGAGGTTCAGGGAGTTTCCACCATGTCCACGTCCGACACCAACGACATCCGCCGCATCGCCACCGCCACGGTCGCCGCGCTGCTGTTGTCGGCGACCTGCGTGGTCGCGGCGGTCGGCCCGGCCCGCGCCGCGGAACCGCGCACCACGATCACCGTGGTCAAGGCGCCCGCCACCGGCCTCGTCGGCGCGGTGCGTTACTGATGAATGCGGTCACGACCGGGATCCTGACCAGGATCGATGGCCCGGCTGCCCGCCCCGTCCCGTTCCTCGAAGGAGTATCAATGATGGGAATCTTCTCCCGTACCCGCGACATCATCGCCGCCAACGTGACCGACCTGCTGGATAAAGCGGAAGATCCGGCGAAGATGATCCGCATGATCATCCTGGAGATGGAAGAGACGCTGGTGGAAGTCCGCGCGTCCGCCGCGCGCACCATCGCCGACCAGAAGGAGATGCGCCGCTCGATCGACAAGCTCGATACGGTCCAGGCCAACTGGACCGAGAAGGCCGAGCTCGCGCTGAGCAAGGGCCGCGAGGATCTGGCCAAGGCCGCGCTGGTCGAAAAGCAGAAGGCGACCGACCTGGCCGACCGGCTGCGCGAGGAGATCGTCGAGCTGGATGATTCGCTGAAGGCCAGCGAGACCGACATCGCCAAGCTGCAGGCCAAGCTGCGCGAAGCGCGGGCCCGCCAGAATTCGATCGTCACCCGCCTGGAAAGCGCCAGCAACCGGCTGCGCATGCGCGAAATCTATGCCGGCCCGAAGATGGACGAGGCGTTCAGCCGCTTCGATCTCCTCGAGCGCCGGGTCGATGACATGGAGGGCCGCGCCGATGCCGCTGGCTTTGGCGCCGCCCCCAAGACGCTCGACGAGGAGATCGCGGAGCTGCGCTCCGCCGAGAAGGTCGATGCCGAGCTGGCCGCACTGAAGGCGCGCGCCCTGCGTGGCCCGGCGGTCGACACCAGCAAGGAGGGTTGATGCGATGATGGAGGATGTCTTCCTGCCGATCGCCATCGTCGGCATGCTCTTCATCGGCGTGCCGTGGATCATCTTCCATTACATCACCCAGTGGCGGAAGACGGGATCGGTCACGGTCGAGGACGAGCAGTTGATGGACCAGCTCTACGAGACCGCCCGTCGGCTCGAGGATCGGCTCCAGACGATCGAGCGCATCATGGCGGCCGATCATCCGGATTTCCGCCCGTCCGCCCCCCGCGATCCGCAGCCGGGCCCGCGCCTGGAGAAGGATCGGCCGCTGCGCGACGACGACTATCGCCGCGATCCGCGCGACCATGATTATGCCGCCCGCGCTCCGCGCGACGAGGATTACCGCCGCGAGCGCTATTGAGCGACCGGCCGGGAACAAGGGAGAAGAACAATGTCTGCCCGCCGTACCAAATATTATCTCGACAAGCGCAACGGCAAGATCCTGGGCGTCTGCGCCGGCCTTGCGGACTATACCGGGCTCGATCTGACGCTGGTCCGCGTCGGGGTGGTGCTGCTCACCATCTTCGCGCTGGGGCCGATTGCGCCGGTCGCCTATCTGATCCTGGGCTGGCTGGCCCATGACAAGCCACGCGAATTCTACGATGTCGATCGCGCCGAACAGAAGTTCTGGCAGACGATGCGCGCCCGCCCCGGCAATTCGATCCGCGACGTGCGCAGCCGCTTTCGCGACATCGACCGCCGACTGGCCGATGTCGAGTTGCACGTGACCAGCCACAACAGCCGGCTGGCCAGCGAGATCGACGCACTGCGCTGATCCGGGCTTGCGGTTGACCCAGCGTCAACCGCTACCGACCGAACGACAAAGGGAGAATGGACATGGGCTGGGGTGGACCTGGTTTCGTGCTGGCGATCATCGCGCTTTCGATGGGATCATGGGTGCTCACCACCTGGATCCGAGCCCGCCACGGTTATGCGCTCGAAGATGAGTGGTCGGGCAAGACCTACAAGTCAGATGGACCGGACGCGGGCCGCAAGTTCGAGCTGCTCGGCAGTGAGAACGAGAAGCTTCGCCAGCAGGTGATCCGGCTCGAAGAGCGGATCGCGGTGCTGGAGCGGATCGCGACTGACAGTTCAGTCCGGCTTTCCAAGGAAATCGACTCGCTGCGCTGATCGAAGCCCGCCTGCGGTTCGTCGAACCGCGCGGAGCCCCGGTCGGAACACTCACCAAGGATCGGCACGATGGAAAAGATCGAATTCTTCCGGGTAATGGGCCCCACGATCGCAATCCTCGCCGCGCTGGGCATCGCCGGTTGGGTCGTCACCACCTGGCTCAGGATCAAGAATGGCTATCCGCTTGACGGTGCCTGGGGGCAGGCCGTCTATCCGAAGACCGATGCCGAACAGGCCGAACGAATCCGCCTGCTGACCACCGAGAACGCCCAGCTGCGCGCGGAGATCGGATCGGTCAAGGACCGGCTGGCTACGGTTGAGCGGATCGTGACCGACGGCAGCTACGCGCTGACCCATGAGATCGAGCAGCTCCGCAAGCCGGGCAACTGAACGTCCACACGGTGATCTTGGGAGGATCGAATGGACCCGTTTACAATGGTTGTGGCGATTGTCGGCATCGTGTCGCTCGCCAGCGTGATCCGCGGCAAGCGTCGCCACCGGCACGATGAGGAAGCGATCGCTTCGCCAGACACAGATCGGATGCGTGAGGAAGTGCGGACGCTGAAGGAACGCGTCGCCGTGCTCGAACGCATCGCCACCGACGCCAACAACCGTGCCGCGATGCTCGATCACGAGATCGAATTGCTCCGCGGCCGCGATTGAGGAAGGAGCCTGTCCCATGCTGACCGAAGCCTCTCTCTGGCTGATCGCCGCCGGCGCCGGCATCGTCGCGCTGCTGATCGCCACTCAGGCCGCGCTGAAGGGCTGGCGCGGCTGGCTCGACCTGCGCCGAATGGAACTGGAACTGGGCCGCGAGCCCGTCGCTGCCAGCGGCCCGTCGACCGCATCACGAATCGAGCTTGCCGACCTCAAGGAGCGAATTCGTAAGCTGGAGGCGATCGCGGCCGGGGTCGACCTGTAACGATCGTCGCTCCCGCGCCGTTTTCGGCGAGCCAGCGCAACACCGCATGCCTTTCCCAGTCGCCCAGCGCAGACCTGGACCTCAAGTATTGGCGAACCGGCAATTAAGACCTTCCGCCAGATGACGACCGTCGCGCGCACTGCTATCGCGCTTGCATGACGACCCTTGCCGATGTTCGCGACGAATATGAGTTCCTCGATGCGGACGATCGCTATCGTCTGCTGATCGACCTCGGCAAGTCGCTCGACCCGATGCCCGATGCGCTCAAGACCGATGCGACGCTGGTCCGCGGTTGCTCCGCCTCGGTCTGGGTCTATCCCACGCGCGGCGGCGATGGCCGGCTGCACTTTCTGGCTGACAGCAACGCCGCGATCACCAAGGGCATCATCGCGCTCGTGCTGCTGGCGGTGCAGGATCGCACGGCCGACGAGATCGTCGCGACCGATATCGCGGCCGAATTGGCCCCGTTCGATCTGAAGAACCAGCTCAGCTCCAACCGCACCCAGGGGATCCCGAACATGATCGCACTGATCCGTGCCACCGCCCAGCGTTACGCCGCATGATCCGCCGCGCGCTATTGCTGGCGGCGCTCGTCGCCTCCCCCGCGGCCGCGCAGTTGCGCGTGGCCGGCGTCGCTTTCGCGCCTGCCGATATCGTCGATGCCCGCGCCAGCCCCGAACCGGGCGGCAAGGCCGGTATCAGGATCACCTTCACCCCTGCCGCCAGCGTCCGCCTGGCGACTGCGACAAAGGCCGCGGTCGGCAAGATCGTCAGCTTCTCGGTCGACGGCAAGACTCTGTCGGAAGCACTGGTTCAGGAACCGATCACGGGCGAAGCGATCGAGATCGCCGCCCAGTTACCCACCGCGGAGGCGGAGGCCATCGCCAAGCGCATCTCGGGCAAGGATCCGGTGCCCGAGGAATTCGAGGAATAGCACCAGACCAATGGAGCGCCGGCGGCGCGGCCGTCGGGTGAGAACGCTAGCTCAGACCGGGCGTGCGCCATCCTCCGCCAAACCGAGTTGCACGGCAAGCGCATCGATCGGTGCACCGGGCCGCACCAGCAGCCATTCGCCGGCGCGGTCGCCATCGACCACGACCACCGCCTGTTTCGGACATATGCCGAGGCAGTCCACCTCCACGATCCCGACCGCAGCCTTGCGCCCCTTGCGGGTACCAAGGTGACGGCGAAGCGCCTTGGCCAGCCGCTCGTCGCGCGGCCCGAAGCCACCGTCGACCTTCTTCGAGCATTTGCGGCAGACAAGCACCGTCTTGCTCCACTGCGACCGGACAAACGGCTTCACCGGCGGCGATCGCCCGCACCTGCGCGGCGCTCCTCGGCGCGGCGCAATATCTCGAACGCGGCCTGCACCGCTTGGAAGCGGACGGCCGCATCGGCATCGCCCGGCCTCACATCGGGATGGTTCGCCTTCGCCAGGCGGCGCCAGGCGGTCTTCACCGTCTCGAAATCGGCGTCGCTTTCCACTTCCAGCGTCGCTAGCGCGCGCAGTTCATCGCGCGATCGACTGCCGTCGCCGGGGCCGCCCCAGCCATAGTGCGATGCCTCGGCATAGCCTGAGGCCGATCGCCGCTCGTCCGCCTCGCGCGCGGCGGCATCCTCGGCGGACAGGCCTTCGAAATAATTCCAGCCGCGATTATATTCGCCGGCATGCTCCTCGCAGAAATACCAGCGATCAGGGCTGTTCGGTGATTTGGGCGCGGGCCGATCGCCCTTGCGGTCGCAGCCCTCGCGATCGCAAAGCCGCACGGCTTCCGCCTCGCGGGAGGAGCCATAGCCCCGCCAGCGCGGAAATCCCCAGTCGTTCGATCGCGAAGTGCGTGTCATCGCGACCTATCTAGGGGCTGGCGACCAGAGTTGCCATCGCCGCAGCGCTGGGGCGGCAAAAAGTCAGAGGGCCTGTAAGCCGGGTTCTGTCCACCCGCCGAAACGGGATGGGCGACCATTCCTCTAGGAACGCGGTCGCCCGCGCCCTCCAGCAACCAACCCGGGCGACGGGGCCGGATCAACCCATATGCCGCCCCTATTCGGTCTTGCTCCCGGTGGGGTTTGCCGTGCCGCCCCCGTTGCCGGGCGCGCGGTGCGCTCTTGCCGCACCCTTTCGACCTGGCCGCGGCGAACCGCGGTGGACTGCTTTCTGTGGCACTTTCCCTGGGGTCGCCCCCGCCGGGCGTTACCCGGCACCGTCATCCTGCGGAGCCCGGACTTTCCTCCCGCGGGTAGCCCCGCCGGCGGCCGCCCGGCCCTCTGACAAGCGATCGCCTAGCGCCAGGATGCACTTAGGTCCAGTCCGCCTTGTAGGGGCCCAGCAGCAGCGCCAGCAGGATCGCACGGCATTCACCGTCGATCACGCCGTCGATCGTCTCCGGGCGAAAGCGGCGTTGGAAGGCGCGCACCGCCGCTGGCCCGTCGGTCACATCATAGCCAAAGCGTTCCGCCGCCAGCAGGAATCCGGCATCAGTCCATCCCGGATCGACGAGCCCCTTGCGCGGTCGCGGCAGCGCCAGCCGCAGCCGCGCCAGCCGTTCCCAGTCGAACAGCTCGCCCGGATCAATCTTGCGCGCCGGCGCCACATCCGAATGGCCGACGATATTGCCGCGGCCGATGCCGTGCCGGTCCACGATCTCCTTCATCAGCGGAATGAGCGCGCTCATCTGCGCCTCGGGAAAGGGCCGATACCCGAATTCGTGACCAGGATTGACGATCTCGATGCCGATGCTGGCCGAATTGACGTCGTCGATGCCGCGCCAGTGGGATCGCCCGGCGTGCCAGGCGCGGTTTGCCTCGTCGACAAGCCGCAGCACCTGCCCGTCCTCGGCCACCAGATAGTGGCTGGAGACTTTGGATTCGGCGCTGGTCAGCCGCTCGATCGCGGATGCCGCGTCCGTCATGCCGGTGTAGTGCAGCACCAGAATCGTGATCGGCAGCGCGCGCGTATCGAAATTGGGGGACGGCGTATCGATGACGTCGGTCAACCGTTCTTCTCCACCTGGCGGGCGCTGCGGATCGTGATGACTGCAACGCCACTCATCGCCACCACTCCGCCCGCGATCATCACCGGCGTCAAGACCGTGCCGAAGAACAGCGATGCCGCAAGCACCGCGATGATCGGCGATGCCAGGGTCAGCGGGGAAATGGTCGAGATTGGATGACGCTGCAGCAGCCAGGCCATGCTGCCATGGCCGATCAGCGTCGATCCAATCGCGGAGAAGGCGATCCAGCCGACCCCGCCCAACCGCAGATCCGGTACTGCCATCAGCGAGGCACGCTCGAAGATCCAGGCCAGCGGCAGCAGCGCCAGCGTGCCGATCAACCCGATCCAGGCGTAGAGCGTCATCACCCGCACGCCGGCCAGCCGCCGCTGAATCAGCGACCCGATCGAAAAGATGAGGGCGCCGAGCGCAGTGAAACCAATGCCCGGCAGCTCATTCGCGGCCGCCGGATCGAACACCAGCATCACCACCCCGGTAAAGGCGAGCGCGATGCCTGCCATTCGCGGCCAGTGAACCTTCTCCTTCAGGAAGACGATCCCCAGCAGCAACGAGAACGGCACGCCGAGCTGGCTCGCGATCGCAAGCGCGCTCACATTCTCGCTGACGGCCAGGCTGAGATTGACCGCGATCATGAACGCCGCGCCGTTGAGCAGGCCCAGCAGCAGCACCGTACCCATCCGCCCCGGCACCAGCCGTAGCGCAGGCGCGCACATCAGGAACACGATCCCCATCCGCAGCGTCGATGCGACCAAGGGCGTCGTGGCCTCGACGCCCATCTTCACCGCGATGATATTGAGGCCCCACAGCAGGTTCATGAGCGCCGCCACCATCAGGTCGCGCGGGCCGAGGCTGGGGGTCCGGGTCACGAGCCGGCCTTAGGTGCCGGCTCCTGCGGCGGCAACCGGCTAGCTGGCGGCCCGGCGATACAGGCCGCGCAGATCAGGATCGGATGCGAATCGCTCGGTCTGGCCGATCACGGTTTCACCCGCGCCCAGCATCAGCACGCCGTCTGGAGCGATCGCGCCTGCCAGCCGATCGAACACCCGCCGCCGCGTCGCGCTGTCAAAATACAGTAGGACGTTGCGGCAGAGCACGAGATCGAACCGGGCGGGCAGCGGCGCGGCATCGAGCAGGCTGTGGACATGGAAGCGCACCCGATCGCGCAGCGCCGGGCGAGCGATCCAGTCGCTTGCACCCTCGCGCTCGAACCAGCGCATCATCAGCCGCACCGGCAGCCCGCGCTGGATCTCCAGCTGCGAATAGCGTCCGCTACGGGCCTGATCGATCGCGCCGCGCGATACGTCGGTCGCGACGATGTCGATCGCCCATCCGGCCAGCCGCGGATCATCGATCACTGTCATCGCCAGCGAGAACGCTTCCTGCCCGGTCGAACAGCCAGCCGACCAGATTCGCAGCCGGCGGGTCTCGGCGCGCGCCGTGATCAGGCGTGGCAGCGCCGCTTCGGCCAGCAGCTGGAACATCCCGGCATCGCGGAAGAAGCTGGTCTCGTTGTTGAGCAACGCTTCGATCACGGCATCGGCCAGCCGCGGATCGCGGCCGCCGGCTACGCGAGACGCCACCGCATCCAGCGAATCGAGCCGCTGCTCGCGCATCAGCTGCTTCAGCGCCAGTTCCATCCGCCAGGCCCGGCCGGGGCCGATCTGCTGTCCGGTCCGCTGTTCCAGCATGCCCGTCAGCATCCGTGCCGAAGCCGGGCTCATCTCCATGCGGGCTGATCCATCCGGCGCGCGATATGCGCGGCGATCGCGGCCGGCGGCAGGATCGCCTGCGCCAGCCCGGCATTGGCGACTGCGCCGGGCATCCCCCAGACCACCGAACTCTGCTCATCCTGAGCGATCAGCTCGCCGCCGCCCTCGATCACGCTCGATGCGCCGATCACGCCATCGCGTCCCATGCCGCTCAGCACCACCGCGACTGCGCTATTGCCGAACAGCGTCGCCAGCGAATCGAACATCGGATCGACCGACGGCAGGCAGCCAGAGGCGGCCGGCGTGCGATCCAGCCGCACGCGCACAGCATCGGCAGTGCGCACCAGGCGCAGATGCGCATCGCCCGGTGCCACCACGATCTCGCCGGCGACCAGTCGGCTGCCGTCGCGGGCAATCGCCGCCGGGCGCTGTGCCATGCCGGAAAGCTGGCTCGCGAAATAGGGCATGAACATCTCGGGTAGGTGCTGGGTCACCAGGATCGGCGCGGAAAAGCTTGCCGGAAGCGCGGCGAAGAAGGCGGCTAGCGCATGCAGGCCCCCGGTCGATGCGCCGATCGCAAGACATTCGATCGGATCGCGCCGCGCCAGCTTCTGCTGCCCCAGCGGCCGCGCAAGCTGCACCGCGGCCTTGCCCTCGCCGGCGATACGAATCAGGCGTTCGGCCAGAACATCGGCGAAGCGGCCGCCGAAACTCGCCGTACCCGGCTTGGGCAGCGTATCGGCCGCGCCCAGTGTCAGCGCGCGAACCGCCTCTTCCGCACCGTCCTCGCAAGCAGATGAGACGATCAGCACGCGCGCACCGCGCGCCTTGGCGATCAGGGCCGGCAAGGCGGTCAGCCCGTCCATGCCCGGCATGGCAAGATCCAGCAGGATCACATCCACCTCGATCCGCTCCAGCAGATCGAGCGCTTCCACGGCGTGCGCCGCTTCACCGATGACCTCGAATTCGGGGCGCGGTGCCAGCATCCGCGAGAAAACCGCGCGGGCGACCACCGAATCATCGACGATCATCAGCCGGATCGGCGATTGGCTGCGACCATGCGGCATGCGCCGCGGCAAGGCTGCCGATCCGATCACGTGGCCGGGCTCAGGCCAGGCCGACGATCTGGAGCTTGGACTGCAGTGTATCCCGGTCGAACGGCTTCATCACATATTCGTCCGCACCGGCCTCGATCGCAGCGCGGATATGGCCCGCACCGTTCTCGGTCGTGCAGAACACCACCTTCGGCCGCGGACTGATCCCGCTTTCCCCAAGCGCGCGCAGGAAATCCATGCCGCTCATCACGGGCATGTTCCAGTCGAGCAGGATCACGTCGGGCGTCGCGGTGGAGCAGGCGGTCAGCGCCTCCTGCCCGTCACCGGCTTCCGCCACGCGGTAGTCGAGTGTCTCCAGGATATGCCTGGCGACCTTACGGATGACCTTCGAATCGTCGACCACCAGACAGGTTTTCATTGTGGTTGCGTCCCGTTTTGCGCCCTTGTGGTCCACCGGTGATAAGCACCGGCGGTAAGCATCGGGTTAAGCTGCCTGCCTGATTGCCAGCCCTGCGATCAAAATCGCGATATCGATCAGCGGCAGCAGATCGCCTTCGATCTCCACCATCGCGGTCGTCACCGGCCGCCAGCCGCCAGCTACTGCGCCGGTAACGGGGAGCGGATCGCGCAGGCTGGTGGTGACATCCTCCACCTCGTCGGCGATCAGGCCGTAGCTGTGGCCATCGATCACGGCGACCACAGCCTGCCGAATTGGCGCTGCCTCGATCGGCGGCAATCCCAGCGCGGCGCGACTGTCGATCACGGTGATGACCCGGCTGCGCAATGCTGACAGGCCGGCGATATGCGAGGCGACCCGAGGCACAGGCGTCACCTCGGTCAGCTCGATCACCGATTCGACGAGATCGGCCGGCACCGCAACGCGCTGGTCGGCGATGCGCGCGATCAGAAACAGGCGATCCATCAGCGGCCTCCCGCGCGGGCGGAGAGCGCGCCGATCAGGCCCGCCCGGTCATAACGGTAGATGCTGGTATCGGCTGGGCCAGCCGGCTGCGGATGATCGCGCAGATGGACGACTACCGGGCCGCCCGGCTCGCCCACCAGCGCGGTATCGCGTGTCAGCACAAGCGTCGGTGGGTCCGTGATCGCCGCGTCCAGCTCGCCGATCGTATAGCCCGCCGCCTCGATCAACGGTGCTAACACGGTCTGCATCCAGCCATCGCTGTCACCGGCGAGGATGCAAAGCGGCCGCCCCGCCGTGCCCTGCCCGGCGGCACCCGCAAACAGCCAATATGGATCGAGCAACTCGACCTGCCGGCCATCGATCAGCGCCACGCCCACCACCGCGCCCGGCCCCAGCGCCGGTTCCAGCGCATCGCCCATCGATACGATGTCGACCACCGTTTGGATCCCGTAGGCCAGTTGCACCGTGCCGTCGTTCAGGCGCAGCAGCCGCAGCTTGCCCGCCGCGGTGATCGGCGCGGAGGCGATCAGCGGCACGATCATTCCGTCCAGCGTGATCCGCAGCCGGCCACCGGTCTCGATCGCCTCGCTGGCCTGTGCATCCTCGATCCGCTCGACCAAGCTCAACCGGATCGCGCGCTCGACACCGTCCAGATCACGGAACAGCAGTGCCGGGAAGCGCGCTTCCGACGCTGTTTCCGTGGTATCGCCGGTATCGACCGGTGTCGCATCCACGCTCAGCACACCTGCTGCCGCAGCCACGCCGGCCGGGTCGAGCAGCAGCATCGGGCGGCTGTCGTCGGGCAATGTGGCGCCAGCGAACAGGCCGCTGGCCATGATCGCGGGGGCGGCCGGCTTCACCACCAATTCCTCATGGTCGTGCACCGCATCGACGGCCAGCGCGAAGCGTTCGCCCCCCGCCGGCTTCAGCACCACCAGTAGCGGCATTTCGCCGGTAGCGAAGCCCATCACCTGGCGCAGCGCGACCAGCGGCACACGCGTACCGCGGATCGCCGCGATCGTGGCGCCGGCCACGGTCTCGATCCGCGTCGCTGCGCCTTGCCCGCGCACGATTTCCTCGATCGTTGCACGCGGGATCGCGAAATATTGTCCGCCGGCGCTCACCGTAAGCGCCGGGATAATCGTCAGCGTCAGCGGCACGCGCAACGTCAGCCGCAGGCCGAGACCCGGCTTGCTCTCGATCTCCACGGCCCCGCCGATCTTCTCGACATTGGCGCGGACCACATCCATGCCGACACCGCGGCCCGAGATCGCCGTCACCGCCTGCGCGGTCGTCAGCCCGGGCTCGAAGATCAGTGCCAGCTTGCGCGACCAGCTCAGCGTCGGTGCGTCTTCCGCAGACACCAGCCCTGCGACCACCGCCTTCTGCACGAGGCGGTCGCCGTCGATGCCGCGTCCGTCGTCGGCGATCTCGATCAGAATCTGGTTGCCGGTCTGGCGCGCGGAAACGCGCAGGCTGCCCTGGCGCGGTTTCCCCGCGATCACGCGATCGGTCGCCGGCTCGATGCCATGATCGATCGCATTGCGCACGATATGGGTCAGCGGATCGCGAATCACTTCGATCATCTCGCGATCGAGCTCGACGTCGCCGCCGTCGATCGACAGGGCCACGCTCTTGCCCAGTTCGGAGCAGAGATCGCGCACGAGCCGCGGCAGCGCCGCAAACAGATGGTCGATGCGCGCCATCCGGGTGCGGGTCACGCTGTCGCGCTGCTCGGCGATGGTGGCGGAGAGTCGCTCGAACGCCGCCTCGACATCAGGATCGGTCGGCACCGCGCGCAGCTTGCGCGCCAGTTCGTTGCGCGCGAGCACGAGATCGGAAACGCCAGCCATCATACGGTCCAGCAGATCGACCGGTACGCGGATGCTGCGCGACGCGGCACGGGGGGCGACCGCGGTCTGGATCGCGATCGGTGCCTGCGCAGCGGCGGCGTCCGGCGCCAGCGCGCCGATCAGTTCCTGATCGTCCGCATCGGAGACTGCCTCCCCGCTTTCCAGCGCATCGGCCAGATCGCCGATCCGATCGATGATCGCCAGCACTGCGGAGACCAGCTTGCTGTCTGCGGTCCGCTCGCCGCTACGCACGGTGGCCAGCGCGTCTTCGGCGGCGTGGCTCAGCCGTTCCAGCCGGGGCAGGTTGAGGAAGCCGCAGCTGCCCTTCACCGTGTGGACGAAGCGGAAGATATGATCGAGGCGCGCACGGTCGCCCGGGTCGGCCTCCCAAGCCACGATCTCGCCCGCGATCGCTTCCAGCGTCTCGCGGGTCTCGGCGATGAAATCGGTCAGCAGATCATCCATACGCCGCGCATCGCACGGCGATGGTTAAGGGGGCGTTGAGCTAATCCTCCCCGGGAGGGAGAGGATCTTCTAGAACGCCGAGATGCCCGTGATCGCGCGGCCCAGGATCAGCGCATGCACGTCGTGCGTGCCTTCATAGGTGTTCACGGTTTCGAGGTTGATCATGTGGCGCATGATATCAAAATCCTCGTGGATGCCGTTGCCACCGTGCATGTCGCGGGCAACGCGCGCGATCGCCAGCGCCTTGCCGCAATTGTTGCGCTTGGTCAGCGAGATCATCTCGGGCGTCGCGCGGCCCTCGTCCAGCAGCCGGCCGACACGCAGCGCCGCCTGCAGGCCCAGCGCGATCTCGGTCTGCATGTCCGCCAGCTTCAGCTGGACAAGCTGGTTCGATGCCAGCGGCCGCCCGAACTGCTTGCGATCCAGCGTGTATTGCCGTGCCGCATGCCAGCAGGCCTCGGCCGCGCCCATTGGCCCCCAGCTGATCCCGTAGCGCGCCTTGTTCAGGCAGGAGAACGGCCCCTTCAGCCCACCAACGTCAAGCCGGTTGCCCGCCGGCACGAACACGTCGTCCATCACGATCTCACCCGTAATCGAGGCGCGCAGCGACATCTTGCCCTCGATCTTTGGCGCGCTCAGCCCCTCCATGCCTTTTTCCAGCACGAACCCGCGGATCACGCCGTCATCATCCTTCGCCCAGACGACGAACACGTCGGCGATCGGGGCGTTGGAAATCCACGTCTTGCTGCCGGTCAGCCGAAATCCGCCGTCCACTGCCTTCGCGCGGGTGCGCATGCCGGCGGGATCGGATCCGGCCTCGGGCTCGGTCAGGCCGAAACAGCCGACCCATTCGCCGCTCGCCAGCTTCGGCAGATAGGCTTCGCGCACCGCTTCCGATCCGAATGCCCAGATCGGGTACATCACGAGGCTGGATTGCACGCTCATCATCGATCGGAAGCCCGAATCGATCTTTTCGATCTCGCGCGCGATGAGCCCGTAGGCGACATGGCTCACGCCCGCGCAGCCATAGCCCTCGATCGTCGGCCCGAGCAGGCCGAGCGCACCCATTTCCGAGAAGATCGAGCGATCGACGCCTTCCTCACGAAACATCTGACGCACACGCGGCATCAGCTTGTCCTGCGCATAATCGCGCGCGGTATCGCGCACCAGCCGCTCCTCGTCGGTCAGCTGGTCCTCGATCAGCAGCGGATCGTCCCACTGGAAGGTCGGCTTGGTCATCGCATGGGCATCGGGCATCGCGGGTCTCGAAACATTGATTGGGGTTGTGGCGTCTCTACCTGCTTTCGTTGCATTTGGCACCATCCGGAACCCGCGGGCAGCCCAGGCTTTGACTCGGGGGCGGAACGAGGGAGCGACGGCAATGGCGGCAAGAGCCTATTGGCAGGGGCAGATCCGCCTCGCGCTGGTCTCAATCCCGGTCGAAATCTATTCCGCCACGAAAAGTGGCGCGACGATCGCATTCCACCAAATTCACGAGCCGTCAGGCAAGCGCATCAAATATGAAAAGGTCGTGCCCGGCATCGGCCCGGTCGATCGCGACGAGATATTGAAGGGCTTCGAGGTGTCGAAGGGCGATTATGTCCTGCTCGACGAGAAGGAGATCGAGGGCGTCAAGCTGGAAAGCAAGAAGACGCTGGAACTTACCCAGTTCGTCGATCGCGACGATATCGACGCCATCTATTTCGAGAAGCCCTATTATGTCGTCCCCGCCGACGATCTTGCCGAGGAGGCGTTCGTCGTGCTGCGCGAGGCGCTGCGCAAGACCCGCAAGATCGGTTTGGGGCAACTGGCGATGCGCGGCCGCGAATATGTCGTCGCGCTCAAGCCCTGCGGCCGCGGACTGGTACTGGAAACGCTGCGCTATGCCGACGAGGTCAACAAGGCCGCATCCTATTTCCGCGAAATAGGCGATGCCAAGCCGGATGAGGATCTGCTCGATCTGGCGACCACGCTGATCGAGAAGAAGGCGGGGAAGTTCGACGCGAGCGAGTTCCACAATCGCTATGTCGATGCGCTGAAGGACCTGATCGAGCGCAAGAAGAAGGGCAAGTCGATCAAGGTCGATGATGATGCGGAAGCGCGTCCGAGCGGATCGAACGTGATCGATCTGATGGCCGCCCTCAAGAAGTCGCTCGACAAGCCCGGCGCCGCATCGACGAAGGCGCCCGCCGCCAAGACCACCACGCGCAAGCCGGCGGCGAAGAAGCCCGCGGCGAAGACTGCGGCCAAGTCGACGACCGCCACGAAGAAGCCCGCCGCCCGCAAGCGCGCCTGATATGGCGCGCAAGCCCGATCCGCTGGCGACCTACAATGCCAAGCGTGATTTCGCGAAGACGGCCGAACCGCGGGGCGCCCGCGGCAAGGCGGCCGGCAACATCTTCATGGTGCAGAAGCACGACGCCAGCCGCCTGCACTTCGATTTCCGGCTCGAGCTGGGTGGCGTGCTCAAGAGCTGGGCAGTCACGCGTGGCCCCAGCCTGGACCCTGCCGACAAGCGGCTGGCGGTACGGACCGAAGACCACCCAATGGATTATGCCACCTTCGAAGGCACGATTCCCAAGGGCGAATATGGCGGCGGCACGGTGATGCTGTGGGATCGCGGCACCTGGACCCCGCACCCCGACAAGGATCCGGTGAAGACGATCGAGGAAGGCCATCTCCATTTCACGCTCGAAGGCGAGCGGATGAAGGGCGAATGGATCATGATCCGCCTGAAGCCGCGCGGGCGTGAGCGTGGCGAGAACTGGCTGCTGCGCAAGGTGGAGGATGAGCATGCCGGCGGATCGGACGATCTGGTCGGCCGCGAAGTCACCAGCATCGCCACCGGCCGCACGATGGACGAGATCGCGGCAGGCAAGAAGGCACCGGCCGCACAGAAGCCGGCGGCGATCAAGGCACGGAAACCTGCTGCCAAGCCTCCCCGGCGCGGCAAGCCGCTGCCCCTGCCCGCCTTCCATCCGCCGCAGCTCGCCACGCTGGTAGATAGCGTACCGGCCGGATCGGGCTGGCTGCACGAGGTCAAATATGATGGCTATCGCACGCTCGTCGCCTTCGCCGGCGGTACCGCCAAGGCCTATACCCGCACCGGGCTCGACTGGTCGGACCGCTTTGCGGCCGTCGTGGAGGCTGCCGCGCAGCTCCCCGGCAGCGGGCTGATCGATGGCGAGATCGTAGTGCTGAACAAGGCGGGACGGCCCAGCTTCCAGGCGCTGCAGGCGGCGCTAAAGGAAGGTGGCGCGCCGCTCGACTATTTCGCGTTCGACCTGATCGAGCAGGATGGCGAAGACCTCACAGCGCTCCCGAACATCGAGCGCAAGGGCCGGCTCGCCGCGCTGCTGGCTAACGCGGAACCGCCGCTCCGCTATGCCGACCATATCGTCGGCGCAGGCGAGAAGCTGTTCGAGGCGCTCTGCGCCGACGACTATGAGGGCATCATCTCCAAGGCGGCCGAAGCGCCCTATCGCGGCCGCCGCGCGCAAAGCTGGCTCAAGATCAAGTGCACCCGCCGCCAGGAGTTCGTGATCGTCGGCTGGCTGCCCAGCGAGCGCCGCACAGGCTTTCGCTCGCTACTGCTCGGCACGCATGAGGGCGGCACGCTGCGCTATGCCGGCAAGGTCGGCACCGGTTTCGATGCCGCCGCGATGGACGCGCTGCTCGTCAAGCTGAAACGGATCGAGCGCAAGACCGCGACCGTCGAAGCGCCACGCGCTGCCGTCCGCAACGCGCACTGGGTGAAGCCCGAACTTGTCGCCGAAATCGCCTATGCCGAAGTGACCGGCGATGGCGTGCTGCGCCATTCCAGCTTCATCGGCCTGCGCGAAGACAAGCCCGCCGCTGACATCAGTCCCGAAAAGGCCAAGCCTGCCCCGAAGGCGAAATCGGCGGCAGACAGCCTAGCCGGCGTCAGGATCAGCAATCCGGACCGCGTGATCTTCCCCGAATCGAAGCTCACCAAAGGCGATCTCGCCGCCTATTACGCCGCGCTCGCCGGTCCGATCCTCGAATGGACCGCGAACCGCCCGGTCAGCCTCGTGCGCTGCCCGCAGGGGCGCGCCAAACAATGCTTCTTTCAGAAGCATGATGCCGGCAGCTTCGGCGATGCGGTCAAGCACGTCCCGATCCGCGAGAAAGATGGATCGACCGAGCCCTATCTCTATGTCGACGACGCCGCCGGCCTCATCACCTGCGTGCAGATGGGCGCGATCGAGTTCCACGGCTGGGGATCACGCGTTGCGGACGTAGAGAAGTCCGATCGGATGGTGTTCGATCTCGATCCGGACGAGGGCCTCGATTTCGAGGATACCAAGAAGGCGGCGGTCGTGATCCGCGATGCGCTGGCCGATCTTGGCCTCGTCAGCTTCGCGATGCTGTCGGGTGGCAAGGGCGTTCATGTCGTGGTGCCGCTCGACGCATCCGCCGCCTGGCCAGCGGTCAAGGATTTCGCCAGCCGCTTCGCGCAGGCGATGGCGCAGGCGCACCCCGAGCGTTTCACCGCGAACATGAAGAAAGTCGAGCGCAAAGGCCGCATCTTCCTCGATTGGCTGCGCAACCAACGCGGCGCGACGGCGATCCTGCCCTACAGCGCGCGCGCCCGCGCCAACGCGCCCGTCGCAGCCCCCCTCACCTGGAACGAGCTGGCCAAGAGCGACAGCGCCGCCCGCTGGACGATCACCGATCAGGCCGAACTGCTGAAGCGGGCAAGCTCGAAAGCGCTGGCAGGCTGGGCCGAGGCCGCGCAGGGATTGCCGGACCTCTGAATCCGTCACCCCTGCGAAGGGGCGACGGCGCGTTTAGCTCTGATACCTCGCCGTCGTCTTCGCCGCGACTTCCTCCGCGGTTACGCCCGGCGCCAGCTCGATCAGCTTGAACGGACTGTCGTGATCCGGCCGCTGGAATACCGCGAGGTCGGTCACGATCATATCGACCACATTCTTGCCCGTCAGCGGCAGCGTGCAGGCGGGAATGAACTTCGGGTCGCCCGCCTTGCTGTTATGCTCCATGACCACGATGATCTTCTTCACGCCCGCGACAAGATCCATCGCGCCGCCCATACCCTTCACCATCTTACCGGGGATCATCCAGTTGGCGATGTCGCCGTCCTCCGAGACTTCCATCGCCCCCAGCACGGTCAGGTCGATATGCCCACCGCGGATCATCGCGAAGCTGTCGGATGACGAGAAATAGCTCGACGACGGCAGCTGGCTGATCGTCTGCTTGCCGGCATTGATCAGGTCGGCGTCCACCTCGTCCTCATAGGGGAACGGGCCGATGCCGAGCATGCCGTTTTCCGATTGCAGGGTGACCGTCATGCCGTCGGGAATATTGTTGGCTACGAGCGTCGGGATGCCGATGCCCAGATTGACGTAATAGCCGTCCTTCAGCTCGCGTGCGGCGCGCGCCGCCATCTGGTCGCGGGTCCAGGCCATCGTCAGTTCCCTTTCGTCTCAATCGTGCCAACGGGCGCGGTCCAGCGCCGGTCGGGTGGAAAGCTCTCGTCCCAGCCGGCGCCCAGGCCGGTGCCATAGACGGGGTTGGGCAGCATGAACCAGCCACGCCCCCACAGCGTATCGAACGGAGCAGCCATCGCCGCCGCGCGCCGCTGGCCGGGTGTCATCGCCACCAGCAAATCGGTGAAGTCCCCCACCTGATCGCCGGCCAGCGCCAGCACGCACCAGCGGTCGGCAATGGCGGCGCGGCGCGCATCCTTGCCCGAACCGCCGCCGACATCGCCTTTCAGAAACAGCGTCTCGCCGTGGCGGAACACGCCCAGCCCCGCGCGCGAAAGTGCGTCGGCGGTTTCGGTCGCCGCGGCAGCGTTGCGGTTGCTGTTGGCGATCACCGTCACGCCGGCGGCCCGCAGCGCCCGGAACGCCGTGACTGCGCCGGGCACCGGCACCACCGCATCGACGCCGCCCTTCTCCCACTGCGCCCAGCGGCCGGCATCATAGCTGCGGCCATTGGCGGCCTCGTCATATTCGTAACCGAGGTTCAGCAGCGCCGTCTCGTCGATGTCGAACACCGCCGCCGCCGGCTTGTCGCCGCATTCGGCAAAGCGAAGCGCATCGATCCGCGACCCGCGCTCCGGCACCACCGAAAGCTGCACGCCCACATCGTGCCGCCGCCGCGCCGCCAGCTTCGCGGTGACATCCGCCACCAGCACGGCATAGGCCTGCTGGCCCAGCGCCGCCGCCTCGGCCGATCCGTAGAGATATTGCATCCCCGGCGGCGGCGCGGCCGGCAGCGCCGCCTGCCGGGCGGGCGGTGCCGTCGTGGCGCAGGCAGTTGCGGACAGGGTGGCGAGGACGCCGGCAATCGTCCTCACGCCGCGGCGCGCTCGCGCACGGTGCGGAACTCGATCCGCTTGTCATAGGGGCTGCCCACGATCATCCGCTTCACATAGATGCCAGGCAGATGGATGCAGTCGGGATCGAGGCTGCCGACCGGCACCACTTCCTCCACCTCGGCCACGCAGATCTTCGCAGCCGTCGCCGCCGGCGCGTTGAAGTTCCGAGCCGTCTTTCGGAAGATCAGGTTGCCGCTCTCGTCGGCCTTCCAGCCCTTGATGATGGCAAGATCGGCGCGGATCCCGCGCTCGAGGATATAGGTCTCGCCGTCGAACTCCTTATGCTCCTTGCCCTCGGCGACCAGCGTGCCGACGCCCGTCTTGGTGTAGAAGCCCGGGATGCCCGCGCCGCCCGCGCGCATCCGCTCCGCCAGCGTGCCTTGCGGGCAGAATTCCACCTCGAGCTCGCCTGCCAGATATTGCCGTTCGAACTCCTTGTTCTCGCCGACATAGCTGGAGATCATCTTGGCGATCTGGCGCGTGCGCAGCAGCTTGCCCAGCCCCTCGCCGTCGATCCCGGCATTGTTCGATGCCACGGTGATGCCGGTGGTGCCCGCGCGCTGGATCGCATCGATCAGCCGCTCGGGAATGCCGCACAGGCCGAACCCGCCCGCGCAGATCGTCATGCCGTCGAACAGCAGCCCTTCGAGCGCCGCATCCGCATCGGCATAGAGTTTGTTCGCCACATCCGCCTCCTGCTATCGGCTCCGCATAAAGGGCCGCCTTGCCAAGGGCAACGGCGCGCCGGTTGCCGAAATCGCAGCCGTGGTTACACGGGCTGCAACTGCCAGACGGAGCTTCGCATGACTGCCTATCCCGCCACGCTATCGCTGCTGATCGATGGCGAATGGATTGCCGCCGGCGCGCGTGACACGCATGCCGTGCTCAACCCCGCGACTGGCGAGACGCTGGCCGATCTGCCGCTGGCGACTGCCGACGATCTCGATCGTGCGCTGGATGCGGCGGCGCGCGGCTATCGCGTCTGGCGCGCCATGTCCGCCGATGCGCGCGGCGCGATCCTGCGCAAGGCCGCCGATCTATTGCGCGAGCGCGGGGATGCGATCGCCACGCTGGCCACGCTGGAAATGGGCAAGCCGCTTGCGGAGGCGAAGGGGGAACTCGGCTACACCGCCGCTTTGGTCGATTTCTACGCGGCGGAGGCGAAGCGCGCCTATGGCCGCGTGCTCGTTCGCCCGGCCGGCGCGCGTTCGGTAGTGCTGAAGGAGCCGATCGGCCCCGCGCTTGGCCTGTGCCCATGGAACTTCCCGATCCTGAACCCCGCACGCAAGCTCGCCCCCGCGCTCGCCGCCGGCTGCTCGATGATCGTGAAGCCCCCCGAAGAGGCGCCCGCCTCCGCCACCGAAGTGGTACGCTGCTTCGTCGATGCCGGCGTGTCGGCCGGCGTGATCGGCATGGTGTTCGGCGTGCCGGATACGGTGTCGCGCCACCTGATCGCCTCGCCCATCATCCGCAAGATCAGCTTCACCGGCTCGGTGCCCGTCGGCAAGCATCTGGCGAAGCTGGCGGCCGATGGCATGAAGCGCGTGACCATGGAGCTGGGCGGGCACTCCCCGGTGCTGGTGTTCGATGATTGCGATCTCGACAAGACGGTGGCGATGCTGGTCGCCGGCAAGTTCCGCAACGCCGGTCAGGTCTGCGTGTCCCCCACCCGCTTCTATGTCCAGCAGGGCATCTATGATCGCTTCGCCAGCGCGTTCGCCGCCGCGGCCGACCGGATCGAGATCGGCGCCGGTACCGCGCCGGAAACGAAGATGGGCCCGCTTGCCAACCCGCGCCGTCCGCAGGGGATCGATGCGCTCGTCAGCGATGCGAAAGCCGCTGGTGCCACCGTGCTGGCCGGCGGCGAGCGGATCGACGGCAGCGGATTCTTCTATCGACCCACCGTACTGGCGAACGTCCCGCTGGAGGCGCGCGCGATGAACGAGGAGCCGTTCGGCCCGCTCGCGCTGGTCCGCCCGTTCGCCGATCTCGACGAGGCGATCGAGCAGGCCAACCGGTTGCCCTTCGGCCTCGCCGCCTATTGCTTCACGGAAAACGGACGCCGCCAGCTGCTGCTGCAGGATGCCATCGAAAGCGGCATGGTCGGCATCAACACGTTGGGCATGAGCGCGGTCGATGCGCCGTTCGGGGGCGTCAAGGATTCAGGCTTTGGTTCGGAAGACGGCCCCGAAGGGATGGATGCTTTCCTGGTAACGAAGACGGTCCACCAGGCTTGACGCCAGGCCGGCAAGTCAACGCCCGGCCGGCACCCCCAGCGCGCGAAGGATCATCTCCTCGGTCCGCACATATTCGGCGGTGCCCGGCGCGATCGGCTCGAAATGGCCCGTCCCGGTAAGGTCGAGCACTTCGACCTTGTCGCCGACGCCTTCGCCATGCGCCTTGTAATTATCGGCATCGCGCTTCGTCAGCACGGGCCCGGCGACCAGATACTGGCGCACGCCCAGCGGCTGCAGCGCATAGGGCGATGCATCGATGTAGCGTTGCGGCTGTTCGGCGGGCGTGCCACCGATCAGCGGCACGATCACCGGCTTGCCGCAGACTTGCGCATCGATCCCGACGAACGGCAGCAGATCGCCCGGCCCGTCGATCGCGATCGCGGCCACCGGCACCAGCGGCGCCTTGCCCTTCAGCGGATGGCCGCGCTTCAGCTTGGGCCGTGCCGCCAGCCACAGCGCGGCATGCGCGCCCGCCGAATGGCCGACGAACGCGACGCGCTTCAGATCGAGCCGGTTCGCCTTCGCGATCGTACGCAGCTTGTCGGCCGCCATCGCCCAATCCTGAAAGGTGCCCGGCCAACCACCTCCGGCATCGCCGACCTGACGATACTCGATATTCCACGTCGCGATGCCCTTGGCAGTCAGCGCGCTGGCCAGCGGCCGGGTGCCCGCCAGCGTTTCGAACCCCTTGGTCCAGCAACCGCCGTGGATGACCATAGCCACCGGAAACGGACCCTTACCCGCCGGCACGCGCAGTTCGCCGACGTTCAAGATGTCGTTGCCATAAGTGATCGTGGCTTTGGCAGGCGTCGATGGCAGGGTGCGCAGGTCGGCAGGCGAGAGTTTCTGCTGAGCGGATGCCCCGCCCGCCACGGCCATAATCGCTGCGGCCGCTGCCAACATCCTGAAAAGCTTCATCGTTCGCTCCCCCAAGCCCGAAGTGCGAACTTGTCACTTCCCCGGGTCTTCGGCAAGCGCTGCTCAGATCGGCAGCCGCAGCTTCACCTTCTTGCCGCGCCAGCGGAGGCGCGCCGGCTCGTCCGCCGGCCAATAGAGATCATCGTCGAGCATCCAACGCTGACTATCGTCCGACGCCTGGGTTGCGGTGGGATGATCGGCCAGATCGAAATCGGCGACGGCCGACGTGCCATGTCCGAGCCGCGGATGATCGACGGGGCTGGCAAGCGCTGCGGCGAACAGGATCAACATCGGGGCGGTCCACTGGCATGATCGTCGCGGTTGAAAAGCATTTCCGCGGCGATCGTTCCGGTCAGGCCACGGCCAGCAGCCGCCCGGCCTGTGCGCGGGCCTCATCGGTAATCTCTGCGCCGGACAGCATCCGCGCAATCTCCTCGCGCCGCGCGCTATCGTCCAGCCGGTGCACGCCGGTCCGCGTCACGATCCCGTCGTGCGATTTCGCGATCAGCCACTGGCTGTCCGCCCGCGCCGCCACTTGCGGGCTGTGTGTCACCACCAGCAACTGGGTCGATCGCGATAGCCGGGCCAGCCGGTCGCCGATCGCAGAGGCGACCGCGCCGCCGACGCCGCGGTCGATCTCGTCGAAGATCATTGTCGCGGCGCCGCCACGCTCCGCCAGCGCAACCTTCAATGCCAGGATGAACCGCGACAGTTCGCCGCCGCTTGCGATCTTCGTCAGCGGTGCGAACGGTGCACCCGGATTGGTGGAGATCAGATACTCGACACGATCGGTGCCGCCCACGCCCCACTGCGCCGGATCGAGCGTGTCGATCGTGGTGCGGAACCGCGCGGCATCCAGCTTCAGCGGCGCAAGCTCGCCTGCCACTGCCGCATCCAGCCGCGCCGCCGCCGCCACCCGCGCCGCATGCACGGCATCGGCTGCCGCCACATAGGCTGCGCGCGCCGCAGCGGTGCGCTGGTCGAGTGCGGCGAGTCCTTCGCCCCCTGCCTCGATCCGCGCCAGCCGGGCGGCAAGTTCGGTCGCCAGCGCCGCTAGCGCATCGGGTTCCACCCTGTGCTTTCTGGCCAGAGCCCGCAGATCGAACAACCGTGTCTCGATCGACTCCAGTTCCGCCGGCTCGAATGCGGTGTCGCGCACCGCCTGCTCCAGCGCCGCCTCACCCTCGCCCGCCTCGATCAGCGCGCGATCGAATGCCGCCAGCGCCTGCGCCAGCAACGGATGATCACCCGCGATCCGGTCGAGCCGACGCGCGGCCTGCCGCAGATTGGCAAGCGCGCCATCCGATCCGTCGAGATGCGCGGTCACTGCCTCCAGATCCTCGGCCAGCCGCGCGCCGGCCTGCATCGCGGATCGCCGCTCGGCCAGTTGCGCCTCCTCGCCCGGCTCGGGTGCGAACGCCGTCAGCTCGGCAACCACATGATCCAGCCATTCGCGATCGCGTGCCGCAGTCTCCAGTTCGTTCGCCGCGGCCTCCCTTGCCGCTGACGCCGCTGCCCAGTCACGCCAGGCCGCCGCCAGCGGCGCGGTGTCGATGCCGCCGAAACTGTCGAGCAGATCGCGATGGCCGCGCGGGTTCATCAACCCGCGATCGTCATGCTGGCCGTGGATCTCCACCAGCAGCGCGCCCAGCTCGCGCAGCAACCCGGCAGAAGCAGGTTGGCCGTTCACGGTCGCGCGGCTACCGCCATCGGCCTTGACGATCCGGCGCACCACCAGCTGCTCGCCCGGATCGCCATCGATGCCATTCTCGGCCAGCACCAGCAGCGCGCGGTGGTCCGCCGGCAGGTCGAACGCAGCGGTCACCACCGCCTGTTGTGCGCCGTGGCGGACGAGGCCGCTGTCGGCGCGCGTCCCCAGCGCCAGGCCCAGCGCATCGAGCAGGATCGATTTGCCGGCCCCCGTCTCGCCGGTCAGCGCGGCCAGGCCGGACCCAAAATCGAGATCCAGCGCCTCGATCAGCACGACATCGCGGATGGCAAGGCTGGCAAGCATCGATCGCCATCTAGGCGATCAGGCGGCCGGAATGAAGCAGGAACGCGTTCAGGCGGTGTTGCCGCTATCCTGCATCAGCTTGAAGGCACGCTGATACCACTCGCTGCCAGGGTAATTGGCGCCCAGCACGGCGGCGGTCTTCTTCGCTTCCTCCGGCACGCCCAGCGCCAGATAGCTTTCGGTCAGCCGCATCAGCGCCTCGGCGGTATGGCTGGTCGTCTGATAATCGTCGACCACCTTGCGGAACCGGACGACCGACGCCAGCCAATCGTTGCGGCGCTGATAGAAGCGACCGATCTCCATTTCCTTGCCGGCGAGATGGTCATTGACCAAATCCACCTTCAACCGCGCATCGGCGGCATAGCGGCTGTTGGGATAACGGCGGATCAGTTCGCCCAGCGAATCCAGCGCCTGCTGGGTGATCTTCTGGTCCCGGGTGACGTCAGTGATCTGCTCATAATAATCGATCGCGATCAGATACAGAGCGTAGGGCGCATCCTTGTTGCCCGGGTGGATCGACAGGAAGCGCTGCGCCGATTGGATCGATTCCGGATAGCTGCGCGCCAGATAATAGCTGAACGCGCTCATCAGCTGCGCGCGCCGCGCCCAGGCCGAATAGGGATGCTGGCGCTCGACCTCGTCGAACAGGGCAGCAGCGATCTTGTACTGGCGCCGGTCCAGCCGCTCCTTGGCGGCGTTGTAGAGCGTGTCGACATCGCGTGCGACATAGCGCGTGTCCGCCTTCCCCTTGGCATTGGTGCTGGCGCACCCGGCGAGCGGAAGCGCGATGGCGGCGAGCGCTGCGATGGCAAGCGGGCGATGGTACGGACGCATGACGACCATCTAGCGGGTCGTGCGGGAGCCGCCAAGGGGCGTCAGCCATAAGCGATCCAGCGGCCCAGTGCAGCCGCGGCCAGCCACAGCCCGATCGACAGGATCGCCATCGCGCGTGCGATCAGTGGCGGTGATCGCAGATCGAACCGCGCCATCCTGAATGCGACCGCATTGGCCAGCGCGAAGCCGATCAGCACCAGTTTGCGCCACAGGATCGGGTGGCAGCCAGCGACCGCGCATCCGCCGCGAACAGCAGTGGCCCGGTCAACACCATCAACGCAAGACCACCGCCTGCGACCGGCGTCAGCGCCCGCGACAGCACGTCGGCCGGCAACTGGCGGAACAGCCCCGCGATCCTGAGGTCGACCAGCCCGATTCCGCCGACCAGCAGCACCAACCCCAGCAGGTGAAGCAGGTTGACGATCGGATAGGCAAGCGGATCGCCGCGCATCCAGACGCCGACGCCAGACGCTTCCAGCGCGCCGGCAAGATCGCCGATCAGCGGAGTTCGACCGTCTTGCCGCCAGCGATCACACGCTCGATCCGCATCTCCGCCGTGCCATCGGATCGGGGATAGCCGATCAGCGTCACTGGCTTGCCAGGCGCCAGCATCGCCTTCGTCAGGCCGCGTGCCTCCATCCGCGCGACTGGTGCCAGTACCACGGCCCATTTCTTCTTCTGGTATGTCACCGTCGCGCTGCCATGCGGGTTGGCCCAGGCGACATCCGCCAGCGGCGCAGTCACGGTAATGGTCTTGGCGGCATCATAGCTGCTCCAGCCATGATGCGCGGCGGCGGCGACCGGCACGGCCAGTGCCGCCAGCATCAGATATCGGAACATCCCGTCCTCCTTCACGATCGATGACGCACCAACGCGCGACCGGGGCGATTTGCGCATTCGCAACCACCCCCTGCTAGGGATGGGACGATGATCCGCGTGCTCACCCTGTCGACCCTGTTTCCGGATGCCGCCCGGCCCGGCTTCGGCGGCTTCGTCGAACGGCAGACCCGCGCCCTCGCTGCGCGCGAAGGCGTATCGGTCCGGGTCGTCGTACCGCGGGGCATCCCGCCCGCCCTGTCGGGCTTGCAGCGCTACGCCGCCATTGCCGCCCTTCCCGAGCGGGAACAACGCGGCGGGCTGCAGATCTATCGCCCACGCTTCCCGACCCTGCCCGGTCCCGGCGCGCGTTTCTCCTCGAGGCTGCTTGCGCGAAGCCTGCTGCCGTTGCTGCGCGAAATACGCCGCGATTTTCCGTTCGACGTGATCGATGCCGAATTCTTCTGGCCCGACGGACCCGCCGCGGTTGCGGTCGGCCGCGCGCTCGGCGTACCGGTATCGATCAAGGCGCGCGGCAGCGACATCGCCTATTGGGGGCAGCGGTCCGGCTGCGGCGACCAGATCGTCAAGGCGGGCCGTGCCGCTGGCGGTCTGCTCGCCGTCAGCGGCGCGCTGCGGCAGGAAATGATCGCGCTCGGGCTGCCGGCCGATAGGATCGCAATCCATTATACCGGTGTCGATCTCGAGAGCTTCCGGCCGGGCGATCGATCCGTGCTGAAGGCGGCACGCGGTGTCAGCGGCCCGCTGTTCGTGTCGGTCGGCAATCTGGTGGAGCAGAAGGGCCACCGCACCGCGATCGCCGCGGTCGCGCGCATGCCCGGTGCTACCTTGCTGATTGCCGGGGGCGGACCGGACGAGCCGGTGCTCCGTCGGCTGATCGATACGCTTGGCGTGGCCGATCGCGTCCGCCTGCTCGGCAGGCAGCCGCATGCGGCGCTACCCGATCTGTTCGCTGCTGCCGACGCATTGGTTCTGCCGACCGCCGGCGAGGGGCTCGCCAATGTCTGGATCGAGGCAATGGCCTGCGGCACGCCGGTGGTGACGACCGATGTCGGCGGCGCGCGCGAGGCGATCGATCGCCCGGCTGCCGGTCGGCTGGTCCCCGCCGAACCCGAACCGATCGTGGCGGCGCTCCAATCGATCCTGGCGGATCCGCCCGGGCCAGCGGCCGTGCGGGCATCGGCCGAACGGTTCACCTGGGCGCGCAACAGCGATGCGCTCGAAGCGCATCTGCGGCGCGTGGCCGCACGCTAGCCCAGCGGCAACAGCCCGGCTGCGATCCAGCGATCCTCGCCGCGCAAGATGGTCCACGCGCGGGCGGCAGCCCGGCTGTCCATCGGCTCGATGCCGATTCCGCGCGCATCGAACATGTCGATCAGCGCCTGGGGTGGGCGGCGCAGCGTCGGGCCCGTCCCCAGCAGGATGAATTCCGGTGCCGGATCGATCCCGGTCAACGGCACCAGCGAGTCCGGGTCGATCGTGTCGAGGCTATCCGCCGTCCATGCCCGAGCCCACAGCGGGGTCAGCAGCACGCCGCCGTCATGCACGCGATCGTCGATGCGGAAGCCGGTCCCCGAAAACCCCCGCACCACCGGCCCGGATGCAATGCCCTCGCGCTCGAAGCGCGGCGGCATCAGACTTCCTTTTCGATCCGGGTCACGCGCTCGCCATCGCCCTTGGCTACCGCCTTGGCGGCAAAGGCGTCGGGGGAGACGTTCAGCCAGAGCAGGATCGGCGCCGCGACATAGATCGACGAATAGGTGCCGATGCCGATGCCGATCAGGATCGCCGCGGTCAGCCCGAAGATCACGTCCGGCCCGATGAACAGCAGCACCAGCAGCGCCATGACCATCGACAGCGAGGTCACGATTGTGCGCGACAGCGTCTCGTTCACGCTCGTGTTCAGCAGCGGGATCATCGCCATCTTGCGATATTTGCGCATGTCCTCGCGGATCCGATCATACACCACGATCGTGTCGTTCAGCGAATAGCCGACGATCGTCAGGATCGCCGCCACAACGTTCAGGTTGAATTCCAGCTGCGTAAGCGCGAAAAAACCCAGCGTCAGCGACACGTCGTGAAGCAGCGAGAACAGCGCGCCGACGCCGAACTGCCATTCGAACCGGAACCAGATGTAGAGCGCGATGCCCAGCATCGCGAGACCCACCGCCCAGGCACCGGTGCGGTACAGCTCGTTCGAAACCTTGCCCGATACCGTCTCGACCGCATCGAAGCGGACCCCGGGATAGGCGCGCTGGACTTCGGCCTGCACCTTCTGCGCCGCCGCGTTGGCGGCCGCCTCGCCGCCTTCGGGCAGCGGCAGCCGGATCGAGATCACCTTGTCCGATCCGAATTCCTGGATCGTCGACTCGCCGAACCCCAGCGCATCTACCCGCTCCCGCAAGTCATCCAGCGCAACCGGCTGGGTGAAGGTTGCACGCAGCATCTGCCCGCCGACGAAGTCGATGCCCAGGTTGAAGCCCTTGGCAACGCACAGCCCGAGCGATGCCACGATCAGCCCGATCGAGATCGCCATCGCCAGCACCCGCCAGCGCATGAAATCGACATTGGTGTTGTCGGGTACGAGTTTCAGCAGGCGCATGGGCTTGTCCTCAGATCACCAGCTCGGTCGGGCGGGTCTTCAACCAGCGCGACGCCAGAAGGCGGGTGACGGTAACCGCGGTGTAGACCGAGGTGACGATGCCGATCATCAGCACGACCGCGAAGCCGCGGATCGGGCCGGATCCGAAGTAGAACATCAGCACCGCGGCGATCACGTTGGTGATGTTGGCGTCGAAGATCGCGGTCTGCGCTTCCTTGTAGCCCAGTTCCACCGCCTGGATCACGCCGCGGCCGCGGCGCTGTTCCTCTCGGATGCGCTCGTTGATCAGCACGTTGGCGTCGACTGCCGCGCCGATCGTCAGCACGAAGCCGGCGATGCCGGGCAGCGTCAGCGTGCCGTTGAACAGCGCCATGATTCCAAGGATCAGCACGGCGTTCAGCACCAGCGCGACCGTGGCATACACGCCGAACCGGCCATAGGTCACGATCATGAAGATCACGACGACCAGCGTGGCCACGATGCCCGCGATCGCGCCCTTGCGGATCGAATCGGCGCCGAGATCGGGGCCGACGGTGCGTTCCTCGATCACCTTCAGCGCCACCGGCAGCTTGCCCGAACGCAGCGAAATGGCGAGCGCGTTGGCGCTCTCCACGGTATAGTTGCCACTGATCTGCGCGGAACCGCCCAGGATCGGCTCGTTGATGTTCGGCGCGGACAGCACCTGCCCGTCGAGGATGATCGCGAACGGCTTGCCCACATTCTCCTGCGTCACGCGCGCGAAGTTGCGGCCGCCCTGCGCGTCGAACCGGATGCTCACGACGGGTCGATTGTCCTGCGGATCATAACTCTGCTGCGCATCCACCAGCCGATCGCCGGTGATGATCGCACGACGCTGCACCGCGATCTTGGCACCCGGCTGGCCCTCACCCGGGGCCATCGGCAGGATCTGGCTGCCCGGCGGGGCGCGACCCGCGGCCACGGCGGCTGGATCGGCGGTCAGGTCGACCAGCTTGAATTCCAACGTCGCGGTCTTGCCGATCAGCGCCTTCAGCGCCTCGGGGTCCTCCAGGCCGGGTACTTGTACCACGATGCGGTCGTCGCCCTGGCGGATGATGGTCGGCTCGCGCGTGCCGAGTTCGTCGATCCGGCGGCGGACGACTTCGGTGGCGACTTCCATCGCCTGGTCGATCGCTGCGGTCTGGCCGGATGCGGTCGGCGTCATCACGATCCGCGTGCCATCGACCACTGCGACGTTCCAGTCGCGCTGGCCGGTCACGCCCACGCCTTGGGTCAGCGTACGCAACCGCTCCACGGCAGCGTCGAGCTGCGCCACATCGCGCACGAAAAAGCTCAGCCGGCCGCCGCTGGTGGAAATGTCTCCGATCTGGATGCGCGGCGAATTGCGGCGCATCTCCTGGCGCACCGTCTCTTCCATCACCTGCAGCCGCTGGCGCGCGACATCGGCGGTGTCCGCTTCGAGCAGGATGTGGCTGCCGCCCGACAGATCGAGCCCGAGGTTGATCCGTGGCAGCGCTCCCAGGCCGAGCTGTCGAGCGGTCGCCTCCGGCATCATGCTCGGGATCGCGAGGATCGTGCCTGCGATCAGCGAAAGGACGACGATCCAGACTTTCCAGCGGGGGAAATCAAGCATCGAGCGATCAATCGTTCGCGGGCTTGGCGGTGGTGGAGCGGACATCGCCGAGCGTCGCCTTCACCACGCGGACGCGGGTGTTGGGTGCGATCTCGACTTCGACCTCCTGGTCGTTGACCCGGGTCACCTTGCCGATCAGCCCGCCCGCCGTCACGACCTCGTCGCCCTTCTTTACCGCCTCGATCAGCGCGCGATGTTCCTTCGCGCGGCGCTGCTGCGGCCGGATCAGCAGGAAGTAGAAGATCACGAAGATGAAGAGCAGCGGCGCGACCTGCAGGAAGAAGCCGGTTGCGCCCCCTGCGGCAGCGGCGCCGCCACCGGCGGCCTGGGCATAAGCGGGGGATGCGAACATGATGAGATCTTCCGAAGGGAGGGGGCAATCGCTACCCCGGATCGAGGCGCGCGCCTAACATGAGAGGCCGAGAGGGGCAACGGGCGACGAAGTCCGCACCGTCCATCTGGAAGTCAGAAAGCTCCTTCTCAAGGGAAGGGGTTCATTCCTCACTCCGTCCTGAGTACGCCTTTCAGCTTGGCGAAGAATCCCGACGCTTGCGGGCTCTCCTCGCCCGTCTCCAGACTGCGGAACTCTTCCAGCAGTGCCTTTTGCCGCGGGCTCAGCTTGGTCGGCGTCTCGACATCGATCTGCACCACCATGTCGCCGAACCCGCGGCCGTTCAGCACCGGCATGCCTGCGCCGCGCTGCTTGATCTGCTTGCCGGACTGAATGCCGGCCGGGATCTTGATCTCGTGCGCCACCTTGTCGAGGCCCGGCACGGTGATGGTGCCGCCGAGCGCTGCGGTGGTGATCGAAACCGGGCAGCGCGCGAACAGCGTCGTGCCTTCTCGGCTGAAGATCGCGTGCCGCTTCAGATGGATGAAGATATAGAGGTCGCCGGGCGGCCCGCCGCGCGCGCCGGCTTCGCCTTCGCCCGTCAGACGGATGCGCGTGCCTTCGTCGACCCCGGCCGGGATGCGGACCTCGAGCTTCTTCTGCTTCTCGATCCGCCCTTCGCCGTGGCAGGCAGTGCACGCATCGGCGATCGTCTGGCCGGCGCCGTGGCACGACGGGCAGACCCGCTCGACCACGAAGAAGCCCTGCTGCGCGCGCACCTTGCCATGGCCCTGGCAAGTGCCGCAGACGCGGGCCTTGGTGCCCGCGCGTGCGCCGCTGCCGTCGCAGGTGTCGCAGGTGGCCGCGACATCGATGGTGATGTCGGATTGCAAGCCGTGGAACGCATCCTCGAAACTGATCTCGAGATCGTAGCGCAGGTCCGCGCCGCGGCGCACGGCGTTGCGCTGCTGCCCGCGGCCGCCCTGACCGCCCATGAACTCGCCGAAGATATTCTCGAAAATGTCGGAAAAGCCGCCGAAATCCTGCGATCCGGCGCCCGCGCCCTGCTGGAACGCGGCCTTGCCGTACCGGTCATAAGCCGCACGCTTCTGCGGATCCTTCAGGCAGTCATAGGCTTCGGAGACGGCCTTGAAGCGTGCCTCCGAATCCTTGCAGCCCGGATTACGGTCCGGGTGGCACTGCATCGCGATCCGCCGGTAGGACGACTTGATCGTCTTGTCGTCCGCTGTCCGCTCGACTTCGAGCAGCTCGTAATAATCACCGTCCAGCATCGGGCCCCCCGGCCTGTAACGGATCGCAATCTTGAACCGTCATTCCGGCGGATGCCGGAATCCGGACGTGCGCGCGAGGCCCAGAAGCGGCTCGCCCGGCGCCCCGGACCCCGGCTTTCGCCGGGATGACGGTCAGGATCGCATCCACCGGTTACGCCTTGTTGTCGTCGACCTCGGAGAATTCCGCGTCGACCACATCATCGTCCTGCTTCGGCGCTTCGTCCGAAGAGGGCGAGGCCGCAGCCTGCTGCTCCTTTTCGTAGATCGACTGCCCCAGCTTCATTGCGACCTGCGCCAGCGCCTGGCCCTTGGCCTGCATCGCATCGGCATCGCCACTTTCGACCGCGGACTTCGCCTCGGCGATCGCACCCTCGATCTCGGACTTCAGCGCGCCATCCACCTTGTCGCCATGCTCTTCAAGCTGGCGCTCGGTGGTGTGGATCAGGCTTTCGGCGTTGTTCTTCGCCTCGGCTGCGGCACGCCGCTTCTTGTCCTCCTCGGCGAACTGCTCGGCGTCGCGGACCATCTGGTCGATGTCCTTGTCGCTCAGGCCGCCCGACGCCTGGATCTTAATCTGCTGCTCCTTGCCGGTACCCTTGTCCTTGGCGTGGACGTTGACGATGCCGTTGGCGTCGATGTCGAACGTCACCTCGATCTGCGGCACGCCGCGCGGCGCCGGCGGAATGCCGACCAGGTCGAACTGGCCCAGCATCTTGTTGTCCGCCGCCATCTCGCGCTCACCCTGGAAGACCCGGATCGTAACCGCATTCTGGTTGTCGTCGGCAGTCGAATAGACCTGGCTCTTCTTGGTCGGGATCGTGGTGTTGCGGTCGATCATCCGGGTGAATACGCCGCCCAGAGTCTCGATGCCCAGCGACAGCGGAGTCACGTCAAGCAGCAGCACGTCCTTCACGTCGCCCTGCAGCACTCCAGCCTGAATTGCGGCGCCCATGGCGACCACTTCGTCCGGGTTCACGCCGGTGTGCGGCTCCTTGCCGAAGAACGCCTTCACCGCCTCGCGCACCTTGGGCATGCGGGTCATGCCGCCGACCATCACGACCTCGTCGATCGCGTCGGCCTTCAGTCCGGCATCGGCCAGCGCCTTCTTCAGCGGCTCGATGGTGCGCTTGATCAGATCATCGACCAGCCGCTCCAGATCGGCGCGGGTGATCGTCTTCACAAGATGCTTCGGCCCGGTCGCGTCGGCCGTGATGAAGGGCAGGTTAACCTCGGTCGTCTGGGTCGACGACAGCTCGATCTTGGCCTTCTCGGCGGCTTCCTTCAGCCGCTGCAACGCCAGCCGGTCCTTGGTCAGGTCGATGCCCTCGGCCTTCTTGAACTCGGCCGCCAGATATTCGACGATCTTGCTGTCGAAATCCTCGCCGCCCAGGAAGGTATCGCCGTTGGTGGCCTTCACCTCGAACACGCCGTCGCCGATTTCGAGGATCGAGATGTCGAACGTGCCGCCGCCCAGATCGTAGACGGCAATGGTCTTGCCGTCATTCTTCTCCAGGCCATAGGCCAGCGCCGCCGCCGTCGGCTCGTTGATGATGCGAAGCACTTCCAGGCCCGCGATCTTGCCCGCATCCTTCGTCGCCTGACGCTGGGCGTCATTGAAGTAGGCGGGCACAGTGATCACGGCCTGCGTCACGGTCTCGCCAAGATAGCTCTCGGCGGTTTCCTTCATCTTCTGCAGCGTGAAGGCGGAGATCTGGCTGGGCGAATAATCCTCGCCGCCGGCCTTCACCCACGCATCGCCATTGGCGCCCTTCACGATGTGATAGGGGACCAGCTCGGTGTCCTTCTTGGTCACCGGATCGTCGAAGCGGCGGCCGATCAGGCGCTTCACTGCGAAGATCGTGTTGTCCGGGTTCGTCACCGCCTGGCGCTTGGCTGGCTGGCCGATCAGTCGCTCGCCATCCTTGGCGAACGCCACGATCGAAGGCGTGGTGCGCGCGCCCTCGGCATTCTCGATAACCTTGGGCTTGCCGCCCTCCATGACCGCCACGCACGAATTGGTGGTGCCGAGGTCGATCCCGATAACCTTGCCCATATCAGTCCTTTCATCCCCCATCTTCACAATGGCGCACCGGCCGGGCCCCCTGCAAACGAGGCGAGCGCCGGGCCAGATGCCCTTACAGAAGCGCGATATAGGTGCGGCGAAACCGGCTGCAAGCTATCGGCCGATGGCGTTTTCGACTCCGCTGCGCTAAGCCCGCGCCGCCATGAAGATGCTGCCCCGCCACGCGCTTGTCGCGCTGCTCGCCCTGCCGCTCGCCGCCTGCCAGCCGCAGGCATCGGACACCGTTTCGGTCACCAATGCCTGGGTGCGGCTGCCCGCGGTGCAGGGCCGGCCGGGTGCCGCCTATTTCACCGTGAAGGGCGGAGCGGCAGACGACCGGCTGGTCGCGATCAAGAGCGCGGTCGTCGGCCGGATCGAACTGCACGAAGGCGGCATGCACGGCGGCATGATGACGATGCGGCCGCTGTCGGAAGTGCCCGTCCCGGCCGGCAAGCCGGTCGACTTCAAGCCCGGCGGCAATCATGCGATGCTGTTCGATATCGATGCGCGGATCACGCCCGGCACCGAACTTCCCCTCGCCTTCGTGCTCGCCAGCGGCAAGACGGTCGAGGTCGAGGCGAAATCGGTCGCGGCCGGCGATGCGGCTCCTATACCCTGACGGGCGTTAACGAGCGATCGTTCACGGCTCGGGATCACACGATGAGGAAAGTGGAAAAAAAGGCCGGCTGTGTGCCGCTGCTGCTGTTCTTCGTAGTCGAAATGGCTGCGCTCGCGATCGTCACCGGGCTCGGCTATCTGTTGTTCGCCGCCATCATCGTACCACTTGTCCCAGCTGCTGAAGCCGATTTCGGCCATGTCGTCTCGGTCTGCCTGGGCCTGATTGCCGCCTGCCCGGTCGTGTTCTGGATCGACCGCCGCTGCAAGGCGATCACCGGCACCAGCGTGCTCGACAATCTGCCGTGGCTGCCATGAGCGATCGACCCCTCACCGTAGGTGAGATCGCGCTCGCGCGCTCGGTCTACGGCGATGCGATCGATTATGCACCGATCCGGATCTGCAACCGCAAATGGGCGTTCTTCCAGCCGCGCCAGGTGGTAATGGCGCCGCGCGGCCACCTCCATTTCCACCCGCACGGGACGCTCTACAGCGATGATTTCGCCGCCGCCCCGCTTGGGCCGCAAGGGCTCTTCATCCACGAGATGTGCCATGTCTGGCAGCATCAACGCGGGCTCTGCCTGCCGCTCGCCCGCCACGCCTTCTGCCGTTATCACTACCGCCTCACGCCCGGCTGGCCGCTCCATCGCTACGGGATCGAGCAGCAGGCCGAAATCGTTCGCCATGCCTTCCTGCTGGGTCGCGGTGCCCCGGTGGCCGGCGCCCCGCCGCTCGATCAATATCGCGGCGTGCTGCCGTTCTGATCGGCTGCGAGCAGGGATCAGCCGCCGAACTGTTTCAGGAAATCGGGATCGATCCAGGCTTTCTCAACTTGGCCGGGCTTCAGTTCCACCGTATCGGGATCGAACGGTTCGATCGCGTTCAGGAAGCTCTCGAAATCGGGAGCGACGTCGATCATGTCGTCCGGCGATTCATGATCCCAAAAGCGCACGCGACCGCCGCGGCGCCCGTCGATGAAAACGTAATTGCCGCCCTCCATCCATGCCACCGGAAAGGCAGCAAGCGGAATAGTCTCGATCCGGTTCCGCTCCTTGATAATCTCGGCGACCGGAATGAACTGATCAACCCCGAGCTCGGTCCCGTTCTCCGCGCGGACGCGGTTGGGCTCCGGACGCGCACCATCCCGCGTCTCGACGAAGGTTCGATAACTTTCGGGAAAATTGACGGCAAGCTGTCGCTCGACCGCGGCGATCGCAGCCGGGTCCGCCGCGCTTCCACCGGTCAGCTCGATCATCAGTCAAAGCCTCCATTCTTGATGACGGACGAACCGCCAGTATGCCGCACGGCGTTATGGATGTCGCGCGGTATCAGCTGAAGCGTGCGGCCGTCCTCGACATGATGCCAGACATAGCCTGCCGGCGTTTGCTTCAGCCCGACGGCCTTGTTCGCCAGCGCAGCGTCGTGGGCATAGTTGCCGTTCAACCCTTTCAATTGAACACTCGCCTTCGAATGGGGCGAGAAGTCGGGAAAGCCGCGTTCGTTGAAGCGCACGCCCGATGGATGGGTCTGGCCTGCATAGCGACTGTTGATCGGCTTGCGGCCATTGATCGTCGGCACCTGGCTCTGCGGCGGGGGCGGCGGCTTGGGCTTGGCTGCGGGGGTTGTCGCCGGCTTCGCGCTGCCCCCGCGAGGCACCCGGTCGGTCGCGCCCGCCCGCTTCGCCTTCGCCTTGCCCAGGAAGCGTGCCAGGAATGCGGTGCCCAGCACGCGGAAGGCGTGGGCATATTCCTTGCCGGCCTGATCGATCTCGCTGGCGGACCGGGCGTCGATCACGTCGATCGTCGTCTCAATGAACTGGCCGATCGCCTTGATGCCCGCGATGCCGGCGGCGGCATAGGCGAAGATCACCAGCACCGCATCGGCGATCACGCCCCAGCCCATCGCGTTGGCCGCCACCAGCGCCAAGATCAGCCCGACCGTGACCGCGACGTTGACCGGATCGATCAGCTCCTCGATCATCCGGCGCATCTCCCCGCCGAGATGGCCGCCCGCTGCCCTGAGCGCCGCGACGATCTTCTCGCTCGCCGTCCAGTCGGCAACGCTTTCGGGCTGGATCAGGCGCGGCTTTTCCGCCGGCCTGGCAACGAAGTTCGATTGGTCGCGCGCAATCAGCATCACCGCCAGCGTGCGCCGCGCAACGCCGTATTCGACATGCTGGATCAGCTGGTCGTCGGTCATCCGCTCGGGCACGGTCAGCAGGCTGATCGCAGCCCATTCGCGGCGCAGTTCCTGCATCGCGGCACTGCTGTGGCGTACCAGATGCAGCACGCGTCGGGTCGCCATCACGTCGGTCTTGCGGATGAACGCGCCGGGAATGGCGCTGATCGGCCCGATCAGCACGGTGCCGTTAGCCACCGGAATGTCGGCGACGCCCCAGCCCATCAGCCGCCTGCCGACCCGACCATGCCGCCCGCTCCCGCTGCCCCGGGAACAGCTATCCGCCCCGGTGCCACCGGTTCAAGCGCAATCGCGGTACCGCCGCTATGCGCGCGGTCACATCGGCGGACGCGGTGATCAGCCCTTCGGCTTGGCGACGCCCACCAGCGCCGGCCGCAGCAGCCGATCGCGCAGCATGTATCCGGGCTGCATCTCGTGCACGATCGTGCCCGGCGCGTCCTCATGCTCCATCTCGATCATCGCCTGGTGGCGATTGGGATCGAGCTTCTGGCCCATCGCATCGATCTTCGCGATGCCGTGGCGCTGGAACACGGCGTCCAGTTCGCGGCCCGTCGCTTCCAGGCCCGTCACCAGCCCCTTCACCTTTTCGTTCTCGCGCAGCTCAGCGGGGATGGCCGCCAGCGCGCGCGCCAAGTTATCGCTCACTGAAAGCATGTCGCGCGCGAAGTTGGTGGCGGCATAGGCAGTCGCATCCGCCTTCTCGCGCTCCAGCCGGCGGCGCACATTCTGCGTCTCCGCCTGCGCGTAGAGTACCTCGTTCTTCAGCTTCTCGATCTCGGCGGAGGCGCGCTCCAGCCGCTCGTCGGCGGCGGGATCAGGCATGCGCTGGCCCAATTCCGTCTCGAAAATCTCTTCGCCTTCGGTTTTCGTGTCTTCGTTCATGCCATCAACCTGCTGAGTGCCTGCGCGGTGAAATCCACGATGGGGACGACGCGCGCATAGTTCAATCGCGTGGGGCCGATCACGCCGACCACCCCCACCACGCGGCCATCGCCGCTTCGGTACGGAGCCGCTATCACCGACGAGCCCGAAAGCGCAAAGAGCTTGTTCTCGGAACCGATGAAGATCTTCATCCCCTTCCCGGCGCGTGCGCTGTCGAGCAAGCGGGCAATCTCCTCCTTGCCCTCGATCTCGTCGAGCAGGTGGCGCACCCGTTCGAGATCGCCGGCCGCAACGGGATCGATCAGGTTGGCGGCGCCGCGCACGATCAGGACCGGCCGCTGCGATCCGTCTTCGGACCACACCGCCAGCCCGCGATGGATCAACTCGGCCGCCGCGGCGTCCAGCGCGGCGCGGCCCTGCCCGATCTCGGCATGCAGCCGCTCGCGCGCCTCGGCCAATGTCAGCCCGGCGAGGCGGGCATTCATGAAGTTGGCCGCCTCGGCCAGCGCGACCGGCGGCATGCCAGGCGGCAGATCGACGACTCGGTTTTCGACCGATCCGTCGCTTCCGACCAGCACTGCCACCGCCTTGTCGCGCGCCAGCGGCACGAAACCGAACTGATGCAGGATCGGCTCGCGCCGCGGCACCAGCACGATGCCGGCGCAGGCCGACAGGCCGGACAGCGCAGCGGACGTCGCCGCCAGTGCATCTTCCACCGGCCCCGGCCCATGCACCTGCGCCTCGATCTGGGCACGTTCCTGGGCGCTGGGCTCGGCCGCTTGCATCATGCCATCGACGAACAGCCGCAGCCCGCTCTGCGTCGGCATCCGTCCCGCCGAAGTGTGCGGGGCCGCGAGCAGACCCAGCTCCTCCAGATCCTGCATCACGTTGCGTATCGAGGCGGGCGACAGGTTCAGGGTCGCGAATTTCGAGAGCGTGCGCGATCCCACGGGCGCGCCATTTTCCAGATAGCTTTCGACGACCATCCGGAAGACGTCGCGCGCGCGGGTCGACAATTCGGTGATCGGGGGCGTCATGCTGCAGATGTAGGCATCTCGCGCCATCGCCTCAACCGCTCAGCCATGGGGTGGCAGCGCGGCCGACTTCGCTCTAAAGCGCGCGGCCAAACCTCAAGGAGTCCATTCATGCGCCCATCCGGCCGCGCCCCCGATCAGATGCGCCCGATCAGCATCGAGACCGGCTTTACCCGCCATGCCGAGGGCAGCGTTCTGATCGCGTTCGGCGAGACGCGCGTACTGGTCACCGCTTCGGTGGAGGAACGCGTCCCACCGTTCCTGCGCGGCAAGGGCCAGGGCTGGATCACCGCCGAATATGGCATGCTGCCCCGCGCCACCCACACCCGCGGCAGCCGCGAGGCGGCCAAGGGCAAGCAATCGGGCCGCACGCAGGAAATCCAGCGCCTGATCGGCCGATCGCTGCGGTCGGTGGTCGACATGGCCGCGCTGGGCGAACGCCAGATCACGATCGATTGCGATGTGCTGCAGGCCGATGGCGGCACGCGCACTGCCTCCATCTCGGGGGCCTGGGTCGCGCTGCGGCTGGCGGTGGACAAGCTGATGGCCTCCGGCGCGCTCGCCAGCGATCCAATCATGGCACAGGTCGCCGCGGTCTCGTGCGGCATCCACGAAGGCACGCCGGTGCTCGACCTCGACTATATCGAGGATTCGGCAGCGCATGCCGATGGCAATTTCGTGCTGCTGGACAATGGCAACATCGCCGAGGCGCAGGCCACGGCCGAGGGCGCCACCTATGACGAGGAAGCGCTGCTGCGCCTGCTGCGCCTCGCCCGCATCGGCTGCACCGAGATCTTCGCCGCCCAGAAGAAGGCAGTCGGCCGGTGACCGCGCCGACCGAGATCCCGATCCCGCATCGCCGGCTCACGCCCGGCAAGCTGGTGATCGCCAGCCATAACGAGGGCAAGGTACGCGAGATCCGCGCGCTGCTGGCCCCCTATGGCATCGATCCGATCTCGGCCGGCTCGCTCGACCTGCCCGAGCCCGAGGAAACCGGAACCACCTTCGCGGCGAATGCCGAGCTGAAGGCGCGGGCTGCCGCCGACCTTTCTGGCCTGGTCTCGCTGGCGGACGATTCGGGCTTGTGCGTGGAAGCGCTGGGCGGCGATCCCGGCATCTTCTCCGCACGCTGGGCGGGTGAGGCCAAGGATTTCGGGTTGGCGATGCAGCTGGTGCAGGACAAGCTCGTCGCCAAAGGCCCTGATGCGGGGCACGACGCGCATTTCATCTGCGCGCTGTCGCTGTGCTGGCCGGACGGGCATATCGAGACGTTCGAGGGCCGGGTCGATGGCACGCTGGTGTGGCCGCCACGCGGTTCGTTTGGTTTCGGCTATGATCCGATGTTCCAGCCCTGGCATCACGAACAGACCTTCGGCGAGATAGATCCGGACGCGAAGCACGCAATGAGCCACCGTGCCGATGCGTTCGCGAAGCTGGTGGCGGCGTGCCTGGGCTGACAGCCCCACACCATCCGCTCGCGCTCTACATCCACTGGCCGTTCTGCGTCTCGAAATGCCCCTATTGCGATTTCAATAGCCATGTCCGCGACGGCATCGATCAGGCGGCTTGGGCCGATGCGCTGCTGGCCGACCTGGCGCATGAGGCGCGCGCCTATCCGGCCGGTCCGTTGGGCTCGATCTTCTTCGGGGGCGGCACGCCGTCGCTGATGCCGCCCGCTACGGTGGCGGCGCTGATCGCGGCGGCCGAGCGCCATTGGGGCTTCCTGCCCGATATCGAGATCACGCTGGAGGCGAACCCGTCTTCGGTCGAGGCTGCGCGCTTCGCCGACCTCGCGGCCGCCGGCGTCAACCGCGTCAGCCTCGGCCTGCAGGCGCTCGACGATGCCGCGCTCGGCTTCCTCGGCCGCGCGCACGATGTCCGCGAAGGACTGGCTGCGCTGGATACCGCGCAGGACAATTTCGCGCGCGTCAGCTTCGATCTCATCTATGCGCGGCCCGGCCAGTCGGAAGCCGACTGGGATGCCGAGCTCAGCCGAGCAATCGGCTTCGGCACCGGCCACCTGTCGCTGTACCAGCTGACGATCGAGCCCGGCACGCGGTTCGAAACTCTGGTACGCCAGGGCACGCTGCAGCCTGTCGATCCCGATCATGGTGCGGCTTTGTTCGAACTGACACGCGACGCCACCGCCGCCGCGGGCATCCCGGCCTACGAAATCTCGAACCACGCCCGCCCCGGCCAGCAGAGCCGGCATAACCTCGCCTACTGGCGCTACGCGAACTATCTGGGCATCGGCCCGGGTGCGCATGGCCGCCGCGATGGCTTGGCGACGCTGCGCCACCGCAAGCCCGAGAACTGGCTGCGGCGCGTGGCTGAGGCCGGCAACGGCCTCCAGTCCGCCGACCCACTATCCGCTACCGACCGTGCGACCGAGGCGCTGCTGATGGGCCTGCGGCTGGCCGAGGGCGTCGATCTGGCACGCGTAGCGGGGACGACAGGGGCGACCAGGCTGGTCGATCCGGACGCGGTGAAGAAGCTCACTACGCTCGGCTTCGTGCGGCAGGCGGGGGACAGACTCCAGGTCCTCGCGCCCGGCATGCAACTGCTGGACGCGATCCTGCCGGAAATCGTTGACGTCGCGGCCTGATCGAAAAGCCTACTTCCCGAAGCCCGCCGGTGCCGGCGATACCACGGTGAAGCCGCCGCCGCGGACCTCGTTCACTTCTAGCGTGCGTTCGGCGATTCCGTCACGCCCGAACCGGAACGCGCCGTCCACCCCGGCGAACCCGCCCGATTCGCTCAGCTCGCGCGCCGGGAACGGTGCGCCGAACCGCCAGTCCTTGGCGATCCGCACGGTCAGCAGCACCGCATCATAGCCAAGGCTCGCCAGCCGGTAGGGCGCCGTGCCGAACCGCGCGCGATACTTCGTCGCCAGCTGGCGATAGCGCGCATCCGGAACGCTGGCGAACCAGGCCCCCGCCAGCGCCGGATTGGCGGCAAGGCCGGGCTCGGTTTCCCACAGCTCGGTGCCCAGCAGCCGCGCCTGCGGGCTGCCGCTCTTGCGGACCAGCGGGGCGGCCTGGATCGCGATCCGACCCGAATCGGCAATCAGGATCGCATCGAACGGCTGGGTGCGCGGGATCCGTGCGATCGCTGCAGTCAGTGATTTGGGGCTGCGGTCATAGCTCTGCATCGAGACGACCTGGCCGCCTGCCTCCTCGGCGGCGCGGATCAGCGCGCTGGATGCGTTGCGGCCATACAGACCGGAGGGAATCAAGGCGGCGAAGCGGGTCATGCCGCGCTGGCGGGCATAGCCCACCACCCGATCGATCGACTGGGCAGGCGAGAACCCCATCAGCCAGGTGCCGCTGCCGGCGACGCTGCTGTCGTTGGAGAAGGCAACTACCGGCACGTTGGCTGCGCGCGCCTGCGCTGATACGGCGCGCACGTCTTCCGCCAGCAGCGGGCCCAGGAACAGCCGGTTGCCGTCCGCCAGCGCCCGCGCCGCAGCGGCGGATGCGCCGGTGGCCGTGTCATAAGTGGTGATCCGCACCCGCGCGCCGCCAGTATCGAGGATCGCGAGGTTCGCGGCATTGGCAATCGATCGGCCAACGGCCGCATTCGGGCCGCTCATCGGCACCAGCAGCGCGATCCTGTGACGTTGCTGATCCTGCGGCAGCGTGCCGGGAGTCGGTTCGTCGGGTACCTCGGCAGGCGGCGGCGGTGGCGGCGGCGCGGGGCGCTTGGGAACGACGGTGCAGCCCGCCAGCGCGATCGTCGCCGCCAGCCAGAGTGCGCGCAACCCGGTGACGACGGGGTTCCGCCGGCCAACAGCCTCTGTCATGACGTCCTTTCCATGTCCGACCCGCAGCCTTCCGGCCTTTCCCCCGGCCTCTACATCGTCGCAACCCCGATCGGCAATCTATCCGATCTATCGCCCCGCGCCGCCGCGATCCTGGCCCAAGCCGATGCGATTGCGGTTGAAGACAGCCGCGTCACCGCGAAGCTGCTCCATCATATCGGCGCGCGCCGGCCGATGGTCCCCTATCATGACCACAGCGCCGATCATGTCCGCCCCCAGCTGATCGCGCGAATGGCGAACGAGGCGATCGCTTTGGTTTCGGACGCCGGCACGCCGCTGATCTCCGATCCGGGCTACAAGCTGGTCCGCGACGCGCGCGCGGCCGGCGTGCCGATCGTGACCATCCCCGGCCCCTGCGCCACCATCGCCGCGCTCACCCTGTCGGGCCTGCCGACCGACCGCTTCCTGTTCATGGGCTTCCTGCCGCCCAAGGAAAAGGCGCGCGCCGATGCGATCGCCGAAGCGGCCGGCATCCGGGCCACGCTGGTCTTCTACGTGTCCGGCCCGCAGCTCGCGCGCACGCTGGCCGCCCTGCGGGAAGGTCTGGGGGATCGCGAGGCCGCCGTCTGCCGCGAGATCAGCAAGCGGTTCGAGGAAACGGTCACGGGATCGCTGGGCGAACTGGCCGTGCGCTATGCCGATCAGCCGCCGAAGGGCGAAATCGTGCTGGTCGTCGCCCCGCCCGGTGAAGCGCCGCCGCCGGCCGCTGACGATGTCGACGGGTTGCTGCGCACAGCACTCGCCGATCTGCCGATCGCGAAAGCCGCTGCCCGAGTGCAGCAGATCACCGGCCTGCCCCGCCGCACGCTCTATGCCCGTGCGATGGAATTGAGGGAGGACATGTGATGATCGCGCTCGGCCTGCTGCTCGCTGCATCCCAGCCATTGCCCACGCCGGCCTGGCTGGCCGGGGTCTGGGCACCCATCACCGACGAATTGATCGAGGATGCCCGCGCCTGCGAGGCCGCCGATTCGCGCTATTATGGCCGCGACGGATCGTTCGAGCGCGACGACATGGGCGGGGATTGGCGGCTGGCCGGCAATCGGCTGACCGAGATCGCCGGTGAGGACGGCGCGATCGCCAGCCGCGTGGTGCGCCTGTCGCCCAATCGGATGCGCGTGATCGACGCCGATGGCGAACAGCTGGTGTTCACCCGCTGCCGCTGAGCCGGAATCGCGCCGCCGCCGAGCGCCGCGGCCGGATCGGCGAGACGATCGCGGCCTGGTGGCTGCGACTGCATGGCTGGCGGATCGTGGCGGCGCGCGTGCGCACCCCGGTCGGCGAGATCGATCTGATCGCTCGGCGCGGCGGTGTGCTTGCCTGTATCGAAGTGAAGACCAGAGCCACTGCCGCCGAACTCGACCTGGCGATCGATCGCCGCCGGCTGGAACGCGTGGCGGCGGCGGCTGGCTACGCCGCGGCCAAGCGGCTGCGTCCGGGCGAATCGGTCCGCATCGACGTCGTGCTGCTCCGCCCTAACGCACTGCCACGGCACATCGCCAATGCCTGGAGCGGGTGACGCGGTGCACAACGCTTGCACCGTCGCCCCCGCAAAGGCAGGGGTCCATGGCTCTATCCACGCACGGCGACGTTCGGTGCGATAGGCAATGGCTCCTGCCTTCGCAGGGGCGAAGGGTTTGAGGCGTGGCATGTCCCTGAAGGTCGCGGTCCAGATGGATCCGCTCGAAACGATCAACATCGCAGGCGATTCGACGTTCGCGATCATGCTTTCCGCCCAGGCGCGTGGGCACGAACTGTGGCATTATGCCGCGGGCGATCTCAGCTATTGCGATGGCCGAGTGACGGCGCCTGCCCGCAGGGTCACGGTGCAGCGCGTGCCCGGCGCGCATTTCGATGCGCACGACGCCCGCACCCTCGATCTGGGTGACGATATCGATGTCGTGCTGATGCGGCAGGATCCGCCGTTCGATCTCGCCTACATCACCGCCACGCATCTGCTGGAGCGGATCCGCGATCGCACGCTGGTGGTGAACGATCCCGAATCTGTGCGCAACGCGCCCGAAAAGCTGTTCGTGCTCGACTATGCGGAATTCATGCCGCCCACCCTGATCACGCGCCGGCTGGAGGATGCCCGCGCCTTCCACGCCGAACATGGCGAGGTCGTGATCAAGCCGCTCTACGGCAATGCCGGCTCGGCCGTGTTCCATGTCGGCCGCGCCGATGCCAATCTTGCCGCGCTGACCGAATTGTTCGGCCAGGTGTGGCGTGAGCCATTCATGGTTCAGGCTTTCCTCCCGGACGTGGCGCTCGGTGACAAGCGGATCGTACTTGTCGATGGCAAGCCGACCGGCGCGATCAACCGGCTACCCAAGGCGGGCGAGATCCGATCCAACCTGGCTGCGGGCGGCAAGGCCGACGCGACCGACCTCACCGCGCGCGAAGAGGAGATCTGCGCGAAGCTGGGGCCGGAACTGGCGCGCCGCGGGCTGCTGTTCGTCGGCATCGATGTGATTGCCGGGCACCTGACCGAAATCAACGTGACCTCGCCCACCGGCATCGTCGCCATCGACAGGTTCAACGGCACGGATACGCCCGCGCTGATCTGGGATGCGATCGAGGCGAAGGTGACGGCACGATGACCGATTGGGTTCGCCAGCTGATCGAGCAATCGGGCTATCTCGGCGTCGCCTTCCTGATGTTCGCGGAAACCGTGTTCCCGCCTATCCCATCCGAAGTGATCATGTCGCTGGCGGGGCTGGAAGCGGCCAAGGGCAGCATGACCTTGTGGGGCGTGATCCTGGCCGGCACCGCTGGTGCGATGCTTGGCAACACCTTCTGGTATCTGCTCGCCCGCGCACTGGGCATCGATCGTTTCAAGCCGCTGATCGACCGGTTCGGCCGCTGGATCACCATGGACTGGCACGAGGTGCAGCGCGCCGAACGCTGGTTCATCGGCCACGGTGCCGCCTTCGTGTTCTTCGGCCGACTGCTGCCCACCGTCCGCTCGCTGGTGTCGATCCCCGCCGGCCTGCTCGACATGCGCCTCAAGACCTTCCTGATCTGGTCGACGCTCGGCACTGCGGGCTGGACAGCGTTGCTCGCGGTCGCCGGCTATCAGCTCGGCCTGCGCTATGCCGAAGTCGAAACTTACATCGGGCCGGTGTCGACCGGGATCGTGGTTCTACTAGTGGCCTGGTACATCTTTCGCGTCATCACATGGCGCCCCCGGAACAAGAATTAACCATTCCACGGCGCGATCTTAAGATATTCCCGCTAGGCGTCGATTGCTGTTGCGCAAAAATTCAATCAATCGCTGAAACCTAGACTTAGCCGGCCATTAACCAATTCCAGTTAGTACATGGCTTCCTCCGAAGAAGGGAAGCCCATGTCTGGTCGTTATCATCTTTTGCCGTGCCTCATAGCCTGCATGGCGCTTCCCGCCACGCCCGCTCCGGCAACCACCGTCAGCTTCAGCGGCGTCGTCGCGAACCTGTGCGTGCTCACCCTGACCACGCCGGGCCTGATGGGCGTCTCGAACGATGGCACCCTGCTGTCGTCGCGGGAAAGCGGCGGCCTGAAGGCGGTCCTGGCGGTCGTCGCAACCGGCACCAACCCGCAGCTGTCCTTTTCGGCGCCGCAGCTGACCGGCCCCAGCGCGTCCACATCCAGCGCGACGACATTGCTCGGCTACACGTCGCTGGGCGGCGGCAACCGCGCGCTCAGCGGGGGTGCGTCCAGCTTCACCGCCAACCGCCTGCTCGATACCGTCACCATAGACGGCGCGGCGCTGAACAGCACCGGCTTCGTGACCGGTACCTACACGCTCAGCTCTACAGTGACCTGTCAGCAATGACCCGTCGGCTCCTGACCGGGCTGATCGCCGCCTTGCTCGCTGCTCCAGTCGGGGCGGTGGGCTTGGGGCCGCTCAGCAAGACCGGTGTAATCGACGGTCCCTCGCAGGCTTTCTACCTCACCCTGCTGAACCCCTACGAGACCGCGACCGAGTTCCGGCTCTATCCCGTCGGGCAGGAAGATGAGGAAAGCCAGGCGCGGGTCGACGTGTTTCCCTATGCGCCGGTGCTGGCGAGCCGGGCGACACGCCAGATCCTCGTGATCGCCAACGGCCTGGCCGTCGGCGAGACCTATCAATTCCGCGTCTGCGCCGAGCGCGCGACGCCGCCACAGGGGATCGCGATCAATGCGCGCGTCTGTTCGAAACTGTCTGCTCGCCGCATCGCTTAGTCTGGCGCACGGCGCCGCACTTGCCGGCACCAGCGGGCTCTATCTGCCCGCCCCGCCCACCGGCCCCGGCGGCGAGGACTCGATCGAGACGAGCTCCGGCACACGCTGCCGCCAGAGCATCAACTCGAACGGCTCCTATCTCGATGTGGGTGTGACCGGCAGCGCCGGCACACCGGTCGATCGCACGCTGGGCGGCCTCGGCTTCTTTGGCAACGATACACGTGATCAGGAAGCGACTGCCTATGCGCGTGTCACGATCCCGCTCGGCGCCAAGCCGAAGCGGATCGACTGCTCGCACATCTACGAGCTGGAGCTGACCAAGTTGCGCCGCGAGGTCGAACTGTTGCGGCTCGGCGCGCGCTGAGCCGGGTCAGGCGCGCGGATGGGCGTTGCGATAAACGTCCATCAGATGTGCCGCATCGACGGCGGTGTAGATTTGCGTCGATGACAGGCTGGCATGGCCCAGCAGTTCCTGCAGCGCGCGCAGATCTGCGCCGCGGCCCAGTAGATGGGTCGCGAAGCTGTGGCGTAGCGCGTGGGGTGTCGTACGTTCGGGCAGCGACAGCCGCTTGCGGGCCGCCCGCACCGCCCGTCGTACCAGATCGGCGGACAGCGGCCCGCCCTTCGCCCCCCGGAACAGCGGCTGATCGCGCGCCATGCCCCAGGGCTGCAACGCAAGATACTCTTCGACCGCCGAGCGTACCGGCGGGATCAGCGGCACGATCCGCGTCTTGGCGCGCTTGCCGGTGACGGCGACGGTTTCGCCCAGCGGCAGCACAGCGCCGGTCAGCGATACCGCCTCGCCCACGCGCAGCCCCGCGCCATACAGCAGCAGCAGCACGGCCCGGTCGCGCGCGGCGATCCATGGCTGGGCGGCGTCATCGGAGACGTCATCGGTCAGTGCGGTCACCTCGTGCGGCGCAATCGGCCGCGGCACGCCTGGCTTCACCCGCGGGCCGCGCAGGCGCGGCACCGCCCCCCCCTCGCCCGCTACATAGTTCAGGAACCCGCGCACCGCCGAAAGATCGCGCGCGGCCGACGCATTGGCCAGTCCCGCGCCGCGCCGTTGCGCCAGGAAAGCGCGCAGGTCGGCGGCCTCCAGGCCGGCGAGCATCGCCTGATCCACATGCGTGCCCCGATACTCGCCGAGAAAGCTGATCAGCCGGTGCGCCGTCGCGACATAGGCTCGCACGGTATGCGCCGATCGCCGCCGATCGCGTGCCAGATGCACGCCCCATTCTGCCGCCAGCTGCGCGGCCGGGTGATCGCCCGAAAGCCCGTTCACCCCTGCAGCCAGCGCGCGACGGCGCGCGCCAGGATGTCGCCGAGGAACATCAGCAGTTCGGAGCCATGCCGCGTTTCGAACCCCTGCGCGCGGCGCTGACCGAGAGCGAGCACGCCTGCCGGCAACGGCGGTGTACCGCTCAGCTGCACCAGCGCTTCGGCGCGGATCAGATCGGAAGCTGGCCCGAACAGGGGATGGCCACGGCCGACATCGCGCAACAGCACCCCATCGACCCCCGCCAGGGAATGTTCGAGGATCCGGGCATCGACCAGTTGCAGGCCGCCCATATCGGCGCGCATCCCGCGATCCCCGGCCCACAGCGCCAGCGCGACCGCATCGACGCCCAGCAGGTCGGGCCATTGGTGGGTTACCACATGGATCAGGTGGTCCAGCCCTTCGGCATCGACGGCGGCCAGCACCGCGCGGTGGATCGCGGCGACCGCGCCGGAATGGCCGCGCGCAAACGCAATGAGGTCCTGGTTGGCCTCCTCCACCTCGGCGACGCGGCGTCGTAGCGACGCCACCGCACCATTTTCGAATTCGATCACCTTGCCCATCGACCGCGATGGTAACCGAGCCCGGTTAAAAGAAAACGCTCGATTTCCCGCTTCTGCGACGGATCGTCACTGCCCGGCGCGCTGCTGTTGCTGCCGCCGCCATTGGCGCACGGTGCACCCCGTCATCCCGCCCGGCCCCGACGTCGAACAGGATCCGATGCCCGATGCACCCTCGTCCAGCAGGGCGTTGCGCTCGCGGCTGACGCTGTCGACATCGCCGGCCGGATCGAAACCGCGGCTCTCGGGCAGGCGATAGGCGCCCTGATCGCCCGGGCGACCGCATACAACGATCTCGTCGCCCCGCGCACCGGCGCACTCATCGTCCAATATGTCGATCCGGCCCGGCATCGCGGGGATCGGATCGATCGGGATCGGTACGCGCACGCCTGTCGGCTCGGCCATGGCCAGCAGCAGGGCGAGCGCGGCGATCACCCGATGCTCTGCCCGGTCTTGGCCCAATCGGCCAAGAAGCCCTCGATACCCTTGTCGGTCAGCACATGATTGAACAGTGCGCGGATCACCGCCGGCGGCGCCGTCATCACGTCAGCGCCGATCTTGGCGGATTCCAGCACATGGATCGGATGGCGCACGCTGGCGACCAGGATCTCCGTGCCGAAATCATAATTGTCATAGATGGTGCGGATATCGGAGATCAGCTGCATCCCGTCGAACCCGTTGTCGTCATGCCGGCCGACGAACGGCGAGACGAAGCTGGCCCCCGCCTTGGCCGCCAGCAGCGCCTGGTTGGCCGAGAAGCAGAGCGTGACGTTCACCATCGTGCCGTCGTCAGTGAGCTTCTTGCACGTCTTGAGCCCGTCGATCGTCAGCGGCACCTTCACCGCGACATTGTCAGCGATCCGGCGCACGATCTCCGCCTCGCGCATCATGCCTTCATGGTCGAGCGCCACCACCTCGGCGGAAACCGGTCCGGGCACGATCTTGCAGATCTCGGCCACGACCTCGAGGAAATCGCGACCGGCCTTGTGGATCAGCGAGGGGTTGGTGGTCACCCCGTCGAGCAGGCCGGTCTCGGCCAGGTCCGCAATCTCGCGCGTGTCGGCGGTGTCGACGAAGAATTTCATTGAAGCGGCCTTTCGGGCTTTGCGATTCGAACCGCGCTATAGCCGGGCCGGAGGGCGAACCGAACCACCCACCGCCGATAAGCCGGGCCTTCGATTGCTTGCGCCGGCCAAACTACCGCGATGCCGCGATTATTCAGCCTCGACGCCGCACCCCTCAACGACCCGTTAACCATTAGCGGCTAACCTGGGATCGACGGGTCGGCGCTTGGAACGACGACCGCCAAGTCCATGCCGGAGTTCGACCGCCCATGTCCCCCGCCCAGATCGATCTCGTCCATAACAGCTTCAAGGCAGCCGCCGCGAAGGGAGACGAGATTGCGCGGCGCTTCTACGATCAGCTGTTTACGATCGCCCCCGACACTCGGCCGCTGTTCGGCGAAGACATGACCGAGCAGCGCTGGAAGCTACTGCTCACCCTGGGCAATATCGTGTTCAGCCTCGACGACCTGGAACTGCTGGTGCCCAGCGCACGGGCGCTGGCGGTACGCCACGTCCGCTACGGCGTGACGACCGAGCATTATGACGCAGTGGGCGCCGCGCTGATTGCAGCGCTGGGCGAGACGCTCGGCACGCTCTTCACGCCCCCGGTGCGCGCCGCGTGGGAAGCTGCCTATGGCTTGCTTGCGACGACGATGATCGAGGCTGCCGAACAGCGCCTGCGCGAAGTGCCGCGCGCCGCCTGAGCGGACAGCATCGGGCAATCGGTTTCAATTCGTCAGCCCAATGTCGCGTATCCGCGCTGCGCTGCCGCCCTTTCAATCTGCATCAGCTGACCGCACACAAAGAGCTGGTCTATCGATGCGCATTCTTCGAGATGCGCTGTCGCTCGCCATTCCTGCCCATCGCCTCGGCCAAGTCGATAGAGTCTCGTCAATCTGATCCGGAACGCGGTGGAGGCCATGGAAGATCGGCCTGCCAGGCGACTGGACATCTGGTCGGAGACGGTTGGCGGCGATCGTCGGATCTACGTGCGCGACACGGGATCGGGCATCGCACCCAATATCGCCGAGCGGCTCTTCACCCCTTCACCACCAGCAAGACCGATGGCCTGGGCGTGGGGCTGATGATCAGCTGCACGATCCTGGAAGCCCATGGCGGCACGATCGGCGTCCTCGAGACGGGAACCCAGGGAACGACGATGTACGTCCAACTGCCGGGCCCGACATCGTTAAGCCCCAGCTAGCAGAGCTTCGTCGGGATAGGGCTGCTGCCCTCGTCGGTTGCGGTGGTGACCCCGGAGAGACTCGAACTCCCGACCTTGAAATTAGGAATTTCCTGCTCTGTCCTGCTGAGCTACGGGGCCATTCGCATCCCCTACCCCGGCCCTCATCGGTGGGCAAGAATGACGGTCTGTCGTCCCTATCAAGATCCAAATTAGCAGCGGTTGTCGATTGAGTTGCCTGACACGGTCGGCATCGTCAGCGCTGTCGGATTCAGCGCACGCCCCGCCGCAGCGCTTCGGCCTTTGCGACTGCTTCGGGGAAATGCCCGGCGGTCAGTCGCCCAGCATAGCTTGGGCCATCGTTCCAGCGAACGCCCGTTGATATGTCCGGAATGATGCCGCTCACTTCGTTGCTGCCATCTTTGCGAAGACGCGCGCAATTCGGCATCTCAAGTTTTGCGCCGCTGTGCGTGAGCGTGACGGGATCATTGCCATAGAGATGGCCACACCCTGCCCCTCCGGTTCGCGTCCCCATCACGATGGCCGCCCCGTTATCCTGCAGAAGCGCGGTGAACTGCTCGGCGGCGGACCAGGTCTCGCTATCGACCAGGACGATGACAGGCCCTGCCCAGACATGATCGCGATACGGAAATTGCGACGCGCTGAAGACATCGACGCCCCAAGGCCGACCATCAAGCCGGCCCGCTGGCAGTTCGCGCAACAGCCCACTGGCATAGCCGGCCTGGGCCGTACGAGCGCAAGGGCTCCGGGTGCACGGCTTCAGCCCGTCGGCTACCGCATCCGCCTGGCGGGCGAGGTCGAGCAGCATCGATCGATCGGTCGCCGGCGCTGTGCCTGCTTCGCGGCGCAGTTTGGCCGAGAGCGCGCGCCACCGCGCCACCCAGGCATCTCCGCGGATCACGTGGACCGGCGCCGACCGAAGTGCCACGGGCGCGATGATCCGTGCCGCCGCCTCAGACCACTCGGTACCACCGCCGTTCCGGGTCAGATCGACCAGAAGCACTTCCGCCCCCGCCGCCCGCAACCGTTCGACCGTGTTGATCAATGCGCGCGTCAGCAGGGCGAAGGCTTCGGTCAGGACCCGGTCCTCGCAGGCCTCGTCACAAGGTCTGTCGATGGCAGTCCGGGTGAGCGCTACGGCCTGTTCGCAGAGCACGGGATAACCTTGCGGGGAGAACACCGCCAGGCGGACCACGCCGACCGCCTTCTCATCGACATCTACCCGTCCTGCCGGGAACGGACCTCCGGTCTCGACCGCGCGATAACCGGGGATCGATACGGCCGTCCCAGGCGTCACCTGCCCGGCATCATATCCCCGGGCGGCACAGAAGGTCGCGATGGTAGCGGGCACGGAAGCGGTGGGCGTCGCACGTCCTCTTGAAAGCGGGCGCGGCCAGCGCAGGGCCAGGTGGCCGTCGTTGAAGCGCTCGACCAGCCTATCCATGGCACGTCGCGCGCCCGCATCGTCGCCGCTCTCGCGGATTTCGTCCGCCGCGCGAGAGAACCACCGGTCGAGCGACACCTCGCGTTCGGATACGAGCCATTCGAGGTTCGGATAGTCGCGCTCGATGGCGGATCGAAACTGTCCGAGATCGTCCAGCCAGGGCGCCGGGTCCCACGCGGGGGCGGCGGCGATCAAGAAGAAGGCCGCCAAGCACAAATTGCCCAAGCCGAGTTTGCGCTTCATGGCTCCCCTTTCGACAGGCAGGATGCATAAACGGCGTTAGCGGCCGACGAAAGGTGCTCGGCGCTCGCTTAGCGCTCCAGACCGCCGGGGGGATTCATGATCGAATGGTCAGAACGCCATCTTGACGCTGGCTCCCCCCAATCTCGACCGATCGGCTGCGATCGAGCCGCCATGAGCGAGCGCCACCTGACGGGCAAAGCTAAGGCCGACGCCGGACCCGTCCTTACGCGTCGTGTAGAACGGCAGGAACACGTCTTCACGGTGTTTTTCAGGGATGCCGGGGCCGTCGTCAGAGACTTCTAGGACGCTATGTCCGTGCCGTAGCGCATGCACGCCGACCTCACACCGTTTTGCCCCGGCGAGAGCGGCGTTTCGGATGAGGTTGAGCATCACCTGCGCGAGCAGGTCCGGGTCGCCATCGATCTTGGTCCAGTCAGGCTCGACGACGGCTTCGATCGCCATCGCGCCGATCCGCGGATCGGCCCGAGCCAACTGCAGCACCTCGTCGACCCAGCCCCGAGCAAGGAAAGCGCGGCGGCGGACGTCCGGCGACGCCGCAAAGTCCCTGTAGCTCGCCACGAAGCGCAGGATGCTCCCGGCGCGCGCCGCCACTGCATCGGCCGCCGCACTTGCATCCGTCAGCGCGCCCGGATCGCCGTCCCGTGCGGCGTGGACGAGATCGGCGCTCGATTGGGCCAGCGACGTCACCGGGGTCAGCGAGTTCATGATCTCATGGGTGAGAACGCGGACCAGATCCGCTTGCGCCGTCAGTTCCAGCTGCCCAAGCTCGGTCTGTACCTTCAGGACGGAGACGACGGTCGTGTCGCGACCCAGCCGCTCCAACCGAGCGGTGCCGACCAGCACATGCTGCGGCATGCCATCCAGCACGATCCGGGTCAGCCGGCGCCCGCCCGGCGGCAACGCCAAGGTGGCAGCGAGTTCGGCACCATAGACTGCCAGATCCTCGACATGGGTGACGACCGGATGATCGAACAATCGCCGCGCCGCCTTTCCGAGCAGGGTCACCCGGCCATCGGCATCGATCGCGAGCAGCGCGACCGGCGCATCGTCCAGCGCCGCCGCCAGGAAACTGATTTCGTCGGCCAGCCCGACCTGCCGGTCGCGCATCGCCTTCAGCGCCGTATCGAGCGAGTCCCCGATCACGTCGAAACCGGCGCCGGACAGGCCGCCGAAGCGCTGGGCATGATCGCCGAAACGCAATGCTTCCACGAAGCGGGCGAGCTCGCGATTGGTATGACCGATGTAGCGCCACAACTCCCACAGAAGCGCGAGTGCGCCGACGCTGGCGACGATCCGCACTGCCCCGAGATCCGGGACGGAGAACGCAGCGACCATCGCGGCGATCGCGGCCGCCAGCGCAGCCGTTCGCCAGGCCAGACCGATCTCGAACCGCCGCCTAAAGGCCATGCTTCTCCATGCGCCGATACAGCGCGCCGCGGCTGAGACCGAGTTCGGTTGCCGCCAGTGAGATGTTGAAGTTATGCCGCTTGAGTGCCGCTTCCACAGCCTGCCGTTCCTGGCGATCGAGGTTCAGATCGGGCGCCGTCGACCGTGCGACCTGCACGCGAGCGACGGTGTTGGGCATCGGAAAATCCTCGGCCTCCAGAACATCGCCCTCAGCGAGGATGATCGCGCGTTCGGCGGCATGGCGCAGCGCGCGCACGTTCCCCGGCCAATCATGTTCGGTCAGCCGATCGAGCGCCGCATCCCGAACCGGGCGCGATGGCTTGCCGTACTTGCGGGCGTAAAGATCGAGATAATGGGTGAGGAGCAGCGGGATGTCCTCGCGCCGCTCGCGCAACGGCGGCAGCTCGATCTCCACCGTGTTCAGGCGAAACAGCAGATCCTGACGGAACCGCGCTTCGTCGGCCAGCACATCGCGATTGCAGTTGGTGGCCGCCACGATCCTGACATCGATCGGCATCGCGCGATTGGAGCCGACTGGCGTGACCTGGCGCTGTTCGAGCGCGGTGAGCAGCTTGGGTTGTAGGTGCAGCGGCAAGTTGCCGATCTCGTCGAGGAACAGCGTGCTGCCATCGGCAGCCTTCATCCGACCGATCCGATCACTGCGCGCATCCGTGAAGGCGCCCTTCACATGGCCGAACAGCTCGGAATCGAATAGAGTTTCGCTGACGACGCCGAGGTCGACGGTGACGAGCGGCTTTTCGGCGCGCCTGGAATAGGCATGCAGCGCCCGGGCGACCAGTTCCTTGCCGGTTCCATTCTCGCCGAGGATCAGGACGTTCGCATCGGTGGGTCCAGCGCGTGCGATCAGCGAATGGACGCGCGCCATTGCCGGCGAGTTGCCCAGTAACGGCGAGGCCAAGGTCGATGGCGATATTTCCCGGTTGCGGCCATGTTCCAGCCGGGCCTCCCGCCGGCTACGCGTCAGGGCGGCGGCGCTGCGCACGGTGGCTGCCAGCCGGTCGTTGGCCCACGGCTTCATGATGAAATCGGTGGCGCCGCGCTTGATCGCTTCGACCGCGATCGAAACGCCGCCATGCGCGGTGATGATCACGACTGCGAGGTCGGGATCGGTCGAGACTACCCGATCGAGCCATTCGAAACCCTCGCGCCCATCGGTTGCGCCCCGCGCGAAGTTGAGGTCGAGCAGCAGGACGTCGGGCGCACGCTCGGCGATCAGCGCCGGCAACCGGTCCGGTCGGTCGAGCGCCAGCACCTCGTCGAACAGATCGCGGAGCGCCAGGCGGGCCGCCAAGCCGATGTCGTCATCGTCATCGACGACGACGGCGAGAGCGAAACGAGTGGATTGGGTCATGCTGTTCGCATCCGGTCACGAAATGTCCGGATCCGCACAGCAAGCATCGCGCCAACTCTATCCCGCAGATGCCCCGTCGAGTGCGGAGCCCGATTGGCACGGTCGATGCACAGTGTTCCAGCAACAGCAACCGAAGTCGAAAGGACCTGAGACATGAGCAAGGATCTGTTCCGCGGCGCTCTCTTCATCTGGGGATCGATACTCTGCAGCGTGGTCCTGGTCGAGGCATCGGCCGGCCAGCAGTTCACGGCCCTGGCCGCGATCGCCTGATGTCCGGAAACGGACAGTCACTGTCCGGGGGCGGACAATGAGCGTTCACGCGATGGACCGGGCCGATACCGCCACGACCGCGGTTGCCGGCGGTGCGATGGATCGGGTGATCGAGACCAAGCGGATGGACCGACGCATCATCTATGTCGGTGCAGCGGCCGCGGTGATCGCGATCATGATCCTCGTCTGGCTGTTTGCGCCACGGGCTGGCGATCAATCTGTGCCAGCGGAACGGCTGACGATCAGCGCCGTGCAAAAGGGCGTGTTCGACGATTTCCTTCCGCTGCGTGCACGCTCGACCCCGTTGGTCACCGTGTTCCTGGACGCGGTCGAAGGCGGCCGGGTCGAGCAGGTATTGGTAGAGGACGGCGCAACCGTCACGAAGGGTCAGTTGCTCGCCGTCTTGTCCAATTCGGATCTGCAACTGAACCTGCTTGCCCGACAGGCGGATGTCAGCCGCGAAATCAATTCGATGCGCAGCCAGGAATTGGCGCTCACGCAGGCCGCGCTTTCCAACGAGCGCGCCGTGCTCGAGGCGGACCTTGCGACGCGCAAGGCGCAGCGGCAATATGAGATGCAACGCCCCCTGGCCGAGCGCGGCTTCGTCGCCGGTCGAACCTTCCGTGATTCTCAGGATGACTATCTCTCGAACCGCGATCGCCTGGGCGTCTTGCAGCGCACCCGCCGTGCCGATGATCGCCTGCGTTCGAGCCAGCTTGCCCAGCTGAAGGCATCAGCCAATTCTCTGAACGCAAGCCTTGGGATCGCCCGCGCCACGCTGGACGCGCTCAACCTCCGCGCGCCGGTCACCGGCTCGCTCAGCGGCTTTTCGATCCAGCTTGGCCAGTCGCTGGAACGCGGCGAACGGCTCGGCCAGATCGACAGCCCGGGCCGCAACAAGCTGGTTGCCGGCATCGACGAATTCTACCTTGGTCGCGTTCAGGTCGGGCAGCGCGCGAGCGTCGATTGGAACGGCAAGACCTATCGCGCGAAGGTCACCAAGATCTATCCGCAGGTCCAGAACGGCCAGTTCAACGCCGACCTGCAATTTATGGACGCCGAGCCCGCCGACCTGCAACGCGGCCAGACGCTGCAAGCGCGCCTCACGCTGGGCGATCCCGCCCCTGCGCTGCTGGTCGCCAACGGCGCCTTCTACAACGATAGCGGCGGAACCTATGTCTTCGTGGTGGACCCGGATGGGGGGACCGCGATCAAGCGCAGCGTTCGGCTGGGCCGCCGCAACATCAACTCCATCGAAGTGCTGGACGGGCTCTCCCCCGGCGACCGCGTGATTACCTCCTCCTACTCCGGTTTCGCCGACAAGGATCGGCTGACCATCACCGAAGGAAAATGATGATGCTCACCATGCGCCAGCTCTCGCGGGTCTACCGCACGGAAACCGTCGAGACCGCAGCGCTGGACGGGATTGATCTCGATATCGCCGATGGCGAGTTCGTCGCGATCATGGGCCCTTCAGGCTGCGGAAAGTCGACCTTGCTCAACCTCATCGGCATGCTCGACAGTCCGACGAGCGGCTCTTACGTCTTCGCCGGCCAGGAGGTGGCGACGCTGTCCGAGGCGCAGCTGGCCGAGGTCCGCAAGCAGAGCATCGGCTTCATCTTCCAGAGCTTCAACCTGATCGACGAACTGACGGTTCGCGAGAATGTCGAGCTCGCCTTGCTATATCATCAGGTTCCCGCGGCCGAGCGTCGCGCCCGGGCCGAGCGCGTGATGGATCGGGTGGGCATTGCCCACCGCGCCAAGCATCGCCCGAGCCAGCTTTCGGGGGGCCAGCAGCAGCGCGTTGCGGTCGCACGGGCCCTGGTCGCCGAACCGAAGCTGATCCTGGCCGACGAGCCTACCGGCAACCTCGATACCGCGCATGGCGAGGATGTAATGCGCATGCTCCAGTCGCTGAACGCCGCCGGCTCGACCATCGTGATGGTGACGCATTCGCCGGCCCATGCCGATTATGCGAGCCGCGTCGTCAACATGCTGGACGGTCACATCCTCCAGGAACGCCGGCGCGCCGCCTGAACCCATAATCTCTCGTCCGGAGCCTACGCTATGTGGCGCAACTATCTTTCCGTCGCCTTCCGCGCTCTCGCCAAGAGCCGTGCCTATGCGGCGATCAACATCGTCGGACTGGCGATCGGCATGGCCGCGTGCCTGATGATCCTGCTCTTCGTGCGCTACGAGACGAGCTTCAACGCATCGGTGCCGGGCGCGGAGAACGCCTATCAGATGCAGACCTATTTCACCGATCGCGAGACCGGTGAGACCGACCAGCTGCAGATGGCGGCCTACGTCACCAAGGGCGCGCTGCAGAAGGATTTTCCGCAGATCGAGGATGCGGTCTATTCGCTTGCGACCGGGCCGATCGCGTTGAAGGACGGGCAGGCCTACGAAGTCGACGACGCCCAGTTCGTCGACGGCAATCTGTTCGACATCATCCGCTTTCCGTTCGCGGCCGGCGATGCTGCGACAGCCCTGTCACGCCCGGGCCAGGCCGTGCTGGGTGAAGCGGAAGCGATCCGGTTCTTCGGCGGCACTCAGGCAGCGATGGGCAAGACGCTGACTCTGGTCTCGCGCGGTAAATCCATGGATTTCACGATCACCGGCGTCGTGGCCGGGCCGAGCCGGCAATCGCACATGAAGGTGACCGTCGTCGCCCGGATCGACATCGCGGCCTACAGTGCCGAACAGCCGCAGTTCCTGACCAACTGGGGCTGGCAGTCCGGCTGGGTCTATGTCCGGCTGAAGCCGGGCACCGACGTCGCTACCATCAACGGGCAGATGGCGGCCTTCAAGAAGCGCAACATTCCCGACGACGTCTCCGGCACCCAGCGCACCAATCAGGGTGACGGCACCGATTTCGCGCTGGTCAACATCCGCGACATTCACCTCGGCAAAGCGCAGTCGGGCGCGATGACCCCTGGCAACGACAAGGGATCGATCACGACATTCGCGGTCGTCGCGATCCTGATCCTGGGCATGGCTTGCGTGAACTTCACCAATCTCGCGACTGCTCGGGCGAGCCAACGGGCACGGGAAGTTGCAATGCGCAAGGTGCTCGGTGCGACCCGGCGCCAGCTGGTTATCCAATTCCTGAGTGAATCGGTGGTGGTCGCCGCGGTGGCGATGATCCTGGCGCTGGCCGCCGTCGAGCTCGCGCTGCCCTTCATAGCCAATTTTCTCCAGGCCGACCTCACGCTGCGTTATTTCGGCGCGGGCGGCGTGCTGCTGCCGGTGCTGGCGCTGGTCCTGACCGTCGGGATCGCCGCCGGCGCCTATCCCGCCTTCGTCCTCTCCGGCTTCCAGCCCGCGCGCGTGCTCAAGGCGAATAAATCATCGGCCGAAGCGCAGGGCTCCGGCCGGCTGCGCAACATCCTGGTCGTCGGCCAGTTCGCGGTGTCGATCGGCCTGATCATCTGCACGGCGGTCGTCTACGCCCAGACCGTGTACGCGCGCACCACCGACCCGGGGTACCAGCGCGACGGCCTTATCCAGATCGAATCCGTTGCCCGCCGCCAGACCTGGGCGGGGATCGACGCCTTCATCAACGAGGTGAACCGGATAGACGGCGTCGTCTCCATCGGCCGCAGCACGATCGGCATCAACACCCGCAACAACACCAACAACGGCATCCAGGTACCCGGCCGTACGGAGCCTGTCTCGATCGGCTCCTATTCGGTCGATACCGGGTTCCTCCCGACGATGGGCGTCAAGCTGCTGGCCGGTCGGCTGTTCGACGAGGCGCGCCCGAAGGACGATGCCTCGACCCCGTTCCCGCCCGACGAGGCAGCCGACAGGGCGCTGGCGGTGCGCGGAATCAACGTCGTCGCCAACGCGCTCGCCGTGAAGCGGCTCGGCTTCAAGAGCCCGCAGGATGCCGTGGGCCAGACCGTCCTGACCAGCATCGACCAGGATCTCGGCGGTGTCATGCCGACCACCATCATCGGCGTCGTTTCCGACGCGCGGCTCCGGTCGATCCGCGACCCGCTCGATCCGATCCTGTTCCGCTTCGAACGGAGCGGCCATGGCGCGTTGCTGATCCGCTATAAGAGCGCGGACCCGGCCGCCGTGAACGCGCGCATCGAGGGCATCTGGCGTCGCCACTTCCCGGAAGTCCCCTATGACGGCAGCTTCAGCGAGGAGATCGTCGGCAAGCTCTATGCCGCCGATGCGGCGCGAGCGCAGATGTTCGCCGGGTTCGCGGTCCTTGCCGTGATCATCGGCTGCCTCGGTCTGTTCGGCCTCGCCGCCTTCACCGCGGAGCGCCGCACCAAGGAAATCGGTATCCGCAAGGTGCTCGGCGCCCGCACGCGCGACATCATCCGTCTCCTGGTCTGGCAGTTCAGCCAGCCGGTGCTGATCGCGAACCTGGTCGCGTGGCCGGTCGCCTGGTGGGTGATGCGCGGCTGGCTGAACGGATTCGACGTCCGGATCTCGCTCAACCCACTGCTGTTTCTCGCAGCGGGCGCGCTGGCGCTGTTGATCGCCGTGCTGACCGTCGCCGGCCATTCCTACCGCATCGGGCGGGCCAAGCCGATCCATGCGCTGCGCTATGAATGAGGCGACGGTGCCGATAGCTCGCCGGACGCTGCTGTCAGTCTAACGCGAACTTGTCTCGGTGGGACACACGTCGCTCTTGAAGGTGGCAGCCTAGCTCGCAAGGCCTTGCCACTCCGCCAAGGCGGCGGAGCGTCGTTCCCGGTAGGCTTTGCGATCGATGAGATGGCGCTCGAGGTTGAAGTGATTGTGGACGTTGGCGTGGACCGAGGCGAACTTCTGCAAGCTCTTCATCTGGCAGAACCGCAGCATCGCCCGCTCCCTTCGTCGGAACGGAAGATGGCTGTTCTCGACCCGGCTGTTCGCCCAGCGACCGACCTCCTGACGATCGCGGCAGCCTAGCTCGTCCATCGCCGCCCCGTAGCTGCGCAAGCCGTCGGTGGTGATCGCTTTGGGTGAGCCGTGGCGCCTGAGTGCCTTCTTCATGAAGGATAGCGCCGCCGTCTTGTCGCGGCTCTTCGTCACGTAGCTCTCGAGCACTTCCCCTTCATGGTCGACGGCCCGCCACAGGTAGACCATCTCGCCGTTCAGCTTCACGTACATCTCGTCCAGGTGCCACCGCCAGTGTCGGAAGCCACGCATCCGGCTCACCCGCGCCCGGCGGCTGTCACCGGCAAACAGCGGACCGAACCTGTTCCACCAGAGCCGCACCGTCTCATGGCAGATGTCGATCCCGCGCTCGAACAGCCGGTCCTCGACGTTGCGCAGCGACAGCGGGAAGCGGACATACATCAGCACCACCAGGCGGATCACCTCGGGCGACGAGTTGAAGTAGCGGAACGGCGATGCGGGTTTGCAGGCACGGGGCATGGTTCTGCCCTTACCCTGCTCGCACAGCAGGCGCATTTGGTTTGACAGAGCCGCTTGAGACCCACATCCGGACATTCAGCTGACCAATAGCGGTGCCTAGAAGCAGACATCCGTTCATCTCGACCGCGGCTGGTTTCAGACAGCATGTAGCCAAGCAGGAGCATCGGAGCAGTGGCGGCGCGCGGCTTTAATCAGTCGTCCGGCCCGGGATAACCCACGAACGGCATCGAAAAGTCACCGTGAAAAGGCACTTACCACCGGACATTCTGGACCATCCCGCGGCAGGGCGCAGCTGTGTTGTTCCGCTGCGCCGGTAGCAACGAGACGCTGGCCAGCTTGGCCGCCGCGACGGCATCGAACAAGCCGGAAGGCTGGGAAGCGATGATGCGCGTTCCCTTAATCTTTCCAGTCGCAGACACCGTCAGTTCGATCGAGGTCAGGCCGCTGACGTCACGGCGGAGGAGATCCTTCGGGTAATCGTCAGAGGTGAGTGTGTCCACAGACGGCGGGATGGAAGGAGGCTTCAGCTGCGTCAGTGACCAGATAGAATTGTTGCACAGGATTTTTTAACTCTGCGGCAGGAGTTCCGCGATGCTGGCCGCTAAATCCGCGTTCCTGAACGGCTTGGTCAAGCGCGGCAGGTCGGGGTCGATCCCGTCGACCTCCGCATAGCCGGAGACGATCAGCACTGCCAATCCAGGATCCATTGCGCGTGCTTCATGCGCCAGATCCGCACCCGTCATGCCGGGCATGAGGTGATCGGTGATCAGAAGATCGGGCATCTCGCCGTTCTGAAGAAGACGCAGCGCTTCCTGAGCGTTACTTACCTCCACGACCTCGAACCCGAGATCATGCAGCATTTCCGCGGTGCTCATGCGCACCAGTTCCTCATCATCGACCAGGAGGGCGGTCCCGCGGCCGAACGACTTGCTGGCGCGGTCTGCTGGACCGCTTTCAACCATGATCGGCTCTGCGCTCACTGGAAGCCAGAGCGCCACCGTCGTGCCTTCGCCTAACTGGCTTTCTATAGTCACTCCGCCACCAAGCTGCGCCGCGAGGCCATGCACCATTGACAGGCCGAGGCCCGTGCCCTTCCCGATGCCCTTGGTCGAGAAGAACGGCTCAACGGCGCGAATAAGCGTCGCCTCATCCATACCTACGCCGGTGTCCCGCACGCTGAGCCGAATATAATGGCCGAGCTTCAACCCGCCCGCCTGAGGCGCCCTGACGCTCTCCCGGCACGCAGTGATGGTAAGCTGCCCACCGTGCGGCATCGCATCGCGCGCGTTCACGGCAAGGTTCAAAAGCGCCATCTCGAGCTGATTAGCGTCTGCTTGGGCCGGAGCCAGATCGGCCGCGAGATCGACCTGAACGTCGATAGCCGGTCCGACGGTGGAGCCGATCAGACCTGCCATCTCATTCACGAGAACAGGGATGTCCACGGCGGTCGAGCGGAGCGGCTGGCGCCGCGCGAAGGCGAGGAGCCGCTGCACCAGCGTCTTCGCTCGCTCGGCAGATTGCAGGGCACCGTTGATCAGCCTTCGTTCGCGCTCGTCGCCCAATTCCTTGCGCACAAGCATGTCCAAGGAGCCGATGATAGGAGTTAGAAGGTTGTTGAAGTCGTGTGCCACCCCGCCTGTCAGGCTGCCCATCGCTTCCATCTTCTGGCTTTGACGCAGCGCGTCCCGTGCCAGCTCGAGTTCGGCTTCTCGCGCCTTTGTCTCACTAAGGTCGCGGCCGACAGCCACGAAGTTGAGGCCGTCTGGCTCCGGAGCGACCGTCCATTCGATGTGCTTCCAAGACCCGTCTTTTGTCGCGATGCGGTTTTCGAAGCGGGTAGGCAGTCCCGTCTCTCCCATCTTCTCGATCGCAGCCAAGGTCGGCGGCATGTCCTCCGGATGCATGAAGGTCGCATAGCCGCGGGTCAGCAGCTCGGTTTCGTTCCAGCCCAAGATCGTCTGCCAGGCGGGGCTTACCGCCGACATCATCCCGGTAAAATCGGCCCGAGCAAACATGTCCTGCGAAAGTGTCCACAGCCGGTCGCGTTCAGCGCGTGCCCGCTCGACGGCAACCTTCACACGTTCAGCGGCTTCCTCGATCAGGCTTTGCTCGGAGGCAGTCCAGTCGCGCGGCGTCGCGCTCTGCACAGCGAGCAGTCCTACCTGACGTTCATCCCGGAACAGCACCACATCAATGAACGCCCCGACCTCGCGCGTGCGAAGGCCAGCGCGCGCCTCTTCGTTCAGTCGCTCATCGCCTGGCACATCTCGCATCACGATCGGAGTGCCCTCACGATAGGCGTTCAAGAGATCGGGACCGAACGCCTCGAGAGAATGCTCCCCGACTATCGACGACACGCCATCAACGAAGTCGCGCGATACGGTCATCGTCCCATCGGCTATCTCCGCGTAGAACACTCGATTTGCGCTGAGGTGCACGCCGAGACGGTCGGCCGCTACGCTGGTGATCTCCGCGGCGGTGCTCAGCGGGCGAAGAGAGTCGGCGAGCGACAGCAGGAAGTCGGACCGGCGCTCCGCAGCCACGCGCTCCGTGGTTTCAGCGAGAAAGCATATGACGCCTGCGGGATCACCGAACGCATCGATCACCGGTGAATAGTCCAGGTCCATCCAAACCTGTTCCGGCCGTCCATTTCGGTGCAGCGTGAGTTCCTGATCGCGGTAGCGCAGGGTTCCGCCGGCCAGCCCCACTTTCATGACGTTGTCGTTAAAGTCGGCAACTTCTGGCCAGCCCTCGCGCACGTTGGAGCCGAGCAGCTGAGGATGACGCCCGCCTGCGAACCCGGAATAGGCGTCGTTGTAGAGCATGACGCCCTCCGAGCCCCACAGCATGACGATGGGTACGGGTGATCGAAGCAGTATTGCCGTTGCTGTCCTGAGACACTCGGCCCACTGCCCAATCGGTCCAAGTGGCGTTTGGGACCAGTCCCTCGTCGCGATCAACTCGGCGCAATTGCCTCCGCCTTGCAGGAAGGCCAGCTTGGCAGCGGATGAGCGGGTGCAAGCTGTGGCTTCAGCCGTGGTAGGAAAGGATGCCAAGTAACATCACCAATCGAGCGGGCAGGACGGGGCACGCTAGCATACCTTCATGCACCGTCGATAACGCCCGGCACAATCGAGGCCACAGCTCAGATCCCGTCAGCCAACTCCTCCTGCACTCGCGCAAGGCCGACGCTGAGAGCGGAAATGCGCACAAGCTCTGAAAGCATCCAAGCGCGCTTTGACCCAATATCGGTCATTCGGGTGCCTCCGCGGGCAAACCGAAACCGGTCATCCGTTCATCGTGTCGAAGCTTGCCAACCGACATTGTCCGATGACCTGAGGCGCAGAAGCGGACAATCTCCGTTTCTAGATCAGCACCCGATATTCCGCCGACGCGATTGATCGGTTGAGTTGACGTCAATGCCGCCAGCGTTGCTGCCGATTCGTCGCGTCGGAATGGTTCGGTCAGCCGAGGAAGCGTCGGATCGATTTCTTCGGCCTTGGCATAGCCTGAAACGATCAAGGCCTTCAGCGACGGCCGGTACATCCGCACCGCCTCTACCAATTGAACGCCGGTCATGCCCGGCATGAGGTGATCAAATACCAGAAGGTGCAGATCGAGGCCGGGGGCAACCATCGACAATGCGCCCTACCCCGACGACGCCTCTAACTCATCGAAGCCCGGGCCGGAGAGCATGTTCGACAAACTCATCCGGACGCGATCCTCGTTTTTGACGAGCAGCGCAGTACCGTGTGGCTCGCCGAAGATCGCGCTCGCGCGCCGGCGATGCTCCACCGCCGGCAGATCATGGCTAACCGGCAACCACAGCGACGCGGTCGTACCCCAATCGCTGCAAGCAAGGGCCCTTCGTCGTCGGGATGCATGAAGCTGGCATAACCGCGCAACAGCAATTCCCCGGTCGACCAGCCGAGCACTCAGCGCCATGCCGGGCTGACCGCCGACATCATGTCGCCGAAGTCGGCGCGCGCAAGCATGTCCCGCGACAGGTTCCGCAGTCGCGCTGACGGGCGCCACTACTGCATGGCAGGTGGCATCCTCGGCATTCATGAACCAGCCTCATGAAGGCTAGCGTTCAAGTCATTCTTATCGGCTTGCGCCAACCGACCTAGATCGCCTCCATCGGCCGACGCGTCGCAGCCGGCTCAGGAGAACCCAGATGCTCGGAACGATGATGTACGGCCCCGGCGATGTCCGCTTCGAGGAACGTCCCGAACCCGAGATATTGAAGCCCACCGACGCCATTATCCGGCTCGCCGCTAGCTGCGTTTGCGGCTCTGACCTATGGCCTTATCGAGGCTTCGGCGACCAGGACGGCCCGAAGGCCATGGGCCACGAATATTGCGGGACCGTCGAGGCGGTGGGCGCCGCGGTGACCTCGGTAAAGCCCGGCGACTTCGTGGTCGGGTCGTTCTGCCTGTCGGACAACACCTGTCCTCACTGCCGTTTCGGCTTCCAGTCGTCGTGCGAGCAGATCGAGTTCATGACCGGCGCCCAGTCGCCGCTCGCGCGGGTACCGCTTGCCGACGGCACGCTGGTGGCGCTGGATGGCCCGCCCGATGAGGACCTCATCCCGCACTTGCTGGCGGTCTCCGATGTGCTCGGCACCGGCTGGTATGCGGCCGACGCGGCGCGCGTGCAGCCGGGCTCGACCGTGGCGGTGGTCGGCGATGGCGCCGTCGGCCTGATGAGCGTGCTCGCCGCCAAGCAGATGGGCGCGCACCGTATCATCAGCATGAGCCGCCATAAGCAGCGGCAGGATCTCGCGCTGGCGTTCGGCGCCACCGACATCATTGCCGAGCGCGGCGAAGCGGGCGTGGCCCAGGTCAAGGCGCTGACCGCCAACGTCGGTGCGGACGCCGTGCTGGAATGCGTCGGCATGGAAGAGTCGATGTGGCAAGCAATCAATTGCGCGCGCCCCGGCGCCACGATCGGCTATGTCGGCGTGCCGCACGGCGTCGAACTCGACGGCTTGAAGCTGTTCTTCGCGCAGCGCGGGCTCATGGGTGGCCCGGCGCCGGTGCGCCGCTTCCTGCCCGACCTGATCGGGCGCGTGATGCGGCGTGAGATTGAGCCCGGCAAGGTCTTCGACCTGCAGCTTCCGCTGGCCGATGTCGCCGAGGGCTATCGCGCCATGGACGAGCGCCGCGCGATCAAGACGCTGCTTCGCGTGTGAACAGCCACCAAGGAGAACTGCGATGAAGGATGTCATCGTCGTCGTCGGCGCCGGCCCGCTGGGCCAGGCGATCGCCCGCCGGGTCGGGTCAGGCAAGCGCGTGCTGCTGGCGGACGTCAGGGAGGAGACCGCAAAAGCCGCCGCCGAGGCCTTCCTCGACGCGGGCTTCGACGCGAGTGCCACCGTGGTCGACATCGCATCCCGCGAGTCGATCGAGGCCCTTGTCCGGTCAGCCACGGGCCTCGGTCCGGTGACCGGCCTGATCCACGCCGCCGGCGTCTCGCCATCGATGGCCAGCGCAGACGTGATCCTGAAGGTTGATCTGCACGGCACCGCCATGCTGCTGGAACTGTTCGGCGACGTCATCGCCGAGGGCGGCTCTGCGGTCGTCATCAGTTCGCAGTCCGGCCACCGGCTCGGCGCGCTCACCGCCGAAGAGGATGCGCTGCTCGCGACGACGCCGTCCGACGATCTGCTCGCGTTGCCGATACTACAGGACATCACGGACACGCTGCACGCCTATCAGATCTCGAAACGCGCCAACGTGCTGAGGGTCGCGGCCGAGGCGGTACGGTGGGGAAAGCGCGGCGCGCGCGTGAACGCGATCAGCCCGGGCATCGTCATCACGCCGCTGGCGCGCACGGAACTGACCGGGCCGCGAGCGGCATATTACACCCGCATGATCGAGGGGTCTCCCGTCGGCCGCGCCGGAACGCCCGACGAGGTGGGTGCCGTCGGCGCGCTGCTGATGGGGCCCGACGGAGCCTTCATCACCGGCAGCGACTTCCTGATGGACGGCGGCGTCACCGCATCCTGGTTCTTCGGCGACCTGAAGCCCGAATAAGGAGCAACACGACATGGAAAACCGTATCCTAGGCAAGGGCCTGACTGTCTCGGCACTCGGCTTCGGCTGCATGGGCATCAGCTTCGGCTATGCCGGGACACTGGATCACGAAGCCGGCGTGCGGCTCATCCGCGACGCGGTGAATCGCGGCGTCACCTTCTTCGACACCGCCGAGATCTACGGCCCATATGTCAACGAGGAACTCGTCGGCGAGGCGCTGGCGCCCGTCCGGGCTCAGGTGAAGATCGCAACGAAATTCGGCTTCAACATCGTCGACGGCAAGCAGTCGGGTATGAACAGCCGTCCCGAACAGATCCGCCGCGTCGCCGAGGAGTCGCTGAAGCGGCTCCGGACGGACGTCATCGATCTGTTCTACCAGCACCGCGTCGACACCGACGTGCCGATCGAGGACGTGGCCGGCACGGTCCGCGACCTGATCGCCGAGGGCAAGGTAAAGCATTTCGGCCTTTCCGAGCCCGGCTCCGAGACCGTCCGCCGCGCCCATGCTGTGCAGCCGGTGACCGCGCTCCAGAACGAGTATTCGCTCTGGTCACGCCAGGTCGAGACGAACGGCATCCTCGACGTCTGCGACGAACTCGGCATCGGACTCGTCCCCTACAGTCCGCTGGGCAAGGGCTTCCTGACGGGCGCGATGGGCAAGGACCACCCGATCGGCGAGTGCGACTTCCGCCGCCTGTTGCCACGTTTCACGCCCGAGGCGATGGAGAAGAACCAGGCACTCATCGACCTGATCCGCCGCGTCGCGGACGGCAAGGGTGCGACGCCCGCGCAGATCGCGCTCGCATGGCTATTGGCACAGCGTCCCTTTGTCGTGCCGATTCCAGGGACGACAAAGCTGCACCGCCTTGAAGAGAATCTCGGCGCGGTGGACGTCACCCTCGATGATGCCGATCTCGCCGGCTTCCGCAAGGCGCTTGCAGCAATCGACGTCGAGGGCGAGCGCTACCCGCCGCAATTGATGGCGACGACGGGCAACTGACGCGAAGCTGTACCGGAGCGACGCGTGTCTCCTGAGATTGGCGCTGATGTCGGCGCATGCGCAGCGCGCGAGCACGCGTTTCCGCTTCAATCCGCCGCTCGTTCCCAACCGCGGAGCTGCTCGCGAAGCGCCTCGACGAACAGCGAGAAGGTCGCCGACGGCTGACGCCGGCTCGGATAGTAGAGGTGATAGCCGGCAAAGGGTGGGCACCAGTCCTCCAGCACCCGCACCAACCTGCCGTCCGCCACCTCGGCCACCACCTCGTCCTCCATCACGAAGGCCAGGCCCAGTCCGGCCAGCGCCGCACGATGGTTCATGTCAGAGGTGTTCGCGGCGAACGGGCCTTCAACTCGCACCCGAACCTCGCGACCGTCCTTCTCCAGCTCCCAGGCGTAGAGACCACCCGATCCCAGCATGCGCCGGTTGATGCACCGGTGCTGCGAGAGGTCCTGCGGCGTTCGAGGAATGCCCGCCCGAGCGAGATAACCCGGAGTCCCGACGACCACCATGCGCAGCTCCGTACCGATGCGGACCGCGATCATGTCCTTCGCGAGCGCCTCGCCGAGCCGCACGCCTGCGTCGAAGCGGTCGGCGACGATGTCGGCGAAGGCGGAATCGATGCTGAGCTCGATATGGACGTCCGGGTACTCGGCGAGCAGCCGCTCGACCACCGGCCAGAGCACCGTGCGTGCCGCGTGATCGCCGGTCGTGATCCTGATCGTTCCAGAGGGACGGTCCCGCAGGTCGCCGAGCAGGGCCAGCTGTTCGCCGATGCTGTCGAGCGCGGGTCGTAGCGTCGCCAGTAGGCGCTCGCCCGCCTCGGTCAGCGCGACGCTTCGGGTCGTGCGCGTGAGAAGACGAACGCCGAGCCGGCTTTCCAGGCGCCGAACCGTGTGGCTGAGCGACGACTGCGACGTGCCCAGCTTCGCCGCCGCACGCGTGAAGCTCTGCTCCTCGGCAACGGCCGTGAAGGCGTTCAGGTCGACCAGTTCCTCTCGGCGCATGTCACCGAATACCGCAGCAAGCTTCCTGCGTCGATGCGATCCATGAAATCGGCGCATAGGTGCATGCCGTCCTGCAACTGGAGCGGCGGGATCGCGCCGACGTTCCACCCACGAAGGAGACTTGTCGTGAAGATCACCAGGAGCGGTTCGCAGCCGTCCGGCAAAGGGCCGGCCGAGTATTTCACCGGCAAGGTGCGGACTGACGCGCCGTTCAAAGGCAGTGGCAACCTGTCTGGTGCGACCGTGACGTTCGAACCCGGTGCCCGGACGGCATGGCACACGCATCCGCTGGGCCAGACCCTGCTGGTCGTCTCGGGTCTGGGCCGTGTCCAGCGCGAAGGCGGCGGCATCGAAGAGATCCGGCCCGGCGACATCGTCTGGTTCGAGCCGAACGAGAAGCACTGGCACGGTGCCGCCCCCGACTGCGCGATGAGCCACATCGCCGTGGCAGAGATGAAGGACGGATCGGCCGTCACCTGGATGGAGAAGGTTGCCGACGAAGACTATCTGGGGCGCGCGGCGTGATGGCCGGGTCGACACAGCGGAAGGAAAGCTACGGCGACGCGGGCCCCGCGCATGCGGACTACGCGGATCGCCTCCTGTTCGAGTTGGCATTCTCGCGGCACGACCATAGCGTTATCACTGCCAGCGCCGATGGAGGCTACCGCTTTTCGCCATCTGGCGACGGAGCCGAACGATGAGATACGCCGCATCGGCGATGGCGCTAGGGCTCGCGCCGGCCCTCGCGGTGGCACAGACCTCGGTCGCGCCACCCGCGATGCAGCGCTGGGCGCCTTCGCTGGCGAACGACACCGATCGTATATTGTTTGGCGACATATGGCGGCGCCCCGAACTGAAGCCGCGAGACCGCAGCCTGGTTACCGTCGCCGTCCTTGTCACGATGGGCAGGACCGCCCAGCTTGAAGGCCATCTTGGCCGCGCGCTCGATAACGGAGTCAGGCCTGCCGAACTGTCCGGGCTGGTGACTCATCTGGCTTGGTACAGCGGCTGGCCCAACGCCGTGTCCGCGCTGGAAGTGGTCGACCGCGTGATGCGAGTGCGCGTCATCGCCCCCGATGCAGCGATAAAGGCGGGAGCGCCGTTGCCGCTGCCAACTTCGGACGCCGATCGCGCGAAACGGGTCGAGCGACAGATCGGGAAGATCGCGCCCAAGCTCGCCGCGTTGACCAACGAGACGCTCTTCGCGGACCTCTGGCGTCGCCCTGACTTGACCCCGCGCGACCGCAGCCTCGTCACGATTGCATCCCTGGCGGCAGGCGGGGACGCGGATCAGCTGGCCTTTCACGTCACGAGGGGGATCGAGAATGGTCTGACCCGTGAACAGATCGCCGAGGCCCTCACTCATCTGGCATTCTACGCGGGCTGGCCGAAGGCGATGGCCGGGGTGGCCGTGCTCGGGAGCACCGGGGGCAGCGCCGCCGCCGGCGGCGAGCCTCTGATCATCACGCCGGCCGGCCGCGCGCCCGAACCCGGCCCGGCGTCACGCTTCACGGGAACCGTCACCGTCGCCTCGCCCTTCAAGGGAAGCGGCGATGCGCGTCTGGGCGGCGCGACCGTCTCTTTCCAACCCGGTGCGCGAAGCAACTGGCACAGCCACCCACTCGGCCAGCTACTGATCGTCACGGAGGGCGAGGGACGGGTCCAGGTCGAAGGCGGCGACGTGCGCGCCATCCGCGCAGGCGACTCGGTCTGGACCGCGCCCGGCGTCCGGCATTGGCACGGTGCGGCTCCCACGAAGGCCATGACCCACGTCGCCGTGGCGGAGAGCGTCGAGGGCCGGGACGTCGAGTGGATGGAGCCGGTTACGGAGCGGGCGTACAGGGCGGCTCCGGGCTGAAGGCAGGTCATCCCGCGCACTGATGAACGGCGCGCATAACGCCTAGTCGCCAACGCCATGTAATCACGGGCGACGCGACGCGTTATCCTTCAGGATTGGAATAAGCGAGGTCATCGACATGAGCGCCACGAACGGGCTGGAGATATCACGACGCGGCGTCCTCGCCGGCAGCGCCGCGACCGCGGCGCTCGCCGCGGCCCCGCAGGCGGAAGCGCAGCCCGTGCCGGCGAACGCGCCGGCAACGATGCCCGTATCGCTGACGGTGAACGGCAAGCGACGCGACCTGACGCTCGACACCCGCACCACGCTGCTCGACGCGCTGCGCGAGCATCTCCACCTCACCGGCACAAAGAAGGGCTGCGATCACGGACAGTGCGGTGCCTGCACCGTCATCGTCAACGGCGAGCGAATCAATTCCTGCCTCAGCCTCGCCGTCCAGCATCAGGGCGACAAGGTCGTGACGGTGGAAGGTCTAGGCACGCCAGAGGAGCTTCACCCGATGCAGGCGGCGTTCGTGAAGCATGACGGCTATCAATGCGGCTACTGCACCCCCGGCCAGATCTGCTCGGCATTGTCGGTGCTCGACGAGATCAAGCGGGGCGTTCCCAGCCACGTCCAGGCCGACCTCACCAGCCGGCCCGCGTTCACCAATGTGGAGATGCGGGAGCGGATGAGCGGCAACATCTGCCGCTGCGGCGCCTATTCGAACATCCTCGATGCGATGACCGAAGTCGCCGGAGAGCGCGCATGAAGTCCTTCACTTACGAGCGCGCGAAGTCGCCAGGCGAGGCCGCTGCGGCCGTCGCGCGCCAGCCGGGCGCCAAGTTCCTGGCGGGCGGCACGAATCTGCTCGACCTGATGAAGCTGGAGATCGAGACGCCGACCCACCTCGTCGACGTCCAGGACCTCGGCCTCGACAAGATCGAGAAGACTGGCGACGGCGGAATCCGTATCGGCGCGCTGGTCAGCAACACGCATCTTGCGGCCGACGAGCGCGTGCGGCGCGACTATGGCATACTGACCCGCGCGATCGTTGCCGGGGCGTCGGGTCAGCTCAGGAACAAGGCCACCACCGCCGGGAACCTCCTCCAGCGCACCCGCTGCCCCTATTTCTACGATCCCAACATGTCGTGCAACAAGCGCAAGCCCGGTTCGGGCTGCGCGGCGATCGGCGGCTATTCGCGCCAGCTCGCGGTCGTGGGCACGTCGGACCAGTGCATCGCCACCTATCCCGGCGACATGGCGCAGGCGCTGCGCGTCCTCGACGCCAACGTCGAGACGGTGAAGGCTGACGGATCGACCCGCGCGATCCCGATGGCCGACTTTCACCGTCTGCCCGGGGATCGTCCCGATCTCGACAACGTCCTGGAGCGCGGCGAGCTGATCACCGCGGTGACGTTGCCGAAGCCCATCGGCGGCACGCACATCTACCAGAAGGTTCGCGATCGTGCGTCCTATGCATTCGCGCTCCTGTCGGTGGCGGCGGTCCTTCAGAAGGACGGCAGCGGACGGGTCTCATTCGGCGGCGTCGCGCACAAGCCGTGGCGTGTCGAAGCCGCGGAAGCGGCGATGCCGCGCGGCGCGCGCGCGGTCGCCGCTCAGGTCTTCGCGAACGCAAGGCCCACCGAGGACAACCGCTTCAAGATCAGTCTCGCCGAGCGCACCCTCGCCTCGGTCATGGCGCAGGCGAAGGGATAAGGTCATGGAGTTCAACGCACCGGCCGGCCGGAACCTGTTCGACGACGCGAAGATCGTCGGCAAGTCCACGCCCCGCATCGATGGCCCGCTGAAGACCACGGGCACGGCCCCCTACGCCTATGAACGCCACGACGTGGCACCGGGCGCGGCATACGGCTACATCGTCGGCAGTGCGATCGCAAAGGGACGGATCAACGACATCGACACCCGCGAGGCGCTTGCCGCGCCCGGCGTCGTTGCCGTCCTCACCGCGCTCGATCATGCCGAGCCCCTCCCGCTGGGCATGTCCAACAACACGCCGCTGTTCGGCGGTCGCGCGGTGAATCACTACCATCAGGCAGTCGCGTGCGTCGTCGCGGAAACCTTCGAGCAGGCCCGCGCCGCCGCCGGGCTGGTGCGCGTGGATTACGCCCGGTCGAAGGGCGTCTTCGACTTCCCGGCTGTCGCGCCGGGCGCACCGCTTGCGAAGGGGCGCGACGACAAGCCGGACCGCAGCACGCTCGGTGATTTCGAAAAGGCATTCGCCGCGTCCGCGGTGAAGCTGGATCAGCGCTACACCACGCCGGACGAAACCCATGCGATGATGGAGCCCTTCGCGACCATCGCGGCATGGCAGGGCGACAAGCTGACCATCTGGACCTCGAACCAGATGATCAACTGGGCGAAGCAGAGCATGGGGACCATCCTCGGCATTCCGCAGGAGAATGTCCGGGTCGACTCGCCCTATATCGGCGGCGGATTTGGCGGGAAGCTGTTCATCCGCGCCGACGCGGTCCTGGCGGCGCTCGCGGCCCGAAAGATTTCACGCCCCGTGAAGATCGCCATGCAGCGGCCCCTGATGGTCAACAACGCCACGCACCGTCACGCCACGATCCAGCGCATTCGCATCGGCGCGAATCGCGACGGGCGCATCACGGCGCTGGCACACGAGAACTGGTCGGGCAACATCACCGGCGACGACCCCGAACGCGGTTCCGCCCAGACCAAGTCGATGTACGCCGGCGCCAACCGGCTGACCGCGGAGTATGTCGCCAAGCTCGACCTGCCCGAAGGAAACGCGATGCGCGCGCCGGGCGAGGCGCCCGGGCATCTGGCGCTCGAAGTAGCGATCGACGAGCTCGCGGAGCGGCTCGGGATGGACCCCGTCGAGCTGCGTATCCTGAACGAACCGAAGAGCGCGCCGGGCACTCCGGAGAAGAAGTTCTCCGACCGCAACTTGGTGCGATGCCTGCGCGAGGGTGCGGCGCGCTTCGGCTGGGACAAGCGCAATCCGACGCCAGCACAGGTGCGCGACGGCAAGTGGCTTATCGGCTTGGGCGTGGCGGCGGGCTATCGCGGTGGCCCCACCGCCAAGTCGGCCGCTCGCATTCGTCTGGAACGTGGCCGGGTGATCGTCGAAACCGACATGACCGACATCGGCACAGGAACCTATACGATCGTCGCGCAGGTCGCGGCCGAGACGATGGGCGTTCCGCTCGACAGGGTTGCGGTCAAGCTGGGCGACTCGGTCAATCCGGTGTCGGCGGGTTCGGGTGGACAGTGGGGCGCAGCCAGTTCGACCGCAGGCGTCTACGCCGCCTGTCTCGAACTACGTCGGGCGATCGGTCAGAAGCTCGGCTTCGACGCGGATGGCGCCACGTTCGGCGACGGGCGGATTGTTGCCGGCAACCGCAGCTGGCGGCTTTCCGACGCCGGTGACCTCTCGGCGACGGGAGAGATGACCTACGGCAAGTTCAAGAGCGACTACGATGTCGGCACCTATGCCGGGCATTTCTGCGAGGTCGGTGTCGACATCTATACCGGAGAGACGCGGATTCGCCGGATGCTCGCGGTCTGCGATGCCGGGCGCATCCTGAATCCGCTGTCGGCGCGCAGCCAGGTCATCGGTGCGATGGTGATGTCTGCCGGCGCCGCGCTGATGGAGGAGCTCGCCGTCGACAAGCGCTTCGGTTTCTTCGTCAATCACGACCTCGCCAGCTACGAGGTGCCCGTCCACGCCGACATCCCGCATCAAGAATGCATTTTTCTCGATACGCTCGACCCGGTCGCGTCACCGCTGAAGGCGAAGGGTGTCGGGGAACTGGGGATCTGCGGGCCCGGGGCGGCGGTTGCCAATGCGGTCTACAACGCAACCGGCGTGCGCGTGCGCGACTATCCGATCACGCTCGACAAGCATTTGGACAGGCTACCTCAGATCGTTTTACGAGGTGCTGTCAGTCTAACGCGAACTTGTCTCGGTGGGACACACGTCGCTCTTGAAGGTGGCAGCCTAGCTCGCAAGGCCTTGCCACTCCGCCAAGGCGGCGGAGCGTCGTTCCCGGTAGGCTTTGCGATCGATGAGATGGCGCTCGAGGTTGAAGTGATTGTGGACGTTGGCGTGGACCGAGGCGAACTTCTGCAAGCTCTTCATCTGGCAGAACCGCAGCATCGCCCGCTCCCTTCGTCGGAACGGAAGATGGCTGTTCTCGACCCGGCTGTTCGCCCAGCGACCGACCTCCTGACGATCGCGGCAGCCTAGCTCGTCCATCGCCGCCCCGTAGCTGCGCAAGCCGTCGGTGGTGATCGCTTTGGGTGAGCCGTGGCGCCTGAGTGCCTTCTTCATGAAGGATAGCGCCGCCGTCTTGTCGCGGCTCTTCGTCACGTAGCTCTCGAGCACTTCCCCTTCATGGTCGACGGCCCGCCACAGGTAGACCATCTCGCCGTTCAGCTTCACGTACATCTCGTCCAGGTGCCACCGCCAGTGTCGGAAGCCACGCATCCGGCTCACCCGCGCCCGGCGGCTGTCACCGGCAAACAGCGGACCGAACCTGTTCCACCAGAGCCGCACCGTCTCGTGGCAGATGTCGATCCCGCGCTCGAACAGCCGGTCCTCGACATTGCGCAGCGACAGCGGGAAGCGGACATACATCAGCACCACCAGGCGGATCACCTCGGGCAACGAGTTGAAGTAGCGGAACGGCGATGCGGGTTTGCAGGCACGGGGCATAGCTCTGCCCTTACCCTGCTCGCACAGCAGGTGCATTTGCTTTGACGAAGCCCACTGCGGCGTATCCGCCATCGACATAGACCAATGGATCGACTTCCCCGTGTTGATAGACCTCGGCAACGACCCCAATAAAAATGGCATGGGTACCATAATCGATCTGGCGATCGTTGCGACAAGCGAAAGCCGCCTGGGCATCGGCTAGGTGGGGAATCCCGAGTTGCGCGCTCACCGACCAATTGCCCTGCTCGAAACGCGCCTCGCCCTTCAGCTTGCCGCTGCACACCGCCGAGATCGTCTCTTGCGAGCTGTGAAGGATGTTGACGCAGAAATCGGCTCCGGCTGACAGTGGCGCAAATAGCGAAGCCGTGCGGTTGACGCAGATCAGAAGCGATGGCGGCTCCATGCTGAGTTCGCTGACGGCGGTAGCGGCCATCGCGAAACGCTGCCCCTGATGACGGCAGGTGATGACGACGACGGCCTTGGCCAGGCGTCGCAGCGCCAGCCGCATCTGGGTGGGAATATCAGCGCCATCATCCATCACTTTTTCTTCCTTCTGTGGGCGCCGAAAGGTCCACGCGAACGCCAGCTTCACGTTGCACCCCATACGGAGGCTGGGGCATCGTGTTGCGGACGCCATGGTTCTGGGAGCTTTTCGCATGACGCTGCATCCCTGGTTGCAGAAGCAGGTCGATCGCCTCGCTCTCGCACCAAAGATGGAAGATGTCGGCCACGTATATGTCCGCGCCAACGAGCTTGCCTTTTATGCGCGTATCCAGCCTCGCGAGGTGGCGGCTGTAGAAGAGCGCGTGATACCGGGCCCCCGTCGCCCGATACGGCTGCGCATCTACCGGGCCGACACGGCTCCCCATCAGCCCATGATCGTCTTCTTTCACGGCAGCGGATTCGTAATCTGCAGTCTGGATACGCATGACGGGCTGTGTCGCGCGCTCTGTCTCGCTGGGCGCGCGACCGTGATTTCCGTCGACTACGCGCTGGCCCCGGAGCAACCGTTTCCGGCTGCTCCCGACGAATGCGAAGCTGCGACCCGCTGGGTCTTCGACAATGCGGCGGAGCTTGGCGGACAGCCGGACCGCATCGCCCTTTGTGGTGACAGTGCCGGCGGCGCGCTCGCTGTGGTGACGGCACGGCGCCTGCGCGATACAGGGGGCCCGCAGCCCGTTGCGCTGCTGCTGTTCTATCCCGTCGCAGCCTACCCGGATGCGATGTTCGCATCGTGGATCGAGCGCGGCGAGGGTTATGGGCTCGACGCTTCGACGATGCGCTGGTTCTGGGGCCATTATCTTACCGATCCCGAGAAGCAGGCCACATCTCCGGATGCCGCGCCGCTGCGCACAGCGAGTTTCGCTGGCTTCCCGCCTGCCTATGTTACGACCGCGGAATTCGATATTCTGCGTGATGAGGGCGAGGCGCTGGCCGCGCGGCTCGAGGCCGAGGGCGGCGGCGCGGTGCTGGTGCGCTATCCTGACATGAATCACGGCTTTCAGGCGTGGGTGGGTCTGCTTGATCGCGCCGACGAGGCGATGGCCGCTGCGGGCAGCTGGCTGAAGGCGCGCATGGCGGATGCGGGCTGACACCTAATCGTCGAAGATCGCCACCGCCCGCGTCCACCCGGCCGAAGCTGCGCGAATCTTGACGGGGAAGCAGGCGATCGTGAAGCCGGTCGGCGGCAAGGCTTCCAGGTTGTGCAGCTTTTCGAGATGGCAGTAGCCGATATGGCGGCCAGCCTTGTGCCCCTCCCAGATCAACCCGGCATCACCTGTTACGGCATATTGGGCACGCGTGTGGCTGAACGGCGCATCCCAGCTCCAGCCATCGGTGCCCGTCAGCCGCACGCCGCGCTCGAGCAGATACATGGTCGCGTCGAACCCCATACCGCAGCCTGATTCGACGTAATCGTCGTGCCCGTAACGGCGGCCGGCGGCGGTGTTGACGACGACGATCTCAAGCGGGCTCAACACATGCCCGATACGAGCGAGCTCGGCCTCAACGTCGCTCGCCGTCACGACATAGCCGGCCGCGAAATGCGAGAAGTCGAGCTTCACGCCCGGCTGGAAGCACCAATCGAGCGGCACTTCGTCGATCGTGATGGCACGCTCGCCACGATCCATCGTCGATGCGAAATGGTAAGGCGCATCGAGGTGGGTGCCGTTGTGTGTGATCAGTTCAACCCGTTCGATCGCCCAGGCCTCGCCATCGGGCAGATCGCTTTCAGCCAGCCCCGGGAAGAAGCCCGTGATTTCAGGCACCGACATCTTGTGATCGATATAGTCGATGCGCGGGCGATAGGCGGGCGGATCGGAGATCACGTCATTTTCGAGATAGATCGACAGATCGACGATGCGCCGCGCCATTGGTCAGAACTCCACCCTGTCACCGCCCTTTAGGTCCAGCATCGCACGGGCTTCCTCCGGCGAAGCAGGCTCATGACCCATTTCCGCGAGTATCCGGACGATCTTTGCGACCTGCTCTGCATTCGACGCGGCCATCACCCCACGCTCGATGAACAAGCTGTCTTCCAATCCGACCCGGACATGGCCGCCAAGCAATGCCGCCTGGGTCAGGAACGGCATCTGGTGCCGGCCCGCCGCCAGCACGGACCATCGGAAGGCATCGCTGCCGAAGAGCCGGTCGGCGGTCGTCTTCATGAACACCAGATTTTCCAGATCGGGTCCGATTCCGCCCAGCACGCCGAAGATCATCTGTATGAAGAAGGGAGGACGAACCAGACCGCGATCGACGAAGTGCGCCAGATTGTAGAGGTGGCCGACGTCATAGCATTCATGCTCGAACCGCGTGCCCGCCCCGCTGAGCGATTCCAGAATAAAGGCAATGTCGCGGAACGTATTGCGGAAGATATAGTCGTCCGAATTGACGATATAGTCGCGTTCCCAATCATGCTTCCAATCGGTGATCCGCCGCGCCGCATCGAAGAAGGCAAAATTCATCGATCCCATGTTGAGCGAACACATTTCGGGCTTGAAAGCGAGTGCCGCCCGCAGGCGTTCGGCCACCGGCATTGTGGCCGATCCGCCGGTCGTGAGGTTCATCACCGCGCCGGTCCGCTGCTTCAGCACCGGCAGGAACTGCTCGAACACGTCCGGATCGCCGGTGGGGCGGCCATCTTCGGGCACACGCGCGTGCAGGTGGAGGATGGACGCGCCGGCCTCGACGGCGGCAACCCCCTGATCGATGATCTCCGAGGGCGTGATCGGGAGCGCCGCGGACATGGTCGGCGTATGCGCGCCGCCGGTCAGCGCACAGGTGATGATGACCTTGCTCATCGGGTGCCGAGCAAGCGCTGAAGGCCAAGACGATCGGCGCAGATCTGAATGCGTTCGACACGGCCATGCGCCACATCGGCAATAGCCGCGATGCTGAGGGCGATCGGAGCGCCGCTCGCAGCGCCATCGTCGAGCCCGCCGCGATAGTCGCCCGTTACCACGGCGTGAAAGGCGGCGCGGGGGCCGGCCGAGAACAAGGTGGACAGCGTCACTGCCCGCGGCACGATGAGGTCGACGATCCTCGGCCCCTCGGCCGCGACATCCTCGACGCAGCCAAAATCGAGTGCCTCCAGCCAGCTGTGTACGGCCTGCTCGGTTGCCTCGTCGGCATCCCGCACCGGCTCGTCCCAAGGAGCCGGATGCGGGGGCGCGACCGGATCGACTTGGCCCGATTTCTGCTGGCGCTTTCGGGCGAGATAATCTTCTTCGGCCCAACCATGCACAATCCGGCCATTGCCGATGCGGAAGAGGGTGATGCCGCCCCATGCGGCGGCACGGCCATCGCGTGCCGAAACGCCATGCTCGGTAAAGCGCAGCGCCATCGCGTCCGAAGAGAAGACCGTATCGTGGGCGGTCACCACAAGACCCGGGAACAAATCGAGCTGCGCGGCGGTCGCAGGCAGATAGACGTCGTCGCGGCCGGCCAGCCGGTGGCCGCTGATCGAGAGGCAATAGGCCGGATCCATGATCCGCTCGACGACATGGTTGTCGTGCCCCGTCAGAAAATCATTGGCGAACCCGCGGAGTAGGCGCGCCGGCAGCGGCACTGTCATGTGAGGCCATCCCTCAATTCGCGTTTCAGGATCTTGCCGGACGCGCTGCGCGGGAGCGCGGACACGAAACGGATCGAGGTCGGGCATTTGTAGCGCGCCAGCCGCTCGCGCAGCCATTCGATCAGTGCCGCTTCGGTCGGCACGCGACCCGCGCGGGCGACAACATAGGCGCGCGGCGTTTCACCCCAGGCCGGGTGGGGCACGCCAACGACCGCCACTTCCGCAACGTCGGGATGATGCGCCAGGATATTGTCGATCTCAGACGGGTAGATATTCTCACCGCCGGAGACGATCATGTCCTTGTAGCGATCCTGGATGAACACATAGCCGTCAGCGTCGCGAAATGCGGCATCGCCTGTGCACAGCCAGCCGTCGCTGGTGATCGCCGCTGCGGTCTCGGCGGGTTTGCGCCAATAATCGCGCATGATCGCTGGAGATCGCAGCCGGATCTCGCCGATCTGACCAGCTGGCTGGCGTTGGCCCGTCGCTGGATCGACAATTTCGAGCTCGACCCAGGGCATCGGCCGGCCGCAGGATCGCAGGCGCCGCGCGCCTGCGCCGTCCGGATCATGATCCTGCGGATCGAGCGTAACGACGGTACCCGCGGTTTCCGTCATGCCGTAGACGTGATGAAAGCCCGCCGCGAACATGGTGATTGCGCGGCGCAGCAGCGCTTCGCCGATCGGCGCCGCCCCGTAGAGAAGATGGGGCACGTGCGGCGGAACGATGCCCTGCGCCTCGGCATGGTCAACCAGCCGCTGGATGACGGTGGGAACGAAGAAGGCGTGCGTCACATGATGGCGGGCGAGCAACGCTAGCAGGGCGCCGGGATCGGTCGCACGAGTCAGCACCGTCTCGCCACCCTGGGAAAGCGCGAGCAGCCCGTACCCGATCCCGCCGATATGGAAGAGCGGCATGGCGACGAGGTTCACGCTATCAGGCGTGAACGACCACAATTCGCCCGCCATTCGCCCGAGATAGGAAAGGTTGCGGTGGCTGAGTGTCGCGCCCTTGGCCCGGCCTGTCGTGCCGGATGTGTAGAGCAGCAGGACGGGAGCATCGGGCGCGGCAGGGTCAACCGGTCCGGCTGCGGCGGTGTCGCGCCATGCAGGATAGTCGGCCTCGACATCATAGCTGCGCCAGCCGCGGGGAGGCGGGAGCGCGGTGGCCAGATCGTTGGAGACAAACAGCAAGTGCGGCTCGGCATCGGCCAGGATCTCGTCGATCTCGCGCGGCGACAGGCGGATGTTGATCGGCACGAGGATCGCGCCGGCCTTCGCGCATCCGAACAGCAGCTCGAAGAAGGCCGGCGACGCGGGGGCCAGAATGCTGACACGATCCCCGGCCACGATGCCGGCCGCCTTTAACGCCGCGGCCACCCGATCGCTGGCGTCATCAAGATCGGCGAAGCTTGCCGTCCTGTCTTCGAACGACAGACAGGCGGCTTCGGGCCGCGCCGCCGCCTGCCGCGTCAGCATGGACACCAGATCCTCGGGCGGGGCCGGCTGCGCCATCAATAGCTCTTCGGCAGGCTCAGGCTGTGTTGGGCGACATGATTGAGGATCATCTCGCGGCTCACCGGCGCGGTCTTGTGCAGCCGCGCGACGAACCAAAGGTCCGCCAAACCATATTCGTACGAAAGGCCATTGCCGCCATGCGTCTGGATTGCTTGGTCGAGCGCCTTCAGCGAGGTTTCCGCCGCCAGGAATTTCGCCATGTTGGCAGCTTCGGCAGCATCCTCGCCGGCGTCGAACAGCTGAGCGGCGCGCGCCGCCATCAATCGCGCGGATTGCACGCCGACATAGCTCTCGGCCAGGGGATGGGCGACACCCTGGTGGGCGCCGATCGGCGTCTTCCAGACTTGGCGATCACGCGCATAGCTGGCTGCCTGATCGAGAGCGAACCGCGCGATCCCGTTGTTGATCGCCGCGGCCGCCACGCGCTCGGGATTGAGGCCCACGAACACCTGTTTCAAACCTGCCCCGGCTGTGCCGATCAAAGCTGAAGCCGGCAGCTTCACATCGTCGTAGAACACGGTGAATTGCTGTTCGGGCACGCGCAGCGCCGAATCGATCCGGTGCCAGCTTATGCCTGGCGCATCAGTGGGCGCGATGAACAGCGAAAGCGCGGATCGCTCGGGCGTCGAACGCGCCTCGTCGCGTGCAACGATGAGCACGGCGTCGGATTCGTCGATGGCGGACGTCCAGTATTTCGATCCGCTGATCGTCCACCCGTCCGCCGTCTCGCGCGCGACGGTCGACACGTTGTGCGTGTTGGAACCGGCATTGGGCTCAGTGATGCTGAACGCCATCCGCTTGGTGCCGGCGGCCAGGCCAGGCAGCCAGGTCCGCTTCAGCTCGTCCGATCCATGCGCGGCGATGATCGGCGCGCAAATCGAGTTGATCACCATCGCCAGCAGCGGACAGCCGTGCGCAGCGACTTCCTCGATCACGACATAATAGTCGGCGAGACCGCCGCCACCGCCACCATGTTCTTCAGGGATGTGAACGCCGAGAAAGCCTGAGTCGCCAAGCGCTTGCCACAGCGCATCCGGGGTTTCCCCGCGGGCATACACATCCTGGAAATATTTGCGCCCGAACCCAGCCATCAGCTTGGCGACGCTGGCGCGCAGAGCGGCATGATGTTCGGATAGGTCGACGAGCGGCGTCTGGAACAACATCGTCATCAATAAGCTCCGGTCATCGCGGCCACGCGAAGAAGCCCCGGCCCGACTTTTCGCCGAGCCGCCCTTCCGCAACCATGTCTTCTAGGATCTTGGGCGGCGCGAACCGCGAACCGTGCGCCGCCTCAAGCGTGCGTGCGATATCCAGCCGCACATCGAGGCCGACGATGTCGCTTAGCCGCAGCGGGCCGACCGGGTGGCGATAGGCAAGCACGGCGGCCCGATCGATATCCTCCGCACTGGCGACCCCGCTTTCTAGCATCCGCATCGCTTCGAGCGACGCGATCAGATCGAGGCGGCTGGTCGCGAAACCTGGCACGTCGCGCACGACGAGCGCTTCCTTGCTCAGCCAGCTAACGAAGGCACGCGCCTCTTGCACTGCAGCGCCCGAGGTATCCGCCCCGCGCACCAGTTCAACGAGCTTCAGCGACCAGACGGGATTGAAGAAATGCATCCCTAGGAAGTTTGCAGGCTGTGCAACCGCGGCGGCCAACCGGTCGATCGACAATGCGCTCGTATTGCTGGCAAGCAGGGCGGGCGTGCGCGCCGAGGCCTCTGCGAGCACCGACAGTTTCAGTTCCAACCGCTCGGGCACCGACTCCACGATCAGGTCGAGCCCGTCCGGGAGGCCGCTCGTCCTGTCGATGACGACAATTCGTGCGATCAGGCCTGCGGCCTCTTTGTCGGTCAGCTTGCCGCGCTTCACCGCCCCACTGGCGGCATCGGCTATGGTCACGCGCAGTGCGTCGACCCGCGCCGCATCCGGCTCGACGACAAGAACATCGCCGCCCGCCTGCGCCGCGACATAGGCGATGCCCACGCCCATGGTGCCGCCGCCGATGACCGCGACCCGCCTCATCGCCCCTGCCAGTCCGGCAGCCGTTTCTCGGCAAAGGCGCGCGCGCCTTCCTGCGCGTCCTGTGAGCCAATGACCGCTTCGGCAAGCGGACGTTGCAGGTGCCACTGCTCGTTTTCGGCCCAGTCACGCGCCTCGCGCATGATCCGCTTGCTCATCATCACCGAAAGCGGCGCATTGCCGGCAATCTCCTCGGCGAGCGCCAAGGCGGCGGCAAGCGCGCCGCCCGTGGGTACCACGCGGTTGACCAGCCCCCAGCGGTGCGCGGTTGCGGCGTCCATACGCGCGCCGGTCAGCGCATATTCGAGAGCGATCGCCTGCGGTATGCGCTGGCCAAGCCGGATCAGGCCGCCGGACCCTGCGACCAGCCCGCGCGCTACCTCGGGCAAGCCAAATATGGCCCCTTCGCCCGCCACGATCAGGTCGCACGCCAGCGCCAGTTCGCAGCCGCCGGCCAGTGCGAAGCCTTCGACCGCAGCAATCAGCGGCTTGCGTGGCGGTGCCTCGCATACGCCGGCGAAGCCACGGCCGGGCAATTCCGGCCGCTCCCCGCCGACGAAGGCCTTGAGATCCATTCCCGAGCAAAAATTCCCGCCAGCTCCGGTCACGATCCCGACACGAAGATCATCGCGTGAATCCAGATCGTCGAGCGCAGCTGCGATCGCCGCCGAGACCGCCTGATCGACGGCATTTCGGCGCTCGGGGCGATCGAGCGTTATCGAGAGGACACGTCCGTAGACCGCGACCCGCACCGGATCCCGCACAATGCTCATTCGGCCGGGGCCCCTGCCTTGTGCGACGGCAGTTCGGCGATCAGCTCGGGGGCGATATTGCGTTCGCCCTTCTCGTCGATGTGGCGCTGGATGCGATCCTGGATCGCCGCTCCGATCTTGCCGGCAAGCTCGGGCCGCGATGCGCGGCATTCCGCTTCGGAGATGACGCGGTTGTCCGGCATCGCGTCGACCCGCGGCATCACGTAGCGCGCGAACATTTCGTAAGACTTCTTGGTCCGGTCCCAGTCCGCCCAGTTGGTGCCGAACAACACAAGCGTGCCGAACCCTCCCGACTGCTTCTTCAGTCGTTCGATCTGCGCGACCGCCTCGTCGGGTGTGCCGATCACCGCCATGTGCGAATCGAGCATGGCATCGACCACATCTCCCCCGCCCGGCACGATCGGCAGCGCCGCGACGTTGCGCAGATAATCCGCCCAGCCCTCGATGCCGAACTGCACGTCCTTGCGGGCCTGCTCGGCCGTCTCGGCGATATGCATCGGCGCGACGAGTCGCCAGTTTCTGCGATCGACCACCTTGCCGTTGTCGCGCGCGATCTCCTCGCAGATCGCCCAGTTCGAGGCGAGTGCGTCGAACGCCGCGCTGGCGGTCGCGCCGAACGACAGCATCCCGATCCCGTTCCGCCCCGCCGCACGCGATCCCGTTGGAGAGATCGTGCTGGCCGCAATCATGTCGATCGACGGACGCGTGTAGGGCGTCATGTGAATGCGGGCATTCTTGAGCGTAAACCAATCGGTCTGGTGCGTCACCGTCTCACCGCGCATCAGGCGGGCGATCACGTCGATCGCCTCATCCATCATGTCGCGCTGCTTGGCGACCGAGATCCCCATCATCTCGGCATCCGACGCCAGCGACCCTGGCCCCATGCCCAGCATCACGCGCCCGCGCGTCATGTGGTCGAGCTGGCTGTAGCGTTCGGCCAGCATTAGCGGATGATGATAGGGGACCGAACTGACCGCAGATCCTAGCATGATCCGCGAGGTGCGCTCGGCCGCGGCCGCGATCATTACCTCCGGACTCGCGATCGTCTCCCAGCCGGCAGAATGATGCTCACCGTACCAGATCTCGTCGAAACCCAGATATTCGAGATGCTGGGCAAGTTCGAGGTCGCGCTGAAGGCACAGTGTCGGATTCTCGTTCAGTGGATGATGCGGTCCGCAAAACACGCCATACCGAAGCTTATTGGTCATTTCGGTTCTCCCGTATCGCTGCAATCTGTTGAGCTGCGCCTGACGGGGTCAGGCCACGGCAGCCTGCAGATCGACATCCATTTCCGCCGGAGCGGTTGCCGCGAAAGAAGGCCGCCGCTCGATGATCTCGCCGAACCGCGTCAGTGCCGGGTAGCGACGGCGCCAGCGGATAGCGTCGATATCCGGACTGAGGCCGGCAGGCACCACGAATTCTAGGATCAGCAGTGTTGTCCCGACTGCGATATCGCCGAGATCGATGATATCGGGTGCGCCCCGACTTTCGTAGAGCCGATCAAGCTCGGCCAGCGCGCCGAACACCTTGCGGGTCTGTCGATCGACCCATGGCTCACTCGGATCGGGACGGTGCAGCTCGAAAATCAGGCTTTGCGCGAACTCCATCAGACGCTCGCCCAGCATCTGCCGCTTGCGAGCCGCAAGGCGGGCGTCGGGATCGCCCGGCAGCAACGGCGGCTCGGGATAGCGCGTCTCCAGCCATTCGAGGATGAAGGGGGAGTCGTAGATGCGCTCGCCATCGTCTGCGACCAGGATCGGCAGCTGCTCCACAGGACTATAGTCCGGTGTGCAGGTATTCCCTCCCCACGGCACGTCGTAGCGGACGACATAGTCCAGACCCTTTTCGAGCAGCGCGATCGCAACCTTCCGACCGAAGGGGCTGGGTCGGGCGTTGATCAGGGTGAATGGCATCCAGAATCTCCTGCCACCGCGCCCGTCAGAACCGGAACCGCGCTTCGACGAGGAAGGTGCGCGGGTCACCGGGGACGGCGGTATTGACTGCAAAAAGGCTGCTGAAACCCACGCCGCCGACAAAATAGGTTTCCTTGAAGGCGTTCTTCATGATTGCCGCCAGCGACCAACCCGCCTCGACATCGTCCACACCGATCCGGAAGTTCGCGACCGTGTATTTCGGCAGCTGCGTGCCGGGATTGAGGGTGGTGCCTGTCGAGCTGAAGAAGGTCGAAGATTGCGAGTAGACGTCACCCCGCAAATTGAGCCGCAAGCGATCGTTCAGCGGGATATTGGCATCCGCGTAAGCAACACCGGACCATTTCGGCGTATCCGGATAGGTTTCGAATGCCACTGCCGGGTTGCCGAGGACCGAGACGATGTTATCAGTGAAGCGGGCATCGGTGTAGTTTAGGTTGCCACCGACTGTTAGCCAAGGCGTGGGATTGATTGATCCGTCAAGCTCGAAGCCCGTGATTTCTGCCTTTGGCACGTTCACGGTAATGCCGGCAAGGCTTCCGAAAATCTGGACATAGTTCGAACGCTGGATGTTTTTCACCCACATGTTGTACACAGCCAGGTTGACGCGGATCGGTACACCGATATTGCCGCGATATTTGATACCACCTTCGATGTCGGTCGCGATCTCCGGTCGATATTCGCCGCCGGCCTCATTGCCGAAGCCAGGCACCGGTGGGGCGAAATAGTTGAAGCCGCCCGACCGATTGCTGCGCCGCGTGACGGCGTACAGCAGCAGGTTCGAATTCAGCTGTTCCTGAACACCAAGCTGCCAGCTCGCCTTTTTGAAAGTATCTTTCTGCGGGTTCACGAAGGCAGGGTTCGGGTTTGTGATGAAGAAGTCGTCAGACTTGCGCGCGAACTTGACCTTCTCGAACGAGTAACGGACGCCAGCTGTCACTCCTAGCCCCTCAACACCCGTCATTTCGCTCAGATCGAGTGTGCCTTGGCCGTATCCGGCAATTGTCTTGTTCGTCGTCACGCCATTGTTGATCTGGATCGACGCGGGAATGAATGGCTCGAACTCAAAAATTCGGCTCAGGGAGCGGGTATTGTCGCGCTCATTGGAATAATAGACGCCGATCACATAATCGAGCTTGCGATCAAAGGCTTTACCGATCAGCTGCAGCTCTTCCGAGAATTGCCGCAGGGTACCACCGCGACCGACCTCGCCATTGTCGTCCGCCGTGAATACCGTGCCGTCGAATTCACCGGCATCCTGCTGCCGACGATGGACATAACCAATGATATTCTTGATTTGCGTGTCTTCCGCAATATCGAGCGTACTCACATTCGACACGATCAGAATGTTGGATCGGTGAAAGTTCGGCGCGTTGAGATTGACGCGGAACGGCCCGCGCTGCTGCTGAGCGGCAATCTCAGCGTCGAAGCCGGCCGGATTGACGCCTGGATGGCGGGCTAGATAGGCGTCCCAGGTGCCCGGCCCCAAGACGGAGTCGACGGCAGGCGAATAGAATAGATTGGTCGGCACAAACGCGGGACCGGCGCTTGCAGGCCGACCCGAATAAGCAACGCCAGAGATGCTGTTTCCGCGCGCCCGCGCATAATCGACGACCAGAGTATTGTTGAATGACTCGGAAGGTTTCAGGGTCAGGCTGCCACGCGCATTCCAGCGGCGTACATTGCCCAGCCGGCTGTCGTTGAAGATGTTATACTGGAATCCATCGCGGCGCTGCCAGAACCCTGCAACGCGAAGCAGGACGCGATCATCGACGATCGGCAGGTTGAGCGCGCCTTCGGCCTGATAATGATCGTAATTGCCGACCCGCGCCGCTGCGTAGCCTTCGAACTCATTGGTCGGGCGTGCGCTCGTGAAGAGCACGGCGCCCCCCGTCGAGTTGCGACCGAAGAGCGTGCCTTGCGGCCCCTTGAGGATCTGGATCGACTGCAGATCATAGAATGCTGTCGAGCCGGACCCACCCACCTGGACTTCATTGAAATAGGGCAGCACGCTCGGCCGCGAGCTGCTGAATGCGTCTACCGTCTGCCCGCGCAGAGAATAGTTGAGCTGATTCGACGTTTGCCCCGCTTTGACTGTGAGGCCGGGAACTGCCGTCTGGAGATCGCTTTCGGAGATGATCGCCTGCTTCTGCAGACTTTCTCCGCTTACGGCGGCGATCGCCACGGGGGTGCGCTCCAGCGCTTCCGATCGGCGCTGCGCTGTAACGATGATATCGGCGTCGTTCGATATCGCTGCCGGCGCAACCGATGGTGCTGCTGGCGGCTGTGGTCCGCCGATGGCGTCCTGCGCCTCCGCCGCCCCCGCTAAAGCGGTGACCAGCGCGAAAACCGAGACACAGCTGACATGCTTGAAGATCATTCGACATCCCCTCGCTCGACCGTCTTACGCGATCACCGGCTATCAATTACAACACAGGTGTTGAACCGTCAACGCTATCGTTGCATATTCTGGGAAGGGAGTTCGATCCAGCCGTCGCTCCGCCCATCCCGGGGCGGTGGCCCATCTCGCGTCACGGCGTCGTCAACTATTCCGTGGAATTAGGGGTGTAGCGATTGCTCGACGGACAAGATCATGCTTTGGAGGGGCTATGGGCCGGACCGTAGCAAGTGGAAGGCGCCAGGCCGCTGCAGAGGCGGATCGCAAGACATACGAAGCCAAACGCAAAGAAATCGCAGAAGCCGCCGTGCGGGTGTTCGATCGCCTCGGATATGACCGTGCAAGCATGGGCGCTGTCGCGGAGAGTCTCGGAGTGGATCGCTCCTCCCTTTATTACTATTTCGCGTCTAAGGCCGACTTGTTCGACGAAGTCGTGCGCTCGGTCGTTGAAAAAAACCTAGAGACCGTGCGGGCCATCTCAGCGACCGCCGCCCCTCCGCCGAAGATTCTACGGCAAATGATCATCGCATTGATGACATCTTACGGCGACCATTATCCGCTCGTCTACATATACATCCGCGAAAATCTAAGCCAGGTCAGCAACGACCGCAGCGAATGGTCGCGTGACATGCGCGAAAAGAACCGCCTGACGGCGCAGACGATGATCGCAGTCATCGAAAGAGGTTTTGCAGATGGCAGCTTGCGACGCGTTGGTCCGGCAGAAGTCGTCGCTAACGGCCTGTTCGGAGTCATCGGCTGGACGCATCGCTGGTTCAGGCCCGATCGCAGCGATCTTTCTGCTGAGCAGATTGGCGCCATATATGCCGATCTCATGATGGCCGGGCTCGAAACAGTCTCCGACGCCTGACTTATTGCTGCATCATGCCCGCATCGATGACATGCTCGGCACCCGTGATATAGGATGCCTCATCCGAAGCGAGGAACAGGACCAACGCCGTCACCTCGTGGGCTTCGCCGATCCGTCGCATCGGGATCAGAGACGTGGCATCCCCGCCCCCCTCGTCGGTGCCTTCCACCATCATCGGCGTGTAAATGAAGCCGGGGTGGACCGAATTTACGCGGATACCATCTGCGGCATATTCGATCGCGGTCGCCTTTGTCATGCCCCGCACGGCAAATTTGCTCGAAACATAGGCCGCATTAGGGAATCCGTAATTCGCACCCAGGCCCGAAACAGAAGAGATGTTGACGATCGAGCCGGCGCCAGCCCGCAGCATGGATGGGATGACCGCCTTCATCCCTAAAAAGACGGCGGTTTGGTTGACCGCGCAAACCCGCGCATACGCATCCTCATCCAAGTCGGCCGTGCGCACGCCGGGGCCGAGTATGCCTGCATTGTTCACCAGCACCGTAACAGGGCCGAACGCCGCCTCCGCTTCCGCAACGACCGCCCCCCAGCGTCCGCCGTCAGCAACGTCGTGCACCATGAAGCGGGCGCTATCGCCCAACTCTTGGGCCAAGGCTGTGCCCTGATCGATCCGCATGTCGGTTAGCATCACCTTGGCTCCTTCGGCAACGAAACCGCGTGCGTGGGCCTCTCCCATGCCGCGGGCTGCACCGGTGATGATTGCGACCTTGCCCTCCAGCCTCCCCATAATGTTCTCCTAACCCAACAATGCACTCAATATGGCGATTCAAGACCCGAGAGGATCATCTCGGCGAAGACTTTTCCGATTTCCTCAGGGCTTTCGGACCGGTCCGGTCGAAACCATCGATGGGTCCAGTTCAGCATTCCAAGGATACCGTAGGCGACCGTCCGGGCCGATCCGACCCGGCGGAAACTGCCATCTGCAAAGCCCTGCTCGATGATGCCGATTACCGACTGTTCAATGCTTCTGTTCAGCCGGCGCATCTCGCGCGACCATTCGGACCGCTTGTCACTCACATGCGCCAGATCCTCGCGGATGTAGATGAACAGCAGCGGATAATTGGCCGCGTAAGATGTCATGAGCGCCGTCACCAGTTCGCGCAGCTTGCGATTGGGGTTCATCTGGCTCTCGGTAATGCGGCGTGCCAGCGCATCATTCTCCTCGATGACGCTTCGCGTGATTTCGTCGAACAGTTGGTCCTTGGAGGAAAAATAATAATAGAGTGTGGCACGGTCCACGCCCATATCTGCCGCGACGGCCGACAGGCTGGCACCCTTGTAACCCCGGCTGTTGAAAACACGTACCGCCGCCTCGGCGATCTCTTTGCGACGCTGCTGATAGGCCGCGCTTGAATCGCTGTTGGCGGCAGCACGGCGCTGTCCGATCAGGGATGGCTTGGTCACGCTCATGCTCTCCATGTCGGCCGGTTCAGTCATCGATGGCCCCTGCATGAAGCGTGCATGGATAGGTCGGTCAACCCCGCGGTGCCCCTGCCACATAAAGCACCTGGCCGGTCACGAAGCCGGCCCGCGCATCGGCAAAAAAGGATACCGCGTTCGCAATGTCATCCGGCGTGCCGCATCGGCCGACCTGGATAGACCGAAGCGCCTGATCGACCATCGCCTCGATCGTGATGCCGTTCAGTCGAGCCACCTCACGGGTCATGTCGGTCACCACGAAGCCTGGTGCGACGGCATTGGCGGTGATCCCGTGCGGACCCAGCTCGATCGCAAGGGTTCTGGTCAAACCCTGGATACCCGCCTTGGCAGCAGCGTAGTTTGCCTCGCCGAGCGCGCCAAGCGCAGCGATGCTCGAAAGGTTCACGATCCTGCCCCATCCTGCAGCGCGCATGTACGGCTGCACTTCGCGACACATGAGGAAGGCCGATCGCAGGTTTACCGCGATCACCGTTTCCCACTCGTCCAGCGTCATCTTCGCCAGCGTGCGATCGCGCAATATGCCTGCATTGTTGATGAGAATCGTCGGCTGGCCGAGGAGGGACACGACCGTGCCGACGGCCCGGCGCACGGCAGCCTCGTCCGATACATCGCAGGCGACGGCGAGGCATCGCTGCCCACATTCTTTGACAGCAGCCGCTGTGCCTGCACATGCGGCCTCTTCGAGATCGAGGACGGCGATATGACAGCCGTCTTCGGCAAGCCGCCGAGCGATCGCGGCGCCGATCCCCCGCGCGCCGCCCGTCACGATTGCGATACGCGTCTGCATGCCCGGTTCCGTCATGCTGGCGCCAGCATTTCTGCGGCGCGCTGGCTCAGCAAGAACTTGCGCGCCCGGCCCGAAGCGGTGGTCGGTATCGCCGACGCATCGACAATCAGCACATGGCGCGGCACCTTGAATCGCGCCAGTCGCTCCGCGACCAATGATACGAGTTCGTCCGGCGCGACCTGAGCCGCGTCACGCAAGACCACGAATGCGACGCCGACTTCGCCCATTCGGTCATCGGGCAATGGCACGACATGCGCCGCGATGACCGCGGGGTGCGTCGTCAGCAGATCCTCGACCTCGGTCGGCAACACCAGTTCGCCACCGCAGCGGTAAGATTCCTTCGATCGGCCGACCAGCGAGATATAGTCGTCCGCATCGATCCGGCCGAGATCACCGGTCCGCAGCCAGCCATCGGCGTCGAAGGCAGCGGCGGTCGCTTCGGCGTTGCGGAAATAGCCCGATGTCACGCCCGGCCCGCGCGCGCGCAGTTCGCCGACTTGGCCGCACGCCAGCGTGCGATCGGTCTCCGGATCGACGACACGATACTGCACGAGCCGTCCCTTCAGCGCATCGTCGCCCGCGGGGCCGACGTCACGCAGCCTGCCGTTGGTCGTGAGCAGGCGCTCTTCGGGATCATGGGGTCGTGTGACCGTAGTCGAGGCGGTGGTTTCCGTCATCCCGTAGCCGGTGGTGATCTCGGCGACGCCCAGAATGTCGCGCAGGCCTGCCCACACCCGCTCCGGTGCGCGTGCACCGGAAGACAGCGCACTGCTCAGCGTCGTCAAATCGTACGCCCCGGCTTTCGCGCCCTCAATCAGGGCCAGCGTCATCATGGGAATCAGAAGAGCGTCGGTCACACGATGGCGCGCGATCGCTTTGAGCATCGAGTCCGCGTCGAACTTCAGCTGCGGTACGATCGCGCCGCCAACCCACAGGACCGCGAGCATCCCCTCACAATAGCCGAACACGTGATACATCGGCAGTGCGAAGACGATGCGGCGGCCGTCCTCGAAGGCACGGGCATAAGCCGATCCGAAGCTCGTCCTGGTAAGCATGTCATGCGTCAGCATGACCCCCTTGGGCGGGCCGGTCGTGCCGGACGTATAGATGATGTCACAGAGATCGTCCGGTGCAACTTGAACCGCGGGACACGCCATATCGCCGGCCAGATCGGCGAACTGCATCGTGCCGGGGCGCGGCGGCGCTTCCCCCATTGGCAATACGACGACCTGTCGCAAACCGCTCGTTCGATCATCCGAGCCGCTACCCCAGTCGGGATTGATTTCGTCGAGCATCGCCAGATAATCGAGGTCGCGAAAGCGATCCATGGTCACCAGCATTACGGCGTCCGACTGTTCGAGCACGTAGCGTAACTCGTCCCGTCGATTAAGGATGTTAACCGGCACCGCCACTGCGCCCGTGCGCGAGATCGCGAACTTCAGCGCCACGAATTCGACCGAATTGCCGAGGACGATCGCGACCCTGTCCCCTGGCTGGACCCTGTTTGCAGCAAGGCCGGCGGCAAGGCGTGACGACCACTCGGCTATCTCGGAATAGGTCCAAACCCGTCTATCGTCGAGGACAAAGGGCCGATGCGGAAAGCGTGCGGCGGCCAGGTCCAGCGCGCCATGCAGCGTGAGGGGTCGCCACGGAGCGAATTGCGCTGCCAGCGCGCCCTGGCGCGCCGAGATCCTCATCATACGTCCTCTCTCGCCGATCGATTCTTCGCCGTTTCGAGCGTTTCGATTGCAATCAGACCTAGCCCAGTGTGAAGCCTAGTCAATGGCCACGTTGACGGTTAGAGATTTCGCCCGCACCTTTGCCTTCCATCAACCGCCGAAACGAATCAACGATACCGTTGACGATCCGGATACCAAGTGGCATACCGAGCGGTGTGGAGAGGATGCGTATGGTGGAGACAGTCGATCTGGTGATCGTTGGCGCGGGGTTCGCCGGGCTGCGCGCGTTGCACACGTTTCGCAGCATGGGCCTCTCGTGCATCGTGCTGGAAGCTGCGGATGCGATTGGCGGTGTCTGGCAGTATAACGGCTATCCTGGCGCACGCTGCGATGTCGAAAGCTATGACTATAGCTATCGTTTTTCGCCGGAACTGGAACAGGAATGGCGTTGGAGCGAGCGTTACGCCACTCAGCCCGAGATCCTGCGATACATCAATCACGTGGCCGACCGCTTCGACCTGCGTCGCGACATCGCGCTGAAGACGCGCGTGGTGCGCGCTGCTTATGATGCCGGTTCGATGCGCTGGAAAATCGCGGCCGAAGATGGCCGACACTGGACGACGACCTATTTCCTTCTCGCAGTGGGCCAGCTGTCGACACCTAAGGACACCGTGTATCCAGGACAGGACAGTTTCACGGGGCAGATCATCTACAGCGCGCGCTGGCCGAAGGAGCCGGTTGACTTTAGCGGCAAGCGCGTCGGGATCATCGGCACCGGTTCGTCCGGCGTACAGATGACGCCAGTAATTGCGCGCCAAGCCGATCATCTTACCGTTTTTCAACGAACGCCAAATTTCTCGATCCCCGCCGCCAACTCTCCGGTTACCGAGGAAGAGGATCGAGCCGTAAAGGCGGATTATCGCGCCCGGCGGGAAGCCGCGCGCAATTCGCCAAGCGGACTTGGTTTCGTGCCCGACAGCCGCGCTGCGACCGACGTCCCGGCTGAGGAACGCGAGGCGGCTTTCGAAGCGGCCTGGGATCGACTGGGCTTCGGCTTCGCACTCACCTTCCGCGACATCATCACCGACGAGGCTTCGAATGCAATTGCTTCGGATTTCATCCGCAGCAAGATCGCCGAGCAGGTCGATGATCCTGAAGTGCGGGACAAGCTGACGCCGCGGGGCTTTCCCTTCGCCACGCGCCGGCCTTCAGTCGACAGCGGCTATTTCGCGACCTTCAACCGACCGAACGTCGCGTTGGTTGATATCGCTGCACAACCGATCTCGGAGATCACGGAGAAGGGCATCCGCACGACCGATGCCGATTATCCGCTGGATATGATCATCTATGCAACCGGCTTCGACGCCTTCACCGGTTCGCTGCTGAAGCCGGAGATCGTGGGCAAGGGTGGTGTGACATTACGCGAGGCATGGGCGGCAGGCCCGCAGAGCTTCCTCGGCCTGTGCGTTCATGACTTCCCGAACATGTTTATCATCGTCGGTCCCGGCAGCCCTTCCTTGCTGAGCAACGTCCTGCTTTCCTCGGAGGAGCAGATCGACTGGCTGGCACTGCTGATCCAGCATTGCCGCGACCGCGGGATTGCGGAAGTCGAGGCAACCAAGGATGCGCAGGATGCCTGGGCGTCGACGCTCAACGATCAGGCGCGAAAGACACTCTACCCGCTGGCGGCTTCCTTCTACATGGGCGCCGAAATGCCGGGCAAGCCGCGCGTATTCATGCCCTATGCAGGTGGCGTGCAGCGGTATCGCAGCATCCTCGAATCCGTCTCGGAAAATGGCTATGCCGGGCTGATGCTGCGCGAGAAAGACGTGGTGGACGCCTGAACGCAGGTCGCGCCTTCGGCGCCGGGCTCACGCGCTGAGCACGACCGATCCGCCGTTGCCACCCAGGCCAAGTACCGCAGTCTGCCCGATGGTGGCGCCGACCACCTGATGACCTTCCGCCTCGCCGCGGAGCTGCCACGTCAGTTCACAAATCTGCAGCAGCGCCTGCGCTGTGGTCGCTTCGCCGAAAGAGAGAAAGCCGCCGCTCGGATTTAGCGCCAGTTCGCCAGCACGCGAGAATGCTCCTTCGGCAAGCAGGCGATCGGCATCGCCCGGCGCGCAAAAGCCAAGCATTTCGGGCCAGGCAAGCAAGTGCCAGGCGGTATTGTCGGCAATTTCCAGAACATCGATCTGTGCGGGGGTGATCCCCGCCATGGCCCTTGCGCGCTCGACAGCGGTCACCACTTCTGCCGTATGCGGGACCCCGGGTCGCACCGTAGATGCGATGTTGGGAATGCGCCGGGCGGGGTCGCCGAATGCACCCGTTGCGATGGCGCAGCCCGCCACCCGGATCGGAGCGGACGCTCGCCGTGCGACAGCCTCGCTTGCCAGCACGACAGCGGCGCCTCCATCGCTGACCGCACAGATTTCGAGCAGCCGCAAAGGATCGGCGACCATCGGCGACGCCGCGATTTCGTCGATCGTGATAGGCTTGCGAAAGCGCGCCCGCATATTGCCGGCTGCATTTTCCCGCATCAGCAATGCGGCGCGGGCAAAGCTATCCTCAGTCGTTGCGTGGTCGTGCATGCGCCGACGCGCCTCCAGCGACCAGTAGGCGGGATTCGTTGCACCCATCGCCGCCCAGCGCAGATAATCCTGATCGCTGAGATCGTCGGCTCCGCCTGGCGGGCGGGTGATGAAACCCTTCGGCATGCGCTCCGCCCCAACGGCGACCACGATGTCCTGCGCACCAGATGCCACCATCGACCACGCGGTCTGAAACGCGATCGCACCGGCGGCGCATGCGCCGCCGACGTTGACGCAGGGTATGGGCCGCTCGCCGACCGCTTGCAGCAGTTCATTTGCATGAAGGCCCCAGCCAAGCCCACCACCGAAGCGGGAGCTTGCCGCGACCAGCCCCTCCGCATCGCCCCATTCGAGACCGGCATCCGTCAGCGCCGCAGTGACAGCAGAAATACCAAGCGTCAGCCCGGTCTCGTCCGGCCACTTGCCCCAGGCGTGCGCACCCGCGCCGACGACAAAGACTTGCCGCGTCATATCGTCTCGATCGGAGCAAACATGTAGGTCGTTACCTCATCTCCTGCATCCGCGTAGAGCGCGGCCTCGATCACGCGTACCGGCATGCCGATCGCCAGGTTTTCGAAATTGCCTTCGCGCATCATGCCCATGACCTGCAGCCCCTCGCCCAGATCGACCAGAAGGATCGCATAGGGTGCCCAGTCATCGATGCGGAACGCCGGCGGCGGCGGATATCGCTGGATGGTGAAGCTATGGACGATGCCCGTCGCTGGCAGCAGCACGGGCTCGATGCTCTTGTCGACGCAATCCGGATTGCGGCAACTAATCGCCTGCGGAAAATAGAGCGTGTCGCACGCCGTGCAGCGCGTGCCGACGAGCCGCGTCTGTGCGACGTCGTCGGTCTGGAACAACCCTTTGACGACCGGGCGGCGGGTGGCACCCGTCATAGCGAGAGGATATCCCGCGTTTCGCGGAAGTAGAGCGTACCATCGGACACATCCGTCACGGTCACGTCATGGCGAACATAGCGCCGACCACGCTTCTCGAACTTATCAGCACAGCGCGTGGCGATCCGCACTGTCGCTCCCACCGGGATTGGGGCGATCAGCTCGCTGTCATGGTAGGTGTGGATCGAGCCGATCGAGAATGGCTTGCGATGATCGAACTGTACCGAAAGTACGAAGTGAGAAACCAGCAACGGTGGCACCACTGCCTGGCCGAACGGGGAAGTCCCAGGCTCGGTCCAGCGGTTCATCGTCCAACCTTCGTACCATGGATTGAAGTCTTCGACCGCGTCGGCATACAGAATCACCAGCTCGGGGGTTATATGGAGATCACGGGATTTCTCCTCGCCGATCCTTGTTGCGTCCCAATAGGTTTCTGATCCCTGTTGAAGTCCCGCAATGAAGGCACGCGTCTGCGCTGTCTGCACGGGCGATCGTGGATTCGGATCGTGCAAAGGATTGCCGGACGACATCATACTGCTCCCGTCAGACACCGACATCAACTTCCACCCAACCGACCGTTTTCTTTTCCCCTGCTTCATTGTCGCACCAGATGTCGACGATGAAGCGGAAGCCGTCGCCCTTGGAAACCTTGTCGCGGACGATGCCGTGGGTGGTGATGATTTCGCCGGCAAGGACCGACGCGATATATTTGCAGACCACCCGCGCACCGGTGAACATCGCCGCCCCGAAATGATTGACGCACATTTCCATCAGGTAGGCGGATGACATCTCGCCGGTCTGGATCGGCGCGCGCAGCCCCGTTTCGGCGGCATAGACCGGATCCCAGTGATTGGGATTGAACCGTCCCCACAGCCGCGATCCCATTAACTGAATTACAGCCTGCTTGCGGATGGGCGCGAGCTCATAGCCGACCGGCGTATCGCGCGTAATCGCGAGTTGATCGAGAATGCCCATCAGACCAGCGTGTATCCGCCATCGACGGGCACCAATGTTCCGGTGATGAACGTCGACTCGTCGCTGGCGAAGAACAGCGCTAGATTGGCGATCTCGCGCGGCGTTCCGATCCGACCGATCAGCGTGCCCGCGACTGCACCGCCGATATAGTCCGCAGGCATCGCCTGCGTCATGCCGGTATCGATCGCGCCGGGCAGGATCGCATTCACGCGGATCCCGTCGGCCGCATATTCTGCAGCGACCTGCTTGGTCAGCATGGATACGCCGCCCTTCGACGCGGCATAACCGGGCAGCATCGTGAACGCGACGAGAGCCGCCATCGACGAAGTATTGACGATCGAACCACCACCGGACCGCAGCATTGCAGGGATGGCATATTTCGTACCCAGGAAGACGCCCTTCAGATTGACATCTAGAACGCGGTCCCAGTCGGCTTCCTCATAATCGGCGGTCTTTGCCATTGGGCCTTGAATGCCGGCGTTGTTGCACAGGATATCGAGCCGTCCGAAACGTTCGACCGCGAAATCGATCATCGCCCGCACGTCCGCCGAGTTGGCGACATCGACATGGAATGGCAGGCAGGCATTGCCGAGCCCAGCCGCGGTTTGCTCCTCGTGCCCGCTATTGTCGGCCGCTATCACCTTGGCGCCCTGTTCAACGAACAGTTCGACCATCGCGCGGCCCATGCCGGAGCCTGCGCCGGTCACGATAGCGACCTTATCCTTCAGCCTGCCTGTCATCGACGGTCCTTCCGTTCAGGCTGCCGCGGCCGATCGTGCCGCCATCATCCGAGCCAGATGCGCCGCGCGCTTGGCCTGGGCGGCCTCACTCATCCGCTCGGGCGCCCAGTCTAGCCCGTTGTCTGCAATGAGCGCGACTGCGGTAACCCCGGGCAGCGCCATCACGCGCTGGGTGGCCTCTGTCTTGAAATAGCCGATCATGTGGCAGAACGGCGCAGTCAGCCGGAGGCGGATCTCGATCGCACCGTCATCGGAGATGTCAATGCGATCGATCAGCCCCATCTCGTCTAAGCCCAGCGGCACCCCGCCAGCGAGGCTGCATGGGTCGTGTATCTCGTCCAGCACACGCCGGATTGCTGCCGCAGATGGGGCCCGCAGGGTCGGCTCAGGCATAGATCGTGTCCCCCTGCATCGGGCCGGCCGCACGGTTCTGCATGTGCGACAGCGTCGAATAGGGGGTCGGCAGCCCGGACTGCTTTGCGGTTTCGAACTCGTCGCCCGCAATGCCTTGCCGAAGCGTGTCTAGGTTTAGACCGTGCAACCGCGCGAAGGTGCCGGCGAGCATGTCTGCCTTGTTCTGCCGCGTGATCTGCTGAAGCGGTTTGAAAAGTCCGCCGGCATTGAGCATGTCTTCAGGGAACTCGAAGGCCGCAAATGCTTCCAGCCCGGGCTGAGGATGGTGCAGCGTGCCGCCCGAGCCCCAGAAAAGGCGGTTGAGCATTTCGTTGCCGCCGATCCTGCAGAGCCCGAGCAGAATATCAGCAAATGCGCGTGGCCTGCGCTCGACGATGATGTTTTGAATTTCCATGTTTACAAAGATGTTCGAGAAGCGAGCGAGCAGCCAGGCAGTCTCCTCCATGAAGGCCAGTCCGCCATGGACGATCTCGAAATTGAGATGCGGGAAATCGGTCGCCGCCGTCTCGATATCGTTCGGGTTATAGGCATTGCCGACTGCAAAGGGACCGATCGGCACGGCCTTGTGGACGGCCACATGGCGCAGGCCAAGTTCCGATGCCTTCTCGTAGAGTGGATAGATCAGCTTCGGATCATCCATGCGCCAGGAGACCGGGGCTGTGCCGTCCCAGCTTGTTGGGTATAACTTGAGCCCCAACGGTTTGAGCATATCGACCTGCGCTTCCATGGAAGTGAGCGCATCGGCACCCTTGAGCGGGTCGACACAGGCATAAGCACCAACGAACCTGTTCGGATAGCGCTCCAGTGCTTCGGCCGCCTTGGCGAGCGAGGAATAGCCATCCTTGAAGGACGCGATTGCCAGCGGGTGGAACACCGCCACATCGGTCTGGCTTTCGCGAAACAGCAAATTGGCCAGGTCAGGAATCTGCCAGTCGATCAGATATTCCTCGCGGGACATTGCATATTGGCGGTCCGGCGGACTCTCGGCCAAGTTGTAGGCCAGCTCGACCATCGCATGGCCAAGAGACGGGTCTTCCCAGTTCTCCGGCAAGTGATTGTACGCGTGGGTAACTGCGTCGAGCACGAACAACCCGTCGATCATCGACTCTCTCCTGATCTGCCCGCTTTTGCCGGGTTAGACCATCATCGTAAGACGCTCCATCTAATCAGTCAACGCATCCATTGACGGATTAGCTCGAAAATGTGAGTTTTCGGGTTATCATTTTCGACATAAGCCACACACCTCAACGGTGCCGTGGAATGTTTTGACCCACAGCCCACTCCATGGCCCACACGCGCCATCCACCGGGGGAAATAAGAACTGGTGCCGCTAGAGCGCTGTAAATGTGCGAGAATTGCTTCTCGATCAGTGCTGGATAGCCTTTGGCAGGCCTGTTTTCGATCAGAACTTCAAGTTTTTCCCTGTTTCGCCCGTCGAACAGGGAAACTCATCCCCGCATCAGGATGGCGGAGACCGCACGCCTGAAAGCTGACGAGCTCGTGCCAATTTGCGAGGTTTGAAGGCCGCTCAGTTCGGGATTGCCCTGAAATAAGACCGCTGTTCGGGCATTTGCAAGCGAGCGCCCTGAGCCGAGACCATTCTCATGGGTGGCTGGCGGAGACGGAGGGATTCGAACCCTCGGTACAGTTTCCCGTACGACGCTTTAGCAAAGCGTTGGTTTCAGCCACTCACCCACGTCTCCGGTGCGGCAGGGGCCGGGCTATAGCGTCGCGCGCGGCGGGTTTCAACGGGCCAAATCGGCGTGCCGCCTGACTCGGCCTGGCGCGTGATCGACTCGGGTCGTCGTCCGTTCATTGCGGGGCAAGCCGGCGCGGCGTTAACCTCGCGCTTCCGCGACCGGGGGGATTTTGTGATGTCGTGCCTGAACCTGCGCTATTGCGTGATCGCATTCGCTGCGGCGGTCGGGCTGGCGAGCGTGCCCGCGGCCGCCCAGATGCAGACGGTCGATCCCAACGCCGCGATCGGCGGCAACGGCTATGCCACTACCGTGCCTGCCGCCCCGCCGGGCACCGCGGCCGCGCCCGCGCCGGCTTCCGCACCGCGCGGCTCGATCGCCTATCCGGCCGAGGCGCCGGTCGCGCCCGCTGCTGCCGATGCAGACGCTCCCGCGACCACCACTGCCGTCCCCGCCACGCCTGCCGGCGTCGCGCCGATCGCCAGCACCTATCAGCAGGATGACGTGCTGGCCGCTGCGGAAGGCGTGTTCGGCCGCGGTGCCGAAGGCCTAGCCAAGATCGTCGAGAATATCCTGAAGGATCAGGGCGAGCCCAACGCCTATATCGGCGGGCGGGAGGCCGGTGGCGCGTTCGCGATCGGCGTCCGCTATGGTTCGGGCACGATGACCCACAAGGTCGAAGGCACCCGGCCCGTTTTCTGGACGGGGCCGTCAGTCGGCTTCGATGTCGGCGCGAACGGCTCCAAGACGTTCGTGCTGGTCTATAATCTCTACGACAGTCAAGAGCTTTTCCGCCGCTTTCCCGCGGCCGAGGGGGCGGCCTATTTCGTCGGCGGCTTCACCGCGTCCTATCTGCGGCGCGGCGATGTCGTGCTGATCCCGATCCGGCTCGGCGTCGGCTGGCGGCTCGGCGCGAATGTCGGCTACATGCGGTTCAGCGAGAAATCGAAGATCCTGCCTTTCTAGGGCCGTCGTGCGTTGCATCTTCCAGCGAGGAGATTGCAATGACCGATACCCACAAGATGCAGGCCGATGGTGGCGGCACGGACAAGGCCAGGGATCGCAAGCCGGCGAGCGGGCATGATGCCGCCGGCGAGTCCGGCGGCGGCGCCTATCCGAACCCGCACGATGAAGGCAGATCATTCGAGGAGCATGGCCAGGCGGGCGGCGGCTATCACGGCCCCGGCCAGCTTGGCGGAGAGAAGGCCGATGCGGACGAGGAAGGACGCGTCGGCCAGGGCGGCTGATCCAAGGGGCGGGCGTCGAGCCGGGCGGCCGACGCCCCCTGATCAGTTCGTGGACTCGAACCTGAGCGGCCGGCCACTCGCGCTTTCGGCAAGCGTGCCGTCCCACATCACCCGGCGCCCGCGCAGGATCGTGCCGATCGGCCGCCCGGTCAACGTCATGCCTTCGAACGGGCTCCAGCCGCAGCGCGACGCCAGCCATTCCGGCTCCACGGTCCAGCGGGCCTTCAAGTCGACGACGGTGAAATCGGCGTCATATCCGGCGGCGATCCGCCCCTTGCCGATCAGCCCGAAGATGCGTTGCGGGCCCGATGCCATGAGGTCGACGAGGCGTGCTAGCGTCAGCCGGCCTTCGGCGACATGGTTCAGCATCAGCGGCACGATCGTCTGCACACCCGGCATGCCGGACGGCGACGCCGGATAGGCCTGAGCCTTTTCCGCCAGCGTGTGCGGCGCATGGTCGGAACCGATCACATCCGGCACACCCTGCGCCAGCCAGTGCCACAACCCGTCGCGATGGGCGGCCGATCGGATGGGCGGGTTCATCTGGGCATGAGTGCCGAGCCGCGGGTAGGCGTCCTCCCCGGCCAGCGTCAGATGCTGCGGGGTCACCTCGCACGTCGCGATATCCTTGTGCTGGGCGATCAGTTCCAGCTCGGCCGGCGTGGTGATGTGCAGGATATGGATCCTGCGACGGGCAGCGCGCGCCAGCTTCAGGATGCGGCGTGTCGCCAGGATCGCACTCTCGTCGTCTCGCCAGATGGGGTGCGAGGCCGGATCGCCTGGCACGCGCTCGCCCAGCCGGTCCTGCATGCGCGCTTCATCCTCGGCATGGATCGCGACCCGTCGCCTGCCGGATGCCAGCACCCGCGCCAGTTCCGCATCTTCGGAGACCAGCAGGTCGCCGGTCGAGGCGCCCATGAAGATCTTGACCCCGGCGGTACCCGGGATCCGTTCCAGCTCACCCAGCCGATCGGCATTGGCTGCGGTGGCACCGACATAGAAGGCGTGATCGCACCACATCCGATCACGCGCACGTGCCAGCTTGTCGGCCACCGCCTCGGCGCTGTCGGTGTTGGGCTTGGTATTCGGCATCTCGAACACCGCGGTCACCCCGCCCAGCACCGCTGCGCGACTGCCGCTTTCCAGATCCTCCTTGGCCTCCAGCCCGGGTTCGCGGAAATGGACCTGGCTGTCGATCAGCCCCGGCAGCACCATCAGACCGGTGCAGTCGATCGTCTCGCCGGCATCGCCCGTGACGCCGAGCCCCGCGATCCGGCCGTCGCGCACGCCGACATCGGTGTCGACCGGCCCGCCCGGGGTCCAGATCGTGCCGCCCTTCAGGACAAGATCATAGCTTGGCATGCGATGCTCCCGGCGGCTTTGCTTTCGTCGCGCCAGTCCCTACCTCAGCAGCATGTCCGCCACCACCCTGCGCGATCGCGCGCTGATCCGGCTTGCCGGCGCCGATGTCCGCCCGTTCCTCGACGGTCTCGTCACCAATGCGCTGCCGGAGTCGCATGCCCCCGCCCCGGTGTGGGCAGGCCTGCTGACGCCGCAGGGCAAGGCGCTGTTCGATTTCATGATCTGGTCGGTCGACGACGATCTCCTGATCGATTGCGAGGCCGCGCAGGCCGAGGCGCTCGCCCGTCGGCTGGCAATGTACCGCCTGCGCCGCGTCATCGAGATCGCGCCCGAACCGGGGCTTGCGGTGCACTGGGCGCCGCTTGGTGACGCGCTCCACGATCCTCGCGGCGCGATGCTCGGCACGCGCTGGCTGGCGCCGGTGGCCGATGGCGATGCGTCATCGGCCTGGCGCGCGCACCGGCTCGGCTATGGCGTGGCGGAGGGTGTGTCAGAGCTGGGAAGTGACAAGACGCTGTGGCTGGAGGCCAATGCCCGTGAACTGAACGGCGTCAGCTTCACCAAGGGCTGCTATGTCGGCCAGGAGAATACGGCACGGATGCATCACCGCGCCAAGGTCAATCGCCGGCTGGTGGTGGCCCGTACCGATGTCGACCCCGGCGACGCCGCGCGCATCTGGTATCCCGATCTGGCGCTGGGCGTAGGGCTGGTGCGGGTGGAGGCGCTGCCTGCCATCGGCTGGGGCGATGTGCTGATGCCGGGCTGGCTGGAAGAAGCGACCGCCGCCGGCTGACGGTCAATTGCGGTCCAGCATGACCACGCGGCCGTCGCGATAGACCGTCTCACCGAAGGGCGCATAGCCCAGTTTCGCCGCGGTGCGCAGCGAGGCTTGGTTTTCCGGATTGATGATGCATACGGTGCGCCCGCGCGCCGCCCCTGCGTCGTGCCAGCGATGGGCAGCGGCGGCGGCTTCGGTGGCATAGCCGCGGCCATGCGCTGAAACCGCAAACATCCAGGCGGCCTCGGGAAAGGGATCGAAGCGGTCACCCAAGCCGCGGTGGAAATCGGCGAACCCGGTCTCGCCAATCAGCGCGCCGCTCGCCTTCTCGATCACGGCGAACAGACCATAGCCCAGCAGCTGCCAGTGGCCGGCATAGCGCAGCAGCCGGTGCCAGGCTTCCTCCCGGGTCGGCGGCGCGACGCCGATATAGCGCAGCACATCCGGATCGGCGGTCAGCGCAAAGCTCTGCTCGAAATCGGCCAGCCCGTGCGGGCGCAGGATCAGGCGCTCGGTCTCGATCTGCATTACGCCATGTTCCATGCCCCGGCACCATCGGGCAAGCGCTACGGCCACCGGCGCGAACCTGCCGGCACGGTAGGCGCTCAGCGGCGCCCGCCGCCCATCCGCTTCGCCTTGATCTTGCCGAACCGGGTGGTGCGCGTCCCCGCCTTGCCGGCCACTGCGTTCGGCTTCACCGGCGCGCGATGCTGATCGACCGGCAGACCGAGCTCTTCCTGCTCCAGCGCGCGGATCTCGTCGCGCAGCCGGCCCGCGGTCTCGAACTCCAGGTCCGCCGCGGCCTTGCGCATCTGCTTCTCCAGATCCTCGATATAGGCGCGCAGATTGTGGCCCACCATGTGCGACCGGTCCTCGATCCCGGTCTCCACTGTCACCTGATCGCGACTGGCGAGATGGCCGACGATGTCGGTGATGTCGCGCTTGATCGTGGCGGGCGTGATGCCGTGCTCGGCATTATAGGCCGCCTGCTTCTCACGCCGGCGCGCGGTCTCGGCCATCGCGCGCTCCATCGATCCGGTAATGTGGTCGGCATAAAGGATCACCCTGCCCTCCACGTTGCGTGCGGCGCGGCCGATGGTCTGGATCAGCGATGTCTCGGATCGCAGGAAGCCTTCCTTGTCCGCATCCAGGATCGCGACCAGCCCGCATTCGGGAATGTCGAGCCCCTCGCGCAGAAGGTTGATACCCACCAGCACATCATACACGCCCAGCCGCAGGTCGCGGATCAGCTCGATCCGCTCCAGCGTCTCCACATCCGAATGCATGTAGCGGACCTTGAGTCCCGCTTCGTGCAGATACTCGGTCAGGTCCTCCGCCATCCGCTTGGTCAGCGTGGTGACGAGCGCGCGATAGCCCTTGCCCGCCACCGCGCGGCATTCGCCGACCAGATCGTCGACCTGGCTTTCGACCGGTCGCACCTCGACCGGCGGATCAATCAGCCCGGTCGGCCGGATCACCTGCTCGGCGAATACGCCGCCGGTCTGCTCCAGCTCCCACGGGCCCGGCGTCGCCGACACGCACACTGTCTGCGGGCGCATCGCGTCCCACTCATTGAAGCGAAGCGGGCGGTTGTCGATCGCAGACGGCAGCCGGAAGCCGTATTCGGCCAGCGTGATCTTGCGCCGATGGTCGCCGCGCGACATGCCGTTGATCTGGCCGATCGTCTGGTGGCTCTCGTCGACGAACAGCAGCGCATTCTCAGGCAGATATTCGAACAGCGTGGGCGGCGGCTCGCCGGGCAGCCGACCGGTCAGGAAGCGAGAATAATTCTCGATCCCCGCACAGCTGCCCGTCGCCGCGATCATCTCCAGGTCGAAATTGGTACGCTGTTCCAGCCGCTGCGCCTCCAGCAGCTTGCCCTCGATCACCAATTCCTTCAGCCGTTCGGCCAACTCGTGGCGGATCGCCTCGCCCGCCTGCTTCAGCGTCGGGCCCGGCGTCACATAATGCGAATTCGCATAGATACGCACACTGTCCAGATTGGCGCTGGTCTTGCCGGTCAGCGGATCGAATTCGGCGATCGCCTCGATCTCGTCGCCGAAGAAGGTCACGCGCCAGGCGCTGTCCTCATAATGCGACGGGAAGATTTCCAGCGTGTCGCCACGCACGCGGAAATTGCCGCGCTGGAAACTCTGGTCGTTACGCTTGTATTGCAGTGCCACCAGCTTGCGCACGATCTCGCGCTGGTCGACGGTCTGGCCCTTCTTCAGGTCGAAGATCATCGCCGAATAGGTCTCGACCGATCCGATGCCGTACAGGCACGAAACCGATGCTACGATCAGTACATCGTCACGCTCGAGGAGCGACCTGGTGGCCGAATGGCGCATCCGGTCGATCGCCTCGTTGATCGAGCTTTCCTTCTCGATATAGGTATCGGTCCGCGGCACATAGGCCTCGGGCTGGTAGTAATCATAATAGCTCACGAAGAATTCGACGGCATTGTCGGGAAAGAATTGCTTGAATTCCCCGTAGAGCTGCGCCGCCAGGATCTTGTTCGGCGCCAGCACAAGTGCCGGCCGCTGCAGCCTTTCCACGACCTTGGCCATGGTGAACGTCTTGCCGGAACCGGTCACGCCCAGCAGCACCTGGTCGCGCTCGCCGGCCTCGGCCTGGCCGACGAGCTCCGCGATCGCGGTCGGCTGGTCGCCCGAAGGTTCATAGTCGCTGACGATGCGGAACGGCTTGCCGCCCTCTGCCTTCTCGGGCCGCGCCGGACGGTGGGGCACGAAGCTCTGGCCGGTTTCCGGCTCGGCAAGGTCGGTACGGATCTGGATCGCCATCACGCCAATATGGGGGCCGCGGCACTGCTCTGCCAGCCGGCATCGGGCGAATGTTGCAGCCGATTTCGGGGGGCGCTATCCGTGCGCCACCGCGCCGCAAGATGCGTGGACGGGCGCCCATGACAAGCCGGAGATCCCATGATGCGTGCGCCCCTTGCCTGCCTGCTGCTCCTCGCTCCGCTATCCGCGTGCGGCAGTGGCGATGCCGAAGGCAACCAGGCCGCCGCCAAGGATGCCCCGCCGCTGGAGGCGATCGCCACCACCGATGGCAGGATGCGGATCGCACCGGGCTTGTGGCGCAGCGAAACGCGCATCACGAAGATGGAGATGCCCGGCATGCCGGCCGGCGCCCGGGATCAGGCCATGGCCGCGATGCAGGGTCGATCGAACAGCTTCCAGCATTGCGTGACGCCAGCCGAAGCCGCGCGACCCGCCGCCGACCTGTTCACCGGCCGGCAGGACAGTGGCTGCGCCTATGAGAATTTCGCGATGACCGGCGGACGGATCGACGCCACGCTGGTGTGCCGCGGACAGGACGGTGGCGAGATGCGGATGAAGCTGGCCGGCAGCTTCACCGCAGATGGCTATGCGATCGATTACGACATGGCGATGCCGGGCGGCCCCGGGCTGACGATGGCGGGCCATACCGAAGGTCGGCGCATCGGCGCCTGCACGGCGAATACTGCGAAATGACGTTCCCGAGGTGAAATAACCGCGCGAAAGTGACTTGCGGTTAACCTTGTTTGTGCGAGGATTCGATTTGCCGCAAATGTCCGGGGGGATGTGCGCGGCGCGAAGCGACTGTCTTTCGGGGGCTCATTCTATGCGCGCCATCATTCTGTTGCCGATCATCGCCATGGCCACGCCGCTCGCCGCAGCGGACGAAGCCGGGCTCAGGCCGGGTCTTTGGGTGGAAAGCACCGCGATCACCGGCGCCACGCTGGCCGGCGCGCCTGCCACGACACCGCTCCCCGCCCCGGTCACGCGCCAGGTCTGCATCGCTCCGGTGCTGGCGGCCGATCCCGGCCGCTGGTTCGCCGAAGGCAACGGCAACGATGCCTGCACCGTCTCACGCACGCGGGTCGGCTCCGGTCGCGTCGAACTCAGCGGCAGCTGCGGCGCGCAGGGCATTGCCGATGCCGCCCGCATGCAAAGCGTCGGCCGCTACGACGGTGATGACTATGCGCTCGACGTCGCGACCACGATGGGCGATCCCGACCATGCGGTGATCGTCCGCAGCCGCGTCGTCGCCTCCCGCATCGGGGAGTGCGCAACCGCTGGCTGATCGAGGCCCGAAGGTCTCGAACACCGCAAAACTGCGCGATTCCGCTTGACGCTGCGCCGCGTCATCGCGCCAGATGCACCCTCGTCATCCGGGGGTAATGCCATGTTCGTGAAGCCGTCGCTGTTCCTGCTGCTTGCCGGCATCGCCGCCCCCGCCATCGCCGCGCCCGATTATGCGCCGGCGATCAAGGCCGATTATGATCGCGATCTCGGCAAGCTGTTCGACTGGTTCCACCGCAATCCCGAACTCAGCTTCAAGGAAACCGCGACCGCCGCGCGCATGGCGAAGGAATTGCGCGCCGCCGGCGCCACCGTCACCGAAAAGGTCGGTGGTACCGGAGTGGTCGCGATCATGAAGAACGGTGCGGGGCCGACGGTGCTGGTCCGCGCCGACATGGATGGCCTGCCGGTCAAGGAAGCCTCGGGCCTGCCCAACATGTCGGTCGCCCGCCAGGTCGGCATCGACGGTGTCGAGAATCCGGTGATGCATGCGTGCGGCCACGATACCCACATCACCGCCCTGGTCGCCACCGCGCGCCGCCTAAATGCGCTCAAGGATCGCTGGCGCGGCACCGTGGTGATGATCGTCCAGCCGGCCGAGGAACGGACCGGCGGCGCGATCGCGATGCTGAAGGACGGGCTCTACACCCGCTTTCCAAAGCCTGACTATGCACTCGCCTTCCACGTCAATTCGATGCAGCCGACCGGCACCGTCTCCGCTTCCGAAGGCATCCAGTACTCGTCCGCGGATTCGGTCGACATCACCGTGCCCGGCATCGGCGCGCATGGCGCCGCGCCGCAGAACGGCAAGGATCCGGTCTATATCGCCAGCCAGATCGTGATCGCGCTGCAGGGTATTATCAGCCGCGAGAAATCACCGCTCAAGCCGGGCGTCATCACGGTCGGCGCCTTCCATGCCGGATCGAAGCACAACATCATCTCCGATCATGCGGATCTTCAGGTCACTGTCCGAGCCAATGATGAGGAAACGCGCGCGATGCTGCTCGCCACCATCAAGCGGGTGGCGGAAAATGTCGGCCGCGTGAACGGCATGCCGGAAGACAAGCTGCCGATCGTCAAGGTGTCGGAAGGCACGCCGACCACGATCAACGATGCCGCTCTCGCGCGCCGCCTTAACGCGGTGATGGTCAAGGAGCTTGGAGCCGATGCCGTCCTGCCGTTCGAGCAGCAGAGCATGGGGGCGGAGGATTTTGCCTATCTCGTACAGCCCGATCTGGGTGTGCCGGGCTATTATTTCGCGGTCGGCGGCACGCCCAAGGCCGCGCTCGATGCGGCCGACAAGGGCGGACCCGCGGTCCCTTCGCATCATTCGCCACTGTTCAAGATCGATCCCGAGCCCTCGGTCCGGATCGGAGCCGAAGCAATGACGGCCGCGGTGCTCGATCTTCTCAAGCCGGGTTCGTCCGCTCCCGCGCAGTAAGCGCATCGATCAACCCGGCCGCGCCCGCGCTGACATCGGCCCAGCTCGTCTCGAAGCCGGCGTCGTCTCCGTAATAGGGGTCGGCCACGGCTTCGCCCGCGCGGCCCGGCACATGATCGAGCAGCAGGCTCAGCTGCGCCCGCGCATCGGACGGGCGCAGCGCCTGCAGGTCGGTCAGGTTCTGCGGGTCGAGCGCGACGATCCGGTCGAACCGCCGGAAATCGTCCGTGGTGATCTGCCGCGCGCGATAATGCGCGATATCGGCACCGTGCCGTTTCGCTACCGTCTGCGCGCGCGGATCCGGTGCATGGCCGATATGCCAATCCCCGGTGCCCGCGCTGTCCACCTCCAGCGCGATGCCCCGCCGCGCGGCTTCGTCGCGCAACGCCGCTTCGGCCAGCGGCGATCGGCAGATATTGCCAAGGCACACGAACAGGACCGATATCGTCATCGCAATCGCCTTTTGGCTTGCCGCACGGGTCTGCTAGCTCTGGTGCAACGACAGAACAAGCGAGGGAGGGATGCCGGTGCGCATCGACGATGATGGCGCACCCGCGTCCGCTGCCGGATCGAGCCCGGCCTATGCCAATTATGTGCTCGGCGTCCTCGTGCTCGTCTATGTGTTGAATTTCGTCGATCGCCAGATCCTCTCGATCCTGGCCGAGGATGTGAAGCGCGACCTCGGGCTCAGCGACGCCGATCTCGGCTTTCTGTACGGTACCGCGTTCGGCGTGTTCTACGCGCTGTTCGGCATCCCCCTCGGCCGGCTTGCCGACAGCTGGCGCCGTGTTACGCTGATGAGCGGGGGGCTCGCGCTCTGGTCGGCGATGACCGCGCTGTCGGGCTTCGCGCGCGGCGGTGCGGAGCTTGCCGCCGCCCGCATCGGCGTCGGCATCGGCGAGGCGACCGCCAGCCCCTGCGCCTATTCGCTGCTGTCGGATTATTTCCCGCGTGAGAAGCGCGCGACCGCGCTCGCCATCTATTCCTCCGGCCTGTATCTCGGCGGCGGCCTTTCGCTGTTCGTGGGCGGTGCCGTCGTCGAGCGCTGGAACGCTGCCTACCCGGGGGGCGGCCCGCTCGGCCTCGCAGGCTGGCAAGCGGCATTCCTGGCGGTCGGTATTCCCGGCCTGCTGCTGGCGCTGCTCGTCGCCACCTTGCGCGAACCGCTGCGCGGTCAGTCCGATGGCCTGCTTTCGCCACCGGTCGCACGTCCCTTTGCCAGCTTCCTGCAGGAACTTGTCACGGTGCTGCCGCCGCTGACCCTGATCGGCGCGGCGCGCCGCGGCGCCGGTGCCCTGGCGATCAACATCGCCCTCGCGCTGATGACCGCCACGCTTGCGGTCGCGATGATCCGCCTGACCGGTGACGTGCCGCAATGGAGCGCGATCGGCATCGGCGTCTACGCAGTGTTCAGCTGGGCCAGCGCATTGCGTCGTCGCGACCCGCCGACCTTCGCGCTGATCTGGGGCACCCCGACCTTTCTCTGCGTGGCGATCGGCTATGGGCTGATCGCCTTCGTGGCCTATTCGGTCAGCTTCTGGTCTGCGCCGTTCGCGCTGCGTGAACTTGGCGGGTCGCCCGCCACCGCGGGCCTGCTGATCGGGGGAGCCGGCGCGGCCGGCGGGTTCATCGGGGTGGTTCTAGGTGGGCGCTTCGCCGATCGGCTGCGGCGGACGGACCCTGCGGGCCGCATCAAGGTCGCGCTGTTCGGCGCGGTCGCGCCGGTCGTACCGATGCTGGTCGCCTTCAACGCCACCGACATCGGCTTGTTCTACGCGCTGCAGCTGCCAATGGTGGCGCTGTCAAGCTCGGCGCTCGGTGCGTCGGCCGCGACCACGCAAGACCTTGTCCTGCCCCGGATGCGCGGCACCGCGACCGCGACCTTCTTCCTGGCGACGACCCTCGTCGGGCTCGCGCTTGGCCCCTATCTCGCCGGACGCGTTTCGGCCTGGTCCGGAGATCTGGGCACTGGCGTACTATCGCTTCTGGCCGTCATCCCCATCTCAATCGGGTGCCTGCTGTACGCCCACCGCACGCTGCCGGCCGCCGAAGCCAGCGTCGCCGACCGCGCCCGCGCGGCCGGCGAGCCAGTCTAGCTCAACTCGCGGTCACGACCCCGCAGGCGATCCGGCCGCCGCTATTGCCGCTCGGATCGGTGCGATAGTCGTCGGCTGCGGCATGGATCACCAACGCTGCGCCATCGGCATCCAGCAGCGCGTTCTCGCCCCCGGTCAGCGTGGCGTTCGGGATCGTGAAGCTCAGCTTGCCGCTCCCACCGCTGCCGATCTCCAGGTTCGGCAGGTCGCCGGAATGCGGCCCTTGCGGCGCATCCTTGCCGTGCTTCATCGCGGTGGGGTTCCAGTGTGCGCCTGCCGTGGTGAAGTCCGGCGCGTCGCAGCGGCCTACCTGATGCAGGTGCAGCCCGTGCGGCCCCGCCGGCATCCCGCTCGCATCGATCGTCACACGCAACGCGCTGCCTTCCTGCACGATCGTGGCGCTGCCCTTGGCGGCGCCGGTCGCATCGGCCAGCGCTGCCGTGGCGCGCGGCGCGGTGGCGGAACTGACGCTGCCCCCTTCCCCGGTCGCGCAGGCGGCAAGCGGCAGTGTTGCGATCAGGATCAGGGTCGCGCGCATGTCAGTCTCCTCGAAGGTACCGGGCCTGAACGCCCCGCCGCGCGCGCGGTTGCCTGTCAGCCCCGGCCGATCCCGGTATAGCGCAGCCCCGCCCGCTCCGCCTCATGCGGGCGATAGATGTTGCGCAGGTCGACCAGCACCGGCTCGTTCAGCAGCCCGGCGATCCGCCGCAGGTCGAGCGCGCGGAACGCATCCCACTCGGTAACGATCACCAGCGCGTCGGCGCCATCGGCCACCGCATAGGGATCCCCCAGGAAATCGACGTCCGACAAGAGCGGCCGGGCCTGCTCGATCCCTTCGGGGTCGAACGCGCGCACGGTCGCGCCCGCATCCTGCAACGTCTGGATCAGCGCGATCGACGGCGCGTCGCGCATGTCGTCTGTGTTGGGCTTGAACGTCAGGCCGAGCACGCCGATCGTCTTGCCGCGCGCCTCGCCGCCCATCGCCTTGATGACCTTGCGGCCCATCGCGCGCTTGCGGCTGTCGTTGACCTGCACCACCGCTTCCACGATCCGCAGCGGCGCGTCATTGTCGTCGGCAGTCTTCATCAGCGCCAGAGTGTCCTTGGGGAAGCAGGATCCGCCATAGCCCGGCCCTGCGTTCAGGAATTTTCGCCCGATCCTGTTGTCGAGCCCGATCCCGCGCGACACGTCCTGCACATTGGCGCCGACCACTTCGCAAAGGTCGGCAATCTCGTTGATGAAGGTGATCTTGGTCGCCAGGAATGCATTGGCCGCATATTTGATGAGCTCGGCGGTGCGGCGGCCGGTGAACAGCAGCGGCGCCTGGTTCAGCGACAGCGGCCGATAGACTTCGCGCATCAGCTCGCGCGCGGCTTCGTCGTCGGTGCCGATCACGATCCGGTCGGGTCGCTTGAAATCCTCGATCGCGGCGCCTTCACGCAGGAACTCCGGGTTCGACACGACCCACGCCTCGGCGTCTGGCGCGACTTCGCGGATGATCCGCTCGACCTCGTCCCCGGTGCCGACCGGCACGGTCGATTTGGTGACCACCACCGCCGGCTTGCGCAGCGCCGCCGCGATCTCCCGGGTCGCGGCGAACACATGGCTCAGGTCGGCATGGCCGTCGCCACGGCGCGATGGCGTGCCGACCGCGATGAACACTGCATCGGCGTCGGCCACGCCGGCTGCCAGGTCGGTCGTGAACGACAGGCGACCGGAGCGTACATTACCGGCCACGAGCGCATCCAATCCGGGTTCGTAGATCGGCATCCGCCCCGCTTCGAGCGCGGCGATCTTGTCTGCATCCTTGTCGACGCAGGTAACGCGGTGTCCGAAATCGGAGAAGCAGGCCCCGGAGACGAGACCCACATAGCCCGTCCCGATCATCGTTATCCGCATGGGTTCATCCGCAATTGCTGGTCGCGCGCAGCCCTAGCTTGCCGCACGCGCGAACGCCAGCCGTCCCCGTCCCCTGTCGCCGGCTCAAGGAAAAGGGGCCGACCTTGCGGTCGACCCCCATCCATTTCCAGTCGCTTGGAATGCCACTGCCCGAAGGCAGCGGCAAGCGCCTTACATGCCCGAACCCGGACCGAAGGTGATCTCCACGCGGCGGTTCTGCGGCTCGCGCACACCGTCGGCAGTCTCGACCAGCGGGCGGCTTTCGCCGAACGCTTCGGTCGTGACGGACGTGTCAGGCACGCCCTTGCCGGCCAGGTAGCTCTTCACCGCGTCGGCACGACGCTGCGAGAGACCGACATTGTACTGGTCCGAACCCGACTTGTCGGCGTGGCCAGCCAGCATCACGGTCGCCTGACCGGTCGTCTGGTAAGCCTGCGCAGCGTTGTCGAGAATGGTCGCAGCCTCAGGCGTGATGTCCGACTTATCCCAGTCGAAGAACACGATGAACGGCCCCGGGACAGCAGCCGGCGGCGGCGGCGGCGGCGGCGGGGGAGGCGGCGGCGGCGGCGGCGGCGGCGGCGGCGGCGGCGGAGCAGCCGGCTCACCGAAGTTGAAGATCAGGCTACCCAGCAGCGAGTGCGAGCGGAACCGGCTGTCGGTCGCCGCGCCGTTCGCCGCGACCATCTTCAGATTGTCCGCGTTGAAGAAGCGATACTTCAGGCCGACGTCGATATTCTCGGTCAGCGGAGCGCGGATGCCGGCGATCGCCTGCCACGCGAAGCGCGTGTCGCTGTCGTTCAGCAGGATCGTGTTGCCGGCGTTAACCGAATAGCCGTCCGCCTTGATGCGGGCGATACCGGCACCGCCGCCGACGAAGCCCGACAGGCCTTCATCGTCACCGAAGTCGAGCAGGCCGTTCAGCATGAAGCTGAGCGCGGTCGTCTTGCCGGAAGAGCTGTCGGAATAGGTGCCAGCCGGGAAACCTGCCAGCGCGAGAGCAATCTGATGCTCATCGACGAAGGCCTGCTTGTAGCCGACCTCGGCCTCGGCGCGGAACCCGCCGAAGTCGTAGCCGATGATGCCGTCGACATCGAGGCCGTACTTGGAGTCGACCGACAGCTGGTTCGGATTGCCGCCGATGTCGTAGTCGATGTCCTCGACGATCATCGCGCCACCTTCGACGCCGACGTACCAGGCGCCGTCGCGCGCGAACGCCGGACCAGCCAGAGCGGTCGTGGCGAGCGCAGCCATAATGGCCAGCTTACGCATATTAATCCCCTTTCGTTCAGGTTCCGAGTAGGAACCGTGAGAATACCTAACCAAAGCGGAGTATCCGCGCAAGCGCACATATACTGCCACTGTTGCCGAAATGCCTCACCGAAATGGTGAAGATGATGCAGATGGGGCCCCTCGACAGACAGCCGCTAAACCCGCCTTGGGCCTTCCGGTTGCGCAGTGCCGCAAAAAAATTTCTTACCTCTCGATAAGCCCATGATTTCGCAAGGTTTCCAAGATAGCGGTGAGGCTGGCGCGCGCCTCGGCATCGACCATCACCCCACCAGCGGGAGCCAGGATCCCCGGTTGGCGCTCTCTTACGACCGATTGGCCCGCCACCTGGATCGACCGCGCGGCCACGATCCCGATTTCCCAGGCATAGCCGTCGAAGCGGGCCCAGCATCCTTCCGCTTCGACCCAGAGCGCCATGCCTGAAACCGGCGTGACGAACCGCCATCCGCCTGCCGTCCGGCAAGCGATCGCGCCAGCCTGTCCGGTCCATGCGCCGATGGGGGCGGCCCCCACGATCCAGCTGCGGCCCACTGCCGCGTCTGCGGGTGGTGCCGCGTCCCCGATCGTCTCGGCTACCGGCAGGGTCAGATGTTCGAGGATCGCCAGCGCCTCATTGTGCACGATCTCCTTCTGTGCCTGCCCGGCTGCGATCAGCGGCAAGTCCAGCCGCGGTGTCGTCTCGGTCATGTCAGTCTCCCGTCAGATCGAAGTGCCGTATCGCGGGCTCGGCGGAAGCGCCGAACGCCCCCAGCATCGCCACGGAGATCGTCAGCCGGCGCGCATCGCCGCCATCTTCGCTCCGCAGCGCCGCCGGATAGCGCCAGCTGGCCGTATCGGTCGTCACCGTCCGGCTCGCGCCGCCTGCCGGCGTCACCGTCAGGCGATAGCGCTCGGCCTCCTCGCCAACCGGTGCATCAGTCCCGTCGACCCAAGACCATCCGCTGCGCGATCGCCGCGTCCAGCCGATCAGGACGTCGCCGCCGTCCGCCTGGGCTTCGAGATGGACGGGCGCGGGCGGCAGCAGCGCTCGTCCAGCCGCCCGAATGGTCGTCGTCACGCCGTCGGCGAGGTCGCCGGCCCCGATCGCCAGCACCGTCGCCATCGTCCCCAGCGCCTCACGCGGCACGATGATCGGCGTCAGCGTCTCGGGCTCGATCAACACGAACCTCTCCCCCGGGCCGTGCCCCACGATTGCGGCCTCGGTGCCGCGCCGCCCGCGCAACAGCCGCGAAAGCCGGAACCGTCCGCCGCCCAGCGGCTGGGCGCGGCCGAACTGGATGAGCTCTCCGCCGAGCATCGCAGCGTTCGCGCCCGCGATCAGCGCGTCGTCGTCGCAACCCTCGAGCCAAAGCCCGTCATGAAGCAGGGCGATATCGACACTGGCAATATCGTCGATCATCAGCGCCGTCCCGGTACCCAGCATGGTTTCGGCAATGCCAATCCGCGCCGGCGCCGCGGTCCGTCCGGCCGGCGCGAAGCCTGTGCCGCCGTCCAGCGACAGCATCAGCGTGGCCCGCCGCCAGCCCGGTCCGCCGCCCGCCGCCGCCCACATCATGGGCTGCGCCGGGTCGACGCCATCGATAGGCGGCAGGTCCAGAAGCACGAGTGTCGTCGGCCCGTGCGGCAGATCCGCTTCTGCGGTCACCCGACCCGGGCTGGTCGCGGCGCCCGCCTGCGCGCCCGCGATGCCGCTCAGTCCTAGCTCGATCGCACCGCGCTCGATGCTCATGCTGCGCACCGCCATCTCACCCAATAGCGGATCGTGGATGCGGTCACCGGGTCGCACCGCCAGCCGCCGCCAGGGTAGGCGGATCGTCGCGCGCCGCCGCTCGGCCCAACGCGCCGCCAGCGCCTGTTCGGCCAGCACCTTGGCATCCGCCGCCGCGATCGCGGCCGGCAATTCGATCAGCTCGGCCTGCCCGCCAACCGATCCGCGCCGCGCGCGCTGCTGACCGGCCAGATGATCACGGGCCGGGTCATGATGCACGATCGCCAGCTCGTCGGGCAGCGCGCCTTGCGCGCTTCGCTCGATGATGCGCCGGCCGGCAGCAGCATCGCTCCGCGCGCCAAGTTCGGCCGGGTCGATCGTCAGCGGCACGCTGTCCGCCACGATCCGCAGCACGGCGCCATCGTCGCGGATCCGGATCGGGGCGGCCCGGTCGATCGCCTCCAGCGCGCCGCGCACGCTGTCCCCACTCGCGGCATAACCATCCAGCAGCGCGCCGCCCCCGCCTGTCACCGCGCCCGCGCTCAGCGCCTCGGCAATCAGCCCCGCCCGCACCGGTCCCGGGTCGGCGATGACCTCGAAGCTCAGCTGGGGGATGCGGTTGCCATAGTCGGCCAGCGGCAACGCCTCGAACACCGCCAGCGCCGTCCCGCGATAGGCCGGCGTCTCAACGCCCTCCGCCGCCGCGATCAGCGGATCGACTGCCTGGTCCTCGCCGCCCGGATGCAGCCGGAACGTCACCGGCGTCTTCCAGTCCCCGGCGCTCCCGCGCAGCAGCTTGCCGTCCGCCCACACCCGCCCGATCGCCAGGATCGGACGGGCGGACAGCGCGACCGCGAACGAGGCCGCATAGCTGTAGCTCGTCGTCGCCGGCCGCCCCTTCCCGCCGCCCTGCCGGCTGCGCGTCTCGATCAGGTCGCTCGCCCACACGATCGTACCGGCCACGCGCATCGTGCCGAACAGCTTGGGGATCGCGCTGCCATAGGACGAGCTCTGCACCTTCAGGTCGCCCAGCCGCGGCCCCTGCCGGCCTTTCGGGGCCAGCAGCCGTGCATCGATCCCGCTGCCGAGCAGCGCCCCCAGCGCCCCGCCGATCGGCCCGCCCACCAGCGTGCCGACGGTCTGCAACACCAGCGTCGCCATCGCTCACTCTCCCTTGCGCCATGCGCCCGCGATCGGCCACGGCACCGGCCCGGGCACCGCCGTCACCCGCCCCAGCAGCGCATCGGCATGGATGAAGCCGCTCTCGGTGCGCACGATCAGATGCCAGTGCCGCGCTCCCGCCCGCACCAGCAGCACATCGCCCGCGCCCGCCGCCGCCAGATCGATCGCGCGCAGCCCGGCCGCCGCCATCGCAGCCGCGATCGGCTCGATCGGCCCGCTCCGCCCCCAGGCCCGCACCATCTCTACGCCGCAAGCCGCCGCCGCCAGCCCCACGCAGTCCAGCCCATGCGCGGGGTCGCGCCCGCCGGGGCGGAATCTGGTCCCCACCAGCATGCCCGCCCGTTCGGCCACTCCAATCATGATGGATACCGCGTCAGCAGATCATTGCCCGGCAGATGCGGCTCACCGCGAAAGTTCGCCGCATTGCCGAACCGTGCCGCGCAGGTGCCGATCAGCTTGTCGCACCCCTCGCTGATCTCGATCCGCGCGCCCACCGCATCCGCCGGCGGCAGCGTACGCAGCAAGATGCGGTCGCCGTCCGATGCCGCGATCGGCTCGGCGATCCCGCTCGCCCGCCCGTCGATCCAGCGCAGCCGTCCGCAGGCATAGACTCCCGCCACCGGCTCGCTGCGATCGATCACCAGCGTCTCGCTTTCTAAGGCGATCACCCGCGCGATCCGCACGCGCCCGGCCATGTCGACCCGGCAGCGCCTATCGCCCAGCTCCGCCCGGCAATCGGGCGATGTCGTCTCCACCACCGCGCGCTCCAGCTGCGCGGTCGGCCCGCGCAGCTCGGCGGTAAAGCCGAGATCGGTCTGGCTCACCGCCCCCAGCCGTCCGCGCGCCAGCGCCAGCCGTTCGCCTGCGGGATCGGTCCAGTCGATCGCGAACAGCCGCACGTCGGCGCCGTCCCAGCGCCCCGCCATCAGGTCGTCCGCGGTGATCGCGTCCGCGGTCAGCGCGCCGGCCACGTCCAGCGTATCCACCTCGAACCCGTCCGAAAGCGCGATGGCCGACGGCGCGATTCCCGGCGTCGCGCGATAGTCCAGCCCGTCGATCGTCAGGTCGCGATCATGAGTGGTGAAGCCCAGCGCCACGCCGTCGCCGCGCGCGATCCGCCAGCACAGCGCGATCGTCGTCAGCGCCGGATCCAGGAACGCGGTCACGCGCCTGCCTCCCGGATCTCGATCAGCGGCACGGAAACCGCCTCGCCCGCCGCCCAGCTCGTGCGTGCGATCTCCAGCCGGTCCTCGGCGAAACGCACCGGCACGTCGAACCGGTAGCCTGCCGTCACCGCCGCGCCCGCAGCCGGCGGACTTTCGAATTCGATCGCCCCGCCCGGCTCGACCGTCCAGCCGGTCAGCCGCTCGATCCCGCCGACCGCGATCCGCACGCTCAACGCCACCGGTCGCGTGATCGCGCGCGCCGGCACGTCCCCCGCGCCGTAGCGCTTCGCCAGCGCGAACCGGGTCCGCGCCCCGTCGCCCATGCCCAGATGCTGGTCGAACGGCCCCGGCGCGCCTGTCATCCCGCTCGAACTGTCGTCGAACGGATCGCGGAAGCGGAACCCCCGCGCCGCGCCCATCCGCGCCCGGAAGAAGCCGATCAGCGTGCCGATATCGGCCTCCGATCGCACCCCCGGCCCGGCATCGAAGCGCAGCCGCGCGCTGGCCCAGTCGGCATTGCGCTGCTCGTGCCCGCCCGCGCTCGTCACCACCGCGGTCGAGAAACCCGGCTCCACGGTCGCCCGCGCGCCGATCGCGATCGGGAAGCTCACATCGTCGAATGCCTGCACCGCCGTCTCCCCGGTCTCGAAATGGGTGAAACCGTCGCGCGCCACCTGCGGCAGCGCCCACACGAAGGTCTCCGCGCTGCCCCGCGCGCGGCCCGCCGCCGCCACGTCCTCGATCCGCGTCCACAAGGGTGCCGCCTCGCGATTGAGGATGAAGCCCGCGAAATAATGCTGCTCGGCCACCGGATAGCCCAGTCGCACGGTCGCCGCGGCGATCCCGCGCGCGGTCGCCCCCGCCCGCCCCTCAGTCACCCAGTCATAATCCTCGAGCTGCAGGATGTCGTAGGCCGGGCTCGCCCAGCCGGTCGGCACGTTGGCGCGGCGCAGCTCTGGCGCGGCCGCATCCAACACGGTCGGCAGATAGACGAGCAGCGCCACGGTGCAGCCCGGCGCCTCCGCCCAGGCAGCATCGCGCAGGGCTGCGGTCGATGTCGCCAGCAACGCGCCCGCCTGGTCCAGCAGCGCGATCTCGGCGGTTGAAAGCGGCCCGCGCACGCTCGCGATCTCGGGCGGATCGCCGCCGAACGCCGCCCGCGCGGCCGCGTCGTACAGGCATGGCCGCCCGTCGGGCATCAGCCACCACCATGGCTCGCCAATCTGGAAGATGGGCTCCAGTCCCGCCGCCACCGCGATGGCCACGAACGCCCGCGCAACCGCCTGCAGATAGGCCATCGCCGCCGGGCTCGCCGGGGAAAGCAGCGTCGACGGCGGTACCCACCCGGTCAATGCCGGCGCGCCATCCGCCGCGCGCTGTTTCCAGCCTTCGGGCGCATGCGCGTCGAACAGTTCGTAGCTCAGCGACAGGATCAGCCGATAGTCGAGCTCATGGCAGAGCGCCGCGAAGCCTTCGTGCCAGGCCGCCGCCGGCCGATTGAGCGCGCCGCCATCCAGCCCCGCCTGCCAGGCATCGCCCACCCGCTCGAGGCGGAAATAATGGCTCATCCCGACATAATGGTTGATGATGCCGCGATAGCCGAGCGCCAGGATCATCCGCATCACCCGCGCCGGCGTCAGATGATAGCAGTCGTCATAACCGGTCGCGATGCGCAGCCCGTGCGCCGGCACCATCGCATCGCCGATCGCCAGCACCGATCGCGGTCCGTCGCAAGCGATCGCGCTCAGCTCCACCCAGCCTTCGGCCGGCGCGGCCAGCGGCATCGCCACCCCGGTATAGCCCGGCGCAATCAGCGAGACGAACATCCGGTCGATATCGCCCGCCCACACCCGGTCGGCCTCGCCCGGCAGCAGGAAGCCGCCGTCCAGCGCGTCGAAATCGAGCGTGATGACGGCATCGTCCGGGTCGCCCGCGGCATAGTTCCACAACCGCACATACCAGGCGCGCGGGTTGCCGGTGGCATCGCGCCCCTCGATCGTCAGCGTCGGCCCGTTGATCGCGTCGAGGGCGCGGATACCGTCCGATCGCCAGCGGAAGGACAGCCGGCAGCCGCGGAAATCGCGATCGGTGTCATAAGCCAGCAGCGGATGGTCGTGCCGGTCCTCGGCCTCCCAGATCAGCCCGGCCAGATCGTCCGCCTGGTAGAACACCGCGTCCACCCGCAGCGCATCGGGCGCGGTCGTCACCACCGCCGCCATCATCGGCCGCGCGAAATCCACCGTCCAGAACCGCGCGTCGAACCGCTTGACGTGCGTCGTCACCAGGCGGTCCCCCGCCTCGGCCAGTCGATAAGCCATGAGATGATCCCCTATCGTCATCCCGGCGAAAGCCGGAATCCAGAGCCCCAGGCGGCACCGTTCGTGACCCTGGTTCCCGGCTTGGGCCGGGATGACGAAGCTCAGTCCGCCCCCTCGATCGCGGTGCGCACCGCGCGCGCCACCTGCCGTGATGATCGCGCCAGCGCCGCCGGCGCATCGCCGCCACGCGCATCGATCGCGATCGACACGCGTACCTCGCGCGCGCCGCCACTACCCGTCTCGATCCGTCCGCTCGCGGTTGGCACGAACAGCTCCGGCCCGCGCTCGCCCACTAGATAGGCGCGGCCCGGCGCCACCGGCCCGCCGGTCGCCCGCCCCGGCAGCCCCAGCGCGCCGATCAGCCCACTCGCGATCGCGCCCAGCCCCCCGCCGCCGCCGCTCCGGCCGAACAGCGATCCGATACCCGCCGTCACCGCCGCCTGCGCGATCTCCGCCAGCGTGGACAGCGCCACGCGTCGCAGATCGTCGAACCCGAACTTGCCCGATCGGATCGCGCGCCCCAGCCCGCGCTCGATCGCATCGCCCGCGGCATCCGCCGCCCGCCCCAGCGATCCGCCCAAAGTCTCGCGCATCGCGCCTACGTCGCGCGCGAAGCCGGTGGTGTCGGCGCGCACGCTCACCACTAGCCGCTCGATCTCGTCATCCATCGGGATACATCTCCATCAGGCGCCGCAGCTCGTCCGCCCCGGCTACCGCCGGCGCCTCCCCTGCAAGCGCGCCGAGCACGCCGGCCAGCTCCGCCGGCGTCGCCGCCCAGAACACATCCGGCGACCACCCCAGCAACACCCCCGCCTGCCCGGCGAGGCGAGCGGCGGAGCCCGAGAAAGATCCTTCCCCGGAGGGAAAGAGGGACTGTCCGAAGGACGGTGGAGGGGTACTCCCGGCAAGCGCCTCGCTCGCGGCCACCCCTCCACCCCGCTGCGCGCGGTCCCCCTCCCCTTGCAGGGGAGGATTACCCCCGCCCATCACCGTCCCTGCAAGATCTGGCTCAGCAACCCGCGCAGCGCCGGCGTCGCCCGCGCCAGTCCGCCCGCCACAATCGCCTCGCCGAACGCGTTCCGCGTCAGCCCGTCAGGCCGGTCGCGCAGGCAGTGCCAGAACAGCCCCGCCAGTTCCGCCAGCCGCAGCTCGCCCGCCGCAGCCCGCTCGACCAGCGCGAACAGCGGCCCCAGTTCCTGCTCCGCCGCCACCAGCGCGGCGAAGCTCGGCCGCAGCACCAGCGTCTCGCCCGCGATCGCCAGCGCGGCCTCGCCCCGCGCGGGGTTCGCGCCCTCAGACACTGGCCACCGCGCCCGAGCTTTCCAGCGCCAGCGTGTAGCCCCGCTCACCGTCATGATCGCCGGCATAGTCCAGCCGCGTCACCAGGAAGCGCCCGCGCATCCGCTCGCCGCTCTCGAAGCTCAGCTCATATTCGTCGATCAGCCCGGCCAGCGCGTTGGCGCGCAACCGGCTCTCCGCCGCCGATCCGGTGAAGATCCCCGCCGCCGCCACCGATACCGATCGCACCCCCGCGCCGGACAGCAGCTCGCGCCACCCGCCCGATCCCTTGTGCGTGATCGCCACCGCCTGCCCGTTGATCGACATCTGCGTCGTCCGCATTCCCGCCACCGTGGCGAACACCGGCGGCGCCGCCCCGTCGCCGATCTTCAGCAGGAACGCCGATCCCTTCTCTACTGCCATATGTCCCTCCGTCTTCGCGACTGTGCAGAGCCGACGGCCTCATTCGGTCGCCACCACCCGCACCCGATATTCCACCAGCCCGGCCCACGGCCCGTCAGCGTCGCGCACCACCCGGCTGCGCAGGAAGGCCAGGCTCGCGATCCGCCAGCCCGCCCCCTCGCGCGCGATCGCCTCGATGCCGCGCTCGGCCGCCGCCATCAGCGCGTGCAGCCGCGCCGGCCCGGCATCGTCCCACGCCGTCACTGCCAGCCGCAGCTCGCGCCCGGGCAGCCCCTTGGCACCCCACCCCGCCGCCGCCGTCTCGGCGATCGCCAGATAGGGATAGCGCGCGCCCGGCGGCGGCCCGTCGAACACGCCCGCCCGCAGGCTCACGATTTCCGGTTCCGCCTTGAGCGCTGCCACCAGCGCTGCCTGAACCCCCGCGATCACCGCCGCAGTCCGATCGCGCGCAGCCGCGCATCGTCCAGCATCCGCCGCGCCAGCCGCTTTCCGGTCAGCACCAGCCGCCCGGGCTCGGTGCTCACCGCGATATCGCCGGGCAGCTCGTCGCGCGCCGCCGCCGCCAGCCCGGCGATCGCGCGCGCAACCGCCTTGCCCGCCGCCCTCTCGATCCGCGTCATGCCAGTTCCTCCGCCTGCAGCACGATCCGGTCCGGCGTCGCGGGATCGCGCACCACCGCGGTCACGCGCAGCAGCGTTTCGCCGCGCAGGATCCGGTCGCCCACCAGGATGTCGCGCGGCCGCAGCGTCACCGCCCAGCGCGCGCCGCCCGCCGCCCGGTCCGCCACGATCGCAGCGCTCCGCCCGGCCGGCGCGAACCCCGCCCAGGCCGCGCCGATCGTTTCCCATCCGCCCGCCCCGCCCAGCGCGTCGCGCGCGGGCTCGATCCGGCTCAACGTCACCCGTTCGCGCAGCCGCCCCGCCACTTCGCTCATGGCCTTACCCCCATGCCCAGCCGCAACCGCCGCCACGGCCGCCACAGCGCCGCCACCGCCGCGGGCGGGCCGGGATCGTCGGCATCGTCGCGATGCGCGTAAAGATGCGCCGCCAGCCGGATCACACCCTGCCGGATCGGCGCCGGCAGCCCGGCCCACGCGTCGGCAAGGCCCGCCGTCAGCGTCACGATCGCGCGCCCGGCACTGCCCGGCCGCGTCACCCGCACCCAGCCCTGCCCCTCGGCATCGATGTCGATCGCATAGGCATCGGCGTCGAGCGCGAACGCCGCGCCCTCGGCCGGCAGCCCAGATACGCCCGTGATCGCGCGCACCGGCAGCGGCGTCAGCCGCCGCCAGTCACGCCGCGCCGGAATCGTCTCCTGCAGCTCGCGCGCGATCGCCACCTGCCCCGTGAAGCGTTCGCACAAGGCCAGCGCAGACAGCATCAGCGCGTCCAGCGCCGCATCGTCCTGCCCGGGCTCGATCCGCAGATGATCGCGCAGTGCCGCAATCGCAGCCTCCGGCAGCGCCGCCGGCTCGCCCGCGATCATGCCGCCGCTCCCACCGTCACGCCGATCGCGCGCGCCACGATCGCGCCGTCGCTCATCCGCGCCCGCGCCTCGATCCGGTAGTTCGCCCCCGGCCGCCCGCCGCCGATCAGCGCGCTCACGGCCGATCCTTCGATTCCCTGGCGGGCACATCCAGCCCACCGGGCTCGTCGGGCGCCACCCGCCACTGGCAGTCGATCACGCGCCGCCCCCGGCCGCGCGCACCCCAGTCGATCGCCCAGCCGATCACGGCGCGGGCGTCCTTCTCCAAGCCGGCCATCGCCCGCTCCATCGCTGTTCGGTGAAAAGTCAGGCGCCCGGGCGGGCAAAGGGGAAGCCCGCCCGAACGCCTCCCGGCGCGGCCTCGGCCCGCCGGAACTTGGCGGCCGCACCGGCCCGCGCGCCCGGCCGATCTCCACAGTAAACTTTGGGAGGTCGGCGGGGGTGCGGGCCGGTGCGGCTTCCCGGTGTGAGCCGGGATTAAACGCTGAACTTCATCAGCTTGATTGCCTCGGAATTGGCCACCGCACCGCCGATCCGCTTGGTGCTGTAGAAATGCACGAACGGCTTGTTCGAATAGGGATCGCGCAGCACCTGCGTGGCGTGGCGCTCGGTGATCAGATAACCGGTGCGGAAGTTGCCGAACGCGATCGCCAATGCGTCGGCGGCGATGTCGGGCATGTCCTCGGCTTCCACCACCGGATAGCCCAGCAGCGTATCGGGCTGCCCGCTCACCAGCCCCGGCTGCCACAGGAACGCGCCGTCCGCGGTCTTGAACTTGCGGATCGTCGCCAGCGTCGCCGAATTCATCACGAAGCACGCCCCCTGGCGATAGGGCGAGCGCAGCAGCTGCACGAGATCGATCAGCCGGTTCTCAGGGTTGCTGCCGAATGCGCCCGCCGCCCCGCTCGCCAGATGCTGCAGCGTGCCGAACGGCCGCGTGGCATCGCCGGCGGTGCCGGTCGGATAGGTCAGGAAGCCCTTGGGCCGGTTGATGCCCGATCCGGTCACGAACGCCTGCCCCTCGGCGCGGGCGAATTCGGCCGCCACTTCCTCGGCCAGCCAGCCTTCCAGGTCGAACTGCGCGTCGTCCAGCATCGCCTGGGTGGCGGCCGGATTGGCGAACAGGTCGCCCATCGGCGGCGATACCTCGCCGAAGGTCGGGGTCGATGTCTCGGGCCGCGCCGCGCCCTCGGCCGCCCAGCCCGATGCCACCCCGCCCGTCGTCACCAGCCGGCGATAGGCGGCGCTGCCCACCTGCACCACGTTGGCGATCCGGCGGATCGGCGATGCCGCCTTCAGCGTGCGGTCGATGCGCGCATCAATCTCCTCGGGCAGCGCGAAGCCGCCGGCCGCATCGGTGGTGCCCGCCACCGCCTTCACCTCGATCCCGCTGTCCTGCCCGGCGCGCAGATAACGGTCGACGAAGGCGCGCGTCTGCGGGCGATCGTCCGCCTTCGCGCCGCTCAGCGCGGGCCGCCCGGCGATGATCGCCGCCTGGTCGATCCGGGCCCGAAGTGCCGCCACTTCGGCGCGCACCCCTTCGATCTGCTCCGCCTGCGCGACGGCATCGAAGCTCGCCTCCAGCGCATCCGCTTTCGTCTCGTACATGCTCACCCTCCGGTCGTTGATTGGAAAAGTCAGTCCAGCGCGTGCACTCGCGCGCGCGGCTGCATCGGCAGCGTCACCAGCGAGACCTCGACCAAGTCGAGATCCGTCAGTTCACGATTTGTTCTTTGCTTGGCCGCGCGCACCCGGTAACCGAACGACAGCCCATCCACGGCACCCTCGCGCAGCATCGCCGCCGCCTCGCGCGCGGTCCGGCTCGCCCCCGTGATCCGCCCGATCACGCGCAGGCCGCGCCCATCCTCGGCGATCCGCTCGATCGTGCCGATCGGCCGTGCCGGATCATGCTGCCACAGCAGCGGCACCGCCCGCCCCTCCGCGATCGCGCGGGCGAACGCGCCCGGCCGCACGATATCGCCGCCCCGGTCGATCCGGTCGAACAGCGCGGCATAGCCGGCGAACCTCAGCCCAGCAGCCGCTCCGCCAGCCCCGATCGCAACGCAAGCCCCGCCACCAGCAGCGCGAGGCTGATCCGCACCATCCATGAAAGCATCTCCCTGAATACCGATGACTTCGCGTCGCGCCACGCCCCCAGCAGCTCGCGCAGTTCGGCCATGTCGGCGCGCGCGCGGGCATCGTTCAGCCCCAGCCGGTCCAGCGCGCGCGCAGCACCCGCATCGCTGGCTTCCTCCACCAGCGCGCGCAGCGTCACCAGCCCGGCCCCCTCGGCCTCCGCCTGCGCGATCAGCCGCGCCAGCATCAGCGCATCCGCCTGATCCATCGCTTCCTCCGTCCGTCACCCCTCGGCCGCCAATCCCACCATCGCCCGCTTCTCGTCGCGGGTCAGGAAATCGGCGGCCGCCACCTGGCCCCACAGCATCGCCCGCTCGGCCGCCAGCGCGGGCACCGCGTCCAGGTCCACCGCGATCCGCGCCTCCGGCCACCAGCCCGCCAGCCCCTCGCCGATCGCGCCCGTGATCCGCTGCGTCAGCGGCAGGATCGTCGATCGCCACAGCGCGCGATTCGCCTCGGCATAGTTCGCGTGGGTATTGTCGCCCGGCAGCCCCAGCAGCAGCGGCGGCACGCCGAACGCCAGCGCGATCTCGCGCGCGGCCGATGCCTTGGCGCCCACGAAGTCCAGCTCGGCCGGGGTCAGGCTGATCGGCTGCCAGCGCAGGCCCCCTTCCAGCAGCATCGGTCGCCCGGCATTGCCGGCACCAGCAAAGCTCGCCTCCATCTCGGCGCGCAGGCGGTCGAACTGGTCCGGGCTCAGCGCCGCACCCGGCTCGCCCGGATCATAGACCAGCGCGCCCGATGGCCGCGCCGCATTGTCCAGCAGCGCCTTGTTCCAGGCCTGCGCGGCGTTGTGGATCGCGATCGCGCCTGCCGCCGCCCCCAGGCAGCCCAGCCCGTAATGATCGTCCAGCGGATGCGCGCTGCGGATATGCACCAGCCCGGCCCGGCCCGCGCCGTCCTGCCCCGCGATCCGCGTCACCGCCTCGCCGGCGCGATAGCGATAGGCCACCGGCCAGCCGCGCGCATCGGGCTCCACCTCCACCCGCTCGGGGCGCAGCGCATAGAGCTCGGCAGGCAGGCCGTCGGCATCACAACCGATCTGCACATAGGCGTTGCCGTGCAGCAGCAGCTGCATCGCCACCGTCTCGATCAGCGCCTGGCCGCCGCTGGTGGCGGCGATCAGCGCGCGCACCTGCTCGTCGCCGGTCAGCGCCACGCCCGCGCAGCCCTCGGCCACGATCCGCACCGCGCGCTGGGCGATGGCATTGCCCAGATAGGCCGCCCGCACCTGCTGCTCATAGGATGCCGGCGGGCTTGCCACGCCGACATAACCGAACGCGGATCGCATCAACGCGGGACGCGCCTCGCCCCGCCCGGATTTCCACCCGAACCATTTCATGTCGATCTCCAATCTTGAAATCCTTCCCGTGCCGGGGAGAATCACCCGCGCTACAACCCCCGCACCCCCGGCTCGCCGGCGCCCGCCAGCATCAGCTCGCTCACCGCCCACACCAGCGCGTCGGCGCGGTCGGGCGATCGCCCCGGGCCTTCATAGCAGCCGTCGGCCGTCAGCCCGCACAGCTCGTCCTCCAGCGCGGGGAAGCCGCCGGCGTGCCACACCCGCCCCTGCGCGTAGAGCATCGCCACCGGCTCGGCCCGCACCGCCTTGCCGTGGGCGGCGTGCACCAGCCGCACCGGCAGCGGCGTGCCGCCCAGCCGCAGCACGGTGCGCACCATCGCCCCGCCCTGGTTCGCCTCGGCGATCACGAGATCGGCCGCGGTCCGCCCCGCCACCGCCGCTACCGCAGCCGCCCAGCCCTCGGGCGAAAGCCCGGCCACGCTCGCATCCTCCAGCACATAGGCCAGCCCGTCGCGGCCCAGCCCCACGCTCACGATCCCGCACGCATCCGATCGCGGCCCGCTGCCCGCCGGCGGGTCGACTGCAACCACTACCCGGCGCAGCACCGGCGCGCTCGCCACCCGCTGCCGTTCCAGGATCGCCCGCGTCCACAGCGCGCCTTCGGGCTCGGCGATCAGCTCGCCGTTCAGTTCCTGCCGGCCCAGCATCGTGCCGCCATAAGCCTCGCGCATCGCCGCGATGAAATCGGGCGAAAGCCCCGCGCGGTTGGCCTCGGTCGATCCTTTCGTGATCGCGATCCGCTCGCCGCCAGCCGCCAGCCGCCTAACCAGCGGCACCGGGCGCGGCGTCGTCGTCGCCACGATCCGGGGGGCGGCACCCAGCCGCATCCCCATCGCCAGATTGTCCCACGCCGCCTCGCCCGCCGGCCATTTGGCGATCTCGTCCGCCCAGGCCAGGTGATGCTGCGGCCCGCGCAGACTGTCCGGCTCGGCCGCCGAATAGACGAACGCCTGCGCGCCGCCCGGCCAGCGCAGCCGGCGCAGCGAAGGCTCCCATTCGGGCCGCATCGCATCCGGCGCGATCGCCAGCAGCCCGCTTTCCCCTTCCACCATCACGCTGCGTGCCTCGGCGAAGGTCGCCCCCACCAGCGCGATCCGCAGCTGGCCGCTGCGCTCGGCGCGCTCGCGCACCCATTCCGCGCCGGCGCGGGTCTTCCCGAACCCGCGCCCCGCCATCACCAGCCACGTCCGCCACGCGCCGCCCGGCGCGCGTTGTTCCGGTCGCGCCCAGAAATCCCAGCTGTGCATCAGATGCGTCAGCGTCTTCGGGTCGATCCCGGCGAGCATCGCGCGGATCGACCCGCGACCCTGCGCGGCCAGCAGCTCGGCCTGCGATCGCGCCCGCTCAGGCCCCGGCATCGGCACCGTCCGCATCGCCGTCGTCCTGCCCGCCGCCGTCCGCCGTCGCTGCCAGCCGCGCCGCCATCTCGTCCAGCCGCGCGGCCAATTCGGCGCGCATCGCCGCCGCCTCTTCGTCGCTCACCGGCTGGCTGGCCGCGCGCACCGTCGGCGCATGCTGGCGCATCAGCTGCAGCGCCACCGCGTTCGGATATTCGGTCACCTCGCCCACCTGCTTGCCGCCGTGGAAGACCGGCTTCACGGTGCCGTTCAGCATCCGCTCCAGCATCATCATTTCCAGCCGGGCATAGCCTTCGCACAACGCCGCTTCCCAGCCGGCGCGGAATTCCGGCGAACGCTGGCGCAGCCGATACACGCTCTGGTCGCTCATCTTCACCGCGCGGCACGATGCCGCCACGTTGCAGGTCGCCGCCAGCTCGGCCAGGAAGCGCTCCTGCTTGCGCTTGTTCCACTGCTCGCGCGTTTGCTTGCGCAGCTGCGGGCGCTTGCCCCCGGCCGTCCGCACCTGCGTCACCGCTCTGGCCATCGCCCCCTCCCCGGAAAAGATAAGGGCCGGAAAGCGTCACCCGCCCCGGCCCCGGTCGCAATTCTTAAGCGTTCCTGTTATGTGCCAGAACAGCGTGCCGCTGTCAAGCACTTTGTGCCAGATGGGTTCTACAATTCTTCCTCCGGAGGGGGGGACCATGCGCAGCATGGTGGAGGGATGGCTCGTCGCACACTCCACTTCGATGGCAGCATGTCCCTTCCCCCGCTTCACATCCCCCGCAACCCGCCTAAGATCGCGCGATGATCCGTCGTCTCGCGTTCCTCGCCCTGCTCGCTGCCCCCGCGCTCGCCCAGAGCCCCGATCCGCTCACGATCCTGCGCAACAACCAGCCGCCGCCGCAGCCCTTCGATGCCCGCCGCGCACCGAAAGCCCCCGATTACACCAGGGCGATCGCCTGGGCCGCCCGCCCCGGCGCGCGCGATGCCGCCGATGTCGCGCCTGCCGGCTTCCCGCTGCAGGATTACCGGCTGGCCGGCGCGGACGTGTTCTTCATCCATCCCACGACCTTCCTGGGCCAGCCGCGCTGGAATGCCCCGATCGACGATTCGGTGCTGAACCGCGCCACCGATGTCGGGCCGATCCGCAACCAGGCCAGCGTGTTCAACGGCTGCTGCCGCGTCTATGCGCCGCGCTACCGGCAGATGGTGCTGGGCGGCTTCATCCGCTGGTCGCCCGAAAGCGCCAAGGCGATGGATCTCGCCTACCAGGATGTCCGCCGCGCCTTCCGCCAGTATCTGGCGCAGGACAATCATGGCCGCCCCTTCTTCATCGCCGGCCATAGCCAGGGCGCGCGCCTCGCCCGCCGGCTGATCGCCGAGGAGATCGACGGCAAGCCGGTCGCCGGCAAGTTCGTCGCCGGCTATCTGCTCGGCCACTGGATCCCGCAGAAATGGTTCGCCGGGCTGAAACAGGTCCGCGCCTGCGCCAGCGCACGCGACGTGCGCTGCGTCGTCACATGGAGCACCTATGCCGAAGGGCGCGACGTCTCGCTCCAGCGCAACAACATTGCCCGGCTGACCAACGCGGCAGAGGAATTCGGCCCCGGCCCCTATGCCTGCATCAACCCGCTGGGGTGGACGACCGGCCCCGCCCGCCAGCCCGCCACGCTCAATCTCGGCGGCTGGGTCTATGGCGCGGGCCCGCGGGCCCGCCCCGTCGATCCCGGCCTGGTCTCGGCTCGCTGCGCCAATGGCGCGCTGCTGATCTCGCCGGTCCGCGATGCCGCCTATCGCAAGACGCTGCTGCCGTTCGGCAACTGGCACAACAATGATTTCCAGATGGCCTGGATGAACATCCACCAGAACAGCAGCGCCCGCCTGGCCGCCTGGCTCCGGCGCTAGACCGCAAAGGATCGTCGATGCCGGCCGAAGCCACCCGCACCGTTCCCGATCATGTCCCGCAGGCGCTCGTCACCGATCTCGATATCTATGATCTGCCCGGCGCCGCCGATGATCCGCAGGCCGCCTGGCTGGCCTTTCGTGATGCGGGGCCGCTGGTCTGGTCGTCGCGCAACGGCGGCCACTGGGTGCCGACGGAAGGGGCCGATGTCGCCGCCATGTTCCGCGATGCGATGCTCTTCTCCAGCGCCAGCGTCACCATTCCCAGCGTGCCGGGCGAACCGATGCTCCCGCTCGAAGCCGATCCCCCGGTGCATGGCGAATATCGCCGCGCAGTCCTCTCCTTCCTCACCCCCGCCCGCGTCCGCGCACTGGAACCGGAGATCCGTCAGCTTACGGTCGAGCTGATCGAAGCGGTGCGCCCGGCCGGTGCCTGCGATTTCATCGAGGCCTTCGCGCACCGCCTGCCGCTGATCATCGTGCTGAAGCTGATGGATCTGCCGCTGGCCGATCGCGCCTGGCTCCACGGCCTGACCGAGATCTTCGCTCGCCACCCCGATCTCGATGCCAAGGTCCGCGCCTATCTCGATCTGCGTGCCTATCTCGCCGATCGCATCGCCGAACGCCGCGATGCACCGGGCGACGATCTGATCAGCCATTTGATCGCCGCCACAGTCGATGGCCGCGCACTTACCCCGGCGGAGCTTCTGTCGACCTGCACGATGGTCGCACTTGCCGGGCTCGATACGGTCGCCGCCATGTTCGGCTTCGTCGCGCTGTTCCTGGCGCGCGACCCCGCAGCCCGCGCCCAGATCCGCACCCGCCCCGATCGGCTGCCCGCGGTCGTGGCCGAACTGCTGCGCCGCTACAGCACCAGCAACATGGGCCGCGTGCTCACCCGTGACATCGATCATCGCGGCGTGGCCATGAAGGCGGGCGATCATGTCATGCTGTCGCCCAGCCTGCACAATCTCGATCCCGCGCTGTTCCCCGATCCGCTGGCTGTCGATTTCGATCGCCCGCCGCGTCACATCAGCTTCGGCACCGGCAACCACACCTGCGCCGGCGCCCAGCTCGCGCGGATGGAAATCCAGATCTTCCTCGAGGAATGGCTCGCCCGCATCCCCGATTTCGCGGTCGAGCCCGGCGACCCCGTCCCCGCCCGCGCCGGCCCGGTCAACACGATCGATCGGCTGCCGTTGGTCTGGCCGGCTCCCGTCAGCTGACGGGCATCCACACCTCGTTCTGGCGCAGCGGGCCGGGAATGAACGGCGAATTGTAAAAGGCGTAGCGCACCGGCCCCGCCGCGCTCAGCCCCTGGGCGGCGATCCATTCGCGGAGCGCCGCCGTCTTCTCCGCCAGCAGCGCATCGTCCACCCGCCCGCCGAACTTGCACACTGCGATCTTGGCACTCTCCAGCTCGTCGATCGCCACGCCAGGCGTCGGCTCGGGCAGCGTCGCGCGCGTGTGGCTCTTGGGCATCACGAACCGCACCCGCCAGGCGCCATCGGCCTCCTGCTCGGAAATCACCGGCGCGGTCATCGCGATCTCGTCGCCCTCGCGGCTTTCGGCGAAGATGTAATCGGCCAGCACGCCGAACCCGTTGCCTAGCGCGCGGTCGCGGCTACCGCGCTGCACCGTCTCGGCGGTCAGGATCGACTGATACCGCCGCACCTCGAATGCGCCGTCCGATGTCAGCAGTTGATATTGGGGCTTCTCGATCGTCTTCTCGCGCAGCCAGTAGACGCCGGCGCCAGCCACCGCCACGCCCAACCCCGCCGCCGCCCAGCGCCCGATCCTGCGATAATTCATCGACGAAACCTCCAGATTGAAATCCGTCGCTCCTGCGCAGGCAGGAGCCCATGTCTCTCTCGCATGGCACGCCCGTCAGCGAATGGACCCCTGCCTGCGCAGGGGCGACGATGCTTACAACCCCCGCCGCAGCGGACGGTTCACGCCGCCTCCAGCGCCTCGCTCGCCTGCACCCAGCGCGCCTCGGCCGCTGCCAGCCCGGCCTCGATCTCGGCGCGGCGCGTCATCAGCTCTGTCATCGTCAGCTTCGCCAGTTCCTTGGCGGCAGAAGACGGATCGAACATCGCCCGGTCGATCGCTGATTTCTGCTCGGTCAGCTTCGCCATCTCGGCCTCCGCGCTGGTCACCGCCTTGCGCAATCCCTGGTTGCGCTCGCGTGCCTCGGCCGCGGCCTTGCGCCCGTCCTTCTTGGAAAGCTTGGGCGCATCGCCGCCGGCGCCTGTCGCGCCCGAACCGCCCTTCAGCACCATCGTCGTATAATCGTCGAGCGAACCTGAAAACTCGGCCGCGGTCCCGCCATCGACCAGCACCAGCCGGTCCGCGGTCAGCTCCAGCATGTGGCGGTCGTGGCTCACCAGCACCACCGCGCCCGAATAGCTGTTCAGCGCCTGCACCAGCGCCTCGCGCGAATCCACGTCGAGATGGTTGGTCGGCTCGTCCAGGATCAGCATGTGCGGGGCCTCGCGCGTGATCAGCGCCAGCGCCAGCCGCGCCCGCTCCCCGCCCGATAGCTTGCCGACCTTCGTCAGCGCCTTGTCACCCGAAAAGCCGAACCGCCCCAGTTGCGCGCGCACCGCCGCCGGGGTCGCCCCCTTCATGATCCGGGTCATATGCTCCAGCGGCGTATCCGATGTATCCAGCTCCTCCACCTGATACTGGGTGAAATAGCCGACCTTCATCTTGCCGGTCGCGGTCATCTGCCCGTCCATCGCGGGCAGCTGCGCCGCCAGCAGCCGGGCCAGCGTCGTCTTGCCGTTGCCGTTGCGGCCGAGCAGCGCCACCCGGTCGTCCGGGTCCAGCCGGAAGTTCAGCCGCTGCAGGATCGGCGTCTCCGAATAGCCGACCGCCGCCATGTCCAGCGTCACCAGCGGGGGTTTCAGCTCGGATGGGTTCGGAAAGTCGAACGACAGCGTCGGATCTTCGGCCACCGCCGCGATCGGCTGCATCTTGGCCAGCGCCTTAGCGCGGCTCTGCGCCTGCTTGGCGGTCGAGGCGCGGGCGGAATTGCGTGCGATATAGTCCTGCAGCTTGGCGCGCTGCGTCGCCTGCGCCGCGCGCGCCGATTCCAGTTGCGCCAGCCGCTCGGCCCGCTGTCGCTCGAACGCGTCGTAGCCGCCGGCGTAGAGCGTGGTCTGCCCGCCTTCCAGGTGCAGGATATGATCGACGACATTGTTCAGCAGATCGCGCTCATGGCTGATCACGATCATCGTCGCGCGGTAGCTGCGCAGGAAATTCTCGAGCCACATCGTGGCTTCCAGGTCGAGATGGTTCGAAGGCTCGTCCAGCAGCAGCAGGTCCGGTTCGGAGAACAGCAGCGCCGCCAGCGCCACGCGCATCTTCCAGCCGCCGGAATAGCTGTCGAGCGGGCGGCCCTGCATCTCCTCGTCGAAGCCGAGGCCGACCAGGATGCGCGCCGCCCGCGCCGGCGCGGCATGCGCATCGATCGCGATCAGCCGCTCGTGGATGTCGCCCAGCCGGTGCGGGTCGTCGCAGGATTCGCTCTCGGCCAGCAGCGCCGCGCGCTCGGTATCGGCGGCCAGCACCGTCTCGAACGGGGTTGCGCTGCCCGACGGCGCTTCCTGTGCGATATAGCCCAGCTGTGCGCCGCGCGGCATCTCGACGCCGCCCTCGTCGGCTTCCAGCATCCCGGCGATGACTTTCATCAGCGTCGACTTGCCGGCGCCGTTGCGGCCGATCAGCCCTACGCGCGACCGCGCCGGCAGCGACGCCGTCGCCTTGTCGAGGATGGTCCGCCCGCCGAGGCGGACGGTGATGCCGGATAGCGTGAGCATGGCCGCCAGATAGCGAGCGACCATGCTTGCTGCAACGCGGGATCAGGCCGGGCGCGCGATCGCCCGCCGCTGCCGCATCGTCCCGCCGACCAGTCCGAAGCCGCCGATCATCAGCGCCCACGCGGCCGGCTCGGGCACCGCCGGTGCGGAGACCAGATCGAACGTCAGCTGATCAAGCCCATAATAGCCGCCATCGGTGGTCGTCAGGTCCAGCCGCGCGATCCCGTCGCTGGTCAGCGCGCGCACCGCCCAGCCATTGCCGGCATTGGTGGTGAAGGTCTCGAGCAGATTGCCGCCGGCATCATAAGCGCTGAACGTGGTTCGCCCCACCAGCGAGAAATTGTTGAAGCTCAGCGAAAGATTGTCCGCCACGCCATCGAAGCTGATCGACAGCAGGTCGTAGCGCGGGGTCAGGATCACGCCGCCGCCGGGCGGGAAGGTGATCGGGTTACCGGTCGAGGAATTGGCCAGATAATTGCCCGAATAGAGCGGCCCGGTCGGCCCGCCGGCATAGTTGGTCGCCACCGGCAAAACGGGATCGCCCTCGAACGATGCCGAGAAGGTCACGCCCAATGCCGCATATTGCGTGCTGATCGGCGTCTCATCGGCCACGGTGCCGCCGCCGGGCAGCGAATCGAAATCGATCACGGTCGCAGACAGCGCCGGGCTCGCACCGACCAGCATCGCGGCGGCAGCAAGAGCGATAGTCGGAATGCGCATGAACATCATCGGCCCCTTTTCCAACGCTGCCCGTCGGCAGCAATCAGTCAAGGTTAACCAACTATGGCGCTTGTTCAAACGCTGTTATAACCGAGGCTTAAGGTGTCCGTCCCGCATCGGGACGGTCACGCCGCCTTCGCCCGATCCAGCAACCGTGCTTCCTTCGCCACCATCTCGGCGAAGCTCGGTCGCGCCAGGATCCTGTCGACATAGGCGGCCACCCGCGGATAGCGCGCGATCGTCGGCTCGAGGTCGAGATGGCGCAGGTTCGCGAACGGGCTCGCCACCGCGATATCGGCCAGCGTTATGGCATCGCCCAGCAGATAGCCTTCGTCCGGCACGACGCCGTCCAGATACGCCAGCAGCTTCGGCAGCTGCTCGGTTTCCGCCTTCAGCGCCGCTGCCTCGTCGCCCGCCACCTTCAGGAACAGCGGTCCGATCAGCCGGTTGAAGAACATCTGCCGGCCACAACCGAACAGCTCGGTATCGGCGAACTCGTCCCACCAATAGGCCCGCGCCCGCAACCGTGGCTCGTCGGGAATCAGCCTGGGGCCCGGCGCGACCGCATCCAGATAGGTCACGATCGCGGTCGAATCGGGGATCGAGAAATCGCCGTCGATCAGCGCCGGCATCTTGCCCAGCGGGCTCGCCGCACGAAATTCGGGGTCCGGACTGCCCAGCGGGATGCCGCGGACCTCCAGCTCGATGCCCTTTTCTGCAGCGAATGCGATGACCTTGCGCACGAACGGCGACAGCGAGCTGCCATAGAGGATCATATCGATTCTCCCGCTTATCTAGTTGTGTTTTGAAACCTACGCCGATCGCTCGAACAGGAACAGCCCATATCGCATCGCGCCACTGCGATAGGCCAGCATCAGCCGCGGCAGGCTCAGCGCGAAATCGCGGTTGGCAGCGCGACGCACGATGGCGCGCGTCGCACGGTCGGTTGCCAGCGCGCGCGCGAAGCGTCCGGCGCAGATCGTCCAGGTCCGCGCCACCTGCGCCGATATGTCCTCGTCGCAAAGGTGCCGCAGCCCCGCCACCTGCGCCCAGCCAAGATAGTCGGCGCGCGATCCCATCGATGGCAGCCGCCCCTCCCGACAGATCGGCTCCAGCAGATGGCGCTTCTGCCAGGCGGTCGCGCGCGGCCCTTCCAGCCAGGCGCATATCGCCAGCCGCCCGCCCGGCTTCAGCACCCGCGCCGCTTCGGCGAAGAAGCGCGGCTTGTCCTCCATATGCTCGCTGCTCTCGATCGCGTAGGCACCGTCGCGCGATGCATCGACCAGGTCATTGTCCAGCCAGTCGCGCACCCGGATCTCGACACCGTCGGCCGCCGGCGCTGCCCCGGCCTGCGCCGCAGACAGCGTGAACCCCGTCACCGCCCAGCCGAACCGCGCGGCGAACAGTCGTGCGGTCTCGCCATAACCGCAGCCGATATCCACCACCGATGCGGGGCCCGACAAGGCCAGCCGCTCGGCCACCAGCAGGCTCAGCGCCGCGGTCGCCTCGGCCACGCTCTCGCGCCCCGTCCGCCAGAAGCCATGATGCACATGCGCGCCCCACAACGCCCGGTATACGGGGTCCAGCTCGTCATAGTGAAGCGCGACATCATCGTGCCGCTGCGGCCGATCGGGCAGGATCATGGGCCCGATCATGCCCGAGGCGATGGCGAAGGCAAGCCGTGATGGCGGACGAGCCAAGGGGGCCGCGAGCGGATATCTGGCCAGGCCGCTGCTGGCCCTGAACTCGTGCCACGATATCCGACCGGAAGCTTCCGGGCGGCCTCTTCGATGCAACCTCAGGCTATGGTCGGTACGATGCCGCCCTCGGCCCGGATCGCGGCCCCATTGGTGGCCGCGGCAAGCGGGCTGGCGAGAAACGCCACGGTCGCGCCGATCTCGTCGGCTTCGATGAAGCGGCGGATCAGCGAAAGCGGCCGCATCTTTTCGAAGAACAGCTCTTCCGCTTCCTCCTCCGATCCGGCGTCCGGCAATACGCTCTTGACGAAATCGACGATGCCTTCGGATCGGGTCGGTCCCGGCATCACCGAATTGACGGTGACGCCCGTACCCTTGGTCTGGGCTGCCAGCCCCCTTGCGATCGCAAGCTGGGCGGTCTTCGTCATGCCGTAATGGATCATCTCCTCGGGGATGACGAGACTGCTCTCCGACGAAATGAAGATGATCCGCCCCCAATTCCGCTGCAGCATCCTCGGGAAATAATGCCTGGCCAGGCGGGCGCCGGATACCACGTTGACCTCGAACAGATGATGCCAATCCGCGTCGGTGATTTCGGCGAACGGCTTGGCCTCGTAGATGCCCAGATTATTCACGAGGATATCGGTATCCGGCACGGCGGCGAGCAGCTGTTCGGCCCCTGCGGCGGTGGCCGGATCCGCCAGGACCGCCCGGACCGCGCCCTTCTCGCCGATCCGTTTGACGGCTGCGTCCAGCTTGTCCTGCGATCGGCCGGCTATCGTGACGTCGACGCCCTCCTCGGCCAGGCGTTCCGCGATCGCCAGGCCGATGCCCGCGGTTGATCCGGTAACCAGTGCGGTCTTGCCGCTCAGCCTGAGATCCATGGACGTCACTCCTTCATGAGACGCGTAAGGTGGGTGCGTCGCGATCGGATGCAATCCGCTGCGGCGTACCGGCGCCGTCATTCCTTTGCAGACGGTCCGGCGTTCCGGCGCGCGCCGCCTTCCGCGAGGGCTCGGAAGCGTCGAGCGCCACCCTTCCCAATCTTGCGACCGTTTCCTAGAAACCAGCCATGGCCGAGATCATCAACCTGCGCCGCGCCCGCAAGGCCAGGGCCCGCGACGTTGCGGCAGCCGATGCCGCCGCCGCCCGCGCCCGCCACGGTCGCACCCGGGCGGAGCGCGAGGCAGAGGCCGCTATGGCGGAACGCCTCGCCCGCACGCTGGACGGATCGAAACGCGATCCCGATTGAACGCACCCGCTCAGCCCAGCCCATAATGATCCGCCAGCCGGTCGAGCGCCATCGTCAGTACCAGCTTGCCTGATCGCCGTGGCCAGCCGAGCGCCTTTTCCGCCGGCTCCAGCCCCTCGCCCGCGCACACCACGCGCCACGCCACGTCGGCCAGCCCGCCGCCCAGCGCCGCGATCGCCGCATCGAACCGGCGCTTGGCCGCGATCCCCGCCAGCGTCGGATCGAGCGGCGCATCCGGCCCGCGCCGCCCGCGCGCGGCCGGCGCCGCGTCCCAGCGCATCGTCACGCGCGGGCCCAGCCCCGCCATCTCCCAGTCGCCGCGCAGCCGCTCGCCCGCCTCATGCTGGCGGCGGTCCACCATGCCTCGTGCCAGCAGCCAGCCGAGCGGTGATTCGGCGAGATTCACCGTCACCGATCGCCGCGCACGTCCCGCCTCCGGCTCGCCCAAGCTCCGCTCCGCCAGCATCCGTCCCATCGCTGCCTCCGATTTCCGAGTCGCTCGCTTATGCCATCGCGGCACGCTTGTAGGACAGCGAATAACCGTATAGGTTCCGATTTCTTCTGGAGGCCGAACCATGATCACCTGTATCCGCGAAGTCCGCCGCGCCAAGGGCATGACGTTGCAGGATGTCGCCGATGCCTGCGTGCCGCCCACCACCGCGCAGACGATCGGCCGGTTGGAAACCGGCACCCGCACCGTCTCGGTCGGCTGGCTCAACCGGATCGCGGGCGCGCTCGGCGTCACCGCGGCCGATCTCGTCCGCCTGCCCGAGCGTGCCGATCTGCCGGTCATCGCGCTGCTCTCCGCCGATGGCGCCCGCGCGCCGCGCCACGAACAGGTCTCCACCCCGCCCGCCCCCGGCCCCGCCGAAGTCGCGCTGCTGGTCGAGGCGACGGTCGGCGACTACCGCGCCGGCGATACGCTGTGGTGCGAACGGGTCGAGCCCGAACGGCTCGGTAGCGCGCTCAACCGCGATGTGCTGCTGCCTCGGCCGGGCGGCCGTTTCGTGTTCGGCCGACTGCTTGCGCGCGACGGCGGCAAGCTGCATCTGCTGCCCCCCGGCCCGTCCGCGCGCCAGCAGGTGATCGTCGATCCGCCCTGGGCCGCGATCCCGCGCCTGCTCGTCCGCGCGCTTTGACGGATCGGGAGCTCATCGCATGCCCGCCTGCCTCTTCATCGGAGACAGCATCGCCTATGGCGCCGGCCAGGCCGTCAATGCCAGCGGCCTCGCGCGCTGCGCCGTCGTCGCCCGGGTCGGCGCGGCCGCGCCCGCCATCGCCCGCCAAGCGCAGGGCGTCGGCCCGGTCACGATGGCGGTGATCTCCGCCGGATCGAACGGGCCGACCGATCCGGCGCTGCTGCGCGGCCTCGCCACTGTCCGCCGCTCGCTCCGCGCCCGCTACGTGCTCTGGGTGCTGCCCTACAATCGCAAGGCGGCCTATGAAGTCACCCGCGTCGCCTTCAGCTTCGGAGACGATATCGTCGATCTGGCGAACACGCCCACGGCAGACGGCGTCCACCCCCGCAGCTACCAAGCCGTCGCGCGCTGGCTGCTGCGCTGATCGGCGCCCCGTTCTAGTCGAACCGATTATTGGCCTTCTTGACCCGCCCGGCCACCATCGCGCCATTCGGGAGACGCGCGATGATCCAGTCGATTTCCGCCAGCGGTTGGGCCTCGCCCCCCACGCCCAGCCCCAGTGCGCTGCCCAGCCCCAGCGACCAGCCTTACAGCGCCGACTGGGCCGCGCCGGTCCCCTCGCCCAGCCCCGGCCCGGCCCCCGCGCCCGTCCAGTCGCCGCCGACGCCGTCCACCGCCGATCCCGATCGCGCGCGCGAATCCGCCCTGCTGGCCGATGATGTCTATAACGACGTCGCCAGCCCGCCCCCCGGCTTCCGCGTCGCCAGCGAATCCGATCTCGATCGGCTGAACCTCACCCCGGCGATGCTCGAGCAGCCCGGCTCCAGCTTCCGCGCGCGCGTCTATGCCACCGGCAGCGGCGATGACACGCGCTACGTCGTCGCCTTCCGCGGCAGTTCGGCCGGAGAGGATTGGAAGAACAACGCGCAGCAGGCGCTCGGCCTCAACTCCGAAAGCTATGCCAAGGCGCTGCGCGTCGGCAAGGAACTGGCGCGCAGCGATGCCGAAGTCACGATCACCGGCCACTCGCTGGGCGGCGGGCTGGCGTCGGCCGCCTCGATCGCCAGCGGGCGCGAGGCGGATACCTTCAACGCCGCCGGGCTGCACGGTGACACTATCGCGTCGGCCCGCGCCATCGCCGCCGCCAACGATCGCGGCAGCGCCGACGTCCAGGCCTATCATGTCCCCGGCGAGATCCTCACATCGCTGCAGAACGGCGGCGATCGCGTGCTTGGCGGCATCCTGCTCGGCATCCCCGGCGCGATCCTCGCCGATGCGCCGCCCGCCTATGGCACGTCGCACGCACTGCCGTCCGAACGGCCCGAAGGCGTCAACTGGTTCGAAGGGCTCAACCCGATCGGCCGGCACGGCATGGATTGGGTCCTGTCCGGCGTGGCGGCGTTGCGCTGATCGCGCGGCACACCGCCTGCTGGCTTGACTTGATGCAGGCGCGAGGGGGATGACCGGCCATGTGTCCCGTTCCCCGCTCTTCCTGCTGTCGGCCGCGCTGATGCTCGGTGCGTGCAGCCCCGCCAGCGGCAGCCCCTGCTTCGTTTCGGGCACGCGCCTGCCCGATCGCCAGGCAGTGCTGTCCGCGCCCGATCTCGGCGCCAGCGCTCGCTCGCTGATGGAAGCCTTGTTTGATCGCGATGCCGATGCCGTGCGCCGTCTGCTCCGCAGCGATCCGGCGCTGGCCAATGTCAGCGCGCGCAAGTCGGTCGATCCGCTCACCGTCGCGGTGGCGATGTGCGACAAGGGGCTGGTCGATACGCTGCTCGATTCCGGTGCCGCGCCCGATGGCCCGAACAAGGAAGCCCCGCTCAGCCTGGCGATCCGCGCGACCGAACCCTGGTTCGCCGCGCGCCTGCTCGAAGCCGGGGCCAGCGCCGATCCGGTCCGCGCCGATTTCATGCCGCTCGATGCCGCGATCGCGCTGAACTCCGCAGGCGCGGTCCGCCTGCTGCTCGATCATGGCGCCAACGTGAACTTCGCCGGCCGGCTCGGCGATCGCCCGCTCCACGCCGCGATCGACATGGAACGCTATCGCCTGGCCGAACTGCTGCTCGATCGCGGTGCCGATCCGTGGGCGATCGATGCCGGTGGCGCCTCGCTCGGCCACGCCGTCGCCCAGCCGCTGACCCGGCCCGACGCCGCCGAGGACCAGGCCCGCCAGCGCCTCCAGGCCAAAGTCCGCGCGCTCGGCTGGCCCGACCCCGCCCCCACCCCCCGCGAAATCCGCGCACTGGCCCTGCAAGGCGCCTGGCCGCCCGAAGCCGCGCGCAAGGCCGGCGCGCCGGCGCTCCGCCCGGAGCTTCTCGAGAAGATCAGGGCCGCCACCCGCTAATATGCTGCTGCTGCCAACGGATGTTCAGGGGGTCGCTCCAGCCCTTCGTTGCTGAATCGGGGTTGGGCTCCCGGTCGCTGCGATAGCATATCTTCGCATATTTGCGGAGAATCAGGAAACGGTCGTGTTCACATTGATGCTCATGGCGGCGACGCCGGCCTACATCGTACCGCCGGGCCTGGCAGGGGTGGCCGGCTTGCAAGGTTGCTGGCGGGTAAGCGGACAGGTTCAAGGCAAAGACTCGCCGTCGATCGCGCGAGGCGAATGGCATTTGGGCCGGCGCTTTTTCACCCCTGCACCTGCGCGCGATCGGATCTGACCCGTATGAAGCGGCAATCACCTATGGCGCTGGCGCGAAGCCCCAGGCTATCGGATCGGTATTCTCCGATACCTTCGGCGGGCTGTACGAACCCTCGCTTGGTCTTGGCGAGCTAGAACAGAACGGGTTTGTGCAACGCTACCGCTTCCCGGATGCAGCATATGTCAATCGATTTATCCGCTCCGGTACTGGCTGGCGTTGGACCATAACCGAAGAAACCAGGGAAAAGCCGCCTTCAGTCTTTGCGGACTATCATCTGCGCCCGGCGCCGTGCCGCGGAATGAAGTTTGATTACTGATCCAACCTGCATAATCGCCTTGGTTACAAAGCATCACGCTTGTCAGTTGGGCGATCGCTGCACGTGTTCGCCCGAAGAGCTTTCCTTTACTGTTCTCAGCGCTCTTTTCCGCAACAGCTTATCAATGGTGAAGAATGAGAAGGTCACGTCTTAAGAACGCCCTTGATAAGTAGCACGGGTCACCATTCACCCGTCTCGGCATGGGGTAAGCGGACGTCGAACTTCTTGAAATAGAGAACGCAGACTAGTGCTCCGCTCTCACGATTTCAGCCGTCTTTCTCCACTGCCAGCGCGCCCACCGCCACGCCGCGTTCGGCCAGTCGCTCGCGCAGGTCGGGCAGTGTGGTCTCCACCTGGCCGCCGGCGGTGCCGCCGACCAGCAGCGCCACGTCCAGCGATCCGTCCGCCGCGCGCACCAGCCGGGCGCCGGTCGCGGGCCAGGCGCGTTCGCCGAACCGGACCGAGACTTCGCGTGTGCCCTTCGCCTGTTCGCGCGCCCACAGCTGTCCGATCAGCGCGGCGAAGGCGGTGGGGTCGGTCTGCGGCGATGGCGCATGCGGCACCACCATAGGCGCCTGCGGCTGGCCCTGCCCGCCCGCGCCGGCCAGGCCGAGCGCGCCTTCCTCGGGCATCTGCGCGTCACGCTCCTGCTTCATCAGCTTGAAGCGCTCGGCATCGTCCTTGCCGAACAGCGCCTTCGCCTCGCCGCGGCCGACGCCTTCGCGCAGCATCGCGGCACCGCGCTCGCCCAGCGGCTGGCGCTGGCGTTCGCGCGCCGCAGTCAGCGCATCCTTCATCGCGCGCACGTCCTCGGCAGGCGGCTGCGCGTTCGCACGCGGCAGTGGGCTCGGATCGGCGCTGCGGCTCGGAGTTGCCGTGCGCACCGGGGTCGAACTCAGGCTCATCGCCGCGCCTCCTCTGCCTCGATCGCCGCGCGCTCCTCGTCGCGCGCATTGAGCGTGCGGCGCACTTCCGCCGCGCGCGTCGCCAGCGCGGTCACGCGCGCGTCCGCCGACAGCACCACCGCGCGGCTCTTGCCTTCCTCCACCAACCGGCTCGTCAGGCACAGCATCGCATCCTGCTCGCGCTCGGCTGCGGCCGCCTGATCGACGGTCGCGATCTCGAGCAGCGCCAGCCGCCGCTCGGCCTCGCCCGGATCGGCGAACAGCGCATCGCGCTTCGCCAGCCGCGCCCGCTCCGCGGCACGGGCCTCCTCGGCTGCCTCGTCCTGCGCGCGCGCGGCCTCGGCACTGCGCGCCCGCGCCGTCGCCAGCGCCGCTTGCGCACTGCGCAGCCGCACGTCGCGCAGGCGCTGCAGCAGGCCGATCTGCGTCATGGTCGCAGCGCTCATCCGCCCACCCCGCGCAGCAGCATGATCGATGTGTCGAACGGCTCCTTCAGCGTCTCGGGCTGGCGCAGCAGCGCATCGATCTCGGGTTTGGCGGCCAGCGCGCGATCCGACACTGCATCCGCCCCGGCGCGATATTCGCCCACCTGCACCAGGAAGGCGATCTCGTCATGCTTGGCCATCAGCGCGCGCACGCTGGTCGCCGCCGCCCGGTGCTCGGGCCGGGCCAGCCGCGGGAACAGCCGGCTCAGGCTCTGCAGCACGTCGATCGCCGGATAATGGCCGGCCGCGCCCAGCTTGCGCGACAGGATGATGTGGCCATCCAGGATCGAGCGCACTTCCTCGCCCACCGGATCGGCGCTGTCCTCATCTTCCACCAGCACGGTATAGATGCCGGTGATCGCGCCATGCGCATCGGTGCCCGCGCGTTCGAACAGCCGCGGCAGCTCGGCGAACACCGATGGCGGAAAACCGCGCCGCACCGCCGGCTCGCCCGCCGCCAGCCCGATCTCGCGCAGCGCGCGGGCGAAGCGCGTCGCCGAATCCATCAGCAGCAGCACGTTTCGGCCTTCGGACCGGAATCCTTCGGCGATCGCGGTGGCATGGTGCGCCGCGCGTACCCGCTCCATCGCCGGCCGGTCCGATGTAGCGCACACGATCACCGATCGCGCCCGCCCCTCGTCACCAAGATTGTCTTCGAGGAACTCCCGCACCTCGCGGCCGCGCTCGCCGATCAGCGCCACCACGATCACGTCCGCCTCGGCGAAACGGGCCAGCATCCCCAGCAGCGTGCTCTTGCCGCCGCCTGCCGCCGCGAACACGCCCATCCGCTGGCCGGTGCCGATTGTCAGCAGCGTGTCGATCGCGCGCACCCCGGTCACGATCGGCGTCTCGATCAGCCGACGGGTCAACGGCTGCGGCGCGGCACCATGCAGCGGCATCCGCGCCAGCCCGGGCGGCAGCGCGCCGCGCCCGTCGATCGGCTCGCCCAGTCCGTCCAGCACCCGGCCCAACAGCGCATCACCATAAGGCACGCTGTCCGCATCGGGGCGCACGATCACTTCCGCGCCCGCCGCCAGCCCGCGCACATCGGCCAGCGGGGTCAGGATCACGGCATCGCCCGCGATGCCGATCACTTCGGCCGGCACCGCGCGGCCCGTCGCCGCCTCGATCACCTCGCACGCCTGGCCGATCCGCGCGTCGATGCCCGTCACCTTCAGCGTGGTGCCGATCGCCTCGACCAGCCGGCCGCGCCGCTCGACCGTCACCGATCCGCGCAGGCCTTCGATCAGCCGGCCGACATCGGGCAGGGTCGCAGCCTCGGTCATGCCGCGGCCTCGGGCTGCGCCGCCGCATCGTCCCAGGCGCGTGCGATCGCGGCCAGCTGAGTCTCCAGCCCCGCCCGCGTCGTGCCGAGCGCAGTCTCGACGATGCAATCGGTCGCGGCCAGCGCCGCGTCGCCTTCCACGCGCAGGCCCGGCCGGCTCGCCAGCCGCTGCTCGGTCGCAGCCACCGCCGCGGGCGAGACCCGCACCGTCGCAACCGAATCGGGTAGCAGGTCGGCGGTCGCGCGGTCTGCGATTGCGGCCACCGTCATCTCGGGGCCCAGCTCCTGGGCGATCCGGCGTACGACCTCGATCGCCAGCGCGGTCACGTCCGCATGCTGCTGGCGGCGCTCGGCCGCGGCTTTCACCGTCAGCTGGAACAGCGCGGCCTCGCTCTCCTTGCGCGCCTCGGCGCGGCCGGCGGCCAGCCCCTCGGCATGGCCTTCTGCGCGTGCCTCGGCGATCGCCGCTGCCTGTTCCGCCGCGATCCCGTCGCGCACCGCGCCCGCACCGCGCAGCAGATCGATCGCGCCGGCAAAGCGCTCGATCTCGGCCGCGGGCACGATCGGGTCGTCGGCCAGCACGCTGCCCGCGCGATCGGCGTGGATCAGAACGAAACTCATTGATGCGTCTCCAGCGCCACCGCGCGATCGATGCAGGCGCGCGCAAATCCTGCGTCGCCTACCGCACCACCCGCGGCGATCAGCCCTTCCATTCCTGCCGGCAGCGCGGCCCGCATCAGGCCGAAGCCCAGCTTGGCCAGGCCGCCGGCCTGCACGGGGGCCAGCCCCTCGCCTGCGATCGGCGCGGCCAGCACCGCGTCCAGCACCGGCTCGCCCACGCGCTCGGCAATCTCGCCCAGCAGCCGGCCGTCGATCGATCGCGCGAGCTGCGGACCCGTCGCCACCAACGCGATCCGCTCCGCCAGCCGGGATTGCGCCGCATGCGGCAGCCGCAGCCAGGCCGGCACCCGATCCAGCGCGTCGAGCTGAACGGGTGCAGCGGCATCGCCCGCCAGACGGCGCATCAACGCCGCCGCGCGCCGCTCGCCCGGCCCGCCCGCCGATGCGATCAGGTCGATGCCCACGGCGGATAGCCGCGACCGTTCGGCGGCGGCCGCGGTCACCGCGACCGATCCTCCATCGGTCCGCGCACCGCCGGCAGGCTGCGGCGCAGCTGCCAGCGACGGAAGCCGGGCCACATCAGGCTCGCCAGCAGGCCCAGCCCGCCGATCACGGCCACCCAGGTCAGGTTGGCGACCACTTCGCGCGATCCACCGGCAGTCCGTGCCACCGGCAACGGCTGGGCTGGAAACGTGACCACGGTCACATTGTCATAGCTCAGTCCCTCGACCGAGTTGACGACCAGCGCCTTCACCTTGCCCACCTGCGCATCCATCGCGAAGCCGGGGCGATATTTGATGAACACCGATGCCGATGCCGGCTTCACCTTTTCGGCCATCGGCTCGGCCTCGGGCAGCGCCAGGTGCACACGCGCCTGCACCACGCCGTCGATCTCGCTCACCGTGTGGGAAAGCTCCTGGCTCATGCCGTACAGCAGCCGCGCGCGTTCCTCGACCGGCGAGGACACGAAGCCTTCCTTCTTGAACACGGTGCCGAGCGTCGCGAATTCCTCGCGCGGATAGCCTTGCGCGTGGAGCACCTCGATCGACCGTGCGAAGTCGGCCGGGTCGGCGGTGATGCTCCAGCCTTTCTCCCCGGCTTCCAGCTTCGCGGCGCTCACCCCCGCACTTTGCAGCACGGCCACCATCTCGTTGGCCTGCGCTTCGGTCAGCTTGGAATAGAGCGTTTCCTGCCCGCAGGCGGACAGGGCCAGCGCCCCGCCCAGCAACAGCGGCATCCACAGGCGCGATCGTCTCGTCATCGGCTCTCTCCTCGGCAGCCGCCCCGCTCAGCTCTGCTGGCGGAACAGCTGCTGCAGGCCATCGGACGTCCGGTTGGCGATGTTGGACGTGAGCTGGCAGTGGAACATGAACTCGTGGCACTTCATCGTCAGCTGGACGACTTCGCCCGGGGTCATGTCGGCCCCGTTGGCGCTGGCGTTGGCGGCATATTCAGATACCGACTTCGCCTCGCCGTTCACCTTTTCGAGCTGGGTGAACATCGCCTTGATCGCGGGCGACAGCGCGTCCGGCGCGCCGGATGCGTTGACGCCTCCGGCGGCCGAGAGCGATCCCTGGAACGCCGTGACGTCGCCGATGGAAGCGCCCGGTCCGGCGCTGACGGTCTCGACCGGGGGCAGCGGTGCCGCCCCCGCCGAGGCCGCGGCAATGGCTTCGATGGACATGGCCTCGCCTCCGATCAGCCCTTGCGCGCCATGGTCTCGAGCGCCTTGCCGACGCTGTCGATCGACGAAGACGAGCTGTTCGCGAGGAAGCTCATCCGCAGCGATTCCGCGGTCAGCTTGGTGATGCCGGATGGATTGTCCTGGCCGCCATTGCCGATGCCTTCCGACATCGTCTCGATCCGCGCCGCCTGCTTGTCGAGGCTCTGGCCCCAGGCTGCGGAAAGCGCTTCGAACCAGGTGCCCGGCTCGCTGCCGCGGCCGCGCCCGGCGTTGCCGGCAAGCGGTGATCCGGCCAGTGCTGAAAGGCCGCTGTTGATCGGTCCTACGGTCATGATCTCACTCCTTGTCTGTGCGTGGCGAAAGTGCCTGTCGTCAGAAGCTGATCCGGGTCTGCCGCCCGTTCTTTTCCACGAGGACATCCGCCCCCTGGATCGAAACGAGGCGATGGCCGCTCGGCATCATCGCCCCGAGGAAATAGGTCGTCCCGTCAACGGCTTGGATGTAAGCCGGGTCGCCAGCCACCACTGTAGCGACCTTCTTGGTGACATCGGCCACGGTCCGCACCGGCGTATCGTCTTCCGGGGGCAGGTCGTCGCGAATCACCAGCCGGCCCAGCCCGCTGACGTCGGCGCGAACCGCCTGCTCGAGCTTGGTGCGCAGCTCGGGCGAAAGCGGTCCCGTGCGCAGTTCGACCGAGGTGCGTGTCACCGCACGGCCGCTGGCGGGAATACCGTGGATGCGCGCAACGTCGGCCGCGGCGGACGCCAGCTGGCCGCTGGTCTGGACATCGACGATGCCCGCCATGCCCTCATTTTCCATCACCTGTTGCGCCCGCAGCCGATCCGATTCGCGGGCCACCACGCCGGTCACGACCAGCCCGGCTTCCGATCCGGCATCTCCGCTTACCGCCAGCGGCGCCAGCCCGGCGTCGTTCAGCGCACGGCTCAGCCGCTGGGTCCCATCGCCGCCGAAGCGCAGTCGCTCCACCGCGGGTCCGGCCGCGGGCATCGCCGCCACCAGCAGCACGCCCGCCGCCAGCGCGGCGACCCGCTTGCGGCTGGCCCAGCCGCGCACCGCTTCCGCACCCTTGCCGATCAGGTCGAGCGGCACGTCGATCAGCCGCTCGGGCTGTTCCGTCAGAGCGGCGGGCGGCACACGGGTGGCAAGCCCGCTCGCCTCCGCCCAGCGGCTGCTCGCCGGATCGCCCCAGGCGATTGCAATCCCGCCGATCTGCAGCGGCACGAACGGCGGCAGCACCGCCGATTGGCCCTGCGACAGCGTCGATCCGAGCAGCCCGATCTGGCCCGACAGCAAGGCGATCGTCGTCGCCCCGGCCGGATCGCGGGTGAGTTCGATCGCAATGCCGCGCGTCGATGGCTCGCGGAGCACCACGTCGCTCCAATATTCGTGTCCGATCGAAATCCGCCCGCTCGCCGGCAGCGGCTTCTCGGTACCGGCCAGCCGGCCGTTCAGCACGCGGATGACGGATGTACCGGTCTCGCTCATCGCCCTGGTCCCTTTGGCGTTTGGGGAATGGTGGTGGCCGCCGTGGAGCCTGCGGCCACGGTCGCCGGCGCGCCCGGTGCGGCGACATCGGCGCTTTGCGTGCCCAGCGTGGTGGCTGCGGCCAGCCGCGGCGTGAGCGTCGCCACCCGCGGCGTGATCAGGAACAGCCGCTCGATCCGGCCGCGCGACCGGGATCGGCTCTTGAATAGTTCGCCCAGCACCGGGATGTCGCCCAGCAGCGGGATCTTGTCGATATAGTCCTGGTCGCTGTCGACGGTCATGCCGCCCAGCAACAGGCTCTCCCCATCGACGATCATCGCCTGGGTCGACACGCTCGACCGCTCGACGATCGGGATATCATCGACCTCACCTGCGGTGATGCTGCCGTCCTCGATGCCGATCAGCACGCGGATCCGTGTCTGATCATGATCGCGGAAGACATGCGGGTTCACCCGCAGCACGGTGCCGGCGACGACGTTGAACAGGTCGACTTCCTGCCGCCCGCCGACACGGACGTAGAAGGTACGCGTCCGATCGAACACGGCTTCCACGTTCGACATCGTCATGATCTGCGGGCGCGACACGATCTTGGCGGCGCCCTTGGCCTCGAGCGCCGTCACCCGCGCGATGAATTCGCGGTTGCTGCCGATAATCGTGGAAAGCACGCCGCCGCGCGCCGATGGGGTGATATTGGTCACGTTGTCGCGCCGCGATGACCCGGGGATCCGGTTCAGTCGCCCGTCCGCATCGGCATCGCCGCTGCCGAACAGGCCGCCGATGCCGCCCGATCCGAACCGCCAGTTGATGCCGAGATCACGGACCTTGTTGATGTTGATGTCGATGATCGTGGCTTCCACCTCGACCAGCTGTGGCTCTACGTCCAGCGCGCGGATCAGCGATTCATAGGCACCGATCCGTTCAGGGATGTCGCGCACGATCAGCGCATTCAGATAGGGGTTCGCCTGGATGCGAACCTGATCCGCGCTGGCGCCGGCGCCGCTGAACCCTTCCTCGGCTGAAACTGCGCCTTCCAAGCCGGGCAGGCCCAGAACCGGCGTTGCCAGATAGTTGCGCTGCTCCTGCAGGAGAGAGGTCTGCGCCGGATCGCCGGGAACCGCATCCAGCCCCAATCCCCGCAGTCGCGGCTGGCTCTGCCGGATCGGCCGGCTGCCATAGGCCACCGGCGTCGCGCCAAACTGTGGTGGGCGATCGAGCACCAGATTCTGCACGATCGTGGCCAGCCCCGGCACGCGCACCTCGCGGCCGCCGGCATTGATCGTCGTATCCTCGGCGCGCGCGTAGCGCAGATAGAAGACACGAAATTCCAGCGGCGCGGGCGCGCCATAGCCATAACCGCCGCCGGTGCCGCCGCCGCCCAGGCCGCCACCACCGCCGCCCAGGCCCGCCGATTGCTGGCCGCGCGCGATCTCGCTCACCTGTTCCACGAACCGCGGCGTACCGCTGACGACCAGCGTACCGTCCGGCGATGCACGCAGCAGGTTGCGCGCATCGGTCAGCCGCAGGTTCGCCACCTGCCCCACCACGCGCTGCGCGGTCTGCGGCGTGCCCGGCAGCGACTGCACCGTCACTTCGCCCGATCCGTAGACGTAGACCGCCGCGCCGTCATAATAGCCGACAAGGTTGAACGCCTTGGCGATATCGGCGAACACCTTGTCCACCGTGCCGTCGAAATTGCCGTTGACCGCGCCCTTCAGCTGCGCGCTCGGCACCACCGGCCGCCCGATCCGCCCGAACAGATCGCGCAGGAATGCCTGCAGCGGCTGGTCGCGCGCCACGATCTGCACGCGCTCGCCCGATTGCGGCAGCGGCGCGGCCGTCGCCGGGGCGGTGGCGGCGAATCCCATCGCGAGCGCCAAGGCCAGGGTCGTCGACGAACGCTTCAAGCTCTTGATCCTCAAGTCTATCCCTTTCACTCGGCCGCGATCGCGGCTTGCGCCTGTTCGTCCACGGGGGCCGGCGGCAGGCTGATCTTGCCAACCACGTCCAGCCGCACCCGCGCCGAAAGCTCGTTGAACGCCAGCACTGGCAGCTCGAACAGGTCGCGCTCGATCAGCTTGCGCAGTGCCCGGCGGATATCGATCGAGGCGATCAGCACGCGGGCACCCGATTGCTCCACGGAGCCGCGGATCGTGGCCACCAGCGCGTCGGCAACCTCGGGCTCCAACGCCAGCCGCTCGCCGCCGTCGCGGATCGCGCCGCGCAACAGATCTTCGAGATCTGGCCCCATCACCAACGCGCGCAGCTGCTCGTCTTCGGCATAGGCCGCCAGCAGGTAGCGCTTCAGCGCCACCCGGCTCAGGTCCGCGATCTTCGCCGGCTCCCGCTCCTGCGTGCCGGCCTCGGTCAGCGCTTCCAGCACGTCACGCATGTTGCGCAGTGGCACTTCTTCTTCGGCAAGGCGGCGCAGCACATCGGTGATGCGCGCCGTCGGCACCGCCCGCACCGCTTCCTTCACGACCTCGGGATAGTCTGCGCCCACCTTGTTCAGCAGCGCGGTCACTTCCTGCACGCCCAGGAACATCGCGACATGGCGGCGCAGCGCGCCTTCGATCAGCGCGATCAGGTCGTCCTGATCGGCCGGCACATCGCCCGCGCCGATCGCGCTTTCGAACGCCAGCAGCCGCCACCGCGGCGCGCCTTCGCCGCGATCGAAATGGATCGCCAGCTTCGGGAACGGCAGGCCGGTGCGATACTGGAGATCGTCCAGCATCCGCGTCAGCCCTTCCGAAAGCGCGCGCGAGGTCGCCGCACCATGCGCGTCGCTGCGCAGTTCCAGCAGCAGCGGCACCACCGGGCGTGGCTCGGCCGGCGCGGCGATCAGCGTCGCCGGCGCCTCCGGCTCGCGACCTCGCCGGCTCAGTTGGCCGACCGGGCCGAGTGCCCGGGCGACATGGCGGCTGAAGCGCGGATGCATGCTGGCCCCGGCCGCGATCGCCGCCAGCCCGAGCATGATGAAGATCAGCGTCGGGAAGCCCGGCACGAACGCCATCAGCAGCGCGATGCCGCCCACGAACAGCAGCACGCGCGGATTGGCCGAAAGCTGGCGATGGATCGCCTCGCCCAGGTTGGCGCTGTCCTCTTCGTCGGTGGCGCGGGTCACGATCAGGCCGGCGGCCATCGCGCCCAGCAGCGCCGGGATCTGCGCGACCAGACCTTCGCCGATCGTCAGGATCGAATAGGTGTGGGTAGCATCGCCCAGCGACATGTCGCGCTGCATCACGCCGATCGCCAGGCCGCCGAGCAGATTGATCACCACGATCACGATCGAGGCGATCGCATCGCCCTTCACGAACTTCATCGCGCCGTCCAGGCTGCCGTGCAGCTTGCTTTCCTGCTCCAGCACGCGGCGGCGGCGGCGCGCCTCGTCCTTGTCGATCAGGCCCGACCGCAGGTCGCTGTCGATCGACAGCTGCTTGCCCGGCATCGAATCCAGGCTGAACCGGGCCGCCACTTCGGCCACGCGCTCGGCACCCTTGGCGATCACGATGAACTGCACGATCGTGATGATCAGGAACACGACCAGGCCGACCACCAGATTGCCGCCCGCCACCATCTGGCCGAACGTCTGGATGATATGGCCGCCATGCGCCTCGATCAGGATCATGCGCGTGGTGGCGATCGACAGTGCCAGTCTGAACAATGTCGAGACCAGCAGCACCGATGGGAAGGACGAGAAATCCAGCGCGGTCCGGATGTAGAGTGTGGTCAGCAGCAGCATCACGCCGAACGTGATGTTCACTGCCACCAGCAGGTCGATCAGGAAGGTCGGCAGCGGCAGGATCATCAGCGCGACGATCGCGACGACGCCCGCCACCAGCGCGAGATCGGCGAAGCGCGCGGACAGTCGGATCCGGTTCGGCGCCTCGGCCGAGGCGATGTAGCGCTGGATGGTCATCGTGCCTCTCCTCAGCGCGCGCGCGATTGCTGGTAACGACCCATCACGCTGGTCACATAGCCTTGCGTCTCGCGATATTTCGGCACCTTCATGCCGGCCTTCATCACGGCGCCGGGGCCGGCGTTATAGGCGGCGACCACGTTGACGACGTTGTTGCCCAGCTGGCGCTGGAGCTGTTTCAAATAGCGCGCGCCGGTGCGCAGCGAGAGTTCATCGTCCACCAGCAGCCGGCTGGGGTCCGTCACCCCCATCGCCCGTGCGGTACCGGGCATCACCTGCATCAGGCCGAGCGCGCCCTTGTGGCTTACCGCATTGCTGCGGCCGGCCGACTCGGTGTGGACGATCGATGCCAGCAGGGCCGGATCGATCCGATAGGAGGCCGCGACGCGCTGGACGAGCGCGGCCCGTGCCGGCGCGGTCGCGCCGCGGCCGTGGCGTTGCGCCGTGGCGACCGCGCGGCGCGCGCCTGCCATGCGGATCGCGACCGGCGCGCGCTGCTCGATCAGCACGGGTGCAGGAACGAATGTCTTCGGTACCGCGGCAGCACGGCTGGCGCCGCTGCTGCAGACGGCAGCCGCTTCGCTGAACTTGCCGGCAAGCGCGTCGTGATCGACCGATCCGCAGCCGGCCGATGCCGGCTCGGCGAATGCAGTGGCGAGTACGACGAATGCCAAAGCCTTTAGACCATGATGATGGTCTGATCCGCCGCGCGATGCCTGGGCATCCTTGCGCAAGGTATTGCTACCCATCCGCCCGTTCTCCTCGTCGTCTCTGCGCATTTCGGCGCATGCTCAACGTCTTATCGCGGGTCCTGCGATCCGGGGCGGCGTCTGCCTCGGACCACTTTGCTAGCCCCGAACTGATGACAGAAGATAGCCTTCAAAGCTCAACTCATCGTGGAACAAGGCCAGACTGTCCTGCCAAAAGCTCAAATCGGCGCAGCCAGCAATATTCTGAAGCAACATTTAGCGATCGTTGCGCAAACGGAATGGAAAATGCTTTGGCAAATGGTTCCGTGTGATTCGAATTATCATGTGGTGTCCACGAAGTCTTGACAGATCAATCTGCAATCGGGATCATGGCGCCTGGAAACGTGGTGGGTCCTGCGTTCCTGTCGCCTTAGTCACTGCATAGAGCAGGCAGGCGAATTTGAGTGGCGATCGATGCCTCGGTGCGGCGTCGCGATCGATAGATCGCGGGCGTGCAGCGAGGGAGATTTGGTTGGCCGACAAGAATCAAGGTGGCGACAAGACTGAAAAGCCGACTCCCAAGCGGCTTCAGGACGCGCGCAAGAAGGGCGATGTTGCCAAATCCAAGGATTTGAGCGCGACCGTCGGCCTGATCGTATGGCTCGTCGTCCTGCTGTTCGGTGCCGGGTTCGCCGGGCAGCGCATCGCGGCCTTGTTCACCGGCAGCTTCGAACTGATCGCCAGCAACGCCCCGTTCGCGTCCGCCGCCGGTACGCTCGGCCAGGCCGCCTTCCACAGTTTCGTACTGATCACTGCGTTGGCGATGATTCCGGCCGCCGCCGCCGGCGTGATGGCCGAATTCTTCCAGACCGGGGGCGTCTTCACCGGCGAGAAGCTCAAGCCCACGCTCGACAAGATGAATCCGGCCGAGGGCATCAAGCGGATGTTCTCGATGGATAATCTGGTCGAGCTGGCGAAGACGCTGGCGAAGGCCGCGTTGATCCTGTTCATCACCTGGCTGATTCTGCGCGCATCCTTGGCGGAGATCATCGGCAAATCCGGCGTGGCCGTGCTGCCGACCGAAGCCGGATCGGGCCGGGCGGAAGCCGCGCAGGTGCTGGGGCTGACCGGCGAACTGACCCGCACCTTCCTGCTATGGACGCTGTTCGTGTTCGTGGTGATCGCCGCGCTCGACATGGGCTGGCAGCGCAAAAGCTACATCAAGAAATTGATGATGAGCCACCGCGACCTGCGTGACGAGGCCAAGGAAAGCGAGGGCGATCCCCAGCTGAAGGCCAATCGCCGCCAGCTTCATCAGGAATGGGCGAACCAGAATTCGATTGGCGCGGCGCGCGACGCCAGCGTGCTGGTGGTGAACCCCACGCACATCGCGATCGCGCTGGATTATGATCCGGACGAATGCCCCGTGCCCATCCTCGCCGCCAAGGGCGAGGGGCCGCTGGCCAAGGCGATGCGCGAGGCCGCGCAGGCCGCTGGCGTGCCGATCATCCGCAACATCGAGGTCGCCCGCGGCCTGTTCGACAAGGGCGCGGTGGACGAGGTCGTGCCGCGCGACATGTTCGATGCCATCGCCGAGATCATCATCTGGGCCGATCGCGAACGCCACGGTCGTGCCGTGCCGGCCGGCGACGATGCCATGAAGGGAAGTGCATAGATGGATTCGACGATCGGGACGGCGCTGTCCGGGCTGTTCGGCACGCTGATCGCGCTGGCGGTCGTGCTGGGGCTCGCCTGGGTCATCCTGCGCGCGCTGAAACGCTGGCAGGATCGCGGCGGCTTCGCCCCCGGCAACGAACAGACCCGCGAGCTGCGCTTCCTGCGCGCGCTGCCGGTAGGGCAGCGCGAACGTGTGATCCTGATCGAGGCGGAAGGCGAACTGATGCTGATCGGCGTCGCGCAGAACGGCGTCAGCCTATTGCGCAACTGGGGCGTGCGCGATGACGCGCCGGATATCGAGGCGGCGGGGCTGGAGGCCAGGCCATGAGTGTGAGGACGGAGCCGCTGCGCGCACGGCTGCGCGCGATCGAGCCGGATGTCGCGCGTGCACAGACTGCGGCGATCGCGGCGCTGAACGGCCGCGAGGTCGTCGGCCTTCGAACGGTCGCGCGGCTGGCGGGCATGCGCGAGCGCCGCGCCGCGGCCGGCTGGATCCTGTTCGATACCCGGGCCGGCCAGATCGCGATCGCGCCGCTGCTGGCCGATGGCGCGCTGGCGCGGATCGCCGGCGATGGCACCCGGCCGGATGGTGCAGCAGCAGCGGCGGTGCTGGCCGCGATCGAACCGCTGGTCGCCACGATCGAAACGCTGCTCGGGCTCGAGCTTCGGCCCGCTGGACTGCGCGGCGAGCTTGACGAGGATCGCCTGCTGCTGCGCCTCGACGGGCATGATGCGGGCGGGCCGATCCGGCACCGGCTGTTGCTGGCGCTGCCGCTCGATCTCGACGTCGATCCCGATCCGCCGGTGGAAGCGCTCAGCCGCACGCTGGCGACCCTGGCGCTGCGGTGGCGCGGCACCATCGCCGGACCGCGCCTGCCGCTGTCACGGCTCGGGCGGGTCGGCAGCGGCGATCTCATCCTTCTGGGCCAGAGCGCGGTCACTGCCGAGATCTGCCTGCCCGGGCTATCCAATTGCGTGCTGGCGACGATCGATCCGATCGCGCGCCGGGCCACGCTCATCACCGATCCGAATAATGGAGGCGCCAGCGTGTCGAACAGGGACGGGGCTCAGGAAGAGACGCATCAAGCGGCGGAGGATGGCGGCCTGCCCGATCCGCAAGTGCCGATCCGGATCGAATTCGACGGCGGATCGGTGGCAGCCAGCGCGCTCGCCACGATGGCTGCGGGCAGCGTGCTGCCACTACCCAGCGGCGGCGGCACCCTGCCGGTGCGCGTGATGGCGGGCGAAACCTTCATGGCCGAGGGCGAACTTGTCGCGGTCGGCGAAGGCTATGGCGTGCTCGTCGGCCGGCTTGCCGGCGAACGGCAAGGCTGATCACGCATGGATCTCTCCGCCTTCACGCCGGGCTCCGCGCTTGTCACCGTCGTCGCGCTGGCGATCGCGCCCTTCTTCGCAGTGATGGTGACGAGCTTCACCAAGATCGTGGTCACGCTCAGCCTACTGCGCAATGCGCTTGGGTTGCAGCAGGTGCCGCCCAACATCGTGCTGAACGGCTTGGCCCTGATCCTCACGCTCTATGTGATGTATCCGGTCGGCCAGCAGATGCAGGATGCGGTGCAGGCGCCGATGGCCACGGTCACTTCATCCACCACCAGCATGATGGACACGGTCGATCGCGCAAAGGAGCCGCTGCGCGAATTCCTAATCAAGCATAGTGATCCGCGCGAGCGCAATTTCTTCTTGAAGACCGCGCAGCGCGTCGGCGATCCAGTGCGCGCGGCCGGCATGAGCGACCGCGACTTCATCGTCGTCACGCCTGCCTTCGTGGTGCGCGAACTCAGCCTCGCCTTCCAGATTGGCTTCCTGATCTACCTGCCGTTCCTGGTGATCGATCTCGTCATATCGAACATCCTGCTCGCGATGGGCATGATGATGCTGTCTCCCACCACGATATCGCTGCCGTTCAAGCTGCTGCTGTTCGTGCTGGTCGATGGCTGGGTGAAGCTCGCCCACGGCCTGGTGCTGTCCTATGCTTAGCGGCCGGGGGACAGGCGCATGAACAGCGATATCGTCAGCCTGACGATCGATGCGCTGTGGCTGGTGCTGATCCTGTCGGCACCGCCGATCATCGTCGCGTCGGTCGCAGGCCTGCTGGTTGCTGTGATCCAGGCCGCCACCCAGATCCAGGAACAGACGCTGCAATACACGATCAAGTTCTTCGCGATCGTGGTCACCCTGTTCATCACGGCTTCGCTGCTCGCCAGTTCGCTCTATCGCTTCAGCGACCGGGTGTTCAGCGAATTCCCTATGATGGTCCGGCGGTGAACGGATGGGCGGATCAGGTTCTACTGATCGGCGTGGCGACCGCGCGGATCGCGGCCGCCTTCCTGCTGATGCCGCTGTTTTCGACCGAGACGATCCCCGCGCTCGTGCGCAATTCGATCTTCGTCGCGTTCGGCCTGGTCAGCCTGCTGCTGCAGCCCAACATGCCGCTGTCGATGGCCCCGCTCGATTGGGCGACGATGATGCTCAAGGAGGCCTTCATCGGGCTCACGATCGGCTTCTTCTTCGGATCGGTGCTCTGGGCGATGGAGGCGGCCGGCCAGATCATCGATACCAAGATCGGCGCCACCATGGCCCAGGTGGTCGATCCGCTGTCGGGCCATCAGACGTCGCTCAACGGCGCGTTTCTCGGCCGGCTGGCGAATGTGGTGTTCGTCTTCTCGGGCGGCCTGATGCTGCTGGTGGGCATCCTGATGGAAAGCTATGCGGTGTGGCCGATCAGCGCATCGCTGCCGCACCTCGATCTGCGCGGGCTGGCGCTGTTCGAACAGGAATTCGGCCGGCTGATGATGCTGGCTACCTTGTTCGCCGCCCCGGTGCTGACGGTACTGTTCATGATCGATGCCGGGCTGGGGCTGATCAACCGCTTCGCGCAGCAGCTGAACGTGTTCGCGCTGTCGATGTCGATCAAGTCGTTCGCGGCCACCTTCCTGATCTTGCTGCTGCTCGGCGGCTTCGTGGAAGCGCTGGTGCGCGATATCATGAGCCGCCCGGCGATCCTGCAGGGTCTGCTGCGCGCGATGCCGGTGTGATGGCCGCCCCGGCGCCCGAGGATGATCGGCTGGCTGCCATCGCCGAATTGCTGCGCGCGGCCGATGCGCTGCCCGCGGGCGATCCGCCGGTGGCGCTGGGCGAACATATCGTGGCGGCCGCGCGCGTGCCGCGCCGTCACCGCGATGCGCTGCTGCGGCTGACGCCGACCGAGCTGACCGTGATCCGCTTTCTCGGCTGGGGCCGGTCGAACGCCGATATCGGCACGCTGCTGCTGATCTCGGAGAATACGGTGCGCGTCCACCTGACCAATGTCAGCCGCAAGCTGGAACTGGACGGGATGCGCGAGCTCGCCGCGCTCGCCGGCATGCTCTTTTATCCCGACGATTGAACGGCTCGCGGCATCGGCGGTTCAGATTCGGCCGCGTAGCCACACATCGGATTGGAACGATCGATCAACCAAGGAGACTCGCGATGAAAGCCAGCAGGATGCAACGCCTCGTCTGCGGCGTGATGCTGATCGGTGCCGTCGCCGCCCCCGTCGGCGCGCAGGATTTCACGATGAGCATCCACGACAGCTTCTCGAACACCCGCAACGCGCTTGCCACCTCGCATATCGGCCGGCTGAGTTCGCCATCCTATCGTCGCGCGCCGTCGCGTCGGCCGGTGGCGGCGGCGCCGGGCAGCGTCGGGCTGTTCGGCAGCGCCTTTGCGGGTGGAACGGCAGTCCGCGCCGCGCCCGCGGCTGCGGCCGGAGCCAATCTCGGTTTCGCCAGCAGCGCGGCGACCAGCCGCCAGGCCGTCAACGAATTCGTGCAGCGTGTCCAGCGCAAGAACCCGCAAGCCGCGCGTGAACTGGCCGACCAGCTCGGTCGCCACAATGTCAGCGGCATCTACAGTGGCATCGTCCGCCCCTTCGGATTGACCGCCACCAACCTCGCCGATGTCACGACCGCCTATGTGATCCTCGGCTGGATGGTCGCGAACCAGGCGGGCAACCCCTCGCCGCGTTCGGTTCGCGCCGTCCGCAACCAGGTATCCGCGCTACTGGCGCAGGATCCGCAATTCCGCTCCGCCGCGACCCGCACTGCCGTGGGCGAGGAGGTGAAGGTGTTGTTCGTGGTGCTGCACGCCGGCATGCAGGCCGCCACGCGCGAACGATCGATGGCGCAGTTCAGTGATGGCACGCGCCAGATGTTCCGCCAGATCGCAGGCGAGGACTTCCGCAGTTTCACGCTCACACCGGACGGGTTCGTCCGGCGCGGCTGATGCCGCCTGCGGCCGCGATCCGCACCGCGCGGCTGTCGCTTGATCCACTGCGATTGGGTGACGCCGCTGCGATCGCGCGGCTTCATGCCGATCCGCGCGTCAGCCGCTATCTGCTCGATGGCGTGCCGCGCACCCTGCGCGACGCGACCATCTATATCGGCTGGGCGCTCTCGCTCGCCCCGCCCGCCTGCGTCTATGCGGCCCGCCGCCCGGGCGAGGCCGATCTGATCGGCCTGTTCTCGCTGGTGCCGTTCGGCGAAGGCGGCCCGCTTGAGCTGGGCGGCAAACTCGCGCCCGCCGGCTGGCGCGGCAACCTCGCCTTCGAGGCGGGAACGGCACTGATCGATCATGTCTTCGCCGATCTCGGCCATGACGAGCTGGTCAGCGCGCATCATCCGGACAACCGATCGGTGCCCGCGATCCTCGCCCGGCTGGGCTTTGCCGAAGCCGGCGAGACCAGCGTGTTCGGCTCCCCCGCCCGCCTGATGCGGATGACCCGCGCCGACTGGGTTAGTCGAAACGACTAGCGCGTCTAATCGGATCGCGCATCGCGGCCGGCGGGGCGGCGTGGGACAAGGGCCATGTTGAATTTGCCGGGGCGGAACCCCGGGTGCAGTCCAGAGAAAGGATCGACACATGTCCGGTGGCTTCAATCCCGTGAACCTCGTCACCCAGACCGCGCTTGCCGGGCTGACCGGGGGCACCAGCCTGATCGTCAGCCAGATGCTGCGCCAGGTCGTCTCCTCGCTTATCCAGAACGTCATCCAGACGATCGGCACCGAACTGGGCGTGCCGCAGTCGGTGATCGATATGGCGCAGGGCGCCGCCGCCGGTTCGGTCGGCGACTTCCAGGGCGCCGCGCAGAATTACGGCGAGGCCGCGCAGGGCTTCACCGAACTGGCCGGCAGCTTCGCGCAGCAGCTGGGCGCGTCCCCGCGCGAACAGGGCGAATTCGAGAATCTGGTCCAGAACCAGCGCGACAGCTTCCTCGACTCGCTGCGCAAGAACAATCCGTTCGTGGACGAGGAAGGCAATTCCGGCGCGTTCAAGGCGCAGTCCGGTGGCAAGGGCAGCTGGCTGATGGCGCTGGCCGCAGCGCTCGGCCGCAAGCTGGACGAAGCCCAGGCCCAGTTCGAGAGCAAGATGGACTCGACCGATTGGGAGGACTCGAAGGCCTCGATGGAGATGCAGGCCTCCGCGCAGGAATTCAGCCTGTTCATGAGCACCGCCACCAACGTCATCAAGACGGTCGGCGAAGCGCTCTCGCAGATGGCCCGCAAGCAGTAAGCCTTGCGGATCGCTTGAAGGGGGGCGGGTCCGGCAACGGGCCCGCCCCTTCGTCGTCAGTCACAGGAGCAGACCATGGTCGCCATTTCGATCCCGAGCAGCGTCAACACGGGCGCCGCATCTCTCGCTCTCGACGCCAAGATCGGCACGCCTGGCCACGAACGGACCGATTCGTCCGATCAGGCAGTGGAAAGCGGTTCGACCCAGCAGATGAACGACGGCAGCCCCACCACCGATCGCAAGCCATCGGGCCGCGCACTGGATGGCGAAACCGGGTTCGACGGGCTGTTCCTGGCCCCCAGCCCGCTCGATCGGTTCCGCTGAGCTACCGGGTTCCATCGGCAGGCCTAGTCGCTCCGCTTATGGTGTCGCCCGCCGCTCGCGCCTAACTTGATCATCAGCACTAAGAGAGACTTGCCATGACCAGCATCGATCGCCTGTCGGGGACGACCCCCCTCTCCGCCGCCGCCGGCACCGCGGGCGATGCGCGCGGCCTTGCCGATCGTGCGATGGGCGAGATCGGCGATCGCCTGCTCGCTTGGTCGGGTGCGATCTCGGGCGGCGCGTCCCCCGCGGGCTTCCGTCCCGACACGGCCGAGCTGGCCCGTGGCGGCGATATCTACGGCCTGCGCCAGCTCGGCTCCGAGCTCGGCGATCGGCTCGGCGCAACGCCGACCGAGCAGGGCACGCTGCTGCGCGCGGTGGAGGATTTCACGCGCGCCGCCGCCGTCCAGATCCATGGCCTCGCCGGCGCAGGCAGCGAACGCCAGACCGCCGGCATCACCGAGGCGCGTGAAACGGCTCTGGCCGAGCCCGCGCCCGAAGGAGTTGACGGGCTGATCGAACGGCTGGGCATCGCCACCGATGCGCTCGTCCGGCAGAATGGCGGCTGATCCATGGCCGGCGCCAGCCGCAGCGATGCGATCGGCGATGCCCGCGAGGGCCGCAACCGGCTGACCGATCTCGTCCGCGAACGGATGGACGATACCGGCAACGGCCTCACCCGCAGCCAGATCGATCACAACGCGGCCCGCCTGTCGCCGCTGGAAAAGCTGGTCGCCGATGCCGGCCCGCTCGGCAAGTTCATGGTCGATCGCGATGATGCGCTGCCAGCCGGGACCTCTGCCTTCACGGTGCGATCGGCCGATACCGCGATCCGCGTCGCATCGCGCACCGGCATCGTCACCGAACCGGTGCTTGCCGGCAACCCGCTGATCGCGCCGCCCGCCCCCGAACGCGCCAACGCCGCCTCCACGCCTGATCCGCACGCCGTTCACGCCGCTGCTGCGATCGTCGCCGCGCAGGCTGCCGATCCGGTCGCCAGGCTTGCGGTCACCGCGCTGCCGCTCGGTCTGGATGCCGGCAACCGCATTGGCCAGCCGTCGCGCGATCCCGTCGCAAGTGAGCCCGCGCCGCCGGTCACCGCTCGGCCATCGGCCGAACCTCAGCGCCCCGCCCCGGAACAGCCGTCCCCCCAGCCAACCACAGCCCGCGCCAATCCGGCTGCCGTGTTGGCCGGCCAGGGGCTTGTCGATCTGCTCGCCGCCGGCGTGCCGATCGCATCGCCGCATGATGCGCCGCCGGGCGCGGTGCTGGTCTATCAGGCGCTCAGCGGCGGTCCCGGCGCGCTCGAACTGCGCGTACCGAACGGGTTCGCGCGCGAAGGCGTCTCGGCCGATCCTCTCACCGGCGCGGCGCTGGAAGGCAACGGCTATCGGCTGAGCGCGGTCTATGCCGGCGAGGCGACGCAACCTCGCGGCGCGGCCACGCGTTGATTATCGAACCGTTCGGCCTCAGCCGGCAGCCACTTGCGGGGAGACCATCGATGACCTTGCCGTTCCGCCTGATTGCAATTGCCGGAGCCGGACTGATTGCCGCCAGCGGTGCCATCGCTGCACCCGATGCGCTGAAGGGCAAGTTCGGCACGCTCGAGGTCGTTCAGGCAGGCTCGGAGGACGCGCTCAGTTTCGACGATCAGGTGATCGGCCGCCCGTTCGGCGGCGAGCTTGTCGATACGCTCGAGATCGTCGGCCGCCATCGGGTTGCAGGCGACGATGTGTATATCGTTCGCGGCGGCCGTGGTGGCGATTGCCCATCGCGCTACGTTGCCGTCACCGCGCGCCGCGGCGGGCCGCCGACCGTGTCGCAGCCGTTCGGCACCTGCGCCCCCATCCAATCCTCGCAAAGCCGCAACGGCCTCAGCGTAACGATGCCCGATGCCGGCGGCGGACCCATGACCTACGCTTATGCAGGCGGCGAGATGCGCCCGATCGCACCGTCAGTCGCTGCCACGGTCGCCACCGCCGCACCGCAAACGTGCCGGCTCTATGGCCAGGCCGGCACCTCGCCGCAGGAAGGCGCGGCGCTGATCGCCTCGTTCGAGCGCGGCTATCCCCGCGCGCTGCGCCGCGGCGGCCGCGTCGACAAGGCCGGGCTCACGCGCGAACAGCTGCAGGAAATGGTGATCGGCATGGCGTGCCTCGCCACCTGGCCCGGCGCGGATCCGCTGGTGCCGGAAACCGCACGACCGCTATTCCGCAACCGCCGTTATGGCGGCGATGCGTTCGCGATGCTCGATGCGGTTGCACGCGCGCCGGACACGGCGGAGCCGCTGCGGGCCGCGGTCCGCGCCTTTGCCGCCAAGATGTATTACCAGGCGTCGATCGGCTGATCCGATGCGCCGCCGCTCCCTCCTCCTTCTGGAGACGATCGCCATGTCGCTCAGCATCACTACCGGCGTCGCCGCCGCGCCGGCCGACGACCGCCGCCTGTTGCTCGATGCCGCGCGCAAGCCGGCCGAAACGGTGCTGGCGCGCAAGGTCTGGCTGAAGGAAAAATCGGTCCGCACCAGCGGTGACTGGGCATTCGTGCTGGCCGAGCTGCAGGGCGCGGACGGCCGCCCGATCGATTATCACGGCACACCCAAGGCCCAGCAGGCCGAGGCCGGCTTCCTTTCCAAGGACTATGTCGCGCTGCTGCGCCGGCAGGACGGCAAGTGGCGCGTGGTCAAGGATGCAATCGGCCCGACCGATGTCGTGTGGGAAGGCTGGTCGCAGGAGTTCGGTGCACCAGCCGATCTGTTCAAGCTCTGACGGCTCGGCTCCCTACAACGAAGCCGAAAGCGCGAGCGCGCCCCGCCTAATAGCTTCCATGCTCGCTGCCGCGGGACCACCAGCTGAAGGTGCGCGTCAGGTCGCCTGTCGAGAACATCGTAAACCCACGATTGCGCTCATAGCCCATCGCCGGCCGGCCATCGAGCCGACCTGACCACCAGGGGCCTTGCCGCCGCCCGTCGAACTGGATGCGGCGCGCGCCGATCGTGAAGGTCATGCGATGCCGACCACCGGGCATCGCGCGATCGGTCAGCGTGCAGGGCGTCGGCCGCGCCTCGCCGATCTGGCAGGTCAGCCCGCCCGTCGTGATCGGCGGTGCGGCTGCGAGAAGAAGGGCGGCGATCATCGTCATGGATCAATAACGCCACAAGCGGGACGGCGTTGCCACCGTCCCGCATCGCGACGAAACAGCCGAAACTCGTCAGCGATTGGCGATCTCGTTGGCGCGCACCCGGCGCTCGGCCGAGTCGCCATTGACGTCGGCGGGCCGTTCGTAGCGGCGGGTGACGATCTCCGCGGCGTCGGCCGGGTTGGTCGCCCCGCGCAGTGCGTTGGCTGCGCCGCGCTCGGTGGTGCTGAGCTCGTGCTGCACGAAGCGCAGCTGCTGTTCGAAGCTCGATCCCTGGATCGGCCGGCCGGCCCATGCCTGGAAATCGGCCTGGCGCGGGCCTTCCCATTGCGCCAGCCCATAGCCGGGGCCGCCGCCGATCTGGCGGATGCCCGGATCCATCCGGCTCTCCATATCGAGATTGGCGACGATGCCGATCGCCTGGTCGCGCGTCCAGCCTTGGTTCTGGAAGAAGGTGATCGCTTGGTCGATGCGCTGGTCGCGCGTGCCCTCGCCGGTCGGGGCCGGGCCGTTCACGCCGCCCGTGCCTTCTGTGCGGGTGCCACCATTGCCGCCCCCGGTCACCCCGGCCGGCGCGCGCAGGATCACCGCGCCATTGTCGAGCGCCCAGCTCAGGTTGTTCTCGGAGATGCGCTGGCTGCCGTCGGAATTGACGTTGTTCGATCCGATCATGCGGCCATTGCCCGCATAGATCTCGGTGTGCGACACGCCGCCGCCCTGGATGATGACGACATCGCCGGGCCGCGCTTCGGACGGGCTTACCTGCGTCCAGCCATTGCCGCGCAGCGTGCTGTTCAGCTGCGCCACCGAATTGGTATGCTGGCCCGCGGGCAGTTGCCCCGCCTCGGTCAGCACGCCGGACACGAAGTTCGCGCAGCAGACATTGTTCGGAACATTGGCGTCCATCGGCAGGTCGTCGTTGCGGTTGACCTTCAGCGACGAGGCATTCTGCCCGAGATACTGGCGCGCCACCTCATAGGCGTTGCTGCCGTTGCCAGCAGGCGTGCCGCCGACCCCGCCGACGCTGCCGCTCGATCCCGTGCCGCCGACGCCGGCAAAGCTGATGCGCTGGCCGGGGAAGATCAGATCCGGGTTCTTCAGATTGTTGGCCCGCGCCAGATCGTGCCAGTCCACGCCGTGCCGCGCCGCGATCTCCGACAGCGTATCGCCGGGCTTCACCACATAATCACTGCTGGGGCTGCGTGCGCTGACGCTGGCATTGGCTTGGACTGAAGATACGCCTGTCATGATCGCCACTCCGGCTGTTCCGATGGTGCCCAAGCTAATGGTCGCAACGGCACGGCGTCTGTAATCGAAATGCGTAGCGCCCCCGGCCCAGCGGCTAATCGATCCGACTAGACCGGCTAATCGGATCGCGGAGCGCGCCCGCGGACCGGCCATGGTCTTATGAACTCGAACCTGTCGCGGATTTCGAGGACCCATCATGGCGCTTTCACCGCAACCCATCGGGCAGACCCCGCCCCCGCCGCCCACGCCCCGCGGCGACGCAGCCGAAGCGGCGCGGCTGGTCGACAGCAGCCGTCGCGGCGGCAGCCTCGACAGCGATGCGCTGGCCGCCGGCCTGCTTCAGTCCAGCGCAGGACGCAGCGATGGCGGCGTTTCGCTGCGGGCTGCAGTCGATGCGCAGCTAACCCCGGTCCAGCGCGGTCAGCTCCAGTCCGCGATCGATACCCAGTTACGTGCCCAAGCGGCGCCGACCGGCGGGCCCGATCGCGGCTCGGTCGCGATGGATCTCACCCAGATCGCGCTCGACATCACGGGCATCTTCGATCCCACCCCGATCTCGGATGGGTCGAACGCGCTGATCTCGCTCGGCCGCGGCGATTTCCTGGGGGCGGGCATCTCCGCGCTCGGCATCATCCCGGTGCTGGGCGATGCCGCCAAGCTCGGCAAGCTCGGCAAGTGGGCCGAAAGCGTGGCCAATGCGGCGGAGCTGGCGGTCCGCGATCCGGGCTTCCGCAACCTTGTCGCCCCGACGCTGGAAAAGATCCGCGACGTCATCCGCGCCGCGCCGCTCGACAGCTTGCCGGCCTCCGCGCGCCAGCAGCTGGAAGGCATGGCCCGCAAGATCGACGAAGCGCTGGTCCCGCCCGGATCGGTGGTGCGCATCGGCCCATACGAGGCGACGGTCCGCGGCCAGCGCGTGACGCTCGACAATATCGAGCTGCGGTCGGTCGACTATCTGAAGCGCGATCGGGCGAGCTATGCATCGCTGCGCACCGAGTTCGATCGCGGCGTCCGCGCCGATTTCGCGCGCAACCTGGCCACCGATCCCGCCAACGTCACCGCGCTGCGCCAGGCCGGGCTGAACGATGCTCAGATCGCGCGCCTGGCCGAAGGCAAGATCCCGCAGGGCTATCAGGTCCACCACAAGCTGCCGCTGGATGATGGCGGCACCAATGATTTCTCCAACCTCGTGCTGATCCGCAACGATCCGATGCACATCGGGTTGACCAATGCGCAGCGCTCGCTGGTCGGCGATCTTGCCGTCGGTGAATCGCGCCGTGTCGACTTCCCGGTGCCGCCCGGCGTCGTCTATCCTGCGGTGCCGTGATGCCGGAGATGTCGATGATGCCGATCGAACCCGTTCTCGTCGAGATCCGCCAGGAGCAGCAGGCGGCAGGAGAGGTCGTGCGCCCCGGTGCCACCCCCGCCGAGATCGCCGCGGCGGAGGCGCAGGTCCGCGCCCAGCTCGGCGCGACGCTGCCGCTCGACTATGCCGCCTTCCTCGCGATCCGGAACGGCGTCGATTATAACGGGCTGGTGCTGTACGGCGCGCTCGATACGCCTGCCCATCCCGGCCCCGGCGGTTTCTGGCAGGGACTGGTCGCCGCCAACAAGGCGTGGCGCAGCGAAAGCGGCAACGAACAGCTGCTGATCCTGGGCGATAGCGACATGGATCTCTATGCCGTGCCCGTCGCGGGCGGCGCACCAGGCAAGTTCGATCGCGTCACCGGCGAGCGGGTCGAGAGCTATTCCGATGTCGAAACGATGATCGAGACCGCGCTGCGCGATCGTCTGTGATGGTGGAAGACTGACTCAGGCGTTCCGGCAGGATCGCTGGCCGGAGGCATCATATGAAGGTCGAAGCGGCGGCATCGTCGGCCCGAGGGCCCGAGACGATGCCGCCGCTTCACCGCATCAGGCGGCGGCCTTTTCCTCGGCCGGGCTCGGGCGCTTCTCGAACACCTCGTCGATGATGCCGAATGCCTTGGCTTCGTCGGCTTCGAGGAACTTGTCGCGGTCCATCGCCTTCTCGATCTCCTCGATCGCCTGGCCGGTATATTTCGCATAGAGCGAATTCAGCCGGTGGCGCATGCGCAGAATCTCGCGCGCCTGGATCTCGATGTCGGCCGCCATACCCTGCGCCCCGCCCGAAGGCTGGTGGACCATGATTCGCGCGTTGGTCAGCGCGACGCGCATGCCGGGCTCACCCGCGGCCAGCAGGAAGCTGCCCATCGAGGCTGCCTGGCCGATGCAGACGGTGCCGATCCGTGGCCGGATATACTGCATGGTGTCGTGGATCGCGAGCCCAGCGGTGACGACGCCACCCGGGCTGTTGATATACATGTAGATGTCCTTCTTCGGGTTCTCGGACTCGAGGAAGAGCAGCTGGGCGGTGATCAGCGAGGCCATGTGATCCTCGACCTGACCAGTCACGAAGACGATGCGCTCGCGCAGCAGGCGGGAATAGATGTCGAAGCTGCGCTCGCCGCGGTTCGACTGCTCGATGACGATCGGAACGAGGCCGGCGCTGATGTCGGCATGATCGGGATAAGCCATGGGGGAATGCGGTCCTTCTGCCCTGTAGGCGACCAACATCGGCGCTCGGCAGAATCAGTTCAAGGGGGTTGCGGCGCGAACTCTACGCAGGCGCGACGGACGGCATCCGCGCGGCCGGCCGGGCCCTCGGGCCGGGCAATGAAAAAGCCCCGGCGCTCAGGCCGGGGCTTGGATCGATCAGGCCTCGGCCTTCTTCTTGGGTGCCGCCTTCTTCTTGGCGGCGGGCGCGGTTTCTTCGACCGCGACCGGAGCATCCGCCGGCTTCTTCTTGGCGGCCGGCTTCTTGGCGGGGGCAGCCTCGTCCGGGGCGGCACCAGTCGCCTCGGCGGCCTCTACCGGAGCAGATTCGGCTGCCTTCGCCTTCTTGGCCGCCGGCTTCTTCACCGCAGCGCTTTCGGCTTCGGCGGGCTCAGCCGGTTCGGTCGCAGGCTCGGCAGACTTCTTCGCAGCCGTCTTCTTCGCCTTCGGCTTGGCCGGGGCATGGTCATGGTCATGGTCGTGATGATCATGGCCGCAGCCCGGGCCATGGACATGGCCGCCCGATGCGCCGCCATCCTCAGCCTCGATCGCCGCTTCCAGATCCGCGCGGGTGACTGCGCGATCGCTGATCTCGGCCTTGGCGAACAGCCAATCAACCACCTTGTCCTCATAGAGCGGCGCGCGCAGCTGGGCGGCCGCCATCGGATCCTGCTGGACATATTCGATGAACCGGCGCTGGTCCTCGCCGCGATACTGCTGCGCCGCCTGTGCGATCAGGCGGTTCATCTCTTGCTGGCTCACCTCGACGCCGTTCTGCTGGCCGATCTCCGACAGCAGCAGCCCCAGGCGCACGCGGCGCTCCGCGATCTTGCGATATTCCTCGCGATCCGATTCCATCTCGTCGCGGGCAGCCTGAGGGTCCTCCTCGTGGCTCGCCTCATGCTCCAGCTGCTGCCAGATCTGCGCGAACTCCGCTTCCACCATCGACGGCGGCACGTCGAAATCATGGGAAGCCGCCAGCTGGTCGAGCAGCTTGCGCTTCATGTGGGTGCGGGTGAGCCCGTTCAGCTCCTGCTCGATCTGGCCCTTCAGCAGCTCGCGCAGCTTCTCCAGGCTTTCGAGGCCGAGCGACTTGGCGAACTCGTCGTCGGGCGTGGTCACGGCCGGAACCTGGACCTTCTTCGCGGTCACGTCGAAGGTGGCTGCCTTGCCGGCCAGCGACTTCTCCGGATAGTCGTCGGGAAAGGTCACGTTCAGCTGGCGCGACTCGCCGAGCTTGATCCCTTCCAGCTGATCCTCGAAGCCCGGGATCAGGCGACCCGCGCCGAGCTCGACCGCCATGTCCTCGCCGGTGCCACCGGGGAACGCGACTTCGCCGACCTTGCCGACGAAATCGAGCACGACATTGTCGCCCTCGACCGCGGGGTGGCCGTCCTGCGCATCCTCGAACCGCTTGGATTGGCGCGCGATCCGGTCGACGGCAGTCGCGATCTCGTCCTCGCCCGGCTCCACGGTCAGCCGCTCCAGCTTCAGACCGTCGATCTGCGGCGCCGGCACCTGTGGCAGTACCTCGAGGGCAACCTTGACCTCGGCATCCTTGCCGCTGTCATAGTCGGCCAGCTCGACCGAAGGCTGCATCGCGGGGCGCAGGCCCTTTTCGCTCAGCAACGACTGCACGCCCTGCTGCACCGCCTTGTTCAGCGCGTCCTGCTCGAGAGCGGGGCCGTGCATCTTGCGGATCAGGTTGGCGGGCACCTTGCCGGGGCGGAAGCCGGGCATCTTGATCTGCGGCGCGACCTGCTTGATCTCCGCGTCGATCCGCTGGGCGATATCGGTGGCGGGGATGGTGATGGTGTAGGCGCGCTTCAGCCCCTCGTTCAACGTCTCGACGGTCTGCATGACGGGATTGGACCTTCTCTGAACAGAATTTCGTGTGGCAATCCGCCCGCTGGGCTGGGCGAAGCTGGTGCGGGCGAAGGGACTCGAACCCCCACATCTTGCGATACTGGAACCTAAATCCAGCGCGTCTACCAGTTCCGCCACGCCCGCTCGCCGGACCGCCGGTCGGCGGGGTCTATAGCAGGCGGCGGCCCGAGGGCAAGGGACGGCGCCGAGGTTGTGACGGAGCGCATGGCCGACTGCCGCGTTGGTGGGGCATTCGACAGGAGATGACCATGGCCAGCGCCCCGCCCGATCCAAATCCGGATAGCCCGCCCAGCACCGATCCGGCCGTGACGCCCGGCCGCGAGAATATCGAAGATCCGACGCCCGGCAGCCAGCCCGAGCCTGCCCCGTCGGAAGATGCCGGCCTTCCCGGCGGCACGGGTGGCACCGGCGGCACCAACCATCCGCAGGACGACTGACGCTCGATCTGCTAGCCGCCAACCCATGACCGACCCGATCCTCCTCAGCGGTGATCGACTGGATGTCGCGATCAGCCCACTGGGCGCTGAACTCCAGTCGATCGTGGATGCCGATGGCAATGACTGGCTGTGGGATGGCGATCCCGCCGTCTGGTCCGGCCGTGCGCCGCTGTTGTTCCCGATCGTGGGTCGGCTGACGAACGACCTGCTGCACGTCGATGGCCGATCCTTTCCGATGGCGAAACATGGCTTCGCGCGCCGATCCCGTTTCGAGATGATAGGCGTGGAGAGCGATCATGCCCTGTTCCGGCTGGAGGACAGTGCGGAAACCCGAACGAGCTATCCCTACCCGTTCCGGCTGGACGTCAGTTACCGTATCGCCGGCAACGCGCTTGATATCACCGCTTCGCTGCTAAATCCCGGCACCGCGCCACTGCCTGCCAGCTTCGGTTTCCATCCCGCGCTGCGATGGCCATTGCCGGGCGGCGTGGAGCGATCGCACCACCGGATATTGTTCGACGCGCCTGAGCCGGCCCCCATCCGCCGCATCGCGGATGATGGATTGCTGACCCCCGTGCCGCGGCCGAGCCCGGTCGAAGGCAGTATCCTGGCCCTGACCGACGATCTGTTCGTCGAGGATGCCGTGATCTTCGACCGGCTTGCCAGCCGATCACTGACCTATGAGGCGATCGGCGGCAGCACGGTGCAGGTTGATTTTCATGGCCTGCCGCATCTCGGCATCTGGACGAAGCCGGGCGCGCCCTACCTCTGCATCGAGCCTTGGCAGGGCTTTTCCGATCCCGCCGGGTTCGAAGGCGATATCACCAACAAGCCCGGCATTGTGCTGGTCCCACCCGGCGACACGCGCGAATTCGCGATGCGGATGCGCTTCAATGCGCGCGACGAAGCAGAAGCGCCCGCGCTCGGCTGATCAGTTGCGAAGCTCGAACGGCTTGATGCCGGTGCCGAGCCGGTTGGTACCGAGCTTGAGCGGTTCGTGGCTCCAGTCCGCCAGAAACACCGTCTCGCGGCTGACGCCGGGTGCGATCGCGGCCTGGTTGTCCGCCACGATCAGCCCGGCCGACCGGTTATCCCGGCTTTCGGGTGCGACAGTGATGAAAGCGGAATAATTTTCCTTGTCGCGGCCCTGCACGAACTGATTGCCGCGAATCGCGCCGATCGCGCCGGCGGAAAGATCGATCATGTAGTTCGTCTTGCGGCCGTTGCTGTCATCGAAGCTGCTGTTGCTGATGTCGATCCGGGCAGCGCGGCTCTTCACATAATGGCCGCCCTGTCCTCGCTCGAACCGGGATTGGCTGATGCTGAGCGCGCCATAACCGCCGACATAGACGGAGTGGGCGCACCCCCCATCGCCTTCGCAGGTGCCAAGCCCGGAAAAGGTCGATCGTTCGATACGGATCGTGCCCGCTGCATCGTTGGCGGTCAGGATACCCTGCTGGCTGTCGCGGAACTGGCTGTCCACCACTTCGAGCGCGCCTTGCTCCAGCCGGATGCCCGCGCCGTTATAGTCGGCGACGCGGATGTTGCGGAAGGTAAGCCCGTCCACCTTGGCGGCGCTGCCGCGTAGGACGAGCGTGGCCTTACCCTCGCACGCGCCGCCGTCGAAGATCGCCTTGCCCGGATCGGTGGCGATGAAGGCGACCCGCCCGGCTTCCTGCACAGCGCAATCACGATAGGTGCCGGCCCTGATCGCGATCGTGCCATCGCCCTGCCCGATTGCAGCCACTGCATCCTGCAGCCGCCAGAACGCTCGGCCGCTTTCCACGATGGTGAAGGGTGGCGCGGGTTCCTGCGCGAAGGCGGCGAAAGCACCGGTGGCGATGGCGATCGGCAGCAGATAGCGAAGCATGAAGGCGGCTCTCCGGCGTTGCGACCTATCGCCTATCGCGTGCCCGGTTGCATCGCACTGATGATGCTTGGTTAAGCCTGTCTCGCGGCGGGACAGACGACAGCAATTGTCAGTTTTCCATGCGCGGCCATCCGTTACCCAGATCGCGCAGAGGATGCCCATCCGGGGCACCTGTTTGGGGAAACAGACCATGAAGACCTTGATGTTCGCGGGGGCCGCAGTCGCTGCGCTTCTCGCCACCGCGCCGGCCTCGGCGGCAAGCCAGCTGGTGTTGAGCAACGACTATGATGGGAACGCGTTCGTGGCGGGCGGCGTCACCATCAGCGGCACCGACAATGGCAGCGTCGTGGCGATCGACACCGTCGCCGGGGAAACTGCCGCGGGCCCGCGCTGGAGCGGTAACTTCTTCCAGAACACCAACACTGGCAATCCCGCCGCCGGTACCACGCTGACGCTGTCGAACCTGGGCGCGCACACCGGCATCACGATCGATTTCGTGCTCGGCTTCCTCAACAGCTGGGATGGCCCGACCGGCGGCTCGGCACCCGACTATTTCGATCTCTATGCCGATAACGCGCTGCTCGGTCGCTTCAGCTTCAGCAACGCCGCGGCAGAAGCCCCGCTGCTGAACGGTGCCACCATCGTTTCGCAAAACGGCCAGCATGGCGGCGGTATCTTCTTCAGCGACTCCATCGTCGACATGTCGACCGCGGCAGGGCTGACCTTCGCGCACACCGCTTCGTCGGTCACCTTCTTGGCGCAGGCGAGCGGCGAAGGCTGGCAGGGCGGCAGCGACGAGAGCTGGGGGATCGACGATCTGAGCGTCACACTAAACGGCGTCGCCAGCGCGGTGCCGGAGCCGGCATCGTGGGCGCTGATGATCGGCGGGTTTGGCCTGGTGGGCGGCGCGATGCGTCGCCGCGCCGCGCGCGTCACCTTCGCCTGATCGCACAACGATCGCAGGAGGGGCGTCCCGGGAAGCCGGGCGCCCCTTTCGCGAGTCAATCCAGATTGGGCCGCAGCCAGCGTTCGGCCGTGTCGAGATCGACGCCGCGCCGCGCCGCATAATCTTCCAGCTGATCGCGCCCGATCCGCGCCACGCCGAAATACTGGCTGTCCGGGTGCCCGAAATAGAAGCCGGAGACCGCCGCGGTCGGCAACATCGCGAAGCTCTCGGTCAGCGTCAGGCCCGTCCGCTCGGCCCCCAGCAGATCGAACAGCACCGGCTTCAGGCTATGTTCCGGGCAAGCCGGATAGCCGGGCGCGGGGCGGATGCCGCGATATTGCTCGCGGATCAGCGCCTCGTTGGTCAGCTGCTCGCCTTCCGCATAGCCCCACAGCGTGGTGCGGACATGCTGGTGCAGACGCTCGGCAAAGGCTTCGGCCAGCCTGTCTGCCAGCGCCTTCAGCAGGATATCCTGATAATCGTCGTGCGCGGCCTTGAAGGCGGCGATGTGCGGCTCGATGCCGTGGATGCCGACCGCAAAGCCGCCGATCCAGTCCCCCGCCGGGTCAATGAAATCGGCCAGGCACATGTTCGCCCGCCCCTCGCGCTTGGCGATCTGCTGGCGCAGCATCGGCAGCCGCTGGCCTTCGACGATGATGTCATCGCCCTCGCGCGCGCACGGCCACAAGCCGGCCACGCCCTTCGCAGTCAGCCAGTTCTCAGCAATGATCCGGTCGAGCATCGCCTGCGCGTCGGCAAACAGGCCGCGCGCGCTTTCGCCCACGATCGCGTCGTCCAGGATGGCAGGGTAATTGCCGGCCAGTTCCCATGCGCGGAAGAACGGCGTCCAGTCGATCGTCTCGCGCAGGTCGGCCAGCGGCCAATCCTCGAACAGATGCACGCCCGGCTGGCTCGGCGCGGCCGGCTTTTGGGCGAAATCCGCGACAAACGCGTTGCCCCGCGCCACCGCCAGCGGCGAAAGATCATTCTGCCCCTTGTTCGCGCGCGCTACCCGCACCGCCTCATAATCGGCCGCCGTCCGCTCGACGAAGCCGTCGCGCTGCGTGTCGGACATCAGTGTCGAAGCCACGCCCACCGCGCGGCTGGCATCCAGCACATGCACCACCGGCCCGTCATAGGCGGGCGCGATCCGGAGCGCGGTATGCACCTTCGACGTGGTCGCACCGCCGATCAGCAACGGCATCGTCATCTTCGATCGCGCCATTTCCTGCGCCACGGTCACCATCTCGTCGAGCGAGGGGGTGATCAGGCCGGAAAGGCCGATCATGTCGGCATCATTCTCGTTGGCGGCTTCCAGGATCTTCATCCACGGCACCATCACGCCGAGATCGATCACCTCATAGCCGTTGCACTGCAGGACCACGCCGACGATATTCTTGCCTATATCGTGCACGTCGCCCTTCACGGTCGCCATCACGATCCGGCCCTTGGCGCGGGTGCCTTCCACCTTCTCCGCTTCGATATAGGGCAGCAGGTGCGCGACCGCCTTCTTCATCACGCGCGCGGACTTCACGACCTGGGGCAAGAACATCTTGCCCGATCCGAACAGATCGCCGACGACGTTCATGCCGTCCATCAGCGGCCCTTCGATCACTTCGATCGGCCGTGCGTGCAGCAGCCGCGCCTCCTCGGTATCCTCGACGACATAGGCGTCGATTCCCTTCACCAGCGCATGTTCCAGCCGCTTGGTCACCGGCCAGCCGCGCCATTCCTCCGCCGCCTTGTCCGCCACCGCATCGGTGCCACGATATTTCTCTGCCAGCGTGATCAGCCGATCAGTCGCGTCCTCGCGGCGATCCCAGATGACATCCTCGCACGCCTCGCGCAGCACGGCGTCGATCGCATCATACACGTCGAGCTGGCCGGCATTGACGATGCCCATGTCCATCCCCGCCTGGATGGCATGGTAGAGGAACACCGAGTGCATCGCGCGGCGCACCGGCTCGTTGCCGCGGAAGCTGAACGACAGGTTGGAGACACCGCCCGAGATGTGGACGCCCGGGCACGCCGCCTTGATGTCGCGGCACGCTTCGATGAAGTCGATCGCGTAGCGTTTATGCTCATCGATCCCGGTGGCGACCGCGAAGATGTTGGGATCGAAGATGATGTCGGCCGGGTCGAACCCGATCCCGGTCAGCAGCGCATAGGCGCGGCTGCAAATCTCGACTTTCCGCGCCCGCGTATCCGCCTGACCGACTTCGTCGAACGCCATCACGACGACCGCGGCGCCATAGGCCATGACCTTCCGGGCGTAGCTCAGGAACTCAGCCTCGCCTTCCTTCATGCTGATCGAATTGACGATCGGCTTACCGGAAACGCACTTCAGCCCCGCCTCGATCACGCTCCACTTGGAACTGTCGATCATCACCGGCACGCGCGCGATATCGGGCTCGGCGGCGATCAGCTTCAGGAAGGTGGTCATCGCCACCTCCGCATCGAGCAGGCCTTCGTCCATGTTGACGTCGATCACCTGCGCGCCGTTTTCGACCTGCTGGCGCGCGACCTCGACCGCCCTGGCATAGTCGCCGGCCATGATCAGCTTCTTGAATGCCGCAGATCCGGTCACGTTGGTGCGCTCGCCGATATTGACGAACTGGGCGCTCTGCGGCGCGGTCTGCTCGGCTGGGTCTTCGATCACGGGTGCGGTGGCCATTTGCTTCGATCCATCAAAAATCATCGTCGCCCCTGCGCAGGCAGGGGTCCATGTCTCTCACCATGACAGGGACCGTTCGCGGCCACAGCCATGGGCCCCTGCCTTTGCAGGGGTGACCAAAAAAGGCTTCAGGCCGCCATCACGAACGGATCGAGCCCGCTCAGCTTGGTACGCCCGCAATCGGCCGGCAGCGCGCGCGGCGGCTTGGACGAGACCGCGCGCGCCATCGCGGCGATATGCGCCGGGGTTGATCCGCAGCAGCCGCCCACGATGTTGATCAGCCCGCTGGTCGCCCAATCGCCAATCATGCCGCCTGTGGTGGCCGGCTGCTCGTCATATTCGCCCAGATCGTTGGGCAGGCCCGCATTCGGATAGGCCATTAGCAGCGTATCGGCGATGCCCGATAGCGCCTGCACGTGCGGCCGCAGCAGATCCGCCCCGAACGAGCAGTTGAGCCCGATCGTCAGCGGCCGGGCATGGCGCACCGCATACCAGAATGCCTCGATCGAATGGCCGGAAAGGTTGCGGCCGGACATGTCGGTGATCGTCATCGAGATCATCAGCGGCACCTCGTGGGCGCGCTTCTTGCCCACTTCCAGCGCAGCCATGATCGCAGCCTTGGCGTTCAGCGTGTCGAAGATCGTCTCGATCAGGATGAAATCCGCGCCGCCATCAAGCAGCGCTTCGGTCTGCTCGGCATAGACCGACTTCAGCGTGTCGAAATCGATCGCACGGTAACCGGGGTCGTTCACGTCCGGAGACAGAGACAGCGTCTTGTTGGTCGGCCCGATCGCGCCGGCCACGAAACGCGGGCGGCCGTCCTGCGCCTCGAAATCGTCCGCTGCCTTGCGCGCGATGCGGGCCGCGGCGAGGTTCATCTCGTGCACCAGATGCTCGGCCCCGTAATCGGCCTGGCTGATGGTGTTGGCGTTGAACGTGTTGGTCGACACGATGTCCGATCCCGCCTCCAGATAGGCGCGGGTGATCTCGTCGATCACCTGCGGCTGGGTCAGCACCAGCAGGTCGTTATTGCCCTTCTGGTCGTGGCCGGTGTCGATGTCGCCGCGATAGCCGGCCTCGTCGAGCTTGTACGCCTGGATCATCGTGCCGAACGCGCCATCGGTCAGCAAAATGCGGTCGGCAGCCTGTTCGCGCAGGCGCCGCGCGGCGGCAGAGGGGATCAGCATCAGGCGGCTTCCTCGAGCGACGTGATCGGCGTGACCGGCCGCTTCCCCAGCAGGTGACAGATCGCGTAGGCGAGCTCGGCCCGGTTGAGCGTGTAGAAGTGAAGCTGGCGCACGCCGCCTGCATAGAGCTTGCGGCACATCTCCGCCGCCACCGTGGCGGCCACCAGCTGGCGCGTGGCGGGATGATCGTCGAGCCCTTCGAACAACCGGTCCATCCAAGCCGGGATCGCCGCGCCGCACATGCCGGCGAACTTGCGGGTCTGGGCCACGTTGGACACGGGCAGGATGCCGGGCACGATCTCCGCATCGATGCCGGCCGCCGCTACCCGGTCCTGGAAGCGGAAATAGGCATCGGGCGAAAAGAAGAACTGGCTGATCGCGCGAGTGGCACCGGCATCCAGCTTGCGCTTCAGATTGTCGACGTCGCTGTCGGCCGAATGCGCTTCGGGATGGCATTCGGGATAGGCGGCAACCGAAATCTCGAACGGGTGCAACGCGCGCAGCCCCGCCACCAGCTCGGCCGCGCTCTGATAGCCTTCGGGGTGGGGCACGAAGCGCTCGCCCTCACGCGGCGGATCGCCGCGCAGCGCGACGATGTGGCGCACACCTGCATGCCAATAGGCGTCCGCGACCTCCGCGATCTCGGCCTTCGACGCATCGACGCAGGTCAGGTGAGCCGCGGCAGGCACGTTCGTCTCGCGCACAATCCGCGCGACGGTGGCATGGGTGCGTTCGCGCGTCGATCCGCCGGCGCCATAGGTGACCGATACGAACCGCGGGGCCAGTGGCGCCAGCGTCTCGACCGCATGCCACAGCGTCTCTTCCATCTTCGCCGTCTTGGGCGGGAAGAATTCGAAGCTCACTTCGGCATCGCCCGCCAGATCGGCATAAAGCGGCGCGTCGAGCGCGCGGCGCGCTTCCTCGAGCTGGGTCAGGGTGAAGGTCATGCCGCAATCCTCTCGTCGCGCGCGGGCCGCCGCCCGAGCCATAGTTTCACCGTCAAAGCGCCGCCCTCGAGCCGCTCGACCGCCTCCAGCGCAAGGCCGGCGGCGGCAAACCAGCCGGCCAGCTGATCGTCGGCAAAGCCCAGCCGGGCATGCGCGTCCTGTGCGCGCAGTTCCTCCCGGTCGTGGCTGTCGAAATCCACAATCAGCAGCCGTCCGCCGCCGCTCAACAATCGCGCCGCTTCTGCGATCGCCGCCGCCGGCTGCTGCGCATAATGCAACACCTGGTGCAGGATCACCGTATCGGCACTCTCGCCCGCCAGCGGCAGCGCGTACATGTCGCCCTGGCGCAGCTCGGCGCGATCGAGCCCGATCTCCGCAAGCTTCGATCGGGCCATGCGCAGCATCTCCGGGCTGCGATCGACCCCCAGCGCGTGGTGCGCCGCGCCGCCCAACAGCGCGATCATCCGCCCGGTACCAGTGCCGACATCGACCAATCGGCCGATCGATTCCCGCCCCAGCACCTGCTTGATCGCGGCTTCGACCGCGCTCTCGGCGACATGGAGCGAGCGGATCGCATCCCAATTGCCGGCCTGGACCGCGAAATAACGTTCGGCGGCAGCGGCCCGGTCGGCCCGCACCGCCGCCAGCCGGGCGAGATCCGTCGCCGCCCAGTCGAAGCCGCCGTCCCACCCATCCAGCGCCGCGAGCAGCGGGGCGATGCGTGCAGCGTCGCCGAGGGCCAGGAACACCCAGCTACCCTCCTTGCGACGATCGGCAAGGCCGGCATCGACCAGAATCTTCACATGGCGTGATACGCGCGGCTGGCTCTGCCCGAGCACCTGTGCCAGTTCGCCCACCGACAGTTCCATCGCACGCAGCAATGCCACGATCCGCAGGCGCGTAGGATCGGCAAGGGCGCGGAAGATATCAAGGGCTTGGCGCATCGACATAAGGATATAAAGATATCTTTATATGCGCGCAAGCCGCTTGTGCACGCCCAAGCCCTATGGCAGGCGATCCGCAGGCGGGCTGACCGACCATTGTGCAGGATCAATGATGCATTTGCTTGTCGGTGCCGCTGCGTTAGCGTTCGTCGCAGGTCCTGCGATCGCTCAGCCATCGGCTGCGCCCGCGCCGACTGAAGCGCCGGTCGATGCGACTACCGAGGCTGATGCCGATGCCCCCCTGCCGCCTGCCGGACCGACCGAGGGTGATCCGTACGAGTCACTCAACCGCGGGATCTGGGGCTTCAATCAGGGCGTGGACAAGGTACTGCTGAAGCCGGCCTCGTCGGTCTATCGCTTCGTCACGCCGCGCCCCGCCCGCCGCGGCATTCATGCGATTTTCGCCAACCTCTCCGAACCCTGGTCGTTCATCAATAACCTGCTGCAGGGCAAGCCGGGGCCTGCGTTCAACAATCTCGGCCGCTTCCTGATCAACACCACGCTGGGCGTCGGTGGGCTCGCCGATCACGCGACCGATTTGGGGCTGAAGCCGAAGCCGGAGGATTTCGGCCAGACGCTCGCACGCTGGGGCGTGAAGTCGAGCGCCTATGTCGTCCTGCCCGTGCTTGGCCCGTCCACCGTGCGCGACGGCGTCGGCACCGGCGTGGCTTTCTTCGCCGATCCCTATCGCATCTGCCTGAACCAGTGCGTGAACCTCGACTTCGCCGAACAGGCCGGGATCACCGCGCTGTCGGTTCTCGATACGCGCGCCACGCTCACCGAAAGCGGCGCGGACGCTTTCCTCGAATCCAGCCTCGATCCCTATGCCTCGGCACGCTCGGCTTATCTGCAGCGGCGCGAGGCGGAGATTGCCGATACCGAGCGGAGCGAGGACGTCGATCCGGCGCCCGCGAGTGTCGATCCGACAACGCCCGAACCGGCCGAGCCGGCGCCGGTAGCGGATCCGTCCGCACCTGCCACGACCGCTGATCCCGTGCCCTCGGCTCAGACCCCCGACGCGCCGGCGGAGCCCGACGCAACCACGGATCAGCCCAAGCTTTCGTATCTGTTCAACGACCTGAAAGGATGACTGACATGAAGACTGCGCTGCCGATCCTCGCCCTTGCCGCCCTGGGCCTCGCTGCCTGCAGCCAGAACGCTCAGAACGAGACCGGTCAGGCCGCCGATGCGATCGCCGCTGACGTGAACGCGACTGCGTCCGAAGCGGTGCAGGAAACCGGCGAAGCGCTCGACGCGACCGGCGCTGCGATCGAGAACGGCGCGGCCGACGTCGCCGCGGGCGCGGAAGCCACCGGCTCGGCCATCGAGAATGGCGCGGAGCGGACCGCATCGGACCTCGACAACGCGATGTGATTGCCCGGCCCTCTCGGGGCCGGATCGTGAGGGCCGCGACCGCAGCGTGCGGCGCGGCCCTTTTCTTTGTCCGCCGCATCTGCTGTCTTGCGGAGCCAAGCTTAGGAGACAGGCATGCGGATCGGATTGATCGGATTGGCGCTGGCGGCGGTGATGCTGCCTGGGTGCGAGCGCGTTCCACCCGAGACCGCCGAGGAGGCGGAAGCGCTGAACGACGCCGCGAACATGCTCGATACCTCGCCCGACGACGCCGCGCTTCCCGCGCGCGACATCCCCGAGGAAACCAACGCGATCTAGTCGCGCGTGAAGATTTCTGCGTGATGGTTGGCAACGTCGAGCGACGGCCGCGTCGCATGCAATGACAGTATCCAAGAGATCCTACGCGGAACAGCGAGCCGCTCGCCATCGTCCTGATGACCATCGGGCAGCTCGAACTTCTCGTCGGTGCCGAAATCGATCGTGGGAAGTTCGTCGGCGATAAGCTGACGATAGACCGGATCATGTCACAGTGCGCGATCCTGCGCGGTGCCATCCGAACGCAGAAGGGCCGGAGGTTTCCCCCGGCCCTTCCCGTGTTCGACGCTATGGCCGAGCGGTGCGGACTTAGAAGTCCATCCCGCCCATGCCACCCATGCCGCCCATGCCGCCACCCGGCATGCCGCCGGCGGCGGCCTTGTCTTCCGGAGCGTCCGAGACGGCCGCTTCGGTGGTGATCAGCAGACCGGCGACCGAGGCCGCATCCTGCAGCGCGGTGCGGACGACCTTGGTCGGGTCGATCACGCCGGCCGTGACGAGGTTCTCGTAGGTGTCGGTCTGGGCGTTGAAGCCCTGCGTCGGATCATTGCCCTCGAGCAGCTTGCCCGAGATCACCGCACCATCATGACCGGCATTCTGCGCGATCTGGCGGACCGGCGCGTAGAGCGCCTTGCGGACGATATCGATACCGCGGGTCTGGTCGTCGTTCGCGCCCTTGAAGCCTTCCAGCGCCTTGGTGGCATAGAGCAGCGCAGTGCCGCCGCCCGGAACGATGCCTTCCTCGACCGCGGCGCGGGTCGCGTGCAGCGCGTCGTCGACGCGGTCCTTGCGCTCCTTCACCTCGACCTCGGTCGAGCCGCCGACCTTGATCACGGCAACGCCGCCGGCGAGCTTGGCAAGACGCTCCTGGAGCTTCTCCTTGTCATAGTCGCTGGTGGTGTTCTCGATCTGGCGACGGATCGCTTCCACGCGGCCCTTGATCGCATCGGACTCACCCGCGCCATCGACGATGGTGGTGTTGTCCTTGTCGATCGTGACGCGCTTGGCGGTGCCCAGCATGCCGACGGTGACGTTCTCGAGCTTGATGCCGAGGTCCTCGGAGATCATCTCGCCCTTGGTCAGGATCGCGATGTCCTCGAGCATCGCCTTGCGGCGATCGCCGAAGCCAGGCGCCTTGACGGCGGCGACCTTCAGGCCACCACGCAGCTTGTTGACGACCAGGGTCGCCAGCGCCTCACCCTCGATGTCCTCGGCGATGATCAGCAGCGGACGGCCGGACTGGACGACGGCTTCCAGGATCGGGAGCATCGCCTGCAGGTTTGACAGCTTCTTCTCGTGGATCAGGATGTAGGGGTCCTGAAGCTCGACCGACATCTTCTCGGGATTGGTGATGAAGTAGGGCGAGAGATAGCCGCGGTCGAACTGCATGCCTTCGACGACATCCAGCTCGAACTCGAGACCCTTGGCCTCCTCGACGGTGATCACGCCTTCCTTGCCGACCTTTTCCATCGCCTCGGCGATCTTCTCGCCGACGACGGTGTCGCCATTGGCCGAGATGATGCCGACCTGAGCGACTTCCTTCGAACCCGAAACCGGCTTCGAACGGCCCTTCAGATCCTCGACGACCTTGGTCACGGCCAGATCGATGCCGCGCTTCAGATCCATCGGGTTCATGCCGGCGGCAACCGACTTCATGCCCTCGCGCACGATCGCCTGGGCCAGCACGGTGGCGGTGGTGGTGCCGTCACCGGCGACGTCGTTGGTCTTCGAGGCCACTTCGCGCAGCATCTGCGCGCCCATGTTCTCGAACTTGTCCTTGAGCTCGATCTCCTTGGCGACGGTGACGCCGTCCTTGGTAATGCGCGGCGCGCCGAAGCTCTTGTCGATCACGACGTTGCGGCCCTTCGGCCCCAGTGTCACCTTCACCGCATCGGCGAGGATATCGACGCCGCGCAGGATGCGCTCGCGCGCGTCACGGCTGAATTTCACGTCCTTGGCTGCCATCTTGGCTACCCTTTCAGTCTAGAGAATTCACGAAGTTCGAACCGTCCGTGGTGGACGGCGGGGCTGGTCAGCCGACGATCCCCAGGATGTCGCTTTCCTTCATGATCAGCAGGTCTTCGCCGTTGATCTTCACCTCGGTGCCGGACCACTTGCCGAACAGGATCTTGTCGCCGGCCTTCACGTCCAGCGGGGTCACCTTGCCGGTATCGTCCTTGGCGCCGGTGCCGGCGGCGACGACTTCGCCTTCCTGCGGCTTTTCCTTCGCCGTGTCGGGAATGATGATCCCGCCTGCGGTCTTTTCCTCGGCCTCGACGCGGCGCACCAGCACGCGATCGTGCAGCGGACGGAAGTTCATGGAGTAGGCTCCTCGTTGTTCAGGGACGCCGGAATCACACCCGCCACCCCTTTGTGATTCGCTTGTTAGCACTCTGCGTGCGCGAGTGCCAACGCCGCCCATATGGGCGGCTCGAGCGCGTCGTCAAGCAGCCTGTCCCGAAAAGGACGAGGCTTTTCGACGAGACGCCCTTCGCGCCCGAACAATGGCGGCCTATATGCTGCGCATGACAGATTATACCGCGCGGCCCGATGCCTTTTCTCCCGCTCCGCCGATGCGGGGCCGTGGCGGTGCCTGGCGATTGATCCGCGCCTTCTGGAAGCTGCTGGTCGCGATCAAGGACGCGCTCGTCCTGCTGCTGCTACTGATCTTCTTCGGCACGCTGTTCGCATTGCTGTCCTATGCGCCGCAGCCCATCGCCGCGAGCAGCGGCGCGCTGGTCGTGCGGCTGGATGGCACGCTGGTCGAGCAGCCCGCCGAAGCCGATCCGTTCGCGTCGCTGGCCGGCGCCGGCCCGGTTGTGCGCGAGCATCGCCTGCGCGATCTGACGCGATCGCTCAATGCTGCGGCCAGGAGCGGTTCGGTGAAAGCGGTCGTGCTCGATCTCGACAGCTTCCTCGGGGGCGGCCAGGCCACAATCGCGGCCGCGGGCGAGGCCGTGGATCGGGTGCGGCGCGCCGGCAAGCCGGTCTTCGCTTATGCCACCGGCTATTCTGACGATGGCTATCAGCTCGCCGCGCATGCCAGCGAGATCTGGCTCGATCCGCTTGGTGCCGTGCTGGTGCAGGGTCCGGGCGGCGCGCAGCTCTATTACAAGGGGCTGCTCGACAAGCTGGGCGTCAGCCCGAAGATCTACAAGGTTGGCGCATTCAAGTCGGCGGTGGAACCCTTCATCCGCCAGGATCAGTCGCCGGAGGCGCGCGAGGCCAACCAGGCGCTGGCCGATGCGCTGTGGCAGAGCTGGCAGGACGAGGTCCGCGCCGCCCGCCCCCGCGCCGCGATCGCACCCTATGTCGCCGCGCCGCAGCTCGCACTCGCCCGGGCCGGCGGTAAAGGCGCGCAGGCCGCGCTCCAGGCTGGGCTCGTCGACAAGCTCGGCGATCGCACCGCGTTCGGCAAGCGCGTGGCGCAGGTCGCAGGTGCGGCGACCGACAAGCAGCCTGATGGCTATTCCGCGATTCCGCTCGACCGCTGGGCATCCGCAAACCCGGAAAAGGCGACCGGCGACCAGATCGGCGTGCTGACCATCGCCGGCACCATCGTCGATGGCCAGGCCGGGCCCGGCACCGCCGCCGGCGACACAATCTCTCGCCTGCTGCTGAAGGCGCTTGCCGAAAAGCCGCTCAAGGCACTCGTCGTCCGGGTCGATTCCCCGGGCGGATCGGTCGCGGCGTCCGAACGCATCCGCTCCGCCATATTGGAAGCCAAGCGGCGCGGCCTGCCGGTCGTCGTGTCGATGGGATCGCTTGCCGCGTCAGGCGGCTACTGGGTGTCGACCCCGGCCGACCGCATCTTTGCCGAGCCTTCGACGGTCACCGGCTCGATCGGCGTGTTCGGCATCATCCCCACCTTTGCCGGCACGCTCGACAAGCTGGGCCTGGCCGCGGATGGCGTGGGCACGACGCCACTGTCGGGCGAGCCCGATGTGCTGCGCGGCACCTCGCCCGTGTTCGACGCGCTGGTGCAAGGCAGCATCGAGGATATCTATCGCCGCTTCACAGGCCTGGTCGCACGATCGCGCAACCTGCCGATCACCCGCGTCGACGAGATCGGTCAAGGCCGCGTGTGGGCGGGCGGGACTGCGCGGCAGATCGGGCTCGTCGATCAGTTCGGCGGGCTCGACGATGCGATTGCGGATGCCGCGCGTCGTGCGAAGCTCGATCCGGCAAAGGTCCGTCCGGTCTTCATCGAACGCGAGCCGAGCCAGTTCCGCGAAATGGTGCGCGACCTGATCGAACCGCGCCGCGACGCCGGCGAGGACGTGGCGCTCGATCCTTTCACCCGCGCCGCGCGCCGGCCCGAAGCGATGCTGGCGATGGCGCTTGGCGATGTCCGCTCGCTGCTGGCCGGCCCGGCGATCCAGGTCCGTTGCCTCGAATGCCCGTCACCCGCCGCCGCCCCCACCCCGCGCGATCGTGCATTGCTGTCGACGTTGATCGGCCGGCTGGGCTTCTGATCCAGGGGGCGCCGCTTTCACTCGCCAAATCGGCAGCTTGCGCCGCCTTGAACCGCGGCCGAGCCTGCCGACCTGCAGGTGGAGGCCAGCAATGTATCCGTTCAAGCCCGGTCACGTCTTCGTCCGCGACTGCTGGTACGTCGCGGCCCTGTCAGCGGAATTGGACGCGGGATTCGTCGATCGCCGCATCCTGGACGAACCGCTGCTCCTGTATCGCACCGAAGCGGGCGATCCGGTGGCGATGGCAGGCCTCTGTCCGCATCGTCGCCTGCCGCTCGCGATGGGACGGCGCGTGGGCGATGCCGTGCAGTGCGCTTATCATGGCATAACCTTCGCGGCCGACGGCAGCTGCCTACGGGTGCCCACCCAAGCGAGCCCCGGCAACCAGATGCGCGTCCGCACCTATCCGGCGATTGAGCGGTGGCAGTGGATCTGGGTCTGGATGGGCGATCCCGCCGCGGCGGATCCGGCGCACATTCCCGACCATGCGGAGATGGGCTTGACCGAGGGGTGGAATGCGACCCCGGCCGAACATTATCCCGTCCCTGCCCGCTATCCGCTGCTGATCGAAAATCTCCAGGATCTCAGCCACATCAGCTTCCTCCACGGCGCCTATGTCGAAGATGCCGCCTGGACCGAGACCCCGGTCGATGTGGTTGTGAGCGAAGCGGAGCTTCGCTCGGCACGGATATCCACCGATACCGAGCTATCGGCCTTCAACGCTTGGTGCTTTCCCGATGCGGGCCCGCGGGTCGATCAGCAACTTGCATCGGTCTTCAAATCGCCGGCGCTCACCTATAGCGGCCCGGTGGTTCGGGAGACGGCAGGGGCGGACGGCGAAGGCCGCTATCTCGGTACGATGTTGGCGGTCCATGCGATCACGCCGGAAACGCCACGCTCGACCCATTATTTCTCGACCACGACCCGCGATTTCCGGCTGGGCGATGCGGAGTTCGACGCCAGGCTGCATGCGATGGACATCGAGGTGCGGATGCAGGACGTGATCGCTCTGGGCGCGATCGAACGCCAGCTTGACGACGAAAGCCGGCTCGCCCCCGAGATCTCGGTGCTTGCCGACAAGCCCGCGCTGCACGCACGCCGCATCGTCGAACGGCTGATCGCGCGCGAGCAGGCAGCCGGTCAGCGGTCGCGATAGGCCGGCAGCTTCAGCCCTCGCGCGATCGCGGCGGCGCGCAGGGCGAAGCCGGCAATCACGCCGATCGCGGCGGCCAGCGGCACCGGCAGGCCGATCAGGCTCAGCCCCACGAACGCAGCCGATGCCAGCGCCGCCGCCGTCACATAGAGTTCGGGCCGCAGCAGGATCGATGGCTCTTCAGCCAGCACATCGCGGATGATGCCGCCCATGCAGGCGGTCACCACACCCATCATCGCCGCGGGCAGCGGCGGGATGCCAAACGCGAGCGCCTTTGCGGCACCATAGACCGCATACGCCGCCAGCCCCAGCGCATCGAACCAGTCGAGCGCCTTCGGGCTCCACAGCCTGGCGGGCGTGAAATAGACGAGCGCCGCCATCGTCAGGCAGATGCCCAGCACCGCCGGCTCGTGCATCCAGAAGACCGGCGCATCGATCAACAGATCGCGCACCGTGCCGCCGCCAGTGCCGGTGACCGCGGCGAAGAACGCAAAGGTGACCAGCGTCTGACCGCGCCGCGCCGCCGCCAACGCACCGGACGCGGCGAACACGGCGATGCCCGCCATGTCGAGCAGCCGAAAGGCGAGACCGATTTCCGCCACCGCCGCGATGCCGCCCCCCGCAGCCATCTCAGCGCGTCCGATCAGGCATATTTGTCCAGGCAGGCCTGCATCACCCTGGCGGGCGGCCCTAGCTTGGCGGCCTCGCCCAAAGCATCCTTGCGCGCGGCCTGCGCTTCATCGCCCTGCGCCACGCCCTGGCGGCGGAAGCCCGATCCGATCCGCGTATCCAGCTTGCGGTTCATGGCGCCATACTCGGTCAGCTTGTCAGTGTAGAGATTGGCCTGGGCGGCCAGCGCCTTAGCCATGAACTGCCCCAGCACATAACAGCCGGTCTGCGCCTCGAGCGGATCGGCGGGCAGCGTCACATCCGCCACCTTCGTCTGCGGGAAGGCGGCGGCGCACTGCGCGACCAGCGGCTGCCATTTGCCGCCAGTGATGTCGCCTTCCAGCACCGGCATCCGCTCGACCACCTTGGTCACCCGATCCTGGGAGAATGTCTCGCCATCCTCGCCTGCCAGCAAAGCATAGTGCAGGATCTGGCCCTGCTGATCGAGGGTCAGTTCCGCCTTCAGATCCTTGGTACCAGCCCGGGCATTGGCCGCGGCGACGACCCCGCAGGTCGCCGCCTTGTCGATCGGGTCGGCGGGCAGCGCGATCTCCTTCGGACCGCAGCCCGCGAGCATGATTCCGGCCACTGCCAGCGCCGGGAAAAGCTTCATCACCTGGTTTCTCCGTCGATCGTTTCGTCTACCGAACGGCCGATCCGCCATGCCTGTTCCGCCGGCGCCGGATGGTGAAGGGCAACAGCACGAGCCCGGCCATGATGCTGGCCAACGACAGCGCCGCGGCGCCGATCAGCAACGGATGATTGAAATCCTCACGGCCGCGCCAATCCATGATGTGCAGTCCCCACATCAGGTCATAGGCGCGCCACAGCCCGGTCCGGCGCATCATGACCGCGCCGGTGCCGGCATCGACATACAGGTTGGTGCCGTCGTCCAGCCGCACCTGCCAGGCCGGCTCGTCACGCCGATAGTCGCCCGGCGGCCGCGACGGATCGACGCGTGACACACCCGCCACGCGTGCCGCGCCCGCATAATCCGCCAGCGCCAGCGCCAGCGCCGCGCGCGCGCCGATCGGCGGCAGCAGCCGCCCGGAAGCCGGACTCGCCAGCGCACCGCCGCCATCCGCGAACCGGATCACCCAGAAGGGTCGGCCCAGACGCATCTCGATGCCCAGCGACTTGATCGGGCGCGCGGCCGGCACCAGCGCCAGTCGCGGCGCAAAGCCGGCCGGGATCGCGATCGGCGCGGGCGGGCGGCGCAGATGCTCGCCGCGCACCCGTTCTATCGACGGAATCGTCATGAACAGCCCGCTGGCCACCCACAGCAGGATCTGCACGCCGACGATCCAGCCGATCCAGACATGGATCCGCGTCAGCAGCTTGCGGGGGCGCATGGCGCGGCCGGATCAGACGTGGATCGGCTTGCCCTGCACGCCCATCGCCGCTTCCTTGATCGCCTCCGAATGGGTGGGGTGCGCGTGGCAGGTATAGGCGATATCCTCGGACGTCGCGCCGAACTCCATCGCCTGTGCCACCTGCGCGATCATCGTGCCCGCCAGCGAGGTGATGATCCAGGCACCCAGCACGCGATCGGTCTTCGCATCGGCGATTACCTTCACGAAGCCCGTGGTGTCGGCGATCGTCTTGGCGCGGCTGTTGCCCGCCATCGGGAACTTGCCGACCTTGATCTCGCCCGTCTCGCGCGCCTGCTCCTCGGTCAGGCCGACACCGGCGATTTCCGGATAAGTATAGACCACGCTCGGGATCACGTCGTGGTTCACAATGCCGGTGTGACCGGCGATATTCTCGGCCACGGCCACGCCTTCGTCTTCGGCCTTGTGGGCCAGCATCGGGCCGGGCGCGACATCGCCGATCGCCCAGATGCCGGGCACCTTGGTGCGGAAGTCATGATCGATCTCGACTTGGCCGCGCTGGTTGACGGCAAGGCCAACCTTGTCCAGCCCCAGCCCTTCGGTGTTCGGCCGCCGCCCGATCGCCACCAGCACGATATCGGCCGCGATCGTCTCCGCAGCACCCCCCTGCGCGGGCTCAACCGTCAGCGACACGCCGGCGCCGTCGCGCACCGCGCCCGTCACCTTGGTCGAAAGCTTCAGATCCATGCCCTGCTTCCTGAAGATCTTGGCGGCTTCCTTGCGGATCTCGCCGTCCATCCCCGGCAGCAGCTGATCGAGATATTCGACCACCGTCACCTTCGCACCCAGCCGGCGCCAGACCGATCCCAGCTCCAGCCCGATCACGCCGCCACCGATCACCACCATGTGGCCCGGCACCTGCGACAGTTCCAGCGCGCTCGTGGAATCGACGATCGCTTCGTGATCCACCGTCACGCCCGGCAGCGGCGTCACCGTCGATCCGGTGGCGATCACGATATCCTTGGCGCGCACGGTCCGCTCGCCGACCGTCACCGTATCGGCGGAGACGAAGGTGGCGCGGCCCTTCAGCCATTCCACCTTGTTCTTCTTGAACAGAAATTCGATGCCGCCGGTCAGCCCCTTGACCGCGTCGCGCCGCTGGCCGTGCATCGCTTCCAGGTCAAGCTCGACGCCTGCAGTCTTCACGCCGAACTTCGCCAGCGTGCCGTCATGCGCTTCCTCGTACAGGTGGCTGGCGTGCAGCAGCGCCTTCGAAGGGATGCAGCCGACGTTCAGGCAGGTCCCGCCCAGCGTCTCGCGCGCCTCGGCGCACGCCACCCGCAGCCCCAGCTGCGCCGCGCGGATCGCCGCGACATAGCCGCCGGGTCCGGCACCGATCACCAGAACGTCGAAATCATAATCAGCCATCTTGCTTCCTTCCGCGTCATACCAGCGCGGGCTGGCATCTCTTGCGGCAGGAGAGTCTCCCGTCGCGGGAGACCCCGGCTCGCGCCGGGGTGACTTCATTGTTGAACCTTACAGATCGATCAGCAGCCGTGTCGGATCCTCGATCGCGTTCTTCAGCGCCACCAGGAAAGTGACTGCCTCGCGGCCGTCGATCAGGCGGTGGTCGTAGCTCAGCGCCAGATACATCATCGGCCGCGCCACGATCTGGCCGTCGATCACCACCGGCCGTTCCTCGATCCGGTGCAGACCCAGCACGGCCGACTGCGGCGGATTGATGATCGGGGTCGACATCAGCGATCCGAACACGCCGCCGTTGGAAATAGTGAAGGTGCCGCCCTTCATCTCGTCCATCTTCAGCGTGCCGTCCTTGGCGCGCTTGCCGAAATCGCCGATCGTCTTCTCGATGCTGGCCACCGACAGCGTCTGCGCATCACGGATCACCGGCACGACCAGCCCCTGCGGCGCGGAGACCGCGACCGAGATGTCGGCATAGTCGCGATAGACGATCTCGTCGCCCTCGATCGACGCATTGACCGCGGGGATGTCGCGCAGCGCCTGGCACGCGGCCTTCACGAAGAAGCCCATGAAGCCCAGCCGCACGCCATGCTTCTTCTCGAAAAGATCCTTGTACTTGGCGCGCGCGGCCATCACCTCGGTCATGTCGACGTCGTTGAACGTCGTCAGCATGGCGGCGGTGTTCTGCGCTTCCTTAAGCCGCTTGGCGACGGTCTGGCGCAGGCGCGTCATGCGGACACGTTCCTCGCGGCGCTCGCCGGTCGCCGGGGCGGCCGTCGCGGTCGGTTGGGCAGCAGCTGGCGCTGGCGCGGCGGTCGGGGCCTTCGCCTCGGCCTGCTGGTTCTGGGCGGCAGCCAGCACGTCATCCTTGGTGATGCGCCCATCGCGGCCGGTGCCGCGGATCTTGGACGGATCGAGATGATGCTCCAGCACGGCGCGCCGCACCGCCGGCGAAAGCGTCTTCGGGTTCGAATCGTCGCCCCCGTCATCGGGCGCAGCGGCAGGCTCGGCCGGCGCGGCCGCCTCCGCCTGGCCGACGGGCGTGCGGTTCTCGACGGCTGGGGTAGCCGCGCTCGCGGCGCTGGCGCCGGCATCCACGGTCGCGATCACCGCACCCACCTGCACGGTATCGCCTTCCGCCACCGCCTGCGCGCCCATCACGCCCGCCACCGGCGACGGCACTTCCACCGCGACCTTGTCCGTTTCGAGGCTGGCGATCGGCTCATCGGCCTTCACCGCCTCGCCGGGCTGCTTCAGCCATTGGCCCAGCGTCGCCTCGGTGATCGATTCACCCAGGCTCGGCACCTTCACGTCGGTCGCCATCGTCACTTGTCCTTCACGTCATGGCCGAGCGCCTCGGCGACGAGCGCCGCCTGCTGCTCGTTATGCTTGCGGGCCAGGCCCGTCGCGGTCGCGGCCGATGCCTTGCGGCCCGCATAGACGGGACGCTGCGGCTTGCCGCCCACGGTGCGCAGCACGTCCTCGATCAGCGGCTCGACGAACGTCCAGGCGCCATTGTTCTTCGGTTCCTCCTGCGCCCAGACGACCGTTTCCAGCTGCGGCATCCGCGCCAGCCGCTTCGCCAGCGCTTCGGACGGGAACGGATAGATCTGCTCGATCCGGATGATGCTGGTCGCCGTATCGCCAGCCGCATCGCGCGCATCGGCCAGATCGTAGAACAGCTTGCCGGAAACCAGCACCACCCGATTCACATCCGTATCGGCCGGCGCCTTCGGGTCGGAAAGGATCCGCATGAAGTGGCTGTCGCCGGTGAACTGGTCGATCGACGATACCGCCGCCTTGTGCCGCAGCAGCGACTTGGGCGTCATGATGATGAGCGGCTTGCGGAAATTGCGCATCAGCTGCCGGCGCAGCACGTGGAAATAATTGGCCGGCGTGGTGATGTTGCAGACCTGCAGATTATCCTCGGCGCACAGCTGCAGATAGCGCTCCAGCCGGGCCGAGCTGTGTTCCGGCCCCTGGCCTTCATAACCATGGGGCAGCAGCATCACGAGCCCGTTCACGCGCAGCCACTTGGCCTCGCCCGCGGCGATGAACTGATCGATAATCACCTGTGCGCCGTTGGCGAAATCGCCGAACTGCGCTTCCCACAGCACCAGCGTATTGGGCGCGGCGGACGCATAGCCATATTCGAAGCCCAGCACGCCGAACTCGCTCAGCGGACTGTCTAGCACCTGGAAGCGGCGATTGAGCGAGGATAGCGGAATATATTTGTGGCCGTCCTTCTGGTCGACCCACACCGCATGGCGCTGACTGAACGTGCCCCGGCCCGAATCCTGGCCGGACAGGCGGATGCCATGCCCCTGTTGCAGAAGGGTCCCGAACGCCAGCGCTTCCGCGGTCGCCCAGTCGATGCCCTCGCCGCTTTCCAGCATCTGGCGCTTGGCCTCCAGGATGCGGCCCAGCGTCTTGTGGATCGTCAGGTCGGCGGGCGGCGTCGTCAGCACCTTTGCCAGCTCGGCGATCCGCTGCGGCTCGACGCCCGTGGCCGCGGCGCGGCGCTCGGTGATCGCCTCGCGCGGCGCGGCGAAGCCCGTCCAGTCGCCCTCGAACCAGTCCGCCTTGTTGACGCGGTAGCCCTTGGCGCTTTCGAACTCGGTTTCCAGCATGCCGACGAATTCGGCAGTCTGCTGTTCGACCCAGGCATCGTCGATCAGGCCTTCGCCCTTCAGCCGCTCGGCATAGACGCGGGAGACCGGCTGGTGGCGGCGGATCTCGTCATACATCAGCGGCTGGGTGAAGCCCGGCTCATCGCCCTCGTTGTGGCCGAACCGGCGATAGCACCACATGTCGATCACGACATCGCGCTTGAAGGTCTGGCGGAACTCGGTCGCCACCTTGCACGCAAACGTCACCGCCTCGGGATCGTCGCCGTTCACGTGCAGGATCGGTGCTTGCACCATCTTCGCGATATCGCTGGGGTAGGGCGAGGAACGCGCGAATTGCGGGCTGGTGGTGAAGCCGACCTGGTTGTTGATCACGAAATGGACGGTGCCGCCGGTATTGTAGCCGGCGAGCCCGGAAAAGCCGAAGCATTCCATCACCACGCCCTGCCCCGCGAACGCGGCGTCGCCGTGCAGCAGGATCGGCATCACCTTCTCGCGCTTCAGGTCGTCGAGCTTGGTCTGCTTGGCGCGCGACTTGCCCAGCACGACCGGATCGACCGCCTCGAGATGCGAGGGGTTGGGCGCCAGGCTGAGATGCACCTTGTTGCCGTCGAACTCGCGATCGGTGGAGGTGCCGAGGTGATATTTGACATCGCCCGAACCGCCGACATCCTCCGGGTTGGCGGAGCCGCCCGCAAATTCGGAGAAGATCGCGCGATAGGGCTTGGCCATCACGTTCGACAGCACGTTCAGCCGGCCGCGGTGCGCCATGCCGATCACGACTTCGACGACGCCGCCGGCGCCGCCATATTTGATCACCGCCTCAAGCGCCGGGATCGCAGCCTCGCCGCCATCCAGGCCGAACCGCTTGGTGCCGACATATTTGCGGCCCAGGAACTTCTCCCATTCCTCGGCGTGGATCACCTTGGATAGAATCGCCTTCTTGCCCTCGGGCGTGAAGCTGATCGCCTTGTCGCGGCCCTCGATCCGCTCCTGCAGGAAGCGCCGCTCCTCGACGTCGCCGATATGCATATATTCGATGCCGACATGGCTGCAGTAATTCGCGCGCAGGATCTCGACCAGCTCGCGCACTGTCGCGGTTTCCAGCCCCAGGGTTCCGCCCAGATAGATTGGCCGATCGAGATCGCTGGCGAAGAAGCCATGGAATTCCGGGGCGAGGTCGGCCGGCAGGTCCGGCCTGGCCAAGCCCAGCGGATCGAGATCGGCGGCCAGATGCCCGCGCACGCGATAGGTGCGGATCAGCATCATCGCGCGGATCGAATCGGCCAGCGCCTGCTGCATGTCTGCAGTCGACGGCTGGGCGGCGGCCGGAGATGCTGAGACGGCGGCGGGCTTTGCAGGCGCAGCCTTGGCCGGCACCACCGACTGGGTGGGGTCCAGCGCGGCAGTCAGCGCGTCGGTCTCGACCGGCGGCCAGCCCTTGCGCTGCCAGCTCGGCCCGCTCACTGCCTGCTCCAGCCCGGCGAAGTAACGCCGCCAGCCCGGCTCCACGCTATCGGGCGACGCCCGGAACTGCGCGTGCAGCGCCTCCGCGAAGGAGGGGCTCACCCCCTCCAGCTCATCGAACGCCTGGCCTTCGTAACCCATGATCTCGTCCTCGCGCACCCGGCGCCTGATATGGGACGCCGGGCGGCCGGCGTCACCCTGTTTCGCCCGCCCGCGCGGGCGATCACCTCACCCCTTGAGCAGCGCGGACAGCGTGGTGCCCAGTTCCGACGGGCTGGGGCTGACGCGAATGCCGGCCGCTTCCATCGCGGCGATCTTGTCCTCGGCACCACCCTGGCCGCCGGAAACGATCGCGCCGGCATGGCCCATGCGCCGGCCGGGGGGCGCGGTGCGGCCAGCGATGAAGCCGACCATCGGCTTCTTGCGGCCGCGACGCGCCTCGTCCTGCAGGAATTGCGCGGCTTCTTCCTCGGCCGATCCGCCGATTTCGCCGATCATGATGATCGACTTGGTCGCCTCGTCGGCCAGGAACAGCTCGAGCACGTCGATGAAGTTGGTGCCGTTCACCGGATCGCCGCCGATGCCGACCGCGGTCGTCTGGCCCAGCCCCTCGTTGGTTGTCTGGAACACCGCCTCGTAGGTTAGCGTGCCCGAACGCGAGACGACGCCGACCGAACCCTTCGAGAAGATGGAACCCGGCATGATGCCGATCTTGCATTCGCCCGGCGTCAGCACGCCCGGGCAGTTCGGGCCGATCAGCCGGCTCTTCGAGCCCTGCAGCGCGCGCTTCACGCGCACCATGTCCAGCACCGGCACGCCCTCGGTGATCGCCACGATCAGCGGCACCTCGGCATCGATCGCCTCGAGGATCGAGTCCGCGGCGAAGGGCGGCGGCACATAGATCACCGATGCGTTGGCGCCGGTCGCCGCGACGGCCTCCGCCACCGTGTCGAAGTTCGGCAGCCCCAGCTCCTCATGCGTGGTGCCGCCCTTGCCCGGCGTCACCCCGCCGACCATCTGCGTGCCATAATCCAGCGCGGCCTTCGTGTGGAAAGTGCCGGTCTTGCCGGTCATCCCCTGGGTGATGACCTTGGTGTTCTTGTCGACGAGAATTGCCATATGGCGTCCTTCGGTCCTGTGCTTACGCTAGTATGCGACGTAAATGTGCATGCTGTTCTTCGCGCCGCTAGCGAGAGAACGCGTGAATACTTCACCCCGAACCGGATGCCTTTCCGGCGCGATCTTACCCGCAAATTCGAAATAATGGACAAGATCGACACTTTTGCCGCCGATGCCGAACGTCTTGAAAGCGACCTTCAACGAGTCAGCGTACGGCATCGCGTTCGCAACATCATCGACCACCAGCGCACAAAGGTGCGCATACCGGCGCTTCACCGGAAAGCTGGCAAGGACGACACGAGCCGGACGGTTGTCGACCGTCGCAGACCACTGCTCCGCAGCTTCGGGCTTTGAGAAGTCATAGTTCTTGTTGATGGACCTGGAGATGCCAAGCTTATCGACACTCACCGATAATGACGCATCCTTCGTCCAACCCGCCGAAGCCAGAGCGACCGGCCGAGCGGCCGCATCTACGCCTCCGCTTAAGCAGACGCGCTCGAAAGTCGCGACGGCGCTTGGCAATTCTGCCACCGGTTCCGCCTGGGCCGATGAGGCAACCATACCGGCGAGAGCCATGAAAACGGCAAGCCGCATCACGCGAGGCTCTCGTCGATCCCCTTGCACGCCTCCAGCAGCTCCTTCACCGCGTCGACCGAAACCTGCAGGTTGCCCTTGGCTTCCTCGTCCAGATCGATCTCGACGATCTTCTCCACGCCGCCCGCGCCGATCATCACCGGCACGCCGACATAGAGGCCGTCGAGCCCGTACTGGCCCTCGACATAGGCCGCGCACGGCAGGATCCGCTTCTGGTCGTTCAGATAGGCTTCCGCCATCGCGATGCCGCTGGTGGCCGGCGCGTAATAGGCGGAACCGGTCTTCAGCAGCGCGACGATCTCGCCGCCGCCGCCGCGGGTGCGCTTGACGATCGCGTCGATCCGCTCCTGCGTCGAAAGGCCCAGCTTCACGAGATCGGGCACGGGGATGCCGTTGACGGTGGAATATTGCACCACCGGCACCATCGTGTCGCCATGGCCGCCCAGCACGAAGGTATTGACGTCCTTCACCGACACCTGGAATTCGTCCGCTAGGAAATGGCTGAAGCGCGCGCTGTCCAGCACGCCCGCCATGCCGACGACCTTGTTGTGCGGCAGGCCCGAAAATTCGCGCAGCGCCCAGACCATCGCGTCGAGCGGGTTGGTGATGCAGATCACGAACGCATCCGGCGCGTTGGCCTTGATGCCCTCGCCTACCGCCTTCATCACCTTGAGGTTGATGCCGAGCAGGTCGTCACGGCTCATGCCCGGCTTGCGGGCGACGCCGGCGGTGACGATGATGACGTCCGCGCCTGCGATATCGGCATAGTCGTTCGAACCGGTGACCTTGGCGTCCCAGCCCTCGATCGGGCCGCACTGGCTCAGGTCGAGCGCCTTGCCCTGCGGTACGCCCTCGACAACGTCGAACAGCACGACGTCGCCCAGTTCCTTTTTGGCCGCAAGATGCGCGAGCGTGCCGCCGATATTGCCTGCGCCGATCAGCGCGATCTTCTTTCTGGCCATGGGGCTCCCCTGAACGAGTTTTGGCAAGCGATCGCAGCGCGCGCGCACGCGCCCACGGTCCGTGCCGGGTCGCTTAGCCCCGCGATGCCGGGGGGGCAACCGGCGAAATCGCAGGGTTGCGAAGAGATTCGGCGGTAAGGGGAAGCTCCGCTTGACACAGCGATCCGGTGTATCGCCCATGCGAAAAGGCCCGCCACCCGGTGGCGAGGCCCTTCCGATCCGCAGTTTGCGAAAGATCAGGCGGTAGCGAGGCGCACGCTGCGGCGGCGCATCGCGCCACCGACGAGGCCGAAGCCGCCGATCATCAGCGCCCAAGCCGCAGGCTCGGGGACCGCGGTCACCGACACGGCATCGAGGAAGATGCCCTGGTTGCCCGCGCCACTGGTGTCGGCGAAGCTCAGCGTGGTGGCGCCGGTCGCCAGGAAATCGACCGAGATCGTCTGCCAGTTCGGGTTGGCGCTAGTGCCGCCGCTGGCCGTCACGCTGCCGGTGACGCCCCCGATGCTGTAGGTCGCCGAAAACGGACCGCTGCTGTCCGTGTTGTTGGTATAGGCAAACGTCAGCCGATAGAGGCCAGTGCCCGTCGCGATCTGCTGCGAGATCGAACCGGTCGAGACACCGGTGCCGACCAGATCGAGCGCCTGGGTGCCATCGAACGCCACATAGGGCGGCTGCAGGACGACATCGACATTGCCGGTATCGACCGACCAGCCCGGCAGCTGATTGCCCGAAAGGGTCGTGAAGTTGCCGGTGCTGATCGGATCTTCGAAGCTGCCATTCGTTACGAGGTTGACGGCGGCGCTCGCTGAAGAGGTGCCCAGCGCGATCGCGATCACGGCTGCCAGCGGAAGAAGCCCGGTGGTGCGCATAACAATCTCCCCACATCTATCGTTGAGGAAATCTATACTTCAAACGCCAAATGTTCTCAACGCACTCTTCCGGATCGGAGTCTCGAATCGAAACAGGACTACGGCAGTTCTTCAAACCTGCAAGACATGCAAAGAAAAGGGCCCCGCCGGTCTTCCGGCGAGGCCCTTTTTACTTGAGAGACAACCAGTTAGGCGATCGCCATACCAGCGGTGCGCCGGCGGCGCATCGTGCCGCCGACCGCGCCGAAGCCGCCGATCATCAGCGCCCAGGTCGCGGGCTCCGGCACCGCGGTCAGGCTGAAGTTCACTGCGGTCGAGTCGTTGTAATAGGAGAACTGCTTGTCGATGTAGAAGCCGACCACATCGCCCGCCGTCAGTGACAGCTGACCTGACGCCGAATAGGAGGTGCCGAACGGACCCGTCAGCGACACGCTCGAGGTCTGGCCGGACGGCAGCAGGAAGCCGGTGATGCCGACGCCAGTCGGCGTGTCGTCGATCAGGGTAGCGCTGGCGCTCAGACTGTAGAGGCCGCTGGTCTGCACGAGATAGGCCACGAACACCGACTCGAGGTTGGTGCCGCTGTTGAACGCTTCCGGACCCGGGTGGAACACCAGCGCATCACCCGGAACGTTGACCGTGCCGAACTCATTGGCGCCGATCGTCGATTTGTAGACGCCGGGCAGAAAATCGCCCTGCGAGCTCGGCAGCGCCACCTGCAGACAGATGCTGTTGGCGATCACGCAGTTGGTGTTGCTGGTGAACAGCGAGGATCCGGCAATCGTGCCATCCGTGGTGCCATAATAGAAGCCACCGGCGCCCTGTGTGCCATCGAAGCTGGTGAAGGCGTCGAAGGTCGCGGCCTGAGCGGCAACGCTCGCACCCATCGCGAAGGCAGCAGCCGCTGCCAGTTTGAAAAATTTCGCCATCTGGTCCTGTCCCTGTCCTCGATGGGCCCCACACCACATCGATCAAGGTCTGAATAATCGATGAATTGAAAGGGTCCACGCCTTTTCTGCGCGACTTGCCAGTTATTTGCCCCATTTCGGGATCGACCTATCCGGTCAGTCGGCGCCATGCCCTTCGGCAAGGTAATCGGCCGACTGCATCTCCATCAGCCGGCTTACCGTTCGCTCGAATTCGAATGCGCCGTCACCAGCGGGGTAGAGCGCGGCCGGGGCGGCGTCGGCCGCGGCAATCAGCTTGACCTTATATTCGTAGAACGCATCGATCAGCACCTTGAAGCGCGCCGCCTCGTTGCGATTGTCGGGGCCGAGCACGGGAATGCCGACGATCAGCACCGTGTGATAGGCACGCGCGATCGCCAGATAGTCCGCCGCGCCGCGGGCTTCGCCGCACAGCCGCTTGAAAGAGAAGACCGCGACGCCCTTCAGGCTCTTGGGCACATGGATCGTCCGCCCGCCCGCGATCGGCAGGTCTATCGCCGGCACGTGACGCGCATCCTCCGGCGGGTAATCGGTCATCCGGAAGAAGGCGGCGCGCATCGCTTCAGTCGCCTGCGGGCCGTTGGGCACATACCAGGTCGGCATGCCCGCCATGCGCTGCATCCGGTAATCGGTCGGCCCATCGAGCGCGATCACGTCCAGTCGTTGCTCGACCAACGCGATGAACGGCAGGAAATGCTCGCGATTCAGCCCATCCTTGTAGAGATCCGATGGTGCCCGATTGGACGTCGCCACCACCACCACTCCCGCCGCGATCAGCCCCGTGAACAGGCGGCTGAGGATCATCGCATCGGCTGAATTATTGACGACCATCTCGTCGAACGCCAGCAGCCGGGCCTCGGTCGCCAGCGCCTCCACCACCGGCGTGATCGGATCGCCCTTCTCCTTGGCGCGCTCGACCCGCAGCCGATCATGCACCTCGATCATGAACTCGTGGAAATGCACGCGACGCTTGGCCGGGATCGTCACGCAATCGAAGAACAGATCCATCAGCATGGATTTGCCGCGACCGACCCCGCCCCACAGATAGATACCCCGAGGCGGCTCCGGCGCACGCTTCAGCATCCGCCACAGCACAGACCCGCGGGTCGGCGCCTGATTCAGCGCGATCGCGAGCGCATCGAGCCGATCGACGGTGGCGCGCTGATCGGGGTCGGGGCGCAATTCGCCCTTGGCGACCAGAGTATCATAAAGTGCGAGGACGCTGGTCATCGCACCGGCGAAGGCTTGCGGATCGTGCCCGAAAAAGCCGCCACGCGGGTCTCATCCTGCTGGACGATGCCGCGCATGAAGACCATGCGGCCGGTTTCGCGCAGGATCTCGGTAACCGCATCGAGCGGGCGGTCGAGCCGACCGGGGCTCAGGAACTGGGTGTTCAGATCGATCGTGGCACCCCCGCCGATCGCCGCGATGCCGCAGGCCCGCGCACCGCCGAACAGCGCGATATCGATCAGCGACAGGATCACGCCGCCATGCACGCCATTCGCCAGATTGCCGTGGCCGCGCGTGGGGATCATCCGTAGCCGCGCCACGGCATCGCCTTCGCGCCGTACTTTCAGCGCGCCCAGCACAGCGTTGAAACGGGTCTCGTCCTTCATGTCCCAGCGCGACCAGCCGGGCTCGCCCGGAATCGGGTCGTCGTGGAAATGGAGATCGGCCATCCGCGTCGATCAGATCTGGCGTTCGACCACCATCTTCTTGACCTCGGCGATGGCGCGCGCCGGGCTCAGCCCCTTGGGGCACACGTTCGAGCAGTTCATGATCGTATGGCAGCGATAGAGCCGGAACGGATCCTCGAGCTCGTCGAGCCGCTCACCGGTATATTCATCGCGGCTGTCTGCCAGCCAACGATAGGCCTGCAGCAGGATCGCGGGACCCAGGAACTTGTCGCTGTTCCACCAGTAGCTCGGGCAGCTCGTCGAGCAGCAGGCGCACAGGATGCACTCGTACAGGCCGTCCAGCTTGGCGCGGTCGTCCGGGCTCTGCAGCCGTTCCTTGCCGGAAGGCGCGGGCGTCACCGTCTTCAGCCAAGGCTGGATTGAGGCATATTGCGCGTAGAAATGGGTGAAGTCGGGCACCAGGTCCTTGATCACGTCCATGTGCGGCAGCGGCGTGATCCGCACCTCGCCCTTCACGTCGTCGATCGCCTTGGTGCAGGCCAGCGTGTTGGTGCCATCGATATTCATCGAGCAGGATCCGCAAATGCCCTCGCGGCAGGAGCGGCGGAAGGTGAGCGAGGGATCCTGCTCGCTCTTCATCTTGATCAGCGCGTCGAGCACCATCGGCCCGCACGTGTCGAGATCGACCTCGAACTGGTCGTAGCGCGGATTCTCGCCCGAATCGGGATCGTAGCGATAGACCTTGAAGTTCTTGACCCGTTTCGCGTCCGCCGCGGCCTTGTGGACCTTGCCCTTCGGCTTGATCTTGCTGTTCTTCGGCAGTGCGAACTCGGCCATGACATGTCCTCGATCTTTCGACCGAGCCGATAGCGGCTGTCCGCGCCGAGCGGAAGCCCGCTACCGCCTTTTTTGGCCGCGGTGCAGCGCGATCCTTTGGATAGTTGCCTCGCCGGCGGGTAGCCGACTAGGTCGCCACAGCGGACGGGGGAGCGGGCGATGCGGCTTGGGGACTGCCAGAATGTCGAAGATTTCAGGCGACTGGCAAAGGCCCGCCTGCCCGGTCCGATCTTCCACTATATCGATGGCGCCGCCGACGACGAACTGACCCGGCGCCGCAACACCGCTGCTTATGACGACTGCGATCTGGTCCCGAACGTGCTGGCCGGGGTCGACAGCGTCGACACGCGCGTGACGGTGATGGGCCGCGAGATCGCGATGCCGCTGTTCCTCTCGCCGACGGCATTGCAGCGGCTGTTCCATTGGCAGGGCGAGCGCGGAGTGGCGCGCGCGGCGGAGAAGTTCGGCACCTTCTTCGGTATTTCCAGCCTCGCCACCGTCAGCATCGAGGAGATCGGCGAGAGCATCGCCAGCCCCAAGCTGTTCCAGCTCTACGTCCACAAGGACCAGGGGCTCAATCGCGCGATGGTGGATCGCTGCAAGGCCGCCAGCTTCGATGCGATCGCGCTGACCGTCGATACGATCGTCGGCGGCAACCGCGAGCGCTGCCTGCGCACCGGCTTCACCTCGCCGCCCCGGCTCACCCCCTCGTCCGCCATCAGCTTCGCAACGCACCCGCGCTGGACGCTGGATTATCTGCTGCGCGAGAAGTTCGAGCTGTCCAACCTGAAGGATCATGTCTCCGAAGGGACCGACGTCGCGCTGTCGGTCGCCGACTATTTCAACACCATGCTGGATCAGCGGCTGGACTGGGCGATGGCTGAGAAGATCCGTGTCGATTGGGGCGGACAATTCTGCCTGAAAGGCGTGATGTCGGTGGCCGATGCACGCCGCGCAGTCGATATCGGCGCGACCGCGATCATGGTCTCCAACCATGGCGGCCGCCAGCTCGACGGCAGCCGCGCACCCTTCGATCAGCTTGCCGAGATCGTCGATGCCGTCGGCGATCGGATCGACGTCATCTGCGACGGCGGCATCACCCGCGGCAGCCATGTGCTGAAGGCGCTATCGGTGGGTGCCAAGGCCTGCTCGGGCGGCCGGCTGTATCTTTATGCGTTGGCCGCGGCCGGCCAAGCCGGAGTCGAGCGCATCCTGACCCGGCTCCAGGCCGAGATCGAGCGCGATATGAAGCTGATGGGCGTGCGTCGCGTGGGCGACCTAAGCCGCGAGAATCTGCGCTGGCGCTGAGGTCTGACGGTCGAGCAGACAGTGACGATCTAGGCTTTCTGCCAGGATCGTCTCGATCAGCTGTGCTTGCGTCCATCCCGCCAGCTGCGCGGACCGGCCATAGACTTTCCGCGACCACAGATTGCAGTTGAGGTTCACCTCCAGCATCACCACTTCGCCGCGGTCCAGATCGAGCCGGAATTCGTAGCGGCCATAATCGAACGGCCGGAACGCACCGACCATCCTGCGGGTGAGCGCATCGATCTTCGGCTGCCATTCGGCGTCGTCGAACGCGACCAGCCGATACTTCTGCGCGCGATCGACCAGGTCGCGCTTCTCGTAATAGGTGCGCAGGTGCGCGGGATCGGCCTGCTCGAACAGCATCATTGGCATCACGACTGGCTCGCCGCCGATGGTGATCACGGGCACCTCGACGTCCGATCCGTTGACGAACGGTTCCACCAACGCATCGTGGCCCATGTCGTGGATCGCGGCGACGGCATGGCGCACGCCGGCCCAGTCGCCCGCATCGCCGACGCCCCAGGATGCGGACGAGGCATTCGGCTTGATCACATAGCGCGCCGCCTTCGGGCAGCGATCAGGCGTCACCGGCGCACCGCGGCGATAGATTGCCCAGGGCGCGGTCGACACGCCGCGCGCCACTGCCTCCAGCTTGGTCGCATGCTTGTCGTCAGAAATGCCGCGCAAGATCGGCGATGCGCCAAGGAACGGTATGCCGAGCCGCGTGCAGAGCAGCGGCAGCATCATTTCAGAATTCAGGAAGCCGCCGCGATTGAGCAGCGGGAACACGAAATCGACCTGCGGATCGTCGAACAGCGCCTCGTAGCGATCCTCCAGCACCAGGTTCAGCCTCAGCCCCTCCAGGATCGTTCGAACCTCGTGGTGATACAGCGCGTGATTGCCGTCCTCTGGGTGCAGCCCCCCGCCCCACTTGGCGTGCTTGGCGATGAACATGATCCGCAGGCGATCCTTCGCCTCCTGCGGAATGATGCGCGGCTGGTGAGCAGTGTGCGGCATGTCGCGATGTCATAAATGGGCAGCGTTGCACATCCAAGACAGGCCGGGTCGACGGTAGACGAAGGGCTTTGGGTGCAGCATCGCAATATCCTGTCCGGCGATCCGCTGGACCCGCGCTGCGAGCGTGTGGTTCGAACTATGGCGACCGGCGGCGACGCGCGGATCACCCTCGATCCCGAAAGCGGGCTGAACCGCTATCTTTGCGCGCCGCGGCCCAGCCCGGCACTGGCCTATGCCTCGTCCACTGCAAACGACCTCTCGATCGACGCTTTCGATCATGTCTTGTCGAACATCGACGTTGCGATGTCGTACGGCGCTGCGCTCGATGTGATCCGCGATCGGATCCGGGCTGCCTATGACCTTCGCAGCGATACCAGTATCGTGATCGCGCCGTCGGGCACCGATCTCGAATATGTCGGCCTCGCCGTTGCCCGCGATCGAGCACCGGGTGGGATCCTGAACATCCTGCTCGGCGCCGACGAGGTGGGATCGGGATGCGTGAACAGCGCGCATGGCCGGTTCTTTGCCGAGCAGACCGCGCTCGGCATCTCGACCGTGCCGGGTACGCCGGTTGCCGGCATCGGTTTGGTCGAGCTCACGGACATTGCGGTGCGCGATCAGCAGGGCCGGGCCCGCCGCTCCGGGGAGATCGCGGACCACATCGATGCGGCCGCGACCACCGCCGCAGCACGCGGCCTCCATACGGTCGTCCATGTCGTGCATGGCTCGAAGACCGGGCTCGTTCTGCCCGAACCGGAGGATCTGGACGGATTGATCGCGCGCCATGGCGACACCATCACAATCGTGGTCGATGCCTGCCAGGCGCGGATCACCCCGGGCGCAATCGCCTTCTATCTTGCGCGCGGCGCGATCGTCTTGCTGACCGGATCGAAATTCATGGGCGGACCACCGTTCAGCGGCTTCGCCCTCGTGCCGGCGGGAACGCCGATGCCCACGCTCCCGCCGGCTTCGCACACATATTTGCACGGGCCGAATGGCCTGTGGTTTGGCCGGGACGCGACCTGTTGCCGGACCGGCCCAATCCCGGCCTCAGGCTCAGGCTGTCGGCCGCGATCCACGAACTGGAACGGTTTCGCCAACTACCGATGCAGGCCGTCCGACCCGTGACGCGCGCGTTCCATGAAGTGGTTCGCTCCGCTTTCGTCGATCGGCTGGGCGCGCGGCTCGTGGACTCGGGCGCAACCGCGACGACCCGTCACGCCGCCTGCCCGATCGAGACGCAGACCCTCGCTACCATCGACTTGTCGACGCTTCCGCGCCAGCCGGACTTCGATGCCGCGCAGACGCTCCACAAGCGACTCGCGGGCGAAGGGCTGCGGGTCGGTCAGCCGGTCAGGTGCGTCCCGGCCGGCGACGGGTGGGGCGGCACGTTCCGCATCGCGCTGTCGATGCCGCAGATCTGCGATCTTGCTATCCTCGGCGACGCCGCCTGCGCCGATCGCCTGGCAGCCGACCTGAACCGCATCGCTGATCGTGTGGCGCGCCTGACCGATCAGTAATCGGCGATTGCCGGATTGGCCTCGATCTCCTCGGTCGTCAGCAGCACGCGATCCGGACGCGGCACCTGATCCAGCGGCGTATCGCGGTCGATCTCCATCATCGGTTTGATGTGGCCGTCGCGAATGTCGTAGACCCAGCCGTGCAGCCAGAGATCCTGGCCCGCGCCGAACGCGGCCTGCACGGTGTCCGTCCGCGCGAGGCTAACGAGCTGATCGCGGACATTGACCTCGACCAGCCGGTTGACCCGAGCTTCCTCGCCGGGCTGCGCCTCGATCTCGTCGGCGTGATCGCGGGCCACCTGACGCGCGGTTTCGAGCCAGTTATGCACCGCGCCGGTCGTGCCGCCATCCAGCGTCGCCTTGATGCCGCCGCAGCCATAGTGGCCGCAGACGATGATGTGGCGCACCTGAAGCACGGTCACCGCAAATTGCAGCACCGACATCAGGTTTTCGTCTTCATGACTGACCAGATTGGCGATGTTCCGGTGCAGGAACATGCCGCCCGGCGGCGTCATAGTCATCTGTTCCGGGCTGACGCGGCTGTCGGAACAGCCGATCCACAGGAATTCCGGCTTCTGGCCATGGGTCTGCCGCTTGAAGAAATCGGGATGCTCGTCGGTCATCTCGATCGCCCAAGCGCGATTGGCCAGCAGCAGCTGCTTATATTCCCTCATGCGAAGCGCACTCCGATCAGCGGCGCGTTGATCAGTTGCGAACTGCGCTCGGCGATGTCGCCGCGCACGATCACGTTGATCCCGCGGAATTTGGCGCCCTTTATGAACGCGTTGATGACATCGACATTGTCGAGATCGACATAATTGGTCGATGACAGGTCGATCAGCAGCTGGGCATTGTCCGGCACGCGGTTCAGCTCGCGCTGCAGTTCATATTTATGAATGAAGTACAGGTTGCGGCGCGCGCGGACGATACAGTCGAGATCGTCGCAGGCAAAGGTGATCGCGGGGCGGAAATTGCGCGCGATCACAAACACGAAGCCCACCGCCAGGCCGATGCCGATGCCGATCAGCAGATCGGTGAACAGGATCGCGGTGATCGTGACGACGAACGGCACGAATTGGCTCCATCCCTGCTTGTAGCGGTCGGTGAACAGGCGTGGCTTGGTCAGCTTATAGCCAGTCGCGATCAGCACCGCGGCCAGCGCCGCCAGCGGGATCAGGTTCAGTGCGAACGGGATCAGCGCCACGCTCAGCAGCAACCAGAAGCCATGCATGATGGTAGACGCCTGGCTCTGCGCACCCGAATCGACATTGGCGGACGAGCGAACGATCACGGAGGTGACCGGCAGGCCGCCGATCATGCCCGACACGATGTTGCCGCCGCCCTGCGCCATCAGCTCCCAATTCTTCGGGGTCGTGCGACGCTGCGGATCGAGTTCGTCCACCGCCTTCACGCTGAGCAGCGATTCGAGGCTGGCGACGATCGCCAGCGTCAGGGCCGTCGTCCAGACGACGGGAGTACCGATCTGCGAGAAATCGGGTGTCGCGAAGAAGGAGGCGAACTGTTCGAAACTGTTGGCGACCGGCACGCTCACCAGATGATCCGCCCCGAGCTGCCAGGCCGGCATGATCACCCCCAGCAGTGCATTGCCGCCGACGCCGATCAGCACGACGACCAGCGGGCCGGGCACGAACCGCAGGAAGCCGTCCTTCGGCCGGGCCTTGTCCCACCAGAACAGGAAGATCAGCGAAACGCCCGCGATCAGCACTGCCCCGGGTGTCAGGCTCTGCGTCAGGGCATCCCAGATCGCCGAGAAGGTGTTGCGCCCATCCGACTGAAAGAATTCGAAGCTGCCTTCGTAGGTGCCGTCATAGCCGACGGCGTGCGGCACCTGCTTCAGGATCAGGATCAGGCCGATCGCAGCCAGCATGCCTGTGATCACCGAGGACGGCACAAATTCCGCCAGCACGCCCGAGCGGCTGGCGGCGAATCCCACCTGCAGCACGCCGGCCAGCACGACCGCCAGCAGGAACGCGCCATAGCTTGGTGCCGCTTCAATCGCGGCGAGTACGATCACAGTCAGGCCCGCCGCCGGGCCGCTTACCGACAGCTTCGACTTCGAAAGCGAGCCGACGACGATACCGCCGACGATACCTGCGATCAGGCCGGAGAAAAGCGGCGCACCCGATGCCAGCGCCACGCCCAGACACAACGGAAGCGCGACCAGGAACACGACGATCGAGGCCGGCAGGTCCGCCCGCAGCGATTTGGTGAAGGATAGGGCCAAGGGAAACCTCGAAAATTGACCCGTGTCAGGGCCGGATTAGGCTGCGCATAGCCAATGATGGGGATCCTGTTCCACTTTCGCAGCCGCAGCAATCAAATGTCACGGACAGGTAACCAGCGATCAACCTGCCCACGAGGTGCCTCGCGCTCATTCCTTGATCCTGTGTTCCCGCAACCCTTTCAGATCGCTTCCTTTGCGAGACCGAGAAAGATGGACTTCCGTTTTGAGAGAACATAAGATGAACCCATGGGTCAGCTCGATACACGTGCCAAACTCGCGATCCTGGCGGATGCGGCGAAATATGACGCTTCCTGCGCATCGTCTGGGACGGCCAAACGATCATCGGCCGGCAAGGCGAGCGGGATTGGATCGACCGAGGGCATGGGCATCTGCCACGCCTATGCGCCAGATGGCCGCTGTATTTCGCTGTTGAAGATCCTGCTCACCAACAGCTGCATCTTCGACTGCCATTATTGCATCAACCGCAAAAGCTCGAACGTCCGCCGCGCGCGCTTCACGGTCGAGGAGGTGGTTCAGCTGACCCTCGCCTTCTATCGGCGCAATTATATTGAGGGACTGTTCCTCTCGTCGGGCATCATCCGTTCGTCCAACTATACGATGGAACAGATTGTCGAAGTCGCTCGGTCGCTGCGGGAAGATCACGGTTTTCGTGGATATATCCACCTCAAGACGATTCCCGATGCGGATCCCGAACTGGTCCACCGCGCGGGCCTCTTCGCGGATCGGGTGTCGATCAACGTCGAACTGCCAACCGAGCCGGGTCTGAAGCGTCTCGCCCCCGAAAAGAGCGCCGTCCGGATCGCCACGGCAATGCAGGAAACCAAGGCGGCGATCGTCGACGGGCGCGATGCTCGCAAGAAATACAAATCCGCGCCACGCTTCGCTCCGGCTGGACAATCGACGCAGATGATCGTCGGCGCCGACGCGGCGACCGATGGCGATATCGTGCTCAAGGCTTCCACGCTTTACGATCGGTTCAATCTGCGTCGCGTCTACTATTCCGCATTCAGCCCGATCCCGGATGCCAGCGCGATCCTCCCGCTCAAGCGGCCTCCGCTGATGCGCGAACACCGCCTCTACCAGTCCGACTGGCTGATGCGCTTTTATGGGTTCGCGCCAAAGGAAGTCGTCGCGGCCGCCGATCCGTCGGGCATGCTGCCGCTCGATATCGACCCCAAGCTTGCCTGGGCGCTCAAACATCGCGAGTCCTTTCCGGTGGATGTCAATCGCGCGTCGCGCGAACAGCTGCTGCGCGTACCTGGCCTGGGCGTGAAAGCGGTCGGCGCGATTCTCACCAGCCGTCGCTGGCGCGCGCTCCGGCTGGAGGATGTGGGGCGGCTCACCGTATCGATCGCCAAGCTTCGGCCTTTCATCAGCGCGCTCGACTGGACGCCGGGCCAATTGACTGACAGCGCCAATCTGAAGGCGCGGATCGTTGCCCCTGCCCGGCAGATGGAACTCTTCGCGGCCTGATGCGCCTGCACCCCGTCGGGTTTGCGATGAAGGACGGTCGCGCATGAGAGTGGCGGCGTTGGAAGCCGATGATGATTTCGACGGCTGGCGCGATCAGGCCCGGCAGCTCGCGATGGCGGGCGTACCGGCTGACGAGGTCGTGTGGCAGGTCGGCGATCTGCCGGCCGACCTCTTCGGAGACGAGAGCCAGCCGGAGGTCGGCATGCGCGCCGCTTTCTCGGTGCCGCGCCCATTCATCGATCTGGCGCGGGCGGTGATCTGCCACAGCGATCCCGAGCGATTCGCGCTGCTCTATACCGCGCTGCTGCGGTTGCGCGCGCACCCCAAGCTGCTCGAGGATCGTGCCGATCCGCTTATCCGGCGGCTGGAGGAGATGGCGAAGGCGGTCCGGCGTGACATCCACAAGATGCGCGCCTTCCTGCGGTTCCGCGAAGTGGCCGATCCGGACGGTCCCCGCTACGTCGCGTGGTTCGAGCCCGAACATCATATCGTGCGCACCAATGCCGGCTTCTTCATCCGCCGGTTCGCCACGATGCGCTGGTCGATCCTGACGCCCGACCTTTCGGTGCATTGGGATGGTGAGACGCTGAGCGAAGGGCCCGGCGCACAGCGCGGCGACGCGCCCGATGGCGATCCGGTCGAGGATGCTTGGAAGACCTATTACGCGTCGATCTTCAACCCCGCCCGCGTCAAGATCGGCGCGATGCTGAAGGAGATGCCGCGCAAATATTGGAAGAACATGCCCGAAACAGCGCTGGTGCCGGCGCTGATCGCAGGCGCACAGGCACGGGAGGCCGGGATGGTGGCGAAGTCTCGCGACGAGATCGGCGGCAACGCGGCCGTGTCCTGGGAAGCGCTGCGCGAGGAGGCGGCCGCCTGCCAGCGCTGCCCGCTGTGGAAGCCGGCAACGCAGACCGTGTTCGGCGAGGGGCCGATCGATGCGAAGCTGATGTTCGTGGGCGAGCAGCCGGGCGATCAGGAGGATCTGGCCGGCCACCCCTTCGTCGGCCCCGCCGGCCAGATGTTCGACAAGGCGCTGGCCGAAGCCGGCGTGGATCGCGCCCGCGCCTATGTCACCAACGCAGTCAAGCATTTCAAATATGAGCCGCGCGGCATGCGCCGCATCCACAGCAAGCCGGACGGATCCGAGATCGAAGCCTGCCGCTGGTGGCTTGATCAGGAACGCGAGCTGATCCGCCCCCCCGTCACGGTCGCGTTGGGGGCAACCGCCGCGCGATCGTTGTTCGGCAAGGTCGTGACGATCACCGCGATGCGCGGCCGCGCGCATGAACTCACCGGCGGTGGCGAAGCCTGGGTGACGGTGCACCCCAGCTTCCTGCTGCGGATCGACGATTCCACCCGCGCCGCCGACGAATATTCGCGGTTCGTGGCCGATCTGAAGCGGATCGGCGAGCGGGTCGCCGCCCTCGCCTGATCCTCATTCAGCCGCGAGCAGCCCTTCCGCCCCACCGAGATCGACCGAGACGAGCCGGCTGACGCCCCGCTCGATCATCGTCACGCCGAACAGTCGGTGCATACGGCTCATCGTCACCGCGTTGTGGGTGACGATCAGGTAGCGCGTGTCGGTCTCGCGCGTCATCCGGTCGAGCAGGTCGCAGAAGCGTTCGATATTGGCGTCATCGAGCGGCGCATCGACCTCGTCCAGCACGCACAGCGGCGCCGGATTGGTCAGAAACAGCGCGAAGATCAGGGCGACCGCGGTCAGCGCCTGTTCGCCGCCCGACAGCAAGGTCAGCGCGGACAGCCTTTTGCCCGGCGGCTGTGCCATGATCTCCAGCCCAGCCTCGAGCGGATCGTCCGAATCGACCAGCGCCAGATGCGCCTCGCCGCCGGCGAACAGGGTGGCGAACAGTCTCCGGAAATGACCATCGACCGCTTCGAAGGCGGCCAATAGCCGCGACCGCCCTTCGCGGTTCAGGCTGCCGATCGAGCCGCGCAGGCGGTTCACCGCCTCGCCCAGTTCGGCGCGCTCGGCCGAACTTGCTGCCCCCTGTGCTTCCAGCTCGATCAGCTCGGTTTCGGCGACCAGGTTGACCGGGCCGAGCCGTTCGCGGTCCGCGGTAGCGCGTTCCAGCGCGCGTGATTCCTCGGTGACCGGGCCGACGCCGGCGCTCTCGAATCCGATCTTCGTTGGCAGCACCGGGGCCGGGCATTCGAAGCGTTCGCCCGAGATGCGACCCATCTCGACCCGGCGCAGTTCCTGCGATTCGGCGCGCGCCGCGGCCCCCGCCCGCGCCTCGCGTGCGATTGCCAGCGCCTCGCCGGCATCGGCTGCCGTCGCCTCCGCAGTCCGCAGCGCCGCTTCGGCCGCGGCTTCGGCTGCACGCGCGGCATCGGCGGCGGCGGCGGCATCGCGGGCGTCGTTCTCGATCCCCGCAATTTCCTCCGCCAGCCGGTCGGGGCGTCCGGCCAGAAGCGCGGCTTCCGCATCGATCGCAGCCGCCCGCCGCGCCATCTCCTCAATCCGGCGAGCGGCATCGCCGGCACGCGTGCGCCAGCTTCTCGCCTCCCCGCGCGCTGCCTCGCTGCGCTGGCGGTCCGTGGCGGTCCGCTGGGCGATGGCAGCGGCGGACGCACGCAATTCGGCCAGGATCGCACGCGCCGCCGCGCTGTCGGCGCGCAGCCGTTCGGCCTGTTGCGCGGCGGCCACGCCATCCTGCAGGCCGGCCAACGCATCGACCGCGGCCTGCACGGCAAGCTCGGCCTCTTCGCGCTCGCTGCCGGCGCGCATGCGACGCTCTGCGATCGCCGTCTGGCGGGCGGCCAGCGCCTCGATCGCGACTGCCGCCTGATCCTCGTCGCGCCGCGCCTGGCGCAACGCGGCCTCCGCATTCGCGGCATCCCGGCGGCTTGCCTCGATCGCGGCGCGCGATGCTGCCGCCGCTGCCGCCGCTGCGTCATGGCGTGCCGATTCACTGTCCACCCCGGCCTGCGCCGCGGGCAAGGCCGCCTGCAGTTCCGCCAGGCGATTGGCGCGGATCAGCCGCTCGGCCGCCGCCGCCCCGGGGTCGCGCGCGACGAACCCATCCCAACGCCGCATCGATCCGGCGCGCGTCACCAGCCGCTGGCCGACAGCGAGCGGGATCCGGCCATCGTCGGCATCGACCACCCCGATCTGCGCAAGCCGCCGTGCCAGTTCGGCAGGCGCACGGACATGATCGGCCAGGCGCGAGACTCCTGCGGGCAGTGCCGGATCGGCCGGGCCTGACTGCGCGCCGGTCCAGCCGCGCGCACCCTCGCCGCCGATCGGCGCATCCAGATCATCGCTCAGCGCGGCTGCCAGCGCGCGCTCATAGCCGGGATCGGGCCGCACCCGCGCCAGCACGCGATCGCCCCCGCCCTGATCGAGCGCGCGGACCAGCGCCCGCGCCTCACCGTCCAGCGCGGCCAGCGTGGCGCGTGCGCGCGCCAGTGCCTCGCCCGCCGCCGCGCGATCGGCGGCTGCAAGCTCGCTCACGCGTTCCGCCTCGCGCCGCACATCGTTCGCCCGATCCAGCGCCGCCAGCGCCGCATCGCGCGCGGCGATCGCGGCATCGCGACGATCTGCGATCGGCGCGACGTCGCCCAATGAGGCGGCTTCGGCCGCGATCCGCGCCATATCGGCCTCGGCCCGGGCCAGACGCTGGCGTGCGCCGGCAAGTGCTGCCTCCGCCACGCGGCGCTCGGCCTGTTCTGCCGCAACCTGCGCCATCGCCTGGCTCAGTGCCAGTTCGGCATCGCGACTGGCGAGTTCGGCTGCGGCCAGCGCCTTGCCCTGCCCGTCCCGCTCGATTTCCAGTGCGGAGAGCCCCTTCGCAAGCGCCTTGTCCTCGTCACTCAGTCGCGCGATGGCTGCGGCGGCATCAATTGCGAGCACATCCTCTCGCCCGCGATCGACCGCGATCGTCTCGCGTGTCCGGTCGAGCTCGCCGATCCGGCGCACGGCCTGGACATGATCCGCCTGCAATGTGCCCAGCCGCTGCGCCAACGATGCGGCCTGCTCGCGCCGCGCCTGCGCCACCGAGCGCGCATCGGCCCGCGCGCGCGTCGCCGCGCCCTGATGCGCCGCCGCCGCCCGCTGCGCCTCGGCCGCCGCCGCTACCGCCGCCTCGGCCACAGCCGCCTCCGCCCGCGCGGCATCGGCGGCGGCGGCAGCATCGCGCCAGCGCGCCCAGATCAGCCGCGCCTCGGCCAGTCGGATCGCGTCGCTCAGCGCGCGATAGCGTTCCGCCGCGCGCGCCTGTCGCCGCAGTTGCCCGGCCCGCGCGGACATCTCAGCGATCGTCTCGTCGAGCCGGACGAGGTTGGTCTCGGTCGCACGCAGCTTCTGCTCGGCATCCTTGCGGCGAACATGCAGCCCGGCGATGCCGGCCGCTTCCTCCAGCATCTCGCGGCGCTGGGCGGGCCGGGCGGCGATGATCGCACCGATCCGCCCCTGGCTGACCAGCGCAGGGCTGTGCGCGCCGGTCGCGGCATCGGCGAACAGCAGCGCGACATCCTTCTGGCGCACGTCGCGGCCATTGATTCGATAGGCCGATCCCGCGCCGCGCTCGATCCGGCGGACGACCTCGATCTCCTCGCCCAGCGCCGCATCGGTACGGATCAGCACTTCGGCGACGTCGCGCGCCGGCCGGGTGGCGGTGCCCGCGAAGATCACGTCCTCCATGCCGCCGCCGCGCAGCGACTTGGGGCTCGATTCGCCCATCACCCAGCGGATCGCTTCCAGCAGGTTCGATTTGCCACAGCCGTTGGGGCCGACGATCCCCGTCAGCCCAGGCTCGATCGCAAGTTCCGCCGGTTCGACGAAGCTCTTGAATCCCGACAATCTCAGCCGGCGGATGCGCATGTGCGGCGGCCCGCCCCGGCGCGTGCGATCAGCCGATCGCGGCGCGCAGTTTCGGCTCCAGCGTCTTCCAGTCTGCCGTGTCGGGCACGGTGTTGCCGTTGATCAGGAAGGTCGGCGTGCCGGTCAGACCGTGTTGCTCGGTGGCGACGTTGCGCATCTGGTTCAGCTTTTCGGCGGCGGCGGTATCGGCCAGGCAGGCCTGCGCCTTGGCGGCGGGCAGCCCGCGCACGCGCATGAACTGGTCCAGCCCGGCCAGCCGAGCGATCTCGGCGCCCGCCTGCGCAGGGCTCATCGCCTGCAGCGCCTGCTGTTCGGCCTGCGTCGCCTGCTGCAGCTTCGCCATCCAGTTCGGTTGATCGGCAAAGATCTGGTCGGCCAGCTTGAAATAAGGCGCCGGCCCCTGGCACTGCGCCAGCAGCGCGATCGGCACGTCGATCGCGCTCAGCAGGAAGGGGCGGAATTCCCAGCTGACCAACCCCTTGGAGACATAGTCGGACTTGAGCTTGGGCACGCCGACTTCGGAGAATTCGGCGCAGTGCGAACAGCTGAACGCGCCATATTCCACCAGCTTCACCGGTGCGTTCGGATTGCCCATGAGGAAGCCGCCGTCGGGCGTCGCGACCACGGTCTCGGTCCAGTCGCCACCGGCCGGCGCGGCGATCGGCGTCGCGGTGACGGGAGCGGAGACATTGCCGGCTTCGTCCTTCGATCCGCAGGCGGTCAGCGCCAGCGTCGCGGCGGTCAGGGCAAGCAATGAACGCATCTTCATGATGATACCTCTGTCAACGAAATGGGGTCAGCGCAGCGCAGCCTTCAGCTGCGGCTCCAGCGCGGTCCAGTCGAACGCGCCCTCGGCAGTCTTGCCGTTGATCAGGAAGGCTGGCGTGCCCTGCAGCTTGCGAACCTTCCAGGCATCGTCGGTCATTGCCGAAAGCCGGTCGATCTCGGCCTTGTTGGTCAGGCAGGCCTGCACGCGGGCCGCCGGCATGCCGCGCGCACGCATCAGCGCATCGAGCCCGGCCGCGCTGGCGAATGCGGTCGTGAAGTTGCCGATCGTCTCAGGTGTGGGGCGGCCCGACGGCGGGGCGGCTTCAGATGCGCGCTTCAGCCAGTCGCCCTGCCGGGCGAAGATCGCGTCTGCGGTCGGGAAGTAGCGCGGGCCCCCGTCGCACCGCGCCAGCAGCGATGCAGACAGGTCGTATCCGTCACGGACCGCATGGCGCACCTCCAGGCTCACCATCCCCTTGGCGATATAGTCGCGCTTCAGCGCGGGCAGCCCGGTTTCCGCGAAATGCGCGCAGTGCGAGCACGTGAGCGACAAATATTCGACAAGCTTCACCCGCGCCTGCGGATTGCCCATTACGAACGCGCCGGCTGGGGTGCGCGTCACCGTGCGCGTCCAGTCGCGCGGCGCTTGCGCGACCACGGCGGGCGGGGCGATTGCGAGCGGCACTGCCGCCAGCGCTGCCGCCCATAGGATGAGACGCCGGGCTTTCATCGACGTTGGTCCGCCTTTCCGATCAGGGGGATACTGGCCATCGCGGGGCTTGCCGCGGTCAGCGCGCTCGCCAGCCCTTCCAGGCAGGCGCGCAGTTCGGGATCACCGACCGTGCGCAACGAATCGCCGAGCTCGGCCGGGATCGGACGCAGCGACGGTGGCGCGCGGCGCGCGCGCGGCGGGGCCGATGCCGCCGCCTGGCGGAGCACGACCCGCGCGACCGCCTGGTATCCAAAAAAGCGGTTCACCCGCTCCACGATCGTCGGCGCGACATGCTGGATCATCACTGCATGCGCGCCTTCCACAGTCAGCGTCAGCACGCCTTCCTCGCGGCGGCCATGCGGGAACCGGATCGATTCGGGGGTGGATGCCGTCGCGAACTTCTCACCCACGATCTCGGGCCATCGGCTCACGACGGAAGACTGGACGAAACCGAACCGCCTGAAGGCCGCGCCGCCGATCGCGGGCAGCATCTCGGCCACCGCGCGCGCACGGTTGCTGCGCTCGGGCGGTCGATCAGCGGCGGGGGCGGAGTTGCGCTTCGTCATTGCCGGCCCTCATGGCATAGCCGCCCCATGTTCGTCGATGCCGCTCGCGCGCTTCTCGATTGGTATGACGCGCATGCCCGCCGGCTGCCGTGGCGCGCGCCACCCGGCAGCGCCGCGCCCCATCCCTACCGTGTATGGCTTTCGGAAGTGATGCTGCAGCAGACGACCGTCGCGGCGGTCGCGCCCTATTTCCATGCCTTCACGACCCGCTGGCCGACGGTGCAGGCGCTTGCGGCCGCGCCCGATGCCGATGTCATGGCCGCCTGGGCGGGGCTTGGCTATTACGCCCGCGCCCGCAACCTGCTGGCCTGCGCCCGCACCGTCACTGCGGACCATGGCGGCCTGTTTCCGCCTGACGAGGCGGCCCTGCGCACATTGCCGGGCATCGGCGCCTATACCGGGGCGGCGATCGCCGCGATCGCGTTCGACCGCCCGGCGACGGTGGTGGATGGTAATGTCGAGCGTGTCATCGCCCGGCTGTTCGCGGTGGCAGAGCCGTTGCCCGCCGCCAAGCGCCGCCTCCACGCGCTGACAGCCACGTTGGTGCCGACCGATCGGCCCGGCGATTTCGCGCAGGCGATGATGGATCTCGGCGCCACGATCTGCACGCCGCGCAACCCGGCCTGCGCGATCTGCCCGCTCCGCGACCGCTGCGCCGCCTTTGCCGCGGGGCAGCCCGATGCCTATCCGGTCAAGCTGCCCAAGGCGGCGCGGCCCGAGCGATGCGGCACCGCGTTCTGGCTCCAGCGGGACGGCCAAGTCCTGCTCGTCACCCGCCCCGCGAACGGGCTGCTCGGCGGCATGCGGGGCTTGCCGACCGGGCCGTGGGCGCCGGCCGATCCACTGATCGAAGGCGCGCCAGCGGCGGCGGCCTGGCGCATTGCACCGGACCGGGTCGTCCATGTCTTCACCCATTTCCGGCTCACGCTGGCCGTGGCGATCGGCGATGCCCAGCCGGGCGAACGACTGCCGCCCCAGGGCCTGTGGTGGCCACGTGACAAAATCGCGGACGCCGGGCTGCCGACGCTGTTCGCCAAGGCGGCCGCCGTCGCGCTATCCGCTGTGGGCGAATCGCAGCGAAAGGGGATGCATGACGATCTACTCGCCGGGAGCTGAGCCCGGCTTCACCGGATCGCCGCTCGACCGCGCCGATCACCTGCGCGGCGATCCGGCTGCGATCGCCCGGCTCCGGTCCGATCCCGCGGCACGGCTGATCCGGCTCGAAGCGCTGGATCCGGTGCTGGACGGCAAGGGTCGGCTGGTGTGGGACGGCATCGACCAGGCCGCCGCCGATGCCGAACTGGCGCTGCTGGGCCTGATCGATGGTGCGCCGATGTTCGCGGCGCTGGTCGAGGCGCCGAACGGTGCCCGCCGGTCGCCCGCGATCATGGGTCTGATGGCAGCGATGGCCCCGGCCGAGGCATCGACCTATGCCGCCGCGCGCAGCCTGGTCGACTGGCACGCGCGCCATCGTTTCTGCGCGGTTTGCGGTCACGAAACGACGCCGGCCCGCGCCGGCTGGGCGCGCAATTGCGGCCATTGCGGCGCCGAGCATTATCCCCGCACCGATCCGGTCGTCATCATGCTGGCCGAACAGGGCGGCCGGGCGCTGGTCGGCCGCGGCCATCATTTCCCGCCCCGCTTCTATTCGGCGTTGGCCGGCTTCGTCGAAGTCGGCGAATCGATGGAGGAGGCGGTCGCGCGCGAGCTTTTCGAGGAAGGCGGCGTCCGCGCTACGCGGGTCCGCTATCTCAGCAGCCAGCCCTGGCCTTTCGCCTCCTCGCTGATGATGGCCTGCACCGCCGATGTCGCCGACGATGCCCTGTTGCTCGACGCCAACGAACTGGCCGATGCCATGTGGGTCACGCGTGCCGAGGTGCAGGCCGCGCTGGCGGGCGACCCGGCCGCTCGCTTCCTGGCTCCGCCGCCTTATGCGATCGCGCACACGCTGCTGCGCTGGTGGGCGGAACGAACGTCAGAGTAATTCGCGCGCCCGCGCCTGCGGGTAGACGCCCAGCACGCGCACCCATTTCGTATGGAAGGCCAGTTCCTCGAGCGCGCGGCCGACCGTGACGTCGTCTGGATGCCCCTCGATATCGGCGAAGAACTCGGTCGCCGCAAAGCTGCCGCCGCGCTGATAGCTTTCGAGCTTGGTCATGTTGACGCCGTTCGTGGCGAAGCCGCCGAGCGCCTTGTACAGCGCGGCGGGCACATTCTTCACCTCGAAGATGAAGGTCGTCATCATCGTGCGGTTGGCGGGTTGGATGTCCGGCGCGGCCTGCGCCAGCACCACGAACCGGGTCATGTTGTGCTCGGCATCCTCCAGCCCGGTTTCCAGCACCTGCAGCCCATAGAGATCGGCCGCGATCCGCGGCGCGATCGCGGCATAGCCAGGCACGCCCAGTTCGGAGATCCGCGCGGCCGCACCTGCGGTATCGGGATAGGCCACCGGCTTGATGCCCTTGGCGCGCAGCCAGTTGCGGCACTGGCCGAGCGCCTGGGGATGGCTCATCGCCTCGCTGATCCGGGCATGCACGTCCAGCCCCATCAGGCAGTAGCGGATCGGCATGAAATGCTCGCCTGTGATGACGAGGCCGCTTTCGGGCAGCAGGAAATGGATGTCCGCCACCCGGCCATGCAGTGAATTCTCGATCGGGATCAGCGCGCAATCGGCGCGGCCGTCGCGCACCGCATCGATCGCGTCCTCGAACGAGAAGCAGGGCAGCGGCAGCGCGTCTGGAAAGGCTTCCGATACCGCGATCTGCGAATTCGCACCCGGCGCACCCTGGAATGCCACCGCGCGTTCAGGTTCGGCGGCGGCGGCCTCGGTCATCGCGGCGACCAGCGCACGGGCGGGGGCGGGGTAGCTTTCCATGGCGCGCGGGTGCTTAGGGTGCGCGAGGGGCGGCGGCAACCCGGCTTGCGATCGGGTCGCTTCGCCCATAAAGGGGGCCCGTCCGCGCCGGCCGCGGTCAAATTCACGCTGGAGCAGACGACAGGCATGGACGATCGCGCGAACATGATTGCCGGGTGGGCACTGGCCGGTGGCATTGCCGCTCTCGGCCTTTCGATCCTGACCGGCGAATATTTCCATGCCGAACGGCCCGAGAAGATGGGCTATGTCGTCGAAGGCGTCGAGGCAGAGGCCGGCGAAGGCGGCGCGGCCGCCGAACAGCCGATCGAGACCTATCTGGCCAGCGCCACCCCGGCGCAGGGCGAGGCCGTTTTCAAGAAGTGCGCCGCCTGCCACAACGCCAATTCGGGCGGCGCCAACGGCGTCGGGCCCAACCTGTACCATGTGTTCGGAGAGCCGGTGGGCAAGGGCAAAGGCTTTGCATTCTCCGAGGCGCTGGCCGGCAAGGGCGGCACCTGGAACTGGCAGAATATGAGCGAGTGGTTGAAGAGCCCCAAGGCATTCGCCCCCGGCACGAAGATGACGTTCGCGGGCCTGTCCAAGCCTGAGGATCGCGCCGCCGTGATGCTCTATCTGAACCAGCAGAGCCCTGCGCCGCTGCCGATCCCGGCCGCGCCCGCCGCCGCCGCCCCGGCCGCGGACGGCGCAACGCCCGCCGCCGATGCCGCTGCCGGCAGCACGCCCGAAGGCGGCAACAGCACGGTGCAGACCGAAGCGCAGGCCGCAAAATCGCCGGAAGGCAATATCGCCGGCGAAGGCGCCCCGGCGACCTCCGGCACCGCTGCACAAGAAAAGAACTGACCGCGCCGCTCCCGATCGGGAGCGGCCGTCAGCCGAGCGATCAGCGCCCGATCGGCCTTCCCAGGCGGATCGGGCGATGTTCGTTGCGCCTGTAGAAATCCTGCACGATCTCCCAGCCCTCGGCCGAACTCTCGACGAAGTGGAAAAGCTCGAGATCGTTGGGCCCGATCACGCCTTCCTCGACCAGCGCATCGAAATCGATCACGCGGGTCCAGAATTCCCGGCCGTAGAACAGGATCGGCAGCGCGGCCATCTTACCCGTCTGGATCAGCGTCAACAGCTCGAACGTCTCGTCGAAGGTGCCGAACCCGCCCGGGAATACCGCGACGGCGCGTGCACGCAGCAGAAAGTGCATCTTCCGAAGCGCGAAATAGTGGAATTGGAACGAGAGCGAGGGCGTCACATAAGGGTTCGGCGCCTGCTCGAACGGCAGCACGATATTCAACCCGATCGATTCGGCCCCGGCATCCGCCGCGCCGCGATTGGCCGCCTCCATGATCGATGGCCCACCGCCCGAACACACCACGAAATGGCGCTGCCCCTCGTCATCGCGCGGTGCCTCGCTCGCCAGCCGTGCCAGTGCGCGCGCCTCGTCATAATATCTCGCCTTGGCCGCCAGACGCTCGGCAATCGCGCGCTGGGTATCGGTCTTGGCCGCCGCAACGATCGCGTCGGCCTTGGCAGGTTCGGGGATGCGCGCGGAGCCGTAGAAGACGAAAGTCGATCCGATCTTCGCTTCGTCCAGTAGCAGTTCGGGCTTCAGCAGTTCGAGCTGGAAGCGGATCGGGCGAAGATCCTCGCGCAGCAGGAAATCATTGTCCTGGAAAGCCAGCTTGTAGGCCGGATCAGCGGTCTGCGGGGTCGATACGCTCTGACGGGCGACCTCGGCATCATCCTTCGCCTTGGCAAAAACGCGCTTCGGGATATCCTCGTTCTTCATTTGCTGGCTGCTGCCTCCATCAAGTTCGCCGCCATTCGGCATTCGCGAAAAAGGAGTCAGATTAGCGACAATAGGGCCCCCTGCCCATGTCGAAATGCAGATGATCGGCATGATAGGCGTTGGCATCGGGGCCGATCGCGACGTTGAAGCGGCGACATCCCTCGCGGTGCAGGCGACGCAGGAACTCGCGGGTCGCGCCATCCTCTCCGCGCCAACCGTCCTTCACGGTCACGCGCCGGCCGTCGGCCAGCTGGAAAGCGGAAATGTCGACTGCGTTGGCCAGGCCATGTTCGGACAATTTATTGCCGGCGATCCCGTTGACCGGGCGGCAGGCATAGCTGCCGAAGCTCTCGATCCTGCTGACATAGGTGCCGAACGCATTTTGCGCAGCGGGCTGCACGGCATCGCGCACCCAGCGGCCGAGCGCGCGCGCCGTCGGGCATTTGACTGCGCCGAGATTGGTGACCGGGATGCCGATCGCGACCAGCTTGACCGATCCCGTCGCAGAACAGCCGCCGGCGAACTGGCGATCGGGCAATGCTTCGAACCGCACGCCCTCCCGCGTCAGATCGGCCAGGCACTGGCGCACCGCGGCCGGATCCTCGGTCGGTCGCTGGGCGATAGGCCGGCTCTGCCGGGGCGGCTCCCTGCCTGCCGGGATGCAGGCGGTGGCGATCAGGCATACGCCGATAAGCAACTTGCGCATGGCCGTTACGATGCTGGGATCGACAGCCACGATCAAGTTGACTTCGCCCGACCGCCCTCTAAAGCCGCCGGCGGGCCACGCCGTCCCAACGCGGCGCGTGCTCTCTGCAAGGAGAGACTGACATGACTGCACCCCGCCCCGGCACGTTGCCGGAACGTCCTTTTTTCTCGTCCGGCCCCTGCGCGAAGCCGCCCGGCTGGTCCCCCGACAAGCTCGCCACCGAATCGCTCGGTCGCTCGCATCGCTCGAAGATCGGCAAGGCGCGGCTCGCCTATGCGATCGATCTGACGCGCAAGGTGCTGGGTGTGCCCGATACGCACCGCATCGGCATCGTGCCCGGATCGGATACCGGCGCGGTCGAGATGGCGATGTGGACGATGCTCGGCTGCAAGCCCGTGACGATGCTCGCGTGGGAAAGCTTCGGCGAAGGCTGGGTCACCGATGCCGTCAAGCAGCTGAAGCTGGACGCGACCGTCTCCACCGCCCCCTATGGCGCGTTGCCTGACCTTGGCAGCGTCGATTTTGCGGGCGATGTGGTGTTCACCTGGAATGGCACCACATCCGGCGTGCGCGTGCCGGACGGGGACTGGATTCCGGCCGATCGCGACGGCATCACCATTGCCGATGCCACTTCGGCCTGCTTCGCGCAGGACATCGCCTGGGACAAGTGCGACGTCGTGACCTTTTCCTGGCAGAAGGTGCTGGGCGGCGAAGGCGCGCACGGCATTTTAGTGCTTGGCCCGCGCGCGGTCGAGCGGCTCGAAAGCTACACGCCCGATCGCCCGCTGCCCAAGGTCTTCCGCCTGGTTTCCAAGGGCAAGTTGGCCGAAGGCGTGTTCAAGGGCGAGACGATCAACACGCCTTCGATGCTAGCGGTCGAGGATTATATCCACAGCCTGGAATGGGCCGACGGTCTGGGCGGGCTGCCGGCCTTGATCGCGCGTGCCGATGCGAACGCCGCTGCACTCGACGCCTGGGTGAAACGCACCGACTGGATCGACCATCTCGCGGCTGATCCCGCCACCCGGTCAAACACCAGCGTCTGCCTCAAGTTCGCGGGGCTCGAAGGCGATGCGGCCGCGGCCGTCGAGAAGAAGATGGTCGCGCTGCTCGAAGCGGAAGGTGCAGCCTACGATATCGGATCGTATCGCGACGCCCCGGCGGGCCTGCGAATCTGGTGCGGCGGCACGGTCGAAACCGCCGATATCGAAGCGCTCGGCCCGTGGCTTGACTGGGCGTGGGCGCAGGCGGCTGCCGCCTAGAGCCCTCTCCCCTTTGGGGAGAGGGTTGGGAGAGGGGCGGCGGCTGGACGCTCCCCTCGAACGGCCCAGCTCCCCTACCCCTCTCACCGGCCTTCTCCCCAAAGGGGAGAGGGAGATTAGGAGCAGACATGCCCAAGGTGCTGATTTCCGACAAGATGGACCCGAAAGCCGCCGAGATCTTCCGCAGCCGCGGAGTCGAGGTCGACGAAATCACCGGCAAGACCAAGGACGAGCTGATCGCGATGATCGGCGCGTATGACGGTCTGGCGATCCGGTCCTCGACCAAGGTGACGAAGGACGTGCTGGCCGCGGCCACCAACCTGAAGGTGGTCGGCCGCGCCGGCATCGGCGTCGACAATGTCGATATCCCGGCCGCTTCCGAGCGCGGCGTCGTCGTGATGAACACGCCGTTCGGCAACTCGATCACCACCGCCGAGCACGCCATCGCACTGATGTTCGCGCTCGCCCGCCAGCTGCCGGAGGCGGACGCCTCCACCCAGGCCGGCAAGTGGGAGAAGAACCGCTTCATGGGCGTGGAGCTCACGTCCAAGACGCTGGGCCTGATCGGTGCCGGCAATATCGGCTCGATCGTCGCCGATCGCGCGCTTGGCCTGAAGATGAAGGTGATCGCCTATGATCCCTTCCTGACTCCCGAGCGCGCAATCGAGATGGGGGTAGAGAAGGTCGCGCTGGACGATCTGCTGGCACGCGCCGATTTCATCACGCTGCATACGCCGTTGACCGATGCCACCCGCAACATCCTGTCCGCCGAGAATTTGGCCAAGGCCAAGCCCGGCGTGCGGATCATCAATTGCGCGCGCGGCGGGCTGATCGATGAGGCGGCGCTCAAGGACGCGCTCGATTCGGGCCATGTCGCTGGGGCCGCACTCGACGTATTCGTCGAGGAGCCGGCGAAGGCATCGCCGCTGTTCGGCACGCCCAACTTCATCTCGACCCCGCATCTTGGCGCATCCACCAACGAGGCGCAGGTCAACGTTGCGATCCAGGTGGCCGAGCAGATGGCCGATTACCTCGTATCGGGCGGCGTCACCAACGCACTCAACATGCCGTCGCTCTCGGCGGAGGAAGCGCCGCGGCTGAAGCCCTATATGGCGCTGGCCGAAAAGCTCGGCAGCCTCGTCGGCCAGCTCGCGCATGGCAGCATCAGCGGCATCTCGATCGAGGCAGAGGGTGCCGCCGCCCATGTCAACCTGAAGCCGATCATCGGCGCCGTCCTGGCCGGCTTCATGCGGGTCCACTCAGACACGGTGAACATGGTCAACGCGCCGTTCCTCGCCAAGGAACGCGGGCTGGACGTGCGCGAAGTGCGGCACGACCGCGAGGGTGATTATCACACGCTGATCCGCGTCTCGGCGCAGACTCGCGACGGTGATCGTTCGGTCGCGGGCACGCTGTTCGGCAATGCGGCACCGCGACTGGTGGAGCTGTTCGGCATCAAGGTCGAAGCCGATCTGGCCGGGCACATGCTCTACATCGTCAACGACGACGCGCCCGGCTTCATCGGCCGGCTGGGCACCACGCTGGGCGAGGCAGGCGTCAACATCGGCACCTTCCATCTCGGCCGCCGCGAGGCAGGCGGCGAGGCGGTGCTGCTGCTGTCGGTCGACAGCCGCGTCGAGCCAGACCTGCTGGCCCGCATCCGCCAGCTGCCCGGCGTCCGCATGGCCCAGGCGCTGGCATTCTAATGACCACCCTCTCCCCGCCTGCGGGGAGAGGGACAGCCGCCACAGGCGGCAGGGAGAGGGGCCGGCGCAATGCGTGATCCCGAGACTGTCGCGAGGGCCAGGGCGCTGAGAAGCAACCAGACGCCGGTCGAGGCGCGGCTGTGGCACGCGCTACGCGGCCATCGCTTCGGCGGCATCAAAGTCTCGCGCCAGATCCCGATCGGCCCGTTCATCGTCGATTTCGGAGCGCGCAGTCGGAAGCTGCTGATCGAGATCGACGGGGATAGCCATGCCGGCCGACAGGATTAAGACGCAGCGCGGACAGCGTTTCTCGAATCGAAGGGGTATCGGGTGGTCCGGTTCACCAATGCCGACGTGATCAGTAACCTCGATGGCGTGCTCGCCGCCATCGGCGATGCGCTTGTCGCATCCCCTCTCCCCGGCCCTCTCCCCGCCAGCGTGGAGAGGGAGCCTTGAGCTCCGGCCTTCTCCCGATCGGGCTGCGCGACCGGCTGCCGCCGCAGGCGGAGGCGGCGTCGCGGCTGCTGCACCGGATCATCGGCGCGATCCAGCGCCACGGCTATGAGCGCGTGTCGCCGCCGCTGGCCGAGTTCGAGGCGGAGCTGGTCGGCCGGCTGAAATCGGCGCGAGCGCAGGATCTGCTGCGCTTTGTTGATCCGGTGTCGCAGCGGACGCTGGCACTGCGCCCGGACATGACCGGCCAGGTCGGCCGGATCGCGGCGACGCGGATGGCGCATCTGCCGCGCCCGCTGCGACTGGCCTATGGCGGATCGGTGCTGAAGCTGCGCGCGACCCAGTTGCGGCCCGAACGCGAGCTGACGCAGGTCGGCGCGGAACTGATCGGCACCGATGCCGCCGCGGCAGTGACCGAATTGCTGCAGGTCGCGATCGAAGCGTTGGAGACGGCGGGGGTGACCGGCATCACCGTGGACCTGACTTTGCCCGATCTGGTGGAAACATTGGCCGCAGGCGCGCTGCCGTTGCCGAAGGAGCGGATCAATGCCGTTCGCGCCGCGCTCGATGCGAAGGATGCCGGCGCGCTCGCCGGACTGGGGGCGGAAGCCTATCTGCCGTTCATCGCCGCCGCCGGCCCGCTCGATCGCGCTTTGGCTCGGCTCGCCGATGTCGGCGGCGCGGAGGCGCTCTCCAGCCGGCTGAATGGCATCCGCAAGATCGGCGCGGCGCTTGCCGGTCGGGTCGCAATCACTTTCGATCCGACCGAGCGGCACGGCTTCGAATATCAGAGCTGGATCGGCTTCTCGCTGTTCGGCGCCGGGTTGAGCGGCGAAGTCGGACGCGGAGGCAGCTATTCGATCGTCCATCCCGATGGGCGGGAGGAAGCCGCAACCGGTTTTTCGCTCTATGTCGATCCGCTGGTCGATGCCGGCCTGGGCCAGGAACCGCGGCGGCGACTGTTCCTCCCGCTCGGCCACGACGTGCAGGCAGCCGCCCGGCTGCGTGGCGAGGGATGGACGACGATCGCCGCTTTATCCGCGCAGGATGGTCCGGCCGGCTGCAGCCACCAACTGATCGATTCGGTGATCCAGGCGATCGATCGCGCTTGATCGCCTCCTGGCTGAAGCTAGGCTCGGGCCCTGCTTCGAAAGGGGATTCCGGCAATGCGGCGGACGATCACGGCCTGGTTCTTGACCGCGGCGATGGCATTGCCCGCAACCGCGATCGCAGCCGACTATAGCGTGCTGATCACCGGCCGGATCGCGGGCGCGATGACGGTCGATGTATCGGGTGACAGCCGGACGGTTGCCTACAGCTATAATGATCGCGGCCGCGGGCCGGACCTGAAGCAGACACTGCGTTATGATCCGCGTGGCATGCTTGCCTCCGCCCAGATCACCGGCGTGGATTATCTGAAGGCCCCGGTCGAAGAACGCTTCACGCGCGACCAGGCGAAGGCCAGCTGGTCGAGCCAGGCCGATTCGGGTGACGTGGCCAAGCCGGGCTTCTACCTAACCTATCAAGGCACGCCGGAAGACTGGGCCGGTCTGCACCGCGCGCTGCTGAAGGCGCCGGGCAATGCGCTCGATCTGCTCCCGGCTGGCCGCGCTCAGCTCACACGCCTTGCCGAACAGTCCGTAGCCGGCCCCAACAGTGCGTCCGAAACGGTGACGCTCTACATCGTCGAGGGCGTTGGCCTCACCCCGATCCCGACCTGGCTCGACGCCAAGGGCGAACTCTTCTTCTCCGGGCAGACCTGGTCAGGCACCGTGCGCAAGGGCTGGGAGGCGGCCGCGCCGGCACTGGTGGAGGCGCAGGAACGCGTACTGCGCGAACGCTCGGTCACCACCGCGCGTACGCTGGGCCGTCGGCCGGCCGGCGCGCTGGCGATCCTCAACGCCAACCTGTTCGATGCGGCCGCGCGGCGCATGCGCCCGGGTACGACCGTCGTGATCCGTGGCGACCGCATCGCAGCGGTCGGCGCGGACGGCACGGTCGCAATCCCCGCCGATGCGGAGACGATCGATGCCGGTGGCAAGGCGCTGCTGCCAGGGCTGTGGGACATGCACGTCCATATCGCCAGCGACGATGAAGGCATCCTGCAGCTGGCGGCGGGCGTCACCAGCGTGCGCGACATGGGCAACGACGCCGATGAGCTGATCGCGCGCCGGGACCGGTTCGCGAAGGGCGAGCTGATCGGCCCGCGCATCTTCATGGCGGGGTTCATCGATGGACCCGGCCCGCTGGCCGCGCCGACCAAGGTGCTGGTGGCGACGCCGGAGGAGATGACCGCGGCGGTCAACCGCTACGCCGATCGCGGGTTCGAACAGATCAAGCTCTACAGTTCGCTCAAGCCCGAGCTTGTGCCCGTCGCGATCAAGGTCGCGCATGATCGCGGCTTGCGCGTTTCGGGTCATATCCCGGCCGGGATGACGGCCGACAAGGCCGTGGACGAGGGCTTCGACGAGCTCCAGCATGTCAACTTCACGCTGCTGAACTTTTACCCGGACGTCGCGGGGGAGACGGCAAGCATGAAGCGCTTCACCACGATTGGCCAACGGGCGGGGTCGCTCAACCTCAATTCGGCCCCGGTCAAGGCGTTCATCGCCAAGCTGGCGGCCAAGAAGATCGTCGTCGATCCCACCGTCGCCACCTTCGAAGGCATGTTCACCGCGGCCCCGCGCGCGGTCGATCCGAGCTTGGCGGCAGTCAAGGATCGACTGCCGCCGCAGGTATCGCGCGGCCTCTATGGCGGCGGCATGGCGAAGGACGATGCGCAGCGCGCGCAGTATCGCGCCGCCTATGCCAAGATGGTCGAGATGGTCGGCGCGCTGCACCGCGCTGGGGTGCCGCTGGTGCCGGGCACCGACGGGTTCGCCGGTTTCCTGCTCGATCGCGAATTCGAGCTGTGGGCGAAGGCCGGGATCGCCAATCCGGACATCCTCTATGCCGCCACGCTCGGCTCGGCGCGCGTCAACCGGCATGACAAGGATCTGGGCTCGATCGAAGCAGGCAAGCTGGCCGATCTCGTGCTGTTCGACGGCGATCCGTCCAGCGACATCGCCGCGCTGCGCAAGCCGGTGACAGTCATCAAGGGCGGCACGCTGTACAATTCGACCAAGCTCTACGCGGCGGTGGGCGTGCGCCCCTGATCCGCATGGACCGCAGGCGCGCCGCGCTCTATGCGGCACCCGGTCTCGAACGGCATCGACAGGAAGCGCATTGGCCAACGTCACAGTGATCGGCGCCCAGTGGGGTGATGAGGGCAAGGGCAAGATCGTCGACTGGCTGTCAGCCCGCGCCGATGTGGTGGTGCGCTTCCAGGGCGGGCACAATGCCGGCCACACGCTGGTGGTTGGTGAACAGGTCTACAAGCTCAGCCTGCTGCCGTCGGGCATCGTGCGCGGCACGCTGTCGGTTATCGGCAACGGCGTGGTCCTGGATCCGTGGCACCTGCGCGCCGAGCTCGAGAAGCTCCGCGCGCAGGGCGTGGCGATAACGCCCGATACGCTTCACATCGCCGAGACCTGCCCGCTGATCCTGCCGTTCCACCGCGATCTCGATGGCCTGCGCGAGGATGCCAGCGGTGCAGGCAAGATCGGCACCACCCGTCGCGGCATCGGCCCGGCCTATGAGGACAAGGTCGGCCGCCGCGCGATCCGGGTCTGCGATCTGGCGCATCTGGATGAGCTCGGCCCCCAGATCGATCGGCTGCTGGCGCACCATGATGCCCTTCGCGCGGGCTTCGGCGAACCGCCGATCGATCGTGACGCGCTGATGGCGGACCTTGCCGAGATCGCCGGGATCGTCCTCCCCTTCGCCAGGCCGGTCTGGCTGACGCTGGGCGAGGCGCGCAACGCCGGCAAGCGCATCCTGTTCGAAGGTGCGCAGGGCGTGCTGCTCGATGTCGATCACGGCACCTATCCGTTCGTGACGTCGTCGAACACGATCGCTGGCACCGCCGCCGGCGGATCCGGGCTCGGCCCATCGGCGGCCGGCTTCGTGCTGGGCATCGTCAAAGCCTATACCACGCGCGTGGGCAGCGGCCCCTTCCCCACCGAGCTCGAGGATGAGACCGGCCACCGGCTCGGCACCCGCGGCCATGAATTCGGCACGGTCACTGGCCGCAAGCGGCGTTGCGGCTGGTTCGATGCGGTGCTGGTGCGGCAATCGGTCGCGGTCTCGGGCGTGACCGGGATCGCCTTCACGAAGCTCGACGTGCTCGACGGGTTCGAAGAACTGAAGATCTGCATCGGCTATGACGTCGGCGGCACGCGTTACGATTATCTCCCGCCTCACCCGACCGATCAGGCGCGTGCGGTGCCGGTCTACGAGACCATCCCGGGCTGGAGCGAGTCGACCGCCGGCGCGCGTAGCTGGGCCGATCTGCCGGCTGCCGCGATCAAATATATCCGCCGGGTGGAAGAACTGATCCGCTGCCCGGTCGCGCTGGTCTCCACCAGTCCGGAGCGGGAGGACACGATCTTGGTGCGCGATCCCTTCCAGGATTGAGCCGGCGGACGCAGGAAACCGCTGCGTGACGATCCTGCTCCTGATCGCCGCGATCGCGGCGGCATGGTTCGGCCGCGAATGGAAGGCGGCGGCGCTGCCGCTGGGCCTGCTCGCGCTGGCGGTGGCGGCGTTCGCCGGGATCGACCTGCCCGATCTCGATCAGCATCTGCCGCTGCTCGATCATCGCGATGCGCTGACGCACAGCATCTTGCCCGCCCTGCCCGCGCTCGCGCGGCGCTGGCTGCGCCCGGTGGCGGGCGGACTGGCGCTCGGCCTAGGGTTGCATCTGTCGGCGGACGTGTTTCCCGAAGCGATGATCGGCTATGCCACGGTCAAGCTGCCGTTCGCGGGCTCGATCGGCGATTGGTCCTATGGCTGGCTGCTCGGCAATGCGATGATCGGGATCGCGCTGTTCGCCTGGCTCCTCGATCGTTCGCTCGCAGCGCCCTTGCGGATGGCCATCGTCGGCGGCGCGGCGTGTCTTGGGCTCTGGTATCTGGGCGGGGTCGATGGCGGCTGGTGGGCGATCGCCGCCTATCTGGCGTTCGGCGCTGCGGTATGGGCGATCCGGCGCGCCGTCCGCCGGGCACGGCTCGGCTTGCGCCGCTGAAGGGCGCTTGCCGCGAACGGAAATAGCGCCCATCGGCGCGAACGATGACATCGCGCGAATCCACCCCCTTCCTGCCTCGCGCACTCGATGACGGGCGCTTCCGTCGCGATGCGGCCAATTGGGCGCAGGTGCTGGCATTCGGGGCGATCCAGTGGCCGTGGCTGCTGAAGAGCTTGTGGGGCGGCCGCGCGGCCGATCGTGTGGCCCTGCTCGACCGGCTCGGGCTAGCGCAGGATGCGCTGCCCAATCTCGGCAGCTGGAAAGCGGATGTCGGCTTCCTCACGCGGCTGGTCGACCATGTCCTCGCAGAACGGCCGGAACAGATCGTCGAGCTGGGCGCCGGTGCCTCATCGCTTGTCTTGGCGCGCGCCGTCCAGATGGCTGGCCGCGGACGGCTGACCAGCTATGACCAGCATGGCGATTTCGTCGCAGCGACGGGACGCTGGATCGCCAGCCACGGCCTCGTCGCGGATATCCGCCACGCGCCGCTGACCGATGCGCCGGCAGGCTGGCCCGCGCTCTGGTACGATCTTGCCCACCTGCCAGAGCAGATCGACCTGCTGGTGATCGACGGGCCGCCATGGACCTATCATCCGCTCGTCCGGGGGGCGGCCGAAACCCTGTTCGATCGAGTCGCGCCGGGCGGGACCGTGATGCTGGACGATGCCGCACGCCCCGGCGAGCGGCTGGTCGCCCTGCGCTGGCGAAAGCGCTGGCCGCAGTTCGCCTGGCAATTCCTGCCTGGCATCAAGGGAACACTCGTCGGAACCCGCCTGACATAAAAAAAGCGGCCCCCTTTCGGGGGCCGCCCTGATGGCAGATTTGATCAAACCTTCGGCGGCGGTGTCGTTTCGTTTGCCGTGTCATCACCGGTCGGCGCCGTGGGATCAGAAGTCGGTGTCGTCGGCGTAGTCGGCTCAGCCGTCGGCGTCGTCGGCTCAGCCGTTGGCGTGGTCGGCGTAGTCGGATCGGCCGTCGGTGACGTCGGCGTCGTGCCCTGACTGCCCGGGGTAGTCTGCGCCAGTGCGACGGTCATCGGAGCGCCGGCAATCAGCGCGGCGAGGATGATCTTGCGATTCAACATTCAATCTTCTCCTGACATTTCAGGAACAACAACGCGCTCGACGCGTGTCGGATGCTCGGCTCATCCGATCTTATGGTTCGGCTCGACAGGATTCACCGTCCAGTCTGCCCGCGGTGCAATAGTTTCTGGTCCGCCAGCACCAGCGCCATCATCGCCTCGACGACGGGAGCTGCACGGATGCCTACGCATGGATCATGCCGGCCCTTGGTACGGATCGCCGCCGCCGCGCCCGATCGATCGACGGTTTCGACCGGGATCAGGATCGACGAGGTCGGCTTCAGGGCCACCCGCAGCACCAACGGCTGACCAGTCGAGATCCCGCCAGCGACGCCGCCGGCATGATTGGCCAGGAATTCGGGACCGCCCTCCCCGCCCGGGCGCATCGGATCAGCGTTCGTCTCACCGCGCAGGCGCGCAGCGGCGAAGCCATCACCGATCTCGACGCCCTTTACCGCGTTGATGCTCATCATCGCCGCGGCCATTTCACTGTCGAGCTTGGCATAGAGTGGCGCGCCCCAGCCCGCCGGCACGCCGGCGGCAACGCATTCCACGATCGCGCCGACCGACGATCCCGCCTTGCGCGCATCATCGACGATCGTCTCCCAGCGCGTCGCGGCGGCCGGATCGGGGCAGAAGAACGGGTTGCGATCGATCTCGCCATCGTCGAACGCCGCCCGATCGATCGCGTCACCGCCGAGTTCGACGAGATAGGCGCGGATCGCGATCTCGGGGATCGCGGCACGGGCGACCGCGCCGGCCGCCACGCGTGCGGCGGTCTCGCGCGCCGACGATCGTCCACCGCCGCGATAGTCCCGAAAGCCATATTTTGCGTCATAGGCGAAATCGGCATGCCCCGGTCGATAGGCGTTGGCGACCTCGGAATAGTCCTTCGATCGCTGGTCGACATTCTCGATCATCAGGCTGATCGGCGTGCCCGTCGTCCGCCCCTCGAACACGCCGGACAGGATCCGCACCTGGTCCGGCTCCTGCCGCTGCGTCGTGAAGCGCGAGGTGCCGGGGCGCCGCTTGTCGAGCCAGGGCTGAATGTCCGCCTCGCTCAATGCGAGGCCCGGCGGGCACCCGTCCACCACCGCGCCCAGCGCCGGCCCGTGCGATTCGCCCCAGGTCGTGAAGCGGAACATGCGGCCGAAACTGTTGACGCTCATCTCAGCCGTCCAGCGTGGAAAAGGCCGGCGCGTGATGGGCCTCGCCGCGGCGGATCCGGGGGGTGTCGCCCAGGGCCAGTGCCAGCCAGTGCTCGCTCGAGTATGGCGACGCGAACCGCGCTGCCAGCTCCGCTTCGAAGCCGAAGCGGGTATAGAACGCCTCGTCGCCGAGCACGAAGACGATCCGGATCCCGCGATCCTCGATCTCGGCCAAACCCTGTTCGATCAGCGTGCTGGCGATGCCGTGCCCGCGATAGGGTTCGGCGACCGCGATCGGCGCGAGCGCCGCGGCTGCGATCGGCTTGCCATCCGCCAGCGCGTCCATGGTGCTGAAGCCGACATGGCCGATCAACGCGCCGCCATTTTCCGCGACCAGCGACAGCAGCATATGTTCGTCGGCATCGAGCGCGGCGACAAGCCGCGCTTCGTCGGGGCCTTCGAAAGCCTCGATCAGCAGCGTGTGGATCGCCGCTGCGTCCTCGTCGGCGGCTTCGCGGATGATCGTCGCCATCGATCAGGCCAGCGCGATGTCAGGCGCGTCCTCGGCCTTCATGCCGATCACGTTGTAGCCGGCATCGACATGGTGGATCTCACCGGTCACGCCGCTCGCCAGATCGCTAAGCAGGTAGAGGCCGGCCCCGCCGACATCCTCGATGGTGACGTTGCGCTTCAGCGGCGAATTAAACTCGTTCCATTTCAGGATCAGGCGGAAATCGCCGATTCCGGACGCCGCCAGCGTCTTGATCGGCCCCGCCGAGATCGCATTGACGCGGATATTCTCGCGACCGAGATCGACCGCCAGATACTGCACGCTCGTCTCCAGCGCCGCCTTTGCCACGCCCATCACATTGTAATGGGGAATCACTTTCTCGGCGCCGTAGTAACTCAGCGTCAGCAGGCTCCCGCCAGCCGGCATCATTGCTGCGGCTCGCTTGCAGACCGCGACGAAGGAATAGACGCTGATGTTCATCGTCATCAGGAAATTGTCGAGGCTGGTATCGACATAGCCGCCGCGCAGCTCGTTCTTGTCCGAAAAGCCAATCGCGTGGACCACGAAGTCGATCGTCGGCCAGCGTTCGCTAAGCGTCGCGAAAGTCCGGTCAAGCGCCGCCATGTCGGAAACGTCGCAGTCGATCAGGAAATCCGAGCCCAATTCCTGCGCCAAGGGCCGCACCCGACGCTCGAGCGACTCCCCCTGATAGGAAAAAGCGAGCTCGGCCCCATGCGTGGCCAGCGCCTTGGCAATCCCGAAGGCAAGCGAGCGATCATTGGCGAGCCCCATGATGAGCCCGCGCTTGCCCTCCATCAGACCTGCCATAAATTCCCTCAGCCCTCTTCAACCGTTACCGCGGGCTCCTTTAAGCTGTTGCCGGGCGTTTCCGCCAGTGCCGCGTTCAGATGGGCGCCGATCACGAGGCCGAAACCCACCAGCCAGAAGAAGAAAAGCGCGACGATCACACCGGCCAGGCCGCCATAGGTAAGGTCATAGCCGCCGAGTTGCGCTAGCAGCAGCGGTAGCAGCGCGGTCATGCCGATCCACCAGAATGCGGTGAATACGGCACCCGGCCATTTCGGCGCGTCCGGGCTGAACCGGTATTTCGAAGGCGTGAGATTATAGAAGATGAAGTAGAGCGCCACGATTAGGATCACCAGCGGCGCCAGCCGGGAAAGCCCGATCCATCCGGCGACATCGTCCGCGAACGGCAGCAGGCGATAGATGAACTGTTCGGCCGCGGTCAGTACCACTTGCGCGGTGAACGACAGCATCACCAGGAACACGGCCGCGATGATCATCGCCACCGATCCAAGCCGGTAGGTCAGAAAACCCTTCGAAAAGGTCGTTCCATAAGCCCGGCGCAGGATGTCACGGATCGTCTCGATGAACGAGCCCACTGTCCATAGGCCGACCAGCGCGCCGAGCCACAGCAGCCCGCCGGTGCGCGCGGCGAGCACGTCATTGATTGGCTTCGACAGCAAGGTCGAGACATCGGGCGGCAGCGTGCGCAGGAAATTGGCGACGACCACCGCCGTATCGGGGCTGCGTCCGAAGAAGGATGCCAGCGCCGCGACCACGATGAAGAAGGGGAACAGGGTGAACAGCGACAGATAGGCCAGGTTGCCGGCATGGATGAAACCGTCGGTATAGACGCCGACCGCCACCCGCTTGACGACCTCGAATGGGTAGGTGCCCGGCCGCACCCTGTCGATCTGTTTGCCCAGGCCGTGCCGCTTGGCACGCTGCTCGGGGGATTGCGGCGATGCGTCCGCGGCAGGCGCGGCCACCGGGGCGGGGTTGGTCTCTATATCGGGCTGCACCCGACCTAAATGCCCAGACCGCCCCGTGGGTTGCGCGCCGGACGATCCTTTCGCGCCTCGACGAAGGCGGCGAGGTCGGCGTCGTCCGGGGCGATATCCACCATCAGCCGCACGAACTGGTCGCCGCGGCCACCGCCCTTGCGATGGAAGCCGCGCTCCTTCAGCCGCAGCGTCTTGCCCGAGCTCGCGCCCTTGGGAACGTTCAGCATGACCGGGCCGTCGACCGTCGGCACCTTGACGGGTCCTCCGAGGACGGCTTCGTCCAGCGTGACGGGCAGGTCCAGCCGGATATCGTCGCCGTCGCGCGTGTAGAAGCGGTGCGGACGCACCTCGATCGTCACGATCGCATCCCCGCGCCCGGCGGACCCGTCCTCGCCGCGCCCGGCGAGACGCATCTGCGTGCCGGTATCGACACCGGGGGGCAGCTTCAGATCGATCGTCTTGCCGTCTGCGAGCGTGATGCGCTGCGGACGCGCCGCCGCTGCATCCTCAAACGGCACTGCCAGCTTGTAGCTGACATCGGCACCCTTTTGCGGCGCCCGCCGGCCGAATGGGGAACTGCCGGTGCCGCGGCCGCGGCCGCCGAACAGGCCTTCGAAGATATCGCCGATGTCCGGGCTGCCGGCGTCGCCAACCCCCGCCGATCCGAAATCGAACTGAGTGCCGCCTGCGCCGGGCCCGCGGCCATAGCCGCCGCCCCCGCCCGGGAAGCCCGCAAACTTGGGCTGGCCGTTCTCGTCGATCTCGCCGCGATCATATTGCGCGCGCTTGTCCTTGTCGGACAACAGATCATAGGCCTGGGTCACCGACGAGAAACGGTCGGCCGCCTTCGGATTGTCGCGGTTGCGATCGGGATGCAGTTCCTTGGCGAGCTTGCGATACGCCTTCTTGATCTCGGCTTCGCTGGCGCCGCGCGCCACGCCCAATCGTGAATAGAGATCCGCCATGTCCACCCGTCTCGCGCAAATCTGCGCCGATAACCATCTGTTGCCGATCGGCAACAGGCAGATGTGGTCGCACGGCGCGGCGCGCAAGTCGAAAATGCTGCGGCACATTCGCAGCAGGCCGGCGTTAGCCGCCCGACCCTTCCAACATGGAAAGATGTTTTGCCATGGCGCCCCATGCCTGCCCCAATTGTAGCCGCCTGATTCACTTCGAGGCGCGCGTCTGCCCGTCCTGCAGCTTCACGCTTGGTTTCGATCCTGCGGCAGACGCATTCTACTTCCTCGGCGACGGTGCGACGATCTGGCGGGATGCGGCCGGAACAGCCCATGATGTCGTCGTCTGCGGCAACAACAATAGTTATGAAGTCTGCAACTGGCTGGTGTCGACGACCGACGACACGCCCTTCTGCCGGGCCTGCCGCCACAACCGCACGATCCCCGATCTCAGCGTACCGACCGTGCCCGAGCGCTGGGGCAAGATCGAAGCCGCCAAGCGGCGCCTGTTCCACACGCTGATCAAGCTCGGCCTGTCGCTCGAAACGCAGGCGGAGGCGGCGGCGGCCGGGACCGGCCAGGGACTGGCGTTCGACTTCCTCTATGATCCCGCGGCCGAGGAATCGCATAATCCGCAGGTGATGACCGGCCATGATGGCGGGCTCGTCACGCTGAACCTGATCGAAGCCGACGATGTGCAGCGCGAGCGGATCCGCCGCGACTTGGGCGAACCCTATCGCACGCTGGTCGGCCATTTTCGCCATGAGGTCGGCCATCATTACTGGTCGCGCCTGGTCGAGAACCGCGCGCCGCTGGACGAATTCCGTCGCATATTCGGCGACGAGACCATCGATTACGCGTCGGCGATGCAGAACCATTACGGCAATGGCGGCACGGTTTGGACCACCGACTATGTGAGCGCCTATGCGACGATGCACCCATGGGAGGATTTCGCCGAGACCTTCGCCCATTATCTTCACATCGTCGATGCATTGGCCACGATCGGCGGCTTCGGCATGCGCATGCATGCCTGGCCGGGCGAGGAAGCGCAGCCTGCAGTCGATTTCGATCCCTATACGGCCGAGACCGCTCAGCTGGTTGCCGAATGGCGGCCCTTCTCCTTCGCGCAGAACGCCGTCAACCGCAGCATGGGACAGCCGGATTTCTACCCGTTCCACATTTCCAAGGCGATCGAGGCCAAGCTCGATTATGTGAACCGGCTGCTGCGGAACGCCGCTTAGCTGTGGATAGGTCGGCGCGCCCCCTTCCGCCGGGGGCGCGTGCGGCCTAACGTCGCAGCACTATGTGGCAGCTCTACCAATTCCCGCTTTGTCCCTTTTCGCGCAAGGTACGCCTGCTGCTGGGTGAAAAGGGGATCGGCTACGAGCTGATCCGCGAATCGCCGTGGGTGCCACGTGACGAGTTCGTCGACATGAACCCGGCGGGACAGACCCCGGTGATGGTCGATCAGTCAGGTACGGTGCTGATCGACAGCCAGGCGATCTGCGAATATTTCGAGGAGACTGTCGAACAGTCGCCGTTGATCACCGGTACCGCCGCCAACCGCGCCGAGATCCGCCGGCTCGTCGCCTGGTTCGATGGCCGCGTGAACCAGGAGGTCGTGGCGCCGCTGATGCACGAGCGGCTGCTCAAGCGCATCGCGTGGCGGGCATCGCCCGATGCCAAGATGCTGCGCGAAGCGATGAAGGCGGCCGATGCGCATCTCGATTATGTCGATTGGCTGCTCGATCACCGCAACTGGATCGGCGGCGCGGTGTTAAGCCTGGCCGATCTCGCAGCGGCGGCGCAGATCTCGGTCGCGGATTATCTGGGCGGGATCGATTGGCGCGGGCATGAGCGCACCAAGAACTGGTATCGCGGCATGAAGTCGCGGCCCAGCCTGCGGCCGCTGCTGGCGGAGCGGATGGAGATCGTCTCTCCGCATGCGGATTACGAGACGCCGGACTTCGATTGATCGGAAGCGGACGAAAAAAATCGCCGCCGTCCCGGGGGACGGCGGCGATCCATTCACCTGAAATCAGGCGAACTTGACAGTCGTCGCAGCGCGGCGGCGACGCAGGCTGGCGCCGGCAACGCCGAAGCCGCCGATCATCAGCGCCCAGCTCGCCGGCTCCGGCACGGCGGCCGTCGTCACGTCGAAGCGGAAGTTGCCCGCATAGTCATTGCCGTTGCCGCCCGGCACCGCGACGTTCGGGCTAACCGAATCGCCCAGCGTGCGCGTGAACGAGAACTCGATCAGCGAATAGGTGGTGTTGCCCACGGTCGTGCTGCTGCCGCCCACGAAGCTGTTGGTCAGCGGCGTGTAGTCACCGGTGATCGTCGCGCCGTCGTCGAAGTTCAGCGTCAGCGTGTAGATCGCGTCCGAGTTGATCGTCTCACCCGGACGGAAGCCCTCGCCGGCGAGCAGCACGCGGTTGATGCCCTCGGCCGGGGTGTAATTGATCGCCTCGTCGTTCGGGTTGAGGAAATCGCCCAGGCCCGGCGTCTGCAGGAACAGCGTGTAGTTGCCGGTGTCCCGCGTCGTCCAGATGGTGCCCGACGGGCCCGTCACGTCCGCGCTGATAAGGTTTGCGGCGTTCGCACCGGTGGCGGTGGCAAGCGCCATCGCGGCGGTGGCGAACAAATGCGTCATCTTCATAGATACGTCTCCCTGATCTAACGGCCCTGCGCTAGGTCACTCTGCAAACAAAGAAAATCGAAGAGAGGTCCAACCACGAAAAAAACTGTTCCAACTTGGGCCAGTTTCGAACGCGAGAAATTCCCTAGTATCGGGAACCACTTGGGCGCTGCCCCCTCACCCCTCGTAAGACTGACGTCTCAGCAGGCGGGCAGCTTCAATGTTCGCATGTCGGCGCAGGGGCGCACCTGCACCGAACCGTCCGGGCCGATGAAGATACCGTAAGCCCCGCCCGGATTGCAGGTGGCGGTCCACATGACGAGGTTCTTGTATCGCCCCTTCAATGCGCCGGCATCGACCCGCTTGCAGCGCTGCCCGCTATCCAGCACCGCGCGCCGCAGGACCGCGCGACGCTGGAGATCGGGCAGCTGCTGCAGCCGCTGGCTGAACGCGTTGCCGGCCTGCGCCGCGGCAGGCAATGGCAGTGCCATCGCCGTTGCGATCGCCAGTACCAGCCTAAAGCGGTTCATGCGCCTTCCTTTCCGGTCACGGTCATCAGATAATCCATTGCGAGATTGCCGGACAAGGCGAAGCCGCGCGTGGGATCCAGCATGATCCCGGTCACGTCCCGCACGCACAGCCCCGCCGCCTCGACCAACGCCGACAGTTCGTCCGGGGTCAGAAAGCGTCCCCAGTCGTGCGTACCCTTTGGGATCCCGCCCAGCGTCTCACCAACCGTGATCAGCGCCAGGCGGGACAGCGGCGTGCGGTTCGGCGTGGAAAGGATCATCAGCCCGCCCGGGGCAAGCAACGCCGCCAGCGCACGCACGAAGGCCGCCGGATCGGCGACATGCTCGATCACTTCCAGGCAGGCGACCAGATCATAGCGCTCGCCGATCAGATCGGCGGCCTCGCCGTGTCGGTAATCGATCGTCAGGCCCTGTTCGGCGGCATGGGTGCGCGCCACTGCGATCGTTTCCGCGGCAGCATCAACGCCGGTGACGTCCGCCCCCAGGCGTGCGAGCGGTTCGGCCAGCAGGCCCGCGCCACAGCCGACATCGATCGCGCGCCGGCCTGCCAGCGGCGCAAAGTCCTTCGCATCCGTGCTCCAGTGCCGGTCGATCGCTGCGCGAATATAGCGCAGCCGCACCGGATTGAGGCGGTGAAGCATGGCCGACGATCCCTTCGGATCCCACCATTCAGCCGCCATGGCACCGAACCGGCGGGCTTCTTGGGGATCGATCGTTGCGTGTGCGGGGCTGCTTGCGTTCATATCGTGCCGCTCCTATCAGGGCGCCGCCTCTCCCCCAACGGCTTTCATCGCCGGCGGGACAACCCTTGCATGGAAGAACGGCTCCCCGCGATGGCCCGTATCGTCATGAAGTTCGGCGGCACCTCGATGGCCGGGATCGAGCGGATCCGCAGCGTGGCCGAGCGCGTGAAACGGGAAGTGGAGGACGGCAACCAGGTGGCCGTCGTGGTCTCGGCGATGGCGGGCGAGACGGATCGCCTCGTCCAGTTCTGCCGCGAGGCGAGTTCACTCTACGACCCCCGCGAATATGATGTCGTCGTCGCGTCCGGCGAACAGGTGACGAGCGGGCTGCTGGCGATCGTACTGCAATCGATGGGGGTCAAGGCGCGCAGCTGGATGGGCTGGCAGCTGCCGATCCGCACGTCCGATGCGCACGCCTCGGCCCGGATCGCGGATATCGACACGACAGCGCTGAATGCCGCGCTTTCGACCGGCGAAGTAGCCGTGATTCCGGGTTTCCAGGGCCTGGCGGTGGGAGAACGGGTAACGACGCTGGGCCGCGGCGGATCGGATACGTCGGCGGTCGCGATGGCGGCAGCGATGAAGGCGGATCGCTGCGACATCTACACCGATGTCGACGGCGTCTACACCACCGATCCGCGGATCGTGCCGCGCGCGCGCAAGCTCAGCAAGATCACCTATGAAGAGATGCTGGAACTCGCCTCCGTCGGCGCGAAAGTGCTGCAGACCCGGTCGGTGGGGCTAGCGATGAAGGAGAAGGTGCGCGTGCGCGTGCTTTCCTCGTTCGACGATGCGCGCAATGACGATGGCCACCGCGGCACGCTGATCGTGGGGGACGACGAGATCGAAGAGGGACTGATGGAACGCCAGCTGATCACCGGGATCGCGCATGACAAGAATGAGGCGAAGGTCACGCTGATCGCGGTGCCCGATCGCCCCGGCGCGGTCGCCAACATCTTCACGCCGCTGGCGGAGGCCAGCATCAATGTCGACATGATCGTGCAGAATGTCGCCCATTCCAGCGGCTCGACCGACGTGACCTTCACCGTGCCGAAGGCGGAGCTTGCCCGCGCGCTGGACGTGCTGGAAAAGGCGCGCAGCGTGATCGGGCACGAAAATGTCGTTCACGACACTGCCGTCACCAAGATTTCCGTGGTCGGCGTCGGCATGCGCAGCCATGCCGGTGTCGCAGCGCAGATGTTCAAGAGCCTCGCTGACCGCGGCATCAACATCCTCGCGATCACCACGTCGGAGATCAAGGTCAGCGTCCTGATCCACGAGGATTATACCGAGCTTGCGGTGCGCGTGCTGCATACCGCCTACGGACTGGACGCCGACGAGGAAAGCACCGCCGGCTGAAGTCGGGCGGCGCGGCTACATCCGCTCCGCATTGGCGATCGCGTCGGCGGCGCGCAGCGCAGCCAGAATCCGCTCGATATGCGCGCGATCGCGCACCTCGATCATCACGTGATTTGTGTGGAAGCTGGCATCGCGGTGATAGAGCGCGAGGTTGACGATATTGGCCTGCTGCTGGCCCAGGATCGTCGCCATCACGCCCAGTGATCCGGGCTCGTTGCGCACGATCACGGACAGCCGCGCGACGCCGCCATCGGCCTTGTCGCCCCAGCCCAGATCCACCCAATCCGCATCGACGCCGTCGGCCAGCTCGGGGCATTCGATCGAATGCACCTCCACCGCCTCGTCCGGTCGGCGCAGGCCGACGATACGATCGCCGGGCACCGGGCTGCAGCAGGTGGCGAGCTTGAACGCGACCCCGGGCGTCAATCCCTTGATCGAGATCGCCTCGCGCTGCGGCGGCACCGGCAGCGCGACATCGGCGCCGCCGGCCCCGGGCATCAGCGCTTCCATCACCTGCTCGTCGGTCAGCTGGCGCTTGGCGATCGCCTGCATCAGCGTATCGGCATCGGGAAGGTTGAGCCGCTTCAGCGCGTTGCCCAGCGCTTCCTGGCCAAGCTGGGCCGGCAGCCGGCGCACGATCTCGTCATAGAATTTGCGGCCCAGCGCGATCGTCTCGTCGCGTTCCTTGTGGCGCACGAAGCGGCGGATCGCAGCGCGCGCCTTGCCGGTCGTCACGAAGTTCAGCCAGCCCGGTTCCGGCTCCTGGTTCTTAGATCGCAGGATCTGAACCTGATCGCCATTCTCGATCGCGCTGCGCAGCGGCACCACCCGGCCGTTCACTTTCGCGCCCACCGTCTGGTCGCCGAGATCGGTGTGGACCGCATAGGCGAAATCGACTGCGGTCGCGCCCTTGGGCAGCTGGATCAGCTCGCCGGTCGGGGTGAAGGCGAAAATGCGATCCTGATACATCGCCATGCGCGTGTGCTCGAGAATCTCCTCCGGACTGTCCGCATGATCAAGGATCTCGACCAGATCGCGGATCCAGCTGACCTGCGTGTCGGGACGGGGCTGGCTCTGCTTGTACGCCCAGTGCGCGGCCAGCCCGAATTCTGCCTGGGCATGCATCTCGCGGCTGCGGATCTGGATTTCGATCCGCGCGGTCTCGTTGTGAATCACCGAGGTATGCAGCGATCGATAGCCATTGCGCTTCGGCGTCGAGATATAATCCTTGAAGCGGTTGGGCACCATCGGCCAGCGCTCGTGGATGATGCCCAGCGCCCGGTAGCACTGTTCGGTATCGGGCACGATCACGCGGAACGCCATGATGTCGGATAGCTGCTCGAAGCTGATGTGGCGCTCGGCCATCTTGCGCCAGATCGAATAGGGATGCTTCTCGCGGCCCAGTACCTCGGCCTCGACCCCGCGCCGGGCCAGCAGCGCGCGGACCCCGGCGGAGATGCGCGCGATATGATCGCCTTCGCCGGCATGGAGCTGCTCCAGTCGGCGCGAGATCGACTCGAAGGCCTCGGGCTCGAGCTCGCGGAACGCCAGGCTCTGCATCTCCTTCATGAACTCGTACATGCCGATCCGCTCGGCCAACGGGGCGTAGATATCCATCGTCTCGCGCGCGATGCGGCGGCGCTTCTCTTCGGACTTGATGTGGTGGAGCGTGCGCATGTTGTGCAGCCGATCCGCCAGCTTGACCAGCAGCACGCGGATATCGTCCGACATCGCCAGCAGAAACTTGCGCAGGTTCTCGGCGGCGCGCTCATTCTCGGTCTGCGCTTCGATCTTCGATAGCTTGGTGACCCCGTCGACCAGGCGCGCAACGCTGCTGCCGAACATCCGCTCGATCTGCTCGGGCGTAGCGACGGTATCCTCGATCGTGTCGTGCAGGATTGCGGTCGCGATCGTCTCGTCGTCCAGCCGCAGATCGGTCAGGATGCCGGCGACTTCGATCGGGTGGCTGAAATAGGGATCACCAGACGCCCGCTTCTGGCTGCCATGTGCCTGCATCGAGAAGACGTAGGCGCGATTGATCAGCGCCTCGTCGGCGGTCGGATCGTAGCTCAGCACCCGATCGACAAGTTCATATTGTCTCAGCACGCGCCGATGATGTGGCGAGCCGGGGCCGCGATGCAAGGAAAAGCAACCGACGGCCCTGCCCGCAGGCCGCCATCACTGCGCGGCGGTGTTGCACTTTTCGAGTTCGTCCGCGCCGAAGCTGCGCGCATCGGCGCTGAACGCGGTCACCCGCCCCAGCTTGCGCGCCACCGCCCGACAGACATTAGCATCGGAGGTGGTGCCGTTGAGCGGGGCCACGCAGGCTTCGCCCGAACATGACCAAATCAGATCGCGCACGACCTGACGGTTTACCGTCGGCGCCGCCAGCGCGACCCGGTACATCGGAGCTGCGACGGCGGGTGTCGCGACCGCAGCGGCCAGGACCGGAAGGATGAAACGGACCATGACGATCAACTCCCAAAGATTGGTTGCGATCGAAAACTTATCTCACTAAGTTGCGTTCTGCAACTTTTATCGACCTGCGCTTTTGCATCGTTGCATCGAAAGGAATAGCATCCCCCCGTGATCCCGGTTTCCGATCCCCTGAAGCGCGCCGCGCTGAATTGCAGCCTGCCGGAAGCGGTGGAGGCGATCGGCGAGCGCTGGTCGTTCCTGATCCTGCGCGGCGCGTTCAACGGGCTCAGCCATTTCGAGCAGTTCCAGTCCACGCTCGGTATCGCTCGCAACATCCTAGCAAGCCGGCTCCACAAGCTGACCGAGAACGGCATCATGGAAAGGGTGCCCTGTACCGACGACCGCCGCCGCGTCGTCTATCGCCTGACCGACAAGGGCGAGGCGCTGCTGCCGACGCTGATCGCCTTGCGCCAATGGGGTGAGCGCTGGGGCAGCAGCGGTCCTGCCAATCCAGTGCTTGTCGATGCGCGCGACATGCAGCCGGTCGCCGAAATCCGCGTGCGCGCCGCCGATGGCCGCCCGCTCGATCTCCACGATCTGCGCTGGCGCGACCGGGCCCGGCTCGATGGGCACGAAGACAAGGAGCCAGGGGAACGCAAGGTTCCTGCCGAAGGCTAGTCCCAATTCCGCGCCATCGGATCGCACCAAGCCAGCAGCTTGTCGATCTTCCGGCCGTCCATGTCGACCACCTCGAACCGCCAATTCTCGTAGCGGAACCGCTCACCGGTGGTTGGCAGCTTCTTCAAGACCGAGAGCGCCAGGCCTGCCACGGTTGCGAAATCGCGGTCTTCCGGCAGGTCGATCCCGAGCCGATCCGCCAGTGTGTCGGCGGCCAGCCAGCCGGAGACCAGGAAGCTGCCATCCTCGCGCTCCACCAGTGGCGGATCATGCTCGTCGCCGACGTCCGACGCGAATTCGCCGGCGATCGCCGCCAGCAGATCGGCCGGGGCGACCAGCCCTTCGAAATGACCATATTCGTCATGGACCAGCGCCAGCGGCACATCCGCTGCCCTGAGCGCGCCCAGCGCGTCCATCGCATCCATCTGATCGGGCAGCACGGGAGCGGTCCGCATCAGCGCCGCCAGGTCGAGCGGCCGCCCATCGATCAATGCGGTCACCACATCGCGCGCCTGGATCACGCCGATGATGTCGTCGACCGATCCGTTGGCCACCGGCATCCGACTGTGCGGCATCGCCGCCATTCGCGCGCGCAGCGTGGCGGGATCGGCGGACGCGTCGATCCATTCCACTTCGGTCCGCGGGGTCATCACTTCGCGTACCGGCCGATCCGCCAACCGCACCACGCCGGAGATGATCGCCCGTTCGCTTTCCTCGATCACACCTGCGCTCGACGCCTCAGCGACGATCAGGTGCAGTTCCTCCGCAGTGACATGCGTTTCCGATTCGCGATCGAGGCCCATGACGCGGAAGATGCCGGCGCTGGTGCGGTCGAGCACCCAGATCACCGGCGCTGCGATCCGCGACAGCCACAGCATCGGCAACGCCACGATCGACGCGATCGGTTCCGGATCGCGCAGCGCGAACTGCTTGGGTACCAGCTCGCCGGCGATCACCTGCACATAGGTGGTAAGCAGGATGACGAGGCCGAACCCGACTTCTTCCGCACTTGAGGCGGGAAGACCCAGCATCACCAGCCGATCGCCGACCGGCCCGCCCAGGCTGGCGCCCGAATAGGCGCCCGCGAGGATGCCGATCAGCGTGATGCCCACCTGCACCGTGGACAGAAACTTGCCGGGATCGTTGGCAAGCGCGATCGCCGCGCGCGCGCCGCTCTTGCCGGCACGTGCCATCGCTTCCAGCCGCGGCTTGCGCGCGGAGACGATCGCCAGTTCGGACATCGCGAACACGCCATTTAGCGCGATCAGCGCCAAGATGATCAGGCAGTCGATCCACGGGAAGGGGGAGAGCGTCGCGGGCATGGCGCGATCCGTCTTTGTACGGTTTCACCACGATCCACAACCGTCGCCGTCATTCGCCAGTCAACACGGATACGGAACAGTTCGACCGAAGGGCGGTTCACCGGGTCCATAGTCAGGGTCGATCAGAAGGGAAGTTCCAGCATGAAAAAGATGCTCAAGATCGGCGGCGCGGCCGCGCTGCTCGCCTCGGTCGCGGCTTGCACCACCGATCCGGTGACGGGCGAGCGCACCATTTCCAAGGCGGCGATCGGCGCCGGCGTCGGCGCGCTCGGCGGCTATCTGGCGGGCGACATCGTCGGCGGACGCCGGGATCGTACCGAAAAGATCGTGGGCGCAGGCATCGGCGCGATCGCCGGCGGCGCGATCGGCGGCTATATGGATCGGCAGGAGCGCGAACTGCGCGAGCGGACCGCCGGCACCGACGTCGAGGTCATCCGCCAGGGTGACGACATCCTGCTCAACATCCCGTCGGGCGTGACGTTCGACACCAACAGCTATGCGATCCAGCCGCAGTTCCGTGCCACGCTCGACAAGGTCGCGCAGACGCTGAACGAATATGACCAGACCTTCGTCGACGTCTATGGTCACACCGATTCGACCGGAAACGACCAGATCAACATCCCGCTATCGCAGAACCGTGCGCGCTCGGTCGGCGATTATCTTGCGATGCGCGGTGTGAAATCGGCGCGCATCGGTACGCAGGGCTTTGGCTCGAGCCAGCCGGTCGCCAGCAACGATACGCCCGACGGCCGACAGGAGAACCGCCGGGTCGAGATCAAGCTGGTGCCGATCCGCGACGAAGGCTGATCGGCGACGTCCCGTCACCCCGGCGAACGCCGGGGTCCAGAGCCACCGGCGACGCCGCTTGTGGCTCTGGGTTCCACTTTCGTCGGATGACGACGATGGATCAGCGGCGGGCTTGGAAGAAGTCGCGGAGCAGCGTGGCGGCTTCCGCCTCGCCGATGCCGCTGAAAACGTCCGGACGGTGGTGGCAGGTCGGCTGGCCGAACAGCCGCGGCCCATGCGCCACCGCCCCGCCCTTCGGGTCTTCGGCTGCGAAATAAAGCGTCGCGATCCGGGCCTGCGCGATCGCCCCCGCGCACATCGCGCACGGCTCTAGCGTGACCCAGAGCGCACAATCGTCGAGCCGCGATGACGACAGCGCCAGCGCGGCTGCGCGGATCGCCACGATCTCGGCATGCGCGGTCGGGTCGTTCTCCGTCCGCATCGCATTGGCGGATGTCGCGATCAACGCTCCATCCGGTCCGGTCACCACCGCGCCGACCGGCACCTCGCCCGCTGCCGCGGCATCGCGCGCCAGATTTAGCGCGAGGCGCATCGGCGCCGGCAGCGGAAACGCCATCAGCCGCCCAGCGCAGTCGTGGTGCCGACGGTGAAGCAGGCCAGCGCCATCAGCAGTCCGGCGAAGCGGTTGGCGCGGAAGCGGGCGAGCGCATCGGCCGGATCGCCGGTTTTCAGCATGGTCACCTGCCAGCCGAAGTGGATCGCCACAGGCAGCAGCGCCACCAGCGCCAGGAGCTGCGGACGCACCTGCCAGAACGCCGCCGCCCACAGCACGAGTGCTAGCAGATAGAAGACTGCGACGCCGGCCCGCGCATGCCGGCCCAGCCGGAGCGCGGACGACTTCACCCCCGCCAGTGCATCATCCTCGATATCCTGCAGCGCATAGATCGTGTCGTAACCGATCACCCAGGCGACCGACCCCGTGTAGAGCAGCAACCCCGCCGCCCACCCGCCCGGCGCACCCGCCGCCGCCCAGCCGACCGGCGCGGCCCAGGAGAAGACTAGGCCCAGCCAAGCCTGCGGCCACCAGGTGATCCGCTTCATGAACGGATAGGCGGCAACGAGCGCAAGGCTGGCCAGCGCGACGAGTTGCGCGGTAAGGTCGCCGAGCGCGATCAGCACGACGAACCCGATCAGGCACAGCACGATCAGCCAGATCCAGGCCGCCTTCAAGGAGACCGCGCCCGATGCCAGCGGCCGATCCCTCGTGCGCGCTACCCGCGCATCCAGATCGCGATCAACGATGTCGTTGTACACGCATCCCGCCGACCGCATCGCGATCGCACCGAGCGCGAACCAGAGGATCAGATCCCAGCGCGCGATCGCCTGGCCCGCCAATGCGATCGCCCAGGCCCCCGGCCAGAACAGCAGCCACGCACCGATCGGCCGGTCGAACCGGGCGAGCGCCCAATAGGGGCGGACGGCGGCCGGCAATCGCGCCAGCAGTCCACGCCGTTCGCTGTCGGGAACGCCGATCGGGGGGCTCGGGCGGCTATCGGGCATCAGCCGGCTTTCGCAGAAACGCCACCGGGAGGAAAGCGGCAGCCCGCCTGCTTAACGGGCTGTTTACCACGCCGCTTCATAGTCGGCACCGAAGGGTGAGACGCCATGCCGAATGCCGCGAGAACCAACAAGGATGCCCGCCGGGAGGAGCGCCTGGCGATCAACGCCAAGGGCAGCGCCCGGCTGGCGCTGGGCATCGATCTGATCGACGCTTCGTCGATCGGTGTACGCGCGCGGATGGCAGTGGATCTGCCGATCGGCACGCTGCTGAAGATCGGTCTGCCGGGCGGCCCATCGCGCCATGCCCGCGTCGCCTGGTCGCGCGAGGGGCTGACGGGCTGCGAATTCCTGGCCCCGCTCGATGCGCAGGAACTGGCTACGCTGTTCGCGGGGCCAACGACCGCGGCCTGATCGGGATTTGCCGACACCCGGCCGCATGCTAGGCGCGGTCATGCCTGCCACCCCCGCCTGGCCACCGAACACCCTGCCCCGCCTGTTCGTCGATCAGCCGCTGGTCGAGGGGCCGCTGACACTCGACGGTGCGGCTGCGAATTATCTGTCAGCAGTGCTGCGGCTGAAGCCGGGCGATCAGGTGAAGCTGTTCGACGATGCCAGCGGGGAATGGCTGGCCGAGATCGTCGATCCCGGGCGCAAGCGCGTGACGCTGGCCGTTAGCCGTCACCTGGCGCCGCGCGAATCGGTGCCGGACCTCTGGCTGCTGGCAGCGCCGATCAAGAAGGGGCGGATCGACTGGCTGGTTGAAAAGGCCTGCGAACTGGGCGTCGCGCGGATCCGGCCGGTCATCACCCGCCGTACGATCGTGGACCGGTTGAACCTCGAGAGGCTGCGCGCTCACATAATCGAGGCGGCCGAGCAATGCGGCCGTACCGCGCTGCCGATGCTGGACGAGCCGAGCAAGCTGGATGCCGTGCTGCGGGACTGGCCGGCCGACCGCGCCTTGATCTTCGCCGACGAAGCGGGTGGCGCGCCGCTTGCCAGCGTCGCCCGCCCCGGCGCCGCCGCGATCCTGATCGGCCCCGAAGGCGGCTTCACGGACGAAGAGCGCGCCGCCATCCGCGCGCTGCCCGCGGCGGTGCCGGTTTCGCTCGGCCCGCGGATCCTGCGCGCGGATACCGCGATGGCGGCAGCCGTCAGCCTGTGGATGGCGGCGGCCGGAGACTGGAGAGGCTAGCCACCTCAAGTTTTTCTGCGCTTTCCCCCGTCCGGCGCCATCGCTAGAGGCGCGTGGATGAGCACCCGTACCGCCGGCGAAGGGGACGATCCCCGCATCGAGACACGCGAGGATCTGCTGCAGGTCTTCGCCAAGGGCGAGAAGCCCAAGGACCGCTGGCGCATTGGCACCGAGCACGAAAAGTTCGTCTACTTCAAGGATGGCCACCGCGCGCCATCCTACGAGGAACGCGGCGGCATCCATGCGCTGCTGATTGGCCTGACCAAATATGGCTGGGAGCCGGTCTATGAGGGTGATAACATCATCGCGCTCTCCGGGCCTGACGGCAATGTCAGCCTCGAACCGGCCGGCCAGCTCGAACTGTCGGGCGCGCCGCTCGACAATCTCCACCAGACATGTGCCGAAACCGGCCGTCATCTCGAACAGGTCAAGGCGGTTGGCGATCGCCTCGGCCTGGGCTTCCTCGGCCTCGGCATGTGGCCGGACAAGACCCGCGAAGAGCTGCCGATCATGCCCAAGGGCCGCTACGCCATCATGCTGCGCCACATGCCGCGCGTGGGCACGATGGGGCTCGACATGATGCTGCGCACCTGCACCATCCAGACCAATCTCGACTATTCGAGCGAGGCGGACATGGTGAAGAAATTCCGGGTCAGCCTGGCGCTGCAGCCGCTGGCCACCGCGCTGTTCGCCAACTCACCGTTCCTGCAGGGCAAGCCCAACGGCTATCTCTCGTACCGCTCGCACATCTGGACCGATACCGACCCGCACCGCACCGGCATGCTGCCGTTCGTGTTCGAGGATGGCTTCGGCTACGAGCGCTATGCCGATTACATGCTCGACGTGCCGATGTATTTCGCCTTCCGCAATGGCGGCTATATCGACGCGGCCGGCCTCAGCTTCCGCGATTTTCTGAAGGGCGAGCTCTCGGTGCTGCCGGGCGAGAAGCCCACCCAGGCCGACTGGACCGATCATCTCTCCACCGCCTTTCCGGAAGTGCGGCTGAAGAGCTTCCTCGAGATGCGCGGCGCCGATGGCGGCCCCTGGAACCGGATCTGCGCGCTGCCCGCCTTCTGGGTCGGCCTGCTCTATGATCAGGGCGCGCTCGATGCCGCATGGGACGAGGTGAAGCACTGGACGATCGCCGATCACCAGCGCATCCGCGACGAAGTACCGCAGATCGGGCTGGCAGCGCGCGGACCCCGCGGGCGCACCTTCCAGCAGCTCGGCCGCGAGATCCTCGAGATCGCCGATGCCGGGCTGAAGGCGCGTGCGCGCTTCAATGGCGCCGGCGACAGCGAACAGGGCTTCCTCGATCCGCTGCGCGAGATCGTCGCCAGCGGCAAGACGCCGGCCGAACGGCTGCTCGATCGCTATCATGGCGACTGGCAGGGCGATGTCAGCCGCGTCTATGGCGAGATGAGCTACTGAGGGTCAGAACCCGTCAGGCAGCGCGACCGGGCCGATGATCTCGCGGTGGCGGGCGATCGCGTAGCGATCCGTCATCCCGGCGATGAAATCGGCAATGTGCCGCGTCCGCGCCGGTTCATCCTCCGGCAGCCGGGCGAACCAATCGTCCGGCATCAGCGTGGGCTCGGCGCGATAGGCCGCCGCCAGCGCCGCCACGATGCTGCGCGCCTGATCCGCCACCAGCTTCTGGTGCGGGTGATGGTAAAGCCGTGCATACATGAAGCGCTTGAAGGCGCGTTCGCCGGTGGCCATCGCCGGTGAGAAGCCGACCAGCGGGTCGGTCTGCGCGCGCACGTCTGCGATCGTCTCCACCCCCGAACCCGCGATCCGCGCGCGTGTCTCGACCAGCAGGTCGTTCACCATCCGGCCGATCTGATCGCGCACCAGCTCGCGCGCCAGATCGGCGGCGGGATGATGCGGGAAGCGGGCACGCACCCGATCCCACCCGATCGCGACATGCGGTTCGGCGATCATTTCGTCCAGCGTGATCAGCCCGGCGCGCAGACCGTCATCGATGTCGTGATTGTCATAGGCGATATCGTCCGCCAGCGCCGCCACCTGCGCCTCGAGCCCGGCATGGCTTGCCAGATCCAGCGGATAGCGCGAATCGATCTCGGCCAGCGCCCAGCCCGGCGCCGCCACCGGCCCGTTATGCTTGGCCAGCCCCTCCAGCATTTCCCAGGTCAGGTTCAGGCCAGGCCAGCCGGGATAGGGACATTCCAGCGCGACCAGCGTGCGCAGCACATGTTCGTTATGGTCGAACCCGCCGGCATCGGCCGTCGCCGCGCGCAACGCTTCCTCGCCGGCATGGCCGAACGGCGGGTGGCCGATATCGTGCGCCAGGCAAAGCGCCTCGGTCAGATCCTCGTTCAGGCCCAGCGCACGCGCGATCGTGCGGCCGATCTGCGCCACTTCCAAGCTGTGCGTCAGCCGGACGCGGAAATGATCGCCGTCGGGCGCCACGAACACCTGGGTCTTGTGGCGCAGCCGCCGGAACGCGATCGAATGGATGATGCGATCGCGGTCGCGCTGATAATCGTCGCGCGGGCCGCGTGTCTCGCCACTGGCTTCGTCATGGGCGCGCCCGCGACTGTGCGCAGGGTCGGCGGCATAGGGGGCTAGCGGCATCGCCGCGGGATGGCGGCTCGCGTTGCTCCTGTCAAAGCGCGAGCTTCTCCACATCCTGGCCGGCCGGGCTGGTGAAGGTGAAGGTCGTCCAACCCGACTTCGCCGTACTGTTGACGAACGCCTGGGCCTCGCCGGCTGACTTGAACGGGCCAACCAACAGACGGTTGGTGAAGCGCAGCGGCGTCGTCCAGGGCGATTTGCCTGCCAGTTCCTTCGGATATTTGGCCTTCAGGCCGGCCCAGGCCTTCGGCAGCGTCGATTTGTTGGCGCCGCCTGCCACCTGCACCCAATGCCGTTCGGGCGCCTTGCGCGAAGCAGTCGCCGTTGCTGCCTTGGCGTCCTTGCCCTTGGCATCCTTACCCGCGGCATCCTTGCCCTTGACGTCCTTGGTCTTCGATTCCTTTGCACTGGCTTCCTTGGTCGCGACCCCCTTGGCCGTGGCGTCCTTCTTGGCGATACCCTTCTTCCCGGCGTCCTTCGCGGTCTCGCCGGTTGCCGAAGCGTCCTTCTTCATGCGCGCCGAGGCGCCATCCTTCGCCTTGGCATCAGCCTTGGGCTTGACCGGTTGGGTGGCATCCACCTTGCCATCCCCGGCCTTGACAAGCGCCAGCTTGACGGGTGTCGAGGCAGCCTTGGTATCCTTCGGCTGGTCTGCCCCACGCGGGCGCGAAGCGCTGATCGCTGCAGGCGTGGTGCGATCCTTGGCCACACTGCCAGCGGCATCGGTTGCAAGTGCCAGTCTTTCGCCCGCGACCGGTTTGGGCGCCGTTACCGCTGGGGTCGTCACGGCGGGGCTACCCACAGCCTGCGCCGTGGGCGCGACGGCAGGCGGCACCGAGGCTGCGGGAGTCGAGTCGATCGGAACATCGGTACGCGCGGGGCTACCGAGCACTGCCAGGTCGAAGCCGGGCGCGGTCGAGCCGACGAATGCCTGTGCCGGCGCTGTCGCCGGGGTGGCAGGCTCGCCGGCGGGCGGCGCGGCGGTTGCGGCGCGCAGCGGCTGACCGTCCGCGGAAGAGGCTGGCACAGGCGTGGCGGCAGCGATCTGCACCGGCGGCGTGGGTGTCGGCGCGGCGGTCGGCGCAGGCGTCGGGGCCAGCGCCCTGGCGAGGGCGGCGACCTCCGCGCTCGGCGGGGCCGGGGTCGGGCTGCGGACGGCCGTCCGCTCCGCCTGCGACTGCGACGGCGACTGCACCGTCGATGCGGCCGGACTGGTCTGCGGCGACGAGCGACCAGCCCGCGCAGCGTCGGTCCTCAGCACCAGCGTCTCGCGACCCGGCCGTCTGCGCGAGGCTTTTGCCGCCGGATCGGCGCTGCCGGTGGCGAAGCGATCGGAAAACCCGGATGCGGTGGCGACTGCTCCCAGTGGCGCGCCGCTCGGTATCAGTGGTGTGTCGGCGGTGCCCGCCACATTGCTGGAAGATGCGTCGGCAAGCTGGGTGTCGTCACGCGTCGGCCGGCCATCGGAGGGAAAGCGGCCGAAATGCACGGCCAGTGCCTTGTCGCGCGACTTCAGCATGGTCAGCCGGGTCAGGAACGGCGCCATCGCTTCCGCCTGCGGGCGCGGCAGCAGTTGGGCGATCCCCTCGCGCGCGCCGGGGCCGTCACCGGTCAGCGCCAGCACGAAGGTGCGCGCGCGCCACGCCGGCTTGTCCTGCTTGCGCAGCAGCGGATCCAGCGCTGCCAGCGCACCGGCCTTGTCACCCAGGATCGCCATGCACAGCGCCATCCGCCGCACGGTTTCGTCGTCGGGCCGGCCGCGCAGCGCCAACTGGTAATCCGCCAGCGCCCTGCGGTTCTCGCCACGCAGGTCGTGCGCCAGCCCGCGGTCTGCCGCGATATCCGCCTCAGGCACGCCAAGATCGACTGCCTGGTCGAACAGCTTCAGGGCCTCGCGCGGCTGCTCCATCTGCACGAGCGCCGCCCCCAGCCCCGCCTTCACCCGGCCGTTTCGCGGGGCCACTTCCTGTGCACGCGCGTAAAAGCCGACCGCGGCATTGGCATCCCCCACCTGCAGCGCCGCCTGGCCCGCGCCGGTCAGCGCCTCCAGGCTGCGCGGGTTGGACGACAGCAACCGCAGATAGCGGCTGAGCGCTTCGACCGGATCGTCCGGATTGGCAGGCTGGAAAGTGAGCGGTGCGTCACTCTGCGCCAGCGCGGGCATGGGCGCGGTCGACAGCAGCACCAGCATCAGCGGAGCGAACAGGCGGGTTTTCATGATGGCCGAGATATCGGGCCGACCCTCACGGAGTCGCAAGCAGGCCGACCGCGCACGTCGCCAGGGCGTGCGCGATCGACGATCAGCCGCTTACTGATTGTTCTGGCGATTGAGGAAGCGCGGGATATCGAGCGGGTCGCGCGCGCGGCCGGGCGCAGGCGCATCATCGACCTGCGCCTTGGCGGCGCCGCGCGCGATGTTCGACATCCGCTCGAACAATGTGCCGCCGGCACGCGACAACGCGGGATCGGCAGTGGCGGGGGCGGCAGCCGGTTCCTCGGCCGCCCAGCGGCGATTGCCCGACGGATCGGCGTCCGCCACCGGCGGCACCGGATTGCCGGGCACCGGCGTCGTCAGGATCGTCTCCGCACCGAGCAGCAGCTCGTCCCCTTCAGCCTCGACGGTCGGCGGGGTCAGGCTGAGTTCGGCCGCCGGCTTGGCAGCGGGGGCGGTGGACTGGGCGATATCCAGTTCTGCGGTCGCCGGGGTGGCAGCCGCGATCGGCACTTCCGACGCGGCGGGGGCCGGCGCCGGGGCCGTCACCATCGCGGTCGGCTGCGGCGCGGGAGCGGGCGCTTCCATCCGCGGCGCGCGTGCGCCGGGGAAGGTGAAGAGCTTGGCAGGCTCGGCCATCTGGCCGGCGTCGGCCTCGATACCCGTCGCCACCACCGATACCCGGATCTTGCCTTCCAGATCGTTGTTGAACGCCGATCCCCAGATGATGTTGGCGTCGGGATCGACCAGCTCCTTGATGTGATTGGCCGCCTCGTCGACTTCCATCAGGCGCATATCCTCGCCGCCGGTGATCGAGACGATCACACCCTTGGCGCCCTTCATGCTCACGCCATCGAGCAGCGGGTTGGCGATCGCCTTCTCGGCCGCCTCGATCGCGCGATTGTCGCCCGATGCCTCGCCAGTGCCCATCATCGCCTTGCCCATCTCGCTCATCACCGAGCGCACGTCGGCGAAGTCGAGATTGATCAGGCCGGGCATCACCATCAGGTCGGTGATCCCGCGCACGCCCTGCTGCAGCACCTCGTCGGCCATCTGGAAGGCCTCCTTGAAGGTGGTGTTCGGGTTGGCGATCAGGAACAGGTTCTGGTTGGGGATGACGATCAGCGTATCGACATGCTTCTGCAGCTCCTCGATGCCCGCCTCGGCGGACTTCATCCGGCGGTTGCCCTCGAAGCTGAACGGCTTGGTGACGACGCCTACGGTCAGGATGCCGCGGTCACGCGCCGCCTTGGCGATCACGGGGGCCGCGCCGGTGCCGGTGCCGCCGCCCATGCCGGCCGCGATGAAGCACATATGCGCGCCGTCGAGCGCCTTTTCGACCTGGTCGAGCGTCTCTTCGGCAGCGGCGCGACCGATTTCCGGACGGGAACCTGCACCCAGGCCCTGGGTGATCTTCAGGCCCAGCTGGATCCGCCGTTCCGCCGCGGACGCGTTCAGCGCCTGCGCGTCGGTGTTGCAGACCACGAAATCCACCCCCTGGACCTCGGATCGAATCATGTTGCCGATGGCATTGCCACCAGCACCGCCGACGCCGATCACGCTGATCCGGGGTTTCAGCTCGTCGACTTCCGGCCGCATGAATTCGATCGTCATGAAACTCGCTCCCTAGTGTCCCGCCCGCCGCGGATGCCCCATTCGTTGAATCTGCCAGAGGGGATTCGGCTACGCACGCGAAAAGTTAATCTTAACCACAAATATTTCAGTAACTGCCCTTCATTGCGGCGATCAGCCTCTGGATCATGTTGGATGCCGTCGGGCGGTGCACGAACGTCGTGGTCGGCGATGGCAACTGCCGCAGATCGATCGGGTTCGACGATGCATATTGGACCAGCCCGGCGAGGGTCGCGAAGGCCGGTCCCGAATGGGCGTCGGGCAGGCCGGATAGCCCGCGCGGCCGGCCAACGCGAACCGATCGGCCGAGCAGCCCCTGCGCATAGTCAGCGATACCCTTCAGCTCCGCACCGCCGCCGGTCAGCACGACCTGGCGACCGACGGGGCCGGTGAAGCCCAGTTCCTTCAGCGCCTGCGCCACCGCCCCCATCCAATGTTCCAGCCTGAGGCGGATCACCGAGATCAGCTGCGCGCGCGTTACGCGCTGCGGATCGCCCGATCCTTCCGCGCCCGACATCGGCGCCACCTCGATCATGTCGTGATTGTCGCGGGGGGACGGCGTTGCCGAACCGTGGAAGCATTTCATCCGCTCGGCCTGCGCGCGGCGCGTGCCGAAGGCGGAGGCGATGTCGTCGGTGATGTCGGCCGCCCCCATCGGGATCGATGCGAGCCCGACCAGCAGACCGCCTGCGAACAACGAGACGTTGGTCACGCCAGCGCCCAGCTCGACAAGCGCCACGCCCAATTCGCGCTCTTCCTCGCTCAGGCAGGCCATGCCGGTCGCGATCGGGGCTGCGACGATGCCCTTCACGCCAAGATGCGCGGATCGCACGCAAAGATCGAGATTGCGCACCGGCGAAGGCTCGGCCGCGACGACATGGATGTCGACGCCCAGCCGGTCGGCGTGCAGTCCCAGTGGCGATTTCACGCCCTGCAGCCCGTCCAGCGTGTACAGCGTCGGCTGCGCATGCAGCACCATCCGGCCCTCGGGATCGATCGAGTTGCGGCCCGCAGCCAGCAGCTCGTCGATATCGGCCTGCTCGATGCGGTGCCCGCCCAGGTCGACCTCGACCGATGCGATGTCGGACACCAGCCCGCCAGCCGAGAAGCTGACCCAGGCATCCTCGATATTGATGCCCGCAATCCGTTCCGCCTGCTCGACTGCCTCGCGGATCGCGGCCTCGGTCGCCTCCATGTCCGCGATATAGCCGCGCCGCACGCCCTTGCTCTCGCGCTGGCCGGTGCCGAGCACCGCGATCTCGCCGCCTTCGGGGACCTGCGCGATCAGCGCGCAGACCTTGGATGAACCGATGTCGACCGCGGTAAACAGCCGGTCGTTGTTGCGCACCTGTGCCATGATCTAGCCCCCCAGCCCCCTGTCCATCAAATGCTCTCGGCCGAAACCTTGGCGGCGGCCTCCGCCTCGGCCTTGCGCTTCTCCGCTGCGGCGGCGACGCTGTGGCCCGGCTCCTTTGACACGCGCACCACCATCTGGCGCGGGTCACGCAGATCGAAGCGCACGAAACCGCGGCCCAGCAGCCGAACTTTCTGATCCTGCGCCGCGAAATAGGCCAGCGCGTCGATCGCCGCCTTCTCGCCCTCGGGCAGCGCCAGCGTCTCGCCGGAGAGGAAGCGGATATCCCAGCGGCGGGCACCCACCCATGTCGCGCCCGCCAGCACCGGTTTCAGTGCGGGGGCATTCTCCATCAGCCCGGCCAGCGCGGTCGCCTGCCGGTTCGCACCGGGGCCGATCACCAGCGGCAGGTTCGGCAGATCCTCCGGCCGGACCGGCGCGATCACCCGGCCGCTCTGATCGATCAGCGCCAGCCGGCCGCGATCCTGCCAGACGGCCGATGGCTTGCGCTCGACGATGTCGATGACCAGCGTATCGGGCAACCGGCGAGAGACACGGGCATCGGCAATCCAGCCGAACCGCATCAGCTTGGCGCGGGTCTCTTCCAGATTGACCAGCGGCATCGCCCGGCTCTGCTGATCGGCCGCCACCATGAAGACCGCGCTGCGATCCATCCGGTCGATGCCCTTCACCTCGATGGTGCGCACCGCAAAGCCCATCCGGCCGATCGCCTCGCCGATCTCGATCCCGATCAATTGCGGCAGCTGCATCGCCAGCACGCCGGCGACGACGCCAGCGCCGAGCAGGCCGACAAGCGCCCAGTTACCGATCCGCCGCATCTTCGCCAGCGGCAGCGGCAGCGCCGCCAGCGCCTGGGATGCGGTCGAAGGTCCGCGCTTGGCGCGTGGCTTGGGCGGTTGCGCGCGGCGGCGCGGCGGGTTGGCGGGTCCGCGCCTGATCTTGGCGCGCTGGTCGCGATCCTGCCCGCTCATCGCCGGTCCTCCCCCGCATCGTCGGCCATCGCCTCGTCCACGATCCGCTGGACGAGATCGGCATAGCTCATTCCCGCCAGCCGCGCCTGCTCCGGCACCAGGCTGAGCGGAGTCATCCCCGGCTGGGTATTGATTTCCAACAGATAGAGGCCGGCCTCGCCAAGCTCGTCATCCCAGCGGAAATCGGATCGCGACGTACCCTTGCAGCCCAGCAGGAGATGCGCCTTCACGGCCATAGAACAGGCCGCGCGCGCGATATCGGCCGGAATGTCCGCCGGGCACACATGCTCGGTCAGGCCATCGGTATATTTGGAATCATAGTCATAGAAGCCGGATTTGGGGATCAGCTCGGTCACGCCCAGCGCCTGCTCGCCCAACACCGATACCGTCAGTTCGCGACCACGGATGAACGGCTCGGCGAGCAGTTCCGGGAAGATGTTCCAGGGACCCAGGCTGTCGCGCGCGATCGGATCGCCGTAATTGCTCTCCGCGGTGACGATGGCGACCCCGACGGACGATCCCTCATTGACTGGCTTCAACACGAACGGCCGCGGCATCGGATCGCCGGCGTACAGGCTTTCGGATGCCACGATCGCGCCCGTCGGCATCCGCAGACCGTGCGGCACCAGCACCTGCTTGGTCAGCACCTTGTCGATCGCGATCACCGATGTCGCCAGGCCGCTATGCGTGTAGCGCAGCCCCATCAGGTCGAGCATGCCCTGCACCGTCCCGTCCTCGCCCGGCACGCCGTGCAGCGCGTTGAACACCAGGTCGGGAGCGGCCTCCGCCAGCCGTGCAGCGACATCGCGGTCCATGTCGATCCGGGTGACGCGGTGGCCCAGACTCTCCAGCGCATCGGCTACACCCCGGCCCGACGTCAGCGACACCTCTCGCTCCGAGGACCAGCCGCCCATCAGAACGGCGACGTGCAGCGGCGCGTTCACTTCGCCACCCCGACGCGCTGGATTTCCCATTCCAGGGTCACGCCGCTCGTCGCCTTGACGCGTTCGCGCACCGTCTCGCCCAGCGCCTCGATCTCGGCGGAGGAAGCACCGCCCAGGTTGAGCAGGAAATTGGTGTGCTTCTCGCTCACCTGCGCATCGCCGTTGCGCAGGCCGCGGCAGCCGGCGGCATCGATTAGCGCCCAGGCCTTGCCACCGTCCGGATTCTTGAAGGTCGATCCGCCGGTCCGGCTGCGCAGTGGCTGGCTGGCCTCGCGCTCGGCTGCGATGCGGTCCATCTCCTCGCCGATCGCGGCAGGATCGCCGGGGCTCCCTCGGAACAACGCCTCGACGACCACCGCGCCCGCCGGCACGCTCGAGTGGCGATAGCTGTAACCCAGGCGCGCGGCATCCCAGGTCTCGACCGTGCCGTCGCGCAACACCAGCTTCGCTTCGATCAGGATGTTGCTCACATCGCGGCCATAGGCTCCGGCATTCATCCGCACTGCGCCGCCGACCGTGCCGGGAATACCGCGCAGGAATTCAATGCCCGCGATCCCTGCATCGCGCGCCGCGGACGCCACCGAGATGCCCATGGCGGCCCCGCCCGCGCGCACCAGACCGCCTGGTTCGATCGAGACTTTCGCGAAGCTCTTCGGCAGTCGCACGACCACGCCCGGTACGCCGCCATCGCGCACGATCAGGTTCGAACCCACGCCGATCGGCAGCACCGGCACAGCCGGATCGAGCGTGCGCAGGAAATCCGACAGGTCGGCGACATCGGCAGGGCGCACCAGCAGTTCGGCCGGCCCGCCGGTGCGGAACCAGATGAAGTCCGCAAGGCTCGCGCCTGCTTCCGCGGTGCCGCGCAGCCCCCCGTCCGATGCTGGCGCAACCGCGCTCATTTCTTCGGGGCCCACAGCGATACCCAGGCCGTCCACGCCTTGGCGCCGGCCATGGCGGCTTCATGCGCCTTGCGCTGGAATTCGGCGGCATCCTCGCCCGCATCGATCGCGCGCTGCATCAGATCCAGGTTGCGCTGCTGGAAGCTCAGCACCTCGCGCTGGAATGCCACGAAGGCCAGGAATGGATCGCCGGTCATGCCGCCGCGGTCTCCCGCGCGCGGCCGATGCCATCGGCAAGGCCCGCGGCCCATTTGGTGATGTCGCCCGCGCCCAGGCAGATCACCATGTCGCCCGGCTGCACCGTGCCAGCCAGCGTGCGGGCAAGCTCGTCGGCACTGCCGATCTCCTGCGCCGAACGGTGGCCGCGATGCTTCAGGCCAGTGACCAGCGCGGCCGCATCGACCCCTTCGACCGGGCTCTCGCCTGCTGCATAGACCGGCGTCACATAGACGATATCCGCATCGTTGAACGCCTGCTGGAAATCATCCATCAGATTGCCTAGCCGAGAATAACGGTGCGGCTGTACCACCGCGATCACACGGTGCTCCGCCCCCTCGCGCGCCGCAGCCAGTACCGCGCGGATCTCGACCGGGTGGTGGCCATAATCGTCGATCACGGTCACGCCGCCCACTTCGCCGACCTTCGTGAAGCGGCGCTTGACCCCGCCGAACTTGGCGAAGCCGGTCGGGATCACATCGTCGGCGATCCCCAGTTCAAGCGCCACGCCGATCGCGGCCAGCGCATTCTGGACATTGTGGCGCCCGTTCATCGGTAGATCGATGCCCTCGATCGAACGACTGGTGCCGTCGCGATTGCGGATGATCGCCTCGAACCGGTTGCCGCCATTGTAAGGCTGCACGTTGACCCCGCGGACATCGGCCTGCGCCGAAAAACCGTAGGTGACGACACGGCGGTCGCGAACGCGCGGGATCAGCGCCTGCACTTCCGGATGATCAAGGCACAGCAGCGCCGCACCGTAGAAGGGCACATTCTCGATGAACTCGACGAAGCTGTCCTTCACCTTGTCGAACGAGCCATAATGGTCGAGATGCTCGGGATCGATGTTGGTGACGACCGCGACCGTGCCGTCCAGCCGCAGGAAGCTGCCGTCGCTTTCGTCGGCTTCGACGACCATCCACTCGCCTTCGCCCAGCCGCGCGTTCGATCCATAGCTGTTGATGATGCCGCCGTTGATCACGGTCGGATCGATGCCGCCCGCATCCAGCAGCGCCGCGACCATCGACGTCGTCGTCGTCTTGCCGTGCGTGCCGGCGATCGCGACGGTGGATTTCAGTCGCATCAGTTCGGCCAGCATTTCTGCCCGGCGAACCACGGGAATACGGTTCTCGTAGGCCGCTTCCACTTCCGGATTACCGCGCTTGATCGCGGTCGATGTCACCACGACCGCGGCTTCACCCAGATTGCTCGCGCGGTGGCCGATCTCGACCTTGATGCCGCGCTTGCGCAGCCCCTCGATCACATAGCCCTCGGCCACGTCCGAGCCCTGCACCTTGTAGCCGAGATTATGCATCACCTCTGCGATGCCGGACATGCCGATACCGCCGATGCCGATGAAATGGATCGTGCCGATATCGGTGGCGACACCCTTCATGAACGCAACTCCAACGCTTGATACGAACGCTTACGCATAGGCCGCCACCGCTTCCTCCGCCGCGGCATGATCGACGCCACCCAGCCGCTCGACCAGATCGGCCAGCGCCTGCGCGGCATCGGGCCGGCCACAGCCGCGCGCGCGCTTGGCGGCGTTCAGCAGCGCGCCAGGCTCCAGCGCCAGCTTCTGCATCTGCTTGGCGAGTTCGACGGCGGTGAACCGGCTCTGTGGAATGGATCGCCCGCCCCCGCTGTCATGCAGTTCGCGCGCATTGGCGGTCTGGTGATCGTCGGTGGCACTCGGCAGCGGCACCAAAATGGCGGGGCGGCCCGCGCACGTCAGCTCCGCAATGGTCGACGCACCGGCCCGCGCGATCACCAGGTGCGACCAGCCCAGCCGATCCGGCAGGTCGGGCATGTAGGTCGCGAGATCGGCGGGGATGCCAAGCTCGGCATATTTGGCGCGCACGGCTTCGATGTCCTCGGGCCGGCACTGCTGCGTCACCTGCATCCGGCGGCGGAAATTGAGCGGCATCAGCGCGAGGCCATCGGGCACCACGCTCGACAGGATCGATGCGCCCTGGCTGCCACCCGTCACTAGCACGCGGAACACTCCATCCGGCGTCAGCGCCGGGAACGGCTGTTCGCGCAGCGCCTTGACCACGTCGCGCACGGGATTGCCGACGAGATGGGTCTTGCCCTGCCACGTCGGCTTCAGCCGCTGCACGGTGGGATAGGCGGTGGCGATCGCATCCACCTTGCGCGCCAACAGCCGGTTGGTGCGGCCCAGCACCGCGTTCTGCTCGTGGATCGCGCTCGGCACGCCGGCCTTCAGAGCCGCGAGCAGCGTCGGCAGCGCGGGGTAGCCGCCGAACCCGATCACGGCAGAGGGATCGAACGTCTTGAACAGCTCCAGCGCCATCTCGCGCCCGGTCATCACGTTGCGGCCCGCGCGCAGCCAGCCCATCGGCCCGCCCGCGAAGCGCCCGGCCGGCAGCACATGCACCTGCACGCCTTCGAACAGGCCCGGGATCTGCGCCCCGCGCCCATCGGTGACAAGCGCGACGCGGTGGCCCCGGCGGATCAGTTCGGCGGCCAGCGCGTGCGCCGGCACCATATGGCCGCCGGTGCCGCCGGCGGCGAGGACGAAGTGACGGGTTCCGGCCGGGTCAGCGCTCATCGCCCGCTCCATTTCACTACATAGGGTGAACGCGTCAGATACGGGTTCGCGCGCGTGAAGGCCAGCAGCAGCCCGAACCCCAGCGACAGCGCGATCATCGACGAGCCGCCATAGCTGATGAACGGCAGCGTCATTCCCTTCGACGGCACGATGTGGACGTTCACCGCCATGTTGATCAGCGCCTGCAGCCCGAACTGGATGGTCAGCCCGGCCGAGGCAAGCAGCAGGAAATCATCCTCCTGATGCAGCAGCTTCACGAACACCCTGCAGACGATCGCCAGGAAGATCGCCGCGATCGCAAGGCAGGCGAGCAGACCGAATTCCTCGCCGATCACGGAGAAGATGTAGTCTGTGTGCGGTTCCGGCAGGCGGAACTTCATCGTGCCCCCGCCCGGCCCGGTGCCGATCAGCCCGCCATTCACGATCGTGTCGTGGGCCATGTCGACCTGATAGGTATCGCCGGTGCCCATCACGAACCGGTCGATGCGGTCGCGCGCCACCGAATAGAACAGGTAGGCGGACACGATCCCCGCCAGCCCCAGCGCGCCGAGCCAGACGAGCAGCTTCATCGGCTGGCCCGAGATCAGCAGCAGCGACACCCAGATCGACAGGAAGATCACCGTCTGGCCGAAATCGGGCTGCTTCATCAGCAGCACCGCGATCAGCCCCGTCATTCCGGCGGTGATCCAGAATACCGGCAATCCCTTGTCGCGCGATTGTAGCGACAGCACCCAGGCGATCGCCACCACGAACATCGGCTTCAGGAATTCGGACGGCTGGAATTGCGACACGCCGACGCCCAGCCAGCGCACCGCGCCGTTCACCTCCACGCCCACGAACGGCACGAGCGCCAGGCAGAAGGTGAAGAAGCCCGCCCCCAGCAGCGCCAGCCGCCGCGCGACATCCTTCGGCAGCATCGAGACCGCCAGCATCACCGGCAGGCCCACCGTCAGCCACATCAGCTGGCGATAGAGATAATAGAGCGGCGGAAACTGCACGCTGCCGCCCGAATAGCGCACTGCCGCGGCGGGCGATGCCGCCGCCACCGCGATCAGGCCGATCGCGACGAGCAGCGCGACCAGCATCAGCAGCACCCGATCGATCTCCCAGAACCAGGTGCCCAGCGGCGTGCGATCGCCCCGCCCGAACCGGGGCGTGCCCGGCTTGCGCCGCTTCACTGTCTTCGTCCGCATGCCCGCCGCCGTCGCCACCATCACAGTGCCCCCACTGCCGCGCGGAACGCCTCGCCGCGCGCTTCATAATCGCGAAACTGATCGAACGAGGCGCAGGCGGGTGACAACATCACCACCTCGCCCGGCCGTGCCGCGTCCGCTGCGATCCGCACCGCGGTCTCCAGCGTGCCCGCCTCCACTACCGCCATGTGCGGGCGCAGCAGCTCCGCGAACATCGGCCCGGCATCGCCGATCGTGTAGGCCGCGCGGACATTGCCATAATAAGGCACGCAGGCATCGAGCTCGTTGGTCTTGGCGAGGCCGCCCAGGATCCAGTGGATGCCCTGATAGGCGCCGAGCGCGGGCGCGGTCGCGGTCGAATTGGTGGCCTTGCTGTCGTTGACGTACAGCACGGCATTGCGGGTGGCGACGCGCTCCATACGGTGTGGAAGGCCGGGATAGGTTTCGAGACCGCGCGCGATAGCCGCCTCGTCGATCCCCAACGCGCGGGCGGCCGCGATCGCGGCGGCGGCGTTCTGCGCGTTATGTGGACCTTGTAGCGAAGGCCAGGCGGATTGATCCGAGATGTCGGTCGAGCGGACCTCGACGAGTTGGTCCTTCAGACGGCCAGCAAAGGCGCGGGTCGAATCGTCTTCCGTCGCAATGATCGCCGTGCCGGTCGACATCGCGAAGAGCCGCGCCTTCGACGCCGCGTAGTCCTCGAACCCGTCATAGCGATCGAGATGGTCGGGCGTTATGTTGAGCAGCACTGCCACCTCGCAATCGAGGCTTTGCGTGAGATCGATCTGGTAGCTCGAAAGTTCGAGCACGTAGATGCCGCCTGCGGGCAGCGGATCGCGGCCGAGGATCGGCAGGCCGATATTGCCACCCATCAGCGTCGGCACGCCCGCCGCCTCGACGATATGCTTGATCAGCGCGGTCGTGGTCGATTTGCCGTTGGTGCCGGTGATGCCGACCACCTTGTGCGGCGGCAGCGATGCCCGGGCCTGCGCGAACAGCTCGATATCGCCGATCAGCGGCACGCCAGCCGCGCGCGCCTTCTGCGCGATCGGGTGGCGATTGATCGGCACGCCGGGCGATACGACGACGCCGTCGAACCCGGTCAGATCGATTTCCAGCGGATCGCCAAAACTCAGCCGATCGGATGCGCCGCGCCCGATCGCCGCGCGTTTTGCCTCGTCCGAGTCCCAAGCAACGACTTCAGCACCCGAAGCCAGCAACGCGTCGACCGTCGCTACGCCCGAACGCGCGAGGCCGAGCACCGCATAGCGTTTCCCGCGAAAGGCGTCGGAGGTGATCATCGCAGCTTCAGCGTCGCCAGGCCGGCCAGCGCCAGCACGAACGAGATGATCCAGAAGCGGATCACCACCGTCGGCTCGCTCCAGCCCAGCTGTTCGAAATGATGATGGATCGGCGCCATCCGGAACACGCGCTTGCCGGTCCGCTTGTAAAAGAAGACCTGCACGATCACCGACACGGCTTCCATCACGAACAGCCCGCCGACAATCGCCAGCACGATTTCATGATGCGTCGCCACCGCGATCGTGCCGAGCGCGCCTCCGAGCGCCAGGCTGCCGGTATCGCCCATGAAGACTGCCGCCGGCGGCGCGTTGTACCACAGGAAGGCGAGCCCGCCGCCGATGATCGCCGCCAGCAGGATGGTGAGATCACCCGCGCCCAGCACATGGGGGATACCCAGATAGGCGGCGAACTTCGCGTTGCCGACCAGATAGGCGATCGCCATGAATGCCAGGCTGGCGATCACCACCGGCATCGTCGCCAGCCCGTCCAGCCCGTCGGTCAGGTTCACGGCATTGCCGAACGCCACGATCACGAAGGCCGCGAAGGCGATGTAGAACCAGCCGATGTCGAATGCCGGACCGTTGTAGAAGGGCAGATAGACTTCGGTGCCGTTGGCGCTGACGATCATCCAGCTGGCGATGCCGGCGATGATGAATTCGAACAGCAGCCGCACCTTGCCTGATACGCCCTTGTGGCTGCGCTTCGTCACCTTGTCGTAATCGTCCATGAAGCCGATCAGGCCGAAGCCCAGCGTCACGAACAGGCAGGCCCAGGTGTATCGGTTGCTGAGATCCATCCACAGCAGCAGCGAGATCGCGACCGAGGTCAGGATCATCAACCCGCCCATGGTGGGCGTGCCGACCTTGGCGAGATGGGTCTGCGGCCCGTCCGAGCGGATCGGCTGGCCCTTGCCCTGGCGCACGCGCAACCAGCCGATGAACTTCGGCCCGATCAGCAGCCCGATCAGCAATGCCGTCGCCACCGCCCCTCCGGCGCGGAAGGTGATGTAGCGGATCAGGTTCAGGATGCCGGGAAACCCGAGCTGTTCGGCGAGATAATAAAGCATCAGTCGATCCCGGCGCGAAGCGCATCGACGATGCGCCCGAGCCCGATGGCGTTCGATCCCTTGACGAGAACCGCGTCTCCCGCCGCCAGCATCGACCGGAGTCGATCCAGCGCGGTCGCGGCGTCGGCCACATGCTCGAAATCGACCCGGCCCTCAAGCGCCGTGGCCAGCGCCGCCATCGATTCACCGACGAGCAGTGCATGGTCGACGTTCGCCGCCATGATCGGATCGACCAGGGCCGCGTGGAACGCCGGGCTGCCCTCGCCCAGTTCGCGCATCTCGCCCAGCACCACGATGCGCCGCGCGGCCGGCTCCTCCCCCAGCAGCCGGATGGTGGCATTCATCGACAGCGGATTGGCGTTGTAGCTCTCGTCGATCAGCAGCACATCGCCACCCGCAACCGGAACCCGGCTGCGCTCGCCCCGCCCCTTCAGGCCCGGCATCTCGGCCAGCGCCAGCCCCGCGGCGGCCAGATCGCCTTCGGCCGCGTGCACCGCCGCGATCACGGCCAGTGCGTTCGATACCCAGTGCGCGCCCGGCTGCGCGACTGTGAAGGTCAGCTCCGCCCCCGGCAGAACCGCGGTCACCAGCGTGCCGCGCAGCGATCGCACTTCCTCGCGCGCCCGCACGTCCGCGCCCTTGTCACGCCCGAACGTCCAGATCCGCGATGCATAGGGCGCCGCCGCCGCCGCCAGCCGGTCGCGATGCGGACTATCATAGGGGATGATGGCGACACCGCCCGGCTCCAGCCCCTGGAAGATCTCCCCCTTGGCATCGGCGATTGCAGATTCGTCCCTGAAATGCGCGACATGGGCGGGGGCGATCGCAGTCACCAGTGCCACATGCGGTCGAACAAGCCGGGTCAGCGCGGCCAGTTCGCCGGCATGGTTCATACCCATCTCGAAGATGCCGAAGCGACTGTCGGCCGGCATCCGCGCCAGGCTCAGCGGCACGCCGGTATGATTATTGTAGCTCTTGACCGAGCGGTGGGCGCAGCCCGGTTCCGGCCGGTCGAGCGCGGCGAACAGGGCTTCCTTGGTACCCGTCTTGCCGACTGATCCAGTGACCCCGATGATCCTGGCCGCAGTCCGCGCACGCGCCGCGCGGCCCAGCGCATCGAGCGCGGCCGTGGTGTCGGCGACGCGAACATGCGGATGGTCTACCGGCTCGGACACCACCGCACCCGCGGCGCCGGCTGCGAACGCCTTGTCGATGAAGCGATGGCCATCGGTCGCCTCGCCCGTCATCGCCACGAACAGATCGCCGGGGCCGACCTCGCGCGAATCGAAGGCGACGCCGCCGACCGCAAAATCGCCCGCGGCGGTGCCGCCGGTCGCCGCGGCGATCTCCGCTGCGGTCCACAAGGTCGTCATCCCGCGCACTCGCGCGCAACCTGGACATCGTCGAACGGCAGGACGCGGTCACCCACTATCTGCCCCTGTTCATGCCCCTTGCCGGCCAGCAGCACGATATCGTCCGGCCCGGCATCGCCGATCGCGCGCGCAATCGCTTCGCGCCGGCCGCCGACCTCGATCGCCCCGGGGGCCGCCGTCATGATCTGCGCGCGGATTGTGGCCGGATCCTCGCTGCGCGGATTGTCGTCGGTCACGATCACATGATCGGCGCCGGCCACCGCCACCGCACCCATCTCCGGCCGCTTGCCGGTATCGCGATCGCCGCCCGCGCCGAATAGCAGGATCAGCTTGCCCTTTGCGTGCGGGCGCAGCGCATCGATCGCGGCCTGCAGGCCATCGGGGGTGTGCGCATAGTCGACATAAACGGGGGCGCCAGCCTTCGAGATCACCGCGCGTTCCAGCCGGCCGCGGACCGGCGCGAGCCGCCCGAGACCCGCCAGCGTGGCCGCCACATCCCCGCCGGTCGCGATCACCAGTCCAGCCGCAGTCAGCGCGTTGGCCGCCTGATAGGCACCGATCAAGGGCAGCTTCACGGTGTGCCGCCCGCCATCCGCTTCGATCACCAGCGTCTGGCCAAGTTGGGTCGGCACCCGATCGATCAGCTTCAGCGTCTCGCCCGCGCGGCCGACCGTGATCAGCCGCAGCCCACGCTCGCGGGCCAGTTCGATCACCCGGATCGAGGCGGCATCGTCGCTCCAGATTACTGCAGCGCCATCCCTTTCCACGACCTCGGTGAACAGCCGCAGCTTCGCCTCGAGATAGGCTTCCATCGTACCGTGGTAATCGAGATGGTCGCGGCTCAGATTCGTGAAGGCAGCGGCATTTACCGGCAGCCCTTCGGTACGAAACTGGCTCAGGCCGTGGCTGGAAGCTTCGAACGCGACATGGCTGACGCCCTCGCGCCGCAGCCCGGCGACGTTGGACAGGAAGGTCACGATATCGGGCGTGGTCAGCCCGGTCGAAACCTGGTCGTCGCTGGTCGTGACGCCCAGCGTGCCGATCGACGCGGCGTGGAACCCCGCCATCCGCCACAGCTGGCGAGTCAGCTCCACCGTTGATGTCTTGCCGTTGGTGCCCGTAACCGCGACCACCTTATCCGGGAATGGCGCGAAGAAACGTGCGGCGGCGCGGGCGAAAGCGCGGCGCGGCTCCGCGTCGGCCACATGCAGCGCGCCTGCCACATCCGCTTCGGGCCGGGTGACGACCGCGATCGCGCCGGCTGCGATCGCCGCCGGGATATAGTCCTCACCATTGGCGGCCGCGCCGCGGAAGGCGCCGAACACGGTCCCGGGGGCCACCTTGCGGTGATCGATCGCGAAGCCGGTAACGCGGGCTTTGAGGGCGCCTTCGGCCTGATCGCCGAACAGATCAGTCAGCCACACGATGGCTCTCGCCTGCCGCCTTGGGCTTCCACAGCAAGGGCATCAGCTGCGACGTATCAATGTCGCGCTCCTCTTCGGGAATGATGTCCAGCATCGGCCCGATCCGCGAGACGACCCGGTTGATCACCGGGCCCACCGTCCAGGCGGCGGTGGCATAGCCATAGGTGTCCGCCGTGCCCTTGGGCTCGTCCAGCATCGCGATGATCACATAGCGCGGCTTGTCCATCGGGAACACGCCGGCAAAGGTGGAGACCAGCGAATTGCGCTTGTAGCCGCCCGCCGACGGCTTCTCGGCGGTGCCGGTCTTGCCGCCCACGCGCATGCCCGGCGCGTCCGCCTTGCGGCCCGACCCGTCCAGCACCACCAGCCGCATCAGCTGGCGCATCTTGTAGCTGGTCTCGGGCGAGATCACGCGGCGGCCGGCCGGCACATGCGCACCATCGCGCTTGATCAGCGTCGCCGGGCGCCACACGCCACCGTTCACCAGCGCGGCATAGGCCGATGCCAGGTGCAGCGGAGTCACCGCGATGCCGTGGCCGTAACCGGTCGTCATCGTCGTCGTGCGTGCCCAGAATTTCGGCCACAGCGGCATGCCGCGCGCGCCCAGTTCGATATCGGCCGGCTTGTCGAACCCGACCTGCTGAAAGAAGCGCCGCATCCGCGTCTCGCCCAGTTCGTCGGCGATCCGCGCAGTCACGATATTCGACGAATGAACCAGCATCTCGGGCAGGTTCATAAAACGGTTCTGGGCGTGGAAATCGGTGATCTTGTAACGGCCCACCTGCAGCGGATGGGTGGCATCGTAGCGCCGCGCCATATCGGTCACCACGCCATGTTCGAGCGCATTGGCCGCGGTCAGCATCTTGAAGGTGGAGCCAAGCTCGTAGACGTTGGTCGTCGATTTGTTGAGGAACGTCTCGAACGGAGTCCGCCCGGTCGCGTTGGGATTGAACGACGGCAACGACGCCATCGCCACAATTTCACCGGTATCGACGTCCAGCACCAGGCCGCTGGCGCCGATCGCCGAATGCTTGACCATCGCGGCGTTGAGTTCGGTTTCCATCGCCGCCTGCACGCGGCTGTCGATCGACAGCATCACCGGCCGGCCGCGCTTGGCGGGATCGGTCAGCGCCGCATCCATCACCTTTTCCATGCCGGATGCGGGATTGCCGTTCTGGTCGATCCAGCCCAGCACATGGCTGGCAAGGTTGGCGTTCGGATAGAGCCGCTCGGGCTCCCGCGTGAAGGCGATCGCGGGTTCGCCCAGCGCGTTCACGCGGCGCACCAAATCGGGCACCGCACGCCGGCGCAGATAGGCGAATTTCTTGCCGGATTTCAGGATCGCCAGATACTGCGCCTCGGTCTTCTCGGGCATCAGCTCGGCCAGGCGATAGGCCAGCAGCGCGGGATCGCCGATCAGCTTGTTGGGATGCACGCCCACCGACCAGGCGTCGATCGTGCGCGCCAGCGTGACGCCGTTGCGATCGACGATGTCGCCGCGGTCCGGCAGCAGCCCGGTCGCCGCCGCCCCGCGATCGGGCCGATCGGCAAAGATCGCGAGATAGGCCAGCTTCGATGCCACCACCCCCGTGACCAGCACGAACAGCAGCATCACCACCATCAGCCGGAAATGGGTGGTGGCGACAAGCTGCTGGCGCTGGCCGGAAACGCGCAGCCGGTCCGGTCGGGCGACGATCGCGGTCACTGGTCGCGCTTGCCCTGCCTGGCTTCGCGTGCGGCCATCCGCTCCAGCTCGGCAGCGAACCCGTCGTCATCGATCGCCGCGGTCTGGCGCACGGCCGCCAGCTTCTCGCCCTTGGGCTTCAGGAACGTCGCCTGACGCAGCATCGGCGGTTCCTCCGCCGATACCGGCACGGGCGCCGCCTGCACCGGCGCAGCGGCACGGGCCGGCGCGCTTGCCAGCTGCACCGCGGCCGGCGCCGGCGCGATCGACGGATCGATCAGCGGCCTGGGCGGCGCATCGAGACTTGCAAGCTGAAGCTCCCCCGCCAGGAACTGGCTCGCTTTCGCCGGGGTCAGCGCCAGTACTTCCTGGTTCCAGCGCTCGAGCTGCGGCAGCCGGCCACGCGTATCGAGTTCGGTCTCCAGCCGGCGTACCTCGCGCTTGCCCGCCAGGATCGATCGCTCGAGCTTCGCCAGCTCCGCCCGCTCGCCCGCCACCCGCTGGGTGACGACATAGCAGCCCAGCGCGGTCGTCGCGAAGACGCCGACCCAGACCAGCGAACGGAAACGCGAGGCGATCATGACGACGGACCTTTCGGAAGAGCGCTCCAGGCGGGAGCGGCGGTGCGGCGGGCGACGCGAAGGGTGGCGGAACGGGCACGGGGATTGCGATCGATCTCGCCCTCGTCGGGGCGGACCGGCTTGGCGACGGCATCGAAGCTGGGCTCGGCGGCAGGGCCGACCGCGGGGCGATGGCGCGACCCGGCCGGCATCGCGCCCGACCGCTCGCGCAGGAACAGCTTCACGATGCGATCCTCGGTGGAGTGGAACGAGACCACCGCCAGCCGGCCGCCAGGCTTCAACACCTGCTCGGCCGCGGCCAGCCCGTCGCGCAGCTCGTCCAGCTCGCGGTTCAGGTGGATGCGGATCGCCTGGAACGTGCGGGTTGCGGGATCCTTCTTGTCGTGCGGGCGATGGCCCAGCGCGCGGCGCACGACGGCGGCCAGTTCGCCCGTCGTCGCCAGCGGTCGCGCGGCCACGATGAAGCGCGCCACCCGCCGGGCGCGCGGCTCGTCGCCATAATCGGCCAGCACGCGCGCGATCTCGGCCTCGTCCGCCCCGTTCACGAAATCGGCGGCGCTTTCCCCTTCCCGGTCCATCCGCATGTCCAGCGGACCATCGGCCTGGAAGCTGAAGCCGCGCTCCGGCCTGTCCAGCTGCATCGAGGACACGCCGATGTCGAACGTCACGCCGTCCACTGCGTCGGCGTGCGCGGCCAGCGTCGAGAAGCGGTCATGCACCAGCCGCAGCCGCCCGCCGGCCGATGCGACCAGCGCCGCGCCTTCGGCAATGGCATCGGGATCACGGTCGAACGCGATCACGTCCGCGCCCGCCGCCAGGATCGCGGCGGAATAGCCGCCAGCACCGAACGTGCCGTCGACATGAGTTTCGCCGGCCGCCGGCGCGAGGCCCGCGATCACTGCATCCAGCAGCACCGGGACGTGAGGGGCCGCGCCGGTCACAGCAGGCCCCTGTCGCGCATCGCGCGTTCCAGGACGTTGACGATGCGAGGCTTGTCAGCCTGCTGCTCGCGGCAGGTAGCGGGGTTCCAGATCTGGAAGCGACCGCCTGCCGCACCGAACCAGGCATAGTCGGTGATGCCGGCGATATCGCGCAGGTCCGCCGACAGCACCATGCGGCCGGCGTCGTCGAATTTCACCCATTCCTTGGTCTGCAGGCCCTCGGCCTCGGCATCCTCGAGCGCGGCCATCTCGTCGATGCCTTCCTGCTGCGCGATCCGGCGGGCCAGCGCGGCGCTGAAGGTCGGCAGGTAGGTGGGGTCGAACGCTTCGAGGCAGCGGAACCGCTCATGCTCGCCGACCAGGATCATCTTCTGATCGGCTTCGCTGCGCTGGGTGCCGGCGGCGCGGAAACGACGCTCGATCGTCGAACGGAAGCTGGCCGGCAAGGACACGCGACCCTTCGCGTCCACTGCGTTCAGATATCCGCCGGCAAAAGGCTCGATGACGTCCAACAGTCGACCCCGTTTGGCCGGCGCCACCCCCCTTTGCCGCCCCACATCCGGAATGGCCGGTGCGGAACATCAAAGCATGGGAATGCGAGCCTGCCCCCTCATGCGAGAAGGCGTATCAGGGGAAACCATGGAATTCAATGGTACATCTTGGAACGGCGCTGTTGATCATGAGCCGTTGCGAAAATGTCTCCTCAGCCAGAAAAGCGCGGATTTCTGCGGCCCACGCGGCTCCATGGCCTGTGGATAACCATGTCCATGACTTTCTCTGCGGGGTCGGCTCGAATGGGAATTCATGGTCTGCGCAACCGTCGCCAAATCAGGGCGCACGCAACCGCGAGCCCGCCACCCAGGAACAACAATAGAACGTTTGGAACGAAAGGCAACGAGTCGTTCGAAAGCGGGGTATCGGCTGCCAGCGATTCGATCGCATACGCCAAACGTGCCGTCCCGGCCGGGGTGAACAGGAGGTCGGCATCGGCCACGATGATCGCCCGGCCGCGACCAAGCCGGCAATCGGCGGCCAGCCCGTCCCATGCCGTCATGCAGCCTTCGCCCGTGGCGCGATCCGGCGTGATCGACACGTGCCAGCGCGCGAGCAGCGGCAGCATCGTCGGGGATGCCGGTGGCCGGCCCGGATGGCCGAGCGGCAATCGGCTCGCGCGGGCAAGCGCCGGATCCGCCAGCCACAACAACCGTCCCCCGCGTCGCACCCAATCATCCAACGCCACGAGATCGGCCGGCGATTGATCGCGCGGCTGCGCGGCAAGCAGCAGGCGCTGGCCTGCAAGTGCTGGGCCGGCGCTGGTTTCGATGGGGATCGCGGCACGTCCACCCAGCGCGGCGCGCCAACTGTCGTCGATCGGCGGGCCGGCCAGGGTTTCGCCGATCCCGCCTTCGGGCCAGAACAGCGGCAGCCCCGTCAGAACCGCGATCGGCGGAGCAGCCGGCAACGGCGCGGGCGCCAGCAGGCCGATGCAGAGTGCCGCGATGAAACGGATCAGCGGGGCGCGGCCGGGGCGGGCGGCAGATCGGCCGTGGCCTGCCCGTTGGCCATGGTCTCCGTCGTCTCGGGCGTGCCGCCCGGCGTCACACCCAGTTCCGCCAGCGGTTCGGCGGGATCGCTGCCGTTGATCGATTCCTCGATCGCTGCAGCGCGCTGCTCCAGCCTCGCTTCCTCCGAATCCCGGGTAAGGCCGAACAGGGCCGCCGCGAGCAGCGTGAGCAGGAATACGATCGCCAGACCGGTCAGCCCGATACGGACTCGCTGCATGCCACCCCTGATTTCCCCGTCGATTGATCGACGGACCGCGACCGGCATGGTTTAGACCAGCCGGCCGCCGCAGTTCAACCCGCGGGACGCACGAGCCAACCCGGCACTGCGAGCCCCTTGGCAGCCAGCCAGTCCGGGTTGAACAGCGTCGAGAGGTAACGCATCCCGGAATTGCAGAGGATCGTGACGATCCGGTGCCCCGGGCCAAGCTGCCGCGCCAGCGCGATCGCCCCGGCCACGTTGATGCCCGACGACAGGCCCAGGCAAAGCCCCTCCCCGGTCAGCAGGCCGAACACCTGCTCCAATCCTTCCTCGTCGGAAATGCGGAACTGGGTATCGACCGGCGCACTCTCGAGATTGGCGGTGATCCGGCTTTGGCCGATCCCCTCCGCCACCGATGATCCTTCCGCACGCAATTCGCCATGCGCATAATATTCGTAGAGCGCGGCACCGTGCGGATCGGTGAGCGCGATTGTCACGTCGTCGCGATACTCCTTCAGGCCAAGCCCGACTCCCGCCAGCGTGCCGCCGGTGCCGACTGCGCAAGTGAAGCCGTCGATCCGGCCCTCGGTCTGCTCCCAGATCTCGCGCGCGGTGGTGCGGATATGGGCCAGCCGATTGGCGATATTGTCGAACTGGTTGGCCCAAAGCGCGTTCGGCGTCTCCTCCGCGATCCGGCGCGACTGATGGACGTAATGGGCGGGGCTCGAATAGCTGGCCGGCGCCACCTCGATCAATTCCGCGCCCAGCGCCCGCAGCGTATCCTTCTTCTCGCGGCTCTGCGTTTCCGGGATCACGATGATCGTACGATAGCCCTTGGCATTTGCGACCAGCGCCAGCCCGATGCCGGTGTTCCCCGCCGTCCCCTCGACGATCGTCCCGCCGGGCGCGATCAGGCCACGCGCCTCGGCATCCTCGACGATGAACAGCGCAGCGCGATCCTTCACCGATCCGCCGGGGTTCATGAATTCGCACTTGCCGAGAATCTCGCAGCCCGTGGCCTCGCTCGGCCCGTTCAGGCGGACAAGCGGGGTGTTACCGATCAGGGCGAGCGTCGAGGGGGCTGTGGCCATCGGCGCGGCATAGGCCAGCACCGCCGGCCGGCCAAGCTGCGAAGTCTTTAGCCGTTCATAGCTGGGTAGCGGGCGGCGCCACTGCGGCCGGCAGCCGCAGCCGCGACAACAGCCCACCCAGATCCTCGCTCTCTTCGAGCAAAATCGTGCCGCCATAGATCTCGACCACGTCGCGCACGATCGCGAGACCGAGGCCGGTGCCGGGCTTGCCGGTATCCAGTCGTGCGCCGCGTTCGAACAGCTTGCCGCGCTCGGCTTCCGGAATACCGCGACCGTCATCCTCGACCAGTATCTCGACGAAGCCCGCCTGCCGTTCCACCGTCACGAACACGCGCCCGCCGCCATATTTGGCGGCATTCTCCATCAGGTTGCCGATCATCTCGTCCAGATCCTGCCGCTCGACATGGACTGCGGCGGACTTGTCTCCCGCCAGATCGATGGTGACGTGGCGATAGAGCCGCGACACCGCGCGCTCGACCGCCTTCAGCGATGGCCAGACATCCGAATAGCTCTGGGCGGCGCCCCGCCGGCCGACCGCGCGTGCGCGGGCAAGGTGATGATCGACCTGGCGGCGCATCGTCGTGGCCTCGCGGATCACGGTGGCCTCCAGATCGCTGCTGCGCGCGGTCGCCTCGTTCATGATCACAGTCAGCGGGGTCTTCAGTGCGTGCGCCAGATTGCCGGCATGTCGGCGGGCTTCCTCGGCCTGGCGATCATTATGGGCAAGCAGGTCGTTCAACTCCTCGACCAGTGGCGCGATCTCGATCGGCAGGCGTTCGTCGACCCGCGCCAGCGCGCCGGTCCGCACCTGCGCGATCGCGCGGCGCAGCTTGCGCAGCGGCCACAGCCCGAACGTGGCCTGCAGCGCCGCCAGGATGATCAGGCCAAGCCCCAGCAGCGCGAACGAACGGATCAGCGTGCGGCGCAGTACCGAAATCTGCTCGTTCAGCCCGCTACGCGCCTGCGCGACCTGAAAATGCCAGGTGAGGGGTGATCCCGGCAGGCGCACGTCGCGCTCCAGTATCCGCAGCGGCCCTTCCTGGAATTCGTCGCTGTCGTAGAAGACGAAGCCATCGCCATGCGTGCCGGGCCGCTGCTTCAACCGCCGGTCCCACAGCGATCGCGACGGGAACGCCTCCTGCCCCGGTGCCGAGACCTGCCAGTAGAGCCCCGAGTTGGGCTCCAGGAAACGCTGGTCGCCGAGCGGCCGGTTGAACCGCACCTCGCCATCCGGCCCGATCTCGGACGAAGCGATCATCGCGGTCAGCACATATTCGAGCTGCGCGTCGAAATTGCGGGTCACCGCATCGGCCAGCACCCGATCGAGCGCGAAGCCGCCGCCCGCCAGCAGCAGGAAGATCCAGAGCGCCGCGATGCCAATCATCCGCCGGGTCAGCGAACCGGCATTGTTCGTGTTCGCAGCCGGCAGCAGGCCCAGCCGGCTGCGCATCAGCCGCCACCAAGCAGTGAGGCGCAGCGGGCGCGGCGCACGCTCCGCGACCGGTGGTGGCTCTGGCGCGGAATCGGCCATGGCGGGCTCAGCCGGCCGGCTTGGCCTCGACATCCTCGAGGCTGTAGCCGAGACCGCGGATTGTTGTGATCACATCCTGGCCCAGCTTCTTGCGGATCCGCGTGACGAACACTTCGATCGTGTTCGAATCACGGTCGAAATCCTGATCGTAGATATGCTCGATCAGTTCGGTGCGGCTGACGACCTTGCCCTTGTGGTGCATCAGATAGCTCAGCAGCTTATATTCCTGCGCCGTCAGCTTCACCGGCTCGCCCGCCAGCGTCACCTTGCCGCTCCGCGTATCCAGCCGCACGTCGCCGGCGATCAGCTCGGAGGATGCGTTGCCCGCCGCCCGGCGGATCAGCGCACGCAGCCGTGCGATCAGCTCCTCGGTTTGGAACGGCTTCGCCAGATAGTCGTCCGCGCCGGCGTCCAGCCCGGCAACCTTGTCGGACCAGCTGTCGCGCGCGGTCAGCACCAGCACGGGCGTGTCCTTGCCTTCCTTGCGCCAGCGATCGAGCACGGTCAGCCCATCGACTTCCGGCAGGCCGAGATCGAGGATGATCGCGTCATAGCTCTCGGTCGATCCCAGGAAATGGCCGTCCTCGCCATCGGTGGCGAGATCGATCGCATAGCCGGCACCTTCCAGCGTGGCACGCAGCTGGCGACCGAGATTGGGCTCGTCCTCGACGATCAGTACGCGCATCGAAATGTCATCCTCACGACATGGGTCCGGCGGGGGCGTTATCATGACGCCCCCGTTCAGGGAAATCGGCTGTCGCGGAGCTGAACCCTTCAGGCCGTCGCCAGTGCCATCACCGCGCGCGGACGCCGGCGGAGGCCGATCCCAGCGAGACCGAAGCCGCCGATCATCAGTGCCCAGGCCGCCGGTTCGGGCACCGCGCTGATCGTGGCCGGCGCCAGTGTAAGCGTGACATCGGCGAAGGTCTCGCCGTTGCTGCCGATCAGGCCGCTGATGGTGGACCCGGCCAACGCCGATTCGCCGAGGCTGAGCGGCCGGAAGATGGTGTATCCGCTGAGCGGGCCATCGACGAAGAACGATAGCCGGTCCGTCCTCAGCCCGCCGTCCGCATCCTCGACGATGAACAGCGGACCACCAAATTCGAAAAGCCCCAGGATCGGCGACAGCGTCTCGGCATAATCATAGCCGGCCTCGCCGGTGATGCCGGTCAGCGTGTAGATGGTGACGCCGTCTTCCAGCACGCCATCATCGGTTTCCAGCTGGCCGCTGCCCAGCGTGCCATCGCCGACGATCGGCGTACCGACGAACGAGAAGTCAAAATAGCGCGCGGCATGGGCCGGCATCGCGGATGCCAGCGAAAGGACAGCGGCAAACAGGACAGGCAAACGCATCTTCAATCCCCCATACGATATGGGAGATCCGATAAATGGCCGCTGTGACGCAGAAAAGCGGGCAAACGCGGTTTACGCCGTCCCGAAGCGGGATCAGTCAGCCCGACCGATGATCGCACCGGTCCGCGGATCGACATCGACCCAGATCACCGACCCGCGATCCATGAACTTCAGCCGATAGCGATCCTCGTGCAGTTCCGGCCCGAGATAGCGCGCGCCGCCCATCCGCGGGAGCACGCGGCCCTCGATCTCGCGAAGCGGCTTGATCCGCCCGGCGCGCGCATCTTCATAGGCGCTGTTCTGTTCCGGCCGCGGACGCGCATCCGCCGCGCCCGCCAAGCCCGTGGCCGCCAACATGCCGGAGACGAGAAGCAATTTCATGAACATGGGCGATGACATAGGGTACGCGCATTGAACAGGCCGTGAATGCAGGACGCGGCGTTTGTTCAGCCGGTGTTGCCGCATTGCGATCCCTCGCTCGATGCGGCGAGGATTTACATCGCCGGCCACCATCCCTAGCTGCCCGCGCATGTCGGCACCCATTCTCTCCATGCAGGATATCGGCCTCGTGCAGGGCCATGGCTGGCTGTTCAAGGGCCTGGATATCTTCATCGGCCCCCGCGATCGGCTGGCGCTGATTGGCCGTAACGGCGCGGGCAAGTCGACCCTGCTCAGGTTGCTTGCCGGTACGCTGGAGGCGGATGAGGGCCGCCGTACCATCGTGCCGGGGACGCGGGTGATCCTGCTGGAACAGGAACCGTCGATCGCAGGCCATGCCACGCTGCGCGAATTCGCGCTGGCGGGGCCGGATGCGCCGCTGCCGCACGAGATCGACGCGATCGCCGACCAGATCGGCGTCAACCTCGATCGGGAGGCAGCAACCGCCAGCGGAGGCGAACGCCGCCGCGCCGCGATCGTCCGCGCGCTCGCCCAGGAGCCGGACGTGCTGCTGCTGGACGAGCCGACCAACCATCTCGACATCGCCGCGATCGACTGGCTGGAACAGTGGCTGGCGCGCTTCAACGGCGCGTTCGTCGCGATCAGCCATGACCGTACCTTCCTGACCCGCCTCACGCGCCAGACATTGTGGCTCGATCGCGGCGCCATCCGCCGCCAGGAGATTGGCTTTGGCGGGTTCGAAGCGTGGACCGAGAAGGTGTTCGAGGAAGAGGCCCGCAATGCCCAGCGGCTGGATGCGCGGCTGAAGATCGAGGAACATTGGCTGCTGCGCGGGGTCACCGGGCGCCGGCGGCGCAACCAGGGCCGCCTGACCAAGCTTAAGGAAATGCGCGCCACCCGCGCCGCGATGCTGGGCCCGCAGGGCGCAGCCGCGCTGTCGATCGCTTCCGACGACGTGAAGACGAAGGTCGTGATCGACGCCGAGCATGTCACCAAGCGCTTCGGCGATCGCACCGTGATCCGCGATCTGAATTTCCGGGTGACCCGGGGTGACCGGATCGGCGTGGTCGGCGCGAACGGCGCGGGCAAGACGACGCTGCTCAAGCTGCTGACCGGGGAGCTTTCGACCGACGAAGGCCGGGTGAAGCTGGCGAAGACGCTGGACCGGATCGTGATCGATCAGCAGCGCAGCCTGATGGCCCCCGACAAGACGGTGCGCGAAGTGCTGGCGGACGGCGGCGACTGGATCGACGTGCAGGGCACGCGCAAGCATGTCCACGGCTATCTCAAGGAATTCCTGTTCGAACCCTCGCTGGCGGAGGCCAAGGTTGGCACGCTATCCGGCGGGGAGCGATCGCGGCTGCTGCTGGCGCGCGAATTCGCCCGGCCGTCCAACCTGCTGGTGCTGGACGAGCCGACCAACGACCTCGATCTCGAGACGCTCGATCTGCTGCAGGAAGTGATCTCGGATTATGACGGCACGGTGCTGATCGTGAGCCATGACCGCGATTTCCTCGATCGCACCGTCACGGTCACGCTCGGGCTCGACGGATCGGGCAAGGTCGATATCGTCGCCGGCGGCTACGAGGACTGGGTCCGCCAGCGCAGCCCGGCACGGACCGAGCAGAGGCGGCCGGCCGCGAAGGTCGAGGCCCCCGCCCCGCCGCGCGCCCGCACCAAGCTCAGCTACAAGGATCAGCGCGATCTCGATCTGCTGCCCAAACAGATCGAGGAGATCGAGGCCGCGATCGCCCGCGATGAAGCGGCGCTCGCCGATCCCGATCTCTACACACGCGATCCAGCGAAATTCGATGGCCTGATGGTTGGCCTGGAAACCGCGCGCCGCCGTAAAGAGGAGGCCGAGACTCGCTGGCTGGAACTGGCGGAACTGGCAGAAGGCCTGGGATAAGGATCGTCCCCGGCACGGGGAGGGGGACCGCGGCGAAGCCGTGGTGGAGGGGGGCTTTCGGCAGACGGAGCGTTCGCTGCGATCCCCCTCCACCATGCTGCGCATGATCCCCCTCCCAATTCCGGGGAGGATTTATCCCTTCGCCATTTTCGCCACGTCGAACTTGCGATCCGCGACGAACTCCGAGCGCAATGCGAACTTCTGCACCTTCGTCGCGCTCATCGGCCAATCCTGCACGAACCGGACATAGCGCGGCACCTTGTAGGTCGCGATCCGCCCCAGACAGTGGCGTACCACATCCTCCTCATCGATCGCGGCGCCAGGTTCGGGCTCGACGAAGGCGCACGCCACTTCCATCAGATGATCGTCGGGCACGCCCACCACCTGCGCCATCCGGATCGCCGGATGCGTCATCAAGAAACTTTCCAGCTCAACTGCGGCGACATTCTCTCCGCCGATTTTCAGCATGTCTTTCAGCCGGCCGTCGTAGATCAGCCGCCCGCCCGGCCCGATCCGACCGAGATCGCCGGTGCGCAACCACCCATCGGCCGGGATCGCGGCCGCGCTGGCCTCCGGATCGTCATAATAGCCGGCGAACAGGCAGAAGCCCTTGAGCTGGATCTCGCCCGCCTGCCCGTCCGGCGCAATCTCGCCGGTGTCCGGGTCGATGATACGCACCGCCATACCGTCGAACAGCCGGCCGTTGGTCTCGATCAGCAGATCAGTCGGGTCGTCAAGATCCGCCCAGCAGGGCACCCCCGTCGCCTCGGTCAGGCCGTAGCTGTTGACCGGTACCGCCGCCGGGAAAGCTGAAGCGAAGCGGCGCAGCAGATCGGGCGGGCCGACGACATGGCTGATCCGCAGGTGGCGCTGGTCGTACGCCGCGAACTCGGGATGCGAAACCAGCGCCTGCACGATCGTCGGGAAGCCGGCATAATGGATCGTGGTCCGCTCGGCTTCGAACATGCGCAGCGCCGTGCCCGGATCGAAATGGCTCATGCCCACGAAGCAGGCGCCGGCCGATCGGCAGGCGGCCAGAGGCAGCATGGTCGACATATGGAACAGCGGCAGCGGATCCCATAGCCGATCCTCCGGCGAAAGCCGGAAGCGCGCCGCCAGCGCCGCGCCGGTCTGTTCCAGCGTGCGGTGGGTGAGCATGCAGGCCTTTGGTCGCGCGGTCGTGCCCGAACTGAACATCATCATGCTGATGTCATCGGGGGCGACGCGTTCGGCCAGATCGAGCACCGCCTGGCGCGACACGGTTTCGGCGGCGCCGGCCAGCGCGTCCTCCCGCGGCCAGCGGCCGGGGCGGTCGTCGCCCAGTTCGATCAGCGATCGCAGCAGCGGCGCTTCTGGAATGACAAGCGGGTCACGCCCGTCCCAACTGCCGAGCGCAGGGAAGATCGCTGCCAGCGTCGGCCGGTAATCGACGGTGGGCTGGGCGTGGCCACCGATGAACAGGTGCCGGATATCGGCTTTCGGAATCACATAGGCCAGATCGTCAGCCCGGTAGCGCGCGTTGAGCATCACGGCCGGGGCGCCGATCAGGTTCGCTGCATAGAAGAGGATGATCGCATCCCAGCAGTTGGGCATCAGGATGCCGACATGGTCGCCGGGCGCCACGCCGATGCCGATCAGGCAGCGTGCGCGATCGATCGCCTCGTCCAGCAGCGCAGCATGGGTTGCGCGTCGATCGTCGTAGACCAGCGCCTCAACTGCTGCAAAACGATCGGCGGCACGCTGCAACGTGCCGCCGACAGTGGGGGAAAGGGACGGATCGGTAGCCGGGGACCGATCACCCGGGACGGTCGGGCTCATCGCGGATAAGGAAAGCGCAGGATGACGGCGCTGGCCGTCAGCCTTTGCGGTGCGCGGCACAAATCGAAGAGATGATCGGACGGACAATGCGCCGAGAGCGGACCCTGCGATGCTGTGGGCTCGCACTGACCGTCAGACGTCGCTCGTCGATAAGGTTGGTTGCGCCTGGCCGCCGCCATCAATCCGTCTCCCCGCCCCTGTCTGCGTCCTAGCGAACGCGTTTCCAGGTCGCGGGGGCCGAAGCGATCCTGATATAGGGCGAATGCTAAGACGGCGTCGTTTTTAAGGCAACTGCCTTTTTCAAACAGTGGTGCTAATTAGCTATGCCGTGATACGTACGAATGCAGTCTCGCGTGTTGGCGACCAGCGGGAACACAGATTGCTGCCGTTCATCATTAATCTTCCGCCATTTTTGAACGGTTTTAAGCGTCCTGATTAGCCGACCGGTTCGAACACGCCGCTACCCACGCCCGCGCCTCCGCGGTCGTCACCCAGCGCAACGCGTTTCCCACCAGCCGCCGATAGTTTGGGTCCGCGAATGTCTGAGGGCCGTCGCCCGGCTGGATATAGACCAGCGGGCTTGCGTCTGCCGCAGCGGCCCAGGCAGCGATTCCGGTCGCGGGCGGCGGCGTCCAGTCGGCGGGCTGCATCTGTCGCCGCACGGCGCTTTCAGCTGATTGGAAGCGGCTGTCTTCGATCGCGGTCTCGATCCGCAGCAACGGCAATACGGCCCGCGTCGCAATTCCGTGGCGGTAGGGCTCGTCGGTCAGCGTGAAGCGCGGCGCCAAACCAGCGACGACCGGATGATCGGGATCGACTGGCGCGACATCATAGCTGATATCGCCGGCAAAGCCCGAAGCGACGCTGGACTCGACAGCCTTGTAGCGGAAGCTGCCGCCGATCAGCTCTGCATAACGCGGCCAGGCCGGCCACCCCGCCAGCGCATGATGGATCGCGACGATCCCCTTGCCGCTCGCAACCAGCGCCTCGAACCCGGCCACGAACGCCGGATCGGGCGCGACATGACCGGGCCGTTCCTCGATCGGCGCGCGGAAGTCGAGCCCCCACATGTCATGCAGCAACAAGGCATCATGATCGCGCAGCCCATTCGGGTTCATCAACGCCGCGGCCGCCGGCTGATCGACGAAGGTCGGATCGCAATCCACCGCGCGCAGCATCGCCTCGAACGCGTCACGGGCAAAGGCATGGCCCTTGGTCGCGACGAACACGCGCAGCTTCGGCCGATCGGCCATCGCGCTACTTTGCCCGCCCTTCGGCAAAGGCAGCCACCCCTTCCTTCGATGCCACAGAGCCGAGCGTCGCCTCGCCGAAGGCACGGCCCAGGCGCAGGCTGTCATCGATCGGCATGTCGGCGGCATGATCGAACAGCAGCTTGGCGTTGCGCACTGCTTCCTGCGGATGGCTCAGGATGATCTCGGCGATCGCGATCGCGCGCGGCAGGACATCTGCGCCCGGCAGCACTTCAGTGATGAGGCCCAGCGCGTGCAACCGCGCCGCCGGCAGCGCCTCGCCGGTCAGGATCATCGCGAGCCCGGTCTGTCGCGGCACCGCCCGCGCCAGACGCTGCACGCCGCCGGCGAAGGGGAACAGGCCGCGCTTCACTTCGCTCAGCCCGAACAGCGCATGATCGGCCGCGATCACGATGTCGCAGGCCAGTGCGATCTCCATGCCGCCCGCCACCGCGGTGCCGTTGATCGCGGCGATCAGCGGCTTGGTACGGCGGCGTTCGGTGATGCCGGCGAAGCCGCGGCCCGGCACCAGCCCGTGGCCGACGCCGATCGCGGCCGCCTCCTTCATGTCCATACCCGAACAGAAGGCGCGGTCGCCAACGGCGGTCAGGATCACGACGCCGATCGCGGGATCAGCTTCGGCCTCGCCGATCGCTTGGTCGATCGCGGCGGATGTAGCCGCATCCAGCGCATTGCGACGATGCTCGCGGTCGATCGTCAGCAGCAGCAGGCCACCGCGACGATCGACGCGCAGGCCGGCCTCAGCCATGCGCCGCCTCATAGCTTTTCCACGTTGCCAGCCCTTCGGGGAAGTCGGCGGGCTTCGGGCTATCGTAAGCGCGGTTGCGATCACGCTGCAGCATGATCGTCGGATAGTCGGCCGCATCGATATAGTAGAGGAAGTGGATGTTGCGGTCGGCGAACTTCCAGCCCTTGGCCGTGTTGCGATAGACGTCGCGATAGTGGAGGCCGACCATCATCATCTTGCCGTTGCGCTCGAGCTCGGCATGGCCCGCCACCTTGCCATGCGCCTCCTGTGTGCCGTCGCCCACGAAATCGATCTGGATGTCATGCATGAAGTGCATGCCCGGCCCCAACGCTTTGAAGCGGCCCTGATACTGTTCCATGATCGCATCGATGCCGGTCGCGTTCATCACGCCGTCTGCGGATCGCACCACCGCATCGTCGGTGAACAACGCGGCCACGTTCGGCAGATCACGTTCGTCGATCGTGAAGCAATAGCGCGCGATCAGCTGGCGGATCTGGGATTCGGCTTCGAGACGGGCGATGCGGGCTTCGATGTCCATCGGTCACTCTCCTGGTTATGCATTGAGCGCGCGGGCGAGCGCGCCGTCGCGATCCGCGCGGAACCGGCGCGAGACGGTCGCGTCCGGCGCGAACAGGTCGAAGCCGTGGACCGCGCCGGGATAGACATGCAGCTCGACCGGCACGTCGCCATCCAGCAGGGCCTGCGCATAAGCGATATTCTCGTCCACGAAGAGGTCGAGGTCGCCGGTCCCGATGAAGGCCGGCGGGAGGCCGGACAGGTCGGTCGCGCGCGCAGGCGCAGCATAGGCGGGCACCGCGTCGCCGCCGCTCAGCTCGCCCAGATATGCCGCCCAGCCGCGCCGGTTGCAGTCGTCGTTCCAGATCCTGGAATCGGTGATGGTGCGGCTCGATTTCGTGATCCCGCGATCGTCCAGCATCGGATAGACCAGCCACTGGAAGCAGGGCTGCGGCCCGCCCGCATCCCGCGCGCGCAGCGCCAGCGCGGCTGCCACACCTCCGCCCGAGCTCGCTCCGCCGATCGCGATCCGGCGCGGATCGATGCCCAGCGCCGCCGCCTCGTTAAACGCGTGGCGCAGCACCGCCCAGGCATCGTCCAGCGCTGCCGGATAGGGATGCTCGGGGGCCTGCCGCCAATCGACAGACAGGCACACGCAGCCCATCGTCGCCGCGACAGTCTCCATCAGCGGATCATCCTGATCGATCGCGCCTAGCACATGGCCGCCGCCATGCACCCATACCAGCGCCGGGGCCGGCAGGTCCGGGGTCGCCGCGCGCCGCCGATAGAGCCGCATGCGCGCGCCATGATCGCCCACTACCCGGTCCTCGGCGATCACGTCGTCGCGGCGCACCGCAGTCGCCAGCGTCGTCTGAGCCAGTGCGGCACGCTGCGCGCGCGCGCTGGGAATGTCGGTCAGATCGAACCGCGGCAGCAGATCGATGATCGCCGCGATCTCGGGATCCAGCCGCTCGGCAAAGCTCATGCGCCCGCTCCCGGCCCGGCCGCGATCAGGTGGCGGGCGGCGCGATAGGCGAAGGTCATCGCGGGGCCCAGTGTCGATCCGGCACCCGGATAGGCGCCCGCGAACACGCTCGTCTGGTCGTTGCCGACCGCATAGAGGCCGGGGATCGGATCGCCGGTTTCGCTGAGAACCCGCGCATCGACATCGGTGCGCAGCCCGGCATAGGTACCGATCTCCGACGCATAGACCTTCACCGCGTAGAACGGCCCGGTTTCCAGCGGGCCGAGGCAGGGATTGGGCTGGTGGCCTTCCTCGCCCTGATAGAGATCATAGGCGCGCTGGCCGCGGCCGAATTCCGGATCGATGCCCTGTCTCGCATTGACGTTGAACGCAGTTACCGTCGCCTCCAGCTGCGCGGCATCGATCCCGGTCGCGGCGGCCAATCCGGCCAGCGTACCCGCCTTCTTCAGATAGCCCGAACGCAGATGCTGGCCGTGCGGCACCGGATAGGGCCGCACGACGCCGATACCCCAGCGCTTCACCCCGCGGGCATCGCCGATCAGCCAGCAGCTGGCTTCGGCATAGCCAGCCCTCTCGCTGGCAGACACGAGCTGAGGGATGAAATCATGATAGGCCGAACTTTCGTCGCCGAAGCGCTTGCCGTTCGGCAGTACCGAGATGAAACCCGGCTTCTGCCGGTCGACCAGATGCGGCCACACGCCATCGGACCCCGCCTTCCCCGGGATCACCGAGATCGGCATCCACGGCGCGACATGCGCCACCCGGTCGTTGAACGCGCCACCGGCCGCCTCCGCCATGCGAATGCCGTCGCCGGTATTGCCCACCGGCGTCGGATTGCGGTGATCCGGGATCGCCACCGATGCCGGGAAGGTGCGCGCGCGGCGCTCGGGATCGTTGGGAAAGCCGCCGCACGCCAGCACCACGCCGCGCCGCGCGCGGATCGCGCCGTCGGAAAGGGTCACACCCTTCACCGCGCCGGCCTCGACGATCAACGACGACACCGGGGAAGAAAGCCTGATCTCGGTGCCGGCATCGAACAGGGTTTTCGCCAGCCGCGCCACGAGCGCGCGCCCGCGCACTACCTGCTGCGCCTCGCCGTAACGCGCGACGTCGACGAAATGCTTGAGCATCTTCTTCACGACGAAGCCCATCGCCTTGATCGACCGTCCCGCGCGCATGAACTGGATCATCTCCACGCCCGATCCAACCGCGAGCCCCAGGAACAGCGTTTGCGGCAACATGTTCTTCAGCTGGCGAACGCGCGGGCCCAGGTCGCGCGCCCTGAAATCGACCGTGCCGATCGATCGCACGCTGGAGGCATGCGCGCTTTCCGAATGATAATCGGGATAATCCATCCCGTAGAACTTCACATGGCTGTTCGCTTCCAGCCAGTCGACCATCTCGGGGCCGGTGGCGAGATACGCCTCGACCCGATCGCGATCGATATAGTTGCCGGTCTCCTCCTCCAGATAGGCGCGGGCATTCTCGATCGAGTTCGTTTTGCCAGTGGCCCGCTGAATGGCGGCGCTGTGGCGGTTGCCGGGGATCCACAACACCCCGCCCGACGTAGCGGTGGTGCCGCCGAAGACCGCTTCCTTCTCCAGAACCAGAACGTCCAGCCCGGCGTGCCGCGCCACCACCGCCGCCGTCAGCCCGGCGGCGCCGGTGCCGACCACGATGACGTCGACTTCGGTGGGCAGCTCAGCTGGCATCGACATAGGTGGCATCCTTGCTGGCATAATCGGTGGCGGCCGGGCACGCGGTCAGCCCGGCATCGACCGCAAGCACATGGCCGGTGATGTTGCGCCCATCCGGCCCCGCCAGATACGCGAAGGCACCGGCGATCTCGTCCGCCTCCACCCCGCGCCGCAACGGGTTCGCCCGCTCGTTCTTGGCGCGCACGCCATCGGCGCTGCCATATACGGCATTGGTCAGCCCGCTCGGCACCGTCCCCGGCGCGACCGAATTCACCCGGATGCCGTGCCGCGCCAGTTCCGACGCGGCTGATTTGGTGAGGCCAACCACGCCGTGCTTGGCGGCGGTGTAGGCCAGCGGCCCCAGCGCGGCGATCCCAGCCGCACTGGATGTCGTGAGGATGCAGCCGGCACCTTGCGGGATCATCACGCGCGCCGCATGCTTGATCGAATAGAACACGCTGGTCAGCAGCACTTCGATCGTGCGCCGGAACGCCGCGCCCTCGATCTCGGCAACGCTGCCGACTGCGCCGAGCAGCCCGGCATTGGCGATCATCACGTCCAGCCGGCCATGCGCGTCCACCGCCGCCTGAACCAGCGCCGCGACCTGATCCTCGTCGGTCACGTCGCACGGCACGAAGCGCTGGCCGATTTCGTCCGCGATCGCGCAGCCACGGTCGGCAGCGATATCGGAAAGAATGACGTGCGCGCCGGACGCCGCAAAACGGCGCGCTGTCGCCTCACCGAGGCCGCTTGCCGCGCCGGTCACGATTGTCACCAGCCCATCGAGTCCGCTCATGCCGTCCGCTCCGTTACCGCGGCTGCGTCGGCCGCCGCATTGCGCCCGGCCACACGCCCGAAGATCACTGCGTTGGCGATCGATGCGCCGCCCGATGCATAGCAGTCGCCGAACATGCCGCCGGTCGTCTCGCCCGCGGCATAGAGGCCGGGGATCGCCCGCCCCGCCTCGTCCAGCACATGCGCCTCGACGTCGATGCGCAGGCCGGTGCCGGTCCAGCAGACGATCGCGGCACGGAGGGTGGCCGCGTAGAAGGGCGCGCGACGGATCGGATGGAGCAGGTCTGCCGACTTGAAGAAATCGGCGTCGGCACCGGCATCGGCCATCGCATTGTAGCGCGCCACTGCGGTTTCCAGCGCATCCGCCGATACGCCGATCGCATCCGCCAGGCCCGCGATCGTGTCGGCCCGCGCGAGCAGACCCTTGTCGGCGAATTCGGCCAGTCGATCCGCCGTCCAGTTCGGCGCGGGGCGATAGGCGCTGGTCCGTGCTGCCGTCCGGCGTTCCTCGTCGAACAGCGCGAAGCACACGCCGCCCGGCTGATCGCGCAGCAACCCGGCCAGCACCGAATATTCGATCGCCTCGTCCACGAAGCGTCGCCCGGCCGGCGTCACGTGCATCAACCAGCTGGGCAGGTAGGATTCGAGATCCTTGGCGAAGCCGGGGCTCAGCAGCAGCAGGCCTTTGTTAAGCCCGTCCACGCCAGCCCCGGCTTCCCGGCCCATGACAAGGCCATCCCCGCGCGACCCGGGGGCACCGATGTACCAATGCGCATCGCCGTGGCGCGCCGCATCGGGATAGAGTTCGGCCAGCAACCCCGGGTTCGCCCCGAAGCCGCCCGTGGCCAGGATAACCGCCGCGGCACGCACCGGCGCGCCATCGACGACGATACCGGAGACCCGGCCGTCCTCGACAAGCAGACGCTCCACCCGCGTGGCGGTGGCGATGTCGACACCCTGCAGACTGCCCTGGATCGCTTCCACGATCGCGGCCCCGCCGCCCGCCGCGCGGTGCCCGCGCGGTATCTTGTCGACGCCGGCGGCGTAGAGATCGGTGGCGTGGAACGCGCAGCCCAGCGCGCGCAGCCATTCGAACGCATCGGGCGCGTCGTCGCACAGTCGCCGTACCAGCGCCGCTTCCAGCCGATACTGGTTCAGCGTCATATAATAGCGATACTGATCGTCCGGCCCCGGATCCTCGATCCCCGCCTCGCGCTGCAACGACGTGCCGGCCGCATAGAAGACGCCGCCCGACAGCGCCGTTGAACCGCCGGTGCGCGGCTCGGATTCAACGACAAGCACTGCCGCACCGGCGGTGCTGGCGGCGGCGGCGGCACTTAATCCAGCACCGCCGGCACCGACCACGATCACGTCATAATCGATCGTGGTCACCGCTCGCCCCGATCAGTAGCGCAGCGTCAGCTGCAGCTGCACGGTGCGCGGGATGTTGGCGAAGCCGCGCTGATCGGATGCGCGCGCGGTGGCTTCGGCGGCAGATCCCGGTGCAGCACCGGTGCCACGCCCGGTCGACGGCGAATCCAGCGATCCCGAGATCCAGAACTCGTTGGTCAGGTTCTTGCCGATCAAGGCCAGCGTCGCGCCGCGGTCCGGAATCTCCAGCCGCAGGCCGGCATCCAGCGACGCATATTTCGGCTGGAAGCTGAACGGATTGCCGAAACCGGAGCCCAGATAGCTGCTGGAATAGCGCGCGTCGGACGAAATGCCGAGCCGCATGCCGTTCGACAGTTCATGATCATAGGCGAAGCCGAACGACCCCGTCCATTCGGGTGCGACCGATGTCGGCGTGCCCGACAGATCCTGGCCCAGGCCACCGAACGCGGTGGTGTTGCACCCTTGTGCCACGGTCTGCCCGGTCCAGCATGGCGCGACGAAATTCTTATAGCGCGCCTTGTTGTAGTTGATCGATCCGCGTGCCGTATATCCCGGGATCGCACGTGGCGCGAATTCGGCCTGGAACTCGATGCCCTTGGTCCGCGCCGAGCCGGCATTGGTGGTGATGAACGCGAAGGTCTGCCCGTTGAAGAAGTCGATCTGCAGGTTCGAGTACAGGAAATTATAGGCGGTCAGGTCCATCCGCAGCTGACGGTCGAAGGTCGTCGTCTTGAAGCCGACTTCGAAGCCTTCCGCCTTTTCCTGGTCGAACGACAGATCCTGCGGCCGGCTGGTGACGAGGAACGCGGATGAGTTGGAGAAGCCGCCGGATTTGTAGGCGGTCTTGTACGCGCCGTAGAGCGTGACATTCTCGACCGGCTTCCAGGTCACGGTCGCTTCAGGCGCCCAGTTGGTGAACTTCTGCTGATCGCGGATCGGCACGCCGACGACATAGTTGGCCAGCAGCGCGGTGTTCTGCAGGAACTCGCTGTTCTTGGTTTCCCAGGTGTAGCGCAGGCCGCCGGTGATCTCGACCTGCGGGATCAGGTTCAGCGTAACCTGCCCGAACGGCGAAACCGTCTTGCCGTTGGTATAGCTCTGCTTGCCGAACGCCACGAAGCGATCGATCGGCGCCTTGCGGCTGTCCTCGATATTGCCGGTCAGCACGTCCTGGTCGATCTCGCGGCGGATATCCTGATACAGGACGCCGGCCAGGAAATTGATGCCGCCGTCGAAGTCGGAAACGGCGCGGAACTCGCTCGAGATCGAGCGGTATTTGGACAGATCGGCGACGTTGGTCTGCGTCACGAACTGCTGATAGTCCGAATCCGAGACGAAGGTCGAGCGGCCCCACTGATAGTTGTTGACCGAGGTCAGCGAGATGTCGCCGATCGTGTGCTCGGCGGTGAAAGTGCCGGAAAAGCTGCGATAGGTCGCTTCGATATCGCCATTCTTCTGCGCGCCCGGGAACACGGCCGCGATGCCTTCATCCCAGCGGTTGTGATAGGCTTTCCAGCGCCGTTCGCAGCGCACGCCCGGCTGCAGCTGGCTGAACCCGCCGGGGCAGGAAAAGATGAGGTTGTTCCAGGCCGGATCGTTGACATGGGTAACGGTGCCGCCTGCCTTGAAGGTCAGCACAGTGTTGTCGTCGAACGGCTCCCACTGCAGGGTCACGCGACCGACGAATTCCTTCTCCTTGCCCAGATCCTTGGGGCCGGCCTTTGCCAGCCGCGGCGTGATCGTGCCGGTCGCGATGTCACGCGTGGTATAAGGCTGATCGGTGGCCAGGTTTTCGGTGTAGCCGCGGAAGCTGCGCGAAAGGCGGATCGCAGCACGCCCCTTCAGCGTATCCGTCAGCGGGCCCGACAGGATCTGCTCGCCATAGACTTGCTGCGCCTGGAATTCGTAGCCCAGCTTCGACGAGCCTTCGAACGTGTCGGTCGGGTTTGCGGTGGTGATCGAAACCACGCCCGCAGTCGCGTTCTTGCCGAAGAACAGCGCCTGCGGCCCCTTCAGCAGTTCCAGCCGGCCGAGGTCGAAGAAGCCTTCGTTGATGACGCGGCCATTCCCGTAATAGACGCCGTCCACGATGATCGCGACGGACTGCTCGATGCCCACCGACGAGTTGTTCGAGCCGATGCCGCGCAGCGTGAGCTGGGCACCCGATCCGGTCGTGCCCTTGCCGACCTGAAACTGCGGGGTGACCGCGGCCACCTTTTCCAGGCTGTTGAGGTCGTAGCGCTGCAGCTGCTCACCCGACAGTGCGGTGACGGCGACCGGAATGTCCTGCGCCGTCTCGACGCGCTTGCGCGCGGTGACGACAATATCTTCGAGGCCGCCGGACTGCCCGGCATCGGCGGCAGGCTCGGGATTGGACGGCGACGGCAGCGGACCTGCGCTGGCGGGCGCGGGCGCGGCATCGGGGGCGGCGGCATCCTGCGCCTGCGCCGCGCCGGCGAAGGCAATCGACGACAGCGACGCGAGCAGCAGCACGCGCGCATGAAATGGCTTGGTGCGACGGATGTTCATAACCCCCTCCCTGAAGATGCAGCCCTGGCCGCACAATGTGATCCGCCCGCTTGATGCGGGTTCGGCGTTCGATGAGCTGAGGATGCCTCATCAATTCAGCGATTGCCAGCAAAATTTCAGGCAGCAAACTTAAAATGACGATTGAGCGCCCGAGCGAAGCGGGTATCGTAAAGGCAGAAAAGTGCGGCGGTCGGTCGCGGGGGAGAGCGCGTGCAGGACCGATCAAGCAAGGCCTATCGCTATTACGTTCTGGCGCTGCTGACGCTGGCCTACACGATCGGTTTCATCGACCGGCAGATCCTCAATCTACTCGTCCAGCCGATCAAGGCAGATCTCGTGCTGACCGATGTCCAGGTCAGCCTGCTGCAGGGATTGGCCTTTTCGATCGGCTATCTGGGTCTCAGCCCGCTCTTCGGTCGCTGGGTCGATGTCTCCCCCCGCCGCAACATCCTGATCGGAGTGGTGGTGATCTGGAGCCTGTTCACTGCGCTGTGCGGCGTCGTACGCGGCTTCGCGCTGCTGTTCGCCGCGCGCTGCGGCGTCGGGAGCGCCGAAGCCGGGCTGACGCCCGCCTGCTGGTCGATCATCAGCGATACGTTCGACGATGATGAGTTGCCACGCGCCTTCAGCATCTATCTGATGGGTCCTTATCTAGGCGGGGGCCTGGCGCTGCTGGCGGGCGGCGCGATCATCGAGATGACTGCCCACTGGGATCGTTCCGGCATACCGCTGCTGGCCGATGCGGCGGCCTGGCAGATCGTGTTCCTGCTGGTCGCCATTCCCGGGCTGATCCTGGGCCTGCTGCTGCTCACGATCGGGGAACCGGTGCGCCGCGCCCGGCCCGGCGTCGACACGAGCGTGGTGATCCCCCTTGCAGACGTATTCGCGGTGCTGCGCGACGATCGCCGCTTCTACCTCAATTTCTACCTCGGCATGGCGCTGATCCTGATGCCGATCTACGCTTTTCCGGCCTGGATCCCCGCGCTGCTGATGCGCCGGTTCGATATGCCGATCTCCGACGTCGGCTACCAATATGGCATCATCACGCTCGTCACCGGATCGATCGGGGTGTTCGCGGGGCCGACGATCGGGCGGCTGTTCGCTGGCCGGCCCGATGCCGCGCTGCGCGTACCTCTGGTCGCAGCCGCGGGGATCGCCTTGTGTTGCGTGCTTGTCTATCTAGCGCCGTCGCCGACGCTGGTGCTGGCCGCCGCGGGTTTCGCCGGTTTCTGCTATTCGCTGCCGAACGCGATGGCGGCCAGTGCGGTGCAGATCGCATCGCCGGTCCGGATGCGCGGGCTGACCTCGTCGATCTATGTCATCGTCGTCACGATCGCGGGGCTGGCACTCGCGCCGACCGCGGTGGCGCTGATCACCGACCATGTGTTTCAGGATGAAGCGCGCGTGGCCGAATCGCTGGCGATCGTCTGCGCGGCCTGCTCCGCCTGCGGCGCAGCCTTCCTGGTCCGCGCGCTCCCGGCCTATCGCGCGATCCTGGCGGGCGGCCCGGGCGCTTCGAAAACAACCCTGGCCTGATCACCGCCAACTTCAGGCAAACGCCTTAGCGGCCCAGCCGCTTGCGAGGCATGGTCAGGCCCGGCCGGCGGGACGGAAAGTCATCGCCACGCCGTTCATGCAATAGCGCTTGCCGGTCGGTCTGGGACCATCGTCGAATACATGCCCCAGATGCCCGCCGCAGCGCCGGCAATGCACCTCGACGCGCTCATAGCCGAGCAGCGTATCGCTCGACGTACCAACCGCATTGGCGAGCGGTGCCCAGAAGCTGGGCCACCCGGTTCCGCTCTCGAACTTGGTCTTCGACGAGAAGAGCGGCAGCGCGCAGCCCTTGCACAGGAAGGTGCCGGCGCGGTGCTCCTTGTTGAGCGGGCTCGTATAGGGCCGCTCGGTCAATTCCTGGCGCAGCACCGCAAACGCCTCCGGGCCCAACTGCTGGCGCCAGGCCGCATCGCTCTTGGTCACGGCGAACGGCCCCTTGGGCTTCGCGCGCGCGCTGGTGCCCCAGCCGACCAGCGCCATCACCGCCGCGGTTCCGCCTAGGCCGATCAGTTCCCGCCGTGTCGCCGCCATCGTCTCGTCTCCTCGCAGCGCAGCTACGCAGCCGGCCGGCACGCGGTTTCAGGATCGGGCGCGCCGCAGCCCGAACCAGCGCCGCCCACCGCCCGATTTGAGCACGCTGCGGCGGAACAGCAAGGATGCGCCGCGAATGATCAGCGCCACCCACGCGGCCTGCCAGCCGATCGCCAGCAGATGCGGCCAGATCGCATCCGACTGCGCCGCTCGCGCGATCATCGCGAAGGGGGAGCTCCACGGAAAGATCGCGGCGGACAGGCCGAGCGGCCCATCCATGTCACCGATCGCGGTCGCGGCGAAGGCGACCACGCCCAGCTGCGCCATCGTGACCGGCATCGACAGCGTCTGCACCTCGCGCACCGTCGACGCCTGCGCGCCGATGCCCAGGAACAGCGCGCCCAGCAGCAGATAACAGGCCGCGAAATAGACGGCGCCCAGGCCGATGAAGGCCGGCCAGCCCACCGCCGGGGTCGGCATCGCGGCCAGGTTGGGCAGCGTCAGCAGCGCCACGGCGGCCGCCCCGCCACCCCAGATCGCGATCCCGGTGAACGACATTGCCAGCATCGCCAGCAGCTTGCCGAAGAAGATCGCATCCACCGGCACCGCCGCCGCCAACACCTCGATCACCTTGTTCGACTTCTCCTCGATCAGGTTCGAAAGCAGCATACCGCTCAAGATCACGGTCAGCAGCATCAGCACCAGCTGGCCCAGCCGCGCCACCAGCCGCCGGCCGCTGGCATCGACGCCGGCCGCGCGCGCAACGGGCAGCTCTGCGATTGCGACCGCGGCCGGCGGGTTGCCGCCCTGGGCGCGGGCATCGCGGGCATCGTCGATCAGCAGGCCGATCCGCCCGCTCACCCGATCGATCGCATCGCGCGGGCCGGACAGGCGCGGCGCATCGAGCCCGCCATCCAGCACCGCCACCGCGCGGTGATCGATATCGGCCAGCAGCGCCGCCCGCTGCACCGCATAGTCGCCCGCCGGCCGCACCAGCAGCAGATCGGGAACCGACAGCGGCCCCAGCCGAGCGCTCAGCCGGGCGCGCGCCTCGGTCAGCAGCCGGGCATCGGTGGCTGGCGCGATCACTGCCACTGTCGGGTGCGCCTCGATCCGATCCTCTTCCTGCCCCATCGTGCCGAACAGCCCGGCGGCCAGCAGCGGCAGCAGCGGCCCGATCAGGAACAGCAGGAAGGTGCGCGAAAACACGCTCGCCACATAATCGCGGCGGGCGATCACCAGCGCGGCGCGCAGCGGCCCGTTCATGCCATCACCTCATCCGCGACCGGCCGATCCAGCGCCTCGGCGGCCGCGTCGCCGGCGATCGAGACGAACGCATCGTGCAGGCCCGGCCGCTCGATGGCCAGCGTCTCGATCCCCGCCCCGCCGGCGATCAGCGCGGTCAGCAGCGGTTCGATCCCGGCCGGTGGAGCCGCGAACCGCCAGACGCCGTCGATCCGTTCGGCATCGGCGGGCAACGTGGCGCGCCAAGGCCCGTCCGTCGCCCGCGTCTCCAGCCGCACCTGCTGCGGCAACCGCGCCCGCGCCTCGTCGACCGTGCCAGAGAAGCGCACCCGCCCGCCGGCGATGATCGCGATCCGCTCGCATAGCCGCTCGGCATGGGCGATGACATGGGTGGAGAACAGCACCGTCACGCCATCCGCCGCCTGCGCGCGGATCATCGCTTCCAGCCGCTGCTGGTTGAGCGCATCGAGCCCGGAGAAAGGCTCGTCCAGCACGATCAGCCGGGGGCGATGGATGATCGTGCCGATCAGCTGCACGGTCTGCGCCATGCCCTTGCTGAGCGTGCGGATCGGCTTTCTCGCGGCATCGCCTAGGCCGTGCGCCTCGAGCAGCTCCAGCGCCCGCGCGCGCGCCGGCTTCAGCTTCATGCCACGCAGCGCGCCCATGAACGCGATCGCATCGACCGCGTGCATCGCAGGATAAAGGCCGCGTTCCTCGGGCAGATAGCCGACGCGGGTGGCGGCACGCAGCGGCCGCGTCTCGCCAAGCAGGGTGCGGCTGCCCGTATCGGGATCGATGATACCCAGCAGCATCCGGAGCGTGGTCGTTTTGCCCGCGCCGTTGGGGCCGAGCACGCCGAAGATGCTGCCGGCCGGCACGCTGAGATCGATGCCGTCCACCGCACGCTTGTCGCCGAAATTCTTGATCAGGCCGCGCGCTTCGATGGCGGGCGGCGCGAGCGCGTCGGCGGCGGCTATGGCGGCTTGCATCGGCATGTCCTAATCGGCGGGCGTGGTAGCGGCATCGCACGAGAATCCCAACAGCGCGTTGACGGCGGCGCTGAAGGCGCGCGCGCTGGCCGAGGGCTTCGCCGCCTGCGGGATCGCGCCGGCCACCGCCGCCCCCCGCAGCGCCGCCCGGCTGCGCGAGTGGCTGGACGAGGGTCGCCATGGCGACATGATCTGGATGGAGGAGCGCAGCCATCAGCGCGGCAGTCCGCAGGCGCTGTGGCCCGAGGCGCGATCGGTGGTGATGCTGGGGATGAGCTATGCCCCGGCGCGCGATCCGCTGGCGCTGGCGGCCGAAGCCGGGATCGGCCGCATCTCCGCTTATGCGCAGGGCCAGGATTATCATGGTGTGGTGAAGAAGGCGCTGAAGGCGCTGGCCCGCTGGCTGGTGGAGGCGGCGCCATGCGACCTGAAGGTGTTCGTGGATACGGCGCCGGTGATGGAAAAGCCGCTGGCCGAAGCCGCGGGGCTCGGCTGGCAGGGCAAGCACAGCAACCTGGTGAGCCGCGCGCATGGCAGCTGGCTGTTCCTGGGCGCGATCATGACGACGCTGGAGCTGGCCCCCGACGCGCCCGGCGGTGACCGCTGCGGATCATGCGACGCCTGCCAGCGCGCCTGCCCGACCGATGCCTTTCCTGCCCCCTACCGGGTCGATGCGCGGCGCTGCATCTCCTATCTCACGATCGAGCATAAGGGGCCGATCCCGGTGGATCTGCGCGCGGGCATCGGCAACCGCATCTATGGCTGCGACGATTGCCTGGCGGTGTGCCCCTGGAACAAGTTTGCCGAGAGCGCGGCGGCCAACCGCGCCTTCCTGCCGCGCGCCGAGCTGGCCGCGCCCGCGCTGGCCGATCTGCTGGTGCTGGACGATGCCGCCTTCCGGCAGGTCTTCTCGGGATCCCCGATCAAGCGGATCGGGCGGGACCGGATGGTGCGCAATGCGCTGATCGCGGCGGGCAATGGTGGCGATGCGGCGCTGGCAACGCGCGTTGCGGCCTTGCTCGACGATCCGACGCCGGTAGTGCGTGGGGCGGCGGCGTGGGCGCTGGCGCGGATCGATGCGGCGCGCTGGCAGGCGGAGCGGGAGGCGCGGCAGGCGGGCGAGCCGGACGCCACGGTGCGGGCGGAATGGTGGGCGGAGGCTCGCTGACATGCCGCCGTCGGGTGCCTGGATACCCGAAAGCAGCGAATGCAGCGATTGTGCACGGGGTCGGCAGTGCCCGCTGGCTTTGCTGGCGATCGACGATTTGAAAGAGCCGGCGCGATCTTAACCGAATCGGTACGCTGTAGGAAAGCGTTTTTGGGCTTTCCGGTTTGTCGGCAATTGGTCAGTCAGAGTGCCCGGTTCCGCCGATCTGATCGCCGCGCCGGTCGGAAAAGGCGATGGCCCCATCACGTCCGTTCGTCCCGAGCGAGGTCGAGGGACGTGCCGCAGGCGTAGCGCAGCGTGTCTCGACTACGCTCGACACGAACGGAGACAGGAAGGGATCAACGCGCGTCGGAGCGGCGGCTGAGCGCGGCGATGCAGCTGGCGCGGTCGAAATCGTCGCCGTTCGGGGTGCGGGCGTCGAGATATGTGACAACGGGTTCGCGGCCCGCTGCTTGCGGATAAAGATAGGCATCCAGCACGCAGGCCGCGCCCGCGAATTGCAGCCGACGGGCGCGATCCTCGCGCGTATCCATGTTCGGCTGGCCGAACAGCAGCTGCAACGCGCGCGCATCGCGGCCCAGCACCCGTTCCAGCCCCTGCGGCGCCAGCGCGGGCGGACGCGCGGAGACGGTGACGGGCGCCACCGGCTTGCTGGCGGTGCACGCCCCCAGCAGGGCGAGCGCAGCGATCGACGACAGGCGGGCGATGCGGATCATGCCGCTATCAACCCCGGAACGGGATCGATGGCAAGCAAGGGCCGCATCGCCCGGCCGCATCAGGCCTTCAGCAGGGCGCGGGCGCGTTCCTCGACGCGGCGCTCGAACAGGGTGATCGGCAGCGGTCCGTCGCGCAGCACTTCGTGGAACTGGCGCAGATCGAACTTGTCACCCAGCATTTGCTGCGCCTTCGCGCGCATCTTCACCCAGCTGTTGTGACCCACCTTGTAGCTGCAGGCCTGGCCGGGGGAAACGCAGTAACGCTCGATCTCGCGCTGCGCGCGCGGCTGGGCGAAGCCGGTGGTCTCGACCATGTAGGCGGTCGCCTTCTCGCGGCTCCAGCCCTTCGAATGAATGCCGGTATCGACCACCAGCCGCGCCGCACGGAACAGATAGGATTGCAGGAAGCCGGCGCGCTCGATCGGTGTCTTGTAGCCGCCCAGCTCGTCCGCCACGCTTTCGGCGTAGAGCGCCCAGCCCTCGCCATATGCTGAGAACCAGACGAGCTTGCGGATCAGCGGCACGTCCGTCTTGTTGACGATCGACCCCTGCAGGTGATGGCCGGGCTCGGCTTCGTGATAGGTCAGCGCGGGCAGGCTGTATTTCGGCCAGTCGGCCACGCTCTTCAGGTTGATGAAGTAGATCGCGGCGCGCGATCCATCGAGCGCGGCCGGGTAATAATAGCCGTTCGGCGCGCCATCCTGGATGTCGGTCGGCACCGCGCGGATCTGAATGGGATCGTTCGGCAGCGTGGCGAACGCCTTGGGCAGCACCTTGCGCAGATCGGCGACACCCTGGTTCAATGATGCCAGCAGATCGGCGCGGCCGGCCGCGGTATCGGGATAGAGCTGTGCCGGATCCTTGTTGAGCGCCGTCAGCCGCGCGCCGACCGATCCTTGTGTGCGGCCCTGCGCTTTCAGGATCGTATCGAGCTGGGCGCTGATCTCCGCCACCTGGGTCAGTCCCATCTGGTGGATCTCGGCGGCGCTGAGCTTGCCGGTCGTCGCCGATTCCAGCGCCATCGCATAGATCGCATCGCCCTTGGGCAGCGCGCCGATGCCGGCGGTATCACGACCCTTGGCGCGATACTGCTTCACCAGCGCGATCTGGCGATCGAGCGCGGGATAGACCTTCTCGGACACGATCTTCGCGGCGCGGCCCTGCCAGTCCCCTGCCAGATTCTTGGCTTTCGCGCGATCGGCGAGCGACTTCACCAAGCCGTTCTCGGCCGCGGCCGGGCTGCGCAGCGCGGCCATCTGGCCCAGCGCGAGATCGAGGCAGAAGGCAGGCGGCACATAGCCGCGATCGGCATCATGCGCGAACACCTGGTTGTCGCCGTCCAGCGCGGCGGGGAACTGCTCCAGCCGGGCCAGATAGGCTTCGGCATCGTCGGTATTGTTGACCGGATGCTGGCTGTTCAGGAAATCGGGGATGTTGAAATAAGCGCCGCCCTGCTGGCTGATCTGAAACGGATAGACTGCCGAGCCGAGATCGAAAGTGGCGATCGGCGCGATCGTGTCATCGAGCTGATAGTCCACCACATCGCGGTGGATCTTCATCTGCTCGGACAGTTTCGACGTATCGACCGCAATCAGCTTCTTGGCGGCGCGGGCATCGGTCAGGTCGTTGCGGCGATCGGCGAGCGTGTAATCACCCAGCTCGCGCTTCAGCTTCGCATTCTTGCCGGTATCGAGCCCGAACGCAGTCGCCACGGTCGGGTTATTCTCGAGCACCTTCTGGAAGATCGTGTCGAACGCCGCACTCAGCTGCGCATCGCCGGGCCCGGCTGGGGCTGCAGGCGCTGCAGCAGCCTGCGCGAGCAATTCGGCCGGCAGCGAAGCGGCAAGCGCGGCGAGCCCGCCCGAAGCGAGGAAGTTGCGGCGGTCCATGAAGCTATCCCCTTGATCGGAAATCCGTGGGCTGGAACCTGCCCGGCCCGATCGCGGGATTCAACCCGTCCCTTTCCGCCCGCCGGACGCCGCGCCGCGCTTTCGACCAGCGCGGCACGGCGTTCGACGAACGTCCACGCCTCAGGCGGCGTAGGCGACGTGCACGCGCTGGCGACGCATCGCGCCGCCGATCAGGCCGAAGCCACCGATCATCAGCGCCCAAGACGCCGGTTCCGGCACGGCCGGGCCGGCAGCGAGCGTGAAGTTCAGATTGTCGACCCCAACCCAATCGAAGAAATCGCCGGGGGTGACGACCAGCCGCGTGATCGACGGTGCCGCGAAGCTGAGTGTGAACTGCCCGCCCGTAGAGCCGGCGACGCTGCCAATCAGGGTCGAACCGTTATAGGCGAAGATCTGCGTGCTCGACGGCGTGGTGACACCGGCGAAATCGAGGCTGACTGCGCTGGCCGCGGCCGTGAAATCGATCGCGAAGCTGGCATCGCCATCCTCGCCGAGCCAGCCGTTGAACGAGCGCAGCAGATTGCCGCTGACCAGCGACGGGGTGCCCAGACCGCCGACGTCGCTGCCGCTCGCCGATACGATCGTCATGTCGGTGTTGGTCGCCCAATCGCCGGTCGGCCCGCCCGCGCCGGAAAAGGCGTTCGGGGAGAAGGTGACACCCTGAGCGGCATATTGGGTCGAAAGCGTGGTGCCTTCCGCCAGATCGTCGAAATTGATCAGAACGGCGGAGGCCGGTGCGGCCGGCAGCGCGGCGACGGCGCCCGCAAGAGCGAGCAGAGCGAATTTGGTCATCATGATCCCCTGTCAGAATCCAAACGGAAGAATGCTCCGCGGCGACCATATCCTTGTCGGAACATCGGACAGTCTGGCTCGAGACCCTGCGGAATGACAGCCGGTTGTGCTTTTCACGATCCCATTTCGGGACGCCTGCCTATCCGCCCTGCCAGACCTTGATCGCTTCGACCGGCCAGACCAGCATCAATATGTTCAGCGTCAGATTGTCGCGGATCAGCCAGAGCGTGAGCAATTCGAACAGGATGGCGATCGCGACCGTCAGCCGCACCGGCGCGCGCATCGCGAACAGGAAGCCGAGCGCCATCCAGCCGATGTCGGCGACCGAATTGATCACGCTGTCGCCGGTATAGCCAAGCGCCATCGTCGCTTCGCGGTAGCGATCGATGATGACCGGCGAATTTTCGAGGATCTCCCACCCCGCCTCGATCGCGACCGCGAGCACGAAGCGTTCGCCGACCGGGCGGCGGCGCAGCAGCCACCAGCCGAGCCCATAGAACAGGAAGCCGTGGATGATGTGGCTGGGCGTGTACCAATCGGCCAGATGCTGGCTGTTCTCGGCCGACTGGACCAGCCCGTGCCAGAGCTTGACGGTGCCGCAGGTGCAGATCGGCGGGCGGCCCATCGCCAGCAGGATCGCCGCGGCCAGCGCCACCAGCAGCAGCGCGGTGAGCAGCGGGCGGCGCGCGATCATGACGAGACCATCTCCAGCAGTTTCAGTGCGGTGCGATAGTTGCGCGCCGTCGCGGGTGATCCCATCGCCTTGTCGATAAAGGCGGGGGCGAGCCTAGACTGGCCGGCACCATCGCCGAAATCGATCCAGATCGCCTCGCCTGCGCGTTCGATGATCTCGCAGTCGCGGGCGCGGGATCGCAGCCGCTCGACTGCGTCGGCCGCGGGGGCGGCACGCGATAGCAGCACATGCACGATGTTGCCCGCCGTCTCGCCCCGTGCGCGCATCGGGCAGGCCGCGACGATCGCGCGCCACTGATCCGCGGTGCGCGCGACCACCGGCACCTGCAGGCCGAAGCGATCCGCGATCAGCGCGGAGACGCGCTCCTCCACGTCAGGCCCGCCCGCCGGCAGGATCAGGTTGCCGCTCTGGATATAGCTGCGGGCGGGGCCGAGCCCGGCCTCGTCGAGCGCGGCGCGCAGATCCGCCATCGGCAGCTTGCGCGTGGCGCCGACGTTCACGCCGCGCAGCAGGACGATATGATCGGTCAGCCGGTATTCCCCCCAGCGGCATGATTGACGAACCGGCCCCCACGCGGTCAAGAGGGGCATGGCCGATGCGACCGATACGCCCGCGCTGCCCGAACGGCGCGCCCCCCACGAGATCGAGCATCAGCGGCGCGGCCTGCTGTTCGTACTGTCGTCGCCATCGGGCGCGGGCAAGTCCACGATCGCCAAGAAGCTGCTGAAAGCCGATCCCTCGATCGAGATGTCGGTCAGCGCGACCACCCGGCCGATCCGCCCGGACGAAACCGATGGCATCGACTATCATTTCGTCGATACGCCGCGTTTTAAGGAAATGGTCGCGGCGGGCGACTTCCTGGAATGGGCGCATGTCTTCGACCACCGATACGGCACGCCGCGCGCGCCAGTGGAGGAGATACTGGCGGCGGGGCGCGACGTGCTGTTCGATATCGATTGGCAGGGGGCCCAGCAGCTGTTCCAGCAGGCCGGCGGCGATGTGGTGCGCGTGTTCATCCTGCCGCCATCGGTCGAGGAACTGCGCCGCCGGCTGATGAGCCGCAACACCGACGATGCGGTGGTGATCGAGCGGCGGATGGAGCGTGCGGCCAGCGAGATCAGCCACTGGGACGGCTATGATTATGTGCTGATCAACGACGATGTCGAACGCTGTTTCGCGCAGGTGCGGCTGGTATTGCGTGCGGAGCGTCTGAAGCGCCAGCGCCAGCGCGGCCTGATCGGCTTCGTGCGCAAGCTGATGGGGTGATCGCGCGCTGCGGCGATCAGTTGGGGAAATGGGCGCGCAGGGCTTCCGGGAATTTTTCCAGCCGGCGCTGCATGCCGAGATCGAACTCGTCGGCGGATGCCGATCCGTCGCGCAGCGCCATGCTCCAATAGCCGAATTCACGGCTTTCGATGCGGCGATCGCTGAGCAGTTCGAGATCGCGGTGGCGCCGGTCGCGACCGATCCGCGTGAAGGCCTCGACGATGCTGGGCTCCGGTCCCTCGATCACCTGCAGGAAGCGCGCGCCATCGCTCCACAACAATCCGGTGATCCCGTCCAGCGCATTGTTATGGCGCGATTGTTCGAGGATCTGGTGGACATCGGCGCCCTCGGTCGCATGGCTGCGGTAGAGGATCTGGCGCAGGGGTAGCTCGGTCACGCGGCCGCATATCCTTCCCGCCGGCCGAACACAAGCCGCCGCCGGTCAGCCGAGCAGCGCGATGAACCGTGCCGCCGCCACGAAATCGGCCTTGCGGGCCGTGCGCGCGGCTATGGCCTCGGCATCCTCGCCCCAGCGGCCGGCCTGCCACACTTCATCGAGATGCGCGGCATCGAAGCCGGCCTCCGCGGTGATCTCCGCTTCGGCCACCGCCAGCGCGATCACCAGCGATCCGGCGATCCGTACCAGCGGCGATAGCGCGGCCAGCGCGAAATCGTCACGCGCGAACACGGCTTCGGCCAGCCGGGCAACGGTGGCAGGCGGCTGTGCGCGGTGGACGATGCCGGTCGCGATCTCGAAATGGATATCGTAGCGCGCCTGCGCCCAGCCGAGCAGCGGATCCCAGGCTGCCGCCTCGGCCGCCACCAGATCGGCCGGATCGCCGGCGCGGTAACAGAGCAGGTCGCTTTCGCCATATTTCGCCAGATCCGCGGCGAAGGCTGCGCGCGCAGGGCGGACTTTGTCGATCGCGGCATTGGCGAGCCCGATCAGTCTCATCGTGGCGGGCGAAACCGTATCGCCTTGCGCGCGCCACTCGTCAGCGATCGCATCGGCCAGCGCGGCGGTCGGCAGCGCCAGATCCGCGCGATCCGGCGTCCGCACGGTGCGGCCGTCGAGCTGGATGGTAAAGCCGCCCGCACCCGGGGCGACTGAAACCTCGCGATAGAAGCGCTTCATCGATCGCGCGGGCTCCGCCAGCGGCGGACCAGCCATTGCGGCAGCACCAGCGATTCCAGCATGCCCAGGATGAACAGTGGCACGCCGATCTCCGGCCAGCCGCCGGTGCGCAGGATATCGCCGTTCCAGATCCACATGCCCAGCAGCATCAGCAGCACGCCGGACGCGCGGGCCATGGTGATGATCGTGTAGCGGGTCTGCGCCAGCGCGTCTTCGGGGTCGGTCATCCAGCAAGCGTCTCCATCAGCCGCGGCAGATCGGCCGGATCCTCGGCCACCGCATCGGCACCTTCGGCCAGCAGCTCGGCGCGGTCGTGATAGCCCCAGGCCACCCCGATCGCGCGCGCGCCAGCGGCCTTCGCCATCCCGATATCGTAAGCGGTATCGCCGATGACAATGGTGGTCTCGGGCGCGGCCCCGGCATCCGCCATCGCCTGCAGCGCCATCGACGGGTGCGGCTTCGACGGGTGGCGATCGGCGGTCTGCAGCGTCACGAAGCGCGCCAGCAGCCCATGATGATCGAGGCAATAGTTCAATCCGCGATCGGACTTGCCGGTGGCGACACCCAGCAGCCAGCCGGCCGCATCCAGCGCCTCGATCGCCGCCGCGATGCCGGGAAAAAGCGGCTCGGCGATCCGGCCCTGCCCGCGCAGCAGGTGAAAGGCGCGCTTGTAGCGTTCGGCCAGCGCGACATGATCGGCCGGCACGCCACCGGGATGCAATACGGTCATCGCCTCGACCAGGCTCAGGCCCACCACGCGGCGAGTAGCGGTCCGCGGGGGCGGCGGCAGGCCGGCATCGACGAAGGTCGATTCCATCGCGGTGCAGATATTGGCCGCGCTATCGACCAGCGTGCCATCGCAATCGAACAGCGCGAGGCGGTTTATCATGCGCCCGGCGTGCCCGTCACCGCGTGCCCCTGCCGCGGCGTTCGCCCTTGCGCTCCTTGCGGCGATCCTTCGCCTGGTGGAGCGCGGCGCGGCGCTTGCCTTCGGGCGTGTCCTTGGCCTTCACGTCGTCCAGCGGCAGATCGGCCAGCGCCGGATCGAACGCCAGCGTGGCGATGCTCTCGGCGAAATGGGGCGGCGGTTCGGCGATGATGTCGATCGGCGGGCCGCTCGGGCTGTCCACCTTCAACCGGCGCGCATGCAGGTGCAGCTTCCGGCTGATACCCCCGGTCAGATAGGCATCCTGCCCGCCATATTTTCCGTCGCCCACGATCGGATGGCCGATCGCAGCCATGTGCACGCGCAGCTGATGGGTGCGGCCGGTGAAGGGCTGCAGCTCGACCCAGGCGGCACGGTTGCCGGCGCGATCGATCACGCGATAGCGGGTGCGCGCGGGGCTGCCTTCCTTCTCGTCGACATGCATCTTCTCGCCGCCGGTGCCGGGCTGCTTGGCGATCGGCAGCTCGACCATGCCATCCTCGATCGAAGGCACGCCCACGATCAGCGCCCAATAAACCTTCCGCGCGGTGCGACTGGAAAAGCTCTTGGCGAAATGGCCGGCGGCGCGTGCGTTGCGCGCCAACAGCAGCACCCCCGACGTATCCTTATCCAGCCGGTGCACCAGCTTGGGCCGCCCTTCCGCCTCGAACTGGATGCCGTCGAGCAGGCCATCGACATGGCGCTCGGTCTTGGTGCCACCTTGGGTGGCGAGACCCGGCGGCTTGTCGATCACGATCGCGTTGGCATCGCGGTGGATGACCAGGCTCTGGATGAATTCCGCTTCCTCGGGCGGCAGCGGCGGCCGTTCCTTCTTCGGCTTCGCGGTCGGCACGGCCGGCGCCTCGGCCGGGGGGACGCGGATCACCTGGCCCGCCAGCACCCGATCGCCCGGCGCCACGCGCTTGCCGTCGACGCGCAGCTGCCCGGTGCGCGCCCAGCGCGACACAATGTTGAAGCTGGCATCGGGCAAATGCCGCTTGAACCAGCGATCGACGCGGATGCCGTCATCCTCGTCAGCCACGGTAAAGCTGCGGACGTCGTCGGAAATCGCGCTGCCGGTCATGCCAGCGTCCTCGTCAGTTGCAGGCCGATCACCAGCATCACCACCGATCCAGCCACCGAGGACACCGCATAGGCTGCAGCCATCACAGGCTGGCCGCGCTCCAGCATCGCGAAGGTTTCCAGGCTGAAGGCGGAAAAGGTGGTGAAGCCGCCAAGCACGCCGACCCCGAGGAACAGCCGCAGCGGCTCCCCCTGCGTGCCGAACCGCGCGAGCATGCCGGCCAGCACCCCCATCAGCATGCCGCCCAGCAGGTTCACGATCCAGGTGCCCCACGGGAATGCGGGGCCGAGATTGGCGAGCGCGACGCGGCCGATATGATAGCGGAAGCCGGCGCCGATCGCACCGCCGACCATGACGAGGAGCAAGGGGGGCATGGGGGCGCTGTAGCTTGCGCGGCGAGGAGTGACCAGTGGGCGCGACAATGCTCGCGCAGGGTAGCCGGACTGTACCCGTTCCGTCACCCCGGCGCATGCCGGGGTCCAGGGTATCATGCGGAGTCGCTCGGGGCTCTGGATCCCGGCATGCGCCGGGATGACGGGTTCAGCGCAGCGCGATCAGCGACCGACGCTGGTCACCAGATCGACATCGCTGCCGCCGCCCGGGCGGGCGACCAGCGTGATGACATAGGCATTCTCGCCGCTTGTGCCGCCCAGCACCTGTTCGCTGCCGCGCTGCTGGCTTTCGAACGTATAGCCGGCGCGCTTGGCCAGGCCCGCATACCAGGCGGCCAGCTTGGGCGGCGCCGCACCGGTGGCGAAGCTCACGACGCGCAGGCCGCAGCCGGCCTCGTCGCTGCCGGCGGCTTCCGCCACGCGCGCATCGCGCGGCAGCGGCGTGTGGGCCGGCAGCTTGGTCGACCAGCCGAAGCCATATTTCACATCCTTGGGGCAGCGGCCGGTGGCCTGCGCGGCGGCCATCTGGCCCAGCGTCACGCGATCAGGGCGCGGCGCGGCGCCTTCGCGCGGCTCGGTGCCGGCCGGCACCCCGCCCTCCACCGGGCGATCCGCGGCGCGCGCGGCCTTTGCGTTCGATTGCTGGCTCAGCTTGGGATCGACCATGATCTGATCGGCCAGCGCCGCAGTCAGCGCCGGATCGTCGGCACCGTCCGCCCCGTTGACGAGCGCGCTGTCGAGCGCATTCACATCCTTGGCGGGATCGGATCCGCAGGCGGCGATCGCCAGCGGCAGCAGCAGAATCGAAAGGCGGCGGGACATGCGCGAAGCTCCGGGATCAGGGTCGCGTGCTTCTACCATCGGGACGGTTGAGGAAGCGTTGACCTTCGACCGGATCAGTTCGGATCGGTCACCACGATCTCCCCGCTGGCACCGTTCGCGGCCGGGCTGGTCGTGACTGCGAAGCGCTTGCCGCCCGGCTTCTCGCCGCTCGCGCTGCGCGCATCGCCGGTCATCGTGAAGCCCGCCGCCTTCCCGGCCTCGCGATAATGGGCGATCAGCTTGGCAGGCGCATCGGTGCTGGTGAAGCCGATCTTGACGACATCCCCGCCCTTGGCCGCATCGTCGCCGACGACATCGACTCTGGTCACAGTGGTGTTGGCGGCCAGCGCCATGCCATCGATATCCATCTCGGCGCCATCGATGTCGAGGCCGGGGATCTTCACCTTGGCGCTGAAGCCCGGCACGTCGATCGCCACGCCATTGTCACCCGATTTCAGCGAGACGCCATCCTTGCCGTCGCCACCGATGCTGACCGATGCACCGGCCTGATTGCCGCCCGTATCGCCCGTGGTCGATACTTCGCAGCCGGCCAGCAGACCGCAGATCAGGATGGGGATGGCTCGCCGCGCGCGCATGGCAGACTCCGAAATCGAACGACGCTGCTATACCCCAAGGTGTATTACACATGCAAGACACCTTTTCGCTTGCAACCGTCACGATCGCGCACGACATAGGCGCCATGCTCAACATCCTCTCGCTCCTCATCGGCATCGTCAGCCTGATCGCGGCGCTGTTCGCCTTCATCCCCTTCCTTGGCTGGGCGAACTGGATGATCATCCCGGTCGCTGTCGTCGGCCTGGTGTGCGGCATGCTGTCGCGCCACCGCAGCGGCGCCATCGTGAACTTCGTGGTGATCCTCGTGGGTGGCTTCCGGCTGATGCTGGGCGGCGGCATCTTCTGACCGATCCTGCGGGCGAAGCGCCGCGGCGTCCTGCTGGGCGTCGCCGCCTATGGCATCTGGGGACTGCTCCCGCTCTATCTGAAGCTGCTGTCGGGCGTACCTGCACTGCAGATCCTGGCGCATCGCGTGCTGTGGTCGCTGCTGCTGCTGGCGGGCGCGGCGCTGCTGCTGGGCCGCGGCCGCACGATCCTGGCTGCGGTCAGCGCCGGGCGTACCGCGCTGATGCTGGCGGCCAGCGCCGCGCTGATCGCGGTCAACTGGCTGGTCTATATCTGGGCGGTCAATGGCGGTCATGTGCTGGAAGCGAGCCTCGGCTACTTCATCAACCCGCTGGTGAATGTCGCGCTGGGCGTGGCGGTGCTGGGCGAACGGCTGCGGCCGCGCCAGGGGGTGGCGGTCGCGCTGGCGGCGATTGGCGTGCTGGCGATGGCCATCGCCGGCGGCGGCGCGATCTGGGTGCCGCTCACCCTGGCGTTCAGCTTCGGAACCTACGGGCTGGTGCGCAAGCTGGCACCGATCGATGCGCTGGGCGGCCTGCTTGTGGAAACTGCGCTGCTGGCGCCGGCCTGCCTGGCCGTGCTGGCCTGGGCGGGGGCAACCGGCGCGGGCGTGTTCGGCGCCGACCGCGCAACCGATGGATTACTGATCCTGGCCGGCGCGGTCACGGCGATCCCGCTGCTGCTGTTCGCCGCCGCCGCCAAGCGGCTGCGCTACGCCACGATCGGGCTGCTGCAATATATCGCGCCGACCCTGCAATTCGTACTGGCGGTGACGCTGTTCGGCGAAGCGCTGCTGCCGATCCATCTCTTCACGTTCGGCTGCATCTGGGCGGGCTGCGCGATCTACGCGTTCGACATGCTGCGCGCGCCCCGCCCCGCCGCCGCCTGAACTTGGCGGCGCGCTCCGCTTGGGGCACTATCGCTCGGCGCACGGCAGGGGGGAGCGGGCATGATCGGACAAGGGGCGGGGCCGGTGGCCGCCTATCTCGAGGCGCTGGCCGCGGCGCTGCGCCCGATCCGCGACGGCAAGCCCGCCACCTACATCCCTGAACTGGGCAAGGCCGATCCGGATCTGTTTGGCATCGCCGTCGCCACGATCGACGGGCAGGTCTATACCGCCGGCGATGCGGGCCACCGCTTCACGATCCAGTCGATCTCGAAGCCGTTCAGCTATGGCCATGCGCTCGATCGGCTGGGCCGCGATGCGGTGCTTGGCCATGTCGGGGTGGAGCCGACCGGCGAGAGCTTCAATTCGATCCTGCTCGACGAAGCGCACAACCGCCCGTTCAACCCGATGGTCAATGCCGGCGCGATCGCGGTGGCCGAACTGATCGAAGGCGCGGACGAGACCGCGCGCCGGGCCGCGCTGGACGAGCTGATGGCGCGCTTCGCCGGTCGACCGCTGGCGCTGGACGAACCCGTCTATCTTTCCGAGAAAGCAACTGGCCACCGCAACCGCGCGATCGCTTGGATGATGCTTAATTCGGGAATGATCAAGGGCGATCCCGAAGCCGTGCTCGATCTCTATTTCCGGCAATGCTCGCTGCTGGTCGACTGCCGCGATCTGGCGCTGATGGGAGCGACCCTGGCCAATGACGGGGTGAACCCCGCGACCGGCGAGCGCGCCTTGAAGCGCGTACACGTCCCCGACGTGCTGACCGTGATGAACATGTGCGGCATGTACAACTATGCCGGTCAGTGGAGCTACGAGATCGGGCTGCCCGCGAAGAGCGGGGTTTCGGGCGGCATCCTGCTGGTAATCCCGGGCCAGGCCGGCATCGCGATCTTCTCGCCCCCGCTTGACGAGAATGGCAACAGCGTGCGCGGCATCGCCGCCTGCGCGCGGATCGCGGACGATTTCGGGCTGCACATCTTCGGCACTCACCCCAACGTCCGCAGCGCGATCCGGCTCGATTATCGCGGCGATCGGGTGCGATCGAAACGCGCGCGCAGCCCCGCCGAACGCGCGCTGCTGGATCGGGCGGCACGCCGCGTCCACATCATCGAGGCGCAGGACGCGCTGTTCTTCGGTTCGACAGAGCGGCTGCTGCGCCGCGCCACCGCGCTGGCGGAAGGCGCGGACTGGCTGGTGATCGATCTGCGCCGGGTATGGTCCGCCGACATGGCCGCCGCGCGGCTGCTGGCCGGGTTCGCCGACGACATGGCGGCGGCGGACAAGCGGCTGGTGCTCGCCAACCTCGACCCGACCGGGCCGCTGGCCGAAATCGCGGAGGCCGTAAGCGGACGCTGCGCGGCAATGTTCGACAGCCGCGATGCCGCGCTCGAGCATGTCGAGGAAGCGCTGATCGCGGAACAGGCGCCCGATCTGCGCGATGCGGCGGCCGATTTCGACGCGCTCGACATCGTGGCGGGGCTCGATGCCGATCAGGTCGCCCGCGTGCGCGCGTTGGCGATCCCCTTACGCTTCGCCGAAGGGGAGTATCTGGCGCGCGAGGGCGAGGAAGCCCCCCTGTTCTTCGCGATCGCCACCGGTCGCGCTTCGATCCGGCTGCCGGTCGGCGATGGCCGCCACGTCCGGATCGGATCGGTCGGCCCCGGCATGACCTGTGGCGAGATGGCGCTGGTCGATCGCGGCCGCCGATCGGCCGACATCGTCGCGGACGACGATGTCTCCGCCTGGGGCTTCGGTATCGAGGAACTGCACGCGCTCGCCAAGGACGACCCAGCGCTGCTGATCACCATGATCGGCAACATCACCCGCGACCTGGCCGCCCGCCTGCGCATCGCCAATGCCGAGATCAGGGCGCTGGAGGCTTAGAGGTCAGATCCTCCCCGGCACGGGGAGGGGGGACCATGCGCAGCATGGTGGAGGGGGGCCTCGTCAAACGCTGCGCTTGCGGCGAGCCACCTCCACCACGGCTTCGCCGCGGTCCCCCTCCCCGTACCGGGGAGGATCAGCGTCTCAAACCACGCCGTAGGCCAGCATCGCGTCGGCAACCTTCTTGAAGCCGGCGATGTTCGCGCCCTTCACATAGTCGATATAGTCGCTGCCGGGCTCGCGGCCATATTCCTCGCAGCGGTGGTGGATGCCTTCCATGATGTCGATCAGCAGCTTCTGCAGCTCGGCTTCCTTCCACGAGATGCGCGCCGAATTCTGGCTCATCTCGAGGCCGGACACCGCGACGCCCCCGGCATTGGCCGCCTTGCCCGGCGCATAGAGGATGCGCGCGCCCTTGAAGACGTGCACGCCATCCAGGTCGGTCGGCATGTTGGCGCCTTCGGATACCGCGATGCAGCCATTGGACACGAGCAGCTTGGCTTCCGCGCCGTTGAGTTCGTTCTGCGTGGCGCAGGGCAGCGCCACATCGCACGGCACGATCCACGGCTTCTTGCCGGCGTGGAATTCCGCGCCCGAAAACTCCTTGGCATAGTCCGAGATACGGCCGCGCCGGCGGGTCTTGTGCTGCTTGACCCAGTTGACCTTGTCCTGCGTGATCCCGTCCGGATCGTGGACGAAGCCTTCGGAATCGGACAGCGTCAGCACCTTGCCACCGAGCTGGTTGATCTTCTCCGCAGCATGGGTGGCGACATTGCCAGAGCCGGAGATCACTGCGGAGAGGCCCGCCAGATCCTTGCCCTTGGTCCGCAGCATGTTGGCGAGGAAATAGACCGCGCCATAGCCGGTGGCTTCCGGTCGGATCAGCGAGCCGCCATATTCCAGCCCCTTGCCGGTCAGCACGCCGGTGAACTGGTTGGTGATCCGCTTGTACTGGCCGAACATGTAGCCGATCTCGCGGCCGCCGACGCCGATATCGCCCGCGGGCACGTCCACGTCCGCGCCGACATGTCGATAGAGCTCGGTCATGAAGCTCTGGCAGAAGCGCATCACCTCGCCGTCGCTCTTGCCCTTGGGGTTGAAGTTGGCGCCGCCCTTGCCGCCGCCCATCGGCAGGCCGGTCAGCGAATTCTTGAAGGTCTGCTCGAAGGCGAGGAACTTCAGCACGCTTTCGGTGACGGAGGGGTGGAAGCGGATGCCCCCCTTGTAGGGGCCGATCGCATTGTTGTTCTGCACGCGCCATCCGCGCTGGACGCGGATGTTGTGGTTGTCATCCTCCCAGCAGACGCGGAACGAGATCACGCGGTCCGGCTCGGCCAGGCGGCGCAGGATTTGCGCGGCGTGATACTGCTCCTTGTCCTCGATGAAGTCGTAGATGTCCTCGGCGACTTCCTGCACGGCCTGGACGAACTCCGTCTGGCCGGGATTGCGCTTCTTCACACCCTCGATGAACGTATTCAGGTCGACATGGTCGGTGACGGCCATCTTCTGATCCCCCGGAACTGGCTGGAACTGACGACGACCCTGGCGCGGCGCGCCCTCTTGAGTCGGGCGCGTCCACGCGCGCTTCCTAGCATGGATTTCGCGGCCGAAAGCGGACTATTTCCGTAATGAAGCGATCGTCTTGGCCAGCGAATCGAGCTGCTGGCGCAGCACGGAATCGATCAGCGGCGCCATCACCGGCCACGGCGTTCGCGCCACGCCCGAGACGGCATAACGCTGGACGATCCGCGTGCCCTGCCCGTCCGGCTGCAGCGTCCAGCTGAGCGGGCCGGTGGCGGCATCGCCCTGCAGCGGGCCGAGCCCGCCGGTCAGCCGCAGCAGCTTGCCCGGATCGGCATAGACGACGCGCAGATGCTCGACCGACCCGCCACCGGGCAGCGATTCGCAGAAGCAGCCGCCGGCGCGCAGATCGAGTGAGAAATTCTCCGCCTTGCCCGACCAGCTGTGCGCGGCCTGCCACCAGCGCTTCGGCTCGATCAGCACGGCCCATACCGCCGCCGGCGGCGCGGCGACGAACGCCTCGTTCTCCACGACCATGCCGGCCTCGCCGACCGAAGCGACCTTGGCAGCGACCGGCAGCGGCGTGGCCAGCAATGCGCCCGCAAGCGCCACGCGGATCATTCCGCGCGCCAGCCGGCAGGCAGGCCGATACCGGACAGCGTAACGCTGTCGACGGCATTGCCGAAAGGAACGCTGTCGTGACGCGCATAGGCGCCATCCTTCAGTCCGGCGAACCGCTCGATCCGCCGGGTGCGCATCACTGCGACCCAATATTCGGCGATGCCATGCGCGGCATAGATGCGCTTCTTGCGGCCGAGATCGCGCCGTTCGGAACTGTCGGCCACTTCGATCACCAGCTTCACGCTGCCGTCTGGCGCCCCACGCTCGGCCGGCTGCGGGGCCCAGATAAACAGATCGGGCTCGGGAAGATTGTGACGGCCCAGCTCAATCGCCCCCTCGACCAGCAATTGCAGACCAGTGCCATTCGCACGCACGGCATCCCGAAGGGCATCGTACAGCGCCATCTTGAGCCGCGCATGAGGCAGGTGCTGCGCGTTCACGACGCTGATCTTGCCATCCAGCAGCTCCGCCTTGGAAAAGTCGTCGAGCGCGCCGCTCTCGTTGATCGCGACGAACTGCTCGATCGTAAGCTTCAGATCGCGTGGGCGGGTGGCGCGGGCACCGCGTTCCGGAATGGCAATGGAGGCAGGCCGGTTCATGCCGCCACCCTATCGCATCGCCCCGGGCGCGTCACCGCCCGTCGAGGATGGCCGCGATCGCGGCTGCGACATGATCCATATCGGCCATGCCGTCGACGCGGTGGACCAGCCCACGCGCTTCGTAGATCGGCAGGATCGGCGCGGTCTTGGCGCGATATTCGGCCATCCGGGTGCGGACCGCTTCTTCATTGTCGTCGGCACGGCGCTTGAATTCGGTCGCGCCGCAGACATCGCAGACATTCGCGATCTTCGGCTGCTTGAAACGATCATGATAGCCCGCACCGCAGCGTGCGCAGGTGAAACGGCCGGTGATCCGCTCCACCAGCGCATCCTCGTTCACCTCGAGCTCGATTACATGATCGAGATGGCGGCCGCGATCGGCCAGCAGCGTATCCAGCGCGGCGGCCTGCGCCTCGGTGCGGGGATAGCCATCGAAGATCACGCCGGAAACGGTGTCCGGCTCGTCCAGCCGCGCACCCAGGATCTGGCTCATCAGATCATCCGGAAACAGCTTGCCGGCCTTCATGATGCCGTCGGCCAGCTTGCCGATCTCGCTGCCGGATGAAACCGCCGCGCGCAGCATGTCGCCGGTCGATACCTGGACCATGCCGCGTTCGGCCACCAGCCGGCTCGCCTGCGTGCCCTTGCCGGCACCAGGCGGCCCCAGCAGGATGATATTCAGCGCCATTCCAGTATATCCCCCCGGGCCGCTTCGCTCTGCGTACCGTCCTTAACCTTGTGCGACAGAATGGCGACAGGCAATTCTGCCGGGGCAGACTGCGCCGAGCGGGCTGTCAGCGGCGCAGCGCCCCGCCCTTCAGCTTGGCCTTCTTGATCAAGTCGCCATATTGATGGGCCAGCAGATGGCTCTGGATCTGGGTCACCGTATCGATCGTGACGTTGACGACGATCAGCAGGCTGGTGCCGCCCAGATAGAACGGGATCCCCATCCGCGCGACCAGCAATTCGGGCACCAGGCAGATCAAGGTCAGATAGGCCGCGCCGATCACGGTGATGCGCGTCAGCACATAATCGAGATAGGTCTCGGTCGCCTTGCCGGGGCGGATGCCGGGAATGAAGCCGCCGTAGCGCTTCAGATTGTCCGCCGTCTCCTCTGGGTTGAAGACCACTGCGGTATAGAAGAAGCAGAAGAAGATGATGCCGGCGGCATAGAGGGTCATGTACAGCGGCGTGCCGTGCTGCAGCCACTGGTTCATGCCGATCAGGAAATCGCCCCAGAAACTTTCGCCTGCCACGCGGTTGCCCGCGAACTGGCTGATCGTCAGCGGCATCAGCAGCAGCGACGACGCGAAGATCGGGGGGATCACGTTGGCGGTGTTGATCTTCAGCGGCAGGTGGCTCTTGTCGGCCTGCATCATGCCGCGCTGGGTCTGTCGCTTGGGATACTGGATCAGCACCCGGCGCTGCGCGCGTTCCATGAAGCAGATGAACAGGATCAGGCCCAGCACCAGCACAAGCACGCCGATGATCAGCAGCGGCGACAGCGAACCGGTGCGGCCGCCTTCGAACACCTGCGCCAGCGCGCGCGGCAGATTGGCGACGATGCCGGCCATGATGATCAGTGACACGCCATTGCCGATGCCACGGCTGGTGATCTGTTCGCCCAGCCACATCAGGAACATCGTGCCGCCGATCAGCGAGATCACGACGGTGACGCGGAATAGCATGCCCGGATCGACGACCGCGGACATGCCCTGGTCGGCACCCCAGCTTTCGAGCCCGACCGCGATGAAATAGCCCTGGATCGCAGTCAGCAGCACGGTGCCGTAGCGGGTATATTGGTTTAGCTTCTTGCGGCCGCTCTCACCTTCCTTCTTGATCGCGGCCAGCGTCGGCGACAGCGAAGTCGACAGCTGCACCACGATCGAGGCGGTGATGTACGGCATCACGCCCAGCGCGATCAGCGACATACGCTCCAGCGCGCCGCCCGAGAAATTGTTGAAGAAATCCAGCACGCCGCCGCGCGTCGTCTCGAACAGGCTGGCCATGGCGCGCGGATCGATGCCGGGCAGTGGCACGAATGACAGCAGGCGGAAGATCACCAGCGCACCCAGGGTGAACCAGAGCCGCTTCTTCAGCTCGGTCGCCTTGGCGAACTGCGACAGGCTGATGTTGGCGGCCAGTTGCTCGGCTGCTGATGCCATATCTGATACTCGACCCCGGAATGTGTAAAGGGCGGCGGAGTGCGTCCACGCCCCCCGCCGCCCCATATAGTGTCCGGCACGGGCTTGTCAGCCCGCCGCCGGCGAAAGGCGGATCAGGCTTTCGCCGCCGCCTTCTTCTCGGCCTTCGCGTCGGCGCGCGCCTTCTGCACGGTACGGTGCTTGGCCTTGGCCTTGTCCGCCGCGGGCACGACCTCGATCACGTCGACCGAACCGCCGGCCGCCTCGATCGCCTCGCGCGCCGTCTTCGAAACGCCGGCGACACGGAACGACAGCTTCGCCGAATAATCGCCCTTGGCCAGGATCCGCACGCCATGCTTGCCGCCGCGGCCGACGCCCGCCGCCTTCAGCGCGTCATGGTCGATCGTGCCGTCGCTCGACAGCTTGCCGGCGTCGACCAGCTTCTGGATCGCGCCGAGATTGACTTCGGCATGGTCCTTGCTGAACGGATTGTTGAAGCCACGCTTCGGGATCCGCATGTGGAGCGGCATCTGGCCGCCCTCGAACCCGTTGATCGAGACGCCTTCGCGGCTCTTCTGGCCCTTCTGGCCGCGGCCGGCGGTCTTGCCCTTGCCGGAACCGATACCCCGGCCGACGCGCATCCGGCTCTTGCGGGCGCCATCATTGTCGCGGATTTCGTTCAGTTTCATGATCTGCACTCGCTTTCGCTTTTGTCGCGCTGAAATGAGGAAGGGGGCCGCATAGCCCCCTTGCCCCTGACTGTCACCCCGCGAACGCGGGGCAGGCCGGAAGGCTCAGGCCTCCTCGACCTTCACCATATGATGCACCTTGCGGATCATGCCGCGCACCTCGGGGGTATCCTCGAGCTCGCGGGTCTTGTGCATCTTGTTCAGGCCGAGGCCGATCAGCGTCGCGCGCTGCTTGCCGATCCGGCGGATCGGCGACCCGGTCTGGGTTACCTTGATGGTCGCCATGTCTGTCACTCCACAATCGCGGCCGCTTCGGCCTCGGCGACCGGCGCGGAAGCTCCGCCATGACCCAGCAGGTCGGCGATCTTCTTGCCCCGGCGCTGCGCGACCGACTTCGGCGACGTCTGCTCCGTCAGCGCCTCGAAGGTCGCACGGATCATGTTGTACGGGTTGTTAGTGCCGACCGACTTGGTCACCACGTCGGCCACGCCCAGGCTCTCGAAGATGGCGCGCATCGGGCCACCCGCGATGATGCCGGTGCCGGCCGGGGCCGCACGGACATAGACCAGGCCCGCGCCGAAATGGCCGCGGCCATCGTGATGCAGGGTCCGGCCCTCGCGCAGCGGCACGCGGACCATCGCCTTCTTGGCGGCGGCAGTGGCCTTGGTGATCGCCTCCGGCACTTCGCGCGCCTTGCCATGGCCGAAGCCGACCCGGCCCTTGCCATCGCCGACCACGACGAGCGCCGCGAAGCCGAAGCGCTTGCCGCCCTTCACGGTCTTGGAGACGCGGTTGATGTGGACGAGCTTCTCGATCAGCTCCTCGCCACCATCCTCGCCGCCGGTGCGGTTGTTGTCGCGACGGCCACGATTGCCGTCACGACCGCCACGGCCGCGATTGTCGCCGCCCGGGCCACGGCCACGGCCGCCACGCGGACCACGGCCCTGGCGCTCGCCCTCGGGCGCGCTGCCGGCATTGGCGGCACCGGCCTCGGCGGGTGCGCCGGCCTGGTTCTCGGTTTCGTCAGCCATTTAGAACTCCAATCCGCCTTCGCGGGCCGCGTCGGCAAGCGCCTTGACACGTCCGTGGAACAGGAAACCGCCGCGATCGAACACGACGCGCGTCACGCCGGCGGCCGAAGCGCGCTCGGCGATCCGCTTGCCGACCGATGCCGCCGACTCCGCGGTCGCGCCGGTCGTGCCGCGCACGTCCTTGTCGAGCGTCGAGGCCGCGGCCAGCGTGCGGCCAGCCTCGTCGTCGATCACCTGGGCGTAGATATGACGCCCTGAACGGTGGATCGACAGCCGCGGGCGGACACTGCCCTTGGCACGCAGCGCGGTACGGACGCGCTGGCGCCGCTTCGCGAACAGAGAGAGCTTGGCCATTACTTCTTCTTCCCTTCCTTGCGGAAGATGAACTCGCCGGCATATTTGATGCCCTTGCCCTTGTAGGGCTCGGGCTTGCGCCAGCGGCGGATCTCCGCGGCAAGCTGGCCAACGGCCTGCTTGTCGTTGCCACTGATGTTGATCGTGGTCTGATCCGGGGTCGCCACCGTGATGCCTTCCGGCACGTCGATGTCGACATCGTGGCTGTAGCCCAGCTGCAGCTTCAGCTTGCGGCCCTGCGCATTGGCGCGATAGCCGACGCCGGTGATCTGCAGCGTCTTGGTGAAGCCGTCGGTCACGCCGGTGACCAGGTTCTGCACCATCGTGCGCTGCATGCCCCAGAAGGAACGTGCCCGCTTCGTGCCGTTGGCCGGCTGGACCGCGACCGCGCCATCCTCGACGCTATAGGTCACCTCGTCCTGCAGCGGCATGGACAGGCTGCCCTTCGGCCCCTTCACGGTCAGCGTGCGGCCTTCGATATTGGCGGTCACGCCCGACGGGACGGGGACCGGCTTCTTGCCGATGCGGCTCATCAGAAGACCTCCGCGAGAACCTCGCCGCCGACATTCTGCTCGCGCGCTTCCGCGTCGGACAGAACGCCACGTGGCGTCGAGACGATGGTGATGCCCAGGCCGTTGCGGATGCGCGGCAGATCCTGCGCCCCCGAATAGACCCGGCGACCGGGCTTGGACACGCGCGCCAGATGCTGGATCGCGGGCTGGCCCTCGAAATATTTCAGCTCGATGCGCAGGCCGTCATGGCCGGCAACGGGCTCGGCCGCATAGCCGCGGATGTAACCCTCGCGCTGCAGCACGTCGAGCACACGGGCGCGCAGCTTGGACGCGGGCGAGACCACGCTGTCCTTGCGGGCGCGCTGGCCATTGCGGATACGGGTGAGCAGATCGCCCACGGGATCGGTCATCGACATATCTTGACCCTTACCAGCTCGACTTCGTGACGCCCGGGATCATGCCCTTGTTGGCAAGATCGCGGAGCATGACGCGCGCGAGACGGAACTTGCGGTAATAAGCGCGCGGGCGGCCCGTGACTTCGCAGCGGTTGCGCACCCGGGTCGGGTTCGCGTTGCGCGGCAGTTCGGCCATCTTGAGCCGGGCGATCAGCCGCTCGGTCTCGTCCTTGGACTCGTCGTCCGCGATCGCCTTCAGCCGGGCATATTTGCCGGCATACTGCTTCACGAGCTTCTTGCGACGCTCATTCTTGTTGATCGAACTCAGTTTCGCCATGGACTTAAGCTCTTCCTTCTTCGCGCCGTCAGGCGGCCTGCTTCTGCTCAGCCTGCGGCTGCGGGAACGGGAAACCGAACAGGCGGAGCAGCTCGCGCGCCTCCTCGTCGGTGTTGGCAGTGGTCGCGATGATCACGTCCATGCCGCGGATCTTGTCGACCTTGTCGTAGCTGATCTCCGGGAAGATCAGCTGTTCCTTCAGGCCGGTGGCATAATTGCCGCGGCCGTCGAACGACTTGTCGCTGAGGCCACGGAAATCGCGCACGCGCGGCAGCGCGATCGTCACGAAGCGGTCGAGAAACTCGTACATCCGCTCGCGACGCAGCGTCACCTTGGTGCCGATCGGCATGCCTTCACGCAGCTTGAACTGCGCGATCGACTTCTTCGCCTTGGTGACCACGGCCTTCTGGCCGGCGATCTGGGTCAGTTCGGAAGCGGCCTGCTCGACCTTCTTCTTGTCCTGCGTCGCCTCACCCACGCCCATGTTGAGCACGATCTTGGTCAGCTTGGGGACCTGCATCGGGTTGGTGTACCCGAACTTCTCGGTCATCGCCTTGACGATCGTCTCGTCATACATCTTGTGGAGCCTGGGCTTCACATTCTTGGCTTCAGCCATTGATCGTCTCCCCGGACTTGACGGCCACGCGGACCTTCTTTCCGTCCTTGGTCTCGAACCGGACGCGGGTCGCGCGGCCATCCTTGGGATCGGCCATCGCCACCTTCGACACGTGCAGCGGCGCCTCGATCCGCTCCAGGCCACCCTGCGGGTTCACCTGGCTCGGCTTGCGATGGCGGGTCGCCACGTTCACGCCCTTCACGACGACCTTGCCGTCCTTCGGGATCGCGCGGGTGACCTCGCCGGTCTTGCCCTTGTCCTTGCCGGACAGGACGACGACCGTATCGCCCTTCTTGATCTTCATCGCCGACATCACAGCACCTCAGGCGCGAGCGAGATGATCTTCATGTGGTTCTTGGCCCGGAGCTCGCGCACCACCGGCCCGAAGATGCGGGTGCCGATCGGCTCCCCGCTGTTCTTGTTGATCAGCACCGCGGCATTGCCGTCGAAGCGGATCGTGGACCCGTCAGCGCGGTGGATGTCCTTGGCGGTACGCACGATCACCGCACGGTGAACGTCGCCCTTCTTGACCTTGCCGCGCGGCGCGGCTTCCTTGATCGACACGACGATGATGTCGCCGACCGAAGCGAAGCGCCGCTTGGAGCCGCCGAGCACCTTGATGCACTGGACGCGCTTGGCGCCAGAGTTGTCGGCGACGTCGAGGTTGGACTGCATCTGGATCATGGTTCAGTCCTCCTGTCAGGCAGCAGCGGTGTCGGCGGGGGCGCCGGCGGACTTCGGACGCAGATGGGTGTCGATGCGATCGACGACCGTCCAGGTCTTCAGCTTGGAAATCGGGGCACATTCCTCGATGCGGACCATCTCGCCTTCGCGATAGGCATTCTCGGCATCGTGGGCGTGATACTTCTTCGAGCGGCGGATGATCTTGCCGTACAGCGGATGCTTCACCTTCCGCTCGACGAGGACGACCACCGTCTTGTCGGTCTTGTCGGAGACCACCGTTCCGGTCAGCACGCGCTTCGGCATGGCTGGCGCTCCTTACTTGGCGGCCGAGCGCGAACGCTCGGTCTGCAGGGTCTTGATCTGCGCGATCGTGCGGCGCACCTCGCGGACACGGCTCGGCTTCTCGAGCTGGTTGGTGGCCGCCTGGAAGCGCAGGTTGAACTGCTCGCGCTTCAGCTCGCCCAGCTGTTCACCCAGCTGGTCGTCGGTCTTGACCTTGAGGTCGGCGATCTTCGCCATCTTACTGTTCCTCGTGCAGCGATTCGCCCAGGCGGGCGACGGGCTTCACCTTGATCGGCAGCTTCTCGGCCGCACGCTCGAACGCCACGCGGGCGATCGGACCGGGCACGCCGTCCAGCTCGAACAGGATCCGGCCGGGCTTGACGCGGGCCGCCCAGAATTCCGGCGAACCCTTGCCCGATCCCATGCGGACTTCGGCCGGCTTCGACGAGACCGGCACGTCCGGGAAGATGCGGATCCACAAACGCCCCTGGCGCTTGATGTGACGCGTGATCGCGCGACGGGCCGCCTCGATCTGGCGGGCGGTGATCCGGTCCGGCTCCATGGCCTTGAGGCCATAGGCGCCGAAGTTGAGCGTGGTGCCGCCCGGGGCCTTGCCCGAGATACGGCCCTTGAACGCCTTGCGGAACTTGGTGCGCTTTGGTTGCAGCATGATCTAGTTCCTCAATTCCGGCGATCGTCGCGCGCCGGGCGCACGCCCGAGGTCTGCGCTTCCATCATCAGCCGCTCCTGCGCCAGCGGATCATGGCCGAGGATCTCGCCCTTGAAGATCCACACCTTGACCCCGCACACGCCATAGGCGGTGTGGGCTTCGGCCTCGGCATAGTCGACATGCGCGCGCAGCGTATGCAGCGGCACGCGGCCTTCGCGATACCATTCGGTCCGCGCGATCTCCGCGCCGCCAAGACGGCCCGCGCAGGTGATCCGGATGCCTTCCGCGCCCAGCCGCAGGGCAGACTGCACCGCGCGCTTCATGGCGCGGCGGAACGCGACCCGGCGCTCGAGCTGGTCGGCGACCGACTGCGCGACGAGCTTCGCGTCGATCTCCGGCTTGCGGATCTCGACGATGTTCAGCGACACGTCCGACGCGGTCATCTTGCCCAGCGTGCGGCGCAGCTTCTCGATGTCCGCACCCTTCTTGCCGATGATCACGCCGGGGCGCGCGGCATAGACGGAGATGCGGCACAGCTTGGCCGGACGCTCGATCACCACCTTCGAGATCGCGGCCTGCGGCAGCGTCTTGATGATATGCTGGCGGATCTTCAGATCCTCCAGGAGCAGACGGCCGTAATCGGCGCCGTCGGCATACCAGCGGCTGTCCCAGGTTCGGTTGATCTGCAACCGCATCCCGATCGGATTGCTCTTCTGACCCATTATTCGGCCTCCTGCTCGCGCACGACCACGCGGATGCGCGAGAACGGCTTGATGATCCGGGTGGATTTGCCGCGGGCGCGGGTGGCGAACCGCTTCATCACGATCGACTTGCCGACCGAGGCTTCCTGCACCACGAGCGCGTCGACATCCAGGTTATGGTTGTTCTCCGCGTTCGCGATCGCGGAAGCCAGGCACTTGCGCACGTCGACCGCCATCGCCTTCTTGGAGAAGGTGAGGATGTTGAGTGCGTCGCCGGCCTTCTTGCCGCGGATCAGGCCCGCGACCAGGTTCAGCTTGTAGGGGCTGCCGCGCACCGAGGTGTTGACGGCAAGGGCCTCCTTGTCGCCGACGCGACGGGGGGATGCTGGCTTCGACATCAGCGCTTGCCCTTCTTGTCGGCAGCGTGGCCGGGGAAGTAGCGGGTCGGCGCGAACTCGCCGAGCTTGTGCCCGACCATGTCCTCGTTGACCGACACCGGCACGAACTTGCGGCCGTTATAGACGTTGAACGTGAGCCCAACGAACTGCGGCAGGATCGTCGAGCGACGCGACCAGGTCTTGATCGGTGCGCGCGCGCCACTGTCCTGCGCCGTCTCTGCCTTCTTCAGCAGATGCAGCTCGACGAACGGGCCTTTCCAGACGGACCGGGCCATCGCTTACCTCTTCTTCTTCGCGTGACGCGAACGGATGATCATCTTGTCGGTCGACTTGTTCGACCGGGTGCGCGCGCCCTTGGTCGGCTTGCCCCACGGGGTGACCGGGTGACGGCCGCCCGAGGTGCGGCCTTCACCACCGCCGTGCGGATGGTCGACCGGGTTCTTGGCGACGCCGCGGGTCAGCGGACGCTTGCCCAGCCAGCGGTTGCGGCCGGCCTTCGCCAGGTTCTGGTTGGCGTTGTCCGGGTTCGACACCGCACCGACCGTGCACATGCAATCCGCACGGATATAGCGCTGCTCGCCCGAGTTCAGGCGAACCATCACCATGCCCTTGTCGCGACCGACGATCTGCACATAGGTGCCCGCCGCACGCGCGATCTGGCCGCCCTTGCCCGGCTTCATCTCCACATTGTGGACGATGGTGCCGACCGGAGCCTGGCCGATCTCCATCGCGTTGCCCGGCTTGGTGTCGACCTTCTTGCCGGCGACGATGCTGTCGCCAACCGCCAGGCGCTGCGGCGCGATGATGTAGTTCAGCTCGCCATCCGGATACTTCACCAGCGCGATGAAGGCCGAGCGGTTCGGATCATATTCGAGATGCTCGACGGTCGCGGGCACATCCCACTTCCGGCGCTTGAAATCGATGATCCGATACTTCTGCTTGTGGCCGCCCGCGATGCCGCGCGCAGTGGCGTGGCCCATATTGTTGCGGCCGCCCGACTTGCGCTTGCCTTCGGTCAGCGCCTTGACGGGCTTGCCCTTCCACAGCGACGACTTGTCGACGAGGATCAGACCGCGGCGGGCCGGGCTCGTCGGGTTGTAATGCTTGAGCGCCATGACCCTCAGATCCCCGTGGTGACGTCGATCGACTGGCCATCGGCCAGCGTCACAATCGCCTTCTTGACGTCGGAACGCGTGTAGGGGCGGCCCTTCCAGCGCTTGGTCTTGCCCTTGGCGACCAGCGTATTCACGCCCGTCACGTCGACCTTGAACAGCGCCTCGACGGCGGCCTTGATCTCCGGCTTGGTGGCATCGCCCGCCACCTTGAAGACGACCGCATTATGCTCGGAGAGCAGCGTCGACTTCTCGGTGATGTGCGGCCCGAGCACCACGTCGTAATGACGGATGTCGACCGGCTTGTCCTGCTTCTTAGCCATTGAGGCGCGCCTCCAGCTTCTCGACGGCCGCGCGCGTCAGCACCAGCGTGTCATGCTTCAGGATATCGTAGACATTGGCGCCCATCGCGGGGAGCAGATTGATCCCCTTCAGGTTGCCCGAGGCGTGCGCGAAGCTGATGTTCAGCGCATCGCCGTCGATCACCAGCGCCTTGGTGCCGAAGCCCAGTGCCGCCAGCTGACCGGCCAGCACCTTGGTCTTGCCTTCGGCCACGTCCAGCGCGTCGAGCACGATCAGCTCACCGGCCTTCGCCTTGGCGGACAGCGCCATCTTCAGGCCCAGTGCGCGAACCTTCTTGTTCAGCGACGGGTTGAAATCACGGACGCGGGCGCCGTGCGCCTTGCCGCCGCCGATGAACACCGGCGCCCGGCGATCGCCGTGACGGGCGGTACCGCCGCCCTTCTGGCGACCGAGCTTCTTGCCCGAACGGGCGACATCGGCGCGCTCGCGGGTGCCGCGGGCAGTGCCGCGACGCTTTTCGAGCTGCCAGGTCACGACCCGGTGCAGGATGTCCGCACGCGGCTCCAGCCCGAAGATCGCATCGGCGAGCTCGATGTCGCCGCCGGCGTCGCCGCCGAGGGTCTTCACATCAACCTTCATGGGATCAGCCCTCCTGGCCGTCGGTGGCGGCCGGCGCTTCGGCCGGAGCCTCGTTCACCGGGGCACTGTCGCTGCTGGCAGCCTTGCGGACCGCGCCGGGCAGCGGCGCATCGGCATGGCGATCGACCTTCACCGCGTCGCGGACGAGCAGCCAGGTGCCCTTCGCGCCGGGCACGGAGCCCTTCACGAACAGCAGGCCGCGCTCCACGTCGGTGCGCACGATCTCGAGATTCTGCTGGGTGCGCTGGCGATCGCCCATGTGCCCGGCCATCTTCTTGTTCTTGAAGACCTTGCCCGGATCCTGGCGCTGACCGGTCGAACCGAGCGAGCGGTGCGAGACCGACACGCCGTGCGTGGCGCGCAGACCGCCGAAGCCCCAACGCTTCATGCCGCCGGCAAAGCCCTTGCCCTGCGTGCGGCCGGAAATGTCGACCAGCTGACCCGCCACGAAATGGTCGGCGGAGATCTCCGCGCCCACGTCGAGCAGCGCATCGTCGGCAACCCGGAACTCGGCGACATAGGCCTTAGGCTCGACCTCGGCCTTGCCATAATGGCCACGCTGCGGCTTGGCGACATTCTTCGCCTTGGCCGTGCCGGCGCCGAGCTGCAGCGCGACATAGCCGTCGCGGTCGGCGTTCTTCTGGGCGACGACCTGCACGCCTTCCAGGCTCAGGACGGTCACCGGCACGTGCCGGCCGTCGTCCTGGAACAGGCGGGTCATCCCCATCTTCTTTGCGATCACGCCGGAGCGCATCGTCGTGTTCCTTCCCTCAGAGGCTCCCGGAAGCCGGGAGCGTGACTACGAAAAAAGCCCCCCGTTTCCGGAGAGCTGGCCCAAATGCTATCGCGCCCCCGTCAGGGCCAGATTTCCGCTTCATTATAAAGCGAAAGACGGGGACTCGGTCGCCAGCGAGCTGGCCGGTATCCCTACTCTTCCATCGTTCAGGCCGGAGCCAAACGACAAGGCGGCGAACGATTCGTCCGCCGCGGAGCCGGCCTCTTAGGCCAGTTTGATCTCGACATCAACACCCGCGGCGAGATCGAGCTTCATCAGCGCATCGACCGTCTGCGGGGTCGGCTGCACGATATCCAGCAGCCGCTTGTAGGTGCGCACCTCGAACTGCTCGCGCGACTTCTTGTCGATGTGCGGGCCGCGGTTCACGGTGAACTTGTTGATGTGCGTCGGGAGCGGGATCGGACCACGGATCAGAGCACCGGTGCGGCGCGCCGTGTCGGCGATGTCGCCGGTGGCCTGATCGAGCACGCGGTGATCGAAAGCCTTCAGGCGAATGCGAATATTCGAGTCCATGTCACCACCGATGCGAAAGAGCCTGGGGCCATTTGGCCCCGCCATCCAGGCCCGCAAGGGGCCTCCATAAAAAGCAAACCGCCCGACTCCCCGGAGGGAGCCGAGCGGTTGGCCGGGTCTATATTACTTGGAGATCGAGCTGACAACCCCCGCACCGACGGTGCGGCCGCCTTCGCGGATCGAGAAGCGCAGGCCCTCTTCCATGGCGATCGGGGCGATCAGCTTGACGCCGAGCTGAACGTTGTCGCCGGGCATGACCATCTCGGTGCCCTCGGGAAGGACGACCTCGCCGGTCACGTCAGTCGTGCGGAAGTAGAACTGCGGACGATAGTTGGCGAAGAACGGCGTGTGACGGCCACCCTCTTCCTTCGACAGCACATACACTTCCGACTGGAAGTCGGTGTGCGGCTTGATCGAGCCCGGCTTGCACAGCACCTGGCCGCGCTCCACGTCCTCACGGCCCACGCCGCGCAGCAGCGCACCGATATTGTCGCCGGCCTGGCCCGAGTCGAGCAGCTTGCGGAACATCTCGACGCCGGTGACGACGGTCTTGCGGGTGTCGGTCAGGCCGACGATCTCGACTTCCTCGCCCACCTTGACGATGCCGGTCTCGACGCGGCCGGTGACGACCGTGCCGCGGCCCGAGATCGAGAACACGTCTTCGATCGGCATCAGGAACGGCTTGTCCAGCGGACGCTCCGGCTGCGGGATATACTCGTCCACGGCGGCCATCAGCTTCAGCACCGCGCCGCGGCCCAGCTCCTCGTTCACGCCGTCCAGCGCGGCCTTGGCCGAACCCGGGATCACGGGGATGTCATCGCCCGGGAAGTCGTAGGACGACAGCAGCTCGCGGATCTCGAGCTCGACGAGCTCCAGGATCTCGGCGTCGTCGACCAGGTCGACCTTGTTCATGAACACCACCAGCGCGGGCACGCCGACCTGGCGGGCGAGCAGGATGTGCTCGCGGGTCTGCGGCATCGGGCCGTCGGTGGCCGACACCACCAGGATGCCGCCGTCCATCTGCGCGGCGCCGGTGATCATGTTCTTCACATAGTCGGCGTGGCCCGGGCAATCGACGTGCGCATAGTGGCGCGCCTGCGTCTCATACTCGACGTGCGCGGTCGAGATGGTGATGCCGCGCTCGCGCTCCTCGGGGGCCTTGTCGATGTTGGCATAGTCGACGAACGTCGCGCCGCCGGTCTCGGCCAGCACCTTCGTGATCGCCGCGGTCAGCGAGGTCTTGCCATGGTCGACGTGACCGATGGTGCCGATGTTGCAGTGCGGCTTCGTCCGCTCGAACTTAGCTTTCGCCATTTTTCCTACCTTCTTCTCGGATACTGAACGGACGCGCCGCCCTGTGCGGACGCGCCCTTAGCGACAAAAAACAGGTTACGCCAGCTTCGCCTTGACCTCGTCGGCCACGTTCTGCGGCACTTCGTCATAATGCGAGAACTGCATCGAATAGCTGGCCCGGCCCTGCGTGAACGAGCGCAGCGCGTTGACGTAGCCGAACATGTTCGCCAGCGGCACCATCGCCTCCACGGTCTGCGCGTTGCCGCGCGTGTCCGTGCCCTGGATCTGGCCACGACGGCTGTTCATGTCGCCGATCACGTCGCCCAGATAATCCTCGGGCGTCACGACCTCGACCTTCATCACCGGCTCGAGCAGCGTGATGCCGGCCTTCTGGGCCGCCTCGCGCATCGCCGCACGCGCGGTGATCTCGAACGCCAGCGCAGACGAGTCGACGTCGTGATACGCGCCGTCATACAGCACGATCTCGAAATCGATGATCGGGAAGCCGACCAGCGAACCGGTCGCCGCGGTCTCGCGGAAGCCCTTCTCGATCGCGGGGATATATTCCTTGGGAATATTACCGCCCTTGATCTCGTCCTTGAAGATGATGCCCGCGCCGCGCTCGCCCGGCGTCAGCTTCACCTTCACGCGGCCGAACTGGCCAGTGCCGCCCGACTGCTTCTTGTGGGTATAGTCGACGTCGACCGGCTTCTTCAGATATTCGCGATACGCCACCTGCGGCGCGCCGACATTCGCCTCGACCTTGAACTCGCGCTTCATGCGGTCGACCAGGATCTCGAGGTGGAGCTCGCCCATCCCCTTGATGATCGTCTGACCCGATTCGGAGTCGGACGAGACGCGGAACGACGGATCCTCGCGGGCGAGGCGGTTGAGCGCGACGCCCATCTTCTCCTGGTCGGCCTTCGTCTTCGGCTCCACCGACAGCTCGATCACGGGCTCGGGGAATTCCATCCGCTCCAGGATGATCGGCGCGTTCGGCGCGCACAGCGTGTCGCCGGTGGTCGTGTCCTTAAGGCCGGCCAGCGCGACGATGTCGCCGGCATAGGCCTCGGTGATGTCCTCGCGGCTGTTGGCATGCATCAGCAGCATGCGGCCAACCTTTTCCTTCTTGTCCTTGACCGAGTTCATCACCTGGGTCGCCGCTTCCAGCTTGCCAGAATAGATGCGCGCGAAGGTCAGCGTGCCGACGAACGGATCGTTCATGATCTTGAACGCCAGCGCCGAGAACGGCGCAGCATCGTCCGACGGACGCTCGTCCGGCGTCTCGCCGTCGAGCTTCACGCCCTTGATCGCGGGCACGTCGAGCGGGCTCGGCAGATAGTCGATCACCGCGTCCAGCAGCGGCTGCACGCCCTTGTTCTTGAACGCGGAGCCGCAGACGATCGGCACGAACGCCATCTCAAGCGTCCCCTTGCGGATCAGCTTCTTCAGGTCGTCGATGCTGGGCTCGTTGCCTTCGAGATAGGCCTCCATCAGGTCGTCGTCCTGCTCGACGGCCATCTCGATCAGGTCGCTGCGATACTTCGCGGCCTTTTCCTTCAGGTCGTCGGGGATCTCCTGATATTCGAACTTCGCGCCCAGGCTTTCCTCGAGCCAGATAATCGCGCGGTTCTCGACCAGGTCGACCAAGCCCTTGAAGCCGCCCTCGATGCCGATCGGCAGATACAGAACCGCCGGGCGCGCGCCGAGCCGCTGAATGATCGAATCGACGCAGAAATAGAAATCGGCGCCGGTGCGGTCGAGCTTGTTGACGAAGCACATCCGCGGCACGCCATATTTGTCGGCCTGGCGCCACACCGTCTCGGACTGCGGCTCCACCCCGGCGACACCGTCGAAGCAGGCAACCGCGCCGTCGAGCACGCGCAGCGAACGCTCGACCTCGATCGTGAAATCGACGTGGCCGGGCGTGTCGATGATGTTGATGCGGTGATCGTTCCAGAAGCAGGTCGTCGCGGCCGACGTGATCGTGATGCCGCGCTCCTGCTCCTGCTCCATCCAGTCCATCGTGGCGGTGCCTTCGTGCACTTCGCCGATCTTGTAGGACTTGCCGGTGTAATAGAGGATACGCTCGGTCGTCGTCGTCTTGCCGGCGTCGATGTGCGCCATGATGCCGATGTTGCGATACTTCGCGAGCGGGTGGCTGCGGGCCATGATCGTCATACTCCGCCCCTGATCTGCCGAGGCGCGCCGAACTTCAGAAAACCCGTTGGGGCTGAGCTTGTCGAAGCCCTGCACCTCTTCTCGTGACGGGAAGAAGACAGGCAGCCCTTCGACAAGCTCAGGGCCAGCGGCGATGGGGATGGGAGCCCGGCTCCCACCCCCATATAGGAACGAACCTTACCAGCGGTAGTGCGAGAAGGCGCGGTTCGCTTCCGCCATGCGGTGCGTATCCTCGCGCTTCTTCACCGCGTTGCCGCGGTTGTTGGCGGCGTCGAGCAGCTCGCCCGACAGACGCGCCGACATCGTGTTCTCGCTGCGCGCGCGCGCAGCCGAGATTAGCCAGCGGATCGCCAGCGCCTGCGAACGCTCGGTCCGCACCTCGACCGGCACCTGGTAAGTCGCACCGCCGACGCGGCGCGAACGGACTTCGATGCCCGGCTTGATGTTGTTGAGCGCGTCATGGAACACGCCGAGCGGCTCGCGCTTGGCGCGGGTCTCGACGGTCTCGAGCGCGGAATAGACGATGCCTTCGGCAACCGACTTCTTCCCGTCGAGCATGACGGAATTCATGAACTTGGAGAGCACGATATCTCCGAACTTGGGATCCGGCAGGATTTCGCGCTTTTCGGGACGACGACGACGAGCCATCTTATTCTTCCTCTGAACTTCAGCCTTGGGGGTCGGACGCGGCGATCAGCCGCCGACCGGCTTACTTCGGACGCTTGGCGCCGTACTTGGAGCGGGATTGCTTGCGGTTCTTCACGCCCTGCGTGTCGAGCACGCCGCGTAGCACGTGATAGCGCACGCCGGGAAGATCGCGGACACGGCCGCCGCGGATCAGCACCACCGAGTGCTCCTGCAGGTTGTGGCCCTCGCCCGGGATGTAGCTGATCACTTCGCGGCTGTTGGTCAGGCGGATCTTGGCCACCTTGCGCAGCGCCGAGTTCGGCTTCTTCGGGGTCGTGGTGTAGACACGGGTGCAGACGCCGCGCTTCTGCGGGTTCTGCTCCATCGCAGGGACCTTAGACTTGGCCTTCTGCGGTTCGCGACCCTTGCGGATCAGCTGGTTGATCGTCGGCATGAAGCCCTTCACCTCTTGATAGCGGTTACTTTACCGATGCCCGCAACCGCAGATTCGGGGCACCACCCCGAAAATGCACGAAGGACCCGGCGGCCATAACGGCCCCCTGGCCTTCTCACGCATCGGCAATGTTCAGCTCGCCCAACGGCGGATACCGGCCATGCGGCCACCATCCTCCAGCCCTCGGGCGAGGCGGCGCTATAGTGGCGCGATCCCGCGCGGTCAACCGGGGCACGTGCGATCCGCTGGACCGATGGAACCTTCCGCAACGGCCCGCATTCGGCCGAAGTGAGGCATATCTTCCCTTCGCGTCTGCGCCAATGGGTCGGCCCGCTGATCGTCGCCATACTCGCCGCCGCTATCCTGGCAATCGCGGTCGCCGCCTCCGGCCTGCTCGGCTTCGCCGCCACAACCCCCGATTCGCCGATCGTGACCCGGCTCGTCCACGGCGTGTTCAAGCGATCGGTGGCCGCGCACGCCGGCGGCACGCCCCGCCCAGCCGATCTCGATGATCCCAGCCGGTTGATGGCGGGCGCGGGCATGTTCGCGCTCAGCTGTGCGCGGTGCCATGGATCGCCCGGGATCGGCCAGAACCCGGTCGCGCTGTCGATGAGCCCGCGGCCGCAATATCTGCCGGCGGTCGTTGGCCAGTTCTCGGACGACGAGCTGTTCTGGATCGTGCGCCACGGCGTGAAGCTGAGCGCGATGCCGGCCTGGCCGGCGGCGAAGCGCAGCGACGAGATCTGGTCGGTCGTGGCATTCCTGCGCCAGCTGCCGCGGATGCCGGAAGCGCGCTATCGTCAGCTGGCCTATGGCGATCCCTTCCTGCCGCCCACATCGAAGCCGCTCGGCTTCGGCCCGATCCTGCGCGCCACACCCTACAATCTGCGCAACCGCGACGAGTGGCCCGCGGACGAGCATCGCTACACCGCGCCCGCATCAGGCCTAGACGATCTCGCCTATGCCGACGATCCGCGTCCGGCCTGCGCGCGCTGCCACGGCGCGGACGGCACGGGCCGCGCCGGCAGCCGCTATCCCAATCTCGCCATCCAGGATCCGCGCTACCTGCGCGACTCTTTGCGGGCCTTCGCCGCCGGTCGCCGGTCGAGCGGGCCGATGCAAATCGTGGCGTCGCAGCTATCGCCTGCGCAGATCGATGCGCTTGCCGTCCATTATGGTGGCAAGGCCGCGCCCGCCCCGCTGCCGACCGTGGACGGATCGCTGGGCGCGCGCATTGCGAGCCAGGGCATCGACGCACGCGGCGTGGGCGCCTGTGCCGGCTGCCACGGGGTCGAAGGATCGTCGCCCGAACAGATGCCGCGGCTGGCGGGCCAGAACCGCCGCTATCTGATCGATCAGATGCACTTGTTCGCGGGCGAAGGCCGGGGCCGCAGCGGCGCTACCAACCCGATGCGCGCCGAAGTGCATCGTCTGACCGAAGCGGAAATCATCGCGGTTTCCGATTATTACGCGGCCCGCCCCCCATCCTGACCAGCTTGTGATGGCGGTCATAGTGCCGCCCGCACAGTCGGATAATTGACATCGCCAGTCAGGCGGCGGGCCCGTGTCGGTTCCTCACTAGGCCAGCCCCCGCCCGACGCTGTATTCAACAAGACGACTCATCGTCGGGGGACATGGTTCATGAAATCGTTCGTCACTGCCCTTTCCACGCTCGCCCTGATCGCGGCGACCGCGCAGCCCGCCATGGCCCAGCGCCAGGCCAAGGGATCGAAGGCCCAGAAGCTGCAGGAAGCCGCCGTACAGGATGTGCCGCGCTGCAGCCGCAAGCTCGGCACGGTTTCGATCGCGGATGGCGACAATCCCTATGGCTGGCAGCAGCATCAGCTGGCCCCGCCGGCCAAGCTGCTGAAGGTGCTCGTCCAGCGCTCGGGTTGTTTCAACCTGGTCGATCGCGGGGCCGGCCTGAACGCGGCCCAGCTGGAGCGTGACATCGGCGGCAATCTCGGCCTGCAGCGGCGGTCCAATGTCGGTCAGGGGCAGATCAAGGCGGCCGATTATGTGCTGGTGGCCGAAGTGCAGGCGGCCGATCGCAACACTGGCGGCAGCGGTATCGGCGCGGGCATCGGCGGGCTGGTCGGCGGGCGGCTTGGCGGGCTGGTCGGCGGCATCGGCAGCCGCAAGCTGGAAGCGAATACCGTCTTGTCGCTGACCAACGTGCGCACGACCGAGACGCTGGCGGTGGTTGACGGCCATGCCGCCAAGAATGATCTGAGCTTCGGCGGCGGCGCGGGCGTCGGCTTCCTTGGCGGCGCAGTCGGCGTTGTCGGCGGCGGCTACGAATTGACCGACATCGGCCGGATCGTGACGCTGGCCTTCATCCAGGCCTATGCCAAGATGGTGACCGAGCTCGGCCTGGTGCAGCCGGGCGCGGTCGGCACTGCCGAGGCCGCCCCCACCAAGACCTATACTGCGCAAGGGCCCGTCGCGATGCGCAAGACGGCGGCAGCCGCGGGCGCCGTGATCCGCACGCTGCCGGCCGGGTCGATCCTCTATCCCACCGGCGAGAAGAACGGCCTGTGGTGGCAGGTGGCCGACGAGAACGACAATGTCGGCTGGGTGCTCAACACCAAGCTCGCGCCGTCGCAGTAAAGGCTGATCCTCCCCTGGAAGGGGAGGTGGCAGCGCGCAGCGCTGACGGAGGGGTAGCCGCACTTTCGATAGCGCGGTCACCCCTCCCCACGACCCTAGGGGCGGCCCTGCTCCTCCGCGAAGAGGGGATTTCGCGCACCGTCCTCGGCTCACTTGCAGGGGTCGTGACCCCAGTTCATCAGCGAATAGCGCCAGTCGGAAGTCTCGACGTCCTTCTTCGGCTTCTGCGCCAGGTGGCGGCGCACATAGCCGACGACCTTGGCCATGTGGGCATAGTCGGCCGCGGTCAGATCGGCCTTCTTCTTCCGCTTGATCGCCACGATCCGCTCGCCGGACTTGTGGCCCACGCTTTCGCCGGATCCCTTGCCGTCATCGCCCTTCCAGCCGACGCGCTTGCTGTCCTCGCTGGCGAGCCATTTTTCCAGCCGGGCGGGCGGCATATTGACCGCCTCGCGAAAGTCCTTCCACGTCTGCTGCTGTTCGGCCTCGGTCATGCGGCGCCTCCTGGTTCGGGCGCATGAACGTGCGGCCGCGAGCGCGGTTCAGCGCGGCGCATCCCCCTTCTCGACCACGCCGCCCTTCATCACGAACGCCACCTGTTCGAGCGTGCGAACATTGGCGAGCGGATCGCCCGCGACCGCGATGATGTCGCCATAGCGCCCCGCCTGGATCGCGCCGACATCGCGGGTGCGGCCCAGCGCCTCGGCCGCGCGCACGGTGGCGGCCTGCAGCGCTTCGGCCGGCGTCATGCCATATTGCACCATCACCTTCAGCTGGCCGGCGGCGGTGGCGTGCGGCATCACGCCTGCATCGGTGGCGAAGACCAGCTTCACGCCGGCCTTGTGCGCCTTGCGGAAATTGTCGCGCTGGATCTGCGCCACTTCGCGATCCTTGCGCAGATTATCCTCCAGCACGCCGTTCTTCGCCCCTTCGGCCTGGGTATAATCGGTGTTGAAGATATCCATCGCCAGCCAGGCGCCGCGTTCCTTGGCCAGCCGGATGCCTTCGTCGTCGATCAGGCTGGCATGCTCGATCGTATCGATCCCGGCGCGGATCGCAGCCTTGATGCCCGCCGCGCCATGCGCATGCGCGGCCACCTTCAGCCCCCACATATGCGCTTCCTCCGCGATCGCTCGCAATTCGGCTTCGGACAGCTGCTGCTGGCCCGGCTCGGTATTGCGCGAGAAGACGCCACCGGTGGCGCAGACCTTGATCACTTCCGCACCATATTTACGCTGCTCGCGCACCCGCTGGCGCAGTTCCTCCGGCGAATCTCCGACCGCGACAGACTTCGCCTTGAACGAGGGCGGCAGATAGGTGCTGTCGCAATGACCGCCGGTCGCGCCCAGTGCGTGCGCCGCCGGAACGATCCGCGGCCCGCGGATCAGCCCTTCCTCGATAGCCTGCTTCAGCCCGACGTCATTGTAGTTCTCGGATCCGACGTTGCGCACCGTGGTGAACCCCGCCTGCAGCATGGCCGCGGCATTGCCGGTCGCCTGCGCCTGCCAGAAACTGTCGGTGAAGCGCAGCCCGGTATAGCCGCCGTAGAGCGGGCTCGAATCGAGATGGACATGCATGTCGATCAGTCCCGGCAGGATCGTCATGTCACCCAGGTCGACACGCCGCGCGCCTTCGGGGATCACCGGCCGCGCCCCGCCGCGCGTGACAACGGATACGATTCGTCCGTCGGTCACCACCACCACCGGCTCGTCCAGCAGCCGCCCGGTCGGCGCGTCGAACAGCCGGGCGGCCGTCACGACCACGGTTTCCGCCGCGGCCGGCGCGGCGATCGCCAGCCCGACGCAGGCGGCAAGCAGGGTCAGGCGATGGTGCGGCATGAACGGCAGTCCCCCAGGATCGATCGGCCTTGCTTGCACCGGGGCGAAGCGCTGGCAATCCCTCAGCCGATGCCTTCCTCGCGAATCGCGGCCAGCGCGGCGGCGTAGCGCGCCTCCCCTTGGCCCGATATCAGCCGCCAGCGCACCTTGCGCCGTACCAGTTCGGCCTTGCACAGATCGAAGAACCGCCGTCGCGCCGCCGGCGCGCCGAACATGCGCGTGCCATCGTCCACCCACGGCAGATCGATGTCCAGCAGCAGGTAGAGATCGGCCGTATCGTCGAACCCGGCGAACCACGGGTCGCGCTTGTTGAACAGCATGTCGGCCCACACCGCGGTCATCAAGGGATCGGTATCGAGGATGATCATCTGCGCGCCCCGCGCGCGCGCCGCCTCGGTCATCGCTGCATGGGTCTCGCCGATGTCGACCAGATCCTCCATGCTCAGATCGATGCCATAGGTCTCACAGAAGCTGCGGCCATATTCGGACACGTGGACCGCCCCGAACAGATCCGCCAGCCGCGGCGCGAGCGTGGATTTGCCCACGCTTTCGGGTCCGTGCAGGCAGATCGTCGGCACCCGGCGGCTCATGCCGGCACTGCCGCCTGGCTGCGTGGGGCACGCGCCCAGCTGCGCCAGCCGATCAGCGCCAGCACCAGGAACAGCGTATAGAGGCAGACCGTGGGATAGAGGCCCTTGGCGGCATAGACCGCGATCGCCAGCGCATCGACCGCGGCCCACAGTGGCCAATTCTCGACGAAACGGCGGGCGAGCAGGATCTGCGCAGCCACGCTGCCGACCGCGACGCCGGCATCGGGATAGGGCAGCGCCGCGCTGGTCCATCCGGCGAGCAGCGCGCCGAACAGCAGCGTGACGACGACGATGCCGATGATCCACCGGATCAGCGCCGCCACACCCAGCCGCCGCACCGGGATCTCGCCGTCCGCCCGATCGACCCGCGACCAGGCCCACCAGCCGTAGAGATTCACTGCGAAGAAGAAGCCCTGCAGCGTCATGTCGCCGTAAAGATGCACGTCGTGGAAGACGAGCGCGTAGAGCGCGACCATCACCAGCGCGACCGGGAAGTTCCAGATATTTCGACGGATCACGAGCAGCATGTTGATCACGCCCAGCAAGGCGGCAATGATTTCCACGGGATTCACCAGATCGCCGGTAGCAATAGAAAAGGCGTCCTGCCAGCAGCCAAGTGCATGGCCCGTCCCCGAAAATCGAAGTCGGCTCGCCGCGCGCGCCAGATCGGCCTGTCGGCCGGCGCTTGCCAGCTTGGGTCCAGCCGCTAGGGTCCGGCATCAGGCATCGAAGGAGCGGCCATGCGGCACATCGCGGTGATCGGATCGGGGCCGGCGGGCTATTACACGGCCGAGGCCTGCGCCCAGCGGTTCGGTGCGGACGTGCGGATCGACATCATCGATCGGCTGCCCGTACCGTTCGGGCTGATCCGCTTTGGCGTCGCGCCCGATCACCAGACGATCAAGGCCGTCACCCGCCGCTACGAGGCGATCGCCGAAGGCAAGGGCGTGCGGTTCCTCGGCAATGTCGCGGTCGGCCGCGACGTGACCGTCGAGGAGCTGCGCGCGCTCTACGATGCGGTCGTGATCGCGACCGGCGCGCCGGCCGATCGCCGGCTCGAGATACCGGGCGATGACTTGCCCGGCGTGATCGGGTCGGCCGCGTTCGTCGGCTGGTACAACGGCCATCCCGATTTCGCCGATCTCGCGCCGCCGCTGGATGGGCAGACCGCGGTCGTCGTCGGCAACGGCAATGTCGCGCTCGATGTCGCGCGGATCCTGGCCAAGAGCCCGGCCGAATTCGTCGGCACGGACATCGTGGCGCATGCGTTCGAGGCGCTGGGCAATGCCGGCATCCGGCGCATCGTGGTGCTGGGCCGGCGCGGCCCGCACCAGATCCACATGACGCCGAAGGAGCTGGGCGAGCTCGGCGCGCTGGAGCGGGCGCGGGTCCAGGTCGATCCCGCCGATCTGCCGCCGATCGAAAGCGATGCCGCGCTCGATGCCGGCCAGCGCAAGGCGGTCGGCCATCTGCGCCATTATGCGGGCGCGGCGGATGACGGCGCCCGGCCGGTCACGATCGACTTCCGCTTCTTCACCCGCCCGGTCGCGATCACGGGTGACGGCCGGGTCGAGCGGATCGAAGTCGAACGGATCCGGCTGGATGGCGACGGCGCGGTGCTGCCCACCGGCGAGATCGAGACGATCGATTGCGGTCTGGTCGTCGCCTGCATCGGCTATCGCAGCCCGCCGATCCCCGGCGTGCCCTATGACGAGCCCGCCGGCCGCTTCGCCAATGACGAAGGGCGGATGGCGCCCGGCCTCTACTGCGTCGGCTGGGCGCGCCGCGGGCCGACCGGCACGATCGGCACCAACCGGCCCGACGGCTATCGCATCGCCGACGCGATCGCCGCCGATCAGCCGCAGGCCGCAGGCAAGGACGGCGGCACCGCGCTCGATGCGATGCTGGTGGCGCGCGGAGTGGAGACGGTAAGCTTCGACGACTGGCACCGGATCGAGGCGGCGGAGGCGGCGCGCGCCCGCGACGGAGCGCCGCGCGAAAAATTCATCGCGGTCGAGGAAATGCTGGACGCACGCGACGCTTGAAAGCCGCGAAACCTGTGTCTATAGGCGCGCCTCCAAGCAACCCGGTCGGCCCCCGAAGGCATGAACGACCGGACTCCGTCGGGGAGTAGCTCAGCCTGGTAGAGCACTGTCTTCGGGAGGCAGGGGCCGGAGGTTCGAATCCTCTCTCCCCGACCATTTTCAAGAAAGTGAGCCTTTACAAGGGCTTAGGCCCGTGCTGCTGTAGCATTTGCACGCGCGTTTGTTGTAGCGTTTTCTAGCCGAAAGGCCTTGATACGCCGGTCACAATATCCCTGCCCTCCAACTTTTGTCCGCTGATTCGATCCGCGTAATTTCGCAGCATAGTGAGAGCCGATTACGTCCGACGCGGCGATGATGAGTTACAGCTCTGAACTCCGCGGCTCGGCCACGACAGATTGGCGTCAGACAAGCACCGCGAATATGGCGCCAATGGCAAATATCAAGACGGTGAAGAGCACACCGAAGGTGATGCAGAAGACCGGCGATGCGAATGCCTGCGCAATGCGATTGTCCTCGCCGATGTCAGCCTCTTCCAGCAAGCGCAGCTGCTTCTGCGCGAGGACCCTATTAACGTAAGCGATGCGAGCCACATCGTCCTGGAATTCAACCTCGACCATGGTTGCATCCTTCCGAGAGCGACATGTTGGGGAGCAATCCTGCCTCCCGAAAACGATCGACGTCAACCGTTTGATCTGCCCCATCGCCATGTGTGCTCCCTGCCACTGCACTGCATGAGTGATGCAGGTTATCAATTGTTCGCATGCTCCCACACTAGCACAGCAAGTTCACCGGGCAGGAAGCCGTCCGCAAGCGCCGCGCCCCTGCCAGTCAAGCAGCTTGCCGGCCCGACCGGCACAATGTGGTGTGGACAAGGGGCAGTCTCATCGCGCGAATGCCGCTCGGAGGGCGCAGGCGTTCAAGACACTGATCGCAGCGGCTACCGCACTTGTGACTCTCCATGCTCTGCCGACGGGTCTCGCGGTCGAAACTCGCTGCGGGCGCCGGTCGGCCAATGAGATAGCCCTGCACTTGTGAACATCCCTCCGCCGCCAGGATTTCCAACTGGTTGACGGTCTCGACGCCTTCCGCGAGGACAAGCATGTCGAGCGCTTTGCTCAGACCAATCACCGCCTTCACTACCGCCATCGACTGGCGATTTTCGGCCATGTCACGGATGAAGCTCTGATCGATCTTGACCTTGTCGAAGGGGAACTGCCGAAAGTAGCTGAGTGAGGCAAAACCAGTTCCGAAATCGTCCATCGCGATGCTGACGCCCCACGATTTAATCTCCCGCAAAACGCTCAGCGCCTGTTCGGTGTTTTCGATCAGCAAGCCTTCGGTAATTTCCAGTTCGAGTCGGGTCGGATCGAGGCCGCTGCTGTCGAGCACGGCGCGGACCTTTCTCACCAGATCACGGTCGGCAAACTGGGTTGGCGACAGATTCACCGCGATCTTGAGCGGTTGCTCCCAGCTTTGCGCCTCATGGCATGCCTCGCGGAGCACCCATGATCCGATTTCCATCATGAGCCCCTTATCCCCTCCGGTCTCGGCTAAAGGGATAAACGTCGATGGCGGGATGTTGCCAAAGTCGGGATGATGCCACCGCAGCAAAGCCTCAAAACCTAGGACGCCGCCGGTCTCCACGCAAACAATGGGCTGATAGTGAAGAGAAAACTGGGCCTTGGCCAACGCATCGGGAAGGTCCGCTTCCAGGCGGTGACGATTTGGCGCCACCGTATCGAGAGCCTTATCGAATCGGCAGGCGACCCCGGCGCCAATCGATTTGGCGCGGTAAAGCGCGAGCTCGGCCTTGCGACACAACAACTTCGCTTCTGACGCGTCCTCGGGGTAATACGCGATACCGATGTTGAGGCTAGCAACGATAGCCTTGCCGTCAATCACGAGCGGCGCCCCCATCGCTTCTATCAAGCGTTCAGCGACTTCGCCTGCGGACCGGGCCCCTGAGCCGAGTGCCAAAACGATCGCGAATTTGTCGGCACCGAAGCGCGCAACCGGCGCGCCACTGCAAACAGCCTGAACCTTAGCTATCGTTCCGACGAGCAACGCATCGCCGACGAGCTGGCCGTTCAATGAGTTGATCGCGCTGAAACGGTGAATATCTAGGTAAAGCAGTGCGAATGCCTCATCCTGCGCGTGGCTGTCCTGTATTGCCGTCTTGAGTTTGGCCGTGAAGCCGATCGTGTTCACCGCGCCCGTTAATGGGTCGTGAGATGCCAGTTCGGCAGCGACCTGAGCAAGGCCAGCGAGCCGCCGGTTCAGCAGGGCCACGGCGACGCCGGCACCAAACAGCGGCAGCAGGCACACGGCTACGAGGATGGCCAAGGTCTCGCGGCCGATCGTCGCACCCATCCCAGGATCTACCCCGCTTGGGATCACCGTCGCGGCGGCCATTGCTCCGAAATGTAAGGCGCAGATACCTAGCGTCAGCAAAGCGGCCGGCACGGCCGGGAACCCCGAGGGCCAGCGATGCCGCCAGTGCATAGCGAAAGCGATCGCACCGAAAGACCCCAGCGCCGACAATGCCACAAAAGATGCATCATAGAGGATGCGGCCCTGGGATACCAAAGCCTCCATACCGATGAAATGCATCAACCCGACACCGAGCGTGAACATGGCAGCAGCCATGGCGAAAGAGAGTCTCCCCTTCTTCAGGGAGAGCCACCAGCCCAAACTCGCCATTATTACTGATATGCCGATCGATGCGACGGTGGGCGCAATCAAATACTGGCTCGGCAGCCACAACTGGTAGGCAAGCATCGCAATGAAATGAGTCGTCCAGATCCCGGCGCCCGAAAGGACGCCAAGCAAGAGCGCGTGCCGAACCCGATCTTGACGGCTGAGGTCACGCGTTCGGGCCGCGACGGCAAACGCGGTGACGGACGTGAGCAGACACACGGCGATAGCCAGCGAAATAAACCGCCCATCATGCTCGTTAGCTAAGCAAGCATACAGCCGGAACACGTTTACCCCTCTGATCGCCAATCAGCTTTTCAGTAGAGGGAACGGGTTAACTTTCACCTCGACGTTTGTTCCGTACCCGTTATGAGTGTCCCACCCCCCTTGCTGCTAAGGCCAGATTCTTCTCAAAGGTTAACAATATCGATGGTTTCATTTCCCAGGACTTTAACTATAACCGATCGACGGGGGGCTGATCAGATGCCAGAAACCATCCTAGAGCGTGAGGTTATCGAGACAAAGCGGCGGCTGGAGGGTATCGTCGCCAGCGCCATGGATGCGATTATCACTATCGACGAGCGCCAAGGCATCATCCTTTTCAATCCAGCCGCCGAGCAGATGTTTGGCGTGTCGAAGGAAAATGCGATGGGTCAGCCGATCTCGCAGTTTATCCCGGACCGTTTCCGCACCGGGCACGACGACCATATCCGCCGCTTCCGGAACACCGGAGTCACCGGGCGACGGATGGGTGCGTTGGGCGCGATCAGTGGGCTGCGCGCCGATGGCCAGGAGTTTCCGGTCGAGGCATCGATCTCACAAGTCCAAGTGGAGGGCGAGCGGCTGTCAACCGTTATCCTGCGCGACATCACCGAGCGGCTGGCCAATGAAGAAGCGCGCCTGTTGTTAACGCGTGAGGTGGACCACCGTGCCAAGAACGCGCTGGCCGTCGTTCAGGCGCTGGTGTCGATGACCACCGCGCCGACCCAACAGGAATTTATTGAGGCGGTGCGTGGGCGGGTCGGCGCGCTGGGCCGAGCTCACAGTCTGCTTGCCCAAAACCGCTGGCAGGGCGGAGAACTCAGCAAAATCGTCGCCGATGAGACGGCCGCCTATCATAAGCCGGGCCAGCTGCGCTGCAAGGGTCCCAAGGTCGTGCTTACCCCCAATGCTGTCCAACCACTCAGTTTGCTGGTCCACGAACTGGCCACCAACGCGGTGAAACATGGAGCCTTCTCAACGATCGCGGGCAGGGTCGATGTTCAATGGTATGTCGATGCCGACGAGAATCTTGAAATTGAATGGAGCGAATCGGCGGGTCCTGCTGTTGGTGGGCTCACGCGCTCGGGCTTTGGCACGACGCTGATGGACACCGTCTCGCGTCAACTCGGCGGTCGCATTGAGACGAGCTGGGCAACCACGGGCGTGCGGGTCACAGCACAATTTCCGAAGGCCAATTTCCGCGTCGAAGCTGCCGCCGCCGAGTTGGACACGGGCTCCACCATCGCGGCCCGACGCGGCACGCTGCTGGTAGTCGAGGACGAGCTTTTGGTCGGCATGGAAATGGCGAACGCGCTGCGGGCCGAGGGTTGGACTGTGATGGGCCCGGCAGGCACTGTGGAAGAGGCGTTTGCTTTGCTGTCGGATGGGTCCACGCCCGACGCAGCTGTGCTGGACATCAACCTGAACGGCCAGCACGTCTATCCCGTCGCAGATCTGCTCCGAACGCGCGATATCCCCTATCTCTTCTGCACTGGCTACGAGACGGTTACGGGCGATGGCCGGCACAGCCACTCGCACATCGTCCGTAAGCCGACCAATCTGATTATACTGACTCAAGCGCTCGATCAGTTGATCAGCGGCGGCCGCCCCGATCCAAGCAAGCTCGCCGCCGCTTAGCTAAACACGGGACAGGACGTGGAGTGCCGTGTAAGCAGAGGATGCTGAGCTCAGCTGTTGTTTGTCGATAAAGCCACAGCCGCAGCCCCCCGTGTTCGTTTTACACTGCCGAATTGTTCTCTGGCGGCAGTTGTGCACCGCTCTCGCTAGCCCGTCCCTGACGTCGCCGCTTCCTGGCGAGTTGGCACGTTGAGCTTTTGTGGCACTCACTAGCTTTTCACAACCGGAGGCAACGCGGAAGGACCCTTATGCTCTTGGTGGCATCTACTCGAAACGGCCCTCCTTCGATCTGAGGACGCTAGAGCCGTTTGCGAGACGTGCCAGACAGGCGCCAGCGGCCCAAGCCTGAAGGCGGCCCTAAATTCAATGCTTTGGCCGCGACATTGCCGTGGGATGGCCTATCGAGACAGCAGCGCGCTCGGCCTACCCCACCTTAAGCTGAGGCGCTTCGATCAACATATCCTGCCATAAGCAGGGTCGGCTTAGGTAATAACCCTGGACGAAGTCGATTCCGATGAGGCCCGCCTCAAGCAACTGGGCCTCCGCCTCGATACCCTCCAAAACGCATTGGAGAGAAAGGGACTGGGCGAGCCCGCGAATCGCGCTGATGAGTTTCCGGCCCTCCATGTCGGACAACCGCGAGGTGAAACTGCGGTCGATCTTCACATACTGAAATGGCAACTGGTGCAGGGATGATAGACTCGAATATCCTGTCCCGAAGTCATCGAGAGCAAGCAAGCAACCCCCGTCGCGAAGCCTGCCTAGCGATCTGCTAGCTGCTTCCATGTCAGTGACAAGTGACGACTCGGTTAGCTCAAAGACAACCTTTGAAGGGTCAAGATTTTCTTGCTTTATTCTGCGCAATAGTAGCTCGACCGTATGATCGCTGACGAGATCGAGAGCTGACAGATTGAAGTTGATCCGCTTGCCCGCTGGTAGCGATCTGAGAACTGCCAAAGACTTGTCAAAGAGCTCAAGCGTGAGGCGATTCATCATACCAGTGCGCTCTGCCGCGGCGATGAGGACGTCAGCAGGGACGAAGCCTATCTTCGGCGAATGCCACCGGGCCAGCGCCTCGTAGCCGACGACCTCAAGGCTTCGGGTCTCATGGATCGATTGGAAGACGACACTTAATTCCAGTTGCAGATCGGCGGTCTGCAGAGCCGCATCCACAAGCTTGCCGGTCTGAAGCACTTGGTTGAGCTCTCGCGTATACGACACCCAGCCGCCGCGCCGCCGCTCCTTGGCGTGATAAAGCGCGGCATCGGCGTGGTCGAACAGGTCGTGAGCGGTGCGTCCACCCTCAGGATACGTTGCGAGGCCCAGCGAGCAGCCGACCGATAGGCGGGTGTCGCCTGCCTGAATCGGATCCTTGATGGCATCGCAGACTGCCTCGGCGATACTGGCCACGCCGGAGTCACCCTTCAGCAGAAGGCCGAATTCGTCCCCGCCGAGTCGTGCAACCATCACCTCCGGCGAAGCGAGCGTGAGCAACCACTCCCCAATCGCCTGAAGCAATCGGTCACCCTGGGAATGACCGTAGATGTCGTTGATCGGCTTAAATCGATCGAGATCGACGACACCGACCGTGGCCCCTGTCCCGTCGGCAGCGAGAAGCCGTTCGAGTTCGCTGAAGAACAGCCGCCGGTTCGGCAAGCCCGTGAGCGCGTCGGTGTGGGCGAGGACCTCGTTTTGCTTGCTGAGCCGATTGGCCTGCTGCCGTTCCTTGCTGAGTTCGGCTTGGGATTGTTCCAGTTTCAGGAAAGACGAGAAGGAGTCGTTCAGAACCTTAATAATTACGCAGCTTACCAACGCGATGTTGATCGCGACCGCGACGAGCACCTCCGTCCCTTTGATTAGGCAATAAACCAGAAATGTTCCGATCACTAGGACGCAGACCAGCTCGGCAGCCCTTGGCAGATAGGTCAGACAGAAGACGCAGCCGAGCACTGTCACTGCAATGAACATCGCTACATGCCCGTGTTCGTATGGGCCGCCATACTGATCGAGCTTCAGCGCCCAGACGACGAACGCAATTGCCAAGACGACGGCGAGCTTAGTGGTCCTGCGCATCTGAGCGCTGGCATGTTCGACCGTAAGGCGCTCCGCTTTCAACGGGAGCGTCCATGCAAGCAACCGGATCAGGCAGGCGGCAACCAAAACACTCGCAACGCCAATCGTTAGCCACGCGGGTGCAAGGTGCCGGTGGGTGAAAGCAAGCGCCGAAGCGTTAACCGCGAGCAAGGCGTAGAGGGGCGGTATCTGTCTGCGAAGACGGAGCAGCTGCGCCACCTGGACTGGGAGCTGTTCCAAATTTTGGTCCTCGTCCGCCGTCTGGTGGTCTCGCCGAAATAACCTCTTTATTGATCCATTTCTCCTAAAGTTTTTATTAATTCGGTGCGTCAGTAATAATATGGATCCAGATATTTCACCCGGGTTGCCACGTTATCTGAAGGCCGCCGTCAACTCGTGGTAGTTGACGATTCCTGTTTTTCGGACAGATGCTTTACTGCTTGAAATGAAACAGCTTATGCCGTGTGCTTCGTGAACCTTATTACGCCTTTAAGAGTTTGGGAGAATGATCAATATCCTGAGCAGCCGAATGGGCGTTTAGTCGCAGCCTCCTTTGCAGAAGAGCATCGTCATTTATTACCTTCGGTTCTTGACTGAATAGGTGACATTTCCGCGTGTTCGCCTGTTCGTGACGCAAGGCAGCGGCGGCAATATGGCCGCCCTGCCCGCGTGTCAGGCGGCCTTAGCGAGAGGCTGATCAGCGATAGCGACGATGGGAGTGGCTGATGCCAGGGTGTGGCAAGTGCCGACGCTCCCGGTTCGCTGAAGCTTGCCCCAGCCGACGCGCGGCCCAGTCAGAGCGGCAAAGGCCGCTCGCAGCACGACCAGTTAGAGAAGCTGACGATAGCCGAAGCGCTGGGCTAGCATTCTCGCCGCAGGAAAGCGGCCCGCTCCGGCGTCGAGACGGAAGGCAAGCCAACCGAATGCAAGTTCCACCGCTGTGAAGGCGAGCCAGAACGCGCCCATTGTAATAGCGTCGTCGCCCGTTGCGCCCCAGCCACGGTCGGCAAGCCGCCAGCAGGTGCCTACGATGCTCGCAATCAACGTCAGATCGATAAGCGGCGCGATCACTGTCAGCAGCATCTGGAAGAGAATTGCTTGGGGCAGGCCGAACAGCGCCAAGCCGTGCGGTCGCCCGCGCCCGATCAGGCCGCGATGTTTCCAGAGGCATTGCAGCGTGCCATACGCCCAGCGGAAACGCTGCCTGAACAAGGCTTGCGCGGTTTCCGGCGCTTCCGTCCATGCCACAGCATCATTGTCGCACACGACCTTCCAGCCCGCGCGCTGGATTGCGATGGTGAGGTCCTGATCCTCCGCGAGCGTGTCCTCGGGGTAGCCACCCACTTCATCCAAAGCTCGTCGACGCCACGCGCCAACAGCACCGGGCACCACGGTAACCGCGCCAAGGATCGCCAATGCGCGCCGCTCGATGTTTTGAGCGGAAACATATTCCACACTTTGCCAGCGGGTGATGAGGTTTACGGGATTGCCGATCCTGGCGTTGCCCGCCACTGCGCCGATGCGCATATCGCCAAACCAAGCGGTTAGCTTGGCGACTGTGTCGGGTTCGAACTCTGTGTCCGCATCGAGCGCGACAACGACGTCGCCCTTAGACTTGGCCAACGCTGTATTCAGCGCCCGGGCTTTGCCACCGTTTTTCAGCCTAAGGAGACGAACTCGCGGGTCGATCCCGAACGCTCTGGTAACGACGTGCGATGTTTCATCTGTGGACCCGTCGTCGATGACGATGACCTCGATCCGGACGCTCGTGCTTGCTAGGATACGGCGCACCGAGGCTTCGATAACCCGCGCCTCATTGAAGGCGGGGATCAATACCGACACCAGCGGTGGCACCAGATGTGGCGGGTGCGCTGGCGAGGTCTCGCGCCCTTTCTCAATCATTGCCAGAGCTGCGAGCAATATCGCCCGGGCTATACCGATGGCAATCGCGGTTGCGAATAGCAGCATAAGGCCGTCCCTCAGGGAGGCGATGCCGTCGAAAAGAAGCCGACTTCCATTCGCATGGCGCCGAGAGATCCCCGTCAGCGGCGGCATGGCAGCGTCTCGCTCAAGTCCGGCGAGCGTCGAGACAGGGACCAAAGTGTAGCCGCGATCACGCAGGCCACGGATGATCGCTGGCAAGGCAGCAATGGTCTGTCCGCGGTCGCCCCCAGAATCGTGCAGCAGCACGATGCGGCGCGGCTTGGACTGGCTGTCCATATCGACTTGAGCGAGGGTGCTGGCGACGATCTTGGTTGCACCAGGAGCACGCCAGTCGAGCGGATCGACGTTGAGGCCAACCGTCAGATACCCGAGCGCCGCTGCCACCCGGGTCGCGTGCAATTCATCGCTCCGGTCTGGATCGGCGTCGCCCAGAAAGGGAGGCCTAAACAAACGCATCGAGCGCCCGGTATAGGCTTCTACCACACGCTCCGTTGCAGTGAGTTCGAGGCGGATCGCGGCAGGGGACCGGCGGGCGAGATTCGCGTGCGAGGTGGAATGGTTGCCGAGCTCGCTGCCCTCGGCGACAATCCGGCGCAACAACGCGCCCTGACCGATCGCGTTGGTGCCGGTCACGAAAAACGTTGCAGGTGCATGCTCGCGGCGAAGGATGTCGAGAATTTGCGGTGTCCAAGCCGGGTCGGGTCCGTCGTCGAAGGTCAGCGCGATCATCCGCCGCTGCGCGCCAGTCCGCTGGATCGTATCGGCGGAAGGCAAGCGGACATAACGAACTCGGTCAATCAGCCCGTCGGATCCGACTTGTAGCTCGCGCGCGCCCGGTGCCGCCTCGCCGTCAAGTCGCATGACTTCGCCCGAGCCCCGCACAGTGACCCCGGCCAACGCCGGCATGACTTCAAGCCCAGCCTGATTGCCGTGCAGCGCTGCCCAAAACCCCGGGTCTTCGCTGCCAAGCCGCCACAAAGCGACTTGGGCCACTCCCAAATCATCGAGTAGCCGCAACTGGTTCGTTGCGCTGATCGCATCGAGCATCCAGACCTGATGGTCACGGCCCTTTATGCGGTAGGCGAAATGTGCGTTTCCGCTCATGCGGTCAAAGATCGGCACAGCGCTAGCTTCGACGGCACGGGTCCAGGCCTCTGAGACAGTCAGCGGCTCGGTCGTCGTCCCGTTCCAGTCGTAGGCATAGTTGCCGATCGCCACGATCGCTTTTTCGCGACCGATGGCTGCCACCGCCTGCGCGACAACGCGAGCGAACCAGGGTTGGGAGGCGATCGGTCCGGCGGACCCTCCCATCCAATGCTCGTCATATGCCATCAGAACGACTCGATCGGCCGCGTCCGCATATGCGGCGAGATCCCAGTCGGGATCGCCGACCGGCGCGGCGATTGCAACCCACCAGCCGCGAGGCGCGAAGGCCACCCGTAGGTCGGACAGAAGTCGACGATAATGGATGTGCGCTGCCCGCGGTAGATTCTCGAGATCGAGCATCACGCCGTGCCCTCCCTCCGCCTCTACCATGCGGATCAGCGAGCGAACGAAGCGGTAGCGCGCTCTCTCGTCGGCGAGCATCCTGGCGGTGCCTGCACCGTCCCAGGCGCCATCGGCCGTCGCGTTCTGGACCATCGGCATGAGGCGTGGCCGCCGCGCAGAACGTTCGAGCAGCGTATGGAGACGGGTGTCGGGTTCGTGGTTCAGCGCCCCGTTTCTGACGGTTGCTAGACCGGGAACCAGCCAGGAGACCTCGCCGACGTGCCCTACGAGGGCTCGCCGCGAGGCTTCGTCCCACGGCATGTAGAAGGCAAACAGTTCTCGCGCTGGGGCTATCTTCGATTCAGATTGCGCAGTCAGCCACGGCCCGGGCGCCACCCGGGCGGCGGTGGACGTAATCTTGGTAGGGCGCGCCGCATCCTCCGCGAAGCGCATCGCCGAGCGCGGACTCGTGCCCGACACGGTCAACCCAAGCGCGACCAGCAGAGCCAATCCGCTAGCAACGGCCGCCAGCAACAGCATGCGCACATAGAGTGCGCGCCGCCCCGACGCATCATAGAAGATCGGCTTGTTCACGTTGCCCCCCAACATGATGGCGCTGGCTACGCCAAAGTGGTAAACATGTTCTTAGGGATCCACTCGCATCTAAGCCGCATATTATCGAATAGGAGATTGTTGCGGACTGGTCGGCGATCCCGCGGAACAAGCATGATGATTGTCTGGCGACCTACGGGAATTGAGGATTCACCTCCCCCGTTATTAAGTTAAGATACGGCTTGATTACAACAGTTTTCGTCGACAGACGGTGTCGACCTTCAGGGCCCAGTTCATCGGCAGCTTTTATTCCGCCCCTGTCGCGTTGACGGTGAGCGGTGATGGGGAGTTGTGCTGACGCCATTCTGCAGGACGCCGGCTCGATATCTGCGCGAAGCGTAGCTCGCTGAACCTAAGCAAATGGCACAGGCCCTGGCTGGCGATCCGCATACAGACCGCAGAATGTTCGAGATTGTAGAGGTAGCGGTTCGTCGAAGGCAATAATGGGGTCAGAATAGACACCCGTAAATCTACGATGATTCACCATTTGCTTACCCGAAAAGCAGTCTGTGAGCTCACGTCAATGCGGAGAGCTTCCATGGATACGCGTTCTGATAACGGCAATCGCCTCAGGTTTTTTGGAATCGACAAGGGCGATTACGACAGCTTTCCCGCGATCCTGAAGTCTTTCCAGAAGCACGCGCCGGGCGCGCTCAGCAAATTCTTCGACAAGATCGCGGTCACTCCCGAGTGCGCCAAATTCTTTCCGTCAAGACAGATCATGGATCACGCGCGTGAAAAGCAACTCAATCATTGGACGCAGCTATTCTCCCATGAAATCAGCGATACCTATTTCGCCAAGGCCGAGCAGATTGGCAATGTTCACGCACGCATAGGCCTTGCTCCCACATGGTATATCGGCGGCTACGCCATCGTTCTTGAAGAAGTCATTCAGGAAATGATCGACAGAACCGGGATTGGCCGCCTGATCGGCTCACGTCTTGGCCGGATGATTTCCACGCTGGTAAAATGTGCGTTTCTGGACATGGACATCGCCCTCTCGAGCTATTTTCGCGCCGAGGAAGGGCAGCGGCTGGCCGTGATCGCGCGGGTCGGCGAAGCTCTGGAAGGACTCGCAAAGGGAGATTTTACCGTAACTCTTGAAGGACTTCCAGAAAGCTTCGCAAAGGTTGAGCAGGATTTTGAGTTTATGCGCAGCCGGATCAGCGAGACTTTGCTGCAGGTGTCTCAGACCGCTGAGAGCATCAACACTGGCTCTATCGAAATCAGCCAGGCGTCGGACGACCTGTCGACCCGCACCGAGCAGCAGGCAGCTTCGCTTGAGCAGACCGCAGCCGCGATGGACCAGTTGACAGGAGGCGTCCGCGAAACGGCCGATGGGGCAGCGCATGTTAATCGGTCGGTCGGCGAAGCGCATCAGGATGCGACCCAGGGCGGCGCGGTCGTCAAGGAGGCGGTCGTGGCGATGGACGACATTCAGCGCTCGGCGCAGGAGATCGCCCAAATCATCAATGTGATTGATGGCATTGCCTTCCAGACCAACCTCCTTGCGTTGAACGCTGGCGTAGAGGCGGCGCGCGCTGGGGATGCGGGCAAGGGATTTGCCGTGGTCGCAAACGAGGTCCGCGCCTTGGCTCAGCGCTCTGCGGACGCAGCCAAGCATATCAAGGAGCTTATCGGCGAAAGTTCGAAGCAGGTTGGGCGCGGAGTGGAGCTGGTTGGTCAGTCCGGTGAGGCTTTGGACCGCATCGTCGCCAAGGTGGCCGAGATCGCAAAGCTTGCCGGCAACATCTCTGGCCTGGCTGCCGCACAGTCGAACAGTCTTCAGCAAGTTAATGCCGCGGTGGGCGAGATGGACAAGATGACGCAGCAGAATGCGGCAATGGTCGAACAGTCGACCGCGGCGGCCCGTAGCCTAGCCGGTGAGGCCGATCAGCTGACGGAGCTAGTCTCGCGTTTCAAGCTGGGCGATGCGCCCGGCGAGATCGTTGCGTCGATCCATCCGGCGGCGGTCCAGGCGGCGCGGAAACGCGCTCCGCGCACCGCCCCGCGAATGGCGACGCGTGGCAACCTGGCGATCGCCTTGAGGCCTGGTGCCGAGGATTGGTCGGAATTCTGATCAGCCGTTCGGAGGTGTCGCGACATGCGCCAGATAACTCTGCTCGCGAATTTGGATCGCGAAGGTGTGCGCCTGATGGCCAGCGAGCTCCGCGATCTGATCGATCGTGGCGATCCGATCATGCTGGATGCCAGCAAGGTCGAACGTGTCGGGCTGCCAGCAATCCAGCTGCTTTTAAGCGCGATGCGCAATGCTGCCATGGGCGAACCGGATGTGCGGCTCGTTGCAGCGTCTGATGAACTCCGGCAGGCGGCCTCGCTGGCAGGCGTCGACGGGCTGCTCGGCCTGACCGAGAATTGCTGACATGAGCCCCGACGATATCCAAACCATCTTCCTGCAGGAATGCGAGGAGGGACTGGTCAGCGCGGAGACCGGGCTGCTGGCAGTCAAATCCGGCGACTTCGATCATGAGACGATCAATACGATCTTTCGAGCCGTCCACTCGATCAAGGGAGGCGCAGGGGCGTTTGGCTTTGGCGCGCTCCAGTCCTTCACCCATCACTTCGAGACTCTGCTGGACAAGGTGCGGGATCGCGAATTGCCAGTCACCCCATCGCTGGTCGAAGTCCTGATCGCGGCTTTCGATGTCCTGGCCGACCATGTTGCGGCGATCCGCGGCGATGCCAAGCAGCCTGAAGACGCTGCGATGCTCCAGACGCTAGCTGATGCCCTGAAGGCATCCGCAGCGATCGCGGACGGCGCGTCGGTCCCGGAAGGCTCGGCCGACCTACCCGATCTGTCGTTCGATCTTGCGGCGCTGATGGCAGATATGGCAGCAACCGAGGGCGGCGCAGATCTGAAGGCAGACTGGAAAGTCGTCTTCACGCCCACCTCGGCTGACCTGCTCCACGGTGGCGAGCCATTGCTGCTCATCCGAGAGCTGCTTGCACTTGGCGGGCGCATCGTGGCGGTCGACATGAAGTGCATTCCGTCGCTCGATGCCTTCGATTGCGAAGCCACCTATCTCGGCTGGACGTTACGCTTGCCTGCAAGCGTTCCCGAAGCCGCGATTGTTGAGATCTTCGACTTCGTGGCCAAGCCGTCGAGCGTGTCGATCATTCGAGCCATTGATGATGCTGACTGGCACGCACAGCCGGAGCACAAGCCTGCTACACCGGTCACCAGCCCGGTTGCCGAGCCCGACCAGGGCCCCCTTACCCTTCCCGATCGTGCGCCGGCGCAGGGGCCGGGCGCTGACCGCGGCCGTCAGTCTTCAGGCGCAATGATTCGGGTGGACCTCGAAAAGCTCGATCGGCTGGTCGATCTGGTGGGCGAACTGGTCATCACCCAATCGATGCTGTCGCAGCGGCTGTCGTTCCAGGGACTGGCAGCACTGGATGAGCTCGGCGATCTCGACCAGCTCACCCGCGAGCTTCAGGACAGCGCGATGGCTATCCGCGCGCAACCGGTCAAATCGGTCTTCAGCCGAGTGCCACGGATCATCAGAGAACTTGAAGCATCGACCGGCAAGCGCGTTTCCCTTCAAGTCGAAGGTGAAGCGACCGAACTGGACAAGACAGTGATCGAGCGCATCGGTGAGCCACTAACCCACCTCGTGCGGAACTGCGTGGATCACGGAATTGAAGCCCCATCTACGCGCATAGCTCAAGGCAAGCCAGCTGAGGGGCTGCTACGTCTGACCGCCGAGCATAAGGGCAGCCGTATCGTGATCTCGGTAGGCGACGACGGCGCAGGAATTGATCGAGACCGTGTGCTTTCGCTGGCTATCGAGCGCGGCATTATTCCTGCCGATGCGAAGCTGAGTGACGAAGAGATCGACCAGCTGATCTTCGCACCAGGGTTTTCGACGGCCAAGCAAGTTTCCAATATCTCCGGTCGCGGTGTCGGAATGGATGTCGTTCGCCAGAATGTTCAGGCCCTCGGCGGCCGCATCACGATCCAGTCGACACCGGGCAAAGGCTCCACATTTGCACTGGCGTTGCCGCTAACCCTCGCCATCGTCGATGGTATGATCGTATCGGTCGGCGAACAGACCTACATCATCCCCCTGACGCATGTCATCGAAAGCCTGCGGCCTGCCAAAGGTGCGGTGCAGACCACCGGTTTCGGCAATCGCATCCTGAATGTTCGCGGCTCTTTCGTTCCCGTGCTTAGCGTCGGAACGCAACTCGGCATCGAGGGAGCGATCGAGGAACCGTCGGAAGCGGTGCTGATCGTCGTAGAAACCGAGAATGCGGGCACCGCAATCTTAATGGTCGATGCAATCATCGATCAGCGCCAGGTCGTCATCAAAAGCCTGGAAACACATTATCAGCAGGTGGATGGCGTCGCTGGCGCCACGATCCTCGGCGATGGTCGGGTTGCGCTGATCTTGGATGTGGAAGGCATGGTCGGCCTGCTTCCCGGCGGTCAGCAGCGGCTCCGTGCGGTATGATTGCTTCCACACCCTCCCTGAGCGATGATCGCGAGCTTTCCGCTGCCGACTTCGCGGTGGTGGCGCGGATCGCGCACGCGCATGCTGGGATCGTGCTCCACGAGGGCAAGCGGATGCTGGTCTCGTCGCGGCTGGCCAAGCTGGTCCGCCAGCATGATTGTGCAAATCTGCGCGACTATGTTCAGCTCATCAGCCGCGATGCCGCAGCACGTGTTCGAGCCATCGAGGCACTGACCACCAACCATACCAAGTTCTTCCGCGAAGATCACCATTTTGCCCATGTCGAGAAGATGTTGCGCCCGGCCATCAGTGCGCGGCTGCAAGCCGGCGATCGAGCGCGCCTTTGGTCTGCGGGGTCTTCTTCGGGAGAAGAGGTCTACTCACTTGCGATGACGCTGTTGGGCACTGATCCCGCAGCCGGGCAACGAATGGCGGCGGGCAATCTGGCCCTGTTGGCAACGGATATCAACGCGCAGATGATTGCGGTTGGAAAGACGGGCCAATACTCGGTGGATGACGCCGGCACTATTCCGCCGTCCTATGCACGGCTTTGGATCGATACTGATGGTGCTCGGGTAACGATGCGGTCCGAACTGCGCAGGCTCGTGCGGTTCCGCCAGCTTAACTTGATGCTCGAATGGCCGATGACTGGCCAGTTCGATGCAATCTTCTGCCGAAACACGATGATCTATTTCGACGCTCCGACTAATGAGCGCCTGCAATGCCGACTGGCTCATCAGCTGAAGCCCGGCGGCTATCTTTACATCGGTCACTCGGAACGGCTGCTCGGCAATGCCGCGAGCCTGCTGCGGCCGGTCGGCCAAACCATTTTTAGGAAGGTGGGGACATGAGGATACGCGCGCTCGTCGTCGACGACTCTCCTACCATGCGCGGGCTAGTCGCCGCGCTCCTCGCGCGCGATCCCGAGATCGAAGTCGTCGGCACCGCGGCGGCGCCCGCCGAAGCGCGCGCAATGATCCGCGACCTCGATCCCGACGTTGTCACGCTGGACATTGAGATGCCCGGAATGGACGGATTGTCCTTTCTCGAAAAGATCATGCGACTGCGCCCGACGCCTGTCGTCATGGTGTCCTCCCAAACCAAGCGCGGTGCCGATGCGACCGTGCGCGCGCTGGAGCTTGGCGCAATCGATTGCTACGCCAAGCCAGTCGGAGGGCTCGGCTCTCTGATGGAGAACGACGCCGGCGAGTTGGCAGTAAAGGTCAGGCAAGCCGCAGCATGCCGTGATCGCGTGCGCCGTCATCATCTTGGTCGTCGCGCCGCAGATGGCTATGCCTGGAACGGGCGTGTCGCCTGCCTCGCGGCGTCGACGGGCGGCGTCGAGGCGCTCGGCACCCTTCTGCAGGACTTCCCCGTTGACTGCCCGCCTACGGTGATCGTGCAGCATATGCCAGCCGGCTTTACGCGCATGTTTGCGACACGGCTCGATAGCCGGCTCGCGGCGAGGGTGATGGAAGCCGAGGATGGTCTGCCAATCGAGCAGGGCCATGTCTACATCGCGCCCGGCGGCGCACGCCATCTGACACTGAGCGGCCGTGAGCGGCTGACTTGCAGGCTGGTCGACGCCGCCCCTCTGTCGGGACATCGGCCTGCGGCAGATGCCCTCTTTCAGTCGCTCAACGGCTGGCCGCCTGACAAAATCGTGGGCGTCGTGCTGACCGGCATGGGCGAGGACGGCGCGGCCGGCCTAGCTGAGCTCCGCCGGCGTGGTGCATCAACGATTGGGCAGGATGAAGCGACATCGCTCATCTACGGCATGCCGCGCGCCGCGGCTGAGCGCGGCGCCTTGACTGAAGTGCTTCCGCTCAATCGGATCGCGGCGCGTATCCTGGAGTTGTGCCGATGCTGATCGCGACACACGAGCGCCCGGTCGACCGTCGCCACAACGTGCTGCAGGGCGAATATGAGGTTTCGCGTGATCCGCAGGTCACCCTGACCACCGTCCTCGGCAGTTGCATCGCATGCTGCCTGTTCGATCCTGTCAGCGGGATCGGCGGCATGAACCACTTCCTGCTCCCCATGCCGCCCGAACATGGGCGCGGACTGGCCGACGAGACGAAGCGCTACGGCCTCTATGCGATGGAAATTCTGGTTAATGCGATGCTGAAGCGCGGTGCCACACGGCCCACGATGCGGGCCCATTTGTATGGCGGCGCCAATTTGCATGCGGGCATGCGCGCGATCGGGACGGACAATGCGAATTTCGCCCGGGGGTTCCTGCGCGCGGACGCGATCATGCTCGTCAAGGAAGTGACCGGGGGCACGCTTGCGAGGCGCCTCGATCTGCAACCAGCGACCGGCAGAGTGCGGTGCCGTCAAATCGCGGCCGGCTTTTCAGAGCCCGCCCGGGCACCGGTGCCGGCATTGTCCGGTGAAGTGGAGCTGTTTTGATGTGGGGTAGACAGGAATGAACAAACAGATCCTGGCTGTCGACGACAGCCTGAGCATGCGGATGCTGCTGCGAGCATCCTTGTCGAGCACAGGCTATGCCGTCGCTGAAGCCGAAGACGGCTTGGCCGCTCTCGAATGGCTCGAGAATAACGTCGCCAATCTCGTGATCACCGATATCAACATGCCGCGCCTCGACGGGTTCGGGCTGATCGGTGAGCTGCGCGCCCGCGACCGGTTTCGCGATCTGCCAATCCTGGTGCTGACGACCGAGAGCTCGGAGGAGAAAAAGGCGCGCGCGCGTGCTGCCGGCGCCACTGGGTGGATCGTCAAGCCATTCGACCCCGACAAGCTCGCAGCCGCCGTTCGGCGCGTCAGCCGATGAAGGAGACCAACAGATGACCCGCCAACTCATCACCTTCCAGATTGCTGACAAGCTGCTCGGCGTGGACATCATGGCGATCCGAGAGATCCGCGCGTGGACACCAACGACGACAATTCCTCATGCGCCATCGTTCGTGCGTGGTGTCGTGAATTTGCGCGGCACAGTCTTGCCGGTCATCGATCTCTCCGAACGGCTGGGCTGGGGCGCCACAGACCCGACCGGTCGGCACGTGATCATCGTGCTCCAGATCGAAGCTCAGTTGCACGGGCTGATCGTGGATTCGGTCAACGACATTGTCACAATCGAAGAGGCGGAGATGCAGCCGCCACCCGAGCTGTGTCATGGTAGCACGGGGAATTTCCTCGAAGGACTAATCGCGGTCGAGGATCGCATGGCGATGGTCCTCCATCTGCGCTGCATGGCAGTCGGATCGTTTGCAATGATGGCCGAGGCGGCCTGACCGGAACAGCTTGAGGAACAATAGCATGACCCCCATCCGTGTCCTGATCGTCGACGACTCGATCACCATGCGCGCCCTCTTCACGACCGTGTTGGAGGAAGCTCCCGGAATCACCGTGGTCGATTGCGCGGCAAACGCTGCGGAGGCCCGCACGCTGATCGACAGGCTCAAGCCCGATGTCGTGACACTCGACGTAGAGATGCCGGGCACCAGCGGGCTCGAACTCTTGCGCGAGATCATGACACGGGCACCGTTACCGGTGATCATGCTGTCGACACTCACGCAGAAAGGAGCAGCCGCAACCTTGGAGGCTCTCGAGCTGGGCGCTTACGATTGCTTCGCCAAGCCCAAGGCGGCGACGATGGAGGAATTCCGTCGTGTCGGACCTAAGCTCGCCAAGATCGTCAAGGCGGCGGCGAATGGGAAGGTGGCGCAAACCAAAGCGGGCGGAGGAGAGCCGTTTGTGACGTGCTGCGACAATGCAGATCAGCGGGTGATCGCTCTGATCGGCAATACCGGCGCGGTCGAAATGATCGGAAGCCTCATCAGCCGCTTTCCGATCGATTGCCCCCCCACCATCGTGCACCTCGGCGATGCCCAGAATGTTGCCGAGGCGTTGGTCGACAAACTGGACAAGAGCGCTCGCCCCACGGTGCGCCTGGCATCCGATGGGCAGCGGCTCGAACCTGGCAATGTCTATCTGGTAGCCGACGCGACGCGCCATGCCGTCGTCGATCGCTGGCCGGCGGCTTCTATACGCATGGTGCCGGGCGATCCCATCGCCGGCCATCGCCCGTCCGCCAACCTGCTGCTCCAATCGCTGGCGAAAACCGCGGCTGGGGCGGTATCCGCCGGACTGCTCAGCGGCTTGGGCGACGATGGCGTGGCCGCCCTCGGCACGCTGCGCGGAATCGGCGCCCACACTCTGGCAGTGCAGCCCGAACTCGCCAAGGCACGCGAGCTTCCCGAGCTGGCCATCGCAATGGCGGGCGCAACGCCGGTTGACTTGGACACCCTTGGGCGAATGCTGCTTGCGCCGGTGGCCACGCAGATGCTTGCAGCATAATGACTGCGTCGTCGCTATCGGCCGCTCTCCGGCTCAAGATCGCCGACGAGCTGGAGTTGGCGCGCGAGGAGATCGAGCGGCTCGGAGCCATCCTGTGCAGTGATGCGCGCTTGGTCACTGCGCATATGGTCGCCCTGCAGGCACTGGACATGCTTGGCCAGCAGCAACTGGCCCTGGCCAAAATTCTGCGCTCAGATGATCCGCGAGCTGCAATCGCAAACACGCCGCTTGAAACACTGCGAAGCCGTCTCGAACGGTCGCTCGATTAGCGTTTAATTAACCATGTCGGTGCAACGAAACGAGGCTATGCCAGGTTCAATTCTGATCATTGAGGACGATCGCGCCTTACGCGACGAACTGGTCGAATTGGCCGGCGCACTTGGGGCTGCCGTGATCGGTGTAGCAAATGGCGATGACGCCCGCCGTGCATGCGAACAGATGCCTTTTTCGCTGATCCTATGTGATTACAAGCTTCAGGCCGAAACCGGTTTGGAGGTGCTGAAGACGCTACGCCTCAGACATCAGAGTGCGCCGCCGCCAATAATATACCTGATGACAGGTCATCTCGACCTGACCACGGCCGCACGGCAACAGATTGACGACGCGACGGACGGGCTGCTGATGAAACCTGTTCGCTCGTCCGAGCTACGCAATCTGATTTTGAGTTCAGGGTCACCAGCATCATGCTAAGTGCCTCCATTTCCGAAATGCGTCTGCCGGAGGCCCGTCACGCGGTCATCCCGACGATTGCATTGACCGTAGCATTGGCACTGTCCAGCACGCGGATCGTGGCTGCGCCCGGCTTCGAGTTCTATCTGGGGCCTTTTTTCTATCTTTTGGCCTTTCGCTGGTTCGGCGTTCGCGCGGCTATCCTAACGGCGGTCGTAACGATGGCGCCGTCCCTCTTCTGGTGGGGCCATCCGGTCTCCATCCTACTCGCGATCGGCCATGTTATAGCCGTCGACCATTTCTACCGCCGCGGTCTTAGTCTCGCGACGATCACGTTTTTCTACCAGTCCACCGTCGGGATCGGCGCAGGGTTGGCACTGGTTTACCTACACTTTGACACCCCGATCGAAATCACGCTCGTAGTTATGTTGCGCAAGCTGCTATGCGAAGTGCTGCTAGCGACATTCGCCGATATCGTTCTGCTGTTGATGACTTTCGATCGCAGCGGACGCCGCATGACCCTTATCACGCGGATATCTCTGCAAGGCGCGCTCGACGCGCTCGTTTCAGTCGCTGTCGTCGGCGCGGCGACGATGTTCCTCCTCGGGGAACTTGCACATATCCGCGATCGGCTGTCGTTGCACGAACACGAGATAATCGCTGCGGTGAATTCATCGGATCTTGCCGCGACATCACGGGTTGGGAAACTTCAATCATTGAAACTTCCCGGCATAGGCCTGCACCTGCCTGCAATCGTAGTGCCAACGGCACAGGCTGAGGGCGCCTCGAGGCGTCTCGGCTGCACGCGGATCGATCGCGGCGAAAAGGGGCCTGATGATCGCGATACTTTCACTTACTGGCTGCGCATGTGCCTCGTTACGCCAGTTTCGGCAGAAGCCGTCGCGGTGATTTCGCCGCAGATGCACGTTCGCGCCCTGTTCGGAGATATCATCAGAGGCGTCCTTCCCCTGGTCGCTTATCTCCTGCTAGCTCAGATCGCGATGCTCGCATTCCGTCGGGCAATGCGGCGATCGCTCAACCTGTGGCAGGCTGCGCTCGGCGGGTTCGAGCATCAGATGGAGCTGAGTTCGGCGCATGCGCCCTTTGCCGAAACCGACCGGATTCTCCAGGCATTCATCGCTGCCAACAACGAATATATCGCAGCGGAGCAAGAACGCAGCCGCTTGGCGCGCGCGGTCGAAGAACTGCGCTCGACGATCGAGCTAAAGGTCTTCAGCGATGTTTCTTTTGATCCGCAACGGTGCAGTCTCAGCTTTACAAAAATCAGTCCTGAGCATGGAGCTTATCGCGCGGAGGTGCCCGTGCACAGCGCCGACAAGGCAATGTTCCAATCACTGGGTGCTCAAGATGATGTGATGATCGAGTTCCGGCAGGGTCAGGAGAGCGAGGATAATTGGTATCTACTGCTCGCTCACGAATATGAGCCGGCGACCGGATCGTGGCGCTATGGTTGCATAATACGTCTTCGTGCGGCAAAAGCTTTTCAGAATCACATGCGTCATAATGCGCGATGGCTGCCGCCGTTGCATGAGTGTCAACAGCACTCAGCAAGGGCCAGATGACGCCGTGCGCCACGTCTATGTTGTTGACGATGACGCGACCATTCGAGCGGAGTTGGTGGACGCTCTTTCGCTACGCGGCTTCGCAACCCGCGGCTTTGTGGACGGAGAGGCATTTCTTGCGGAGCAGGATGATCTTGAACCCGGATGCCTCGTTCTGGACCTGAACCTGCCCGGCGTAGGTGGGATTGAGATTCAGGCCGCGTTGTCGCGCGCAGGCAGTCCGCACAAAATCGTGATGCTGACTGGTGCTGGCAGCGTAAGCACTGCCGTCCAGGCGCTCCACGCCGGGGCGATCGATTTCATCGAGAAGCCGTTTCCGATGGAAGGGCTCGCAAAGGCAATTGGCTTCGCTTTGGTTCGCCTGCGGCAAGATCGCCTGGAACTACTGCATCGCCAGGAGGCCGAGCAAAGGGTCGCGCGTCTGACCGAACGCGAGCGCGATGTGCTGGCTGGACTGGTGCTAGGACTGGCCAACAAGATCATCGCTTATCGGCTTGGCCTGTCTCCTCGCACGGTCGAAACTTACCGCGCCAACCTGATGGACAAGCTGGAGGTGAAAAGCTTGTCGGAAGCTATAATCCTCGCGCGCGATTGCGGCTTGGAGCCTAGCCACAGAATCTTGCGGGAACGGTCGAGCGATTGACGACGAAGCCCTGGTTCGTGGCGGCACCGTTGATGAAATCAGTCGCCATATGCTCGGTCAAGGCGGGCGCGACCAGAAATCCCTGGATACTGTCGCAGCCCAGGCGCCGCAGGAGGTCGAGTTGCTCCGGTTGCTCCACACCTTCCGCCACCACCCGCAATCCGAGCCGGTGGGCAAGCGCGATGACGCTTTCCACGATCACCCGGTCCTTGCGGTCGCTGCAGATCGCCTCGATGAAGCTGCGATCGATTTTCACATGGTCGATCGGCAGATGCCTCAGATGAGTCAGCGAAGCGAAGCCTGTGCCGAAATCGTCGAACGCTATGCCGACGCCATGGGCATGCAGGCGATCAATGGACTGGCGCACAGTGTGCGCGCCCCGGTCGAGCAGCATGCCTTCGGTGATCTCAATGCACAGTTGATCGCCGCGGAACCGACCTGTTTCGACAGCATCAACGATTCGATCGACAAAGGATGAGGATCGGAAGTCGCCCAGCGTAGCGTTGATCGAAATCGAACTGAACGGAACACCGGCCTGCCGCCACCGATCTATTTGGTGGATGACCTCAGTCAGCACGAAATTGCCGATGTCTGCGGACGCCCGCTCATCGTCGAACACGGCGCCAAAAGTGCCGGGGGTCGTCACCGAACCATCAGCCCCCCGCCAGCGTAAGAGCGCCTCGAAGGCAGGCGGCTGATCGCCAGCAAGGTTGATGATAGGCTGATATAGCAGAAAGAGATCGTTTGCGATCAGCGCGCGCTGGATCGATGTGCTCAGGCCTGCACGCTGTTCGGCCGCATGGCGCAAGCGCGGCTCGAACAGTCGCGCGCAGCCACGTCCCGCCTGCTTGGCCGCATAGAGGGCCATGTCAGCGCACTTCAACAACTCGTGCTCGTCACTGCCTTGCTGAGGAAAGATGGCCGCTCCGGCACTGGCTTGCACGGCCCAGCCCGCGACCTCTGCCGCTGGGCCGATTCCGATCGCAGTCACTAGCCCTTCAAGCCGGTGCAAGAGCGCATCGACATCACCATCGAAGTTCAGCAGCAGCGCAAATTCGTCACCACCCAGCCGTCCGACCACCTCTCGGTCGTCGACCAACGCCTTCAGGCTTTCGGCGACATTCTGCAAAAGGCGGTCGCCCGCATCATGGCCTTCGCTGTCGTTGACGTCCTTGAAATTGTCGAGATCGAGTATCACCGAAGCAAAGGATCGCTGTTGACGGGTAGCATCTTCAAGGAGTTCCATGAAACGACGACGATTGGCAAGGCCCGTGAGGACATCGATATTGGCAAGCCTCCACAACCGCTGCTCGGCTTCTTTCTGCGGGGTCACGTCAAAGCGAATCGCAGTGTAGCCCGACTTGTCACTGTGAGGAACGATCGTGGTGTCTACCCAGTAGAGGCTACCCGACTTGGCTTTATTGCAGATCACCCCATGCCAGATCGAGCCTTGCGAAATCGTTCTATAAAGGTCGGCAAAGAAAGCGGGCGGATGAATGCCCGAACGGAGGATCCGATGATTCGAACCCACAAGTTCGTGCTCGTCGTAGCCGCTGAGTTCGCAGAACTTCCTGTTGACAGAAGTGATGCGACCCGAGCGATCCGTCACGGCAACTATGGCCGCCACATCGAGCGCCTCCCGATGAAAATCGGCCATGCGCGCGAGCCTGCCCGTTCGGCTTCGTTGCGCGCAACTGCGGTTATCGGCCAAAACGACCTTCAGCCCAAGATCAGTCGAATGGCGACCGGCATCATGGTAAAGGTCTTGCTGGCCTTTTGGCACGACCGTATGAAGCGTCATCACTGTCTCACTGGTTTCAACTCCAAAAGAAACAAACACCATTAGCGAATTACTAAAGGGCGTATTTCTACGGTATCGTGCTTCTACTATAGTGCCAACTTCTGCCTCATGCTCCTAAATCCTCAACATCAATGATTTGAGGTGCAGCGTGAAAAACAGACGGGATAGAGTTACGACACTGATCCCCGCTCGGGTCAGGACCGACAATGGATGGAGCGATGGAATAATTCGCAACATCTCACCGAACGGCGCAATGATCGAGATCGCTAACCCGCCAGGTCGCGGAAGTTACGTGGAACTGAGACGAGCCACATCAGTAATTATTGGCCGCATCATCTGGTCTCATGCGGGACGGTTCGGCATGGTCACGCGGGAAACGATTGACTTGGCTAGCATGCTTGATCCCTCGCGATCTAACGACTCGAATGTTCAGGCCATGGCAGAGAGGCGCATCTTACGACGCAACGAAGGGGCACGCTCGCCCTATGATTTTGCAGCTGCAGGGCGGGCGTTCGAATTCTCCTCTATTCTTGTAGCGGTTGCCCTGAGCTCGATCCTAATATTCAATATCGTCCAAAGCGTGGCTAGCCTCCCAGCGGCGGCAGCAGTCAGCGCGATGCGTGCGAGCCATCCGGGAATTGATTGATCGCCGAGTTGCTTTTCGTAAGCGAGGCATGCCCGATCGGTTTGCCAAGTTGTCACTTGTTGGTCTTTTCTTGTCAGTTTGCATGCATCAAACCGTGGCTATCATTAATGAAGTGAGCGACGACGGTATACTGGTAGTGCGCGTTGGGCGGGTCGATCTGATAGATTTGGAACCGCGCCTTGGAGCGTTCGGCTTCGGTGGGCATCGGCATAGGTCCAGATGTAACTCACCGGCGAGGTGGCCTTCACCGCCAGCACCGGCCCGCCATCACCCTTTCCCCCGAGGTCGGTCGACGGAACGCCATCGAGCCGGGTGACGAGCACGCTGCCCTGTTCGACCGACGCCATCCGCATCGCGCCGCCGCCGGCATCACTGTAGACCAGCGTCTCGGGTGGTTCTGTGGGTGATTTGAGCTTCAGTTTCCAGGTGCCGAACCAGGCATCGGGCGCATGCTGGGCGAGGGCCGGCATGGCCAGCGCAAGGGTGATTGCGGCACCGGCAGATTTGATCATGACGCCCCCTCGCCCGACGAGGGTAGAGCATGAGCGAAACGATCGACGCGGGCAACCGCCGGGAACGGCTCGTTCCGGGACAATGCTGCCGGATCATGAACTTGGTCGGATCGGGCCGGCCGTTCATCGAAGCGACGGTGCGCCCGGGCGCCGCCATGCCCACCGATCGGCGACGAAACGGTGGCAGGGGCCCGCGATGGTGCGCAACATCTTCGATTGCCGCACCGACAAGGCGCGGTGGCAGGCCGTGTCGGCATGGCTGCAGCCCGCGGGCACCACCGCCTATGCCGAGGCGGACGCGCCCCGGTTCATCCCGTCCAGCAAGATCGAAGACAGTCTCGCCGGCGCGTTCCGCTGGGCCGATCGCCAGCCCTTCGTGGCCGATCTCTACATCGAGGATCGCCAGGCCTAGCTGCGTCCTCGGCGCTCACCTGCCGAATTTGTCAGTCACATTGCGGGCCGCGCACCCTATCCTTCCGCCGACAGCGAGACGCATGTGCAGGCGATCCTGCAGCAGGCCAGCCGAAGGGGAGAGACGAATGATCCGCCATGTCGTGATGATCAAGTTCAAGGCCGATGCGCCGCAGGACAAGATCGACACTTTCCTGACCGAGGTGAAGAAGCTGTCGCACCTCAACCGCGAGGTCCGCGATTACAGCCACGGCCTGTGCGTGAAGACGCGCTATCATTCGGGTGATTTCGATTTCGCCAATTGTTGCGACATCGACAGCTATGAAGCGATGGATCGCTACATGTCGCACTGGTCGCACCTGCGGATGACGCCCTATCTGCCCGATATCCTAGAGAACATGATCTCGTTCGACTGGGAGATCGATTATCATGGCCCCGCGTTCGATGAGACGCTGGCCGCCGAGGAAGCGGAGCGCGAGAAGGCGCGCGTGCTGAAGAAGCATGACGATCCGGCCAAGGCCTATGTCCCTGAAATCCGTGGCCAGACCCGCGAGCGCGCGCGCGAGATGTGCGATGCGGTCGGGCTGATACTGTCCACCGACGAGGAGGAGATCATCGGATCGGTCTGGGCGCCCAACCGGATCATGTTCGTGACGCCCGAGGCCGGCACCGAGGTCGACCGCGGCAGCGCGGTGAAGATCGGCATCACCGGCGATTGGCTGACCGGCCCGGCCGTGCCCGACGCCAAGACTGCCTGGTAATCCCACCAGCGCGGCCGCCCGCGCGGTCCCCCACGCAACGATAATCTGACGAGGAACAGCTGAATGATCATCCTGGCCGGCCATATCCGTACCAAGCCCGAACTCGTCGAGGATCTGGCGGCGACGCTGCGGTCGCTGGTGGCAACCACGCTCCAGGAAGATGGCTGCCTGAACTATCATTTCGCGATCGACGATGCCGCGGCCGGTTCGATCCTGGTCTATGAACGCTGGCGCGATCCGCAGGCGCTGGCGGTGCATCTGGCGCAGCCGTCAATCGGCGCGGTGCTGGGCGGCTGGGCCGACAAGATCACGATCGAAGTGCGTCAGTTCGATGCCTCGCGTGAGCGCGACTTCGGCGTCGAATGAACCGCGCAGACCATATCGGCTTGAAGGAACGGCGATGATCAACCGCAGGATCGTGCTTGCTGGGCGGCCGACCGGTGTGCCCGGGCCCGAAACCTTCCGGATGGAGGAAGCCCCGCTTCCCGAACTCGGCGAGGGCCAGGTGCTGATCGAGAACCGCGTGTTCGCGATCGATCCCGCGATCCGCGGCATGCTCGATGACGTGAAAAGCTATATGCCGCCGGTGCAGATCGGCGGGCTGATCCCCGCGATGGTGCTCGGCCGCGTCGTCCAGTCGCGAAACCCGGCGTTCCGCGAAGGCGATTATGGCCGCGCGTTCATGGGCTGGGAGACGCATTCGATCCTGGATCCGGGATCGGTCGGGTTCGAGAATGTGACCGTGGCCGACGATCTGCCGCTGACCGTCTATATGGGCGCAGTCGGCTGGTCGGGCGTCACCGCCTATGTCGGGTTGAAGCGCTATGGCGAGATGCGCGCGGGCGACGAGGTGTTGATCAGCGCCGCCGCCGGCGCGGTCGGCAGCGTGGCGGGCCAGGTCGCCCGGCTTTCGGGCTGCCGCGTCGTCGGCACTGTCGGCTCGGCGGAAAAGGCCCGGATCGTCACCGAGGAGCTGGGCTTCGACGGCGTCATCGACTATCGCGCCGCGCCGGATCTGGATGCCGAGATCGCACGCCACTTCCCGGAGGGCATCGACCTCTATTTCGACAATGTCGGCGGGGTCACGCTCGATACGGTGCTGCCGCGGATGAAGGCGTTCGGTCGGATCCCGGTCTGCGGCATGATCGCCAACTACAACCACCAGACCGAGCCCTATCCGATCCGCAACCTCTGGCAGGTGCTGGTCAACCGCATCACGATGCGCGGCTTCCTGGCCTATGAAGCCGCGGACATGCTCCACGAGGCGGAAACCGCCCTGGCGGATTGGGTGCGCAGCGGCGATCTGATCGCCACCGAGAATGTCGCCACCGGCCTGGAAGCCACGCCCGATGCCTTCATCCGCCTGATGTCTGGCGACACCACCGGCAAGACGCTGGTGCGGATCGACAACAAGGTCAGCACGCTCGCCGATTGGAAGCGCGCCTAATCGTTAGCGGTCCTCGTGCTATATCCGAGTTGGCGCTCGGCTATCCGCCCGTACCGGTAGCAGCGATCCTGAGATCCTCGTCGTCGCCGGCGTCCGTCTCGAAAGGGGCCTGATCGCGCGCTTCGGCTGCAGCGCGCTGCAGGCGCGCGGCGGTTTCCAGGGCCGCGTCGGGCGTCAGCGTCACTGCGATCCCCGCGGGGCCATCGATCAGCACGCTGCCACCTTCTGCGTTGATGCTGCTGGCTTGGTCGTGGGCGTTAGGGTCTGCCATGATCGATTCCTTCGATCGACAAGCGCGCCGTCCTTGGCCCCGTTCCCACAGCATGATCTCGATCAGCATGATTGCGGACGATACCGCGCGTGCCCCTGAAAAAGGCGACCCTTGATCCCGCGCAGCGACAGCAGCAATCGGCTGTGCGACAGCGGCCCCCGCCTGCCTCTCCCAGCCGAAAGCCCGCATGCCCGATTCCTTCGCGCCTCCGTCAAGCCCGCTGCGAATCGCCGTGATCGCCCATCTGCGCCATCCGATCGCGCCGCCGTTCATGGGCGGCATGGAGGCGCATTGCCATCAACTGGTCCGCGCCTTGGTGAGCCGCGGTCATGATGTCACGCTGTTCGCCAGCGGCGACAGCGATCCCGCCCTGCCCCTCCACGGCATCGTCGCGCGCCATTATGAAGCGGTCCTGCCATGGGCATTGTGGCACGGTACGGCGGAGCTGACCGCGTTTCAGGATGCGGCCTTCGGGCGCGGCTGGGCGGCGGTCCGCTCGGGCGGGTTCGATGTCGTCCACAACAACGCGATGCATCCGGCCCTGCACCACTGGGCGCTGCGCGATGGCCAGCCGATGCTGACCTCGCTGCACGTGCCGCCCTTCGCCGGGCTGGCCGATGCGGTGGCCGCATGCGCCGCGCCCTGGCTGCGGCAGACGACCACATCGCGCAGCCATCTTGCCGGCTGGTGGCCCGCGCCGCCTTCCACCGCCGCGGTGGTCCACAACGGAATCGACGTGGATCGCTGGCGCTTTCGACCCACCGGCAACGGGCGCGCTGTCTGGGCAGGCAGGATCACGCCCAACAAGGGAACCGCGATCGCCGCGCAGGCGGCGCGCACGGCCGGCATCCCGCTCGACATCTATGGCCCGATCGATTGCCAGACCTATTTCGACGATCAGGTCGCACCGCTGCTGGGCGGGGATTGCCGCTATCACGGCCATCTCGGCAGCGATGCGCTGGTCGATGCGATCGGGGCGGCATCGGTGATGCTGGCGACGCCGATGTGGGACGAGCCGTTCGGCCTGGTCGCGGCCGAGGCGATGGCCTGCGGGGTGCCGGTCGCGGCGATCGATCGCGGCGCGATCCGCGAAGTGGCGGGCGATGCCGGCGCGTTCGCGACTGCCGATCCCGATGCGCTGGCGCAGGCGATCCACCGCGCGATCGGCCTGCCGCGGGCCGCCTGTCGCGCCCGGGTGGAACGGCATTTCTCGATTGCGGCGATGGTCGCCGGCTATGAGGCCGGCTATGCCGCCGCGATCGCGGGCCGCGCTTCCAGCAACGCGAGCACGGTCGCGGTGCTGGCATAGGGCTGGTCGGATTGCTGGCGGGTCAGCGCCAGATCGGCGTCGGTCACCGCGCGCAGGCGGACATGCTCTCCGTCCTCCAGCCGCACCAGGCCCATCAGCGTGAAGGCGCGCAGCCAGTGCTCCATCGTGAAATGCCCCCATTTGTCGCGGAAGCGTGCGGCATTGGCGATCACGCTGTCGATGTGATGCACCGGGGGCATATGGTGCGGATGATATTGGTGGTAGACGCGGGCGCCGCGCACCCAGTGCAGCGCGATCCCGGCATCGAACACCATGCGGCCGAAATCGGTATCCTCCCCGCCATAGCCCACATATCGCTCGTCGAACCCGCCGACCGACAGGAAGGTCGATCGCCGCATCGCGAAGTTCAGCGACCAGAAACAGCGATAATCGCTGCAATCGCCGATCCGCCCGTCCGGCGGCCCCGCCCGTTCGCTATGCTTGACCCCGATCCGGGCGAAACGGTCGAAGTCCACTCCCGCCGCGGTAGCGCCGGCCGGCAGGTACAGCACCTCGCCCATCAGCAGCGCGTCCATCTCCTCCAGCAGCCCCGCATAGTCGCCGACCAGCGTCGGCTCGGGGATGCAGTCCACATCGAGGAAGATCAGCGTCTCGCCGGTGGCCGCGGTCGCGGAGGCGTTGCGCGCGGCGGCCAGCGGGATCCCGCCTGCCCCCACCATCAGCTGCCGGATCGGAAAGGCGGTATCGGGCAGGTCATAGGGTTCGGCCTGCATCACCGCGATCACCAGTTCGTCGGGTTGCCGGGCCTGCGCGTTCAGCCCGATCACCAGGTTGCGCAGATGATCGGCGCGTCCGGCCGCAAGCGTACAGATCGATAGGGTCATGCGATTGCGGTCTCGATGGCGTTCGGGGTGACGATCTCGATCGCCGGCACGGCCCAGGCCGCGTCGGCCTGCGCCTCGATCCAGGCGGCGGCATGGTGCGCCGCCTGCGGATCCACCAACGCATGTTGCGCGGTGAGGCCGATTGTCGATGCGCGCGCCCAGGCCTCTGCCCACGCGGCGGCATGGGCGGGCCAGTGATCCAGCATCACCGCCGCGCCGGCCTGATCCAGCATGCGTGCCTTCCACAATTGTTCATCGAAATAGCGCCATTCGGGCACCACGATCCACGGCCGGCCCGCCGCCGCGATCATGTGAACGGTGGTGTTGCCTGCCGAGGACACGATCCGGTCGGCCGCCGCGATGTACAGTTCGGGACAGTCGACCCAGCCAAGATGGCGCAGATTGCCCGGCATGGTCGCGTGCCATTCGCGCTCGACCGCGCCGATCGACAGCCACAGCGCATCCGGCTCGGCGCGCGCGCCCAGCGTCAGCGGCGTGCCGGGGGTACCGGTGCCGCCGCCGCCGGCCACGACCAGCACGATCTCGGCATCCTGCGGCAGGCCCAGCACGGCCCGCGCGGCGCCGCGGCTGGGCATTGCCGCATCGATCCCCACGCCCGGTGCATGATGTGTCTTGGCAGCCATCCAGCCCGGCCGGCCCGGCTGTTCCAGCGCCCGTGCATAGGGCGCCAGGATGCCGATTGCGGACTGATAGGCCGCTGCATGGCCGGGATCGTCGCGCTGGCCATGCTGCAGCACGCTGATGCACGGCACCGATGCGATCCGCGCCAGCAGCGCCAGTTCGGCCGAGACATCGGTGATGAACAGCGCGGGTCGCGCCTGATCGAACCATGCCGCGATCGTCGCGATCGCGTGGGTGATGCTGCCCCATCCCAGCGGCGCGCAGTGCAGCGGATCGGGCGTGCGCGCATTGGCCAGCGCCGGCGCGGCATCGGCCGGCGCTTCGAACAGCGAGGGGATCACTTCGATACGGGCATGCGCCGGCAGCACCGGGAAGATGTCATCGCGCGCGCAGAACAGCGTCACCGGGCGCGATGCGGGCAGCGCGTTCACGATCGCGGCCGCCCGCTCGGCATGGCCGCGCCCCTGGTGATGCACGAAATAGCCGATCGGACGCTTCATGCCGCGTCCTTCAGAGCGAACGCGCGCATCCCTTCGACGACGCCGCCGGCATGCGGCCGTCGTGCCAGATAGATGCTCGGCCGTCCCAGCAGCGGCACCAGTTCCGCACTGTGGTTGGCGACGACGATGCCGTTGCGCACCGTATCGAGCATATCGAGATCGTTGCCGCTGTCGCCTGCGGCATAGACCCGTTCCGCCGCGATCCCCAGCTTGCGTGCCACCCAGTCCATCGCCGCGCCCTTGCCCGCGCGTCGCGGCAGGATATCGAGCAGCCGGCCATGGCTGTGGATTACACGCACCGGCAGATCGGCGACCGCCGCGCGCACCGCCGCGATCGCGACCGGGTCCTCGACGAAATAGCTGCGCTTGTGGCGCCGCTGCTCCACGGGCGGCTGCCGCTCCACGCCCGGGATGGCGGCGACGCCCGCGTCGAACAGGTCGGGATCCCAATCCGCGTCGATCCAGCTTGCGAAGTCCCGATCGGCCTGGAGCCGCGAACCGTGCCGCCAATAGATCTCGCTGCCGACCGACGTGATCATCACGCGCGGATCGGGCTGGCCCCATTCGCGCAGCAACCGTTCGGCTTCCTGCAGCGATCGCCCGGTCGCCACCCCGAAGGCGAGATCGGGCTGCGCGGCCAGGAAGGTCGCCATCTGGCCCGCCCCCGCCAGGCAGCCGGTCAACGTATTGTCGATATCGCAGAGCAGCAGCCGGCCCGGCGCAGGCGCAACGGTGGGCGCGGCGAGCAGCCCGTTCACGATCGCCATGAAGCGCGCGGCATAGCCATGCCAATCCAGCGCCCTGCTGCGCTGCCGCCCCGCCTCGGCCGCCCGTGCCCATTCATGCGCATTCGTCAGCAGCGCGCGGATCGCGTCGGCAAACTCGGCCGGCTTGCGTGGATCGGCGATGCGGCCATGGCCGAGCGTCGCGACGATATCCGCAGGCCCGCCATGGCACGTCGCCACAACCGGCAGGCCATGGATGGCCGCTTCGGTCAGCGTCAGGCCATAGGGTTCGGTCAGCGCGGGGTTCACGAACACGCCGCGGCTGTCATGCGCCAGGCGGTAGAGTGCCGCGATGTCGGCCTGGCTATGCCGCTTCGGCAAGGCGAGGCTGCCGTACAGATCATGCGCATCCAGGCCGGCCAGCAGCGATGCGATCACGGCCCGCTGCTCGTCCTCGCCGCAATCGGGCCCGTCGCGCAGGCCCGCTACGATCACCAGGTTCGCCCGCGCGCGCAAGTCCGCATCGCGGCCGTAGAGATCGATCAGGCCGGCGAGATTCTTCTTCGCCACCGGCCGTGCGATCGCCAGGATGATCGGCTTGGCCGGGTCGCGCAGGAACGGCGCGATCAACGCCTGTGCCCGCGCGACATCGGCCGGCGCATCATCGCCGATCGCGGCTCCGGGGGGCAGGCAGTGGATCCGCGCCGGGCAGGCCGATGGATATAGCATCAGCTGCCGCTCCGCCTCGTCGCGCGATGATGCGATGATCAGGTCGGCCGCGCCGATCGCGCGATCTTCCTCGGCGATCCGACGGTCCAGGCCTTCGGTCGCGACGCCATGTTCGGCCTTGTCGATGCCCAGCGAATGCGCGGTGTAGACGAACGGGATGCCAAGCCGCGCGCGCACCAGCCGGGCGACCTCGGCCGCATCGGCGAAATGGGCATGGATGATGTCGGGCAGACGATCCTGCGCGGCCAGATGCGCGATCAGCGCGTCCGCAAACGCCGGCCGGTCCGCGGCATTGGCCTCCTTGGTCAGGTAGGCGCGGTTTCCTGTGGCGATCCGGCGTACCGCCAGCTTTGCCGACAGCGGCTCGAACGGCACCGCATAGGCCGGTCCCAGTGTCGCATCCTCGATCAACCGCGTCACGATCTCGACCCGGTCGACATCGCCTCGCGCGGCCAGCGCCTGCGCGGCGCCGAGCGCGTAGGTGATATGTCCGCCGGTGTCCCCGGTAAGCCCGAATTCGACGGGAGGACCCTTGAGGCAACCGCCGAGCGCGATCGAGAGGACATACACCAGAGGCGGCTCCTTGGCAGGAAGGCGGCGATCCGGTCCGATCCCCTTCCGCAGCAACGTACCGCAACAATCGGGGTTGCGCCGCGCACGCCGGAATCTGGCTGATTTCGATTAGTATTATACCATATATGTTGTCTTTCGACGGAAGACCAAGTTCTGCTGCAGCCACGCTGAAGTTTCGACAGTATCACCAGTCATAGTCTTGGTTGATTGAAACAGTTTACATAGCGATATGATGGCGCCAGCTTGAATATCGACGTGTTCTTTCAAGACCAGAGATCGCTCAGATGCTTTAACTGATCGAGGATACAGGCGCGTAAGCAGTACGTTCACCGCCTGATCTGGAGAAGATCCCGAGACGTCGGGCCAGCCGACACCCATTCAAGCCGCTGCCCGATCCGGCCGTGCGTCGCGATGCACGCAGGCCGGACCGGGCCGGCTGGCGATCAGGCCGCCGGAGTCAGCTTGAGCAGCCGGCCTTGTCCGCCGCGCTGGCCGTCTTCCAGCAGCCAGATCGCGCCATCCGGGCCCTGCTCCACAGCGCGGATGCGTTCGCCCATGTCCCACTGGTCGCCCTTGGTGGCGCCGGTGCCGTTCAGGTCCACCCGCACCAGCGCCTTCGAAGACAGGCCCCCGATGAACGCGTCGCCCTTCCACGCCGGGAACAGCGCGCCCGAATAGATCATCAGCCCGCCGGGCGAGATCACCGGGTTCCAGCTCACTTTCGGCGCCTCATAGCCGTCGCCCGGCTTGTGATCGGGGATCGGCTTGCCGTCATAATGATCGCCGTTCGAAACCCGCGGATAGCCATAATTCAGCCCGGGCCGGATCAGGTTCACCTCGTCGCCGCCCTTCGGCCCCATCTCCTGTTCCCACAGATTGCCCTGGGCGTCGAACGCGATGCCCAGCAGGTTGCGGTGGCCATAGCTCCAGACCGCGGGGTGGAAGCCCTTGGCGGCCAGCGGATTGCCCGGCGCCGGCTTGCCGTCCGGCGTCAGCCGCAGCACCTTGCCCAGCGTCGCCTTCGGGTCCTGCGCCGGATTGAACTTCTGGCGCTCGCCATTGGTGAAGAACAGATATTGGCCGTCTGGCGAGAAGGCGATCCGGCCCGAATAATGGCCGTCGCCCTCCACGAACGGGGTCGCGGTGAAGATCGTCTGCACGCCCTCGAGCGTCGCCTTCCCGCCCGCTTCCGCCAGCTTGCCGCGCATCAGCACCACGCCCTTGCCGCCCGGCCCGGCGACCGACGCGCTGAGATAGACCAGCCCGTTCTCGGCGAACTTCGGGTGCAGCACCACGTCCATCAGTCCGCCCTGCCCGGCACTGTCGACCGCAGGCACGCCGCCGACCGCGGCCTTCGCCTTGCCGTCGGCGCTGGCCAGCTGCAGCGTGCCTGCCTTCTCCGTCACCAGCATCCGCCCGTCGGGCAGGAAGGTCATTGCCCAGGGCGATTGAAAGTCGGCGACCGGCGTGACCGTGAAGGGCTTGCCGCCGGCAGGCGCCGCTTCACCCTGCACTACGGTCGCGGCATTGCCGCATCCTGCCACCGCGAACGCCAGGGCAGAGGCGACGATCGCGCCCGAACGATGCTTCATGCGAAATCTCCAGAAGATGGTTTCGAGGCAGAACGCCCGCCCGATGCGACGGTTGCGCGGCGTGTTCCATCCAGAGACGGTGCTTAACTCTCTATCCGGTTTGACTACGCTGCAGCGCACAACGATAACCCATGTCAATCGAATCGAGGGAACCAGACGATGTTGGCGCTGTTCGGCGGGCAAACCCTTGGCGAGCGACTTGCCGAAACCAATAATCGACCTGCTGGGTTCGACTATCTGCGGCTCGCGCTCGCGATCAGCGTCGTGGTCGTCCACACCTGGGCGATGATCAATGATCCGGTATGGTTGAAAGGCTTTCAGGAAAGCCCATTCCATCGGCCGATCCTACTGATATTGCCCATGTTCTTCGCGCTGTCCGGCTTCCTGGTTTCGGGTTCGCTGGAACGTACGCCCCATCTGCGAAACTTCATCGGACTGCGGCTGCTCCGACTTTGGCCGGCGCTCGCAGTCGAGATCACCTTGTCCGCCTTCGTGATCGGACCGATCTTCACGACCGTCGCCCTGTCCGCCTATTTCGCCGATCCTGAGTTCCACGCCTATTTCTGGAACCTGCTCGGCCATGTTCAGTACCGCCTGCCTGGGCTGTTCGAATCGAACCCACGCCCGTTCACGGTGAACGGACAGCTCTGGACGCTGCCGTACGAACTCTATTGTTATATCGCGCTGTCGGTCTGCCTCGTGCTGTCCTTCTACAAGAAGGGCTGGCCGCTGTTCATCCTGATCGGCGCGCTCGAACTCGTGACCTTCTATCTCGCCTACGAGAAGATCATCCTGTCGCAGGGGCTGAACCTCGTCGTCGCGTTCCTGTGGGGGGTGATCTTCTACCGCTACCGCGCGCTCGTGCCGTGGAATCGCAACCTCGCGATCGCGGCGGCGCTCACGACCGCAATCCTGCTGTGCGTGCGCGGTGGCGACTATTTCAGCGTGGTCACGACCACTTATGTCACCTGCTATCTCGGGCTCTGCAATCCGCGCCGCAATGGGTTCGTCGCCAGCGGCGACTATTCCTACGGCATCTATCTGTATGGTTATCCGATCCAGCAGGCGGTCGCCGCGCTGGGCACGTGGACGCATAGCTGGTTCATCCACTTCGGCATCTCGATCACACTGATCATGTCGCTGGCGATCGCCTCGTGGTGGCTGGTGGAAAAGCCGGCGTTGCGCCTGCGCCGCTTCGTCGCTCCCGGGGTGAAGCCCGGCCGGGTGCAGGAAGCAGTTACCGTGGCGGACATCGCCGCCGACCGGGCGGAGGACAGGATCGAGGCGTTCGTCGCGCCCGGCGGAGAAACGACGCTCGCGCGCAGCTGACGGCGCCGATCCGCGGCCCTTGCTCAGCGGCAGCGACTCGATTATAGGGCGCGCTTCTTCGACATTGGAAACACTGCCGAGGTCGGTCCCTCCCGGGGCCGGCGCCGAGGCCGCTTATCCGGAGACTGCATGGCGGACATCGCCGAACTGACGCGCCTGATCGAACCCGAGGCCGAAGCGCTCGGCCTGTCGCTCGTGCGCGTGCAGATGTTCGGCGGCAAGTCCGATCCCACGTTGCAGGTGATGGCCGAGCGGCCGGACACGCGCCAGCTCGACATCGCCGATTGCGAGGCGCTCTCGCGCCGCATCTCCGATGTGCTCGATGCCAATGATCCGATCGAGGAAGCATACCGGCTCGAGGTGTCTTCTCCCGGCATCGATCGGCCGCTCACCCGGCTCGCCGATTTCGAGGATTGGGCCGGGTTCGATGCGCGCATCAAGCTGGTCGAGAAGATCGATGGTCGCAAGCAGTTTGATGCGCGGCTGATCGGCGTCGCGGGCGATGCTGTCGTCGTCCAGCCGGAAAAGTCGGCCGAGATGACGATCCCGTTCGCGGCGATCCAGTCCGCCAAGCTCATCCTCACCGATGCCCTGATGAAGGCGACTGCGCCCCTCTCGTCCGCGGGAGCGGACGAGTTCATCGAAGAAGCGCCGACCGAGGGCGTCGACGAATTCATAAACGAAGCGCCGCTCGAAGGCGCGAACGACCTTACGCAAGAAGGATAGGACAAGCGATGGCCACCGCCATTTCCGCCAACAAGGCCGAGCTGCTCGCCATCGCCGATGCGGTGGCCAAGGAAAAGCTGATCGATCGCGAGATCGTGATCGAGGCGATGGAAGACGCGATCCAGCGCGCCGCCCGTGCGCGCTACGGTGCCGAGAACGACATCCGCGCCAAGATCGATACCAAGCAGGGCGACATGCGGCTGTGGCGCGTGGTCGAGGTGGTCGAGCAGGTCGAGGACTATTTCAAGCAGGTCTCGGTCGCCGATGCGCAGAAGCTGGAGAAGGGCGCCGCCGTCGGCGACTTCATCGTCGATCCGCTGCCCAATATCGAATTCGGCCGCATCGCCGCGCAGGCCGCCAAGCAGGTGATCTTCCAGAAGGTCCGCGATGCCGAGCGCGAGCGCCAGCATGAGGAGTTCAAGGACCGTGCGGGCGAGCTGATCACCGGCGTCGTCAAGCGCGTCGAATTCGGCCATGTCGTTGTCGATCTCGGCCGCGCCGAAGGCGTGATCCGCCGCGATCAGCAGATCCCGCGCGAAGTCGTCCGTGTCGGCGATCGCATCCGCTCGCTGATCCTGAACGTGCGCCGCGAAAATCGCGGGCCGCAGATCTTCCTCAGCCGCGCGCACCCCGATTTCATGAAGAAGCTGTTCGCGCAGGAAGTGCCCGAAATCTATGACGGCGTGATCGAGATCAAGGCCGCCGCGCGCGATCCCGGCAGCCGCGCCAAGATCGGCGTGATCAGCCATGACGGCTCGATCGATCCGGTCGGCGCCTGCGTCGGCATGAAGGGCAGCCGCGTGCAGGCGGTGGTGCAGGAAATGCAGGGCGAGAAGATCGACATCATCCCCTGGTCGCCCGATACCGCCACCTTCGTCGTCAACGCGCTGCAGCCCGCGCATGTCGCCCGCGTGGTGATCGACGAGGAGGAGAGCCGGATCGAGGTCGTCGTGCCCGACGATCAGCTGTCGCTCGCCATCGGCCGTCGTGGCCAGAATGTCCGCCTCGCCAGCCAGCTCACCGGCTCCGCGATCGACATCCTGACCGAGGCCGACGCCTCCGAGAAGCGCCAGCGCGAGTTCGTCCAGAACAGCGAGCTGTTCCAGAACGAGCTCGATGTGGACGAGACGCTCGCCCAGCTGCTGGTGGCCGAAGGCTTCGGCAGCCTCGAGGAAGTCGCCTATGTCGAGGCCGACGAGATCGCCTCGATCGAGGGCTTCGACGAGGAGCTGGCGGCCGAGCTGCAGAGCCGCGCGCAGGAAGCGCTCGACCGCAAGGAGCAGGCCAATCGCGAGGCGCGCCAGGCGCTGGGCGTCGACGATGCGCTGGCCGAAATGCCTTATCTCACCGAAGCGATGCTGGTCACGCTCGGCAAGGCGGGCATCAAGACGCTCGACGATCTTGGCGATCTCGCCACGGACGAGCTGATCGAGAAGAAGCGCCAGGAACCGCGCCGCCGCGCCGAGACGACCGGCCCCGCCAAGCCGCGCCCGGTCGACAAGGGCGGCGTGCTCGGCGAATATGGTCTGTCGATGGAGCAGGGCCAGGAGATCATCATGGCCGCCCGCCAGGCCGCCGGCTGGTTCGACGACGAAGTGCAGGAGGACGCTCCTGCGGATGGCGGACAATGATCGCCTCGATCGGATAGCATCCGACAACGACCGTTCGTCCCGGGCGAAGTCGGGGGACGCTGCGCCCGCCGCTGATGGCGCGCAGCGTGTCTCGACTGCGCTCGACACGAACGGCGAAGGCAGGGACCGGCCCAAGCGCCACGTGCCCGAACGCCGCTGCATCCTGACCGGCGCGCATGGCGAGCGTGCGGATCTGATCCGGCTCGCGCTCGGCCCCGATGGGCAGGTCGCGCCCGACGTGCGCGCCCGCGCGCCCGGCCGCGGCGCCTGGATCGGGGTGGACAAGCCCGCGCTCGCCGCGGCGCTGGCCAAGGGCAAGCTGCGCGCCGCGCTGGCCCGCGCCTTCAAGACCGGCGACGTCACCGTGCCCGCCGACCTGCCCGATCGGGTGGAAGCCGCGCTGGCGCGTGATGCGCTCGACCGGTTGGGGATGGAGGCCAAGGCGGGCACGCTCGTCACCGGCAGCGACCGGATCGTCGATCATGCCCGCAAGGGCCAGGTCGCGCTGCTGCTGCACGCCGCCGATGCCAGCGCCGATGGCAACCGCAAGCTCGATCAGGCGCTGCGCGTGGGGCTGGACGAAGAGGGTTCGGGCGCGCGGGGACTCGTAATCCCGGCGGACCGCACCACATTGTCGTTGGCCTTGGGACGCGAAAATGTGGTACATGCCGCGCTGATCGCGCCGGCTGCCGCCGCGCGCGTCGCGCGGACACTCGGCCGGTGGCGCGGCTTTATTGGACGACAGGAAGGCTCCGAGCCTTGCGATAACGCATCGCAAGGCCCATCGGCGCTGACAAAGTGAGGGTTTCGACGACCGTATGAGCGATAACGACAAGCCGAAGCTGGGGATGCGCGCGCCGCTGGGCCTGAAGCGGACCGTCGAGACCGGCAAGGTGAAGCAGAGCTTCAGCCATGGCCGCTCCAACACCGTGGTGGTGGAGGTCAAGCGCCGTCGCGTGCTCGGCAAGCCGGGTGAGGCCGAGGCCGCCCCGGTGCAGGAAGCCGCGCCCGTCACGCCCGAGCCTGCGGCCCCCGTCGCCGCGGCGCCCGCGCCGGCGCCTGCCGCCCCGCCCCAGCGCCCGGCGCAGGCGCCGCGCGCGCTGAGCCCGCTCGAGCGGCGCGAGCAGCAGGAACGCCTGCTGCGCGAAGCCGACGAGGCGCGCATGGCCGCGCTCGAGGAAGCCCGCCGCCGCGAGGATCGCGCCCGCGTTGAGGCGAGCGAGGAAGAGAAGCGTCGCGCCGAGGAGAATCGCCGCGCCGAGGAAGCTGGCGAGCGGACCCCCGTGGAGGCTCCCGCGCCCGCGCCTGCCCCGGTTGAGGCACCGGCAGCACCGGCCGCGCCGGCTGCCGAAGCTCCCGCCGAGCCGGCCGCCACCGCTGCGGCCGAGCCTACCGCCGAGGAGCGCAAGCCCGGCTTCCCGCCGCCGCGCCGCTTCACCCCCGTGATCGCGCCCAAGCGGCCCGAGCCCGCCCGCCCTGCATCGCGGGATCGCAAGAGCGACGATCGTCGCCAGTCGGGCAAGCTCACCGTCACCCGTGCGCTCGACGACGGCAACGAAGGCGCCCGCGCCCGCTCGCTCGCCGCGCTCAAGCGGGCGCGCGAGAAGGAGCGCCGTGCCCACCAGATGGGCGGCGGTCCGCAGGCCAAGCAGATCCGCGATGTCGTGGTGCCCGAGACGATCACCGTCGGCGAGCTCGCCAACCGCATGGCGGAACGCGGCGCCGATCTGGTGAAGGCGCTGTTCAAGATGGGCAGCCCGGTCACGATCAACGCCACGATCGACCAGGATACCGCAGAGCTGCTCGTCACCGAGTTCGGCCACAACATCAAGCGCGTGTCCGACAGCGACATCGATCTCGATGCGACGGTCGACGTCGATGCCGACGAGACGATGGTGCAGCGTGCGCCGGTCGTCACGATCATGGGCCATGTCGATCACGGCAAGACCAGCCTGCTCGATGCGCTGCGCGGCACTGATGTCGCCGCGGGCGAAGCGGGCGGCATCACCCAGCATATCGGCGCCTATCAGGTGCAGGTGGCCAGCGGCGAGAAGATCACCTTCCTCGACACGCCGGGCCATGAAGCGTTCAGCGACATGCGTGCGCGCGGCGCCAACATCACCGATATCGTGGTGATCGTGGTGGCCGGCGACGATGGGCTGCGCCCGCAGTCGATCGAGGCGATCGCGCATACCCGCGCCGCAGGCGTGCCGATGATCATCGCGATCAACAAGATGGACAAGCCGGGCAGCAATGCCCAGCGCGTGCGCGAGGCGCTGCTCCAGCATGACGTGCAGGTCGAGAGCATGGGCGGCGACGTCCAGGAGGTCGAGGTCTCCGCGCTCAAGAAGACCGGGCTGGACGAGCTGATCGAGAAGATCCTGCTCCAGTCTGAACTGCTGGAGCTGCGCGCCAATCCCGATCGCGCCGCCGAAGGCACGGTGGTCGAGGCGACGCTGGACAAGGGCCGCGGCGCCGTCGCCACCATCCTCGTCCGTCGCGGCACGCTGAAGGTCGGCGATGTGTTCGTGGTCGGCGCGGAAAGCGGCAAGGTCCGCGCGCTGGTCGACGACAAGGGCAAGAATGTGAAGCTTGCCGGCCCGTCGGTGCCGGTCGAGGTGCTCGGCCTGTCGGGCGTGCCGTCGGCGGGTGATCCGCTGTCGGTTGTCGAGAACGAAGCGCGTGCGCGCGAGGTCGCGGCCTATCGCGCCGGCGTCATCCAGCAGAAGCGCACCACCAGTGCGCCCGCCTCGCTGGAATCGATGTTCTCCGCGCTGCGCGAGAAGCAGGCCCAGCAATATCCGGTGGTGGTCAAGGCCGACGCCCAGGGCTCGGTCGAGGCGATCGTGGGCTCGCTGAACAAGATCTCGACGCCCGACATCCAGGTCCGCATCCTGCATTCGGGCGTGGGCGGCATTACCGAGAGCGACGTCAGCCTGGCCGCGGCCTCGAAGGCGCCGATCATCGGTTTCAACGTCCGCGCCAATGCCAAGGCGCGCGAGATCGCCACGCGCGATGGCGTCGCGCTGAAATATTATGACGTGATCTACGATCTGCTCGACGAGATCCGTGCCGCGATGGCGGGCCAGCTCGGCCCCGAATATTTCGAAACCGTCGTCGGCCGGGCCGAGGTGCGCGAGGTCTTCTCGGCGGGCAAGCACGGCAAGGCGGCCGGTCTGCTCGTCACCGAAGGCTTCATCCGCAAGGCGCTCAAGGCGCGCATCACCCGCGAGGACGTCATCGTCTTCAACGGCGAGATCGCCAGCCTGCGCCGCTTCAAGGACGATGTCGCCGAAGTGCGCGCCGGCCTGGAATGCGGTGTCACCTTCAGCAACAACTTCGTCGACATCAAGCCGGGCGATTATCTCGAGACGTTCGAGGTCGAGGAACGCGCGCGCACGCTGTAACGAGGATCGTCATGCCGGCGCAGGCTGGCATCTCCGCTGGCCGAGGGATCCCCGGCCACGAGTGGCCCCGGCTCGTGCCGGGGTGACAGGCTGTTGGGAGCGCAGATGCGCCAGAAGGAAACCGCCGAGGGCCGCTCCGTCCGCACGCTGCGCGTGGGCGAACAGGTGCGCCACGCGCTGAGCGAGGTGCTGATGCGCGGCGACGTGCATGACGACACGCTCGCCAGCCATCTCGTCTCCGTCACCGAAGTCCGCATGTCGCCGGACCTGCGCCACGCCACCGTGTTCGTGAAGCCATTGCTGGGCGAGGAGGAGGAAGGCGTGCTCAAGGCGCTGCGCACCAACACCGCCTATCTGCAGAGCGAAGTCGCGCGCCGCGTGAACCTCAAATATGCCGCGAAGCTCAAATTCCTGATCGACGAGAGCTTCGACGAAGGCAGCCACATCGATCGCCTGCTGCGCGATCCAAAGGTGGCGCGGGATCTGGACTGAGCCCGGCTAGCCCGCCGCTCCGCACCTCGGCCGGCCATCGCTCCCCACCGAACAGCGGGCCACCTGCGCGCCGCCGGTCTCGCCGATATAGATCGCCCAAATACCGTCGCCGCCACAGTCCGCCACCCAGAGCGACAGGCCCGCCTGCTCGCGCTGATAGCCGGAGTTGGCGACAAACTGGCACGTCTGACCCGCATCGCGGATCGCGCGCACGAACACGGCATTGCGCGCGCCCGGCGTCATCGCGCGGACCCGGTCGCGCACCGCGGTCGCCCGGGGCGGCTGAGCGGGCGGCTCGGCGGTGTCGCACGATATCAATGCCAGTACGAGCCCGATCGGGATTGCACTCCGCATGTCCCTCTCCCGTTGATCCAGCTGGCGCGTCGTGGGAAGGCGGCGCGCCATGGCCAAGCTCTATTTCTACTACGCCTCGATGAACGCGGGCAAATCGACGATCCTGCTGCAGTCGAGCTTCAACTATCGCGAACGCGGCATGGCGACGATGCTGTGGACCAGCGCGGTCGACGATCGCTATGCGGTCGGGCGGATCACCTCGCGGATCGGGCTGGAGGCGGAGGCATCGGTCTTCGGCCGCGAGACCGATCTCTACGCCGCGGTCGAGCGACGCCGCGCGGAAGCCCCGCTCCACTGCGTGCTGGTCGATGAAGCGCAGTGGCTCGGCGAGCATCAGGTCCGCCAGCTCGCCGCCATCTGCGATCGGCAGGGCCTCCCCGTTCTCGCCTATGGCCTGCGCACCGATTTCCAGGGCCGGCTGTTCGAAGGCTCGGCCGCGCTGCTGGCGCTGGCGGACACGCTGACCGAGATCAAGGCGATCTGCGAATGCGGGCGCAAGGCCACGATGAACCTGCGCGTCGATGCCGCCGGCCGCGCGGTCCGCGAAGGCGCGCAGACCGAAGTCGGCGGCAATGATCGCTATGTCGCGCTGTGCCGCCGCCACTTCATGGAACGGATCGACGCATGAGGGATGCGCTGCACGTCGCCCTGGCCGAGGCCGACACCCGGCTCGATCCGCTGCTGCCGGCCGATCGCGAACCATTGCGCGCCGCCACCGGCGCCGACGAGGCGATCTGGCCGCTTTATCCCACAGACTGGTCCGGCCCCGCGTTCGACACCCAGTTCGATAAGCTGCTCGCCGATCCGCTACGCCTGCCCTTCGCCATCCGGGAGGACGGCGTCGTGGTCGGCATGACCGCCTATATCGTGCCCGATCTGTGGAAGGGCATCGTCGAGATCGGCAACAGCTATATCCTGCCCGCCGCGCGCGGCACCGGGCTCAACGATCGCGTCAAGCGGCTGATGATCGACCACGCCTTTGCCGCCGGCATCCGCCGCATCGAATTCCGCGTCGACGAACGCAATGGCCGTTCGCAGGCCGCGGTGCTGAAGCTCGGCTGCGTCAAGGAAGGCGTGATGCGGCAGGAACGGATCACCTGGACGGGCCATGTCCGCGATACCGCCCTCTTCTCGCTGCTGATCGGTGACTGGCGCGGGCGCCACGGATGAACGGCTGGATCATCCTCGACAAGCCGATCGGCATCGGCTCCACGCCGTGCGTATCCGCGGTCAAGCGCGCGCTGCGCGAAGGCGGCTATGCGAAGGCCAAGGTGGGCCATGGCGGCACGCTCGATCCGCTCGCGTCCGGCGTGCTGCCGATCGCGCTGGGCGAGGCCACCAAGCTCAGCGGCCGCATGCTCGATGCCGACAAGGCCTATGACTTCACCGTCCGCTTCGGGGCGGAGACCGACACACTCGATCTCGAAGGCAAGGTCGTCGCGATCGACCCGCATCTGCCCTCGGCCGATGCTGTCGCCGCCGTCCTCGCCCGCTTCACCGGTCCGACCGAACAGGTGCCGCCCGCCTACTCCGCGATCAAGGTCGATGGCCAGCGCGCCTATGATCGCGCCCGCGCCGGCGAGACGGTGGAAATGAAGATGCGGGCGGTGACGATTCACGCGCTCGATCTGCTCGAGACGACCTCGGATTCAGCCACATTCGCCGCCCGCGTCTCGAAAGGCACCTATATCCGCAGCCTCGCGCGCGACATCGCGGCCGCCTGCGGCACGGTCGGCCATGTCACCATGCTCCGCCGCACGAAAGCCGGCCCGTTCGGGCTGGCGCAGGCGATTTCGCTGGACAAACTGGCTGAACTTGCTAGGGCGCGCCGGCTTGAAGAAGCGCTCTTGCCGCTGACGGCGGGACTGGACGACATCCCGGTTCTGGCCCTCACCCCCGATCAGGCAAGGCTGCTCCGCCAGGGGCAGACGGCGATCGGGACTGCTGCCACGTCCGGCCTCGCATTGGCGATCGAAGGGTCCGTTCCCGTCGCGCTGGTAGAGGTATCGGGGCCCGTCATCCGGGTCGTGCGCGGCTTCAACATGGCCGATGTCGCGAAGGAAGATTGATGACGATTACTGCAGAGCGCAAGGAAGCGCTGATCAAGGACAATGCCCGCGCCGATGGCGATACCGGCAGCCCCGAGGTGCAGATCGCGATCCTGACGGAGCGCATCGCCAACCTCACCGAGCATTTCAAGACCCACGCGAAGGACAATCACTCGCGCCGCGGTCTGCTGATGATGGTCAACAAGCGGCGTTCGCTGCTGGCCTATCTCAAGAAGGAAGACGGCGATCGTTACGCCGCGCTGATCGCGAAGCTGGGTCTTCGCAAGTAGGAAAAGGCGCCCTTTCGGGCGCCTTTTTCGTATCCCGGACATGATCCGGGATCCAGCAAGTGACGGACGCGGAAGCGTCCATTCCAGCCGCTGGAGCTGGATCCCGGCTCCGAGTCCGGGATGACGGGTGGAAGGCAATCCGGTCGTCCACCCAACGAGCCGCTACCGGCTCGACCAAGAGGCGCAGGCAGCGCCTCCTATAGGCCCCGCACGCATCGGGCGTGCGGAGACAAGGAAACCAGATGTTCGATATCAAGAAGCAGGAAATCCAGTGGGGCGGCAAGACGCTGACGCTGGAAACGGGCCGCGTTGCCCGCCAGGCCGATGGCGCGGTGATTGCCACGCTCGGCGAAACCGTCGTGCTGTGCGCCGTCACGGCCGCGCGCTCGGTCAAGGACGGGCAGGATTTCTTCCCGCTCACCGTCCACTATCAGGAAAAATATTCGGCGGCCGGCCGCATTCCCGGCGGCTTCTTCAAGCGTGAGCGTGGCGCCACCGAGAAGGAAACGCTCACCAGCCGCCTGATCGATCGCCCGATCCGTCCGCTGTTCCCGGAAGGCTTCTACAACGAGATCAACGTCATCGCCCAGGTGCTGAGCTATGACGGCGAGAACGAGCCCGACATCCTGGCGATGGTTGCCGCGTCGGCCGCGCTCACCATTTCCGGCGTGCCGTTCATGGGCCCGATCGGTGCCGCCCGCGTCGGCTATGTCGACGGCGAATATGTGCTGAACCCGACCCTGGAGCAGGTGAAGGCCGGGGATCTCGATCTGGTCGTCGCCGCCACCCATGATGCGGTGATGATGGTCGAATCCGAAGCCAAGGAGCTTTCGGAGGAAGTCATGCTCGGCGCCGTCGTGTTCGCGCACGAAGCGTCGAAGCAGGTCGTCAAGGGCATCATCGGCTTGGCAGAGAAAGCCGCCAAGGATCCGTGGGAGCTGCCGAGCCTCGACGAGAGCGAGCTCAAGGGCAAGGTCAAGGCGCTGCTGGGCGATGGCCTGACCGCCGCCTACAAGAATACCGGCAAGGCCGATCGCGTCGCCGCCATCGCCGAGGCGAAGAAGGCGCTGCACGAGCATTTCAAGGATGCCGACGCCGAAACCCGCCTGAAGGCCGCCAAGCTCGGCAAGAAGGTGGAAGCCGAGATCGTCCGTACCGCGATCCTGAAGGAAGGCCGCCGCATCGACGGTCGCGACACCAAGACGGTCCGCCCGATCGAGGCGATGGTCCACTTCCTGCCGCGCGCGCACGGCTCGGCGCTGTTCACCCGCGGCGAGACGCAGGCGATCTGCTCGACCACGCTCGGCACCGCCGATGCGGAGCAGATGATCGATGGGCTGAACGGCCTGTCGTACGAGCGCTTCATGCTCCACTACAACTTCCCGCCCTATTCGGTCGGCGAAGTCGGCCGCTTCGGCGCGCCGGGCCGCCGCGAAGTCGGCCACGGCAAGCTCGCCTGGCGCGCGCTGCACCCGGTGCTGCCGTCGAAGGAGGAGTTCCCCTACACGATCCGCGTGCTCAGCGACATTACCGAGTCCAACGGCTCGTCGTCGATGGCCACGGTCTGCGGCGGTTCGCTGTCGATGATGGATGCGGGCGTGCCGCTGGCGCGTCCGGTGTCGGGCATCGCGATGGGCCTGATCCTGGAGGGCGATGACTTCGCCGTCATCTCCGACATCCTGGGCGACGAGGATCATCTCGGCGACATGGACTTCAAGGTGGCTGGCACGTCGGAAGGCATCACCAGCCTGCAGATGGACATCAAGATCGCCGGCATCACCGAGGAGATCATGAAGGTCGCGCTGGCGCAGGCCAAGGAAGGTCGCGCCCACATCCTGGGCGAGATGGCCAAGGCGCTCGACAGCACCCGCACCGAACTGTCGGCCCACGCCCCGCGCATCGAGACGATGAGCGTGCCCAAGGACAAGATCCGCGAAGTGATCGGCACCGGCGGCAAGGTGATCCGCGAGATCGTCGCCACCACCGGCGCCAAGGTCGACATCGAGGATGACGGCACCGTCAAGATCTCGTCGTCGGATCCGGAAAAGATCGCCGCCGCGCGCAAGTGGATCGAAGGCATCACGATGGAGCCCGAGATCGGCAAGATCTACGACGGCAAGGTCGTGAACATCGTCGATTTCGGCGCCTTCGTGAACTTCATGGGCGGCAAGGACGGTCTCGTCCACGTCTCCGAGATGAAGAACGAGCGCGTCGCCAGCCCGAAGGACGTCGTGTCCGAAGGCCAGGACGTGAAGGTCAAGGTGCTCGAGGTCGATCAGCGCGGCAAGGTCCGCCTGTCGATGCGTGTCGTCGATCAGGAAACCGGCGCCGAGCTGGAAGATACCCGCCCGCCGCGCGAGGCGCGTGAAGGCGGCGATCGTCCGCGCGGCGATCGTGATCGCGGCCCGCGCCGTGACGGCGATCGTGGCCCGCGCCGCGAAGGCGGCGATCGCGATCGTGGTCCGCGTCGCGACGGCGGTGACCGCGGCGATCGCGGCCCGCGTCGCGAGCGCAGCGAAGGCGGCAAGGATGACGGCCCCGCGCCCGATTTCGCCCCGGCCTTCCTGACCCGCAACGACGACTGATCGGTCCACCGGCGATCACGGAAAAGGGGCTCTGCGGAGCCCCTTTTTTTGTGCGCGTGACGGCAGCCTTACCCTTCCCGTCGCCCCTGCCAACGCAGGGGCGACGAATGAGGGCTGTCACGAGCCACCAAATCGCCTGCCGCACGTTGGCCGCGCATGGCGCACAAGAAGCTCACTCTGCCCACCAAGATCTGCGCAAGCTGCCAGCGCCCGTTCGCCTGGCGCAAGAAATGGACGCGCGACTGGGATCAGGTGAAATATTGCTCGGACCGCTGCCGCGCCGCCAAGGCCGCATCCTAGATCCTCCCTCGCCGGGGGAGGAATTGAATACCACCAACGAAAAAGGGGCCCGGTTGCCCGAGCCCCTCTCGCATCGTCTCCGGCCGGCCTGAACCGGCCGTCCGACTTACATCGAGTTGGCGACCGCCGCCTTCTGCTCGCCGCTCATACCCTCGGCGTTTACGTCGCTCTCGTCGATCGCCTCTTCCTTGCGCGCGCCTTCCTCGCGCAGCGCATCGGCCTGGTTCTCGAGCGCGTCCTCGGTGGCCGATCCATCGACGACATTGTCGGCCGCGGCGTCGAGCGCGTCGGCCTTGTTGTCGTAGCTCTGCTCGACCTGGTCGCCCAGCTTGTCGTCGCCATTGCCGCCGCAAGCAGCCAGCGCCATCAGGCCGCTCAGCGCGGCGGCGGTCATCAGCTTCTTCATGATCTTGTCGTCCCTGTCTGTTTACGCCCGGCGGACCGGTGCGTGGGGGTGACAAGCTGCGGGATGCGCCGAAGGTTCCGCGAATTGCGACGAACCGTTTCTGCGCGGCAACGACAGCGGCCGTTGCGATAGGAAAAAGTGGGGAGCTTCTGTTGCCCGGCGCCCCCCGTGCCGCTGGAATCCGATTCTGTTGCCCGGTTCGGCCCGAACCGCGTTCAAGCCTTGTAATCTAAGCCGTTAGGCCTTGATTACGCGGCAATCGCGAGCGCCTCGTTATCGTTGGCACTTGTGGTTTTGATCGGTTTAACGGCTCAATCAGGCCGGGCAAAAATAGAATGCTCGTCCGCACGTCGATCCTGGTTCGGCCCCGTCAGGATCGGCGCAGGGCGTCTAGGGTCGCCACGCGCCGATGATGGTGGAGCCGCCGGGTACTGCCCCCGGGTCCGCTGCGCCTTACACGCTACCATTTATCACCATAGCCGGGCGAACCCGGCACCGACCTATATAGGCCGCTGATGATGAATGGGAAGTGTCCGGCGGCGCGGTTTTGCGGCCCGCCGCTCAGATCACCGTGCCGCCGCTGCGCGCGCGCAGCTCGTCGCGGATCTCGCGCAGCAACACCACATCCGCCGGGTCTGCCGGTGGTGCCGCCGGCGCTTCGGCAGGCTTCGGGATCGCCCGGTTCACCGCGCGCACGATCAGGAAGATCACGAAAGCCACGATCAGGAACTGCACCGCCACCGTCACGAACTGGCCATAGCCGATCAGCGGCACCCCCGCGGCCTTCAGGTCGGCATAGCTGGTCACCGATCCCTTGAAGTCCGCCGGCACGTCGCCCAGCCGCACGAAATAGCTGGAGAAATCCAGGCCGCCCGCCACCTTGCCGATCAGCGGCATGATGATGTCGTCGGTCAGCGATGTCACGATCTTGCCGAACGCCGCGCCGATGATCACCGCCACCGCCAGATCCAGCACGTTGCCGCGCGCGATAAAGGCCTTGAACTCGTTCAGCATGTGCAACCCCCATTGTCGAATGCGCCGCCATCATGGCGGCACATCGATCCAGATCAAGCCCTGCGTTGCGGGCGGGCCGTGGCTGGCGTAATCGGGGGCCCAACGAGACGATGAACTTGGGGGGTCGACGATGATGAAGCTGCGGATGCTGGCGCCGGTCGCGGCGCTGTCGGTGGCGGCGTGCGGGCTCAACAGCGTGCCCACCGCAGAGGAAGCGGCCAAGGCGCGCTGGGCGGATGTGCAGAACGAATATCAGCGCCGCGCCGATCTGATCCCCAACCTCGTCTCCACCGTGAAGGGCTATGCCGCGCAGGAAGAACGCGTGCTGACCCAGGTGACGGAGGCGCGCGCCCGTGCCACCGCGGTCAACGTCAGCGCCGATCAGCTGTCCGATCCGGCCGCGATGCAGCGTTTCGCACAGGCGCAAGGTGCGCTCAGCCAGTCGCTCGGCCGGCTGCTCGTCGTCACCGAAAATTATCCCGATCTGAAGTCGAACGCCAATTTCCTCGCGCTGCAGGCGCAGCTCGAGGGCACCGAGAACCGGATCGCGATCGCCAGGCGCGATTATAACGGCGCGGTCCAGGCCTATAATACGCGCATCCGCACCTTCCCCGATGCGATCGGTGCCAAGATCTTCCACGGCGCCAAGCCGATGGCCACGTTCGAGGCAACGGCTCCCGGCGCCGAAACTGCCCCCACCGTCAACTTCGAACCGAAGGCGGGGTGATCCTGCCCGTCGCATTGCCGCGCCCCTTCGCGCTGCTGCGGGCCGTTGCCGCGCTGCTGCTGCTGCTTTTCGCGGCGGCGCCCGGCTATGCGCAGAGCTTCCCGAAATTCACGGGCTTCGTCGTCGATGCCGCGAACGTCCTGCCCGCCGATCAGGAAGCTGCGCTGACGGCTAAGCTCGATGCGCTGCAAAAGGATACCGGCCGTCAGCTGATCGTCGCCACCGTCCCCGATCTGCAGGGCTATGCAATCGAGGATTATGGCTATCGGCTCGGCCGCGCCTGGGGCGTGGGGCTGAAGGGCGTCGACAATGGCGCGATCCTGATCGTGGCGCCGGCCGATCGCAAGGTGCGGGTCGAGGTGGGCTATGGCCTCACGCCGGTGCTGACCGATGCCTTTTCCAGCGTCGTGATCCAGAGCCAGGTCCTGCCCGCCTTCCGCGCCGGCAATCTGCCCGCCGGCATCATGGCCGGCACCGATGCGCTGATCGCGCAGCTTCGCCTGCCCGATGCCGAGGCGCGGGCCAGGGTCGATGCCGCGGTCAAGGCGCGTGATCGGGCGGAGACGCCGAGCCCGATCGCGATCATCTTCTGGGTGATCGTGATCCTGGTGATCGTCATCGCGATGGTCGCGGCCAACAAGGGTGGCCGCCGCCACCGCCGCGGTGGCAGCAATGTCTGGGTCTGGGGGCCGGTCATCGCTGACGTGCTCAGCTCGTCCGCCCGCAGCGGCCGCAGCGGCGGGTTCGGCTCGTCATCGGGCGGCGGCGGCTGGATGGGCGGCGGCTTTTCGGGCGGCGGCGGCGGATCGTTCGGCGGCGGCGGGGCATCGGGCAGCTGGTGATGAAACTGACCGCAGACGATCATGCCCGCGTCACCGCCGCGGTCACCGCGGCCGAAGCGGCCACCGATGGCGAGATCTTGACGATCGTCGCCGACAAGTCCGACAGCTATCATGATGTCGGCTATCAGTGGGCGCTGCTGGTGATGCTGCTGGCGCTGGCGGTGATCGCCGCCACCCCCGGCCATTTCGTCTGGCTGCTCGATCTGGTGCACGAGGATTGGGGCCAGGGCCGTCCGTCGTGGCAGCTGCTCACCATCCTGTTGTTCACACTCACCGCTAAGTTCCTGGTCGCGCGCTATCTGCTCGCCTGGATGCCGCTGCGCATGGCGCTCACCCCCGGCGCCACCAAGGCACGCCGCGTGCGCCGTGCCGCGATCGCCTTCTTCAAGGTCGGGGCCGAGCGCCGCACCGCCAGCCGCACCGGCGTGCTGCTCTATCTCTCGCTGGCCGAGCATCGTGCCGAGATCGTCGCCGATGCCAGCATCGCCGCGCGCGTGCCGGCCGAAGCCTGGGGCGATGTGATGGCCGATCTCGTGGGCGAGATCCGCGCCGGCCGCCCGGGCGATGGCATGGTCGCCGCGATCGCCGCGATCGGCGCGCTGCTCGCCCGCGAATTCCCGCGCACCGGCACCGATCCGAACGAGCTGCCCGATCGGCTGATCGAGCTGTGAGCGCGGAGATCGAAACCGTCTGGCAGGGACGCTTCATCACCGTGAAGCGCGAAGGCAGCTGGGAATATGTCGGCCGCGCGCGCGATATCGAGGCCGCGGTCATCCTCGCGATCGATGACGGCCATGTCCTGCTGGTCGAACAGTGGCGCGTGCCGCTGAAGGCGCGCACGATCGAGCTGCCCGCGGGTCTGGTCGGGGACGATATGGCCGGCGAGCCGATCGAGGCCGCCGCCGCGCGCGAGCTGGAGGAGGAGACCGGCTATCGCCCGGCCCGCGTCGAAGCGCTCGGCCGCTTCTCCTCCTCGCCCGGCATGGTTTCCGAAACCTTCACTTTGGTCCGCGCGCAGGGACTGACCCGCGTCTCCGCCGGCGGCGGCGTCGATGGCGAGGACATCACCGTCCACCGCATCGCGCTCGATCGGGTCGCGGCCTTCGTCGCGGACAAGCGCGCAGCCGGCATCATCATCGATGTGCGCATCCTGCTGCTGCTGGGCGCCGGCATCCTCGCGGGGGGCTGAGCCCCCTCACTCGCCGGTCCGCGTCTTCACCTTGTTGGGCAGGTTCTTGCCCTTGGTCCGGCGCGAGGGCAGCTGGACCGGGTTCTTCTTCTTCCATTCGGCAAAGGTCATCGGCCCATCCGGCGTCTCGATGATCTGGTCGTCGATGCCGGCCATGCCGCCTCTCCCTTCAAGCCCGTTGCCGATTGCGCGGGCGCACCCTAGATGGCCGCTATGCCCAACGCCAAGACCAACGAACGCGCGCGCTCGCGATCCGCTGCGCGCCTTGCCGCCGTCCAGGCGCTGTATCAGCGCGAGATGGAGGCGACCCCGCTTGCCCGCCTGCTCGATGAATTCCATCAGCACCGCATCGGCAAGGAGATCGAAGGCGTCACCTATGCCGATGCCGAGATCGCGTTCTTCGACGATCTGGTGCGCGGCGTGGATGCGCGCTGCGGCGAGATCGATGCCGCCATCGCCGCGCGGCTGGCCGATGGCTGGTCGCTCGAACGGCTCGACAAGCCGATGCGCCAGATCCTGCGTGCCGGTACTTACGAACTGATCGCCCGCGCCGATGTGCCCGCCGCTACCGTGATCAGCGAATATGTCGACGTCGCCGATGCCTTTTACGCCAAGCGCGAGAAGGGCTTCGTCAACGGCCTGCTCGATGGGGTGGCCAAGGCCGTCAGGGCGTGATCCCGCGGCGCTGCCGCACCCGCTTCGTCATCCCTGCGAACGCCGGGATCCAGAGCCAAAAGCGCCAACGCCTGCCACACTGGACCCCGGCGTTCGCCGGGGTGACGATCCGGTAGCCGATGATCAGCGCGGAAGCCGCCTTCATCGCCCGGCTGCGCGCGGCGGCCACGCATCCCGGCGCACGCGGGCTGATGGACGATGCCGCGATCCTCGGCGATCTCGTCCTCACGCACGACATGATCGTCGAGGGCGTCCATTTCCTGCCCGGCGATCCGCCCGCCACGGTCGCGCACAAGCTGGTCGCCACCAACCTGTCCGATCTCGCCGCCAAGGGCGCCGAACCGGTCGGCGCACTGCTGGGCTATACGCTGTCCGATTCCGGTTGGGATGCCGCCTTCGCCGATGGCCTCACGACGGCCCTCGCCCGCTATCGAGTGCCGCTGCTGGGCGGCGATACCGTCTCCGCCCCCACCCGCTGTTTCGGCCTGACCGCGATTGGCCGCGCACCCGCGGGCGGTGCGCCCGATCGCCGCGGCGGGCAAGCAGGCGATCTGCTGTTCGTATCGGGCACGATCGGCGATGCAGGTCTTGGCCTGCAGATCGCGCGCGGGGAAATGGATGGGCCGCCCGCCCTCCTCGCCCGCTATCGCACCCCCGAACCGCGGCTGGCGCTCGGCAGCGCGCTCGCGCCTCATGTCAGCGCGATGTGCGACGTGTCCGATGGGCTGCTGATCGATGCCGCGCGGATCGCCGAAGCCAGCGGCCTGGCGGTCACGATCGATCTCGATCGAGTGCCGCTATCGGCGGACGCCCGCAAGCTCGGCCTCGATCCGCTCGATGCCGCCACTGCCGGTGATGATTATGAACTGCTGTTCGCCGCCCCCGCCCCGCCCGCAGGGATCACGGGCATCGCCTGCATCGGCCGGCTTGCTCCCGGCACTGGCCTCACCCTGCTGCGACATGGGCAACCGGTCCCCCTGCCCGCCAGCCTCGGCCATCAGCACGACTGACGGGCAGCTCAACGCCTTGATATGAATCCGTTCGTCCCGAGCGAAGTCGAGGGACGTGCCGCAGGCGTCACGTAACGTGTCCCGACTGCGCTCGACATGAACGGAGGAAGCCAATCGGCTTCGATCCGGCCCAGACACGAAAACGCCGCCGATCGCGAGACCGGCGGCGTCTTCAATTCCGCGATCGGCGATCAGGCGGCGGCGTAGCCGACCTTCGTCACGCGGCGACGCATCGCGCCACCGACCAGGCCGAAGCCACCGATCATCAGCGCCCAGGCAGCCGGCTCGGGCACGGCCGAGGTGGCAACCTGCGCCAGCGTCAGGTTGTTCACCGTCGCCCAGTAGCTGTTGCTCGGCGCCAGCGCGACGATGCTCAGCGACACCAGCTGCGAATCGGTGGTGAAGCCGACGAAGCTGCTGGTGGTGGCGTCGAACAGCTGCTGCGTCACCGAACCGCTGCTGTCCGTCGCCGTGATGGCGAAGCCAAGCGGAGACGCCGTGAACTCACCGAACACGTCGGAGCCGAAGAAGTTGGCGCCGATCGCGGTCAGGTTCGGGCTGAACGAATCGAAAGTGATCACGCCCGAGTTATTGTCGTTCGACAACCACGCATCGGTGCTGCCAGCACCATAGAGGACGCTGAAATCATCGCTCACCGTGTAGGTGTAGCCGCCCGTGGTGCGGGTCAGCGACGCATCGAGCGGGCTGCCGGGCGGCAGATCGTCGAAGCTGTCGACGGCGGCGCCGGTCGTCGCCGCGGCAAACGAAGCGGCATCGGTGTAAACAGTCAGCGCGGCGTTGGCGCTGCTGCCCATCAGGGCGGCGACGGCGACGGCGGCAAAGGCAAGTGTCTTCACGGCTATTCTCCCAGAGTGACGAACTCGAACGCCGGTTAACCTGCCGTAAAGAATTGGCGATTGGAAGAAACCGACAACACTGATGCTGTCCCGATCAGGGACTCAGGGAGACAGTGCCGCGCCGCTCACTGCGCCGTGAAACCGCCGTCCACCATCAGGTTTGTGCCGGTGATGAACCCTGCCTCGTCGCTCGCCAGGAAGCACACCGCCTGCGCCACTTCGCGCGGCGTGCCGATCCGGCCGATCGGGTGCAGGGCGGCGAACGGCTGTTCGTTGGCCGCCCCCACTTCCTTGTCGAACGCGGGCGTGCGGATCACACCGGGGCTCACCATGTTGATGCGGATGCCGCGCGCGGCGAATTCCACTGCCATCGCGCGCGTCATGTTCGCCACCGCGCCCTTGGCCGCGCCATAGGCCACGTGCCGCGCCAGCCCGACATGGCCGTGCACCGATGCGATGTTGACGATCGCGCCCGCGCCCTGAGCCAGCATCGGCTGCAGCGCCGCGCGCGACATGAAGAAAGCGGTATCCATGTTGCCCGCCTGCATCTCGCGCCAGTCCGCGTTGCTCAGCGTCTCGGTCGGCACCAGCCGTCCGCCGCCGGCATTGTTGACGAGGATGTCGAGCCGCCCGAACCGGGTGCACGCCTCCGCCACCGCGCGATCGCAGGTGTCGGGATCGCTGATATCGCCGGTGAACAGCGCCACCTCGCCCTGCGTGGCCAGGTCGCGCTGCACCGCGCCGCCGCCGACGGCATCGCGGTCCACGATCAGCACGCGTGCGCCGCGCTCCACGAACAAGGCCGCGATCGCGGCCCCGATCCCCGATCCCGCGCCCGTCACCAGCACGGCCTTGCCGTCGAACTGCGCCATCCCGGTCCTCCCCCCCCTTCATCCCGGGGCCGGGCATCGCGCGGATCCGGCGCGGCATCAAGCCCTTGGCGGGCATGCCGCGCCGCGGGGTCGGGTCACGCGGTCGCGCGCGCGAGCGGCCGGCCGCGCCGCCGCAGCGCCGCCCCCGTCATCCCGAACCCGCCGATCATCAGCGCCCAGGATGCGGGCTCGGGCACCGCGGTTGCGATCTGGCGCACGTCCAGCAGCAGATCGTCGATGCTCACGATGCCGCTGAAGCTTGCGAACTCCAGCGTGATCGGCCCGGAATAATAGGCGCTGTTGATCGCAAGCGTCGGATTGGTGGTGCCGGGCGATCCGGTGTCCTGTGTGAAGACCACCATGTCGTTCTCGTCGAGCAGCCGGAACCGGGCCGGCGCAGATGTCGCCGTGCCACGGAAATAGTTGAGGCTGGTGAACGAGACTTCATAGCCAGCGGTAGGCGTGAAGGTGATCGCGGCGTAATTGCCGCTGGCGGCATCGCTGTTGCCGGCCGAATAGGTGCCGAGATCGCCCGCCCCGCCCGATCGGTCGTCGGTCCGGAACGCCAGATCGGCGGAACCATATGGCTGGAACAGCACCGCCAGTTCGGCGGTCGTGCCGTAATCCCGGCCGACGAACTGGTTGGTACCGGTGCATTGCTGGCTGGCGACACCGCCGTTGGTCGCCGCGCAGGCGCCCGGCGCGGGTGCATTCTCGAAGGTCAGCAGCACCGTCGCGGCAGACGCGGGTGCGGCGATGGCCACGGCCACTGTGGCAAGGCCGATGAAAAGAGCGCGCATGGATCATCCCCTGTCGGCCCGGCCGCGATTGGCGGGGCTATCGGGAAAGGCGTCGCCCGCGCGCAGAACCCGTCACCTGCGCGCGTCCGAAACTGCCGCTGTGCCGGTTTGGCACGATCGCGCGGGGCGACTGCCCATGCTCACCCCAGCATCGGTGGAAAGTCCGGCTCCGCCTTCCGCATGGCGCGCTGGAAGGCGGGTCGTTCCCCGATCCGGGCCAGATAGGCGCGGATGTTGGGATAGGGGCCCAGGTCGCGTGGCGCGAAGGCGCGCATCGTCGTCAGCGGGAACAGCATGATGATGTCGGCCGCGGTAAAGCGCTCGCCCGCGAAAAAGTCGACCTCGCCCAGCCGCGCCTCCACCATCCGGTAGCCGCGTTCCAGCCGGTCGCGCACGCCGTCCAGCGTGGCATTGCCGTCAGCGCCGCCGCCGGTCATCGCCAGCACCATGTCGACCATGCCGGCCGGCATCAGCGATCCGTTGGCGAAGTGGAACCAGAACAGATAGTCGGCGAAGTCCGCATCCTCGGGCTTCGGGCGCAGCCGGCCGCCGCCGTGCCGCTCCACGATATAATCGATGATCGCGCCGCTCTCGCCCAGCACCAGATCGCCGTCGCTGATCACCGGCGCGGTGCCGAACGGATGCAGCGCGCGATAGGCCGGCGGTGCCAGCTTCGTCACCGGATCGCGCTCGTATCGCTTCAGATCGTAATCGATGCCGAGTTCCTCGCAGAGCCAGACGATCCGGTCCGACTGCGATATCCCCAGATGATGCACGGTCAGCATCGCGCTCTCCTCTTCGATTCTGCTTTGGTGGATCGGCTGATAGCGTCCGCACACTCGCTTGCCAGCCTGTCGAATTGTCCGCATACCGCTGCGCATAATCCGCGCCGGCGTCCGCACGCCGGCGTTCAACAGGGAGAGGATGCGGATGCCGATTGTTTATCTCGCCATCGGATGCGGCCTGCTGGCCGTGCTCTATGGCATCGTCACCAGTCGCCAGGTGCTCGCGGCATCCGCGGGCAATGAGAAGATGCAGGATATCGCCGCCGCCATCCAGGAAGGCGCGCGCGCCTATCTGGCCCGGCAATATACCGCGATCGCGGTGGTGGGCGTGGTCGTCGCGATCCTCGTCGCGCTGTTCCTCGGCCCGATCTCGGCGGTCGGCTTCGTGCTCGGCGCGCTGCTGTCGGGCGTCACCGGCTTCATCGGCATGAACATCTCGGTCAAGGCGAACGTGCGCACCGCGGAAGCCGCGCGCCAGTCGCTGCAGGCCGGGCTCACCACCGCGTTCCGCGCGGGCGCGGTCACCGGCGTGCTCGTCGCCGGGCTCGCGCTGCTCGCGATCGCGATCTTCTTCTGGTACCTCACCGGTCCCGCCGGCCATGCCCCGCAGGATCGAATCGTCATCGATGCGCTGGTGGCGCTGGCGTTCGGTGCCTCGCTGATCTCGATCTTCGCGCGGCTGGGCGGCGGCATCTTCACCAAGGCGGCCGATGTCGGCGCCGATCTGGTCGGCAAGGTCGAAGCCGGCATTCCGGAAGATGATCCCCGCAACCCCGCCACCATCGCCGACAATGTCGGCGACAATGTCGGCGATTGCGCGGGCATGGCCGCCGATCTGTTCGAAACCTATGTCGTCACCGTCGGCGCCACGATGGTGCTGACGGCGCTGCTGGTGCAGGGCTCCGCGCAGCAGCTGCTGGCGCTGATGTCGCTGCCGCTGCTGATCGGCGGCGTCTGCATCATCACTTCGATCATCGGCACCTATTTCGTCCGGCTCGGCCGCAGCCAGTCGATCATGGGCGCGCTCTACAAGGGCTTCCTCACCACCGCGATCCTCTCGATCCCGGCGATCTGGCTCGTCTCCGTCTTCGTGCTGGGCGATCTTTCTGCCGTGATCGGCGGCGTCGTCGAAGCGGTCGGCGTGGAGGCGGTGGACACCCCCGATGCCGCCATCGTCGCCGCCCAGGCGGTCGCCGGCGGCTTCACCGGCTGGGATCTGTTCTGGTCGATGATGGTCGGCCTGGCCGTCACCGGGCTGCTCGTCTGGATTACCGAATATTACACCGGCACCAGCTATCGCCCGGTCAAGTCGATCGCCAAGGCGTCGGAGACCGGCCACGGCACCAACGTGATCCAGGGCCTGGCGATCAGCCTGGAGGCGACCGCGCTGCCCACGCTCGTCATCTGCGTCGGCATCATCGTCGCCTATCAGCTCGCCGGGCTGATCGGCATCGCCTTCGCCGCCACCGCGATGCTGGCGCTGGCCGGCATGGTCGTCGCGCTCGACGCCTATGGCCCCGTCACCGACAATGCCGGCGGCATCGCCGAGATGGCGGGCCTGCCCGATGAGGTGCGCGTCCGCACCGATGCGCTCGATGCGGTCGGCAACACCACCAAGGCCGTGACGAAGGGCTATGCGATCGGATCGGCGGGCCTGGCCGCGCTGGTGCTGTTCGGCGCCTACACCACCGATCTGGGCATCTACTTCCCCGATCTCGCGGTCGATTTCTCGCTCAGCAACCCATACGTCATCGTCGGCCTGCTGCTCGGCGCGCTGCTGCCCTATATCTTCGGCGCGTTCGGGATGACGGCGGTCGGCCGCGCCGCCGGTTCGGTGGTGGAAGAGGTCCGCGCCCAGTTCCGCGATAATCCGGGCATCATGGCGGGCACCAGCCGGCCCAATTACGGCCGCACCGTCGATCTCGTCACCCGCGCCGCGATCCGCGAGATGATCGTGCCGTCGCTGCTGCCGGTGCTGGCGCCGATCGTGGTCTATTTCCTGATCGCCGCGGTCGCCGGCCAGGCCAACGGCTTCGCGGCACTCGGCGCGCTGCTGCTCGGCGTGATCGTCTCCGGCCTGTTCGTCGCCATCTCGATGACGAGCGGGGGCGGCGCCTGGGACAATGCCAAGAAATATATCGAGGACGGCAACCATGGCGGCAAGGGCAGCGAAGCGCACAAGGCCGCGGTGACCGGCGATACCGTCGGCGATCCCTACAAGGATACCGCCGGCCCCGCGGTCAACCCGATGATCAAGATCACCAACATCGTCGCGCTGCTGCTGCTCGCCGCGTTGGCGCACGCCACCTGAAATCCTCCCCCGGCGGGGGAGGTGGCAGCCCGCAGGGCTGACGGAGGGGTAGCCGCACTCTCGACAGTGCGGCTGCCCCTTCGCCGTTTCCGGCATCCGCGCTAAGGGCCGGGGCGATGTCCGATCCCGCCCCCGTCCGCCGCGCCGCGATCGCTTTCATCCTCGTCACCGCGCTGCTCGATATCATGGCGATGGGCATCACCATCCCGGTGCTGCCGCCGCTGATCGAACAGATGAGCGGATCCAGCCAGCGCGCCGGCCTCTGGAACGGGCTGTTCATCACGCTGTGGGCGGCGATGCAGTTCCTCTTCTCGCCGATCATCGGATCGCTGTCCGATCGCTATGGCAGGCGGCCCACCATCCTGATCTCCTGCGCGGGGCTCTCGGCCGATTTCGTGCTGATGGCGCTCGCGCCCGATCTGTGGTGGCTGGCGGCGGGCCGCATCCTCAGCGGCATCACCTCCGCCAGCTTCGCCACCACCTATGCCTATATGGCGGATATCACCCCGCCCGAGGGCCGCGCCCGCGCCTATGGGCTGGTCGGCGCGGCGTTCAGCGCGGGCTTCATCGCCGGGCCGCTGCTGGGCGGCGTACTGGGCGAGATCAGCCCGCGTGCCCCCTTCTGGGCGGCCGCCGCATTGTCGGGGCTGGCCTTTCTCTATGGGCTGGCGGTGCTGCCCGAAAGCCTGCCCGCCGATCGCCGCATGGCCTTTGCGTGGAGCCGCGCCAATCCGTTCGGCGCGCTCCGCCTGCTGCGCTCGCAGGTCGAGCTTGGCCGGCTCGCGACGGTCAACTTCCTGCTCTATTTCGCGCACCATCTCTTCTCGGCGGTCTATGTCCTCTATGCCGGCCATCGCTACGGGCTCGGCGCGCTCGAGGTCGGGCTGCTGCTCGCCGCCGCCGGCGCGCTCGACATGGCCGTGCAGGGCGTGCTCGTCGGCCCCGTCGTCAAGCGGATCGGCGATCGCGCCACGATGCTGATCGGGCTGGTCGGCGGGGCGGCCGGCATCGCCGCGATGGGCATCGCCCCCAGCGGCTGGTGGTTCGCGGCCGCGCTGATCCCCAACGCGCTCTGGGGCCTGGCGATGCCCACGCTGCAGGCGCTGATGACGGCGCGCGTCTCCGAATCCGAACAGGGCCAGTTGCAGGGCGCCAACAACAGCGTGGCCAGCATCGCCGGCATCGTCTCGCCCCTGTTCTTCGGCTGGATCTACGCGCTCACCATCGCGCCCGGGCTGGATGCCGCCCTGGCCGGCACCGCCTTCCTGCTCGCCGCCCTGGTCCTGCTGGCCGCCGCCCTGCTGGGCTGGCGCGCGGTGGGGCGGGGGCTTCCAGACGCTGCCCCAACCGCTTAGCAAGTGCTGGGTAGAGTATTGATACCATGATCTGTCAGATGATGAGCGCTTAAGAAGGATTTTAAGATGACAGCCGCTCACGACGACACTCAGCTTAAGATAATGTCTTCGATCGGCCACGTTTGCATTCAGTGGGCACTTCTTGAGCACCTTCTCCTTGGCTGCATTGCCGCGATAGAGAACATCAAACTCGAAAAAACATACATCATGTTCGGCTCAGCCGACGTGGTTGCACGGTGCGGATTCGCTATAAATTTAGCTAGGGACGCCAACTTGCCAGGGCACTTTCCAGCACGTCTGGACGCTATACGCAAAGAGTTGAACGGTGGGCTGAAAGACAGGCGCAATCAGGTCGTGCACGGGGTTCACGCAGCTGCTGATATGCCCGACGCCGTTCGTTTAACAATCGCGAAATGGACTGGACCGCGTCGCCACGAAGTAGTTTCCGTTATGCAAATGTACGAGCTCGGAAGCCGTCTCAACGAGCTCGCGAATAGCGCTAACGCTATCCAAAATGAGATCTTTGAATGGCGCATCAAGATGCTTGAGAATTGCCGAGATCACAAGCAACGAGAGTTCTCGGAGAGATATCCAAAAGTCTTGCTTGGGCTGCGCACGCAAATCAGAGCAAGCATAAGTCGCTTTCGAGGGCAACTCGGGCATTGGCTAGATTAAGATACTTATCTCTTCTATATGATAGAGTATCCATAGCTCGACGTCATGATTATCATCGCCGACCCGGAAACCCTAATGGCCATCTCGTCCCAATCCTAAGCCTAGCGGCTGTGTAATCAATGGGCGAGCCATTAAGTGGCTGTCACCATCGCCATAACCGATGCGATGCGCACCGCCGATCGCGACTGAACCATTTTCCTACAGGTCTCGAATCTGCGATAAGGGGCCATGCCTCATTGCAGCCCCTTGCCCCGCGCAGCCCGGGGCCGCGTGCCGTTCGCCGGCGGACCCCTTCCATCGCGCGCCCGCCCTCCCGTCGCCCCTGCGCAGGCAGGGGCCCATGGCTGTTCCTTCGGGCAGCCGGCGTCGGCCATGGCGAACCGGCGGGCGGGCCAGTTGATGGTCGGACTGCCACACCGCAAAGTCATCGGGTCCTGCCTGCGCAGGGGCGACGTTGGTCGGTGCCGGACCGGCCACGTCCATCCGCAAGGAAGTTACAACCGCACGCAACGATCCCTGCATCCGACCGCCCCGTTAGCGCGTCCATGGTGTGAACTTCGTCCCGAAACGGGACGCGGCGGTGCCCCCTCGCTTGCCCCGCGCCCCGGCTTCCCTTTTCGATGCTTAAGGCGTAAGGCGGCGCGATTTTTTCGGCACCCGATCAGGCAAGAGGTTTTGTTTGGCCAAGGAAGAACTGCTCGAGATGCGCGGCCAGGTGGTGGAGCTGCTGCCCAACGCCATGTTCCGCGTCCGGCTCGAGAATGATCATGAGATACTCGGCCACACCGCCGGCAAGATGCGCAAGAACCGCATCCGCGTCCTCGTCGGAGACGAGGTGCTGGTCGAGCTGACCCCCTATGATCTCACCAAGGGCCGGATCACCTACCGGTTCAAGTGATGGGGGCCGCGCCGCCGCTGCCGCCGCGGCTGGTCCTCGCGTCCGCCAGCCCGCGCCGGCTGGATCTGCTGGCCCGGATCGGGATCGTGCCCGATGCGGTCGACCCGGCGGAGATTGACGAGGCGCCGCTGCCCGGCGAACGGCCGCGCGATCATGCCCGCCGACTGGCCGTGGAAAAGGCCGCTGCGGTCGCCGTCCGCCATCCGGGCGCGATGGTGCTGGCGGCCGATACGGTCGTCGCCGCCGGCCGCCGGATCCTGCCCAAGGCGGAGGACGAGGCTACCGCGCGGTCCTGCTTGGTGCTGCTGTCGGGCCGCCGCCACCATGTGCTGACCGCAGTCACGCTGGTCGGCGCGGATGGGGTGGCGCGGCACCGGCTGTCGGATACGATGGTCGTCTTCAAGCCGCTGTCCGCGGCCGAGATCGCCGCCTATCTGGCCGGCGGCGAATGGCGAGGCAAGGCCGGCGGCTATGCGATCCAGGGCTTTGCCGAGGCGTTCATCCGCCGCATCGACGGCAGCCATTCGGGCGTGATCGGCCTGCCGCTGGCGGAAACGCGCGCGCTGCTGCTGGCGGCGGGCCTGGTGGCCGGTGGCTGAATGGCTCTACGAAGCGGGCGTAGGGGAAGCCCGCGCCGCGCTGGTGAAAGACGGCGCGATCCTTGAAGCCGCGATCGAGCGGGATGACGGGGCGTTGCGTGCGGGCACGGTGCTCGATGCCCGCTTCGCCCGCGCCACCCTGCCCGGCCGCCGCGGCATCGCCGTCGCCGATGGCGTGGAGCTCTGGCTGGAGCCGCTGCCGCATGGCCTGAGCGAGGGCCGGCCGTTGCGCGTGGAAGTGGGGCGCGAGGCACTGTTCGAAGCGGGCCGCGCCAAGCCGCCCCGCGTCCGCCCCGCCGCCGATGGCGCGGTGCCCGGCCCCGGCCCCGATCTGCGCGCGCGGATCGCCGCCACCGGCCTGCCCGTCGTCGACTGCGCGGCGCACGGGCCCGACCGGCTGGAAGCGGCTGGCTGGTCCGAACTGTTGGAGGAGGCCGCGACCGGCGAGATCGGCTTTCCCGGCGGCGCGCTGCGGCTGTCGCTTACCCCGGCGATGGCGCTGTTCGATGTCGATGGCGTGCTGCCCCCCGCCGATCTTGCCGTCGCCGGCGCCACCGCCGCGGGCCGCGCGATCCGGCGGATGGGGATCGCGGGCTCGATCGGCATCGATCTGCCGACCGTCCCCGATCGCGCCGCCCGGCAGGCCGCCGCCGCCGCGCTCGACGCGGTCGTGCCGCAACCGTTCGAGCGCACCGCCGTCAACGGTTTCGGCTTTCTGCAGCTGGTCCGCCGCCGCACGCGCCCGTCGCTTGCCGAACTTCTGCAGGCCGATCCCGCGCTCGCCGCCGGGCTCGCGCTGCTGCGCCGCGCCGAACGCGAACCCGGTATCGGCGCGCGCACGCTGGTCGCCGCGCCGCCGGTCGCGATGCCGCTGCTCGCCCGGCCGGACTGGATCGCGGCGCTGTCACGGCGGATCGGCGCCTCGGTCGCGTTGCGCCCCGATCCCGCGCTCCCCATATCGGCCGCCTATGTCGACGTCGCGAACCCCTCGCTCTAGCCGCGCCGGCTGCCCGGTCTGCGGCAGTCCCGCCGTGCCGGCCCACGCACCGTTCTGCAGCCGCGGCTGCCGCGATCGCGATCTGCTCGCCTGGTTCGGCGAAGGCTATCGCATCCCCGCCCGGCCGACCGAAGCCGAAGCCGCCGAAATCGACAGCAGCCCTCTGGACAGCGACGCCGACCCCCGCCTATAGGCGCGCCTCCAACGCGTGCCTTCGATGCCCAGGTAGCTCAGTTGGTAGAGCATGCGACTGAAAATCGCAGTGTCGGCGGTTCGATCCCGTCCCTGGGCACCACTTCTTCCGGCGTCGCCAGCTTGCCATATCGGCGGTTGCACCCGCCTATTTTCCTCCCTCAACGACTTCCCGAGCAACCGCTAAAGAGTTCGGGTCACGGAACTGCGCGGTAGCCGGCAGTCGACTTACCTTACGAGCAGCGTGGATCAGCCCCAATAGTACGCGTTGCGTGGCCCACGCGGTCGGGGAGCCATGTCGGCGAGCGGTCGCTGGCAAGCTCGCCCAAGCGGTTGCGGGCCTCGCAGGACCCACTGACGATGTCAGGGCAGAATGGCGATCCTAATCGTAGGTAGGTCGCCACGATACGTTCGAAAAATCGGGGGGGCGGCTCTCGAGCTTTTCCGATAGCGCTTGCGCTGCGACCGCTTGGGCGACGCTGAGAGCAGTGTCGCGCAAGGACTCGATCGGCGGCAGCAGGGCGTCGGCTTGGGCCGCGGCATCGGCAAGGGCGCGTGCGGCGGCCAGGAACATGCCGTCGCTGATCGCACGCGCGCCGCAGGCCAATGCGCCGAGCCCGACGCCGGGAAATATGTGGACGTTATTGACCTGCGCCACGCCTGCGACGCCGAACGGGCTGCCGGTGCCGACGATCGCGCGGCCCTCCGTCCAGGCAAGCAGGTTCGCCGGATGCGCCTCGGCATGGGTAGTCGGGTTCGACAACGGCAGGATGATCGGGCGCAGGGTCCCGGCAGCCATTGCGCGCACCGCCTCCTCGGTAAAGGTGCCGGCGCGCCCGGAGGTGCCGAGCAACACGGTGGGGCGGACGCGGCGGACGACTTCAGCCAGCGAGATCGCGCCATCGGCGTCGCGCGTCCATGCGGCGACCTGCGCGGCCGGGCGCGCGATCGCCGCCTGCGCCGGGGTGAGGCCCGGCTGTCCTGCGACCACCAGACCCATCCGGTCAACCGCCCAGATCGCGCCCCGCGCCGCGCCCTCGGTCATGCCTTGCGCGATCATCGCGCGGATCGCGAGCTCGGCAATGCCAGTCCCGGCCGCCCCCGCGCCGACCAGCACGACGCGCTGGTCTTCAAGGCGCCCGCCGGCGCGCGCGACCGCTGACATCAATGTACCGACCGCTGTCGCCGCGGTGCCCTGGATGTCGTCGTTGAAGCTCAGCAGCCGATCGCGATAGCGGTCGAGCAGGCGATAGGCATTGGCCCCGGCAAAATCCTCCCACTGCAAAAGCACGTCTTCCCAGCGTGTCCCCACCGCCGTCACAAACCGGTCGACGAAGGCGTCATACTCAGCGCCGCGCACGCGCGCATGGCGCCAGCCGACATAGAGCGGGTCGTCACGCAGCGCGGCATTGTCGGTGCCGACATCGAGCAGGATCGGCAGCACCTCGGCCGGGTGGAACCCGGCGCAGGCGGTGTAGAGCGCGAGCTTGCCGATCGGGATGCCCATGCCGCCCGCGCCCTGATCACCCAGGCCCAGAATGCGCTCGCCGTCCGACACGACGATCACCTTGACCCGATCGAGCGCGGGATCGGCCAGGATGTCGGCGATCCGGTCACGGTTGGGCCAGGACAGGAAAAGCCCGCGCGGGCGTCGCCAGATCTCGCTGAAGCGCTGGCAGCCTTCCCCGACGGTGGGTGTGTAGACCAGTGGCAGCATGCGCGACAGGTCGCTCTGGATCAGGGCCTGGAACAGCACCTCGTTGGTGTCCTGAAGTTCGCGCAGAAAGGCGTAGCGGTGGAAGTCGTCCGGCAGCGCCTCCAGCGCGCGGCGGCGGCGCGCGATCTGCCCCTCCAGCGTGCCGACGTGCGGCGGCAGCAGCCCGTGCAGCCCGAGCCGATCGCGCTCCTCGCTGGTGAAGGCAGTGCCCTTGTTGGTCAGCGGATCGGCCAGCAGCGCGCGGGCCGCGGCGTGTCGAGCGACGGTGATGGGGTGTCTCCTGCCGTCAGAAGCGGAAGCTGAGCCAGCCGGCGAAAAAGTCCGAGCTGCGGAAGCCGGCCTTCGTCAGCGACGGGCCGGCGGCGAGATGCTCGTAGCGGCCGGTGAAGGACAGTCGCGGACTGATCGACCAGACGAGCTGCGCCCGCGCGACTTCACCGATCTTGGCATCGCCTATGTTCTGCGTCCCCGCAAACGGCTGCCCGTTCGCGCGGTAGACCGCGTCAGTAACGCTGTCGCGCCAGGCGAACTGATATTCTGCCGTCAACCGTACCTTCGGCACCGGTGATACGGTCAGGTTCGGAGCGACCGTGATCAGGTTCGATGGGGTCAGGAACAGCGCGTAGCTGTAATAGATGTTGTTGCCGAACGGCGCATAGGCGTCGCGCAGCTTGCCGTCGCCGTAGCCGCCGCCGCCACTGGCATAATCGGCGTGGAACCCGATCCGCGGCGCGGTGGGCTGCTGCCCCAGCCGCCAGGTCTGCGCGAAGAAGGCCTGCCAGGCATCGATCTCCTGATCGCGATAGGTGCCCCATTGGTGATTGACCGACCAGTCGATGGTCAGCCGGCCGGCATCGCCCCATAGTCTCGCGCCGGCATAATAGCGTGTCGCCGGGCCGATCCGCCCGCCCCACGCGCCGACCTTGTTGCGACGACGCCAGACGAAAGGATCGAAATAGAGCTTCGACCCGCCGAGCCACGTGTCAGGCAGGACGAAGCCGAGCGTGGCGCCCGAAAAGCGGCGCGCGGGGTCGTTGATGTCGTCGCTGGTACCGAGGTCGCCATAGGCGGTGGGACGCAGGTCGAACAGGTCGATCCGCATCTTGCTGCCCCGCGCCCACAGCCGCAGGCCATTCAGCGTGTAGCGGATGGTATTGTTGTCGCGCTGGGAGACCAGAAGGTTGGGGCCGTCCGTGAACTCCTGCCGGCCGTACCGCGCGCCCAGTGCGACGCCGCCGACATCGGCAGTAACGTCAGCAAAATATTGCTGTAAGACGAGGTCGTTGCGCAGCGTCGCCGCGGGGGCGCCAAGATTACGACCGGAGATCCCGCCATGCGCGATCTCGCCGTACAGCCGAACATGGGGGCCAAGGTGGAGGTCCGCACCGCCGACCAGCCGCCGAATATCCTGTCGCTGGTGCGGCACCTCGCGCAGGTTGGGATTGGTGGTGAGGTTGACCCGCAAGCGCGCCTCGCCCGACAAAGTGAGGTAGACATCACCGTCGCTATTCAGCGGCAGATATTTCAGCCGGTCGAACAGGTCGTCGCGCTTGGCCGGATCGCGCAGGTTGCCCCAGTTCTCGGCCCAGCGCGACAGGTTGAACCCGCCGGTGGTCGCCCCGTCTCCAGCGGCCGCCGCGGGATAGGCAGTGACGGTTGGGTTCGCCGGAACGCGGGTCTCTCCCGCTTCGCTGGGGGCGACCCGGCCGGTGGCGACCTGAGCGGCGATCGGCGTCGTGAAGGCGCAAAGGGCGGTGGCTGCCGCAGCAGCGCGAATGAAGCGGGTCATGCTGGCCTACTCCGCAGCGATGGCGTCGGCGGGCAGCTCATCGACGGGCAATGCGCGGCCGTCGAGCGCGAGGGCGAATTGCTCGCGGTCGAGCCGTCCCTCCCAGCGCGAGACGACCACCGTCGCGACGGCATTGCCGATGAAGTTGGTCAGGCTGCGGCATTCGCTCATGAAGCGGTCCACGCCGAGGATCAGCGCCATGCCGGCGACCGGCACGTCAGGCACGATCGAGAGCGTCGCGGCCAGGGTGATGAAGCCGGCACCAGTCACTCCGGCCGCGCCCTTGGAGGAAAGCATCGCCACTGCCAGCAGCAGCAACTGCTGGCCAAGCGTCAGATCGACGTTGCACGCCTGCGCGATGAAGAGGGCGGCGAGCGTCATATAGATGTTGGTACCGTCGAGATTGAACGAATAGCCGGTCGGCACCACCAGCCCGACGATCGACTTCGGGCAGCCCGCGCGCTCCATCTTCTCGATCAGGCTCGGCAGCGCGCTTTCCGACGACGAGGTGCCGAGCACCAGCAGTAGCTCCGCCTTGAGATAGGCGATCAGCCGGAAGATCGAGAAGCCGCACGCACGCGCCACGAGCCCCAGCACGACGATCACGAACAGCAGGGAGGTGAGGTAGAATGTCGCCACCAGCCCTGCCAGGTTGGCGAGCGTGCCCACCCCGTACTTGCCGATCGTGAACGCCATTGCGCCGAACGCGCCGATCGGCGCTGCCTTCATGAGGATCGCGACGACCTTGAAGACTGCCAGCGACAGCTCCTCGAGCGCCGAAGTGATGCGCGCGCCGCGGTCGCCGATCATCGCGAGGCCGATGCCGAAGAGGATGGCGACGAACAGCGTCTGCAAGATGTTGCCTTGGGTGAGCGCCGAAACGAATGTGTCGGGGATGATCGAGGTGAGGAACCCGGTCAGCGTCGTCTCATGCGCCTTGGCGGCATATTCGCCGACCTTGGTGGTATCGAGCGTCGCCGGATCGATGTTCAGCCCGGCACCGGGCTGCACGACATTGGCGACGATCAGCCCGACGACCAGCGCCAGCGTCGAGAAGAACAGGAAATAGGCGAACGCCTTGCCCGCGACACGGCCGACTGCGGATAAATCGCGCATGCCGGCGATGCCGGTGACGATCGTCAGGAAGATGACCGGTGCGATGATCATCTTCACGAGTTTGATGAAGGCATCGCCGATCGGCTTCATCGCCTCGCCGGTCGCCGGGGCGAAGTGGCCGAGAAGGACGCCGGCGACGATGGCGACGAGCACTTGGACGTAGAGATGCGCGTACCAGGGCCGGGGCGGTGGCGCGGCGGCGGGGATCGCGGGGCTGTCGAAACGCATGATCGTTTCCTCTCCAATGGCGCTCGCTCCACGGCGACGCTCTTCCTCCCCGCGATCGTGCGCCATGCCAGACTGCGGACCACTACTTTTATGAATTGGATAATATCGTTCCTGATCAATGGTATAGTTCTGTCTTGGGAATCAAAGCGGTGAATTCCTGCACAGCCATGCGATGCTCCGTGCAAAATCTTGCACAATCCAATGGGGAGCCTAGTCTCGGCCAATGACTCGGCGATCGGGCTCTGGTTGGCGCTGGCTGTCGGTAACGGTCGTCCTGGCGGTCATGGTCGCGCTTGCGACCGGGCTGCTCGCCCGCGACCGCGCCCGCGACCTGCTGGCGGCAAGTGTCCTCACCGACGCGCGGCTGCGCGCGGGGTTGCTGGACCGCGAGGTCGCACGGTTCGAACTGCTGCCGCTCGCGCTGCGCGACGATGTTGACGTCGCCGCGGCGACCGCCAGCCGTCCCGCAGCGCTCAACCGCAAGCTGGAGCAACTGGCGCGGGTCACGGGTGCGGCGGTCATCTATCTGGTCGGGCCGGACGGGGTCGCGCTGTCGGCGAGCAACTGGCGCCGCCCTGATAGCTTCGTTGGCACCGACTATCGCTTCCGCCGCTATTATCGTGACGCTCGCAAACGCGGCACCGCACGCCAGTTCGCGCGCGGCAGCGTCAGCGGGCGTTCCGGCCTGTATCTTGCGCGCCGGACCGCGGCCGGTGGCGTGATCGTCGTCAAGGTGGAGTTCGATCGGCTGGAGGCCGACTGGGCGCGGGCCGGCGGCGACACGATCGTGCGCAATGCGGAAGGCGTCGTGCTGGTGAGCAGCCGCCCGGCATGGCGCTTCGCGACCACCACGCCGCTCTCCCCCGCGCGGCTCGCGGCGGTGCGTGCGGAGGCGAGCCTTCCCGATACCGCGCTGCGCCCCCTGCCGGACCGGCCGGATAGCGTCTCGCGCTCGGTCGCGACGGCGCAGCCCGGCTGGACGCTCACGCTACGCAAGCCGCTCCCGCGCGATGCCGGGCGGACCGCGGCGTTGGGCGCGGCGCTGGCGGTGGCAGCACTCGCGGCGCTTGCGTGGGGGCTGCGCCAGCGCGCGCTGCTTGGGCGCCGCCGCACCGCGGAGCTCGAGGAGGCGGTCCGCGCCCGCACGGCCGCGCTAACCCGCGAGATCGAGGAGCGCGCCGCCAGCGAGGCGCGCGCTGCCGAGCTGCGCGAGGGGCTGCGTCAGGCGAACCGCCTCGCGACGCTGGGCCAGGTCACCGCGGGGGTCGCGCACGAGACCGCGCAGCCGGTGGCGGCGATCCGCACCTATGCCGCGACCACCGCCGCGCTGATCGATCGCGGCGATCCGGCGGCCGCGCGCAGCAACCTCGATGCGATCGCCCGGCTGTGCGACCGGATCGGAACCATCACTGCGGAGCTTCGCGGCTTCTCCCGCCGTCAGGCCGGCGGCGTGCGCGCGATATCGCTTGCCGAGGTCGTCGATGGCGCGCTGCTGATGCTGAAGGAACAATTGCGGTCGGTGTCGCTAGTTCATCCGGTAATCGATCCAGACCTGCTGGTACGCGGCGGACGCGTTCGGCTGGAGCAGGTGCTGGTCAACGTGCTGCAGAATGCCGTGGAGGCGCAGCGCGGCTGCGAGGCGCCGCATATCGAGATGGCGCTGACGCGGGCTGGCGCTAGCGTGACGCTGACCGTCTCTGACAACGGGCCGGGGATCGACCCAAAAGTCGCCGCACGCCTATTCACGCCGTTCGTCACGAGCCGACCTGACGGACTGGGACTGGGTCTCGTCATCGCCCATGACATCATGACCGAATTCGAAGGCGCGCTGCGGCTGGTGCCGTCGGAGACCGGCGCCTGTTTCGCTATCGAGATGGTCGCAGCATGAGCGATCCCGCGCCCGTCGCGCTGGTCGAAGACGATATCGACGTGCGCGTCGCCACCGCGCAGCTCCTGTCGATCGCGGGGCACGCGACGGTCGAATTCGCCGATGCCGCTAGCGCACTGGCCGCGATCGGCGCCGACTTCCCCGGTGTTGTTCTGTCCGACATCCGGATGCCCGGGCAGTCCGGCGTGGAGTTGCTCCGTGCGCTCCGGGAGCGCGATGCCGAGCTTCCCGTGATCCTGATGACCGGTCACGGCGACGTCGCCACTGCGGTCGCCGCGCTGAAGGCAGGCGCGTGGGACTTCCTCATCAAACCGTGCGACCCGGACCTGCTGCTGAGCGCGATCGCGCGCGCCGCGGCGGCACGGTCCCTGACGCTCGAGAACCGCCGCCTGCGCATCGCCGCCGAAGCGGCGGGGGCGGACGAACTGGTGGGTCACAGCCCCGCCATCCGCCGCCTTCGTGCCAGCGTCGCGACGTTGGCCAATACCGAGCTCGACATTATCGTGGAAGGGGACTCGGGCACCGGGAAGCAATTGCTGGCGCGCTCGATCCATCGCGCGGGGCATCGTGTGCGCCACCGGTTCGTCCTGCTGGATTGCGCCGCCCCCCCGGCCAACGTCAGCGAGCTGTTCGGAGCGCAGGGGCCGATCGCCAGAGCGGAGCGCGGTACGCTGTTCCTTGATAATCTGGAAGGTGCGGATCAAGCGCTGCAGCTGCGGCTGGCCCAGTTCGCCGAACACCGGCTGATCGCGACGGACAGCCGTGCGCCGCAGCCGGTCGATGTGCGGATCATCGCCGCGATCGAGGGACGCGCCGCCGATCGCGTACTGCCTGCGCTGTATCACCGCATCGCCGCGGTCGTCCTCAGCTTGCCGCCGCTCGTTGCGCGGGGCGAGGATTTGCAGCTCCTCATCGCCCATTTCCTCGCGACGCTGTCACGCAAGCATCGTCGCAACGAGCCGCCGCTCGCCGCCGCCGCTGGCCTGCTCGCGCGTCGTGACTGGCCCGGAAATGTGCGTGAGCTGGAATATGCGGTCGAACGGCTCGTCCTCGGCCTCGACGACGCCATCGGCAGCGAGACCGCGGACATGGACACGCCGCTGCCGGAGCGCATGCGCGCGTTCGAACGCGCCATCATCATGGATGCCCTGCTCAAATCGGATGGTGAGGTGCCGCGCGCGCTTCGCAGCTTGGGAATCCCACGCGAAACTTTCTACTATCGCGTGAAGCGTCTGGGCATTGATCTGACCGAGCTTCGCCCGAAACGCTGACGCGGTTCCGCGACCGTTGCCTAGGTGTGCAACTTCGACTTACGCGGCTTGGGCGTCGGCAGTTCGGCTGCCGTCAGGCGCAGCAGTTCGCCGAGCCATTCCGCATCATCCCATCGGTCGGCCGTGATCAGCAATTGTGGTTTCGCTCCCGGGTAAGGCGGCGCGTCCGACACCGGTTCGGCATGGACCCGGCCTACTGCCGTCGGCTTCACGAAAAGTTGATCGTCGCAGACCGACCCGATCATCTTGCCGTCGACATACACGTTGTACTCGCCGAACATCGGCTTCGCCGATACCGTGCCGGCGCAGGTCGCCTGTCCGATCAGATAATCGATCGTGCTTTGCTGGGTGGCCATGGCTCGGCGTAACAGACGAGCGTCGCAGCAGACAACAACCCGTTCGCTGCGGCGGAGCAGCCGTCCCCAACTTTTTGCTGACCTACGGCCACGGCAAGCGCATCCCGTTCGGCTCGGATCGAATGATCTGGCCACAGGGTACGGCGTTGGCGATCGCGCGAATTCGCAAAGCCAGCTTCCTTTCCGCGAACCAGCGTCGCGACACCCTCTTCAACAACGCCGTGCGCCCTGTTCGGCTGGGCAGACCTGGAACCCTGTGGGTGATCGCGCGGGCCGGGTTTCGAAGCCGAGACCGCAATCACAACTCATCCGGGATCTCTCTGCGAACTGGATAGGCGTCCGCTTTCGAGTGGCGAAATATCGCGAGCGGATGACTATCGGCCGAGGCGCCGGGAAAAAGGTGGAAGCGAGGCCAGATCTCGGCCAACCGACCTTCATTCTTGTAGTTCCTCACGTGATAGCGTGAAGCCGATCACCATTGGTCAGGAGCGCGCAATGGACCTCTATGCTTGGGCGGCCTTCGCGGGCGCGTCGTTTGTGATTGGCGTGATCCCCGGCCCAGGCGTTGCCAGCATCATAGGGTTCGCATTCAATTCCGGCCGGCGGGTGGCTCTTGCATCTGTCGCCGGCATGGCGGTGGGGAATGCGACTGCAATGTCGGTGTCGCTGGCTGGGGCGGGGGCGATCCTTGCGTCATCCGCCCTCGCCTTCACGATCCTGAAGTGGGCGGGGGCGCTCTATCTCATTGCGGTCGGCCTGCTTGCCATCGCGAGAAGCGAATCAACGGCGGAAGTGGCGGCGCCCGGCACTGCGATCAGCGCGACGACGGCGTTCCTGACCAACGTCGCGGTGGGCACCTTCCACCCAAAAACGATCATGTTCTTCGTGGCGTTCGCTTCCCAATTCATCCGGCCGGAGGATCCATATGCTCCGCAGGCCGCGATTCTCATCGCGACGTTCACCGGCCTCGCGGCGGCGACGGACACGCTCTACGCCTTGGCTGCTTCCCGCGCTTCGAGGCTGGTACGGGATGCCCGCTTTCGCCGCTGGGCCCAGCGCGCCGGAGGCGGCGCATTGATAACGGCAGGGCTCGCCACCGCGGCGATACGGCGTTGATCCGCGTCAGCTGCAGGCCTGCCATAGCGCGTAGGATCATTCTGTAATTTTATGTGTCGTCGCAGGAAGGCGGGGATACCTTGCCGGGGTGAGACTGTTCCCGCTCGACGCAATCGGGAGCCCCCATGTCCAAGACCGCCTTCGCCCACATTCTGCTTGCGTCGATCGCGATCACCGCAGGCGCAAACGCTCAGTCCATACCGCAGGTGATCGGACTCGATGCGCAGCCAGAGCCATATGCGACCGAGTCGGTCGTAAACCATCCCCGCACGATCGGCTGGCCCGAGGGCCGCAAGCCGGTCGCGCCGCGCGGATACGAGGTGGTGCAGTTCGCCGGCGGGCTTGATTATCCGCGGCAGGCGCTGCTGCTTCCCAATGGCGACGTGCTGGTCGCGGAAGCGCGGACAAAGCCGAAGCTGGACGCCGATCCTGAAGTTCAACGTGGGCAGGCATTGTCAAAGACTACCGGGTTCAGTGCCAACCGCCTGACCCTGTTGCGCGACGCGGATCGCGACGGAGTGGCCGAGCAGCGCTTCGTGCTGCGCGAAGGACTGAACCAGCCGTTCGGGATGCAATATGCGAACGGCCGGCTCTACGTTGCCAATACCGACGGGGTGGCGGTCTTCCCGTTCCAGCCTGGGCAGACAAGGATCACAGCCGCGCCTAAGCCGGTGATCGCGCTTCCGGCAGGGGGCTACAATAACCACTGGACGCGCAACCTGCTGCTAAGCCCCGATGGGCGAACACTCTATGTATCGGTCGGATCGGCCTCGAACGTCGGCGAGTACGGCATGGTCGAAGAACAACGCCGGGCTGCGATCCTTGCGGTGGACGTCGCAACCGGTCGTGAGCGGCTCTACGCCTCGGGCTTGCGCAACCCGGTCGGCATGGCGTGGTCACCGACCAGTGGAACGTTGTGGACCGCAGTCAACGAACGCGACGAAATCGGAGACGATATCTCGCCGGACTATCTTGTCGGCGTGCGTGAGGGCGGGTTTTACGGCTGGCCGTACAGCTATTACGGCAAGCAGGACCCCCGCCACGCCAATGAGCGACGCGATCTGCTGGCGACGACCTTGTTGCCCGACGTGGCGGTGGGTGCGCACGCCGCTGCGCTTGGAATCGCGTTCGGCAAGGGGGATGCAGCGCAGACTGCCTATGTCGCGCGGCACGGGTCGTGGAACCGGTCGAGCTTCAGTGGCTATGACGTGCTTGCCGTACCGTTCGCAGGCGGGCGGCCGACCGGCGAACCGCAGCCGTTCCTGACCGGTTTCGTCGCCGACGCGAAAAAGGGCGATGTCTATGGACGCCCGGTCAGCATCCAGACCCGCGAGGACGGCGCGATCTTCGTCGTCGACGATGCGGGCGACACGGTCTGGCTCGTCCGCCGCAAGTCGTGATCCATCGGCATGGAGTTGCGGCGGCGCTTGCGATGCTCGTCGCAGCGCCGGGCGCAGCGCAATCGGTTCCGTTCGCCGACACTGAAGACGCGACACTCTCCGAGATCGACGTACCAGCGCGGCGTAATTGGCACCCGATCGTCTCGTTCGACCTGCGCAACGGAGATTATGCGCGCGGCGCGCTCGATGACGATGCTGCTGGGCTTGCGCGCCTGCCGGCCCATGTCGCGATCGGCGGCGTGTTTGTGGCGGGGCGCGGCGCGGACGGCGACGGTACGCTGTTTCTGATCGGGCAGAGCTCGAACGGCTTTCACGCCCCGCGCGGCGATGAGCGCGCCGTGCCGCGTGCCTGGTACGAGAGCAACAATCTGCTTGGGCTGGCGTGGCGCCCGACCGATGGGCTCACCACGGCCGCAACCTATACGATAAAGGCGAGCCCAAACGGTGTCGCCAAGACGACGCACGAGGCGAGCTTCACCCTGCTATATGCCACCGACGACGGGATCGGCCGGCTGAAACCACGGGCTGCGCTCACCCGACGCACGCGAGGCGACGGCGGCGTCTTCACAATCATCGGGATCGCGCCGTCGTTCGACTTGTCTGCACGAGAAAATGGCCCGACGCTCGCGGTTCCGCTTACCGCGGGGATTGGCTGGCGAGATTTTTACGGCGCATCCAGCGGGAACCGCGCCTATGGCAGCGCTGGCCTCGCGCTATCGCAGCCGGTGCGCCTAGGTAGTGCTGCCGCGACGCTGCAGGCCGAAATGCTCGCGCTCATTCGCGACGCTCGGCTGCGCCGCCTCGATGCTCCCGGTGGCACCACCGCGACGGTGGTGCCTTACGCCACGTTGTCGCTGATGGTTGCGTGGTAGCCCGGCACCAGCACACGGCAGTTCCGGTAGACCGCCGTACGCAACCCGACCCCCAACCGTGCGCCGTCAAAGCGCGGGGCTGCGCCAGATGATCAGAAGTTGACGCGCTTGGTGAAGCCACCATCGATCACCACGTTCGCACCGGTCATGAAGCGGCAGGCTGGTGAGGCGACGAAGGCGATCGCACGGGCGATCTCTTCGCCCTGCCCCATCCGTCCCATCGGGATCTGGCCGAGAATGCCGTTATAGAAATCGGGCATCGCGGTCTTGATGTGATCCCACGCGCGGCCTTCCATTTCCACCGGGCCGGGCGTGATGCAGTTGGCGCGGATGCCCTCCGGCGCCAGTTTCTGGGCAAGCGCGGCGGTATAGTTGATCGTCGCGGCCTTCAGCGCATTGTATGCGCCCGGGCCCATGAACTCTTCCAAGGCGGCGGTGGAGGACACCGTGACGATCGCGCCAGCGTCGGAATTCTTCAGCGCCGGCAGGGCGGCAGCGACCCCGCGTACCAGCGGCAGCGTGTCGGCCTCGAACACCGCGCGCCAGCCGGCTTCGTCGTCCACGCCGGTATTGGTCGAAGTGAACGGGATGAAGATGTCGCATCCGCCCAGGCGCTCCGCCGCCTGCGCGATCCAGCCGCCATGGGCCGCGGCATCCGATGCATCGACGGCACCGCCGAACACGTTGCCGCTATCGCCGCCGAGTGCGGCAACCGCAGCGTCGACACTCTCTTGAGAGCGTGAGCAGAGTGCGATGGCGCAGCCCTCGGCCGCGAGCACCTTGGCAGTGGCAAGGCCGATGCCGTGGCTGGCACCGATGAGGATGGCCTTGCGACCAGCGAGCCCGAGATCCATGCGGCAGGTCTCCTAAGGAAAAGTCACGCTCTCTTACATCGGCCAGCGTATCGCGCCACCCGCATTTCGCATGATGCCGCCGCGCACGAGAGACAATATCATCTTTTTGGGCAAAACCGCGATCCAGCGCAGGACGGGCTCGCGCCACCGATGGAGGACTTGCCGGCTGAAAGGTCTGCAAAGCCTGCGGGATCCTTGCATCAACTTCTGTGCGTCCGCCGTGGTGATTTGCCTCTGCGATTTGGGAACGGGACGCTGGAGCCGATCCGCCCCAATTGGCGAAAAGCATCCCACCTCTTCAGAGCATAACCGGCTACGGACCCTGCAGAAGTCAGCCCGTCACACGCGTCAGCCGGTGCATTCGGATCGTGCCATAAGCCTTGGCCAACGGCACCCGCCCGACATAGTTGGTGGCGAAACGGGCGACCGGTTCGAGCGCAAGGATCGCGGCAAAGGGTTGGGTCGCATAGACTTTTCCGACCGGAGTGATCGGCTCGATCCGTGCAGCGCGGGTCACTTCCGTGCCGAAATAGCCCTGGCGGCCGGTAATCGGATCGGGTGCCACGAAGACCGGCCCATGGTGCACCCCGATCCGCGTGCCGGCGGTATCGGGCAGGCCCAGCCGCTGCGGATCGAACCCGGCAAGCGCCTCTTGGATCGACAGTGCGATCTCGGCGGCGTGCACGGGCGTATCGACCACCGCGTACAGCGCATCACCCCAGCTGTTACGGAAGCGGACATGCGGTGCATGGCCATCCAGCACCCGCCCGATGCGACCCATCACCTCTTCCCAGAAGCGCGGCAGCGCCGCTTCTGCCAGCTTTGAGAAGCCGGAATAATCCGTGAAGATGATCGACCGGGTCTCACGGGGGATGGCAGGCACATCCATGGTTGCAGCCTGGCCGCGCGCGCGATCGAGCGGGCCGAGCGGGATGACATCGACCGCGATACCCAGTCGCTCGGCCAAGGCGATGTCCTGCTGGGTACCGGCAGGGCCGACACCGCTGCTGCCGTCCCACACCGCGATCAAGGCGACGCGTGTCTCGAGTGCGCGGGCGCGCAGGCGGGCGAGACCGAACATGTAGGCGGTGCCATGATGATACTGGCCCGGATCGCCGACCGCGCCGGCGGACGTGGCATGACTGACGCTGGCCGCTCGGCCGATCACCGCATCGAAGCGCGCGCGCCAGCAAGCGCCGCCGGTATCGACCGACTGCAAGACGAAGTCGGTGGTGGCGAAGGGCAATACGATATTGAGTTCGGCGCCGGCCGCCAACAACGCCTCGGCGATCAGCAGATCGGCGCCGCAAGCGAGCGCGCCATAGGCGATGCTGGCACCAGCGGACGCGATTGCCGCGTCGATCCGCGCGCGCAGCGCCGCTTCGGCCGGCTGGTTCCCGCCGAACATGTGGCCGCTGTAGACCAGCACCGGCGGCGGCCGCAGCAAATGCTGCAGCATGTCCGTTACATCGGCGTCGATGGACAGGGCTGGTGCCAGCATCCGAATCTGGCGTGCGGTGGAGGCGCGCGCGCCTGGATTTGCATCGGGCAGGCGGATCGCGGCGCGGATCAGCCGTGCCGCTTGGGTCGGATCGCCCAGCAGCAGCGCTGCCTCGGCTGCGCTGGCATGTTCGAAATAATCATTCGGCTGCGCCAGCGCGGAACTGTCTCGCAGCGCTCGCGCCAACGCTTGCGAACGCGGCCGATCGCCAGCGAGCAAGGCGAGGGTGGCGGCATTGATCCCCGCGAAATAGCCGCCGAAACGAGCATGAGCCGCCTCATACGCAGCGCATGCTGCCGCGAACGCGGCGGCCCGCTCTGCAGGTGGCGCAGCCAGTGCGCGGTCCTTGAGCAAACGGCCGCGCAATGCGGCCTGGTCCTCGTCGACCGCCGACTGCCCATCCAGCTGGTCGAGCGCACTGTCGGTATCGCCCATCCGGGCCAGAGCCAGAACCATCTGGTAACGTAGCCGCGGGGCCGGGTCGCCTGCCGCGACGGCCTCGGCGGCGATATCGTAGGCCAGCAGCGTATCGCCCTGCTGTAGCGCGCGCTCGGCCTGCGCGACGGGGTCGTCACTCATCCTTTGGCATCCCGGATCCGGGCGCGGCGTGCGGCGAGATCGACCGCATAGAGCGATCCTGCTGGCCAGCGCATCGTAATCGCCGGCATCGCCTTGGCCAACAGGGTGCGCGCCTGGCCGCCACGCCCATCGCGCGCAAGGCAGTCCGCGCGGATCGCCAGGTTCCATGCCGGCCGCCAGGGATCGTCGGGATAGGTTTCGGCGACGATCGGCGCGGCCTCGTCGAGCATTCTCAGCCCCCCGGCGATATCACCGGCCGCGCAGCGCATATCCGCCATATCGGTCAGGATCGGGCCGAGCGTGCGGTGCTTGTGCAGACGAGCGGCGGCGAGCGCCTTTTCGAGCAGCGCGCCTGCACCGGCATCGTCACTCAACCCGCGCCGCGCCGCCGCCAGGCTGGCGAAGATGAACGCCATGTCGTCATGGGTTTCCGCCTTCTGCGCCAGCGTGATCCGCGCGGCGCGCGCCAGCAACGCCTCCGCGTCGGCGAAGCGGCGGCGTTCGAGCAGCACCCGGCCGAGATTGTTCAGCGTGATGGCGACGTCGGGATGGTCGGAGCCGAGCACCTTCTCGTCCACCCGAAGGCTTTGTCGCCAATAGCGTTCCGCAGCCACCCCGTCCTGACGCAAATAGGCGATGTTGCCCAAGCTGTTTAGATTGTCCGAAACGCTGGGGTCGAGCGGTCCGCCGGTCGCCCTGCGGATTGCCAGCGCGCGGGCCACGATCGGTTCGGCCTCCGCATAACGCCCTGCATAGAAGGCGTTGAGGCCCAGCGCTTCGAGATCGCGCGCCACATCGGGTGAGCGCCCACCCTTCGCCTTGAGATCACGAGCGAGCGCGGCGCGGATCGTCCGTGCGGCCGCCGCGTCTTCGCCGAGTGCGGAGAGCGTCTGCCCGAGCCCCACCTGCAACGAAGCGATCATGTCGTCAGTTGCCGGGGCGGCGGCGGCAGCGGCTGCCAGGCCACGACGATAGGCGTCGGCAGCCGGCTCGTAATCACCCAGCCGGAAGCGGGAATCGCCGAGTGCGCGCCACTGCCGGGCCCGGGTCGCCTCGCGGCCATGGGGGATGCGAAAGGTCCATGCGATCAACTGATCCGCCTGGCGCAGCAGGCCAAGGCTGCCATAGACCTCGCCCAGCGTCAGCCCGAGCTCGGCACGCACCGCGGGTTCGTCCTGCAGGCTGGTGCGGATATCTCGAACGCCGCGATCGATCACCTCGCGCGCGGTGATGGTGGCACCGCGGGCCTCGGACGGATCCGACACCTCGAACATCGACTTGACGAAGCCGACCGTGCGCTCTGCCGTGATCGTGCGTTCGCGCGCGATGTCCCGTTGGCGGACAGCTTCGTTGCGCGCCAGCAGTGCCGCGATCGCGAGACCCGCCATCATCACGAAGCCGACCGATGCCGCCGCAGCGATTGCCAGCAGCCGCTTTTGCCGCCGCGCCGCTTCCCGCTGGCGCAACTCGTCGTAGGGAAGCTGGAGCAGGGCGGCGAGCAGCTTGAGCTTGGCCGCAGCGCGGCCGTCGCCCGATTTGCGCAGGTCCGCCGCCAGCGGCTCCTGGCCGATCTCCTGCAATGCGGGCGGCATGCAGGCGGCGGGCTCATCGGCGGGTGCGAGCGGATCACCCGCGACGATCAGGCAAAGGATGCGATCCGCCCGGCCGAGCCGGGCGAAGGTACGGATCTCTTCATTCACCCAGCGCGATCGCGCACCATTGGGCGAGCAGATGACGATCAGCGAGCCCGATACCGCCAGCGCATCCTGCACCGATTGCGCCAGATTGGAGGATGCGGCCAGCTCCTCACGATCGCGAAACACCGGCGGCAGCCTGGCGGCGATCGGCCCGAACGGCCCCTCGCGCCCGAGCAGGCGGCGCGGCACGCGATAGCGCTCCAGCGCCTTGTGCAGCCATCGGGCCCAGGCGACGTCGCGATGATTGTAACTGATGAAGGCACTGTATCGAATGTCGCTCACCTGCCTATCTACGGATGGCTTTGCCAAGTAAGCAAGTCGCGCTATTTGCCGTTTGGGGCGAATGACTTGGGCGGGGCAAGAGATGGCAAGGACAAGGCGGGCGGCAGTCGATCAGGGCGGCAGCTTCGATATCACCGGGGAGATCTGGGAGAATCGCAGCAATCTGAGCATCGGCGGATTTGATGCTGCCGCCCGACGGACCATCACCCTGCCCTTTGCGATCGATCTGGGCGGCAGCGCGCCCGTCACCACCGTCACGATCTGGGCGCTTGGTTTCGTTTCGCTCGGCGACGCGACGGCGGAGCAGATCGACTGGCTGTACAATGGCGGCACCGCAGAGGGTTTCCCCGGCAACGTCTTCGTCCTCGCGCGCGATAGTTTCTTCTACGATTTCAACATCGGCCACGGCATCATCGATTTCGATCCCGACTTCAGCGACGGCACCCCCTGGTCGATCGCGGATTCGGAAGAGATTTTCTTCATCGATTTCGGCTTCGAGAGCGGCCAGCTGATCCTGACCCGCGACAGCTTCAGCATCGTCGATACGTTCGGCACCGGCAGCTACCGGATCGGCAACAGCCAGGGTTCCGACGAAAGCGGCACATTTCCCGACAGCATCGACTTCGCGGGCCTGCTCAACTTCGCAGGGTCGGCGGGCGCCGACGCGCTCGTCGGATCAGCCGGCGACGATCTGATCGCCGGCGGTGGCGGCAGCGATGTGCTGACAGGCGGGCTCGGCCGTGATGTCTTCCGCATCACGGCGCTCGGCGATTCAACCACCGCCGCTCCCGATCTCATCACCGATTTCCAGACCGGGGTCGATACGCTCGATGTCCGCAATGTCGTCGCCACGTCGATCTCGATCGCGACCGTTTCTGGCGAATGGCGCGTCACCATCGGTACTGCGACGGGATCGCTGCTGATCCGCTCGAGCCAGGCGATCGCCGAGACGGACATCCGGGTATCGCGCGCCATCACCGGCGGCACTGCCGCCGATGTGCTGACCGGCGGCGCGGGCGACGACATCATCCGCGGCGCGGGGGGCACGGATACGCTCACGGGGGGGCTCGGCGCCGATCTGTTCGTTTATGCCGCGGCGAGCGACAGCGTATCCGGCGCCGCGGATCGGATCACCGATTTCGTCAGCGGCGTCGATCGCATCGATCTGACCGCAATCGCAGTCACTGCGTTTGCGCTCACGCCAGGATCGGGCGGGACCCAGTTGAGCATCACTACCGGTGCCGGTGCGATGACGATCCTATCCGCAAGCCCGCTGCTCGCGACCGACCTGCTGCTCGGGCGCAGCTTGGCGCTAACCGGCGGCGCGAGCGACGACGCACTGCTCGGCGCGGAGCGCGGTGATACGCTGACAGGCGCTGGCGGCAACGACCAGATCGCCGGCAATGGCGGAGACGACATACTGTCCGGCGGGATCGGCACCGACACGGTTCGTGGCGGAGCGGGGATCGACCGGATCGATGGCGGCGCAGACGGCGACACCCTGTTCGGCGACGATGGCGACGACATCATCCAGGGCGGGTCCGGCAACGACATCATCGACGGCGGAAAGGGCAGCGACCAGATCGACGGTGGCGCCGATACCGACATCATCTCCGGCCGCGGCGGTACCGATTTCATCCAGGGCGGCGACGGCGCGGACCTGATCTTCGGCGGGTACAACCCGACCGGCAACGCGGCCTCGTCGGTGGACGCAATCGAGCTGTACGCACAGGCGCAGGACGATATCGACGACGATATCCTGCGGGGTGATGCAGGCGATGACGAGATCTACGGCCAGTTCGGAGATGATCAACTTTACGGCGGTGCCGACAATGACATCCTGTCGGGCGGTTCGGGCGACGACTATCTGAACGGCCAGGAAGGCGACGACACGCTGATCGGCGGATCCGGCGCCGACGTGATGGAGGGCGGCAACGGCAACGACCGGTTCATTATCGATTTTGGCGACTATGCGGATGGCGGCGATGGCTACGACGTCGCTACGATCGGCTTCGAGCGCTATCCGGACGAGATCGGGACCGGGGCGACGCTCGAGCAATCAATCGAATTCTACATCGCGCTCTACAATATCGAGCTCGTGCGGATCATCGGCAGTCGGTTGGAGGATTCGCTGATCGGATCGGCCCTCGCCGATGAAATCCGCGGCGGCGAAGGGTTCGATGTCCTCAATGGGGCCGGCGGTGACGATCTGCTGATCGGCGGCGCGGGCGATGACGAGCTGCAGGGCGGCGCGGGCAACGACCAACTCTATGCCGACGATCCCGACAACTCGAACGAATATGGCTTTTACAATCTGCTGAGAGGCGGTGAGGGCGACGATATCCTCAATCCCGGCCAGTATGAAGCCCTCGTCTACGGAGATGACGGCAATGATCTGCTCGTCGTCACCGCCAACGGCAACTATGACGGTGGCAACGGCGAGGATCGCGCATTCGTCGATCTGCGCAACTTCTTCGGCGTCGAATTCATCGCCTATGATGGTAACTATACGTCCAACGCCTTCAGTGTGAATTTCGTGTCTGTCGAAGCGGTGACGATAATCGACAGCTATGGAGACGACGTCCTGGTCGGCGGCAGCGGGGCGGACGATATCATCGCCAGCGGTGGCAACGACTTGCTGGACGGAGGGGGCGGGATCGATCGCATCCGGCTGAGCTTCGACTTCGAGAACGGCGTCACCTTCGCGCTTGCAAGTTCGGTCAGCGTGCAGACCTATTCCGGCACCCAGCAGCTGGAGAATTTCGAGGTCGCCACGATCCGCGGCAGTCTCGGCGACGATCGTCTGACGGGCGGGATCGGCAACGACGATTTCAACGGCAGCAACGGCGCGGATATATTGGACGGCGGCGCGGGCGACGATCGCCTGGTCGGCGAAGCCGGTGACGATCTCTATTTTGTCGATTCGGCCGGCGACGTCGTGATCGAGGGCGATGGTCTGGGCAGTGACGAGATCCGCACCGCACTTGCCAGCTACACCCTCCCCAACTTTGTCGAATCGTTGCGCTACACCGGCACTGCCAGCTTCACCGGCACCGGTACCGACCGGGCCGACCGCATTTTTGGCGGCGCGCAGGCCGATATACTGAGCGGGCTGGACGGCAACGATCGGCTGGACGGCGGCGGCGGCGCGGATCGGTTGGTGGGCGGTGCGGGCAACGACGTATATCTGGTCGACGATAGCGGCGACGTCGTCGTTGAAGCTGCCGGCGGCGGCGCGGACGAAGTCCGCACGACGCTCACCAGTTATACATTGCCCACCGAAGTCGACCGGCTGGTCTATCTCGGTACGGACAATTTCACGGGCATCGGCAACGGCCTTGCCAACAGCATTACCGGCGGCATCGGCAATGATCTGCTTCAGGGTGGCGACGGTGCCGATACGCTGACCGGCGGACGCGGCAACGATACCCTGCGCGGCAACAGCGGCGCGGACCTGCTGATCGGCGGCGAAGGTGACGACAGTTACGTCGTCGATGCTGGCGACACCATCACCGAGCTCGCCGGCGAGGGCACCGACACGGTTACCGCCGGGCTCGACTGGACGTTGACGGACGATGTGGAGAACCTGATCCTGTCCGGCACCGGGGCGATCAACGGCACCGGCAACGCGCTGGCCAACACGCTGAGCGGCACGCTGGCCGCCAATCGGCTCGACGGCGGCGGCGGGGATGACGTGCTGAACGGCCGGCTGGGTGACGACACGCTGATCGGCGGCGCCGGCCGCGACACCCTCGATGGCGGCGACGGCATCGATGCGATGGCCGGCGGCGCGGACGACGACATCTACATTGTCGACAATGCCGGCGACACAGTGACCGAACTCAGCGGCGGCGGCATCGACACCGTTCGAACCAGCCTCGCCATCTTCACGCTCGGCAGCTTCGTCGAGCAACTCAGCTACACCGGGAGCGGCACCTTCAGCGGTACCGGCAATGCGCTCGACAATCGCATCACCGGCGGCCAGGGCGACGACCTGCTGGCCGGAGGAGACGGGGCGGACACGCTGATCGGCGGCGGCGGCAACGATACGCTGCGCGGCAATCTCGGCGTCGATACGCTGATCGGCAACGGCGGTAACGACACCTATGTCATCGACGCCGGCGATATTGTTATCGAGGCGCTCAACGAAGGCTTCGACAGCGTATCGACCAGCTTCAGCTACATGTTGACCGCCAATGTCGAGCGGCTGCTGCTGCAGGGCACCGCTGCGATCGACGGCATCGGCAACGCCGTTGCCAACACGATCATCGGCAACGCGGCTACCAACCGGATCGACGGCGCGGACGGGGCCGACCTGCTTTACGGGCGCGGGGGGAACGATATTCTGGTTGGCGGAGCCGGTGACGATCTGCTCGATGGCGAAAGCGGTGCCGATGCGATGAACGGCGGCAGCGGCAACGATCTCTATTATGTCGACGACGCCGGCGACACGCTCGTCGAAGCAGCCGGCGGCGGCATCGATCGCGTCGTCGCATCGGTCAACATCATACTCGCCGCGGAGGTGGAGAATGTGCAGCTCGCCGGCACCGCGCTGAACGCCACCGGCAACGGCAGCGCGAACGCCATTTCCGGCACCGACGGTGCCAACCAGCTGATGGGCCTAGCCGGTGATGATACGCTCACCGGTTTCGGCGGGGACGACATGCTCGACGGCGGCACCGGGGCGGATCGGATGCAGGGCGGGCTCGGCAACGATGTCTACATCGTCGACAATGCCGGCGATCGTACGCTCGAAACCGACGGGGGTGGCATTGACGAGGTCCGGACCACGCTTTCGCTTCACCAGCTCGCTGCCGCGGTCGAGTATCTCGTCTTCACCGGGAGCGCTAACTTCGCCGGCAATGGCAATAGCGGCAATAACCGCATCACTGGCGGCGCTGGCAACGATCAACTGGCCGGACTGGCAGGCGCGGACATATTGATCGGCAATGACGGTAATGACCTGCTGGGTGGCGGCGCGGGTGTCGATCGGATGGAAGGCGGCTCCGGCAACGACACCTATCTCGTCGACGATGTCGGCGACGTCGTCGTCGAGCTCGCTGGCAGCGGCAATGATGCTGTCTCCGCGTCGGTCAGCTACACGCTGGCAGCGGAGGTCGAGCGGCTCGGCCTGTCCGGCACGCTCGCCATCGACGGCACCGGCAACCAACTCGCCAACCTGATCGAAGGCAATGGCGCGGCGAACCGGATCGATGGCGCCGGCGGGGACGACACGATCTTCGGCATGGCGGGTAACGATACGCTGGCCGGTGGATCTGGCGCCGATTTCCTGCGCGGCAACGAAGGCGACGATAGGCTGTCGGGCGATGCCGGCATCGATCTGCTGCAGGGTGGTGCCGGCGCAGACCGGTTCCTGTTCAGGCCGGGCGATACCGGTACGACCGCCGCGACCGCGGACCAGATCCTCGACTTCAGCCACGCCGATGGCGATCGCATAGACCTGTCGGCGGTCGACGCAGTCAGCGGCGTCGCCAACGATCAGGCGTTTGCCTTCGTCGGGACGCAGGCCTTTTCCGGCACGGCCGGCGAGCTTCGCGTCGAAGGCAGCGGCACCTCGATCCAGCTCTGGGGCGACGTCAATGGCGATCGAGTTGCGGATATCGTCGTGCTGGTCGGCGTGGCCGGCGGCGTCGCGCTCGTCGCGGCGGACATCGTGTTGTGAGTTGGGGGCAGTACGCCTGCCTTCGAACGCGAACGAGGGCAGCGTCGGGGCGCTTAGACCTGACGACACCAAGAACGACTTTGCGGCTTTTTTGACGGCAACCGCAGGGGCGCCTAACGTGGCAAGCAGTTGATCGGAGGAACGATCGCATGTTGCGTGTCTTGATCTTCTCGATGCTTGTCACACCCGCCCTGGCCGCTTCGCCCGCCGTCGCGCAGTCCGGCGATGATCCGGACGCCGTCGTCTGCCAATTGCTCGGCGATTGTACCGCAGCGCCCGCTGCGCGGTCCAGCACGGCGCGTGGGTTCAGCTTCGCCAAGGACAGAGGCAAGCCAGCCGCCCCCCCGGCCGCGGCGCCTTCCCGACGCAGGCCGGTCGCCACAGCCGCCGCGCCCGCCGGCCAATATGATCTACGGGTCACGTTCGTTTCGGGATCCGATGAGGTGAACGCCGGCAGCCAGGCGCGCATCCGCACCTTCGCCACCGCGCTCGCCGATCCGCGGCTCGCCGGCCGCAGGTTGCGCATCGAAGGGCATACGGATTCGATTGGCAGTGCAGCCAGCAATCGCGAGCTATCGGAACGGCGCGCACGCGCCGTCGCGGACCTCGTCACTGCCCAAGGCGTCGATGCCGAAAGGCTCGATGTCCGCGGCTATGGTTCAGACCGGCCGCTGCCCAGCCTTTCGCCGCGGAACGGCGCCAATCGCCGCGTGGTCGCGGTGCTGATCAAGTAGCGGCAAAAAAACGGCACGGCCGCTAGCGACCGTGCCGTCAGGAGGAGCCGTTTAGGCCGCGTCAGCGCGTATCACGGCCGAATTTGAAGCCGAGTTCCACGCCATAATAGCGCGGTGCCCCGAACTGGGTGGCCTGCCAGAGACCGCCCACAACCTGAGATGCGGTGCGGTAGCGTTTGTCGGACAGGTTCTGCCCGATCAGGCGAACATAATATTTATCGTCAGCATCGGAGAGCGTGACCGAAGCGTTGAATAATGTCCGCGCATTCAGAAACGTGTTGTCAGCCGGGTTATCGATCGACTGGGTAAACAGATTGCGGCCGACATAATTGGCGTTGCCATTGAACAGCAGCTTGAAGTCACCGACCGGCACCTCGTAGCTGGCATCTACCGTCCACTGCCATTTCGGAGCACGGTCGAGCGGCGCGGTCGACAGATCATAGCCAGCCGGGATGGGCGTCACATACTCCTTGTACTTGGCATCTAGATAGCCGAGCACGCCGCGCAGCGTCAGTCCACGCGTCGGCACCGCAGTCAGTTCGACTTCGGCGCCATTCACCTCGGCCTTGGCAGCGTTGAAGAAGGTCGTCACCTGGAATGGCTGGCCGTTGACCACCAGCGGCACCACGATCTGCTTCTGGAGATCGTTGTAGATGACGTGGAAGCCGGTGAGATTGAAGCGCACCCGCCGGTCGAAGAATTCGGTCTTCACACCGGCTTCGTAGCTGTCGGCCTTTTCAGGCTTGGTGGCGGCAGACGCGGCCGCAAATAGATCGAGATTCTGGGTGCCGTCAGCGTTCTGGAACGGGGCGAAGGTGCCGACCTGATCGTTGAAGCCGCCACCTTTGAAGCCGTGCGAGTAGGTGGCATAGGCGAAGATATCGGGCGTCGCCTGCCAGCCTAGGCTGGCGCGGTAGGTCGGCTCGTTGGCACGGGCGCGGACACGGATCACGTTCGCCGGATAATCGAACACATTGGCATCAAGCGCGCTGTCGATCGTGATCGACGGATCGAAGCCGCCGTTCAATTGCGGCACGAAGACCTGCTGCCGGCCGAAGAAGGTCTTGCGTTCCCACGTATAGCGGCCGCCCGCGGTGAAGGTCAGCTCGGGGGTGATCTTGTAGGTCCCCTCCAGGAATACCGCGGTCGATTTCGCCTTCTGCGCATTGCACAGGATATAGGGTTCGTCGTTCCAGTTGCCGAACGGCAGTGGGCCGCTGGCGAGATCGAGGAACGCAAGCAGTTCGGTCACGCAGTAGCTGGTCTTGTCCTTCTGGAAAAAGCCGCCCGCCACGAACTGGAACGGCCCATCGAAGGTCGAAGCGAACCGCAGTTCCTGCTGATAGGTCTTGCGGTCATCGTCGCGGCTGGCATCGAACAGCGAAAGCACCGTCCCATCCGCCGCGACCGGCGCCACGCCCATATAGGTGTTGGGAAGGCGGGAGATCTGCTTGCGATACCCGGACACCGACGTCAGCGTGCCGACATCGCCGACATCCAGGTTCATGTTCAGATAAACGCCATCGACGTTGATCCGCTGGCCACGGCCCATGAAGATAAAGCCGTCATTGCGATCGGTCACGGCAGCGTTGTCGAGCGGATCGGTGCTGCCAGGGCGGAAATTCTTGCCCAGGCCGAGTGCGGAGAACAGGAAGCGCGGATCATTCGGCGTCTCGTTGATGGCAGGCACGCTATCCGATCGATCGCGCAGGAATTCATACTGCAGCAGTGCGTTGAAGCTGTCGCTCGGTTCGAACAGCAGCTTCGCGCGACCGTTCCACACATCCGCGCCGCCCAGCCGGCGGCCGTCCCCGCAACCGGATACGCCGCGGAACTTGTCCGCGACCGGACCGGTGGCGAAGGGCGTGACGGGGCCGAAGCAGCCGCCGTTGCGGTAATAGCCGCTGGATTGCTGGTGCCCGATCACGCCGCGGAAGGCGAGCGTATCGCCGATCGGCACGTTGAAGGCGCCAGCGACATTGGCAGTGCCGAAGCTGCCCGCCTGCACGCGCCCTTCGACGCCGATCTCGCCAAGCACGGGCGCCTTCGTCTTCACTACGACCGCGCCGCCCGACGTGTTCTTGCCGAACAGCGTGCCCTGCGGCCCGCGCAGCACCTCGACCTGCGCGACATCGAACGTGTCGAGCAATTGGGTCTGGACCGATGGGACCACGAAGTCGTCGACCAGCACCGCGACGGGCGGCTCGAAATAGACGATGATCGTGTTCTGGCCGACGCCGCGGATCGAGAAGGATGCCGCGTTGAAGCCGGTGATGGTGGCGGCCGAGAAGTTCGGCACGAACACTGCCAGGTCGCCGATCGTGCGCGGGCTGGATTGCTGGATCAGCGTCTGATCGACTGCGGTCACCGCGATCGGCGTCGTCTGCAGATTGGAATCGCGCCTGGTCGCGGTCACCACGATCTCGGCAAGGCCGCCGTCGTCGGCCGGCTCGGGCTGACCGTCGGTCGCGGGGGTCGCGGTGGCCGGCCCCGCCGGATCTGCCTGCGCATGTGCAGGGCACGCAAGTCCCAAGGCCACCGCCGCGCATGCGGCCGTGGCGAACAATGTCCGCTTCATCATTGTCATCACTCCCTCATGCGGGCCGGGCGTCTTCCCCGGTACCGAACTAGAAATCCTTCAATCGCGCTTGCGCACTCCATGCCACCAGTCCGCGACCAGGATCGGATAGATCGCCAGCTGATCGCGTATCTTCTGCGGCGTGTCGGCCGGCAGCGGATCATTCTCGGTTGGTGGCAGCCCGGATCCCCCGCCCGTCACCGGATCCACCCATTCCATCCGCATGGCAGCGAACATGTCGGTGAAATCGTCGAGGAACTCGTCATGATAGTCGCTGCCCTGGTGGGCATAGAAAGCGGCGGCCGTTGGATAGGCCAGTAGCGCATAATATTTGCCGCGCTCCTCGCCGCGCCAATATTCGTAGCGCAGCATGTCCGGCTCGTCGCCATGGGTATGCTGCACCATCAGCTGGAGGATCTCTTCCCACCGCGCGATGGCATCCGGTTTGACTTCGATATGGGTCAGCAACGTCGGCATGGTCCGCTCCTCATTTCGATGCGCGCGCTGCCTGCGCCGCGACATAGCCACGGATTGATTCCGCTTGGCCGGGGGTGAGATATTTGGCGAAGCTCGCCATGCCCCGGTCGGCCAGTGCGCCATCGATGATGACTGTCTTCCAGGCATCGCGATCCGCCAGCGAACCGGCGCGCCGAAGGTCGGGCAGGATGCCGGCGCTCAACGTGCCCATGCCGTGGCAGGCGGCGCAGATCTGGCCGTACAGCTGGCCACCTTCGGCAATCTGGGCGGCCGAGAAACGGTCCGCCACGGGATTGGGCGACGCGACAGTTCCAGCGAGCGCCGGGAGCTTGGCCTTGCCGCCGATCCGGAACACCAGCACGCGCGGCGGCGGCTGGACGCGCGGGCCATCGAACGACGGTAGCGACAGTGCGAACCCGCCGCCATTGCCCGCGACCACGGCGACATATTGCACGCCCTTCACGCTGTAGCTGATTGGCCCCGGCAGTAGCGGGGTCTGCGCATCGAACCGCCACAATTCCTTGCCGTCCTGCGCGCGATAGGCGCGGAAGGTAGCATCGGACAGGCCTTGGAACACGATATCGCCCGCCGTCGCTAGCACACCGCCGTTCCAGGTGGCGTCATGCGGTACGCGCCACACTTCCTTGCGCGCGATCGGATCCCAGGCGATCAGCCGACCCTGTAGCGCCTGCTTCATGCCGGCAATCTCAGCCGGGGTGCTGGGCAGCGGTGTGGACATCATGTCGACGCCCAGGTTCCAAAGATCCGGCCGCCAGCGGAATTTCTCGTCCTTCACATAGAGGAACGGCACTTCCTGCGCCGGGATATAGACCAGCCCGGTCTTCGGGCTGAACGCCATCGGATGCCAATTGTGCGCGCCCGATGCACCGATCGTGGCGAGGAACGGCTTGTCCTGGAATCGCGCGCCCGGCGTTTCGACCGGGCGGCCCGTCTTCATGTCGACATGGCTGGCCCAGTTGGCCGGCGCGAACTTGTCGGCCGAGACCAGCTTTCCCGTATCGCGATCGATCACGTAGAAGAAGCCGTTCTTGGGGGCATGCAGGATCAGCCGGCGCGGCTTGCCGTCCACCGCCAGCGTGGCCAGCATGATCTGCTGAGTCGCGGTGAAATCCCAGGTATCGCCCGGCGTCTCCTGATAGTGCCAGACATAGGCCCCGGTCTTGCGATCGAGCGCGACGATCGAGCTCAGGAACAGATTGTCGCCGCGATCCTCCGACCGGATCTTGCGGTTCCACGGGCCGCCATTGCCGACGCCGATGTAGATGCGGTCCAGTTCGGGATCGTAGACGATCGAATCCCAGACGGTGCCGCCGCCGCCGAACTTGTAATATTGGTCACCGAACCAGGTCGGCCGCGCCAGCCGTTCGAGCGCGTCGTCCGATGCAGCAGCGTCCTTCTTTGCAGGATCGCCCGGCACGGTGTAGAAGCGCCAGGCCAGCTTGCCTGTTCTCGCATCATAAGCGGACACATAACCGCGCACGCCATATTCGCCGCCGCCATTGCCGATCAGCACCAGCCCCTTTGCGACCCGGGGGGCTCCGGTGATTGTATAAGGCTTGGTCTGATCGACGGTGACGGTGGACCACAAGGGCTTGCCGGTCGCGGCGTCCAGCGCGACGAGGCGGCCGTCGATGGTGCCCACGAAGACGCGGCCGGCATCATAAGCGGCGCCGCGATTGACGACATCGCAGCAGGCGCTCACGCCGAAACGGCCGGGCACCTGCGGATCATACACCCACTTCTGCTTGCCGGTGGCGGCATCGAGCGCGACGACCTTCGACCAGGCGGTGGTGACGTACATCGTGCCGTCCACCACCAGCGGAGTCGATTCCTGGCCGCGCTCGCTGGGCAGATCGGCCGACCAGGCCAAGCCGAGCTGGCCGACATTCGCGGCGTCGATCCGGTCGAGCGTGGAGAAGCGCTGCTCGGCATAGGTGCCGCCATGCGTCAGCCAGTTCTGCGGTTCCGCACCGGCGTTCACCAGCCGATCGACATTTCCGGATCGGCTTTCGGCATCGGCGGGCGCGCAGCCTTGCAGACTGATTGCCGCCGCCGCCAGCGCGATCGTCAGCCCGATCCGGTATCGCTGGGTCATCATCCCCTCCAGGCAACCGCGCCGCATCAGGCGCTCAGCTGAACATAGACGGATTTGCTCTCGGTAAAGGCTGCCAGCCCTTCCGCGCCCATCTCGCGGCCCCAGCCCGATTCCTTGAACCCGCCGAACGGCAGCGCGGGGTGGACGGTGCCGTAGCAATTGATCCAGACATTGCCCGCATCGATCGCGCGCGCCATCAGATGCGCCTTGTTCACGTCGCGCGTGAAGATGCCGGCACCCAGGCCGTAGCGCGTGTCGTTGGCAGCGGTCACCACTTCGGCCGGATCGTCGAACGGTGTGGCCACGAGCACGGGGCCGAAAATCTCCTCGCGCACGATATCCATGTCGCGATTGACGTTCGCGAACACGGTCGGCTCGATGAAGAAGCCGTTGCGCGCCGGCGTGCCGCCGCCCGTCACCACTTCGGCCCCCTGTTCGCGGCCGCGCGCGATATAGCCGGTCACGCGCTGCTGCTGCTTGGCGGAGATCAGCGGCCCCAGCAGGTTGGCTGGGTCGAACCCGCTGCCGATCTTCAGGCCCTTGGCGAATTCCGCCACCCCGGCCACCACCTTGTCGTAGATGCCGCGCTGCACGAACAGCCGTGAGCCGGCGAAACAGACTTGGCCGGTATTGGCGAAGATCGCCATCGCCACCTGCGGGATGGTGGCTTCGAGATCGGCATCGTCGAACACGATTGCGGGGGATTTGCCGCCCAGTTCCAGCGTCACCCGCTTCAGATTCCCCGCGGCCGAGCGCACGATGCGTTTGCCGGTCTCGGTCGATCCGGTGAAGCTGATCTTGTCCACACCTGGATGGTCCGCCAACGCTTGGCCCGCCACCCGGCCATGGCCCGGTACGATGTTGACGACACCCGCAGGAATGCCTGCCTCCAGCGCCAGTTCGCCCAACCGCAGTGCGGACAGCGGCGTATCCTCTGCCGGCTTGACGACGCAGCTGTTGCCCGCGGCCAGCGCCAGGGCGAGCTTGATCACCAGATTGCCCGCCGGCGCGTTCCACGGCACCACCAGCGCGACCACGCCGACCGGCTGGACCAGCGTGTAGGCATGCATGTTCACGCCGCCGCCCGACATCATGCCCGATGCGTTGCGCCCGAACAGCTGGGTGGCGATGCCGGCCGCGTTGCGCAGCCAGGCTTCGCATGCGCCGATCTCCCACTGCGCGAACGCCAGCGGCATGCCGTTGTCGACGACGTCGAGATGCGCGAGTTCCTCACGATGTTCGGCCACGAGATCGGCGAAGCGCCAGAGGATGCGGCGGCGCTCCTCGGCGGCCAGGCCGTGCCAGCGGCCATCGTCGAACGCGCGCCGTGCGGCGGCCACCGCACGATCGATATCGGCCGTTCCGGCCGCGGGCACGCGCGCGACTTCTTCGCCGGTGGCGGGATCGAGCACGGCAATCTCGCCGTCACCGCCGTCCAGCACGGGCGCGCCATCGATGATCAGCGCATGGCGGCGAGACAGATAGTCGCTGACCGCCGGTATCGGCTGATGGATCGTCATGCCTGTTCGCCCCCCGTGGCATCGTCTGGCCAGATCACGCGCTCCTCGCGCGCCAGCATCGCTTTGGTCCCGTCGGGATCGGCGATGCGATTTACCTCGGCCGCGATCGCCGCGCCGTCTCCCCAGGCCGCGTCGAAGCGAGCCCGATCGTCAAAGCTGATCTCGACGATCGCATCGAACGGCCCCGCCGCCTCCGCCGATCCGGGCAGGGTGGCGCGCAGTCCAGTGCGTTCGGGCAACAGATCGCGCAGACGACACAGCAGCGATCGCAGGGCGGGTTCGTCGATCGCCGCGGGCCCCGCCTTCAGCAGCAGCAGCGCCTTGACCGGCATCGTCGCCGCGCCGGCCGCCTGCGGCGTCAGCACGATCTCCTGTCCGATCGACCAGGCCAGTTCGCTGCGGACGTACATCTCGTCGGCATCGGCATCGAGCTCGGGATAATTCGGATGCGCATTGGCCGCGGCCAGCGCTTCGAAATCATCCACCCAGATCACCGGCATGCCAAGCCAAGGGCCGGATGCGAAGCCGGGTACGGCAGGCGGATTGCCGAGCCCGTGGTTCTGCACGTACCGTCGGAATTGCGGAATGCGCCGTGTCATCGTGCCGTGCGGATGTCGCCAGTGCGCGAAGAAGGCCTCGTCGCTCAGCTCGGGCAGCTTCACAAGAAAGGCATGAACCTTCAGCATTCCCTCTCCCCGCGCGTCGTCGGCCTCGTTACGGGTCGATCAGAAACGCACATGCATGGTAATCTTGTAGCCTCAGCGTGGCAAGATGACATGCCATGTTAGCGTTTGCAGCACATTTGGGCTGAGATTGGCGGCCCATTGGCGGATACGAGCCATTTTCAACTGCGACTGAGCTGCCGCGGTGCAGCACTCACCGATCCTGCTCGAAACTTTTTTATGACACTCGTTTCAATCGAGTTGCGGCGGGCCGAGACGGGCGTGGGCATTAGCAAGAAGATCGGTAAGCCGATCGCGCTCCAGTCCCTGCGATGCGATGATCGCAGTCATCAGAAAATTGGCCTTCAATTCCTCGGCCACGCGCTCGTTCGGCGTCTGCCCGGCCGCCCATTTGTTGAACTGGACATATTCGGTATCGACCTGGTGCAGCGCGATCCGCTCGCGATCGAGCGCGGGGGCCAGATGCCCCGCGCGCGCGGCATGGTCCATCCAGGCGACGATCCGCTGATAGGCGACGCTGCGTAACGAGGCGAGCGCGCGCGGGCGCGGGTTCTGCGAGAAATAGAAGCCGACGATCACGCGCGCGAATTCCGGCCCGCGGAACAGCTCGGCTGTGATCCAGTCATATTCGCGAAATACCGATTCAATATCGCCTTTCAGCGGCGCGACCGCCAGGAAGGCCTGGATCGCCTCCATATGCTCGGCGATCACGGCGTGGATCACGCCTTCCCGATCGCCGAATGCGCGATAGACGGTGCGGGCCGCGACTTCGGCGCGCTCGCACAGCCGGTTGATCGTCAGGTTGGATTCGCCTTTGGCCAGCAAATCGCGCGCCTCGCGCAGGATGCGGGAGCGGCGTTCGGCCATGATCTCGCTGGAATAGGTGCGCGGTGCGGTCACGGCTTCGGTCAATTCGGCCTTCTCCCCGCCGCCAGCATGCCACCGCGTTGCCGGCTTGCCCAGCCGTGGCCTACCCCTCATAGCCTGGGGCGATGCGGACGATTTCAGACGACGCCGCGGTGCGGCTCTATCATCTCGACGACGAGGGCGGCATCGCCACCACCTTGTTCTACGGCCCCTTGGGGGAAGCGAGCCGGATCGCGGCGCAGCAGGACGAGGCAATGCAGGCCGGGCTCTACCTGCAAACCAGCAACGACGTGATCGCCTGGCTGGACTATATCGACTGATCCGGCGTCAAAGGCTCGGCAGATCCAGGCCCTGCTGACGTGCGCAGGCGATGGCATCCGGATAGCCGGCATCGGCGTGGCGCATCACGCCGGTCGCCGGGTCGTTCCAAAGTACGCGCGCGATCCTTCGGGCGGCCGCCTCGGTGCCGTCGGCTACGATCACCATGCCGCTATGCTGCGAATAACCCATGCCGACGCCGCCGCCATGATGCAGAGACACCCAGGTCGCGCCGCTGGCGGTGTTGAGCAGCGCATTCAGCAGCGGCCAATCGCTGACCGCATCGGATCCGTCGCGCATTGCTTCGGTCTCGCGGTTGGGGCTGGCGACCGAACCTGAGTCGAGATGATCGCGCCCGATCACGATCGGTGCCTTCAGTTCGCCCCGCGCCACCATCTCGTTGAAAGCGAGGCCGAGCCGATGCCGATCACCAAGCCCGACCCAACAGATCCGCGCGGGCAGGCCCTGAAACCTGATCCGCTCGCGCGCCATGTCGAGCCAGCGGTGCAGGTGCCCGTCATCCGGCAGCAGTTCCTTCACCTTTTCGTCGGTCCGGTAGATATCCTCCGGATCACCCGACAGCGCGACCCAGCGGAAAGGCCCGATCCCGCGGCAGAAGAGCGGGCGGATATAGGCCGGTACGAAACTAGGGAAGGCGAAGGCATCCGCCACCCCTTCATCCTTGGCGACCTGGCGGATGTTGTTGCCATAATCGACGGTCGGCACGCCTGCCGCCTGGAAATCGAGCATTGCCTGCACATGCCGCGCCATCGATGCTTTCGCCGCGGCGGCGACGGTGGCCGGGTCCTGCTCGCGCGTCGTGATCCAGCGCTCGACCGTCCAGCCAGAAGGCAGATAGCCGTTGACCGGATCATGCGCGCTCGTCTGGTCGGTCAGCAGGTCGGGCCGAACGCCGCGTGCGACCATTTCGGGAAGCAGCTCGGCCGCATTGCCGAGCAGGCCGACCGAGACGGGCTCGCGCGCAGTCGTCATGATCGCCAGTGCTTCGTCCAGGCTTTCGGTCGCACGATCCAGATAGCCGGTGCGCAGCCGCATCTCGATCCGGCTCGGCTGGCATTCGATCGCGAGGCAGGATGCGCCGGCCATCACCGCGGCAAGCGGCTGCGCCCCGCCCATCCCGCCGAGCCCGGCGGTCAGCAGCCACTTGCCGGACAGATCGCCGCCATAGTGCTGGCGCCCCATCTCGACGAACGTCTCATAGGTGCCCTGCACGATGCCCTGCGTGCCGATGTAGATCCACGAGCCCGCGGTCATCTGGCCGTACATCGCAAGGCCCTTGCGATCGAGTTCGTCGAAATGCGCCCAATCGGCCCATTTCGGCACCAGGTTGGAATTGGCGATCAGCACGCGCGGCGCATCTTCATGGGTGCGGAACACGCCCACCGGCTTGCCGGACTGGACCAGCAGTGTTTCGTCGTCACCCAGGCGGCGCAGCGTTTCGACGATCCGGTCATAGCTTTCCCAGTCGCGCGCCGCACGGCCGATCCCGCCATAGACGACCAGATCCTCGGGCCGCTCGGCGACGTCAGGGTGGAGATTGTTCATCAGCATCCTGAGCGGCGCTTCGGTCAGCCAGCTGCGCGCACTGAGCGTGGTGCCGATGGCAGGGCGGATGACGCGGCTGGGATCGTGGCGGGTCATGCGGATCAGGCTTTCGCGAAAGTGAGGCAGGCGGCGAGCACATCGCGCAAGATTGCCTGCAAGGGCGCAGCGCGGGCGGAATCCCAGGCCGGTGGCCAGGGCTGGTCCTCGTCGAGATAGCCGCGCATAGCGAGCTCCATCTGGATCGCGTGGACGCCTTCCTGCGGCCGGCCGTAATGGCGCGTCGTCCATCCGCCGCGGAACCGTCCGTTGACGACATGGCCGAGGCCGCTGTCCGCGCAGACCGTTGTCACGGCCGACTGCAACGCCGGATCGCATGTCCGGCCATGATCGGTGCCGATGTTGAACTGGGGCAGCACGCCATCGAAAAGACGCGGCACGACCGATCGGATCGAATGCGCTTCGTATAGGACGATCCGCGGATGCTGGTCGCGCAGCCGCGCGATCTCGCCTGACAGCGCGTCATGATAGGGATCGAACCAGCTCTGTCGGCGTCGTTCGATTTCCGCTGCATCCGGCGCGAGGTCATCGTGGTATAGTGGTTCGCCCGCGAAGGTTTCGGTCGGGCACAGTCCGGTCGTCGTCTGGCCGGGATACAGCGATACTCCGGATGGATCGCGGTTCACGTCGATCACGCTGCGCGAGATCGGGGTGCGCACCAGTGTTGCGCCAAACGCCTGGTGCGCAAAGGCGTAGAGGCGATCGATGTGCCAGTCAGCATCGAACCGCGCCCGATCGAGCGACGCGAACGCGCCGGCAAGCTCGGGGCCGGTGTGCGGCAGGCTGACGATCAGCGGTGCAGTGCCGCGGCTGACCTGGATCCAGTCGGCACTCATGCCGCGAGTCCCGGCAGGTCGGCCAGCGCCGGGCGGGCCACGTCGCCCGCCGCCACCAGCGCGATCGCGGTTTCGATATCGGGATGGAAATGCCGATCCTCATCCAGTGTCGGCACCTTTTCGCGCAACGCGGCCCGCACCGCTTCCAGCACCGGGCTGGAACCGAGCGGACGGTGGAAATCGCATCCCTGCGCCGCGGCGAGCAGTTCGATCGCAATTACAGCGCGGACATTGTCCGCCATTGCGGTCAGCCGTCGCGCGCCGTGTGCGGCCATAGAGACATGATCCTCCTGATTGGCGGAGGTCGGGATCGAATCGACGCTGGCGGGATAAGCCCGCTGCTTGTTCTCGGACACCAGCGCCGCGGCCGTGACCTGCGGGATCATGAAGCCCGAATTCAGACCCGGCCGCGGCGTCAGGAAAGCGGGCAGGCCCGACAGCGCCGGATCGACCAGCATCGCGATCCGCCGCTCCGCGATCGATCCGATCTCACACAGCGCCAGCGCGATCATATCGGCCGCGAAGGCAACCGGTTCCGCATGGAAATTGCCGCCCGACAGCGCGACATCCTCGCCTGCGAAGATCAGCGGATTATCCGACACGCCATTGGCCTCGGTCAGCAGTGTCGTTCCCGCCTGACGCAGCATATCGAGGCAAGCGCCCATCACCTGCGGCTGGCAGCGCAGGCAATAGGGATCCTGCACCCGCTCGTCGCCTTCCGCATGGCTGGCGCGGATCGCCGATCCCGCCATCAGCGTGCGCAGCGCTGCCGCGACCTCGATCTGCCCGGCGTGGCGGCGCAGCGCGTGGATACGCTGATCGAACGGCGTATCCGATCCCTTGGCCGCCTCGGTGGACAACGCGCCGGTGACAAGCGCGGCGCGGAACAGATCTTCAGCCGCCACTAGGCCGGCGATCGCATAGGCGCAGGAGAATTGCGTGCCGTTCAGCAGCGCCAGCCCCTCCTTGGGCCCGAGCGCGAGCGGTTCGAGCCCCGCTTGGGCCAGCGCATCGCCGGCCGGCACGATTGCGCCATCGACCGCGATCCGCCCGACGCCGATCATCGCGGCCGCCATGTGCGCAAGCGGTGCAAGATCGCCGCTTGCCCCCACCGACCCTTGCGACGGAACCACCGGGGTCAACCCACGGGCCAGCATCGCTTCGAGCAACGCCACCGTCTCCGGTCGCACGCCCGAGGCACCCTGGGCCAGGCTGGCCAGCTTCAGCGCCATCATCAGCCGCGTGATGGGCACCGGCACCGCCGGCCCCGTGCCGGCGGCATGGCTGAGCACGATGTTGCGTTGGAGCGCTGCGAGATCTTCGTCACCGATGCGGACGCTGGCCAGCTTTCCGAACCCGGTATTGATGCCGTAGACCGGCTCGTGGCGCGCCAAAATCCGTTCGACCGCAGCAGCGCTTTCCGCGATACGCGGCGCGGATGCGGGATCGAGCCGCACGGCAGCGCCGTCCAGCACGGCGCGCCAGTCGGCCAGCGTCACGTTCCCCGGCTGCAGGACGATCTCGGTCACATACCTCTCCAGACACGGGCATGGAGCGGATTGAAGCCCATGCGGTAGACAAGTTCTGCCGGCCGCTCGACATCCCAGATCGCCAGATCGCAGCTCTTGCCGGCCTCGAGCGTGCCGGTCTCGGGCAGCAAGCCCAGCGCGCGCGCGCCCTCGCGGGTCACACCGGCCAGGCATTCGTCGACGGTGAGGCGAAATAGCGTCGCGGCCATGTTCATCACCAGCAGCAGGGAGGTCAGCGGCGATGTGCCGGGGTTGCAATCGGTCGCCAGCGCGATCGGCACGCCCGCCTCGCGCAGCGCGGCGATCGGCGGCAGTCGGGTCTCGCGCATGAAATGATAGGCCCCGGGCAGCAGCGTAGCTACCGTGCCTGACCGCGCCATCGCCGCGATACCGGCAGCATCGAGATGTTCGAGATGATCCGCCGACAGCGCAGAATGCTGCGCAGCAATTTCTGCACCATGGCTGTTCGACAACTGCTCGGCATGAAGCTTGACTGGCAGGCCGTGGGAGCGGGCGGCGGTGAAGATCCGACCGGTCTGATCGACCGTGAACCCGATGCCTTCGCAAAAGGCGTCGACTGCGTCAGCCAGCCCGCTGTCTGCCACCGCCGGGATCATGACGTCGCAGACATAGGCAACATAGCCGTCCTGATCATCGGCATATTCGGGCGGCAGCGCATGCGCGCCAAGAAAGCTTGTGGCGATGCGGATGCTGCGTTCGTGACCGAGCCTGCGGGCGGCACGCAGCATCTTCAGCTCGTCTTCGAGTGCCAGGCCATAGCCCGACTTCACCTCGACTGTGGTCGCGCCTTCGGCGATCAGCGCGTCCAGGCGTGGCAACGCGGTCGCAACCAGACCGTCCTCATCGGCTGACCGGGTCGCGCGCATCGTAGAGACGATGCCGCCGCCGGCACGGGCGATCTCTTCATAGGATGCACCTGCCAGCCGCAGCTCGAATTCGTGCGCGCGGTCTCCGCCGTGCACCAGATGCGTATGGCAATCGATCAGGCCGGGCGTGATCCAGCGCCCGCCGCAATCGGCGGTCTCTATCGAATCGAGCTGCGGCGCATCGGCCGCCGGCCCCGCATAGACGATCCGCCCGGCCGCGGCGGCGACCACGCCGCGATCGACAATACCGAGACCATCGCCGGCCATCGTCGCCAGCCGCGCATTGCTCCAGAGTTTGTCGCAGCGCATCCGGCCCCCCGCTTCCAAGTCACGGAACTTGGCACGACCGTCCTAAAATGTATAGACATAAGGCGATCAAGGAGATCCTTCGTGGCGGTGACACTCTGGTGCGAGACGGCGATGCTGCAGTCCGGCTGGGTGCAGCATGTGCGCCTGACGATCGACGGCGGTTGGTTCACGGCGATCGAAACAGGCGCCCAGCCCGTATCAGGCGACGTGCGCTGCAGAGTCGCGGTGCCGGGACTGCCGAACCTTCACAGCCATGCCTTCCAGCGCGGGATGGCCGGGCTTGCCGAGACCGCCGGGCCGGGCGAGGACAGCTTTTGGTCGTGGCGGGACACGATGTACCGCTTCGTCGCGCGGATCGGACCGGACGATCTGTTGGCGATCGCCGCGATGGCACAGGTGGAGATGCTAGAGGGCGGCTTCACCCGGGTCGGCGAATTCCACTATCTGCATCACGATTGCGACGGGGGGGCGTTCGACGATCCCGCCGAGATGGCCGCTGCTGTTGCCCGTGCAAGCGGTGAGACCGGGATCGGGCTGACCCTGCTGCCCGTCTTCTACGCTACCGGGGGTTTCGGCGGGGCGGCGACCGGGCCGGGGCAGCGGCGCTTCGTGACCGATCCTGACGGCTATGCCCGTCTGATCGAGGCCAGCCGCATCGCGGTTGGGTCTTTTCCCGATTCGGTCGTGGGAATCGCCCCGCACAGCCTGCGCGCGGTGACGCCCGAAATGCTGGGCGAGATCATGCCGCTGGCTGTAGATGGGCCGATCCATATCCATGCCGCCGAACAGCGCCGCGAAGTCGCCGACTGCCTGGCCTGGAGCGGGCAGCGCCCGGTGGAATGGCTGCTGAACCACGCTCCGGTCGATGCGCGCTGGTGCTTGGTCCACGCAACCCACATGACCGCGGAGGAAACCGGCGCGCTGGCCGCCAGCGGCGCGGTCGCCGGGCTGTGCCCGATCACCGAGGCCAATCTGGGTGACGGCATCTTCCCCGCGGTGGATTATCTTGCGGCGGGCGGCGCGATCGGTGTGGGCAGCGATTCCAACGTGCGGATCGATGCTGCCGAGGAACTCCGCCTGCTGGAATATGGCCAGCGGCTGCGTGACGAGGGCCGCAACCGGCTGGCGGGCGGGGCCGGCCGATCGACCGGGGCACGCCTCTATCGCGCGGCGCTGGCGGGCGGCGCGCAGGCGCTGGGCGTCGATGGCGGCCTGGCAATCGGCGCATCCGCAGATATCGTGACGCTCGACGCCGATCACCCGTCGCTGGTGGCGCGCAGCGGCGATGCGCTGATCGATGGCCTTGTATTCGGCGATGGCCGTGCCGCGATCCACCAAGTGTGGCGACATGGTCGGCTGGTCGTGGACCGGGGCCGCCACGTCGCACGCGACGCGATCGCCGCGCGGTTCGGCACGACCATGCGGCGCCTGTTGGCGTGAGCGCCCCGCTGCACCAGCGGATCCGCGCCAATCTGGAAGAGGCGATTGCATCGGGCGATCTGCCGCCCGGTGCGCGCATCCCGACCGAGCAGGCGCTGATGGCCGACTATAGCTGCGCGCGTATGACGGTCAGCAAGGCGCTCGGCGCGCTGGCGGACGCCGGGCTGATCGAGCGGCGCAAGGGTGCGGGCAGCTTTGTGGCGCAGCGCCGAACTCATGCGCTGATGCTCGCCATTCCCGATCTGGCAGCCGAAATCGCGCGGCGGGGCGAAGCCTATCGCTATCGGCTGACGCGGCGGGTGCGGCGGGGCGGGCAACTGTCGCTGGACGGCGTGCATCTGGCCAACGAACGCCCGTTCGCGATCGAGCGGCGGACGATCGCGCTGGGCGTGGTGCCGGATGCAGCGGCGGTGGATTTCACCGCGCTGGCACCCGGTGCCTGGCTGCTGGCGCATGTGCCGTGGAGCGAGGCGGGGGTGCGGATCTCGGCAGTCGCGGCGAACGCGGCGGAAGCAATGGCGCTGGCCGTCGAGCGCGGTACTGCCTGCCTGGCGATCGATCGCAGCAGCTGGCGCGGGGCGGACCGAGTGACCGAGGTGCGCCAGCTTTTCATCGGGACGGGCTGGGATCTGGTGGCGCGATTCGGCCCGCAACCGCGCTGATCGCGGTCAAAAGCAGCGAAAGCAGCGATTGTGCGCACCCTGCGGAGCGGTTCTCGACAGTTCAAAGAGCCAGGAACCTTTATGGCACAATCTCTGGCTGTAGGACATCATTTTTTGGTTCAGATGCCGGGCGGCAGCCGCACCAGTCCTTCCTGCACCACAGACGCTACCAGCCGGCCGTCCTGCGCGAATACCATGCCGCGGCCGATGGCGCGGGCATGCGCAGTGCGTGGGCTGTCGAGCGCGTAGAGCAGCCATTCGTCCGCCCGGAAGCGATCGTGAAACCAGATCGCATGATCGAGGCTGGCATCCTGCAATTCCGGATCGGACCAGCCGACCCCCATCTGCGCAAGGCCGGTGTGGAGAATGTAGAGATCGGACGCATAGGCCAGCAGCCGCTGATGATGCGCGGGATCGTCGCCGACCGGATCGCGCACCCGCATCCAGAAATGGCGGACCGGCGGCGCATGCGGCGGATCAAAGGTGACGAACGGTTCGACCGCACGATAATCGACCGCGAAGCGACCGAGCCAGAAGGCATGGTGGCGCGGGGAAAGCCTGTCCCCAACCGCACGGATCACTTCGTCCTGCGGGGTCAGAGTTTCCGGCCCCGGCACGTCGGGCATCGCAAACTGGTGCGATTGGCCGCCCTCATCGGCATGAAGCGAGGCGGACAGCGTGAGGATCAGCCGATCCTGCTGGCGCGCTTCCACCCGGCGGGCGGAAAAGCTGCGTCCGTCGCGATCGCGGCTGACCGCGAAATCGATCGGCAGATGCGGATCGCCCGGGCCCACAAAATAGGCGTGTGCGCTGTGCACCAGCCGCGTATCGGGCGATGTCGCCTGCGCGGCCGCCATCGCCTGCGCGAAGACCTGCCCGCCATAGAGCCGCGCCATGCCGCCGCCGACGGGGGCGGCGCGATAGCGATCGGGTGCGATCGTCTCGAAATCGAAGATCGCCGTCACATCCTGGCCGTTCATCGCGCATCCCCGTTGATCGCCGCTGCGCTTCGCGGCAGTGCAGGGCCATGACCGATGCCCCCTTCGTGCCCGCGCGTCCGACCCGCACCCTCGAGGATCTGGTAGTGGGCGAATTCCGCCGATCGCGCGAGCGCACTGTGACCGAGGCCGAAATCCTGGAATTCGCGCGGGCCTACGATCCGCAATGGTTTCACGCCGATGCCGAACTGGCCAAGGGATCGGTGTTCGGCGAGCTGGTGGCCAGCGGCATCCATGTGCTTGCGATCTGGCGGCAGCTGGATCACGAGATCAATTCCGATATCGACTGGGTGTGCGGGATCGGCTGGGACGAGCTGCGGCTGAAGAGCGCGGTCCGCGCGGGCGACACCATCCACGTCACGTCCGAAATCATCAGCCTGACGCCGTCCGCCACGCGCACCGACCGCGGCACCGCGCTGACGCGCTATGCCGTGATCAAGAGCACCGGGGTGGAAGCGGTGACGTTCACGAGCATCAACCTCGTCTACACCCGCACCGGCCGCGATCGCGCGCAAGATCAGGCCGGTTCGACGCGGTAACCGATCGCGGGGAAATGCACCGCGACCACGCCGGCGCGATCGTCGCTGCGGCGGATCACGATGCGATCGTCATCGATCGAGACAAGTTGCCCGGCGACGGCGGTTTCGGGGTGTGCAACCGGGAAGACCGACACCGGCGCGCCATCGCCCGGGGACAGGCCCGCATCGCGTGCGATCGCCAGCGCATCGTCCGCGCCGATCTCGTGGCGCTCGCCGGTGCCGAATGCCGCCAGCCGCGCCTGCCACGCCGCCAGCCGTGGCTTGCCCGTCAGCATCTCGCCCCCGCTCGGCACATGGCCACCCAGCATCCAGATCGGGAAATAGGCACCAATATCGGCCCATTCGGGCGCATCGCCCAGCAGGAAGGCGCGGCCATCCGCCAGCTGCGCTTCGATCAGCGCGATATGGGCCAGCATTTGCTGGCGGAAATGCGCCGCATCCTGCGCGAAATGACCGAAATCGAGATTGGTGAAGTAAAGCGAGCGTTCGGCGATCAGCTCGGCCGGCATCGCAGCTGCGCCCTCATGCATCGCCAGCGCGGCCCCCGGCGGAAACAGCGCATCGTCGCTCCAGTGCTGCAGCCCGAAATTGACGAGCGGGCCCGAGCGCAGCAGCGCGGGTTCGGGAAAGCGGCGCTCTAGTTCGTCTACGATGAGCCGGCTGTCGCAATAGATGTCCGCGCCGATCTGCAGCACCGGCGTGCCGCGATAGCCGCCGGTCAGCGCGGTCAGATCCGGCTTCGGCATGATCATCGGGATCTGAACCGACGCCCAGGCCAGCCTCTTGATGCCGAACGCCAGCCGGATCTTTTCCGCAAACGGCGACGGATCGTGATGATGCAGAATCAGCAGCGGCGCGGTCATCCCGGCAGGGCGGCGTAGACCGCGCCGTCCATCACCGACGTTTCATAGACGGTGATCGGCTTCTTGGTGAGCGTGCCGTTGGGCGTGCCATCGCGCAGGTCGAAGCGGATGCCGTGCAGCGGGCAGAACACATAGGCGCCCTTTACCTTGCCGCCGGCCAGTTCGGCCAGCTGGTGGCTGCACCGATTCTCGACCGCGAACACGCCCGCCGACGAACGGCAGACCAGCACCGACTTGCCGTCGACATCGAACACCTTGCTGCCCGTCTCGGGCAGGTCTTCCAGCGCGGCGATGCGCACGAGGCCCGACATCAGCGGCGCTGATCGAAGCGGCGGCCGAGCATGGCGCCGGCGATGTTGGTCTTCTGGATGTCGATCGCGCCGCCGGCGATGCCCCAGCCCCAGCTGTCGCGCAGCCGGCGTTCCATCGGGAATTCCTTGGAATAGCCATAGGCACCCATCAGCTGCAGCGCATCGCCCGTAACCTCGCGGGCGATGGTGTTGGCGAAGCATTTGCCGACCGAGCTGTCGAGCACCGACGGCAGCCCGTCTTCCGCATTGCTGGCCGCGCGCCAGATCAGCAAGCGGGCGGCTTCCACCTTCATCTGCATTTCGGCGAGCTTGATCTGCACCGCCTGGAATTCGGCGATCGGCTTGCCGAACTGCTTGCGGTCGAGGACATACTCCTTGATGTCCTCAAGCGCGCCGGACGCCTGGCCGAGCGCCATGGTGGCGTTCCCGCAGCGTTCCAGATCGAACGCCTCCATCAGCTTGCGGAAGCCGCCGGCGGGCACGACGATGTTGCCGACCGGCACTTCGCAATCGTCGAAGTTCAGATCCGACGAGGGGATGCCGCGGAAGCCCATCAGATGCTCGTTGGGGCCGAAGCTGAGGCCGGGCGTGTCCTTTTCGACCAGCACCGCGCCGATCGCCTTGGCGCCCGGCTCGTCCGACAGGCGGCAATAGACGAGATAGGATCCGGCATGACCGCCGCCCGAGCACCAGCGCTTGGTGCCGTTCAGCACGACCTTGTCGCCGTTGATCACGCCCTTGGTCTTCAGATCGGTCAGCGCCGAGCCGGCATCGGGTTCGGACATCGAGACGGCAACGACCATCTCGCCCGCGCATACCGCGGGCACGATCCGTTCGGCCAGTTCGCGCGGGGCGAACATCTCGATCGCGCGGACCGGACCGACCGAGGATTCGAAGATCGGGAAGCCGACCGCGGAGGAGATCTTGGCGAATTCCTCCAGCACGATCAGCGCCTCGATATTGCCGAGACCGAGGCCGCCCAGCGATTCGGGCACGTTGATGCCGAGAAAGCCCATCTCGGCATAGCGCTTCACCAGTTCGTGGCTGGGCGGCTTGTTGTCGCGTTCCAGCTCGGCGGCGATCGCCGGAAGCTCGGCCCGCGCGAATTCGCGGGCGGCGGACTGCAGCTCGAGCTGGTCCGGCGTCAGTCTGAAGTCCATGCCTCTCCCTCGAATATATCCGGGTGCAACTTAAATATAAGAAATGCCGCTATCGATGTCCGGCGCGGCGCGCAACCGCCGGATCAGCGATCCACCCAGTCACCCAGCACCTGCTCGACCGCCGCCTCGGGCGGCACGCGGTTTAGCCCGATCCGGCGATCCAGCTCCTCGTGCCAATGATAGATGCGGCGCTCCTGATAGTTGAGCGGCATGCCCTTGAAGCCCGGGCTTTCCAGCGATTCCTGGATTTGCGGCGCATATTGCAGATCCTCGTACAGGATCCGTTCCCAGTTGTTCAGCCGCGCTTCCCAGCGGTCGGACGGGTTCTCGGGATCATAATCGGGCGCGATCCAGCTGGAGACCACGCGGCACTTGGTGTCGCCCAGCGGCCAGAACTGCAGGATCGGCACGCCGGTATCCGATGCCGGCATCACGAAGTTTGGATAGATCTGGTAGCTGACATTGTTCTTGGCCGAGAGCTCCTCGACCGTCGGGATCACCGGCATGCCGATCGTGCCCGGATCCCTCCAGTCCGGCCGGCTGTTCGGCGTGATCATGCGGCTATGGCCCTTGTCCCACAGCGTCACGATCATGCCGCGATGATCCAGGAAGCGATCGACCGTGTGCTGGTGGATCGACTTGATGTGATAGACTTCGAGGAAGGCGTCGAGCAGCACCTTCACGTTGCAGTCGACATCATAGCTGCGCGAATCGACCAGCCGCAGCGTATCGAAGCGGTACTGCTCCAACTCGTGCGCCAGCGGCTTGATATGCTCCTCGAAGGATTCGGCCTCCGGATCCTCGTTGATGAAGATCAGGTTGCCCAGCATCCCGACCTGCACCGACACCAGCGAACGGCACGAGAAGTCGAGATCGACGAAATCGCGCTTGTCGCGGACCGCGGTCAGCTTGCCTTCGAGCGTGTAGCTCCAGCCATGATAGCCGCACACGAAGCCGCGTGCTTCGCCCTTGTCTTCCGCCACCAGCGGCGCGCCGCGATGCTGGCAGGTGTTGTAGAAGGCGCGGACCTCGCCCTTCAGATCGCGGACGATCAGGATCGGCGATCCGGTGTTGCGGGTGAGGAACCAGCTGCCGGGGTTGGGCAACTGATCGACATGGCCGGCATAGAGCCAGGCGCGCTTCCACATCCGCTCACGTTCCAGCGCCAGGAATTCCTTGTCGACATAGCGCTTGCCGGGGATGTCGGGCAGTTTGGGGAAGCCTTCGGGCGGGCCTTTGCGACCCCGCTCGAAATCCATCATCTCGCGCGCTTGATCAGCCTTCAGGACGTTCATGCTTCCTATCCCGATCTGTGGTTGACTCGCCATAGCACAGCCGCCCATAAAAACAATCATGAATGACTTTTTGTCGAACTGAGTTCATGCCGCGCCTCCTGTCGCTGCATCCGCTGAATGCGCTGGACGCTGCGCCGATCGACATGGTGAGGATTGCGGGGCGGGTCGGCGCGGATCGGGTGTGCCTGTTCACGCATGTGCCGGGCGAGGCGCGCGCGCTCTATCCCTTCGTTGCACCAGCGGATGTGCCCGCGATTCGCGATGCGTTGGGCGAGGCGGGGGTCGCGCTCTCCAATCTCGAAGTCTTCCCGCTGGATCGCGACGGCGAACTCGATCGATTCCGCGAGGGGCTGGAAACGGGTGCGGCACTGGGCGCTACCAAGGCCACCGCGCATATCCATGAAGCGACCTTCCAGCAGGGGGTGGATCGCTTCGCCGCCTTCGCCGAGCTGGCCGAAAGCCATGGCATCACCGCGGGCCTGGAATTCTATCATTTTGCGGGGGTGTGCGACATCGTGACCGCCGAGCGCACGGTGCGCGCGGCCGGCCGCGGATCGCTGGTGCTGGATGTGCTGCACCTGATTCGCGGCGGTCATGGCGCCAGGGAAGCGGCGGCCGCCGCCGATCTGGTGGGCTATGCGCAGCTGAGTGACGGGCCGCTGGCGGCGCCCGAGGATCGCTGGCACGAATGCGTGGTCGAGCGGGACCTGCCGGGGGAAGGCGAATTCCCGATGGCCGAAATCCTGCGCTCGCTGGGAGACGATGTGGTGTTCGAAGTGGAAGTGCCGCAGACCGCCGCACGCGAGGCGGGCGTGGATGCAGAAGGCCGCGCACGGCGATCGATCGAAGCGGCGCGGCGCACGCTGGCAGCGGTGCCCTGGGGTGCACAGCCATGATCCCGCCAACGGATGCGCGCCCCGATATCCTGCAATATGCCTGGGTGGTCCCCAAGCTGGAGGAGGCGATCCAACACTGGCATCGGCTGCTGGGAATCGGCCCGTTCCTCGTCAACCGCGAGATCCGGCTGGGATCGCCGCGCCATCGCGGGCAGCCGAGCGCGACCCGCTTCTCGACTGCGGTCGCGCAACATGGCAGCGCGCAGATCGAGCTGATCGAGCAACATGACGACGGCCCGTCCGCCTATCGTGATCTGGTGCCGGCGGGACAGACCGGCTTTCACCACGTCGCGATCATCCCGGCCGACTATGATGCGGTGCTGGCGCGCTATCTTGCGGATGGCTTTGCGGTGGCGGCCGATGGCGTGTTCGGCGATCTGCGCTTCGCCTATGTCGATACCAGCCCGGCGATCGGCGGCATGACCGAACTGCTGGAGGACAAGCCTGCGATCCGTGCCTTCTTCGGCGCGATCCGCAAGGCGGCCGAACGTTGGGACGGCGATCCGAAGGGGCTGATCCGCGAGCTCTGATCAGAGCGTGCGATAGGCCCAGAAGATCGAGCGATCATGGTCGATGAAGTTGCGCTCGTCGGCCAGGGCCTCCTCGGCGACCTCGGGCCGCGACAATTGGCGCACGAATGCATCGACATCGGGGAAGTGGACCTCGACGATGCCGTCGAGTGTGGAAGGCGCGACGCCTGCGGCAGCCGCCAGGACTTCGGTCGCGGCGGGCAGCGTGTGGAGCTGGTGATAGGTGTAGGGCGGGATCAGCCGCCGCCCGAGCTGAGCGTGGCGATTGAGCCAGTAATCCTGGAATTCGGCGAGCGAGAGCCGTTCCAGCCGGCGCAGGCCGAACATCAGCCGCACTGTATCGTCCCCCGGCAGGATCGCGTGGCGGGTGGTGGCCAGCAGCGACGAGCGCTGCGGGTCGATCATGGCGGACAGTCGGGCGATCGTGGCGCCCAACCCGTCAGCCAGCTCGGCTTCGGTCCCTCGAATGGTCAGGATCGCATCCGGCAGCGCGCCTTCCGACACCGTGACATGCGCGAGCGCTGGCAAGGTCGAGGGCGGCAGGATCGTCGCCAACCCAGCGCCGGGCCAATCTGCGGCGGCATCGCGCAATGCCTGCTCGATCGCAGGTGCGTCCGACCCGGCGCGCGCCGTGCCGAGAATCAGGACGTCGATCTCGCCATCGGTTGCGCTCATCGCGTGCTTCTCCATTGAACTGATGCGTCAGGCCGACGCGGAGCGGACGCCCCCTACAGCGCCACCGCGCGCTCGAAGGCGTACATCGCGCTCGGCTCGACGATCTGAAGCAGCTCGACGATGTTGCCGTCGCAATCCTTGCCATAGGTGGCACGGGTCGCGGCGCTGCCGCCTGGCGGGCAGTGGAATTCCATGCCCAGCCCCTTCAGCCGCTCATAATCGGCGAACACGTCGTCGGTGTAGAGGCACAGGTGGATGAGGCCGTGGTCGCACATCCGCGGATGCACCGCATGGCCCTCGGGTGCGCTGTACTGGAACACCTCGATGTAGAGATTGCCCAGCCGGATCATCTCGTAGCGGGCGGAGCTGTCCTTCAGCCCGACCATCGTGTCGATCCGGTCGTTGCCCTTGTCCCAGCCGCCGCCGCCGCAGCGCTCGAACCCGAACCAGCGCTGGTAATGATCGACGAACCGCTCGAGATCGGGTGTCGAGACGGCGAGGTGGTGGACCCCCCGGATCATGACGGCTGCGCCGCGCGCGCGGCCTTCACTGCCGCCACGATCTCGGCATTGCGCGGATTGCGGCGCAGCGTGACGCCGCCGTTCACCTGCAGCACCTGGCCGGTCATGAAGCATGTGTCGGACGCCAGCCACACCGCCGCCTCGGCGATGTCGTCGCTCGTGCCGACCCGGCCGAGCGGATATTCCTTGGCGAAGCTCTCGATGATCGCCTGATTCTTGGCGGCCTTCGCCGTCATCGGCGTGGCGGTGAAGCCGGGGGCGATCGAATTGGCGCGGATGCCGCGATGGCCGAATTCGTTCGCGACGCAGCGGATGACGTGATCGGTCGCCGCCTTGGTGCCCATATAGGCGGCGTGATCCTCCAGCATGATCGATGCCGTGGCGGACGAGATCTGGATCAGCGAGCCGCCGTCGCGCATCGCGCGGAGCATCGCCTGGTAGAACAGGATCGCGCCGGTGAACTGCAGCGCGGTGATCCGCTCGATCTCTTCCTTGGTCGTCTCGAGGAACGGCTTGAGCAGACCCCAGCCGGTGGCGTTCAGTGCGATATCGAGCCCGCCGAAACGCTCGATGGCGGCATCGGCCAGCCGCTTCAGATCGGCTTCATTCGTGATGTCGCAGGCGACACCCAGGCCGCCAATCTCCTCCGCCAGCACCGCCAAGGCATCGCCATCGCGCCCGGCAACGACGACCTTCGCCCCTTCCGCGGCGAAGCGTCGGGCGATCACCTGGCCCATATTGTCCCGGCCGGCCGCTCCGATCACGACTGCAACCTTGCCTTCCAAGCCCGGCATCCTCGTCTCCCCATCTTCTTGCTTGCATCAAAAACAATCATGACTGATTTTTCAAGCGCTGCCTATCGCGATGCCGTAGCGAGTCTTGGCGAAGGGTAGCGCCGAAAAAAGACATATCTGTTTGTTTTGAGAAATCGCGCTGCTACGCTCGGTGCGGATTGAGGGAGGATCGGATGGCAACTGACCGGCACGGACCGCGGGCATGGACGCTCGCCGAATGAACGCGCCGACATCCCATGTCCGCCCCGATCCCAACGATCCCACCCGGCCCCGCCGCGGCGTGACCGAGGAGGAACTGGTCACCCGCCCGACCGTCTATCGGGACGATCTGCTGGCAGGCAAGACGGTGCTGATCACCGGCGGTGGCAGCGGCATGGGCAAGGCGACCGCGATGCTGGCGTCGAGACTGGGTGCGAATGTCGCGATCTCCGGTCGCAAACAGGAAAAGCTGGATGCCACCCAGGCGCTGATCAAGGCCGCCACCGGCCGCGACATCCTGACCCAATCGATGACGATCCGCGAGCCGGAACAGGTCGAGGCGCTGCTGGATGCCACGATCGAACGGTTCGGCGCGATCGACACGATCGTGAACAATGCCGGCGGCCAGTTTCCGCAGGATGCGATCGATTTCAGCCGCAAGGGCTGGCTGGCGGTGATCGACACCAACCTGAACGGTACCTGGTGGATGATGCAGGAAGCCGCCAAGCGCTGGCGCGACGCGGGCAAGCCCGGCAACATCATCAACATGGTCGCCAATGTGGAGCGCGGCATGCCGCAGGCGGCGCACACCTGCGCGGCCCGCGCGGGCGTGATCTATCTTTCGAAGACGCTGGCGACCGAGTGGGCGCCGTTCAACATCCGCGTCAACTGCATCGGCCCGGGCGTGATCGAAACCGAGGGGTTCGCGGTCTATCCGGAAGAGGCGCTGGTCCGCTTCCACAAGGCCAACCCGATGAAGAAGCGCGGCGATGCCTGGGACGTGGCGGAGATGATCGCCTATCTGGCGTCCGATGCGGCCGACTTCGTGAATGGCGACCTGATCATCCTGGATGGTGGTCAGGCGCAGTGGGGCGTGGTGTGGCCGGGCGGAATGCCGGACTATTTCAACGAAGGCGGCGCGGCCTGACACGACCCCCCGCGATGCCGGACCGGTTTCGGCATCCATCCTGTCACAGCGACCGGCCGCATATCGGCGTGGCGTACCCTGACACAGGTTCAGGGGGACAAAACGAATGAGGAGAGACTTGATGGGACGCGTCGAAGGCAAGATCGCCCTGGTCACGGGCGGCGGATCGGGGCTCGGTGCGGCCGACTGCGCGGTGCTGGCGCGCGAGGGCGCAACCGTGATCGTGACCGACCTACGGCTGGATGCCGCGCAGGCGGTGGCGGACCGGATCGGCAACGGCGCGATCGCCTTCGAGCAGGACGTGGCCGACGAGGCGCGCTGGGTAAGCCTGATGGAGGAGATTGACGGCCGGTTCGGACGGCTCGACATCCTCGTCAACAATGCCGGCATCGTGCAGATGGCCGATTGCGAAGATGTGACGCTCGAACAGTTCCGCCGCGTCAACGCGATCATGAACGAAGGCGTGTTTCTGGGCTGCAAATATGCGCTGCCGCTGCTGAAGAAATCGAAGGGCGCATCGATCATCAACATGTCGTCGGTAGGCGCGCTGCTCGGCTATCCGATCTTCTTCGCCTATTCCGCCGCCAAGGGCGCGGTGCGATCGATGACCAAGTCGATCGCGGTGATGTGCCAGGAAAAGGGGTATCCAATCCGCTGCAATTCGGTGCACCCCGGTTCGATCGAGACGCCGATGGTGCAGGAAGCCTCCGGCCGGGTCGGTCAGGCGCAGGACATTCCGACCGGCGTGCTGCCGTTCGGTACCAACGGCGCGCCGGAGGATGTGGCGACCATGGTCCTCTACCTCGCCTCCGACGAATCGCGGTTCGTGACCGGCGCGGAACTGGTGATCGACAATGCGGTGACGATCCGCGCCTTCTGACAGGAGTCGAACCATGACGGTCGAGACGTTCGAGGTCGGTTTCCCGCAAGAGAGGCTGGACGACCTGTTCGATCGCCTTGCTCGCACGCGGCTGGCGCCCGATTACGCCAACGAAGACTGGTCGTACGGCACCGAGCGCGGCTGGCTGGCGGACATGCTCGATTACTGGCGTACGGGTTACGACTGGCCGGCCGAGCTCGCGAAGATCAACGCCTTCACCCATCATCGTACCACGATCGATGGCGTGCCGATCCATTTCATCCGCGAGCCCGGGCGCGGGCCGAAGCCGATGCCGCTGATCCTGTCGCATGGCTGGCCCTGGACTTTCTGGGATCTCCACCGCGTGATCGGCCCGCTGGCCGATCCGGCCGCGCATGGCGGCGATCCGGCCGACGCGTTCGAGGTGATCGTGCCGTCGATGCCGGGTTTCGGCCTGTCGACTCCGCTGACGAAGACCGGCGTCAATTTCTGGACGACCGCGGACCTGTGGCACCGGCTGATGACCGAGACGCTCGGGTTCGAGAGATATGCGGCGCAGGGTGGTGACTGGGGGGCACTGACCACCACCCAGCTCGGCCACAAATATGCCGATGCGCTCTATGGCATCCACATCTCCACGGTCGCGCCGCTGACCTTGTTCAACCATGAGCGACCATGGGACGTGACCGGCGGCATGCTGGCGCCCGCAGGCCTGGACGCGGATGAGCGCGCGGCCTTCCTGGCGTGGCAGCAGCGGATCGCATCGCATGTCTGCGTGCAGGTGCTGGATCCGCAGACGCTGTCATACGGCATGCACGATTCGCCCGCCGCGCTGCTGGCCTGGCTGATGGAGCGGCGGCGCAGTTGGGGCGATTGCCGCGACGGGCTGGACGAAGCGTTCGGCCGCGATTTTCTGCTGACGACGACGATGCTCTACTGGCTGACCGACAGTTTCGTGACTTCGACCCGCTTCTATGCGGAGGCGGCGCGCAACCTGTGGCAGCCGTCGCATGATCGCACCCCGCTGGTCGCGGCGCCGAGCGGGATCAGCCATTTCTCCGCCGACGGCACGGTCGGCCTGGGCACGGGACTGGAAACGCAATTCAATCTCGTGCTGGACCGCCATCATGATCGTGGCGGCCATTTCGCGCCTGCCGAGGTGCCCGAGACCATCGTTACCGACATCCGCGACATGTTCAGGCCATTGCGCGACTGATCCGGGCTATGCATTGCTCTGCCTGAGGATGGCGGTCACGACGCTCGCGCGGTCGCCGCGGGGCGTATAGAGACAAGCGCCCGGCTACGGAGAGTGACGCGACACCATGCCTGAATTCCGTTCGTTGCTGGCACTTGGCGGGGAGATGGGCGAACGGATCCGGCTGTTTGACTGGACCAGCAACCCGTTGGGGCCGCCATCCGGCTGGCCGCAATCGTTGCGGTCGGCGCTGAGCATCTGCCTGACGTCGTCGATGCCGACCTCGATCTACTGGGGTCGTGAGTTCCGGCTGCTCTATAACGACGCATGGCGCTTCATCCCCGGCCCGCGCCACCCTTCGGCACTGGGCGCTGCCGGGGCCGAGGTCTGGTCCGACATCTGGGAGATCGTCGGTCCGCAGCTGGAACAGGTCGTGACGTCGGGTCGCGGCTTCGTCACGCGGGATCAGATGCTGCCGATGACGCGCTTCGGGGAGCCCGAGGAGACCTACTGGGATTACAGCTTCACGCCGATTGCAGGCGAGGACGGCCGCGTGGTGGGTGTGCTCAACCAAGGGCTGGAGACGACCGAGCGGGTCGGCCATGCGCGTCGCACCGCGCTGCTGCTGGCGCTGAACGAGTCGCTGCGCCCGCTGGATAACGCATCCGAGATGATCGCAATCGCTACCCGGCTGCTGGGTGAGCATCTGGGCGTCGGCCGGGTCGGCTATGGCGAAGTCGATCCCGCGCATGAAAAGCTGCAGCTGGAGCGCGCCTGGACCGACGGCACGATGACCGACATCGCCGGCACCTATACGCTCGATAATTTCGGCAAGGCGCTGCACGACCGGCTTTGCGCCGGTGTCGCCTACGCAGTGGACGATCGCGATCGCGATCCGCGGTTGACCGAGGTCGATCGCCGCCGCTACGCCGCGATCGGGGCCGGCGCGGTGCTGGTGAGCCCGGTGGTGCGCCACGGCCGCTATATCGGGCTGATGTTCGCGCATGACACGCACCCCCGCCGCTGGACCGCCGAGCAGCAGGCCGCCACCGCCGCGGTGGCCGAGACGCTGTATCAGGAAATCGCCCGGATGCGCGCCGAGACCGCGCTGCGCGATAGCGAGGGGCGTTATCGCCTGATCTTCGAACAGGCGCACGACATCGTCTTCACCGCCGATCTGGAACAGCGCATCACTGCCGCCAACCCCGCCGCCGCCGCCGCGCTGGCCACCACCAGCGAGCAGCTGATCGGTCGATCGATCGCCGAATTCATCTCGTCCGAGGATTTCGAGCGGACGAGCACCATGCTGCGAGAGAAGCTGCGCGCTGGCGGCACGACCCGTTACGAAGTGAAGGTAATCAGCCCTTCGGGCCTGCTCGACTGGGAGATCAATTCCACGCTGGCGATCAATCGCGATGGGCAGGCGACCGGCCTCCATGCGATCGCGCGCGACATCACCGAGCGCCGCGCATTCGAGGATCGCCAGCAGCTGCTGATCAACGAGCTCAACCACCGGGTGAAGAATACGCTGGCGCTGGTGCAGGGGCTGGCGCTGCAAAGCTTCCGGGGCGATCGCGACCGGACCGAGAGCCAGGCCGCGTTCCAGGCGCGATTGGCGACGCTGGCCGCCGCGCACGATCTGCTCACGCGCGAGCGCTGGGAAGGTGCGACGCTGGGCCAGCTGGTGCGCGATGCCACGCGCGCGCATGTCGAGGAAGGGGAGCGATTGGTGATCGACGGGCCGGAAGTGCTGCTGAACCCGCGCGCGGCGATCTCACTCGTGCTGGCGTTGCACGAATTGGGCACCAACGCCGCCAAATATGGCGCGCTTTCGGTGCCGTCGGGACAGGTGTCGATCGATTGGGCGGTCGTCGACGGCAGGCTGCGGATCGACTGGCGCGAGACCGGCGGGCCGCGCGTATCGGCCCCCGAACGGCGCGGCTTCGGCCTCAGGATGATCGAACGCGCGCTGGGCACCGATCTGAACGGCACCGTCTCAGTTGCGTTCGATCCCGGCGGGCTGCACTGCACGATCGATGCCCCCGCCCCCGCCGATGCCAGGATCGCGGCCTGATGCGCCGGATCCTCCTCGTCGAAGACGAAGCCATCATCGCGATGACGACCGAGGATATGCTCGACGAGCTCGGCTATGAGAAGATCGTGACAGCGGCCAGCGTGGCGCAGGCGCTGGCGGCGATCGCCGATACGCAGTTCGATGCGGCGCTGCTGGACGTGAACCTGGATGGCGAGTTCAGCACGCCGGTAGCCGCCGCGCTCGATGCGCAACGCGTGCCCTATGCGCTGGCGACCGGCTATGGATCGGCCGCACCTGGCATCGTCTCCTCGAACGCGCCGGTGATTACCAAACCCTATACCGCTGCCACCTTGGCGGCGACCATCGCGGGACTGCTGAAAGGCTGAGCGCCGGCGCGGGGCGCACTGCCGTCGCTCAGCGCTTGGCCAGCAGGTGCAGCGCGGCGCTCGTCATCGCCTCCACTGCCCCGGCAATGGTCGGTTCGGGATCGGGGGCCCAGAACGGGCTGTGGAGCGAGGGCAGCTTCGATGCGTCGCCCCTGGCGGCATCCCACTTGGCGCGCGGAACGCCGCCGACCCGGAACAGCACGCTCTGCGCGCCGTCACGCTCGATCCGGTACTGGCCGAAATCCTCGCCGATCATCTCGGGGCGGATGCCGTGCACCCTGGCCTTGCCGAAACGCGCCTCGAACAGCCTTGCGAGATCGGCGGTCAGCGGATCGGTGTTGAAGGTGGCGTTGGTGGGCTTCTGGTCGACCGTCATCACGGGCATCTTGTCATCGGGCATGCCGGCAGCGATCGCCTCGCCGCGCGCGATCCGGATGATGCCGTCGAGCAGCGTCTTGCGCACTTCGGGCGTATAGCTGCGCACGGTGATCTGCAGCTTCACCTCGTCGGGCACGATATTGTGCTTGGTGCCGCCGTTGATCGACCCCACGGTGACGACGCCGCTTTCCTGCGGATCGATCTCGCGCGAGACCAGCGTCTGCAGCGCGGTCACGATCCGTGCGGCCAGCACCACCGGATCGCGGGTCTGCTGCGGCACCGCGCCGTGCCCGCCGACGCCCTTGACCAGCAGATCCACCGTATCGACGGTGGCCATCACATAGCCCGGCGCGATCCCGATCTCTCCGGCCGGCAGCGAGGCCGAATCGTGGAAGCCGACGATGAACTGCGGCGCGGGAAAGCGCGTGAACAGCCCATCCGCGATCATCGCGCGGGCGCCCTTGCCCACTTCCTCGGCCGGCTGCGCGATCATCACCAGCGTGCCCGACCAATCGGCCTTGACCGCCGCCATCCGCCGAAGTGTTCCGACCCAGGCGGTCATGTGGATATCATGGCCGCAGGCGTGCATCACCGGCGTTTCGGTGCCGTCGGGCAGCTTGCCGCGCGCCTTGCTGGCGAACGGCAGGCCGGTCTGTTCGGGCACCGGCAGCGCATCCATGTCGGTGCGCATCAGCAGCACTGGGCCGGGACCGTTCCTGAGCACCGCGACCACGCCGGTGCCGCCGACCCCGGTGGTGACGGCATAGCCTGCCTTGCGCGCCTCCGCAGCCATTACCGCTGCAGTCTTCGTTTCCTGGAAACTCAGCTCGGGCGCGGCATGAAGCTGGCGATAGAGCGTTGCGAGCGACGGCAGATCGGCGCGGACAGCATCGGCCAGCGGATCGGCATGCGCGATCGAAGGGGCTGCGGCGAGCGCCGCGAGGATCAACAGGCGGAACATGTCAGATACTGGCGAAGCGCACGCAGCGCTGGCGGCGGACCGGCGCATCATCGCGGCGAACCTTGGGCGGCTGCACGCGGCCGGCGCGCGGACGCGCCTGGGTTTGCAAACGCGCGTCGAACGCCATCAGCAGCACCTGCGGCGTGCAGTTGACGGCAGCACTGGCACCGCGGCGGCGCAGATCGTCTCCCGGATCGGCCGCTGCGACAGCCGGGATCGCGGCCAGCGCCAGCATTGGGATAACCCACATCGTCATGCCACGCCCTTCCTGCCGAGCCTGCGAGATTAACCCGTTGCAGCGTCCGAGGAAAGGGGATCAGGCCGGCACCAGTTCGACGACGTCGAGCAGTGATTCCCAGCGCGGCCGCGGCAACACAAGCCGCCAGCGCTGCGGCCCGACGCGTTCCAGCGCGCCGGCCATGTCGCGTTCCGGATCGCGGCCATAATCGAGCGCCATGCGCTCATCGCCCAGCATCATCGTGCCCAGGAAGATCATGCGCTGCGAATCGGCAGGGAACAGCAGGCCGACCGGGCGCTGGGAGCCGTCGACCTTGGTCAGGCTCAATATGTCGCCTTCCATCGCGACCCGGCACCGGAACGGCGGATAGGCGACATAATCGAGCCCGCCCGGCGCCTGCGCGCCGACCTTGATTACGCGGCAGCGATAATCACCCGGCGCAGGCGCCGGATCGGCCAGCGCAGCATCGGGTTGCAGCAGTACGCCCTGCGCCGCGATCTGCGCGCCCTTGCCGCCGGCACGCGCCTTGGCCAGCGCCTGCATCCAGGTCTCGCGCCAGTTGCGCAGACGGGTGCGATCCGCCGCGGTGGCGATGGTGCGCCACGACGGTGAAGCCGTCGGCGCCGCGGGGGCGGCCATCTCCGCACGGCCGCCGCATCCGGACAGCAGCGCCGCGCCGGCAATCGCCAGCATCAATCCTGTTGCATTCACGCGACCACTCCCTGCGAAGAGGCTAGGCGCGATGGGGGCAGGACGCAAATCAGGCAGCGGTCCAGCCACCGTCCATCGAAAGGTTGGCGCCGGTGATCGACGCCGCGCCATCGGTGCAGAGATAGACGACCAGGCTGGCGACCTGCTCGGGCGTCACGAATTCCTTGGTCGGCTGCCCGGCCAGCAGCACGTCGTTCATCACCTGCTCGCGCGTCATCCCGCGCGCCTTCATCGTATCGGGGATCTGGCTTTCGACCAGCGGAGTCCAGACATAGCCGGGCGAGATGCAATTGGCGGTGACGCCGAACGTCGCGGCCTCGAGCGCGACCGTCTTGGTCAGCCCGGCCAGACCGTGCTTGGCCGTGACATAGGCCGACTTGAACGGCGAGGCGGCCTTGGAATGGGCGGAAGCGGTATTGATGATCCGCCCCCATTTCCGCTGCTTCATCCCCGGCAGCGCGGCCCGAATGGTATGAAAGGCGGATGTCAGGTTGATCGCGATGATCGCATCCCATTTCTCGGGCGGGAATTCTTCGATCGGCGCGACGTGCTGGATGCCGGCATTGTTGATCAGGATATCGACCGATCCGAAATCTCGCGCGCAATCGGCGATCATCGCAGCGATCTGATCAGGTTTGGTCATGTCCGCCGGGGAATAGGCCGCCTTGCCGCCGCTCGCCCGTTCAAGCGCGGCGCGCTCGGTCTCGATCGCAGCGGCGTCGCCGAAGCCGTTGATCAGGATATTGGCGCCTTCGGCCGCCAGCGCCTTGGCATAGGCCAAGCCGATCCCCGAGGTGGATCCGGTGATGACGGCGGTCTTGCCCTTGAGGAACATGGCAGTCTCCTAGAACGCGAAAGGGATCAGCGGGCAGTACAGGCGCCGCCGCCGGGCCAGCCCGACCAGCCCGGACCGCGCACCACCCGCCCCGGTTTCGCGCCCGTATGCCGCCCCTGCGACACCACCGCGACACCATTGACGAATACGTCGCGTACGCCGGTTGCCAGCACCGCAGGCTGCTCCACGGTGGCGCGGTCGGTCACCTTGGCGGGGTCGAACAGCACGATATCGGCGGCCATGCCGGGGGCCAGGCGGCCTCGATCCTTGATGGCGAGATTGGCTGCGGGCAGCGCGGTCAGCCTGCGCACGGCTTCACCCAGCGGCATCAGCTTCAGATCGCGCGCATAGCGGCCGATCACGCGCGTGAACGTGCCATAGGCGCGCGGATGCGGCCGGCTCTTCAGGAACACGCCTTCGGGTGCCGGCGCACCGGCATCCGATCCGAAGCTCATCCACGGCAGCCCGGCGACGCGGCGGACATTGGCCTCGTCCATCACGCGGTAGAGCGTGCCGACCCGCGAGCCATCCTCGATCACCAGATCTATCGCGGTTTCCTGCGGGGTGGTGCCGCGTTCGCGCGCGACATCGGCCAGCGTGCGGCCGGCTAGCGGCTTCAACTTCGGATTACGGAAGCCGGCCAGGATCAGGTTCTGCGCGCCGCCGGCCGCGAAATACATATTCTCCCAGCCATCGCCCGGCCCCTGCATCTCGCGTGCGACCCGCGCCCGGATCGCCGGATCGCGCAGCCGCCCGATCCAGGCTTCCAGCCCACCGGCCTGTACCCAGGTGGGCATCGCTGCATCCAGCCCGGTGCCGGCGACGTCATAGGGGTACATATCGGCTGTGATCGCCAGGCCCGATGCCCGCGCCGCCTCCACCCGCGCGATCGCTGCGTCGATCTTGCCCCAATTGGCACGGCCGGCCTGCTTGAAATGATAGATTTCGGCGCGCGTGCCACTGTCCCGCGCGATCGTGACCAGCTCGTCGATCGCTTCGATCAGCCGATCGCCTTCGGACCGGATATGGCTGATATAGCCGCCGCCGCAGCGCCCCGCCTCGGAAACGAGCGCGACCAGCTCGGGGGTCCTGGCATAGCTGGCGGGTGCGTAGATCAGCGACGATCCGACTCCCATCGCGCCTTCGCGCATCGCGGCGTGGACCAAGCCGCGCATCTCGACGAGCTGCGCAGGCGTCGGCTGGACATCGCCCTCGCCCAGCACCGCGATCCGCACCGTGGCGGCGCCGACATAGGACGCGACATTGGGGCTCACGCCCTTCTTCGTGATGCCGTCGAGATATTCGCCGAGCGTCGTCCAATCGATCGGGTAGCGGATGTCCCCCTGACGGGCGAGTTCGTCGCGTTTCATCGCTGGGGTCAACGGGCCCATGCTGGTGCCCTCCCCCATCACTTCCAGCGTCACGCCCTGCATCACGTCGCTCAGGGCGCGACCGTCCTCGATCAGGGTCTCGTTGGCCCAGCTGAGCATGTTGATGAAGCCGGGGGCGACCGCCATCCCGCGGGCATCCAGCGTCCGCGCGGCCCGCCCGTCGACCTTGCCGACCGCGACGATGCGATCGCCCCTGACCGCGACATCCCCGATCACGCCCCGCCCGCCCGAGCCGTCATAGATCGTGCCGCCGCGGATCAGCAGATCATAGTCGGGCGCGGGCGCCGCCGAGGCGAGCGTTGCCCCTGCCAGCAAGGCCAGCAACGCGCGCTTCATCGCCGCACCAGATCGAAGGCTGAGGTCTGCCCATCGAGGATATTGCGGGCCAGCAGTTCGGATTTCGTCATCGTCTCGGCGACAGCAGCGCGGCCCGCGGCCCAATGTTCGGCCATGGTGCGCGCCGAGAATTCATAATCGCGCGAACCGCCCTCCCAGGCATTGGCCCGATAGATCAGCTGGACGACATTCACTGCCTGCTCGCGCGCGGCGGCGGCCAGCGCGCGGACATCGGCGTCGTCCTGCAGATCCGGCGGCAGCTTCGCGATCACCTTGGCAATCAGCGCGCGTTCGCGGCGCAACCGCAGCAGCTGGTCGGAGACCTGGCGGGTACGGCTGGAGAAGCGGATCTCCTTCTCGCGCGCCATTACATCCATGATGGTGCGCGGCGCCTGGTGGCTGGCCGAGAATAGATCGACCTGGAACACCAGCAGGTCGCCCTCCTGATCCTCCAGCACATGGCTGAGCGGCGTGTTGGAGACCAGGCCGCCATCCCACCACAGCTTGCCGTCGATCTCGACCGGGGGCAGGCCCGGCGGCAACGCGCCCGATGCCATGATGTGGCGCGCATCAAGCCGTTCGCGGCGTGTGTCGAAATAATGGAAATTGCCGCTCGCCACCTCGACCGCGCCGACCGACAGCCGCACCGGCCCGTCATTGACCAGGTCCCAGTCGACCAGCTCGTCCAGCGTCGCCTTCAGCGGGCTCGAATCATAGAAGCTCAGCGCTTCGCAGCTGCCAGGTATCGCCAGGCCGGGCGGCACCAGCCGGGGCTTGAAGAAACCGGGCACGCCGAACATCGCCACGAACCCCGCAGACCATTCGTGCAGCCATTCACGGGCATCGTCGCTGGGCCAGATCGGAAAGCTGGGCAGCCAGCCGCCGACCATGTCCCAGAAGCGGCGCAGCCGTTCGACGCGATGCTCGGGCGGATTCCCGGCGATGATCGCAGCGTTGATCGCGCCGATCGATATGCCTGCGACCCAATCCACCTCGATCGCGCGTTCGGCCAGCGCTTCGTAAACGCCGGCCTGATAGGATCCCAGCGCGCCCCCGCCCTGCAGCACCAGCGCGACCTGATCGGGCAGCGGCAGCGGCGCGGCGTGGCGGCGGGATCGGCGTTCGGTGCGGGACTCGGCATCGGCCATGGCGGGGTGATGCCTGTTGTGGTGCGGTGCGGCAAGCCCGCGATCCGTTTCGCGCGCGTTGCAACCGCCCGGCGCGCGGCGCATTGATGGCGCACAGCAGGGGAGACCGGCGATGCGCCTCGACGATTATCGCAGCAGCAGCAACGTCGAGGATCAGCGCGGCCAGAGCTTTGGTGGCGGCGGCGGATTCGGCGGTGGCGGCGGGCTCGGCCTGTTGCTCAGCCTGGTCGGCAGCCGTTTCGGCATCGTCGGCATCCTGGTCGTGATCGGCGGCGCCTTCCTGCTCGGCATCAATCCGTTCGGTGGCGGCACGCCCGCCCCGCGCGTGGTGCAGCAGCAGCCGGGGCAGACCGCGGCAGGCACGTGCGCGGTGAACGCCGAGAGTGCCTTCACCTGCCGCGTCCTCGCCAGCACCGAGGATACCTGGGCCAGGATCTTCCAGGAGTCGGGCCAGCAATATCGCCCCGCGCCGCTGGTCTTCTACAGCCAGGCCGGCCAGTCGGGCTGCGGCGCGGCGCAATCCGCGATGGGCCCATTCTACTGCCCGGCCGACAACCGCATCTATCTGGACACTACATTCTTCGGCGAACTGGCAAACCGGTTCGGCGCAGCCGGTGATTTCGCGCAGGCCTATGTGATCGCGCACGAGGTGGGCCACCATATCCAGACCATCACCGGCATTTCGGACAAGGTCCGTGCCGCCCAGTCGCGTGCATCGGAGGCCGAAGGCAATGCGCTGCAAGTGAAGATGGAACTGCAGGCGGACTGCTATGCCGGCGTGTGGGCCGCGCGAAATCGCGACCGGATCGAGCCGGGCGACGTCCAGGAAGGGCTGCGCGCCGCCGAGGCGATCGGCGACGATACGCTGCAGAAGGCGGCGCAGGGCCGGGTGGTGCCGGAAAGCTTCACCCATGGCAGTTCGGCGCAGCGCATGGCCTGGTTGAAGCGCGGGCTGGACAGCGGCGATCCCGCCCGCTGCGACACCTTCGCGGCGTAAGATCGGCCGTCATCCCGGACTTGATCCGGGATCCAGAACCACGAACGCCGCCGCTTGCCGATCTGGATCCCGGATCAAGTCCGGGATCACGAAGTCGCCTGGCGGCTGACCCTACAGCCGAACCAACATCTTGCCGCGGTTGCCGCCACTAAATAGGCCTAGAAACGCCTCCGGCGTCGATTCCAGCCCCTTGTGGATCGTCTCCTCGGATCGCAGCTTGCCGTCGCGGATCAGCGCCGCCATCCCAGCATGGAATTCTTCGATCCGGTCCTGGAAATCGGATACGATGAAGCCCTGCATCCGTACCCGCGCAATGATCAGGCGTGCCAGAAAGCGCAGCGAGGTGGGATCTGCGCTATTATAGCCCTGGATCATGCCGCAGATCGCGAACCGCGCGCCGTTGCGCGCCGCCGCCAGCGCCGCATCGAGATGCGCGCCGCCGACATTGTCGAAATAGACGTCGATCCCCTTCGGCGCCGCTTCGGCGAGTTGCTTGCCGATCGAGATATCGGCGCGATAATCGATCGCCGCATCCGCCCCCAATTCACGCACCAGCGCCGCCTTGTCGGCACCACCCGCCGACCCGATCACCGTCATGCCGCGCGCCTTTGCGATCTGCACCACCGCGGAACCGACGGCACCGGCCGCGGCCGACACGAAGACCGTATCGCCTTCCTTTGCCTCGGCCACTGCCAGCAGGCCGAACCAGGCAGTCATCCCCGGCATGCCGAGATGGCCCAGATAGCGCTGGATCGGAATGTCGGCCATCGGCAGCTTCGTCGCTGCCTGAGCGGGCAGCACCGCTTCCTCGCGCCAACCGGCCATGTGCGAAACCTTGTCACCCACCGCCAGCCGATCCGATCGGCTTTCGATCACCTCGCCGATCGCGCCACCTTCCAGCGGCTGGCCGATCTGGAACGGCGGAACGTAGCTTTTCACGTCGTTCATGCGCCCGCGCATATAGGGATCGACCGACAGCCAGAGGTTGCGAACGCGGACCTCGCCTTCGCCCAGCGGCGGCAACGTGATCTCGCCCAGCTCGAAATTGTCCGGTTGGGGGGTGCCTTCCGGCCGAGATGCGAGGAGCCATGCGCGGGCCATCGGGCCATCCTTCCATATTTTCGTTGCGGGTGCGACGCTAGGCGCGGCTTCCGTACGCGTAAACCGGCCGGCGCATAAAAAAGGGCGCGACGTTGCCGCCGCGCCCTCTTCACCGATCGGCAATGCGATCAGTAGGTGCCGGAAAAGCTCCGGTTCAGATAATGCGGGCCATCCGAACGATCGCCGTCGCGATCATTGCCGAACGCCGATCGCGATTCCTCGTCGCGCCAGTGCGACTTCGCCTGCTCCGCAGTCTTGGAGATGGTGACCTTCTCGTCGACAGACTGGATCCACGCGCACGGGATGGAATGATGGCGGCCGCCGGCTTCCTGATCATTCTTGGTCAGGATGATGCGGTCGTCGCGCACCTTGTCGACCGTGCCGAGATGCTGGCCGTCCGAACCCACCACTTCCTGATGCTCGCGCACCTGGTTCAGTGAGCTGCGCTGGGTCTGCCGAGTCTGGCGCCAGCCGGTGAATTCTTGATCGAACTTCGACTGATGCTCACGCCGATACTCGTCATAATCGCGATCCAGAGATTCGATCTGGCGATCGCGCCACGAGCGATAGTTGGGGTCGCGGCCCCAGTCGTCGTGGTTCTGGCCTGCGCCCAGGCCATAGGTGCTCGACGCGCCGGCACCACGGCCGACGCCATAGGTGTTACCGCCGCCATAGGAGCCGGCACCGGACGATGCGCCGCCGCCATAGCGCGACGTCGACGCATAGCCGCCCGACGCTCCATAGCTCGATCCGCCGCGCGCCTGATCGCGCTGATATTCGCGCTCGCGATACCGCTCGTCCATCTCGCGACGGCGTTCGGCATCTTCGTCGCCGAACCAGGAGCGTACCTCGTCACCGGCACGGTCGAAGAAGCCGCGATCCTCATAGTCATAGCCCTGCGGCGCGCGACCATAACCCTGGCGACCGTCACGGTCCCCGCGATAGTCGCTGCGGCCATAATCGGACTGGCCATAGCTGGAACGACCATAATCGATGCGGCCATAGTTCGGACGCTCGGCATCGCGATCGGCGCCGTATCGGTTGCCATAACCCTGGGGATCGCGGCCGTAGCGGCGATCACTGCGTTCGTAGCCCATGAAAACCTCCTGGTTCCTGTCTGCGGAAGCGGCGCCGGGCCAGGGGGGGATGGCGACGGTCGCTTCGCTGGCAAAAAACCGGAAGCACAATAGGTTGTTCCGCCCTTGGGCCGGCCCGCGACAGAGCTGCGACAAACCGCTCGTCGCAGCCGCAACGATCGCGCAAACAGGGTTCATTTATCTTTGCAGGCGGCGTTGCATGTGCCGAAATGCGCCGCTAAAGGGAGCGCCTCCCGCGGGATTGGGGCTGTAGCTCAGATGGGAGAGCGCTGCAATCGCACTGCAGAGGTCAGGGGTTCGATTCCCCTCAGCTCCACCAGCCCCGCACGCCCACAAATCAGCCATTCTTGAGACGCTGGCCAGCCCGCGCGGCAGCCAGACTAACGACCGTGGGACCGCACTGGGACCGCAAATGCACGGTCGTTAGACGCGTCATCTCGCTCCAGTAGGCGTCCACGGCCTCGATCAGCTCGGCGAGATAGTCGGGCCGCAGGTGCCGGTAGTTCTTCTTATTGGTGCCTTCGCCGGCATGACCGGCCGCCGCTTCGATCTGTGCTTCGGCGACACCGCGCCGATGCATCTCGGTGATCGCGGTGTGGCGTAGCGTGTTCGGCGTTCCGCGGCCGCGCAGCTTCGGTCGGGCATCGGTCTCGCCAAGCTTGCGCCGTGCGGTCAGCATCACCGGCTGGCCCGATGCGTCCAGAACTGGACGCGTTATGCCAGCCTCGATCAGACAGGCGTCGAAGGCATTGCCGAGGTCATAGCAATCGCGCTCGAAATACTCCGGCCCGTCCGGCTGGCGGTTCTTCTCGGCGATGGCGGCGCGGTATTTGATGACCTTGCCGCTGATGCCTTCCAGCCAGGGCGCGAGGGTCGGCGCGACCGGCACGACCGATCGGCGCTTCGAGGTCTGATCGCGATCAGGATCGAGGAAATAGATGAGCCCGTCGCGCAGCTGGTGGTCATGCAGGTCGAGGATAGCCTCGGACCGGCCGCAGGTGCTGAGCTGGATCATCGTGTAGAGAAAGACGTGGTGGCGCTCGGGGCGGCCCCAAGCCGCCTCCAACAGCCCGGCAACCTGCTCCTGGGTATAGACCAACTCGCGAGGCTTCGCCTTGTCCTTCGCGTCCACATCGCGAATGAACGGGGCCGCGGTGATCAGCTCCTCGCGATAGGCGTGATTGAGCGCGCCGCGCAGCGCGGCCAGATCCCGGCTGATGGTGTGGCCGCCAACGCCCTCGCCTTTTCGGAAGGCAATGAAGCTGCCGACCAGCGCCTTATTCACGTCGGCAACGGTCACGCCGCCGATCACGCGGCCCAGCCGGCGCTCGCGGTCGAAGAACCGCAGCAGGTGCTGGACCGATATAGCGTAGCGAGCCGGATCGGCCTTCGTCGCAACGTGATCGCGCTGGTAGATCGCCAGCAACTCCGCCACCGGCGCATTCTTCGGCAGCTGCGGTTCGGCCGGCTTGTTCGCCTCTAGGTAGTGGCGGGCAAGGGCCTCTCGCGCCTCTTCCGGCGGCGTAGTCGCATCGCTTCCTCGGATGCCAGTGCTTCGGCGGCGGCGTGAACGTGCGGCGGGATCATACCAGGCGATGCACCATTCGGATCGCTCGCTGCGGTATTCGAGCCAATAGTCCCCGAGCTGGACCCGGTCGGCGGTGGCGGCGGCTTTGCGTCCCATGATCTTGCAAGCTCCTCGGCCTTGATGGCGCTCATCTCCGCGTAGAGCGACGATATCAGCGCCCGGGCGTGTTCCGGTTCAAGGTGGGCACGACGCCCGGTGCGGGCGGCGCTTTCCAGCCTCTTCAGGATCTCGGTGAACATCACCTCGCTCCCGTGTCGAAACCTGTAGAGCAATACTCTACGGCCTGCAAGCGATTTGTTGAGCGACGCTCTACGCAGTGGCTTGCGATCAAGGATAGAGTTAGACGGCGCTGATGGCGGACGACCGAATGACCGGCGGCGAGCTGCGCGCCCTGCTGATCGAACTGCTGGCCGGCGCGACGGGTGCCGACCCGCGCTATTGGGAAAAGCTGGTCGGCAAGGTCGAGACCTTTCCCATGGCCATGCGGCCAAAGTCCAACTGGGACGTCGCAACCACAGCAAAAAAAGCGGACGGCCGCGCGTTCGAGCGTGCGGTGGATCTGGTGCGGGAGCAGCATCCCTACGTTCGCGACTGAGGTCATGCGGCATCCTTGGGAATCGGAATGTCGCGGATGCGGCTGGCCGCCTGGCGCAGCCGACGCACGTCGACAGACGGGTTGGCGCCAAGCCTGCGGGCCTGTTCTGGCCGGCGGTCCAGATCCTCGGCAAAGTCGACACAGCAGCGCGCGGCGGCGCGCAGGGCGTCGGTGAAGCCATCGGTATAGCTTCCAGTCATGCTGGCCTCACTGGGAAGGGGATCACCAATGCGGATTTCAGGCGGCGCACGCGTTCGCTCGGCTTGTTGATCGTCTTCGTGCCGACCCGCCAAGGCTTGCTCTCGACGTAGATCACGCCGGGCAGATCAATCGGCTCGCCAACCAGCTGGGCGAGATCGCCCTGATATTGCCGGATGAATGTCCGATCTCGGTCGAGGGTGCAGATTTCAGGAAACTCCGTCCGGTCCGTTTCGAAAAAGGTCACCACCCTGCCCTCGCTGGCGATGACCACCAGGCGCAGATCCTCGCTCATGCCGGCCTTCTCTGCAGCCGGGCCGGGTTTACCGCGGCCCAGACGATCGCCTTCTTCCCGCTCGTCGCATTGTGGCGGCGCGCGCCGCTGTCACGGACCTTCCCTTGGCGGGCCAATTCGGTGACGCGGGGGCGGATCGACAGGATCGATACGCCCATTCGGCCGGCGACCTCGTCGGCTGTGAGGCCGTTCGATCGCTCCAACACCGCCAGCGCCTTCGCGCGCAGCGTCGGCGCGTCGTGGGCGATTTCAGCCGCGGCCGCGCGAGAAGTGTCACGGTCCTGCGCGCCGGGCGCGTTGGGATAGGCGAACAGGTCGCTCATAGCTTCGACCCGAGCATGCGCTCAATCTGGACCGCAGCCTCCAGCGCCACTGCACGGAGATCGTCGAACAGCTTCCCCTCAGCAACCAGAGCGGCTGCCAAGGTGCCGCTAGTCCCGCCGGTGTTGCGCTCTGCAGGATTAGCACTGCCACTCCATGCGGCGTCGAAGGCTCGAAGCGGGGCGATGAAATGATTGCCCCGTGGCTTCCCATCGGGATCGCAGGCCTCTCGCAGACGCGCCGCGAGATCGACCCATTCATAAACTGAGAAAGTGGCAAAGGCGCTCTCAACCATGGCGGACCTGCCGATCTTCAATCGGGCTAGATTGGCGGGATTGGAGGGTGCGGGGTTCGCTGCATTCGCCGGTGGCTATAATTACCGAGCCGCGGCCAACGTTGACGCGAGCTTCCTCTCGCGCATGCAGCGCAGGGCTACGGACGCCCCCGCATTCGCCCACTAATACTCCGCGGTCGGTGACTGATTTCAGGTGAGCGGCGGGCTGTAGATCTGCCGGCTGGGACGGTTTCGCTCTGGGCCGCAGTTCGACGACCGTGCGATCGTCGGCTTCCTCACCGGGGTCCGGATCGTCAGGCCAGCTGATTGCGGCCCACTCCTCGCAGAACCGGTTCCAGCCGGTGATCGGCCATACGCCTGTAGGGAAGCCCTGGATCTCGAACAGCATCGGCGGCCCGATCTGGCACGCGCCCTGATCGCGTTCGCTGCCGCTCGCCGAACGGATGGCCGACGAAAGCGCGGGTGCAGAGCGTGCCCAGTGCGCGCACGTTTCGCACCGCTCCGGACGGGCGGTCATTGTGCCGCGTCCGTCTGAGCTGCGCGATCGGCACGCTGTTGAGCGAGACGCTCGGCCGCCGCGGTCATCTCCTTTTCGAAGTACGTGCGATCGGGATAGGTGCAATCCATCGCCAACGCGATGGTGCCGTCCGGCATCTGGATGTGCGGGACCGTATCCGCGCCGTCGTTGACGCCATCAACCGTGATGGGCTCTGGCGGTCCGTTCGGGTCAATCATCCAGCCGATCACCGGCACTTCGAACACGTCGACCGGGCGGGCATCAAGATTGACATTCAGGACGTAGGTGCCCGGCTGGGCTGGGATCACCTGTCGGCCAATCCGCTCCCAGCTGTCGACGTCGCTCCTGTAGGCGATAACGTCTTCTCCGTCCCGCATGGTGACGCGGCAGAGAACGGAATCCTGCGCACCGTAGGATGTGACCTCGGCGACACCATCGACACGATACTGCGCGGTGCGCCGGCTATTATAGAACAGCATCGCGTCGATCCTTCCGAACACGCTGGTCGATCAGGACCAGGAGATCGCTGCCTTCGAATTGTCCGCACCACTCAGTGTAGAAGGTCGCTGGCCACAGGCAGGCGTTGTGGACAGTGCCCGCATCGGCCACGTCCTCCGGGTCGAATACGTGGCCGCCGAAACCCGGCTGCGGGATCGCCATCCGCGCCATGTGATCGACGATTTTCGGCGGCTCGCGCCGGCACCAGCCATGCCCGGCGTCATCGGCTGTTCGATCAACGCCTTCTTCGACCGGCAGCCAGAAGCGGCACAGCGCGCAGCGCTCAGTAGTCATTGCGGCCTCTCCTGCGGGATGTAGTCAGCGCACCAGTCAGCTTCGTGCGTCACGGGGAAGTTGCTGGCCCCCCAAAGATCCTGCTCTTCGATCGCGGCGTCCCCGAACTCCGGGCTGCTATTCATGAGGCGCGAGCGGATCATGGCCTCGCTCACGACTGGTGGGTGGCGTCGGCAGTCGCCGATGCTTTCCAAGGGGTAGCGCCGCCAGCACATGCAAGTGCAGCAGGTTTCGGCTGGCGCCGCCGCGTCGTCAGCGGCGGTCATTTCGCAGCACTCCAGCGCTGGGCATCGGCCACGATCGCCTCACCCCAAGCGCCGCCGACTGACCGTTCGCCGTCGCCAAGCGCTACCAGCACCTTCTCGGCGAATTGCTGAGCCGAGCGTGCCGGCGTCATCACCAGCAGGTGCTCGTAGAAGGCGATCACCCCGCCAATGGCATTGTCGTCGGCAGCGTCGGCATCAGGCCCGAGCTCAGCATCGATCATGCGCAGCTGTTCAAGGATGCGGGTCAGTCGCGTCCACCGGGTCCAGTCCCAATGCCAGCCGTCTTCGTCGGTATGGAGCCCGAAGCTGACCATGGCGGCGGCCTTGGCGACTCGCTCGGCTTCGTTGGTCCAGACCCATTCGATGATATCGCCATCGATGTCGCTCAGCACGATATCGGCAGCGCCGAATGCGGCTTCGATTTCACGCGCTTCCGCCTCGCGCCATAGCTTGCGACGCATCCAGCCGCGCCTGATGAACAGCGCGCGAATATCGCTCGCGGCTTTTGGCAGCCAATGGCTGGACCAAGTTCTTCCCTTGCGGAATGTGTCGAACATGCGGCGCGCCGCCAGCTCGTCATCATAATTGCCGCTGTGCCAGATCGTCCGGCCGCCGGAAGCATTGGCGAAGCCGCGGGTGATGTGCGGTAATGCCTGATCCACCCGCGCGTTGATCTCTTCGGCCTTAGCGCACCAGATCGGCTTGAGACGGCCTTCCTCGCTTGCAGCGATCTGACGCCGAGCGATCAGGCTGTGCAACGTCTCGCGTTCGACGATCGCGTCGATCCGCTCCTGCAGGGCCGGGCTGGCGCTGGCGAACGTGATGGGGGCGTGCATATTCATTGTCACTTCCTCCCCGTCAGCCGTTGATCAGCGCGTCGCGCGCTTCGCATTTCTGGAGCATCTCCAGCGCAATCGACGGCAGCTGCATCTGATCTGCGCCGTTGGCGAGCAGGTAGGCGGCCAGCGTATCGATCCCGGCGTGAAGGCCGCGCAGCGCGGCGTCAGCCATAGGAAATTGCGGATCCTTGGTCGGGACGTTCTCCGCCAGCACCGCAAGATGCGCGACCAGCGAAACCATGTCCTCGCGCCCCTGTAGCGGCGTCATGCTGATGGTGATCATCTGGGCATATTCGAGCCGCGATACATGCTCGTAGGCATCGGCTAGTGCGATCTCACCGCCCGCCCTCGTAAGATGGTCGGGGACCGTATCTGCATTGGCCAGCTGATCCTGCTTGTCGCTCACCTCGCAGACGCGATCGATGGTCGCCTGAAATGCAACGACGTTCAGGTGCATCGGGGTCTGAGTCGGTGCCAAGGCGCCGAGCAGCCAGCCGCAATCAGCGGGCCTGGCAGACGGTGCGCTAGCGAAGGCCGTCGCCATGCTGTTCGGCGCAGGCGGAACCCGCGGCGGTGGGGAATTGGGATTGGCATCGGGCACGGTAATCTCCCTGCTTGCGTTTCAGCAGGAAGTTGGCGGAGGCTGCCGTGGCGAGCGCGCTGTCCTAACCCTGCGGTCTCAGGGTCGGCCGCTGCACTTTGGCTTGGCGCTCACCTGATACCGCCAGTATCTCCGTTTTTCGGAGAATTGCAAGGGGTGGTTAACCAGATTTTCAGAACTGCTGGATTGCGTATGTCACCCGCCCAATCACGCTGAAGTCTAGCTCGCCCAGTTCGAAGGGCACGTATTCGGGATTGTCGCTCGCCGGTTCGAACCTCGCGGGGCCTTCACGGTATCGCTTGATGGTCGCCTCGCCATCGGCATTGCGGAGAAGGTAGAGCTTTCCGACGTAGAGCCGGCGATCGTCGGGATCGATGACGGCCCAGCTGCCCTCGGGCAGCACCAAATTCATGCTGTCTCCGACGATCTCCACCGCGAACCGGCCCTTGGCATTTACCTCTGCCGGGATGGTAATCGTCTCACGGCTTTCTTCGATCGCCTCCAACCAGCGGCCGGCACCGGCCATGCCGATGAGCGGGATCTTGAGCGGCTGCGGCTCCCTGGGTAGCATTTGCAGAAGGATGTTCGCCTCATGCAATTTGAGGTGGCGCTGCCCGGTGTAGAGGTTCGACACCGCCGTGGGTGGGATCGCCAGCTTCTGCGCGATCACACGTTGCGGGATGCCGGCATTCTTCAACTGAAGAAGGATTTTCTCGGCGGTCGGGATCGGATCTTCGGCCATGGCATAACGAATAGCATCGCCTGGCCGCTGGCGCTTCCCCGAAAATCGGATATAAGACGGTTAATGCCGTCCCATTTTCGGAGCGATGATACAATGTCGGTGGTGGCCGAAATCTTCGAGGGCCTCGGGCGGCCCACGCACGTTGCCGCAGATCTGGGCTTCCCCGTCCAGACCGTGCACTCCTGGAAGAAGAAGGGCAACATCCCCGGCTGGCGTCGGCCCGCCGTGCTCGATCTGGCCCGCCGCCGCAACCTCGCGCTATCCGCGGAAGCTTGGGCCTATCTGGTCGCCGCGCCTGTTTCGACCACGCCTGCGCTGGCATCCTGATCCGTGCGGCACGGCGCGAAAGAAGCGGAGTTCCGCGAGCGGATCCAGCACGCCAAGGACCGGCGGCAGTTGTCCGATATTATCGGACGAGTGACTAAGCTCGCGAAGCGCGGTCCTCGCGAACTGGTCGGCCTTTGCCCGTTCCACAGCGAACGATCGCCAAGCTTTGAGGTCAACGACAGCAAGGGCTTCTACCATTGCCACGGCTGCGGTCGATCGGGCGACGCCATCCGCTTCCTAACCGAGAAGCACGGCCTGTCCTTCATCGACGCACTTCGCGATCTTGAAGATGGGACCTACCCCGAGGTCACCGAGGCCGATCGGGCTAAGCGGCGGCAGGAAGAAGCGGCGCTCACCGCGCAGCGCATTGCGGATGCACAGGCAATCTGGGCTCGCGCCGTGCCCGCGCCGGGGACGCCCGCCGAGGTTTATGCTCGTGCCCGCGGCATCACGACACCGCTGCCCGATACCGCGCGGTTCGTGATGACCCCACGCTGGCGCAATCCGGAGACCGGCGAGGTCGGCCGCGACACGCCCGCGATGGCTTGCGCTCTTCAGGATCGGGGCGGCACCGTCGTGGGCGTGCAGTGCATCTTCCTGCAGGACGGCGGTCGCAGGAAATACGAGCGCATCCGCCAGGATGGGACGAAGGCGAAGGCGAAGCTCAGCTTCGGCATCATCGTCGGCTCGGCATTCGTGGCCGGCGGCCAATATCCGCCATCGCCCGGACGAGATCCGATTATTTGCGAGGGACCGGAAGACGGGCTGACCTTGGCGCAGGAACTGCCCGGTGAAACGGTGCTGGTCGCGTGTGGCACGGCTCTAATGCCGCGCATTGATCTAGTCCCTAGCATCACAGGCGTGGTCCTGGCGGGCGACAACAACGCAGCCGGACGCGTGGCAGTCGATGAGGCCACCGCATCTTTCATTGAGCGAGGCCTGTCGGTGCGCCCGATATGGCCGGACCCCGCCTTCAAGGACTGGAACGACCAGCTGCGCGGAGTTCGCGCATGAACAGCGGGTTCCAAGATGCTCTAAAAGCGGGAGCTGTAATTAAAGTTGAACCGCTGCCACTGGTCGGCGAGCGCGCCGACGCGCAGCCCTTCCCGATCGATGCCTGCGGCGACCGGCTGGCCCGCGCCATTCGCGCCATCATGGTCCGAGTTAAGGTGCCTGACTCGCTGGCAGCACACTCCGTCCTCGCCGCCGCCAGTTTGGCGGTGCAGGGCCACGCGGTTGTAGAGCTGCCAACCCGGCAGCGCCGTCCCACCTCCCTGTTTTTCGCCACCATCGCTGACTCAGGTGATCGAAAATCGTCTGCGGACGAGATCGCGATCAAGCCAATCGCGGACTACGAGATCGACCTGAACACCGAGTACCAGATGGCAAAGCAGGTCCACGCCACACAAGCCGCCATCTTCAAGAACGATCAGGCCAAGCTCACCAAGGAAATGGCGAACGCTGATCGAACCACGGTCGAGATGGCCGTGAAGGATCTCGGCACGCCACCGATCGAACCGCCACGGCCCGCTATTATCGTGCCACCGGGTAGCACGCAGGGCGTGATCGACATGCTGGACAAGGGCCGGCCGTCGCTCGGCCTGTTCATCAATGAAGGCGGTAGTTGGCTGGGCAGCTGGGGGATGCAGGACGACAACCGCACCGCCACGATCAGCAATTATTCCGAACTGTGGGACGGTCAGTCGATCAAGACGCTGACCAAGGGCGAGGGCTTCCGCTTCCTGCCCAACCGAGCCTTCTCGTTCCACGTCATGTTTCAGCAAATCTATATCGAGCGCATGTTCGGCGACGAGGAAATGCGCGGACAAGGGTTCCTCAGCCGCGTGCTCGCCGCCCAGCCTACAACTCTCGCCGGGACCCGGTTTCACGATCCTAGCACGATCGAGCCGGCGCACGTGACCGATGACATCGTTGAATATCAGGAGCGTCTCGGAAGCATCATTCGCACACCACTGCCAGTCGACCTTGAGAGCCCGCAGAACGGCCTGATGCGCCGCTGCGCATTCCACCTGGACGAAGACGCAGCCGCGCTGTTCTGGGAGTTCTACAATACGGTTGAAGGCCAGCAGGGCCAGGGCGGCAGTCTCGCGCCGATCCGAGGTTTCGCGGGCAAGGCGACCGAGCAGGCGGCTCGGATCGCTACCGTGCTGCACGTTTTCGAAAACGGGCTTCGCGACCGGACCATCAACAAGCTGTCCATGGCCCGCGGCGTCGCGCTGATGAACTTCTACCTCGGCGAAGCCCTGCGGCTCGCCGCAGCCACGCCGATCGACCCGGTGACTGCGGATGCGCTGATCCTGTCCGAGTGGCTCGAGAAGAAATGGGATCAGCCGTTCATCTCAGCGCGCCGCATTATGCAGTCGGGGCCGGGCAAGATCAGAACCAGCATGGAAAACGTCCGCGAGCTATGCGCGGTCCTCGCCCGGCACGATCACATCACGCCTGTCGCGGCCGGCGCCAATGTCGACGGGAAGCACGCTAAGGAAGCGTGGAGGGTGCATGTCGGCCGATAGCTTCATGCCCTTGGCGATCGATCTCGGTGCTATCGCGACCGAGTGTAGCAGTGCTGTAGCAGGCGCCCCTGCTACAGATCACGGCTTCTCGGACTGGGGAAAAGGCGCGGAGTTCCGCCAATTTCAGCGTTCCCGTGCCGCACCTGTAGCAAATGTAGCAGATGTAGCAGCGATTTCCGCCCCGAGCCTGCCTTGGACGGCGGGTCTTCAAGCCCTCGCTGCCCTGCCCCGGCCCAGCTTTCTGACCGAAGACGGGTGGGAGGAGATGCTGTTCGAGTGCCAGTCAGTGTCCGATAAATGGGGGCAGGCCTCCCTGGATGCAGGCTGGCGGCCTCTTGACCTATTCGGTTGCCACCCGAACCCGCGCTGCACCGATGGCAGCAAGGACGGCTTGGTTGCGCTGATAGTCGGCATGCCGAGCCCCCTCACCATAGTGGAGATCCTGCCCGGCAGCGCCGTTCTAGAGGCGCGTCACGGACATAGGCTAAGATACCGTCTTCGCGATCGACCCGGTCAGGTCTATATCTGGGACGCCTATGCCAGCGAGAGCGGGCCGTAGTTGTAGCAATGACCCTGCTACAACCTTGCTACAGATCGGCAGCGACCGATCCTCCAACGTCATTCCCAACAGGGAATGTGCGGGGGCTAGCCTATTGTCTTACCTACAGAAAACACCTCCGTGCTGATCAAATAGGGGGCGTTCCGGCCGATGTAGCACCGGCTGCTGCTACAGTTGCTACAACTGCTACAGAGGGCATCCGTCGATGATCCGCGAACAGAATTGGTTCATGCTCCGCACCAGCGGCCCCAAGACCCTACCGCTCGCCCGGTCGCTGGCGTCGGCTGGATTGGACGTGTGGACCCCGATCGAAGTGCGAAACCGCCGCCGGCCCCGGAGTAAGGCGCGGGTCGAGATCGAGGTGCCAGTCATGCCGACGTTCGTATTCGCGCGAGCGTCGCAACTGTCGCAGGTCTCGCAGATCCTGGCGCGGCCAATGACCGGGCATGCCCGCTTCTCTCTGTTCCTTTATGATGGGCGCATCCCGTTCATAGCCGATCGCGAAGTGCAGAGCTTGCGGGAGGTAGAGGAGAGATCGCGCGACGCGCTCAAGCGCGCGCAGCGGAAGAACCAGCGTCGATCATTCCCGGCCGGCACCGAGGTCCGCGTGCCCGAGGGCAGCTTCGCCGGGATGTCCGGTATCGTGAAACAGGGAGACGATCGGTTCGCGCTGGTGTGCTTCGGCGGTTCGATGACGGTGAAGATTGCCACTTTTCTCTTAGAGGCAGATGCGATACAGTGTGACCGTCCCGCAACGGGCACGGCTGCTCAAGCGGCATAGGTGGGAATGGACAGGGCCTTCGTTGCTCGCCCCCGCTGCCCCGATCGGCACGCGATGGCGTGCTTCGAGCGGGAAGCGATAGCTATGTCCTTCAGCCGTTCCTCGACCTTTCATAGATGATCATGGGCTCTTCGACCCCGCGCTTGATGATTATCCGCCATGAGCGAAACCCGACATAGCCTGAACCCCATTTAGGCTCGGGCAACAACACTCCGTTTGTCGATATATAGCCCGTGGCATGATCCCATCTGCCGACAATGCCAGGCACTCCATCGCTTATGAATGCGTCGCCGGCTCGTGGGGTTTCACCTAACGCAAGGTAGCTTGAGACCGGATCCACTATCAGGGTCCACTCATCCACCACTAGCCACAAGCCGCCATTGGCTGTCGACGGTTGAATCGGGAAGATTTTACCTTCGGCGCTCAACGCCAAATGAAACCGCCGATGAGTGTTGTCCTCATCCGTGAACAATACGGCGATTGCGGGCGGCATGTCTTTATCACGACCGTCGACGATCATTAGACCGCCGGGAGCAATCTGGTCCTGTCGAACTAGCGAAAGCCGCTCGATCGGCAGCATCTGAGCGACGTCCCGTTCATCATCATCTGACATGTGAGTCTCCCTAGCGAGAATGTTGCGCGCGAACGGGGTTGGTCACAAGCCCCCCCCTAGCTGGGTCCTTCCGGGGGCCAAAACGTATGCGGGGGCCAAAGGCGCGGCATTCATTTAGTGAAAGGCCCTGCCTAAGCTTCCTCCTCCCTCGGTCTGGAAGCCGCAGAAATCCGCACATCGCGGCCGTCGCGTAAGGAAGTGGGCATGGATCTCGCCACCTACGAGCCGACGCGTGTTGAGATTGCCGCGCTGTTCGGGAAGTCCGAGCGCTGGATCGGCGAGCTGCGCAGCCGCGGCGCGCTGCCGGCGGACGGCGCGACCCTGGCCGAGGTGGTCGAAGCGTGGACCGATCATTTGCTGGAAAAGGATCGGACGACCGGAGACCTTGAAGCCGAGCGGACCCGGCTCACCGCCGCGCAGGCGGATGCGGTCGAACTGAAGAACGCTGTCACCCGGCGCGAGCTGTTTCCGATCAACCTCTACATTCAGGCTTTCGCGGCGGCGACCGCCAGCTTCAAGACCGCGGCGCGCGCGCTGCCGGTGGCGATGGCTACCGATCTGGCGACGATCAGCGATCCGCTCGAAGTCCAGACCCGGCTGGGCGACGAAATCGACGCCGCGCTTGAGGCCATGAGCGAGACCGATTTTGCAGCAGTCTTTGAAGATGCTGGTATCGGCGACGCGTCACGCGGCTTCGACACTGAAGCCGCCGCCGAAGCTGAGTCTGAGCGAATGGAGTGAGCGCTACGCTCACCTGCCGGACACCAGCGCCAAGCCGGGCAGATATCGACTAGCGACTGCCTCGTATCAGCGCGGCATCCTGGACGCGATCAGCGACCCGGTAGTGCTGGAAACGGTGGTGATGTCGTCCGCGCAGGTCGGCAAGACGCAGATCCTGCTGAACGCTGCCGGCTATTTCATTGATCAGGACCCGTCGCCACAGCTGCTGGTCCTGCCCACGGTCGACAACGCGAAGGACTTTTCGAAGGAGCGACTGGCAGCGTTCATCCGGGCGAGCCCCCGGCTGAAGGCGAAGGTGCCGATCGGCACGCGGGTCAAGGGATCGACCCTGCTCCACAAGGAGTATCAGGGCGGCAACATCACGCTGGCCGGTGCCAATTCGCCGACCGGCCTGGCATCCCGCCCCAAGCGTGTCGTCTATTGTGATGAGGTGGGTCGCTACCCCGCCAGCGCCGGCACCGAGGGTGACCCGGTCACGCTGGCGTTCAAGCGCACCGAGACGTTCTGGAACAGGAAGAAGGTTCAGACATCAACGCCCGGCACGGCCGGCGTCTGCCGTATCGAACGGGCATTCCTCGCTGGCGATCAACGGCGATATTGGGTTCGTTGCCCAGACTGCGGTCACCACCAGACACTGAAGTGGCGGCAGGTCAAATGGTCGAAAGGCGACGACGGCGAGCATGATCCGTCGACCGCCCGGTATGAATGCGAGGGCCACGATCCCGAGACGGGCGAGGTCTGTGGCGCACGTTGGTCGGACGCGCAGCGTTGGCGGGCGGTGCGGCAGGCGGAAGATGAGGGCGGGGGCTGGCGGGCGGAAAAGCCGTTCCGCGGGATCGCGTCGTTCCACCTGTCCGAGCTCTACTCCTCGTTCCGCCGCCTGGCGGAAACGGTCGCGGACTTCCTGGCCGCGAAGGGCAACCCGGAGCAGCTGAAGAGCTGGACGAACACCGCGCTCGGCGAGGCATGGCAAGAGAAGGGCGACGCGCCGGAATGGCAGCGCCTCTACGATCGGCGTGAACCGGCCGAGACGATCGGCGAGCCGCCCTCATGGGCGGCCCTGCTAACCGCCGCTGTCGATGTCCAGCGCAACCGCGTCGAGCTTGACGTGTGGGGCTGGGGACCGAACCGCTGGCGGGCATTCGTCGAGACGGTGGTGATCGAAGGCCGAGCCGCCGACGCGGACACTTGGCGCAGGGTCGATGCCGAGCTGGCGCGCGAATGGCGGACCAAGGATGGCCGCCGTCTGAAACTCGCCAAGGTCGCGGCCGACACCGGCGATGGCGACAGCACGATGGAAATCTATGCGTGGGCGCGAAAGCATCCCGCGCTGGTGATGCCGATCAAAGGCCGGCACTCGCTGGGCATATCCGAGCCGATCGCCGGACCCAAGCGGGTCGATGTCACGATCTCGGGTAAGACGATCAAGGGCGGCGTGAAGCTGTGGAGCGTCGCCACCTCGATGCTGAAGCAGGAGTTCTATTCCAGCCTCGGACTTGAGCGAGCGCTCGACGGGCAGCAGCAGCCTGACGGCTATGTGTTCCTGCCGATGGGCACGACCGACGAAGACGTGAAGCAAATGGTCTCGGAGCAATTCGTCCGGGTCCGCACCCGCACCGGCAGTGTGCGCATGGAATGGCAAAAGCTGCGCGACCGCAACGAGCGGCTCGATATCGCCATCTATGCGCGGGCTGCCGCTTACGCGCTCGGTGTCGATCGCTGGTCGGCCGCGCGATGGGACAAGCTGATCGATAGTGGCCGCGCCGAAGCGGAGCGGCCCACGCCGTCCAGTGACGCTGCCAAGCCGAAGGCTGCGCAGCGCAGATCCTACCTCGATCGATCGAAGACTTCGAACTGGCTGAAAGGGAGGCGTTGAATATGGCGAAGGCGATCCTCCTCTGGGACCCACGGTTCCCCGACCGTGCCCCTGACCGACTGCTGCTGGATGACGCCATCGCGTCTGCCGCGGTGCGCGCAGGCGTTGCCGTGGCGGCCAATCCGGAGCAACAAGCCGAGCTTGCGGCCGGTGGCGCGATCAGCGCGGCCGATCCGGTTGAGATGGTGCTGCAGCATGGTATCGCGGCGAACACGAACCGCGTGATGCTTCCGACCGCAGTGGCGCTGATCGCGGCTGGATTGGGACTCGCCCAGCTGGTAGCCGGCTCGCTGCCGGCTGTGACGGCTGCGCCTCGCTACGTATATGCGGCTGCCGGCCTCAACCCGCCCATCGCGTTCCAGACCGTCACGTCCGGCACCGAATACAGCTTCATGAAGAAGTGGTTCGCGCTGCCTGAAGCCTGCGATCACGGCTATTTCATCTTTTGCGATAAGGCGCTGAACGGCGCTGGCGCGAATGTCCACGTCGCGCCCGGCAACACCGCGCAGGACTGGCGGGTGATGACCGTTGAGGCTGTGGCTGGCGGCGCGATCACGCAGGTTCAGCATCCCGATAATGGCAACCCGATCGGGCCGGGTAACGTATGGACGCGGCCGGCAAACAGCATCCGCGCCGTCCGTGTCGGCGCTCTGGCGGCGGGCGAGTATCTCTGGCGCGGCCATGACTATGTGCCGGTCGGCGGCCAGCGGACCATTTCAGTCGCCCCGAGTTCCGGCATGGTGACGGGCGAGACGAGCGGCGCATCGGCCACGCCTTTCGACGGCACGATCCCGACCGGCCGCGTATTCAGCCACACGACTGCGCCGTCCGCGTTTCTGGCCATACTGAAGTCGGGCAAGGCCGTTCTGGTGCTGGGTGACAGCACTGAAGATCGCTTTTCGGACAGCTCGAACAACAATTATAACCACGGGCCGATCCGCGAACTGTTGACGCTCGCGAGCAACGGCGGGCGGGTGGCTGTGTCCGGCGACTGCCTGTCGCAGTCCAATCTTTCGACTTTCCTGACCACGCCTCTGGCTACCTACATGAACGGGGCACAGTTCCAGGAAGCGATGCTGGCGGCGATCCCCGGCGCGAACCAGAATTATTGGCCGTTCACTGACGCGATCAACGAGCATTTCCGCAACATGAGCGGGACTGCGGCGACCGTCACGAACGCCTTCATCGACCTGATCTGGGCTAAAGACCCGACCGTCCGCATCTGGGGCCATTCGCCTTACCCGTATGTGCAGGGCACCGGGATCAGCGGCACGACGCCAGCAACGCAGTTCGCCGTCACGGCCGACATGCAGGCGGTCATTCCACAGGGCGTTGCCGAGCGCGACACCTTCATGACGCAAACCCGATCCCTATTGGGCGGGCGATATCGCGGCGTCTTTGATCACGATGTGGATCTGGCTCCGGCTTCGCCGAACCAGCGACTGTGGAAAGTCGGCCCCACCGCGACGATGGCGGTTGCCACCATCGATGACGCCAACGGGCCGACCAGCATCACACTGACGGGCGTCCAGCCGCTCAAGGGCGAGTATTATGTGATCGATCCGGGTGGGGCAAATCAGGAAGGCCCGTTCCGCACCAGTGTTTCCAATGCCGCCACCCCTTCGGGTGGCAACTGGACGGTCGGCAATCAGAGCAACGTCAGGATCGTCAAGGCACACCCAATCGGGACGCCAGTCGTATTTATTGAAACGGCGGACGGCACGCACCCGACTGCCCGGTATCGGTTTGAGGTGATGAACGCCCCCGGCATGATCGCCGCCAAGCAAGCGCTGATCGCGGCATGAGCTGGCAGCAGTCCGACATCGACACGCTTAACGCGGCGATCGCTTCCGGCATCCGCTCGGTTGCGTTCGCCGATGGTCGGAAGACCGAATATCAGTCGCTCGACCAGATGTTGGCCGCGCGCAAGGTTATCCAAGCCGAACTGGACATGGCGACGCAGTCGGCGAGCGGCCTCGTTCGCCGCCGTGTCGGCGTCTATAATAGCGGGCTTGGTGGTCGGGGCGGGTCATGGCGCAACCCCTGCTAGACCGCGTCATCGGTGCGGTCGCACCCGGCTGGGCATTGGATCGCGAGCGCGCCAGGTTGCGGCTCGCGATGGTCCACAAAACCCGCGGCGAATATGACGGCGCGACGCAGGGCCGTCGCGCGTCCAGTTGGCGGCGATCTCTCCGGGATGCCAATGGCGAGCTGACGCCACAAGTGATGAACGCGCTGCGCGGCGTGGCGCGGGATCTGGTGCGCAACAACCCGTTCGCGGCGCGCGGCGTGTCCGCGATCGCGAACAACGTGGTCGGCACCGGCATCACCTTTCAGGTCTATCGCAATGGTGTGATCGACCCGGCGCTGAACGATATCGCGCGCCGACACTTCGACACGATGGACTGCGATGCGGCTGGCCGGCACGACCTCTACGGGCTGCAGCTGCAGGCCGCGCGCACGATCGTCGAGAGCGGCGCGGCGCTGGTGCGGCGGCGCTGGCGTCGGCGACAGGATGGCTATCCGCTGCCGTTCCAGATGCAGGTGCTGGAGCCTGACTATATCGACCAAGGCAAGCACGGACCGCTCCCGGTGACGGCGGGCAAGTCTGGCGGGTTTCTGATCAACGGCATTCAGTTTGATCCGTTGGGCGAGCGCGAAGGATATTGGCTCTACAGCGGGCATCCGGGCTCGGCCTGGTCGACCACGATCGAATCCAAGCTGATCCCGGCACGCGATCTCGCTCACGTCTTCCGGGCCGACCGTCCCGAGCAGGAGCATGGTGCAACGTGGCTGGCACCGATCGTGCTGCGCATGAAGGACTTCGCCGAATACGAAGATGCCCAACTGCTGCGGCAGAAGCTCGCAGCGTGCTTCGCGGTCTTCAAGCTCGGCGATGCTAGCAACGATCCGCCGATCCCGGACCCGAATGCGCCCGATGATGCCGGCCTGGAAATGGTCGAGCCGGGGATGATCTATGACGTGCCCGAGGGGCGCGACATCAAGTTCGCCGATCCGCCCGGCGTTGAGGGCTATGGCGAGTATTCGAAGGTCTCGCTGCGCGCCGTCTCGGCCGGACTAAACGTGCCCTACGAGGTGCTGAGCGGCGACCTGTCGAGCGTCAGCTTCATTTCGGGTCGGCTGGGCTTGCTCGAGTTCCAGCGGTCGCTGGCGACCTGGCAATGGAACATGTTCATCCCGCAATTCTGCGGTGCGGTCGAACAGTGGTTTCTGGAGAGCCTGCCGCTGATCGGCGAAGATCCGACCGGCGTGACGATGCGCTGGACCCCGCCCCGGCGTGAAATGATGGACCCGTCAAGCGAGGTGCCGGCAACGCGCAACGCAATTCGGTCCGGCCTGATGACCTTGTCCGAAGCGGTGCGCGAGCGGGGCATCGATCCCGATACGCACTTCGACGAGTGGAAGTCGGACGCCGACACCCTCGATCGGCTTGGCCTCGTGTTTGATGCCGACCCCCGCAAGGTGACGTCGGCCGGCAATCCTTCCTTCCTGGCGGACGCCCCTCCGAGGACCTGAGAATGACTGAAATCCTGATCTATGGGATCGTCGGCGACAGCTGGGACGGTCTCGACGCGAAGACCCTTGTGCCCCGCATTGCCGATGGCGACGACGCGCTCGACGTCCGCATCAACAGCCCTGGCGGATACGTCATGGAAGGGCTGGCGATCTTCAACGCCGTGACGCGGGAGCGCGCCAAAGGCCGCACCGTCACGGTGCACATCGATGGGCTCGCCGCCTCGATGGCGTCGGTCATCGCGATGGCCGGCGATGAGATCATCATGGCGGACAACGCCCTGATGATGATCCACAATCCATGGGACGTGGCGATCGGCGACGCCGCCGAACTGCGCCGCGCGGCCAACCAGCTCGATACGATCCGCGATCAGCTGGTGAAGGTTTACTCCCAGCGCACCGGGATCGATGCCGACACGCTGATCGCCATGCTCGACGCCGAGACCTGGCTGACGGCCGAGCAGGCTCTTGATCAGAACTTCATCACGTCGATCAGCGAGGTGGTGACCGCCGCCGCCTGCGACGTGTCCGCATTCGGGTTCCGCAAGGCGCCCGAAGACCCCCATCTCGTCAAGTCGATCGGAGCTGTGATGGCGTCGATCCGGCCCGGCGCGAAGGGCATCCCGTCGGCGATCGCCGCGAAACTTACTCCCAAGGAGACGATCATGTCCGAAGTGAAGGACAAGCCGGCGGTCGATCAGCCCCCGGCGCTCACCACCAATGACGTTGCCACCGCCGCGCAGGCTGCGGTGCAGGCCGAACGCGATCGCGTCACCGGCATTCGCGCGCTCGCTGCCCAGCACAGCCTGGACGCCAAGTTCACCGATGAACTGGTGGCCAGCGAAACCACGCTCGCGCAGGCTCGCGAGAAGGTGCTCGACAAGCTCGCCGAGCAGAGCCAGGCGCAGCAGGTCGGCCATCTGAGCCCGGCCCGCATTACTCAGGACGAGCGTGACAAGTGGCGCGACGGTGCCACCGCCTGGCTGGCCGTTCGTGCCGGTGTCGCGCCGATGATCGAGAAGGCGGCCCGCGAGCGCGGCGAAACCGTGCGGCTGGACCCGGGCGAGTTCCGCGGTGCCAGCAACGTCGATCTGGCGCGCGAGGCCCTCGGTCGCGCGGGCATCCGCACGACGAGCCGCGATCGCTACGACATCGTCTCGGACGCGATGACGGCGCGGTCGAGCATCACGCAGACGACCAGCGACTTTCCGGTCCTGTTCGAGAACCTGATGCACAAGACCCTGCAGTCGGCCTACGCGGTGACGCCTGACACCTGGAGCCGCTTCTGCGGCATCGGCAGCGTCAGCGATTTCCGCGCTCATGGTCGTTATCTGCGCGGCAGCTTCGGGGCACTCGACAGCTATGGCGAGACCGGCGAGATCAAGAACAAGCCGATCCCGGATGGCTCGAAGGAAACGCTGAAGCTCGACAAGAAGGGCAACATCGTCAACCTGTCGCGCGAGGCGATCGTCAACGACGATCTCGACGTGTTCTCTGGACTGGCGGTCGACCTCGGCCGGGCAGCCAAGCTGACGATCGAAGTCAACGTCTATGCGGTGCTGAACAGCAACCCGACGATGGCCGATGGCTTCGCCCTGTTCAGCGCCCAGCACGGCAATCTCGCGGGTGCCGGTGCCGCTCCTTCCGTCACTGCCTTCGATGCGATCCGCGTCGCGATGGCGAGCCAGAAGGATGTCAGCGGCAACGAGGTCCTCGATCTCAAGCCGGCGATCATCCTGGCCCCGGTGGGCTTGGGCAGCGCAATCCGGGTCATCAACGACAGCCCGTTCGACCCGGACGCCACGAACAAGCTGCAGCGGCCCAACCCGGTCGGCAAAATGTTCAGCGACGTGATCGACACGGCACGTCTGACCGGCACCGCCTATTATGCCTTCCTCGATCCGGCGGTCGCGCCGGCCTTGGAGGTGGCATTCCTGGACGGTCAGCAGGACCCGATGGTCGACAGCCGCGAGGGCTGGCGGAACGACGGTGTGGAATGGCGCGTGCGCCACTACTTCGCGGTCGGCGCGGTCAACTGGCGTGCCGCCTATCGGCAGCCCGGTGCCTGACCTGCTTTCGGCGGGGCGAGCTGAAGCCGCCCCGCCGCTTCAAGGAGACCTGCCATGAAATTCGTGAAGCTTCTCACGCACGCCATTGTTGGCGGCACGATGCGCAGCCCGGCGGAAGGCGTGCTGCACCTGAACGACGACGAGGCCAAGCGGCTGATTGATGAGAATGCCGGCGAGGATGTCAGCGATGACTTCACCGCCAAGCAGGCTCGCGAGACGCCGGTTGAAGGCGTGAAGACCGACGATGGTCGCTCGCCCGATGCCGCGCCGGCTGAACCCCACCAGTCCGAGGTCGCCCCGCAGGCGACCGAGCCGAAGGCTGCGAAGCCTGCGCCCGCGAAGGAGAAGGCGAAGTGAAGACCTATGTGCAACCGGGGGAGACGCTCCCCCTCACCGCGCCGTATGCCGTGGCCAGCGGCGGCGGCTTCCTCGTCGGCTCGATCTTCGCCATCGCGAAGCACGATGCCGCCAGTGGCGCCCCCGTCGAAGGCCTGCGCATCGGTGTCAACGATGTCGCCAAGGCTACGGGCGAAGCCTGGACCGCCGGCCAGAAGGTCTATTGGGACAACACCAATAAGCGTCTGACCACCACCTCCAGCGGCAACACGCTGGTTGGTGCAGCAGTGCAGGCGCAGGCGTCGGGCGACACCGTCGGCCGCGCGCAGCTGACCGGCCAGATCGTCTAACCAGCGTCCCTCCCTGGACCGACTGAAGGGCGGTGGGCTTCGGCCTGCCGCCCGCCTTTTTCCCGGAGACGATCATGCGCAAGATCACCCTCTATGGTCCGGCGGTCGACCGCCTGGGCCGCTTTCGCGACGCCGGTGAGGAACTGACCGTCGGCGGCGAAGACAATACCGACACCGACCTGACCATCGCTCGCGCTGACGAGCTGATCGAACAGGGCGTCGCTGTCACAATGACCGAGGCGCGCGAGGACGCCGCTGCGCCCGACCCGCTGGATCATGACGGCAATGGTCGAAAGGGCGGCGTCGCCAAGCCCAAGGCTGCGGCCCAGGCTTGAACCATGCTCGCGCATGAGGCGGCAGCGCTGGCAGCAGTTCGGCTGCTGTATGGCGAGCCCATCATCTACACCCGTAAGACCGGCGGCCTGCCGCTGGCCATTTCGGCTATCCCCTCGATCGGCGGTGCTGCCCCGGCCTTTCAGGGCGCGGGCGACACGCTGCGCGAAACCGCCTTTGAGATCTTCAAGGCGGACCTGCCGTTCGATCCCGGCAAGGGCGACAAGATTGAACATGCCGGCATCGAGTGGACGATCCTGCAGAAGACCAGCCTGGACGATGTCGCCAGCTGGTCGGTGCAGGTCGAACGCTAATGGCGATCATCCGCAGCGCCATCACCGCGGCGGTGGCCGCGCTGTGCGAAAGCAGCGATGCGCAGGAAGTCGAGATCATGCCGCGGAGCGATCCCGGTGCCTTTCCCGCGCTTCACATCTTCGACGGCGGCGAGTCGCCCCGCGAAGCCGAGGCCGGCACAGACCGGATGGAAATGGACATCACCGTCGAAGGCTATGTCGAGCGTGGTGCGGGGCAGGATCCCTATGACGATCTCAACGCGCTGCACGCCTGGCTGGTCGATGCGATGGCCGCAGAGCCACCACTCGGCACCACACCGGCCGGGCCGATCGCCGCGGTCGAGATCGTCGAGCGCGGCGGCTTGCGCATCAGCGTCGCCGAGCTCGCCAATCAGGCGCGGCTCGGCTTCGCCCAGGACTTCACCATCACCTATTCCGTCGTGCGCGGCGGCATGTCCCAGCAGATCTAGGAGACGACCATGGCCGACCCGACGATCCGCCCGCTGAACGCGGCGATCCTCGTTAAGCTCGAGACGACCGAAGGCATCGATGCCGTGCCGGTCGCCGCCGATGCGATCCCGTTTGAGGGTGACTACAGCTACAACTACCCGTTCGGGTCGGAGACTTCGAACGAGGTGGTCGGGGGCCTTGTCACCGGCGCACCGCTGATCGTCGGCCAGGCCGCGCAGCTGACGATCAATTTCCGGCTGAAGGGCGCCGGCCCATCGGCGGTCTACACCGCCAGCGTAAAGCCGCCGCACCACGCCATCTACGCGATGGCTGGCAAGCGACCGCAGTTCACCGCTGCCGTCTCGGCGCAGGCGCTGACCGCGGGCACGACCAGCTCGGCGACCCTCGGCGCGTCCTTCCCGGCGACGGCTCAGGCACTGCGCGGCATGCCGCTGATCCTGTCCGGCGGTCCTGCGGCGGGGCGCTGGCCGCTGGTCACCGACTATACCGCCGGCCGCGTGGCGACGCTGGCCGACACGTTCGGTTCCGCGCTGGGCACCACCGATCAGGCTGCGCTGCCAGCCAACTGGCTCTACGCAGGAACATCGCCGGCCGATGCAGCGGCGCGGCTGACGGATCACCCGTCGGCCACGGTCTATATCTACGAGGACGGCACGCTGTTGAAGTTCGTCGGCTGCCGCGCAACCCTAAGCCTGGCTGCACAGGCTGCGCGCGCTGGCATTGTGACCGCGACGATCACCGGCACGTTCGCGGGCCAGTCCGATGCCTCAATCCCGGCTGCCGCGATCGGTGCCGCGCATGCTGCGCCGACTCTCAACATGGGTGCCGGCGGCATCAACCCCGCCTTCCTCGTCAACCGCGCCGGGCTGCCGATCAGCAGCTTCACGATCGACGACAGCGGCGCGATCGAAAGCCCCGAGGATCCGAACACGCCTTATGGTTTCGGCAGTGGCGTGATCGGCCAGCGATCGCCGCAGCTGACGATGGATCCGCTGAAGACCACGATCGCCACGCGCGATGCGCTGGCGCAGCTGTCGGCCGGCTCGATCTTCCCGGCCGGCGTCCGGTTCGGGTCGGTGGTCGGCAACCGAATCGGGATCGTGCTGCCGCAGGCGACACCTGCGAGCCTGGAGGCTGGCACGCGCGGGGCGCTGCGTTCCGAAAACCAGACGCTGCGCGCGTTGAACCCCGGCCGCGACAGCTTGGGCCGCGACGGTGACTGGACGCTGTGCTTCTATTGAGGTGGCCATGATCCCGACCGATACGAAGACCCCGCACCGTTGGACGCCATCATGGCTGGCGGGTCGGCCGAATGCGCCGGTGTTCCTGTTCCGCGGCGCGTCCGTCGTTGAGCGCGAGACGCTCGAAGCCGAGCTCGATGCGATGGGGGCCGGCGTCGTCTATGACTTCCAACTGGCCAACGCGTTCAATGAGGGAGTGGCACAGCTGCTGGGCGATGATGCGGACGGTATCGCCCAGCTCAAGGACATCCGCGCGGCGGCGGACAGCGAGGGGCGCACGGCGCTGTCCGTGCCCGATCGCGCCACGCTCGATGGGGCCGAGGCCGTGCTGACTGAACATTGGCCGCCCTATGCGGCCCTTGTCCGGCGATCGTCGCGCCGTCACGCGCTGCAGCCGGTGCTGGCGTTTCAGCGCTGGTGCGTGGGCTGGGAGAATGTGCCGCACGCGTCCGGCGAAGGCGAAGCCGTCCATGCCCGCGGGTTCGATGGCCATGTCAGCGAGGCCGCGCTGAAGTCCATCGACCCGATGATGTTGCGCATCGCGGGCTCGGAGGCATGGCAGCTGCAGCAGGGCGCTGGTGCCCAGGCAAAAAACTCCGAGGCGGGCTCGAATGCCGACGGCGACCCGCCGATTTCCAGTTCGGCGAAGGATGGGGTGGCTGGCTGATCGGCGACGATCGCTGGGAAGAAAACCCGCTGACCGCCGTGCCGCGGTTCGTGCTGACCGTGGTGGACCTTTGGCTTTCCTGCCGGCGCTCGGCGCGAATGTTCGGCGGTGCGTCACTGCCCTGCGCGGGCGGTGTCGTCGATCAGCCAGCGGCTCTGATGGATGCGTTTGTTCTGCTGGATAGCTTCGTGGAGACGAAGGCATGATCTTCGCTAGTCGGGGATTACGCCATGCATCAAAAGGTCTGTCCACTGCGCCTCGTCTAAGACGCAGATACCATTCGCTTTGGCCTTTTTTATCTTGGCTGGGCTGACATTCTCGATGCCCACTACGAGATAGCGCGTGCGGCTCGTAATCTGCGCAGAAACGTAATAGCCTCCGAGTTTTGCCGTTTCCGTCATCTCAGATCGGCCGACCTGAAACTGGCCAGTGAAGCAGACCCCGGGGCCGTCTCCTTGGGGTGTGTCAGCAACGGGAGGCGGATCGGGGCGGCGACGGTAAGATTGCATGGGCAATCCGCGCCAGCGCTTGTCCCTTCGCCAGGTGCCTTTCCAGTGGTTCGGGACCGGTAGGCATCCGCCAAAAAGGTCACATGCCAAATCCGCATACTCGTTGTCGGACCGGTGGACCATCGCCCGCTCGCCCGACAGGACGGCGTCGATATGCGAGCAGAAATACTCGTCCGGGGGTAGGCAGTCGCATTCGATCAGCCGCCTGGACCACGTGATCTGTAGAAGATGCCAAAGCTCGTCATCGGATTTCGATCGAACTCTGACGATGAAAACCGCAGGGCACCGAGCGTCGCTAGTTTCCATAACCACCCCCGCGATTTGCCAGTGAGGCTATGTGGTCGCTGATCGAGAGTCGAGAGCGCCAAAAAGGATGACCCTGCCATGATCGATCTTGGCGTCGACCTGGAGCAGCTGCGGCGCGATCAGGATCGGGAAGCTCGCCGCATCCTCGGCGCGAGCGCGGGGGCCGTGCGGGACGCGACGAAGGCGCTGGAGCGGAAGCTCGAAGAGAAGACGCGCCAAGCCGTGCCCGGCAAGCTTTGGCGCGCCTGGGCTTCCAAGGCGTTTCCGCGACAGGGGATCGCCAAGGAGCCGGTCGGCAGCATCTTTGTGAAGGGCGGCGCGCGGTCGCAGGGCGCGATGGATTTCTTCACCCGCCCGGGTCGCATCAAGGGGCGGGCCGGCGGCGGCGTTGCAATCCCGACCGCAGCTGCAGGCCCGCGCGGCCGAGCGCGGCTGCTGACGCCGCGGGAGTGGGAAGCCCGCACCGGTGTGGAGCTACGGTTTGTTCCAGGCCGACGAGGCGGGAAAGCGCGCCTCGTGGCCGAAGGAACGACCAACGGACGGAGCGGCGTGTTCCGCCCGATCACGCGGGCGCGCACGCGGGCCGACGATCGGCGCGGGTTTCAGCGTGGCGTGCAGACGGTGACGATCTTCGTGATTATGCCGTTCGTCGATTTCGCGAATAAGTTCTCAATTGAGCCGATCGTGCGAGGAGCGCAGGCGGATATGGTTCGGGACTTCGAGCGGCGGGCGGCAACCGCGGGTCAAGGCTGACGAGTGGAGCGACGCATTATTCGTCGGTGCCCTATCGCGGCCACGGTGTAGGGTATCACGGCGAACCCTACCCCAATAGCTGCGAGAGCGCCTTGAGCCGGCGCGGCTTCCGAAAGAGCTAGGGCAGCGTAGATAAAAAATGCGCCAATGAGCGCGCCGAGAACGGCGACGCCTTCAATCAAGCTCTGAATGCCTTCGCGCATGCCACCCCCGATAGATGCAGCTCGCTAAACTGAACGAGGAGGCGTGCCTTGGCAACAATCGACATTGTGGCACGCCTCAAGCTTGCAGGGGAGCAGTTCTCGCGCGAGTTCCGGGACCGAATGGACCGCGTGGAGCGTGAGGCTCGATCCGCTGGCACTCGCGTCCGCAACGCGTTTGGCAGCGCCACCGCCAAAGGCGGAGCCGTGATCGCAGGTCTTGGGGCTCTCGGCCTCGGATCGGCAATTAAAGAGGGCCTTGATTACGCGTCCTCGCTCGGTGAGGTTTCGGCACAGCTGGGCGTCACCACGCGCGATCTTCAGATCTACCGCTATGCCGCGACGCAGACCGGCGTCGAGCAAGAAGCGATGGATAAAAGTCTGGCGAAGCTGACCCAGACACTTGGCAAGGCGGCGCTCGGCGTCAAGCAGCCCAGCGCGCTGTTCAAAGCTCTCGGTATCGACATCAAGGATGCCGCCGGAAACACCAAGACCGCTGGCGAGATTTTGCCTGAGATTGCCGAGGCGATCTCCAAGATCGCGGATCCAGCACGCAGGGCCGCGATCGAAGTGGGGCTGTTCGGTAAATCAGGGCAGACCTTGGCTCCGCTTTTGGAAGGGGGGCGCGCCGGTGTTCAGCAACTAGCTGATGCAGCAGAGCGTCTCGGCCTTGTGCTATCCGACGAGCAAATCGCGAAGGCAGACGAAACCGCTGACAAGCTGGCTGAACTTCAGACCGTCTTGAAAGCAAATATTGCGGCAACAGTCGCCGACAACACCGGCGCGATACTTGCGCTATCCAATGCGCTTGCCTCTGTGGTCGTGAACGCAGGGCGCGGAATCGAAGCGCTCACCAACTTCAAGAACATCCTAGCCTATAGAACTGGCGGAGCCGGTTCAGCACAGGCGGCCGTGTCGCTCACCCGGAGTCAGTCCGGCCGTAATTCGCTCTTGAACGAACTGGATGCTGCTCTCGCGCAAAATGTGGCTGATCGTTCGCGCAATCGCGGTGATCGCCAAAGCTATCTGGGCGGACTGATCCAGGTAACGAGTAAGGCTGATGAGGCTGCCAAGCGGAAGCTGGACGAGCAATTCCGCGATCTCAACCGTCGACGGAACGCCGTTCTGAAGATCGACGCCCGAGCTAAGGCGCAGACACCGACGCGCACCGCTCCAGCCACTGTGGTCGATCTCAGCGATCTCAAAGGCGGGGGCGGAAAAAGCAAGGGTGGCAGCGGTGGCCAGTCCGAAGCGGAGAAGCTGCGCAAAGAATATGAGCGCATCACCGAGCGTCTGACCGAACAGGTTCAGCAGGGTGAAGCTGCCGCCCGCGTCGACGAGATGCGCGCGCAGGGCTTGTCCTATCTCGCCGATCGCGAGGAGGCGATTGCGGGCATCCGGTCGCAATTCAACGATCTGGCCGGCAAGACTGCAGAGCAGGTCGCGCGCCAATATAATGTTACGGTCGAGCAGGCCGCGAAGGATCTGGAACTGCTCGGCATCCTGGAGCAGCAGGCTGCGGCGCGCGCCAGTGGCGAGCGCGCCTCCCGCGACGAGGCCGAGATCACCACTCGATTGAATGGCGAGTTCTATCGATCCATTGAGGATCGCCAAGCCGCAGAAGAGAAGCTGGATCAAATCAAGCGCGATGCTGCGGACGAGCGTGCCGCGCGTGAGCGCGAACAGATTGACGAGCTGGCCTACTTCTACCGTGACGCTTTCGACGGCGGCAGCGGCGGCATCTGGGACACATTCGAAGATCTCGGCAAGGATGCGATCGCCCGGATCGCGGCGCAATACACTGTCCTGCTGCTGGCCAAGCAGAAGGCCAGCTTCTCGGAAGTCGCGAAGTCGGCGCTTGCCAACAATCCGCTCGGCAACTTGATCGGGGCTATCGGTGGCGGCGCAAAGAAGGGTGCCAGCGCCGCGAACGCCGTCGGAACCGCCGCTAGTGCTGCTGGCGCTGCCGGGGCAGCCGGCGCGGCTGGAGCGGGGGCGGCCGGTGCTGCCGGTGCCGCTGGCGCGGCGGGAGCCGCTGGTGCCTTGGGTAGCGCCACTGCAGCGCTGTCAGCGGCGGCACCCTATCTGGCGATCGCCGCGATCGCGCTGCCGGTGATCGGCAAGCTGTTCGCCAGCACCAAGCGTGCCTCGGCGACGATCGGGTTCGGCGGCGATGGGCTGGGCGTGATCAGCACGGCCGGCAACAGCGCATCCTACAAGCAGCAGGTGTCGCAATCCGGCGGCGGCATCGTCGATTCGATCAATTCGATCGCCGAACGCCTGGGCGCGACGGTTTCCAGCACCGGCAAGGTTTCGATCGGTCTGCGCGACGGCAAGTATCGGGTCGATCCGACCGGCGGCGGCAACACGAAAACGAAGAAGGGCGCGATCGACTTCGGCAAGGATGAAGAGGCTGCGGTCCGCTTCGCGATCGCAGACCTGCTGAAGGATGGAGTGCTGGCCGGCATCTCGGATGCTTCGCAGAAGCTGCTGCGCTCCGGTGGCGAGCTGGAAAAGCAGATTGAGAAGGCTGGCCGGATCGAGAGCATCCCGAAGCTGCTGAAGGCGCAGCTGGATCCGCTGGGCGCGGCGATCGACGATCTGAATACCGACTTCGCGAAGACGGTCGCCGCGCTGAAAGAAGGCGGCGCCACTGCCACGCAGATGGCCGACGCGCAGAAGCTCTACAATCTGCAGCTGGAAAAGGTGAAATCCGAGACGCCCAAGGCCTCCGCCTCGCTCGCCGAGTTCCTGAAAGAGATCGGCTACGGATCGTCGTCGCCCTTCTCGCTGCGCGACCAGATCGCCACCAGCGAAGCGGCGTTGCGGCCCTATCTGGAGGCGATCGGCAGCGGGCGCGCGATAGACCAGGGCAAGTATCTGGCCGAGGCGCAGCGGTTCCTGGATTTGCAGCGGGAAGCCAACGGATCGACCGAAGCGTTCTTTGCCGCACAGAAGACCATCGCCGATGCCACCGCGCGAGCGATTTCCACGATCGACAATGCGGTGCCGATCGGCGGGGCAGTCGCTGACCCATTCATCGAAAAGACGGCGGCCAACACCCAGACTACGAACGAGATGCTGCAGGAAACGAACACGGCCCTGGCGCAGGTCAAGAACCTGTTGTCCCAGATTGCCGCAGGCGGTGGCGGGGATTTCAGCCGGTTCATCACGGCGCAGCGCGGACTTTAGACCATGCCAGCACAGACAGCCGATATCGGCCTCGCCATTCGCGAGGCCGCCGCAGAGCCATGGTCGAACGCCGCCGTGCTGGCGCGCTATCCGAACGCGCGTGACGGCGCCGCCGCGCCTGCGGAGGGTTTCTTCGACGCCACTTCCGACGCCGCCACCGCGGTCGCACAACGCGGCGTGCTGATCGGCACCGAACGGCGGCGGTTCAATGTGGCCGTGGCTGACCTGCTCTGGGTCGATCCTGCCACCGGGATTCCAACGGTGACACTGGTCGACGCGGAGAATGCGGTCAACGGCGCGCACCTGGTCACCCGCCTCGCGCTCAATCTGGAAACCGGCGTGACGGAACTGGACCTGTTCGGATGAGCAACGCGCTGATCGTCAAGCCGCTCGCCGGCATTGCCACGGCCTCGGCCACCTCGCTCGGCACCGCCGCCAATGTGCTGAACGACTATGCCGGCGTGATCTGGCGTTCGCCAACCGGAACCGACTTCCACCTGCGCATCGACTTCGGCGCCGACGTGGCGTTCGACACGGTGATGCTGTTCGGGCTGATCGGTCCGCCGACCGACGCCTTGCTCGACATCAAGATTGCGACTGCGGCGCAGGGCTTCTTCACCGGGGCATTCTACACCGCGCCGCAAATGTCGGTCTGGGCCGGCACCGTTCGACAGGCGAATGGCCTAGGCGTGACGCTGTGGCAGGCGCCAGCGGGCGCGCCGACCGTCGCACGCTATCTGCAGATCCGCGTGATCAACCTTGCCGGGTCCTATGTGCAGGTTGCGCGGGCGGTGGTCGGCAAGCGACTGGCGCTGGCACGCAATTATTCGGTCGGCGGCGCTTTCGGCGTGCGCGATCTCGGCACCACTGATTTCGGCGTCCTCGGCACGCTCCTGCGTCGCCGTGGCGCCAAGCTGCGGTCGATCGGCATCAATTTCGAGTATGTCTTTCGCGACGAAGCGGAAGCTCAGGTGCAGCCGCTGATCGAGTTGGCTGGCGCAAGCGAGCCGATCGCCCTGGTGACCGATCCCGATCCGCATGCCAATCGCGAGCGCCGGGCCTATTTCGGGCCGCTGGTGAGCGACCTCGGCACTGTGCAGCGCGTGCCTAATGGCTTTGGCTGGGCCGCATCGGTGGTCGACCTCTTCCCGGTGATGCCGGCATGACGATGGCGATCGCGATCCAGATCGACGGCTATGATCCGTCGGCCGGTGCGGCGGTTACGCTGCGGGCCTGTTCGGCCAATCACCCCGATGTCTGCCATATGGACGGGCAGACCTGGTGGCCGGTAATCGCGACCGCGCCGACGCTGGCCTATGATCTGTTCGACGGGGCCTTCACGGGCGGGATCGAGACTCCCGGCAGCAGCTTCACCATGGCGATCGAGCCTTGGACGAACTTCGGCCGCTATCAGCTGTCAGATGCCCGGGTGCGGCTGTGGACCGGCGAGATCGGTGCTGCCTGGGCCAGCTGGACGCTGCGGTTCGACGGACGCACGACCGGGCAACCGTCGATCAGCGGCGGCATTGCGACGCTGCCGATCGCCGTCGACGACCGCTGGCTCGATAAGCCGCTGCTGGCCACCTATGCCGGCACTGGCGGTGCCGAGGGCGTGGCCGGGCTGAAGGGCACGGCGAAGCCGCTCGCACTGGGCGCGCCGCGCTATGCACCAGGCACGCTGATCGACCCGACCAACAGCATCCTGCAGCTGTCAGCCTATGGCCTGATCGAGGATGTCGAGGTGGCGCTGGAGCGGCTGGTGCGGTTCGGGGCCTCGGCCGGCGACTATGCCAGCTATGCCGCGCTCGCCGCCGCCACGGTGCCGGCCGGCCGCTGGGCGACTGCCAAGGCTGTCGGCATGGTCCGCCACGGCGCCCCGCCGACCGGCAAGCTGAGCTACCTGATGCGCGGCGATCGCGCGGGCGCGGGTGGCTGGGTCAGGTTGCCCGGTGCGCTGATCCGGCGCGTGGCCGAGATCGCAGGCGAAGCGGGCCGGCTGGATCTGACTTCGCTGGCAGCGCTCGATGCCGCGCGGCCCTGGCCGCTGTCGATCTATCTGGACGCCCAGACCACGCCGCGCGAGCTGATCCAGCGGATCGCCGCCAGCGTCAACGCGGTCGCCGGCACCAGCTGGCTGGGCAAGCTGTTCGCGGTGCCGGTGGCGATCGGCACGCCCAGCGTGACGCTGCGCAGCGATGGCGCAGCGCTGCCGCCGGTTGGCGCGGTCGCGCAGGCCGAGGTGAGCCCGCCATGGTGGCGGCTGTCGCTACAGGCGGCGCGAACTTGGGCGGTGCACAGCCTGGACGAGATCGCGTTCAATGCGCAGCTGATCGACCTCGGCGCTTATTCGGCGGCCACGACCTACCGCGAAGGCAATATGGTCCAGCAGGCCGGCTCGAGCTGGGTCTATATCAACCCCACGCCATCGGCCGGCAACTCGCCGCCGACGCTGCCGACCGAGAGCAACGCCTACTGGAAGGTGATCGCGCGGGCCGGTTCGGACGGAAGCTCGTCCTATACGCCGCTGCTCAGCAACGAGACGCACGTCCTGCCGGCCGATGCCGACGGTGACGTGCTGAGCTATGACGGGGCCTATACCGACTTCATCGTGTTCGCGGGCGGCACCGATGTCACTGCCAGCTTCGCGCTGTCGGTGGTCAGCAATCCGCAAGGTCTGGCGGTCGGGATCGCTGGCAACACCGCGACGGTGACCGGTGGGCTCGATGCCGGCGAGCCGAACGCGACCGTGCTGCTTCGTATGACGGGGTCGGGCAGCTATGCCGGCGTCACGCTGGAGCGGCAATTTTCGCTGGTGAAGAGCCGGGCAGGCGCGGACGGGGAAAGCCCGCCGCTGATCAGGATCACCGCGACGCCGCAGATCGCGCGCTACAGCGGGGCCGGCGCGTTCGTGGCCGGGCAGAGCATCACCTTCAAGGCAGCAGCGACCAACGCTGTCGGCGTGCCGGTCTTCCGCCTGATCAACAGCGACGGCACCGAAGTCTATTCGAACACCGCGGCTGGCTATGCCGCCGACGTGCCGGCGCACTGGTCGTCGCCGAACCCTGAGACGCTGGTACTCAGCGCGACAGGCCTGCCGGTCACCGTCTCGACGCATGGCGGGCCGAACGGCCGCTTCACGATGCGCGCGACGATCGCCAGCGCGCCGGACATCTTCGACGAGGTGTCGGTCCAGAAGGTGCAGGACGGCGCGGCCGGCGCGAGCGCATTCACGCTGGTGGCAACGCCGGGGAACAACGTCACCCCAAACAGCGCGATCAAGGCCGATGAATCGACCTCGGGCGGGTGGTCACGGATCGCGACGACAGCCGAAGCCTTCACCGGGGGCGCGATTTGCTCGTTCATGACCAATGCCGCAACGATCGGCGAGATTGTGGTCGGGTTCGACGACGGCGATGGCGGCTCCTATTTCGACGTGCGCTATTCCTGGCTGTGCAACAATTTCGGCACGCCGAACTGCCATGTCTTCAGCGAAGGCGTTGTGATCGCCTCGATGCCGATGGCGGGGACCGATCGGCTGTCGATCGACTATGACGGCGCGGGCAAGGTCGTATGGCGGCAGAACGGTATCGCGCGCCATACTGCGACGGTCGCGCCGGATCAGATGCTGTTCCTGGCGGTGCATGCGGTGGCGGTCGGCAACGTCGCCAGCGGTATCACCTTCGCGGCGCGCGGCGCGAGCGGCGCGGATGGCCTGGACGGGAATGACGGCCTGCCCGGCGCGGACGGCACCTCGTCCTATGTCCATATTGCCTATGCCAACAGCGCGGATGGCAGCATCGATTTCACCACCGGCGCGCCCGGCTCGCGTTCGTACATCGGCACCGCGGTCGACACGAACCCGGCCGACCCGACCGCCTATGGGGCCTATACCTGGTCGAAATATCGCGGCGACGACGGCGCGCCGGGCACCGATGGCCTGCCGGGCGCGCCAGGTGCCGATGGCACGCCGCGCTATATCTGGATCGCCTATGCGAACAGCGCGGACGGGTCGGTCGACTTCACCACCGGCGCGCCTGGCGGCCGGACCTATATCGGCGTCGCGCCGAACAAGACCACGGCCACAGAGGGCACGACGCCGAGCGACTATGGCTGGTCGCTGATCAAGGGGGCGGATGGATCGCCCGGCGCACCAGGTTCGCCTGGTGCTCCTGGCGCGCCTGGCACCGATGGCCTGTCCGCACCGGGCCTCTCGGCGATCGTCGTGAACGCCTACAATGATGGGACCCTGAAACCCGGCGCGCTGGCGAACGCGACCGGCACGATGCGGGTGTATCTGGGCACGACCGAGGTGACCGGCAGCTGCAGCTTCAGCGTAGTCAACGTCAACGGCTGCACGGTTTCGATCGGCGGCGGCGGGACTTATAGCGTGACCGGCCTATCGGCGCTCGATGCGAAGGCGGTGCTGCGCGCGACCTATGGCGGCACCGTGATCGATCGCGAGCTGTCGGTCAGCAAGGCGATCCAGGGCAGCGGCGCCTATCAACAGACGCAGGCGCTGAGCGGCACAGTGACCTCGGCCAGCTATGGCGGCGCACTCACCGGCGGCATCACCGGCGCGCCAACGTCCGATCCGATGGGCGTGATCGTGACCGCCAGCGTCAATTATTCGATCGCCAGCGGATCGCAGGGGCTGACCGCCAAGATCCAGTATCGGATCAACGGCGGCACCTGGACCGATCTATCCGGTTCCGAAGCCAGCGGTATTCCTGCGCTGGTCGGCGAGCCGTCGTCGGTCAACCTGTCCGGATCGATCAGCGACACGACGCTCGCCAACAATGATCTGGTCGATGTCCGGGTGCTGGCGCGGAAGACCGGCGCGACCGGTGGCAACATCACAATCACCGCCGGCTCGATCATCTCCATCGCATGGCAGGCGGGCATATGAGCTGGCGCATCCTCTATGATCCAGCCACCGGTGCGGAACTGGAGCGGACCGAGACGCCCGTCGACCAGATCAACCTGGCAGGGCGTGCCGTGCGCGAGATCGGCAATGTCGCGGATTGGCATATGGTGAAGTGGGACGCTTCCGCCCGCCAGCTCGTGGATGATCTCAGCACGCTGGAGGGTGAGCTGCTCAATGCGATCGATGCCGCCGCCGCCATGTCCCGTCGACGGTGGCTGACGATGGTGCCTGGCCAGGCTGATGCCTATCGCGAGAAGATGATCGACGTTGCTAGCCTCAACGGGCTTGCTGGCACGACCGCGCTTATCCTGGCGGCGCTGGGGGCGATGACCGCGGCCCAACAGAAAGCGCGCTGGCCGTTCCTGTGGGCCGAGAAGGAGGCGCGGGGGCTGACGACGCTGGTGCAGGCGCGCGACGCGATCATGGCGGCGGCCGATGCAAGCCGCGTCGGTCGTGCAGAAATCGAGCGGGCGCGTCGCGCCGGCAAGATCGCAGTTCGCGCGGCGACGACCGCTGCGGGAAAGCAGGCCGCTGCGGCGGCGGTGACCTGGCCGAGCTGATCGGCCACAAACAGGAGACGACCATGCGTAAATTGATGACCGGCCTCGCCATCGCGGCGGGGTTGCTGGCGGCTGCATGCGGCGACGATGTCGACCGGGAGCCGATCGATGGCAACGCGATGGTGATCTGCGACGAGGATGGCACACCATGCCGCGGCGACGTGCCTGCGCCGGCTGAGGCGGGGCGCTAGGCGTGACCCCGTTCTGGCTCCTGAACGTGGCCGTGTGGTCAGCCGTGCTGATCTACATGGCGCCAGGCGCTTGGGCTGCGGCAGTTGGCAGCAAGACGCGTCGGGGAGACCCGATGCGCCTTGCCTGCCTCGCCACCGCGCTGGTGATGCTGGGCTTCGTGCTGCGCTGGCTACTGGCCCCCGACAGCGATCTGCTCTGGAAGGCGCTCTACATCCTGTGTGCGCTAGACGGGGTCTATATCCTGACGCTGGGCCGCGCCTATGGCCGAGGCCCTCGTGTCGGTTAGCGGGGCGGCGGTGCAGGCCGCGATCCCCGTTGCCACCGGCTTCACCTGGACGACCGCCGCGGTCGGCCTGCTGAACCTGCTGGTCGGCGGCGTGCTGGTCGCGATCATCCGCAGCCGGCCGGCGCTCAAGAAGATCGCCAACGAACGTGAAGCCAATCTGTTGAGTGAGCGTGCGGAAGAGATGCGTGAAATGCGAGAGCGGATGGCCAAGCTCGAAGCCCAGATGGCGGCCAAGGATGCGCAGCATGATGCCGAGCGCGCATCCGACAGGCATCGCATCAACAACCTCAGCCAGTGCCTCGACATGTTGCTGGGCCTGATCGAACAGGATCCGAAAAAGGCTGCCGCCGCCGCCGCGCGCGTGAAAGCGATGCGTGAGAAGCAGATGGAAGCTGAGGCATTGGAGAAGGCTGCCATCCATGCCGCCGCCATTGCCGCAACCGGAGTAGCGGCGGAATGACCGGACCCGGCTGGCCCACCGAGCGGGGCTGGTATGCGGTCGCGCTGTTCGTGCAGACCGGTGCGATCCTGGCGATGATCGCTGCCTTCCCCGAACTGCGGCAGGACGAGTTCTTCAAGTCGCTGGCGACCGCGATCGTCGTGACCGGGTGGATCGGCTTCGCAGTCGGCATGCGGGACAATGCGGCCGAGCGGCGGCAGACGGGCGAAGCGGTCGCTGCGGTGCATGAGATGGCGAAGAGCCTGCCGAATGCGCCGCAGCCGGATGTGACGCTGCAGCCGGGCGAGACGGCGCAGGCCGCCTCGCCACCGTCGACCGCTCAGGACAGCTGATTTTCCCGGCCAACTGCTGCTATGGTGCCGTCTCGTAGACGGCGCTCAATCGGGCCGGCTTCCCGCCAGCGCGCTGCTCATATTCGCGCGCCAACGCCTCATGCGCATTCCGGACTGCCGCGTCTGTCGCCAGGGCTGCGCGTTCGCGCTCCTGCGCCGCCCGCCGGCGGTAATAGGTCGAATCGTTGTCCATCGCTGAACCACACCTTTCTCCCCACGATTGGAAAAATAGCGCAGCTAGAGACGTGTGCAATTAATCGCGATCAAGCGCGTGATGAGCCGTTTCGGCTGCGGGATGACTTACTGAGGAACCGCCCCGCCGTCAGGGTTCCTGGGGAGGATAGTCGACGGGGCGGCCGACGCGTGTCGCCGCGTCTGCTTTGACACCTCAGGAAGTGCCGCTGCGCGCTGATCGTAGCGCGGTCGAAACGTCCAGAAAAGCGGAGAAAAATATGACGAAGGTTATCGAACCGGCGTGGCTGGCGTTCGCCCGCACGCTGGTCGGCACCCGAGAGATCCCGGGCCGCACGCATAACAACAGGCTGATCGACTTCCTGAACACGGCCGCCCGCTACAATGGCGTGCGCTGGGTCGATGACGAGATGGCCTGGTGCGGCGGCTGGGTCGCGGCGGTGCTGCTCGCTAGCGGCATCCAGCCGGTGAAGCTGGCAGCGCGCGCGAAGAGCTGGGCCGAGTTCGGCGTCCGGCTTCTGCCCGATCGGCTGGCACCCGGCGCGATCCTCGTGTTCGGCCGCGACGGTGGCGGGCATGTCGGGTTCTATCTCGGCGAGGATGCCACGCACTACCATGTGCTGGGCGGCAATCAGTCTGACATGGTCCGCATTTCTCGGATCGCAAAGAACCGGCTGATCGCCTCGCGCTGGCCGAAAGGTGTGCCGGTGCTGGGCGGCCCGGTGAAGATGAGCGCAAGCGGTGCGCCAGTGACGAGCAACGAGCGGTGATCGCCTCGCCCACCGCGCTGATCGGGGGCGGCCTGCTGGTGCTGGCGGCGCTCGGCGTTGCCTACTGGCAGGGGCGCGTCGATGGCGGGAACGCGGTCAGCGCCAAAGTCGTGAAGTCGCTCGAACGTGCCGAGAAAGCCCGCCAGCGCATCGCCACCGCGGTCGATGATGTCGCCAGCCGACATGCCGCCGCGGGCATCGCGCAGACCACCGAGACAAGGGAGATCTACCGTGAGACGATCCGGATCGTGGACCGCCCCGTGTATCGCAATCAGTGCGCCGATGCTGATGGCGTTCAGCTGCTCGACCGTGCCCGCGCCAACGCCAACCGTGGGCTTGCCGGCAGCGCTGATGGCGGAGCCGCCCTTGCTGCCGGCGATGCCGCGCAACGCTGACGGCACGCTATCCGGCGCGCAGTGCCTGGTCGGCGGGCTCGATCTCTATTCGACCGCCGGTTTGATCCGCCTGCAGCTTCTGGCACTGCAGGCGGCCGAGCGGGCGCGGCGCTGACCGGATTATTATCTCAGGCGGCGCGACAAGCTTGCCGCGGACTCGTCCAGTTGCGCGCGATTGTTGCCGTGCTCAGCAATCAGTTGTCGAGCCTGTTCGGCGCTGATTCCATGTTTCTGGGCGAAGTTGTTTACTTCGTAATCCTCGCTACCGGAAACGGTCGCGCGATCGCGGGCACCTACATTGCTCTTGTCATCGGACATGGCGTGTCTCCTGGTTGAGACCGCCAAAACGACTCACTGGTCAAATGGACTCATCGCCAAGCGCCGCGGTGTGCTCGTAGTGATCGCGTGCCGCGCGCATGATGTCGGCCGCCTCGCGCCACACCCGACGAAGCCGCTCGACCTCGTCGGGGTCCAAGCGCTCGCGCGCCTCCTTGCCGGCTTTCTCGATAGCATACAGCGCCAGCCCGAAATAACGGTTGATCATCTCTAGCGCCGCCAGCCGATCTGCGTCGCGCTCCGCGATCGGCTCGCTGTAATCGTCCTCCTCGATTTTAGCGGGGGCAGTCAAAAACACGATCCCACTGATTGGGTCACGTGTGGCCTCGTCTGCCTCAACGGCATCCTGGAAGGCCAGCAGGCTGGAGCCACGCCAGGGACCGAGCGGGCGGCCGAACGTTGTCGCGCGATAGCGGGTCATGCCGGAACAGGCAGTCGCTCAATCTTTTCGCGATAGGCCGCCCGCTTGTCGCGTTCCTTCTCCAGATCGTAGGCGTGCTGGTAAGCGATCAGCAGGTCGGCGACGGCATCGTTCATAAGCGCGCCCAGCTTGTAGGCCAGATCGCGCGATACGTCATACTTGCCGGTCAGCACGCCGTGGAAGCCAGCGCGATCGACGCCGATCCGGCGCGCGGTCTCGGCAACGCTCAAGCCAAACTCCGGCAGCAGCGTGTCACGAATGAACCCGCCCGGATGCTGGGTCAGGGGCGGCACGGCGTTGACGATCATGTCGGCCACCTTCTCGATCTTGTATTCTGCGGTGTCGCGCTTGGACATAGTTGTCACTCCTCTACCCTAGCAGGTGTAGGGCGGCGCTCAACAGATAGCAAGTGAAAAGTTGAGCATCGCTCTACAGAGCGGGGCGGGTTTCCCGCCCGCGCCCGGATCAGTGATAATCTTCGTAGTCCAGCAGGGCGGCGGTTTGCGCTTCAATGTCGACAATGAAGGTCAGGCGATAGTTGCGGGTGACGGTCAGGCTCCAAGTGCCCCGGCGATCCCCTGTCAGTTCGTGGGCTTTCCATGAGGGCACCGCGTTCAGTTCGGCGGGGTTCGTCATGACCCGGATCGCAATTAGCATCTGCTGGACCTTGCCGAATTGCAGGGCGTCGAAGCCCTTGACCGAGGTCAGCGTGTCGTCCTCGACCATCGCCTTAACCCGCTTGTCCCGAACCGAAATGATCTGCATGTCCGCCTCCGTCGCCGTTGAGTGATACTCTACAGCAAGCGCGGTCCTATGCAAGAGAAATGTTGAGCGTTGCTCTACATAATTGTCATCGTGTAGAGAGCCGGACGTAATTGCGGGCTAGACGATCCGATCGACAGACTAGGTCAACCTGCGTTTGAGGATGTCGCTTGTTCGAAAGTAAGGATTACGTCTTCGTTCACGAGAAAATGCGCGGCCCCGAACCGACCATTTGCGCTCGATATGGACCCGCGTGCTGAAAGATCCGAACCCTCGAAGCTCAACGCGCCCTGACGCGACCAGTTGTTCGATAATGGCTTCGAAAAATAGGTCGACAATGCGTCTCACGTCTTTCTTCGAGAGGCCTGGGTTCTCAAGCGCCAAGCGCGCCACGAGCTCAGAATGTGTCATTTGCCCCTCGGCTGGGTGAAGCGTGGACGGTCCCGCAATTTAAGCGCTCCTAACATCGCGACTTCCTGGAGTGAACCGGAGCGAATTTCCGAAGACACGTCCGCCGGCCACTGGAAGATATTCCAGTGAAGGCCGAGCGGGGGTGCCGGGCTGCAACCCGGCAACCAGCGGGGGGGATAATCCCGCTACTAGCGGCCGGCCAGCCGCATCGCCCCGCACCTGCGCAACAGGCGGGGCCTTCCTGAAGGCAAATCCCACATGGAGTCGAGTCTAGTTCCTGTCCGGCCCGTTCGGCCGGCAGCCGCCTACCTTGGCGGCAAGCGCGTCCTGTCCAGCCGCCTTGTCCGCATGATCGATGCGATCGACCACAAGACCTACGTCGAGCCGTTCGTCGGCATGGGCGGGGTGTTCCTGCGCCGCACGCGCCAGCCGTCGCTGGAGGTGATCAACGACCTGTCCCGCGACGTGGCCACGCTCTACCGCGTGCTGCAGCGCCACTATCAGGCGTTCTTTGACATGCTGAAGTGGCAGCTGGCGGGCCGCGCCGAGTTCGGCCGGCTGATGTCCACGAATCCCGAAACGCTGACCGACCTGGAGCGCGCGGCCCGGTTCCTCTATCTCCAGCGGCTGGCGTTCGGCGGCAAGGTCGAGGGCCGCACGTTCGGCATAAGCCGCGATCTGCCGGCGCGCTTCAACCCGGCGCGGATGGAGGAGACGCTTGCTGATCTGCACGATCGGCTGGCCGGCGTCGTGATCGAATGCCTGCCCTATGCCGAGGTGATCCGGCGCTATGATGGGCCAAACACCCTGTTCTATCTCGACCCGCCCTATTGGGGGAACGAGGCCGACTATGGGCCGGGCACCTTCGCGCGCGAGGACTTTGAGCGGCTGGCCGACCAGCTCGCGCAGATCCGCGGCCGGTTCATCCTGTCGATCAACGCGACCGATGGCGCGCGGGAGGTTTTCGGCCGCTTCGCGATCGAGGAGGTGGATTGCACCTACACGATCTCGCGCGGGAATGGGGCGAAGGTGCGGGAGCTAATCGTTAGCGGGGTTTACGATACAGGCAATTCGGGCTTTAACGACGCCCAGACGCTGCATCAGGGGGGCGGGGTTGGTCGATGACGACGACGATCGAACTCAGCATCGCCGGCCGGGGCGAGAATGATGCTCCGCGGTTGGACGATCTTATTGGGCAGCTCCAGGACTTTTTCAGCATGGTGAACGGGGTGGCCGCGTCCATTGCCGGCGACGACATTCAGCGTTTCGACTGGCAGGTCATCGGGTTAAGCAAAAATAGCCCAGCCCGCATAGTGGTCGAGGCAGTCCCAACACCGGGACACGCAGAAGGTCCAGAGCTTGCTGCTGCCGCGCGCAATGCCACGATGGTGGGCCTATATGAGTTAGCGGTGAGCTCTGACCGTCCTGTCTATTTCTCCGACAATGTGATCGAGGCCGCCGACCGATTTGCGCGGCGACTGTTTCGCGGTTTGGCCGAAACGAGGATTGAGGGTGGCAATCTCACGGCGCTGCGAATGGCGCCGACAGAAGCGTCTCGGGCGATTAATAACATTACGCTTATCACAGAGCGCGCCCCGGTCAGCACTTACCGCGAGCTTGGTAGCGTGGAGGGCTACATTCAGAACGTGGGCACCGATGGCTATGGGCGCCCCTATATCATCGTGAAGTCTCGCGTCAGCGGCGCTGATGCTCGCTGTTTTCTGTCCGGCGACGCATTGCGGCAGCTCGAAAGCACGCCCGTAGCAGAAGTGGTTTGGCGACAACGCCGGGTCACTGCACGGGGGCTGTTGCGATATCGTTCGCCCGGCAGATTGAGCAGCGCTGAAATAGACGAACTGGTTTTCGAAGACAGTCGGCAGCGCCTGCCGCAACTGAGGGATATTATTGATCTGAACTTCACCGGCGGTGCGAGCTCGTCCGAATACCTGGAGAGGGTTCGCAGTGGTGAAGCCTAAGCGCCTCGCATGGGACTCATGCGCTTGGATCGCGACCATCATTCAGGAAAAATCGCCGCTGGCTGACGGGGGCGTCGAAGATCGAGCAAAGCTTTGCAATCACGTAATTGAACTCGCGGCAGCCAAAAAGGTTGAGATCGCCACTTCCGGCTTATCTCTCACCGAAGTATGCCGCGGAGTAGCCAACGATGATCATGATGCGATGGTTGATTTCTTCCGGAACGAATACATCGTTGTGGTGCCCGTCGATCATTACGTCGGCACCATCGGAAGGAAGCTGATGCTATCCGGTTATGCAGGGCTCAAGCCCCCTGATGCTATTCATCTCGCGTCGGCTTTGGCTTGTTCGGCCACCGAATTTCACACCTTCGACGCCAAGCTATTGAAGCTCGACGGCAAGATCCCCCGGCTTGACACGGGCTATCTGCATATCTGCAAACCAACCTCTCCGCCGCCGACACTGTTCTAGCCCCGCAGCGCCCCCACTGCCGTCCGCGCCAGCTGCCGCATGATGTCCTGCCAATAGCCGGCCTGCTCCCACGGCCAGTCGTCCAGCGTGCCGTGCCGCCGACTTTCCCATAGCTCGATCGCGACATGCTCGATCAGCGCGTCGTGGTCGTTCGCGGTGCAGAGGCGGCAGCGGTGGCCGGCGGGTATGTCCCGCCCGGCTATCGGGAGGCCGGGCGGGACTGTAACGACCCGAGCGTCACGTGGGGTGAGCTCCCGTCCTTCATAGCTAATAGCCGTTAACGCTGAGTTACCGTCAGGCACGGGCGGCGTGGTATTCGTTGATTGGCGGCGCGCAGTCCGCGATCCAAGCCCGCTCGGCATCGTCCAGCATCTCGAACATGTCGGGCTCGGCACCCATCGACTGAAGCCGGGTGCGGACGGTCTCGGGGTCGGCATACCGCGGCAGTGCGCGATCGGCCTTCGCCGCCTTCGCCAGATCCGAATACCATGCCTTCGCGTCGGTCTGGTTTACCAGCCAAGTGCTGAAGGCCTCGCCTGCCGTCTCATATCGGGCATCCATGATCCTGATCCCTGCTTGCCGACTCACTTCGAATCCATATATCTGTTCCCGCTCTGTTCTACAATCGGAGCGGCCGGGATGAGCTTGAGCGGGTTCAACATCGGGGTGGTTGGCGGCAGCCATCGCAACGCAGACGGCGCGCATCGCCAAGCAGAGATCGCGCGGTGCGTGCCAGGTGAAGTCATCTTCCTGCGCCGGGAGCCCAGCAATCCTTTCGACCCGGCGGCCGTGGCCGTCTTCAGCTGCCGGAACGTGCAGGTCGGCTATATCTCGCGAGAGCGCTGCGGCTGGATCGGATCGAAGATCGATCGCGGCTACAAGGTGAAGGCTTGCGTCGAGCGGATCAATTTCCGGGATCTTCCCGGTGAACTGCTAAAGCTGGTGATCGTGGTGACGATGGATGGCGAGGAGCCGGTGGCTGGCAGGGGCGTCATCGCCGACCGTCTGCCTCGGCCGCGGCCGGCGCTTATAGTCAAGCATGCGCACCCGAAATCTGGGACCGCATTGGGACCGCAAATCGGGTGAGATTTGCGGTCTCAAGCTGGGTTTCGCGTCAGTTTGTCGCGGAATCTCGCTTGCGGACCGTGATCCAAGTGCAATCGCACTGCAGAGGTCAGGGGTTCGATTCCCCTCAGCTCCACCAGCCCCGCACCGTTTCCCGACCTTAGCAATCAGCCGATCGCGTTCCAGGCGAGTGCGATCTCGGCGATGATCGTGCGCGCCTGATCGGCCGGCTCCGGCGTACGCGTGCTGGCGGCGTCGTTCAGCAGCCGGCGGGTCTCGCGATAGACGCGCGACAGCGCCGCCGTCATATCCGGCGCGGCATTCGCATCGAGGCTGCTTTCGAGCGCGGAGATGATGTTCAGCGCACGCGGATGCGCGGCGGCGGCGTGGACGTTCCCGCCCTGGCGCAGCGTGGTGCGCACCAGCCCGATCGCGTTCAGCAGCTCTTCGTAGAGGATACCGATCAACCGATGCGGCGAGGCGGCCTCGATCCGGCTGGAGAGGTCGATCGTGCGATAGGCGGCGCCGGCGCCGGCCTGGGGGCGGACTGTGGTGTACATGATGCGCTACTCAGTTGCTCTTCGTCCACAGGGCGATCTGCTGTTCGAGATAGCTCTGGGTGGCCTTGATCGCGGTCATCCGCGATTCCATCGCGGTGAAATTCTTGGTCAGCAGCGCCTCATAGGCATCGCTGCGCAGTTCCAGATCGGCCTTGGCATCGGCGATCGACTTGGTTTCCTTGTCGAACGTGGCCTGGGCCGTGGTCAGCGCGCCGCTCCGCCCGCGCAAGCCGTCGCGGATCGACTGCAGCGCGCCGCCCAGGCCGAGATCGATGCTGATCGTGGCGCTGGTGATCGCGCCTTCCGGCCGCAGCACCAGCCCGGCCGCCGCAGATGAGGCATTCGCGCGCAGCAGTGCCCCGATCGGGGTGGCGGCGATGCCGTCGATCATGCCAGATGCCGGCGTCTCGCCGACCTTGGGGGTGACGTTGGTCACGGTGTAAGTGCCGGGCTTCGCCTTGCCATAGGCGGAATGGATCACGAGCAGCGGATTGTCGCTGCGCTGGGTGGGATTGAACAGAGCCTCTACCCCGTCCGGATCGGCTGCCAGCGCGGCCTGCAGCCGGTTGGTGTCGAGCCGCAGCGATCCGTCGCGATTGGTGGCGACGCCGATCTCGGCCAGCGTCTTCATGCCAGCCGCCCCTTCGACCAGCGCCATCGTCGGGATCTTGGAGAGCTGGCGCCGCATGTCGCGGATCGCGCTGTCGCCGCGCAGCGCGCCACCGCCGGTGCCGTCGCTGGCGCCGGACGCGGTCGCCTCGTCCAGGATGGTCTCGAGTTCGTTATAGGCCGCCACGAAATCGCCGAGCGCTTGCGTGATCGCCTCGGTCGGCCGCTGCGATCCCATCGTGACGACGGTGCCGGGGGCGGCCTTGGTCAGATCGATCTGCATACCGGGCACGAGATCGGCGATGCTGTTGGTGGCGCGCGCCACATCCACCCCGTCGAGCTTCAGCAGCGCATCCTGCGCAGGCAAGCGCTGGGTCATGCTGGCGGTGGTAAAGCGACCGAGCGCGTCGGGATCGCCTGCGGTAAGCTCGGCAGTGAAGGCCTGGGCGGCCCCGCTCCTGCCCTTCAGCACGAGCTGCGCACCGCCGACGCCGCTGACGACGCTGGCGGTGATGCCGGTGCCGGAACTGTTGATCGCCTGGGCCAGTCCGCTCAAGCTGTTATTGCTGCCGTCGATGACGACTTCGATCGCCGGGCCGCCGCCGACCGAGAAGGAAAGCGTGCCTTCACCCACCGGCGTGGCGGCGGTGGCGAGCGCAGTCGAGACCATCGATTGCGCTTGAGCGAGCTGAGTGACTTCGATCTCGGCGGAGAAATTCCCGAGCCGCGATCCCGGCAGTGCCTTGGCGCTCAGGATGCTGGAATTGGAAACGGTCGGCTGGCTGAACAGGCTGCCCCCCGCGATCAGCGAGGACAGCGCGGTGGCGAAACTGTCGATCGCGCCCGAGGCGGTGCCCAGCGCGGAAATCTTGGCGGCGTTGGTCTCGGTCCGCCGGGCGATCAGCGCATCCTTGCCCGCGCGCTGCGCCGCGGCCAGATCGCTGACCAGCTTGCCTGTATCGATGCCCGATCCGATGCCCAGGCTTGCCGCGATCGAGGTTACCATGTGCTGCCCTTCGCCATCCCTTCCGTTAACGGCGCAAAGGAGAAGGGTTTAAGGCCTTAGCGGGCGCCCTTCGGTATCGAAACGCGCATCGGGCGGCACTTCGACATCGGGCTGCACGGGATCGGCGTCGAGCGAGCGATCGAGGTTGAAGACGAACGCCAGCACGGTCGCGACCGCGAGGTACAGATCCTCGCGGATCAGCTGGCCGGTGCGGGCGGTGTAATAGAGCGCGCGGGTCAGTTCGGGATAGCGCAGGATCGGCACGGCATGCTCGTCGGCCAGCTCGCGGATCGCCTCGGCGGTGGCGTCCACGCCGCGCGCCACCACCGTCGGTGCGGCGTCGGTGTCGGGACGGTAGCGCAGCGCCACGGCGAAATGCTCGGGATTGACCAGCACCACGCTCGCCTCGGCGATCGCGGCACGGGCGGAGGCGCGCAGCACATCATGCTGGCGGCGGCGGATCTGCGCCTTCAGCTCGGGGTTGCCTTCGGTCTGCTTGTGTTCGTCGCGCACTTCCTGCTTGGTCATGCGCAGCCGCTGCATCCGCTGGACCAGCTGGGCGGGTACGTCGATCAGCGCGATGCCGGCCAGCCCCAGCGCCATGATCAGCACCGCAGCCAGGAAGATATCGCCGACCGCGCCGATCGCCGCGCCGATATCGCGCGAGCCGAGCGAGACCAGTTCATCCGCGCGGCTCATCAACAGCCACACGCCGATCGTGCCCAGCACCGCGACCTTGGCCATCGCCTTGACCAGTTCGACCAGCCCGGCCGCGCCAAAGATCCGCTTCATGCCGGACATCGGGTTGATCTTGCTGGCCTTGAACGCGAACGCTCCTGCCCGGAAGCCGAGCGAGCCGAGCAGCGCGGGCCCCGCGACGGCGGCGAAGATTGTCAGCGCGAACAGGGATGCCAGCGGCAGCGCGATCCCGGTGATCAAATCGCGCGCCACGGTGGCAGGATCGAACGTCTCGATCGCGCCGACATCGAAACTCAGCGCCTCGCGCATCATGTCGGCCAGCGCGCCGATCATCCAGGGGCCGGCCAGCGCGAACCAGGCCGCACCCGCGATGACGACCAGCGCAGTCGCCAGATCGCGGGATTGCAGGATATCGCCCTGTTTCGCGGCATCCTGCCGCTTCTTGGCGGTAGGATCCTCGGTCTTCTGGTCGTTGTCCGGCGTGTCGGCCACGGGCGCCTCCGCCGATCAGTTCAGCGCCAGGCCGCGCGCGAAGGCAAGCCCCGCCTGCAGGCTCTGCACGATGCCGTCCGCTAGAACCGGGGTCGCGATCGCCAGCAGCACGACGCCGGCCATCAGCGTGGCGGGCAGGCCGACCGCGAACAGATTCAGCGCCGGGGCGGACCGCGCCAGCATCGCCATCACCAGTTGCACCAGGATCAGCGCGAAGCCCACCGGCAGCGCGATCGCGAGCCCGGCGGCGAACAGCTGGCCGCCGAACAGCACCAGCCCCCAAATCGGCTGTGCGCCCAACATCTCACCGCCGGGCGGCAGCGCGCGATAGCTTTCGAAGATGATCGTGGCGAGCAGCAGGTGGCCGCCCATCGCCAGGAACAGGAAGGTGCCGAGCACGGTCAGCAACTGTCCGATCGCGCCGGAAGACTGATCGGTGGCAGGATCGATCATGCTGGCGAAGCCTAGCCCCATCGCGTTGGCGATCGTCTCGCCCGCCACCAGCGCGGCCGAGAATCCGATCTGCACCGCGAAGCCGATCGCGAGCCCGGCCAGCACCTCGCCCGCGACCAGCATCACGCCCGCGATGGTGGCGATGCCGCCCTCCGGCAGCGCGAACGGGGTCGCGGCCATCGCCGGGATGCCGATCGCCAGACTGATGATCAGCCGCACCTGCAGCGGCACCGCAGGCGCGCCGAAGATCGGGGCGGCCAGAAAGGCGGCGCCCGGTCGGATCATCGCGATCAGCCAGATCCACAGCTGCGCTTCGAGCCCGGCAAACCCGGCGGGCATTACCGCAGCTGGTCCGCGCGGCCGCGCATCAGCGCACAAGATCGGGGATGCGGGCGAACATCTCGCGCGTGAAATCGGCCAGCAGGATCAGGATCGACCCGCCGAAAATGGCGAGCGCGATACCGACGATGATCAGCTTCGGCACGAAGCTCAACGTCTGCTCGTTGATCGAGGTTGCGGCCTGGATCATGCCCAGCACCAGCCCCGCGACCAGCGCGGGCACCAGGATCGGCGTGGTGGCCAGCGCCAGGATCCACAGCGCCTGTTGCGCCACGCCGACGAAATAATCCTGGTCCATCGCTAACCGCCAGAGAAGGACGCGGCGAGGCTGCCCATCGTCAGCGCCCAGCCATCGACGAGCACGAACAGCAGCAGCTTGAACGGCATCGACACGATCGAGGGCGACAGCATCACCATGCCGAGCGCCATCAGCGTCGAGGCGACGACGAGATCGATGATCAGGAACGGCAGGAAGATCAGGAAACCGATCTGGAATGCGGTCTTCAGTTCGGAGGTCACGAACGCGGGCAGCAGGATCGAGAAGGGCACTTCGCGCTGGTTGCGGAAGCCGGGCACGTTGGCGAGATCGGCGAACAGCTTCAGGTCGGTCTGCCGGGTCTGGCGGATCATGAAGCCGTGCAGCACGTCGCCACCGCGCTGGATGGCATCCTCGATCCCGATCTGGCCGGCGCCATAGGGGGTGTATGCGGTGCGGTTGATTTCGTCGATCGCGGGCCGCATCACGAAGATCGACAGGAACAGCGCCAGCCCCACCAGTACCTGGTTGGGCGGCGTCTGCTGCAAGCCCAGCGCCTGGCGCAGGATCGACAGCACGATGATGATGCGGGTGAAGCTGGTCATCATCAGCACCAGCGACGGCAGTACCGTCAACAGGCTCATCAGGACCAGGATCTGCAGGCTCAGCGACAGCGGCCGGCCATCGCCGGACACGGTGTTGAGCGCCCGATCGATCGCGCCGGTCTGCGTGGCCTGCGCGAAGGCGGGGGTGGCGAGGAGGAAGACGACGAGGAGGAGGATCGGCAGCCCGACCCACTTCGTTATTCCCGCGCAGGCGGGAATCCACTTTGCGGCTTGGCGTGCGGTCATGGATCCGCCACTCACTCCGGCACCAAGAACAGCGGTGGATTCCCGCCCTCGCGGGAATGACGGGACCATGGGTAGCGCCACCCCCTCAGCCATTGAGGTCGAACTCGGCGACCGGTGCCTCGGTCTCGCTGATCAGCGTCACCTGCCCACGCGCGACCGCGACCAACAGATGCTTGCCGCCGAATTCGATCACCGCCAGCCGCCCGGTCGCACCCAGCGGCACGCCGTCCACGATCTTCACGGCGCGCGGGCCGCGCTTGACGACCATGCCCGGCTGCACCCGGCGCCACAGCCAGATCGAAGCGAAGGCGAGCCCCGCCACCAGCGGGACGAGGATCAGCAGCTTTAGGATATAGGCGGTCATCACCCGCGCCGCTCGATCCCGGCCAGCCGGGTATCGGGCGCGACGACATCGACGATGCGCACCCCGAACCGGCCGTTGACGGTCACCACCTCGCCGCGTGCGACCAGCGTGCCGTTGACGAGGATGTCGAGCAGCTCGTTCGCCTGGCGATCAAGCTCGACGACGCTGCCCTCGGCCAGGCCCAGCAGCTCCGACAGGCGCAGCGAGGTCGATCCGACCTCGACCGACAGCCGCAGCGGGATATCGGCAAGCAGGTGGAAGTTGCGGCCCGACAGGCTGGACGGCGGCGCGGCCGGCACCTCGTCTTCGAACTCGCTCACGCTCCCCCTCCGATCTTCTCGATAACCATGGCGGCGCGTCCCTCGCGCTCACCGATCGTGCCCTGTGCCAGCTTGCGCCCGGCCACCGCCAGCGGCACCAGCGGCGCCAGCGTGATCGGGATGATGTCACCCGGCTTCAGCGCCAGCAACTGCGATACCGACAGCTCGGGCCGCGCCAGCACGCTGCGCACCGGCATCCTGACTTCGGCCAGCGCATCGGCCAGCCGTTCGCGCCATTCGGTATCGGGCGGGCCGGCATCGTCCTGCACGCGCGCCGCCAACATGCTTTCCACCGGCCGCAGCGACGCCATCGGATAGACGATGCTGATCGTCGACGGCAGCGCCGCGCCGGGCGCGATCGCAAGCCGGTGGACGACTACCGTCTCCTCGGGCCGCACCAGCGAGGCATAGGCGGCGTTGGTCTCGCGCCCGGCCAGCTGCAACGTCAGCGGCATCACCTCGGCCCAGCCTTCCTGCAGCTTCTCGGCGATCTGGTCGGCCAGCCGCGTCGCCAGCCGCTCCTCCGTCGCGGTGAATTCGCCCCGGCTCGCCGCCGAACCGCGCCCGCCATAAAAGCTGTCCACCAGCCGCGACACGAACGCCGGGTCGATCACCACCATCAGGCTGCCCTTCAGGGGGCGCATCCGATAGAGATTGAGCGAGATGAACGCGGGCAGCGCCGATCGGAACGCCTCGAACCGCATCGTCGTCGGCGGCTCCGCAGTCACCTGCGCCTTGGCATGCGCCAGCGGTTCGATCAGCAGGCGCACCTGGCGCGCCAGCCTGTCACCCAGCCGCTCGAGCCCGCCCAGCCGCACACCCTGCCGGGCGGCGGTGTCGCCGAAGACGTGCGGGCGCACGTCGCCTTCAGGCGACGACTGGCTCACGCGCGCGGTCTTCAACGCATCACCCTCCACATCCGGCATGGTTAACGGGTTCATTGGACGATGAAGCTCGTGAAATAAACGTCGTCGATGCCGCCGAAGCCTTCTTTCTCGCGCAGAACCTCGTTCACGGCCTGGGTGAGGTGCTTCTGCAACGCCTTCTTGCCCTCTGGCGTGGTGATCGCGACCGGGTCCTCGTCGCCCAGCGTCATCAGGATCGCGGATCGCACCGGCATCTCGTGCTTCTTCAGATTGTCGATCACGCGACTGTCGTAAAAGGTCGAGACGCCGAGCGCCACCTGCACCAGCGCATCCGAATCACGCAGGTTCGCGGTGAAATTCTGCTCGATCGGGTAATAGGTCGCCTCATAGCGATCGCCGCCCGCCATGCCGGGCGTCGGCCGGCCATGCCCGGCTGCCGCCTCGTCACCGCCTTCGGCCGATTCGCCATGGCCGCCCTCGCCTTCGGCCGCCTTCTCCTCCTTGCCGTCCTTTTCGGCGGCGGTCGGATCCTCGGCGCCCTTGGGCACCAGCTGCGGCTTGTTCGGATCGACGGCGTGGCTGGGGCCGTCGCTGCCGCCGATCATGCCGCTGCCCGATGCCCACAGGCCGGCGCCGACACCGCCGCCCAACAGCACGACGGCGCCGATCACGGGGATCAACAGCTTCTTGAACTTGCCCGGCTTCTTCACCGGCTTGTCGGCATCGTCGCTCACGGTCGGGTTTCCTTATGCGAATCGGTCGCTGGGGGTGGCGGCCGTCGCGGGTCCGCCGGTTGGGGTGATCTCAGGCCTGAACTGGGTTGCCGGCGCGGCGCGCTGCCAGGCCGGTTGCTGGTGACGGCCGCCGTCATGCTGCTGGCCGAGATCGACATGCGTCTCGGCGATCCGCAGTCCTTGCGCGCGGGCTTCCTGCACCAGCCTGGGCTGGGCATCGGCCAGGATCTGGCGGCTTTCCTCACTGTCGCTGGTCAGCCGGATCGCGGTGCCACGATCGGACTGCTGCAGCTCGACCCCGATCGCGCCCAGCGTATCGGGCGTGACCGCGAACGACAGCTTCGCGCCGGGCGTGGCGGCGCGCACGATATCGCGGGCCAGCGCATCCAGCGACTGCGCGTCCTGCTCGGCCGAAAGCCGGTGCGCGAGCACCTGATCGGCGGTGTCGGGCAGTGCCACTGCGTCCACATCGGCCGGCCGATCTTGCTGGGCCGCCGTCGCCGCGGCGACGGTGACGAGCGTGGCGAACGCGGCACGCTCGCCGCTCGCTGGCAGCGACGGGAGGGTATCGGCGTCGGCTTCGGGACCGGCCCGGGCGGCGTCGTGATCGATCGCCGAGGGCTCGACTGCGCGACGCGCCGGCGCTTCGATCCGCGACGCCCGGGCGACCACGACAGGCGCGGCGGCCTGATCGACGACCGGCAGAAGCACGACGACGGGGATCGGGATCGCGGGGGTTGTGGACTGGGCTTCGGGCGCGGCGGTGGGGGCATCGTGCGCGTCCCTCGCCACTTCTGCGTCGAGCACCTCGTCGACGACCGGCGGCTGCGCCGCGCCTGACTCATCGAGCGGGCTCCCAAAAAATTCGGGGGAGACGGGCTTAGTGGTCCCGATCGCGGCGACAGGCTGCGACGGAACTTCCGCCGGTGCCTGATCGGCCGGTTCGGGGGGCAGGTTCGGATCGTCCGACAGCGGGGCCGTCGCGAAAGGCGCGGCAGCCGCAGGCGGCATCGTCACCGGTGCCACCGCTGGCTCAGCAGCTTCGAGCGGCACGGGTGCCGGAGCCAATCGAACGGGCGAAGCCCTCACCTGCACGGCCGGCACGGCAATCGTCTTCGGAGCGGCCGGGTCGGTCGCCGGGTTTTCGGCGGTCGCGACCGGCGGCACTGTCGGCTGTGGCAAACCGACCAGCGCGACCGGAACCTTGCGTGGGGTCGGCCCGGCGCGACCGGGTGCTGCTGCGGCAACGGCCGTCGTCTTCATGACCGCCTTCGCCGGGGGCTGCTCGTCGGACAAGATGGCCGGGAGACCGACCTCGGGTTCCGGCTCGAGGCTTGCCAGCAACGCCTTGGCCTGATCCGCAGGCGCGGCCACGGGCGGCGGCGGCGCGGCGTCCACCGTTCGCGGCGCGTCGACACGTGGCGTGGGGATCGCGATCATCATCGCGGCGAAATCGATCACTGGCGGCGGGCCGAAGCTCGTCGCCGCAAGTGGCGCGGCCGGCGCGACCGTTTGAAAGCTGGTCGGGATCATGCGTCGCGCTCCGTGTTCGGGGTACGCGGACGCGGCAGCGCGGCGCGCTTCGCTTCCGCCTTCGCCTCGGCGGCACGGACTGCGCGCGCACCCAGCCGCTCGGCGCTTTCCTGCCGGATGCGGGCCGCGATCCGCAGGGCCGCCTGCTGTTCGGCACTGGCGCGCGCCCCCACGATGCTGTCGGTCAATCCGTCGCGCACCTGCGCGAGCCGGCCGATCATCTCGGCCCCGCTCGACAGATGCTGGCCAGTGCCGTGGCCGACTGCAGGCGTCATCTGCGCGCTCAGCAGCGCCAGCCGCCGCTCGGTCGATTCCAGCTGCTCGACCCGCGCTTCGGCGCGCGCCGCCTCGGCGCTGGCCAGGATATGCTGGATACTGCGCACACGCGCGATCCGCTGGCGGCGGGCGACGAGGCCGGTCATGATCCGAACCTGCCGATCAGCGCCGCAGTCGCGGTATCGGCATCGACCTGTTCGGATGCCGGTTGGACGATGAAGTCCATGAGTTCGCCATGGCGCGCGATCGCGGCGTCGATGCTTGCATCGCTGCCTTCGCGATAGGCGCCCATCAGGATCAGGTCGCGATTTTCTTCATAGCCGGACCACAGCCGGCGGAAGCAGGCCGCGGCGCGGGCATGATCGGGGCCGACGATGTCGCTCATCACGCGGCTGAGCGAGCGGCCGACATCGATCGCGGGGAACACCGCCTTTTCCGCCATCGATCGGCTGAGCACGATATGCCCGTCCACAATCGCGCGCGCGGCATCCACGATCGGATCGTCGGTGTCGTCGCCATCGGCCAGTACGGTGTAGAGAGCGGTGATCGATCCGCCGGTGCGCGCATCGGCGCCGGCGCGTTCCACCAGCCGCGGGATCAGCCCCAGGGCGGACGGCGGATAGCCCTTGGTCGTCGGCGGCTCACCCAGCGCCAAGCCGATCTCGCGCTGCGCATGGGCGACACGGGTCAGGCTGTCGATCAGCAGCAGCACGCGCAGCCCCTGCTCGCGGAAATGTTCGGCGATCGCGGTCGCGCGCATCGCGGCACGCAGCCGCAACACCGGCGGATGATCGGCCGGCACCGCGACCACGACGCTCTTCCTGCGGACCGGTCCGGACAGCTTGGTAGCCAGAAAGTCGGCGACTTCGCGGCTGCGCTCCCCGATCAGGCCGACCACGATCACATCGGCATCGGCGCCGGCGATCATCTGGCCCATCAGCACCGATTTGCCGACGCCCGATCCCGCCACGATCGCGATCCGCTGGCCCACGCCCGCGGTGAGCAGCGCATTGACTGCGCGCACACCCATGTCGAACGGCTCGGTCACCCGCGCACGGTGCAGCGGGTTGCCGCGCACGCCCGCGATCGGCCATTTCTGGTGAGTGCCGATCGGCCCCATCCCATCGAGCGGTGCGCCCAGCGCATCGACCACGCGGCCGAGCAGCGCATCGCCCACATCGGCCCACCCGCCCGAGCGATCGGGCTCGACCCGCGCGCCGCGGCTGTGCGGCGCATCGCTGTCGAGCGCCATCAGCAGCGTGCGGTCGCCACGGAACCCCACCACCTCGGCACGCGCCGCATGGCCGTTGGCGTCGATCACGCGCACGCCCGCCCCTACCGGCAGGCTGAGCCCGGTCGCCTCCAGCATCAACCCATCATAGGCGATCAGCTTGCCGACGCGGCGCGGGGCCACATCGGCGATGTCGAGCGCGGCCAGCATGGCGCGCGCGTTGTCGGCCAGCGCAGTCGTCATCGCGGTGCCCCCAGCCGATCGAGCGCGGCACCCAGCTTTTCCAGCGCGACATCGGGGCCGGCCTCGATCCAGCCGTCATTGGTCTCCAGCAGCGCAGTGCCGGGCGCCAGCAGCGGATCGCCGACCAGTTCCACCGGTAGCCGGGCATCGGCCAGCCGCGCGACATCGTCGGGGTGCAGCCGCATCCGGCCGGGCACGCTGGCTTCGGCGATCAGGCCGGCCACCTGCTCGGCGCGGCGCAGCAGCATCGTCTCGTCGATCGCGACTTCGCCGATCGCCTGGCGCACCAGCCGGCTCACCGTTTCCGACAGCAGCAGCGCCAGATCGCGCGATGGTTCGGGCTTCAGCACGGTCAGCGATTCGGCCAGGATCGCGAGCGAAGCGCGCTCGGCTTCCAGTTCCACCTGCGCGGTGCGCAACCCCTCGTCGAAGCCAGCGGCGAACGCGGTCGCCTCGATCTCGGCGGGGTCGATCACCGTCGCCGGCGCGGCCGGCTCGGCCGGCTGCACCTCGGCCGGAAGCTGCAAGCGCGCGGACAGCGGCACGAAACCGGCCGCAGCATGCGCCGCCGCGTTCGGGAAAAGGGCCATCGGCTCGATCCGTCGCGGCTCAAACATAATCGTCGCCCTTGCCGCCCAGCATGATCGTGCCGGCTTCGGCCAGGCGGCGCGCGGTCGCCAGGATCTCGCGCTGGGCGTCCTGCACCTCGGCCAGGCGCATCGGCCCGCGATCGTTCATCTCGTCCTGGATCGAGGAAGCGGCACGGCTCGACATGCAGCCGAACATCCGGTTGCGCAGCCGTTCGTCGGCGCCCTTCAGCGCCACGATCAGCACTTCGTTGTCCACCGTGCGCAGCAACGCGCCCAGGCTCTTCTCGTCCAGCTCCATCAGATTGTCGAAGACGAACATCTCCTCCTCGACCGAGCGGGCGAGCGCCTTGTCCATCTTGCCCAGCGTGCGCAGGATGCGCTGGTCGGTGCCGGTACGCGTGTTGTTGATGATCTTCGCTGCCTCGGCCGCGCCGCCGCGACTGGAAACCGCGCCCGATGTCTTGCGCGCCACCTGGCGCAGCAGGATCCGCTCGAGATCCTCCAGCGCCTCGGCCGGAACCGGCCCGAGCGTCGCGATCCGGTAGACGATGTCACCCTGCAGATCCGGATCCAGCAGTTGCAGCACATCGGCCGCGATCGGCGGATCGAGATGCGCCAGCACAAGCGCCGCCACCTGCGCATGTTCATGCTCGATCAGCGCCGCGATCGCCTGCGGATCCATCCACTTGAGCGAGTCGAGCGTGGAAATACGGGTGGCCGGCGTAATCCGGGCGAGCACGCCTTCGGCACGCTCCGCACCCAGCGCGCGTTCCATGACGCCGCGGATTTGGGCATCGCCGTTGAAGCCGATCGTGGTGCGTTCGCGGGCGCGGGACAGGAACAGGTCCAGCACGCCGTTCACCTGGCGCTCGGACACGTCGGTGACGCCGAACATCGCGCCGCCCAGCTGCTGCACCTCGTCCGGATCGAGCCGCGACAGCACTTCGGCGGCCTCGGCTTCCTCGAGCAGCATCAGCAGGATCGCGGCCGCTTCGCCGCCCTGCGGCACGGGAGCGGTGGCGGTGGCGACGTCAGCCATTCTGGTCCTCACTGGTCTTCATGTCGGACCGGATCAGATCGCGCACGACGAGCGCGGCGCGGGCCGGGTCCTGGCGGACGAAATTGCGGATCAGCTGGGCACGCGCCTCATAGCTGTGTGCGCCCTCGATCATGTCGAGCGTCACCATCGGCGCGCCATCGTTGGAGATCGGGCTCGCGGCCACTGCGGCGGCCATCTCCTGCCCGATCTGCTGGCGCTGGGCAGTGGTGACGGCGGCCTTCTCGGCCTTGGCGGCCTTGGCCTTGCCCAGCAGCGGGCGCGCCACCCCGAACACGATCAGCGCGGCAACCAGCAGCGCGGACAGGTTGCGCGCCACCATGCCGACCCAGGAAGCCTCGTACCACGGAGTCTCCTCGACCATCTCGGTCGCGAAAGCGCGGGCGGAAACGGCGATCAGATCGCCACGCTGCTGATCGAAGCCGACCGCGCCCTTCACCAGTGCCTCCAGCGCGGCGATCTCGGCCTTGCCACGCGGCTTGCCGTCGGGGTTCTTCAGCGCGACGGCCACCGACAGCCGCCGCACGGTGCCGACCGGGTTGCGCGTGACGGAGACTTCGCGGCCAAGCTCGAACGTGCGGTTGAAGGTTTCGGAGGTGCGATCCGCCGGCACGGTGCCAGGCGTGGCCGTACCGGCCGTGCCGGCCGCAGCCGCGGTGGCGGGGGCCGCCCCCGGGGCGCCGGCCGGCGGCGTCGCCGGCGGTGCGGCGGGGTTGTTGGCGGTGACCGTGGAGGCGCCCGGCGCGCTGTTCGACAGATAGCCCGGAATGCCCATCGCGGCCTGGCCCGGCAATTCCTTCGCCCAGCCGCCCTGTTCGGCGCGGACGACCGCGGTATCCTTCGGGAAGCTCTCGCGCGTCGCCTGGGTCTCGGTGAAATCCAGATCGGCGTGCACTTCCGCGGTGAAGTTGCCCGCGCCGACCAGCGGGGTCAGCAGCTTGGTCACGGCTTCCTGGTAGCGCTGCTCGATCTGCTGCTGCAGCTCGACCTGGCGGCTGGCGGCCTGCGCCGCGGGATCGCCGCCGCCGGACGACAGCAACCGGCCAGATTGGTCGACGATCGAGACATTGTCGGCATTCATACCCGGCACCGATGCGGCGACGAGCTGCGCGATCGCGCGGGTCTGGGTTTCGGAAAGGGTGCGTCCGCCGCGCAGCTTCAGCATCACCGACGCCGCCGGTGCGGACCGATCGCGCAGGAACACGCTGGGCTGTTCCACCGCCAGATGCACGCGGGCGCTTTCAACCGAATCGATCGTCTCGATCGTGCGCGCCAGATCCATCTCGGATGCGCCGCGCAGCCGCTCGCCTTCCACCGCGCGGCTGGCGCCCATCGGCATCGAATCGAGCATGCTGGACGCGCTCGGCGCGCCCTTGGGCAGGCCGGCCTGCGCCAGCAGCATCCGCGCCTGATGGAAATCGTCTTCGCCAACCGAGAGCGCACCGGTGCCGCTGTCGATCTCGTAATCGATCCCTGCGCCCTTCAGCGTATCGACCATCGCGGCCTTGTCGCCATCGTCCAGGCCGGAGAACAGGTCGCGCTGCGGCGGGCTGGCGAGCGTCGCCCACGCCAGCGCGGCCGCCCCCAGCACACCCACCAGCATCGCGGCCGGCAGGCTCTTGGCGACGGCGGGCTGCGCCATCACGCCACGGGCGCGTTCCAGCAGCGATCCCATGCCGGGGCCGGCGGCAAGCCGCGGCCCGGTCGTGGCGAGGGCGGTTCCGCCCGGAGAGGCAATGATCTCGCTCATGTCAGACCGGCATGCTCATGATATCCTTGTAGGCGGCCAGCAGCTTGTTCCTGACCTGCAGCGTCGCCTGGAAGCCGACCGACGCCTGCTCGCGCGACAGCATCACCTGCGCGATGTCAGTGATCTCGCCGCGCTCGAACGCGACCGACTTGGCCGACGCATCGGCCTGCAGCGCGTTCACCTGATCGAGCGCGCCCTTCAGCGTGCTCGTGAAATCGGCCGGGCCCGCCTGCGGGCTGCCGGCGGGCGCGATGCCGGGGGCGGCGCCGGGGGTGCCGGCGGCCTTCTGCAGCGCTTCGTTCTTCTGCAGGATGGCACTGCGCATCGCCATCAGGCTGGATGTGTCGATCCGGGTCATCGCTCAGTCCCTCAGGCGGCTTCGCGCATGTCGGCGAGCCGATAGCGCAGCGTGCGTTCGCTGATGCCCAGCCGCTGGGCAGCGCGGATTCGGCTGCCGCCGGTGGCGACCAGCGCCTCGCGGATCGCCTGCGCCTGCAGCGCACGAGTCACTTCGGCCAGCCGCGCCGGGCCGGTGGCCAGCGTCGCCACCGGGGTCGCGATCTCGATCGTATCGGCCTGCAACTGCGGCTGGCGCACGGGCGCAATCGCAGGGCCGTCGATCGCCAGATCCCCGGCCTCGATGCGATCGCCTTCGCGCAGCAGCAGCGCGCGCTGAATGACATTCTCCAGCTCGCGGACATTGCCCGGCCAGTCGTGCGCCATCAGCTTGTCCAGCGCCGCGGCGGTCGGCCATGGCAGGGCCTGACCCGCCGGCAGGTGGCGCAGCAGCAGCGCGGCGGTGATCGCGCGCACGTCCTGGCGGCGCTCGCGCAGCGGCTTCAGCGTCAGCGGCATCACGTTGAGCCGCCAGTATAGATCGGCGCGGAAGCGCCCGGCGGCGACTTCGCCGGCAAGATCCTTGTTGGCCGCCGCGACGATGCGGATATCGACCGGTACCGCGCGGGTGGCGCCCACCGGCAGCACTTCGCGTTCCTGGATCGCGCGCAGCAGCTTGGCCTGCAGCGCGATCGGCAGTTCGGCGACTTCGTCCAGGAACAGCGTACCACCCTCGGCGGCGCGGAACAGCCCCTCGCCCGCCGCGCCGGCACCGGTGAAGCTGCCCTTCTGGTGGCCGAACAGCATCGCTTCCAGCATCGTTTCCGGCAGCGCCGCGCAGTTGACGGCCACGAACGGCTTGTCGGCGCGGGCGGACCCGGCGTGGAGGAAGCGCGCGAGTCCTTCCTTGCCAGTGCCAGTCTCGCCCAGGATCAACGCGGTCGCATCGGACGCAGCGATCCGCTCCGCCAGCCGCAGGAAGGTGGCGCTCTCGGGCTCGCCGCAGGCCGGGCGATGCCGAGGGCGAACGAGCTCGGCAGCCAGGGCATGCGCGAACGGCATGTCGGCGAAATCGTAGCGCAGCAGAGCTGGCCGGCCCGGGCGCCCGGCCGTCAGGCTGGCGGCACCGTCGGCGCGTTCGACCAGGATGTCGCCGTGCTGGGCGAGTCCGGCTTCGGCGATGTCGAGCAGACGGCGGCTGTCGCGGCCGGAAACTCCCGTCGGGTCGATCCGGCCGGCGGGCAGTCCGGCCCCGGCCAGCCAGGCGCACAGCGTGGGATGCGCGACGGCGGCAGCTTCGCTCAGGCCAACGAACATTCCCGAATTCCCCTGACTGATCTTCCGCGGGATACGCGCGCTTGCGCCCGTGTTCCGTTGAATCCGATTTACGGCTGAATTGGTTAACGGCCTGTAAAGCGAACCTGCCCGCCGGCCGGGGTCGACATTCCGGGCTTAAGCGCCGCGCCGACCGGTCGTTACCCGGTTCGTGGCTGCCGGCTCCTTCTCGCCGGGCCGGCCAGCAAACTGAGCGGGAAAGGAATTTTCGATGACCGTGATCAACTCCAATTCGTCGGCGCTGCGCGCCCAGAACGCTTCGCGCATGGCCGACATGGGCCTGGCAACCGCGATGGAGCGCCTGTCGACCGGCAAGCGCATCAATTCCGCGAAGGACGACGCCGCCGGCCTCGCCATCGCCTCGTCGATGACCTCGCAGATCCGCGGCATGAACCAGGGCATCCGCAACGCCAATGACGGCATCTCGATGGCGCAGACCGCCGAAGGCGCGCTGTCGGAAGTCAACAACATGTTCCAGCGCGTCCGCGAACTGTCGGTTCAGGCCGCCAGCGGCACCTATGGCACCGACGACATGGTCAACATCCAGGCCGAAATCACCGAGCTGACCAGCCAGGTGACCGACGTGCTGACCAACACCAAGTTCAACAACGTCGCGCTGTTCGATGCGTCGGCCGGCACCGCCGGTGTCGTCACCATCCAGGTCGGCGCTTCGATCGACGACACGGTCGATCTCGATCTGGGTGACGTGCTCGGCGATGCCGATATCACCGCCGCCATCGCCATCGACGTGACCACCGACTCGAGCAACGCCAACCTGACGCTGGTCGATGATGCGCTGAAGGCGCTGAACACGCAGCGCGCCAGCCTCGGTGCCGCGCAGAGCCGCCTGGAATCGGCCGTCAACGTGCAGACCTCGAACGCGACCAGCCTGAGCGATGCGCGCAGCCGCATCGAGGACACCGACTTCTCGGCCGAGACCACTGCGCTCGCCAAGTCGCAGATCCTGAGCCAGGCTTCGACCGCGATGCTGGCCCAGGCCAACCAGAGCCAGCAGGGCGTGCTGAGCCTGCTGCGCTAAGCGCCACTTCAGTAAGAGTAGCGTATTCGACAGCCCCCGGCGCGGCCTTCCGCGTCGGGGGTTTTCGCGTGCGCCGCGTGCGCGGCATCGTCCTAATCGGATCGGCTATGGTCCTGCCGCGCGGCCTGATCGACAAGGGCGGCTGAGGAGATCAGCCATGCTCGCACCCATCGACGCCGGCGGCAGCACTCGCGTCGGCTATGTTCCCCCCGCCCCGCCCGCCCCCGATCCCGCACGGATCGAGCGCGACTATCAGGTCGCCGACGACAGGGTGATCGAATGGAGCCCCAGCCTGTTCGGGCTGATCCCGCTCGGCGGGCTGGGCGGCAGCCGCACCATCACCGCGACCGAGGGCCGGTTGCTTGACAACCTCACCCGCGACCGCGGTTTCCTGGGCCTGAAGGAATTCAAGGACATTGCCGACCAGGCCTTTTCGGTATCGGAATCGCGCGTGCCGCCGCCCGGTGACATTCCCGCGCACGCGCAGCGCCAGATCGATGCGCTGCCGCCGGCCGAGCGCGATCTCGCCGCGCGCAGCTATGCCAAGAATGACGGCCACACCGATGCCTTCCGCCACGCATACTGGAACGCGCGTATGACTGCCGAGTTCGGACCGGAATGGACGGCGCAATTCGCGACCGCGCATGAAGGGCTGCCCGGCAACGGCGCGGTCAGGGAAGCGATGGACCTTTATAACAATGAAGTCGGCCGGCAGATCGCGATCGACAATCCCGATGCCTCGCCCGACGAGCTGGCCGATCTCGTGCAGCAGGCGCTGAACGACGGCCAGCTGGTGGTGGTGGCCCCCGGCGGCCATCTCGCGCCCAGCGATCAGGTGGCGCGCGGCGATCATGGCATGGCGGATCCCCGCCCGGCCGATGGGGTGATCGGCACGCCGAAGGGCGATGCCAGCGCCAACGGATCATGATGGCCGGCCGCGCGACTGCGATCCTCGCGGCGCTGCTGGTCGGCCTGGCGGCATGCGGAGGAACGGGAATGGCGTTCGACAAGGCGGCCTGGGCGGCCGAGCGCGGCAATTATGACGGTGAGAACCGGCGCGGCGCGATGGTCAGCGATCTCGACGAGGCCGGCATCGTGCCCGGCGCCAGCCGCGATCAGGTGCGCGCGCTGCTCGGCGATCCGGATTCGCACGGGCCGGAAGCTGATATCTGGTATCTCGGCCGCAGCGCCACCGGGCCGACGTTCGAGAACTACCGGGTCGATTATGACCCGGCCGGCCGCGTCAAGGCGGCTACGGTGCGGCGGGGCTGAACGCCCCGCTGCCTCGGCGCGACCGCACGCGCAACGTCACTGCGACACGATCGCCGACCACGATTCCAAGCGTTCGCCGCACATGATCCTTCAACGGCAATAGGTAGCCACCATCGCGCGGGAAAAGAGATGTGGCGAAGGACTGGCCACCCGCCTCTGCCTCGACCGGCACCGCCCCCCAGCCGTAGCTCGCCTCGCGGGCTGCATGGCGCACCTCGCCGACCAGGGCTTCGGGTATGGCGGCAAAGTGGAAGGGCGATGGCCCCCGCCATTCGATCACCACGGCATCGAAGCGGATCGCGTCGTCCAAGTCCGGGCCCGTCGGTTGAACCCGGCTGGGCCGGTCAGTCGCGATCCTTCAGCATCGCACGCAGCTTGTCGAGCGCGGACTTCTTGATCTGGCAGACGCGCGCATTGGTCACGCTCAGCACCTGCCCGATCTCCTCCAGGTTCAGCTCCTCGACGAAATAGAGCTGCAGCACCATCGCCTCGCGCTCGGGCAGCGTCGCGATCGCGGCCGCGAGATTGCCCTGCAGCGCATCGCGATCCAGCCGTTCTTCGGGCGCTTCGGCCACGTCGGCGAACCACATCGACTGGTCCGAATAGACTTCGTCGAGCGATTCCTGGCGGACCGCCTCCGTCTCGTCGATCATCTGGCGGAAGACGGCGGGCGCCAGCCCCATCTCGGCGGCCAGCTCGGCTTCGCTGGCGGGCCGGCCGAGCCGCGCCTCCAGCGCCTTGCGTGCCGCCTGAATGGTGCGGCGTCGCTCCATCGCGCCGCGCGCTATCGTCGCATGGCGGCGGAGATGATCGATCATGGCGCCGCGGATCCGCATCGTGGCATAGGTGGCAAAGGCGTGGCCGCGATCCTCGTAACTGGCCGCCGCCTGCACCAGGGCGACCATGCCGATCTGGATCAGGTCCTCGATCTCGATCGCGGACGAGACCCGGCCGTGGACATGCCAGGCGATCTTGCGGACCAGGCCCATATGCGCTTCCGCCAGACGCGCCTGTTCGGGCTTGCGGGTGGGGGTGCGGCCATAGGTGTCCGCGGAAACCTCGGTGAACATTGGCTGGGGTCCATCTGGCATCACTGATATTCCGGTTCGCGGGCCAGCGCGGGCGATGCGGCGCCGCCGACGACGGCGACCACCTCGACCGGCTTGCCGTCGGGGATCTCGAGGAAGGACATTACCGGCATCTCCGGCAGGTGCGGCTTCAGCAGACGGGCGAGCGCGCGGCGCGCCAGCGGCGAGGTCACCAGCGCGAAACGCCGCGCTTCGCCCATCAGCGGCTGGGCCGCGCCCGTCACGGCAGCCACGATGCGCTGCGCCAGCGCGGGCTCGAACGGGTGCTGGGCGCCCGGCCCGGTGCGGATCGCCTGCGCCAGCAGCCCTTCGAGCCCGGCGTCGAGCGTGATCACCGGCAGCGTCTCCTTCACCGGCACCAGGCCCTGCACGATGATCGCGCCGATCCGCTCGCGCACACCTTCAACCAGGCGGGCGGCATCCGGCTCCTCGCGGGCGGCATCGATGATCGCTTCCGCGATCCGGCGGAAATCCTTGAGCGACACGCGCTCTGCCAGCAGCGACCGGCACAGCGCGGCCAGCCCCGCCAGCGACAGCGGCTGCGGCACCAGGCCCGCGGCCAATTGCGGCGCGATGTCCTTGAGGGCGTCGAGCAGTTTCTGCGCTTCGTCGAGACCGAACAGGTCGTGCGCATTCTCGGTGATCAGATGGTTCAGGTGAGTGGCGACCACCGTCGCCGGATCCACCACGGTATAGCCCGCGATCACGGCTTCGGAGCGGCGATCGGCCGGAATCCACAGCGCGTCGAGCCCGAAGCTTGGATCCTTGGCGGGGCGGCCCTCGATCGGCATCAGGATTTCGCCGCTGTCCAGCGCCAGCAGATCTTCCGGCCATACCTCGTCCTCGCCGAGCACGACGCCACCGACCGCGATCCGGTACTGGTTCGGCGCCAGGGCAAGATTGTCGCGCACGCGCACCAGCGGCACCACGAAGCCGAGTTCGCGGCTCAGCTGACGGCGAATGCCGGTGATGCGCGCCATCAGCGGCGATCCCTTGCGCTCGTCGACCAGCCCAATCAGCGCATAGCCGAGCTCGAGGCTGATCGCGGCGCCGTCCGAAACCTCGTCCCAGCCGATCTGCGCGGGCGGCGCGGTCGCGGTCTCGATCACATCGGGCGTGTCGGCGACCACCTTGGCGGAAGCGCGCAGTCGCCAGGCGACATAGCCGGACAGCGCAGCGGCAGGCGCGATCACCAGGAAAGGCATGCCCGGCACCAGCGCCAGCACGCCCAGGATGCCGGCCACCGGCGTCCAGGCGCGCGACGAGGCGAACTGGCCGCTGATCTGGTGCGACAGGTCGAGCGGGGAGGAAACGCGGGTCACGATTGCTGCCGCCGCGATCGACAGCAGCAGCGCCGGCACCTGCGCCACCAGCGCATCGCCGATCGCCAGGATGATGTAGGTCTGCGCGGCCTCGCCGATCGACAGGTTGTGGCTAACCACGCCCAGCACCAGCCCGCCCAGGATGTTCACGATCAGGATCAGCACGCCGGCGACGGCATCACCCTTCACGAATTTCGACGCACCATCCATCGATCCGTAGAAATCGGCCTCGGTCGCCACCTCCTGCCGCCGGGCCTTCGCTTCGTCCGGGGTCAACAGGCCGGCATTCAGATCGGCGTCGATCGCCATCTGCTTGCCCGGCAGCGCATCCAGCGTGAACCGGGCCGACACTTCTGACACGCGGCCGGCACCCTTGGTGATCACGACCAGGTTGATGATCATCAGGATCGCGAACACGAACAGGCCGACCGCATAGTCGCCGCCGATCAGGAAATTGCCGAACGCCTCGATCACATGGCCGGCGGCATCGGGCCCTTCATGGCCATCGACCAGCACGACGCGCGTGGACGCGACATTGAGCGCCAGCCGCAGCAGCGTCGCGAACAACAGCACCGTGGGGAAGGCCGAGAAATCGAGCGGTTTGGCGGCGTTGAGTGCCACCATCAGCACCGCCAGGCTGATCATGATGTTGAAGATGAAGCCGACATCCAGCAGCGCGGACGGCACCGGGATCACCATCAGGCCGACCAGCGCGAGCGTCGCGACCGGCAGCACGGCGCCGCGCGCCGCATCCGCCCACATCGTCTTCTTCAAGGCTGTCGTCGCCACGCTGTACCGTCTCCGAACGAGGTTCGGCTCGATCACAGCAATTAGCGTGCCAAAAACGGGAGCGGATCAGCGTCCGCGATAACCCCGCGCGCCATAGGCGATCGCGGGCTGCAGCTGCGGCGCACCGCCGCGGGCGGCCAGCGCCTGATCCAGGCGGCGGCGGGCCTGGTGCGAAAGAAAGTTGATCCGCGCGGCAGCCGCCTCGGCCAGCGCCAGCGCGCGCTTCAGCGTATCGGCAAGTTCGGGGGTCTCGCGCCAGCCGCCGGCGGCGGCCACGATGCGCATGGTTTCGGCAAGGCGGTGGGAAGCGGCGTCGATCGCAGGGGCGGCATCGCCGTCCAGAGCGACGATCAACGCGGCCTCGTCTTCGATCAGGCGCTCTGCGAGCGCCCGGCTCATGCCTTGGGCCCGGGCGGCAGATCTGCGGCGATCATCGCCTTGGCGATCGCGCCGGGCTCGGCCTTGTAGCTGCCGTTGGCGATCGCATCCTTCAGCCCTTCGATCCGGGCATGATCCACGATCGGTCCCCATGCGGCGAGATCCGCCGCCGGGTTCGGCACCTTGCCGGCCGCCGCCGCCTGCGAAATGGCACCTGTGCGGCTGACCGGAGAGGTCCCGCGCACTGCCATCCGCGCGTCGATCGCGCTCGTTGCTACCGGTTTCAGACCATCAACCATGGCCAAGTCCCTCACGCTATCGGATGCCAACCCTTTGGCATGTCACACCCGATAACGGCAAAGCGCGCAATCAATTAAGCGCTGCGACGCGCACTTCGCCGGGGCCAACCACCTCGGCCAGGATGATCGGGGTTTTTCCGTCTGTTTTCACACGGATACGCTCTCCGGGGGCGCCATCGGCCTGGGCCGTGCCCTGGGTGCTGACCGAAAATCCGCGCGCGCGCGCCGTGATCTCGACCTGCTCGCCGCGCCGCACGACCGGCACCTGCCGGACGATTTCTGCCGGGGCGGCAACTTCCTGCCGGACCAGCGGCACGCGGATCCGCCAGCCGATCGCCGCGCACCGCACTGCCACTGCGCCCATTGCCGGCGGCTCGACGCTCAGCGGCTGCGGACAGGCGGCAAGTTTCAGCCGGCGGTCGATCGGTGCTGCCGGGCCGCCGGGTTCGCCGATGCCTGCGCCCAGCGCCGCCGTCACCTGCACCTCGATCGCATCGAGATCTTGGAACGGCGTGGCCGCGGCCGGAACGGCGGCAAGCAGCAGGGCGGGGGCCGAAAGGCGGATCATCACATGTCTCCGAATGACTGTCGCACCGCACACAGCAAGAAGCGGGCCATCCGCCTGCCGGTCAGCGGATCGTCATCAGGTCGATCGTCTGGGGATCGGTGCCGGGCGCCAGGATGATGCCGATCCGGTCTTCCGACAGGCCACCGCTGCGCAACGCGCGCGCGACGGCGCCGGTGCGGGCGGCGGCCAGTTCCCAGCCGTCCAGCCGCGCCGATCCGGGTGTCGTGCCCCGGCTGACGAGGCTGACCCGGCCCTTGCCCGCCCGCTTGCCGGCCGCTGCCAGCACCGCGCGCGCCTTGGGCCGCAGCACCGCCTCCCCCGGTTCGAACAGTTGCGCCGCCGCGAAACTTTGCGACGCGCCTTCGGCTTCCTCCCCGAACGAATCGCGCAGGCTTGCGCTGACCCGCGCGGGATCGGCGCCGGTGGCATAGAGCGTCACGAAGAAGCCGAGGAGGACGAGGCAGAGATCGGCGAAGCTTAGGATCCAGCGCGGCGTCGCGTGGCCGGTCATGGCACTGCCTTCAGCCGCTGGCCGCGGGTCTGGAAGGCCTGAAGCGGATCGAGTTCGGCATGGGCGAGCGTGGCGAGCCGGTCGATCGCGGCCTGCTGCCAGCCCAGCTCCAGCGTCGACAGCCGTTCCAGCCGCGCCGCGATCGGCCCGGCCAGCGCACCGCCCACGACCACGCCATAGAGCGTGGTCAGCATCGCCAGCGCCATCGCCGGGCCGATCGTGCCGGGATCCTCCATCGCCGCGAACATCTGGACGAGACCGGTGATCGTGCCGATCATTCCCATTGCGGGTGCCGTATCGGCGATCGTGCGCCAGAAGCCGATCGCGCCTTCGTGTCGGGCGCGGCGCGCGGCGATCTCGCCATCGCCCCACGCCACGAATTCGTCTGCAGTGCGCGCGTCCGAGAGGTGGACCGCAGCCTGCTTCAGGAAGCGGCCCGCCGTGTCGATCCGATCCGCGCAGGCGATCGTCTTGATGCCAGCCACCGCCTCGATCCGGCGCACCGCTGCAGCCGCGACGATTGCATCGAGATCGGGCTTGGCGGTCAGCATCGCCTTCAGCGCGACAAAGGCACGGCCGATATCGGCTGTCGTCGATCGGATCGCGGCGATTGCCAGGCTGCCGCCGCAGACGATCGCCAGCGCGAGCGGATCCAGGAAGCGCGCCACATCGGCGATATCGGTCATGCGCGTCCCCCAATTCCGGCCGGCAACGATCTGCCGGCCGCCCGGCAAGATCTTGCCGGCAAAAGCTCCCGGCCCCGGGTTTTCGCCGATCCGGGGCAATTTCCGTGAATTGGCACGGCGGTTGCATCGGTGTTCGGGAAGCGATGGGCAGGCCGACGACCGGTGTGCCGTCTGCCTGATGAAACGGCCGCGAGGCCGGGTGTTTAAGCGGGAGACGATCGATGGCGATCGGAGAACAGCTGTTCGGGGTACATGGCGCGGCGCTTGCGATCCGCAGCCAGCGGCTCGGCCTGCTCGCGTCCAACATCGCGAATGCGGCCACGCCGAACTACAAGGCGAAGGACCTCGATTTCACCAAGGCGCTGGATGCGGCCACGAAGGGACTGTCCACCGACAGCGCGGTCGAAGGCGCGACCGGATATCGCATCCCGAACGAGACGTCGCTCGACGGCAACACGGTCGAGCTTTCGACCGAACAGACCAAGTTCGCGGAGAATGCGGTGCAGTATCGCACCACCCTCTCCTTCCTCGAAGGCCGCATCGCCACGGTGATGCAGGCATTGCGCGGGGAGTAAGCGATCATGGCCGCTCCCATGTCCGCCTTCGATATCGCGGGTCGCGCAATGTCCGCCCAGCTGGTGCGGCTCAACACGACCGCGTCGAACCTGGCCAATGCCGGGTCGGTCGCGTCCAGCAAGGAAGGCGCGTTCCGCGCGCTGAAGCCGATCTTTTCGTCGGTCGCCGATGGCGCCGGCAACGCCACCGTCAAGGTCGATCAGGTCGTCGCGGCCCCGATCGAGCCGACCAAGCGCCACGATCCAAACCATCCGATGGCCGACAAGAATGGCGATGTCTGGCTGGCCGGGGTCGATAGCGCCGCCGAGATGATCGAGATGCTGGAGACCGCGCGCCAGTATCAGAACAACGTGCAGGTCATGCAGACCGCAAAGACGCTCACTCTGGATACGCTGAGGCTCGGCAAATGACGACCGTCTCCAATAGCAGCGATGCGCTGGCCCTGCCGGCGACTTCGGTCACGAAGAATGAAGGGCTGGATCAGGCCGCGTTCCTGAAGCTGATGACCACCCAGTTGAAGACTCAGGATCCGTTCGATCCGGTCGACAACACCCAGATGGTCGCGCAGATGGCGCAGTTCTCAAGCGTCGCTGGCATCGCCGAGATGAACGCGAGCCTGAAGGCGATCGCAGCCAGCGTCGCGGATTCGCGGGTCGGCGATGCCGCCAGCTGGATCGGCCGCGCCGCGCTGGTGCCTTCGGATATCACAATGGCGGATGCCGATGGCGGCTTCGCGGGCGAACTCACGCTGCCGGCCGCGGCCAGCGACGTGTCGCTCAGCCTGGTCGATGCCAATGGCGTCGTCGTCCACAGCGAAGCGCTCGGCGCGCAGCCCGCGGGCAGCCTGGCGTTCCGCTGGGACGGCAAGGCCGCCGACGGATCCCAGGTCGCCGGTCCGTTGCGCGTCGTCACTTCGGCCAAGGATGCCGCCGGCGCTGCGGTCACCCCCACCGTTGCCACCTGGGCGGCGGTCACCGGCGTCCAGTCCCCCGCCGGCGGTGCTTCCGCCCGGCTCGTCACCCCGATCGGCACGTTCGCGCCGGCCGATGCCCAGCGGCTCGGCTGACGCCACCCCTTTCCAGCAGGAGTAAGCTTCAATGTCCTTCTACACCTCGCTCTCCGGTCTCAAGGCCGCCCAGACCGACCTGTCGGTGACGTCGAACAACGTCGCCAACGTCGGCTCGATCGGCTTCAAGAAGAGCCGCGCCGAATTCGGCGACATCTTCTCGGCCGCGCCGCTCCAGTCGGGCAACATCGCCGGCCAGGGCACGCGCCTGAAGACGATCGCCCAGCAGTTCACCCAGGGCGGCTTCCAGACCTCGGACCGCACGCTCGACATGGCGCTCTCGGGCCAGGGCTTCTTCGTCACCAAGAGCGACGTCGACGGCGGTTCGATCTCCTTCTCGCGCAACGGCGCATTTGGACTCGACAAGCAGCGCTACGTGACTGACACGAGCGGCAATTATCTCCAGGTGCTGCCGGTCGATACCTCGGGCAACATCACGGCCATGGGGCTGACCGCCACCCGCAACCTACAGGTGCCGCAGACCTCTGGCGAGGCGCGCGCGACCGGGCGGATCGATCTGGCGGTCACGCTGCCGGCCGATGCCACGCTACCCCGCGCGAACCCGGTCTACGGCTCGACCAATCCCTACGAGTTCGATCGCTTCGATCCGAACAGCTATAATTATTCGACCGCGACCACAGTTTACGACACGACCGGCAAGTCGCTGCCCGCAACCATCTACTACACCCGCACAACGGCGCCGGATGCCACGTCCAGCAGCAGCAGCTGGGATGCCCGCATCTTCGTGGGCGGCACCCAGCTCGGCTCCGGCGCGGTGCCGCTGCAGTTCGACGCCGCCGGTAACCTGACCTCGCCCAGCAGCACCACCTTCGATCCAATCACCCCGGCGGGTGCCGCGGCACCGCTCGCGCTGACGGTCGATTTCGGCACGCAGACCAAGCAGCAGGCATCGCCGTTCACGCTGAAGGCCTTCACCCAGGACGGCTATGCCGCCGGCGAGCTCGACAATATCTCGGTCGGCACCGACGGTCTGGTCACCGCCACCTTCTCGAACGGCGATACTCAGGCGCTGGGCAAGCTGGCGATCGCCAACTTCGCCAATCCCAACGGGCTACGCCAGCTGGGCGACACGCGCTGGGGCATCACCGGGGATTCGGGCGAGGCCGTGATCGGCACGCCCGGCGAGAATGGTCTCGGCAACGTTCAGTCCGGCGCGCTCGAGCAGGCGAATGTCGATATCACCGAGGAACTGGTCGCGCTGATCCAGGCGCAGCGCAACTTCCAGGCCAATGCCAAGGCGATCGATACCGCCAACCAGATGACCCAGATCGCGGTCAACCTGCAGAACTGATGCAGGGCAAGGCGCGGAGATAATCCATGGATCGCTTCAGCTACAGCTCCTTGTCCGCGATGCGCGGCGCGATGGCGCGGCAGACCGCGACGGCGAACAACCTCGCCAACGCCAATACGCCGGGCTTCCGTGCCGACATGGCGGCGCAGCAGGCGCTGTGGCTGCGCGGTTCGGGGCTGAACGCCCGCGTCCAGGCATCCGAGGAAGTGAAATCGGCCGACATGGCCGGCGGCACCATCAACGCCACCGGCAAGCCACTGGACGTCGCGCTCGAACGCGATGCCCTGCTGACAGTACAGGCCGACGACGGCGAGGAAGCCTATACCCGCCGCGGCGATCTGGCGACGACCGACACCGGCCTGCTCGTCAATGGCGATGGCACGCCGGTGATCGGCGAGAACGGCCCGATCACGATCCCGCCGGCCGATCGCATCGACATCGCCAATGACGGCGCGATCCGCATCACCCCGCTGGGCGGCGATCCGGATGCCGAGCTTGTCCAGGTCGATCGGCTGAAACTCGTCTCGCCGGCCGGATCGAAGGTCGACAAGGGCCTCGACGGGCTGTTCCGCGTGAACGGCGGCGGCGCGCTGCCGGCCGACCCAGAAGCGCGGCTGCGCAGCGGCAGCCTGGAACAATCGAACGTGAATACGAGCCAGGCGCTGGTCGAGATGATCGAGGCGAGCCGGGCCTGGGAGACGCAGGTCAAGCTGCTCTCGCAGGCGCGCGAGATCGACGTTTCCGCCACCGAGCTGATGCGGCTCGACAACTGATCTCCACGGAGTAGCAGACCATGACCAGTGCAGCCCTCCACGTCGCCCGCACCGGGCTCGATGCGCAGTCCGCCCGGATGCGCGTGATCGCGAACAACCTCGCGAACGTGAACACCACCGGCTTCAAGCGCGACCGCGCCAATTTCGAGACGCTCGCCTATCAGGCGATGACCGCGCCGGGGGCCCCGTCCGCGGGCGAAAACCGCTATGCCACCGGCACCACGCTCGGCTCGGGCGTGCAGGTGGCGGGCACCGCGCGGATCGATACCCAGGGCACGCTGCAGACTACCGGCAACGCGCTCGACATGGCGATCGAGGGCGGCGGTTATTTCCAGGTGCAGACGCCCGACGGCAAGACCGCCTATACCCGCGCCGGCGATTTCAGCATGACTGCCGAAGGCAAGATCGTGACGACCGACGGCATGCCGCTGATCCCCGAGATCACCGTTCCAGAAGGCGCGCAGAAGATCACGATCGGCACCGACGGCACCGTCTCCGCCACGCTGCAAGGAGAGGCCGAACCGACCCAGCTCGGCAAGATCGAACTGGCCCGCTTCGTCAATCCGGCAGGGCTGGAGGCGCTGGGCAATAATCTGTTGGGCGAGACCGCCGCATCGGGAGCCCCCCAGGTCGGCGAGGCCGGCACCGAGGGCCGCGGCGCGCTGCGCCAGGGCAGCCTCGAAGGCTCCAACGTCAACATCGTGGAAGAACTGGTCGACATGATCGAGACCCAGCGCGCCTATGAAGTGAATTCCAAGATGATCTCGGCGACCGACGAGATGCTGCAATATGTCAACCAGCAGTTCTGATCCGATGCGCGTCCTGGCCCTTCTCGCTGCCGCCGCGCTGGTCGCGTCGCCCGTGCACGCCCTGCCCTTCCTCAAGAAGAAGGGTCCGTCCGAGTTCGCGCCCACGCTGGCGGAACCCACCCCGCCGCCGGTGCGCGCGAACGGTGCCATCTTCCAGGCCGCCAACGGCTATGCGCCGCTTACGTCCGGCGCGCGCGCCGCGATGGTCGGCGATATCCTCACGATCGCGCTGGTCGAACGCACGCTGGCGGTGAAATCCGCCACCCAGACATCGGGTCGTGAAGGCGAGATCGGGCTCAGCCCGCCCGTCACCGGCCCGCTCGGCTTCTTTTCGAGCAGCGACATTAATGCCGGCGGTAACTCGTCGTTTACCGGCAGGGGGCAAGCCACCCAGTCGAACACGCTGCAAGGCGAGATCACGGTGACGGTGGCGCAGGTCTATCCGAACGGGACGATGCTGGTGAAGGGCGAAAAGATGGTGCGGTTAAACCGTGGCGATGAACAGATCCGCTTCGCGGGGCTGGTGCGCGCGGTCGATATCGCGGCAGACAATCGCGTCGCCTCCACCCGCGTCGCCGATGCCCGCATCACCTATACCGGCACCGGTGAAGTCGCGCGCGCCAGCAAGCAGGGCTGGCTGCAGCGCTTCTTCAACGTCATCAGCCCGTTCTGAGGATCAGCCAATGTTCCGCTTCCTCACCGCCCTGCTCGCCATCGCGCTGCTGCCCACGCCGGCATCGGCCGAGCGCATCAAGGATCTCGGCACGTTCGAAGGCGTCCGCGCCAACCAGCTGACCGGCTACGGCATCGTGGTCGGCCTGGCCGGCACCGGTGACGACAGCCTGGAATATTCGACGCAAGGCATGAAGGGCGTCGCCGAACGTTTCGGCCTGTCGCTGCCGCCCGGCATCAATCCGGCGCTGAAGAACGCGGCGGCGGTGATGATCACCGCCGAATTGCCGGCGTTCGCCAAGCCCGGCCAGCGCCTGGATATCACTGTTTCCGCACTGGGCAAGGCCAAGTCGTTGCGCGGCGGCACGCTGTTGATGGCGCCGCTTAAGGGCGCCGACAACCAGATCTACGCGATGGCCCAAGGCTCGCTCGCCGTCGGCGGGCTGGGCGCGGATGGCGCCAGCGGCACCAAGGTGATCGTCAACGTGCCGTCCGCCGGGCGCATTCCCGGCGGGGCCACGGTCGAGCGCGCGGTCGATGCCGGCTTTGCCGACACCCCGTTCGTGACCTTCAACCTGCAGGAGGCCGATCTCACCACCGCGCAGCGCATCGCCGCCGCCATCCTGATGAACGCGCCCACTACCCGCGCGCGCGCCACCGATGCGGTCTCCGTCGTGATCGAGGCGCCGCCGGGCGCGGAATCGCGCGCGATGCTGATGAGCATGATCGAAAATCTTCCGGTCGATCCCGCTGCGGCATCCGCCAAGGTGATCGTCAACGCACGCACCGGCACGATCGTGATCAACGGCGCTGTCCGCATCAAGCCGGCCGCCGTCACCCATGGCAAGCTGACCGTGCAGGTCGATGAACAGCCGCAGGTCTCGCAGCCGCGCCCGTTCAGCCAGGGCCAGACCGCGGTGACCCCGCAGAGCAACATCACTGTCACCGAAACCCGCAACCCGATGTTCGAAGTCCAGGAGACTGCGAACCTGGCCGATATCGTCAAAGCAGTGAACGCGATCGGCGCGACGCCTGCCGATCTGGTCGCGATCCTGGAGGCCTTGAAGCAGGCGGGTGCCATGAAGGCGGAGTTGATCGTCCTGTGACCCAGCCAATCGTCGCCACGCCCGCCACCGGCACCGGCCTGACCGCCCAGCCGACGCGCGCCGATCTGAAGCAGGCCGCCCGCCAGTTCGAGGCGATCTTCCTGCGTCAGATGATCGGATCGATGCGCCAGGCGAACCTTGGCGATGATCTGTTCGGCAGCGATGCCGCCAACCAGTTTCGCGACATGCAGGACGCACGAATGGCGGACCAGATGGTGGAAAAGGGCGGCTTCGGCATCGCCCAGCTGCTTGAGCGCCAGTTCGGCGCGACGCTGCCGCCGGAGGCCGTGGCGCCCACGGCCAAGGCTGAAGGAGAAGCCCAGTGAGCGACCTGCTCGGCATCGGCGCATCGGGCGTCAGCACCTATCGCAGCGCGCTCGGCGTGATCGGCGAGAATGTCGTCAATGCCGACACCAAGGGCTATGTCCGCCGCGACATCGCAACCGCGCAGTCGACTGCCGCCACCTCCACCAACCCCTTCTACCGCAACGGCGTGGCTGCCGGCGGCGGGGTCCGCGCGACCGGGCTTGTGCGCGGCACCGATGCGTTTCGCGTCGCCGACAGCCGGCTGACCGCGGCCGATGCGGCGCGCGCCGAATTGCGGCTGCGCTGGCTGGAACAGGCCGAAGGCGCGCTGCCCGATGGCGACGACGGCATTGCCGCCAAACTGTCCGGGGTGTTCGCCGCCGGCAGCGCGCTGGCGACCGATCCGGGCGGCAACCTGCCGCGCGAACGCTTCCTCTCCTCGATCGACGATGCCGCCACCGCGATCCGCAGCGCCGCCGAGGGGCTTGGCCGGGTCAGCGACGGCATCGCTACCGAAGCCGGCGGTCTGGTCGATCAGGTCAATTCCGCGCTCGCCGGGCTCGACAAGATCAACAATGCGTTGCGCCGCGCAGCGCCGGGCTCGACCGCGCAGGCGCAGCTGATGGACGAGCGCGACCGCATGGTCGATGGCCTCGCCGAAGCGATCGGCATTACCACCAGCTTCGATGCCCGCGGCGCGGTCACCGTCGGCGTCGCCGGCAGCTCAACCCAGCTGCTCGGCCCAAACGGCCCGGCGCTGGTCGGCCTCGCAGTCGCGACCGATGGCCGGATCGCGCTGTCGGCTTCGCGCGCGGGCCAGGATGAAGTCGTCCAGCCGACCGGGGGCACGCTGGCCGGCCTGGTCGAAAGCGCATCCGCCGTCAGCGGGCGTCGCCGCCAGCTCGACAGCGCGGCCGAAGCCTTTGCCACCCAGCTCAACCAGTGGCAGGCCAACGGCACCACGCCCGCCGGCACTGCCGGCACCCCGCTGCTCTCGATCGCGGGCGGCGCGGCCTCGCTCACGCTCGCCACCATGGCGATCGGCGATGTCGCCGCCGCATCGGCCGATGCCGAGAACGGCAACGCACTGGCGCTGACCGATCTGCGCGGCAGCAACGGCGCCGAAGCCCGCGTCGCCAGCATCATTTCGGGCCATGCCCAGATGGTCGCCGCCACCCGCGCCGAAGCCAGCGCCGCCGGCGCGCGCCGCGATTCGTCCGCCGCCGCGCGCGACGAGATCTCCGGCGTCGACCTCGACCGCGAGGCGGCAGAGCTCATCCGTTTCCAGCAGGCCTATGACGGGTCGGCGCGCGTCATCCAGGTCGCGCGCGAGACGCTCCAGTCCATCCTGCAGCTGTTCTGAGGACAAGGCCGATGATCGGTTCCACCCACGCCCGCATGACCGCCGAGGTCAATCGCCAGTCCAAGCTGAGCGCAGAGATTTCGCGCGCGCAGGCGCAGGTTTCCAGCGGGCTCAGGATCGGGAAGCCGTCCGACGATCCCACCGGTTCGGCGCGCGTCTCGCAGATCCGCCGCGACCAGGCCGATCTCGCCCAATGGACCCGCAATCTCGAAGTCGGCGCGGGCGTCGCCGGCCGTGTCGATACCGTGCTGGAAGGCGTGTCGACCCAGGTTGATCGTGCGCGCGAGCTGATCATCCAGGGCCGCTCGGGCACCTATTCGGCTGCCGATCGCGCGATCATGGCGGCCGAGTTGCGCGGCATCGCCGAGGATATCGCTTCGCAGGCGCGCACCACCGATGCCAATGGCCGGCCGCTGTTCCCTGCCGACGAGCCGCTGAAGCTGCCGATCGGAAGCGGCCTCGCGCTGCCCGCCACCGTCTCCCGCGATGCCGCGTTCGGCGATCTCGAAGTGCAGATCGCCGCCGCTGCGGACGCGCTGGAGATCGAGGATGGCGTGACCCGTCAAGCTGCCACCGGCACCGCGCTCGATCGGTTGGCCCAAGCCGGCGACACGCTGACCGCGGTCCGTTCCGAACAGGGGCTGCGCGCCGCGCGATTCGATGCAGCGCTCGAACGCCACGCCGCCGCCACGATCGACGCCAAGGTGGAGCGCGGCGCGATCGAGGGCACCGACCTGGCCGAGACCGTCGCCTATATCCAGCAGACGCTGCTCACGCTGCAGGCCTCGCAGACCACCTTCGCCCGGATCTCCGCGCAGACGCTGTTCGATATCCTCGGCTGATCTTCTTCCGTCATCCTGGCCAACGCCGGGATCCAGAGCGGCAGGCGGCAGCGCTTGTGGCCCCGGATCCCGGCGTCCGCCGGGATGACGTGTTTTCGGGGATCCGCCTGCAGATCGGCCACGATTGCCGGTCCAAATTCGCCCGCGCGAACCGGTTGGTAAGCTTATCGCTCTATCCACCATATCCAGACGGCGATCGCGCACGCGCCCGTCGCCGACCTTCGTAAAGGTCACGGCGAATCGGCCGTTAATGATGTGGGGCGCCCCATCCGGGGCCAGTAGTGGAGCGTCGACAAAGCAATGTTCGCAGCAATCGGCCTCGTCGTCCTCCTCGCCATGGTCTTCGGCGGCTTCGTCATCACCGGGGGCGATCTCGGCCCCGTGCTGCATGCCGTGCCGCACGAGATGCTGATCATCGGCGGCGCCGCGCTCGGCGCCACGCTGGCCGGCAATTCGATGAAGGAGCTCAAGCAGCTCGGCGGCGGCGTCGCCAAGGTCTTCAAGGGCCCGCGCTACAACAAGAAGGATTATCTCGACGTCATCTTCCTCGTCAGCACGCTGATGAAGAAGCTGCGCTCGGAAGGCCCGGTCGCCCTGGAGCCGCATATCGAGGATCCGAAGGCGTCTGCGATCTTCGCCGAATATCCCAAGCTGCTCAAGGATCCGACGCTGATCCACCTGATCGCCGATACGTTGCGGCTGGTGGTCGTCTCGTCGGGCACGCTCGATCCGATGGCGGTCGAGGATGTCATGGACAACAGCCTGAAGACCCATCACCACGATGCCATCCGCCCGGCGGATATGCTGCAGAACATGGCCGATGCGCTGCCCGCGCTGGGCATCGTCGCGGCCGTGCTGGGCGTGGTCAAGACGATGGGCTCGATCGACAAGCCGCCGACCATCCTGGGCGGCATGATCGGCTCGGCGCTGGTCGGCACCTTCCTGGGCGTGCTGCTGGCCTACGGCATCGTCGGCCCGTTCGCCAACCGCGCCCGCCAGGTGATCGAAAGCGACGCCGCCATCTATCATGTCGTCAAGCAGATCATCGTCGCGTCGCTGCACGGCCACCCGCTGCCGCTGGTGATCGAAGCCGCGCGCTCGGGCATCAGCCACGGCTACCAGCCGGCCTTTGCCGACGTGTTCGACGGCATGCGCGGTCGCTGATCCGATGGCGACCGCTGCGGCCAAGGGGCGCGGGCGCAACGAGCCCGAAGTCCGCCCGATCATCATCAAGAAGATCATCGCCGAAGGGCATGGCGGCCACCATGGTGGCGCCTGGAAGGTGGCCTATGCCGATTTCGTGACGGCGATGATGGCGTTTTTCCTGCTGCTCTGGATCCTGGGCGCCACCACCGAAAAGCAGCGCAAGGGCATCGCCGATTATTTCACGCCAACCCTGGTCGAGATGCGTCAGAAATCGGCCGGCGCCAACGGCCCGTTCGGCGGCGATTCGATCACCGCGAAGGACAATTACCCGCATCGCAAGGGCGAGACCGGCACCAAATCGCTGACCATCCCGCGCGATGCCACCGGTGGTCCCAAGGAAGGTGCCGAAACGCGCCGCAACCGCGATCGCACCCGGTTCAAGGCCATGCGCAAGGCGATCGAGCAGAAGATCGCATCCGACAAGCGGCTGGAACGGCTGAAGAAATCGGTGCGCTTCCTGGAAACACGCGATGGCCTGCGGATCGATCTGGTCGAACAGGCCGATTTCTCGATGTTTGCGCTCGGCACCGATCGCATCCTGCCCGAGGCGCGCGATCTGCTGCGCACCGTCGCCATCGTGGTCCGTGAAGCCAGCAACGACGTGATCGTGACCGGTCATACCGATGCGCTGCCCTATGCCGCCGGCCGCACCGTGAACAACTGGACGCTGTCCAGCGCGCGGGCCGAGGCGACTCGCAAAGTGCTGGCCGATTCCGGCGTCGGCGGCCGCCGCTTCTCGCGGATCGAAGGCGTCGCCGACCGCGAACCCTATGTCCCCGCCGACCGCTACGACCCCCGCAATCGCCGCATGTCGATCACCCTCGCCTGGAGCAAGGCGATCGACCCGGCCGGCGATGCAGCCGAGGCGCAGGCAGCGCGCGATGAAGAGGGCCGGCCAGGGCGGAGCTGATCGGGAACCGCACCTGAACGCCCAAGATTCACGATGCGGGTGCCCCTTCATACCAGCCGCGGCTGCGCTTCACGATCGCGACCACGGACAGCATCACCGGTACTTCGACCAGCACCCCGACGACGGTGGCAAGCGCCGCGCCCGACTTGAGCCCGAAAAGCGAGATCGCCGCCGCGACAGCCAGTTCGAAGAAGTTCGAGGCCCCGATCAGCGCCGCCGGCGCCGCGACACACCAAGCCACGCCGAGCCGGCGCGACAGCCAGTAGGCAATGCCGGCGTTCAGATAGACCTGGATCAGGATCGGCACGGCGATCAGCGCGATCACCAAGGGTTGCGCCATGATCCGCTCGCCTTGAAAGCCGAACAGCAGAATCAGCGTTGCCAACAGCGCAACCAGCGACGCTGGCCCTAGTCTGGCGAGCAGGTGGTCGAGCGCGGGCTGTCCTCCTGATGCCAGCAGCGCCCGACGCAGCATTTGGGCAAGGATCACCGGCATCACGATGTAAAGCCCGACCGACAGCACAAGCGTTTCCCACGGCACTGTGACCGAAGCCACGCCCAGGAGGAGCGCCACCAGCGGCGCGAACAGGAACAGCATCAGCAGGTCGTTCAGCGCCACCTGGCTGAGGGTATAGGTCGGCTCGCCCCCGCACAGGTTCGACCAGACAAACACCATCGCCGTGCAGGGCGCTGCGGCAAGCAGGATCAGGCCGGCGATGTAGGATTGGATTTCGCCTGCCGGCAACAGGGGCGCGAACAGCCAGCCAAGAAAGATCGTCCCGAGCGCAGCCATCGAGAACGGCTTGACCGCCCAATTCACAAACAGCGTGACGCCCACCCCCTTCCAATGCTGACGAACCGAGCCGAGCGCGCCGAAATCGATCTTCAGCAGCATCGGCTCGATCATCAGCCAGATCAGCGCGGCGACCACGAGGTTGACGCGCGCCACCTCGGCCGAAGCGATCGCGGCAAACAGGCCGGGCATCGCCTGCCCCAGCGCGATGCCGGCCACGATGCACAACGCGACCCATATCGATAGATAGCGCTCGAAAATGCCCATCAGCGCACCCGCTGGCCGCCACTATCGATGACCTGCTCGCCATCTTCTTTGGCGAAGGCGCCGTGCTGCGGTGCGGGCAGAAGATCCAGCACCGCCTCCGAGGGCCGGCACAGCTTGACGCCCAGCTGGGTGACCACGAGCGGCCGGTTGATCAGCACCGGATACGCCATCATCGCATCGATCAGCGCATCGTCTGAGAGGGTCTCGTCACCGAGGCCAAGCTCCTCGAAGGGCGTGCCCTTTGCGCGCAGCAACGCGCGAGGGGCGATGCGCGCGCGATCGAGCAGCTGCACCAGCAGCGCCCGGGACGGCGGGGTCTTCAGATACTCTATGACGTGCGGCTCGATCCCGGCATTACGGATCATGGCGAGCGCGTTGCGCGACGTGCCGCACTCGGGATTATGATAGATGATGACGTCGGTGGCCATGCCGGCTCCGTTCAGCAGCAGGTGAGTTCGGCAAGAAGCGGCTCACACAGTTCGGCGCGACCATCGCAGCAGTCCCTGACGAGAAAGGTCATCAGCGCCACCAGCGACGCGACGTTCGCACGCTGGATCTGCTGTCGCCCGCGCTTCTCTGCGGTAACGAGACCGGCCTTTGCCATGACGGCCAGGTGCGTCGAAAATGTGCTCTGGCTGAGGCCGCTGGCGTCCACCAGAGTGCCGGTCGGCAGTCCTCCGGGCTCGTGGCGGATCAACAACCGGAAGGCGGCAAGCCGCGTTGGGTGCGCAAGCGCCGAAAGCGCGGAGATTGCCGATTCATTATCCACGCATCGGGTTTAGCCGATCGTTCCAGCTTAACAAGATACATCGGGATTACACGATGGGATTCGTATCATCGGATCGTTTGCCCACAAACCAGGCAGTCGCCACGATAGGCTCCTTATTGAATTGGGCGCGGCTGTTCTGCGCGAGTACTCAGCCCTGTCCTACAGCGTCCAGGCGGGTTAAAGAGAACCTAGTTCTTTCCCATATCCGGTGCACTACCGCTCCTGCGCTAGCAGGCGCGGTGGCACGGGGCGCCCTGTGCCGGCCGCAATCTCGGCGGCTCGCCTGCGCGATACCCTCGCACAATCGCTGCTTTCGCTGCTTTCGGGTGATTAGCCCAGCGAGCCCAGCACCATCATATAGGCCAGCCGCGCCTCGTTCGGCGATGGGCGCAGGATGTTCAGCTCGCGGCGGCGCGCATCGGCCTCGCGCATCAGCGCGAGCGGGGACTGGTCGCTGCCGTCGGTGAGCAACCCGGCGAGATCGACGTCGAGCTTGGGGGTCGCCTTGCCCGGCGGCTCGCGGGTCAGCGGTTCGCGGCCGTCCGCCATCAGCATGCCCGGCAGGTCGGTCCCGTCCGGTCGGGCCGGCACGATCGCGGGGGAGAAGGCTGGCGCCGCCTCGACCGGGCCGTCCACCTTCTTCGCCATCAGCCGATAGACCTGGCCGAGCGTCCGGGCGCTGCCATCGCGCGTATAGAAGATCGACCGGTTGGCCGCGGCCTCGCGCGGGAACAGCGCGGCGGCGCTGGCATCCGGGTTGGCATCGGCCGCCTTCAGGAAGCGCTTGGCGCCCGCCAGCCCCAGGAAGTGCGCGAAGTACAGGTCGCCCGAACTGGCGGTGCGGCCCAGCGCGGCGGACAGGCCATCGGCATTGTCGGAGGCGAATTCGCCCGCCATCAGCGATGCCGCATCGGCATCGGTGCGCAGCCCGAACACCGCCTGGCGCAGCGCGGGATCGCGCACCGTCCAGCGGCTGCCGCTGCGCTCGATCGCGTCGGATGCCCAGCCATAGCCATGCTTGGCGCCGTGCTGCTTCAACACGCCCAACCAGCTCTGGTCGATGAACTGGTACAGGCCGGAGGCGGACGAGGTCGTCGCCTTCGCGGTCGGGTTCAGGCCGCTCTCGCTTTTCGCCTGGCGCAGCAGATAGCCGAAATCAACGCCCGTCCGGCTGGCCGCGCGCGCGATCGAGCGGGTGACCGCTTCCTTGCGATCGGCGATGTTGACCGACTGGATCGACATTTCAGGTCCGGCACCTTCTGGTTCATCTTCCCCGATGCGCCGAATTGCTTAACAGCCGGTTAGCCACGATCGCATCGCCGCGGTTGACGCATCCGCAACCTTGGCCGAGTGAAACGGCCGCCATGACAGACAGCAGCCCCGCCCGCCCTCCCGTCCTCGTCACCGGTGGCGCCGGCTATATCGGCAGCCACGCCGTGCTGGCGCTGCTCGATGCCGGGTGGGACGTGACCGTGCTCGACAATCTGGTGACGGGTTTCCGCTGGGCGGTCGATCCGCGCGCCGCCTTCGTCGAGGGTGCGGTCGAGGATATCGATCGGGTGACCGCGCTGATCGCCGAACGCGGGATTGGCGCGATCATCCATTTCGCGGGATCGGTGGTGGTGCCCGAATCGGTCAGCGATCCGCTCAAATATTATCGCAACAACACTGCCGCCAGCCGCAGCCTGATCGAGGCGGCGGTGGCCGGCGGGGTCCGCCATTTCATCTTTTCGTCGACCGCGGCCACCTATGGCATCCCGGATGCGGTGCCGGTGGCGGAAGAGGCGCCGAAGCGGCCGATCAACCCCTATGGCATGTCGAAGCTGATGACCGAGACGATGCTGGCCGATGTCGCCGCCGCGCATCCGATCAACTATTGCGCACTGCGCTATTTCAACGTCGCCGGCGCCGATCCCCAGGGCCGTTCCGGCCAGTCGACCGCAGGCGCCACCCACCTGATCAAGATCGCAGCCGAGGCGGCGACGGGCAAACGCGGCCATGTCTCGGTGTTCGGCACCGATTATGCGACCGCGGACGGCACCGGCGTGCGCGACTATATCCATGTCAGCGACTTGGCCGATGCGCATGTCCACGCATTGGAAGCGCTGATCGCGTCGCCACGCGAAAGCCTGACGCTGAACTGCGGCTATGGCCGCGGCTATTCGGTGCTGGAAGTGCTCGACGCGGTCGATCGCGCCACCAACGCCATGATCGTGCGGCGGATGGAACCGCGCCGCGCCGGTGATCCGGATGCGCTGGTGGCGGATAATCGCGCGATCCTGGCGCGATTGCCCTGGCGCCCGCGCCATGCCGATCTCGATCGGATCGTGGCCGATGCGCTCGCCTGGGAACGCGCGCTCAGCGATCGGGCATAAGCGGCAGGCCCGCGGCGCGCTTCGCCTGGATCGCTGCGATCACAGGCCGCATCGCCTCCGCCCGCTTGCCCCAGCGCGGATGGGTGCCGTCGCTGATCGGAGTCCGCGTCCGCCGGCCGATCCGATCGGCGAAGCGAAGCGCGGCGTGCGGATCATAGCCTGCCCGCGCCATCAGCCATAGCGCGAGGGCATCCACCTCATATTCCGCCGCGCGCAGCTTCGCCCCATTGCCGCCGAGTCCGGCGAACAGCCCGCGCGAGACGCCCGCCGCATCCAGCCGCGCCCGATCGCGGGCGATGATGTGTGCCAGTTCGTGCGCGACCGCGAACGCGATCTCGTCATCGTCGGCCGCCAGATCGACCAACCCGGCATTCAGCGAGATCAGCGTGCCCCCCTTGGACGCACCGATCGATCGCGATGCGACGACCTGGATCCGTGCGGCGCAGCCGGCGTCGGCGATCAGCGTGAAGCGCAGCGGTTGACTGCCGCGCATAACGTCGAGCGCCACCGGCCCACGGGCGAGCGCCGCATCCAGTTGGGCCTGTGCAGCGGCTACGCCATCGAAACTGGGGTCCTTGCCATCGGGCACGCTGGCGGCCGGGATACCGCCGATCGCAGTAATGGCATCGTCCGCCCGCAAGCCCGCCCGTTCCGCTGGCCCGCCGGCCACCACCGCTGCGATCGACGGACCCGCGCCGAACCCGAACAATGCCCGCGCCTCGGGTCGGATCGCCGCGCCATATTGGCCGGCGGTATGCATTACGAGCCCTGGTTGCACGCCGCTGTCCCCGCACAGCGCCGCACCGGCGGTGAACAAGCGATAGCCGACGGTCGCGACCGTTCGATCCTGTGCCCGCAGCGACTCGAGCATGGCGCGTTCGTCTGCGTCAGCCTGCGCGGGGGACGCGGCTGCCAGCCATGCGACGGCAAGCAATCCTGTCCGCAAAACAACTTGCGCCCGCATCCGCCCGTCGCGATATGGGATGCGGCACCGCACCATAGGGTTGCGGTCTAGCGCGATCAGCGCTTTTGTCGAGTTGTCGGACGAGTAAGATGAGCCGAGGACCGGAGTCGAGCTTTGAATAGCGAAGCGAGTGCGCTCCGTGCCCATATGCTGGTCGACACCGAGGGCGCCCCACTTGGGCTGCCGCGGTCCAAGGAAAGCCTGCGTCTCCAGTTCTACATCGGACTGGCGCTATGCGATGCGTTGATGATCGCGCTCGGTACGCTGGCCGCCGATCTGATCCGGAACGGCGGCCCGCTGTTCGGGCCCACCGGGCTCAACGTGGTCGCGGTCCTGGTGCCGATTTACTTGGCCGCCGCCTTCAACAGTCGGGCCTATGCGATCGAAGTGCTGGTCGATCTCGCGGTCGGCATCAAGCGGGCGCTGCTGGCGTTCGCGGTGGCATGTGGCGCCATTCTGCTCGTCGCCTTCTACCTGAAGGCCTCTTCCGACTTTTCACGGATCATGTTCGGGATCGTGATGCTGCTGGGGGGCGGCCTGCTCGCCATGGGGCGGGCCGCGATGGGGAGGCTGGCACGCAAGCTGTTCGCGGGCTCCCCGCTCACCGAGGTCGTCATCACCGACGGCGTGCAATCGACCCGCGGTGGCGACTGGCTGATCGATGCGCGGGTGGCGGGGCTGCATCCGCGGCTTGATGACCCTTTGCTGCTCGATCGCCTGGGCAAGCTGCTGAAGAATGCGGACCGCGTGGTGGTGGCCTGTCCGCCCGAGCGTCGAGAGGCCTGGGCGGTGGCGCTCAAGGGCGCCGATGTCGATGGCGAAGTGCTGCTGCCCGAGCTCGATCATCTCGGCACGTTGGGCATGGGCGACTGGCACGGGCAGAAGACCATGATCGTCTCGGCAGGTCCGCTGACGATCGAGGAACGCGTCACCAAGCGTCTGCTCGATCTCGCGGTGGCCGGCACGCTGATGCTGGTGCTAGCACCGCTGATGCTGGCGGTGGCGATCGTGATCAAGATCGATAGCCGCGGCCCCGTGCTGTTCCGCCAGGCGCGGATCGGACGCGGCAACCGCCATTTCTCCATGCTGAAGTTTCGATCGATGCGGACCGAGGCGACCGACCAGAAGGGTGAGCGCTCGGCCGATCGCAACGATGATCGGGTCACGCGGATCGGCCGACTGATCCGCGCGACGAGCATCGATGAATTGCCCCAATTCCTGAACGTGCTGGTCGGCGACATGTCGATCGTGGGGCCCCGCCCGCATGCGATGGCATCGACAGCGGAAGACGCATTGTTCTGGGAAGTGGACCAGCGCTACTGGCACCGACACGCGATCAAGCCCGGCATGACCGGCCTCGCCCAGATCCGCGGGTTCCGCGGCGCCACGCTGCGGCGCGCCGATCTCGTCAACCGCCTGCAGGCCGATCTCGAATATCTTTCCGGCTGGACGATCTGGCGCGACGTGTCGATCATCCTCGCCACGTTCCGGGTGCTCATCCACAAGAATGCGTTTTGATCGACACACTTAGATTGCGGTTCGGCGACAGGGCGGCTAGCGACCGGGCATGGAGATGTTCCTGCTCCTTGCGGCCGTCGTCGCGCTACCGCTTGCCGCCTTCGTCGCATCGCGCATGATGCGCGCCCGCCATCGGCGCGCCGAGAAGCGCCGCCATCATCGCAACCGCTATCAGATCGGCATCCCGCGCGAGGACACGCCCCCGGAGTGACGCTCAGCGCCGAACGCGGCGTTGTTCGAGCAGCCAGCGATAGAGCGCGGGATCGTCGTAGGTCGGCGTCCAGCCGTCATGCCCGGTGGCGGGATAGATGGTCAGTCGCGGCTTGCCCCCGCAGGCGCGGATCGCCTCCACCATCGCAAAGCTTCCCACGGGCGGCACCACATCATCGGCGTCACCATGAAAGGCCCAGACCGGCAGGTCGCGCAACGCGCAGGCCTGCGCGGGATCGCCGCGACCGCTGACCGGCGCGATCGCCGCGAACAGGTCGGGGGCCGACGCCGCCCAACGCCAGGTGGCATGCCCCCCGCGGCTGAGCCCGGTCAGGTAGATGCGATCTGCATCGACTCGCCAGCGCCGGCGAACCGCGGCCAACAGCGCGTCGAGCTTCGCGACATCCCAGTCCGCATCGGCGGCCAGCAGCGGCGAGACGAGTAGAAACGGAAAGCCGGGATGGTCTGCCACGATCTTCGGCGGGCCATGGACGCGGACCTTGTCGATATCCTCGCCGCGCTCGCCCGATCCGTGCAGGAAGATGATCAGCGGCCAGCGTTGCGACCTGGCCGCAGCATAGCCGCGCGGCACGAACAGCTGGTAGCGATAGCCGCCCTTGCCCGCAGCGGGCTGCGGTGCCTGGCTGCCTTCGGGCGGCGGTGCTGCGCCCACCAGCAAGAGCGCCATCAGCAGGATCGACATCCGCTTCACTGCCGCAACACCTCCACGTGGATCGGCCGCCCCGTGGCCGGGATCGCCAGCCCCGCCACGCCAAAACGCGCCGCCTTGCCGTCGATCAAGGCTCGGCCCGGTGTCCCACCGAGCGGCCAGGGCAGCAGGAAGCCGCCGGGCGGCCGCGCAGTGCCGCCGATATCGACGATCAGCCGCCGGGCGTCTGCACGAATGGCCAGGTCCAGCTTGCCCTCCGCCGTCGCCAGGCCGGCGATGCCGGATCCCGCCCCGTCCAGATAATCGGGGGCCAGCCCGGCGGCCAGCACCAGCGCGCGATCATCGGGCCGTTCATAGGCGAACATGTCCAGCGCGGCGCGGATATAGTCGGACGAGATCCAGGCATGCGGCATATCACCGATGAAACGGATCTCGCGCGGATCGCGGCCGACCACTTCCGCCCAGCCGTTCCATGCACCAGGCCGGCGGTCGCCGAAAAAACCGTCCAGCAGCGGCTGAACGCGATCCCGCCATCCCAGCCGCACAAAGCTCGAGACATTCCTCAGTTCGTAGGGCGTATAATCCTTCCAGGCGGCGGTGCCCGCCCGCCGGGCCCGTTCCTTGGCCCAATAGAGCTCGAACGTATTCGCCAGCAGCGCAGGATCGAGCCGCGCCTGTTCGCCCGCAGGATCGAGCGCCATCGTCGTGGAGGTGGCGTCATGATCGCCGAGGCTGGTCGCGCCGGGGATATAATCGATCTTCCAATGCACCGCAGCAGCGGCGATCGCAGCGTGGATATCGCGCTGGAACGCATCGCGCTGTTCGGCATAGCGGTCGGCGCCCGCATCGCCCGTCTCCGCGGCCAGGAAGGCCATGTCCTTGTAACCGCGCAGCGCCCAGAAATCGTCCCACAGGCTGTATTGGGGCTTCGCCGAATAGCCTTCGTGGCTGATCGAGGGCGGCATCAGCCCGTAGAGCATCCGCCGGCCGGCCGCGAGATTGGCCGCGGTGCGCTCCGACTGGCGAAGTCCTTCCATATAGGCGTGCGCCGCGACCAGCTTCGGCCAGAACTCGGCGATCAGCGCCTTGTCACCTGTGTAGCGATAGATCTGGGTGACGAGGTAGATGAACTGCCCGTGGCTGTCATTCTCGGGCACCGGATCGGCCCCGCGCCGATCGACGCAGCACGGCACCTTGCCGTTGGCGAACAGATAGGGCGCGAACCAGCGCGCATAGGCGATCGCGTCTTCGGTCCGGCCGAGCCGCAGCAGGCCATCGGCGATCATCGCGCCGTCACGGATCCAGCTGCGATCATAGCTGCGCGTGCCGGGCTTCAGGATCGCGCCTTCGCGGCTCATCAAGATATGCGCCAGCGACGTCCGCACGGTATCGGCCAGGTGTTGGTGACGCGGCGGGACGCGGATCGTGACCGCATCGAGCTTCGCGCGCCACTCCGCTGCGACCGCCGCGTGCGCCGCCGCCACATCCGCCGACGGCGCCTCTGCCTGCGGCTGCCCCGCGAACGGCAGAATGACCGGCACCATGCGGCTCTCGCCGGCGGCCAGATCGAGATCATAGGCCATCACCGCCGAACCAAGCCCGGTCGGATCATCGATCGCGCGTGCCGTTGTCGGCCCGATCGCCGCGGCCAGCGCGCCACCTGCATCGAACCCGGCCAGCGCCAGCCCCGTTGGCCGATCGATTGGCACCAGCCGGCGCACCACGGCGGCATCGCCTGCGATCGCCGGCGGCGTGGTGACCGACAGGGCGCTGCCGTCCCAGCGCAGTGCGGAGATCGGGCTGACCCCGCCGCGCTGGCCCAGGAACTGGGCGGGGTGATTCACCTGGAGCGGACGGACGGCCAGCAAAAGCCGCAACCGGCGCGGCACAGCAGCGCGATTGGTGACGCGGTATCGCGCGATCATCCGGTTTCGTTCGGCGAAGAGGCTCGTGTCCAGCTGCCAGTCCGGCCCGTCCCAAACCACGTGCGGGATCGGCAGATAATCCTGCTCGAGCGATTGGCGCGGCCGGACATCCGCCCAGGATATGCGCCTGCCGTCGATCTCGATGAACGGCTCGATCGAATAGCCGCCCTTGCCCGTCTCGATCGCGCCATCCTCGCCGATCAGGCCGCTGTCGGGGCCACCATCGGGGCCGACCAGCGTCCAGTAGCTCTGCTCACCCGAAAAGCCGCGCGGCCAGGTACCGCGCGGCGCCTCCGCCGCGATCGATCGAACGAAGTCGTTCGGGGTCGCCGCCCATGCCAGCGGCTTGATCGCCACTTCGGCCAGCCGCGCCGGTTGATCGGGCATGATCCGCAGCCAGCGCGTCGCGGTTTCGGGCAAGGCGATCGGATCGCGGCCGCCATTGCCGTCGCTTACGGTCCGCAGCAGTCGCCAGGTCCGCCCGTCATCCGAAGCCTCGATACGATAGGCCGGTGCCGGCCTCGTCCAGTCGAGCACAAGTCCGCCGAATTCACGCACGCCTCCGAAGTCGATCGTGGCAGGCTGTCCGCCGTTGGCCGTCCAGAAAGTCTGCGGATCGCCATCGATGATCGCCGGTGCGCTGGCGCGCGGGGCCGGCAGCGCTGCGGCCGGCGGACGCGGGGTCAGGCGCAGCGAGTCGATTTCGACATGCCCCGACCCGCCATCGCGCCCGCGCACCACGACCAGCTCGATCGCGGCGGCACGCGTCAGCGGCGCATCGGCGACCGGGCCCCAGGCGAATGAAAGCTTGCGGCGCGGGATCCGCACCGTTTGCCATTCGGCGGTGGGGCGGACATTGGTCTGCGGATACCACCAGACGGTATCGCCGCTCGCATCGACCAGCTTGAATTGGAGATCGTTGACGCCACCCCGCCCGCGCATCCGGAAACTGATTTCGTAATCGGCCGGAAACGTGATCGGCAGCGAACGCCGCGCATAGGCATAGCCGGAGACCTGGCCGAAATCATAATCGAGCCGAAGCGCCCTGCCTTTGTCCCCCAGTGCCAGCCCGATCCGCGCTACGACCCCATCGGAGGCACGTGCCGACCACGGCGCAGCATTCTCGAACCCGTCGAGCAGGATGGGCGCGGGCGCGGCGGCGGCCAGCAGCCAGGCGGCCAGCAGGCTCATCCCAGCCAGCCGCCGGTGAAGCCAGCGCGCTGCAGGCCGCGGCGGATGATCGGCGATCGCCGCATCGTGCGCCACACCAAATCGTCGCGATGGTTTGCGATCATCGCCAGGATCGGGCCTTGATCGATGCCGATATGATCCTCCGCCACCCAACCGTGCCGACCATCGACGCGGCCGCGGTTCAACGGCACGTCGGCATAGGCGAAACTGGGGTTGAAGCTGTCGATGAAGCCGTAGCGGCCCCAGATCCGTGCGCCATGATCACGCTGCAGGGCGGCCGCGCAGGGGATCACGATCTCCGGGGCGAACGGCAATGAAGCGATCGCCGCGGTCGGCGCGATGGTGCCATCATCGAACCCGTCCGGAAAATCGATCTGGCCGCGTGCGGAATAGCCGCGATAGAAGCGGTCGACGCCGTTCAGCGGCAAGGTCGCGTCAGCCGGCCCGTCACACGCCGTCAGCCCCCAAACATCCTCCGAATAGCCCGACCAGCCGAGTGGATTGGCGATCGCATAGGCGCGCTGCGCATAAGTGGCGCGGCGGCTGTTCTCGAAATAGTCGAACCCCGCCTCGCGCATCGCGGTATCGCGGATGCCTCGGAAATCGATCCAGACATGGCTGTACTGGTGGCCGAAATGTGGTGCGAACGCCAGATGCCGGGTCGCGCCCTCGCCCCGCCATGAACTGGGATAGCTGCGGGTCCATCCTGCCCAGGCGGCGGGTTCCAGCGCATGGGTCGGACTGGCGAGCGCCAGCACGTACAGCAGCATGGCCTCGTTATAGCCATACCAATCCTTGGCGATGAACCCGATCTCGGGCAGCCAGCCCATCGATACCAGCGGCGGTCGGGTAACCGCCCAGCGCCAGTCGATCCTCGCGTAGAGCCGGTCGGCCAGATCGCGGATCTCGGCTTCGCCCGGATCTTCGGCGTCGAACCAGGCGGCCGCGAACAGCACGCCGCCCATCAGCAGCGTGGTATCGATCGTCGAAAGCTCGCAATCCCGAAACCGCGTTCCCGTATCCATCCCCAGGAAATGATAGAAGAAGCCCTTGTGGCCGATCGTGCCGGTCGGATCGGGGCCCTGCTTGCCTGCCCAGAAGAAGCGCAGCGTGGCCAGCGTGCGATCGCGTGCCGCCGCCCGCGTAATCCAGCCGCGCGTCACGCCGACCGGAAGCGCCGTCAGCGCGAAACCAACCGCGGCGATGCTGCAGAAGCTGGGCGAGGGCCAGCGATCCGGCGCCAGCCCCGTCCTGGGATCGGTGGTATCCCAGAAATAGCGGAAGGTTCGTTCCTCGATCGCATCGAACAGCGGCGGCAGCCGGGTAGAGCCGGCGGTGGCGAGCGGAGCGCGGGCACAGCCGGCGGCAAGCAGTCCGCCGGCGGCCGAGCCGGCGAGGAATTCGCGGCGCCTGATCATGAGTACGCATACCAATCAGAAAAAGACGGGACCGCCTGGGGGAGCGGTCCCGCAGAGGGGGGTCAGAAGCGGTATGATGCGCGGAACTGTACGCGGCGCGGCAGGGTCAGCAGGTCGCGCCCGATCCGTGCGGGCAGCAGCGGATCGGTGGCATTGGTGAAGTCGTCGAAACCGCTATAGTTCTTGTTGTTGAAGGCGTTGAACAGATCGACTGCCAGGCCGATCTTGTGCGTGTCGAACAACTCGATCTCCTTCTCCAGCGTGAAGTTGACCTCGCAATAGGCGAACAGGCCGATGCAGTTCTTCTCCGGATAGGCGGATCGGATCTCGCGCAGATTGACGCTGGACCCGGCCGTCTCGTCGTTCACGCGGAAGGCCTGGCCGCTGCCGAGCGTGCTGAGCGTGGAGAAGCGGAAGCCGAACGGCAGATCCACGATGCCCGACAGGACCAGGCGATGCCGTTCGTCGCCTGCCCGCGGCCGCCAGCCATAGGCATCGGGCGTGATCTTATCGAGGCTGAACAGATCGTTGCCGTTCTGCTCCCCCTTCGACAGCGTGTAGGCGATATTGACGCCCCAGCCCGACGCCTCGGTGTAGTTCTTGTCGAGCGTGAAGAAGAGCGCCTTGTAACGCGTCTTGAGCCCGTCGACGCCGATCAACACGTTGGCGAAGCCGTTGGCGCGCGGCACACTGGTGTCGCAACATTCGCCGGCCGCGTTGCGGGTGGCGAACAGATAGGTGTAGCCGTCGTTACCACGGATGTAGGTGCCGGTGACGGACGCCTGGAAAATGCCGATCTTCTGACGCACGCCAAGGCTGAACTGATCGGTCTTCGGCGGCTTGGCATCATTCTTCACCGCGAACAGCTCGGGCAGCCCGGTCTGCGCGGTCGCGCGCAGCTCGAGCAGGCCTTCGCGGGTCAGATAGCGATCATTCCAGACAACGGTCGGATTGCCGTCGCGCGGCTGACCATCGCGCGAGAAGTAGAAGGTGCCGGTGGCGTATTGCAGCCTGAACTGCTCATCGAGCGTGTTGTTGAAGACATTGCGGTCGTAATAGCGGCCATAACCGCCGAACAGCACCGTGCTCTCGTCACCGAAGAAATCGTATGAGAAGCCCAGGCGCGGCTGGAACGCCTTCTTGAACGGCGGCCGGTTGCTGCCGTCGGTGATATAGTCGGCAGGATCGAAATAATCGGTGCGCGGCAGGCCGAGCAGCGTGGTCACCGCCGCCGGCGGCGTCACATAATCATTGTTGAACAGGTTACTTTCGAAATCCCAGCGCAGGCCGAGGTTCAGCTCCAGCTTCTCGGTGATCTCCCAATCATCCTGGATATACATGCCGAGCTGGCTGTTGGACGCCTTGATCCGCGGATCGCCGATGCCCAGCCGCGCTTCGGCCGGGAAGCTGAAATCGAGATCATTGCCGGGATCGGCATCGTTGCGCGTATCGTTGCGGAATGTGTAGCGCGGCTGCACGAAGAAGCTCTTCGTGAAATCATAGTCCTGCACCGAATAGCGCAGGCCGGCCTTGACGACGTGGCGGCCCGCCGCCTCGATATCATCCAACGTCACGTCATTGCGCAGCACGATGCTCTGCTGGCTGATGCGCTGCGTCGAATCCTTGCCGCCGAAGGTAATCACCCCGGCATATTCGAAGGTCGGATCGTCCGGGTTCAGCGACGTGGGGTTGAATACATAATCGAGCAGGCTGGCCGAGAACTCGTTGGTCCAGCCATCCCCGCGATAGGTGTGCTTCAGCAGCCAGGTATCGACCGTGTTCTTCTTGTTCTCCGCCGCGGTCCGCGCGGTCTGGCCGCCGAAGCCCTAGATGTCGGTCTCGATCCGCTTGTTGTAGCTCAGATCGAAGGTCTGCGCGTCATCCGGCGTGAAGGTCAGCTTGCCGAAATACAGGTCGGCGCGGAACGGACTGACGAACGATCCCTCGAACTGGCCGAACGCGGCGATATTCTCCGGCGTGCGGTTGCCCAGCTCGACGTTGAACGCACGATCCTGGTCGTTGCCTTCATACGCGCCGAAGAAGAACAGCTTGTCCTTGATGATGGGCCCGCCCAGCGACACGCCATATTGCTTGCGTTCGAAAACGGGCTCGGGCCGGCCGGCGCGCTTGTCGAGGATGCTTTTGGCCGACAGGCTTCGGTCGGTATAGGCGCCGAACGCCTCGCCGTGGAATTCGTTGGTGCCCGATTTGGTGATCGCAGTCACGATCGCGGCCGAGGCTTGCTCATATTCGGCCTTGTAGTTCTGGGTCAGCACCCGGAACTCCTGCACGGCCAGCTGGCCGAACGGGTTGCCACGCGAATCCTGCTGGCCGGCGATACCGCCGTCGAGGACGTTGTTCTTCAGGCTGACGCCGTCGATGAACACATTCACCCCCGCCCGCGTCGACGCGCCGGACTGGATGCCCTTGTTCGTCTCGCTATCGATATACTGCACGCCCGGGGCGAGCGCGGCGAACGACAGGAAGTTGCGGTCGGTTTGCGGCAGCGAGCGGATCTGTTGCTGACTGATGTTGGTGGCCACTTCGGACGTGCGGCTTTCGACCAGAGTGCCTGCCGTCACCACGATCTCGTCGCCGTTGCTCTCGGTCGCGGGGCCAGGCGCAACGGTCTCGGCGGATGCGGCCGCCAACGTCAGGTTAAGCGTACCGACCCGCCCGACGGCGACCGTGGCGCGCGTCGCGACCGCTTCGCCCCCGGCGCTGGCCTCGAAACGATATTCGCCCGGAACCAGACCGCTGAAGCTGAAATTGCCCGCTGCATCGGCAGTCGTGGTCAGCCGGCGATTGGTGCCGGTGCTGGTCGCGGTCACGGTGGCGCCTGCCGCTGGCTGGCCCGCGGCTGTCGTCACGCGCCCGCGGACCGCCGATGTCGTGGTCTGGGCCGCGCTCGGCGCCACCGCCACGATGCCGCCCGCCAGCATCGTGGCACAGGCAAGCGCTGCGCGGATCGCTCCAATCTTGGTGTTGGTCATGCTTCTTCCCCTTTTGAAACGGATCCCGTGTCCCGGCGGCTGGTGGTGCCGCGGATGACGAGTTCGGGCGTGACGATCTCGACAGCGCCGCTTTCCGGTCGCGCGTCGATCGCGTCGGCCAATCGCGCCACCGCGCGCTCGCCAAGCGCAGCGACATCGATGCGCATCGTGGTCAGCGCCGGCGTCACGTAACGGGCGATCGGCACGTCATCGAAGCCGGCCACGGCGATCCGGTCCGGAACGTGGATGCCATGTTCCCGCAGCGCCATCAGGCAACCCAGTGCCATCATGTCATTGGCGGCGAAGATCGCATCGATCTCGTCCAGCCGCGGCAGCAGCGCGGCGACGGCATCGGCCCCCGCCTGATCGGTGAAGTCGCCCGCGATCATGAGCGGCGCGCGCGTGATGCCGGCTGCCTTCAAGGCGGCGTTGAACCCTTCGATCCGCTGTTCGGCGTCGGCATTGCCACGCGGCCCGGCCAGGTGCGCGATCCGCGTCCGGCCGATCGCCAGCAGATGGGCGACCATCGCTTCCGCGCCGGCGCGATTGTCGACACGGATCACGCCGCGTCCCTGGGTATCCCCTGCCGTATTGATCAGGATCGCCGGCAGCGCACCGCCGCCGCCGGCCAGGATTGCCGCGGTATCGAGGTGGGGAGCCATCACCACCAGCCCGTCGACCCGGCCGCGCATCGCGCGCAATGCTGCGATCGCCTGGTCGGGATCGGCATGCATGTTCGACAGCAACAGGTTGAAGCCAAGTCGGCTCGCCTGCCGATCCATGCCGCGCACCAGTTCGGAAAAGAATTCGCCGTGCAGATCAGGCAGCACCACGCCGATCGCATGCGCGCGCTTGATGCTGAGGCTGCGGGCGCCGGCATGGGGAACATAGCCCAGCGCATCGGCTGCGGCACGGACGCGATCCGCCGTGGCGGCGCGCACGTTGGCCATCCCGTTCAACGCGCGCGAGGCCGACGCCACCGACACGTCGGCCATACGGGCGACATCTCTGATCGTGGCGTGCGCCATGCCTGTCGTCACATCCTCCACCCGCCTGCACCTTGTCCCGATGCTGGGCGCTCGCGAAACGTCCGACTCGTCGGACAGCGTTGTCAGTTTTCTGATGTAACCGGTTCCATCGGCGGCTAACAAGATCGAAAGTGTGATTCGCCGGATCGGGCCGGCGACCGTCGCATTGTCGCAACAGTGCCGACCGGTGGTCGTACGCTGGGGAGGATGGGATGACCGATCGGGGATTGAGCCGGCGCAGCGCGCTGATCGCGGCGGCGGCCACCGTCGCCTGGGCCAGATCACCGCTGCATGCGCTGGTGCAAATCGGATCCACCGCGGCGACACCGCCCTTCATCGATGCCCTGATCCAGCGCATGACCGTCGAGGAAAAGGCAGGTCAGCTGACGCTGATGGCCGCAGCCTGGGCGGGATCGGCCGCGACCGCGCTGAACCCCCCGTCTGCCGGTGCGACGTTCGAACAACAGCTTGCCGAAACCCGGGCGGGGCGCCTGACCGGCGTGTTCAACGGGAACGGCGCGGAAATGGCGAAGCGGATGCAGACTGAAGCGGTCGATCGGTCGCGGCTCAAGATCCCGTTGATCTTCGCGGCCGATATCATCCACGGCCATCGCACCGTCTTCCCGATGCCGCTGGCCGAGGCGGCAAGCTTCGATCCGGGGCTGGCCGAACGCACCGCCCGCGCCGCCGCCACCGAGGCGGCCGCCGCCGGCATCGACTGGACCTTCGCACCGATGGTGGACATCGCGCGCGATCAGCGCTGGGGCCGTGGTGTCGAGGGTGCGGGGGAGGATGTGCTGATCGGCCGCCTGTTCGCTGCGGCGCGCGTCAAGGGCTTCCAGGGCCGGCGGCTGACCGACGACGATGCCGTGCTGGCCTGCGCCAAGCATTTCGCCGCCTATGGCGCGGCCGAGGGCGGGCTGGACTATAACACCGTCGACATTTCCGAGCGGACACTGCGCGAAGTCTATTTCCCGCCGTTCCAGGCCGCATTCGATGCCGGCGCGCTTTCCACCATGGCCGCCTTCAACGAGCTGTCCGGGATCCCCGCGACTGCCAATCCCTGGCTGATGACGCAGGTCCTGCATGACGAGTGGCGCTTCGGCGGTCTCGTGGTGTCCGACTATACCGGCGATGAGGAATTGATCGCCCACGGCTATGCCGCCGATGCCCGGGAAGCCACGAAGCTGGCCTTCATGGCCGGGGTCGACATGTCGATGCAGAGCGGCTTCTACATCCGCCACCTGCCCGATCTGGTCGCCAAGGGCGAGGTGCCGATGTCGCGGCTGGACGAGGCTGTGCGCCGTGTGCTCGCCGTCAAGGCGCGGCTTGGCCTGTTCGACGATCCGTTCCGCCGCATCTCTCCACCTCGCGAAAAGGCGCGCGTGCGCACCCGCGCCAATCTCGATCTGGCGCGCGACGCCGCCCGCCGCTCGATCGTGCTGCTTCGAAACGAAGGCGATCTGCTGCCGTTGTCGCGCAGCCGCCGCCGGATCGCGCTGATCGGTCCGTTCGGCGCCGGCCAGCATGATCTGATCGGCCCTTGGAATGTCTATGGCGACGACGTGCAGGCGATCGATCTGGCAACCGGCCTGCGCGAGGCGATGGCCGATCCGGCCCTGCTGAGCGTCACCGAAGGCAGCGGCATCGACGCACCACTGCCGGGCGGGGTCGAGGCCGCCGTCTCCGCCGCCAGCGCTGCCGACGTGGTGCTGCTGGCGATCGGCGAGAGCCAGAAAATGTCCGGCGAAGCCCAGTCGGTCACATCCTGCGTGATCCCGCCGGCGCAGCAGGCGCTGGCCGATGCGGTTGCCGCGACCGGGAAGCCGGTGGTGGTGCTGCTCAAGAACGGGCGCGGTCTGGCACTGGAAGGCGGCGTGCTGGCCGCACCGGCGATCCTCGTCACCTGGTTCCTCGGCAGCGAGGGCGGCCGGGCGATCGCCGATATCCTGTTCGGCACGCATGCCCCGGCCGGCCGGCTGCCGATCAGCTTCCCGATCGAGGGCGGGCAGCAGCCCTATCACTATGATCATAAGCCCACCGGCCGCCCCAATCCGCCGGGGGCTCTGCAGGATTACAAGGCGCGCTATCGAACCGCCCCCAATGCCGCGCGCTTCGCGTTCGGCCATGGACTGACCTATGGGCGGATCGACTATGCCGATCTGGATACTGCAGGCGGCAAGCTGACTTGGGCCGGCGATATCGCGATCAGCGCGCTCGTCACCAATCGCGGCCGGCGCACGGCAGACGAAGTGGTGCAGCTCTACATCCGCGACCGTGCTGCCAGCATCACGCGCCCGGTGCGGCAGTTGAAGGCGTTCAAGGTCGTGCGGCTGGCGCCGGGCGCCTCGCAACGCATCCGTTTCACGCTGAACCGCGGCGATCTCGGTTTCATCGGCGTGGACAACCGGCCCACGGTCGAGCCCGGGCGGTTCGATGTCTGGATCGCGCCGTCGGCGGCCGACGGGCTGCAGGGCGGGTTCGAGCTGCTTGCGGGCTAGCCGCGATCCACCTGCCGCTGGCCGAGCGCGACAGCGATCGACGAGGCGACCAGCGCGACCGGCGGCACGAGCAGCATGATCGCATCCATCCGCGCCAGTACCACAGGCGGCTGCGCGATATTGGCGACATAGCCGGCGGCATCATACAGCAGCCCGAATAGGGCCGCGCCGATGCCCAACGCCAGTTTCTGGACCAGCGCCGCCAGGCCCACTGCCGTCGCATCGCTGCGCACGCCGGTCGTACGCGCGGTGCGATCGATGGAGTCGGGCAGCAGCGTCCAGAAGCCGATGTTCAGTGCCACCAAGGCCGCCTGCGTGATCATGAGGATCGCCAGCCCGCCGGCACCCCCGTGGAGGCCGATCGCCCAGCTGCCCAGCATCGACGCGATGGCGATCGCCACGCCGAGATGCCATAGCCGATCCGCCCCCTGGCGACTTGCGATCGCCATCCACAGCGGCGCAGTCAGCGCGCCGGCAATGCCCATCGCGGCCAGGGCCGGTCCGGCCGCTTCCGCATCGCCCAGCCGATATTTGAAATGATAGAGGATCGACTTCGTGAACATCGCCGCCGCCAGCGTCATGCCGACCGTCGCGGCCAGCAACCAGGCATAGCTGCGCGATCTCATCAGTGTCGCCGCCGTTTCGCGCCAGTTGCGCGCCACCGTCGCCTCCGGCGGGATGGTTTCCCGGCAGCGCGCTGCGACCAGCAGCAGCAGTAGCGTCGCGACGACGGCGGACAGACCGGCCGGCACCATCCACCCCGCCGGTCCGCCACCGCCCAGCCCGACCAGCGGCTGCGTCGTGAGCGCGACCGCGACGGCGGCGAGCGTGCCGAACATCATCCGCAGGCCGCCGATCCGGGCACGATCGCCGCCGTCGCCGGTCACGCGAACCGTCATCGCCGCGTAGAGGATGTTGAGTGCGCCGTAGAGCGTGCGGAACAGCAGGTGCACTGCAAGCACGGCCGCCGCGCCGACTGTTCCGATCGGCGTGAACAGCAAAAATGCCGACACGCCGAGCGGGATCGCACCTGCGACTAGGAGCGGTGCAAAGCCGCGCCGCCCGATCCGGCTGTGATCGGCCGCCATGCCTATTCCGAAATCGACGATCCCGTCCCATACCGATCCGATCAGGAAGATCAGCCCCGCGCTTGCCGCCGGTAATCCCAGCGCATCAGTGTAGAAGAACAGGAGGTAGAGGCTGACTGCCTGCCAGTAGAGGTTGAAGGCGAAATCGCCGCTCGCAAACAGGATCGCGCCCCGCCAGCCGATCGACCCCGGCGGCCGACCCGCACTCATCGCCATCACGGTACCGCCTCAAACGCGAAAGGGGCGACATCCTTTCGGATGCCACCCCCTCGCATAGTCGGATCCGGATCGATCAGAAGGCCGCGTAAGCCTCGTTGCCGACGAACCCCATCTTCTCGACGTTCGCACGCTTGGTGACGGCGAGCACCTCATCCACCACCACATAGCGAGCGTTCGGATCGGGCTGCAGGTGCAGCTCGGGAATCGGGTTCATCGTCTGCGTCTGGTCCAGATACTGGCGCAGCACGACCAGGTTTACCGGCGCGCCGTTCCAGAACACCGTACCGGCCGGATCGATCGTGACCTTGTTCTTGACCGGATCGATCGGCGGCGGCGTCTGGTTGTTGGGATCGTCCACCGGCAGATCCAGCTTCACCGCATGGGTCTGGATCGGGATGGTGATGATGAACATGATCAGCAGCACCAGCATGACGTCGATCAGCGGCGTCGTGTTGATGTCCATCATCGGTTCGCCTTCAGCGGCGGCGGCTGCCATTGCCATGCTGGTTACTCCTTACAGACGCGCGTTGACGGTGCCGGCCGGCGGCTCCGAGATGAAGCCCACGCGGGCGAAGCCGGCGCGCTGCATCGTGAAGATCGCGCCACCGATGCAGCGATAGGGGGTATTCACGTCGCCGCGGATATGCGCCTCGGGCAGTTCGAGCCCGGCCGCGGTCGGTCCGCCCTGCTTGTCGATCTCGGCCTTCAGCTTGACGACCGCGCGATCGAGCAGTTCCTGCGCGCTGACCAGCGTCTGACCCCAATAGACTTCGCACTTGCCATCCGTCGCCTTGACCGAGAGCGAGACATTCTCGGGCTTGGTGGTGGTCGGCTCGAACACGATCTTGGGCAGATTGACGGGCACGGTCTGGATGACGACGGGCACCGTGATGAGGAAGATGATGAGGAGCACCAGCATGACGTCGACGAGCGGCGTCGTGTTGATGTCCGACATCGGGGCGTCGGATTCGGCGGGTCCCGCACTCATTGCCATGGATTGGCGTCCTATCCTTCAATCGTTCCGGCAGCCGCTGTTGCGGGCACCGATGTCGGGGGCCGCCGGGCGGATCGCGCCGCCCGGCTGCCGACCCGATCAGGCCTTGGTGGTCGTCACCGGCTTCGGCGCAGGCGCGGCGGTCGCGGCGCGCGCGGCAGCGATCTGCGGCTTCACCTGGCCACCCGACACCATGTAGCCGTGCAGGTCGGTCGAGAAGGCCGACAGCTGCTCGGCGACGACCTTGTTGCGGCGGATCAGCCAGTTGTAGCCGAGCACCGCGGGCACCGCCACGGCGAGACCCAGAGCGGTCATGATCAGCGCCTCACCGACCGGACCGGCGACCGCGTCGATCGACGCCTGGCCGGCCGCGCCGATCTTGATGAGCGCGCGATAGATGCCGATCACGGTGCCGAACAGGCCGACGAACGGCGCGGTCGAACCGACCGTCGCGAGCACGGCGAGACCGTTCGACAGCTTGGAGTTGATCGCGGCCTGCGAACGGCCGAGCGAGCCCAGCAGCCAGTCATGCGCCTCGATCGGATCGGTCAGGCGGGTATGTTCGTCCTGGGCGCGCAGGCCGTCGTCGACGAGCTGGCGGTAGGCCGAGTTCTTCTCGAGCTTGTTGGCGCCGTCACGCAGGCTGGGCGTTCCCCAGAAGCTGGTGCGCACGCGCTTGGCCTGGTTCAGGATCTTCTGCTGCTCGAACAGCTTGGTGAACATGATGTACCAGGACGCGGCCGACATGATCACGAGGATGATGAAGGTCGCCCAGGCGATCGTGCCGCCCTGCTCGAGCGCCGCCATCAGGCCATAGGGATTTTCGCCACCAGCGGGCGCTGCGGGGGTAGCCATAGTCTCGTCTTCCTCTTCAAGTCCGATGTGTCTTGTTGCGGCGGACCGGGCGATGCGGCGCCCGGCCTGCCAGATCGATCACCGATCCGGGATTTCCCACCGGACGCGCCGGCTGGAGCTCGAGCGGATGGGGTTACCATTCTCGTCCTTGGCCGGCGTGTAGCGGCCGCGGCGGATCAGCAGCCGGCAGGTCGCCTCGTCGAGCGCGGGATGACCGCTTGAAGACGTCACCCGGCAATTCTCGATACGGCCCGCTTCGTTGATGTCCCACGCGACGGCGACCGTGCCCGCTTCCTCGTTGCGGATCGAGCTCGGCGGATAGTCGTCAGACGTCACCCACTGCGCCGGGTTGCCCCGGGCACCGGCCGCCTGCGAGATGCGCGGCGGCGCGGGCGGCGGCGGCGGCGCCGGCGGCGCAGTCGGCGTGATCACGGGCGGGGGCGCCACGCGCACCGTCTGGATCGGCGGCGCCATCACGACCGGCGCCTGCACGATCGGCGGCGGTGCCACCATCGGCGGCGGCTCGACCGGCTGATCCGGCGGCGGCGGCGGCGGCAGCTCTTCCGGGGGTGGTGGTTCCTCGACCACGTCGAACGTCTTCAGATCGGCAGCGACCTTCTTGACGACGTTGAACGCGAGGCCGGTGATGAATGCATAGCCCAGCAGAGCGTGGAGGAGCGCCACAAGGGCGATCGCCACGATCTTGCGTGTGCTTATCGGGGCTTGATCAGCGTAGGCCATTAAACAGCGCCACTCCCTCCAATCCAATAACACGGAACGCGCGGCCGACTGGCGCAGGGCTGGTCGAAGCGTCCCGGGTCCGTCCGCGGGTGCACCCGCTGTATCGAACGTTCGAGTCTCTATCGCGACAGTTTCCCCGGCGCAAACGCTTTGTAAACGCCTTGAAACGGCCATTCCCCGCGTGGCACAGTCGATCGGCCGGCGCCGCCGGCACGCCTAATGAGGCTGACTCGCCATCTCGGCGACCGGAGAACCCATGCGATTCCACGGATTTCAGGCAGCGCTGCTTGTTTTTGCAGCCCCCGCCCCCACCGCCCTTCCGGCGCAGCCCGCCCCACTGCCGGGTGCCGCTGCCCCCTATCAAATCGGCTATGCCGATCTCGTCGACCTCGCGATTGCTGCGCCGATCGTCGCCGCCGGCGAGATTCGCGGCGCCGAGCGGCTGAAGGGCGAGGCGGTCGCGTCGCTACCGGCGGGTCAGGCGCGATTCTATGCCACCGCCGACATATTGACGTTGATCCGCGGCGCACAGGGCTTGCCTCCGCGAGTCAGCTTCCTGGTTGATCGGCCGCTCGATGCACGGGGGCGCGCCCCGAAACTGCGCAAGCAACGCGTGATCCTGCTGGCTCGCCCCGTCGCCGGTAGGCCCGCCGATATTCAGCTGGCCGGGCCGCGCGCCATGCTGGATTGGACGCCAGAGACCGAGCAGCGGCTGCGCGCCATCGTGACCGCGCTGGTTTCGGCAGATGCGCCGCCCGTCATCACCGGCGTTGGCGGCGCATTCCATGTGCGGGGGTCACTGCCGGGCGAAAGCGAAACGCAGATCTTCCTGACGACTGCCGATTCCCGCCCGGTCAGCCTGAGCATCCTGCGACGCCCTGGCGAGCAGCCGCGCTGGGCGGTAGCGCTTGCCGAGATGGTGGACGAAGCCGCCGGGCCACCGGCGCGCGACACGCTGCTCTGGTACCGGCTCGCCTGCGCGCTACCGGCCGAATTGCCAGCCACAAGTATCGCCGAGCTCGAACCCGCGGCGGCGGATGCGGCACGTGCGGATTACCGGGTCGTGATCGATGGGCTGGGACCATGCGGCCGCAGCAAATAAGCGTCGCTCAGAAACTGGAAAGCTCGACCCCGACGCCGGCGCAGTCCGGATAGATGTCGGGCTTGCGGGTGGAAACGCGCAGCCCCGTTACGCCGGCGCGCGCGGCGATCAGGTCATAGATCTCGCGCGCCAGTGTCTCCTGCAGATTGTAGCGCCGGCCCGCCGCCATGCGGCTGATCTCGGTACGCAGGAAGTCATAATTCCAGGCGGCGGCGGCGCTGTCCTCGCTGGCGAAGGCGGCAGCCGATACCCAGACATCGACCGACACCAGCAGCCGCTGTGGATTGCCGACCTCATGGTCGTGGAACCCGATATCCACCGGCAGGTCATAATCGGTCAGGAAGATACGGAAACTCTTCGGCGCAAGCGCCGCCGGCACCAGGCCGTCGATCTTGGGGGTGGTCATGGCGTGTCCAGAAATTGCACGTCGCGCGACAGGCCCAGGAAGCGCTTGCCGGCATCGAGGGTGATCGTCTGGCCGGTGATCGTCGGCGTGGCCAGCAGAAAATCGAGCGCGGCGACGATCTGATCGACTTCGACTCCGCGACCGAGCGCGTTGAGCGCGTGAACCTGCTCGAAATTATCGCGGCTCTGCGGCCCGGAGACCAGCGTGATTGCCGGCGCGATCCCGCAGACGCGGATCCCGTGGCCGGCCAGCGCCCGCGCCGCCAGTTCCGTCACCCCCGCCAGCCCCATCTTGGAAATGGTGTAGCTGAAGAAATCGGCATCGGGCTGGGCCAGCTTGGCATCCAGCAGGTTCACGACCAGTCCACCGGCTCCCGCAGGCACGACGCGGGCGAACGCCTGGATCAGTTGGGCCGGCGCGCGCAGGTTTACTGCGATATGCGCATTCCAGCCCGCGACATCGAAGTCGTCGAGCGAATCATGTTCGAAGCGCGACGCGTTGTTCACCAGCAGGCCGGGCGGCGGCAGATCGGCGGCGGCGGCCATGATGCGGCGCGCGGCGTCCGGCTCGGCCAGGTCGGCGCGCACCACGCGGGCATGCCCGATCTCGGCCGCCAGCGCATCCGCCGCTTCGGTCGATCGGTTGCAGTGGAGCAGCAGCGTCCAGCCGCGCGCAGCCAATGCGCGCGCGATCACGCATCCGATCCGCCGTGCGGCCCCGGTCACGATCGCGGTGCGGGGCGATCCGAATTCGGCATTCATGCCTGCCGGGCTAGCGCAGCGGACGATGGAATGAAATGCGCGCACCTGCCCAAATTTCGGGCAGATGACGGCGGCAAGGCGCGAATGTTGCGTTTGCAGCAACGATACCTGTCTTTTCCACAGGCTTCCCCCCAACGCTGGGGATAACTGCCGGCGCTTGGCGCGCTGCCCTGTGATCGCTACAGGCGCACCCCCGCCATGCCGGAGTGACCGATCATAGCTGTCCGCCTCGCCTCCCTTTCGGAAGCCGACCCCGATGCGATCGAAGCACTGCTCGATGCCGCGTTCGGCACCGATCGGCGATCGCGGACCGCCTACCGCCTGCGCGAGGGAGCACGGCCGATCGACGACCTGTCGCTGGCGGCGTTCGATGGCGCCGTGCTGGCCGGCGTTCTGCAGAGCTGGCCGATTGCACTCTTGGCCGGGCAGGATCGGCATCCGCTGGTGCTGGTCGGCCCGGTCGCGGTTGCGCCCGATCGGCAGCTTGGTGGTCTCGGCCGGCAGATGATGGCCGCGATGCTGGCGCGTGCCGATGCCGATCGAGTGCCGCTGATGCTGGTCGGTGACCCTGAATATTATGGCCAATTCTTCGGCTTCCGGGCGGCCGCCGCCACCGGCTGGCAGATGCCCGGCCCGGTCGAGCAGCGGCGCGTGCTCGCCCGCCTGCCCGAAGGCATGACACTGCCGGCCGACGGCTGCCTCGTGGCGCGCACCCCGGCCATTGCGGGGGCCGGGCACAGGCAATAGGGCTGCGCCATGCCGACGCGTGACCGCCCCGCCGACCTTGCCGGATTGAGCCTTGCCGAGATCGCGGCCCTGGCCGCCGCCGACAAGCTGCCGCCCGTTGACAAGTGGAACCCCGCGCACTGTGGCGACAGCGAGATGCGGATCGCGCGCGACGGCACCTGGTATCACCAGGGCAGCCCGATCGGCCGGCCGGCGATGGTCCAGCTCTTCTCCACCATCCTGCGGCGCGAGCCCGACGGCGGCTTCGTTCTGGTAACGCCCGTCGAGAAGCTCGACATCACGGTGGAGGATGCGCCGTTCGTGGCGGTCGAGGTGAAGAGCGAAGGCGAAGGCCGGGATCGGCGGCTGGCGTTCCGCCTCAACACCGGCGAGCTCGTCGTCGCCGGCCCCGAAAATCCACTGCGATTCGAGCCCCGCGACGATGGCCCCCATCCCTATCTCGCGGTGCGCGCCGGCCTCAATGCGCTGATCGTGCGCAGCGTCTATTACGAGCTTGTCGCGCTGGCGCTGGCCGATGGCAGCGAGCCGCCCGCTTTGTGGAGCGACGGCGCCCGCTTCGCGCTGGGCCCAGCATGACCTTGGCCGAACGACTGCGCGGAGAATTGCAGGCCGGTCTCGCTCGGGACGTTACGCTGCTGACCGGCGACGGCACCGCCGACGACAAGGCAGCGGCCGCGGTGCTTGTGGCCGTGACCGATCGCCCGCGGCCAGGCGTGCTGCTGACCGTCCGGACCGAGACGATGCGCGCGCATGCCGGGCAGGTGGCGTTCCCCGGTGGTCGGCTGGATCCTGGCGAGGACGCAGTCGCGGCCGCCCTGCGCGAGGCGGAGGAGGAGATCGGCCTGCCGCGCGACGTGCCGATCGTGGTCGGCACCGGCGACCCGTTCCACACCTTCACCGGGTTCAGCATCACGCCGGTGCTGGCGGTGGTGCCGCCCGATCTGCCGCTGTCACCCAACGCCGCCGAAGTCGCCGACTGGTTCGAGGCCCCGCTCGATCATGTACTGGACCGGCAACAGGCCGTGCGCCACGAGATCATCTATGAGGGACGTCCACGCCAATATTACGAAATCATGTGGGCCGGTTACCGCATCTGGGGTGTCACCGCGGCGCTGATCCTGAACCTGGCACAGCGGCTGGGGCGATGACGCGGTTGCCCGCAGCGGCTTGGCGCGACCGGGCCGGCCTGTCGACCCTGCTCGACGCTCTTGGCGCCGCGGCCGGCGCGACCCGGTTCGTGGGTGGCGCGGTCCGCGATACGCTGCTGGGGCTGCCCGTCAGCGATGTCGATCTTGCGACGCGGCTGCTGCCGGATGATGTGCTGCGGCGGGTGAAGGCGATCGGGGTCACCGCCGTGCCAACGGGCATTGCCCATGGCACGGTGACGGCAGTGCTGCCCGGCGGCGCAGTGGAAGTGACGACGCTGCGGCGCGATGTCGCGACAGACGGCCGCCACGCGACCGTCGCCTTCACCGATGATTGGCAAGCGGATGCCGCCCGCCGCGATTTCACGATCAACGCGCTGTCCGCCGATCCCGCAAGCGGCGCGGTCTTCGACTATTTCGGCGGGCTGGACGATCTGGCGGCGCGCACCGTGCGCTTCATCGGCGATCCGCGCGATCGCATCGCCGAGGATCATCTGCGGATCCTGCGCTTCTTCCGATTCCATGCCCGGTTCGGCCGCGGTGATCCGGAGCCGGCCGGGCTCGCGGCCTGCGCGGAGCGCGCGAATGACCTGATGGCGCTTTCGCGTGAACGAATCGCCGATGAACTGCTGAAGCTGCTGGCACTGCCCGATCCGACATCGACCGTGCGGCTGATGCATCACTATGGCCTGTTCGCACCGATCCTGCCCGAGATCGAACCGGCCGGGATCGATCGGCTGGGGCGGCTGATCGCTGCCGAGACGGCAGCCTGCGCCATCCCGGACCCGGTCCGTCGGCTGGCGGCCTTGCTCCCCGACGATCCCGACCGCGCCGAACGCACGGTCGCCCGGCTGAAACAGTCGCGCGTGCGCCAGCGCCGCGTGCGACAGGCGGCGACGCCGATCATGCCGGATGAGTCGATCGATGCGATCGCCTATGCGCGCGGTGCGGATGCCGCGATCGATCGGCTGCTGATCGAAGGACGTAGCGAACAGGCACAGGCGCTGGCCGGCTGGCAGCGCCCGCAGCTGCCGTTATCCGGCGGGGCGCTGATCGCTGCCGGCCTGGCGCCCGGGCCGATCGTCGCGGCGACGCTGCAGGCGATCGAGCGACGTTGGGTGGCGGAAGCCTTCCCGGATGGGGAACGGTTCGCCGCGATCGTCGCAGACGCGCTCGATCAGGCGCGCTCGGCCCAATAGGCGAAGGCGGCATCCGCATCGAGCGGCCGGGCATAATGATAACCCTGCCCCGCCGAACAGCCGAGCGCCGCCAGCGTCTGCGCCAGTTCGACCGTCTCGATACCCTCGGCCACGGTGCGCATGCCGAGCGCATGGGCCAAGCTGAGTACCGCGCGCACGATCGCCACCGAATCGCGATCGCCCAGCATCGGCGTCACGAAGCTGCGATCGATCTTCAGGATGTCGATCGGCAGCTTCTGCAGATAGGCCAGGCTCGAATAGCCGGTTCCGAAATCATCCATCGCGATGCTGGCGTCGAGCTGCTTGAGCGAATGAAGCACCGCGGTCGCACGCGCCGGATCGCGAATGATCGCGCTTTCGGTCACTTCCAGCGTCAACCGGCTGCCGGCGATGCCGTGCCGTTGCAGCGCGTTGCCGATCATCCGGCCGACATCGTCGCGGGCGAGTTGGATCGCGGAGATGTTGACACCGACTGCCGGCAGCAGCGTGCCGGCGCGCGCATCCCAATCGGCAAGTGTCGCCAGCGCCTTGTCGATCGCCCAGCGGCCGAGCGGCAGGATCAGCCCCGATTCTTCGGCGACCGGAATGAATTCAACGGGCGAGATCGCCCCGCGATGCGGATGGCGCCAGCGGGCCAATGCCTCGAAGCTCTGGATCGTGCCGGTCTCCAGATCGATCAGCGGCTGCCACGCCAGCGTCAGCTGGTCGTTTTCGATCGCCCGGCGCAGTTCGGTCTCGAGGCTGAACCGGCGGCGCGCGGCGCTCACTTCGCCCGGCTTGTATGTCTCGACCTCGCCCGAAAGCTTGGCGCGTTTCATCGCGACCTGCGCGTTGCGCACCATATCGTCGGGGACCGAGACGAGCGCGTTCATCGTCGCGATGCCGATCGAACAGTCGATCCGCACCTCATGTTCGGACAGCCGGAACGGCGCGCTCATCACGGTCTGCACGCGAGCGGCCGCTACCTGGGCGTCGCTGTCCTGGACGGTGCCGAGCAGGATCGCGAATTCGTCGCCACCAAGTCGCGCCAGCACGTCGTCGCCACGCAGCGCCCCCATCATGCGGCGCGCGACGGTGATGATCAGCTCGTCACCAACGATCCCGCCCATGCATTCGTTGACGCGGCGGAACCTGTTGAGATCGATCACCAACACCGCGAAGCTCGATCCGGCATCCATGCGCCGTTCGACCGCTTCGGCAAAGGCGGTGCGATTGGCCAGCCCGGTCAGGCTGTCGTGCATCGTCTCGGCACGCAGCGACCGCTGGCTTTCGATCTCGGCGGTGCGATCGACCAAGGACACCAGCCCGCGCGGCGCATCGTTCAGCCGCTCGATCCGGGCCATCCGCACGAAATAATGGCGCGCACCGATATGGTCGCCGTCGCGCCAGTCGAATTCATCGGTGCGGTCGCTGCTAGACAGGAAGCGGGTCAAGGGTCCGGCGAGGCCGGGTCGTTCGATCAAGCGATTCTGCGGATGATCGAGATCGGCGAACGAGGCGTTGTGGTCCGCGACTTCCAGCGCGCCATCGAAGGTGACCACCGCCGCCGCGATCGGCAGCGCATCGAGATAAGCCTGGCGGACTTCGGAGACGCGTTGCTCGACCGCCGGCTCTCGCACGGATGCGCCGCCCGCATCGAACGGTTCTGGCGACAGAATCTGTGAGCCCGCCTTCATCAAGGTCGGCTTAGGGCGACAGGGTTAAGACAGGGTTAGTCCTGTCGGGGATCCGCCATTTCGAACCGGTTGCTCCGCGGGAATCCGACCGGCGGCATCCGCCCCGCTGCACCCCGCGCCGCGCGCCATGCGGTCAGGTCCGCCTCGGTCCGCGTGCGGCCGCTGTCGCCGCCCATCGCCCAGCTGAGCCCATCGGCAAAGCGGAACGCGATCGCATCGCTCAGCCCGCCATCGCGATAGCGCTGCAGCTGCACCCCCGATCCGCGCGTCATTTCCGGCAGCTCGTCGAGCGGAAATACGACCAGTTTCCGATTGTCGCCGATCACGCCGACATAGTCCGATTCGGATGCGACTGGCGCGACCCGCTTCAGCCGCGCGCCGGGCCGCAGGTTCACGACTTGGCGGCCCTTGCGCGTCTCGGCAGTCACTTCCGCAGCGCGCGCGATGAAGCCGCGGCCATCGCTCGTCGCCAGCAGCAGCCGGCGATCGCCGGCCGCGAACAGCGCGATCGGGGCGGCATCGCCCTCGATATCGACCATCGATTTCACCGGCTCGCCGAACCCGCGGCCGCCCGGCAGCCGATCCGCGGCCAGCGTGTAGAAGCGCCCGCTATCCACCACCAGCAGCAGCTTGTCGGTCGTCTGCGCGTGAAACGCAAAGGCCGGGCCGTCGCCTTCCTTGAACTTCAGCGCATCCGCTTGGTCCAGCGCGACATGTCCTTTCATCGCCCGGATCCAGCCGCGATTGGACATGATGACGGTGATCGGCTCGCGCTCGATCATCGCTTCCAGCGGGATCTCGCGCGCCAGCGCAGCCTCGGCCACGGTCGTGCGGCGACGGCCGATCGCGGTCTCGGGCGCATAGCGTTCGCGCAGTTTGGCCAGATCGCGCTTCATTCGCGTGCGCTGACGAGCGGGACTGTCGATCAGCTCGGCCAGCCCCTTGCGTTCCTTGTCCAGCGCGTCGCGCTCACGGCGCAGTTCCATCTCCTCAAGCTTGCGCAGCGACCGCAGCCGCATGTTGAGGATTGCCTCCGCCTGCCGATCCGACAGCTGGAATTCGTCCATCAGCAGCGGCTTGGGCTCGTCATGCTCGCGGATGATCTGGATCACTCGATCCAGGTTCAAATAGGCGATGATATAGCCGTCGAGCAGTTCGATCCGGTCGTCGATCTTGGCCAGCCGGTGCCGCGATCGCCGCACGAGTACCTCGAACTGATGCTCCAGCCAGGCGGACAGCGCCTGCTTGAGCCCCATCACCCGGGGCGTACGCTCGGCATCAAGCACGTTCAGATTCAGCGGGATTTTCACTTCGAGATCGGTCAGCCGGAACAGGCTGTCACGCAGCATTGCCTGATCCACAGTGCGGCTGCGCGGTTCGATCACGATGCGGATCTCGGCATCCGATTCGTCGCGGACGTCGGCCAGGATCGGCAGCTTCTTCTCCGATACCAGCGCCGCGATCTGTTCGATCAGCTTGCCCTTGGGCACCTGGAACGGGATCTCGGTGACGACCAGCACCCAGCCGCCGCCCTTCTCGCGCTCCTCGCCGATGCGCGCACGCACGCGGAAACTGCCGCGGCCTGTGGCATAAGCCTCTTGGATCGCTGCCGGACTGTCCACGATCAGCCCGCCAGTCGGCAGATCGGGGCCCTGCACATGCTCCAGCAGCATCGCCGTATCGGCTTCCGGCCGGTCGATCAGCAGCGTTGCCGCATCGATCAGCTCGGCGGCATTGTGCGGCGGGATCGATGTCGCCATGCCGACCGCGATTCCGCTCGCACCGTTGGCCAGCAGGTTCGGGAACAGCCCGGGGAAAATCTCGGGCTCTTCCTCCTCGCCATTATAGGTCGGGCGGTAATCGACCGTGCCTTCGTCCAGCCCGGCCATCAGGTCGGCCGCGGTCGCCGTCAGCCGCGCTTCGGTGTAGCGATAGGCGGCGGCGTTATCGCCATCGATATTGCCAAAATTGCCCTGCCCATCGACCAGCGGGTAACGCAGCGAGAAATCCTGCGCGAGCCGGACCATCGCATCATAGACCGACTGGTCGCCATGCGGATGATATTTGCCGATCGTATCGCCAACGACGCGCGCGCATTTCTTGTAAGCCGCTGCCGGATCCAGCCGCAGCAGCCGCATCGCCCACAGCAGCCGCCGATGCACCGGCTTCAGCCCGTCGCGCACATCGGGCAGCGAACGCGCGGTGATCGTCGACAGCGCATAGACAAGATAGCGCTGCGACAGCGCATCGTCGAACGGCGCGTCGTTGATCGGCGGAGAGGCGGGTTCGGCAGCCATGGCCGGCGATTAGCCGAGCGCAGGGGAAAGGGGAACCGGGCTGGACGTCCCATCTTTTCTACCATAGCCATCGAGAAACGGACAAGGGACAAGCGATGCATCGGACAGTGGGTTTCGTGATCGCAAGCCTGTTGCTCAGTGGATGCAGTGCCGAGCATCAGTCGGAAGACGCCGTGCAGTCCGGGGGGCCGAATGTCGCCGTCACGGCGGCACCCGGCGTCGCCTTCAACTATGCCTATCGCTTCGCGATCGAGGCGCGCCGCATCGCCGCCATGCAGGAGATGCATGCCGCGGCCTGCGAAGCGCTTGGCATTCAGCGTTGCCGTATAACAGCGCTCCGTTTTTCGCAGCCCGATGATCATAACGTGTCTGGCGAACTCACGCTGGCACTGGCACCTTCGTTGGCGCGGCGCTTCGGTCGAAATGCTGTTGCTGTTGTCGAACGCGGTGGCGGCCGAATGGTCAGCACCGAAATCGGCGGCACCGATACCGCGCCCGAGACGCAGGCAGCCGAACGCACCGCGTCATCGGTGCGCGCCGAATTGGCCGCGGCTGAACGGCTGCTCGCGTCGAGCCGGGGCAGCGACTCCGAGCGCGGCGCGCGTGTCGCCCAGGTCGAACGATTGCGTGCCGATCTGCGTGAAATCAGCGCGGCCAACGGGACCAGGCAGGCATCGCTAGCTACGACGCCGGTGACGCTGACCTATTTCGCAGGCGACGCCACCGGCCTTGCGCAGATCAGCGATGCGTTGCGACGGGGTGGCAGTAACATCCTCACCGCAACCGCCCAGATCCTCTACATTCTGATCTCGCTCGGACCGTGGATTGTCGCGCTGATGGCACTTGCTTGGACTTGGCGGCGGATTCGCCGCCGCTTCTTTCCGGACACCGCCCTAGTCGACTGAAGCGTTTCCTTACTCCACAGCTAGAAAAACTAGGCTCGCTTTCTCAACCGATACGGTGGACAAACACCCCTACAAGGCTCGGGGGACAATCGATGACGCGCATCTCGAAGACATGGCTGCTGGCGGGTGCCGGGCTGGCCGGGCTGGCGGCTCCGCTGAACGCACAGACCGTGCCGGCCGAGGAAACTGCGGCTGCGGCAGACAGCGCCGCAACGACCGCGGCCGATGCGTTCACCCCCGGCGCCAGCGATATCGTCGTCACCGCGCGACGGCGGCAGGAGAATGTACAGGATGTACCGTTGGCGATCTCGGTCGTCAGCGGCCAGACGCTGGAAGCGCAGGGCACCTACAATATCAATCGCCTCACCCAGCTCCAGCCGACACTGCAATTCTATTCGACCAACCCACGCAACACCTTCATCAACATCCGTGGCATCGGCGCGCCGTTCGGCCTGACCAACGACGGGTTCGAGCAGGGCGTCGGCATCTATATCGATCAGGTCTATTACAACCGGATCGCATCGGCGACGCTCGATTTCGTCGATGTCGAACGGATCGAGGTGCTGCGCGGCCCGCAAGGCACGCTGTATGGCAAGAACACCACCGCCGGTGCAATCAACATCACCACCCGCGCACCAAGCTTCGATTTCGAGGGACGCGCGGAAGTCTCGCTCGGTAATTACGGCTTCAAGCAAGGCAAGGCATCGGTATCCGGCCCGCTGACCGACACGCTGGCCGCGCGCATCAGCGTGTCGAACACCGATCGGCGCGGGACGATCTACAATGTTGCCACCGATCAGCATGTCAATTCGCAGGATAATCTTGGTGTCCGCGGCACCCTGCTCTGGAAGCCTGCCGAAGGGCTGAACGTCACGCTTTCCGGCGACTATAATCTACAGAACCCGATCTGCTGCGTGCAGATCTATGCGCGGGTCGGAACCACGCAGCGGGCGCGCAACCGGCAATATGCCGCCCTGCTGTCACGCTTTCCCGATTTCGTGAGGCAGTATCCCAACAACGGCGTGCCGAGCACCGATCCGTTCGATCGGTTGACGAACCTGGATGCCGATATTGCCGCTCGCAACGAACATGGCGGCGCATCCGCGCGGATCGAATGGGATCTGGGGCCGGGCACGCTGACCTCGGTCAGCGCCTGGCGCTACTGGGATTGGGGCCCGAAGAACGATCGCGATTTCACGGGCTTGCCGATCTACACCAAGGTCAACAACCCGACGAAGCAGAAGCAGTACACCCAGGAATTCCGCTACAATTACGAAGGTGACGCGATCAATTTCGTGATCGGCGCATTCGCCTTCCACCAGAAGATCCGCACCAGCGGCATCCAGGAAACGGGCACCGCGGCCAGCGCCTGGCTGCTCAATCCCACCAGCGCCTTGTCCAACAATCCGGCGGTGCTGAACGGCGTCCTCGCGGAGAACGACATCCGGCTCGACAACACCAGCCTGGCCGCATTCGGGAAACTGAACTGGAAGGTCACGGATCGTCTCACGATCTCGCCCGGCATCCGGATCAATTACGACAAGAAGGACGGCTTCTACAACTCGGTCGTCACGGGGACGGCTTCCAACGGCACCCGCCAGATCGTCAGCAACGATCCCGCCAGCCCATCCTACAATGACCCTTGGACGGCCGCGCAGCGCGGCGTGCAGGCGTCGCAATTCTTCGAGGTGCCGTACAGCGACTGGAACCTGTCCTACGATCTCAATCTCGCCTACGAGATCACGCAGGATATCAACGCCTATGCGACCTATGCACGATCGTTCAAGACGGGCGGCGTCAACCTGAACGGCGTACCCAGCCAGGCGAACGGGCTACCCCAGCTCGACGTCGCGGTCATCAAGCCGGAGAAGGTCAATCATTTCGAAGTCGGTTTGAAGACACAGTTCTGGGATCGGCGCGCGACGCTGAACCTGGCCGGCTTCTGGACCGAGATCGACGATTTCCAGGCCAGCGTGATCAGCAACGTCAGCGGCAGCAACGTGCTGCGCGGCTATCTGGCCAATGCCGACAAGGTGCGCGTGCGCGGCATCGAAGCCGACTTCGCAATCCGGCCGAGCGAGCGGTTCAGTGGTTATCTGAGCGGCGCATACACCGATCATGAATTCAAGCGGTTCACCAACGCGCCGTGCCCTCCGGAACTGGCCGGCGGCGGCACCGGAACGCCACCGGGGCCGCCAGCCACCCCGGGCGCCAACAGCCCCGCCAACTGCGACATTTCCGGTCAGTGGCTGCCGGGCGTGTCGAAATGGGCATTCTCGTGGGGGACCGAATATAATTTGCCGGGCTCGCTGCTGGGTCGCGATGGGCAGGCCTATGTCGGTTACGACGCAAATTATCGCTCGAAATTCTCCTCGAACGCGTCGCGCTCGATCTACACCGATATCTCGGGCTACTCGGTTCACAATTTCCGCGTCGGGTTCCGGACGGACGACTTCGATATCTTCGGCTGGGTACGCAATGCGTTCAGGGAGGACTATTTCGAGTCGCTTGCAGTCACGCCGGGCAATACCGGCCTGATCAGCGCGCAGCTGCCGGATCCGCGGACCTGGGGCGGCACGATCAAGTTCAGCTTCTAGCGACTGCCATGCCGGTCGCGATCGGTTTGGGCCACGCCGAACCGATCGCGATCCGCCTCAGCCCGCAATCGAGAGATCGGCCGGCGGCACGCCATAATAGTTGGCGACACGATCGGCATAGGCCTGGTTGAACTCGGGCGCGTTGTTCGACCAACTCGGCCCGCCTTCCAGCAGGCGGCGGTCGATCGTCACGACATAATTGTCGTCGACGTGATTGTACGACAGCAGCTGGAACGGCAGCGGATAGAAGCTGCGGTTCATGCCGAGGAAGCCGCCGATACTGAGCACCGCATAGGTCGCCTGACCGGTCCGCTTGTTGATCATCAGCGTATGGATCGATCCCAGCGCATCGCCGTCGCGCGTCACCGTCTTGATCGCATCGACCTTGTTCGATGCCACCAGCAGCGAGGTGGGTTCGGTCACGGTGCTATCATGGTCGGACATGCAAAGTTCCTCGATCTTCATGGTCGCGGACTGAACCGCCCGCGACCGGCCGGGTTCCGTTACGCCATCGCATCCAGATCGGCGGCCAACTCGGCCGTCAGCCATTCGGCAAAGCGGCGGATCTTCGGCACCCGCCGGCGATGTTCGGCGCAGACCAGCCAATAGCCGAATCCGCGCGACGAAACCTGCGCGAATGGCCGCACTAGCCGCCCTTCCGCCAGGTCGTTCCGCCAGAACAGCGGCGTCAGCATTGCCACCCCCTGCCCGGCGATTGCGGCATGGCCTTCATTGGCCTGCGATTCGAGCCGCAAGCCGCGCCGGATCGCACCATCCGCCACGTCGACCCCAACCTCGCGCAGCCAGTGGGGCCACCAAGGGTCGTCGGGACCGATCAACGGCAGATGCAGCAGATCGGCAGGCGCCAGCGTGCCGCCCTGCCGCGCCAGGAAGGTCGGGCTGCACATCGGCGTGAAATCGGCGCGGAACAGCAGTTCGGCCGATACGCCCGGCCAGCCGCCGCGCCCGCTGCGGATGGCGACGTCGATCTCGTCGCGGGCGAAATCGACGAGCGCGTCGCTGGTCGCCAGTCGCACGGCCAGATCGGGATAGGCCATCTGGAAGCCGCCCAGCCGCCACGCCAGCCAGGTGTTGGCGAAGGTCTGCGACGTCGAGAGCGCGAGCGTGCCTTCGTCCTCGGCCCGCAGCCCCGCGAAAGCGGCATCGATCCCGTCGAAGGCGGCGGTCAGTTGGGTGGCGGCACGGCGCCCCGCCTCGGTCAGCACCACACGCCGCTGCTCGCGCCGAAACAGCGCCAGCCCGAGCCGGGATTCGAGCAGCTTGATCTGATAGCTGACCGCAGCCTGGGTCATCCCCAGCTCGTCCGCCGCCACCGTAAAATTCTGGTGGCGCGCAGCCGCTTCGAAGGCACGAACGGCAGCAAGAGGCGGCAGGCGTCGCATGACGCTTTCATAAGGCCCGCTTGTGATCTCGGTCCATCCTTTCGTTGGCGGCGAGATCGGATCGGGCGCATTTCGGGTGGGTCAGACTGGAAGGAGGCTCTCATGATCGATCATCAGGAAGTGCGCGCCTGGGCGGATCATCGTACCGAGACCGCGACGGCGCTGGTCATGCTTTTCACCGCCGGCTGGGCCGGGTTCGAACGGCTCGTCGCCCTGCAATATGCACGCCCGCGCATCCGCTCGGTTCCGCGCTGCCCCGGGCAGGGTTGACGGCGGGTCCGGCCGCCGCGGGTCTGATTGCCCTTGGTCGGCCACTCCTGTATAGCCACTCCTCGCACGCCCCGGCCCGCGACGCCCCTTTCAGGGAGCGTTCCGCCGGGGCGAGCCATTTTTCAGCCCTGCGAGGGAAAAGAACCGCCCATGTCCCGTCGCCGCCAGATCTACGAAGGCAAAGCCAAGATCCTGTACGAGGGCCCCGAGCCGGGCACGCTGATCCAGTATTTCAAGGACGACGCGACGGCGTTCAATGCCCAGAAAAAGGGCACGATCAGCGGCAAAGGCGTCCTGAACAACCGCATTTCCGAGCATGTCTTCACGCTGCTCGGCCATATCGGCGTGCCGACGCACTTCATCCGCCGCCTGAACATGCGCGAGCAACTGATCCGCCAGGTCGAGATCGTGCCGATCGAGGTCGTCGTGCGCAACGTCGCCGCGGGCAGCCTCACCAAGCGGCTGGGGATCGAGGAAGGCACCCAGCTGCCCCGCACGATCATCGAATATTATTACAAGGACGATGCGCTGGGCGATCCGATGGTGGCCGACGAGCATATCGCCTGCTTCGGCTGGGCCAGCCAGGAAGAAATGCACGACATCGCCGACATGGCGATCCGCGTGAATGACTTTCTTTGCGGGCTGTTCGCGGCGATCGGCATCCGCCTGGTCGACTTCAAGCTGGAATTCGGGCGGATCTGGGACAACGACTATAGCCGCATCATCCTGGCGGACGAGATCAGCCCCGACGGCTGTCGTCTGTGGGACATGGCGACCGGCGAGAAGCTGGATAAGGATCGTTTCCGCCAGGATCTCGGTGGCGAAGTCGAGGCCTATCAGGAGATCGCACGGCGGCTCGGGCTGCTTCCGGAAGGGGCTGACACCACCGTTCTCGACCTCGAGAAGCATCGCAAAAATCGCGGCAAATAGGGCGATCGGCCGCCTTTTTGTTGCGACGCACAAATTTTCTTGAAACCGTAACTTGCGCGGGCCATTGTAAGGCGATGCAAGCGAACCAGATCCTGCTCGAGGCAATCGCACTGCGGAAATGTGTCGCGGCGCGCTACAACCGGGGCACCGTGCGGCTGGCCCCGCATATCCTCTACACCCGGCATGATGAACTCTATGTCGATGCGGTCACAGTGGAACGCGACGGCAAGCCCCCGCGCGAGGTGAAGCTGGGCTCGTTCAAGCTGACCGGGCTGACCGAGCTTGAACTGGCCAACCAGCATTTCCAGCCAGCGCCGGTGTTCGATCCCAAGGCGGAGCGGTACGAAGGCTCCGCGCTGTTCGCGGTCGAGGCCTGACGCGCCTGCGCGCGGGCGTCTTGCCCTGCGCGCCTTGCTGGATCATAGCGACCGCGCAGTTCAGCCCGAGGATATCGGCTCCATGAAGACCCGCATCTTTGTCACGCTCAAGGGCGGTGTGCTCGACCCGCAGGGCAAGGCGATCCACCATGCGCTGGAAGGCCTCGGCTTCTCGGGCGTCAACGATGTCCGGCAGGGCAAGCTGATCGAGCTCGATCTGGCCGACAACGTCAGCGAGGCGGATATCGATGCGATGTGCCGCAAACTGCTCGCCAACACGGTGATCGAAAATTACCGGATCGAGCGGGCGGGCTGAGCATCATGAAGAGTGCGGTCATCGTCTTCCCGGGATCGAATTGCGACCGCGATCTCGCGGTGGCGCTGCGCGATACGACCGGGCAGGCGCCAGCGATGGTGTGGCACCGTGAAACCGAACTGCCCGATGGCATCGGCCTGATCGCGGTCCCCGGCGGCTTTTCCTACGGCGATTATCTGCGTTCCGGCGCGATGGCGGCGCGCTCGCCCGTGATGCGGGCGGTGGTCGCAGCTGCGGAGCGCGGGGTCGCAGTACTGGGGGTCTGCAACGGTTTCCAGATCCTGACCGAGGCTGGCCTGCTGCCGGGCGCGCTGATGCGCAACGCCGGGCTGGATTTCGTGTGCCGCGAAGTCTCGTTGACGGTGTCCAGCACGCATTCGCCATTCACCCGCGGCTATGCCGCTGGCGAGGCGATCCGTGTTCCGGTGGCGCATCATGACGGCAACTACACTGCAGATCCCGAGACGCTCGACCGGCTGGAGGGCGAGGGCCGGATCGCGTTCCGTTATGGGGAACCCGTCAACGGCAGTGCACGCGATATTGCCGGTATCCTGAACGATGCTGGCAACGTGCTCGGGCTGATGCCGCATCCGGAGCGGATGATCGAACGAGCGCACGGCAGAGACGATGGCCGCCGGCTCTTTTCAGGACTGGTCGAAGCGATCGCCTGATCGCGCTTGACGCGCGCGTTATTTCGCGCTCATTCTTGTGCATCGCAGCATGGCGGTCCGGGGGTGCCCCGAGGGATCGAGAGGTTGTCCTGAAGCTTAGCTCGGCCACAGGGGGTCGGGCGGCGCAACTGGGGACCGTGACGATGATCCTGACCATGATCGCGCTGATGATCGCGCCCGCCGAAGCCACCGAAAGCTATGCCGCCACCACGCCGTTGCCGACATCGGCCAGCACGCCGGCGCGCGCCGCCGCGCCGAACGAGAACGAGAATGGCGAGATCTGCCGCCGCCGGATGGTCGTGGGGACGGGTCTGATCGGCGGCCTCAAGCAGAAGAAAATCTGCAAGACTGCCGAGGAATGGGCCGAACTCGGCAAGCGCGGCCAATAGCCATCAAGCCGTTCCGCGCTGATCAGATCCGCGCGCGGAACGGCGTGAAATCGGTGTCGGCGTCGAAGATGTCGATGCCTTCACGCCGCTTCAGGAAGCCGACCACACCATAGGTGACGGGGGTGAGCAGCGCTTCCCACGTCACTTTCAGCGCCCATTGCGTGACCATCACCCGCAGCACCAGTTCGGGCGTCCAGCCGGCCGCGCCCCAGAAGGCGAGTGGGTAGAAGATCAGGCTGTCCACACCCTGGCCGACGATCGTGGATCCGATCGTGCGCGTCCACAGCATCCGCCCGCCGGTCCACAGCTTCATCCGGGCCAGCACATAGCTATTGGCGAATTCCCCCGCCCAAAACGCCAGGATCGATGCGAACACGATCCGCGGGACCTGCCCGAACACCTGTTCGTAGGCCGGCTGCCCGCCCCAGCCTTCCGCCGGCGGCAGCTTCACGACGACCCACGCCATGAACGCCATGAACAGCAGCGCGGTGGTTCCGGCCCAGATGCAGCGCCGCGCGCGCGCATAGCCATAGACTTCGGTCAGCACGTCGCCGATCACATAGCCGATCGGGAAGAACAGGATGCCCGCGCCGAATGGCCACGCCCCGATCAACGGCAGGTCCACCGTCGCCACCTTGCCGGCGCCCAGTACGTTCGACAGCAACAGGATGGTGACGAAGGCGGCCATCACGAAATCGAAATAGCGCAGCGGCGCGCTTCCCAGCGCGTCCGCAGCGATCCCGCGCGTGCCATCGTCCCCCGGCCCCATCACGTCATCCTATCGTGGTTCCGCCGCCACGCAATCCGCGCTAGGCAGTCCGCGGGCGCCCGTAGCTCAGCTGGATAGAGCACGAGACTTCTAATCTTGAGGCCGCAGGTTCGAACCCTGCCGGGCGCACCAATCAGATGAAGGGTGGCACCATGGTCGATCGACGGAGCGGGACGGCAAGGGCTGCGCGATGAGCCGGCTGGGCGGACATGCCGAACGCCACCTGATCGCGCGGATCGGCTGGTTGCGCGCCGCGGTGCTCGGCGCCGACGATGGCATCGTTTCGACCGCCAGCCTGATCATTGGCGTGGCCGCCGCGGCTGGCCGGCCCTCCGATAGTCTGATTGCGGGCAGCGCGGGGCTGGTGGCGGGCGCTATGTCGATGGCGGCAGGCGAATATGTCTCGGTCAGTTCGCAGGCCGACACCGAACGCGCCGACATCGCGCGCGAGCGACGCGAACTGGCGACGGATCCCGAAGGCGAGGTGCGCGAGCTCGCCGGCCTCTATGAAGCGCGCGGTGTCTCGCCCGATACCGCGGCGGCGGTTGCTCGTCAGCTGATGGCGACAGATGCGTTGGGCGCCCATGCACGCGACGAGCTCGGTATCGCTCCGCATGGCAGCGCCCGGCCGATCCAGGCGGCGCTCGCGTCCGCCGCCAGCTTCACTGTCGGCGCTGCGCTGCCGCTGGCCATCGTGGTCATCGCGCCGGGATCGGCGCTGATGCCGACGATCGCCATCGCCTCGCTGCTGCTGCTTGCGCTGCTCGGCGCGATCGGCGCCGGCGTTGGCGGCGCACCGATCGGCCGGGCAGCCGTTCGGGTCACGGTCTGGGGCACGATCGCGATGGTGGCGACCGCCCTGATCGGCCGGCTGGTCGGCGCGGTCGTCTGACTTTCAGTCCAGCCGTGCGACCAGCGCGCGCGCCTGCTTCAGATGCGGCGCATCGATCATGCGCCCGTCGAGCATCAGCGCACCTGCCCCGGGGCTGGCCGCGAAAGCGGCGATCACTGCGCGCGCCTGCGCGATCGCCGTTTCGCTCGGCGTGAAGGCGGCGTTGATCGGCGCGATCTGCGCGGGATGGATCGCCATCATGCCGGTGAAGCCGTCGCGCGCCGCCCGCGCCGCATAGGCCGCCAGGCCGTCCAGATCGCGGATCGCGGGAAAGACCGTCTCGATCGGCGGCACTCCGGCCGCGGCGGCGGCGAACAAGGTCAGCGATCGCGCCAGCTGGTAAGGCGCGGTCAGCATCCCATCGGCATCACGCGAGGAGACTGCGCCGATCGCCGCCGGCAGGTCCTCGGCCCCCCACGTCAGCCCGGTCAGGCGCGCACCCAAAGCCGGATAGTCGCCCAGCCTGAACATCGCCAGCGGCGTCTCGGTCGCGATCGGCAGGATCGGCAGGCCGGCCGCCCCGCCCTCCGCCAGCAGCGCGTCCAGCGCCGCGATCGACGGCGCGCCTTCGGCCTTGGGCAGCACGATCCCGTCCGGCCGGCCCGGCAGCACCGCGGCGAGATCCGGCTCCGCCAGCCCCCCATCGAGCGGGTTGATACGAACGAAGATCTCCACGCCGCGCCGATCACTGGCCAGGAACGCCGCCACCGCCTGCCGCGCCGCCGGCTTGGCCGCAGGCGCGACCGCATCCTCCAGGTCGAGGATCAGCGCGTCCGCGCCCAGCCCCAGCGCCTTCTCCATCCGCTCGGGCCGGTCACCCGGCACGAACAGCAGCGATCTCAGCCTCACGCCCCGGGACCCCGCCGCATTAGCGCACTGCGCAGGCAGCGGCAGACGAGTTCATCGCGCTGGTTGAACAGCTCGTGCGCGAAGGTGACGATGCCGGCATCGCTGCGCGACCCCGATGCGCGCACCGCGATCACCTCGGTCTCGGATCGCAGCGTATCGCCGATGAACACGGGCCGCGGCATCACGACCTTGTCGTAACCAAGATTGGCGATCAGCGTGCCCAGCGTCGTCTCCGCCACCGACAGCCCGACCATCAGCGCGAAGGTGAAAGTGCCATTGACGAGGATCCGTCCGAATTCGGTCGCGCCGGCATATTCGGCGTCGAGATGCAGCGGCTGCGGATTATGGGTGAGCGCGGAAATGAGCAGATTGTCGGTCTCGGTCACAGTCCGCCGGATGGGATGCACGATCCGATCGCCGACCGCCCATTGCTCGAAAGTCCGTCCCGTCACGCTGATCTCCCGGCTACGCGCGATCCGGCTACCCGATTCCGCCAGGCCGCGAAACCGCCCGGGGCGGGATCGGTACATGCGAGATAGGGAAAATGGTGCCATAAGAGGACCCAAAGAAGAAGTGCAAGTCTTTTAGAAAAAGCACCTTTCCTGTGGAGCCGACACAAAGGGCCCCCAAAAGGGCCCCCAGAGAAATTTGTGCCCCTGCCTTTTAAGGCTGTAACCGCCGCCGGTATGCCGCTGGCGACTGCTCCGGATACCGAATGCGGACTGGTCTATATCAAGCCAATCCGACGACCTCGTCAACGGCGATAGGGGGAATCTCAGCACACCCTGCGCGGCGGGGCCGCAGGCTAAAGCACTGAGCTGCTTGCCAAATACCTGTTAAACACCGCTTCACATTTAGTTAGACGGGGTTATACATAGCTAAGCTATTAATGTGCCGTCGTCTTTGCAACCTCGGACGAACAACAACCCATTTTCCTACATCCTGTTGCGCTGCTAGGACGCTACCGCCTTGCGATGCGCGACCACGCTCCAGCCGATTGTTGGAGCATGGAATGTCAATTGACCGAGCTGAGACTGCAGAACGTTGGGCCCTGCGGGTTGACGATGCCTGCCGGCTAACCGGATTGGGCCGGATGACGGTCTACGGACTTGTGAAGCCGGGCAGGCTCCGCAGCGTAAAGGTAGGCCGCGCCCGCCTGATCGATCGGGCGAGCTTGTGAATGCTGTTAGAGAGCTAACTGACGACAGCCCATGGGATCGTGAACCGCTAAACGGTGAAGTTTGCCCCATCGAAGTTGTCCGCTGCTGGGAGGTAGGCGGAGCGACCGCTTCCGGGCGCGCGTGAAGGTTGTAAGCGGCCGTTCGTTCAGCCGAAACCTAGCGGCAGCTATGCGCCCCCAATATCGACCATTGCTGATCCGTAATAGCGCTCCCGAAAGCGGTCATTTTTTGGTTCAGCTGGGTATTGCTCAAGGAGGCGTGATAAATGGATCAGGCGCTGTGCGGGTGCGGCCGCAGGTAACGCCACGCGATCCCGAAAATCACACTTGCTGCTTCTCGCGCCTCAATTACAACGCGTTGAAGGGGGCGTAATCAATGCCGGATCAGCTAGACAAACTCCGCTTCAGGCCCCGCGCGCGGATCATCAGGACCATCGGCGACCAGCTGATCAGCGGCCCCGAAGCCGCGGTCATTGAACTGGTCAAAAACGCTTACGATGCCGACGCATCTGAGGTTTCGATCCGATTCGTTCCACCACTCACAGCGCGGCGCGGGATGATCGTGGTTCAGGACGACGGACACGGCATGCGACTCGAAGACATCCAAGAAAAATGGATGGAGCCGGCCACGACTTCCAAACTGACCAGCCGTCGTTCGCCGGGCAAGGGCCGGCTAATGATGGGGTCAAAGGGGATCGGCCGCTTCGCTGCCGCCAAGCTCGGGGCGAGGATGGGGCTCTACTCGATCAGCGGTAAGAAAGGGGCGCGCAAAGAGGTTCTGATACCGGACCTCGACTGGTCTTTGTTCTCGGCTGACGCCTATCTCGACGCGATCGCCATCGACTATTCCGTTCGCGACACGACTTCAGGCACCGGCACGCTGATCGAAATTAGCGAACTCAACGAAGCTTGGTCCAGCGAAAAGCTTGCTCGTCTTCATCTCGAACTGCGCAGGCTCGTATCGCCGTTTAGTGCTGATGACAGCGCGGGCAATTTCAGCATTTTTCTAGACCTGTCGGCGATCACTCAAGCCAACAGTGGCTTTGACGGGGCCGCAGTCTTCTCGGCGACCGAAGCCGTCGTTCCGTTAAACTCGTCTGCCAAGCCGTGGCAGGTTTTGCCCGTCCCAATCCTGACGGCATCGGACTATCAGGTGCGGGGAAATTTTGACGACCAGGGTGAGTTTATCGGCACATTTGCAAATCGCCGGGCCGGCACCGCCGCCCAAGCGATAACGCTCAGGGTGCCGGCAAAGGAGGACGAAGAACCCTGCGGCGCTGTCGGCATCGAGCTTTTCATCTTCGATCGCGAAGCGGACGCTGTGCGCGCGAGCCTCAAGCAGGCGGGCCTCGGCGAACTCAACGCCGCAAAAGCGCGGGGAATTCTCGACAGCATAGCGGGAGTCGCAATCTTCCGGCAGGGCTTTCGCGTCCGCCCATACGGTGATCCTGAAAACGACTGGCTTACGCTCGATACCCGGCGCGTGCAGGATCCATCTCTGAGGATCGGTCACAATCAGATCGCCGGATACATCAGCGTTGCCTCCCCGGAAGACAGCGATCTGATCGAGCGGAGTAGCCGCGAAGGATTCGAACAGAACGCTGCATTCAAGCGATTGCGGCGTCTCGTCGTGACGCTGCTGGCCGAGGTCGTCGAGCCAAAGCGACAACTGTTCCGGGAAAACGCCGGCATCGCGAGGCGCCGTTCGACCTCATTCGAGGACGTTCGCAAGGTCGCAGAATTCAGCCAGATTCGCCGGCTGCTCAACAAGCTGGAGCCCGGCAAACGCGCGGAGGCGGAGCAGGTGATCTCCCGTCAGGAGGCGCAACTGACCGAGAGAATCGACGCACTCGAAGAGCGCCAGCGATTGCTCGAAGCGAAGTCGTCACTTGGTGCAATCGTGGGCGAGATTCTGCACGAGGGGGGACCTGCTGCGCGTTACGTCGCGGAGGCGTCCGGCCTGCTGCATAGCCAGTTCAAGCTCGTCTTAGCAAAGAACGGGCCGCGGTACGAAGAGGCGATTGCCAGCTACGAAAAACGTCTGCCGCTGATCGCCGAACGTGGCGAGCGTCTGTCGTCACTGTTCGTAAGCTTGCGCCCGCTTGCAGGCGGGAAGCGGGGAGACCCCGAGGAGTTCAATCCGGTCAACGTTATAAACAGTTCCAAGGCGCTCTTCGAAAGCCATCATGTCCCCGTCGATGTCGAGAACGCCGATCGCGTCAGCGCAGTCTTTGGATACCGCGACGATCTCGGTACCGCGCTGGTCAACCTCATCGGCAATGCGATCCACTGGCTCGAACAATCCCAGACACCTGATCCGAAGGTCACCGTTTCGCTGCATCGGCGGCAGGGTTCGGTATCGATCATGATCACGGATAACGGACCTGGTATTCCCGCCGAGTTCGCCGAAGCGATCTTTGACGTCGGATTCACGCTAAAGGATGCCGGAACCGGTCTCGGCCTCAACATCGCCCGCGAGACGCTCGCCCGGTCCGATGCATCGCTCTTCTATCATCTGGATTACCCGCACGGGGCTCGCTTCGAGATCCAATTTCCAGCCAAGGATACGTAATGGGGGAACGGCACATCCTGTTCGTCGAAGACGATCCGGGCATCATCGATCTCATGGAAATGGCGGTGGGTCGCTGGAACGCTGAGAAACCCGACCGAGAGTTTCGGCTAGAAATCTGCGAAACCGCGGACGACGCCCGCGGAAGGCTCGAGCGTGTCCGGTACGACTTCGCCCTCTTCGATCTGAGATTACCGGATAAAGCGAAGGGAAAATCGACCGAACCGAGAGGTAACGAGCTGGCGGTGACGGCCCTCGATACCTGCGGTATCCCGGTCGCGATCATGAGCGGCAATCCCAACGATCTGGATCAGCGCCTGCGCAAGTCGAAGATGGTGCAGGTTTTCAACAAGGGCGACAAGTCTGCCTATGACGACGCGGTTGGGTGGTTCAGCACATTCTGGGAGATGGCGGGTGTCGTTGCGGCGGCGCGCAAACGAATTCGGAAGGCATCTGCCGAGATATTCGCAGGCCGACTATGGCCGCACTGGAAAGACTTTGCCGGGCTCGATCTCGAGACTGGCGACGGACCGTCGCTAACGGATATCGTGACTAGGCAATACGCCGGCCACGTCGCCGAGATGCTGGGCAATGATGGTCCGGACGCGATTAAGTGGCATCCGTTCGAAACTTACGTAATGCCATCGCTCTGGGATCATCGCGCACATACCGGCGACATCTTCGAGTTCGACAACGATCTGTGGATCGTACTGACACCAGCGTGCGACATGGCCAATGGCAACGTCAGCCGCGTTCTGCTCGCACGCTGTCTTCGCGGTGAACAGGATTGGGAGGGTCAGATCGCCAAGCTTTCGGTGGACGCGACGGCGGAGAAGGCCGGTAAATACTTCCGCAAGCTGACGAATCAGCAGCAGCCGCCAGGCATTTCAAAGCACTTTCTTTCCCCGCTGCCCGGCACGAGCGAACCGCTGCTCGTCGACTTCGCAGACATCGACACCCGCCCCTTCATCGAGCTGGCGGCGTCGCTCGGCAACCGAAAGGCATCGCTCGCGGCGCCGTTCCTTCAGAATCTCACGCAACGGTTTGGCACCTACGCAAGCCGCGTCGGTCAGCCGGACATTGACGTGATGTTCTACAAGCCGAAGCCGAATGCGGGCTCTTAGCAGAACGGTAGCAAGCGGGCGTCGTTGGGCTTTGATGGATGGCCGAAATTGGACCGCGACACGCCTGGATCAGCTCACACGCATTAGAACAGAAATAGAACTTGCAGATGATCTGGCGCAGTGTAAGCTGGGATCAATCACGACGTCGTGTCAAAAATAGTCCCAGAGGTGACATGCTGCGAAACGAGTTTTCGACCCTGCGCACGCAGGCCGGATTGTCCGTCGAGGAACTGGCGCTGATGACGGGCTACAGCGCTCGACAGGTGTATCGTTGGGAATGCGGGGACGGCAAGCCGCGCATGGCTGCAATAAATCTCCTCCGCTCGATGGCAGCCGCGGCAACGACCCGAACGCCGGCTCGCGGCCACTTCACTTTCATCGATCTGTTCGCGGGAATTGGCGGTCTGAGGAAAGCTTTCGATGCGGTGGGCGGTCATTGCGTTTTCACATCGGAGTGGAACAAGTTTGCGCAGCAAACCTATGCGGCCAATTTCCGCGACAACCGCCCGGTCGAGGGCGACATCACCAAGATTAACACCGCAGACATTCCCGACCACGATGTGCTGGTGGCGGGCTTCCCTTGCCAGCCCTTTTCGATCGCGGGCGTTTCCAAGAAGAATTCACTCGGTCGTAATCACGGTTTCGCCTGCGAGGCGCAGGGTACGCTGTTCTTCGATGTCGCTCGCATTCTGAAGGACAAGCATCCGGCGGCTTTCATGCTTGAAAACGTCAAGAACCTGACCAGCCACGACAGGGGCCGCACCTTTCAGGTGATCCTAAAGACGCTGACCGAGGAACTGGGCTACCAAGTGTGGCATAAGGTGATCGACGCCGGGCACTTCCTGCCGCAGCATCGCGAGCGGATCGTTATCGTTGGATTCCGCGACGACGTGCCGTTCTCATGGAACGCGCTCCGGTTGCCGCCGAAGGGCCAAGTCCGCTTGGGCGAGATCCTCCACCCCGAAAACGGCTCGGAGGTCCCGGAAGCGCCTTACACGCTCGGCGACAAGGCGATCGTTAACGGCAAGTACACGCTCACCGACAAGCTTTGGCAGTATTTGCAGGACTATGCCGCCAAGCACAAAGCTGCCGGCAACGGCTTTGGGTTTGGACTCGTCACGGGCGACGACATCGCGCGGACGCTGTCGGCCAGATATTTCAAGGACGGTTCGGAAATCCTCGTCAACCGCGGCGCGCGAATGAACCCGCGCCGGTTGACGCCGCGGGAGTGCGCGCGGCTGATGGGCTATCCCGACGACTTCCGCATTCCGGTATCCGACACCCAAGCTTACAAGCAGTTCGGGAATTCGGTCGCGGTGCCGGTATTCGAGGCGGTCGCGAAGCTCATGGTGCCGCATTTGCCGACTGCGCTGACCGGAGAAGATCAGCGCGAAGCCGCCTGATTTGGCAGACGTTCACGACGCGGTCACGCGAAGCCGCAACATGGCGGCAATCCGTAGCGGCAACACGAAACCGGAAATGCAGGTCCGGCGTGCGATTCACGCGATGGGCCTGCGCTATCGTCTGCACGCTGCCGACCTGCCCGGCCGCCCCGATCTGGTGCTGCCGCGCTGGCGCGCAGTAATCTTTATTAACGGCTGCTTCTGGCACCGGCACGACTGCCATCTTTTCAAGTGGCCCGCGACCCGGCACGAGTTTTGGCAGGAGAAGATCGGGCGCAATGTCGCCAACGATGCGAAGGCCGTAGCGGCGTTAAGCTCTGCCGGCTGGCGCATCGCGACAGTCTGGGAGTGCGGCCTAAAGGGGCGAACGAAGCCGGATTTCTCCGAATCTATACAGCGGCTGGTCGCATGGATACGCTCCGACGAGCCGTCACTGACGATCCGCGGGAGCTGAGATTGATCGCATCGCTTGAACAGCTGCTCGATCTTATGCGTCATCACGGCGCGACCCGCATCTATGCGAAGCGTCTGGCGTCGAACGACAATTCCAAGCAGCAGGTCTATCTCGGCGGCGGCTTCGCCGCGCTGAATATTATCCCTCACGGTGAGATCATCATCGACACGAGCGAACGCGCCGGTTCCAAACAGGACCGGCCGAAGGCGTTCGTGAATCTCTACTGGATCGACGCGAGCGGCCGTTACCCGGCACCGGGCGCCAACCTCATCCTCTATCCTGACTATCCGGAGGTCCGGCTGTCCGGCTTCCTACGCGGTTGCCAGGCCGCGCCAAACGCGATCATGACGGTCCGACGAGAAGGGCGGGTGCTGGTGCTTGGCATGACGCCGGAGGGTGACGTTCTGGCGCACGCGCTGGCGGCTGACAGCCCGGTCGCGGCGGAGCTGCTCGCGCATCCGTGGAATACGGTCGGCGTGTTTCTCGAATTGCCGCTTAGCCTCACGCAGGACGATCCCAAAACCGTTCTGCTGCGCGAGCTGCGCCGCATCTGGCGGCTGCAATGGATCGCATCGCAAAAGCTGGCGGCGGACGGTACCAAGATGCCTTACACGGCGCGTAACGGCGGCGGCTACACGCTGGAGGCAGAGCTCGGGATCACGCCTAACGGGTACGCCGAGCCCGATTTTATGGGCTGGGAGGTCAAGCAATACGGCGTCAGAGATTTCATCCGGTTCCGGCCCAAATCACCGGTTACACTGATGACGCCCGAGCCGACCGGGGGCATCTATAAATCAGCGGGCGTGCTAGCGTTCATGAGGCGGTTTGGGTATCCCGACCAGAGCGGCACGCCGGACCGCTTCAACTTCGGTGGTCGGTACGATTGTCAGACCGGACAGCACCATCTGACCGGGTTGCGCATGAACCTCGCCGGCTACGATGTTACGACCAGCAAGATCACCGATATTGAAGGCGGCCTCGCGTTGCTGACAGCGGCAGACGAAGTGGCGGCGTCGTGGTCGTTCAAGGGATTAATGTCACATTGGAACCGCAAGCATGCCCAAGCCGCCTATGTGCCCTCACTGTTCCGCACCCCACCGCCCGAATACAGCTACGGTGCCCATGTGCTCCTGTGCGAAAAGACTGATTTCCTGCTGTTCCTGAAAGGATTCGCAGCAGGCCACGTCTACTATGACCCGGCCGTCAAAATCGAAGGTGCATCAACGCTCGCTCCGGCCATCAAGCGGCGAAGTCAGTTCCGCGTCGCGCATTCCGACCTGACATGGCTTTACGGACGGCATGAATGCGCGTCGCTCGACGTTTCATAGACTGATTTCGGAGCCCGGCATCTCTGCGCCTCAGGCTCGGGCATTCGTAGCATCATCGGATGACCGCTTTGGGGGCGCTAGTTAGCGATCCCGAGCGAGCGGGTATGGGTCAAAAGCGGACGTACAGGCTTACCTTAGGCAGCGTGTGTCATGCGGGAGCGCAGCATCGCCAGAAGCGCGTCCGTACCAGGTTCTGCACCATTGGCATGCTTCCGGCCGGCGCCGCGCACAAGCTCGGCTTGCCGATGGCCCGGAACCGCACCGTAGCTGGTGAAAGTCGTCAGCACATCGGCATGGCCCAGATTCTGCGAAATCGCCTTCAGCTCTTCGGCTGAAAGGTTCGCCGCCATGAAGTGACGAACCAGCATGTCGCGGAAGCTGTGCGGGTTGAAGTAGGGCAGACCCGCCAGCGCGAAGGCGCGGCGGAATGCCTCGCGCACCGGTTCGCTCGTGCTCCAGCCATGCGCGTGAAGGCCTGTGGGAGCGAAGCCCCCCGCCGGATCAAGCGCAATGGCGGTGGCCGGGAACAGCGCACCGCCTAGCCCGCGCGTCACATCGGCACTCAGCGCGGTGTGCCAGTCGGTGACGATGCCCAGCGCCCGCTCGCTCACCGGCATGAAGTAGGTGCGAAACGTCTTCGCGAACTTGGTCCGCACCGTTCGCGCGTCCTGATCTACATAGCCGCCCGCTAGGTCGACGTGAAACAGACAAAGCGACGTCAGGGCGGTGACCCGCGTCCCCGTCAGCATGGTGAAGGCGATCAGCGCCCGGTCGCGACGCTGCACGATCGTGTCGGCGGGCATGAGGGAAAGGACGTGCTCGACCTGTTCGAGCGTCGGCACCGCCTTATCTCGCCGGGCCCGCGCCACCGCCACGTCCTTGTCGCTCAGGTTGAAGTAGTCCGCATCGGCATAGGCGATGTGCGACTTGAAGCCGGGCAGGTGCGCCAGCCAGAAGAAGAAGGCGCGCAGGTCGCGGAGCGTGGACAACATGGTCGCCTTGCTCAGCCGCTCCCCCGTCCGCGCATTCACTGCCTCCGCCAACCGCCGCTTGAAGGCGACCGCCTGTTCGCGGTGGAAGCGCCGGAACTCCTTGCGACCGGTCGACTCCTCGAAGCGCGCGAGCGACTTTGCAACCGCGTCGATCGTCGCCTCGTCGCGGCCCCTCGCCTCCTTCAGATAGCGATAGTAATCGCGCTTCACCCGCTCATTTGCGGCGTTGTGCTACGTCATGTCATCGCCTGCCTTTCCAAGTCACAGTTCAGGGAGCGCGAGGGGCTGCTCTTTAGGCGTGGCAGTGCTTGCGCGATTTGGACGTCGCAGCCGGGCAGGATGGTCGTAAGCGAAGCCTTGGCGGCCCGGCGATGCATAACGGTTTCGCAGGTGGCGCAGATCGCACGGACGTTGCCGCCAGTGGCGTTGATAGGAATGTAATCGACCATGCCCAGAGCCGGCGGCCGGGGCACGCGGCATTTCAAGCAATAGAGCGTGCCCGGCGGACAAGGCGACTTCCGGCTGGCGCTACGTTCCGACAGAAACGCGCGGATGGCGACGCCGTGGAATAGGACCGGCCGGCGGCCATCGAGCGGTTTCAGCCCATCGCGCTGCCAATGACGCACCGTGTTCTTGTGCACGCCCAAACGCGCCGCCAGCTCTGCCACGTCATAGGTGCGGTTGAGCTTGACGGTGTTCGGGCCAGCCCGCCGCAGGGCCATGGCGACCACCCTAACCCTGCGAAGCGATCAGCCGGCGCACCGACTCCGCCTTCACCAGCCGCCGCCGACCCAGCTTGAACGCTTCCAACCGGCCATCGGCGATCATCGCGTAAACGGTTGTGCGACCAAGGCCCAACGCCCGGACCGTGTCACTAATCGAAATCGCCAACTGTTCCATATGGCTGCACTCCAGTCGCCGGCGGGTGCCAGCGAACACGGCGATGCACTTGCCGGGAGAGAGTTTGGATCACGGCCGGAAAGGAGCGAAAACGGGCGGGAACTACAGCTCCAGCTTGTTGGCAAGTCGGCGCGCTCTGGCGCGAACAGTGCTCGACGCGGCATCGTGCCCGTTTGCCGTGATCCATTCCGCCATCGCCCGTTCGACGTCCGCTTGTGTTTTGGGGTGCAAGGTGCCGTCGTAAAGCTGCGCTGCGATAGAGGCCCACATATCGTCCCAGAACTCAGCCGGCGGACGACCGCCGACCCGCCCTTTCGGCGAGGGACGCTGATTGTCCGGCGGCTCTGCTTCTGCTTCGAAATCGTAGCGCTCGACTTCCAAGCGCTGTTCGACCTCGTCCTTGATCTTTTGCAGCTCGCGTTGGCCTATATCGGAAGTCGCCGACGATGCGCCTTGCAGCCTAAGCCCGGAGGATGTCCGAACGACCTCCTTAAGCTCGTCCTCACAAGCGCGAAGCCAGCGCCGCATCCCGCTCGCCACTTCCTCAAAGGCCGCTGGCGTCCGCGACACCCCGGCCGCTTTAGAGATTAGCTCCGTAAGTAGCAGGTTGGTCGCACGCTGCATTTCGGCCACGGCGACCACAATCGTGCTTCCGGACGCTAAGCGCCCCGCTTTCGAATGACTGGCATAGACCCGTTGCAGCGCCAGCGCCAAAACCGACCGGCTACTAGTAGATGACAAAGCTATGATCCGGCCGATTTGCTCGCGCTGGCGCTCGTTCATCCGCCCATGTTCGCGGACGTACGATCGCCTGTCGAGCCTTATACCGTGACGGTGAACGGCAGAACGGTGGCTCCATCCCGTAGCGTGTCGAGCTTGTCGCTCCACCATTGCGCCATCCGGACACGCTCGTCCCAATGGGCTCCGCGATGGTAAGCCGCCCGTACCTGATCGCTATCCCGATGAGCCAGCGCCCGCTCGATTGCGTCAGGGTGCCATTTTCCCGACTCGTTCAAAAGCGTGCTCGCCATCGCGCGGAAGCCGTGGGCCGTCATTTCGTCGGCACCGAAGCCCATGCGACGGAGCGCGGCGGTTGCCGTGTTCTCCGACAATGGCCGATCGCGTTTGCCCATGGCCGGGAACACTAGCCGTCCGCCGCCGGTCAACCCGCGCAGCTCGCCAAGGATCGTGAGCGCCTGACGGGATAGCGGGACAACATGCTCGCGCCGCTTCTTCATCCGCGCCGCCGGTATGCGCCAGACGTTCGCCTCCAGATAGAACTCGCTCCACTCCGCTTGGCGAAGCTCGCCGGGCCGGACAAAGACGTGGGGAGAAAGCGCCAGCGCCAGCCGCGTGACCGGCTGGCCGGAGTAACCGTCAATGGCTCGCAGCAACTCGCCGATCCGCTTGGGATCGACAATCGCGGACAGGTTCTTTGGCTTGGGCGACGCAACCGCACCAAGCAACAGCCCGGCCGGATCGGCCTTGGCACGGGCGGTGGCGACGGCATAGCGGAACACGCGACTGGCGAACGCGCGGGTCCGGCGTGCTGTCTCCAGATTACCTTGCGCTTCCTGCTTCTTCAGGACGGCGAGCAGTTCGTGCGGCTCCACCTGATCGACCGGACGGTGGCCGATCGCCGATTGCAGCCACTCACGCGCCCAGTGAAGCTTCGCAATCGTTGTAGGCGCGCGCCCCTCGCGTTCAGTCTTGTTGACATACTCCAGAGCCACGGCCCCAAACGTCGTTCCCGCCGCCAGCTTGGCCGCAACCCGCTCTCGCCGCTTCGCTGCCGCCGGATCGTCGCCCGCGCCAGCCTTAGTGCGTGCCTCATCCCGCGCCTTACGGGCCGCTCCCAGCGTCACATCGGTATATTTGCCAAGCGCCAGCTTCCTCTCGACGCCATGCGCGCGGTACTTCAACCGCCAAAGCTTACCACCTGCCTTGGTGACCAACAGATAGAGCCCGCCGCCGTCCGCAAGCTTGTAGTCCCGCTCCTTCGGCTTTGCCGCCCGGATCGCCGTATCGGTAAGCGCCATGTCAGGCCCTCCAGAAAGGGCCCCCAAAAAGGCCCCCGTTTCGGCCCGGCTGTCGGCGAACGAAGGTGAACGCCAGCAACCATGCCACTGGCGAAAGTGTCAGAAAACCTAGGGTTTGTCGACCTGTGGCGGCCACCCGCGAACAGGTAAATGGTGCCCAGAAGAGGACTCGAACCTCCACGACCTTGCGATCGCCAGCACCTGAAGCTGGTGCGTCTACCAATTCCGCCATCTGGGCACGGGGTAGGCGGCGGCCTTTAGGGGTGGGGCGTTGGCCTTGTCAACCGCGTCCCGCATGGGGCATTGGCGCGCCGACACTCTTTTTTCGGGATGCTTTCCATGTCCAGCCTGGTCACCCTGTTCGGCGGCGGCGGCTTCCTCGGCCGCTATGTCGCACGCGAACTGCTGCAGGCCGGCGCGCGGGTGCGCATCGCCGAGCGTGATCCCAAGCGTGCCTGGTTCGTGCGCTCGCAAGGCGGGCTCGGCCAGACCCAGTTCGCCGCCGCCGACCTGACCCGGCCGGACAGCGTGCGCCGCGCGGTCCAGGGATCGGACGCGGTGATCAACCTGGTCGGAATCCTGAAGGGGAATTTCGACGCGATCCATGTACGCGGGGCGGAAGCGGTGGCGCAGGCCGCGGAAGAAGCCGGTGCAGGCGCGTTCGTGCAGGTATCGGCGATCGGGGCGGACCCGGCATCGCCTTCCGCCTATGGCCGCAGCAAGGGCGAGGGCGAGGCCGCGGTCCGCGCCGCCTTCCCCCGGGCCACGATCATCCGGCCGTCGATCATCTTCGGCGCTGAGGACCAGTTCGTGAACCGCTTCGCCCAGCTGATCGCGATGCTGCCGGTGGTGCCGGTGATCCGTGGCGCCACGCGCTTCCAGCCGGCCTGGGCGGGCGATGTGGCGCGCGCGATCGCAGCCGCCGCCCTCGATCCGCGCGCGCATGGCGGCCAGGTCTACGAGCTGGGCGGCCCGGAGACGATCAGCATGCTCGAGCTCAATCGCTGGATCGCGGAGGAGATCGGCCGTTCGCCCGCTATCGTCGAGGTGCCGGACGAGGCATCGCGGCTGATGGCGAAGGTAGGAGATTGGCTGCCGGGCGCGCCGATCACATCCGATCAATTGCGGATGCTGGCGCAGGACAATGTCGTCGCGCCGGCTGCGCAAGGCTTCGCGGCGTTCGGCATCGCGCCGAAGCCGATGGCCAGCATCATGCCGCGCATACTGGTCCAGTATCGCCGCCAGGGCCGCTTCGCCAAGCGCCAGTCGGCCTGACCGGATGGAATGGCTGACCGCGATCATCCTCGGCATCGTCGAGGGGATCACCGAGTTCCTGCCCGTCTCCTCGACCGGGCACCTGATCCTGGCGACGGAGCTGATGGGCTATGATGCCGCGCGCTGGGCGGTGTTCAACATCGCGATCCAGCCCGGTGCGATCCTGGCCATCGTCGTCCTGTACTGGCGCACCTTCGTGGCGGTCACGCGCGGGCTGCTGAAGTGGGAAGCGCAATCCGTGGCGTTTGTGCGCAACCTGTTGCTGGCCTTCTTTCCGGCCGTAGTGCTCGGGCTCGCGTTCGGCGACCAGATCGATGCGCTGCTGGAGAATGCGATCGTCGTCGCCTGGGCGCTGATCGTGGGCGGGATCGCGATCCTGATCGTCGAGCGGCTCGCCAAGACCGACAATGTGCTCGGCATCTCGGGGGTGTCGGTTCCTCAATCGATCAAGATCGGGCTCGTCCAGTGCATGGCGATGGTACCCGGCGTCAGCCGGTCCGGCGCGACGATCATGGGCGCGATGGCGCTCGGGATCGATCGCCGCACCGCGGCCGATTTCAGCTTCTTTCTCGCGCTGCCGACGCTGATGGGAGCCACCGTGCTTCAGCTTTACAAACATCGCGATGCCGTGACGGCCGGCGATATCCAGCTGATCGCGATCGGGTTCGTCGTGTCGTTTCTCGTCGCACTCGCGGTGGTGAAGGCGTTTCTTGCGGTGGTCACGCGTTATGGATTCGGGCCGTTCGCTTGGTACCGCATCATCGCTGGCAGTGCTGCGCTCGCATGGTTGACGTTAAGATAGTCTCATATCGGGCCTAATCGTTCGTGCACCCCCTTTGATTTTCTGGACTGCATGCTCAACAGTGATAATTAGGTCAGCTTTGCTCACCTACTGGGTTGATTTGACGTGACTCGGCGAAAAACATCTGCAACTGGCATGGCCAAGGAGGCACTCCATGGCTCAGAGCAAGATGCTGTCGTTCGTTCAGGTCGGCCAGCAATATCCTGACAAGCGATCGGCTGCCGAGCGTGCAGAAGATTTCCGGGAAATCGCTCGCAAATACGCTGAAGCCAAAGCCGAGGAGCAGGCATCGCGCTGTTCGCAGTGCGGCGTGCCCTATTGTTCGACTCACTGCCCGCTGCACAATCACATTCCGGACTGGCTGCGACTGACTGCCGAAGGACGGTTGCGCGAGGCTTATGAGCTCAGCAACGCGACCTCGACCATGCCCGAGATCTGCGGCCGCATCTGCCCGCAGGATCGGCTGTGCGAAGGCAATTGCGTCATCGAATTTTCTGGCCACGGCGCGGTCACGATCGGATCGATCGAGAAGTTCATCACCGATACTGCCTGGGCCGAAGGCTGGGTGGAGCCTGTCGCCTGCCTGCCTGATCGCGGCCAGTCGATCGGCGTGATCGGCGCGGGCCCCGCTGGCCTGACCACTGCCGAACTGATGCGCGCGCGCGGCTATGAAGTGCATGTCTATGATCGCCACGATCGGATGGGCGGGCTGCTGACCTACGGCATCCCCGGCTTCAAGCTGGAAAAGGATGTGGTGATGCGCCGCGTCCAGCGGCTGAAGGATGCCGGAATCCATTTCCACGAAGGATTCGAGGTCGGCCGCGATGCCACGATGGCGGAGCTGCGCGAACGCCACGATGCGCTGCTGGTGGCGACGGGCGTCTACAAGCCGCGCGCGATCAAGGCGCCGGGCGTTGGCGCGGCCGGCGTGGTGGAGGCGCTCGATTATCTCACCGCATCCAACCGCAACGGCTTCGGCGATCAGGTGCCCGCGTTCGACGATGGCAGCCTGAATGCCGCCGGCAAGCATGTGGTGGTGATCGGCGGCGGGGATACCGCGATGGATTGCGTGCGCACCGCGATCCGCCAGGGCGCCGAATTGGTGAAGTGCCTCTATCGCCGCGATCGCGCCAACATGCCCGGATCGCAACGCGAAGTTGCCAATGCGGAAGAGGAAGGCGTCGAGTTTGTCTGGCTGTCCGCGCCGGAGGGCTTCGATGCCGAGGATCGGGTGACGGGCGTGCGCGCCACCAAGATGCGGCTGGGCGCCGCCGATGCCAGCGGCCGTCGCGCGCCCGAGCCCGATCCCGGCAGCGCCTATCGGATGGATGCCGATCTGGTGATCAAGGCGCTGGGCTTCGATGCGGAGGATCTGCCCCGGCTGTTCGGCGCGCCTGAACTGTCGGTCACGCGCTGGGGCACGCTGCGCGTCGATCACAAAACGATGATGTCGAGCATGGACGGCGTGTTCGCCGCCGGCGATATCGTGCGCGGCGCATCGCTGGTCGTCTGGGCGATCCGCGACGGCCGCGACGTGGCGGACCGGATGCACGCCTGGCTGAAGGCGAAGGCCCCGGCGAAGGCACAGCGCGCGCTGGAGACGGCGTGATGCGGGGTGTTTTCGGTGGCGCGCTGCTGCTGTTCACATGTGCGGTGCCGTCGGAGGCGCAGCCTGCCCCATCCTCAGCCACGACGCCGGCTGCCGTCGATGGGGCAAGGATCGCTGCGGCCCGCCCGGTGGTCGACCGCATCTGGCCGCTCGGCACTTATCGCAAGATGATGGATGGCATGGCCGGCGGCGTGATGGATGCGATCCTGACGCAATCTTTCGGCATGAAGGCCAAGGATATTGCCGGCATGTCGGGCGATCCGAAGGCCGCCGCGGTAGCTGGCGACGAAACCGTCGGTGATCTGGCTGCCAAGGCCGATCCTGCGTTTCGCGAACGCATGAAGATCACGCTGGACGTGATGATGCGCGAGATGACGGGACTGATGACCGCGGTCGAGCCGCAGGTGCGTGATGCGCTTGCTCGCAGCTATGCGCGCCGCTTCACCGTCGATCAGCTGACCGATCTCGCGCGCTTTTTCGCTACGCCGACCGGGGCCGCCTATGCCGAGCAATCGATGCTGGTTTACGCGGATCCGGAAATGATCGGCGCGATGCAGAGCTTCACGCCCGAGCTGATGAAGGCCATGCCGGCGATCATGAAGAAGGTGGACGCCGCGACCGCACACCTGCCGCCGCCGCCCAAGCGCCCGCAGCCCTGATCCCTCACGCGATACGACTGGGAACGACGCCATGACCCATTTCCCTACTCCCGAGCATGAGCGCCTGGCCCGCGAGGGCATGTATCGGCCCGACTATGAGGGCGATGCCTGCGGGGTCGGCCTGGTGGCGGCCACTGATGGCCGGGCCTCGCGCCGGGTCGTCACTGCGGCGATCGATGCGCTGAAGGCGGTGTGGCATCGCGGCGCGGTCGACGCCGACGGCAAGACCGGCGATGGCGCGGGCATCCATGTCGATCTGCCGGCGCGTTTCTTCGACGATGCAATCGAGGCGGGCGGCCACAAGCCGCTGCCGAACCGGCTGGCGGTGGGCATGATCTTCCTGCCGCGCACCGATCTGTCCGCGCAGGAAACGTGCCGCACGATCGTCGAAAGCGAGATCATCGATTTCGGCTACACCATCTATGGCTGGCGCCAGGTGCCGGTCGATGTCGGCGTGATCGGCGAGAAGGCGCTACAGACCCGGCCCGAGATCGAGCAGATCATGATCGCCGGGCCATTGCCTGACGCCGAGGACGCCGCCGAATTCGAGAAGAAGCTGTATCTCGTCCGCCGCCGGATCGAGCGCAAGGTGATCGAGGCGCAGATCCAGGGCTTCTACATCTGCTCGCTCAGTTGCCGGTCGATCATCTACAAGGGCCTGTTCCTGGCCGAGGCGCTTTCGGTCTTCTATCCCGACCTGCGCGACGAGCGCTTCGTCAGCCGCGTCGCGATCTTTCACCAGCGTTATTCCACCAACACCTTCCCGCAATGGTGGCTGGCGCAGCCGTTCCGCACGCTGGCGCATAACGGCGAGATCAACACGATCCGCGGCAACAAGAACTGGATGAAGAGCCACGAGATCAAGATGGCTTCGCTCGCGTTCGGCGAGCATTCGGAGGAGATCAAGCCGCTGATTCCCGCCGGCGCGTCCGACACCGCCGCGCTGGACGCGGTGTTCGAGGCGATCTGCCGTTCCGGCCGCGATGCGCCGACCGCCAAGCTGATGCTGGTGCCCGAAGCCTGGCAGAACGACCCGTCCGTCTCGGACGAGGTGCGCGCGATGTATTCCTATTTCGGTTCGGTGATGGAGCCGTGGGACGGCCCCGCCGCGCTGGCGATGACCGATGGCCGCTGGGTGGTGGCCGGCGTCGATCGCAACGCGCTCCGCCCGCTTCGCACCACGCTGACCGCAGACAATCTGCTGATCGTGGGATCCGAGACCGGCATGGTCGTCGTCCCCGAATCGACGGTCGTCGCCAAGGGGCGGATGGGCCCGGGCCAGATGATCGCGATCGACCTGGAAGAAGGCCGGCTCTACGCCGATGCCGCGATCAAGGACCGGATCGCAGGCGAACATCCCTATGGCGAATGGATCAAGGATTTCCGTACCCTCGCGGATCTACCCGTCCCCGAAGCCGGGCACATCATGCGCTATGACCGAGCCGAACTCATCCGCCGCCAGGTCGCCGCCGGGCAGACGCTGGAGGATATGGAGCTGATCCTGAGCCCCCAGGTCGACGATGCAAAGGAAGCGATCGGATCGATGGGGGACGATACCCCGCTGGCCGTCATTTCGGACAAGCCACGTCTGATCAGCCAATTCTTCCGCCAGAATTTCAGCCAGGTCACCAACCCGCCGATCGATTCGCTGCGCGAGACGCGGGTGATGTCGCTGAAGACGCGGTTCGGCAATCTCGCCAACATTCTCGACACCGAGGGCGGCCAGTCGGGCGTGCTGGTGCTGGAATCGCCGGTGCTGTCGGCCTGCGAATGGGATGTTCTGAAGGCGCATTTCGCGGGTCATGCCGCCACCATCGATTGCAGCTTCGCGGCCGGCTCGGGGGCGGATGGCCTGCGTGCCGCGATCGCGCAGGTCCGCAAGGAAGCCGAACAGGCAGTGCGCGAAGGCAAGACCGAACTTTTCCTGACCGACGAGGCGATCTCCGCCACGCGCGTAGCGATCCCGATGGTGCTGGCGGCAGCCGCCGTCCACACCCATCTCGTGCGCCAGGGGCTACGGTCCTACGCGTCGATCAACGTGCGCGCGGCCGAATGCCTGGACACGCATTATTTCGCGGTGCTGATCGGCGTCGGCGCGACCACAGTGAACGCCTATCTGGCCGAAGCCGCGATCGCCGATCGTCATGCCCGCGGTCTGTTCGGCGATCTCGATCTCGCCGCCTGCCTGAAGCGTCACCGCAAGGCGATCGACGACGGGCTGTTGAAGATCATGTCGAAGATGGGGATCGCGGTGATCTCCAGCTATCGCGGCGGCTATAATTTCGAGGCGGTCGGCCTCAGCCGGGCGCTCGTCAACGATCTGTTCCCGGGCATGCCGGCCAAGATCTCGGGCGAGGGCTATGCCTCGCTCTACGTCAACGCCAGCGATCGCCACGATGCTGCGTTCGACGACGTCGTGAAGACGCTGCCGATCGGCGGCTTCTATCGCCAGCGAAACGGCGGCGAGGCGCATGCCTATTCGGCACAGCTGATGCACCTGTTGCAGACCGCCGTCGCCACCGACAGCTATTCGACCTATCTGCAATTCTCGCGCGGGGTGAAGGATCTGCCCCCCGTCTATCTGCGCGATCTGCTCGAATTCAACTGGGCGCGCGAGGCGATCCCGATTGATTCGGTCGAGGCGATCACCGAGATCCGCAAGCGCTTCGTGACGCCGGGCATGTCGCTCGGCGCACTTAGCCCCGAAGCGCACGAAACGCTGGCGATCGCGATGAACCGGATCGGCGCGAAGGCCGTGTCGGGTGAAGGTGGCGAGGACAAGTCGCGCTATCAGCCCTACGAGAATGGCGACAACGCCAATTCGGTGATCAAGCAGGTGGCATCGGGCCGGTTCGGCGTGACCGCCGAATATCTGGGGGCGGCCGAGGAGCTGGAGATCAAGGTCGCGCAGGGCGCCAAGCCCGGCGAGGGCGGCCAGCTGCCCGGCTTCAAGGTGACCGAGATGATCGCCCGGCTGCGCCATTCGACGCCCGGCGTGACGCTGATCAGCCCGCCGCCGCACCATGACATCTATTCGATCGAGGATCTGGCGCAGCTGATCTACGACCTGAAGCAGATCAACCCGCGCGCGCGGGTCTGCGTCAAGCTCGTCAGCTCGGCCGGCATCGGCACGGTCGCGGCCGGCGTCGCCAAGGCGCATGCGGACGTGATCCTGGTCGCCGGCCATGTCGGCGGCACCGGGGCCAGCCCGCAGACCAGCATCAAATATGCCGGTACGCCGTGGGAAATGGGCCTTTCCGAGACCAACCAGGTGCTAACGCTGAACGGCCTGCGGCACCGCGTGAAACTCCGCACCGATGGCGGTCTGAAGACCGGCCGGGATATCGTGATCGCCGCGATCCTGGGGGCGGAGGAATTCGGCATCGGCACGCTCAGCCTGGTGGCGATGGGCTGCATCATGGTGCGCCAGTGCCATTCGAACACCTGCCCGGTGGGCGTCTGCACGCAGGACGAGGCGCTGCGGAAGAAGTTCGTGGGCTCGCCCGAGAAGGTGATCAACCTGATGACCTTCATCGCCGAGGAGGTGCGCGAGATCCTCGCCAAGCTGGGCGTGCGCAGCCTGAACGAGATCATCGGCCGCACCGAGTTGCTCCGCCAGGTGAGCCGCGGGGCCGAGCATCTCGACGATCTCGACCTGAACCCGATCCTCGCCAAGGTCGATGCGCCGGACGACAAGCGTCGCTTCCGGATCGACGGTTTTCGCAACGAGGTGCCGGACAGCCTCGACGCGCAGATGATCGACGATGCGAAGGCCGTATTCGATCGCCGCGAGAAGATGCAGCTGACCTATACCGTGCGCAACACGCACCGCGCGGTCGGCACCCGGCTGTCGGCGGAAATCACGCGCCGCTTCGGCATGTCGGCACTGGCGGATGGGCATGTCACCGTGCGCCTGCGCGGATCGGCCGGCCAGTCGCTTGGCGCGTTCCTCTGCAAGGGCGTGAAACTCGAAGTGTTCGGCGATGCCAATGATTATGTCGGCAAGGGCCTGTCGGGCGGCGTCATTTCGGTGCGGCCGATGGTCTCTTCCCCGCTGGAGACGCGGCGCAACACTATCCTGGGCAATACCGTCCTCTATGGCGCGACATCCGGCAAGCTCTATGCCGCCGGCCAGGCGGGCGAGCGCTTCGCCGTCCGCAATTCGGGCGCGACCGTCGTAGTGGAAGGCTGCGGCGCGAACGGCTGCGAATATATGACCGGCGGCGTCGCGGTGATCCTGGGCGAAGTGGGCGAGAATTTCGGCGCGGGGATGACCGGCGGCATGGCCTTCATCCTCGACGAGCACGGCAACTTCGAGAAGCGCGCCAACCCGGAAAGCATCGTCTGGCACCGCATCAATTCGGCGCATTGGGAACGGCGCGCCAAATCGCTGATCGCCGAGCATGCGGTGGCCACCGACAGCAAGTGGAGCCATTCGATCCTGGATGATTGGGATCGCTGGCGCGGCCAGATCTGGCAGGTGGTGCCGAGGGAGATGCTGTCGCGGCTCGATCACCCGCTGAGCGACGCGCCGGAGGTTGTGGCGGCGGAGTGATCTCCGCCGCCCCTGCGCAGGCAGGGGCCCATGGCTATCGAACAGGCCACCTCGCAGTTGGACGTGGCAGACGATATTTCGGCCACTTTTGTGAGGCGATCCGGCAAATCGAACAGCCATGGGCCCTGCCTGCGCAGGGGCGACGGGTGGTCAGTTCTCCACCGGCTCCACGTCAACCTCGACCTTGATGTCCTGGCCGTCCTGGCCGAGGAAGATGCCGTCGATCGGCGCGACATCGGCATAGTCGCGGCCGACTGCGGTTACGATATGGTCGCTGCCCATCGCGCAGGCGTTGGTGGGATCGAAGCCGATCCAGCCGCGCTGCGGGCCGCACCACAGCAACACCCAGGCGTGGGTGGCATCCGCCCCCACCAGCCTTGGCTTGCCGGGCGGCGGGATGGTGCGCAGATAGCCCGAGACATAGGCCGCCGCGATCCCGGCCGCGCGCGCGCCTGCGATCATCACCTGCGCGAAATCCTGGCACACGCCATGGCGCTTCTCGAACGCCTCGGCTGGCGGCGTATCGAAGCGGGTGGCATTGCCGTCGTAGCGGAACTCCCGCCTGATCCGCACCGCCAGCGCCAGCCCGGCTTCCACCACGCCGCGATCCTGCGCCAGTTCCTGCGCGCACCACGCCGCGATCGCGGGGATGTGCGGAATGAGCGGCGATGGATAGAGATAATTGGCCGGTCCTTCGGGTGACAGGTCGGCGGACGCGCGCGCCAGCGCGGCGACTTCGGCAATCGTGGGATCGTCCGCCGCGGGTTCCGGCCGCACGCGATCGACGCGGAGCCGAGACCGGCTCTCCACAACCAGTTCGCGCGCCGGTTTCTGGATCACGATTCGCTCCTGGCGGCCCGGATAGCCGGCACCACGCGCCGCACTGCGGTTCGCGGCGGGGGTCACCTCGAGCGCGAACCGCTCGACCTGCTGCCCCGGCCAGTCGATCGGCTCCAGCCGCACGTTGCAGCGCGCGAAGCTGACCGGATGAGCATAGCGAAAGCGCGTGGTGTGGCGGATCTCGTAGATCATGCCAGCACCATGCCGCTGGCGCGCAGCGTCTCTCCGCTTTGCAGGAAGAAGCGCCGACCGATCGCCTCGCTCAGCCCCAGCAGGCGGTTCTCAATCGACAGCACAGCATCCGGGCCGAGCGATGGCGCCTCCGCCGTCATCAAAACCGCCGCCAACTCCTGCGCGCGCCGGTGCTGATCCTCGGCCATGCCGTCCTGGCGCAGCGATGGCAGCGCGGCCAGATGCAGCCCAATCCGTTCGATCTGATAGGCCAGGCTGCGCGGGTTTGACGGGTCGAGCGCGACCAGATCGCGCACCGGCACCAGCGCGATCCCCGCGACATAGCGCGCCCTGTAGCTGATCTGGCTATCCGCCAGATCGAGCAACGCCGTCAGATCGTCGGCCGAGGCATCGTCGCGCGCGAAATGCCGCATCAACCGGCACATCAACACTGCCCGCTCGATCCGCCGGCCGATATCGTGGAAACGCCAACCGGCGTTGCGCGCCATATTTTCCGAAGCGAGCCCTGCCAGCGCCGAGAAACGTTCCTGCAGGTCGGTCGCGCGGCCGAGGATGGTGGCCGGGTCGAGCCCCGCAAGCGGCGGCAGCGGCTGATCCAGCAGCCGCCAGACGTCGGCCGAAAGCCGCTCGCGGATGCCCTCGCCGATCGTCCGCACGCTGGTGAGCAGCGATCGCACGCTGGCGGCACCGGCGCCGTCATAGGCGGCGTGCGCCAGTTCGGGGACGTCGTGGATCGACCCGCCTTCCTCCTCATCGTCCTCATCGTCCAGCTTGGCTGCACCCGATGAGACCAGCAGCCCCGCCAGCCGATCGAGCGTGAGCGCGGACAGCGCGGCGCCACCATCGACGTCGATCGAACCGCCGAGCGCCGCGCGGATCAGCCGCAGCGTGCCTTCCCCGCGCTCCAGATAGCGGCCCAGCCAATAGAGATTGTCGGCGGCGCGGCTGGGCAACGTGCCGGGGTTGCGCCGGATCGCGACATGCGGCGACATCAGCGTGATCGCCTCCGACGGCTCGCCCCCGACGATGCAGACATCGGCGGAGAAGGCGCCGTCGCCCATCACCGCGGCGCGAACGTCGGCCGCATCGGACAGCCGTGCGAACCCGCCGGGCATCACCGTCCAATGGCCATTGGCGTCGCGCGCCGCGAATACGCGCAGCGAAAAGGGGCGCGGCACCAGCGTGCCATCGACCGCGGACGGCATGGTCGAGAGGCGAACGACTTCCTGGCCGACATAATCCTGCGGGCGGAGCGCCATCGCCTCTTTCAGCCGCGCGCGGCCGGCACCGGCGAGCCCCGCGCCCAGCACGGGCTCGATCCCGTCCAGCCCCGCCACCGCCGCGCCGAACGCAGGCCCGATCAGCAGCCGGTCCAGTTCCTGCTCAACATGGCCTCGCTCGCGTGGCTGGCCAGCCCACCAGGTCGCGATGTTGGGCAGCGACAGCGGTTCGCCCAGCAGCCGCCGGGCCAGCATCGGCAGGAAGGCCGAAAAGGCCGCGCTTTCGACGATGCCCACGCCCGGCGCGTTGGCGATCACCGCCACGCCATTGTCCATCGCATCCATCAGCCCGGGCACGCCGATCGCGGACCGGTTATCGAACGCCAGCGGATCCAGGAAGCGCGCATCCATCCGCCGCCACAGCGCGTCGATCCGCTTAAGCCCTTCGATCGTGCGGACGTAGAGTTGGCCGTCGCGCACCGCCAGATCGGCCCCTTCGACGAGCAGCAGGCCAAGATAGCGGGCAAGGTGGGCCTGTTCGGCATAGCTCTGATTGTAGCGGCCTGGGGTCAGCAGTCCGATTCGCGGATCGGATCGCCGGCACGACGCCGCCAGCCCTTCGCGGAATGCCTGGAAGAAGCCGGCCAGCCGCTGCACGTTGAGCCGGGTCTGCAGCGTGCCCATCACGCGGGTCGCTGCCAGCCGGTTTTCCAGCGCATAGCCGGCCCCGGTCGGGCTGCGGACATGATCCGCCAGCACCCGCCAGTCGCCATCCGGTCCGCGCGCGATATCGGCGGCGTAGATGTGCAGCCAGCGCCCGCCCGGCGGCGCAACCCCCACCATCCGCCGCCAGAAATGCGGGCTGCCTGTGACTAGCGATCCCGGGATCAGTCCGCGGGAAACCAGCGTCTGCGGCCCATACAAGTCGGCGACCAGCCGCTCCAGCAGCTCGGCCCGCTGGCAGATGCCCGCTTCGATCCCGGCCCATTCATCCTCGCCGATCAGCAGCGGAACGCCGGAGACCGGCCAGCGCCGCTCCTCGCTCTCGCCCGGCAACCGGAACGCCGTGCCGATCTCGCTGACCTGGCGACCGATCCGATCCTGCAGCCGGCCAAGATGGCCGTTGGTGATCTCGGCGATGCCGTCGAACAGGGTGCGCCACCAGCGCGCGCCGCGCCGCAGATCGCCTTGCAGCACATCGCCCGTGCCCGCGCGGGTGAGATAGCTGGCGAGCCAGCCCTCCCCCCAGCCGGGCATCCCGGGCAGCTGCGCCATCGGATCCATCAGGCTCGCCACTCGTCGCGATCGCGGCTCGCCCTCACGGTGCGGGTGTCCGCAGATCCAGCGTCAGCGGAAATTCGTTCACGCGCTCGGCGGGCGGCATCGCGATCGTGCCGGGGGTATGGCCCTGCGTCTGGAAGCGGGCCTTGCGCCGCGCTTCCGCCTCATAATCGTTGACCGGCACGCCATCATAGGCGCGCCCGCCGGGATGCGCGACATGATAGACGCCGCCGCCCAGCGATCGCCCGTTCCAGCGATCGAGCAGATCGATGGTCAGCGGGGCGTTGGCGGGCAGCCGCGGGTGCAGGCAGTTGGCCGGCGCCCATGCCTTGTAGCGTACCCCCGCCACCGCCTCACCCGGCACCCCGGTCGGCGTCATCGGGGCCGGGCGGCCGTTGACCGTCACCACATGGCGCTCGGGCACCAGCCCCTGTGCGCGCAGCTGCAGCCGCTCGGTCGAGCTGTCGACATAGCGCACTGTGCCCCCGATCGCCCCGGTTTCGCCCAGCACGTGCCACGGCTCCAGCGCATGGCTGACTTCGAGGCGGACGCCGCCCGCCACGATCTCGCCATGCACCGGGAAGCGGAACTGGCGCTGCGCCTCGAACCAGGCGGGATCGAAGTCATAACCGGCGGCACGCAGATCGCCCAGCACGTCCAGGAAATCCGCCCATACGAAGTGCGGCAGCAGGAACCGATCGTGCAGGCTGGTGCCCCAGCGCACCAGCCCGCCGGTCTGCGGGGTGCGCCAGAACCAGGCGGTCATCGCGCGTAGCAACAACTGCTGGGCCAAGCTCATGCGGGGCTCGGGCGGCATCTCGAACCCGCGAAACTCGACCAGGCCGAGCCGGCCGGTCGGCCCGTCGGGGGAGAACAGCTTGTCGATGCAGATCTCGGTGCGGTGAGTGTTGCCGGTCACATCCACCAGCAAGTTGCGGAACAGCCGATCGACCACCCACGGCGCAGGCGCTTCCCCTTCACCGGCCGCTCCGGAAAAGGGATGGGGCACCTGTGCCAGCGCGATCTCAAGCTCGTACAGCCCGTCGTGCCGCGCCTCGTCGATCCGCGGTGCCTGGCTGGTCGGGCCGATGAACAGGCCGGAGAACAGATAGCTCAGCGACGGATGGCGCTGCCAGTAGAGGATGAAGCTCTTCAGCAGATCGGGGCGGCGGATGAACGGCGAATCGGTCACCTGCCTGCCGCCCAGAACCAGGTGATTGCCGCCGCCAGTGCCGATCGCGCGGCCGTCGATCATGAATTTGTCCGCGGTCAGCCCACACTGGCGCGCTTCCTCGTACAGCGTCTCGGTGATCTCGCGGGTCTCAGCCCAGCTGCCCGCCGGCTGCACGTTGACCTCGATCACACCGGGATCGGGGGTCACCTTCAGCACGTTGATCCGCGGATCGGGAGGCGGCGGATAGCCTTCGATGCGCACCGGCAGGGCGAGCCGTACAGCGGTCTGCTCGATCGCCGCGATCAGCTCGAGATAATCCTCCAGCGTCTCGACTGGCGGCAGGAACACCGCGAAATGATCGCCGCGCGGCTCGGCGGTGATTGCGGTGCGCACCGCGCCTTCGATGATGTGCTGCTCGACCCGCGCCTGCGCGCCGGGGCCCGCGGCGGGCGCTACCTGTTCGACGCGCTGGGCGGGCTCGGCCGCCGCCGTTTCAGGCGCAGCCGTCTGCGGGCGCTGATCGAATGCGTCGGCCAGCGGCGCGCGCGGTTCGGTCGTGTCGCGGACGTGAATATAGGGATAATCGGCCGGCGGCACGAACGGCAGCGATCCCAGCGGCAGCCGATAGCCGAGCGCGCTGTCACCCGGCACCGCGAACAGCTTGCCGCGCCGCAGCCGCCAGCGCTCGGACTTCCACCCGCCCTGGTCGCGCGCCTGCCAGCGCTGGATCGGCAGCACATAACCGACCGGCCGGGAAAGGCCGCGCTCGAACGCGGTCACCATTCGCTGGCGCGCTTCGGGATCCTCGATCTTCGGGTCGGTCGGATCGACATTGGCGGGCAGCTGGGCTTCCTTAACCGCCCATTCCAGCCCGTCCTCATAAGCCGGCTGGACATAGTCCGCCCCCACCCCCAGCGTCTCAGCGACGCCGGTCATCAGCTCCTCGGCATCGGTGGGCGTCACCGGCGCGCCGTCCGAATGGCTGGCGGCGATCAGCGCATCGTCGCGCCAAATCGGCACGCCATCGGTGCGCCAATAGACCGAATAGCCCCAGCGCGGCAGGCTTTCGCCCGGATACCATTTGCCCTGGCCGTGATGGAGCAGCCCGCCGGGCGCGAAACGCTGGCGCAGGCGGCGGATCAGGCGATCGGCATAGCCCGCCTTGGTCGGGCCGACCGCATCGCCATTCCATTCGGGCGCCTCGGGATCATCGACCGCGACGAAGGTCGGCTCGCCGCCCGTCGTCAGCCGCACGTCCTGGCTCACCAGATCGCGGTCGACCTGCTCGCCCAGCGCATCGAGCGCGGCCCAGCGCTGATCGGTGAAGGGCGCGGTGATGCGCACCGCCTCCGCGATCCGCTGCACGCTCATCGCGAAGTCGAAATCGACATGCGCGGGCTCGAGCAGCGCGCCGGAGATCGGCGCGGCCGAGCGGTAATGCGGCGTCGCCGCTAGCGGGATATGGCCTTCACCGGCGAACAGGCCGGACGTCGCGTCGAGCCCGATCCAGCCCGCGCCCGGCACATAGAGTTCGGCCCAGGCGTGGAGATCGACGACGTCCTGCGCGACGCCTTTCGGCCCGTCGACCGCCACGACATCCGGCGTCAGCTGGATCGAATAGCCCGACACGAAGCGCGCCGCGAACCCCAGACGACGCGCGAGATTGACCAGCAGCCACGCCGAATCGCGGCACGATCCCATCGCCGCCGCCAGCGTCTCCTCGGGCGGCTGGGTGCCCGCCTCCATCCGGATCACATAATCGACCCGCGCATTCACTGCCCGGTTGAGCTCGACCAGCATGTCGATCGTGCGCATCCGCGTATTAGCATATTCCGCCGCGAACGCCTCGAACAGCGGGCCGCCCAACTCCACCGTGAAATAGGCGGCGAGATCGCTCGCCAGATCGGGGGCGTAGGTGAACGGAAACGTCTCGGCATAATCCTCGACGAAGAAGTCGAACGGATTGATCACCGTCAGATCGGCGATCAGGTCGACCTCGATCCGGAACTCGGTCGCACGCTCGGGAAAGTTGATTCGCGCCAGCCAATTGCCGTGCGGATCCTGCTGCCAGTTGATGAAATGCCCGGCAGGCGCGATCTTCAGCGAATAGTTGGGCACCGCCGTCCGGCTGTGTGGCGCCGGCCGCAGCCGGATGACCTGCGGGCCGAGGAAGACCGGCTTGTCATAACGATAAGCGGTGAGGTGATGAACGGCGGCCTGGATCATGCGATCACTGCACCACAGCCGCTTGTGCAGCGCAATAAGCGTGTCGGTTCATTCTTTCAGCCACGCGACGGCATAGAGCGCGACACCAAGAATGACCCAAGCCACGGCGATCGGCCGAATGCGCCGGTTATGAAGCCGCGCGGTGGGCGGATTGGCACGATTGACGGCGATGAGCGTCGGTACGAGAAACAGGGGCTCGGCCATGTTCAGCAATAATAAGGCCCGATGCCAATTGTCGGCATGGCCGCTCAAAATATTTGTGATCGATACGATGACGAAGCCGAAGACGCCGACCATCCCGATCCACCGCGCGATCGGGGGTGCCGCCTGGCGGTTGGCTTGATCGAACAGCGGCTTCACCCAGAAGACTGCGAAGATCGCGCGCCAGATTGGACGAATGGCGACTTGTCCCACTGTGCGGAACCGCCTCCAGCACCGCCATTGCCAGTAGAAGTGATAGACGCCGAATGTACTGATCGAGAGGATCAGGAACTTCGGTACCGGCACTGGATAGAAGCGCTCGTCGGTGAGTGCCCGGGCTTCCGATGCACGCGCGTGACGAACGCTGAGCCAGACCAGAAGGAAGAGGAATGCTGTGGCGACGAGCAGGCTCCCCCGCTCGGCATCTGCGTCCGTCACGCCACAAAGCCCCCCGACCTGCCCCGCACGGACCGTGGCCGATCGCGATCACGGGCGCAACGTCTGCTTCATTCCCGCCGCCCGATCGCCTATGGCGCGGCATGGCCGATGATCCGCATACCCTGTTCGACGCCTGGCTTGCCGAGGCAGAGGCGAGCGAACCGAACGATCCGAATGCGATGGCGCTGGCCACCGCCACTGCCGGCGCGGCTCCGTCGGTGCGGATGGTGCTGCTGAAGGGCCATGATGCCGGCCATCCCGGCGGTTTCATATTCTACACCAATCTCGAAGGGCGCAAGGCCGGCGAGATCGCCGCCAATCCGCAGGCGGCGTTGCTGTTCCACTGGAAATCGCTGCGCCGACAGGTGCGCATCGAAGGTGCGGTCGAACGCGTCGACGATGCCCGCGCCGATGCCTATTTCGCGACGCGCGGGCGCGATTCCCAGCTCGGCGCCTGGGCGTCGGATCAGTCCCGCCCGCTCGACGATCGCGCCACATTCGAGCATCGGTTCGAGGAAGCGCGCGCCCGCTTCGAAGGTGGGCCGGTACCGCGCCCGCCGCACTGGTCCGGGTTTCGCGTGGTGCCGGATCGCATCGAATTCTGGCTGGATCGCGCCCACCGGCTGCACGAACGCCGGCTGTTCGTCCGCACGCCCGACGGGTGGGACGAAGGCCTGCTCTACCCCTGAACTCCGGAGACTGCCGCCGTGCCCGATTATCGCCTGATCCAGGTCGATGCCTTTGCCGATCGCCCGTTCACCGGCAATCCCGCCGCGGTGATGCCGCTCGATGCGTGGCCGGAAGATGATCTGCTGCAAGCGATCGCCGCCGAGAATAATCTGGCGGAGACCGCTTTCACCGTGCCGGCATCGGGCGAGGAAGCGGACTATGAACTGCGCTGGTTCACCCCGCAGGTCGAAGTCGCGCTGTGCGGCCATGCCACGCTTGCATCGGGCCATGTGCTGCTGGGCGATGATCCGGCGCTTGCCACCATCCGCTTCGCCACCCGCAAGTCCGGCATCCTAACAGTGACGCGCGCGGGCGCCGGCTATCGGATGGTGCTGCCCGCCTGGCCGACCGAGCCGCGCGATTTGCCGCAGGTGACAGCCGCACTCGGCGGCAATCCGGTCGAGACGCGGTGGCGCGCGGGCGACTATTCGCTGGTCGTCTATGGCAGCGAGGCGGAGATCCGCGCGCTCGATCCCGATTTCCGAGCGCTGGGTGCATTGGGCGATACGCTGTTCATCGCCACCGCGCCCGGCGACGAGTGCGATGTGGTCAGCCGCGTGTTCGCGCCGGGCGCCGGCATCGACGAGGACCCCGTGACCGGTTCCGCCCACGCGATCCTGACTCCCTACTGGACCGAGCGGCTCGATCGCGCGACCTTCACCGCCTGGCAGGCGTCGCCACGCGGCGGCGGCATGACCTGTGCGCTGGAAGGCGAAACGACACTGATCGACGGTAACTGCGTGACGGTGATCGAAGGGGTGATGCGGCTATAGCCTCAGGCCGCCAAAGCGGCTTCCGCGGCGAAGGTCTCCGCGATCCAGCCGCCGCCCAGCACGCGATCCCCGGCGTAGAGCACCGCGGCCTGGCCGGGCGCCACGCCATATTCGGGTGCGTCGAAGCGCAGCAGCCCGCCATCGAACCGGGCCGGGGCGGGCTTTGCCATCGATCGCACCTTGGCGGTCAGCGGACCCTGATCGCCGCCGATCCAGTTGATGTCCTGCAGCCGGCATCCCGCCACCGCCAGCGCGCGCCGCGGGCCCACCACCACGCGCCGCGTCTCCGGCTCCAGCCGCACGACATAGAGCGGCTCGGCCGTGCCGCCGATCTGCAGGCCGCGGCGCTGGCCAACCGTGAAGTTGATCATCCCCTGGTGCCTGCCTAGCACCTGGCCCTCCGCATCGACGATCTCGCCGCCCTCGGCCGTCTCGGGCCGCAGCTTGCGGACGATTCGGGCATAATCGCCGTCAGGCACGAAACAGATATCCTGGCTGTCGGGCTTTGCTGCGATTCCCAGCCCATGTTCGGCGGCGATCTCGCGCACCCGCGCCTTTGGCAACCCGCCGAGCGGGAAGCGAAGATAGTCGAGCTGTGCGGCGGTCGTGGCGAACAGGAAATAGCTCTGGTCGCGCGCCGGATCGGCGGCGCGGTGCAACTCGGCACCGGCAACACCCGCCACGCGCCGCACATAATGACCGGTCGCCAGGCAATCGGCGCCCAGATCGCGCGCGATCCCGAACAGGTCGGTGAACTTCACGCCCTGATTGCAGCGCACGCACGGGATCGGGGTGCGGCCGGCGGCATATTCGTCGGCAAAATCGGCCATCACCGAATCGCGGAACCGGCTTGCATAATCGAACACATAATGGGCGATGCCGAGCCGATCGGCGACCGCGCGGGCATCGCGGATGTCCTGGCCCGCGCAGCAGCTGCCGGTGCGCCCGACCGCCGCGCCATGATCGTAGAGCTGCAGCGTCACGCCAATCACCTCGGCGCCGCTGGCGGCGGCGAGCGCGGCGACCACCGAGCTGTCGACCCCGCCCGACATGGCGACGACGATGCGGCTGGCCGCTGCCGGCCGGTCGAGCTGGAAATCCGCGTCCATGCCGCGCCAGATAGGCGATCGCGTGCGCGAACCCAAGCGCCGTGCCGATTTACGGGGCTTTCAGCCTTTGTCGTTAGGCAGGACGGCGATGGAGCACCGCCCCACCCTTTCCGCATTCGGCAGAACCACCGGGGCCGCGCTGGATTATCCGCAGCTGGTGGCAGGGCTGGCGATGCAGCAGGCCGGCACCGCCACGGCGATCACCGCCGCCTGGCTCGCCGCGAACCCGTCGGAAGCGCCGCTCGATCCCCTGGCGGCGCTCGCCCGGGTGGCGCGGGGGCGGCCGGGCTGGGCCGCCGCGGCGCAGGCGCTGGGATCCAGCTTCCACCCGCGGATCGCCACGGTGCTGCTGAGCCATGACCCGTAAACCTTGATGAAGCTGCCATTTACCCTGGCATTTCAGCCTTCCTTCAAGGCCGCCGGGATAGACAGATTGGATCGCGTTCGACGCGGTGAACCGCACCGCCAGTTGAGGTAGGAATGATCGAGAACCAGAAAATTCGCCCTGCCCAGGTCATCGGTCCGCTTGGTGAATCGCTGACCCTGGATTCGCTGCCGCCCCCGTCCACGACCCGCTGGGTGGTGCGGCGCAAGGCCGAGGTGGTGGCCGCGGTCAATGGTGGGCTGCTGTCGGTCGACGAAGTCTGCGACCGCTACAGCCTGAGCCTTGAGGAGTTCGCTTCCTGGCAGCGCGCGGTCGATCGGTCCGGCATGCCGGGCCTGCGCGTCACGCGTATTCAGCACTACAAGTCCCTGTACGAACGCCAGCAAAAATACTGATCCGCTTTCCCGCGGTGATCGGAGCCCCGTCTGCATGCAGCAGGCGGGGCTCCTTTCGTATCAGGAACAAGTTTCGCCCCCTGCGCGTATCAACATTCGGATCGTCGCCCGAACGGGCCGGGCCGACGCGACAACAGGAGGACTATCGTGATCAACCTGATCATCTGGCTGGTAATTGGTGGCATTCTCGGCTGGCTGGCCAGCATCGTGATGCGGACGGATGCGCAGCAGGGCATCTTCCTCAACATCATCGTCGGCATCGTCGGCGCGTTTCTCGCCGGCCTCGTCATCTCGGGCGGTTCGATCAACAATGCCGGCATCACGCCGACGTCGCTGATCGCTTCGTTCATCGGTGCGGTCGTGCTGCTCGCGATCGTCAACATGTTCCGTCGCGGTCGCGTGCGTTAATCGCGCCGTCCTGATTGGAAAACGGGCCGCCCCGGGCAACCGGGGCGGCCTTTTTCATGGGCTATTGCAGCTCGAAGCTCACATTGACTGACACCGTCAGCCGCTGTTCGCCCGGCTCGATCATCGTGTCGGCGGCTTTCGCCTCGCGCATCATCATCTGGGGCATCGGCCTGGGCGGCTCATATCCACCGGTCTCGCTGATCGCCAGGATCCGGCGCACGCTAAGCCCCGCCGCCTTCGCATAGAGATCGGCGCGTGCCCGCGCCTTGGCGATCGCGGCGGCGCGCGCCTCGTCGAGCGCGGCTTCCGGCTTGTCGAGCGACAGCATCGGGCCGTTGATCTGGTTCGCGCCGACCGCGACCAGCGCATCGAGAATGGCGCCCGCGCGGCGCACGTCGCGAAAGCGCACCGTCACCTGGTTCGAAGCCTGGTACCCGGTGATCACCGGCGGCAAATTCTCGCCATAGCGATATTGCGGATTGAGATTGATCGACGCGGTCTGAATGTCGCGATCGGCAACGCCCGCCTTCTTCAGCGCGGCGATCGTCGCGGCCATGCGCCCGGCATTGTCCGACATCGCCTGCCCCGCGGTCTGCGCCTGGGTGACGACTCCAGCCGAGATCGCCGCCACGTCCGGCACACGCGTCACCTCTCCCTCGGCGACGATGTCGAGCCTCGTGCCGGACAGGGTGGGCACCGGTGTCGGCGGCACCTGCGCGCTCGCGGCCGCGGGGATTGCCGCCAGCGCCAATGCGGCGACCGGATTCCAGCTTTTCATCGGTTCATCTCCATTCAAGCACGGTCGGGCGACGCTGCCCGCCAGTCGCCTTTGCCGATGAAGGGCTGCATCCGCGCTGAACGGCAGCCGTCAGCGCCCCCGATTCCGGATGATCACGCGGTAGAGCGCCAGAATGACGACCGCACCCAGCGTCGCCATGAACCACCCGGCCGGCTGTCCCGGACGATAGAAGCCGATCGCCTGCCCGATGAAGCCCGCGAGCAGCGCGCCGGCGATGCCCAGCAGGATGGTGATCAGGCAGCCGCCCGGGTCCTTGCCCGGCATGATGATCTTGCCCAGCACGCCTGCGACCAGACCGATCACGATCCAGCTGATGAAACCCCGTTCGTCCATGCCTTCGCCTCGCCTTGCCATGCGGTCCGCCCGCATGGGCCATCGTCGCAAGCCGCGCCCCGCTTCGCAAGGGGTGGCGAACCGCGCGATCATCCCCGCTTGAGCGCGGTGATTTATTCGGCTAACACAGTAGTGCGGGCCGGTGGGGCGTCCGTGATGCTGGAAGACGGATCGAGATGAATATGCTGGCTTCGCTGTCGAAGGATTCCGATTCGACGATCGAGATCGATGGCGATCGGGGCACCGCGCCGCGCCGCCGGCTATGGATCGGCGGTTTGCTGGTGACTGCGGTTCTACTCGGTGCGATCTGGTTCTTCTTCCTGCGCGGCGACGACAAGCCCGCCCCTGCACCGGCCAATCAGCCGCGCGTGACCTATATGGTGCCGGGGCGTGCGCCGGTGACGGCAACGATCAACGCCACCGGCACGCTGGCGGCGCGACGCGAGATGCCGGTCGGTGTCGCGGGCGAAGGCGGTATGGTCGCGGCCGTGCTCGTCGAACCCGGCGATTGGGTCGGTGCGGGCCAGGTGCTCGCCACGATCGAGCGCAGCGTGCAGGCCCAGCAGACCAACCAGATGGCTGCGCAGATCGGAGTCAGCGAAGCCGATGCCCGGATCGCGCAGGCCGATCTCGATCGCGCCAAGAAACTGGTCGCGCGCGGCTTCGTCAGCCAGGCCGATATCGATCGACGCACCGCAACCCGCGATGCCGCGCTGGCCAGGGTGAAGCTGTCGCGCGCGCAATTGGGCGAAATGAACGCGCGCATGGGCCGCCTCGCGATCCGCGCGCCCGCCGCCGGCCTTGTCCTCACCCGCGCCGTCGAGCCTGGTCAGATCGTCAGCGCGGGCGGGCAGCCGCTGTTCCGCATCGCCAAGGGCGGCGAGATGGAGATGATGGCGCAAGTGTCCGAAGGCGATCTCGCACGGCTCGGCGTCGGCCGCGTTGCGCAGGTCACACCGGTCGGCAGCGCGGCCTCGCTGCACGGCCAGATCTGGCAGCTCTCCCCGGTCATCAACCCCGAGACCCGACAGGGCTTCGCGCGGATCGCGCTGAATTACGACAAGGCGATCCGGCCCGGCGGCTTCGCATCCGCGCAGATCCGTTCCGGCACCGTGGACGCGCCGCTGCTGCCCGAATCCGCGGTGCAGAGCGATGCGAAAGGCAATTTCGTGTATATCGTCGGGGCGGACAAGAAGGTCGCGCGCCGCGACGTCACGGTTGGCGACGTGTCCGATCAGGGCATCACCATCCTGTCCGGGCTGACCGGGCAGGAACGGGTGGTCGTCTCGGCCGGCGCCTTCCTGAATCCGGGCGACACGGTGGTCCCCGTCCGCCAGGCCGCGCGCCGCTAGGATCCCAGCCCATGAACTTCCGCAACATCTCCGCCTGGTCGATCCGCAATCCGGTGCCGCCGATCGTGCTGTTCACGGCGCTGTTCCTGGCGGGAATCGTGTCGTTCATGCGCATGGACGTGCAGAACGACCCGGATATCGAGTTTCCGGGGGCGATCGTCATGATCAGCCAGCCCGGCGCCGCACCGACCGAGCTCGAGACCCAGGTCACCCAGCGGGTCGAGGCGGCGGTGCGCTCGCTGAGCGGGATCGACGAGATCAACTCGACCGTGTCGGAAGGCTCGTCCTCCACCTTCGTGCAGTTCGCGATCGGCACGCCGATCGACCGCGCGGTGAACGACGTGCGCGAGGCGGTGGCGCAGATCCGGGGCGAGCTGCCCGAGGGTATTCTCGAACCGCAGGTCACCCGCGTCGATGCCAGCGGCGGCGATCTCGCCTTCATCTCGGCCAGCGCGACCGACATGACGCTGGAACAGCTGAGCTGGTATGTCGACAACACCGTCGCCAAGACTCTCCTCGGCATTCCCGGCATGGCGACGCTGGAACGGCTGGGCGGCGTGACGCGCGAGATCAGCGTGATCCTTGATCCGGCGCGGATGCAGGCGCTGGGCATCACAGCCAGCCAGGTGAACGCGCAGCTGCGCCAGGTGAACATCAACGCCGCCGGCGGCCGCGCGGAAATCGCCGGATCCGAACAGGCGGTGCGCATCATCGGCAACGCCGCCGACGCCTATGGCCTGGGGCAGACCCAGATCGCGCTCGGCAACGGGCGCACCGCACGACTATCGGAATTCGCGACGGTGCGCGACGGCTTCGCCGAACAGCGCACGATGTCGAAGATGAACGGCCGCCAGGTGCTCAGCTTCTCGATCGTGCGCGCCAAAGGCTATTCGGATCTGACCGTCTATGACGAGGTCCAGAAGGCGCTGAAGGAACTCGAAACCAAGAACCCGAAGGTGAAGTTCACCGAGCTGTTCACCCAGGTCGATTATGCCCGCGAGCAATATCACACCGCGATCGATGCGATGTGGGAAGGCGCGGTGCTGGCGGTGCTGGTGGTGTTCCTGTTCCTGCGCGATTGGCGGGCGACCGCGATTTCCGCGCTGGCGATCCCGCTGTCGGCGATCCCCGCCTTCTGGGCGATGGACCTGATGGGCTTCACCCTCAATTCGCTCAGCCTGCTGGGCCTCAGCCTGGTGGCGGGCGTGCTGGTGGACGATGCGATCGTGGAAATCGAGAATATCGTGCGCCACATGCGGATGGGCAAATCCGCCTACCAGGCCTCGATCGACGCCGCCGACGAGATCGGGCTGGCGGTGCTGGCCACCACGATGGCGATCGTCGCGGTGTTCCTGCCGGTCGGCCTGATGCCGGGCATCTCGGGCCAGTTCTTCAAGAATTTCGGCCTGACGGTCGTTGCCGCGGTGCTGATGAGCCTGGCGGTCGCGCGGATGATCACGCCGATGATCGCGGCCTATTTCCTGAAATCGCACGGCACCGAAAGCCATGGCGAAGGCTGGCTGATGGACCGCTACATGACAGTGCTGCGCTGGTCACTCGACCGGACTTGGGCCAGCCGGATCCGCCGCCGGACGGATTGGAAGCGGTTCCTGGCACCGTTCGCCGATCATCGCGCCTGGGTAATGATGGTCGGCGTCGTCGCCTTCCTGCTCACCATCGTCAGCTTCACGTCGCTGCCACAAACCTTCCAGCCGTCGGTCAATACCGATTTCTCCGCCGTTCGCATCGAGATGGTGCCGGGATCGACGTTGAGGCAGACCGAGGCGGTGGCCGACCAGGTGGTCGCCATCCTGCAGAAGCAGCCCGAAGTGCAGCACGCGTTCGAACGGATCGGCGTGGGCAGCGGCACCATCTACATGCGGCTGAAAAAGGATCGCGAACGCACCAGCATCGAATTCGAACGCGCGCTGGCGCCGACGCTGAACACCGTGCCCGATGCACGCGTCTTCTTCCGCGCGCAGAATGGCGGCGGCGGCTTCTCCGGCCGCGACATCTCGCTGACGCTGGGTGGCGACGATCCCAAACTGCTCAACCAGGCGGCGATGGCGGTGGTCGACGAAATGGCCAAGATGCCCGAGGTGCGCGCGCCGCGTATCAACGGCGATCTGCAGCGGCCCGAGATCACGATCTCGCCGCGCTTCGATCTTGCCGCCGATCTCGGCGTCACCACAGCCGCGCTCAGCCAGACGATCCGGATCGCGACGCTGGGCGATATCGAGCAGAACAGCGCGAAATTCTCGCTGTCCGATCGCCAGATCCCGATCCGTGTCGCGCTGGACCAGGGGTCGCGGCAAAGCCTGGCGACGATCGAGAATCTGCCGGTGCCGACCGCGACCGGCGGATCGGTGCCGCTGAAGACCGTGGCCAAGATCAGCTTCGGCGCCGGGCCCACGCAGATCCAGCGATCCAACCAGATCCGCCGCGTCACGATCGGCGCGGATCTCGCGCCGGGTCAGGTGTCCGGCGCGGTAATGACCAAGATCAACGAACTGCCGGCGATGAAGAATCTGCCGCTGGGCGTGGCCAAGCTGAACCTGGGCGATTCCAAGTGGCAGCTGGAACTGCTGATAAACTTCGTGATCGCGGTCGTCTCGGGCGTGCTGATGGTGTTCGCGGTGCTCGTGCTGCTCTATCGCCGGCTGATGCCGCCGTTCGTGAACATGGGATCGCTGTTGCTGGCACCGCTGGGCGGGCTGCTGGCGCTGCACCTGACCGGCAATGTGATCTCGATGCCCGTCTACATCGGCATCCTGATGCTGCTCGGCATCGTCGCCAAGAACTCCATCCTGCTGATCGATTTCGCCCTGGAAGAGATCGACAAGGGGGTGGCGCGGTCGGTGGCGATCATCGATGCCGGTCACAAGCGCGCGCAGCCGATCGTGATGACGACGGTGGCGATGGTCGCGGGCATGATCCCGACCGCGCTGTCGCTGTCAGGTGACGGCGCATGGCGCGCGCCGATGGGTATCACCGTGATCGGTGGCCTGATCCTGTCGACGCTGCTGACGCTGCTGATCGTGCCTGCCGCCTTCAGCCTGGCGGTCGGCTTCGAACGCTGGATCGGACCGAAGCTGGCCCGCGGGCTCACCAACGGCGGCGAACGCGGCCATCCGGAACTGCAGCCTGCCGAATAGCCCGCTTGAACCAAGCGCTCGCCCGGTCATTCTATGATCATGGGCGGACGCATGGGGACGGACAGGCTGGCAAACGGGCAGAATGGCGCCGCGGCGATGCGCCGTGCGGCCACGGGCTTGCTCGTCCTGATGGCCGCGATCTACGGGGTCGCGCGCTATTTCGAAGGCGCGCACCCGGCGGTCGGCTTCGTCCGCGCCTTTGCCGAAGCCGGCATGGTCGGCGGCATGGCGGACTGGTTCGCAGTGACCGCGCTGTTCCGCCATCCGCTGGGCCTGCCGATTCCGCACACCGCGATCATTCCGCGCAACAAGGATCGGATCGGCGATACGCTGGCGGTATTCCTGCGTGACAATTTCCTGACCGCGTCCGTCGTCGCGCGGCGGATGCGGCGGATCGACGTGGCGGGCGCGCTCGGCCGCTTCCTGGCTGCCCCGCCGCGCACGGGGCGGATGCGCGAGGGCGCTTCGCGGCTGGCCGCCACGATCCTGGAGTCGCTTGACGATCAGCGGCTGGGCGGCATGGCCAAGGCGATGATCGCCAGCCGGCTGCGCGGGCTGGATCTCTCACCGATGCTCGGCCAGTCGCTCGATGCCGCGATCGCGCGGGATCGCCATTTGCCGATCATCGACGGGATCATCGGTTGGGCGGGCCGCACGCTGGCCGCCAACGAGGCGCTGATCCGCGCGATGGTCAATGACAAGGCGGGATCGATCCTGCGCTGGACCGGGCTGGACGAGAAGCTGGCCAACGCGATCCTGGATGGGTTGCACAAGCTGATCGCAGACATGGCCAGCGACCGCGCACACCCGCTACGCGCCAAGGCGGAGGAAGGGCTGGTGAACCTGGCCTGGGATCTGCAACGCGACCCCGCGATGCGCGCCCGGGTCGAAGGCTTCAAGGAGGAGATGATCGACAATCCCGCCGTCACCCGCTGGATCGACGGCATCTGGGAACAGGCTCGTGCGGCGTTGCTGCAGGCGGTGCGCGATCCGCAGGCGGCGCTGGCCGGGCGGCTGGGCGATGCGCTGCGCCAGTTCGGCGAGACGCTGCAGAATGATCCGAAACTGGCGCGATCGATCAACCAGTTCACCCGCCGTGCCACCGTCGGCGCGGTCGCACGCTATGGCGACGGTATCGTCAAGCTGGTGTCGGAGACGATCCGTGGCTGGGATGCGCGCACCATCACCGGCCGGTTGGAACAGGCGGTCGGCCGCGACCTGCAATATATCCGCATCAACGGCACACTGGTCGGCGGTCTGGTCGGCACGCTGATCCATTTGGTCGACACGATCGGCTGAAGCAGGCCGCGAACAAGATTGCCGACTGTGCCTAACGGCATAGCAAGTCCATGCCGAATCGAAATATTAGGCTCCGGCATGGAACGGACGATGTCCGACCGCACAGGATCAGGGGCCGATCATGAAGACGTTCATCGTTGCCGCCGCCGCCGGGTTCGCGCTGACCGCAGGCGTGGCCGCCGCCCAGCAGCCCAGCCGCTCGGCCGACCAGATCGTCTGCGAACTGACCGGCGACTGCGCGCCCCCGCCGGGAAGCCGCTCCGATCAGTTGAAGGTGCCCGCGGAGGCCGCGTTTAGCTTCGCCAAGTCTAGGACGGCACCCGCCGCGGCGCCGGCTCGCGCCCGCCCCGCCCAGACCGCCGCTGCACAGCGCGCACCGCGCCGCGTCGTCGCGCCGGCGTCGGGCGGGATCGACATGCGGATAACCTTCAATACCGGTTCCGCCAGCATGACGCCGCAGGGCCGCGTTGAAGCGCAGCAGTTCGCCCGCGCACTGGCGATGCCGCAGCTGGCCGGCCGCCGCTTCGTGGTGGAGGGGCATACCGATGCGGTCGGCAGCCGCGACTATAATCTCGACCTGTCGAAGCGCCGTGCCGAAGCGGTTGCAAGCTATCTCGCCTCGCTCGGCGTCGCGAGCGACCGTCTCGATGCCCGCGGCTACGGCTTCGACAAGCCGCTACCGGGCGCTGGCGGCTATGCCGCGGGCAACCGGCGGGTGCAGTTCGTTCCCGCCAGCTGATCGGTCAGCCGCCGGCGCGCTCGATATCCGCGCCGACTGCGGACAGTTTCTCTTCCAGCCGTTCATAGCCGCGATCGAGATGATAGACGCGGTGGACCTGCGTCTCGCCTTCCGCCGCCAGCCCTGCGATGATCAGGCTCATCGATGCGCGCAGGTCGGTGGCCATCACCTCGGCACCGGCCAGCCGGTCGACCCCGCGCACCACCGCAGATCGTCCGCGCACCTGGATGTCCGCCCCCATCCGCGCCAGTTCGGGCACATGCATGTAGCGGTTCTCGAAGATGGACTCGGTGAATACGCTCGCCCCGTCCGCTAGCGCCAGCATCGCCATGAACTGGGCCTGCATGTCGGTGGGGAAGGCAGGGAACGGCGCGGTCGACAGCGTCAGCGGCTTCAGCCGCCCATCGGCTGCGATCCGGATCCCGCTCGCGCCGGGCTCCACCGTCACGCCCGCATCGCGCAGCCCCTCCAGGATCGCTGCCATATCGTCGACGCGCGCGCCGGCCAGTTCGATATCGCCCCCGGTGATCGCCGCCGCGCAGGCATAGCTGCCCGCCTCGATCCGGTCCGGCATCACCTGATAGGTGGCGCCGTGCAGCCGCTCCCTGCCCTGGATCACCAGCCGCTCGGTGCCGATGCCCGCGATCTCCGCCCCCATCGCCACCAGGCAGCGCGCCAGATCGGTGATCTCGGGCTCGCGCGCGGCGTTGTCGATGATCGTCTCGCCGCGTGCCAGCACCGCGGCCATCAGCGCATTCTCGGTCGCGCCCACCGAAACCAGCGGGAACACGATCCGTCCGCCCTTCAGCCCGCCCTCGGGCGCGGTGGCCTTCACATAGCCGGCCGTGATCTCGATCTCGGCGCCCAGCGCCTCCAGCGCCTTCAGGTGCAGGTCGATCGGGCGGTTGCCGATCGCGCAGCCGCCGGGCAGCGATACCGTCGCCTCCCCGGCGCGCGCCAGCAGCGGCCCCAGCACCAGGATCGAGGCGCGCATCTTGCGCACGATATCGTAGGGGGCGACCGTCGATCCGATCTTCAGCGCCCGCATCGTCATCACGCGGCCGACTTCGCCGCGCGTGCCTTCCACCATCGTCGAGACGCCGAGCTCGTTCAGCAGGTGGCCGAAACTGTCGACATCGGCCAGCCGCGGCAGGTTGCGCAGCGTCAACGGCTCATCGGTCAGCAGCGCGCAGGGCAGCAGCGTGAGCGCGGCGTTCTTCGCGCCCGATATGGCGATGCGGCCCGATAGGCGCCGGCCGCCGCGGATGATGATCCTGTCCATGCCGGATCGTCTATCGCTTTCACCCGTGCGATCAACCCGGGCCGGCCCTGCGGCTTTCTGTCGGCACCTTGATCATTGTTAGCGCGCAGTGTCCCGCTTTGTTCTAACTGGCGATGGGGATTGGGAAAATCGCGACGGAAAATTGGTGACGGGAAGTTTTCTCGCCGAGCGGCTCAGCCACTATGTGGCTCTGACAGCCGCGGAAAATGCCGCGCTCGGCCGGCTGGAAGGGCAACCGCGTGCCTTGAAGCGGGGCACGATCCTGCAGCAGGAACATGACCGCGCGACCGATGCCTACATCGTCCGACAGGGCTGGCTGCACAGCTATGTGCTGCTGGACGACGGCAGCCGCCAGATCCTGCGCCTCCATCTGCCGGGCGAACTGGCCGGCGCATCGGGCGTTGCGTTCGTCAAGGCGACGGAATCGATCGCCGCGTTGACCGATGTCGTGATCTGCCCGTTCGACAAGGCGGCGCTGAGCCGCACGTTCGTCGATCATCCGCGGCTGGCGGCGCTGATCTATCTGATCTCCCAGGCCGAGCGTGTGGCGCTGACCGACCGTCTGGCCTCGCTCGGCCGTACATCGGCCAAGGCGCGCGTCGCAGCGCTGCTGCTCGACACGCTCGATCGGCTGCGCGCGATGAATCCAGATCTCGGGCCCACGATCGTCTTCCCGCTGACCCAGGAAGAAATCGGCGACGCCACCGGGCTGACCGCGGTCCATGTCAACCGGATGATGCGCGTGCTGGTCGAGGAGGGGCTGATCGCCCGGTCCGGCACCTCGCTCTGCCTGCTCGACGAACAGCGGCTCCGGCGCATCTCCAACCATGTCAACCGCCACGCGGATTTCGACACGAGCTGGCTGCCGCCGGCAAGCTAGCGCCTGGTAGCCGAGGCGCGCGAGTCCGGCGCCGATCCATCGGGCCGATCCGGCCATGTGCTCGCACAATGCCGCCGAGCGGTGGCGATCCCCGGACCATTGCCCGTGCCAGACCGCGCCCGGGCCGCTAGACAGGGCCATGCCCGATATGCCTAGCACTTCCGCCGCGTCCGTGCCGCTGCCCCGTCCACCCGGCCTGCTCTCCGCCGGCGCGAGCCTGCTGCTCGATTTCGACGGGACGCTTGTCGACCTGGCCGATCGGCCGGACGCAGTGGCCTTCGATCCTCCGCTGATTGCCCTGCTCGGCCGGCTGACGGGAACTTTCGGCGGCCGCATCGCCTTGGTCAGTGGACGGTCGGTCGCGCAGCTCGAACATTTCCTGGGCGGCGCGCTCGGCGGGATCGCGCTGGTCGGCAGCCACGGCGCTGAGATGCGCATCGGCGATCGCCACCTGTCGCCCGATCGGCCGGCCTCGCTGGCGCAGGCCGAACGCATCGTTCGCGCGCAGATCGGCGATCGGGCCGGCGTCGTGATCGAGGCGAAATCGCTGGGGATCGCGATCCATTACCGGATGGCACCGGCGTTAGAAGGGGAGGCCCGTGCGCTTGCAGAGCGGATCGCGACGGATACGGGGTTGGTCGTTCAGGATGGGAAGATGATGATCGAGCTTCATGCCGCCGGGCACGACAAGGGCGCGGGTATCGCCGGGTTGATGCGACAGCCGGGTTTCGCCGGTACGAAGCCGATTTTCCTGGGTGACGACCTGACCGATGAGGCGGGCTTTGCGGTCGTGGCGACACTCGGCGGCATGCCCGTCCTGGTCGGGCCGCCCCGCCCCACCGCAGCGCGCTACCGCCTTGCCGATGTCGCCGCCGTCCGCGCGTGGCTGGGATACGCAGCATGACTGCGACGCTCGAACTCTGGCCGATCGGCAATTGCCAGGTCTCGGCGCTGGTCGATCGCGCCGGCCGCTTCGTGTGGGGCTGCACGCCCCGGGTGGACGGGGATCCGGCCTTCTGCTCGCTCCTCGACGACAAGCCCCCTGCCGGCGAGACCGCTTATGGTTTCTGGGAGATCGATCTCGACGGCGCGGTCGAGACGACCCAATCCTATCTGCGCAACACACCGGTGCTGGTGACGCGGCATGTCGATGGCCAGGGCAATGCGATCGAGGTGATCGATTTCTGCCCGCGCTACAGGCATAATGGGCGGATCTACCGCCCGGTGGCGTTCGCGCGCATCGTGCGGCCCGTCGCCGGCAGCCCGCGGATTCGCATGCGGCTGCGCCCGGCGCGTGACTGGGGGGCAACCCGCGCGACCACCACGCGCGGTTCGAACCACATCCGTTATCTGGTCGCCGATCGCGTGCTGCGGCTTTCGACGACTGCCGCGATCGGCTGGATCGAGGATGAGCGGCTGTTCCGGGTCGAGCGCCCACTGCACTTCTTCCTCGGGCCCGATGAGAGCTTTGCGCAGGAGATCGGCCCGGCGCTCGATTCGATGCTGGATCACACCATCAACGAATGGCGGCTCTGGGTGCGCGGCCTGGCCACCCCCTATGAATGGCAGGAGGCCGTGATCCGCGCGGCGATCACGCTGAAGCTGTGTCAGCATGAGGAAACCGGCGCGATCGTCGCCGCGCTCACCACGTCGATCCCCGAACATGCCGATTCCGGCCGGAACTGGGACTATCGCTACTGCTGGATCCGCGACGCCTATTACACCGTGCAGGCGCTGAACCGGCTCGGCGCACTCGACGTACTGGAATCCTATCTCGAATATCTGCGCAACATCGTCGACAATGCCCGCGATGGTCATATCCAGCCGCTCTACGGCGTCGGCGGCGAAGCGACGCTGGTTGAACGCGAGGCCGAGGCGCTGTCCGGCTATCGCGGCATGGGCCCGGTCCGCGTTGGCAACCAGGCCTATGAACAGATCCAGCACGATGCCTATGGCCAGATCATCCTGTCGAACGCCCAGGCCTTTTTCGATCACCGACTGCTGCGGATCGGCGGCATCGAGGATTTCGTGGCGCTCGAACCTGTCGGCGAACGCGCCTGGCAGAGCTTCGACAAGCCGGATGCCGGGCTGTGGGAACTGCGCACCAAGAGCCATGTCCACACCTATTCCGCCGCTATGTGCTGGGCCGCGTGCGACCGGCTCGCCAACGCCGCGGAGGTGCTGGGCCTGCCCGAGAAGCATGGCTTCTGGCGCGACCGGGCCAACCGGATGCGCTCGCGGATCGAATCCGCTGCCTGGCGCCCCGACACCGAGCGGATCTCCGCCACCTTCGCCGGCGACGATCTCGACGCCAGCCTGCTACAGCTTCTCGACCTGCGTTTCCTCGCCCCGAGTGACCCGCGCTTCCTTGGTACGCTGGCGGCCGTAGAGGCCGGTTTGCGCCGCGGATCGCACATGCTGCGCTATGCGATCGAGGATGATTTCGGCCTGCCGCACACCGCGTTTAACGTCTGCACCTTCTGGCTGATCGAGGCGCTGCATTTCACCGGCCGCGATGCGGATGCCCGCCTGCTGTTCGAAGAAATGCTGTCGCGCTGCACGCCGGCCGGCCTGCTGTCGGAGGACATCGATCCGGTGACCGGTGAGCTTTGGGGCAATTATCCGCAGACCTATTCGCTAGTCGGCATGATCAACTGCGCGGTGCTGCTCAGCAAGCCATGGAGCGCGATCCGTTGAGCCGCCTCATCGTCATCTCAAACCGCGTCTCGGCGCCGACTGCCGACCAGCCCGGCGCGCAGGGCGGGCTCGCAGTGGCGCTCACCGCCGCACTGCGCGAGGCCGAAGGCATCTGGTTCGGCTGGTCGGGCGAGACCGGCGAGACCACAGAGGCCCGGTTCGAGACTTATGACGGCGTGACCTCCGCCACCATCGATCTGCCCGAACAGGACGTGGAGGAATATTATGACGGCTATGCCAACCGCACGCTCTGGCCCCTCTTCCATTACCGGCTGGGGCTGACCGAGTTCGAGCGCGACTTCCAGGGCGGGTATGAACGCGTCAACCGGCTGTTCGGCACGGTCATCGGCCCGCACATCCTGCCCGACGACCTGATCTGGGTGCATGACTATCACATGATCCCGCTCGGCTGGGTGCTGCGGCAGCAGGGGCTGACCAACCGGCTGGGCTTCTTCCTGCACATTCCCTGGCCGCCGACCCGGCTGCTGACCGCGCTGCCCGAACATCGCCGGTTGGTGGAGGCGCTGTTCGCCTATGACGTGGTCGGCTTCCAGACCCGCGAATGGCTTGAGACCTTCCACGATTATGTGGTCCGCGAGATGGGCGGCACGATCGGCGCCGACGACCAGGTGACCGTGGGCGGTCGCACGATCCGCGTCATCGCCTGCCCGATCGGGATCGACGCGCGCGAATTCATCGCCAGCGCGGGCAGCGCGCAGGCGCTGGATACGCATGCCCGCATGGTCGACAGCGCAATCGGCCGCAAGCTGATCGTAGGCGTCGACCGGCTCGATTACTCCAAAGGGCTCGAGGAGCGGTTCAACGGCTATCAGCGCTATCTCGAAACGCGGCCGGATGCGCACGCCAATGTCTTCATGCTGCAGATCGCGCCGCCCTCACGCGCGACCGTCCAGAGCTACCGCGATATCCGCGCCGCGCTGGATGCTCAGTCCGGCCGGATCAACGGTGCGTTCGCCGATATCGACTGGGTGCCGTTGCGCTATGTGAACCAGGGTTTCCCGCGCAACGTGCTGGCCGGCGTCTATCGCGCCGCGCGGATCGGCCTCGTCACGCCGCTGCGCGACGGGATGAACCTCGTCGCCAAGGAATATGTCGCGGCTCAGGATCCGGAGGATCCCGGCGTGCTGGTGCTGTCGCGCTTCGCCGGGGCCGCGGCGCAATTGGAAGATGCGCTACTCGTCAATCCCTACAGCCCCGACGACATCGCCGACGCGATCGATCGCGCATTGGCCATGCCGCGCGAGGAGCGAATCGCCCGCTGGACCAAGCTGTTCCGCAACATCTGCGACGAGGATGTGATCTGGTGGCGCAAGCGCTTCACCGATCGCCTCGCCGCCGACTGAGCCTGTGGATCAGACCGGCGGTGCGATCACCCCGTTGACAACGTGAATCACGCCGTTCGACTGTGCGACATCGCTCTGGATCACATAGCTGATATTGCCCTGGCCGCCGGTCAGCACGATGTTCGCGCCCTCGATCCGCGCGATGATCGGTGCGCCCTGCAGCGTGGGGAAGGATGCGCTGCCGCCGCCCGCGGCGATCGCCGCCTTGATCTGCTCCGCAGTCAACGCCTGCGGCAGGACGTGGAACTTGAGGAGCGTTTCGAGCTGGGGCTTGTTCTCAGGCTTCAGCAGCGTGTCAAGCGTACCCGGCTGGAGCCGTCCGAACGCCGCATTGTTGGGCGCGAATACCGTGAATGGGCCGGGCCCCGATAACGCATCCACTAGCCCGGCGGCCTTGATCGCCTGCACGAGCGTGGTGTGCTCGGCGGATTTCGATGCGTTTTCGATGATGGTGAGCGTGGGCAGCATCTGCGCTCCGCCCACGACTGGATAGGCTTCGGCCGGCGCGGTGGCGATGGGCGCAGGGCTACCGGCTGGCGCCGCGGATGCTGGTGCCGAAGCGCTCTGCATAGGTTCTGATGTCGCCGCACAACCGGCGATGGCGAGGCTCGTGCCGAGCAGCGCGGCAATGGCAGCTTTCGATTGTCTCATGCTTAATCCATTCATTGATCTTGCCGGATCATTGGCACGCCTGCGCACATCGGCGGCAACGTTATCGGCCGCGTGATCCATGGCTGTGGCGATTTGTCCAAAAGGACAGTCTGTAAAAGCATACGCATCGACCTGTGCGCAGTTCCCTCACGCCTCGAAAGATGCCCAACGGTCCATCATCATCTTGTCGTGATTTGCTACGCACACCGATGCGCTTGCCATCGACCTGACATTTGATGCGATCGATCCTGGTTCCGGCTCCGGCCGTCGCTGGCGTTTGGACGGATCACGCCCGGCTCGATTAGGAAGCCGCCCATCCTGCCCCATTCGAAGGACGAGACTGCTGGATCTGCTCGCGCTGCTCCCCGCCTGGCTGAGGCCCTGGCTCTCGGCACTCATCGCTATCCTGGCCGCGCTGCTGATCCATGCCGTAATCGCGGCGATCGCGCGCCGCGCGATGGATCGCGCCGGATCGTCGACCGGCCTGACGCTGGTCCGCGCGCTCGATCACCCGGCCCGTTGGCTGCTGGTGGCCCTCGCGCTGTCGGCGATCCAGCCCGCGCTCGCTCTCGATGCGGATGGCCGTCAGGTCTGGCGGCAGGTGTCGGGGCTGCTGATGCCCGCGCTGCTCGGCTGGCTGGCGATCGGCGGGCTCGGCGCGATCAACCAGATCGTCCAGGCCCGCGCCGACATCAGCGTGGCGGACAATCTGCGCGCGCGTCGACGCCGCACCCGCGCCAGCATCCTGCACCGGATCGCGCTGATCGCGGTCGGGCTGATCAGCTTCTGCCTGATGCTGATGAGCATCCCCAGCATCCGCAGCATCGGCGTCACGCTGATCGCATCGGCGGGGCTGGCGGCGCTGGCGGTCGGCGCCGCCGCGCAGCCCGCGCTCAAGAACCTGATCGCCGGGCTGCAGATGGCGTTTACCGAGCCGATCCGGCTGGACGACGTCGTGGTGATCGAGGGTGAATGGGGCCGGATCGAGGATATCCGCCTGACCTATGTCGTCGTCAAACTATGGGACGAGCGGCGATTGGTTGTTCCGGTGTCGCGGTTTCTAGACAGTAGTTTCCAGAATTGGACGCGCCAGACCAGTGAATTGATTGGAAGCGTGCATTGGCAACTGAACCCGAGCACAGATATTGGGCGCCTGCGTGAATGGCTTGGTGGCTATGTGAGGACCTGTGCGCTTTGGGATGGGCGCTTCTACAATCTGCAGGTGACGGACATGAAATCCAACCTGATCGAGGTGCGCGCCTTGGTGACGGCCAAGGACGCATCGGCTGCGTTTGATTTGCGCTGCGAGGTCCGCGAAGCCATGCTTGAATTCATCGCGCGCGATATGCCGCTGGCGCTGCCGCGCTCTCGTGCGGAAATCGAATTGGCGAGCAGCTGATAGGCCGATCACAGAAGTCTGTTGAACGGCGCTTAGGTTGCTGCGTTCAAGACCGGTGCAGCTGCCTGAAATCTCCCCCGACCCCTATATTCTGATCCTGACGGCAGCAGGGTTTCTCATTGCCCTCGTCGCCTGGCTCCCGCTGGCTTTGAAGCGACTGCCTCTGTCTCTGCCGATCGTCTGTATCGCGATCGGCGCGATCATCTTCTCGCTTCCGGCAGTCAGCCTCAGGCCGCTCCCTCTCGATTATCCTGAAATCACCGAGCGCTTCACCGAATTTGTCGTCATTATCGCGCTGATGGGGGCCGGGCTGAAGCTCGATCGCCCGTTCAGCTGGCAGCGATGGAATGTAACCTGGCGGCTGCTCGCGATCACGATGCCGCTTTGCATCATGGTGATAACGGGCATCGGAGGCTTGATGCTGGGCCTGCCTTGGGTGGCAGCTTTACTCCTTGCCGCGAGCCTCGCGCCGACCGATCCGGTGCTGGCGTCGGACGTACAGGTCGGCCCACCCAAATCCGGTGACGAAGACGAGGTGCGCTTCGGCCTGACATCCGAAGCCGGGCTGAACGATGGCCTCGCATTCCCGTTCGTTCACCTCGCCATTGCGATCGGGCTCGCGGCCACAACCGGCGAGCCATGGGCGAAGCAGTGGGTGCTTCACAATGTGATCTGGGAAATCGCGGTCGGCGTGATCGGAGGGTGGCTGATCGGGCGACTGTTCGGTTGGCTCACCTTTCACGTTCCTGCCGATACCAGGCTTTCGAAAACTGGAGATGGCCTGATCGCGATTTCAGCGACGTTCATTTCCTATGGCCTGACCGAAGTGATCCACGCTTATGGCTTCCTGAGCGTCTTCGTCACTGCACTCACACTGCGCCGGTCCCACCGGGATCACGAATTCAACCGGCAGATGCATGATCTGACCGAGCAGATCGAACGTTTGGCGATGATGGTCCTGCTACTGCTCTTTGGCGGTGCCATCGTCAGCGGCTTGCTGGGTTCGCTTGAGGCAATCGATGTCGTAGCGGCCGTGGTGATTTTGCTAGTCGTGCGGCCGCTCGGCGGGCTCGTCGCGCTGCTCGGCTTCAAGGCAAGCATTGCCGAGAAGTCGACGATCGCCTTTTTCGGAATACGCGGCGTCGGCTCGTTCTATTATCTGGCCTATGGGCTCAACCATTTGGATCTGGCAACCGGCGAACGATTGTGGGCAATCGTCGGCCTCGTTGCGCTTCTCTCGATCCTGCTGCACGGTCTGACGGTGACGCCGGTGATGAGGTTGCTCGACGAGGGGCAGGGACGCGACCCGGATATCTGACATATGTTGCGTCGTTTAGAGGCGTACCGCATGTCTCCCGATTTCACGGTGACAGGCTTTCGGGGGAGCACAATGTTCGATGGACGGTAGCCAGGTCGCAGTTGGTCGGGATCCTATCCGCGAGCGTTTGATCCGTCTCGCAGTCTATCGCTGGTGGCGCCGTCGCATCGTCGGGCGGATCGATCACGAGGCGGTCGTCGCGCGGATCGTTGAGGATAGCGGCTGGTCGCCGCGATACGCCTTCATGACCATGATGTCGGCCGGGATCGCCGTGTTGGGCCTGTTGCTGTCGTCCCCGGCAGTCGTCATCGGCGCGATGCTCATCTCACCGCTGATGAATCCGATCCTAGGCTTCGGCTTCAGCCTGGCCTTGTTCGACTTCGCCGAAATGCGCCGATCGGTTTTGGCGTTGGCCATCGGGGCCGTGGCAGCCATCATCTTCACGGCGCTCATCGTCAGCCTGTCGCCCTTGCAGGCGCCGACGGCAGAAATCGTCGCGCGGACACGCCCCAATCTGTTCGATCTCGGCGTGGCGCTGTTCGCAGCGCTCGCCGGCAGTTTCGCGATCATTCGCGGCCGGGGGGAGACGATCGTCGGCGTGGCGATCGCGACAGCCTTGATGCCGCCGCTCGCGGTCGTCGGCTATGGCATCGCGACGTGGAATTTGCCTGTGGCCGGCGGAGCCTTCGCCCTGTTTGCCACCAACTTCATCACCATCGCGCTCGCTGCCACGGCGATGGCGCGATACTATGGTTTCGGCCATCATCTCTCCAGCCGGCAGAGCTGGACGCAGACGATCGTGCTGATCCTGGTCTTCGCGCTGATGGCCGTGCCACTCGCCCTTTCGCTGAACCGCATCGCGCGCGAAGCGCTTACTGTGTCTCAGGTGCGCTCGCTTCTTACGGAGCGGTTCGGCGGGGATGCCCGTATCACGCAGCTTGAGGTCGAGTTTGATCGCGAGCCAAACGTCGTTCGCGCGGTGGTCATCACCCCGCGAGGGCAGATGCAGAAAACCGGCGATCTGCAAAGGTCTATAAGAACCGCGCTCGGCCGACCGGTTCGGATCGACATCGATCAGATCCTGCTCGATCCGGGTGCCGGTGCGTTGGACGCACAGCGCGAGGAATTGCGGCAGGCGTCAGATCAGACCAATGCCGAAGCACAGCGCATGACTGCGTTGGCGCGCATGGTCGCGTTGATCACGGGCGTCGCGGCCGACGATGTCACGATCGATCGCGATCACCGGCGGGCAACGGCAGCAGCAGTCGCGCTGCCGGGTGCCTCCCTGGCGAGTTATCGCGCCTTGGAAGCGCGAGCCGCCGCGGAAACGGACGGCTGGAGCATCGCGATCGTTCCCCCCGTCGGGCCGCTGCCCGAGATCGCGTTCGCGGATAACGTCGATACGCTCGATGCCTCCGCCCGGGCTGCGGTTCTGACATCCGCTTGGGCTGCGCGCCGTTGGAACGTGCCAGCCCTGACCGTACCCGGCTTGCCGGCAGGTGATCCACCGGCCCAGCCTAATCTGGCGCAACGACGGGCACGGGCGGTAGCGGCGTTACTCGCCACGCAAGGGGTCGCGGCCGAGGCGGCACCTGCGGCAGGCCAGACTTTCGCCTTGTCCATCGGCAATGCCAGATGATCGGAGGAGCAATTCGCCAAGCGGTCTTCTTCACCGGATCGGCCGCATGAAATCGAGGCTCATCCGCCTCTCGAACGAACTGCGCGAGAGCTACTGGTTCATCCCCACGCTCATGGCGATCGGTGCTCTGCTGCTGGCGCTAGGCATGGTCTGTATCGACAGCCATTCTGGTTCGACCTGGGTGGATAGCCTCCCATGGCTCTATGGGGCGCGGCCTGATGGCGCGCGCAGCCTGTTGTCGGCGATCGGCGGCTCGATGATCGGCGTTGCCGGCACGACCTTCTCCGTCATAATCGCGGCGGTTGTTGTTTACGCTTCTGGCCAATATGGCCCACGCCTACTCAGCAACTTCATGCCTACTGGCAAGACCATCGCCTCGCACCATTCCGTGAAAAAGAGCAGCGGTTGGCGCGATGTCGAGTCCGTACACCCCCTCTTCCCGCAAACGCTGATGGCGAAATCACCAACTCCGAACTGCAGCGCCACGGGCCGGATGCGAACGCCCTGCTGGCCAACTCCAAAGGCCACAAGTTGCACGTGGGTGGTGCAGAGAATCCCGGCTCCGCGTGGTATTATTCCGACTCTAAAAGCAGCGGCTGAGGAGATCCGTAGTCGTATAGCGTTTTGGAAGGTCGTAACAGTAGGCTAGCTGCATCGACCGCCGGCTACCTTGCCTACTAAGACCCAACCGCGGACGTTTCGCGCTCATAAGTGGGCGCCCCAAGACCTATTTACAGTTCCTGTGACTGCCCTTCAGTAGAGGCCGTAGCGAAGCACCAACAACCCGGACAAGGTCACCACCATGATTGCGACGAGTGGCAGACCGGTGCGGGTGTAATCCCGAAATCTGTAGTCTCCGGCTGACATGATGAGCATGTTGGTCTGATAGGCGACCGGGGTTGCATAGCAAAGATTGCAGCCGAACAAGACGGCGAGGACCAGCGGCTCGACCGGAATCGCCAATTGGTGCCCTAAGCTGAAAGCGATCGGCGTTCCGACCGCAGCCGCCGTCGTGTTCGACGCGAAGTTGGTAAGCACCGTGACGAACAGCATGACCGCCGCCAGCACGCCTGCCGGCGGCAGGAACTGCAGCCCGAGCGCGATCAGCTCGCTCAACCACGTCGCCGCCCCGCTTTCCAGTACGATGCGACCGATTGCGATGCTGGCGGCCACCAGCACGACGACCTTGGCCGACAGCGCCCGGCTGATACGGTCGAAGCGGACGCAGCCCGTCACCAGCATCGCGATCGCGCCGCCGAGAGCGGAAATGGCGATCGGCACGAGTCCGAAGCTGGCCGGGACCACGGCCGCCGCCATGATCGCGAGGGCGAGCGGCGCCTTCGACGTCCGGGGCAATTCCTTCGCCCCGTCGAGGACGAGCATGTTCTCGGCCAGCGCCATCCGCTCGATACCGGCGAGCGCACCGGCCACCAGCAGGATGTCGCCCTCGTCGAACGGGTTCTTGGTCGCGGCGTCTGCGACGGGTGGCGCGATCCACGGCCGCTCCGCGCGATGCACGCCAAGGATGGCGACATTGTACAATTCGGCGACATTCGCGGACGAGACGCCCCTGCCGACCAACGGGGAGTCCTTCGTCACCGCCAACTCGGCGACGATCAGGTCCTCGCCGGTCGTCGCATAACCGCTGGCCAGTCGCTCCATCAGCCAAGTGGGCGCGGCGGTGGCACCGAGGATGCGCATCGTCTCCTCCAGCGCCGCATGCGAAGCGCGGACCGGCAATCGGCCCGCGGAAATGTCGGCGAGGATTTCGACATCTGCGGGCAGCCTGGCGGCGACCTGATCCCACGGCAGATCATGCGCGACCGACGTCTCGCCCAGCCGCAGCAGCGCGATGAACCGCCGGGGCTCGTGACCCGCCGCGACCGAATTGTCCGGTAGCAGGCGCGGCATCACCAGCCAGATGAACGGCAGTGCCACGAGTGCCGCCAGCAGCACGATGGGCGTGAAGTGGAACACCGACATCGGCGGCAGGCCGAGATCGCCGGCGATCGACACGACCAAGAGGTTGGTTGAGGTGCCGATGGTTGTCGACATGCCGCCGATCAGCACCGCACTGTTCACCGGGATCAGCGTGCGAGACGCGGGCATCCCGCCATTTGCCGCGATCGCCGCCATCACCGGCAGCATCAGGACGAGAACCGGCGTGTCGTTGACCATCATGCTCATGCCGAACGCCAGCAGCAATGTGACGAGCAGGCCGACCTGCCGGTTGAAGCGCCAGACCCGCGTCAGCAATCGTGCCGCGGGTTCGAGCGCGCCGGTGGTCACCAGCCCGCGCCCCAGCACCATCAGCGCGCAGATCGTGATGAGCGCGTAGTGGCCGAACCCCTCGAACGCGAGTTTTAGTCCGTCGGTCGGCGATCGGCCGGGCAATGGAAACCAGTAGAGGCCAAGCGCGATCGCACTGATCGTCAACAGCGAGATGATTTCTACCCGCGCGCGGCCCGAGACGAAGCCGTAGAACATGGCCGCCGTCAGCAGCATCGCGCCGATTGCGTGGGCGGACGGCGTGGCAAGCAGGACGTTCAATTACTGGCCTTCGACGATGACCTGCCAGGCGGGTCATCGGTCTCGCTGGCGTGCTCGCGTTGATCGTCCGGCGGGAGAAACGTCTGCGAGAGCGCGTGGTAGAGCCGCTCCTTCGACACGGTCTGCGCGACCCCGTCCGCGATCAGCGCCGATGCAAGCAGCGGCATCATCAATCCCCGGCTCGCCGTCGTCTCGGAGATGATGATGACCGCGGTCAGCGGCGCGCGGACAACGCCGGTAAAATAGGCGACCATGCCCAGTAGTACGATCGCGCCGCCCGGATAGGTTGGGAACGCCCACCGCAGCATATCGCCGACCCCGGCACCCACTGAGAGCGATGGCGCGAAGATGCCGCCCGGCATTCCCGACACCGCAGTCGCCAGCGTCGTCGCCAGCTTCGCGATACCGAACCAGTGCGGTGTATCAGCACCAGTGATGATCGCCCGCGCCGCGCCATAGCCCGTTCCCCAGGTCAGGCCGCTGCCGACGCCGATGATCGCCACGATCAGACCGAGGGATCCGGCGAACAGCGCTGGCCTCGCGCGCAGCCGAGCAACGGGCGCCCAACTCGTCCTGCCGGTCGCCAGCACGGCACGCGAGAAGAACGCGCCCAAAAGCCCGCCCAAAACGCCCGCGACAGGGGCGGCCAGCATCGTCTCGCGAACCGACAGCGTCTGCCGCATGACACCGAAATAGACGTAGTCGCCCGACAGGCCCAGGCTGGTCATGCCGGCGATCAGCACCGCGGTCATGACCAGCAGCGTCATGCGCTGCTCATAGGCAGCGGCCAGCTCTTCGATGGCGAAGGCAACGCCGGCCAGCGGCGTGTTGAAGGCCCCTGCAATGCCTGCAGCGCCACCGGCGATGAACACCGATGCGCGCAACGGGATCGCCATCAGCCGATGGGCGTAGCCCATGATCGCGGCAGCGACCTGTACGGTTGGTCCCTCCCGGCCGGTCGATGCGCCGACGAGCAAAGTGCCGATCGTCAGGACGAGCTTGACGATGACCGTCCGCGCCGAGACGAGCGCGCCCATCGCGTGATTTGGATCGCGGGTCGCCGCCATGACCTGCGGGATCCCCGATCCCCGCGCGGCCGGGGCGACACGCGCGGTCAACCAGGCGATGGCGGCATACCCTAACGGCGTCACGATCAGGGGCGCCCACCACCACCGTGCGACCAGCGCGACGAACCGCTCGCCCGCCCAGTCGGCGAGGTGAGCGAAGCCGAGCGCGACCAGACCGATCGTAACCGCTCCGCCCAGGATCGCGACGCGCCTTCGCCACACCGGCGCGGTCGGGCCATGCTGACGCAGCAGGTCGCGCGCCTGTTCTGGCAATCGTGGCGTCATCATCCCTCCGCAGGTGCGCCGACCGCCGTGGCGACGAGGCACACGAGCCCGATCGCGACGAAGCCGATCCGCTGCGCCGCCGTGCCTTGGCCATCCTTGACCGACACGATCAGCGCCAACGCGCATTGCAACGCATAGAATAGCGCGAAGGCGCGCGACGACAGCGCCACCACCTCGAACGGGTCGGTCAGCCAGACAATGACGATAGCGAGCGCGCCTGCCAGCGCGAAGGCGAGCGGCACGCTGACCTTGTGCCGCGACACTTCGTTGACCAGCCCGCCGGATCCGATCGAGTCGGCGACGGCGGCGCTCAGCTGGCTTGATACCGCGCCGGCCAGCACGAAAATACCTAGCGCTGGTGCGATCAGTTCCATGATGTCGAGGATGCCAGCCACACCCTCGGTCGCGGCGGCGCGGCTGAGGAACGGGGTCAGCAGCGCGATGAAGGCGAGATAGATTGCAGACGAAATCCACTGCGCGTGGCGCATCGTGCGGACCCGCAATTCGGCGGGATAAGCGTGGCCGAGGTAGCGCGACGTCTCGAACCCCTGCACCGTGATGAGCAGGCCGAGCAGCATCGGCACGCTGGCGAACGACAGCTTGACGGGCGGCAGCGGGTCGCCCGCGTCGTTCATTGCCCAGGCGATGCCGAGCGCAGCGAGCAGCCCCGCGATGATCCCGATCTTGATCGAGACGGTGCCATGCGCCAGATGCTCGACCTTGCGCAGATTGCCGCCCAGCGCCAGCAGCGTCATCATCAGGATCAGGACGGTAACGATGATGTTGGCGGCTAGCGGCTGGGATGCGGGATCGATCGCGATCGGTTTCAGCGAGAACTCGGCGAGCAATTTGAGATAATAGGCGACCGACACCGCATAGGCGAGCGCCAGCACGCCCTGGGTGATCCGTGCCAGCCATGCGACCGGATCGTTGAACCGCGCCGCAGCCAGATGCGGCTCGACGTTGACGATGTTGAACCGGATTACCCAGCCGGCAGCATAGGCGATCGCCAGCAGCACGGCCATTGCACCGAGCGCCGCGCCGCCGAACTCGCGGGCCAGCAGCGGCCCGCAGATCAGGAATCCCGAGCCGATGATCGAGGCGAGCGGGGTCACCGTCGCGCGCCAACTGTCCGAACGCGCGAACCTGCCGAACGTCAGCGCCAGCCCGACAATGACGGCAACGACCAGCGCGATGGCGACGATCATGCGGTTCCTCCCAACCAGGCGTTGCCGTCGCGCAGACGACGCTTGTAATCCGGTTCAGCCAGCGCCCGGAGTAGGTCGTCGGCGCGCGCTAGCACGGCATCGCGGCAGGCGCCGTCGAGTGCGCCCTCGGCGAGCGCGCGGAAATCGCGGGTCTGTTGTACCAACGTGGCGATCCGCCCCTCATCATCGCAGCTAAGGGCTACGTCGCCCAGCGCGTTCACGAATCGCTTGCCGGCGATCATGTCTGCGCTGGCATATTGCGCCAGCGCGCCGAACGCGCGGTCGATGAAGCCGGAAAAGCTCATCGGGTGCGCGATGACCCGCAGTGCGCCGTCGCCGTCGGCGCGCAAGCGTGACGGCAGATCGCGCCGAGCGAGTTCTGCCATCGCGGCCCCCAGCCAGTCGAGGCAGCTGTTGGCGGTGAATGGGTCGTTGACGCCGGGCGACAGTGCGCGGGCCGCAATCTCGACCAGTTCGTCGATCAGGAAACGCAGGTCTTGCAACGCGGTGCGCCGTGACCCGACCGCGAACGCGCCCCGCAGGGCTGTAGCGGCATCCTCGTCGCAACGTTCGGCGGGCCATGCTTCCAGCAGCACGCTGCCCCTGTGGCAGAAATCGCCCGATTGATACTGGAGGCGGATGACGAGGTCGTGCTCGCGTGCGGTGTCCAGCAGGGTGCGTTCGTCGATCAGTTGGATGTAGCCGGTGTGCTTGGTACGGACGGGCGCGCGGCGTTCGCAATCCGCGCGGCTCGCGTCCTCGCGAAAGGCGGCGGGCACGCGCGGATCGTCAGATCTTTCCTCCAGCGGGACGCCCACGAAGACGGGGAAACGGCGGTCGATCTCCTCGATCAGCCGATCGCCGATCCGCTCGATCACATTGTTGATGTGGATCCGCATCGGCACGTGGTGAATGAAGAAGATCAGCACCGCGATCGAGCAGAGGACAAGGATCAGCGCCACGAGCAGCGCGAGCTGTGGCACGAATGCCGGCGTCCCGGCCCCGCTCTCGCCAGCCGAGCGGATCGTGCGCAGAACGATCAACGAGTAAACGAAGGTCGCGATGAACGTGCCTAGCGTCACCTGATTGCCGCGATCGGACATGAAGTTGCTCAGCAGCCGGGGGCCGTATTGCCCAGAGGCATAGACGACCGCCGCGATCGTGACAGAAAAGGTCGTGCCGGCGACGCCGATCATCGAGCCGCCGATCGCCGACAACAGGCTGCGCGCGCCGTCCGGCCGGGCCGCGTAAAGCCACGGCATTCCGTCCATCCAAGGCGAGCCGGCGTGGCTGTCCAAGTAGACCATCGCCAGCGCCAGCAGCAGCGCGGCCACAGCCATGATCGTCGGCACGAACCAGTAGCTTTCGCGCAGATCGTTGGAGAGGCGCAGCAGGCGAGCTTTCATGAGTCGGTCTCCGCCTTGGCCGTGTTCAGTCGTCCCAGCACCCGCTGATCGTGCCTGCCTGCACAATCACCGAGAACAGCACGACGACATAGGTCGCCGCCAGAATGACCGAACGCGCCGAACCGTGCGGCAGGCCCATTTGCCGCCGCGCGAGCACCCAGATCAGCGTCACCGGTGCGACCAAGTCGTAGCGCTGCGTTGGCCAGACACCAGAAGCGATCATCCGACCGCATACCACGCCTTCTTGGAAGCGGACGCTTGTTCATCTCGGCAGGTACGGATCAGTTGCAGATCGTGGGATGAACAGGATGGTCAGCTAGCTCCCAACGCAAACGACTCGATGCGGACTTCCGACAGCCCAAACCTCGCGGGAACCGGTCGTTTGCGCGTTGGTGTTGAAACCGGACGGTTGTGTCACTTATACAAGCTCCAAGACGGCGGTTCAGCGTCCCGAATTATGCCACTTCACCGGGATACGAAGGTAAGTGACACCGTTCGCTTCGGCCTCATTGAAATGGCCCGCGCGAATGTTGACCTGGATCGACGGCAGCAGGAGTTTGGGCACGGAAAGTCCGGCATCGCGCTGCTCGCGCATGGCGACGAACTCGTCCTCGCTTACGCCGTCGTGGACGTGGACGCTCGATCGTCGCTGCTCACCCACCGTCGTCTCCCAGCGATAATCGTCGCGACCTGGAGCCTTGTAGTCGTGGCATAGGAACAGCCGCGTCTCGTCGGGCAGAGCGAGTAGCCGGCGGATCGATCGATAGAGCGTACGCGCGTCTCCGCCTGGGAAGTCGGCACGGGCGGTGCCATAATCAGGCATGAATAGGGTATCGCCAACGAAGGCCGCATCGCCAATTAGATAAGCGACATCGGCCGGCGTGTGGCCGGGGACGTGCAGGACATCGACTTGCAGTCCGCCGATCGCGAAGCGGTCGCCATCGTAGAACAGCCGGTCGAAATCCGATCCGTCCGTCCGCAGGTCGTCCATCGCGAACACGGGGCGAAAGATTTTCTGAACGTCGCGAATATGCGCACCGATCCCGATACAAGCGCTGGTGTGCGCCTTGATAAAGGGTGCTGCCGACAGGTGATCGGCATGGGCATGCGTTTCCAGCACGATCGCGATCCGCCAGTTCTGCTCGCGGGCGAAGGCGATGATACGCTCGGCCGAGCGCGTATCGGCGACGCCGCTCGCCATGTCGAAGTCGAGCACCGGATCGATCACCGCCGCGGTCCGCGTCGTGGGATCGCCGACGAGGTAGCTGATCGTGTTCGTCGGTTCGTCGAAGAACGCCTCGATGAAGGGCTCAGTCATCATTTCCTCCGTTAGCACTTGCTAATATATTAGGCAATGCTATATAAGCAATATCTAATGGAGTAGCGATGATGCTTAAATCGCCGATGGACCTGCCGACATTCGAAGCGAAGGCCGGACAGGTGGCCGACACGCTGAAGGCGATTAGCAATGCGCGCCGGCTGATGCTGCTGTGCAAGCTGGTCGAGCATGGCGAGGTAACGGTCGGTGATCTGGCGCGCGATGTCGGCCTGTCGCAGTCGGCTTGCTCGCAGCACCTCGCGAAGATGCGCAACGAGGGCCTCGTCACCTACCGGCGAGAGAGCCAGACGCTCTGGTACGCCATTGCCGACCCGCGCGTCGAAACGCTGCTCGCCACCCTCTACCAGCTCTATTGCAAGGATTGATGCGATGACGCTTGCAACCCTTTCCCCCGCCGACACCCGAGCAGTGATTGATGCGGGAGCGCGGCTGATCGACATTCGCGGTGCCGACGAGCATGCGCGCGAGCGCATCCCTGGCGCGCTGAACGTGCCGCTCGACCGGATCGGCGACCTGCCGCGCGACGGCCGCCCGGTCGTCTTTCACTGCAAGTCGGGGATGCGCACTGCTGCCAATGCGGCTCCACTTGGCGCAGCAGCGGGCGGCGCCCCAGCCTACATCCTTGGGGGTGGTTTGGATGCGTGGCGAAAGGCCGGGCAACCCATCGTCGCCGATCGATCGCAGCCGCTTGAGATCATGCGGCAGGTCCAGATCGCCGCCGGCGTGCTGGTGCTGCTCGGCGTGCTGCTGGGCATGTTCGTCGCGCCTGTTTTCTTCGGCCTTTCCGCCTTCGTCGGCGCAGGGTTGATGTTCGCGGGGGTAACGGGGTGGTGCGGAATGGCCAACCTCCTGCGCGTCATGCCTTGGAACCGGCGCTCGGCGGCCTGAGGCGATCATGGACACCGCCGCCGTCGTTGCCGCACTTGCATCGGGCGGCGTGATCGGCCTGATCCTCGGCCTCGTCGGCGGGGGCGGGTCGATCCTCGCGGTGCCGCTTCTGATCTATGTCGTCGGGATCGGTTCGCCGCACGCCGCGATCGGGACGGCCGCTGTCGCCGTGACTGTTAACGGGCTCGCCAGTTTGATCGGCCATGCCCGCGCTGGCCGTGTGAAGTGGCGGTGCGCCGGCGTGTTTGCGGTTTCGGGCATGATAGGCGCGGCGCTGGGTGCCGAACTGGGCAAGGCGTTCGACGGCAAGCGGCTGCTGGTTCTATTCGGGTCGCTGATGATCGGAGTCGGGCTGTCAGCGCTGCGCAAACGCCGCACAGCCGAAGCGCCGGACGTGCGGCTGACCCGTGAAAGCGCCGCAACGCTGCTACCGCGCCTTGTTCCAATTGGGCTGGGTGTCGGGCTTGCTGCCGGCTTCTTCGGGATCGGGGGCGGGTTTCTGATCGTGCCTGGGCTCATCATCGCGACAGCGATGCCGCTGCCCTTGGCGATCGGCACGTCGCTGGTCGTCGTGAGCGCGCTCGGGTTGACCACCGCTTCCTCTTACGCCCTGTCAGGTATGGTCGATTGGGGCATTACCGCGCTGCTGGTCGCAGGTGGCGTCGCCGGAACGATCGGCGGCATGGCGCTAAGTAAGGTTCTTGGCACCCGCAAAGGACTGCTCGAACGGGGATTCGCCGCTGTCGTCATTGCGATCGGTACCTATGTCATCGCGCAGTCAGCTTAATTCACGTGCCTGCATAGCAAGGTAATGCCACACCAGCCTTTGATCAGAGGTATCGCAAGGGAACGGTTATGCCACCAGCGCGAAGCCACTCCCTGCTGCACCGACCCAATCCCAGACACTCAATGCGCTACGTCCGTACATCGGCTGCGAAGGTGCTGTCAGTCTAACGCGAACTTGTCTCCGTTGGAGACACGTCGCTCTTGAAGGTGGCAGCCTAGCTGGCAAGGCCTTGCCACTCCGCCAAGGCGGCGGAGCGTCGTTCCCGGTAGGCTTTGCGATCGATGAGATGGCGCTCGAGGTTGAAGTGATTGTGGACGTTGGCGTGGACCGAGGCGAACTTCTGCAAGCTCTTCATCTGGCAGAACCGCAGCATCGCCCGCTCCCTTCGTCGGAACGGAAGATGGCTGTTCTCGACCCGGCTGTTCGCCCAGCGACCAACCTCCTGACGATCGCGGCAGCCTAGCTCGTCCATCGCCGCCCCGTAGCTGCGCAAGCCGTCGGTGGTGATCGCTTTGGGTGAGCCGTGGCGCCTGAGTGCCTTCTTCATGAAGGATAGCGCCGCCGTCTTGTCGCGGCTCTTCGTCACGTAGCTCTCGAGCACTTCCCCTTCATGGTCGACGGCCCGCCACAGGTAGACCATCTCGCCGTTCAGCTTCACGTACATCTCGTCCAGGTGCCACCGCCAGTGTCGGAAGCCACGCATCCGGCTCACCCGCGCCCGGCGGATGTCACCGGCAAACAGCGGACCGAACCTGTTCCACCAGAGCCGCACCGTCTCGTGGCAGATGTCGATCCCGCGCTCGAACAGCCGGTCCTCGACGTTGCGCAGCGACAGCGGGAAGCGGACATACATCAGCACCACCAGGCGGATCACCTCGGGCGACGAGTTGAAGTAGCGGAACGGCGATGCGGGTTTGCAGGCGCAAGGCATGGTACTGCCCTTACCGCGCCGACACAGCAGGTGCATTTGGTTTGACTGAGCCGCTTGAGACCTTCCACGATTACGTGATCCGCGAAATGGGCGGGACGATCGGGACAGACGATCGGGTCACGGTCGGCGGCCGTACGATCCGCGCGATCGCCTGCCCGATCGGGATCGACGCGCGCGAATTCATCGCCAGCGCGGGCAGCGCGCAGGCGCTGGATACGCATGCCCGCATGGTCGACAGCGCAATCGGCCGCAAGCTGATTGCGGGCGTCGACCGGCTCGATTATTCCAAAGGGCTCGAGGAACGGTTCAACGGCTATCAGCGCTATCTCGAAACGCGGCCCGATGCGCATGCCAACGTCTTCATGCTGCAGATCGCGCCGCCGTCGCGCGCGACCGTCCAGAGCTACCGCGATATCCACGCCGCGCTGGATGCCCAGTCCGGCCGGATCAACGGTGCGTTCGCCGATATCGACTGGGTGCCGTTGCGCTATGTGAACCAGGGTTTCCCGCGCAACGTGCTGGCCGGCGTCTATCGCGCCGCGCGGATCGGCCTCGTCATGCCGCTGCGCGACGGCATGAACCTCGTCGCCAAGGAATATGTCGCCGCACAGGATCCGGAGGATCCCGGCGTGCTGGTGCTGTCGCGCTTCGCCGGGGCCGCAGCGCAATTGGAAGATGCGCTACTCGTCAATCCCTACAGCCCTGACGACATCGCTGACGCGATCGATCGCGCATTGGCCATGCCCCGCGAGGAGCGGATCGCCCGCTGGACCAAGCTGTTCCGCAACATCTGTGATGAAGATGTGATCTGGTGGCGCAAGCGCTTCACCGATCGCCTCGCCGCCGACTGAGCCTGTGGATCAGACCGGTGGTGCAATCATCAAGCTTTTGCCGTCATCGGCATCTTACAATACGTTCTTCAGTGCCTGATGGAGCCGTTCTCGCACATCCTCATAGCTTGGATCATCCACCATCTCCCTTAGCTGTTCCGTATCCTTGCGATCCGCAACGATCGTCAGCGTGTTCGCGAACACCCAGCGCGTCTCGGCATCATGCTCACGACGAAGTTCCGTCAGCAGCTTCGGGCCTGCCAAACCCTCGGCTTCGGCAACCGCTAGCGCCCGCCCGATGGCTTGGCGAAGGACCGGATGGGACGTGACCGGAAGGTGCTTCAGCAGGATCGGGATCGCTTCAGGGTAGCTATCGCTCGTGTTCACCATCTCGAAGACCGACGTCAGATGGCTCCCCACAGCAGCTAAGTCTCGCTCGAAGAGTTGCTCCTCCGGTGTCATCTCCGCCTGCAACGCATCCACGGATGCTTGATGTTTCTCCTGACGTTTACGGTCCCGCTCCACCCACTCGGGATCTCGCTGCAGCTCCTGCATCAAATCCCACGCTCCAACCTTGCGTCGCTTAATGGTCATTAGAAAGTTCCCGGTATAAATTTGGGCTTGATAATGCCCGAGCGGATGGCCGCTTCAAGTGGGCCGCTCAGGATCGTTTGACCGCTGGGATGAAGCGGCCCGCGCACGTATAGCTCGAACGTGAACTCCTTGTAGTTTGCGTAAGCGGCGTAGTCGCGGAGCTGACGAGTATAACCTTGATACGCGACATTTTTCGACTCGATCAGCCGCGCACCCTTAAGGTCGATTGCATCCCGGAAGCGTAACTGGTTGCTGCCGAGAATACGGATACCGACCTTCGGCCCGTTACCAGGAGGCCAAACAAAGCATCCTCGTAGCGGCGACTTGGCGCCCATCAGCCTTCGCAGGCGCCGTAGGCTGGTGTAGGCGCGGACTATGAATGCCGCTTTCCCAATCATCCCCATCCCCATCCCCGCACCGTCGCTGGCTGGCCTGCCGCATGGCTTTCTTGGCCGCGGGGGTGGGGTATCGACCGGCATCCATGCCGGACTGAACGTCGGCCTGGGATCGGACGACGACCGCGATGCGATCCGTGAGAATCGCCGGCGCGCGGTGGATGCGGTGCTGCCGGGGGCGGCGCTGGTGACGCTGCACCAAGTCCATTCGGCCGAGGCGGTCGCGGTAACCGCGCCGTTCGCAGACGACGCGCGCCCGCACGCCGATGCGCTCGTCACCGATCGGCCGGGGCTGCTGCTGGGCATCCTGACCGCGGATTGCGTGCCCGTGCTGCTGGCCGATCACGCGGCCGGCGTGGTGGGCGCCGCGCATGCCGGCTGGAAAGGCGCGATCGGCGGGGTGACCGATGCCACGCTGGCCGCGATGGAAAGGCTGGGCGCGTCGCGCGACGGCATCGTCGCTGCGATCGGCCCCTGCATCGCACGCGCCTCCTACGAAGTCGACGATGCGTTCCGTGCGCGGTTCGAGGCGGACGATCCCGCGAACGAGCGCTTCTTCGCCGAAGGGCGCGCCGGCCGCCACCAGTTCGATATCGAAGCCTATGTCACCGCCCGGCTGGCGGCGGCCGGCGTGCGGCGGATCGCGGCGCTGGGGTTGGACACCTATGCCGATCCGGCGCGCTTCTTCAGCTATCGTCGCGCGACCCATCGCGGCGAGTCCGGCTATGGCCGGCAGATCAGCCTGATCGGGCTGGCCTGAACCGGGGCGTCGCGGCTAAGGAAGTAACGAACGAAACCATCTCTCGAAGGAAGCCGCGATGGCGACGCCCCCCAAGGCCCCGCAGGAAACCGAAGCCGATCTGACCAGCGCCACCCCGCGCCGCCGCCCCAAGCCAGAGGTGATGGAGATCGGCGGCCGCAAGCTCAGCCCGTCCACGCTGATGATGGGCCATGGCTTCGATCCGGCGCTGTCCGAAGGGTCGCTGAAGCCGCCGATCTTTCTGACATCGACCTTCGTGTTCGAGAATGCGGCCGCGGGCAAGCGCCACTTCGAAGGCGTGACCGGCAAGCGCCCCGGTGGCGCGGAAGGGCTGGTCTATTCGCGCTTCAACGGGCCGAACCAGGAAATCCTGGAGGATCGGCTGGGCATCTGGGAGGATGCCGAGGATGCGCTGACTTTCTCGTCCGGCATGGCGGCGATCGCGACCGTGCTGCTGGCCAACGTCCGCCCCGGCGATACCATCGTCCATTCGGCGCCGCTCTATGCCGCAACCGAGACGCTGATCGGCAAGGTGCTGGGCCGGTTCGGCGTGCATTGGCTGGACTTCCCGGCCGGCGCCACGCGGGCGCAGATCGATGCGATCATGGCGCGCGCCAACGCCTCCGGCCGCGTGGCGATGATCTATCTGGAAAGCCCCGCCAACCCGACCAACGCGCTGGTCGACGTGCAGGCGGTGCGCGCCAGCCGCGACGCGATCTTCACCGGTGAAAAGCCGCCGATCGTGATCGACAACACCTTCCTCGGCCCGCTGTGGCAGCAACCGCTGAAGCATGGTGCCGATCTGGTGCTGTACAGCCTGACCAAATATGCCGGCGGCCATTCGGATCTGGTGGCGGGCGGCGCGGTCGGCTCGAAGGCGGTGCTCGATCCGATCCGCGCAATGCGCAACACGATCGGCACGATCACCGATCCCAACACCGCCTGGATGCTGCTGCGTTCGCTGGAAACGCTGGAGCTGCGGATGAGCCGCGCGGGCGAGAATGCGGAGAAGGTCTGCGCCTATCTGCGCGATCACCCCAAGGTGGAGACCGTCGGCTATCTCGGCTTCCTCGAAGAAGGATCGCGCCAGGCCGACATCTACCAGCGGCATTGCACCGGCGCGGGATCGACCTTCTCGCTCTATCTGAAGGGCGGCGAGCGCGAGAGCTTCGCCTTCCTCGATGCGCTGAAGATCGCCAAGCTCGCCGTCAGCCTGGGCGGCACCGAGACGCTGGCGAGCCATCCCGCGGGGATGACGCACCTGTCCGTGCCCGATCAGCGCAAGCTGGATCTGGGCATCACCGACAATCTGGTGCGCATCTCGATCGGGGTCGAGAATGCGGACGACCTGATCGCCGATTTCGAGCAGGCGCTGAAGCTGGTCTGATCCGCGCCGCCGTCAGCCGCCGCCTCCGGGCGGCGGCGACATCGATCCCGGCACGCCTGCAGGGCCGATGCCGCCGGGCGCCGGCACGCCCGGGGCGGAAAGCGGCGGCACGATCGCGCTCTGGCCGCTGCTGCGCGTACGATCCAGCTGATCGGCTGCCGTCTCGCGCGCCTGCCGCCGGGCCGCGCGCCGGGCTTCGCGCAGCTGCTCGCGAAACAGCTCGGTCTGCGGATCGAAAGTAGCAGCCGGCGCAGGCGGCGGCGGATCGACAATGCCGGTCGTCATCGTGTCACGCGCGCCGCCGGCGACGGGTGCCGATACCTGCGCGAACAACGCGGTCGGTGCCGCCGCCAGCAGCAGCGTGATGATCGGGCCGAAAGTACGCATGGGTCTGACTCCTGGCGTAAAAGCGTGCTCGCGCCGCGCCTTGCCTGTCAACCGCGGCCGCGGCTGCCCGTTCCCCAGTCCATCACCGGCCACCCCTTCGTGGCCGCCAGCGCTGCGAGCGCGGGCGACGGATGCACCGCATAGCCTTCGTCCGCCCACTCCAGCACCGGCGCGTCGGACACATGATCCGAATAGAAGCGGATATGCGCATCGGACCGCGCGATGCCCTGCGCTTCCAGCCAGGCCTGCACCATCCGCAGCTTCGCCGGGCCGTAGCAATTCTCGCCGTCGATCTTCGGGCGCAGCCGGCCATCGAGCCCGGCCAGCGATGCGGTGGCGATGACATCGTCGAACCCAGCCGCGCGGCCGATCGCCTCGGCATAAAGCCGGTAGGATGCGGTCGCCAGCACCATCCGGTAGCCGGCGGCGCGCTCGTCGGCGATCCGCGCCAGCGCACCGGGGCGGATGTTGGTCGCCAGTGTCGTGCGCGCGAAATCGGTGACGACGCCGGCCAGCTCGGCCGGATCGAGATGCCGGCCAAGCAGCAGCCGCTGGTTGATTTCCTTCAGCCGGCCGCGATCGATCGCCTTGGCGAGATAGGCCAGCCCCGGCCCCACCGATAGCGGCGCGAGCGCGAGTCGCCATGGCGCCAGAGCGCGCGCGGCATGCGCCAGGAAGCGGGCATAGGTCGGGTGGACGGTGATCGTCTTGTCCATGTCGTAGATGGCGATGCGCTGCATGGGGCCGGAATAGGGAACTGTTACGCCGCCGCAAGCGTCTCTCAAGCCGATGCTTGCCCGCGCGCCAATCCCGGTTCAGAAGAACGCGCGATGAGCGGGGCCGCGACAATCACCGAGGATGGCGATGTGCTCCGCTTGGGCGGCACGCTGACGCTTGCCCGGATGCGCGATCTGCCGGCCCGGTTGGAAGGGCTGAAGCCCGCCACGGTCGATCTGTCGGGGGTCGAGCGGATCGATACGGTCGGCGCATGGCTCGTCCACCGGCTGGTGCGCGACAGCGGCGCGGAAGTGACCGGCGCGGATCAGGATGCGACCCGCCTGCTGGCGCAGGTAGCCGAAGGGGATCGGCCCGCCAAGATCCGGCCAGATCGCACGCCCCCCTTCCTGCGCGTGCTGGGCCAGGTCGGCGGTGCGGTGGCGCAGGCGGGGCATACGCTGGTCGGGCTGCTGGGCTTCTTCGGCGCGGTGCTCGTCAGCGCCTGGGCGATCATCCGCCATCCCCGCCGCTTCCGTGGCAATGCGATCGCGCGCCAGTTCGAAGTGGTCGGCGTCGAGGCGCTGGGCATCGTCGGGCTCATGAGCTTCCTGATCGGCATCGTGATTGCGCAGCAGGGCGCGGTGCAGCTGCGCCAGTTCGGGGCGGAAGTGTTCGCGATCAACCTGATCGGGCGGATCACGCTGCGCGAACTGGGCGTGCTGATGACCGCGATCATGGTCGCCGGCCGCTCCGGATCCGCCTTCGCCGCGCAAATCGGATCGATGCGGCTGGCCGAGGAAGTGGATGCGATGCGCACGATCGGCGTCTCGCCGATGGAAGCGCTGGTGTTCCCGCGCGTGCTGGCCACCGTGGTGCTGATGCCGCTCCTGGGCTTCTACTCCTCGCTAGTGGCAATCGTAGGCGGCGGGCTGTTCTGCTGGATCTCGCTCGATATTCCGCCGATCACCTTCGTGCAGCGGATCAAGGAAGTGGTGCCGCTGACCGACCTGTGGGTGGGCCTGCTGAAGGCACCGGTGTTCGGCCTGATCATTGCGATGGCGGGCTGTTTTCAGGGCATGCAGGTGAAGGGCAATGCCGAGGAAGTGGGCCTGCGCACCACTGCCGCAGTGGTGCAGGCGATCTTCCTTGTGATCGTGCTCGATGCGGTGTTCGCGGTCTTCTATTCGGCGATCGGCTGGATATGAGCCAGACTTGCGACACCGATGGGACGGTGATCACCGTCCGCAACCTGACCAATCGGTTCGGTGATCAGATCGTGCACGAAGGCCTCGACCTCGAGGTGAAGCGCGGCGAGATTCTGGGCGTGGTCGGTGGTTCGGGCACCGGCAAATCGGTGCTGATGCGATCGATCATCGGGCTGCAGGAGCCGGCCGAAGGCGAGATCGAGGTGTTCGGCGAGCCGATGATCGGCCGCGAGGACACCGAGGCGCGCAATGTGCGCCGCCGCTGGGGCGTGCTGTTCCAGGCCGGTGCGCTGTTTTCCACGCTTACCGTCGCGGAAAATGTCCAGGTGCCGCTGCGCGAATATTATCGCCGGCTGGACGCCAAGCTGCTCGATGAGATCGCCAGCTACAAGATCGCGATGTCGGGCCTGCCGGTGGAGGCGGGGCCGAAATATCCGTCCGAACTGTCGGGCGGTATGCGCAAGCGCGCCGGTCTGGCCCGCGCGCTGGCGCTCGACCCCGAACTCCTGTTCCTCGACGAGCCGACCGCGGGCCTGGATCCGATCGGCGCGGCCGCGTTCGACGAGCTGATCGCCAGCCTGAAGGAAACGCTGGGGCTGACGGTGTTCCTGATCACGCATGATCTGGATACGCTGTACGCCATCTGCGATCGGGTGGCGGTGCTGGCCGATCGCAAGGTGATCGCGGTCGGAACGATCCCGGAACTGCTGGCGTTGGATCATCCGTGGATCCAGGAATATTTCAACGGGCCGCGCGGCCGGGTTGCGGCCGACGCCGCCGACCGGGCGGACCACGACAGGGATCAGACGGGCGCGGAAGCGGCGCACGGGCGAGTGGGGGCGTGACGCGCTGATGGAAAACCGGTCCAACCATATCCTGGTCGGCGGCGTCGTGCTGGCGCTGATCGTGATGACGCTCGGCTTCATCGTCTGGATCGCGGGCTTCTCCGGCACCGACGACCAGCGTTTCGACATCTTCTTCAAGACATCGGTCGATGGCTTGGCAAAGGGCTCCAGCGTCACCTTCTCGGGCGTGCCGGTCGGCAATATCGATTCGATCTCGCTGATGCCCGACCAGCCCGAATTCGTGCGCGTGCGCATCAACGTGAAGGATGGCGTGCCGATCCTGCAGGGTACCACGGCCACCATCGCCGGCGTCGGTTTCACCGGCGTCAGCCAGATCAACCTCGACGGCGCGATCAAGGGCGCACCGCCGATCGCTGAGAACGGGCCTTATGGCGTGCCCGTGATCCCGACCAAGCCCGGTGCGCTCGGCGAGTTGCTGAGCTCGGCCCCGAAGCTGCTCGAACAACTGCAGACGCTGACCGAACGGTTGGGCCTGCTGCTGGACGACCGCAATCAGAATTCGATCGCGAACATCCTGAGCAATCTCGACCGGCTGAGTGGCAGCCTGGCGGACGGTGCGCCGGACATGCGCGCAACGCTGGCCGAATCGCGCGTTGCGATCCGCCAGGCCGGGCTCGCCGCGCAGGAGATCGCGAAGCTCGCCGGCACGACCAACGGCGTGATGGCAAATGACGTGAAGCCGGCGATGGCGAACCTCAATCGCGCGGTCGCTTCCGCCCAGCGCAGTATGGAGACGCTCGATCAGACGCTGCAGGATGCGCGTCCGGGCGTGAAGAACTTCACCACCCAGACCCTGCCCGAGGCCAACCAGTTGGTGCGTGATCTGAGCGAGATGGCCGAAGCGCTGACCGGCGTCGCCAACCGCCTCGATCGCGGCGGCGCTGGCGCGGTGCTCGGCGGCAACAAGCTTCCCGACTATAATCCGAAATGAGAGCCATGACCCCGATCCGCGCGCTTCTGCTTGCCGCTCCGCTGTCGCTGGCGGCCTGCTCGTTCGGCCCCAAGGTGCCGCCGACGCTGATGGTAATGACCCCGGCCGCGATGCAACCGGTAGGCGCGGCACGCAGCGTGACCCAAGGCCAGGCGGTCGCGATCAGCTGGCCGACCACGCCGGCCGCCCTCGCCAGCCTGCGCGTGCCCGTGCAGCAGGGCCCAACCGCGATCGCCTATCTGAAGGATGCACAGTGGAGCGAGCCGCCCGCGCGGCTGTTCCGCAATCTGCTGGCCGAAACCGTCAGCGCGAAGACCGGGCGGGTGGTGCTCGATCAGCGCCAGCCGGTCGTTGCATCGGGCCAGCGCCTGACCGGCCGATTGCTGGCGTTCGGTGTCGACGAGCCGACGTCATCAGCCGTGGTGATCTACGATGCCGCACTGGTCCGCGACGGCACCGAAGGCGCGCAGCTCCGCCGCTTCGAAGCCCGCGTACCACTGACCACGATCGACGTCGCAACGGTCGCCCCCGCACTGAACCAGGCCGCAAACCAGGTGGCAGGTGAAGTAGCCGGCTGGATCGGCGGTTAAAGGCTTTCCGCGCTGCCGCCGGCGAAGAAGCTTGCTGGCGCTACCCCAGGCTCTTTGACACCTGTTCGAACACGTCCTTCGACAGGCCCGGGGTCGCTACGATCCGCTGCAGTTCGGCGCGCATCAGGTTCGCTCTCGCTTCGTCGAAGCGGCGCCAGCGGCCGAGCGGGGGGACCAGCTTGGCCGCGGTCTGCGGATTCAGCTTGTCCACCGCCAGCACCATATCCGCCAGGAAGCGATACCCGCGACCCGAGGCATCGTGGAAGGCGCGCTGGTTGACCGAGAAGGCGCCCACGACCGAACGCAGCCGGTTGGGATTGTTCAGCGTGAAATCTGGATGCTTCACCAGCATCTCGACCACGTCGATCGTGTCGCCACGGGTGGCGAGCGCCTGGGTGGTGAACCATTTGTCCAGCACCAGCGGGTTGTCCCGATAGCGATCGTAGAAGGCGGCGAGCGCGGTCTCGCGCTCGGCACTGGTGCCGTTGGCGAGCACGCCTAGCGCGCCCTGCCGATCGGTCATATTGTCCGCGTCGGTAAACTGGCGCAGCGCCAATGCGGGCACATCCTCCGCCCCGCTCGCCGCCAGATAGCCCAGCGCCACGGTGCGCAGCCGGCGCAGCCCCTTGGCCGGCGGCGTATATTCGTACCGGTTGGATTGCGCGCTGGCATAAGCGGCGCGCCATTGATCCTCGAGCTCGCCGCCCAGCCGGCGGCGCAGCGCCTCGCGCGCCTCGGCGATCGCATCTGGGTCGACCACCAGCATCTGATCGCCGATGAAGGCTTCGGACGGCAGCAGCACCGCTTCTCCGATAAAGGCGGGATCGAGCGCGGCATCGGCCAGCGTGTCGCGCACCGCATCGACGACGGCATCGCCGCCATCGTCCTGGCCGCTCGCCACCATCTGCACCAGCGTATCGACCATCAGCTGCTGCATCGCCTCGTAGCGCGCGAACGGATTGTCGTCGTGACGCGACAGGAACGCCAGGTCCGCCGCCGCCCGGTCGGCCTCGATCACCACCGGGGCGGAAAAATCGCGATTGATCGACAGGATCGGCCGCTCGCCAATTCCTTCGAACAGCACTTCGCCCTGCGCTTGTTCCAGCATCACCAGCTGTTCCGGCCCGAACGGCTGGCCACTGATCTCGCCGAACAGGGCGACCTTCAGCGGGATCGGCATCGGCTGCTTGGCGGGCTGGCCCGGCGTCGGCAGCGTGGCTTGCGACAGGCGCAGCCGCGCGCGGCCGGTGGGCGCGTCATGATCCAGTGTAGCGCGCACGCGCGGCGTGCCGGCCTGCGAATACCAGAGCCGGAACCGCGTCAGATCGGCACCGCTGCCATCTTCCATCGCGGCCACGAAATCCTCGCAGGTGGCGGCCTGCCCGTCATGCCGATCGAAATAGAGGTCGCAGCCGGCGCGGAAGCGTTCCTCGCCCAACATGCTGTGCAACATACGGATCACTTCGGCGCCCTTGTTGTAGACGGTCGCCGTGTAGAAGTTCGAGATCTCGATATAGCTTTCGGGGCGGATCGGGTGCGCCAGCGGGCCGGCATCCTCCGGGAACTGCGCAGCCCGCAGCGCGCGCACATCCTCGATCCGCTTGACTGCGGCGGAGCCCTGGTCGGCCGAGAATTGCTGATCGCGAAAGACGGTGAAGCCTTCCTTCAGCGACAGCTGGAACCAGTCCCGGCAGGTGACGCGGTTGCCCGACCAGTTGTGGAAATATTCATGCGCCACCACGCCTGCGATCGCATCATAATCGGCATCGGTCGCGGTATCGGGATCGGCCAGGATGTAGCGCGAGTTGAAGATATTGAGGCCCTTGTTCTCCATCGCGCCGAAATTGAAATCGGCCACGGCCACGATGTTGAACACCCCCAGATCATATTCGCGGCCATAGACGCGCTCGTCCCACGCCATCGACGTTTTCAGCGCCGACATCGCATGGTCGGTGCGCGGCAGATCGGCCTCCTTCACCCAGATGCCAAGCTCGATCTCGCGGCCCGAACGGGTGGTGAAGACGGCGCGGTTGACGGCAAGATCGCCCGCCACCAGCGCGAAGAGGTAGGTGGGCTTGGGGAAGGGATCATTCCATTCGGCGAAGTGCCGCCCATCCGCCAGATCGCCCGCGCCGACATGATCGCCATTGGCCAGCAGCACCGGGTAGCGCGCCTTGTCCGCCTCCATCCGGACATGGAAGCGCGACAGCACGTCGGGCCGATCCGGGAAGAAGGTGATGCGGCGGAAGCCTTCGGGCTCGCACTGCGTGCACAGCAGCCCGCCCGACGCATAGAGCCCCATCAACTGCGAATTGGCCTCCGGCACCAGCTCGACTTCGGTCTCGACGACATGCGCGTCGCCATCCAGCGCCAGCACCAGCTGCCCGGCCTCCACCGTCCAGTCCGCGGGCGCGCCGTCCACCGTCACGACAAGCGGGGTCAACCCGTCGCCATCCAGCCGCAGCGGCGCGCCCGCCTCGCCCAGTCGCCGCACCTCGAGCCGGGCGAACACGCGGGTGCGCGCCGGATCGAGATCGAACCGCAGCGAGACTTCGGGCACGAGCCAGTCCGGCGGGCGATAATCGCTGCGCTTGACGATGTGGGGCTGGGCGGGGGCAATCATGGCATCGGGCATGGCGCGCGGTTTACGCCTGCCGGCAGGGCGATGAAAGCGCCGAATCCGGCCTAGCCTGCCTCAATCGGCCGGTGCCAGGTCTCCGGCCAGCGTGGGCCACAGTTCCGATACGGTCGGGTGGATCGGCACTGCCCAGCGCAGCGTATCGACCGGCTGGTCGGCATTCATCAGATCCAGGATGCCGTGAATCGCCTCGTCGCCGCCGGTGCCCAACATCGCCGCGCCCAGGATGCGGCGGGTTTCGGCATCGGCGATCAGCGACATGAACCCGGCAGTCTCGCCCTTCTCTACCGCGCGGCCGACCCGCGTCATCGGGCGTTTCGCGATCAGCAGCGGGCGGCCGCTCGCGCGCGCCTGCGCCTCGGTCATCCCCACCCGGCCCAGCGGCGGATCGATATAGAGCGCGTAGCCGGTGATCCGATCGGACACCCGACGGCTGGCCCCGTCGAGCAGGTTCGCGGCCACGATCTCATGATCGTTCCAGGCGGTATGGGTGAAGGCACCCCGCCCGTTGCAATCGCCCAGCGCCCAGACGCCGGGGGCTGATGCGGCCAGCCCATCGTCCACCTTGATATAGCCACGCGCATCGGTTTCGATGCCGGCCGCCTCCAGCCCCAGATCATCGCTATTGGGCCGCCGCCCGGTCGCCAGCAGCACATGGCTGCCCACCACGCGCGGCGCGCCCTCGGCGCAATCGACGCCGACTGAAACGCCGGTCCCCTCGCGCGCCAGCTGGATGCAGGTGGCGCCGGTGCGCACCGCGATCCCCTCGCTTTCCAGGATCGCGCGGATCGCCTCGGACGTGTCGGCATCCTCGCGCCCGATCAGCCGCGGGCCCGCCTCCACGATCGTGACTTCGGATCCGAAGCGGCGGAACATCTGCGCGAATTCCAGCCCAATATAACTGCCGCCGACCACCACGAGGTGGGCGGGCGCCGCTTCCAGCGCGATCATGTCGGCGTTGGTGAGATAGGGCACGTCGCCGACACCGGGCAGATCGGGCACCGCGGGCCGCCCGCCGACGTTCAGGAAGATGCGTGGCGCCTCCAGCAGCATCTCGCCCACGCGGATCCGCCCCGGCCTCTCGAAGCGGGCATGGCCGCGGACCAGCGTCACGCCTTCCATGCCGTCGATCCAGCGCTCGTTGCCGTGTCGCGAATCGAGGATCACCGCGCGCGCCCGCGCCGCCACCACGCGCATGTCCACCGTCACCGGCCCGGTGTTCACGCCGTAATCCGCGCCGCGCCGGGCCAGATGCGCGGCATAGGCGCTGGCCACCATCGTCTTGGTGGGCTTGCAGCCGGTGTTGACGCAGGTGCCGCCGACCAGATGCCGCTCCACCAGCGCCACCGTCATCCCCGCCGCGGACAGCCGGGCCGCCAGTGCCGGGCCGGCCTGGCCCGCGCCGACGATGATCGCGTCGTGCGTGCTCACCGCAGCGACAGGATGATCAGCGCCGCGCCGCCGATCGCGACGGCGTCCTCGATTAGCGCGGCCGGCAGGTCGCGGCCCAGCGCCGCCGCCAGCCGCGCCCTCGCCGCCGCCCCGCCCAGCGTGCCGATCACCGCGCCGATCGCGCCTAAGGTCAGCCCGATCACCAGCGCCCCGCCGGCCGCGCCCAGCGCCGCGCCGGATAGCGCACCCAACAGGATCCGGCCGCCGAACTGCAGCGGCACCTTGCGGCTGGGCGTGGATGGCAGCTTGTCGGTCACCAGCTCGCCCAGCGCCAGCAGCACCAGGATGCCCGCCGCCCAGATCGATCCTAGGAAGGCGAGCGGCGTCGTGGCCAGCGCGACCAGCCCGGAATGCGCGCCGATCGAGACTGCCGCCGGAGCGGTCATCGTGCGCAGCCCAGCGATGATGCCGATCAGCAGCGCGAGGAGGAACAGCATCGGCAATCTCCCGGCCCGCGCGGTCGTTCGGGGCGCGGCACGATCATGCCACGCCCGCTGCCCGCGCAACACCCCGCTTGTCCCCCGCCCCCACCCCCGCTAGCCCGATGCGATGCGCGACTGGATCGGCGAGCGGATGAACTGGCTGCTGGGCGCGATCGGCCTGATCGCCTGGGTCGCCCTGCTGTGGGCCATGTTCGGGGACGTGCTTTAGGAGGTTGGGGACCGGGGCCTGCTCAATGCCCGCTACCACCCTCGGTCGGCGCAAAAGGAGGACATCGCAGCCTTTGTGGGATGTCCACTATCGCCCAGTGGCTGTCGTTGGACGGCGCGACCGCGAACCTTAAAAGCTGACATATGGCCGTTTTAAAGGCCCCTTGGACCGCCCCAATCTATACGGACGTTTGATGCTGCGATCTCACTAACCGCATCAGCATCAAGTAAAACACTGATGGTATGATAACTTCCGTGCCCCCACCATGTTTTCTCGACGATTATCTTCCGGCAAATAAAGGATGGCTGACCTCTCAGCTTGGAGCGGTCAGCAAATAAGAAACAGGAAAATCCATTATCCTTTAGGGATGATATTGCCGTTTCCACTGCTCCTCCGTCTGAGAGTCTCGCTTTCGCGATTTCTGCTTCTCGCTCTACTTGGCTATTCACGCTAACCTGCTGACACGAAGATATGCCTCCTAACGCGATCAGATACCCGAGGCCGGGAATACGTTGATTGCCCACCTGATGCCCTCTCGCGTTCACGCATCTCACTTACGTCGGCTTCTGTCTCCATGCATCCGAAAGCTGCCTGTCGCCTACCCACCAAAGTCGGACGTTCGCCCCAGGCCTAACCCCGCCCGAACGGCGCGTTCAGCTTGACGATCTGCCAGTTCAGCCACGCCGCGAAGCTGACCCATACCAGATAGGGCAGGATCAGCAGCGCCGCCGTCTGCGAGATCGGCCAGAGCCCGATCAGCAGCGCCACCAGCGATCCCCACAGGAAGATCACTTCCACCAGCGCCCAATCCGGCCGCTTCGCCTTGAAGAAGAGCGGGCTCCACAGCAGGTGGCAGAGCGCGTTGACCAGGAACAGGATCACGACGCGGTTGCGGTCCGCCGGGCCCGCCGCCGCCTGCCAGGCGATGCCCGCGCTGGCCGCCGCCATCCCCAGGATCAGCGTCCAGGCCGGGCCGAATAGCCAGTCCGGCGGGTTCAGCCGCGGCTTACGCAGCGCCTTGTACCAGGCGCCGACTTCGGTCAGCAGCCCGCCCGCCACGCCGAGCACGATCGCCGCGCCGCCGCTGACGAGGAAAGGGGTAAGCGCCATCGGCGAGTGTCCGTCTTGTGATACGTCACGTGCGTGATACACATTGGCGATGCGCCAGTCCTTCCCATTCTCGGCGATCGTCGGCCAGGAGGAGATGAAGCGCGCGCTGCTGATCGCCGCGGTCGATGCGCGGGTCGGCGGGGTGATGGTGTTCGGCGATCGCGGCACCGGCAAATCCACCGCCGCGCGCGCGCTGGCCGCGCTGCTGCCGCCGATCTCGGTCGCCCCCGGCTGCCGCTACGCTTGCGAACCCGGCACCGCCACCTGTCCGGAGCCGGAGCGCCATGCCCGCGGCAAGGCGATGCAGCCGGTGCCGTTCGTCGATCTGCCGCTGGGCGCGACCGAGGATCGGGTGACCGGCGCGCTCGATCTGGAACGCGCGCTTGGCCGCGGCGAAAAGGCGTTCGAGCCCGGCCTGCTGGCGCGCGCCAATCGCGGCTTCCTCTATATCGACGAGATCAACCTGCTCGAGGATCATATCGTCGATCTGCTGCTGGACGTGGCGGCATCGGGAGAGAATGTGGTCGAGCGCGAGGGGTTGAGCATCCGCCATGCCGCGCGCTTCGTGCTGGTGGGCAGCGGCAACCCCGAAGAAGGCGAGCTGCGGCCGCAGCTGCTCGATCGCTTCGGCCTGTCGGTCGAGGTCCGCACGCCCGCCGACATCGCGCAACGAATCGAGATATTGAAGCGGTGCGACGCGTATGAGCGCGATCCGGCAGCCTTCGTCGATCGCTTCGCGCGCGAGGAGAAGCGGACGGTGAAGCGCATCGCTGCGGCCCGCGCGGCGGTCGGCAGCATCGCGATGCCGGATGAAATGCTGGCGCTGGCGGCGCGGCTGTGCAGCGCGGTGGGGGCGGATGGGCTGCGCGGCGAACTCACGCTGATGCGCGCCTCGCGGGCGCTGGCCGCGCTGGATGGCGATGCCGTCGTCCAGGTCCAGCATGTCCGCCAGGTCGCGCCGCTGGCGCTGCGCCACCGGCTGCGGCGCAACCCGCTCGACGAGACCGGATCGACGGTGCGGATCGAACGCGCGCTGGGCGAGCTGGCGGCGGCATGACGGCGGCGGCCGGCGCAAGCGCTGCGCTGGCCGATGCGGTGCTGGCAGCCCGGCTCTGCGCGCTCGATTTCGGGTTGGGCGGGCTCACCCTGCGCGGCGACGGCACCGCGCGTGATCAGGTTCTGGCCGAACTCGATCGCGCGCTGCCTGCCGCGGCCCCGCGCCGCCGCCTGCCCGGCCATATCGATGCCGATCGGCTGGCCGGCGGCATCGATCTGGCCGCTGCACTCGCCGGCCAGGGCCTGCGCACCACCCCCGGCCTGCTGGCGGAAGCGGCGGGCGGGCTGATCGTCGCGCCGATGGCGGAGCGGTTGGATCCGGCCGTCGCCGCGCGCGTGGCGCATGCGATCGATGCCGGCGGGCCGGATCGCTTCCTGACCGCTTTGCTCGACGATGGCATCGGCGACGACGAACGCCCGCCGGCTGCACTGACCGAGCGGCTGGCCTTCCACATCGATCTCGCCAGCCCCGCGCCGCCCGGCGATGCGCCTGCCGCCACCCCGATCGGCGAGGATGCGGCGATCGCGGCGCTGGTCGAGATCGCCGATGCGCTGGGGGTGGCTGGTGCGCGCGCGCCGCTGCTGGCGTTGCGCGCAGCGCGGGCGGCGGCACGGCTGGTCGATCGGGCGGAGCTGACCGAGGCCGATCTGCGCCTGGCCGCGAGACTGGTGCTGGCCCCGCGCGCCACCCGGCTACCGCCCGCGGCAGAGGCCGAGACGGCGGAGCCACCGCCGCCATCTGGCGATCCCCGCGAGGCGGAAGGCGAAGGATCGGGCGATGCGCTGGCCGACACGGTGCTGGATGCGGCACGCGCGCTGCTGCCGCCCGATCTGCTGGCCGGTGCCGACGCGCCGCGCGCGGGGCGCGGGCCGGGCACGCGATCGCGCGGATCCGGCCAGCGCCGGCGATCCCCCACCCGTGGCCGCCCGGCCGGCACGCGCCCGGGCATGCCCGGCGGCGGCGCGCGGCTGAGCCTGATCGAAACGCTGCGCAGCGCCGCCCCGTGGCAGGCGCTGCGCCGGGCCGACGCCGCCGATCGCCGCGTGCGCATCCGCCGCGATGATCTGCGCATCCGCCGCTTCGTCGCGCGGGCCGAGCCAGTGACGATCTTCGCGGTCGATGCGTCGGGATCGGCGGCGCTGGCGCGGCTTGCGGAAGCCAAGGGCGCGGTGGAGCTGCTGCTGGCCGAGGCCTATGTCTCGCGCGCGCAGGTGGCGCTGGTGGCGTTTCGCGGGCAGGCGGCGGATCTCCTGCTGCCCCCCACGCGGTCGCTAGCCCGCGCCCGGCGCGCGCTGGCCGAGCTGCCGGGCGGCGGCGGCACCCCGCTGGCGGCGGGGCTGGATATGGCGCGCGGGCTGGCGCTGGCGGAACGCGCGCGCGGCCGCACGCCGTTCATCGTGCTGCTGACCGATGGCCGCGCCAATGTCGCACGCAGCGGCACCGGCGGCCGCCCGGAGGCGGAGGCCGAGGCCCTGGCCGCCGCTCAGGCGATCCGTGGCGACGGGCTGGACGGGCTGTTCATCGACACCGCCCCCCGTGCCCGCCCGGAAACGGCGGCGCTGGCTGTGGCGATGGGGTTCCGCCACCTGGCCATGCCCCATGCCGATGCGCAGCGTATGGCAGGCGCGGTGGGCGCAATGCGGCCGGCTCCGCGATGAGCTATCGCCCGCGCTGGGCGGTCGAAGGCCGCGACTGGCCGCTGCGCCCGCACAGCCGGTTCGTGACGGTCGGGCCGATGCGCTGGCATGTGCAGATGCTGGGCAGCGGCCCGCCGGCGCTGCTGCTGCACGGCACCGGCGCCGCCACCCACAGCTGGCGCGGGCTCGCGCCGTTGCTGGCCGAACGCTTCACTATGATCGCGCCCGATCTACCCGGCCATGGCTTCACCGAAGGCCGCCCGCCCGGTGGCCACGGCCTGCCCGCCACCGCCCGTGCCGTCAGTGCGCTGCTGGCGGAACTGGGCGTGGCCCCAACGCTGGCGATCGGCCATTCGGCGGGCTCGGCGATCGCGATCCGGATGGCGCTCGATGGCGGCATCGCACCCGATGCGCTGGTCGGCCTCTCGCCCGCGCTGGCGCCTTTCCCGGGCATCGCGCGAAAACTGTTTCCGGGGCTGGCGAAACTGTTGTTCGTCAATCCGCTGATGCCGTCGATCCTGTCGCGGATCGCAGGCGGGCCGGATGAGGTGCGTCGCTTCCTCCTGCGTGCCACCGCCTCGCCGATCGATCAGGAGGGGGTCGATTGCTATGCGGCGCTGTTCGCCACCCCGGCCCATTGCGCGGGCGCGCTGGCGATGATGGCGCATTGGGATCTCGAACCGCTCGAGCGCGATCTCGCCCGGCTTCGGCCTCAAGTGCTGCTGATCCACGGCGCGGCCGACCCCGCCATCCCGACGGCATCGGTGCGGTCCGCCGCCGCGCGAATGCCCGCCGCCACGCTGGACGTGCTGCCCGGCCTCGGCCATCTTGCGCATGAGGAGGGCCCCGATCTGATCGCCGACCGCATCCTCGCTTTCGCCGCGTGTGCCCGTTCCGCCCCGATTGTGGAGACCGTCGCATGAATCCCGCCCATTACGGCCTGGTCGAAATGGCCTTCACCGGCATCGTCATCCTGGGCCTTGCCGTCTGGCAGCTCGTTTCGGTCAACCGCGAGATCGCGCGCGACAAGGACAAGTCAGCCGATCGCCCGCGGCATCCGGTAGGGGAGCATCCCGTGGACGATCGGTGATCGGAAACGGTTCATCGCCAGGCTTTCATGCACCGCGCGCACGGTTTCCCCATCCAGCCGGGTCTCGATCGCCGAGCGCGAATAGAAGGGCGCATCTTCCCAGGTGCGGATCACGCGCGGGCGGAAGCCGGCATCGGCGCGGGTGGCGCGCGGCATCTGGAACAACGTGCGTGGCAGTCGCGCGGCAGGCGGCAGTTCCATGTCGCGCCAGCGCCCCTGGCGATCACAGCGCAGCGCCAGCGCGAACCGGTCGCCCGCGCGCCGCACGCCTTCGTACAGAACCACCACGTCGCGCGAGAGATGCGCGCGCGACCAGTTCCAGTCGATGAAGCCGTCCTCCAGCGGTTCCGCGCCAAAATTCGAATCGATATAGGCCGACCCCTGCCAGCGGAGCGCGGGCGACTGCATCTCCACCTCGATCCGCGCACGCGGCGCGATCGGGTGCCAGATGTGGCGCTCGGCTGGGTCGAGCGCGAACCGGGTGGCGCCCAGCGCCTCGGGCCAAACGCGCACCGTGCCGACCACCTTGCGCGGGATCGGCACGCCCACCTCGGCGATGTCGATGCGCAGGCAATCGCCCTCCCACGTCACCGCGCTCGGCCCCAGCACCAGCTGGTCGCGGCTGCGTGACACCTGCGATCGCGGCCGTTCGGTCATCGTCCAGCGTCCGCCGCCGCGTCCGTAGAGCGCCACGTTCAACGCGCAATGATCTTCCGGGTCGCGCCGCCCCGCCCGAGCATAATAGGGGGAAAAGACGCTGCCGACGAAGGCGATGATGGTCAGCCCGTTGCGGCCATCGTCGCTGAAGGCGTCGACATACCACCAGGCATAGCCGCCGGGCGGTACCGCGCCGTCGAAGCGAGGTCCCTCAGCAGGCGATCGACGGCAGTCCGCGCCGAAAGCGCCGCCATCGGCACGCCCGCGCCCGGATGGGTGCTCCCGCCCGCGCAGTAGAGCCCAGGGATCCGCGTCCGCGCGCCCGGCCGGAGGAAGGAGGCCGCCCACCCGTGCGAGGCCCGTCCATAAAGGGCTCCACCCGTCGACGGACACAGGCGCTCGAAATCGGTCGGGCTCAGCAGCCGCGTGGCGTCCGGCTCCAGCGCCAGCGAGAGCCCGGCGGACGAGAGGGTCGAGAGCATGTGCTGGCGGCATCGATCGGTCTCCGCTGGGGTGAAGCCGCCCGCATCGCCGGTGGGCGGGGCGTTGACGATGATCTGGAAGCGCTCGGGCCCGGACGGATCGGGCACCCCGTCCCCCCGGTCCTGCGCGCAGACATAAACACTGGGATGCTCCGCCAGCCGCCCGGCATGCAGCGCGGCGAACTCCGCCGGATAATCCGGCGAGAACATCACATTGTGGCGCACCAAGGGGAAGCCGCGCGTCTCGGCTCGCGCCAGCCACACCATCGCCGAAAGCGATCGGCGGCGCGGCGGCACCCGGCCTACCGCACGCGCGGCCTGCGCGCCGAAGCGGCCGTCTGCCAACGCTGCAGGATCGGCATTGCAGATCACCGCATCGGCCGCGATCCGCTCGCCCCCCGCCAGTTCCACGCCGCGTGCTCGCCCGCGCTCGACCAAGATGCGCGTGACCGGGGCGCGGTAGCGATAGCTGGCGCCGTTGGCCCGGCCGAGCGCTTCGAGCGCACCTGCCAGCGCATGCATCCCGCCATCGATCAGCCACACGCCCATCGCTTCGACATGCGCGATCAACATCAGCGTGGCGGGCGCCTTGAACGGAGAGGATCCGCAATAGGTGGCGTAGCGGCCGAACAGCTGGCGCAGCCGCGGGTCGCGGAAATGATCGCCGAGCGCCGCCCAGAGCGCGGTGTAGGGCCGGATCGCCAGCATGTCGGGAAAGCCGCGCAGCCCCATCCGCCAGGTCAGCCCGATCGGATTGGTGCGGCCGGCGCGCAGGAAGCTGCGGTCGAGCGTATTGTAGATCCGCGCCGCCTCCGCCCGGAAGCGGGCATAGCCGCGCGCCGCCTCGGCCCCCGCGAAGTCGCCGATCGCGGCTTCGCTGCGGGCGGGATCGGCGAACAGGTCCAGCCGGTCCGCCCCCCAGGCGTGGCGCGCCAGGATATCCGCCGGCCGCATCGTCAGCGCGGCCGACAGCGATCCGCCCGCTTCCTCGAAAATCTCCTCGAACAGGTCGCGCAGTGTGAACACGGTCGGCCCGGCATCGATTGCAGCACCACCCGCGTCCAGCGCGCGCAGCTTGCCGCCGGGGGTGGGGGCCGCTTCCAGCACGATCGCCTCGATCCCGCGCGCGGCCAGCAGCGCGGCGCTCACCAGCCCGCCGACGCCCGCCCCGATGATCGCGACCCTTCGCGTCTCCACCCGCGCTCTCCTCGATTGACCGGCTATAGCATCCGTCCAATAAGTTGGACACCTCAAAGCGTCGGAAGCGATCGAGAATATGCGAAGCCTGCGCGAACGCTGGATCGCCGTGCGCAACAGGCTGATCGCCGATCCGCGCTTCCAGCGGATCGCGGCGCGGCTGCCGGGCACGCGTACGATCGCCCGCGGCCATGCCGGGCGGCTGTTCGATCTCGTGGCAGGCTTCACCTATTCGCAGATCCTGCTCGCCTTCGTTCAGCTGGAACTGGCGGATTGGCTGGCAGGCGGACCTCAGCCGGCCGCCGCGCTGGCGAATCGCGCAAACCTCTCCCAAGATGCCGCCGATCGCCTGCTGCGCGCCGCCACCGCGCTTGGCCTGGCCGAACGGCTGGCGGACGGGCGCTATGCACTCGGCCTGGCCGGCGCCGCGCTGCGCGGCAATCCCGGCATCGCCGCGATGGTGGCGCACCACCCGATGCTCTACGCCGACCTGGCCGATCCCGTGGCGCTGCTGCGCAACGGCCGCGGCCAGGGAGAACTTGGCCGCTTCTGGAGCTATGCCGGGGCCGCGCCGGGCGGTGACGCCGCCGCCTATTCCGCGCTGATGACGGCATCGCAGGCGCTGGTCGGCAGCCATGTTGTTGAGGCCTATCGATTCGCGCGCCACCGACGGATGCTTGACATCGGCGGGGGCGAGGGCCGGTTCCTGGAAACGGTCGCTGCATCCGCCCCGCAGCTGGCACTCGGCCTGTTCGATCTACCACAGGTGGCAGCGCGGGCTGCGACCCGCCTGGGCGAGCGGATCAGCGTTCATCCCGGCGATTTCTCACAGGATCCGCTGCCGCCCGGCCATGATCTGATCACACTGATCCGCGTGCTGCACGATCATGACGACGCCGTCGCGCAGGCGCTGCTCGTCAAGATCCGCGCCGCGCTGTCGCCGGGCGGGCGGCTGCTGATCGCCGAGCCGATGGCCGAGACCCGCGGTGCCGAGGCCGCCGGCGACGGCTATTTCGGCCTGTACCTCTGGGCGATGGGCAGCGGCCGACCTCGTTCAGCAAACGAGCTTCGCGCGATGCTGGCGCAGGCAGGCTTCGCGACGGTTCGTGAAATTGACACGCCCATTCCACTTACCGTGCGCATCCTTGTCGCGACGGCCTGACGCCAAGTTGTAAAAGCAAATTGACACTCGTTGCAGTGCTGTTACCTTGACAATGCGATGACGGTGACCGGTATCGGCCGGCCCCGCACGCGGGAAGGGATGGCCATGGACGCACTTGCGGTCCTGCTGGAAGCGCCGGAAAGGCTGTCTCTCCGCCCGCTCGCCATGAACGCACCCGGCCCTGCCGACATTCTCGTCGATATCCGCTGGTCCGGTGTCTCCTCCGGCACCGAAAAACTGCTCTGGTCGGGCCGGATGCCGAACTTTCCGGGCATGGGTTATCCACTGGTGCCCGGCTACGAATTGGTCGGCCGCGTCATCGATGCCGGGGCGGATGCCCGCGCGCTGATCGGGCAATGGGTGTTCGTGCCGGGTGCGAACTGCTGGCGCGATGCGCGCGGCCTGTTCGGCGGCACGGCCGCACGGCTCGTCCTGCCCGCCGCCCGCGCGATCCCGATCGATGAAGCGCTCGGCGCCGATGCGGTGCTGATGGCGCTGGCCGCCACCGCACACCATGCCATCGCCGGCGGGGCCGCGCCCGAACTGATCGTCGGCCATGGTATCCTCGGCCGACTGCTCGCCCGGCTCGTCGTCGCGGCGGGCGCGCCTGCCCCCACCGTTTGGGAGTCCCGTGCCGAACGGCGGGCAGGCGCAACCGACTATGCGGTGATCGATCCTGCCGACGACGCGAGGGCCGACTATCGCACCGTCTGCGATGCCAGTGGCGATGGCGCGATCCTCGACAGGCTGATCCCCCACCTGGCCCGCGGCGGCGAAGTGGTGCTGGCCGGCTTCTACGACCGGCTGGGCTTCGCCTTCGCGCCCGCCTTCATGCGCGAGGCGCGGATCCGCATCGCCGCCGAATTCACGCCCGACGATCTGGCCGCCACCCGCGCGCTGATCGGTGCGGGGGCGCTCAGCCTGGCCGGCCTGATCAGCCACTGCCGCCCGGCGGCCGAGGCGGCAGACGCCTATCCGGCAGCCTTCGGCGATCCGGATTGCCTGAAGATGGTGCTCGACTGGGAGGGATGCGCATGACGTTCGACGAGACGCTGCGCGACGAAGCCGCCCACGAGCCCGATCCCGTGCCCACCGGGCCGGTGACGAAGGAAACGCAGATCATCGCGATCTACGGCAAGGGCGGCTCGGGCAAGTCGTTCGCGCTTTCCAACCTCAGCTACATGATGGCGCAGCAGGGCAAGCGCGTGCTGCTGATCGGCTGCGATCCTAAGTCCGACACCACCAGCCTGCTGTTCGGCGGCAAGAGCTGCCCGACCATCATCGAGACGTCTGCCCGGCTGAAGCTGGCCGGGGCGGAGGTGCGGATCGAGGATGTCTGCTTCCAGCGCGACGGCGTGTTCGCGATGGAACTGGGCGGGCCGGAAGTCGGCCGCGGCTGCGGCGGGCGCGGCATCATCCACGGCTTCGAACTGCTCGAGAAACTGGGCTTCCACGAATGGGGCTTCGATTATGTCCTGCTCGATTTCCTGGGCGATGTCGTCTGCGGCGGCTTCGGCCTGCCGATCGCGCGCGACATGTGCCAGAAGGTGATCGTCGTCGGATCGAACGATCTCCAGTCGCTCTACGTGGCGAACAACGTCTGCAAGGCGGTCGAATATTTCCGCAAGATGGGCGGCAATGTCGGCGTGGCCGGCATGATCGTGAACAAGGATGACGGCACCGGCGAAGCGCATGCCTTCGCGAAGGCGGTCGGCATCCCCACGCTGTGCGCGATCCCCGCCAACGAGGATATCCGCCGCAAATCCGCCAATTACCAGATCATCGGCACCCCCGGCGGCGAATGGGCATCCCTGTTCGAGGAACTGGCGATCAACGTGGCGGAAGCGCCCCCGGTGCGCCCGGTGCCGCTGGATCAGGATGGGCTGCTCGGTTTGTTCAGCCCCGAAGAGACGGGCGGCAACGTGACGCTGGTGCCCGCCACCCAGGCCGACATGCGCGGCGGGTCGTTCGCGCCGAAGCCATCGCTCGAAGTGATCTACGATGCGGCCTGAAGGGCCTCCCAATCCTCCCCGGCACGGGGAGGGGAACCGGCCGCAGGCCGGTGGAGGGGGCCTTCGCCGGATCGATACGCTCGATATCGGTCTGCCCGCACCTACCACCGCAGGCGCCTGTTCCTCCGCCGATACGCTGCGCGCGGCGGCGGTGCAGGCGGGCAAGGGCGACGTGCTGGCGCGCTATGCCACCGATTATCCGCAAGGTCCGCACGATCAGCCGCAATCGATGTGCCCGGCGTTCGGATCGCTGCGCGTCGGCCTGCGGATGCGCCGCACCGCCACCATCCTCTCGGGCTCGGCCTGCTGCGTCTACGGGCTCACCTTCACCTCGCATTTCTACGGCGCGCGCCGCTCGGTCGGCTATGTGCCGTTCAGTTCGGAGACCCTCGTCACCGGCAAGCTGTTCGAGGATATCCGCGATGCGGTCCACGAACTCGCCGATCCCGCGCTGCACGATGCCATCATCGTCACCAACCTTTGCGTGCCGACCGCGAGCGGCGTGCCGCTGCAACTGCTGCCCGACCAGATCGATGGCGTCCGCATCGTCGGCATCGACGTGCCCGGGTTCGGCATCCCGACCCATGCCGAGGCCAAGGATGTGCTGGCCGGCGCGATGCTCTCCTACGCGCGGCGCGAAGTGGCCCAGGGCCCCGTCGCCGCGCCCCGCGAACGATCGGACCGGCCGACCGTGACTCTCCTTGGTGAGATGTTCCCGGCTGACCCGGTGGGCATCGGGCTCATGCTCGAACCACTCGGCCTCGCGGCCGGCCCGGTCGTCCCCACGCGCGAATGGCGCGAGCTCTACCAGGCGCTCGATTGCGCCGCGGTGGCGGCGATCCACCCCTTCTACACCGCCAGCGTGCGCGAGTTCGAGGCGGCGGGCCGCACCGTGGTCGGCTCGGCCCCGGTCGGGGTCGACGGCACCGCCGCCTGGCTCGACGCGATCGGCGCCGCCTGCGGCATCGCTCAAGCTCGCGTAGACGGCGCCAAGAACCGTTTCCTGCCCGCGATCCGCGGCGCGCTGGCCGCCAGGCCGATTAGCGGGCGGATCACCGTCTCGGGCTATGAGGGGTCCGAACTGCTGGTCGCCCGCCTGCTGGTCGAAAGCGGGGCGGAGGTGCCCTATGTCGGCACCGCCTGCCCGCGCACCATCTGGTCCGATCCCGATCGCGACTGGCTTGAGGCACGCGGCACCCGCGTCCAATATCGCGCCAGCCTCGAACAGGATCTGGCGGCCGTCGCCGAATATCGCCCCGATCTGGCGATCGGCACCACGCCGGTGGTGCAGGCGGCCAAGCAGGCTGCGATCCCGGCGCTCTATTTCACCAACCTGATTTCGGCCCGCCCGCTGATGGGGCCCGCCGGCGCGGGCAGCCTCGCCACCGTCGTCAACGCCGCACTCGGCAATCAGGCGCGGTTCGACCGGATGAGCGCCTTCTTCGCAGGCGTCGGCGAAGGGCCGACCGCGGGCATCTGGCAGGATACGCCCGTCGACCGCCCCGATTTCAAGGCCAAGTTCGCCGCCCGCCGCATCGCCGCCGCCAAGGCGGAAGAAAGCGTCGGCACATGACGCTGATCATCGATCATGATCGCGCGGGCGGATACTGGGGCGCGGTCTATGCCTTCACCGCGATCAAGGGGCTGCAGGTCATCATCGATGGCCCGGTCGGCTGCGAGAATCTGCCCGTCACCTCGGTGCTGCACTATACCGATGGCCTGCCCCCGCACGAGTTGCCGATCGTCGTCACCGGCCTCGGCGAACAGGAACTGGGCCGCGACGGCACCGAAGGCGCGATGAAGCGCGCTTGGGCGACGCTCGATCCCGATCTGCCGTCGGTGGTCGTCACCGGATCGATCGCGGAGATGATCGGCGGCGGCGTGACGCCCGAGGGCACCAGCATCCAGCGCTTCCTGCCGCGCACGATCGACGAGGATCAGTGGCAGTCGGCCGATCGCGCACTGACATGGCTGTGGAGCCAGTTCGGCCCGAAGAAGGTGCCCGCGCCCCGCCGGCTGAAGGACGGCGATCGCCCGCGCGTCAACATCATCGGCCCGATGTACGGCACCTTCAACATGGCCAGCGATCTGGCGGAGATCCGCCGGCTGGTCGAAGGCATCGGCTGTGAGGTCGGCGTCACTTTCCCGCTCGGCTGCCATCTCGCCGAGATCCGCAAGCTGGCCGATGCCAGCGTCAACATCTGTCTGTATCGCGAATTCGGCCGCAACCTGTGCGAACAGCTGGAGCGGCCCTATCTGCAGGCTCCGATCGGGATCGAGCAGACGACGCGCTTCCTGCGTGCGCTGGGCGAACTGACCGGGCTCGATCCCGAACCGTTCATCGAACGCGAAAAGCACACCACGCTGAAGCCGCTGTGGGATCTGTGGCGCTCGGTGACGCAGGATTTCTTCGCCACCGCCAGCTTCGGCATCGTCGCCACCGAAACCTATGCGCGCGGCATCCGCGCCTTCCTGGCAGACGATCTCGGGCTGCCCTGCACTTTCGCGTTCAACCGCTCCGCCGGCATCAAGCCGGACAACCAGGCCGTGCGCGCCGCGATTCGAGAGACGCCGCCGCTGCTGCTGTTCGGCAGCTACAATGAACGGCTCTACATGGCGGAAGCCGGCGGGCGCGGCATCTACATCCCCGCCTCCTTCCCCGGCGCCGCGATCCGGCGGCACACCGGCACCCCCTTCATGGGCTATTCGGGCGCCAGCTATCTGGTGCAGGAAGTCGTGAACGCGCTGTTCGATGCGCTGTTCAACATCATCCCGCTGTCCACCCAGCTCGACGCCGTCGACGCCACACCCGCGCGCGGCACGGCGGAGCTTCGCTGGGAGCCCGCCGCCAAGGCGCAGCTCGACGCCATCGTCGAACGCGAGCCGGTGTTGGTGCGCATCTCGGCCGCCAAGCGCATTCGCGATGCCGCCGAGCGCGCGGCGCGCGGCGCGGGCGATAGCGTCGTCACCTCCGATCGGGTCGCGGCTGCCGCGACCCTGGCGCACGCGGCATGAGCGCGCGCGCACCCCCATCGTCCGCCGCGGGCGGACTGCCCCCATTTCCGCGACGACGATGGCGTCGCGGGGATGCCGTACGGGAGCGAAGGCCGCTCCTCCCTTTGCCGGGTATTATGGAGACGGAGACATGAACGAACCAAGAGACCGTGACGAGCGGTTCGGGCCAGGCACTTACCTGACGCCCGAGGAAGCCAGGGAATTCCACAAGATCTTCCTGACCAGCTTCATCATCTTCACGATCGTGGCGATCATCGCCCACGTGCTGGCGTGGAACTGGCGGCCCTGGCTGCCCGGCCCCGACGGCTATGCCATGCTTGATCATGGCGCCACCCTGGCACGCGCAAGCGTCGCCGCCCTGCTGGCCTGAGGAGCTTCGCCATGTGGAGAATCTGGCTGATCTTCGATCCGCGTCGCACGCTGATCGCGCTGTTCACCTTCCTGTTCGTGCTGGCGCTGCTGATCCATTTCATCCTGCTCAGCACCGATCGCTTCAACTGGCTGGAAGGCCCGCGCGAAGCCCCGGCATCCACCTCGGCGGCAACGCCGGCGGCGGCAACGCCCTGATCCTGTTTGCTTGATCCGGCGGGCGCGCCGCGATCCATCCGGATCGAAGCCGCCCGCCCCCTTTTTCAAAAGACGAGGAACCACCCGCATCGCGGGCGGCAAGAGGTGTGGCCATGGCCCTGCTGAGCTTCGAGCGCAAATACCGGGTTCGCGGAGGCACGCTGATCGGCGGCGATCTCTTCGATTTCTGGGTCGGCCCCTTCTATGTCGGCTTCTTCGGCGTCACCACCGCGCTATGTGCCGCGCTTGGCACCGCGCTCATCATCTATGCGGCCTCGCTGGGGCCGACCTGGAACATCTGGTTGATCTCGATCGCCCCGCCCGACCTGCGCTACGGCCTGGGCCTCGCCCCCTTGCGGGAAGGCGGCTTCTGGCAGGTCATCACGATCTGCGCGATCGGGGCGTTCTCGTCCTGGGCGCTGCGCGAGGTGGAGATCTGCCGCAAGCTTGGCATCGGCTATCATGTGCCGTTCGCCTTCTCGGTCGCGATCTTCGCCTATGTCTCGCTGGTGGTGATCCGCCCGATGATGCTGGGGGCGTGGGGCTTCGGCTTCCCCTACGGCATCTTCAGCCATCTCGATTGGGTGTCGAACACCGGCTACCAGTATCTCCATTTCCATTACAATCCGGCGCACATGATCGCGGTGTCGTTCTTCTTCACGACGACGCTCGCGCTGGCGCTGCACGGCGGGCTCGTGCTCTCGGCCGTCAACCCGCCGCGCGGCGGCGAGGTGAAGACGCCCGAATATGAGGACGCCTTCTTCCGCGATACGATCGGCTATTCGATCGGCACGCTGGGCATCCACCGGCTGGGCCTGTTCCTGGCGCTCAGCGCCGGCTTCTGGAGCGCAGTCTGCATCATCATCAGCGGCCCCTTCTGGTCGCGCGGCTGGCCCGAATGGTGGACCTGGTGGCTCAACCTGCCGATCTGGTCCTAAAGCGAGGGGTGATACGATGGCACGCTATCAGAACATCTTCACCCAGGTGCAGCTGCGCAGCGCACCCGAACTGGGGCCGCCGCTGCCGCCCGGCAGCCTGCCCCGCATCGGCCGCGGTAGCTACAACTACTGGGCCGGCAAGCTCGGCGCGGCACAGCTCGGGCCGATCTATCTCGGTCGGCTGGGCATCGCATCGCTGATCTGCGGCTTCCTGGCGTTCGAGATCATCGGGCTCAACATGTGGGCCTCGGTCGGCTGGGATCCGGTGCAGTTCGTGCGCCAGCTGCCCTGGCTCGCGCTTGAGACGCCGGGGCCGGAATGGGGCTTCACGCTGTTCGTGCCGCTGGCCGAAGGTGGCTGGTGGCAGATGGCGGGCTTCTTCATGACGGCATCGGTGCTGCTGTGGCTGGCGCGCACCTTCGCCCGCGCCCACGCGCTGGGCATGGGGATGCACATCCCCTGGGCGTTCGCCAGCGCGATCTGGCTGATGCTGGTGATCGGCTTCATCCGGCCACTGCTGATGGGCAGCTGGGCGGAAAGCGTGCCGTTCGGCCTTTTCCCCCACCTGGATTGGACCGCGGCCTTCTCGATCCGCTACGGCAATCTCTTCTACAACCCGTTCCACTGCCTCTCGATCGCGTTCCTGTACGGATCGACCCTGCTGTTCGCGATGCACGGCGCCACCATCCTGGCGGTCGGCCGCTACGGCGGCGAACGCGAGATCGAACAGATCACCGATCGCGGCACCGCATCGGAACGCGCGGCGCTGTTCTGGCGCTGGACGATGGGCTTCAACGCCACGATGGAATCGATCCATCGCTGGGCATGGTGGTTCGCGGTGCTGACCACGCTGACCGGGGGCATCGGCATCCTGCTGACGGGCACCGTGGTCGACAACTGGTATCTCTGGGCGGTCCAGCATCATTATGCGCCGGATTATCCCGCCAGCGGGGTCGTCGATCCCGCCACCATCACGGGAGGGGTCCGGTGAGCGCCATGATCGATGCCGCGCGGCTCGCGCTCGTCGCCGCCGCTGCCCTGCCGCTGGCCGCGTGCGAGCTCGGGCCCAAGGATTATCAGCAGACGGGCTATCGCGGCGCCGGCCTCCAGCAGATCGTCGACCGCAACCATGTCAGGAAGGCCGCGGCGATCCCCGCCAACGCCTATGAAACGCCGCCCGATACCGGCCCGCGCGCTTCCGAAGTCTATCAGAACGTGCAGGTGCTGGGCGGCGTCAGTGCCGAACAGTTCAACCATCTGATGGCGCAGATGAACGTCTGGGTCGCGCCGCCGGCCGAAGGCTGCAACTATTGCCACAACCCAGAGAACATGGCGTCGGACGAGAAATACACCAAGGTCGTCGCACGCCGCATGGTGCAGATGACGCGCACGTTGAACGGGCAATGGTCCAGCCATGTCCGCAACACCGGCGTCACCTGCTGGACATGCCACCGCGGCAATGCCGTGCCCGAATATAAGTGGGCCGAGGGCGATCTGCCGTCACGGTCGATCTGGCGCAACAAGCATGGCCAGAACAGCCCGGATGCCAATGTCGGCTATGCCTCGCTCCCCTATGATCCGTTCGATCATTATCTGCGCGGCCCGGCCGAGATCCGCGTCGCGGCCAGCAGCAGCTATCCCAAGCCTGATCACGTCGTGTCGATCAAGGATGCCGAAGGCTCCTATGGGCTGATGATGCATGTCTCGCAGTCGCTGGGCGTGAACTGCACCTATTGCCACAATTCGCAGTCGTTCCGCTCCTGGTCGCTCAGCCGGGCACAGCGCGGCACCGCCTATTACGGCATCCGCATGGTGCGCGACATCAACGCCCAGTACATCACGCCGCTGGCGCCGGTATTCCCCGCCAATCGCAAGGGCATCAACGGCGATCCCTACAAGGTGAACTGCATGACCTGCCACCAAGGGCTGTCGAAGCCGCTGGGCGGGGTCAGCATGCTGGCCGACAATCCCACGCTGCGCGCCGCCCGCCCGGTGATGGCGGCGACCCCGCCGGCGCCGGTCAGGGCCTTCCGCCAGCCGGCGGCGATCACCGACAACCAGTGATCCGAACCGCATCGCCGCGCACTCCCGCGGCGATGCGGTCGCCCGAATGACCGACCAGACCGAACCTGCGGCCGTCGATCCGCTCGGCCTCGTCGCGCGCAGCCATCCGCTGCGCGCTGCACTGGCCTACGAGATGCACCTGCGGCAGCTGCCGCCCGTCATGCTGCCCAGCCGGCTGCTGCAGGTAGTCACGCTGCTCGGCGAAGGCGCGCATGAAAGCCGTGCCCATGTCGCCGCGCTCCACGCCGGCCGCGGACTGTCGCTGCCGGACAGTTCCAAACATGCGATGCTTCCGATCGACGGGTTCGATCTGGTCTGGGAACGCCATACCGAATTTGCCAGCTACACGCTGCTCCTGCCCGGCCCGTTCGACGATCCGTTCGATCCGGCCGCCTTCGCCCCGGTCCACCCCCTGCTGGATGGCATCCCCGGCCAGATCATCCGTGCCACGCTGGTCGCGCTGCTGCCCCGCGGCATGCCCGCCGATCCCGATCTGATCGCGGCCAGCTTCAAGCCGCTCGGGCTGGTGTCGTGCGACGTTGCGGCCGGCAAGGCGCGGATCTGGTCCGATTTCCAGCTCAACGCCGATGGCCTCGGCCGGCTGCTGATCGCCGATCAGGGGCTCGAGGGCGACGAGCCCGGTCAGCTGGTGCAGCGCATCCAGGAACTAGGGAACTACCGCAACATGGCGTTGCTGGGCCTGCCGCTGGCGCAGACGCTGACGCCGGATGTCTCGCGGCTCGAACAGCGGCTGGCCGCGCTCACCCAGCAGGTTGCCGAACCCGCATCCGACGATGATTCGCTGCTCGACGAGCTGACCTTCCTGACCGCCGAACTCGCCCGCCTGCTGGCCAGCACGCGCTATCGCATGGCCGCGACCCGCGCCTATGCCCAGCTCAGCGCCGAACGGCTGGAGAGCCTGGCGATCGTGCCGCTGCCGGGCTGGCAGACCTTGGCCGATTTCACCGATCGGCGGCTGATGCCCGCGGTGCGCACCTGCGAAAGCTTTTCCCGCCGGCTGGAGGATCTGTCGCAGCGCGCGGCATGGACCAGCTCGCTGCTGCGCACCCGCATCGATACCGCGCTCGCCCGCCAGAATCGCGATCTGCTGGCGTCGGTCGATCGCCGCGCCGATCTCCAGCTGCGCCTGCAGCAGACGGTCGAGGGGCTGTCGGTGGTCGCGATCAGCTACTATCTCGTCGCGCTGCTCGGCTACATGCTCTACGCGGTGCCCGGCGTCTCCCACAAGCTGGCAGTCGCGATCGCCGTGCCGTTCGTGGTGATCGCGGTGGCGCTCATGCTGCGGCCACTCAAACGGCCCCGCAGCTGATCCGCCCGGATCACGCCAGGCCGAACCACCGGGTCCGCAGACACTCTATCCGATACCCTACCCGTCTGTGCCGAGCGCAGTCGAGAAACGCCGCGCACCGTCCGCGGCACGTCCCTCGACTTCGCTCGGGACGAACGGTTGGGGAATCAGGTCGCGACTCCCCGATCGCCAGCCGTCAGGCCGCCATCGCCCGCCGCGCCAGTTCGCACATTGACCAGATCTCGGACAGCGCCGCCACCAGCCGGTCGACATCGTCGCGCGAATGCACCGGCGATGGCGTCAGCCGCAGCCGTTCGGTCCCCACCGGCACGGTCGGATAGTTGATCGGCTGCACATAGATGCCGTGATTGTCCATCAGCCAGTCGCTGATCCGCTTGGCCTTGTGCGCATCGCCCACCATCACCGGGATGATGTGGCTGGGATTGTCCAGCGTCGGGATCCCGATCGCATCCAGCCGGCGGCGGACATAGGCCACGATCTCCTGGTGCGCGGTCCGCTCCGCGCTCGATTGCTTCAGGTGGCGCACGCTCGCCAGCGCGCCGGCGGCCAGCGCCGGCGGCAGCGCGGTGGTGAAGATGAAGCCCGATGCGAAGCTGCGGACATAGTCGCACAGCGCGCTCGATGCCGCGATATAACCGCCCATCACGCCATAGGCCTTGCCCAGCGTGCCTTCGATCACGTCGATCCGGTCCATCAGCCCTTCGCGTTCAGCCACGCCGCCGCCGCGCGGGCCATAGAGGCCGACCGCATGGACCTCGTCGATATAGCTCAGCGCGCCATGCGCCTCGCACACGTCCAGGATCTCGGCGATCGGCGCGATGTCGCCGTCCATCGAATAGACGCTCTCGAACGCGACCAGCTTCGGCCGGGCGGGGTCGATCGCGGCCAGCCGGCGATCGAGGTCCTCGGGCGAATTGTGGCGGAACACCTGCCGCTCGGCGCGGCTGTGGCGGATGCCCTCGATCATCGAGGCATGGTTGCCCGCATCGGACAGGATCACGCAGTTCGGCAGTCGCGCGCCGAGCGTGCCCAGCGCCGCCCAGTTGGAAACATAGCCCGATGTGAACAGCAGCGCGGCATCCTTGCCGTGCAGGTCCGCCAGCTCGCGTTCCAGCTCGACATGCGCGTGGGTGTTGCCAGAAATGTTGCGCGTGCCCCCGGCGCCCGCGCCGCACCGGTCGAGCATCTCGTGCATCGCGCCCACCACCTTGGGGTGCTGGCCCATGCCCAGATAGTCGTTCGAGCACCATACCGTCACCGGCGCGGTCTGCCCGTCGATGAAGCGCTGCGCGTGGGGGAAGGATCCGGCCCTGCGCTCGATCTCGGTGAAGGTCCGATAGCGGCCGTCGCCGTGCAGGATTTCCAGTTCGGACTGGAAAAAGGCCTCATAGTCCATCGTCTCTCCCCCTTCTTTTATTCTGATGCGATGCTGGACCGGGAAGCCCAGCGCCACAAGGCCCCGTCGCGAAACGGGATCATCATGAACAGATGTTCGATCGCGCCCAGCGCGGCGATCGCGAACAGCAGGCTGTTGGCCACGGCCCGCCCGCCTTCCGCCGCCAGCGCGGCCTGGCCGAACCAGATCGCTGCCGCCGCCGCCGCCGCCATCGACAGCGGGAACAGCGGGTTCATCCCCGCCTTGCGAAAATAGCTGCGCAGATAGGCAAGATGCTGCGGCATCAGCTCGTCGGCGAAATTTGGCACGCCCAGGAAGATGTTGAGCTTCGCGCTGATCCGCAGCGCGAACAGCAGCGCGAAGGCCAGCGCAGCGGTGGGGTTGGCATGGCCCCAGCTGATCGCCGCCAGCACGATCAGCGTGGCCGCCAGCGCCAGTTCGTGGTGGATCAGCGTGGCCGCCGCCAGCCGGAACCGATCCCAGCCGCGCGCATCGGGCGGGCAGGCCGCGCGCCGGGGGCCGGTCACGATTCCGGTCAGGAAGCTGATCTCGTGCCAGCCCCAGATTGCCAGCGCCGCGCCCAGCCCCAGATAGGCGGCAGCGGCGCCCTCCGCGCGCACGCTGAGCGCCACCGCCACGATCGCCGCGATCGCCACCAGCCCGGCGGCGCCCAGGCTGCGGCCGAAGGTGCTGGCCGGCCGGCTGTCCAGCCACACCACAAGCCCGGTGGTGCCGAACCACATCGCCACCACGAACAGGAGCGGCAGGCCATGTTCGGCCATCGTCACCGGCGCGTCACCATGCCGGCACCATCCGCACCTTGGCCGGCAGCGCATGTTCGTTGACGGGCAGGCAATAGAGCCGCGCGAACGCCACCCCCGTCGCCGCCATCAGCCCGACGCGCTTGGCGAGGCCGATCACCCCGCCCTGCGCCTTGGCTTCGGCGATGCGGACGGACAATGTGCGGATCCGCTCCAGCCCGGCGCGGAAGCGCGGGCTGTCCGTATCCAGCGTGATCGGGAACACCTGGCGCGTGATTTCGGACGTGATCGCGAACACGCGGTGATCATAATCAGTCGGATCGATGCCCAGCGCCTGGTGGAAGGCCGGCCGCGCATGATCGCGCACATACATGGTGGCATAGACGGCGAGCACGAAGAAGCGGATCCACAGCCGATTGTGCCCGCGCAGCAGCTTGGAATCGGCGTGCATCAACAGCGCGAACGCCTCGCCGTGGCGGAACTCGTCGTTGCACCACAGCTCGAACCACTGGAAGATCGGGTGGAAGCGCAGCTCCGGATGGCGCGCCAGATGCCGGTAGATCGTGATGTAGCGCGCATAGCCGATCTTCTCGCTCAGATAGGTAGCGTAGAAGATGAATTTCGGCCGGAAATGGGTGTAGGTCTTGGTCTTCGTCAGGAAGCCGAGATCGATGCCGATGCCGGCATCCTTCAGCGTATCGTTGATGAAGCCGGCATGGCGGCTCTCGTCGCGGCTCATCAGCCGGAACAGCTGCTTGGCGTCGGGATTCTGCACCCGCTTGGCGATTTCGGCATAGAGGATGCAGCCGGAAAATTCGGCGGTCAGCGACGATACTAGGAAATCGATGAATTCCCCGCGCAACGGTTCGGGCAGCGTCTCGATCACCCCGTCGAAGCGCGCGTCGCGCTTGAAGTGGCGCTTGTTCGGATCGGCCACCATCTCCGCGATCAGCGCATCCCATTCGGCGCGGACCGACGATACGTCGATCTTTTCCAGCTTCGCGAAATCGGTGGTGTAGAAGCGCGGCGACAGCATCGTGGTCTCGCGCGCCATCGCCTGGGTTTCGTCGGCGGTGATCGGGGTGATCGCGTTCATGGCTGGCTCCGCGGCGTGAAACTGACTTCGTAAAGCTCTGTCAGTGCAAAATGGCCGGCCAGCCGCGTCCAGACGCGGGCCAGCGGGCCGGCGCGCTCGATGGTCGCGGTGCGCTTCAGCGTTGCCTGCTCGCCGAACGCCACCCGGATCGGATCGCCATGCACGCGCACCCGATCCCCCGGGCGGATCGCGATATCGCCATCCAGCTCGACATGCGCGCCCAGGCATTCCCAATCCTGGCGCACCTCGATCCGGCACGGCGTCTCGATCCGGGTGCGCGCGAACAGGCCCATCACGCGGCTCCCTTTGGCAACAACGCCATGAAGGCGGCGCGGTTGGTGGCGCCGAACGCGCCCAGCTCGATCGTGCGGCCGGTCGCCAGATCGTGCAGCGAAAGCTCGCCATCGGCCCATAGCGTCAGCCGGAAGGCGGGCTGCGCATCGAAGCCGTGCATCCGCCGCTCGCGCGCGAGTCCGCGCATCACGCCGCGGATGAAGCCGCTCTCGCTGCCCGCGGCGACCCCGCCCACCGGCCGACCGTCGGCCACGTCCAGGATCCGCACCGATCCGTCTGCCTGATCCAGGAAGCGCAGATCGCGGCTGGCTACGGGCGCGACCCGGGTCTCGGCGCGCAGCGCGGTCGGCGATGCCGTCAGCGGCTGCCCCGTCAGCCGCGCGGCGGACACCGCCAGCAGCGAGATCACGACCAGCGCCCCCGCCAGCATCAGCGCCCCGCGCGGAGCCATATCGTCGTGCGAATGGCTCATGCCGCCACCTGGATCGGCCGATGCATGATCTTGGGCGCGGGCGCGGCGATCTCGGCGATCTCGGTCCCGCCCAGCGCGCGACAAGCCTCGGCGATCTGTCCGGCAACAGTGGCGGCATCGGGCAGCGCACGCAGCATCGGCTGCGGCACTGCGATCCGGCCCGGGCGCGCGTGCGGCCAGATCACCGCATAGCCGATCCGGTTCATGCCCGTCATCTTCAGCGCGACATCGCCACTGTCGCCGGCCCCGCCGCGCAGGTCGATCGCGGCCACCTTCGCCAGTGGCAGGTTGATGCATTTCGGGATCGCCACGCCGATCCGCAGCACCACGCGCCGATCGGTCAGCGTGTAGATCGTCGCCCGCGCGGTCACCCAGGCCAGCAGGTGCAGCAGCCCGATACCGGCCAGCCCGACGAGCGCTGTTGCGGCAGTGCCAAGCAGCGCGGCTGCCCCCTCGCCCAGCCGCGGCACCGCGGTGACAAAGGCGAACCCGGTCAGCACCGCGAAATAGAACGCCACCTTGCGGGTGTGGAACGCGGTCCTCGCCAGCAGCGCGCGATCGGGCGCGCCCTGCCACAGCATCCGCTCACCCGCGGGCAGCACGCCCGGCAGGCCGGGCACCGGTTCATGCTCATATTCGCTCACAGGAACGGCTCCTGCCGGGCGGGCGTGGCATAGAGATAGCCGCCACCGAAATAGCCCTGGATGCGATCCTCCTCATACAGCGTGATGACGCCGTCACCTGCCACGCTCGGTGCGCCGGCGAACTGGTGCGCGCACAGCGCATCGCACACCACCTGGCGGCGGCCGCGGTGCACCTTCGACATCGTCATCGGCGTCAGCACCGCGCGGCCGCCATCGAGCGACACATGAAGATAGCGCACCAGCCGATCCGCGCGGTCGATCCACAGGTCGCTGATCGTGCCCGCCACGATGCCGTCCGCGCCCAGCACCGGCCAGCCGATCAGATCCGAATCGCCCGCCGCCACGAAGAAATCGGTCGCCGTGCTCAGCGGCACGATCCGCGGATGGCCTTCCATGTCGAGATCGGGGCGGCGGGCGCGCTCCGCGAACGCGGCCGGGCCGATGCCATCGACCAACGGATCGCCGGTCGGCACCAGCGGCGCACCGGGGAAGCGTTCGAACTTGCGCGCCGCCAGGTCGAACCGGTCACGGCCGCCGGTCGGCGTTGTCACCGTGCCATGGCCGAACGGCAGCCGGAACGTCTTGGGGGTCGCGGTGGAAAGCGGCCCGCCTTCCGAAAAGACCCGCCCGGTCATGTCGTCTTCCAGCGGATAGCCTTCGCGGCGATCCTCGCGGCGCAGGTAGAAGACGAGCCCGACGAAAAAGAGCACGAAGGCGTAGAACACCAGCAACGCCACATCGAACTCGGTCGTGATCTGGGGATGCATGGCAGATCTCCTAGGTGGGAAAACCGCTGAGGCCGAACCGGGTCGGCGCGTCGCGGGGGCTGACGAGCGGCCCGAGCGCGACCAGCGTCCCGAGCAGCAAGAGGATTTCGAGGCCGTAGACCAGCGCATAGCCGGTGGCGGGCGCGGCCAGCGTCGGGCCGAACGCCTGGTTGATCGCGGAAGCCGACACCGCATCGCGCAGGATCGCGCCGATCGCGATCGCCAGGCCGGTGGCGGTGGCCTGCACCGCACCCCAGCCGCCCAGCGCGAGGCCCGCGCCGCCATCGGCCGCCGCCGCCATCGCCGCGGTCAGCGTGCCGACCGAGAACAGTCCCGCGCCGAAGCCGATACCCGCGGCGCCTGCCGAAAGCAGCGGCGCCTGGCCCAGCGGCCCTGCAAAGATCAGCATCATGAACGCCGCGATCCCGGCGACCGCGCCGAACCCGGCCAGCCGATGCGGCTCGCCGCCCTGGCCCAGCATCCGCGCGGCGATCGCGAAGCCCGCCAGCATGCCCGCCGCCCACAGCGCAGTCAGCAATGTCGTCTGGCCAACCGACAGGTGCAGCACCTGCCCGCCATAGGGTTCCAGCAGAACATCCTGCATCGCGAATGCCGCAGCACCCAGGCCCACCGCCACCATCAGACGCAGCATGCCCGGCCGCGCCACCAGCGCGCGCCACTGCGTGCCGAAATCGGGTGACGACGCGGCCGGCTGCGCCACCACGGCGCGCGGCGCGCGGGCCTCCTGCTTCCACAGCGCGATCAGGTTCAGCACCATCGTCAGCGCAGCCGCACCCTGGATCACCTGGATCAGCCGCATCGGAGAGAAATCGATCAGCAGCCGGCCGATCACCAGCGCGCTGACCAGCATGCCCGCCAGCAGCATCACATAAAGCAGCGCCACCACGCGGGGGCGCACATCCGCCGGGGCGAGGTCCGCCGCCAACGCCAGCCCGGCGGTCTGCGTCACATGCATGCCCGCGCCGACCAGCAGGAACGCCGCCGCCGCGCCGGCCTGCCCCACCCAGGCCGGCCCATTGCCGGTGCCGGACATCACCAGCAGCGCGAACGGCAGGATCGCCAGCCCCCCGAACTGCAGCAGCGTACCGAACCAGATATAGGGCACCCGCTTCCAGCCGAGCAGCGAGCGATGCGTATCGGACTTGTGGCCGATCAGCGCGCGCAGTGGCGCGAACAGCAGCGGCAGCGAGACCATCGCCGCCACGATCGAGGCCGACATGCCCAATTCCAGGATCATCACCCGGTTGAGCGTGCCCGTCAGCAGCACCGCCGCCATACCCACCGACACCTGAAACAGCGACAGCCGCAACAGCCGATCGAGCGGCAGCGCCGCGCTCGCCGCATCGGCGAACGGCAGGAAACGCGTTCCCACCCTCGCCCAGAAGGGGAGCGCGCCGGCCTTCATCCCCGCACCAGCTGGAACGCGTGGCTGGTGTAGAAGCCACCGGAAATGCAGGCGTCGCGCGCGATCGGATGGCTGGGCACTGCTTCGGCCAACCGCCGCCGCAGCGTGCGTTCGGCCACCGGCACGATCGCCGGCGCGCGGTCGCCGCGCGGGAACAGCCGGCCGGCGGCGTGCATCATGCTCAGCAGCGGGGTCTGCGGCGCGACCGTGAAGCAGACCGAGCCTTCGGTGCGCGCCGCGAGCACCGCCAGCGCCGCCACGATATCGGCCGCCGGGTAATGGATCAGCGAATCCATCGCCACGACATGATCGAATTGGCCGAGCGCGGGATCGAGCATGTCGCCCACCCGCCAGTCGATCGACAGGCCGGCCGGCGCGCGCACCCGCGCCACATCCACCAGCCCGCGCGCGACATCGATCGCCACCACCGATGCGCCGCGCCGCGCGGCTTCCACCGCCAGCGCGCCGGTGCCGCAGCCCGCATCCAGCAGCCGCATGCCGGTCATGTCCGCAGGCAGCCAGCCGAGCAGCGTCGCGCGCATCCGGTCCCGCCCCGCGCGCACAGTGGCGCGCACCCGGCTGACGGGCGCATCCGATGTCAGCCGCGCCCAGGTGTCACGCGCGGTGCGGTCGAAATAAGTCTCCAGCCGGCCGCGATAGAGCTGATAGGATGCGCTCTGCATCATTCGAACCCCAGGAATTCGAAGATGTCGCGGTCCTTCATCGGCTCCGCATCCAGCGCCTCGGTGCCCGCCCACAGCTGCGCGGCCAGCCTCTTATATTCGTTGCAGGCGGCATCGACCTCGGGGGTCGATTCCATTTCGAACAGGGTGCATTTTTTCAGCCGCGAACGGCGGATCGCATCCAGATCGGGGAAATGCGCCAGCCGCTTCAGCCCGGTTGCGGCGTTGAAGCGATCGATCTCGTCGGTGGCGGCGGATCGATTGGCGATCACGCCGGCCATCCGCACGTCATAGGTCTTGGACTTCGCCTTGATGGCGGAGACGATCCGGTTCATCGCGAAGATGCTGTCGAAATCGTTGGCGGCCACCACCACCGCGCGCTCGGCATGCTGCAGTGGTGCCGCGAAGCCGCCGCACACCACATCGCCCAGCACGTCGAAGAGCACGACGTCGGTCTCTTCCAGCAGATGATGCTGTTTCAGCAGCTTCACCGTCTGCCCCACGACATAGCCGCCGCAGCCGGTACCCGCCGGCGGTCCGCCAGCCTCCACGCACATCACGCCGTTATAGCCCTCGAACATATAGTCCTCGGGGCGCAGCTCCTCGGCGTGGAATTCGACCGTCTCGAGCACGTCGATCACGGTCGGCATCAGCTTCTTGGTCAGCGTGAAGGTGCTGTCGTGCTTGGGATCGCAGCCGATCTGCAGCACGCGCTTGCCCAGCAGCGAAAAGGCCGCCGACAGGTTGGAGGACGTGGTCGACTTGCCGATCCCGCCCTTGCCATAGACGGCGAACACCTTCGCATTGCCGATGCGGTCGGGCATGTGCATCTGCACCTGCACGCTGCCTTCGCCGTCGCCGCGGCCGGGGGGGTCGAGCAAGGCCATCGTCTCTCCTATTCCGCCGCCACGGCGACACCCTCGAGGCGATCCTCGAGTTCGTCGCTGGCGGCGTGCAGTGCGGCAAGCGTTGCCGCGTCGGGCGTCCAGTAGCTGCGGTCCGATGCCTCGATCAGCCGGTGCGCGACCCGGGCCGAGGCTCGCGGGTTCAGCGTGGCGATCCGGTCGCGCATCGCGGCATCGAGCACATAGGTCTCGCTGATCCGCTGATAGACCCAAGGCGCGACATCTTCCGTGGTGGCGGACCAGCCGAGCGTGGTCGTCACATGGCTTTCGATGTGGCGCACGCCTTCGTAGCCGTGGCTCAGCATCGCTTCGTACCAGACCGGGTTCAGCATCCGGGTGCGCGTTTCGAGCGACACCTGCTCGCCCAGCGTGCGCACTGCGGTCGGCCCCTGCGTCGCATCGACGATGTAGATCGGTGCCGCCCGCCCCGATGCGCGCTTCACCGATCGCGCGATCCCGCCCAGCGCATCGACATATTGGTCGATGTCGGTCACGCCCAGCTCGACCGAGTCGAGATTCTGGAAGGCGAATTCGACGCCCGCCAGCGCGCTTTCCAGCAGCTTGGCCTGCCGTGCGGGCGCGCCCGTGCGGCCATAGGCATAGCCCTTGTGGCGCTCGAACAGCGTCGCCAGCTCGTCGGGATCGGTCCAGGCACCGCTGTCGATCAGCTGGTTCACGTTGGCGCCGTAGGATCCTTCGGCGTTGGAAAAGACGCGCAGCGCCGCCGTCTCCAGATCGCAGCCATGCTGCGTCTGATGCGCCAGGCTGTGCTTGCGCACGAAGTTCATCTCGGCCGGCTCGTCCGCCTCGGTCGCCAGCCACGCCGCCTCGGCCAGCATCCGCGTCTGCAGCGGCAGCAGATCGCGGAAGATGCCCGATAGCGTGACGACCACGTCGATCCGCGGCCGGCCCAGTTCCTGAAGCGGCACGAGTTCCGCCCCCGCCAGCCGGCCATAGCCGTCGAACCGCGGGCGCGCGCCGATCAGCGCCATCGCCTGCGCCAGCTGGCTGCCCTCGCTCTTCAGATTGTCGGTGCCCCACAGCACCATCGCCAGCGATTCGGGGAAGCGCCCGCCATCGGCCAGGTGGCGCGCGATCAGCTCGCCCGCCTGCGCCGCGCCCTGCTGCATCGCGAACCGGCCGGGGATGCGGAAGGGATCGAAGCCATGCAGGTTGCGCCCGGTGGGCAGCACTTGCGGGTTACGGATCAGGTCCCCGCCCGGCGCCGGCGCGACATAGCCGCCGTCCAGCGCGTGGACGAGCGCGCCCAGCTCGTCGTTCACGGCCAGCAGCGCCGAATCGAGATCGGGATGCGCGGCGATCAGCGCGGCCTGCGCCTCGGCCGGCATCGCGCGGCCCAGTACGTGCAGCCCGTGCGGGATCAGCGCGCGTTCCAGCTCGTAGATGCGTTCCGCCAGCAGGTCGAACGGATCGGTCAGGTCGAACGCGGCCGCCGCCTCCGCGACCAGCGGCTCCAGCGCATCGCGGATCGCACCCGCGGGCTCGGCCCGCCAGCGCTCGACCAGCGCCTTCAGCTCGGCCAGCCGCTGCGTCAGCCCGGCATCGGCCAAGGGCGGGGTCAGATAGCTGATCAGCGTCGCGGCCGAGCGGCGCTTGGCCAGCAGTCCTTCGGACGGATTGTTCGCGGCGTAGAGATAATAGTTGGGCAGCGTGCCCAGCAGCCGTTCGGGCCAGCAGTCGCCCGACAGGCCCAATTGCTTGCCCGGCATCCATTCCAGTGCGCCATGCGTGCCGAAATGCAGCACCGCATCCGCCACGAACGTCTCGCGCAGCCAGCGGTAGAAGGCGGCAAAGGCATGGGTCGGCGCGAACCGGCCGTCGAACAGCAGCCGCATCGGATCGCCCTCGATCCCGAAGGCGGGCTGGATGCCGACGAAGATATTGCCGAACCGTTCGCCCAGCACATGAATTGACTGGCCATCGGCCTGCTTGCGGCCCGGCGCCGGGCCCCACTGCGCCTCGATCTCGGCCAGGTGCGGCTCGGCGCGGACATGATCGTCCGCCATCACGCGCGCATGCACGTTGGCATCCGCGCCATACCGCTGGGCATTGCCCTCCAGCACAGCGCGGCGCAGCGCATCCGCGTCCGCCGGCACGTCGACCGTATAGCCCTCGCCCGCCAGCCGCACGAGCGTGGCGTGCAGCGATTCCCACACCGCCAGATGAGCCGCGGTGCCGGTCGCGCCGCTGTTGGGCGGAAAGTTGAACAGCACGATCCCCAGCCGGCGCTCAGCGCGGGCACTCTGGCGCAGCGCGATCAGTGCGGCCACCTTGCCCGCCAGCGCCTCCGCCCGTTCCGGGCAGGACCGCATCTCGCGCACCAGCCCGCTCGACGGGAAGGTGCAGGCCCGGCCGCAACCGGTGCAGGGCGCGCCCGAGGCATCGGATCGTCCGCCGAACACGGTCGGCGCGATCGCCCCGTCCAGCTCGGGGATCGCGACCATCATCGTCGCTTCCAGCGGCAGCAGGCCCTGACGGCTGGCACCCCATTGCTGCAGCGTCTGGAATTCGATCGGGTGCGCCGCGATGTACGGCACGTCGAGCGCGGCCAGCGTGCCCGCCGCCGCCTCGGCATCGTTATAGGCCGGCCCGCCGACCAGCGAGAAACCGGTCAAGGACAGCACTGCATCCACTGCCACCTGCCCGTCGCGGTGAAAGAAGCGCTCGATCGCGGGCCGCGAATCCAGCCCGCTGGCAAAAGCCGGGATCACGCGCAGCCCGCGCTGTTCCAGCGCCGCAATCACCCCGTCATAATGGGCGCGGTCGTTGCCCAGCAGATAGGATCGCAGCATCAGCACGCCGACGGTGCCGCGCGTGCCGACCGTGGCGGGCAGCGCCTCCACGCTCTCGGCCATGATGCCGGGCATGCGCGGATGATAGACGCCGACATCGGGATAGTCGCGCGGCGGCGCCGCCGGGCTCGCCCCGCGCAAGGGCCGGCGGTCGCCATCGGCATAGCGATCGACCAGCGCGCGCACCATCGAGACAACATTGTCGTCGCTGCCCGCCAGCCAATATTGCAGGGTCAGGAAATAGGCTCGCACATCCTGCGCGGTGCCCGGGATGAAGCGCAGGATCTTCGGCAGCCGGCGCAGCATCCGCATCTGCTTCGCGCCCGACGAAGCCGATGCGCCGGCCTTGCCGCTCGATCCGCGCAGCCGCTTCAGCAGCGCCAGCGGCCCCGTCGCAGGCGCATCCATCCGGTATCCGCCCAGCCGCGTCAGCCGCGTCACTTCCGCGCCGGACATCAGCCCCAGCATCGCATCGCACTGCTCGCGCCGCGCGGTCAGCGCGGGCAGGATCGCGCGGATATGATCGTCCAGGAACAGCATCGTGGCGATGATGATGTCGGCACGCGCGATATCGGCGCGGGCGCGGTCGATCGCCTGCGGATCACGCTCCCAGTCGGCCGCCGCGTGGAACCCGATCGTGATGCCCGATCCGTCCGCCGCCAGCCGCGCGCCCGCCCGCTCGACCGCGCCGGCCAGATGATTGTCGAGCGTGACGATCACCACCCGCACGCCGATCGGCCCTGCGCCGCCGGTGGGGTCGGGGGCGGCCTCAACGCGCATGATGCGCCTTCGCATCGTACAGCGTGTCGATCCCGATCGGCGCGATCGACCGTTCGGCGGCGTAGCGCTCGGTATTGCGGCGCGCCTTGCCGCGCACGAAGAACGGGATCTTCAGCAGCTCGCGCTCGGCCTCCGGGGTCCAGCTTCCGGCCTCGGCGGTGATCGCCACTTCGGTCGCGGGCTCCGGTTGCAGAACCGCCGCCGCTGCCGGCGCATGGCCGAGATGGCTGGCGCCCGCGCCGTCGGAGAATTCGAAATCGTCGCGGAACATCGTCAGCAGATGTTCCTCCAGCCCCATCACCAGCGGGTGCACCCAGGTATCGAAAAGCACGTTCGCGCCTTCGAACCCCATCTGCGGGGAATAGCGCGCCGGGAAATCCTGGACGTGGACGGGGGCCGAGATCACCGCGCACGGAATGCGCAGCCGCTTGGCGATGTGGCGCTCCATCTGCGTGCCCAGCACCAGTTCGGGGCTGAGCGCGACGATCGCATCTTCCACCGCCAGATAATCGTCGGTGATCAGCGGCTCGACATTGTAGAGCTTGGCCGCCTCGCGCAGGTCGCGCGCGAATTCGCGGTTGTAGCAGCCGAGCCCGACGACCTCGAAACCCAGCTCGTCGCGCGCCACCCGTGCCGCAGCGATGGCATGTGTCGCATCGCCGAAGATGAAGACGCGCTTGGCGGTCAGATAGGTCGAATCGACCGACCGGCTCCACCACGGCAGATGCGACGTATCCAGCGCGGCCGCGGCATCCACCCCCGCCAGCGCCGCCATCTCGGCAATGAAATCGCGGGTCGCGCCATGGCCGATCGGCACGGTCCGCACTGTCTTCTGCCCGAACGTCCGCTCCAGCCAGCGGCAGGCGGTATCGGCGATCTCGGGATAGAGGCAGATGTTGAAATCGGCCTCGCCCAGCCGGCGCAGATCGTCCGGCCCGGCCCCCAGCGGCGCCGTCACGTTCACGTCGATCCCCAGCGTGGCCAGCAGCCGGCCGATCTCGATCACGTCGTCGCGGTGGCGGAAGCCGAGCGCGGTCGGACCGAGGATGTTGGCGAGCGGGCGGCGGCCTTCGCGGTCCGCCGGCGTCCGCGCGGGATCGGCCAGCGTGCGGACCAACTGGTAGAAGGTCTCGGCCGCGCCCCAATTCTCCTTGCGCTGGTAGCTCGGCAGTTCGAGCGCCACGACCGGCACCGGCAGCTTCAGCGCCGAGGTCAGCCCGTGCGGATCGTCCTGGATCAGCTCGGCCGTGCACGACGATCCGACCAGCATCGCCTGCGGCTGGAACCGGTCATAGGCATCGCGCGCCGCGGCCTGGAACAGTGCGGCGGTGTCCTTGCCCAGGTCGCGCGCCTGGAACGTGGTGTAGGTTACGGGCGGGCGCTTGCCGCGCCGCTCTATCATCGTGAACAGCAGGTCGGCATAGGTATCGCCCTGCGGCGCGTGCAGCACATAATGCACGCCGGTCATCGCGGTCGCGATCCGCATCGCCCCGACATGGGGCGGTCCTTCATAGGTCCAGACGGTCAGCTGCATCGCATCAGACCTTCAGCACGTCGCGCCGCCGCAGCGGTCGCGCGAACAGTTCGGCCAGGTCGCCCGCCTGGTCGAAGCCATGGATCGGCGAGAACACCAGCTCGATCGCCCATTTGGTCGTCAGCCCTTCCGACTCGAGCGGATTGGCGAGGCCGAGGCCGCACACCGTCAGGTCCGGCCGCGCGGCGCGCACCCGATCGAGCTGCTTGTCGACATCCTGGCCCTCGCTGATCAGCGTGCCTGCGGGCAGCAGCGCCAGTTCCTTCGCCAGGTGGCGGCGGTGCAGATAGGGGGTGCCCACCTCGACGGGTTCCATCCCCAGCTCGTTGGCCAGGAACCGCGCCAGCGGCACTTCCAGCTGCGAATCGGGCAGGAAGCTGATGCGCTTGCCGGCCAGCCGCTCGGCGCTGTGGGCGATCGCGCGCTTGGCGCGCTCGCGGCCCGGCGCCACCACCCGGCGGAACTGCATCTCGTCCACGCCGAACGCGCGCGCGGCGGCATGCAGCCAGTCGGTCGTGCCTTCCGCACCGAACGGGAACAGCGCATCCAGCCGCACCGCGCCGCGATCCTCCAGCGCACGCGCCGTCTCGCCCAGGAAAGGTTGCGCCAGCAGGAAGCGCGTGTTCCGGCCGACCGGCGGCAGCGCGTCCGCGCGGCGCGCGGGCAGGCAGCGGACGGGCCCGATGCCGAGCTCGGCAAACAGCCGCAGGAACTGATCCTCGACGATATCGGGCAGCGCGCCGACGATCATCAGTTCGGGCGTGTCACCGGTCGCGGCGGGCAGTTCCGGCACCAGCGCGGCCAGGCAGGCATCCTCGCCCTCGGTGAAGGTCGTCTCGATGCCGCTGCCCGAATAGCTCAGGATCCGCGTGCCGCCCGCCTGAGTCGCCGACAACCGCTGCGCGGCCCGCGCCAGATCCAGCTTGATCACTTCCGAAGGGCAGGATCCGACCAGGAACAGCAGGCGGATGTCCGGCCGCCGCGCCAGCAGCTGGCCCACCACCTTGTCCAGCTCCGCCCCGCAATCGGCCATGCCGGCCAGGTCGCGCTCCTCGATGATCGCGGTGGCGAAGCGCGGTTCGGCGAAGATCATCACCCCGGCGGCGGATTGCAGCAGATGCGCGCAGGTACGCGATCCCACCACCAGGAAGAAGGCATCCTGGATCTTGCGGTGCAGCCAGATGATTCCGGTCAGCCCGCAGAACACTTCGCGCTGCCCGCGCTCGCGCAGCACCGGCGCATCGCTGCACCCGGCCGATGCCACGGCGGGCAGCGCCGCGGTCATGCCGTCGCCGCCATCGGCACCGCGCCGTCCAGCCGCGCCATCCTGAGCTTCCAAAGGAACTGCCCGGCATTGATCAGGTAGGTGGCATAGGCCGCCAGCGCGAGCAGCATCCGCCCCCGCTCGCTGCCCAGCGCCAGCACCAGCGCCACCAGATAGGCGGTGTGCAGCGCCAGCACGACCATGCTGAACAGATCCTCCCACCAGAAGGCGGGCGCGAACAGCCAGCGGCCGAACACGTCCTTCTCCCAGATCGAACCGGTGATCATGATCAGGTAGAGCGCGATCGTCTTGGCCACGATCGATGCGGTCGCCAGCCCCGCGCCTTCGCCCGTCGCCAGATAGCGCAGCACCAGCGCGAGGCTGACGAGGAAGATCAGGAACTGCACAGGCGCTAGGACTCCCTGCACCAGCGTCCAGCGCGATCGATCGCGGCGGGCGCGCTCGGCAGGCGTGTAGAGCGGGGCGCGGACGCTGTGGTCGCCGGCCGGATGCTGCATCGTCACGCCTCCTCTCCTGATCAGGAGACTAGGCCCGCCCGCCGCAGTGTGTCAATCAAACTTGACGTAAGCTTTCGTTGAATAAAAACTTCGGTCGGCGATTGCGGACGATTCCGAATGGGCATATCGTCCGAGTCGCCTGGGGGGCAGCCAAATGGCGCAAGTCGTGGTGCAGGTATTCTCCGTTGCATCGCGGACCGGGCAGGAGAGCCGGGCATGGCAACGGTCATCGGAACTGCGTCCCCGCGCACCCGCCAGTCGGGTGCCGCGTTCCGATCGGGCCCCGCCCCCGGCCGATCCCGCCCACGCACGCTGCCGCTCGGCCAGCTCGCACCCTCGCCCGCAGCGCTTGCGACCTTGATCGAAGGGCAGATCATTCCGCGGCTGATGCTGGCCAACGGCGTCGCACCGCGTGCGCCTGCTCACGCGATCGCGGGCGCGGCCGAGGATATTGTGCCGCTCGCGCTCGGCATCGATGCCGATGCGCTGCTGGCCCGGGTTGAGACGATCCTGGCCGAAGGCGTCACCATCGAACGGCTGATGGTCGATCTGCTGGCCCCCGCCGCGCGCCGGCTGGGTGAATTGTGGCACGAGGACCGCTGCGATTTCGTCGAGGTCACGATGGGGCTGTGGCGGCTGCAGGAAGTGGTGCGCGAGGTGTCGGCCGCCACGCCGCCCGTGCCGGTAAGCGGGCAAGGCCGCAGCGCGCTGTTCGCGGCGCTGCCCGGCGATCAGCACGGCTTCGGGGCAGTACTGGTGGACGAGGCGTTCCGCCGGTCGGGCTGGGATTCGGATCTGGCGGTCGGGCTTACCATGCCCGAACTGCTGCGCCGGGTGGGCGCAAGCTCCTATGCCCTGCTTGGATTGACCGTGAGTTGCGACTGCCATATCGCGCGCCTGCCATCCATGATCACGGCACTGCGGAGCGTCTCGGCGAATCCCAGGGTCAGCATCATGGTCGGCGGCCGGGTTTTCGTCGATGATCCCGATCTAGCCGGTCGGGTCGGCGCGGATGGCACGGCGGCCGATGCCTTTGCGGCCGTCGCGATTGCCGAAGACCTCGTGATCGAACGGATGGGCGCGATGGCCTGTGGCTGAGACGTAGAGGGAGAGCCGCAGCGGCGGCGCGGTGATGAACGACCACGACGCATCCCTGCAAGGCATTCGACCATTGATCGCGCGGTTCGCCGCGGTGGCCGAAGCCGTCTCAAGCCCGCTCCCCGTCGATACGCTGGCCGGCATCCTGGCCGCATCGGGCGATATCGTGCTGGCCTTGTCGGGCGACGGTGTCGTCGCCAGCATGGCATTCGGCGATGTCGATCCCATCGACGATGTCGAGGAATGGACCGGCCACCCGTTCGAACATCTCGTCACCGTGGAATCCCGCGCCAAGGTGCGCGAGATGCTGGCCGATGCCGCGCGCGGCGCGCCGGGCCGCTGGCGCCAGGTCAATCATCCCACCTCTGCCGGCGTGGTGCCGATCCGCTATGTCTGCCTGGCCGCGGGCTCGGGATTCGTCGCGATCGGTCGTGATCTGCGCGCCCAGGCCGCCACCCAACAGCGGCTGCTGCAGACCCAACAATCGCTGGAACGCGATTATCTGCGCTTGCGCCAGGCCGAGTCGCGCTATCGGCTGCTGTTCGATCTCTCGCCCGATCCGGTGCTGGTGATCAATGCCAGCACGCGCCGTATCCTGGAGGCGAACCCCGCCGCGCATGCCGCGCTCGCGCTGGCGCCCGGCACGCTGGTCCGCCAGCCGGCCGGCGCGCTCGTCGCCGCCGATGCGCAGGACGCGCTCATCGCGGCGCTGGGCGCCGCCCACGCGACCGGCCGCGCAGTACCCGTCACGCTTACCATGGCCAACGGCGTGGAGATGCAGGTCACTGCCTCTGCCTTCCGCCAGAACGATGCCGCATTGCTGTTGGTCCAGCTCGCGCCGCAGGCGGAAGCCAACCGCGCCACCGCGATCGACGATCGCCTGCGCACCGTCGTCGATCGCATGCCCGATGCCTTCGTGCTCACCGATCGCCGGCTCGGCATCCTCATCGCCAACGCCGCGTTCGTCGAACTTACCCAATCGGTGTCCGCCGAACGTGTGGCCGGCCGCAGGCTTGGCGACTGGCTGGGTCGGCCTGGCATCGATATCGAGCTGATTGTCGGGCAGCTGCGCGAGCATGGCGCCGCCCGCAATGTCTCGACCATCCTGCGCGACGAGATGGGTGCGCAGGAAGAGGTCGAGGTTTCGGCGGTCTCGGTCCGCGACCAGACCGGCGACATCTATGGCTTCGCGATCCGCGGCGTCGGCCGCCGCCTGCGCGATCTGCCGCCCGCCGAACGCGATCTGCCACGTTCGGTCGAACAATTGACCGAACTCGTCGGCCGGATGTCGCTGAAGGAAATCGTGCGCGAGAGCACCGACCTGATCGAGCGGCTCTGCATCGAAGCGGCGCTCAGCTACACGTCCGACAACCGCGCCTCGGCGGCCGAGATCCTGGGCCTCAGCCGGCAGAGCCTCTATTCGAAGCTGCATCGCCACGGCCTCGCCGCGCGCGATGAGGACCGCGGCTGACTGTCCAAACGCGTTGACACTCTAGGACGTCAGGCATAGCCTGCTCGCATGAGCCGGCCCTCGCTCCTGTCGCTGCCCGCACCGCTTCCGGCGCCGCGTGACATACTCGAGCTGCTGAAGCCGATCACCTGGTTTCCCCCGATGTGGGCCTTCCTGTGCGGAGTCGTCTCCTCGGGCGTGCCGCTGGGCGCGCGCTGGCCCTTCCTGATCGCGGGCGTGGTGCTGGCCGGGCCGTTGGTCTGCGGCACCAGCCAGGCAGTGAACGACTGGTTCGATCGCCATGTCGATGCCATCAACGAACCGCAGCGCCCGATCCCCTCGGGCCGGATCGCAGGTGACTGGGGGTTGCGGATTGCGCTGGCGGGCACCTTGCTCTCGCTGCTGGTCGCCGGCGCGATCGGCCCCTGGGTGTTCGCCGCCGGCTGCGTCGGCATCGCCTGCGCCTGGGCCTATAGCGCGCCGCCGCTGCGCCTGAAGGCCAGCGGGGTCTGGGGCCCGGCCACGGTCGGCTTCACCTATGAAGGGCTCAGCTGGTTCACCGGCGCGAGCGTGATGGCCGGCGCGCTGCCGCCGCCGCCCGTGCTGGCGGTACTGTTGCTCTACAGCGCAGGTGCCTGGGGCATCATGACGCTGAACGACTTCAAGGCGGTCGAAGGCGATCGGCGCACTGGTGTGCGATCGCTGCCCGCCACGATCGGTATCGATCGCGCGGCACGGATCGCCTGCGTCGCGATGGCGCTGCCGCAGATGGCGGTGGTCGCACTGTTGCTGCGGCTCGATCATATCGCGGCCGCGCTGGTGGTGGCCGCGCTGCTCGTCACCCAGTTCGGGCTGATGATCCGCCTGCTGCGCGACCCTTGCGCCCATGCGCCCTGGTACAACGCCACCGGCACCACCGCCTATGTGCTCGGCATGCTGGCCGCAGCCCTCGGCCTGGGCGGGGTGATCGGCGGATGAGGCCGTCGCCCGTCACCATCGCGATCGTGCGGCTCGGGCTGGTCCAGTCCGCGATCGGGGCGCTGGTGATGGTGGCGACGTCGCTGCTCAACCGCATCATGGTCGTCGAATATGCGCTGCCCGCAGCGTTGCCGGCCGGGCTGGTCGCCTGGCACTATGCGGTGCAGCTCAGCCGGCCGCTCAGCGGGCACGGGTCGGATCGCGGACGCCGCCGCACCCCGTGGATCGTCGGCGGCATGGCGCTGCTCGCGCTCGGCACGCTGCTGGCGGTGGATGCCGTACTGGTCCTGGGTGCCGGATCGGCCGCGGGGCTGCTGGCCGCGATCCTGGCCTTCTCGATGATCGGTGCCGGCGTCGGCGCGGCCGGCACGTCGCTCTTGGCGCTGCTTGCCGCCACCGTGCCGCCGGAACGGCGCGCCGCGGCCGCCGCGACCACATGGATCATGATGGTCGCCGGCATCGCGATCTCGGCCGGGGTCGCCGGCAGCCTCATCGATCCGTTCACGCCCGCGCGGCTGGCCAGTGTCGCCGGCACGGTCGCGCTTGCCGCTTTCCTGCTCGCGCTGGCCGCGGTCCACGGCGTCGAGCGGGCGGCGCTGCCACCACCCCCTGCCGATGCGCCGGTCGCATTCCGCGCGGCGCTGGCCGCGGTCTGGCAGGATGCGCCCGCGCGCCGCTTCACGCTGTTCGTCTTCATGGCGATGCTGGCCTATGCGATGCAGGACTTGATCCTGGAACCGTTCGCCGGCCTGCGCTTCGGCTACACGCCCGGCGAATCGACGCGGCTCGCCGGCGTCCAGCACGGCGCGGTGATGCTGGGCATGATCGCGACCGGGCTCGCCGGCCGTCATGCCCGCGGCCCGCTGCTGATCGTGGCGGGCTGCATCGGATCGGCGCTGGCGCTGGCCGGCCTTGCCGCCGCCGCGCTGGCCGGCCCCGGCTGGCCGCTCGCTCCTACGATCGCGCTGCTGGGCTTTGCCAATGGCGTGTTCGCGGTGGCGGCGATCGGCGCGATGATGGCGCTGGCCTCGGCCGGCCAGGGCAGCGCGGGCATCCGCATGGGACTGTGGGGCGCCGCGCAGGCGATCGCCTTCGGCTGTGGCGGCCTGCTCGGCGCGATCGGCGTCGATGCGCTGCGCACGATCGTTGCCGTGCCCACCGCCTTCCTGCTGGTGTTCGCGGGGGAAGCGCTGTTGTTCCTGGCCGCTGCCTGGATCGCGACCCGTGTCGCGCCCGCGCCGCGCGTGATGCTGCGAAAGGCGATGGCATGAGCATCGACTGGGATGTGGTGGTGATCGGCGGCGGCCCGTGCGGGGCCACGGCGGCCACCGATCTCGCGCGCGCCGGGCGGCGGGTGCTCCTCCTCGATCGCGCCGGCCGCATCAAGCCGTGCGGCGGCGCGATTCCACCGCGGCTGATCCGCGATTTCGCGATTCCCGATCATTTGCTGGTCGGCCGCGCCACGAGCGCGCGGATGATCGCACCGTCCGATCGCACGGTCGACATGCCGGTCGAGGGCGGCTTCGTGGGCATGGTCGATCGCGAACATTATGACGAATGGCTCCGCGCCCGTGCCGCGCTGGCCGGGGCGGAGCGACGCACCGGCAGTTTCGAGCGGATCGACCGCGCGGCCGACGGCACCGCCATCGTCGTGTACCGGCAATCGCGCGACGGGCCGGAGCTGGAGCTGCGCACGCGCAGCGTGATCGGCGCGGATGGCGCGCGGTCCGCGGTCGCCCGGGCCGAGTTGAAGGGTGCGGATCGCGTGCCCTGCGTGTTCGCCTATCACGAGATCGTGAAGTCGCCACCCGCAGGCACCGGCTTCGATCCGGCGCGTTGCGACGTCGTCTATCAGGGCCGCTACTCGCAGGATTTCTACGCCTGGATCTTCCCGCACGGCGAAACTGCCAGCATCGGCGTCGGCAGCGCCCTGAAAGGGGCGAGCCTGCGCGCCGCCATCGCGGACCTGCGGGCGCAGACCGGCCTCGCCGCGTGCGAGACGATCCGGTGCGAAGGCGCGCCGATCCCGCTGAAGCCGCTCAAGCGGTGGGATAATGGCCGCGATCTGGTGGTCGCGGGGGATGCCGCGGGGGTGGTCGCGCCCGCATCCGGCGAAGGCATCTATTATGCGATGGCGGCGGGCCGCGAAGCCGCCACGGCGGTCCACGAATTTCTCGCGACCGGCCGGCCACGCGCACTGGCGCAGGCGCGCAAGCGCTTCATGCGTGCGCATGGCCGGGTATTCTGGATCCTCGGGATCATGCAATATTTCTGGTACAGCAGCGATCGCCGCCGCGAACGCTTCGTGGCCATGTGCGCCGATCCCGATGTCCAGCGGCTGACTTGGCAGGCCTATATGAACAAGGAACTGGTGCGCGCCCGCCCGGCCGCGCACGCCCGCATCTTCTTCAAGGATCTCGGCCATTTGTTGAGATCGGCGGGATGACCCGGCTTGGCACTGCCTGGCTGATGCCGATGCTGGTGGCGGCGGCGCTCGCCGCGATGGTCGCGGTGATGGGGGCCACCATCACCGATCTCGGCCCCTGGTATCGCTCGCTCGCACAACCCGCCTGGGCACCGCCCGATGCGGCTTACGGCATCGCCTGGACGCTGATCTATGCGTCGGTCACGGTCGCGGCGGTCAGCGCGTGGAGCGCCACCGATAGCGCGCACGAGGCGGATTGGCTGTTCGGCATGTTCGCGCTGAACGGTTTCCTGAACATCGTCTGGAGCCTGTTGTTCTTCCGCTTCCACCGGCCCGATTGGGCGCTGGTCGAAGGCGTCGCGCTCTGGCTGTCGGTGGCGGCGCTCGTCATCCTGTGCGGGCGCCGCTCGCGGCTCGCTTTGGCGTTGCTGCTGCCCTATCTCGCCTGGGTCGGCGTCGCGCTTGCGCTCAATCTCGCGGTCGTGCGCCTGAACGGGCCGTTCGGCTGAACGACGCGCTCGCCCGGCTGTTCGCCAGCGGCCATGCGGCCGATCTGATCCTGCTGGTGATGCTCGCCGAAGGCCTGTGGCTGATCGCGCGCGATCGCACACGCGCCGGCGATGTCGTCGCCATGCTGCTGCCCGGCGCGCTGATGATCATCGGGTTGCGCAGCGCGCTCACCGGCGCGCCCTGGCCGGCGATCGCACTGCCGCTCGCGCTGTCGCTGCCGGCGCATGTCATCGACCTGCGCCGGCGCCGTTCGATCAGCTCAGCGTCTTCAGATAGGCGATGACGTCGGCACGCTTCTGGTCGTCCTTGACACCTGCGAACGTCATCTTGGTGCCCGGCACCACGCGCTGCGGATTTTCGAGATACTGGAACAGCTTGGCCTCGCTCCAGGTGATCCCGCTATTCTTGTTGGCGGGCGAATAGGTGTAGTTCGCCACCGTTCCGGCGGCGCGGCCGACGATGGCGTGCAGCGACGGGCCGATCCGGTTCTGCCCGGCCTCCGGCGAATGGCAGGTCTTGCACTGCACGAACACCTTCTCGCCGCTGGCGGCATCGCCAGTGAACGACGCGAAGGTCGCGCCGCTCAGCGTGTCGGTGGAATCGGCGGCGGGGGCCGCGGTCGCGCCGGCCGCGGGCGTCGCGGCGGGGGCGGCTTCGCTGGTGTTGGCGGCTGCGGTCGTCGTAGTCGCGGCTGTCGTGTCGGCAGCTTCGCTTTCAGGCTGTTTCGGGCTCGAACAGGCCGACAAAAGGGCCAGGGTCACCATACCGGCGGTTGCGCCGATCGACTTCATTCCAGGCATAATCCCTCCAACGACAGCGGCTCTCCAACTTCGCCGGAAGACGCTGCCGTCACCCGGTCGCGGGCGAAGATGCCCCGTCTGCCGGACATTCGCCAGTGTCAAAATCGCGCAACCATCGCCGTTGTTCCGCGCCCGAAAAGCTTGATTGATTTTATCCTTCGGCCTTCAGTTTCGCGGCGACCAGCGGCGCCACGCGGGCCGTGATCCGGTCGATCCCAGCCGCGTTGGGATGCACGCGATCGGGCAGCATCAACGTCCGATCGCCGATCGCGCCGGCCAGGAAGAAGGGATCCAGCACCGCGTCGTATCGCTCGGCCAGATCGGCATAGATCGGGTTGAACGCGCTCGCATAATCGGGGCCCAGATTGGGGGCGGCCACCATCCCCGTCAGCAGGATCGGGATGCCACGCCGCTTCAGTTCCTCGCAGATCGCGGTCAGGTTCGCGCGCGCCTCGGCCGGGTCGATCCCACGCAGCATGTCGTTGCCGCCCAGGTTCACCAGCACCAGGTCCGGCTTGCGCTCCAGCCCGTCCAGCGTGAAGGCAAGCCTCCGCAGCCCGGCCGCGCTGGTGTCGCCAGAGACCCCGGCATTCACCACTCGCGCCGCGATCCCGCTGCCGGCCAGCGCCTTTTCCAGCTCGGCCGGAAAGCTCTCGCCCGCCGGCACGCCATAACCGGCATATAGGCTGTCGCCGAATGCCACCACCAGCTTGCCATCGGGGTTCGGCACCGCCGCGGTCACCGCCGGCTCCGTGCCTGCCCCCATGTTCGCCGGCGCAGCCGGATCGGCATTTTCGCCGGAACAGCCCGCCAGCGCTTGGAGCATCGCCGTTGTCGCCACATATGCAAGGTCTCTCAGTCGCAAGGATGAACCCCTTCCAGTGCCGATCGATGCCGATGCTATCGCAATCCATGTCCGCAATGTCACGCTGACGCTGGGCACCGACGCCGCCCCCACCGAGATATTGAAAGGCATCGATCTCGATATCGCGGCCGGCAGCAGCGTGGCGGTGCTGGGGCCGTCCGGCTCGGGCAAGTCGTCGCTGATGGCGATCCTGTCGGGGCTCGAACAGGCCAGTGGCGGCGATGTCCGCGTCGCCGGCATCGATTATCGCACGCTGGGGGAAGACGGGCTGGCACAGGCGCGTCGCGGCCGCATCGGCATCGTGCTACAGAGCTTCCACCTGCTGCCCACGATGACCGCGCTGGAAAATGTCGCCGTGCCGCTGGAACTGGCCGGCGCGCCCGACGCCTTCGCCCGCGCGGCGGACGAGCTGGCCGCCGTCGGCCTGGGCCACCGCATCCACCATTATCCCGCGCAGTTGTCGGGTGGCGAACAGCAGCGCGTGGCGATCGCGCGCGCGGTCGTCGCCCGCCCGGCGATCCTGTTCGCGGACGAGCCGACCGGCAATCTCGATGGCGCGACCAGCGGCGCGATCGTCGATCTGCTGTTCGATCGCCAGGCCGCCGCCGGCGCCACGCTGCTGATCATCACCCATGATCCCGCGCTCGCGCGGCGCTGCGATCGCGTGCTGGAAATGCGCGATGGCCGGATCGTCGCGGATCGCGCGGCGTGACCGGGCTCGGCTGGGCCGCCAGCTGGCGGATCGCACGACGCGATCTCCACGCCGGCTTTCGCGGATTGCGGCTGCTGTTCGTCTGCCTGCTGCTCGGCGTCACCACGCTCGCCGCGATCGGCAGCCTGACCTCCGCGATCACCGGCGAGCTTGCCGCGCGGGGCCGCACGCTGCTGGGCGGCGATATCGAGATCGCGATGACCCAGCGCCAGATCGCACCGGCCGAACGCGCCGCGCTCGCCCGGCTCGGCACGGTCAGCGATACGGTGCGCACCCGCGCGATGGCGCGCGTGCCCGGCCGGACCGCAGCGGTGCTGACCGAACTCAAGGGCGTCGATCCGCGCTACCCGCTCTATGGCGCGCTCACGCTGACCGAAGGCCGCTATCGCCCGCTGGCGGCCGATGCGGTGCTGATCGATCGCGCGCTGGCCGAACGGCTGCTGGTCAAGCCCGGCGATCTGCTGCGCTACGGCGTCGCCGATTACCGGATTGCGGGCATCATCGCGGCAGAGCCCGATCGCGTCGGCGAAGGGTTCACGCTCGGGCCGGTCGCGATCGTATCGCTGGATGGCCTTGCCCGCAGCGCATTGCTGCAGCCGGGCGCGCTGTTCGAAAGCAAGTATCGCGTGCGCATGCCGCCCGCGCGCGATCCCGAAGCCGCGATCGATGCGCTCAAGGCGCGGTTCCCGTCGGCGGGGTTCGAATATAAGGATCGCGGCCGCGCCGCGCCGGGCGCGGATCGCTTCTTCCAGCGGATGGGGCAGTTCCTGTCGCTGATCGGGCTGGCCGCACTCGTGATCGCCGGCATCGGCGTCGGCAACGGGGTCGCTTCCTATCTCGCGCTCAAGCGGAACGGCATCGCTACGCTCAAGATATTGGGCGCCACGTCCGCCGATATCGCGCGAATCTATCGGATGCAGATCGGTGCGGTCGCCGGGCTCGCGGTCGGCTGCGGGCTGCTGCTGGGGGCGCTCCTGCCCGCGGCGCTGGTGGCGCTCACCCATGATCTGCTGCCGGTGCAGCCGGGCTTCGCGCTGTTCCCGTTGCCGCTGGCGACGAGCGCCGCCTACGGACTGCTGATCGCCTTCGCATTCGCCGCCGCCCCGCTGGCGCGCGCGCGAATGATCCCCGCCGCCGCACAGTTCCGCGATCTGCTCGAAGCGCGTCGCTCGGTCGATCGGCGCACGCGCGGGCTGGTGGCAGCGATGGCGGCGGGGGTGGCCGCGCTCGCGCTTGTCACGGCGCGCGATCCGCTGTTCACCGCGATCGTGCTCGGCGCCGTCGCCGCGGTGCTGCTGCTGTTGCTGGCGATCGGTGCGGGCATCCGCCGGGTGGCGGCGCGGCTGCCGCGACCGTCGCGTCCGCTGTTGCGGCTGGCGCTCGCCAATCTTCACCGCCCCGGCGCGCAGACCGTGCCGCTGGTGATCGCGCTCGGCCTGGCGCTCACCCTGTTCGTCACGCTCGCCGCGATCCAGACCAGCCTGGCAGCGGAGATCGGCCGCACCGTGCCGGCGCGCGCGCCCAATCAGTTCGTGCTCGATATCCCGTCGGACAGCCGCGCCGCCTTCGTCCGCACCGTGCGGGCTGCCGCGCCCGAAGCGCAGCTGAACATCGTCCCCTCGATGCGCGGCACGATCACCGCCTATGGCCGCACCCGTGTCGCCGATCTGAAGACGCTGCCCGAAGGCGCCTGGTTCCTGCGCGGCGAACGCGGCGTCACCTACAGCGGTCGCCTGCCGCAGGGCAGCGATCTGGTGGAAGGGCGCTGGTGGCCAGCCGATTATGCCGGCCCGCCGCTGGTGTCGCTCGATCGCGAGGCCGCCAAGACGCTCGGCATTGGGGTCGGCGATACGCTCACCGTCAGCGTGCTCGGCCGCGAGATCACCGCGCGGATCGCATCGCTGCGCAAGGTCAACTGGGATACGCTCGGCTTCAATTATGTGCTGGTCTTCTCGCCCAGCGCATTGGCCGGCGCGCCGCACAGCCTGACCGCCACCATCGATATCGATCGCGCGCATGAAGGCGCGGTCTCGCGTGCAATGCTTGCCGCCTTCCCCTCGGCTTCGATCATCGCGGTCAGCGAAGTGATCGGTCAGGTCCGTACGATCCTCGATCAGATGGCCACAGCGATCCTGATCTCGGCTTCGGTCACCATTCTCGCCGGCATCGCGGTGCTGATCGGCGCGATCGCCGCCTCGCGCCAGGTCCGCAGCTACGACAGCGTGATCCTGCGCACGCTGGGCGCCACCCGCTGGCAGGTGCTGGCCGCGCAGGCGCTGGAATATGCGGTGCTGGCCGCGCTGCTCGCCGCGGTCGCGCTCGCGCTGGGGCTGGCCGCGGGCTGGTATGTTATCGTGCAGCTGTTCGATTTCGGCTGGGCGCCGGATTGGGTGGTGGTGCTCGCCACGCTTGGCGGCGGTGCACTGCTGACGCTTGGGATCGGCCTTGCCGGCTCGCTCCCGCTGCTGTCCGCGCGCCCGGCACAGGCGCTGCGGCGGCTCTAGAGCCGGACCTTACAACCCGTTCGTGTCGAGCGAAGTCGAGACGCGCTCCGCCGCCCGCAAAGTCCCTCGACATCGCTTGGGACAAACGGGGGGGGACGCGCCTCAGTCGCCGCTGCTCTGGCTCACGCCTTCTCCAGCGTGCATTGCAGCGGATGCTGGTTCTGCCGGGCGAAGTCGATCACCTGCGAAACCTTCGTCTCCGCCACTTCATAGCTGAATACGCCGCACACGCCGACGCCCTTCTGGTGGACGTGCAGCATAACCCGCGTCGCATCCTCCATGCTCATCCGGAAGAAGCGTTGCAGGCACAGCACCACGAATTCCATCGGGGTGTAGTCGTCGTTCAGCATCAGCACCTTGTAGGGGCTGGGTTTCTTGGTCCGCGTCCGGGTACGGGTGGCGACACCCAGGCCCGTGCCGGTGTCGTCATCGCCTTCCTTGCGCCCCGCCATCTGCATGGGCGCGGGGCACGCATCGCTGATCATCGGTGCAACCGCACGCATCTTCGCTCACGCCTCCTCGGAACAGGCAGAATATGGCAAGCCATGCCCGCAGGGCAAGGGTCGCCGGGTGCCGGACGCACGAAAACGGCCGCCCCGGTCAGGGGGCGGCCGTCCGAAAACCCGTTGCCGGGCGATCCGGATCAGATCGCGGCGTTGGTCTTGATCTTCTCGGCCGCAACCGCATAGCGGCTCGACAGCGGCTGGGCGATGTCGCCGGCCAGCTTCAGGAAGCTCTCCGAGAACTTCGACGCGTCCGAAACGGCGGTGTCGAAATAGCTCTTGGCGAACTCGCTCTGCAGCTGGAAAAGCTCGGTCGGCGACTTGACCGACGCGAAGCTCTTCATCGCGGCGGTCGAGGCCTCGAAATGCTTCTTCATCGTCTCGGCGACGTCCTGCGCCATCGTCTCGGCGCCCTTGGCGGCGACGCGGCCCGAAGCGACCAGCGCCTCGACATTGCCCTTGGTGAACTCGGTCATTTCCTCGGCCATCTTGGCCGACTTCTCCATCGCACCCTTGGCGCGGTCGTTGAAGTCGCCCATCACCTTGTCGGCATTGGCCTTGGTGCTCTCGAAAGTCGTTGCCATGGTCGTCAGTCCTTTCATCAGCGGCGCGGTGGCTGCCACCGGGCTCGGCTTGGTTTCTTCGGTCGTCGTCTTCGTCACGGGGCTGGCCGGTTCGACCGGCTTCGGCTTTGCCGCGGCCGGGACGACAGGCGCGGCGGGTTTGGCGGCCACGGGGGCCGCGGGCTTCGGTTTGGGGGCAGGCGCCGCCGCCACGGGGGCCGGGGCGGGCGCGGGCTTTGCCACCGGCGCTTCGGCCTTGATCGGGGCCGGCTTCACCGGCTCGATCTTGGCAGGATCGCTCTTGGCAGGCGCCGGCGCTTCGGCCTTGGCGGCAATCGCTTCCGGCTTCGTCGCGGTCGGCTTGGACGCCTCGGGCTTCACCGCATCGGCCTTGGCCACGATCGCTTCCGGCTTCACCACCGGCTTGTCGGCGGTGGGCGCGGGCTTGGCGATCGCCGGCTTTGGTGCCGCAGGCTTCGTAGTTGCGGTGTTGACCGCAGCGCCGCCAGGCAGGCCGGGTGCCAGCTTGCCGCCATTGGCCGCAGCCGCCTTCGCAGGCTTCTTGCCAGAACCATTAGCGGACATGCTCACACTCCCAACCATCGTTGTTGCAACGCACAATAATGGCTGAGCAAGCATATTGCAAGTGCTTTTGTGCACTGCAGCAAAATGGTCATGAACGATCAAATTCGGCCCAACGATATATGGGCTAACCTGCCGCCACGCCACGGATTCCGATGAAGGGATAACGCGCGGCGAACGAGATCCTCGCCGTTACCGCACCGCAAACGGATCGGCAAGTTTCAGACTGTTTCCGCCGTGCGTTCAGCGGCTGCGGACATAGCGGCCGGGCGCATCCTCGATCGCGGCCAGGCTGCCCTTCCCCGGCACACGCGCCTTCTTGGCGGGCACCTGCTTGCCCGATCGCGCGGCGATCCAGTCCAGCCAATCGGGCCACCAGCTGCCGCGTGTCTCGGTCGCGCCCGCGACGAATTCGTCCAGCGTCGCCACTTCGCGGTCATTGGTCCAATATTGATATTTGCCAGCGCTCGGTGGATTCACCACGCCCGCGATATGCCCCGATCCCGCCAGCACGAAGCGGATCGGTCCGCGGAAATGATGGGTCAGCTTCCACACGCTTTCGGCCGGCGCGATATGGTCCTCGCGGCCGGCCTGAATATAGCAGGGCGTCTTCACCCGCCCCAGGTCTATCGGCGTCCCCGCCACCACATATTCGCCGGCCTGCGCCAGCTTGTTGTCGCGGTACAGGTCTTCCAGATAGGCCTTGTGCCACTTGGCAGGCAGGTTGGTGGTGTCGCCGTTCCAGTGGAGCAGGTCGAACGGCGGGTAATCCTGCCCCATCATGTAGTTGTTGACGACGTAGGACCAGATCAGGTCACGCCCGCGCAGCAGGTTGAAGGTGGCCGCCATGTAGCGCCCGTCGAGAAAGCCATGCTCGGCCGATAGCGCCGTCAGCAGCGCCATCTGGTCCTCGCTCACGAACAGTTGCAGGTCGCCTGCCTGCTCGAAATCGACCTGCGCGGTGAAGAAGGTCGCGCTTGCCACCTTGTCGGCCTGCCCCCGCTCCGCCAGCAGCGCCAGCGTCGCAGCCAGCGTGGTGCCGGCCACGCAGTAACCGATCGTGTGGACGCCGCCCACGCCCAGCGCATCGCGCACCGTGTCGATCGCGTCGATCTGCCCGCGCTCGACATAATCGTCCATCGTCACGTCCGCCATCGACGCGTCGGCGGATTTCCAAGACACCACGAACACGGTGATGCCCTGCTCGACCGCCCAGCGGATGAAGCTCTTCTCCGGGTTCAGGTCCAGGATGTAATAGCGGTTGATCCAGGGCGGGAAGATCAGCAGCGGCGTTTCGAACACCGTCTTGGTGGTCGGGCTGTACTGGATCAGCTGGTAGAGATCGGTTTCCTTGATCACCTTGCCCGGCGTGGTCGCGATGTTGCGCCCTAGCTCGAATGCCTCGCCCGGCGTGTGGGTGAGCTGGCCCTTGGTCATGTCGGCCAGCATCCGCTCCAGCCCGGTCAGCAGGTTCTGGCCGTTGCTCTCGATCGTCTTCTCGATCACCTGCGGGTTGGTGACGGGGAAGTTGGATGGGCTGACCGCATCGATATAGGCGCGGGTGGCAAAGCGGATCTTTTCGCGCTGCTTCTCGTCAACACCCTCGATCGCGTCCACCCCGCGCAGCATGTGATCGGCCACCATCAGATAGCTCTGGCGGATCATGTCGAACAGCGGGTTGTCGCGCCACTGCGGCGCGGAAAAGCGCCGGTCCTTGTCGGCCGCCGCTGCCAGCGGCGATGGCACGGGCGGATCTTCCGGCGTCACGAAGCGCTGCCACATGATCATGCTGTCGGCCCAGAAATCGGCCTGCGCCTTGGCGATCCGCGCCGGATCGCCGGTGAAGCCCGGCAGCTTGCCGATCGCATCGGCCTTGCCCGCGCGGTTCATCTGCGCGGACACATATTCCATCATCATCTGCTGGGCGGAACCGATCACGCCGGTCCATTGCTGCATCTGTTCCAGGCTGGGGATGGCCGCCGCAGCCCCGGTTGCGGGCTTGCCCGTCTCGTCCGTCATCAGGCCTCCTCTCGCGACCGCCGATCGCGCCTGTCGCGCGGCGCGAATCCGGCCTATAGCCAAGCCCCTTGGTGTCATCATGGGCGATCCTGCCCGCGCCGCCAAGTCCGTAGCCCAAGAGGATAAGATGTCCGAGGAATTCTACCGCATCAAGCGCTTGCCGCCTTATGTCATCGCCGAAGTCAATGCGATGCGGGCACGGGCGCGGGCGGCGGGCGAGGACATCATCGATCTCGGCATGGGCAATCCCGATCTGCCGCCGCCGCCGCACGTGATCGACAAGCTGGTCGAAGTCGCGCGCAAGCCGGACGCCCACGGCTATTCGGCGTCCAAGGGCATTCCCGGCCTGCGCCGCGCCCAGGCCAACTATTATGGCCGCCGCTTCGGGGTCGATCTCGATCCGGAAACCGAAGTCGTCGTCACCATGGGGTCGAAGGAAGGCCTGTCCAGCCTCGCCACCGCGATCACCGCGCCCGGCGATGTCGTGCTGGCGCCCAATCCCAGCTACCCGATCCACACCTTCGGCTTCATCATCGCCGGCGCCACCATCCGCGCGGTGCCGACCACACCCGACGATCGCTACTGGGATGCGCTCGATCGCGCGATGAAGTTCACCGTGCCCAAGCCGTCGGTGCTGGTGGTCGGCTATCCGTCGAACCCCACTGCCGAAGTCGTCGATCTCGCCTTCTACGAACGGCTCGTCGCCTGGGCGAAGGAACATAAGGTCTGGGTGCTCAGCGACCTTGCCTATTCCGAGCTCTATTATGATGGCTGCCCCACGCCTTCGATCCTGCAGGTGCCCGGCGCGAAGGACGTCGCGGTCGAATTCACCTCGATGTCGAAAACCTATTCGATGGCCGGCTGGCGGATGGGCTTCGCGGTCGGCAACAAGACGCTGATCGCGGCGCTTACCCGCGTGAAGAGCTATCTGGATTATGGCGCCTTCACGCCGATCCAGGCGGCCGCCTGCGCCGCGCTCAACGGTCCGCAGGATATCGTCGAGAAGAACCGGCTCCTGTATCAGCGCCGGCGCGACGTGCTGGTCGAAAGCTTCGGCCGCGCCGGCTGGGATATCCCGTCCCCCCGCGCCTCGATGTTCGCCTGGGCGCCGATGCCGCCCGCGCTCACCCACCTCGGCAGCCTCGAATTCTCAAAGCAGCTGCTCACCCATGCCGGCGTCGCGGTGGCGGCGGGCGTGGGCTATGGTGAGGAAGGCGAAGGCTATGTCCGGATCGCGATGGTCGAAAACGAACAGCGCATCCGCCAGGCCGCCCGCAACGTGAAAAAATATCTCGCCAGCATGGGCGTCAACACCGGCGCGAAGACTGGGTGACTTCCCGGGAGTTGTGCGGCGGAACCGACTGAAATCCTCCCCCGGCGGGGGAGGGGGACCATTGCGAAGCAATGGTGGAGGGGTAGGCTGCCGCATGCTCCACGGCCCGAAACCAACCCAGCGCCGTGCCAGAACGCTTCGCAAGGCCATGAGCCTTCCCGAAATACTGCTCTGGCAGGCCCTGCGAACTCGACCGGCGGGTCTGCGGTTTCGCCGTCAGCATCCCGCCGGGCCATACGTGCTCGACTTCTTCTGCGCCACGCATCGGCTCGCGGTCGGGATCGACGGCGAGGCGCACGACTGCGGAACACGACCCGTTCGCGATGCGCGGCGCGACGTCTGGCTGGCAGGTCAGGGCGTCCGCGTCATCAGGATCGCGGCGCGCGCTGTGCTCGCTGATCTCGACGCGGTTGTGCGTCTGATCGCAAGCACCCCGCCTGGCGCGCGCTACCCCTCCACCAGCTTCGCTGGTCCCCCTCCCCCTCCGGGGGAGGAGTAACCTCGCCTACTTCGCCGCGGCCGGCGCCTTCACTACTTCCACCGGCAGGCCGACCTTCGCCAGCTGCGGTTGCACGGTGGCGGCGTCGCCGACCACCACCCAGGTCAGCTTCGACGGGTCGACGGTCTTGCGGATCATGCCGTCCAGCTCGGGCACCGTCATCGCGCGGTAGCGCGCGGCCAGCTGCTCGTAATGATCGTCCTTCCAGCCATAGAGATCGATCGACTGCAGGCCGCCCAGCACGTCGTCCGACGTCTCGAAATTGCCGGCCAGCGCGCGCGACCGGTTGTTGATGGTGCGCTCCAGCTCGGCCGCGGTGATGCCCTTCGGCCCCAGGAAATCGGTCATCTGCGCCTTCAGCGCCACGATCGCGTCGCCGGTGCGGTTGGCCTGCACGGGGGCCGCCACCAGATAGGGCACGCGCCCTTCCAGCCGGTTGATGCGGCCGTTCACGCCGTAGGACCAGCCCTTGGTCTCGCGCAGATCCATGTTCATGCGCGACAGGAAGGTGCCGCCCAGCACGTCGTTGGCAGTGCCCAGCGCCTCCAGCTCGTCCTTGCCGGTCACGCCCAGCACTTCGCCGCCCAGGATATAGCTCTGCGGTGATTGCGGGCGATCGATCAGCACGATCTTCGGGCTCGGCGCGGCCGGGGCCGCTTCCTCCGCCTTCACGCCCTTCGGCGTGGCCGGCGGCGCCCAGCTGCCGAACGCCTTGTCCAGCAACGGCTTCACCTCGGCCAGCGGCCGGTCGCTGACGATGAACAGCTTGGCATTGTCCGGGCGGATCCAGCTGGCATGGAAGCGGATCAGGTCGTCGCGGGTCAGCTTCGTCACCACCGCCGGGTCGCCGGTGCCGGTGAACGGGATGCCATAGGCGTGGTTCGCCCCATAGATCAGCGGCGGCAGTGCGCGATAGGCCAGGCCCTGCGGCTGCGTCATTTCCGATGCAATCGAGGCCAGCTGCTGGTTGCGCAGGCGATCGACCTCGGCCGGTGCGAACGCGGGGTTGCGCACGATGTCCTGCAGCAGGTCGAGCGACGGCACCAGGTTGGCGGTCAGCGCATACAGCGTCACGTTGGTGCGATCCATCGATGCGCCGGCGCTGATCGATGCGCCCAGCCGCTCCTGCTGCTCGGCGATCTGGATCGAATTGCGGGTCTTGGTGCCCTCGTCCAGCAGTGCCAGCGTCAGCGCCTGCGTGCCGAGCGCGGTCTTGGGATCGGCGGCGTTGCCCGCGTTGAAGCTGATCGTCAGCTTCGTCACCGGCACCGCGGTGCGGCGCGCGTAGATCACCGGCATGCCGTTGGCGAGCGTGGTGCGCTCGATATCGGGGAAATCGAGATTCTTGACCTCGCCCACTTCCGGCAGCTTCGACCGATCGACCCCGCCGCGCGCGGCAGCACCCGGCCCCGTCGCCTGCGCGTCCGCCGCGGCCAGCACGCGCGGGGCCGGCGCCAGCGGCTTCTCGCCCGGCTGCGGCGTGCGGAAATAGGAGGGGCGGATCGAGGCGGCCTTGCCCGCGTCCGACTCCTCATAGGCCTTGCGCTCGCCCGGAGCCACGGTCAGCGCATAGACCGGGCGCGACAGCCACTTGGCCGCTACCTCACGCGCCTTCGCCGGGGTCACCGCCGCCAGTTCTGCCAGCTGCTTGGCGTAGAAATCCGGATCCTTGGCATAGAGCGCGCCTTCCGCGATCGCGGTCGCCTTGCCGCCGAACCCGCCGACCGATTCCAGGCCGTTGATGCGGCCGGCCACCTCGCGCGTCTGCACGCGCTGCACTTCGTCGGCGGTCGGCCCGTTCTTCAGGAAATCGGCGATGATCGCGTCGAGCCGCTTCGCCACCACCGCGGCATCCACGCCGGGGCGCACGTCGGCGGTCACCTCGAACTGGCCGATCCGCTCGAAGCTCTGGTTGCTGGCGGAAACCGCGGTTGCCAGCTTCTCCTGGCGGACCAGGATATTATCCAGCCGCGAACTGGCAAGCCCGCCCAGCACGCCCGCCGCCACGTCCAGCGCCGCCGAATCCTTGTCGGTCAGCCCCGGCACCGCCCACACCCGGTAGATGCGGGTCTGCGCGACGCGGTCGTACATCGTCTCCACCTTGGGGGCGGCCAGCGTCGGCACCGGTGCCGCCGCCGGCGTCACTTCGGGCCCGCGCGGGATGTCGCCGAAATATTTGGTCACCAGCCGCTTGGCGGTCGCCACGTCGACATCGCCGGCCAGCACCAGCACCGCGTTGTTCGGGCCATATTTCTGGCGGAACCAGTCCTTCACCGTATCCAGGCTGGCCGCGCTCAGGTCCGCCATCGAACCGATCGTCGAATGATGATAGGGATGGCCCTCGGGGAACAGCGCTTCCAGCTGCGCATATTCGACCAGGCCATAGGGCTGGTTGTCGCCCTGGCGCTTCTCGTTCTGCACCACGTTGATCTGGTTGGTCAGATTCTCCTGGGTCACCGCGCCCAGCAGATGGCCCATCCGGTCGCTTTCCAGGAACAGCGCGCGCTCCAGCGCCGGGGTCGGCACCGTCTCGAAATAGTTGGTCCGGTCGAACCAGGTGGTGCCGTTATAGTCGGTCGCGCCCACCTGCTGCAGCGGCTCGAAGAAGTCGCCCGGCGAGTTCTCGGATCCGTTGAACATCAGATGCTCGAACAGATGCGCGAAGCCGGTCTTGCCCTTCGGCTCGTCCTTCGATCCGACATGGTACCAGACCGACACCGCCACCACCGGTGCCTTGCGATCCTCGTGCACATAGACACGCAGGCCGTTGGGCAGCGTGAACGACTGGTGCGCGATCTTCACCTGGCGGACGAGATCGGCAACGGGCGCGGGCTTCGCCTGCTGCGCAAGCGCGGGCGCGGAGACGGCGATGGTGGAAGCGAGCAGCAGCGGAAGGAAGCGGGTCATGAGGCATCCCGAACAGATGAAGGATTGCCGCCAGCATAGCGGCCCACCACGGGGCGGCAACCGAGCGCCGCCGCCGTCACTCCCCATTCGACTGACGACTCCGCGGCTTCGACCAGCGACATACCGGCAGGCACAGCACCCCGGCGCAGGTCGGGGTCCGGTCGGGTTGAGCACAAGGTAGCGCCGCGCTCTTCGTCCTGCCAATATGGACCGAGCATCCGCCCGGCCCTATCCGGCGGTCGGCTCAAGGCATTCGTATGACTTATCACGAACTCAAGAACCGTGATCTGACGAGGCTGGCATGGATTGCCACGGGCTTCGGGTTGACCCTGCTCCTCGCACTGATCTTTCGGGACACGGCTGAGACGGTTGCCAATCTGATTCCAACTCGATCCGGCCCACTGGGCTTTTTCCCTGCCGTCGCGATGCTCGCGATCATGTTCATAATCATCCTATTCATGATGGCCCGGATGCTGATGGGAACCCCGGCCTCGGATGCAGAATTTCTTGCCCGCAACACGGTCGGCTATCAGTCCAGAACGATCGAGGTGGAAATCGACTGCTCCGTCTTTGAAGCCGATGACCCCGACTTCCAGGTCACCACTTGGCAAGTCCTGAAGCGGCGCTTCGCTGCGCGGCAATGACCAGATTGATCGTTAGCCCGAAGGCCGTGCCCGGTTAGGGCGAACCCTTGGTCATCGCGACGTGCCGCCAGCCCCTTCCAAAGTAGGATTTGGCATGGCATCGTTGCGACGAAGGATGCTTCTCCGGTCGCCGCGCGCAGGTAAAAATTGCCGTCTCGAACGTCCTTTGAACACTGTGAACTTCGTCCCGGAATGACACAGCTCATGCCCTTGTGTTGCATGAAGGCAACACCATATCGCGACGATAGACACAGGGGACTGGCATGAACCTCGAAAAATTCACCGATCGCGCCAAGGGCTTCCTCCAGTCGGCGCAGACCGTCGCGATCCGCATGAACCATCAGCGGATCGGCGCCGAGCACATCCTGAAGGCGCTGCTGGAGGACGAGCAGGGCATGGCATCGGGCCTGATCCGCGCCGCCGGCGGCGATCCCGTCACGGCGCTGCGCGAAACCGATGCCGCGCTCGCCAAGGTCCCCGCCGTCACCGGCGGCGGCGCGCAGGCGACCCCGGGGCTGGACAATGATGCCGTCCGCGCGCTCGACCAGGCCGAACAGATCGCCGCCAAGGCGGGCGACAGCTATGTCACCGTCGAGCGGATGCTGCTCGGCCTCGCGCTGTCGTCCACCACCACCGCCGGGAAGGCGCTGGCCGCCGCCGGCGTGAAGCCCGATGCGCTCAACAAGGCGATCAACGATCTGCGCGGCGGCCGCACCGCCGATACCGCCGGCGCCGAGGATCGTTATGACGCGCTGAAGAAGTTCGCCCGCGATCTCACCCAGGCCGCGCGTGACGGCAAGCTCGATCCGGTCATCGGCCGTGACGAGGAGATCCGCCGCACCATCCAGATCCTCGCGCGCCGCACCAAGAACAATCCCGTGCTGATCGGCGAGCCCGGTACCGGCAAGACCGCGATCGCCGAAGGCCTGGCGCTACGCATCGCCAATGGCGACGTGCCCGACGGCCTGAAGGATCGGCGGCTGATGGCGCTCGACATGGGCAGCCTGATCGCGGGCGCGAAATATCGTGGCGAGTTCGAGGAGCGGCTGAAGGGCGTGCTCGACGAGGTCAAGGGTGCCGACGGCAACATCGTCCTGTTCATCGACGAGATGCACACGCTGGTTGGGGCGGGCAAGGGCGAGGGCGCGATGGACGCCTCCAACCTGCTGAAGCCCGCGCTGTCGCGCGGTGAGCTGCATTGCATCGGCGCCACGACGCTCGATGAATATCGCAAGCATGTCGAGAAGGATCCCGCGCTCCAGCGGCGCTTCCAGCCGGTGTTCGTGGGCGAGCCGACCGTGGAGGACACGATCTCGATCCTGCGCGGGCTGAAAGACAAATATGAACTCCACCACGGCGTGCGCATCACCGATGGCGCGCTGGTGTCGGCGGCGACCTTGTCGAACCGCTATATCACCGATCGCTTCCTGCCCGACAAGGCGATCGACCTGATGGACGAGGCCGCCTCGCGGCTGCGCATGGAAGTGGAGAGCAAGCCCGAGGAGATCGAGGCGCTCGATCGCCGCATCATCCGCATGAAGATCGAGCGCGAGGCGCTGAAGAAGGAGACCGACCAAGCGTCTAAGGATCGGCTGGGCGCGCTCGACTATGATCTGGCGCAACTCGAGCAGCAGTCGGCCGAGCTCACCGCGCGCTGGCAGAGCGAGAAGGACAAGATCAACGCCGAGGCGAAGCTGAAGGAACAGCTCGATGCCGCGCGCCTGCAGCTCGATCAGGCGCAGCGCCAGGGCGATCTCGGCAAGGCCGGCGAGCTCAGCTACGGCGTAATCCCGGGATTGGAGAAGCAGCTTGCCGAGGCGCAGGGCGCCGGTGTCGGCGCGATGCTGCGTGAGGAAGTGACTGCCGAGGATATCGCGTCCGTGGTCAGCCGCTGGACCGGCATTCCGGTCGACAAGATGCTGGAAGGCGAGCGCGACAAGCTGCTCGCGATGGAAGAGACGCTGGGCAAGCGCGTCATCGGCCAGGCCGATGCGGTGGCCGCGGTCGCGCGGGCGGTGCGCCGCAGCCGGGCCGGCCTGCAGGACCCCAACCGTCCGCTCGGCAGCTTCCTGTTCCTGGGGCCGACCGGCGTCGGCAAGACCGAGCTGACCAAGGCGCTCGCCGGTTTCCTGTTCGACGACGATGCCGCGATGGTGCGGATCGACATGAGCGAGTTCATGGAGAAGCATTCGGTCGCGCGGCTGATCGGTGCGCCCCCGGGCTATGTCGGCTACGAGGAAGGCGGCGTGCTGACCGAAGCCGTCCGCCGCCGCCCCTATCAGGTGATCCTGTTCGACGAAGTCGAGAAGGCGCATGGCGACGTGTTCAACATCCTGCTTCAGGTGCTGGACGATGGCCGGCTGACCGACGGCCAGGGCCGCACGGTCGATTTCTCGAACACGCTGATCATCCTGACCTCCAACCTGGGCTCGCAATATCTGTCGAACCTGCCCGAGGATCAGCCGGTCGAAAGCGTCGAGCCGCAGGTGATGGATGTCGTCCGCGCGCATTTCCGCCCGGAATTCCTGAACCGGCTGGACGAGATCATCCTGTTCCACCGGCTCGGCCAGGCCCATATGGGCCCGATCGTCGATATCCAGGTGGCTCGCGTCCAGAAGCTGCTGAAGGATCGCAAGATCGCGCTTTCGCTGACCGATGCGGCGCGCGCGTGGCTCGGGCGGGTCGGCTATGATCCGGTCTACGGCGCCCGGCCGCTGAAGCGCGCGGTGCAGAAATATCTGCAGGATCCGCTCGCCGACGCCATCCTGAGAGGCGAAGTCCGCGACGGCGCCCTCGTTACCGTAGACGAAGGCGACGGCGCGCTGGATCTGAAGGTCAGCTGACGGTCAGTCGTCCGATACCGCCGCCGCCAACCCGGGATTGTGCCCGCTGGCGTCGGCGGTGTCGAAATAGCCGATCAGCAGCTCGCGCTCTGCCTGCGTCAGATGCGGGTTCCAAACGTCGAAGATCAGCACCACCCGCGGCTGATCGGTCGGGTTGATCGCCTCATGCTCGATCGTGTCGTCGAATGCGAACGCCTCGCCGACCCGCCACGGCCGCGTCTCTCCGCCCACGCGGAAGGAGCACCCGTCGGGTACGATCAGCGGCAGGTGGATGATGGTCCGCGCGTTGCTCACGCCGGTATGCGGCGGGATCCGCGCGCCGGGCCGCAGGACGGACAGGAACACGGTCGGCGCGCGCCGCGGCATCTGCGCCAGGGGCAGCGCCTCGATCGCCGCGGTGATCGCAGGAAAGCGATCGCACAGCGCATGGTTGCGCTCACCATAGCGCCACAGGTGCAGCGCGCTCCAGTCCATCGAATGATCGAGTCCGGACCACAGATTTTCGGGCAGCCCGCGCTCCATCGCGATATAGGGCTCGAACCCCTTCAGCCCCCCGGTCAGCGCGTGCTCCGCCTCGGCGCGCAGCGCGGGTGTCTGCGCCTCCAGCCCCGCCATCCACGGGAAATGGCTGCGATCGAAGAATTCGTCCGCGGGCAGGAACGGATAATGCAGCCCGACGCATTGATTGGCGAAGATGCGCCGCCGCCCGAGCACCGCATCCATCGCGGCATTGAAGCGCCGCCGCACCAGCGGATCGGCATCGGCCACCGCCGGCCAGCGCCAGTCATCGATCACCGAGCCGAACGCCGCCATCCGATCGGCGACGAATGCGGAGGCATGGTCGAGCAGCTTCTGCAGATCCGCATTGCGCGGGCTGATCTGCTGGCCGACCGCGATCACGCCTGCCCAGCGCTGCGCCGCCAGCGCAGGCTCGCCCCGCCGTTCGTGCAATTCGGCCATCCGCACCAGTGCCATCAGGTCGCGCTGGTCGATCGCCAGCACCGCATCCAGCGCGCGCCGCTCGCCCGCGTCGTCGCCTTGCAGGCGGCAGGCCTTGGCCAGATTCATCCAGAGCGGCGGCGCCTGCGTGTCAATCGAAACCGCACGCTCGAACAGCGGCTGCGCGTCCCGGGCACGCCCTTCGGCCAGCCAGTGCACACCCAGCGAGTTCAGCACCACCGGTTCATCAGGACCCGCTTCAAGCGCACGCAGCAACAGGACCTCGGCCTGCGCCGCCCGCCCTTCACGCTGCGCCTGCATCGCTGTCTCCAGCAGGCGCACGACTCCCTGGTCTGTCATATTTCCCATCCCCCACAGATTGATGGCTAAACGAGAGCGGGAGCAGGTTCAATCGGGGGAACGGTTGCAAGCGATGCGGGGCGGGTTATGAGCCGATCGATGTCTCGCGATCCGCACCGCCAGGGCCAGTCCGGATGAGCGGGCGCGCTGCCATCGATGCCGTCGCGGCCGACGCGCGCTGGCTCGCCCACCGCTTCGATCCGGATGGTGATCGGTTCCATATGCTGCATGTCGAGCGCGAGCATCATCGCGCGGCGACCTTCATCACGGATGAATATCTGCCCGCAGGCCGCCCGCTCAGCGCGCTGCCGCGGGCCGCGCTGATCGACGCGGCACCGCAGCCGGCACCGTTGCACTTCATCTTCCATTCCGCCTTCTGCTGTTCGACGCTGCTGGCGCGCGCGGTCGATCTGCCGGGCGTGGCGATGGGCCTGAAGGAACCGGTCGTGCTGAACGACCTCATCGGATGGACGCGCCGCGGCGGTGATCGCCGGCTGATTGCGCAGGCACTGGATCACGCCCTCACGCTGCTCGCGCGCCCGTTCGAGCCAGGCGAGGCGATCGTCGTCAAGCCATCCAACATCGTCAACGCCTTTGCGTCCGTCATTCTCGCGATGCGGGCGGAAAGCCGCGCCCTGCTGCTGCATGCACCACTGCGCACCTATCTCGGATCGGTCGCGCGGAAGGGCATGTGGGGGCGGCTGTGGGTGCGGGAACTGTTCGTTGGTCAGGCGCAGGACGGGCTACTGATCTTCGATTTCGATCAGGAGCAATATCTGCGGCAGACCGACCTGCAGATCGCCGCGATCGGCTGGCTGGCCCAGCATGCGCTGTTCCAGCGCCTGACCGAACGGTTCGGGGATCGCGTGTGCACGCTCGACAGCGAGGTGCTGACCGCGCGACCGGGCGAGGCGATGGCCGCGCTTTCGCAGCTGTTCGGGCTGGGTTTGGACGATCCCGCGGTCGCGGCGATCGTGGCCGGCCCGGCCTTTACCCGCCATTCCAAATTCGGCCAGGATTTCGCCGCGACCGATCGCGCCGAAGTCGCGCTGCAGGGAGAGGCCCCACACACCGACGAGATCGAGAAAGTCGCGATTTGGGCGGAAGCGGTCGCCGCTTCCGCCCAAATCGCGATGGTGCCGCCGGCGCCGCTGATCCGCTGACGCCGGCGCCGCCGATCAGATGACCAGCGCGAAATCGCTGGCGATCAGCGGGGTCGCCCCGAGCACAACCACCCAGAAATCGGCAACCGCGTCGCCATCGATATCGCCCTGCACGATCTGGTTCAGGCCCGATCCGGTCGAGATCGCACGCAGCTCGCCCGCGATCCCAGAAAAAGCCCCGCTGCCGATGAAATCGAAGACCTGCGTGCCGTCCGTCGTGCTGTCGGCATCGAAGCCGGTGAAGTCGAGCAGGTCTCCCTCTGCACGGTTGAAATCCTGGACCGTATCGGTCGTCTGGAAGGTCACACCCAGGTCGGACGCCGCCAGGAAGACAAAATCGTCCGCGCCGGTGCCGCCTTGCAGGATATCGATCCCGGCCCCGCCGCTCAGGCTGTCATCGCCCGCTCCGGCGCGCAGGAAATCGTCGCCCAGGCCGCCGGTCAGGACGTCGTCGCCGCCTTCGCCGAACAGGACGTCATTGCCACCTGCCCCGTCGAGGCTGTTGGCCAGCGCGTTGCCGTTGATCAGGTTGGCCTGGTCGTTGCCGGTGCCGTTCAGCGCGCCGGCACCGAACAGCACGAGCTGCTCGATTTCACCCGACAGCGTGTAGCTGACCGAGGCGCGCACCGAATCGGTGCCGCCGCCGGTGCCCTCGATAATCGTGTCACCGGCGTCGTCCACGACGAAGAAGTCGTTGCCGGCGCCACCGATCATCGTGTCCGCCCCCGTGCCGCCATCCAGCGTATCGTTGCCGATGCCGCCGTCGAGCGTGTCGGTGCCGATGCCGCCCTGCAGATTGTCATTGCCGCCTTCACCGGTCAGCGTGTCGTCTCCGTCGAAGCCGCGCACGACATTGTCGACATCACTGCCGATGATGAAGTTCGCGAGGCCATTGCCGTCGGCCTGGAAGGCTGTGCCGGTCAGCTGGAGATCCTCGACATTGGCGCCCAGCGTGAAGCTGATCGACGACAGCACGTTGTCGCGGCCCTGTCCCACAGCCTCTACGACCACGTCTCCGGCCGCATCGACATAATAGAAGTCGTCGCCTTCGCCGCCGATCATGACGTCGGCACCGTCATTACCGTCCAGCGTGTCATTGCCGATACCGCCGCGCAGCAGGTCGCTGCCAAGTCCGCCCAGCAGCGTGTCCTCGCCGCCATTGCCGACCAGCACATCGTCGCCATCGAGGCCGCTCAGGATATTGGCTCCCTCGTTGCCGTTGATCTGGTTGGCCTGGGCACCGCCGGTGCCGTTGATCGCTGCGCTGCCCGTCAGCGTCAGCGCCTCGACGAAGGCCGACAGAGCAAAGCTGGCCGAGGCGAGCACGCGATCATTGGTGCCGCCGCCATCGGCCTCGACGATCGTGTCGCCGCTATCGTCGACAACATAAAGGTCGCTGTCGGCACCACCGGTCATCACGTCCGCCCCGGCGCCGCCATCGAGCGTATCGAGCCCGGCGCCGCCCAGCAGCACATCGGCGTCCGCGCCGCCCTGCAGATTATCGTCACCGGCAAGACCGCTCAGCGTGTCCGCGCCGTCATTGCCGCGCAGCGTATTCGCAAGTCCGTTGCCGGTCAGCACGTTCGCGGCAGCATTGCCGGTCGCGACCAGCGCAGCGCCGGCCAGCACGACATTTTCCAGTTCGGTGCCGAACAGCGAATAATCGATCGAAGCGATCACCGTATCGGTGCCACCACCGGCTGCCTCGGTGATGCTCTCGCCGGCCTGGTCGATCACATAGGTGTCGTTGCCCGCGCCACCGATATAGCTGTCCGCACCGGCGCCGCCGTCCAGCGTGTCGTTGCCTGCGCCGCCGACCAGGAAGTCCGCCGCGTTGCCGCCGGTGATGCTGTCGTCACCCATGCCGGCATTGAAATAATAGCGCAGCGTCGGCTGTTCGGCAGTGAACACGTCGTTGCCCGAGGTGCCGAGCGATACGACGGAGAACTGGTCACCACGCCCGACGCCAGACACGAGATCGCGAACGTCGAACGTCAGCCCCGGCGTGTTTGATACGAAGGTGATGCCCTCGTCGTCCGCGCGGCTGATCGGCCCCGTCAACACGCCGCCCGCGGTTTCCGCCTGGATACGTACCGCAAGCCCGCCATCCTGATTGGCCATCGAGTTGCTGTCGTTGACCAATCCGTTGCCCACCTGCGCAGACGTGAAGGTCAGCCGCACCTGGCCGGCATTGCCCGTCACCAGCACGGCATCGCTGCCCGTGCCCAAGTCGATCCGGTCGGCTCCATCGGTGCGCACATCCAGCGCGGCGACATCGATGCCGTCGAGCCCGAAGATCGTATCGTCACCGGCGCCGCCGACCAGCGTGTCGTTGCCGGCACCACCGGTGATGACATTGGCCAGCATATTGCCGATGCCGGTGAAGTTGCCCGTACCGATGAAGGTCAGGTTCTCGACATTGGCGGGCAGCGTGTAGCTGTTGAGCGTGGTGTTGACGCTGTCGGTGCCGTCGCCAGGATTTTCCGTGATGGTGTCGCCAGCATTGTTGACGAGATAGGTGTCGTTGCCCGCACCGCCGACGAAACTATCTGCCCCCGCAGTACCGACCAGAGTGTCGTCACCCGCCCCGCCGACCGTGGTCGAGGCGAAGGTGATCGCAGCGATCAGCGGATCATGGTCGGTGAACGGGGTCGCCTGCTCGACATTGATGTGCACCGCATCGAGCTGGATGCTGGAAAGCAGGTCGGACGACGCCAGAATATTATCCAATCCCTGCGAATTGCCCTCGAAGATCGCCGAATAGCGTTCCTCGGTCGGCAACAGAGCATAGAGGTTGGTCAGAACGCCGCCGGCTTCCAGCGCCTGGCTCGGCGCTTCGAAATAGAAGCTGTTGAGATCGCCGAGCACGAACACATTCAGTGCCGGATCGGTCGCCAGCTGATTGTCGATATAGGCCTTCAGCGTCTGTGCCTGGGCCAGCCGGGCGCCGTCGCCGGCATTGGCGGCCGGCTGGTTGTCGCCCTGCAGCGCTTCCGATCCGAGCCGCGAGGTGAAGTGGTTGTTGTAGAGGCTCAGCGTCTCGCCATTGAAGGTGAAATCGGCGCGCAGCGGGCTGCGCGTGCCGTTGTACACGGCGCCCGGAACGAGCTGCACCGAATCCGCGACCAGGCCAACCCGGTCGACATTGTAGAAATATCCGTTGCGAATGTTGCCGTTCGGCTCGCCCCCAGTGGAATTCGCGGTCGCCGGGGCGACTTCGACATAGGCATAGGTCGGGCCACCTGCGGCGATGATCGCATCGATCAGCGCCTGCGCGGTGATCTGGCCGGAAAGATTGCCGCCCGAACCGGCGCCATCGGCATCCTGGATCTCCTGCACGCCGATGATGTCGGGCGTCCGCAGGTTCACGATGATGTCCTGCGCGAACTGCTCAAACCGGTCGAAGCCGGGCGTGATCTCGTCACCGCCGAGATTTTCGACGTTCAAGGTCGCGATGGTGACGGTATCGGCATCGCCGACCAGATCAGTGACCTCGCGGTCGAGCGTGATATCGTTTGCCACGGTCACCGCCTGGGTGACGATCACCTCATAGGCGCTGAAGGCATAGTTGACGATGCCGGTAACGCTGGACAGCGTATCGCCCTGGCTGATCGTGGCCGGGTTATAGCCTGCGAAGATGCCCGAATCATCGTCGATCTGAATGCGCTCGGGATTATAGTCACCTGCGGAGATGGTGATGCCGCCGCGATCGTTGACGCCGCTGGCCTGCGCGCCGCCCGATGCCACGACATAGGCCTCACCGAAACTGTTGGGATTGGCGACAACCAAAGGCGCGTCGATTGTGACCAGCATGCCTTCGAGCGATTCGTAGAAGTCGGCTGCCTGCGTCGACGGATCATAGACATCCTCGTCGTCGCCGAAATTCGCGTCGGGGAGAACCCGGCCGCCGGTACCGATCAGCGTGCTAGCAACGGTTCCGGTGCCTTCGACCACGATCGCGGTCGGGCTGGTGATCTCGGTCAGCGACAACGCATTGGTCGCCGCGACGAATTCGGTGACGGTGCCGGTGACCTTGACGAGCTGGCCGACGGTGACGGTCGGCGCGGTCGAGGTGAACACGAACACCGCGTCCGACGTGTTGACGTTGCCGTCACCGACCGCGTCCTGGATGTAGAAGCCGTTGGTGTCGACCGCCGTCACCACGCCGCGGGTGTTGACGACGGTGCCGGCGAATGCCGAAGCATGGCCCTCGCCCTGGATCGTATAGATTGCGGTGATCGCATCGGGATCGAACACGGTGAAGTCGAGCGCGTCCTCGGCGATGCCTGCGAATGCGTTGCCCGACAGATCGGTGAAGGCCCCGGCCGTGACGATGACGTCATAGGTGGTGCCGACCTGGAGCGCGGCGCCCGGATCGATCGTCACGGTCGACCCGCTGATCGAAACTTGCGGGTCGGTCACGGCCAGCACGCGGATGTCACTGCCATTCGTGATGGTAATCGTGCCGTCGCCGGCAATCACCGTCTCGTTGAAGCGCAGCACGATATTGGCGTTCGCATCCACGCCGGGCTGGTTGTCGTCGGGATCGGTCGGGTTGAACGACACCAGCACCGGGGCATCAGTATCCGCGCCGGCCGCGACCGAGCTGACGACGATGTCGTCGATGCCGACCCATTCGTCATTGCCCGCCGCGTTGGTCGTTATGATCCGGAGTTCCAGCGTGGCGGCATTGTTCGCGCCGGCCGGCAGGATCACGTCGATGAACGTTTCCTGGGTGGCGCTGCCGCCGGTGGTGGCGTCGGCGATGTAGCCGCCGTCGACATTGGCCCAGGCGCCGCCCGGCGTGGTGCGATACTGGAGCGCCACCTGCTGGATGGCGTTGTCGGTCGATCCGTCGAGATCGCGTACCCGGTAGCGGACGTTGATCGATTCGCGGCCGGTGGCATCCATGTACAGGATGATGTGCGGCGCATCCGCGGTGCCCGATCCGTTCAGCGCGATCGTCGGATCGGCCAGTTCGAATTCGGCGACGCCGCCAGAATTTAGCGTGTTGGGCGCGGTCTGGTTCGCGATGAGGTTGACGACGACGGTGCCGTCCCCGGTCAGCGTGCGGGGATCGGTTCCGGTGGCGGTCGTGATGTCGTCGCCGCGATAGCCGGTGATGCTGGCGACGCCGCTCCAGTCGTTCGCGGTGGTGATCTGGCCGATATTGGACCAATCCTGCAGAAAATCACCGCCGGCGAGCGAGAAATAGGTCGTCGTCATTTCGTGGAACCCCTCAAGAGCGGATCGACGCCCGGACCATCGGACCCGGTCGCATACGCGGCCTGGCCAAGGGTTCAGCACGTCCGGATGCAACCGCGAGCTAGGCGCGTGCCTATCGGTCGACCATGACATTCAGGTTGCAGGTTGTTTAATCATTTGAACGCCGACGCAAGCGGATTTCGAAGGCGCCGGATATGCTTTGAAGGTGCAACCGAACGGCATCGCTGCGACGTAGCTGACGGCCGGAACAGGAGACATCGCATGCGTCCGATATTGCTCGCAACGCTGCTGGCTGCCGCAACCGCGCCGGCAGGCGCCGGGGCACCGATCAAGGTCGTCGAGCTCTATCAGAGCCAGGGCTGTTCCTCGTGCCCGCCCGCGATCACCAACGCCAATCGCGTCGCGAACCGGTCCGATCTGCTGGTCCTGGATTTCGCTGTCACTTATTGGGATCGGCTTGGCTGGAAGGATAGTTTCGCGCAGCCCGCTTTCACCGCGCGGCAATGGGCCTATGCGCGCGGCGGCGGCCGGCCGCGAGTCCATACGCCGCAGGTGATCGTCAACGGGCGCAGCGCCGGGGTCGGCGGATCGCCACAGTCGTTCGCCGCGCTGATCGCAGCCGAGCGACCGCTTGGCGGCCCTGCGCTGACCTTTGGGCCCGGTTCGCTGTCCGTGGCGGGCGGACGTGGCCGGGGCGATGTGTGGCTGGTGCGCTATGATCCGCGCGCGCTGCCGGTGGCGATCCGGGCGGGCGAGAATGGCGGTCGCACGATCGTCCACCGCAATATCGTGCGCCAGCTGGTGCGGCTGGGAGACTGGACCGGTGCGCCACGCCGCTTTCCGGTGCCCGCGGGTGAGCCAGGGCTGGCGACGGCGGTGCTGATCCAGGAAAAGGACGGCGGACCGATCCTGGCTGCGGCGCGCGGCGGCTGATCGGCCGTCAGTCTCCGGCTTCGGCGATCTGCGACAGATAATTGCCGTCGAGGATGCGAATCCGGCCCTGGCTGAGTTCGATGACGCCCGCTCCTGCCCAGACCGACAACTGGCGATTGATGTTCTCGCGGCTGATGCCCACGAAGTTGCCGAGCTCGGATTGGCTGAGATCGCCGGCCAGCTTGTGCCCGTTCGCCTTCTGCTCGGTCAGGCGCTTCAGGAAGCGGGCAAGCCTGGGGCCGGTGGCGAAGGCGCGATCGCTTTCGATCGTCGCATCGGTCTCCCGTAACCGCCGCGCCATGTCGCGCAGCAGTTCGAGTGCGACCTTGGGATGCCGCTCGATGAAGCCGGTGAACGCGGTGCGGCTCATCTTGAGCATCCGCCCCTTCCACAGCGCGGTCGCCGATGCGGTACGCGGTTCGCCGTCGAGTACCGCGATCTCGCCGAGTACGGCCCCGGGCTCTGCATAATCCAGGATGATTTCGCGGCCGTTGGACGTGACCATGCCCACGCGAACGACACCTTCCAGGATCAGCAGGATGGATTCACCATCTTCGCCCTGCCGCAACAGGGTTTCGCCCGCCTTCACCTGCAGGAAGTTGGAAATAGACAGTAAATCGGCGAGCTCGCTGGTGTCACAGCCCGCGAAGACGCTATGCTTCGGAAGCAGCTCGGCCAGTTGTTCCGGCGTGAGGGCCATCTTCATCATCCATGTCAGAGGCCCCCGCGCCACCGTTACGCGACAAGGCGACGCGGAGAATCACCCCCTATCAAGCTGCAGGGGGGCCGATGTGAGATGTGTCACACATCACTCGCGAAGCGAAGCCCTTCCGGCGGCTTAACGATCCCTCAAGCGATCGCGGCCTAAGAGTTTCGAGATATGCGGAATCTCACGGTCGCCCATGATTGAGACGCCGATCACCGGCCGAATGTCGGTTCGCCCAATCGCGGAGATCGGGCGGAGCCGCCATCCGTCGCGTCTGGCGCAGCCGGCGCTGACCACGCACGCGCGCCTGCGGACCGAAGCTCTCGCGAAGACCGCGCCCTGGCTGGCGGCGCTTGCCGCAGCCTGCGCGCTGGCCGTGCTCTATGCGGTCGCGCATCCCGACGATGCCGTCTGGCTGGGTAGCTGGGCGGCGCTGTTGATCCTGGTCAACTGGGTTACGGTGCGCGCCCGGCAACGCGCTGCCGATGCCGGATCGGATGATCCGCTGCGATCGGCATGGTGGTCGGTGGCGGAAGCGGGTGCGCAGGCGGCGATCTGGGCGGCGCTGCCCGTCGCCATGTTCCCGACGGCCGATCCGCATGCCCAGTCGATCCTTGCCGGAGCGATCTGCACGATGATGGCAGGCGCGGTCCTGCTCGCGGTCGTGCCGCTGGCAGCGACGATGTGGCTGGTGGTGCTGGCGACTGGCCTCGCCTGCGCGACCGGCGCGTCCGGCGAGCCGCTGACCGCGACCCCGCTGTTGCTGCTGCCCGCATTCGTGATGGCGCTGCTCGTCGGATGCCTGTCGATCGAGCGCCAGCTGAGCGCGCATATCGCGATCGCGGCTGGCGAACGGTCACGGCGCGAATCGGTCGACATGCTGCTGCGTGAATATGAGGAGCAAGGCGTCGGCTGGCTCTGGCAGGCCGATGCCGCCAACCTGCTGACCTATGCCTCGCCGCGGATCGGGGTGCTGGTGGGCCGGTCGAGCCGCGAGCTGATCGGCCAATCGCTGCCGATTATGTTCGGCTGCGACGCACAGCTCGGCGGCGCGATGGCGGCGAGAGAGCCGTTCCGCGGCATCGAGCTCGAGATCCAGGCGCCGAGCGGCCGCCGCCATGTCTCCGTTTCCGGCAGTCCGATCATCGGCCAAGACGGCACCTTCGTCGGCTTTCGCGGGGTCGGATCCGATATCACCGATGTCCGCCGCACGCAGGAGCGGTTGACCCAGCTGGCCGCAATGGATGTGCTGACCGGGTTGCCGAACCGCCAGCGCATGCGCGATCTGTTCGCCAACGCCATCGCCGCGGCGGCACAGGGCCATGCCTGCGCCATCCTGTTCCTGGATCTCGATGGCTTCAAGCCGGTCAACGACACGTTCGGCCACCCGGCCGGTGATGCCGTGCTGCGCGCGGTGAGCGATCGGCTGGCCGAGGAGGTGGCAGCGCTCGGCCAGGTCGGCCGGGTCGGTGGAGACGAGTTCGCGATCCTGCTCAACGACGGATCGAGCCGGCGCGGCGTGGAGGATTTCGCGCGCAAGCTGATCGCCCGGATCAGCGAACCCTATCCGGCCGCATCGAGCGAGATCCGCCTTGGCGTATCGATCGGCATCGCCTTCGCGCCGGTCGACGGGTCTTCGGTGGACGAGTTGCTGCTGAAGGCCGATCTGGCGCTGTACGACGCCAAGAGTGCCGGCCGCGGCACCGTACGCCTGTTCGACAGCCGCATGCAGCGTGACGCCGAGGACCGGTTGCGGCTGGAGCAGGATCTGCGCCAGGCACTGGCACGGCGCGAGTTCGAGCTATTCTATCAGCCGGTCGTGAATGCCGAGTCCCAAGCCATCCTGGGATTCGAAGCGCTGCTGCGCTGGCGCCACCCCGAACGCGGCATGGTGCCGCCCGCGCAGTTCATTCCGATCGCCGAGGAGACCGGACTGATCGCGGAAATCGGCGGCTGGGTGATCCAGACCGCCTGCCACGATGCGATGCAATGGCCCGACAGCCTGTTCGTGGCGGTCAATCTCTCGCCCCGCCAGCTTGTGGTGCCCGCACTTCCCAACACCGTATCCGAAGCTTTGCTGGCATCGCGGCTGCCCCCGAACCGGCTCGAGCTGGAAGTGACCGAAGGCGTGTTCCTGGCCGACGACGACGGCTCGCTGGATGTGCTGCGGCGCGTGCGGTCACTGGGCGTGGGCATCGCGCTCGACGATTTCGGGACCGGCTATTCCTCGCTCGGCTATCTCAACAAGACCATCTTCCACACGCTGAAGATCGACGGCAGCTTCGTGCGCGATGCCGGCAAGCGCAGCGAGACCGTGTCGATCATCCGCGCGATCGTGGCGCTGGCCAACAGCTTCCGGATGACGATCACTGCAGAAGGCGTCGAGACGGCTGAGGATTTCGAGCGGATGCGCGATTTCGGCTGCCACAAGCTGCAGGGCTATTTGTTCGGCCGGCCGATGCCGCATGCGGAGACGTTGAAGCTGGTCGGCACCCGCTGGGGCCAGGACGAGCTTCGCGGCTGACGATCCCGGTGGCGCAAGGCCGCACCGCGCGCCATAGCCGCGCGATGCCCGACCGCTACGCCATCGCCCTCGGCAGCAATCGGCGGACCCGCCACGGATCCCCGGCGGCCACGCTCGAGGCTGCTTTCGTAGCGCTGGCCGCCGCCGGTGCGGAGGTCGTCGATCGCTCGGCGGTGATCGCCACGCCCGCACTCGGTCCCGCAGGACGCGGGTTCGCCAACGCCGCGGCGATCATCCTGATCGACCGCCCGCCGCCGGCGCTGCTCGCGCTGCTCAAGCGAATAGAACGCGACTTCGGCCGCCGGCCCGGGCGGCGCTGGGGGGCGCGCAGCCTGGATCTGGATATTCTGCTCTGGAACGGCGGACACTGGCCGCCCCGCCCGCGCCGTGCCGCGCCAGGCGGACTGGCCGTTCCGCACACCGAGATCGCCCGGCGGCGCTTCGTGCTCGATCCGCTGCTGGCGATTGCGGCCGGCTGGCGCGATCCGCGATCGGGCCACACCATCCGCCAGCTACGCGCCCGGTTTCAGGCCGGGCAGTAGGCGCCGCTCTTCGCCCAGGCTTCGAACAGCGCGCCGAACTGCGCCTGCGTGCCCGGCGCGGGCTGGCGGCCGGCGCCCGGCTCCCAGCCCCAGCCGACCAGGCTGTCGGTCGCCATATGCTCGATCATCTGCGGCATCGTCTTACCGCCATTGCGACGCCGATCCTTCAGCTGGCGGCAGATATCGCCCAGCGACTTGCCCTGCCACGCCATCTCCGCCGGGGCGAGATGCCATTCGGGATGGCCGGGCACGCCTGCGCTGTCGACATTGGTCACCTGATGACAGGTCTGGCACTTCAGGCCGGGCGCGCCGTGGCCATCCTTGCCACGCACCACCCATGGCTGGTGCGGCGTCATCGCCATGCCTTGGGTGGGGCGATCGGTCGCCGGATGGCAGTTCAGGCAGCGCGGATGCTGGATCACCTTGCCCGCCTCAGCGAACAGCGCCAGCGATCGTTCGCGCTTGTTGCTGATCGCGGCGAACGCCTCTGGGGTCTGCAGGCCTACGGGCGCGGCGGGCTCGGATCGGCCGATCGCGGCCGCGCCGCCCAGCGCGATCATCGAAAGCGCCGCAAGGCCCGCAATGGCACGACGGCCGCTCATGCCGCGCGCACCATCGGCAGGCGACGCGGGCGCGTCTGGCCCAGCCGGGCAAGCGCATTGGCGATCGCAGGCGCGGTCGGCGGCACGCCCGGCTCCCCGATCCCGGTCGGGGGCTCGGTCGATGGCACGATCACCACTTCCACCTCCGGCATCTCGTGAATCCTCAGCGAACGATACTCATCGAAATTGCCGATCGGCACCGCACCGCCCTCCAGCGGCACCTCGGCATAGAGCGCATGGCCGACCGCGAAGCCGATTCCGCCCTCCACCTGCGCGCGGATCACATCGGGGTTCACCGCGACGCCCAGATCCACCGCGCACCAGACCTTGTGCACGCGCGGGCTGCCGTCGGCGTTCAATGACACCTCCGCGATCTGCGCCACGAAGCTGCTGAAGCTCTCGACCACGGCGACGCCGCGGGCGCGCTGTACGCCATCCAACTTGAACGGGCCTGGCCCCTTCCACTGAGCCAGCGCCGCCACCGCCCGCAGCACGCCGGCAGCGCGCGGCTCGGCCGCCATCAGTTCGAGCCGGCCGGCCACGGCATCCTTGCCGGCGCGTTGCAGCAGTTCATCGACGAAGCACTCGACCGCATAGCCGGTATGGGTATGCCCCACCGATCGCCACCACAGCGTCGGCACCTTCGTGTCGCCGATATGCACCGAGCATTCGAAGTCGGCCAGCGCATAAGGCGGCTTGCTGGCCCCTTCGAGCATCGTCTGGTCGATCCCGTTCTGGATCAGCATCGATTCGAACGGAGTGCCCCTTGCGAAGGACTGGCCAGCGACCGTGTTGGACCAGCCGCTGATCGCACCGTCCTTCACCGTGCCCTTCATCCGGTGGACGAAGATCGGGCGATAATAGCCGCCCTTGATGTCGTCCTCGCGCGTGCGGATCAGCTTGACCGGCACGTCCGGGCCGATCGCCTTGGCGGCTTCCGCCAGTTCCACGGCCAGTTCCATCGTCGGCGTCGCGCGGCGGCCGAAGCTGCCGCCTGCCAGCATCGTCTCCAGCTTCACCTTGTCCTGCGGCAGGCCCAGCACCTGCGCGATCGCGGCATGGTCCCCGGTCTGCATCTGGCTGCCGAACCGCGCCGTCGCGCCGCTGCGGTTCCAGCTGAGCCAGCCGTCGAGCGGCTCCATCGGCGCATGGGCGAGGAAGGGGAAGACGAACTCGGCCTCGATCGTCTCGCCGCCCGCGGCCAGCGCGCGCGCGACATCGCCGTTCTTGGCAGCGACGGTGCCGCGGTTGGACGCCAGCGCGCGATAGTCCGCGATGATCTCTTCCGAACCACGCGTTTCGGCAGCCGACGAATCCCAGTCGATCGCCAGTTTCGATCGGCCCTTCAGCGCCGGCCAGGTGCCATCGGCATAGACCGCGACGCCGTTGGACAGCCGCTTGACCGCCTTCACGCCGCGAACTTTCAGCGCCTCCGTGGCATCGAAGCTTTTCAACTTCGCGCCGAACCGGGGCGGCCGTGCCACCACGACCGTCATCGTACCGGGCGCCATGATGTCGATCGTGAACTGGGCGCTGCCATTGCTTTTGGCGGCGCTGTCCAGCTTGTGCAGCCCGTCGCGGCCGATCAGCGAGAAGCGCGAGGGATCCTTCAGCGTCGGGTTCGGTGGCACCGGTAACCGCGCGGCCGCGTCCGCGAACTGGCCGAAGCGGCCCTCGCGGCCCGAGGATGCGTGTCGGATCACGCCGCGCTCGACTGTGATCGTGGCAGGATCCACTTTCCAGGATTGCGCCGCCGCCAGCACCAGCATCGCCCGCGCCGAAGCGCCCGCCCGCCGCATCAGATCATAGCTGCTGGCGATCGCCGAGGAGCCGCCGGTCCCCTGGATGCCGCCCATCACCGGATTTCCGTAGAGCTTGGCATCCGCCGGCGCGCTTTCGGCGTGAATCTGGCTCCAGTCGGCATCCAGTTCCTCGGCGGCGATCGTCGCGAGGCCCGTATAGGGTCCCTGTCCGAATTCGATATGCTTCACGAGAACGGTGACCTTGTCGTCGCTTCCCACGCGCACATAGGCGTTGGGCTGGATCGGGCCCTTCGGCTTGGGCGCGCCTTGCGCGCGGGCCGCGCCGATCGGCAGTGCCAGCGTGATGACGAGCCCCGCGCCGCCGGCGATGGCGGTTCGGCGGGTGATGTTCAGCTCCGTCTTACCCATGTCAGGCCTCCAGCGTCTTGGCGGCATCGTGGATCGCGGCGCGGATGCGGACATAAGTGGCGCAGCGGCAGATATTGCCGTTCATCGCCAGATCGATGTCCGTGTCACTCGGCTTCTTGACCTGCCGCAGCAGTGCGACGGCGCTCATCACCTGGCCGGATTGGCAGTAACCGCATTGCGGCACGTCGCGCGCAACCCAGGCGGCCTTCACCGCCTGCGCTTCCGGACCGTCGATCGCCTCGATCGTCGTGATCTTGCGATCGCCGACCAGCGACACCGGCAGCGAGCAGGACCGCAGCGGCTCCCCATCGAGGTGGACGGTGCAGGCACCGCACTGGGCAATGCCACAACCGAACTTCGTGCCGGTCAGCCCCAGCGAATCGCGGATCACCCACAGCAATGGCGTGTCGTCGTCGACGTCGACCTCGCGCGCTTCGCCGTTCACGGTGATACTGTACGACATCGCAGCCTCCCGGGCCGAAGCCCCCGCCGGCCGATCCCCGGGCCGATGTTCTCAGCATAGCGCGCGCGAAACGATTGTCATCTGCAACCGTTTCTCAAAAGCGCCATCCGGTTGACCCGCCGGGCAGTGCGGCATAGGGCCGCCGCTGGTCGGGCTCGTAGCTCAGTCGGTAGAGCAACGGACTTTTAATCTGTAGGTCCCGGGTTCGAATCCCGGCGAGCCCACCATCACGGGACGCGCAGTTTGGACGACCCCATTCCCGCCGCCACGCTGGTGCTGGTCCGCGACGATCCGGCCGGCGGGGCGCCCCACCTGCTGATGATCGAGCGGGCGGCGACGATGGCGTTCGCGGCCGGCGCAATGGTGTTCCCCGGCGGGCGGATCGATCCCGGCGATCAGGCGCTCGTGCCTGCCGACCACGCCGATCCTGCCGATGCCGCCGCCCGGATCGCCGCCATTCGCGAGACGATCGAGGAAGTGGGAATCGCGATCGGGTTCGATGTCGAGCCCGCATTGTTGAAGCAACTGCGCACGGCGCTGCATGACGGCGCCTCGTTCGGCGGTCTGCTGGCCGCGCACGGGCTCACGCTCGATCTCGATGCGCTACTGCCGTTCGCGCGCTGGTGCCCCGCGTTTCCGGAAGCGCGCAACTTCGACACGCGCTTCTACTTGGCACGCGCGCCGGATCATGCCGCCGCGGAGGCGGACGGCGGCGAAAGCGTTCATGCGGTCTGGGCGACGGCACAGGCGATCTTGGACGATGCCGATGCGGGCCGCCGCCACATCATCTTTCCCACCCGGCGCAATCTGGAACGGCTCGCCGCTTACCCCGATTTCCGGTCGCTTGCCGAACACGCGCGTGCGATCCCGGTGACGCGGATCGTGCCCGCGATCGTCGAGGAGGCAGACGAACGCTGGCTGACGATTCCGGAAGGGCTGGGTTACCCGGTCACGCGGCAGCGGGCGGAGGATGCCCTGCGCCGTTAGGCCGCTACCGCCGCGCCGTCCCAGATCGCATCGATCACGCCCTGTCCGGGATAGGCGACCAGCAGGTCGGTCGTCTCGTCCAGCGCCAGCACGGCATCGCCTTCGACCAGCCAGACGCCGCCGGGGAGGAAAGGCTCGCCGTCAAGATGGCCCTCGCCCGCCAGCGGGACCAGCCAGATCGGGCGGCCGTCCGATCGCAGCTGCCCCTGCCCACTCCAGGACCAGCGCTCCAGCACCAGCTTCGGGCCATCCGCCAGCAGCATTCGCCCCGGCGCGATCTCGGTCGGAACATGCGGCGCGACATAAGGCACCGGATCGGACACCGCGATGCCGTCTTCGAGATGAAGCTCGCGCGGACGGCCATAATCATAGAGCCGATAGGTCAGGTCGACATTCTGCTGAACCTCGACCAGCGTGAGCCCCGCGCCGATCGCGTGGACCGTGCCGGCTGGCGAATAGAAGCTGTCGCCGGCATGTGCCGCGTGCCAGCGGACCCGTTCCTCGATCGATCCGTCCTGCGCGGCGTCGCGCAGCTCGTCCCGCGTCATCGGCTGCAACGTCCCGATCGCGATGGTCGCATGCGGATCGGCGGCCAGCACGACCCAGGCTTCGTCCTTCCCCCGCGGATAGCCGCGCGCCTGCGCCGCGGCATCGTCGGGATGCACCTGGATCGACAACTTCTCGGACGTGAACAGATATTTGACGAGCAGATCCGGCTCCGCCCCACCGCGCGGATCCTGAAACCAGATCTCGCCGACCGGATCGCCGCCCGCCGCGACATCGTCGAAACCCGGCCACAGATCGGTGCGCCCCCACGGCTTTTCGACGCGCTTCGTCTCGAGTCGGGTGGCAGCCATCTTCATCGTCTCCAGATCGTGGTGCAACGCACTATGCCCTCGAACGTAATGCCTGACGATGGCTTTGGTTCGTCTTGCCCGCTTCGCAATCATCCTGCTGTTGATCGCTGTCACGATCTACCTGGCATGGCTCTGGGCGCGCGATCATCCGCAGGATCTGCCGTGGACCGAACTCGACCTCTCGCAGCCGATCGGCGTCTTCACCGGCCGCAAGCTGACCGCGCTGACCGATGCGCCGGCCGAATGTAAGGCGCTGCTTGGCCGTGCCGGCGTCCGCTTCACGGCATTGCCGCCACTCAGTGCCCGCGGTGGGCAGTGCGGCTATGATGATGCCGTCCGCGTGCGCGGCGGCGGCCCGATCTCGATCGACTATGCGCCGCCGGCGGCGGCATCATGCAGCGTGGTCGCCGCGCTAAGCGTCTGGGAATGGGAAGTCGTCCAGCCGGCGGCGTTGCGGCTGCTGGGTCAGCCGGTGGTGCGGATCGACACGTTCGGCAGCTATAATTGCCGGCGGATCGGCGGTGGGCGCGAAGGTGGCTGGAGCGAGCATGCCACGGCCGATGCAATCGATATCGCCGGGTTCCGGCTGAAGGACGGGCGCCGGATCACGATCGCCGGCGATTGGGCGGGCGAGCCGGCCGACGCCGCATTCCTGCGCGCTTTGCGTGACGGCGCGTGCGATCTGTTCGCCACCGTCCTCAGCCCGGACTACAACGCCGCCCACCGTGATCACCTGCATCTCGACCAGGCCAATCGCGGGCGATCGGGCTGGCGCGGTTGCCGCTGACCCGTGCGGTCAGTTGGGCAGCTTGTGCTCGATCTTGTCGACCCATTGCGGGTAGAAGGCAGGCTCGCGGTTGGACCAGCCCGGTGCCGTCGCCGCCGCCTCGCTGATCGACTGCAGCAGCACGCGCCGCTTCTCGGGATGAAGATGCGGCAGCGCGGCTGCGGCACAGAAGGCACCCGGCAGCCACGGCCGCACATTGGCGCCGATCAGCCGCTCGTACAGGAAGCGATACGCGCCGAAAGACACCAGCCGATCCTGACCCAGGTCGAACGCGCTGACAGTGACCAGCGGCGCCATGAACGGCTCGATCGCATCGAGGCCGCTGTCGTCGGGCACGAGGCCACGGATATGGCCGAGCCGCGCGTAGATGCGGGATTGTGCCCGGATGCTGGCGGCCTCGCCGATATCGCGTGACCAGCGGGCCACGGCGTCCTCGCGTTCGAGCCCGATGTCGAGCGAGCGGCGGATATAGCGCTGGGTGGCGGCCGGGAAGCCTGCGAACTCTTTCATCTCGGCCAGGCTCATTGCCCCAATTGCCGGCTTCATCTGCCCCGCCATCGCTGCTTGCTCCTACCTGATCCCACCCGTCGAAGATGCGCCTTCATGGTTAGCGTCCGCTTAACGACGCAGATCGAAACCAGTGCGATGGAATCATGGATCGTGCTGCGTTGCAACATCCAAAACAATGGGCGCGCAACATGTTGCGCGCCCGCCACGTTTGCACTCTCTTGCCGTGCACTCTCAAAACTTGGCCGTGTCGACGACGGCGGCGTCAATCCTTCGTGGACTGCAGCGCCTTCTCGGCTTCCTCGTCATAGCCCGATGATGCCGGCGGCTCGCTGCTCTGGCCCGGGCGCGTGTTTGCGGGCGGATCGGAAGTCGGGAACGTCTCGTCGAGACCGATGTCGAGCTTCGCATCCTCGTGGGACGGGTCAGCCGCCAGCCGTTCGTCGTCGCTGGCATCGTGCGCAGGGCGCACTTTCGGGATCGGCGATCGGTTCGCTTCGTCATGATCCGAATCGCGCGGCTGATCGGTGGCAGTCATCGCTCTCTCCTGGAAACAATACGGCAATCAACGCCGGCCCGCGTCGCTCCGTTCCGCCCCCGTGACATCGATCGGTTCGCCGGCTTTCGATGAACGGCACCGCGTGATCGACCGGGGCATCGGCGCGGCTGGCACTCTGCCATGCGGCGGCTATGAATGACGGCATGACCATCGATCAGCCCGTCGCGCGCGGGCCCGGCATTTCGGAACGCGCGGCCATCCTGTCGATCATCGGCTTCTGGTCCTTCTACTTCGCCATCGTCACGCTGCGCTGGGCGGTGCTCGGCTACGAGAACCAGCTCGACATGTTGGGCCGGCGCGTCATCGTGTCGATCGCCAGCATGGCGATCACATGGCTGATCTATCGCGTGCTCCGGGCGATCTCGAACGCACCGCTGCGCACTGGCATCCTGGCGGCAGGGCTGCTCGCGATCCCCGCCGCGATCGCCTATTCCTCGATCAACCATTACGCCTTCCTGACGGTGGAGACCGATCTCGCAGCCTCCAAGGTCATCGTTTCCAACGATGGCGATGATCGCAACGTAACGGTGCAGGTCGGCGCGATGCCCGACGAGCATGAGAAGACGCCGCTGATGGCAATCGCCGATCAGGCGGCCAACGGCTTCTTCTTCTTCGTAGCCTGGGCCGCGCTCTATCTGGCGCTGTCCTATGCTGCGCAGGTCCGCTCGGCGGAACGCCAGGCCGCCGCCTACCGCGCGGCGGCACGCGATGCCGAGCTGCGCGCACTGCGCTATCAGGTCAATCCGCACTTCCTGTTCAACACGCTCAACTCGCTGTCAGGCCTGGTGATGACCGACCGGCCTGAGGCGGCCGAGCGCATGATCATGAATCTTTCGACATTCTTCCGCACCAGCCTGTCGGGCGATCCGACCGAGGATGTGACGCTGGAGCAGGAGATCCACCTGCAAAAGCTGTATCTCGAGATCGAAGCAGTGCGCTTTCCTGATCGGCTGAAGGTGGACATCGCGATCCCGCCCGAGCTGGAAAATGCCTGCGTGCCCGGGCTGATCCTGCAACCGCTTGTCGAGAATGCGATCAAATATGGTGTCGCCCGCGCGCGCCGGCCGGTCCGGGTGGCGATCCGTGCCCGTGCCGATGGCGATCGGCTGGTGCTGGCGGTCGAGGATGACGGCGAGGATGCGGAGACCGAAGGCGGTAGCGGGATCGGCCTGAAGAATGTCGCCGATCGCATCCAGGCCCGCTTTGGAAGCGACGGCAGCGCAATCTGGGGCCCGCGCCCCGGCGGGGGTTTCGTCGTGGTGCTGAAGATGCCACTCGTACGCAATGGCTGCTGACACGCCCCTGCGCACTCTGGTCGTGGACGACGAGCCGCTGGCGATCGAGCGGCTGCAAATCCTGTGTGCACGCGAACCGGGCGTGGATCTGGTCGGCACGGCTTCGGATGGCGAGGCGGCGCTTCGCCTGGTCGATGCGCTGCAACCCGAACTGCTGCTGCTCGACATCTCGATGCCGGGGCTGGACGGCATGGGCGTCGCCCGCGCCCTGCAGGGGCGATCGGTGCGGCCGGCAGTGATTTTCTGCACCGCGTTCGATCAATTTGCCGTGGCGGCATTCGATGTCGCTGCGGTCGACTATCTGCTGAAACCGGTCGCACCCGATCGGCTCGCGCGGGCCGTCGGTCGGGTTCGGGAAAAGCTCGCGACCGCTGCGCCGCTTTCGGTGCCCGCGACGGCCGAATCGCCCTGGACCGAGGAATTCTGGGTGCCGCACCGGTCCGAAGTGATCCGCATCGCGGCGCAGGATATCGACCGGATCGAGGCCGAGCGCGACTATATGCGGCTGCACGTCGGCCAGCGCAGCTTCCTGCTGCATTCCACGATCAGCGATCTCGAACGCAAGCTCGATCCCGATCGCTTCATCCGCCTTCACCGATCGACGATGGTGCGCCGTGATCGCATCGCAAAGCTGCGCCATGACGGGCTGGGCGTGTGGCATGCCGATCTGGCGGATGGCACAGAGGTCCGCATCGGCCGTACCTATCTGCCCGCCGCGCGCGCGCTGATGGGGCGGTGACCATGGCCTTGAACCGCAACCGTTTCATGCCGACATCTACCCGATGAGCGTCGCCTTCCGCCGTGAATCCGATGAGGAGCATCTCGAGCCCCGGCCCGATCTGCCGATCCCGCCCGGTCCCAATCTCGTCACGCCGCGCGGCCTGACGCTGATCGAGACGCGCGCGGCAGAGTTCGAGGCCGCGCTCGAAAAGGCGCTTGAGGAGAAGGCCGGGGACGACGCGGTCAAGGCGATCCGGCGCGACCTGCGCTATTGGCACGCGCGCCGCGCGACCGCGCAACTGGCGCCGGCGGCCGATGGTGAGGATGTGGCGTTCGGCACGCGCGTCACCTATCGACGCGGCAAAGCCGATCACAGCATCACGCTGGTGGGAGACGACGAGGCCGATCCCGCCGCCGGCCTGATCGCCTTCACTGCCCCGCTGGCGCGCGCTCTGATGGGCGCGGTCGAGGGCGACAAGGTCGCATTTGGCGCCGACACGTTGACGGTGCGGAAGATCGAACCGATCAAGCGCTGATCGCGCGCGCCCCGCTAGCCGCGATCAGATCAGGCTCACCCGCCCGCCAGCATGCCGTTCCAGCCGGCCGCCAAGTTCCAGCTCCAGCAGCACGGTCTGCACGATCGCCGACGGCAACTGCGATTGCCGGATAAGCTCGTCGATCGGCACTGCGCTCGGCCCAAGCAATTCGATGAGCGCGCGCCGTTCGGCCTCGCTCGCGTCCTCGGCGGGTAGCGCCTCGAAAGGCGCACGCGGGCTGCGCAGCGAAGCGCCGCCGATCCCGCCGATCAATTCGATCACGTCGTCGGCCGACTGGATCAGGGTCGCGCCATCGCGGATCAGCTGGTTGCAACCCTGCGCGCGGCCGTCGAGCGGCGAACCCGGCACCGCCATCACCTCGCGGCCCTGGGCGCCGGCCTGCCGGGCGGTGATCAGCGAGCCCGACTTCGGCGCTGCCTCGACGACCACGGTGCCAAGCGTGATGCCGGCGATGATCCGATTGCGGTACGGGAAATGCCGGGCACGCGGCTCGGTGCCGGGCGGCTGTTCGGCAAGCACCAGTCCCCGCTCCGCGATCGCACGCTGCAGCGCCTCGTTCTCCGGCGGGTAGAATATGTCAGCCCCGCCAGCCACCACCGCGATCGTGCCGCGATCCAATGCCCCCTGATGCGCGCCGGTGTCGATCCCCCGGGCAAGGCCCGAAACCACCACGAGCCCCGCTGCGGCCAGATCATACGCCAGCCCGCGCGCAAACCGGACTGCGCTGGCGGAAGCGTTACGCGCGCCGACGATCGCCACTGCCTGTGTATCCGGCAGGCGGGCATTGCCATGGGCGATCAGCACTGGGGGGGCGTCGTCGATCTCGGCCAGCAGCCGTGGATAGCCGGCCAGCCCCAGGAACAGATAGCGCGCACCCAGCGCCTCGACCGTTGCGACCTCGGCGCGCACGCTGGCTTCCGAGGCGATCGCCGGTGGCTTGCCGCCCCCCCGCCGCGCCAGATCGGGCACCGCTGCGAGCGCTGCCTGCGCATCGCCGAACCGCCGCACCAGCTGGCGATAGGTGACCGGTCCGATCGATGCGGTACGGATCAGCCGCAGCCGCGCGATCCGGTCCTGCTCGACCGCAGCGTCAGCCAAGTGGGTCCGCCGGCTTGCGCGATCCCACCTTTGGCTCGGTGCCGGCCTTCAGCCGCGCGATATTGTCGCGGTGCTTCCATAGCACCATCAGTGCCAGCGCGATCATCAGCGGCACCAGCGCGCCCCGGCCGAGCAGCGCGACCGAGACCGGCGTGGACAGCGCGGCCGCCATCCCGGCCACCGAAGAGATCCGCACCACTGCAAGGAGCCCGATCCACACCGCAGCGAAGATCAGCCCGCTCGGCCAGTGCAGCGCCAGCGTAACGCCCAGCAGCGTCGCCACCCCCTTGCCGCCGCGGAACCGGAGCCAGACGGGATAGAGATGGCCGAAGAAGGCGCCGGCCGCCGCCACCGGCATCCAGGCCGGTTCGAAGGCACCGGCGATCAGCACCGCCGCCGCGCCCTTCGCCCCGTCAAGCAGCAGGGTCGCAGCGGCCAGCCCCTTGCGGCCGGTGCGCAGCACGTTGGTGGCGCCGATATTGCCAGATCCGATCGCGCGCAGATCGCCCGCCCCCGCGATCCGGGTCAGGATCAGCCCGAACGGCACCGATCCGAGCAGATAGGAAAGCAGGAGGACGAGCGCCACGCCCATCCAGGGTTGTTCGAGCAAGCAGGCCCCCTTGGTTGGCCAACCATAGCCTGCCGTCCCGGGCGGACAAGCCCCGCGAATTGCCCTGGGCGATCCACCTTACTAGATCGTCGGTCATGACCGACGCCCGCCCGATCCTGTTCTTCGATTCAGGGGTCGGCGGGCTTTCCGTCCTCGCCCCCGCCCGCGCGCTGCTGCCGCAGGCGCCGGTCGTGTATGCCGCCGATAATGCCGGCTTCCCCTATGGCCGCAAGAGCGAGGCCGAGATCGCGGCGCGGGTGCCGGTGCTGCTGGGCCGCCTGGCGGAACGCTACCGGGCCCGGCTTGTCGTGATCGCCTGCAATACGGCTTCCACGATCGCGCTGGCGCCGGTGCGGGCGGCGCTCGATCTGCCCGTGGTCGGCACCGTACCTGCGATCAAGCCGGCCGCTTTGCTGTCGCAGACGCGCGCGATCGGCGTGCTCGGCACCGATGCTACCGTGCGCCAGCCCTATGTCGATCGGCTGTCGGCCGAATTCGCAGGCGATTGCCTGGTGCTGCGCCACGGATCGGCGCGCCTGGTGGAACTGGCCGAAGCGCGGCTGCGTGGCGAGCCCGATGACGTCGCCGCTTATCGGGATGTGCTGCAGGGCCTGCTCGGTCAGCCCGGCGGCGATCGCGTCGATACGGTAGTGCTGGCCTGTACCCATTTCCCGCTGGTCGCCGATGCGCTGGCGGCGGTGGCGCCCCGGCCGCTGCAATTCGTGGATGGCGGCGCCGGCATCGCGCGGCGCATCGAACATCTGATGCAGGGCCAGCGATGGCCGGACCGCCCGGCCCCCGGCACCGCCGTGTTCACTGCCCCGTTCGAGCTTGCCGAAGGGCTGCGCACCGGCCTCGCGGCGCACGGTCTTTCCCGCATCGAATGGCTGTGACGATCGAGCGGACCGATCACAGCGGACCAGCAATGTCCAGGGGCGATGCCCGCGGCAGGCTGGAAAAGCGCGCCTTCCGGCGCTATTGCAGCCGCATGATGGGCGGGAGTCACCCGGTTGGACTATAATCGCGTTTTCACTCAGGCGATCGATCGGCTGCACGCCGAAGGCCGCTACCGGGTGTTCATCGATATATTGCGCAACAAGGGCGCGTTTCCGAACGCGCGCTGCTTCGCCGGCCATAACGGCCCGAAGCCGATCACCGTCTGGTGTTCGAACGATTATCTCGCGATGGGCCAGCACCCCAAGGTGATCGCGGCGATGGAAGAGGCGCTGCATGACGTCGGCGCCGGATCGGGCGGCACCCGCAACATCGGCGGCAACACCCATTACCATATCCATCTCGAAAACGAGCTTGCTGACCTGCACGGCAAGGAAGGCGCGCTGCTGTTCACGTCGGGCTACGTCTCGAACGATGCGACGCTATCGACCATCACCAAGATCCTGCCGGGCTGCGTGATCTTCTCGGACGAACTCAACCATGCCTCGATGATCGCGGGCATCCGCAATTCGGGATGCGAGAAGCGCGTCTTCCGCCACAACGACCTTGCCCATCTCGAGGAACTGCTGGCGGCCGAGGATCCCGAGGCGCCCAAGCTGATCGCGTTCGAAAGCGTGTATTCGATGGATGGCGATGTCGCCCCGATCCACGCGATCTGCGACCTGGCCGATAAGTATAACGCGCTGACCTATTTGGACGAAGTCCATGCGGTCGGCATGTATGGCGCGCGCGGCGGCGGCATCTCCGATCGTGACGAAGCTGCCGGTCGGCTGACGATCATCGAAGGCACGCTCGGCAAGGCGTTCGGTGTGATGGGCGGCTATATCGCGGCTGACCGGATGATCATCGACGTGATCCGAAGCTATGCGCCGGGCTTCATCTTCACGACGTCGCTGTCGCCCGTGCTGGTGGCCGGCGCGCTGGCAAGCGTGCGCCACCTGAAGGCATCGAGCGAGGAGCGCGACGGCCAGCAGGCAGCCGCCGCCCGGCTGAAGGCGATGTTCGCCGCTGCCGGGCTGCCGGTGATGCCGTCGACCACGCATATCGTGCCGCTGATGGTCGGCGATCCGGTGAAGGCGAAGCGGATCAGCGATATTCTGCTGGCCGAATATGGCGTCTATGTGCAGCCGATCAATTATCCGACCGTGCCGCGCGGCACTGAACGGTTGCGCTTCACGCCCGGCCCTTCGCACGACGAGGCGATGATGCAGGAACTGACCAGCGCGCTGATCGAGATCTGGGACCGGATGGAACTGCGCCAGGCGGCCTGAGGATCGCGCTGCCAAGCGGCGGCGATCAATCCCGGCAGAAACCCTCGCCGGGGTTGATCACCACGCAATCCTGCTTGCCGGCCAGCCATTTCAGACCGGTTTCGTCTCCGCTGGCCTTGCGGATCCGTTCCTGCTTGCCGTTCCGGGTGAAGACGATCGTATCGCCGTCCGCGCGGCCCTCGAACGGATCGCCCTTACTGTCGAGATCGCCCTTCACGACCAGATCGTAGCTGCCCGGCTCGCCGCCGTCGGCGATCGTCAGGAACAGACCCTCCGGTCCGGTCCAGCGACCCTTAAGGCCCGCCGCCGCGTCCGCGCTCGCGGGGGCGGCCGGTGCCATCGTCTCGCTGTCGGGCACCACTTCCGTCGCGGCAGTGACGTTGTCGGGCAGGTCGCCCTTAGCCGTCTCGCCGGCGGGCTGCTTGCTGCAGGCGGCCAGGGCGAACAGCGCGCAGATCAGGATCGGACGGTTCATGATCGGTCTCCTTCTCCGGTCAACGCCTTGCGCGTCACGGTCGATCCAATCGGTGGTAGCGCGGCACGGCCGACCCCTCTAGATGAGCGGCAATCCGAGTCAGGAGCAAGTCCGTTCATGGCCCTGCGTATCGCCATCGCTTCCGATCATGCCGCGCTCGCGCTGAAGGCCGAGCTTGCGGATTGGGCACGCGACCAGGGTCACGCGGTCGATGATCTCGGTCCCCATGGTCCGGGATCGGTCGACTATCCGGATTATGGTGCCAAGCTGTCCGCCGCGATCGCGCAGGGGCAGGCCGATTTCGGCGTCGCGCTCTGCGGATCGGGAATCGGCATCGCGATTGCGGTGAACCGTGAGCCGGCGTGCCGCTGCGCGCTCGTGTCCGAAAACCTGTCCGCGCGGCTTGCCCGCACTCACAACGACGCCAATGTCATCGCGATGGGGGCCCGGCTGATCGGACCCGAAACCGCGCGCGATTGCCTGGCCGCCTTCCTCGCCACCCCGTTCGAAGGTGGTCGCCATCAGGCCCGGGTCGACAAGCTCGCCCGGCCGACCGCACCCAAGGAACCCGCATGAGCACCAGCCCCGCCACGCTTCACGACGTCCAGCCGGACGGCTTCTTCTCGACCGGGCTGGCCGAGGCCGATCCGGCCGTCTTCGCCGGACTGCAGCAAGAGATTGCGCGCGAGAAGAAGCAGATCGAGCTGATCGCATCCGAAAATATCGTCTCGAAGGCGGTACTGGAGGCGCAGGGCTCGGTCTTCACCAACAAATATGCCGAGGGCTATCCCGGCAAGCGCTATTACCAGGGCTGCGCGCCGTCCGACATCGTCGAGCAGTTGGCGATCGATCGCGCCAAGCAGCTGTTCGGCTGCGGCTTCGCAAACGTCCAGCCGCATTCGGGCGCGCAGGCCAACGGCGCGGTAATGCTCGCGCTGACGAAGCCCGGCGACACCATCATGGGCCTCAGCCTCGACGCAGGCGGCCACCTGACGCACGGCGCCAAGGCGGCGATGTCGGGCAAGTGGTACAACGCCGTGCAATATGGCGTGCGGCCCGATACCCATCTGATCGATTTCGATCAGGTCGAGGCCCTCGCACGCGAGCACAAGCCGAAGCTGATCATCACTGGCGGATCGGCCTATCCCCGCCAGATCGATTTCGCCCGCTTTCGCGCGATCGCGGACGAGGTGGGCGCGCTGTTCATGGTCGACATGGCGCATTTCGCCGGACTGGTGGCGGGCGGCGTGCACCCCACCCCGTTCGGCCACGCCCATGTCGTGACGACGACCACGCACAAGACGCTGCGCGGCCCGCGCGGCGGCATGGTGATGACCGATGACGAGGCGATCGCCAAGAAGATCAACTCGGCGGTGTTCCCCGGCCTGCAGGGCGGCCCGCTGATGCATGTCGTCGCCGCAAAGGCGGTCGCGTTCGGAGAGGCACTGCGGCCCGAGTTCAAGACCTATTCGGCCGCGGTGGTCGAGAATGCCAAGGTGCTGGCGGCCAAGCTGAAGGAACGTGGTGCCGATCTCGTCTCGGGCGGCACCGACACGCATCTGGCGCTGGTCGACCTTACCCCGCTCGGCGTGACGGGTCGCGATGCGGACGAGGCGCTGGAGCGCGCCGGCATCACCTGCAACAAGAACGGCATCCCCAACGATCCGCTGCCGCCGGTGAAGACCAGCGGCATCCGCGTTGGCACGCCGGCCGGCACCACGCGCGGGTTCGGCCCGGCGGAATTTCGCGAGATCGGCGACATGATCGCCGACGTGCTGGGCGGCCTGCGCGACAAGGGCGAACATGGCGATCCCGCGATCGAGGCGGCAGTGAAGGCCCGCGTCGAGGCGCTCTGCGATCGCTTCCCCATCTATCCGGGACTGTGACCCCCGCCTGCCCGTCATGCCGGACTTGACCCGGCATCCAGAGCCAGGGGCACCCGTGCAATGGCTATGGATACCGGCTTTCGCCGGGATGCCGATATCTGAAGGAACGAGATGCGCTGCCCCTTCTGTGCCCATGATGACAGCCAGGTGAAGGATAGCCGTCCGACCGAGGACGGCGCATCGATCCGTCGTCGGCGGCAGTGCGAGGGCTGTGGGGCACGTTTCACCACCTTCGAACGCGTCCAGTTGCGTGATCTGGTCGTCGTGAAGAAGGAAGGCGGGCGCGAACCGTTCGAACGCGGCAAGCTAGAGCGATCGATCGCGATCGCCTGCCGCAAGCGTCCGATCGCGCCCGAACGGATCGAGCGGCTCGTATCCGGCATCCAGCGCCAGCTGGAGACATCGGGCGAGAGCGAAGTGACCGCGACCCGCATGGGCGAGATGGTGATGGACGGACTGAAGGCGCTCGACTCGGTTGCCTACATTCGCTTCGCCAGCGTCTACAAGGATTTCACCGAGGCGCGTGATTTCGAGGACTTCGCCGGCACCATCGCCGAGGCGGCGCGCGACTGAAATCCTGCGATCCGATGTCCGGCGGCACGCCGCTTGGGCGCGTCTTAAAGTTTCGTTAACGTTTTGACGTCATCCTGCGGCAGAAAGTTGGAGGACCAAGCGATGCGCGGGATCGGATGGACCGCGGCGACGCTGATCGCCTGCGCGATGCTGGCGGGTTGCGCCAAGAAGGCTCCCCCGCCGGCACCCGTGTCGCTGGTCGAACCGCAGCCGGAGCCGACCATCCTCGACCGCTGGCAGGGCGTGGCGACCGAGGCCGATGCGGAACGGATCGCACGGATCGATACGGCCTGGGCAGACGGGCTCGCCGCCGCGCGTCGCGCCGGGGCGGGCGGGGTGATCGCGCAGGAAGGGGCGCTGCTCGATCCCGCCGCGCTGGCGCCGCGCGCGTTGCCGCCCCCCGGACGCTATAGTTGCCGCGTGATCAAGCTGGGCGGCCGCCGCGGGCTCGCATCCTTCCCGCCCTATTTCTGCTTCGTCGATCGTGACGGGCCGCTCACCATCCTCGTCAAGGAAACCGGGGCGGAGCGACCATCCGGCCGGCTGTGGCCCGACGGCGAGGACCGGATGATCTTTCTGGGCGGCATGGCGCTTGGGCCGGAACATACGGCCCCGGCCTACAACAGCGAATCCGATCGCGACGTGGCCGGCGTGCTCGAACGGGTCGGCGATTTCCGTTGGCGGCTCGCGATGCCCTACCAGTCACGGGCGGCGTCGTTGGATGTGATCGAGCTCGTGCCATTCATCCCCAACAAGACTGTCGAATGAACGCATTGTTGTTTTCGGTTCACGCAACAAACTGTCTCACCGAGCGATTGTTACGGCATCGTTTGGGAGACAAGAAATGTCGAAGTTCATCATCGGGTCGCTGATCGCCGCCGTCACGGTCAGCGCCGCCCCAGCCGTCGCGCAGAACCCGCGCCAGGCCGAGCGCGAATATCGTAAGGATGTGCGCGAGGCGAACCGCGACTATCGCCAAGACCTTCGCCAGGCGGATAGCCGCCGCGACGTCCGCGACGCGCGCCAGGACCGCCGCCGCGACATCCGCGATGCCCGGCAGGACCGCCGCCAGGCGTGGCAGGATTATCGCCGCTATGACTATAATCGCCCCGATCCGCGCTTCGGCAACCGCTATTATGCCGACCGTTACTATCGCGACGGCCGCTATTATCAGCCGCGTCGGCTGGCCTATAACGACCGCATCTATCGCGGCCAGAACGGGCAATATTATTGCCGCCGCAACGACGGCACGACCGGCCTGCTGATCGGCGCGCTCGGTGGCGGCGTGCTCGGCAACGTGATCGCGCCGGGCCGCTCGGATACGCTGGGCACGATCCTGGGCGCCGGTGCCGGTGCGCTGATCGGCCGTTCGATCGATCGTAACAACGTCCAGTGCCGCTGATCTGACGGCACCAGGATGAACCGACGGGCGGCCCCGAAAGGGGCCGCCCGTTTCGTTTGGCGTCGCGGCCCTCTCGCTGCTACGGGCGCGGGCATGACCCCGCTCGACAAGATCCGTAACTTTTCCATCATCGCCCATATCGACCATGGCAAGTCGACCCTCGCCGACCGGCTGATCCAGCGCACCGGCGGGCTGACCGCGCGCGAGATGTCCGCGCAGGTGCTCGACAACATGGATATCGAAAAGGAACGCGGCATCACCATCAAGGCGCAGACCGTGCGCCTGGATTGGAAGGGGCCGGACGGCGAGGATTATGTCCTGAACCTGATGGACACGCCGGGCCATGTCGACTTCGCCTATGAAGTGTCGCGCAGCCTGGCCGCCTGCGAAGGCGCGCTGCTCGTCGTCGATGCCGCGCAAGGCGTCGAAGCGCAGACCCTGGCCAACGTCTACCAGTCGATCGAGCATGATCATGAGATCATCTCGGTCATCAACAAGATCGATCTGCCCTCGGCCGAACCCGAGAAGGTGAAGACCGAGATCGAGGAGATCATCGGGCTCGACGCATCGAACGCGGTGCTGGCCAGCGCCAAAGCCGGCATCGGCATCGACGAGATACTGAACGCGATCGTCGAGCGGATTCCCGCGCCCAAGGGCGATCCGAACGCGCCGCTGAAGGCGATGCTGGTCGACAGCTGGTACGATGCCTATCTCGGCGTCGTGATCCTCGTCCGCGTGATCGACGGATCGATCCGCAAGGGTCAGCAGATCCGGTTCATGGCCGCGGGTACGACCCATCTGGTCGATCGGGTCGGCGCGTTCCGCCCGAAGATCGAGCAGCTGCCGGACCTTGGCCCCGGCGAGATCGGCTTCATCACCGCGCAGATCAAGGAAGTGGCGCAGGCCCGCGTCGGTGACACGCTCACCGACGCGAAGAAGCCGGCGGCAGAGGCGCTGCCCGGCTTCAAGGAACTGCAGCCGGTGGTGTTCTGCGGGCTCTTCCCGGTCGATGCGGCCGAGTTCGAGAAGCTGCGCGAGAGCATCTCCAAGCTCCGGCTGAACGACGCCTCGTTCAGTTTCGAGATGGAGACGTCGGCTGCGCTCGGCTTCGGCTTCCGCTGCGGCTTCCTGGGGCTGCTGCACCTGGAGATCATCCAGGAACGGCTGACCCGCGAATATGATCTCGACCTGATCACGACCGCGCCGTCGGTGGTTTACCGGATCGCGCTGAGCCATTCGAAGACCGAGGACGCCAAGACGATCGAGCTGCACAACCCGGCCGACATGCCCGATCCCAACCGGATCGACATGATCGAGGAACCGTGGATCGAAGCGACCATCTACGTGCCCGACGAATATCTCGGCGCGATCCTGAAGCTGTGCCAGGATCGGCGCGGCATCCAGAAGAACCTGACCTATGTCTCGGGCCGTGCGCAGATCACGTACGAGCTGCCACTGAACGAAGTGGTGTTCGATTTCTACGATCGGCTGAAGAGCATCAGCCGCGGCTATGCCAGCTTCGATTATCACCAGATCGGCTATCGCGAGGGCGATCTCGTCAAGATGTCGATCCTCGTCAACAACGAGCCGGTCGATGCGCTCAGCATGATCGTCCACCGCGGCACCGCCGAGACGCGCGGCCGCGGCATGTGCGAGCGGCTGAAGGACCTGATCCCGCGTCACCTGTTCAAGATCCCGATCCAGGCGGCGATCGGTGGCAAGGTGATCGCGCGCGAGACGATCGCGGCGTTGCGCAAGGACGTGACGGCCAAATGCTATGGCGGCGACGCGACCCGCAAAAAGAAGCTTCTGGAAAAGCAGAAGGAAGGCAAGAAGCGGATGCGCGAATATGGCTCTGTCAGCATCCCCCAGGAAGCCTTCATCGCCGCGCTGCGCATGGGCGACGACGGCTGACGCACCGGCCGAAAGCAGCGAAAGCAGCACTTGTACACCCCCGGACCAGCGTGCGCGACCCCATAGCGCGCGAACCGATCTGGTTATAGCAGATGAGCCTGCTGTAGGACAGGGCTACCGCGCGGCCAGCGCGCTCGCAATCAGCGCGCGGCTTTCCGCGAGCCCGTAAAGCGCGAAGAAGCTGCCCATGCGCGGGCCCTGCGCCGAGCCCAGCAGCGTCTCGTACAGCGCGCCGAACCAGTCGCGCAGCCTTTCCTTGCCGTAATGCGCCTTGCCGACCTCGTAGACTTCGTTCTGGATCGTCTCGGCATTTGCATCGCCGGGCAGCGCCGCCAGTCGCGCATCGAGATCGGTGAGCGCGGTTGCCTCCTCAGCCGTCGGCGGGCGGCGCTGCAGCGTCGGTGCGACCACATCACGGTGATAGGCCAGCGCATGGCCGACCAGCGGCGCCAGCGCAGGATGCGCCTCCGCAGTCAGCCCGGCGTCGTAGCGCGCGAGATAGGCCCAGACCGCCGCCTCGCCCGCATCCGCGCCCAGCACGCCGACCAGGTTCAGAAGCAGCTGGAAGCTGATCGGCAGCGGATCCGCCGGCACCTGCCCATCGTGAATGTGATGGACGGGGTTGCCGAGCTTCTGCGTCACCTCCTGCGTCGGATAGCTGGCGCGGAACTGCCAGTAATCGTCGATCGCGCGCGGGATCACGCCCATGTGCAGCGACTTTGCCTTCTTCGGCTCGCGATAGGCGTAGAAGGCCAGGCTCTCCTGCGGGCCATAGGTCAGCCACTGCTCCAGGCTCAGCCCGTTGCCCTTGGACTTCGAGATCTTCTCGCCCTTCTCGTCGAGGAACATCTCGTAGTTGAAGCCCTCGGGCGGGCGGCCGCCCAGCGCGCGTGCGATCTTGCCGGACTGGATGACCGAATTGATCAGGTCCTTGCCCGCCATTTCGTAATCCACGTCGAGCGCGACCCAGCGCATCGCCCAGTCGACCTTCCACTGCAGCTTCGCGCCACCGCCCAGGATCGACTGCTCGATCCGCTGGCCCGCATCGTCGAACGCCACGATGCCGGCTTCCGCATCGACCACTTCGACCGGCACCTGCAGCACGATGCCGCTGGTCGGGCTGATCGGCAGCACCGGCGAATAGGTTTCCCGGCGCTCGGCGCGCAGCGTGGGGAGCATGATGTCCATGATCGCCTGGTAGCGGCGCAGCACCTGGCGCAGCGTCTCGTCGAAGCGGCCGGCGCGATACTGCTCGGTGGACGACATGAATTCATAGTCGAAGCCGAACCGGTCGAGGAAATCGCGCAGCATCGCGTTGTTGTGCGCCGCGAAGCTGTCATGCGTGCCGAACGGATCGGGGATCGCAGTCAGCGGCTTGCCGATATGCTCCGCCAGCATCGCCTTGTTGGGCACATTGTCCGGCACCTTGCGCAACCCGTCCATATCGTCGCTGAACGCGATCAGCCGGGTCGGCACGTCGCTGAGCGCATGGAAGGCATTCCGCACCATCGTGGTGCGCAGCACTTCGTTGAACGTGCCGATATGCGGCAGGCCCGATGGTCCATAGCCGGTTTCGAACAGGATATGGCCCTTGGCCGGCGCGCCGTCCGGATAGCGCTTCAGCAGCTTGCGCGCCTCCTCATAGGGCCAGGCCTTGGCGGCGAGTGCGGCATCGCGCAGCGCGGTCTTGTCGATGGGTGCGGTCATGGTGGCGGGGGCGTAAGGCGGGGGCCGCCGGGTGGCAATGCCCGTTTGCGCTTTGTTCCCGACACCTCTAGTCTGCCGTGGGACTCAGTGTCCGGAGGACGGGATGGCGCTCGACGGCGAGATCATCGAAGGACCGCTGCCGCCGGCGCTGCGCAGCCAGCGGCTGCACGCGATCGCCGAGGAGATTCGCTATGTGGCGCGGCCGGGGCTTGGCGCGCTGCCCTCCGGCACGATGGCGGTGGCGGGGTTCATCGCGCTGCAGGCGTGGACGCTGACGATCCTGTTCTGGGCGATCTGGTGGCCGATCCCGCGCACATCGGGCCACTGGGCCTTCACACTGACGGCGACGGCGCTGGTGGTCGGCCTGCTCGTCACGGTCGGATGGCTGCTGCTGAAGCGCTTCCCGGGTTATGCCACCGCGCTCGCCCGTACCCCCTTCATCCGCGTGACGGTGACGGATCGGCGCGTGATCTGGACGGTGCCGTGGGATCGCAACCCGCTGATGGAGATTGACCGCCGCCGCGTCACGGGTGCGATCCTGGGCCATGTCGATCGGCGCGGGCGCGGCAATGCGGCGATGATGCTGGTGCCGGGCGATCCTGCCGCCGATGTCGACGGCAACATTCATTTCGATCGGCTGCCCCACGCCCACCGCTTCGTGGACGCGTTCGCGGGGTGAACTGCACGTATCGGGCGGGGGCCGGGCGATGATCCTTCCCCTCCCCGCCCTCCACGCCACCCATGGCGGCATCTGGATCGCCGAAGCGGGCGCGGCACCGCGCGCCGCCGGGCGCGGCGAGGCGATCGCGCGCGCGGCCGAGACGCCGGTGCTGCTGCTGAACGCGCCGCTGGTGGCCGCGCGGCTGGGGCTGGGCGAAGTCTCCGGTCTCGATCTGCTCGAATTGTACGCCTTCGTGCATCCGGCCCGGTTCGCGGTGCCGACTCCCGCCGGCATGGCGCGCGCGCTGGGCATCGATCCGCCCGCCGACGATACCGCTGCCGCCCCCTTCCTGCAGCGCGCCGCCGCCCGGCTGATCGAGACGCTGGCCGACCCCGCCTGGCCCGAGCGCGAAGGTGCGTGGACATCGCTGCAATCGCTGGGCCGGCTGCGCTGGCCTTGGGCGGGAGTGATCGGCACCGCGATCGCGCGGCCGGAGAAGGCTGAACGCTGGCTGTTCTCGCGCCTGCCCGAATGGGAGGAAGCGCCCGCCCGCCCCGCCCCGCGCCCGGTGGTCCTGACCGAGGCCGAGGCGACCGCGCGGCTGGCGATGCTGACCGGGCACGGCGCGGAACCGCGCGAGGGGCAGGTGGCCTATGCCGCGGCCGCCGCGCGCGCGTTCGATCCGCGCGCGGCAGCGGACCGGCCCAACATGGTACTGGCCGAAGCAGGCACCGGCATCGGCAAGACGCTGGGCTATCTGGCGCCGGCATCGCTGTGGGCGGAACGCGCCGGCGGCCCGGTCTGGATCTCCACCTATACCAAGGCGCTGCAACGCCAGCTCGACCGCGAGACCGGCCGGCTGTTCCCCGATCCTGCGGTGCGCGCCGGCAAAGTAGTGGTGCGCAAGGGGCGCGAAAATTATCTGTGCCTGCTGAACCTGGAGGATGCGCTGCAGGGCGGCTTCCAGAACCGGGCGGCGATCCTGGCGCAACTGGTGGCGCGCTGGGCGGCCTATACCCGCGATGGCGACATGGTGGGCGGCGATCTGCCCGGCTGGCTGCCGACCCTGTTCCGCCGCGCGGGATCGACCGCGCTGACCGATCGCCGCGGCGAATGCGTCTATGCCGGCTGCCCGCATTACCGGAAATGCTTTATCGAACGATCGGTGCGCGCGGCGGCCGGCGCGGATATCGTGATCGCGAACCACGCGCTGGTGATGCTGCTGGCCGCGCGCCGACGCGATGAGGGCGCGCCGCTGCAACGGCTGGTGTTCGACGAGGGGCATCATCTGTTCGATGCCGCCGATTCCACCTTCGCCGCCGCGCTGACCGGGCAGGAAGCGATCGAGCTGCGGCGCTGGATCATGGGCCCCGAAGGCAAATTGCGCGGGCGCCGGCGCGGGCTGGCGGCGCGGCTGTCCGACGTCGCTTCCTACGACGAGGCGGGCGGGCTCGCCATCGAGGCGGCGATCGAGGCGGTGCAGGCGCTGCCGGGCGACGGCTGGCTGCAGCGGTTGGGCGAGATGCTGCCGCTGGGCCCGATCGAACGGCTGCTGGGGCAGGTGCGCGCCACCGTCTATGCGCGCGCCAAGGCGGTCGATGCGGGCTATGGCCTGGAGACCGAGGCGGCCGAGCTCGACGGCGCGCTGATCGAGGCGACGGGCCCCGCAATCGAGGCGCTGGAAGCGCTGCACCGCCCGCTGATGCGGCTGGCGCAGCGGCTGGAAGCGGTGATGGAGGATGGCCCCGACTGGCTGGACGGCCCGGCCCGCGCGCGGGTGGAAGGCGCGATCGCGGGGCTCGGCTTTCGCACCCAGACGATCGCGGCCTGGGTGGCGCTGCTGTCGCGGCTGGGCGGGCCGGTCGATCCCGATTTCGTCGACTGGCTGGCGATCGACCGGGTCGAGGGCCGCGAATATGATATCGGTCTGCACCGCCACTGGCTGGATCCGACGCGCCCGCTGGCCAACGCGGTGTTGAAATCCGCGCACGGCGTGCTCGCGACATCGGCAACGCTGCGCGGCGGCGAGGATTGGGCCGCTGCCGAGGCGCGCACCGGTGCGCTGCACCTGGAAGGCGATGCGCGCCGGTTCGCCGCCGAAAGCCCGTTCGATTATGCGGCCGCCGCCGAAGTGCTGATCGTGACCGACATCAAGCGCGGGGACATCGCCCAGCTGGCAGGGGCCTATGCCCGGCTGATCGCGGCGGCGGACGGCGGCACGCTGGGCCTGTTCACCGCGATCCAGCGGCTGCGTGCGGTGCATGCGCGGATCGCGGATCGGCTCGCCCGCGACGGGCTGCCGCTCTACGCGCAGCATGTCGATCCGATCGACACCGGCACGCTGGTCGATATCTTTCGCGACGAGCATCGCGCCTCGCTGCTGGGTACCGATGCGCTGCGCGACGGGGTCGACGTGCCCGGCGAATCGTTGCGGCTGGTGGTGATGGAAGGCGTGCCCTGGCCGCGGCCGACCGTGCTGCATGGCGCCCGGCGCGCGGCCGGCGGCGGCACCGCGCATGACGATCGCGTGGTGCGCGCGCGGCTGGCGCAGGCGTTCGGCCGGCTGATCCGCCGCGTGGGTGATCGCGGCCAGTTCGTGCTGCTGTCGGCGGCGATGCCGTCACGGCTGCTCGATGCCTTCCCGCCCGGCGTGCCGGTGACGCGATTGACGCTGAATGACGCGGTGGCGCGCGTGCGGCGTCTTTCTTCCGCAACGGGTTTCGGGCATCAGGCGATCGAGGATGCGATCGCGGGGGCGGAATGAAGAGATTGATCCTGTTTCGCCATGCCAAATCGGGCTGGGACGATCCGGTGGCGCGCGATTTCGATCGGCCGCTGAACGCCAAGGGCAAACGCGCCGCGCGCACGATGGGCCAGCATCTGCGCAAGATCGACCTGCGGTTCGATCATCTGCTGGCATCGCCGGCGGTGCGCTGCGTGGAGACGCTGGAAAGCTTTGTCGAAGGGTATGGCGAAACGCCGCCGCCGGCGTGGGACAAGCGCATCTATCTCGCGTCGGGGGTCACGCTGCTGGATGTCGTGCAGGAAGCGCCCGACAGCGCCACCAGCCTGATGATGTGCGGCCATAATCCGGGGCTGGAGGATCTGGCGCTGATGCTGGTGCCGGATCGCAGCGACGATGCGGCACGCGACGAGCTGGAAGAGAAATTCCCGACCGCCAGCGTGGCCGAACTGATCTTCGAGGTCGACAGCTGGGCCGACGTGAAGGCCAATGGCGCGACCCTCGGCCGCTTCATCCGCCCGCGCGATCTCGATTCCACGCTGGGCCCCGACCAGCATTGATCCCCGGCCAGCCGATCCCGCCGCTCAGCCTGCGCCGCGCCGACGCGGACGATGCGGCGCGGCTGGCGCTGATCGGCGGGGCGACCTTCCTGGCGACCTTCGCGCATGATCATGGCGGCGACGATATCGTAGCGCATGCCACCGGCGCGCACGGTGCGGCCTATTATGCGAAGGCGCTCGCCGATCCCCGATGCGCGCTGTGGCTGGTGGAGACTCCGCTGAAGGCTCCGGTCGGCTATGCCATGCTGTGCCCCCCGGAGATGGATTTCCAGACAGGACCGGGCGATCTGGAGCTGAAGCGCATCTACATGCTGCCCGGCTATGCCGGCGGCGGCTGGGGCCGACGGCTCGTGGAGGCGGTCGTCAGCGAGGCGCGCTCGCGCGGGGCCGCCCGGCTGCTGCTGTCGGTCTACGAACACAACCTGCCCTCGCAGGCCTTCTACGAGCGCAACGGCTTCCGCTGGACCGGCGCGGCGCAGGACTTCATCACCGGCGGCACCGCATCCACCGACCTGATCTACGCACGCCCGCTTGAGCCTGCCGCGCCACTGGCCTAGACGCCGCCGCCGACCCATTCACCACGGAGTATCCCATGAGCGAAGGCAATGTCGCCGCCGATCAGTTGCGTCTGTTCATCGAACGCATCGAGCGGCTGGAGGAAGAGAAGAAGGGCATGGCCGACGATATCCGCGACGTCTACAACGAGGCCAAGAGCCAGGGCTATGACAGCAAGACGATGCGCGCCATCGTCCGCCTGCGGAAGATGGAGAAGCATGCCCGCGACGAGGCCGAGGCGCTGCTGGAAACATACAAGGCCGCGCTGGGCCTGAGCTGACGGACGGGCGGAGAGGCGGCGCGATGATTCTCTACGGCAGTCCCGTCTCGCCCTTCGTGCAGCGCGTGCTGATCGCGGCTGCGGTGAAGGGGCACCGCCTGCCGGTGGGTGCCCCGCCCGGCGGCACGATGCAGGCGCCCGAATTCCTGGCGATCGCGCCGCTCGGCCGCATTCCGGTGCTGGCGCTGGGCGATGGCCGCCACCTGAGCGAATCGGGCGCGATCGTCGACTATCTCGATGCCGCGCTGGAGGGGCCGGCGCTGATCCCCGCCGACCCGTGGGAGCGTGGCCGCGCGCGCGAAATCGAGGCGATCGCCGGGCTGGAAGTGGCGGCCGGCCTGCGCCCCGCGCTGTTCGGCCGCGGCTTCAAGATGCCGATCGACGCTGCGGTGTGCGAAGCTGGCCTCGCGCAATATGAGCGCGGCCTGGCCGCACTCGACCGGCTGATCGATCGCGACGGCCGCTATGCGATCGGCGATGTGCCCAGCGTGGCCGATCTGTTGCTGGGCCCGACGCTGGCGATGGCCGCCACGATCGATCCGTGGGCGCCCGCGCTGGCTGCGATCGCCGCGCATCCCGCGCTGGAAGCCTATCGCCGGCGGCTCGCCGAAGATCCGCTGTTCACCCCCGCCGCCGCCCAGATCGACGGGCTGGCCGCCTACATCGCCGCCAAGCATCAGGAGAAGCCGCAATGATCGTCACCACCACGCCCACCGTGCAGGGCCGCGTCATCGCCGAGTATCGCGGCATCGTGACCGGCGAGGTGATCGTCGGCGCGAACATCTTCCGCGATCTGTTCGCATCGATCACTGATATCGTGGGCGGGCGTTCGGGCGTCTATGAGAGCAAGCTGCGCGAGGCGCGCGAGCAGGCCTTCCGCGAGCTGGAGGCCGAGGCACGCGATCGCGGCGCCGATGCCGTCGTCGGCGTCGACATCGATTACGAGGTGCTCGGCAAGGATGGATCGATGCTGATGGTGTCCGCATCCGGCACGGCCGTGAAGCTCGGATGATCGTGGCCACTGCGGGCGAGGTCCGCGCGTCGCTGTGGCGCCACTTGCGCGCGCCGGTGATGAGCGCGGAGCTGTGGCTGGCGACCGCATTCGTGACGATCGGCACCAACCTGCTCGATTTCGCGACCGTGCCGGTGCCGGGCACCAAGCCCGGGGCAGCCTTCATCGTCGCGGCGATCGTGCGCGTGGGGCTGGTGTTCTGGATCGGCTATGTGCTGACGCGGCGGATGGCCCAGTTGCCGGATCCCTGGGCGATCCGGCCTTCGCTGGCGCGGTACTTCCTTTTCGGCCTCCTGATGGCGGCGGCGTTCGCCATCCTCGTGAAGCTGGCAGACCTGGCGCAGCCCGCCGAGCCATCGCTGGCGAGCGAATGGCTGGCCATGCTGGTGGCGGTGGCGATCTGGTCCGCGCTTACGATCAAGCTGATCGCATGGAACGCCGCGCTTTCGCTGGATGCGCCGTTCCGCGCGCTGCCGGGCATCTGGCGCGATCTGCGCGGGGCCGGGGTGGCGCTGGCGATGGTGTTCCTGCAGGTGATCCTGCCGTTCGCTGCGATCCATTACGCGCTGACGCTGGTCGGGCTGCGGCTGGCGCTGTCGGGCACCGCGCTGGCCGCGCTCGCGGTGGTCGACGGCGTTGTCTCGGCAATCCAGCTGGTGCTGTCGGCGGCGCTGTCAGTGGTCGCGTGGCGGATCGCGCGCGCCGCGCCGGGCTTGCAGGTCGGCCCCGCCCCCCGCTAGAGCCGCCTATCCGCATCAGCAGACGAGAGACGACGGCGCCATGGCCGGCCATTCCAAGTTCAAGAACATCATGCACCGCAAGGGTGCGCAGGATAAGAAGCGTTCGGCGCTGTTCTCCAAGCTCAGCCGCGAAGTCACGGTGGCAGCCAAGATGGGCCTGCCCGATCCGGCGATGAACGCGCGACTGCGCGCGGCGGTGCTGGCGGCGCGGGCGGGCGGGATGCCCAAGGACAATATCGAGCGCGCCATCAACAAGGCATCGGGCAGCGAGGGCGAGAATTACGAAGAGATCCGCTACGAAGGCTTCGGCCCGGGCGGCGTGGCGCTGATCATCGAGACGCTGACCGACAACCGCAACCGCACCGCGACCAACGTGCGCACCGCGGTTTCCAAGAATGGCGGCAATCTGGGCGCAGGCGGGTCCGTCAGCCACGGGTTCGACCGGATGGGGCTGATCAGCTATCCGGTGAAGGCCGGCGATCCCGATGCGGTGTTCGAGGCGGCGCTGGAAGCCGGTGCCGAGGATGTAAGCTCGAGCGAGGATGGCCACGAGATCTGGACTGCGTCGGAAACGCTGCACGAAGTCGCCAAGGCACTGGAAGCGGCCTTGGGCGAGCCCGAAGGTACCAAGCTCGCCTGGCGGCCGCAGACGATGGTGACGGTGGATGCCGCCGATGCCGAGAAGCTGCTGAAGCTGATCGACGCGCTCGACGATGACGATGATGTCCAGCAGGTCTGGGGCAATTACGACGTGCCCGAAGACGTGATGGAGAAGCTGGGAGGCTGACCGCGTTGATCCTGATCGGCTTCGATCCCGGGCTCGGCACCACCGGCTGGGGCGTGATCGCGGCCGAGGGCAACCGGCTTTCGCACATTGCCAACGGGCAGGTGCGGACCGACGCCGCCCAGCCGCTGGCGGCGCGGCTAGTGGTGCTGCACGATGCGCTAGCCGACTTGCTGGCGCGCTTTGCGCCGGGCGGCGCCGCGGTCGAGGAAGTGTTCGTCAACAGCAACCCGCAATCGACGCTGAGGCTCGGCCAGGCGCGCGGCGTGGTGCTGCTGGCGGCGGCCCGCACCGGGCTGACGGTGGGCGAATATGCGCCGCGGCTTATCAAGAAGGCGGTGGTCGGCACCGGCACCGCTGAGAAAGCGCAGGTCCACGCGATGATCGCGCGGCTGCTGCCCGGCGCCAAGATCGCCGGCGCGGATGCGGCCGATGCGCTGGCGGTGGCGATCACCCATGCGCATCACCTGGCCAGCGTCCGCAGCCTGGGCCGCGTGGCATGATCGCACGGCTGAGCGGCGTGCTGGCGGAGGCGGGCGCGGATCATCTGGTGATCGATGTCGGCGGGGTCGGCTATCTGGCGCAGGCATCTGCGCGCACGCTGGCAGCGGTCGGCCCGGTCGGCGGCCAGGTGATGCTCTATACCGAGATGCAGGTGCGCGAGGATGCGATCACGCTGTTCGGCTTCGGATCGGCGTCGGAGCGCGACTGGTTCCGGCTGCTGACCGGCGTGCAGGGCGTGGGCGGGCGCGTCGCGCTCGCGATCCTGTCGGTGCTGGAGCCGATCGAGCTGGTGCGCGCGGTGGCGGCCGGCGACAAGGCGATGGTGGCGCGCGCCAACGGCGTCGGCCCCAAGCTCGCCCAACGCATCGTGATGGAGCTGAGGGACAAGGCCGGCCCGGCGATCGGCCCGCTCCAAGCCGCCGGCGCCACCCCGGCGCCGAAAGGGGCGAGCGCCGATGCGCTGTCCGCGCTTGCCAATCTGGGGTTCCGCGCGGCCGATGCCGCCGCCGCCGTCAGCGCAGCCGAAGCGGAGCTTGGCGAGAGCGCGACGCTGGATGCGCTGGTCCGCCTCGCCCTGCGCAAGGCGGCGCGCTAGCGGGCGAGGATCGGGCCGGCGGGTGGGCCGGCCGATCCCCTCCCCGCCCGATCAGGCCTTCACTTCGCCATCGGGCATGTTCGGATCCAGTTCCGGCACTTCGACAATGCCGCGGCCGAGATGGCTGGAGCGGTAGCCATAGACGAAATAGATCAGCAGGCCGAATGCGCCCCAGATCGGCAGCACCAGCATCGCATCCAGCGGCAAGTTGAAGAACAGAAATACGCAGCCCGCGATCGTCGCCGGGCCGATCAGCCACAGCAGCGGCGTGCGAAACTTGCGCGGCCGGTTCGGCTCGGTCTTGCGCAGCATCATCACCGCGATCGCCACCATCATGAACGCATAGAGCGTGCCGGCATTGGCGATGTCGGCCAGCTTGCCGACCGGCAGGAAGGCCGCAGCGAAGGCCACCACCGCGCCGGTCAGCGCGGTCACGATGTAGGGCGTCTTCCACTTCGGATGGATGGTCGAGAGCTTCTCCGGCAGCAGGCCATCGCGCGACATCACGAAGAAGATGCGGGTCTGGCCGAACAGCAGGATCAGGATGACCGAAGGCAGCGCCAGGAAGGCGGCGATGCCAAGCATGTTGCCGACCGTGGAAAACCCGATCGCGCGCAGCACATGCGCCAGCGCCTCGTTCGAGCAGACCAGCGCGCCGGCATGTTCGGGCATCGCGCACTGACGGGCCAGTTCTTCCGACCCGGCGGGGAACGGCACGCCGCCCGGGCCCATGATCGGCTGGCCACCGATCGTACCGACCGCGCCGGCCGCAACGAGGATGTAGAACACGGTGCAGAACAGCAAGCTGGCGATCAGCCCGATCGGCACGTTGCGCTGTGGGTCTTTCGTCTCTTCAGCCGCGGTCGAGACGGCATCGAAGCCGACATAGGCGAAGAAGATCGTGGCTGCCGCGCCGACCGCGCCCACGCCAGTTCCGAACCCGCCGAACACGCCGGCGGGAAGAAATGGGTTGAAGTTGGCGGTGTTGAACTGATCGCTCGGCAGCGTCAGCACGATGAAGGCAGTCAGCGCGGTCACCTTGATCAGCACCAGCACCGCATTGACGCGCGCGGATTCTGTGGTGCCGATCATCAGCAGCCAGGTTACCGCCAGTGCGATCAGCACGGCCGGCAGGTTGATCAGCCCGCCCGGCGATCCGCCCAGCGCCAGCGGCGCGGACGCAAGCCAGGGTGGCAGCGATACCCCCAGGAATTCATTCAGGATAGTGCCGCTGAAGTAGCCCGACCAGCCGACCGAAACCGCGCTGGCGGCGACCGCATATTCCAGGATCAGCGCCCAGCCGACCGTCCATGCGAGCGCTTCGCCCATCACCGAATAGGTATAGGTGTAAGCCGATCCAGCGACCGGGATCATCGCCGCGATTTCGGCATAGCAGAGCGCCGCCACGATGCAGATCGCACCCGCGATCGCGAAGGCCAGCATCAGACCGGGGCCAGCCTTCTGTGCGCCAGCCGCAGTCAGCACGAAGATGCCCGTGCCGATCACGCAGCCGATGCCGAACAGCGTCAGCTGGAACCAGCCGAGCGAGCGATGCAGCGATTTCTTCTCGGCGGTACGCAGAATGGCGTCGAGCGGTTTGACGCGAAAATCCATTCAATATCCCCTTGAGTAGCGCTGCAGCCGGCGTTTCGCCCGCGCGCGCCCTGATCTATCGTTGGCGGCAAGCCTAACGGGTGCGGCCCGCCGCGCAACAAGATTGTCTTTCAGGATGAAAAGCCCGGCAGCATCGCGCCCATCTGCCGCCCGCCGAAGATATGGACGTGCAGGTGCGGCACTTCCTGGTGGCCATGGCCGCCGATATTGGCGAGCAGCCGGTATCCGGGAGTAGGCAGCCCGGCATCGCGCGCCACCTGGCCGACGGCGCGCACGAAGCCAGCGAGCTCCGCATCGGATGCGCGGGCGGAGAAATCGTCCCACGACACGTAAGGCCCCTTGGGGATCACCAGCAGGTGGACGGGCGCCTGCGGGTTGATGTCGTGGAAGGCGAGCGCATGATCGTCTTCATAGACCTTGCGGCACGGAATCTCGCCGCGCAGGATCTTGGCGAAGATGTTGCTGTCGTCATAGGGCTGGGTGGCATCGATCGGCATGGCTGCTCCCTTCGGATCGTGGATCAGAGCACGCGATAGGGCACGACATCGCGGATGTCGGGATCGACCGCGATCGGCCGATCCGCCGGCGGAAACGCGCGCTGGTCGCAATCCGGTCGCGGGCATTGCCGGCAGGATGTGCCGATCGGGGTGGCGGCACGGCTGCCCATGTCGAGCCCATCGGCATAGACGAAGTCGCGCGCGTGGACGTCCTCGCATCCCAGCGCCACCGCATAGCGGCGCGGCGGCCGATCATAGCTGGCACTGGGCTTCACCAGCCCCTTGGCCATCGAGACGTAGCGCACGCCATCGGGCGTCTCGGCCAGCTGCACGAGGATGCGGTCGGGAATGGCGACCGCCTCGTGCACGATCCAAAGCGGGCAGGCACCGCCGAAGCGGGCGAACTGCAGCCGCGTGGCCGAATGGCGTTTGGTGACGTTGCCCGCCATGTCGATCCGGCAGAAGAACAGCGGGATGCCGCGCGCGCCGGGCCGCTGCAATGTGGACAGGCGGTGGCAGGCCTGTTCGAAGCTGACGCCGAACCGCTGGCGCAGCCGATCGATATCGTGGCGCACGTCGCGGGCGGCTTCGCGGAAGCGGCCATAGGGCATCAGCAGCGCGCCCGCGGCATAGTTGGCCAAGCCCACCGACAGCAGCGTGCGCGCGATCTCACTGGGCAGGTCGGCGGCGGCCGTCACGGCCTCGATCGGCTCGGCCAGTTCCAGCGCGGCGATGCGATGCGCAATCAGGAAACGCCGGCTCTCGGGCGGCAGCGCGCGATCGATCGCCAGCGTGCCGCCGATGCGATCCAGTGCGGATAGCGGCCCGTCGCTGCCCGCCGCCGTCAGCCGGATGCCGTGCAGCGTCGCCAGCCGCTCGGCCATCACCGCTTCCTCGGGCTCGACCATCCGCGACAGAGTCTCCGCCGCGCGGTCGATCGGATCGACATAGTTGCCGGCGGCATGAAACCAGTCGCGCACTTCTTCCCAGGGCTGGCGCGACCCCTCGCCTGCGAGCAGCGCCTCGTCCGCGATCTGGCGCATCTCTTCGGACCGGCGCCAGGCGGCGTGCATCGCCAGGAAGCGATCGACCAGTTCGGGTTGATGTTCGACCGCGCGGGCCAGCCCCTCGAACGCAGGGGTGCGCGCGAACAGGGGATCGGACAGCGCTTCGCGGATCGCGGCCAGCCGGCGGGCATGGGCGTCGTCGTCGCCGCCGAACCAGTCGAGCGGAAAGGACAGCGCCAGCGCATCGGCGACCGAGGTGGTGATCGGCCGCTCGTCATTCTCCAGCTGCGAAAGATAGCTGACCGAGAGCCCCAGCCGATCCGCCATCGCAGCCTGCGCCAGGCCGGCGCGTGCGCGCAGCGCCCTCAGCTCGCGCCCGGCGAACAGCCGCGCCCTGGAATCGGCCATCGCTTCCGCCTCCGCGTTGCGAACCGCACGCTTTGCAACTTCGCAAATTCACAATTGCACTTTGCGGGCGCGGCTGGAAGGGAAAAGCCGACACGCGCTGCGAAAGGGCCTTCATGCTGGCGATATTGAAGACGCTCGAGGAAAAGCGTGCCGCCGCGCGGCTGGGGGGCGGCCAGGCACGGATCGACGCGCAGCATGCCAAGGGCCGACTGACCGCGCGCGAGCGGATCGACGTGCTGCTGGACGAAGGCTCGTTCGAGGAGCTGGACGCCTATGTCGAGCATAACTGCGCCGATTTCGGGATGGAGGCCACCAAGATCCCGGGCGATGGCGTCGTCACCGGATCGGGCACGATCAACGGCCGGCTGGTGTTCGTCTTCAGCCAGGATTTCACCGTGTTCGGTGGCGCGGTTTCCGAACGGCACGCAATGAAGATTTGCAAGATCATGGACATGGCGATGAAGGTCGGCGCGCCCGTGATCGGCATCAACGATTCGGGCGGCGCGCGCATCCAGGAAGGCGTCGCCAGCCTCGCCGGCTATGCGGAGATCTTCCAGCGCAACGTGCTGGCATCGGGCGTGGTGCCGCAGATCAGCCTGATCATGGGGCCGTGCGCGGGCGGCGCGGTCTATTCCCCCGCGATGACCGACTTCATCTTCATGGTGAAGGACAGCTCGTTCATGTTCGTGACCGGGCCGGACGTGGTGAAGACCGTGACCAACGAGGTGGTGACGCAGGAGGAACTGGGCGGTGCCGTGACGCACAGCACCAAATCCGGTGTGGCCGACCTGGCGTTCGAGAACGACATCGAAGCGCTGCTGGCGACGCGCGATTTCTTCGATTTCCTGCCGCTTTCCAACCGAACCGAGATACCCGAACGGCCGACCACCGACCCGTGGGACCGGATCGACCCGAGCCTGGATACGCTGATCCCCGACAGCGCTAATAAGCCGTACGACATGCGCGAACTGATCCGGAAGGTCGTCGACGAAGGCGATTTCTTCGAGGTGCAGCCGACCCATGCCGCGAACATCCTGACGGGCTTCGCCCGCATCGAGGGCCGCACGATCGGCATCGTCGCCAACCAGCCAATGGCGCTGGCCGGTGTGCTCGACATCAATTCATCGAAGAAGGCCGGCCGGTTCGTGCGCTTCTGCGATGCGTTCGACGTGCCGATCGTCACCTTCGTCGACGTGCCGGGCTTCCTGCCGGGGGTGGCGCAGGAGCATAACGGCATCATCAAGCATGGCGCCAAGCTGTTGTTCGCCTTCGCCGAGGCGACCGTGCCCAAGATCACCGTCATCACCCGCAAGGCCTATGGCGGCGCCTATGACGTGATGAGCAGCAAGCATCTGCGCGGCGACCTCAATTATGCCTGGCCCACCGCCGAGATCGCGGTGATGGGCGCCAAGGGCGCGGTCGAGATCATCTTCCGCAAGGATATCGGCGACAAGGACAAGATTGCCGAGCGCACCGCCGACTATGAGGCGCGCTTCGCCAACCCGTTCGTGGCGGCGTCGAAGGGCTTCATCGACGAGGTGATCATGCCGCATTCGACGCGGCGACGGATCGCGCTGGGCCTGCGCAAGCTGCGCGGCAAGGCGCTCGAAAATCCGTGGAAGAAGCACGACAATATCCCGCTGTGAGCCGCTGACGCGCGGCCCGGCCAATCAGGAGCGAACATGAACAAGGACGTTGTCATCCTCTCCGGCGTGCGCACCGCGGTCGGCGATTTCGGCGGCGCGCTGAAGGATTTCGCGCCGTCCAAGCTGGGCGAGATCGTGATCCGCGAGGCGATCACCCGCGCCAGGCTCGAGCCGGCGGACATCCAGCATGTCGTGCTGGGCCAGGTGATCCCGACCGTGCCGCAGGACGCCTATCTGGCGCGCGTGGCTGCGCTGAACGCGGGCGTGCCGGTCGAGGCACCGGCGCTGACGCTGAACCGGCTGTGCGGATCGTCCGTCCAGGCGATCGTCTCCGCCGCGCAGATGATCACGCTGGGAGAGTGCGACATCGCGGTCGCCGGCGGCGCCGAGAGCATGAGCCGCAGCCCGCATTATGTGACGGCGGCGCGGTTCGGCCAGAAGATGGGCCCGGTGGCGATGCTCGACGCGCTGACCGCGACGCTGAGCGATCCGATCGACGATTATCACATGGGCATCACCGCCGAGAATGTGGCCGAGCGCTACCAGATCAGCCGCGAGGCGCAGGATGCCGCCGCTGCCGAAAGCCACGCCCGCGCCACCCGCGCGCAGGCCGAAGGCCGGTTCAAAGACCAGATCATTCCCGTTGAGGTGAAGACCCGCAAGGGCATGGTGGCGTTCGACACTGACGAGCATGTCCGCGCCGATGCCGATCTGGCGGCGATGGCCAAGCTGAAGCCCGCCTTCAAGAAGGACGGCACGGTGACGCCCGGCAACGCATCGGGCATCAACGACGGCGCGGCCGCGGTGGTGCTGGCTTCTGCCGATGCGGCGGCGGCCAAGGGGCTGAAGCCGATGGCGAAGATCCTCGGCTGGGCGCATGCCGGCGTCTCGCCCGATGTGATGGGCCTGGGGCCGATTCACGCCGTGCCGACCGCGTTGAAGCGTGCCGGGCTGTCGCTGGACCAAATCGACGTGATCGAATCGAACGAGGCGTTCGCGGCGCAGGCCTGCGCGGTGGCGCAGGAACTGGGCTTCGATCCCGAGAAGGTCAACATCAACGGATCGGGCATCTCGATCGGCCATCCGGTGGGGGCCACCGGCGCGATGCTGACGGTGAAGGCGCTCTACGAACTGGAGCGCTCGGGCGGCACCTATGGCCTGGTCACGATGTGCATCGGCGGCGGCCAGGGCATCGCGCTGGTGATCGAGCGGATGGCGGCATGAAGCTCGGCCGGCTGAACCATGTCGGCGTGGCGACGCCATCGATCGAAAAGAGCATCGTACTCTATCGCGAAACGCTGGGCGCCGAGGTGATCCGCGAGCCGTTCGACCTGCCCGCACAGGGCGTGAAGGTGTGCTTCGTCGATACGCCGAACAGCCAGATCGAACTGATCGAGCCGCTGGGCGAGGCATCCCCGATCCACGGCTTCCTGGCGAAGAACCCGGCGGGCGGTCAGCATCATCTGTGCTACGAAGTGCCCGACATTTACGAGGCGAAGGCCTGGTTCGAGGGCAAGGGCGCGAAGGTGCTGGGCGAACCGCGGATCGGCGCGCACGGCACGCCGATCTTCTTCGTCCACCCCAAGGATATGGGCGGCGTACTGACCGAGATCATGGAAACCCCGAAGGCGGGAGCCGGACATTGAGCTACATCACGATCCGCTATGCGCTGGCCGACGGCGTGGCCACGATCACGCTCGACCGGCAGGACCGGATGAACGCGATCTCCCCCACCCTGCTGTCCGAATTGCGCAGCGCGCTGGACCAGGCGGTGGCGGACGGCGCGCGCGCGCTGATCCTGACGGGTGAGGGCCGCGCCTTCTGCTCGGGCGCGGATCTGGTCGGCGACGACGGGCAGATCGGCCTGCCCGACGATCTCGGACTATTGCTCGACAGCCATTATCACCCGGTGGTCGAGGCGCTGGCCGCGCTGCCGATCCCGATCGTAACCGCGATCAACGGCCCCGCGGTCGGCGCCGGCCTGTCGCTGGCCTTGGCGGGCGACATCATCCTGGCGGCGCGATCCAGCTATCTGCTGCTGGCGTTCGTCAATATCGGTCTGGTGCCGGATGCCGGCGCGACCTGGCTCGTGGCCAAGGGCGCGGGCCGCGCCAAGGCGCTGGAAATGGCGCTGCTGGGCGATCGCATGTCGGCCGACGACGCCGTGGCGGCCGGGCTGGTCAACCGTGTTGTCGATGATGCCGCGATCCAGGACGAGGCGCGCGCGGTGGCTGCGAAGCTTGCGAAGATGCCGACCAAGGCGATCGGCATGATCCGCCGCCAGGTGGCCAGCGCGCTCAACCAGCCGCTGTCCGAGGTGCTGGAAATCGAGCGCGCGAACCAGCGCGAGGCCGGCCGCACCCGCGATTTCCGCGAAGGCGTCCAGGCCTTCATCGAAAAGCGCAAGCCCGTGTTCGAGGGACATTGAGAATGACCGATACCATCCCCCCCGCCATGCCCGGCGAGGACCCCGGCGCCGCCCCGCAGCCACGCGATCTGCCCGAGCCATCGGCCGCGCCGACGCTGGACAAGTGGGCCTCCGCTGCCGCCAAGGAAGTGAAGGGGCAGGATCTGACCTGGGCCACGCCCGAGGGGATTGCGGTCAAGCCGCTCTATACGGCCGAGGATGTCGATGGCTGGGAGCCCGGCCTGCCCGGTTTCGCGCCGTTCACGCGCGGCGTGCGCGCATCGATGTATGCGGGCCGGCCCTGGACGATCCGGCAATATGCCGGCTTCTCGACCGCCGAGGAATCCAACGCCTTCTACCACCGCAACCTGAAGGCGGGGCAGAAGGGGCTGTCGGTGGCGTTCGATCTGGCCACCCACCGCGGCTATGACAGCGATCATCCGCGCGTGACGGGCGATGTCGGCAAGGCGGGCGTGGCGATCGACACGATCGACGACATGAAGATCCTGTTCGACGGCATCCCGCTCGACAAGATGTCGGTATCGATGACGATGAACGGCGCGGTGATTCCGATCCTGGCCTTCTTCATCGTGGCGGGCGAGGAACAGGGCGTCGACCGCAAGCTGCTCGACGGGACCATCCAGAACGACATCCTGAAGGAGTTCATGGTCCGCAACACCTATATCTACCCGCCTGAGCCGAGCATGCGGATCATCTCGGACATCTTCGGCTATACCAGCCGCGAGATGCCCAAGTTCAACAGCATCTCGATTTCCGGCTATCATATGCAGGAAGCCGGCGCGACGCAGGTTCAGGAACTGGCCTTCACCATCGCCGACGGCATGGAATATGTGAAATATGGCGTGGCATCGGGGCTGGACATCGACAAGTTCGCCGGCCGACTGAGCTTCTTCTTCGCGATCGGCATGAACTTCTTCATGGAGATCGCCAAGCTGCGCGCCGCGCGCGTGCTGTGGCACCGCGTGATGACGCAGCTGGGCGCGAAGGACGAGCGCTCCAAGATGCTGCGCACCCACTGCCAGACCAGCGGCGTCTCGCTGACCGAGCAGGATCCGTACAACAATGTGATGCGCACCACGATCGAGGCGATGGCCGCGATGCTGGGCGGCACCCAGTCCCTCCACACCAATGCGCTCGATGAAGCGATCGCGCTGCCAACCGATTTCTCCGCCCGGATCGCGCGCAACACGCAGATCGTGATCCAGGAAGAGACGGGGATGACCAAGGTCGTCGATCCCCTCGGCGGCTCCTATTATGTCGAGGCGCTGACCAAGGAGCTGGTCGACCGCGCCTGGGAGATCATCGAACGCGTCGAGGCGGAGGGCGGCATGGCCAAGGCGGTCGCCGCCGGCTGGCCGAAGGCAATGATCGAGGAGGCCTCCGCCGCCCGCGCCGCGCGTGTGGACCGCGGCGAGGATGTGATCGTCGGCGTCAACAAGTATCGCAAGGACAATGAGGATCCGATCGAGATCCTCGACGTCGACAACCACGCCGTGCGTGAGGCGCAGGTGGCGCGGATCGCCAGGGTGAAGGCCGGCCGCGACGAGGCTGCGACCCAAGCCACGCTGGATGCGCTGCGCGAAGGCGCGCGTGGCACCGGCAACCTGCTCGAGCTGGCGGTCGAGGCAGCCCGCAAGCGCGCGACGCTCGGCGAGATCAGCCTGGCGATGGAGGATGTGTTCGGCCGCTACGGCACCAATCCGACGCCGGTGAAGGGCATCTACGGTGGCGCCTATGGCAATGACGCGCGCTGGGCCGGGCTGGTCGACGGCGTCGGCGCGATCGGCAAGCGGCTGGGGCGCAAGCCGAAGCTGTTCGTGGCCAAGATGGGGCAGGACGGGCATGATCGCGGCGCGAACCTCGTCTCGTCCGCGTTCGGCGACCTTGGTTTCGAGGTGCTGGCCGGCCCGCTGTTCCAGACCCCGAAGGAAGCCGCCGAGATGGCGATCGCAGCCGACGTGGATGTGGTCGGCGCATCGAGCCTGGCCGCCGGCCACAAGACTCTGATCCCAGAGCTGATCGGCCATCTGCGCGATGCCGGCCGCAGCGATATCAAGGTGATTGCCGGCGGCGTGATCCCCGCGCAGGATTATCAGATCCTTCGCGATGCCGGCGTGCAGGGCATTTTCGGCCCGGGCACGAACCTCGTCGATGCGGCGGGGCAGGTGCTGCAACTGCTTGGCCACAACCAGCCGCCGGAAGCGGAGGCGGCCGAGTGACGACGGCGTCGTCCGAGGACCGGATCGCGGAAGCCGCCGCCGGCAGTGCCGAGCTGCTGCTCTATGATTATTTCAAGCATCTGACGACGCTCTCGCTGGTGGCGCTCGGCGGCGCACTTGGCATCGCGCCCGAGAAGGTGGGGCGCAACGAACTCGGCTTGGTGGTGATCACGATTGGGTTGGCCGGCGGCATCGCGCTGATGGGTCTACTGGCGATCACCCGCGCGCGTTCGGATGGATTGGCGATGCCCCGCCAGGTCCGACTCTATCGATCGCTTTCGGGCGGTTTCTTCAGCTTCGGGATCGGCATGTTTCTCGTTCTTTCGGTGTCGTCGCTGTGAGCTATCCCGATACCGCGCCCACCCGCGAGCAGATCGCGGCGCTGTTCGACCTGCCGTTTGCGGACCTGCTGTTCCGCGCAGCATCGTTGCACCGCGCACATCACGATTCCAACGCCGTCCAGCTCTCGACTCTGCTGTCGATCAAGACCGGCGGCTGCGCCGAGAATTGCGGCTATTGCTCGCAGTCGGCCAGCTTCGACACGGGGCTCAAGGCAAGCAAGCTGATGGATCATGACGCGGTCGTCGCCGCCGCGCGCGAGGCCAAGGCCGCGGGATCGCAGCGCTTCTGCATGGGCGCCGCCTGGCGATCGCCCAAGGAACGCGACATGCCGGCGCTCACGGCGATGGTGGCCGACGTGAAGGCGCTGGGACTCGAGACCTGCATGACGCTGGGCATGCTGACCCGCGACCAGGCCGATCGGCTGTCCGACGCTGGCCTCGATTACTACAACCACAACCTCGACAGTTCGCCCGACTATTACGCGCAAGTCGTGACGACGCGCAGCTATAGCGACCGGCTGGAGACGCTGGCCCATGTTCGCGCATCGGGCATGAAGACCTGCTGCGGCGGCATCCTCGGCATGGGCGAGAGCCGCGCCGACCGGATCGGCTTCCTCCATGCGCTGGCGACGCTGCCCGAGCCGCCCGAAAGCGTGCCGCTGAACGCGCTGGTGCCGATCGCCGGCACGCCGCTGGGCGATCGCGTGCTGGCGGACGAGACGGCGCGGATCGACGATATCGAATTCGTGCGCACGGTGGCGGTGGCCCGCATCCTGATGCCGCGGTCGGTGGTGCGGCTGTCCGCCGGGCGCGAAACGATGTCGGCCGCCACGCAGGCGCTGTGCTTCCTGGCGGGCGCGAACTCCATCTTCACCGGAGACAGACTGCTGACCACGGGCAATGCCGGCGAAGATGCCGATGCCGCGTTGTTCGCCAGCCTCGGCTTACACGCCGCCGCCGACGAACCGGCACGCGTGGCCGCATGAGCCTGCTACTGGCCCTGCTGATCCAGGCGGCGGCCGCGCCTTCGCCTGTGAAGCCGGTGCCGGCCAAGGCGCCGCCCGCTGCGGCGAAGCCGGCCGCTGCCCCCGCCGCGCCGCGTGCGCCGGCGCTGCGTCCGATCGACAGCGCCACCGCGCTCGATGCGTTCACCGGCGGCTGCTGGACCTATCTCGACGATCCCGACGGGCTGCGGGCGGCGCTGGCGGGCGGCACGCTGCCGCTGGTGCAGCAGCCCCGGCCTGAAGGCAATCCCAGCGAACTGTGGCGATCGAACCAGGCGATCCTGACCTACACCGCATCCGATTCGCTGCCGGCCGGCGTACCGACCCGGCAGTGTGTGCTGACCGTGCGGCTGTCCGGCGCGGTCGATCAGTTGGCGCTGGCCGCGCGCATTGCCGGCGCGCTGCAGCTCGCCGGCGGCCGTACCCGCACCTCCGGCGGGCTGTCGCAGACGGTGTGGGACGCGCCGCGTGGCCCGCGCATCCAGCGCCTGATCGCCGCCACCCGCGCCGCCCCCGGCGGCCAATCCGATCTGCGCCTGACCGCGCTTCTTCTCGCGCCAAAATAGCGGAGCCACGATGTTCAAGAAGATCCTGATCGCCAACCGCGGCGAGATCGCCTGCCGCGTGATCCGCACCGCCAAGAAGATGGGCATCAAGACGGTCGCGGTCTATTCGGACGCCGATGCGCGCAGCCCGCATGTCGAGATGGCGGACGAGGCGATCCGGCTTGGGCCGCCGCCGGCATCCGAAAGCTATCTGATCGCCGATGCGATCATCGCTGCGTGCAAGTCCACGGGCGCCGAAGCGGTGCATCCGGGCTATGGATTTCTCTCCGAGCGGACGAGCTTCGCCGAGGCGCTGGCGGATGCGGACATCGCCTTCATCGGCCCGCCGCCGGGGGCGATCGCGGCGATGGGCGACAAGATCGAATCCAAGAAGCTGGCCAAGCAAGCCGGCGTCAACGTCGTCCCCGGCTATCTGGGCGAGATCGCCGATACCGACGAGGCGGTGCGGATCGCCGGCGAGATCGGCTATCCGGTGATGATGAAGGCCTCCGCCGGTGGTGGCGGCAAGGGTATGCGGCTGGCCTATGGCGAGCGCGACGTGCGCGAGGGCTTCGAGGCGACCAAGCGCGAGGGGTTGGCCAGCTTCGGCGACGATCGCGTGTTCATCGAGAAGTTCATCGAAAGCCCGCGCCATATCGAGATCCAGCTGCTGGGCGACCAGCACGGCAACATCGTCTATCTGAACGAGCGCGAATGCTCGATCCAGCGCCGCCACCAGAAGGTGGTGGAGGAGGCGCCCTCCCCCTTCGTCACCCCCGCGATGCGCAAGGCGATGGGCGAGCAGGCGGTCGCGCTGGCGCGGGCGGTGGGCTATTACAGCGCCGGCACGGTCGAGCTGATCGTCTCGGGTGCGGACACTACTGGCGAGAGCTTCTACTTCCTCGAGATGAACACCCGCCTGCAGGTGGAGCATCCCGTGACCGAGTGCATCACCGGGCTGGACCTGGTCGAGCAGATGATCCGTGTCGCCTATGGCGAAAAGCTCGGCTTCACGCAGGAAGACGTGCGGATCGACGGCTGGGCGATCGAGAATCGCGTCTATGCCGAGGATCCCTATCGCGGCTTCCTGCCGTCGACCGGCCGGCTCGTCCGCTATCGCCCGCCTGCCGCCGATGGCGTGACCCGGGTCGACGACGGCGTGGTCGAGGGATCGGAGATCTCGATGTTCTACGATCCGATGATCGCCAAGCTGATCACCCACGGCCCAACCCGCGAGGCCGCGATCGATGCGCAGATCGCTGCGCTCGACCGGTTCGAAATCGACGGCATCGGCCACAATATCGATTTCCTGTCGGCGATCATGCAGCATCCCCGCTTTCGCGATGGCGCGCTGACGACGGGCTTCATTGCCGAGGAATATCCCGAAGGCTTCGCCGGGGCCGCTATGCCGGAGGGGCTGACCGTCAAGTTGTCCGCGATCGCGGGGCTGATCGCCAGCGCCGATGCCGCGCGGGCCGGGCTTATCGACGGGCAGCTGAACGGCGGCCCCGAGACGCCGGGCGAATGGGTGGTGACGCTGGACGGTGCCGAGCATCATGTCTCGATCGCGGGTGAGGCGGTGACGGTGGACGGCACCGCGGTGGTGGTCGACGCGCCCTACCAGCCCGGCCAGCGGCTGATCGAGGCGACGATCGACGGCGAGCCGCTGTCGGTGCGGGTCGAGAAGCAGCGCACCGGCTGGCGGATCACGACGCGGGGGGCCAGCCACCGGCTGCGGGTGCTGAGTCCGCGGGTGGCGGCGCTGGCGCATCACATGATCGAAAAGGTGCCGCCCGATCTGTCGCGCTTCCTGCTGTGCCCGATGCCGGGCCTAGTCACGGCGATCAACGTGGCGGCGGGCGACAAGGTAGAGGCGGGCCAGCCGCTGGCCACGGTCGAAGCGATGAAGATGGAGAATATCCTGCGCGCCGAAAAGGCGGGCACGGTGAAGGACGTCCAGGCCAAGCCGGGCGAAAGCCTGGCGGTGGACGCGGTGATCCTGGAATTCGAGACGGCGTAAGCGCCACGCCATCCCGGCGTTTGCCGGGATGGCGAACTATCTCAGGCCGGCTTCGTCTCTCCGCCGAGCAGCTTGATGATGCCCGAGAAATCGAGCCCGCCATGGCCGTTGTTGACGAACGCCTGGTAGAGCGCGCCCGCAGTCGATCCCATCGGCACGCTGGCATCCACATCCTGCGCCGCGGCGATCGCCAGCTTAAGGTCCTTCAGCTGCAGCGCCGCCGCGAACCCGCCCTGATAATCATTGTCCGCAGGCGTGGTCGGTCCGACACCGGGCACCGGGCAATAGCTGGTCATCGACCAGCTCTGGCCGCTGGCCTTGGACGAGATATCGAAGAAGGTCTGCGGATCGAGGCCGAGCTTCTGCGCGAGCAGGAACGCCTCGCAGGTGGCGACCATGGTTGCGCCGAGCAGCATGTTGTTGGCGATCTTGGCGGCTTGGCCGGAGCCCTGTGCGCCAGCATGGATCACCGCCTTGCCCATCTTGTCCAGGATCAGCTTGGCCGCGTCGAAATCGGCAGCCTCACCGCCGACCATGAAGGTCAGCGTGCCGCCGTTGGCCGCCGCGATCCCGCCCGAAACCGGCGCATCGACCATGCGATAGCCCTTGGCGGCGGCATCCGCGCCGACCGCCTTGGCGCTGGCGACGTCGATCGTCGAGCAATCGATCAGCAGCGCGCCGGCGGGTGCGGTGCCGAACACCTGATCGGCATAGACCGCGCGGACATGCTTGCCGGCCGGCAGCATGGTGACGACCGCTTCGGCATCGGCCACCGCTTCGGCCGCGGTGCCGGCGCGCGCGCAGCCCGCCTCGACCGCGCGGACAAGGGCGGCTTCGGACAGGTCGAACGCGCGGACCTGGTGCCCCGCCTTGGCGAGGTTCGCGGCCATGCCGCCGCCCATGTTGCCGAGCCCGATGAACGCGATCCTGGTCATGTCCTACCCTCCGTCGCTCCTGCGAAGGCAGGAGGCCATGTCTTTTAAGTCGAAGTGTCGGCGCTCGTCATGAGAGCCATGGGCCCCTGCCTCCGCAGGGGCGACGGGTTATTTCCCCGTCCAGTTGCCCGGGCGCTTCTCGACGAAGGCGGTCATGCCTTCGGCCTTGTCGTCGGTCGCGCACAGGCCGTTGAACAGGCGGCGTTCGAACAGGATGCCGGTGGCGAGCCCGGTCTCGAACGCGGCGTTCACCATCTCCTTGTTGGCGATCGCGGCCAGCGGCGGCATGCCGGCGATCACCGCCGCCATCTTCAGCGCCTCCGCTTCCAGGTCGGCCAGCGGCACGACCTTGCTGCACAGATTGGCCTTTTCCGCCTCGACAGCATCCATCATCCGCCCGGTCAGGCACATGTCCATCGCCTTGGACTTGCCGACCGCGCGCGTCAGCCGCTGCGATCCGCCCATGCCGGGGGCCACGCCCAGCTTGATCTCGGGCTGGCCGAACTTGGCGTTGTCGGCCGCGATCATGATGTCCGCCATCATCGCCAGCTCGCATCCGCCGCCGAGCGCGAAGCCGGAGACGGCCGCGATCCAGGGCTTGCGGGTCGCGGTCACCCGCTCGAACCCGGCGAAGAAGTTCACGCCATAGGCCTTGGCGAAGCCCATCGCCTGCATTTCCTTGATGTCCGCGCCGGCCGCGAACGCCTTGTCCATGCCGATCAGCACCAGGCAGCGCTGGCTTTCATCGGCATCATAGGCACCGAATGCGGCGATCAGATCGGCCAGTACCTGGCTGTTGAGCGCGTTCAGCGCCTGCGGGCGGTTGAGCCGCACCAGCGTCACCGCATCGCGGGTCTCGATCAGGAGGGTTTCGTAATCGGCCATCTCTCAGCGCTCCACGACGTCAAGTTCCAGGGGTTCCCAGCGCTGCCGGGCAGGCAGCGGCTGGAAGAAGGCATCGACCATCTCGTCGGTCACCGCTTCCGCGGTCGGCGGCTGCCATTGCGGGTTGCCGGTCTTCTCGATCAGCAGTGCGGTCACGCCCGCCAGGAAATCCTGGTGGCGGAACATGCGCATCATGATCCCGAATTCGAGCCGCATCTCCTCCTCGAAGTTCGCGCATTGCGGGCTTTCCACCAGCAGCCGCAACGAAACCTTGCAGGCGGTGGGCGAGCGGCCGACGATCGTGGCGTGCTGCTTTTTTGCCCAGTCGGACCCGTCCGCGGCCAGCGCGGCAAGGATCCCCTCCAGCCGGTCCGATGCGAACAGCCGGTCGATATCGTCGACGATGTCGAGGATCGGCGCGGCCGGCGGCTCGACCGATGCCTCGGCCAGGATCGCCTCGATCCGGTCGGGCGCGTCCGCCAGCTGCTGCTTCACATCCTCGAGCCGGTCGGACGGGATGTAGTGCGTCGCCAGCCGCAACGCGAGGCAGTCCGCCCCCGTCAGCCGCGCGCTGGTGAGCGCCAGATATTGCGCGACCCGGCCGCGCAGGCGCGAAAGATAACGCCCGCCGCCGACATCGGGAAAGAGCCCGATCGTGGTTTCGGGCATCGAGAAGACGGTCCGCTCGGTCGCGACCCGGTACCGGCACGGGCACGAGATGCCGACGCCGCCGCCCATCGTAATCCCGTCCATGAACACGACGCCCGGCTTCGGATAGGAATACATCAGATGGTTCATCCGATATTCCTGGAAGAAGAAGGCCTGCGCCGCCGCACCATGGCCGGCCGAGCTCTTGGCGATCGTCACCACATCGCCGCCTGCGCAGAAACCGCGGCCCTCGGCATGATCGATCATCACCAGCTCGATCGCGGGATCGGTGCGCCATTCGACAAGCGCGTCGGTCATCGCGCGCACCATTTCCAGCGTCAGCGCATTGATCGCGGCGGGGCGATCCAGCCGCAGCCGGCCGAGCTTGCCATCGACCAGTGTGCGGACATGGGTCTGGGTCATGCAGTTCATCTCGTTCCTTCGATCGGTCAGCTGAGCGCGTAGGATCCGGGCGCGGGTTCGATCGCCGCCAGCTCGCCGGTGGTGCCGGGCGCACGCGCGGGCACACGCTCGCCGCTGCCCTGTTCGTCCAGCCAGCCATCCCAGACCGGCCACCAGGATCCGGGGTGCTTCTCCGCCCCCTCCAGCCACGCCTGAGCGGTTTCGGGGAGCGCCGAATTGCGCCAATAGCCGTGCTTGTTGGCGGCCGGCGGATTGATCACGCCGGCATTGTGGCCCGATCCGCCCAGGATATATTCAACCGGCCCGCCGAACAGCCGTGCCCCGGCATAGACGGCTTCCCAAGCGGAGACATGATCCTCCTTCAGCGCGATCACCAGCATCGGCACGGTGATCTGCCCGAGATCGATCGGCGTGCCATCGACCGCGAAGCCGCCCGGATCGCGCAGCCGGTTTTCTTTCAGCAGCCCGCGATTGTACGACGCCAGGAAGGCGTGCGGGATACGCGCGCCATCCTCGAACCAGTAGAGCAGGTCCGACGGCGGCGCCTCGCGATCGAGCAGATAATGGTTCACCACCGACGACCAAATCAGGTCGTTGGCGCGCACCGCGGAGAATAGCTGCTGCAGCTCGTCGCTCTCGATGAAGCCGCGCTTGGCGAGATGATTCTCGAGCGCGCCGAGATGGCCCTCGTGCACGAACGCCGACCAGTCGCGCATGTCGGCGAAATCGACCATGCTGCCGATCAGCGTGGCGCTGGCGACCTTATCGCTACCGCCCCGCGCCGCCAGCAGGCCGAGCGCGAGCGCGATCAGCGTCCCGCCCAGGCAGAAGCCGAACAGATTGACCTTCTGCTCGGTCGCCCCGTGCACCGCGTCGAGCGCGGCAAGGATGCCGTCGCGCACATAATCGTCGACCCCGCAGGCGGCGTGGCGCTCATCCGGGTTGACCCACGAGACCACGAACACCGTCCGCCCCTGCTCGACCAGCCACCGCACCAGGCTGGATTTCGGCTGCAGGTCAATCATGTAATAACGGTTCACCAGCGGCGGCACGTATAGCAGCGGCTCGGCCGCCACCTCCGGCGTCAGCGGATCATATTGGATCAGCTGGAACAGATGGTTCTGGAACACGACCTTGCCGGGCGTGGCGGCGATGTTCTCGCCCTTGCGGAAGGTATCGGCCGTGCGCCGGCGCACGATGCCGCGCCCGCTGGACAGATCTTCCAGCATGTTGGCGAAGCCCGCGGCCAGATTGGCGCCGCCGGTCTCGATCGTGCGGCGCACCGCTTCGGGATTGGTGACCGCGAAGTTGGAAGGGGCGACCGCGTTCAGATACTGGTCAAGCAGGAAATTGACCATCGCCCGCTCCGACCCTGCGATCTCGGGCGTCGCCTCGACCATCGTGCGCAGCTGGTTCGATGCCAGCAGATAGGCATCGCGCACGGTGCGAAAGGCGGGATCCTCGCTCCATTGCTTGTCCATGAAGCGGCGGTCGCTGCGCGGGATCTGCGGATCGGGCAGTTCGCCGCGCCAGGCGTTGGTCCAGAAATCGGCCCACTGGCCGATCGCCTGCGCCTGCATCTCGAACAGTTGCTGCGGCTCGCGCGCCCAGCCCGCCATCAGCGCGGACATGCTGCTGAACAAAGCCGACGGATCGAACGGGCGGGTGGCGGCGGCGCTGGGCGCCTTGCCGGCCATCGCCGTCATCGCCGCCGCCAGCCGCTGCGATGCGCCCGACCAGAGTTCGACGATATTGGCGGCGGGCGCTGCTTCGCTGCTCATTGCTTCAGCATCTCGCGAGCCGTGATCATGCGCATCACCTCGTTGGTGCCTTCCAGGATGCGGTGGACGCGCAGATCGCGCCAGAAACGTTCGATCGGATAATCCTGCAGATAGCCGTAGCCGCCATGCAGCTGCAGCGCGCGATCGACCACCGATGATCCGGTGTCGGTCGAAAGCCGCTTCGCCATCGCGGCGAACTTCGTCTTGTCCGGGCTGCCCGCGGTCACCTTGGCGGCGGCCATGTAGAGCAGCGCGCGCGCCGCCTGAAGCTCGGTCTCCATGTCCGCCAGCGTGAACTGGGTCGCCTGAAAATCAACGATCCGGCTGCCGAACTGCTTGCGCTCGCGCGTGTAGCCGATCGCTTCGTCCAGGCAGCGCTGCGCGCCGCCCAGCGAGCAGGCGCCAATGTTCAGCCGCCCGCCATCCAGCCCCGACATCGCGATCTTGAAGCCATCGCCTTCCTGGCCGAGCCGGTTGGCGACGGGCACGCGCACGCCATCGAAATTCACCTGCGCGGTCGGCTGGGAACGCCAGCCGAGCTTCTTCTCGTTCGCGCCGAAGCTGACGCCGGGCATGTCCTTTTCGATCACCAGGCAGGAGATGCCCTTCGGCCCCTCCGCCCCGGTGCGGACCATGGTGACATAGACCTCATTCTCGCCGCCGCCCGAGATGAACGCCTTCGATCCGGTGACCACATAATGGTCGCCGTCGAGCACCGCCTTGGTCTTCAGCGCGGCCGCATCCGATCCGGACGAAGGCTCGGTCAGGCAATAGCTGGCGATCCGGTCGCAGGTCAGCAGATCGGGCAGGAAGCGGCCCTTGATATCCGCGTCGCCGAAGCGGTCGATCATCCACGCAGCCATGTTGTGGATCGAGATGAAAGCGGAGGTGGAAGGGCAGCCATAGGCCATCGCTTCCATGATCAGCGCCGATTCGAGCCGACCAAGACCGATGCCGCCGCTTTCCTCGGACACATAGATGCCCGCAAAGCCGAGCTCGGCCGCGGCCTTCACCGTATCGCGCGGAAAGATATGCTCCTCATCCCAATGCGCGGCATGCGGCGTGATCGCGTCCGCGGTGAAACGCTGCGCCATCTCCTGGATCGCGCGCTGGTCCTCGGTGAGGTCGAACTGGTCTGTCATGCAGCTTGCGCCATCCTCCGTGATTCCGTCATGCTGACGGAAGTCAGCATCCAGAGACGCTGCTTCCGATGATCGATCGCCAGCCCTGCGTCTATATCCTTGCGAGCGCCAGGCACGGAACGCTCTATATCGGGGTGACGTCCAACCTCCATCAGCGACTGCACCAGCATCGCACCGGAGCGACGAGCAGCTTCACCGGCAAATATCGGATCAACCGCCTCGTGTACTATGAGATGTTCGAGGACATGCCCAATGCGATCGCGCGCGAAAAGCAGCTCAAGGCGTGGCGCCGTGACTGGAAAGCCGTCCTGATCGAGCGCGACAATCCCGAATGGGCGGACCTTGCCTCTCTGCTTGGATTCGATCCGATGGCGTAGCGCGTCTGGATCCTGACTTTCGTCAGGATGACGCGTACGCCACCGCATCGAGGTTTCAATCACGCCAGCTTCTGGATCACGTCGCCGAACAGCGCTTCGTCGGAAGGCAGTTCCTTGGTCTTTGTGAGCGGCTTCGAAACCCAGGTCTCGTTGATCAGGTCGCGCCAGGTGATGTTGTTGTTGGTGCCGTTGCCGCCCCACGAGCCGCAGCCCAGCGAGAAGGTCTGGCGCATGCCGTTCCACAGATTGCCGCTGTTCGAAGCGGCCTGCGGCTGGTTCACCATCACGCGGCTGGTGCGCGTGGCGGCGGCCAGCTTCAGGATATTCTCGTCGCTCTGCGAATAGATGCCGCAGCTGTGGCCCTGCCCCTGGTAGGACTGGATGGCGTTGGTCAGCCGGATCGCATCGTCGAGATCCTTGGCGCGGTAGAGCGCCATCGTGACGGTCATCTTCTCGCCCGAGAAGGGATGATCGGCGCCGTAGCCGGTTTCGGGCACGATGAAGAACTGCGTACCCTCCGGAATCTCGAAGCCGGCATAGTCCGCGATGAATTTCGGCGTCTGCGCGACGACCTTGGCGTTGATCGCGCCATCCACCCAGATCGCGGCCTGCAGCTTGGCCTTCTGCTCGTCGTCGAGGACATACCCGCCCTTCGCCTTCAGCTTGGCGAGCATCTCGTCATAGATGGCGTCGACCAGGATGACGGCATTGTCGGACGAGCAGGACGCGGCCAGATCGAGCGTCTTGGAAATGCGGATCTTCTCGGCCGCATCGTCCAGGTCCGCCGTCTCGTCGACGGTGATCACCGCGTTGCCGACACCCACGCCCAGCGCCGGCGTGCCGCTGGAATAGGCGGCCTCGACCATCGCCGAGCCGCCCGTGGCCAGCACGCGATCGCACTGCTTCATCAGTTCGTTGGTCTTTGCGACCGAAGGCGTCTCGATCGCGATCACCAGATCGGCCGGCGCACCCATCTTCTCGATCGCGGCGCGCATCAGATCGACGATCTTCTTGTTCGTCAGCTTGGCGCGCGGGTGCGGCGCCACGATGATCGAGTTGCGGCCCTTTACCGCCGAAATCGCCTTGATCACCGGCGTCGCTTCCGGATTAGTGGAAGGCGACAGCGCGCCGATCACGCCGACCGGCTTGGCCAGCTTGATCAGGTTGCGCTCCTTGTCCTCTTCCAGCACGCCGACCGACTTGTCGTCGATGATGTCCATCAGCGTGGCGCGGGTCTTGCGGAAGATCTTGAGGAACTTGCCGTCATAATTGCCGAGCTGCGTCTCATCGACGGTGAACTGGGCGATCTCCTTGGCGACGTCCTCGCGCGCGACCGACCAGACCATCGCGCGGATCAGCGCATCGACCTGTTCCTGCGTGTAATTCTCGATCTGCTCCTGCGCCTTGCGCGAGCGTTCGACGAGAGCCGCGATCTCGTCATGGACCGCCTTTTCCTCGTCGCTGGCGAACGTGCGGGTTGCCTTGGCCATGATCCACTCCTGTACCGGTTCCAGATGGCGCGCGCGCATGACGGATCGTCCGCGCGGACCTTGCGGATAGGGTGCCGCCTGTCGGCCTTTGTGGAATTGCCCGCAAGGGGGTATCACTGCCACCGGCGGCGGCGATTTTGCAGCAAGGAGGTGCCATGTTCGACTGGGATGACCTGCGCATCTTCCTGGCGGTGGCGCGCGCACGGCGGATTGCGCCGGCAGCCCGCGCGCTCCAGCTCGATCCCACCACGCTCGGCCGGCGGCTGCAGCGGCTGTCGACAGGGCTGGGCGCGGAGCTGTTCGAGACTGTGGGGGGCGAGCGCCGGCTGACCGAACGCGGCACCGCGCTAATGGCGCATGCCGAAGCCGTGGAAAGCGCCGCCTTTGCCGCGATCGGCGATGTCGGCGGCGAGATGCAGAGCCTGTCGGGCCATGTGCGGCTGTCGGTGGCGGAGGGGTTCGCCAGCTTCATCCTGGCGCCCGCGCTGGCCGAATTCCATGCCGCGCACCGCGACATAAGGCTCGATCTCGTCACCGCATCAGGCTTCCTGAATCCATCGAAGCGCGAGGCCGACATGGCGGTGATGTTGGCGCGGCCGCGCACCGGCCGGCTGGTGGCCGCCAAGCTCGCCGATTACCGGCTGCGGCTCTATGCCGCGCGCAGCTATGGCGCGCCGCTGCCGGAAAGCTCGGCCGCGCTCGCCGATCATCCGCTGACCGGCTATGTTCCCGAATTCCTCTATTCGCCCGAGCTCGACTATCTGAGCGAGATCGCGCCGGGGCTGGAACCCGCGCTGCGCTCTACCAGCATCAACGTGCAGCACCGGATGATCGCGGGCGGGGCGGGCATCGGGGTGCTGCCGCGCTTCATCGGCGATGCCGACGATCGACTGGTGCCAGTAATGGCCGACAGCATCGAGATCCGCCGCAGCTTCTGGCTGGTCACCCATGCCGATGTCCGCCGGCTGGCGCGGATCGAAGCAGTCGGGCGTTGGTTGCGATCGGTGGTGGCCCGGCTCTGATCCGGGCGGGACGGGAGCATGTGCGCGATGATCAGTCTCTATACCTGGACGACGCCCAACGGCCGCAAGGCTTCGATCATGCTGGAGGAATGCGGCCTCGACTATGAGGTCCACCCGGTCGACATCGGCAAGGACGCGCAGTTCGCGCCGGAATTCTTGGCGATCTCGCCCAATAACAAGATCCCGGCGATCGTCGATCATGAGGCGCTGAACGAATATGGCACCGGCCCGATGACGGTGTTCGAATCGGGCGCGATCTTGCTCTATCTCGCGGAGAAGACCGGCCGCTTCCTCGCCCCGTCCGGCGCGGCACGGACGCGGGCGCTGGAATGGCTGTTCTGGCAGGTCGGCGGGCTCGGGCCGATGCTGGGGCAGCTCGGCTTCTTCGCGGTCCGGTCAGATGAAAAGGCACCGCTTGCGATCCGCCGCTTCACCGAAGAGGCGGATCGGCTGCTGGGCGTGATGGACCGCCGCCTCGGCGAGGCGCGCTATCTGGCGGGCGATGACTATTCGATCGCGGACATCGCCTGTTATGGCTGGACGGTGGCGGCGACGACCTTTCTGAAGGATGCTCTGGCTGACAGCCTGCCGAGCAAGGCCAATGTCACGCGCTGGCTAAATGAACTGGGTGCGCGTCCGGCGGTACAGAAGGGAATGCAGGTGCCCGAGGTCTGAGGGCAGCCCTCCCCCGCGGCAGGAGGGGAGCCTCTAGAAGAAGAACTTCTTGATCCCGTCGAGCACGAACTGGGCGGCCAGCGCGGCCAGGATCACGCCCAGGATGCGCGTGATCATCGCTTCGACCTTGTGGCCGAGCGCGCGCATCATCGGGCCGGCGGCCAACAGCGCCGCCAACGTCAGCAGCAGCGTCAGCCCCATCGCGCCCAGCACGACGCCACCTTCGATCCAGCCGTCCGCCCGGCTGGTGAGTAGCATCGCAGTCGCGATCGAGCCCGGCCCCGCGATCATCGGAATCGCCATCGGGAACACCGAGATGTCCTCAGTCTCGACCGGGCGATGCTCCTCGGCGGCACGGCGGCTGATCTCGTCGGCGCGTTCCTCGCGGCGCTGGGTACGCTTCTCGAACACCATGTCGATCGCGATCAGGAACAGCATGATGCCGCCCGCGATGCGAAACGCATCCAGGCTGATGCCGAGCGTGCGCAGCAACGCCTCGCCGAACAGCGCGAACACCAGCAGGATGCCCGCCGCCACCGCGACCGATCGGAACGCCATCGACCGGCGATGCGCCGGCGGCGCACCGCGCGTGAGGCTGGCGAAAATCGGCGCGCAACCGGGCGGATCGATGATGACGAGGAACGTCACCAGCGCCGACAGAAACTGCGCGACGAGCGCGTCGCTCATGCCGCGGCGGCCTCGTCGAACGGCAGGCCGGCGGCGCGGTGCGCGGCCACCAGCGTGTTGCGCAGCAGCAGCGCGATCGTCATCGGACCGACGCCGCCCGGCACCGGCGTGATCGCGCCTGCCACTGCCGATGCGCCAGCGAAATCGACATCGCCGACCAGCCGGCTGCCGCCTTGGCCGTCGTCGATCCGGTTGATGCCGACATCGATCACAGTCGCGCCAGGCTTCAGCCAACCGCCCTTCACCATTTCCGCGCGACCGACTGCGGCGACAACGATATCGGCGCGCGCTACCACCGCCGGCAGATCGCGCGTGCGGCTGTGCGCGATCGTCACGGTGCAGCTTTCGGCCAGCAGCAGCTGCGCCATCGGCTTGCCGACGATGTTGGACCGGCCAATCACCACCGCGTCCAGCCCCGACAGATCACCCAGCCGATCCTTCAGCAGCATCAGGCAGCCGAGCGGCGTGCAAGGTACGAAGCCCAGCTGGCCGACCGCGAGCCGGCCGGCGTTAACGACGTGGAAGCCATCGACATCCTTGTCCGGATCGATCGCCGCGATCACGCGATCGGCATCGATCTGGGGCGGCAGTGGCAATTGCACCAGGATGCCATCGACCAGCGGATCGGCGTTCAGCGTGGCGACCAGCGCCAGCAGATCGGCTTCCACGGTATCGGCGGGCAGGCGATGCTCGAATCCGGCCATGCCCGCCTCGCGCACGGCGCGGCCCTTGGACCGCACATAGACCGCGCTCGCCGGATCCTCGCCGACCAGCACCACCGCCAGCCCGGCGGGCCGACCCGCGGCCTCGGCGAAGGCAGCCGCCTGCTCACCGATCCGCGCGCGCAAGCCGACGGCGAACGCCTTGCCGTCGATGATCGCGGCGGCGGTCATCAATATCCGGCGACGGCCGGCAACATATATACCTGGATCACGCGCTGCAGCGCGAAGATCAGCAGCAGCACGACCAGCGGCGAGAAATCGAGCCCGCCGAAATCGGGCATTATCCGGCGGATCGGGCGATAGAGCGGCTGTGTCATCCGATCGAGCAGTTCGACCACCTGGCGCACCACCGGGCTCGACATGTTGATCACGTTGAACACGATCAGCCACGACAGGATCGCCTGGATCACGATGATCCACCACGCCACGTTAAGCAGGACGAGCAGCACTTCGAGCAGGACTTGCATCTGAACCTCTGATCAGCGGAGCATGGTCATCTAGGGCGTTCGTGCCGCCGCCACAACGGCGGCCGGTTCAGCCCATCCGCACCAGCGTGCCTGCGCCCTTCTTCGTGAAGATTTCGATCAGCATCGCGTGCGGCACTCGCCCGTCGAGGATGACCGCGGCATCAACGCCGCCCTGCACCGCATGCACGCAGGTCTCCAGCTTGGGGATCATCCCGCCGGTGATGGTGCCGTCGGCGCGCAGCCCTTCGATGTCGGTCGGGGTCAGGTCGGTCAGCAGCCGCTTTCCCTTGTCGAGCACACCGGCGACATCGGTCAGCAGGAACAGCCGTTCCGCACCGAGCGCGATCGCCAGCGCGCCAGCCATCGTATCGGCGTTGACGTTGTAGGTGTGGCCGTCCGGGCCGACCCCGATCGGCGCCACCACCGGCACCATGCCGCTCTTGCTGAGCGTATCGAACAGCCGGCGATCGATATCGACCGGCTCGCCCACGAAGCCGAGATCCACCGCCTGCTCGATCAGGCTGTCCGGATCCTTGCGCGTGCGGCGGACCTTTTCGACCACCACCGAATTGCCGTCCTTGCCCGATATGCCGACCGCGCGGCCGCCGGCGCGCGCGATCCAGCCGACAATTTCCTTGTTGATCGAGCCCGACAGCACCATTTCCGCAATCCGCGCCGTTTCCGCGTCGGTCACGCGCAAGCCGTCGACGAAGGTCGATTCCACGCCCAGCGTCTTCAGCATCGCGCCGATCTGCGGGCCGCCGCCGTGCACGACCACCGGGTTGATCCCGACCGCCTTGAGCAGCGCGACATCCTCCGCGAAATCCTCGGCCGCATCGGCGCTGCCCATCGCATGGCCGCCATATTTCACGACGAAGGTGCTGCCGGCATAACGCTGCAGATAAGGCAGCGCCTCGGTCAGCGTTTCGGCCTTCGCCAGCAATGCGGGATCGAGATCGTGAGTCATGGCGCGCGCCTTAGCGGGGACGCAATGCTTCTTGCACCCTTTTCGTCATCGCGGACTTGATCCGGGTTTCAGATTCGCCAGCGAAACGCCTGCGGCCCTGGGTTCCGGCTTTCCCTGGATTGACGACGTGGCGCCTATCGATCCAGCCGCCGCCCCAGCGCCACGAACGCGTAGATCAGCGGCGGCACCAGCACCAGCGACAGCACCACCTTGGCGATCATCTGCCCGACCAGCAACTCGGCGATCGGGAACACGCCCCAGAAGGCGATCGTCACGAACAGCAAGGTATCGACGATCTGGCTGAGCACGCTGGCGACGCCCGCACGCAGCCACAGCAGCCGGCCGCCCTCGCGCCCCTTCAGCCAGGAGAACAGCGTCACGTTCAGCGTTTGCGACGTGCCATAGGCGATGAGCCCACCGAGCCAGATCCGCGGGGTGCCCTTCATCATCAGCTCGAACGCGGATAGCCGCTCGGGCTGCATCTCGGACGCCGCCGGCGCTGCCAGCACCACCAGCGTCAGCAGGAGGGAAACGATCAGCGGCACGAAACCGATCTGCACCAGCCGGTTGGCGACATGGCGGCCATGCAGTTCGGCTACCGCGCTCGACACCACCACCAGCAGCAGGAAGGCGAAGATCCCCGCTTCCACCGCCAGCGGCCCCAGCGCCACCTGCTTATTGCCGAGCACGCCCGCGATGCAGACCATGCCGCCATAGAAGATGGCGAAGGCGAAGAGCGAGCGGGAGAGGGCGGGGGCGGGCGGCGCGGCGTGATCAGGATGCATCGCCGGACTGCTATCGTCTATCGGCGCGACAAGGAAGCCGGCTATGGGCTGTTCCTGTGGCGCGCCGCGTGTATCGTCGCGCGATCGCGGCGGGGGGCCGGCGCGCTCCATGCCATCCAACTGCCGGGACTGCCGACCGAATGACACGCTTCCTGATCGGCATCGCCGGTATCCTGCTGATCCTGGCGATCGCGATCGCGCTGTCATCCGACCGGCGTGCGATCCGGCTGCGCGTGGTGGGCGCGGCATTTGCACTGCAGGTCGGCATCGCGGTGCTGGTGCTGTATGTACCCGCGGGCAAGCGCGTGCTTGGCTTCATGTCGGCCGGGGTCGCCAATCTGCTCGGCTATGCCAAGGCCGGCGTCGATTTCCTGTTCGGTCCGCTCGCCACGCCCGAAATCGGGGGCAACAGCTTCGCGATCGCGGCGCTGCCGGTGATCATCTTCTTCGCCAGCCTCGTCTCTATCCTTTATTATCTGGGGATCATGCAGCTGATCGTGCGCTGGGTGGGCGGCGCGATCGAGAAGGTGACTGGCGTCTCCAAGGTCGAATCGCTGTGCGCGGCGGCCAACATCTTCGTCGGCCAGTCCGAATCGCCGCTGGTGATCCGCCCCTATCTGGCCGGGCTCACGCCATCGCAGCTCTTCACGGTGATGTCGTCGGGCATGGCGGGCGTCGCCGGCACGATCCTGGCGGCCTACGCCTCGATGGGGATCAGCATCGATCTGCTGCTGGCGGCCAGCTTCATGGCGGCGCCCGGCGGCATCCTGATGGCGAAGATCATGATGCCCGATCGCGCGGTACCGCCCGAAGGCGAGCTGCCGCTGGGCGACGTGCCCGATCCCGATGCGCAGATCCGCCTGGCCGAGGCACGGATCAGCGGCCAGGGCCCGGCCGCGCTGCTGCCGGAAGGCACACCCGGCGAGCCGATGCCCGATGCCACGCATGACGAGGAGAAGCCCGCCAACATCATCATGGCGGCCGCGCAGGGCGCGCAAACCGGCGTGAAGCTGGCGGTGGCGGTCGGCGCGATGGTGCTGGCGTTCGTCGCGCTGGTGGCGCTCGCCAATGGCATATTGGGCGGGATCGGCGCGTGGTTCGGCTATCCGCAGCTGAGCTTCCAGATGCTGCTGGGCCAGGTGTTCGCGCCGCTGATGTTCCTGCTCAACATCCCATGGAGCGAGGCGCAGATCGCCGGCGGCCTGTTCGGCGAGAAGGTCGTGCTCAACGAATTCGTAGCCTACATCCATCTGGGTGAGGTCAAGGCGCAGCTATCCGAGCGCTCGGTCGCGATCGTCACCTTCGCGCTGTGCGGTTTCGCCAATTTCAGCTCGATCGCCATCCAGATGGCCGTCACCGGCAGCCTGGCGCCGAACCAGCGCCCGATGATCGCGAAGCTCGGCATCAAGGCACTGGTGGCGGGCAGCCTGGCAAACCTGATGTCGGCGGCGCTGGCGGGGCTGCTGATCGGGGGTTGAAGCTGACCCTGCGTCAAGCGCTACTTGCCGATTCGCATGACGGACATACTCGACATCGCCGACGTGGTGCGCCGCACCGGAGTCACCGCCCGCGCGCTTCGTTTCTACGAAGCGCGCGGGCTGATCCGGCCGCTGCGGACCGGATCGGGCCGCCGGCTCTACGGGCCGGGGGAGCTTGCGCGGCTGCACGAGATCCTCGCACTCAAGCGTGCGGGCCTCAAGCTGGCCGATATCGGCCCCTTGCTCGCGCGCCAGACGATCGATCTGGCGCGGCTGGTGGAGGCGGAGATGGCAGCGCTCGACGAGCGGGCCGCCGAGATCGACCAGGCCCGCGCGTTGCTGGCCGCGATCAAGACGCGGCTCGACCGCGGCGAGGCGATCGACAGCATGACGTTCTGCGACCTCATCAGCCAGGGAGACAGGCTCGTGGACCAGGACAAATGGCAGGCGGTAACCGCCAAATATTTCGATGCGGAGGCGCAGGCCGCCTGGGCAGCGACGATGCCCGACGGATTCGACCAGCAGGCCTATGCCGAGAAATGGAAGACGCTGTCCGCCCGGATCGCGGCGGCGCTGCCGCTCGATCCGACCGCCAGCGAGGCGCAGGCTTTCGTCGACGAATGGTTCGCGCTGCTCAAGCCATTCAGCCAGGTGGCGACGCCGGCGATGTGGAACGGCACCGTCAGGATGTACGACGACATGGCCAACTGGCCGGCGCAGCCCGAGATGGGGTTTGGGCCGGAGGTCTGGGGCTTCATTCGCGAAGCCACCCAGGCGCGGATCGCGGCCGGCGGCACGATCGACGGCCCGGCCTGGATGACGGGCGGGACGCGTTGAGCGCCGCCGTTCCGCGCCCGCCGGTGGCGATCATGCTCGCCGGGCTGGTGCTGGCGCTCGGCATCACGCAGCTCGGCCTGCCGGGCCTGATCGCACCGGGAGAAGGGATCGGCGCTCGGGTTGCGCGCGAGGCGATCTGGTTCGCGATCGGCGGTGCTGTGCTCCTCTGGGTCGTGCAGGTCGAACGTCTGCCGCTGGCATCGATCGGCTTGCGCCGCCCGACGGCTGGCACCTTCGGCTGGGCGGCGCTGGCGACGATCGCGCTGATCGCCAGCGTGATGCTCAGCTATGCGCTGATCCTGCCCGCGCTCGGGCTCGAGATGAACATGGGCATGACAAAGCGTATCGTCGACGTGCCCGTCTGGCTGATGATGCTGACCGCGCTGCGCGCCGGTATCGTCGAGGAAATCCTGTTCCGCGGCTATCCGATCGAGCGGATCGAGGCGTTGACCGGCAATCGCTGGCTGGCAGCGATCGTGCCGGGTGGGATCTTCATCCTCGCCCATCTCGGCAGCTGGGGGCCGGGGCAGCTGATCGTCGTGGCCTTTGGCGCGGTCATCCTGACCGCGCTCTATCTATGGCGCCGCGATCTGCCGTGCGTGATGATCGCGCATGCCGCTGCGGACCTGATCGGTTTCACCCTGGCGCGGCTGCAGAGCTGATCGATCAGGGCGCGGTGCCCGGCGGCTGCGCTTCGGCCAGGATCAGCGCGAACTTACCGTCCGGATCGGTCCATTCGCGGATCGGCGACCAGGCCCCGGCGCGCAGCAGCAGTCGGGCGGCATGCGGGCTATACTTGTGGCTGTTTTCGGTATGGATGGTTTCGTCGGCCGCCATCCCGAACCGCTGACCAGCTACCGTGAAGGAGACATCGCGAGTCGCTTCGAGGTGCATCTCGATCCGCGCATGGTCCTCGTTCCAGATCGCGCGGTGGCGGAACGCCTCGACCGGGATATCCCCGTCCAGCTCGCGGTTGATGCGGTGGAGCAGGTTGAGGTTGAAGGCGGCCGTCACGCCGGCGCTATCGTCATAGGCGCGCTCGAGCGTGGCGACATCCTTTACCCGATCCATCCCGATCAGCAGCATCGCGCCGATTCCCAGCGTCTCCACCATTGCCCGCAGCAGGTTGACCGCGGTGCGCGGCACCATGTTGCCGATTGTCGATCCGGGGAAGAAGCCCAGCTTCGGCAGATGGGCGACCGACGGGAACAGCGCCAGCGGCTCGGTGAAGTCCGCTTCCAGCGGCTCGATCCGAAGGCGGGGGAAGGCATCGGCCAGCGCCGCTGCGGATTCGCGGAGGAAATCGCCAGAAATGTCGATCGGCACATAGGCCGCGGGCTCGACCGCGGACAGGATATGCGGCGTCTTGGTCGACGAGCCCGATCCGAACTCGATAACCGCGCGGCCGGGGCCGACCGCCTTCGCGATCTCACCGGCATGCGCGGCCAGCAATGCGGTTTCGGTGCGGGTGGGATAATATTCGGGCAGCTCTGTGATCGCTTCGAACAGCTGCGATCCGGCATGATCGTAGAACCAGCGCGCCGGGATCGCGCGCGGCCGGGCGGCCAGGCCCGCCAGCACATCGGCCCGGAAGGCGGGATCGACCAGATCCGCCGGAGCCGCGACGTCGTTCAGCAACATGGATCAGACATCCCTTGCCAGGCGCACGCCGGTGAACTGCCAGCGCTGGTGCGGATAGAAGAAATTGCGATAGCTGGCGCGCGAATGGCCGCGTGGCGTGGCGCAGCTTGCACCTTTCAGCACCGCCTGCCCGCTCATGAACTTGCCATTATATTCGCCGACCGCGCCGGCGGCGGGGCGGAACCCCGGATAGGGGAGATAGGCTGATCCGGTCCATTCCCAAACATCACCGAACATCTGGCGCAGGCCATCGCCGGCGGGGGCGGCGCGCGGCCGCACCGGGCCGGCCTGATCGAGCTGGTTGCCCGATGCGCAATCGATGCCAGCGGCGGCGGCCTCCCATTCGACTTCGGTCGGCAGGCGTGCGCCGGCCCAGCGCGCGAACGCATCCGCCTCGTACAGGCTGACATGCGAGACCGGGGCCGCCGGGTGCAGCGGATGAAGGCCGTCGAGCGCGAAGCACAGCCAGCCGCCTTCGCCATCGCGCCGCCAGTGCAGGGGCGCCTCGATCGCCTCGCGCTTCACCCAAGCCCAGCCATCGGACAGCCAATGTTCGGCCGCGCGATAGCCGCCGTCATCGATGAAGGATTGCCATTCGGCATTGGTGATCGGCCGATCGGCGATCTGATGCGGCGCAAGCAACGCCTGATGGCGCGGCCCTTCGCAATCGAACGCGAAGCCATCGCCGCCATGGCCGATCCCAACGATGCCCTGCTGCCCGGTGATCCACCGGATCGGCGCGGCCATCGGCGCAGGCACGTTGCGCGGCAGATCCCAGATCGCAGGCGCGATCGGGTTCTGCGCGAACAGGTGCAGGATATCGGTCAACAGCAGTTCCTGATGCTGCTGTTCGTGATGGCAGCCAAGCGCCACCAGCGCAGCCGCGGCAGGTGAAAGCGCCGGCAGGGCATCCAGGATCGCAGCATCGACATGCGCCCGCCAAGCAATGATCTCGTCAAGCGCGGGGCGCGTGATCATGCCGCGGCGATCGCGGGCATGGCGCGCGCCTTCGGCTTCGTAATAGCTGTTGAACAGATAGGCGAAACGGTCGTCATAGGTACGATAGCCGGCCACATGATCGCGCAGCACGAACGTCTCGAAGAACCAGGTGACGTGCGCCAGGTGCCATTTGGCGGGGGAAGCGTCGGGCATCGACTGCACCGTCGCATCGGCGTCGCCCAGCGGCCCTGCAAGCGCGACCGTCAGATCGCGAACCGATCGAAAGCGATCGGCGAGACCGGCTTCGGGCATCGGATCCGCGCGATCCGGCTTCTGCTTGATCATCCCCACCCCCGCTGAACCCGGAACACGCCCATAAGTTGCGCCGTCAGCTGCCGCGTGTCGCCCCCGGAACCCAAAGAACGTCGCCTGATTGATCAAGATTAGCCAAACGACACAACACGAACAGATGATCTGACAGGCGGTTGAGATATTCGAGGGCGACGGGATTGAGCGGTGTCGCCGCGTGCGCCGCGACTGCCGCGCGCTCTGCCCGGCGCGTGATCGCCCGGGCCAGATGCAACGCCGCCGCAGCAGGATCGCCGCCCGGCAAGATGAACGAGCGCAACGGCTCCAACCGCTCGTTCATGGCATCGATCTCGCGTTCAAGCCGGGCGACCTGTTCGGGCAGCACCCGCAACGTCATCTCGGAAGGCGCGAAATCCTCGCCGGGCGTCGCGACATCGGCACCAAGATCGAATAGCTCGTTCTGGATTCGGCCGAGCATTGCGCGGACCGGTTCCGCCATCGGATGGGTCAGCGCCACGCCGATCGCGGAATTCGCTTCGTCGATGTCGCCAATCGCTTCCATCCGCGGATGAGCCTTCGACAGGCGCGATCCATCGACGAGGCCGGTCTCACCGGCATCGCCGGTGCGCGTGTAGATCTTCGTGAGCTTGACCACGGGCGCGGCCGCGCGACCGTCAGCCGGCGCGTGTCAGCAGCAGGAAGAACACGACCAGCACCACCGCCAGCGCCTGGAACTGGATGCGGCGCCACATCATCTTGTTCTGCTGCAGGCCGGACGTGCTGGGCCCGATGCCTTTCAGGTCCGCCTCGGTGGTTTTGAGGAAGATCACGATCCCGCGGATCAGCGAAACCAGCGCCGCGATCGCAGCGAGGACGATCAGGATCATGAGGAATGTGGACATGGGGCCGATATAGGCGCGCCGGGCGCCGTTGCAAAGCATCGCCGCTGACGAAGTTCGCCGCGCAGTGTGATCGGATCAATGCCCGTTGCGCGCAGCTCGGCCAGCGAGCGGGCCCTGTCCCGCTTGGCGAGCCGGCGGCCATCCGGACCGACCAGCAACGGATGATGATGATAAAGCGGCGTCGGCAGGCCGAGCATCGCCTGCAGCAGGCGGTGGACGTGTGTCGCCTCGAACAGATCGACCCCGCGCACCACGTTTGTCACGCCCTGCGCGGCATCGTCGATCACCACGGCCAGATGATAGGAGACGGGCGCATCCTTGCGCGCCAGCACGACATCACCCTGTGGCGCGGGATCGGCGGCTACCGGGCCCGCACTTGCATCGTGCCAGCGGAGCGGGCCGGCCGCCGTGATCGCCGCCGCCATGTCCAGCCGCCAGCAATGCGGCCTGGTGGGCGGCGGGTCGCGTGGCAGCGCGCGGCAGGTGCCGGGATAGACCGCGCCGGCAGGCCCGTGCGGCGCGGTGGCGCTGGCCGCGATCTCGGCCCGGGAGCAGACGCAGGGATAGACCAGCCCCGCCGCTTTCAGCCGATCGAGCGCGGCCTGGTAAAGGGGCAGGCGGTGCGACTGGCGTACCACCGGCCCATCCCAATCGATCCCCAGCCAGGCCAGATCGGCGAGAATGGCATTGACATGGTCTTCGCGGCATCGGCCGGGGTCGATATCCTCGATCCGCAGGTGGAACCGCCCGCCGGCGTCTCGCGCAAGATCATGCGCGCAAAGCGCCGAGAAGGCGTGTCCCAGATGCAGCGCACCGGTCGGACTGGGCGCGAACCGCGACACGATCATGGGGATAACCCGGCAAGCGGCGCTTGACCGCGAGTCGTGGCTCGTGCTGTCATGGTCGCGTCACGCTCCTCGGGCAGGAGCGCGAACTGTGGACGCGGCCGGGATGGCGACCGCGCCCCGCGTGCGACGGGACGGGCCGCCGGCTTTCCGAGACGTGTTCTCGAGGCGGGAGGCATTGGTCGTTCATGTATCACCCCGATATCCTTAGACACCCGGATAGTTGCCCCGCGCTGGTGCTCAACGCGGATTACACGCCGCTCAGCTATTATCCGCTCAGCCTGTGGCCCTGGCAGACCGCAGTGAAGGCGGTGTTCCTCGAACGGGTCGACATCGTCGACGAATATCAGCGCGAGGTGCACAGCCCCACTTTCCGGATGAAGCTGCCATCGGTGATCGCGCTCAGGCAATATGTGAAGCCGTCCGAACATCCGGCATTCACGCGGTTCAACCTGTTCCTGCGCGATCGTTTCGCCTGCCAATATTGCGGCGTCCAGCGCGAACTGACCTTCGATCATGTGATCCCGCGCGCGCAGGGCGGGCGTACCACATGGGAGAATGTCGCCACTGCCTGCGCGCCGTGCAACCTGAAGAAGGGCGGGCGCACGCCGAAGCAGGCTGGGATGGCGCTGCACCTGACGCCGATCCGTCCAACCAGCTGGCAGCTGCAGGAACATGGCCGCAGCTTCCCGCCGCACTATCTCCACCAGAGCTGGCGCGACTGGCTTTACTGGGACATCGAGCTGGAGGCGTGATCGTTCGAGGGTGCGAAGGCGATGCAGCGCGCGCCCCTCCTCCAACCCCGTTCGTGCTGAGCCTGTCGAAACACCGTCCTTCTTCGACCCGCAAGGACATCGTTAAGAACGGCCTCGCGACAGGCTCAGGGCAAACGGGTTTGGCGCAATGGCCTCAGGCGGAAGCGCCGCCCCACAGCAGCGCGTTCGGCCGGCGCAGCATGAAGCCGACCAGGCCGAAGCCGCCGATCATCAGCAGCCACGCGGCCGGTTCCGGCACCGCAGCCGCACCGGGCGACAGCTGGAAATCGCCGACGCCCGCGATCGTGGCGGTGTTGGCCGAGATCGATCCGGCCACCACGCCATCGCCGATCCGGCCGCCGTTCAGCGCGACCCGCGCGTTCGGCGCCAGCAGCGTGCCGGGCAGCTGCACGCCGTTCAGATCGAGCGACGTCGCCTCGTAGAAGTTCACCAGCACGCGATTGGCATCGACCAGGCCGTTCAGGTCCAGCACGAAGCTGCTGGTGATGCTCGTGCCGCCGATGTTGATGATCACCTGGCTCGTCGCGTCGCTGGTGCCGAGCAGGCGCAGCGTCTGGATCGAATAGAGATCGTCGCGGGTGAGCGTGAAGATCGAGGTTGCTCCCGCGGTCACGCCTTCGAGCCGGCCAATGCTGTTGTTCTGGAATTCGCTGAACGTGCCGGTGGGCGTGAGGCCCGCCAGCGTGGACGCGGTCGAGATCACGCCGGTGCTGCGCTGGACGAAGTTGATCGGATTGCCCTGGCTGGTGGTGCCGTTCGGGGTCTGCACCCGGTTGGGCAGGTAGCTCTCGCTGAGATTCTGGCCGCCATAGACCACGCTGCCATGCTGGATGGTGGCATAGTTGTAGGTCAGGTCGCCGCCGACGATCACGGTCGGCAGGTTGTTGTCGGCTGAGGTAAGCGCCGTGCCGATATTGTCCGACTGGTTGACCATGTTGCCGCCGACCGCGACGCGGCCGGCGATGTTGGCGCCGCCGAACGCGGTGTAGTTGCCCACGGTATAGACCGACATGTCGGTCAGCACCGCAGCCGAGGCGGGCGCGGCAGCGATCGCCGCTGCGGCGGCAAGAAGCATGGCAAGACTACGCATTGAGAACCCCCGTTAGGTCCGCAAGCCTTTACGCGAGCGTCATCGCCCTGTCAGCGATTGATCAGTCCCGTCCTGTCCCGCGATGGAACTCGGCGGACATATTCGGAAGCGACTTGGCCAAGACTAGCTCTTCAGCCGCCAGCCCGTCTTGAACACCCACGTCATCGCCGCCGCGCACAGCAGCAGGAAGCCGCCAGTGGCCGCGAGGCTGGTCGCCACCGGCACGTCGGCAACGTCATAGAAGCTCCAGCGGAAGGCGCTGACGAGATAGACGATCGGGTTGAACAGCGCGATCGTGGCCCAGGGCTGAGGCAGCATCGAGATGGCGTAGAAGGTGCCGCCCAGGAAGCCGAGCGGGTTCAGCACCAGCAGCGGCACCACCTGCAGCTGCTCGAAACTGTTGGCGATCAGCCCGAGGATGAAGCCGAACAGGCAGAAACTGACCGCGATCAGCAGCAGGAAGGCGATCATCCAGCCGGGATGCGCGATCGTGTAGGGCACGAACAGTCGCGCCACCGCCAGCGTGACCGCGCCCACCATCAGCGATTTGGTGGCGGCCGCGCCGATATAGCCAATCACCATTTCGAATGGAGACAGCGGGGCGGACAGCACCTCGCCGATCGTGCCGGCGAATTTGGGCAGGTAGATCGCGAAGGAGGCGTTCGACACGCTTTCCATCAGGATCGCCAGCAGCACCAGCCCCGGCACGATGAACGCGCCATAGGGAATGCCGTCGATCGGCTGCATCCGCGATCCGATCGCCGCACCGAACACGATGAAATAGAGCGAGGTCGAGATCACCGGCGTCGCCAGGCTCTGCGCCAGCGTGCGGAAGGTGCGCGCCATCTCGAACCGGTAGATCGCCTTCACGCCGTGCCAGTTCATGGCCGCTTCCCCACCAGATCGACGAAGATGTCCTCGAGGCTCGACCGCCGCGTTTCGATCGATTTCAGCTCGATGCCGGCGCGGTCGAGCGCGCGGATCACCTGTGCCGCGCTCGCCCCGCCATCGCCCTCGCCGCTGACATAGCTGATGCGGCTGCCGTCATCGGACAGTTCGAGCCCGGCCACGCCCAGATCGTCCGGCAATGCGGCCCGCGGCTCGGCCAGTTCCAGCCGCAGCGTCGTCTTGCCCAGGCTCGACATCAGCTTGACCTTGTCTTCCACCAGCACGATCCGGCCGCGATCGATCACCCCCACCCTGTCGGCCATTTCCTCGGCCTCCTCGATATAATGGGTGGTCAGGATGATGGTGGTGCCCTGTTCGCGCAGGCGGCGGACCAGCCCCCACATGTCGCGCCGCAGCTCGACATCGACGCCCGCAGTCGGCTCGTCGAGGAACAGGATCGACGGCTCGTGGCTCAGCGCCTTGGCGATCAGCACGCGCCGCTTCATGCCGCCGGACAGCGCCTTGATCTGCGTGTCGCGCTTGTCCCACAGCGACAGGTCACGCAGCACCTGTTCGATATGGCTGTCGTTCCGCGGCCGGCCGAACAAACCGCGGCTGAAGCTGACCGTGTTCCATACCGTTTCGAACAGGTCGGTCGCCAGTTCCTGCGGCACCAGCCCGATCACCGAACGCGCCTTGCGATAATCGCGCACGATATCGTGCCCGTCGGCGATGACCGTGCCTTCGCTCGGCGTGACGATGCCGCAGACGATCGAGATCAGCGTCGTCTTACCGGCACCGTTGGGCCCGAGCAGCGCGAAGATCTCGCCCCGGGCGATGTCCAGATCGACGCCGCGCAGCGCTTCGAACCCACCCTTGTACCGTTTGGCGAGCCCCCTGATCGACAATATCGCGTCCAAACCCCGGCCCCCTCGCTTGGCGTGGCCCCGCAGATAGGGTGCGGGAGGCCGCGGTGCCAGATGGGCGGTTGATCTCTCGGGCGCTGCGGCGCAGCATGACGTCATGAGCAAACCGCCCTCGATCGCGCAGAACCCCGATATCCGCTTTCTGGGCAAGCTGCTCGGCGATGTCATCCGCGCGCATGGTGGCGATGCGCTGTTCCGCCGGATCGAATATATCCGCTCCACCTCGGTCGATCGGCATCGCGGCATCGTGCAGGCCGATGCGATCGATCCCGGGCTGGATGCGCTGACGCTGGACGACACGCTGGCGTTCGTGCGCGGCTTCATGCTGTTCTCGATGCTCGCCAACCTGGCCGAAGACCGGCAGGGCATCGCCGCCGAGCCGGGCGCCGATCTTGCTTCCGCGCTGGCCACGCTGAAGGAGGAAGGCGTCGACCGCCAACGCGTGCTCGATCTGCTCGACCATGCGCTGATCGTGCCGGTGCTGACCGCGCACCCGACCGAAGTGCGTCGCAAGTCGATGATCGACCATCGCAATCGCATCGCCGAGCTGATGCTGCTGCGCGATGCTGGCGCGGCGGAGACACCGCAAGGCGATCTCGTCGAGCAGGCGATCCTGCGCCAGATTTCCCTCTTGTGGCAGACGCGGCCGCTGCGCCGCGAACGACTCTACGTGGCGGACGAGGCGGATACCGCGCTCGCCTATCTGCGCGACATCTTCCTGCCGGTACTGCCTGCGCTTTACGCGCGCTGGGAACGCGCGCTGGGCCACCGCCCGAAAAGCTTCCTGAAGGCGGGCAGCTGGATCGGCGGCGATCGCGACGGCAATCCCAACGTCAATGCCGACTCGCTGCGGCTGGCGCTGGCGCGGTCCTCGGCCGCGGTGATCGAGCATTATCTCGACAAGCTGCATCTGCTGGGGGCGGAACTGTCGATCTCGACCGAGCTGGCGGAAACCTCCGCCGCGGTCGAGACGCTGGCCGAGCACAGCCATGACGATTCGACCGCGCGTCGCGACGAGCCCTATCGCCGCGCGGTGACGGGCATCTATGCGCGGCTGGCGGCAAGCTATGCCCGCATCGTCGGGCGCGCGCCGCCGCGGCCCGCGCGGATCGAGGCGGAGCCCTATGCCGATCCCGCCGCCTTCCGCCACGATCTGGTCGAACTCGCGCATGCGCTGGCGGCAGGAGCCGGCGGGCTGGTGGCGTCGGGCGGGGCGCTGGGCCGGCTGATCCGGTCGGTCGAGACGTTCGGCTTCCATCTCGCCACGCTTGACCTGCGCCAGAATGCCGACGTGCACGAGCGCGTGGCGGCGGAACTGCTGAACGTGGCTGGCGTCGAGCCCGATTATCTCGCGCTGGACGAATCCGCCCGCGTCGCGCTGCTGCGGCGCGAACTGGCGAGCGGCCGGATGCTAGCGATCCCCTATGCCGATTATTCGGACGAGACCGCATCCGAACTGGCGATCGTCCGCGCGGCGGCGGACGCGCACAACCTCTACGGCCCACAGTGCATCACCACCTATCTGATCTCGAAGGCCGAAAGCGTGTCCGACATGCTGGAGGTGAACCTGCTGCTGAAGGAAGCCGGGCTCTACCGGCCGGGCGATCCGCCGCTGGCGGCGGTGATGGTGGCGCCCTTGTTCGAGACGATCGGCGACCTCGAAAATGCGCCGAAGGTGATGACCGACTGGTTCGCGCTGCCCGAGATCGCCGCGATCACCGCCGCGCGCGGCCATCAGGAAGTGATGGTCGGCTATTCGGACAGCAACAAGGATGGCGGCTATCTGACATCGGTGTGGAGCCTGCACCAGGCCGCGTTGGCGCTGGCGCCGGTGTTCGCCGATGCCGGTGCGGCGATGCAGCTGTTTCACGGCCGCGGCGGCGCGGTCGGGCGCGGCGGCGGATCCAGCTTCGCCGCGATCCGCGCGCAACCGCCGGGCACAGTGCAGGGCCGCATCCGGATCACCGAACAGGGCGAGGTGATTGCCGCCAAATTCGGCACGCGTGACAGTGCGATCGCCAATCTGGAAGCCACGGTTTCAGCCACCCTGCTCGCCAGCATCGAGGAAGGCGGCGTCGCCCGAGCCGACCTGGCCCGCTTCGGCGGCGCGATGGATCGGATCTCGGCCAGCGCCTTCGCAGCCTATCGCGATCTGGTCTACGGCACCGAAGGCTTCCGCACCTTCTTCCGCCAGATGACGCCGATCGCCGAGATCGCCGACCTCAAGATCGGATCGCGACCCGCCAGCCGCACAAAAAGCGACCGGATCGAGGATTTGCGCGCGATCCCCTGGGTGTTCAGCTGGGCGCAGGCGCGGGTCATGCTGCCCGGCTGGTACGGCGTGGGCCAGGCACTGGCCGGGTTCGACGATCCGGCGCTGCTGCGCGAGATGGTCGATGCCTGGCCGTTCCTGCGCGCGACGCTGGCCAACCTCGAAATGGTGCTCGCCAAATCCGACATGGGGATCGCCGCGCGCTATGCCACGCTGGTCGAGGACAAGGCGCTGGCCGATGCGATCTTCCCGCGTATCCGCGACGGCTGGGCGCAGACGCATGATTGCTTGCTGTCGATCACCCGCCAGACCCGCCTGCTGGAAAAGAGCCCCGCGCTGGAAGCCTCGATCCGGTTGCGGCTGCCCTATATCGAGCCGCTGAACCTGCTGCAGATCGAACTGCTGAAGCGCCACCGCGCCGGCGAGGACGATCCGCGCGTGCGCGAGGGCATCCAGCTGTCGATCAACGCAGTGGCGACGGCGCTCAGGAACAGCGGGTGAGGCCTCCCTTGCAAGGCGGGGAGCAGGTCGCGCTATAAGCCTGCGGTGCGCTACCTGCTCCATCATCTGATCGACGAGACCGCCGCTCGCACCCCGGACGCGACCGCGCTCGTCCACCGGGGCGTTGCCACCGCTTACGCGACGCTCGCCGCGCAGGTCGATGGGTTCGCGGGCGGGCTGATTGACATCACCGCGCGCGGCGACCGGATCGCAATCTGGGCGCCCAAATCGGTCGCGCATGTCGCCGCCGCCTTCGGTACGGCCAAGGCGGGGCGCGCGTTCGTGCCGATCAATCCGGTGCTGAAGCCCAATCAGGTGCGCCACATTCTCGACGATTGCGGCGTGGCGCTGCTGCTGACGACGCCCGAGCGGCTGGCACAGCTCGATCTGCCCGCCGGGCTGCGCACGCTGACGACCGATCCCGCCGCATGGGATCCGTTCCTCGTGCCCGGCCGCGCCATGCCCGAACAGACCGCCGAGGACATGGCGGCGATCTTCTACACATCAGGCAGCACCGGCCTGCCCAAGGGCGTGGTGCTGCCGCATCGATCGCTGGTGACCGGGGCGGCGGCGGTGGCGGACTATCAGCGGTTGACCGCGGACGACCGCATCCTGGCCGCGATGCCGCTCGCCTTCGATGCTGGCTTCTCGCAGCTGACGACGGCCTTTCACGCCGGCGCCTGCGCGGTGCTGCTCGACTATCTCACGCCGGCTGAGGCGGTGCGGATGCTGGCGAAGGAGAGGGTCACCGCGCTGACCGGGGTGCCGCCCTTCTTCGCGCAGATCGCCGCGGTCGACTGGCCGGCGGGCGCGGCGGATACGCTGCGCTTCTGGGCGACGACGGGGGGGCGGATGCCGGCTGCGCTGATCGATCGGTTGCGTGCGAAGATGCCGAACGCCGATCCGATCCTGATGTACGGCCTCACCGAAGCGTTCCGATCGACCTGGCTGCCGCCGGCCGAACTGGCCGCGAAGCCCGGCTCGGTCGGTCGCGCGATCCCGGGGCAAGAGATCATCATAATGCGCCCCGACGGCAGCCGCTGCGAACCGGGTGAGCCGGGCGAGCTCGTCCACCGCGGATCGACGGTCGCGCTCGGCTACTGGAACCGGCCGGGAGAGACGGCGGCGCGCTTCCGCGCGCTGCGGCATCCCGCGGGCGGGGTCACGCTGCCCGAGACAGTGGTGTTCTCGGGCGATCGCGCGCGGATGGATGCGGACGGCTATGTCTGGTTCGAGGGGCGCGCCGACGAGATGATCAAATCCTCCGGCTACCGGATCAGCCCGGTCGAGATCGAGGAGGCCGCATATGCGACCGGGCTCGCCACCGAAGCGGCCGCCTGGGGCGTGGCGGACGAGGCGCTTGGCCAGCGGGTGATGCTGGCGGTGCGGTCGGATCGGGATGCCGATGCCATCCTCGCCGCGCTGAAGCCGCTGCTGCCCGGCTTCATGATGCCGGCGGCGGTGCGGGTGAGCGCCGATCCGCTGGCGCGCAACCCCAACGGCAAGATCGATCGCCGCGCGGTGGCGGAAGCAGCGGAGCCGGCATGAGCATCGCGGACCGCTGGCCGCGCGATGCCGCCGGCAACCTGCTGGTAGGCGGCCTGCCGCTGGAAGATGCGGTCGCCCTCGCCGGCGGCACGCCCTGCTACCTCTATGATCGCGCCCGGCTGCAGGTGCGTGCTGAGGGGCTGCGGGCGCTGCTGCCGGACGGCGTGCAGCTGCATTATGCGATCAAGGCGAACCCCTATCCCCCGCTCGTCACCGCGATGGCGGGCTGGGTCGACGGGTTCGATGTCGCATCGGGCGGCGAGCTCGAGATTGCGCTGGCGGCAGGGATGGCCCCGGATCGGATTAGCTTCGCTGGGCCCGGCAAGTCGGCGGAGGAACTGGCGCGCGCCGCCGCCGCCGGCATCGTGATCAACCTGGAATCGCTACGCGAGGCGCGGCTGCTGGCCGGCACCGGTGCGGCAGTCGCGATCCGCGTGAACCCCGATTTCGAGTTGAAGGCATCGGGCATGCGGATGGCAGGCGGCGCCAAGCCGTTCGGCATCGACGAAGCGCTGCTGCCCGAGATGTACTCCGCGATCTCGGATGCCGGACTTAGGTTCGAGGGCTTCCATATCTACGCCGGATCGCAGTCGCTGAGGGCCGACGCGATCATCGAAGCGCAGACCGCGACCTACGAGGCGGCGCTGCGCTGGGCGAACGCGGCGGGGGTGCGGCCGCGACACATCAATATCGGCGGCGGCTTCGGCATCCCCTATGCCCCGCACGAAGCGCCGCTCGATCTGGAGCCGGTGCTGGCCAACCTCGAGGCGCTCGCCATCCGCGCCGCGCGGGATCTGCCCGGCACGGCGCTGGTGATCGAGCTTGGCCGCTGGCTTGTGGGCGAGGCGGGGCTGTATGTCGCCCGCGTGCGTGATCGCAAGGTCAGCCATGGCCAGACCTTTCTCGTCGTCGATGGCGGCATGCACCAGCATCTCGCCGCATCGGGCAATTTTGGGCAGAAGATCCGGCGAAACTATCCGGTCGCGGTGAACGGTGCGGAAGCGCGGCGCGAGATCGCCAGCATCGTCGGGCCGCTGTGCACGCCGCTGGATCTGCTGGCCGACCGTGCCGAACTGGCGATGGCGCAGGAAGGCGATCTGATCGCGATCTTCCAATCCGGCGCCTATGGCTACACCGCCTCCCCGCGCGCCTTCCTCGGCCATCCCGATCCCGGACAGGCGCTGGTCTAGCGATCCTCCCAATCGATATCGACCGCGACGCCAGCGCCGCCGCGCGGCGCATCGCAAGCGATCCGCACCGCATCGGCGCGCGCGCGATCGAGGATGGCGGCGGGCACGTCGGCGCGGTGATAGACGATATCGCAACCCGCCAGCAGCCGCGCCTGACGCAGCGTCAGATCGTCGGGATCGCCGGATCGCAGCAGGATGGTGGCGAGCCCTCCGCGCGACGACGCCGCGTCGCCTCGCAGCCAGCGATCGATCGCGCCGGCATCGGTCTCGCGCAGCGGATCGAGCGTGCCGCCGGGATCGAGCGCGGCATCGATCGCGCGGCGACGATCGGCGGCATCCGGCCAGCGCGCGCGGATCGCGGCGCGGGCAGCGTGGAGCCCGTCTGCCAGCCCGCCGAGCGTCGCCGGCAACAAGCTCTCGAGCCGTTGGCGCAGCGCCTTGGCCAGCCCGGCCGATGCGCCGCCGGTGCCGATCGCGATCAGCACGGGCGCGCGATCGACGATCGCCGGCAGCGTGAAATCGCACCAGGCGGGACGATCGACCGCGTTGATCAGGATGCCGCGCGCCTTCAGCCGGGCGACCGCGGCGGCAGCCTCGCCCTCATCCTCGATCGCGACGATGGCGAGCGCGGCGTCGGCATCCTCCCCCACGATGATGCCGCCTGCCCGCTCGATCAGCCGGCGCTTGGCGGCCGCGCTGTCGCCGTCCCCCAGTAGGATCACGGGCCGGCCGGACAGCCGCAGGAAGATGGGCAGGCTTTGCACGGTCAGCGCATCGCCTGCCGGGTCATGTCAGCGCCCGGCCACGAAATCGCGCAGCGCCGGGCCGATGTCGGGCCGCGCCAGCGCGACGGCCATGTTGGCCTTCACGAACCCCAGCTTGTCGCCGCAATCATGCCGCTCACCACCGAAGGTGACCGCGTGGAACGGCTGGCCGCCGATCATGTGCGCCATCGCGTCGGTCAGCTGGATCTCGCCGCCGGCGCCCTTCTCGTGCAGTTCCAGCTGGCGCATCACTTCGGGCTGCAGGATGTAGCGGCCGACGATCGCCAGCGTCGACGGCGCGACATCGGGCTTGGGCTTTTCGACCATGCCTTTGACCTCGGTCAGCGTGCCATCGGCCGCACCAGGCGTGACGATGCCATATTTGTCGGTCTGGTCGGGTGCCACCTGCTGCGCGCAGACGATGTTGCCGCCGACCCGCTGATAGGCGTCGATCATCTGGCGCAGGCAGCCTGGCCCGCCGGCTTGCGCCAGCATCAGATCATCGGGCAGCAGCACCGCGAACGGCTCGTCCCCCACGATGTGGCGCGCGCACCAGACGGCATGGCCCAGGCCCATCGGTTCCTGCTGGCGCACATAGGCGATGGTGCCCGGCGCATGGCGGGTGCCGTGTAGCGAATCGGTCGATTTGCCGCGCGAATTCATCGTCGATTCCAGCTCGAACGCGAAATCGAAATGATCCTCCAGCGCATGCTTGCCGCGGCCGGTGACGAAGATCAGCTGTTCGATGCCGGCGTCCAGCGCCTCTTCCACCGCATATTGGATCAGCGGGCGATCGACGATCGTCAGCATCTCCTTGGGCATCGCCTTGGTGGCGGGCAGGAAACGCGTGCCGAGCCCCGCGACGGGGAACACGGCCTTGCGAACGGGCTTCATCACTCACGCTCCTCGAACCAATCGGGAATTGCATCGGCGGCGATCAGCGCCGCGATCGGCTGCCTCTGGCGAACCACCGCCCATCTGTTAGCAGAGACAAGCACTTCCGGCGTCAACGGACGGCTATTGTAAGTGCTTGCCATAGTCGCGGCATAGGCGCCCGCCGTCATGAAGGCGACGAGATCGCCCGCGGCCACGTCGTCCATCTCGCGGTCGCTGGCGAAGGTATCGCCGCTTTCGCAGACCGGGCCGACGACATGCGCGGTGGTGCGCGCGCCGCTCGGCGTCACCCCGCGGATATCGTGCCAGGCATCGTAGAGGCTCGGGCGCAGCAGATCGTTCATCGCGGCATCCACGATCACGAACGGGCTGCCCGCCCCCGGCTTCACGCGCACCACTTCGGCCAGCAGGATGCCGGCATTGCCCACGATCACTCGGCCGGGCTCGAACATCAGCCGCACATCCCAGCCGGCGGTGGCCTGCGCCACCATCGCGCCATAATCGGCCGGCGTTGGCGGCGCGGGCAGCGCGGGATCGTAAGGCACGCCCAGCCCACCGCCGAGATCGGCGCGGCTGATGACATGGCCGGCAGCGCGCAGCTCCGCGATCAGCGCACCGATCCGCGCGAAGGCGGATGCCAGCGGCGCCAGATCGGTCAGCTGGCTGCCGATATGGACGGCCACACCAACCGGATCGAGGCCCGGCAGATCGCGCAGCCGCGCATAGGCATCGACCGCCGAGCTATAGGGGATGCCGAACTTGTTGTCGGCCTTGCCGGTCGAGATCTTGGCATGGGTGCCGGCATCGACATCGGGATTGATGCGATAGGCGACACTGGCAGTCACGCCGCGCGCGGCCGCGACGGCGGACAGCATCTCCGCTTCGGGCTCTGATTCCAGATTGAACTGGTATATGCCCTCATCCAGGGCGAGCGCCATTTCATCGGCGGTCTTGCCGACCCCCGAGAACACGATCTTGTCGGCCGGCACGCCCGCCGTGCGCGCGCGCATCAGCTCACCGCCGGAAACCACGTCGGCCCCCAGCCCCGCCCGCGCCAGCGTCGCCAGCACCGCGCGATTGGGATTGGCCTTAACCGCGAAAGCGATCAGCGGCGCCTTGCCATCCTGCTCCAGCCCGGCCAGCGCATCGCGGAACACGCGCACATGCCGCTCGATCGTGGCAGTCGAATAGACATAGACCGGCGTGCCGACGGCTTCGGCGATCAGCGGCAGGGCCACGTCCTCCGCATGCATCACGCCATCACGAAATTGGAAATGATCCATTCCGTGGGCTCAACGGCCGGGGGGCGGCAGGTCGAACCGGTCGTCCTCGCGCTGTTCGGATCGGCGCAACAGTTCCTCTGATCGCTCGGGCCGGGCCAATGGCTCGGGGGTGAGCAGCTGGTCGACGGTCGGCTGGGTGGCTGCCAGCGCCGGCTTGCGCGGCAGCGTCTCGCCCGCGGCGGGGCGCAGCGCATCGCGCCGGCCGCAGCCGGCCGCGCCGACCGCCAGGATGATCAGGAAGAGGCTGCGCTTCATCGATTGGTCTCCAAGGCCGTCCGCGCCTCCGCGATCCGTTGGCGCACCTGATCGGGCGCGGTGCCGCCGTGGCTGGCCCGGCTGGCGACCGATGCATCGACCGATAGCGCCGCATAGACGCGGTCGTCGATCCGCGCGTCGATCGCCTGCAGCGCATCCAGCGGCAGCTGATCCAGCGCGATCCCGCGCTGCTCGGCCGCGCGCACCGCGGCGCCGGTGGCGTGATGCGCCTCGCGGAACGGGATGCCCGCCTCGCGCACCAGCCAGTCGGCCAGGTCGGTCGCGGTCGAGAAGCCGGCCTCGGCCGCGGCGCGCAACCGATCGGTGCGGAAGGCCAGCGTCTCGACCATGCCCGTCATCGCCGCGATCGACAGCGCCAGCAGGTCGTGCGCCTCGAACAGCGGCGGCTTGTCGTCCTGCATGTCCTTCGAATAGGCCAGCGGCAGGCCCTTCATCGTCATCACGAGCGCGGTCATGCAACCCGCGATCCGGCCGGAATGGCCGCGCACAAGTTCCGCCGCATCGGGGTTGCGCTTCTGCGGCATGATCGAGCTTCCGGTCGACCAGGCATCGGACAGGCTGACGAAGCCAAAGGGCTGGCTGGCCCACAGGATCACCTCTTCTGCCAGCCGCGACATGTGCAGCGCGCACTGGGTGGCCGCCATCAGATAATCGAGCGCGAAGTCGCGATCGCTGACCGAATCGAGCGAGTTGGCAGTCGGCCGATCGAAACCGAGCGCGGCGGCAGTCGCCTCGCGATCGATCGGGAAGCCGGTACCGGCCAGCGCGGCCGATCCGAGCGGGCATTCGTTGAGCCGCGCGCGCGCATCGGCGAAGCGCGATCGATCGCGGCGGATCATCTCGTAATAGGCCATCAGATGGTGGCCGAGCGTGACCGGCTGCGCGACCTGGAGATGGGTGAAGCCCGGCATCACGCTGGCGGCATGTTCCTCCGCCCGCGTGACCAGCGCGCGCTGGAAGGCGGCGAGCCCGGCGTCGACCGCATCGATCGCATCGCGCACCCACAACCGGAAATCGGTCGCCACCTGATCGTTGCGCGAGCGCGCGGTATGGAGCCGCCCGGCAACCGGGCCGATGAGCTCGGCCAGCCGCGCCTCGGTCGCCATGTGGATGTCTTCGAGCGCGAGATCGGACGGCACGTCGCCGGCGGCATAGCCCTCTGCCACGCGGTCCAGCCCGTCCGCGATCGCCTGCGCGTCTCTGGCGGAAACGATGCCCTGCGCACCCAGCATCGCCACATGCGCCTTCGATCCGGCGATATCCTGTCGCCACATCCGCTTGTCGAACGGGATGGATGCGTTAATCTCGCGCATCACCGCGGCGGGCCCTTCGGCGAAACGGCCGCCCCACATCATATTGGAGCCGTCCTTGCGCGCCGTCACCCTGCTTGCCCTCATGCTCTCACTCGGCGCGTGCGATAGGCAAAAGCCCGAACAGCCGCAAGCCGAGCCGGCCACCGCCACGCCCGGCCCGCCGCAGGAAATGGGCCGTGTCGACATCACGAAGCGCGGCACGCCGATCCCGGCGATGCCGTTTCTGGGGCCGGACGACGGGCCCGCCACGCTGGCGGCGTTCCGCGGCAAGCCGGTGCTGGTCAACCTGTGGGCCACCTGGTGCGCGCCCTGTATCGCCGAGATGCCGACGCTCGACCGGCTGGCCACGCGCGAGAAGGACCGGATGGCGGTGATCGTCGTCAGCCAGGATCTGGCGGGGCGGCGCGCGGTGACCCCGTTCTTCCAGAAAGCGAACTTCGCGAGCCTGCAGCCCTATCTCGACAAGCAGAATCTGCTGATGGAAGCGCTCGGCACCGAGACGCTGCCGACCACCGTCTATTATGACGCATCCGGCAAGGAACAGTGGCGCGTGCTGGGGTCGATGGACTGGGAAGGCGCGCGCGCAAAGACGCTGTTCGAAGGCGGCTGAACGGTTTCGGACGCCCCGTCATCCTGACGGTCAGCATCTAGGGCCGCATATGCTGCCTTCACCGCCCTGGATCCTGACGTTCGTCAGGATGACGGCATCGCGATATTATGGTGCGGGCGCCGCCTTCATTGCGGCCACCAGCTGATCGACGCTCGCCGGCCGCGACGGCAGCTCGAACCGCGCGGCGGGCAGATCGACCGTCTCGATCGATTGCAGGACCAAGCCCTTGCCCGCCACCAGCGGCGTGCCGAACGCGAACAGCGCGCGAGTCTGGTCGATCGTCTCGGCCGCGGCCTTGCCGATCACCGGCGCGGCGGGCAGCATCGCGGCATTCATGAAGCCTTCCAGCGCGCGACCCAGCGGCTTGAGTGCGGGATCGTCGCTGAACACGAATTCGGTCTCCACCCCAGGCAGGTCGCTGTTGAGGCCATAGACCGCGATCACCTGCCCGGTGCGGCCACCGACCGTACGCGTGCCGCGGCGCTGCGATCGCAGCGTGACCGTGGCCGGCCTGCCGTCGCGCGCATTGTCGAGCAGGGTGCCGAAGATCGGCGCCATCACCCTGTCGATCGCCGCGGCGACATCCTCGATCCGTGCCACCGTCACGCCATCCCCGGCGCGGCCAACGATGTGGAAATGACCGTCGCGCAGGATGCCGTAATCGGGCGCCCCCGCCTCACCGATCCGCGCCTCGCCATTGTCGGCGACTTCGACGACCAGCGTCCGGCCCGGCTCCGTGCTGCCATAGGTGGCGCGGATCGCGGCCGGGGCGACGGCGGGCAGGGCGAGGGCGATCGCGGCGAGCAAAGCAGTGAGGATGCGCATCGCGCCAGCCTATCCGAGCCGCCGCGTCGCCGCTAGGAGCTTGGCATGGCCATCGCCCGCCTCGCGCTCACCGATTTCCGGTCCTACCGCCAGGCGTTGATCGAGCCGGGGCCGGGACTGGTGGTGCTGACCGGCGAGAATGGCGCAGGCAAGACCAATATCCTGGAAGCCGTCTCGCTGCTCGCCCCCGGCCGTGGGCTGCGCCAGGCCGCGCTGTCGGAAATCGCGCGTGACGATGGCCCCGGCGGGTTCGCGGTGGCGGCACGGCTGGCCGACGGCGCGGAGATCGGCACCGGCACGCTGCCCACCGCGCCCGAGCGGCGGCAGGTGCGCATCAACGGCGCGGGCGCCACCGCCGCGGCCCTCGGTGAACGGATCGCGATGCTGTGGCTTACGCCGGCGATGGACCGGCTGTTCGTGGAAGGCGCGGGCGGCAGGCGGCGCTTCCTGGATAGGCTGACGCTGGCCTGGGCCCCCGATCATGCCCGCCATGCCGCGCGCTACGAAGCGGCGATGCGCGCGCGCAATCGGTTGCTGGCGGAACCGGACGGGGCCGATGCGGGCTGGCTGGCGGCGCTGGAAGCCGGCATGGCCGAACATGGCGCGGCGCTGGCGGCGGCGCGCGCGCAGACGTTGGCGGAACTCGACCGGCGGCTGGCGGATCAGCCCGCCGGCCCCTTCGCGCGCGCCGGCCTTGCCATTGCCGACGACGGCCTGCGTGACGAGGGCGCGCTCCGGGCGGCATTCCGTGCCGGGCGCGGGCGCGATGCGGCGGCGGGGCGCACGCTGGCCGGCCCGCACCGCGCCGATCTGGCCGTCATCCACCGCGCCAAGGGCCAGCCCGCCGCCCGCTGCTCGACCGGCGAGCAGAAGGCGCTACTGCTGGCGATCATCCTTGCACAGGCCGATCTGGTGGCAGAGCGCCGCGGTGACCGGCCCGTGCTGCTGCTGGACGAGGTTGCCGCGCATCTCGATCCCGGGCGGCGCGCGGCGCTGTTCGCGCGGCTGGAAGCGGCCGGCGGACAAGCCTGGCTGACCGGCACCGAACCCGCGCTGTTCGCCGGGGTCGGCGGCGCGGCGACGCGCTACGGCGTGGCGGACGGGCGGATCCTGCTTGAACCACCGCCACCCGGCCTCTAGGCGACGCCGAAATCAGGGAGGACAGCGATGGACCGGATGATCGACAGGGCGGGGCTTGCCGTGGCGGAGCCGCTGGCCCGCTTCATCGAGGATCGGGCGCTGCCCGGCACCGGCATCGATCCTGCCGCCTTCTGGGCCGGCGCGGCCGACATCTTCACCCGATTCGCACCCGAGAATGGCGATCTGCTGGCGAAGCGCGACGCACTGCAGGCGCGGATCGATGCCTGGCATGTCGAGCGCGCCGGCCAGCCAATCGATTCCACCGCCTACCAGGCGTTCCTGCGCGAGATCGGCTATCTGGTCGACGAGCCCGCGCCGTTCGCGGTGAACCCGCGCAACGTCGATCCCGAAATCGCGACGACCGCCGGGCCGCAGCTGGTGGTGCCGATCCTCAACGCGCGCTTCCTTCTCAACGCCGCCAACGCGCGCTGGGGCAGCCTGTATGATGCGCTGTACGGTACAGATGCCATCCCCGGCGCGCCCGCGAGCAAGGGCTATGATCCCGCCCGTGGCGCGCAGGTGATCGCGTGGGCCAAGGCGTTTCTTGATGATGCGGTGCCGCTGGCAGCAGGCCGCTGGGCCGATCTCGGCGATCCGGGCGAGACGATCGCCCTGGCCGATCCCGCGCAATATCTCGGCCGCAGCGCCAAGGGCCGGCTGTTCCGCCACAACGGGCTGCATATCGAAGTGGTGTTCGATCGCGATCACCCGATCGGGCGCGACGACCCTTCGGGCATTGCCGACGTGATCCTCGAATCGGCGCTGACCACGATCTGCGACCTCGAGGATTCGGTGGCCGCGGTCGATGCCGAGGACAAGGTCGCCGCCTACACCAACTGGCTGGGCCTGATGCGCGGCGATCTGGAAGCCAGCTTCGACAAGGGCGGCAGGACGCTGACCCGCGCGCTGGAAGAAGACCGCCGCTACACCGCGCCCGACGGCACGGAGTTCACCCTGCCCGGCCGCAGCGTGCTGCTGATCCGCAACGTCGGCCACCTGATGACCACGCCCGCGGTGCGCCTGCCCGACGGCAACGAGGCGCCCGAAGGCATTCTCGATGCGATCGTGACCGGGCTGATCGCGCTGCATGACATCAACGACCTGGGCCGGTTCCGCAACAGCCGCGCCGGATCGATGTATATCGTGAAGCCCAAGATGCACGGGCCCGAGGAAGCGGGCTTCACCAACCGCCTGTTCGATGCGGTGGAAGATCTGCTGGGCATGGATCGCCACACCATCAAGGTGGGCGTGATGGACGAGGAGCGGCGCACATCGGCCAATCTGGCCGCCTGCATCCATGCGGTGCGCGATCGCATCATGTTCATCAACACCGGCTTCCTGGATCGCACCGGTGACGAGATGCACACCTCGATGCGGGCCGGCGCGATGGTCCGCAAGGCGGCGATGAAGGCCAGCGACTGGATCGCCGCCTATGAGGACCGCAACGTGCAGATCGGGCTGGCCTGCGGGCTTTCCGGAAGGGCGCAGATCGGCAAGGGCATGTGGGCCGCACCGGACCGGATGGCCGACATGCTGGACCAGAAGATCGGCCACCCGAAGACGGGCGCCAACACCGCCTGGGTGCCCAGCCCGACCGCTGCCACGCTGCACGCCACCCATTATCACCGCGTCGACGTGTTCGCGCGGCAGGCGGAGCGCGCGGCCGAGCCGGTGGCCTCGCTCGATCGGCTGCTGACGATCCCGCTGGCCGAGGGCCATAACTGGAGCACGGACGAGATCGCGGAGGAGCTGGACAACAACGCGCAGGGTATCCTGGGCTATGTCGTGCGCTGGATCGATCAGGGCGTCGGCTGTTCCAAGGTGCCCGACATTCATGATATCGGCCTGATGGAGGATCGCGCGACGCTGCGCATCTCGTCGCAGCACATGGCCAATTGGCTGCTGCACGGCGTGTGCACCGCCGACGAGGCCGAGGCCGCTCTCCGGCGAATGGCGGCGAAGGTCGATGCGCAGAATGCGGGCGATTCGCTTTATCGCCCGATGGCCGGCAACGAGGACAGGAGCCTCGCCTTCCAGGCCGCCCGTGCGCTGGTGTTCGACGGCGTCAAGCAGCCGAACGGCTATACCGAGCCGCTGCTCCACGCCTATCGGCTGAAGCTGAAGGCGGCCGGCTGATGCCTCGCTACGAGATCGACGGCGCCCGGCCGATCGTTGCCGACAGCGCCTGGATCGCGCCCTCTGCCGACCTGATCGGCGATGCGCGGCTGGATGCGGACGCCAGCGTCTGGTTCGGCGCGGTGATCCGCGCGGATAATACGCCCATCGTCGTGGGTGCGCGCACGAACATCCAGGAAGGCGCGATGCTGCACAGCGATCCCGGCAGCCCGCTGACGATCGGCACGGACTGCACGATCGGCCACCACGCGATCCTGCATGGCTGCACGGTCGGCAATGGCGTGCTGATCGGCATGGGGGCGACGATCCTGAACAACGCGGTGATCGGCGACGGCTGCCTGGTCGGCGCGGGCGCACTTGTGACCGAAGGCAAGGTCTTCGAGCCCGGCAGCCTGATCGTCGGCGCCCCCGCGCGCGCGATCAAGACGCTGTCGGACGACCAGCGCGCGGGCCTCGGCCAGTCGGCGGCGGGCTATGTGGCGCGGGCGGCGCGGTTCGCGACGGGGCTAAAGCGGGTCGATTGAGCTTCTGGCCAGCGCGTTGCGAGGACTGCAGTAAGGTCGCGACCAAGGACACAAGTCGAAATGCTGAAGCGCCGACCGTTCTTGCTGTTCCTCGCGAGTGCTACGGCCTGCTCAACGTCGCCATCTCAGCCTCCGCTAAATTTGCACGTGGGCGTCACCGGCGAGGGGGGATGCACGCTCAGCGCGGAGGGCAAGGCGTTATCGGATGATGAGCTTGCCGCAATGTTGAAGGCGAGTGGCTCGCGAGCGGTTCACCTCACCGGAATGAATGTCTCCATACCGTATCGTTGTATCGGTGGAGTAATTTTTGCCCTGCAGCGAGCGCGCGTTCCATTCAGGATTGGCTTCATCTCTGAGCCGCCCGCAACAAGTGCCACTGGCCGGGACACAGACTAATGCGGCCTAACCTTAAACTTCGGATATCTCGAAGCTCCAGCTCCTTGCCCCCCGCCGCCCTTGCCGCCACATGGGGCGCATGACCCAGACGGCCCCGCTCAAGGCAATGATCATTCCGGTCACGCCGCTCCAGCAGAACTGCACGCTGTTCTGGTGCACGAAGACGATGCGTGGCACCTTTGTCGATGCCGGCGGCGATCTCGGCAAGCTGAAGGCGGCGGCGGCGCAGCAGGGGGTGACGATCGAGAAGCTGCTCGTCACCCACGGCCATATCGATCATTGCGGATCGGCCGGCGTGCTGGCGAAGGAACTGGGCGTGCCGATCGAGGGGCCGCACGAGGCGGACCGCTTCTGGATCGACCGGCTGGCCGAGGATGGCGCCAAATATGGCATCCGCGGCGAAGTGTTCGAACCCGATCGCTGGCTGGTCGATGGCGACACGGTCACCGTCGGCGATCTCACGCTCGACGTCTATCACTGCCCCGGCCACACGCCCGGCCATGTGATCTTCCACCATGCGCCGTCGGGCGTGGCGATGGTCGGCGACGTGCTGTTCCAGGGATCGATCGGCCGAACCGATTTTCCACGCGGCAACCATGCCGATCTGATCGCGGCGATCACCACCAAGCTGTGGCCGCTGGGCGGGCAGACCGCGTTCGTACCCGGCCATGGCCCGATGTCCACCTTCGCGCACGAACGGCAGACCAACCCGTTCGTGGCCGATCGCGTGCTGGCCGGCGGCTGATCGGAACGGCGGTGCGCGGGGCTCGTTCACCCCGCGCAATGATCCGCTGCGCACCCTTGCTGTTGTTGTTGATCGTCGTCGGTTGCGATCTGCCGCGCGATCCGGATGGCACGCTGGATCGAATTGAAGCGGACCGAAGTTTTCGTGTCGGGCTGATCGCGAATGGCGGCGACGCGCGGGGTGCAGCCGAGCAGGCCGCGCTGATCGATCGCATCGCCCGCCGCACCGCCGCCCGCCCCGTGATCCGCCACGGATCGGCCGAACCGCTGCTCGCCGAGCTCGAAGCGGGCGGACTGGACGTCGTGATCGGCCATTTCGATGGCGCCAGTCCCTGGTCCCGCCTGGTCACGCTGACCGATCCGATCCGCGATTATGGCGGGCATGGGCTGGTCGCCGCGCTGCCCAATGGTGAGAATCGCTGGATCATGCTGGTCGAGCGCGAAACGCGGGCCCTGTCGCGGTGAGCGCGGTCCCGCCCGAGATTGCTCGGCTCCACGCCCGCGCGGTGCGGCTGGAATGGTGGACGGTCGTCTGGATCGCCTCGATCGTCGTGGTGATGGGGCTCGTCGCCGGCGGCAGCCAGGCGATGCGCACCGCCTGGATCGAGGATATTCTGAGCCTGGTGCCGGCGATCGTGTTCCTGATCGCCGCCCGGTTCGAGCGCCGCGAGCCGAATGCACGCTTCCCGTTCGGTTTCGCTCGCGCGCACAGCCTGGCGTTCCTGATCTCGGCAGTCGCGCTGGCGGCGACGGGATCGATCCTGCTCGTCGAATCGGCGCTTACCCTGATCCATGCCGATCATGCCACCGTGGCCGGCATCACGCTGTTCGGGCAGCAGATCTGGCAGGGCTGGCTGATGATCGCGGCGCTGATCTATTCCTCCATTCCGCCGCTGATCCTGGGCCGGATGAAGCTGCCGCTGGCGCGCGCCATGTCGGACAAGGTGCTCCACACCGATGCGATGATGCAGAAAGCGGACTGGATGACCGGGCTGGCCGGCGTCGGCGGCATCATCGGCCTGGGCCTCGGCTGGTGGTGGGCCGACGCTGCCGCAGCAGCAGTCATTTCCGCCAGCATCCTGCACGACGGTATCCGCGCGCTCGGCATCGCGGCTGCCGAACTGATCGACGGCGCGCCCCGCGCCCTCGACAGCGACGATGTGGCCGAGGACGCCCGCGCGCTGCACGCCGCGCTCGACGCGCGCTATCCCGGAACGGAGGTGCGGATGCGCGAGACCGGCCGGATGATCCACGCGGTCGTCGTCGGCGCAAGGCCCGAAGCCACGATCGACGGGGATGCGATCTGGCCCGGCCCGCCGGATCGCCGTTGGCGGCTGGAGCAGATCGGCTTCGTACCGCCCGGTGGCGATCAGCCCGAGACGGATGACGCGGCCGGAGCGGGCGCGGGCATCCGATAGGGAATGGTCAGCGCATAGCCGGCCAGCCCGATCAGCACGGCCCAGGTGACGAGGATGCCGCCCGCGCGCAGCGGGCCCGGCCCATCACGATCCATCCCGAACGCGTGCACGATCCGCGCGATCACGAACGCGATCCCGACATACCAGAGCCACGGCGCGCTTTGGTGAGCAGCCTCGATAAGGCCCATCAGGATCAGCACGATCGGCGCATATTCGGTGAAGTTGGCGTGGGCGCGCATCCGCCGCAGCAGCAGGGGATTGCCGCCATCGCCATGCAGCACCTTGCCTTTCAACCGCATCGGCACGATCCGCGATGCCAGCCAGACGTTCAGGATGGCGGCCGCGCCGGCGATGGTAAGCGTGATGGGCAGGATCATCGGGGGAAGCCTTGCAAGGTTCGGATGCCGCCCCGCATAGCGCCGCCGCGGCCGGCTGCGAAGGGCGCGGCTATCAGCCTTGCAACCGCGCGCGGAATCGGTATAGGTCCGCCGCTCGCGACGAGCCCGGCCGCCAGGGTCCGCGGCCATCTTTGGCCGTCGGCATCCATAGCGGCGAGGCTCGTCGCGCATTTTTTTGAACGACACGGAACAGGTGCCGACATGGCCGTCCCCAAGAGAAAAACTTCGCCTTCGCGGCGCAACATGCGTCGCAGCCATCATGCGCTGACGGTCGAGGCATTCCAGGAATGCCCGAATTGCGGCGAGCTGAAGCGGCCGCACAATCTCTGCACCGCTTGCGGCCATTATAACGGGCGCGAGATCATCTCGACCGAAGCCTAACCCGGCGATTCGACGCATGGGCCAGCAGACCGAGCCGCCGCGGATCGCGATCGACGCGATGGGCGGCGACGGCGGCCCTGCGACGATGATCGCGGGTGCGGCACTGGCACGCGCGGCAAACCGGAGCCTGCGGTTCCGGCTGCACGGCGATCGTGATCAGCTCGCAGCCGAAGTCGCGCGTCATCCCGCACTGGCGGACGGTGCCGAGATCGCGCACGCGCCCGAGGCGATTTCCGGCGAGGAGAAGCCCAGCCAGGCGATCCGCCGCGCGCGTACGACTTCGATGGGCCTCGCGATCGCGGACGTGAAATCCGGCCTGGCCGATGCCGCGGTATCCGCCGGAAACACCGGCGCGCTGATGGCGATGTCCAAGCTGGCGCTGCGCACCATGCCGGGAATCGATCGGCCCGCGCTCTCCGCGCTGCTGCCGACGCTCGGCGACAATGACGTCGTGATGCTGGATCTGGGCGCCAATACCGAGTGCGACGCCCGCAATCTCGTCCAGTTCGCGGTGATGGGTGCCGCCTATTCGCGCGCGGCGCTCGGCATCGAACGGCCGCGCGTGCGCCTGCTGAACATCGGTACCGAAGAACTGAAGGGCACCGACGAGCTGCGTGACGCCGCCCAGCAACTGCGCGCCGCGACCCATCTCCATCTCCAGTTCGATGGCTTCATCGAAGGCGATCGCCTGGGCCGGGGCGAGGCGGACGTGATCGTTTCCGACGGCTTCGCGGGCAACATCGCGCTCAAGACGATCGAGGGCACGGCCCGCTTTGTCACCGATCTGCTCAGGCGTGCCTTCACCAGTTCGGTCCGCTCGAAGATCGGCTTCCTGATCTCGCGCCCGGCGACTGAGCTGCTGCGCCACCATCTCGATCCGAACAACCATAACGGCGCAGTCTTCCTGGGCCTGAACGGCGTGGTCGTGAAAAGCCATGGCGGTGCGACGCCGCAGGGGATCGCCAACGCGATCGGCGTAGCCAGCAAGCTGGTGACCAACGATATCGGCCGCCGCATTGCGGAGGATCTGGCCAAGATGCGCAGCCCCAGCGAGGCGGTGGCGTGACGGGCGAAAGACTGATGCGCAGGGCTGTGATCGCGGGTTCGGGTTCGGCACTGCCCGAACGGCGCGTTTCCAACGCCGAGCTGGCCGAGACGGTGGACACGTCCGACGAGTGGATCGTCGAGCGGACCGGCATCCGTTTCCGCCACATCGCGGGCCCGCACGAGACGACCGCGACGCTGGCGACCGACGCCGCGCGTCGCGCGCTGGAGGCGGCAGGCATCGCGCCGTCCCAGGTCGGCCTGATCGTGCTGGCGACTGCGACGCCGGACCAGACCTTCCCGGCATCCGCCACCAAGGTTCAGGCCGCGCTCGGCATCGATGACTGCGTCGCGTTCGATGTCGCGGCCGTCTGCTCCGGCTTCCTTTATGCTATGTCGGTCGCCGAAAGCATGATCCGCGGCGGTAGCGCCGATGTCGCGCTGGTGATCGGATCGGAAACGTTCAGCCGCATCCTCGACTGGCAGGATCGCGGCACCTGCGTGCTGTTCGGCGACGGCGCCGGCGCTGTGGTGCTGAAAGCGGAGGAAACCGCGGAACAGGGGCCCGATGCGCGCGGCGTGCTGGCGGTCAGCCTGCATGCCGATGGCCGCCATAACCAACTGCTCTACGTCGATGGCGGCCCTTCGACGACGGGCACTGTCGGCAAGCTGCGCATGTCGGGGCGCGAGGTGTTCCGCCACGCGGTTACCAACCTGGCCGCGGTGCTGAGCGAAACCATGGCGAAGGCCGGTCTGTCGGCCGACGCGATCGATTGGGTGGTGCCTCACCAGGCCAATCGCCGGATCCTGGATGCGACCGCGAAGAAGCTTTCGCTCGATCCAGCGCGCGTGGTCGTGACCGTCGATCAGCATGCCAACACCTCTGCCGCATCGGTGCCGCTGGCGTTCGACCAGGCGGTGCGCGACGGCCGCATCAAGCCGGGCCAGTTGGTTGTGTTCGAGGCGATGGGTGGCGGCTTCACCTGGGGAGCAGCGGTCGTTCGGCTGTGAACGGGGGCTTTTCGCCGCGCTCCCATCGGATTACTGTTGTGTGACTGGGCACTTGAGGCAAGGGGGCGATCATGGGTGCAGGCACGTTGACCAGGGCGGATCTCGCCGAGACAATCCACCGTAATGTCGGCCTCTCCCGCGCTGATTCGGCCGGCATGGTGGAGCAGATCCTGCGCTATATGTGCGAATCGCTCTCCAATGGCGAGAATGTGAAGATCTCCGGATTCGGCAGCTTCGTGCTGCGCGACAAGGGCGAGCGCGTCGGGCGCAATCCCAAGACGGGGATCGAGGTGCCGATCGCACCGCGCCGGGTGCTCACCTTCCGCGCCAGCCAGACGATGCGCGATCGGATCGTCGAAGCGGGATGACCGGGTGAGCGGATCGCGGGCAAAAGCGGACGGCGCATTCCTGACGATCGGCGAGGTCGCGAATGAACTGGGCCTGCCGCAGCATATCCTGCGTTACTGGGAGACCCGGTTCCCTCAGCTGAAGCCGCTGCAGCGTGCCGGCAATCGCCGCTATTATCGGCCGGGCGACGTCGCGCTGGTGCGTCGGATCGATCGCCTGCTGAATGCCGAGGGCTATACGATCCGCGGTGTGCAGCAACTGCTGGCCCGCAGGGAGATCCTATCCGGCCCGCCTGCCCCGGTGGAGGACGCGCCACCGCCCCCCGCCGACACGAACGGTGAACTGCGCGCGATCCGCAGCATGCTGACCGCGGCGCTGGCGCGCGGCTGACCGGTCAGAGGTCGGGCAGACCGGCCAGCAGCTTGTCCAGCGTGATCGGGAAATCGCGCACGCGTACGCCGGTGGCATTGAACACCGCATTGGCCACGGCAGCGCCGGATCCGCAGATGCCAAGCTCACCGATGCCCTTCGCGCCGAGCGGGTTCGCCAGCGGGTCGCGCTCGTCGATGAAATGCGCCTCGATCGCGGGGATATCGGCATGAACGGGGACATGATATTCGCCGAGATCGCCGTTGGTGATATGGCCGTGGCGGGTATCGATGACCGCATCTTCGTGCAGCGCGCCGCCGATCCCCCATACCATGCCGCCGATGCACTGCGACCCGGCGGTCTTGGGGTTGAGGATCCGGCCCGCCGCAAAGCTGCCAATCATCCGCCGCACCCGCACCTCGCCGGTCGCGACATGCACGCCGACTTCACAGAACACCGCACCGAACGCAGCCTGGCTGTGGCTTTTGGAAGTCTTGCCGGGTTTGATGACGCCATCGGCTTCCAGCGCCTCGCCCTGCAGGAGATCGACGAACGGCCGCGCGCTGTTGCCGACGATCAGCGCGCCATCGCGCGCAACGGGAGCATCCGCATCGGCGCCGGCACGCTCGGCCAGCGTCTTCAGCAGCTGTTCGCATGCCAAGTAGACCGATGACCCCGCACTGGCGGCGCCCCACGACCCGCCCGAGCCAGCCGAGACGGGCAGCGCGGTATCGCCGAGTACAACCTTGATCGATGCAACCGGCAGCGAGAGTGTTTCGGCGGCGATCTGCGCCAGGATCGTATAGCTGCCGGTGCCGATGTCGGTCATGTCGGTCTCGATCGTGACCGTGCCGTCCCGCTCGATCCGCACCTTTGCCTGCGATTGCTGGAGATAATTTGTACGCGCCAGGCAAGCCATGCCCATACCCACCAGCCAGTCGCCGTCCCGCACCTGCGCCGGTACCGGATTGCGTGTCTGCCACCCGAACCGCCGGGCTCCATCGTCCAGGCAAGCCAGCAGCCCGCGCGACGAGAACGGCTTCTCGGTCTGCGGATCGCCATCGGGTTCATTGATCCGTCGCAGGTCGACCGGATCGACGCCGATCTCATGCGCCAGTTCATCCATCGCGGATTCCAGCGCGAGCTGGCCGATCGCCTCGCCCGGCGCCCGCATCGATACCGCGACCATCAGGTCGGTCGCGGCAATGCGGTGGCTGATCCGCCGGTTCTCAGCCGCATAGAGGTTGACGGTGGAAATGCAGACGGGTTCGTAGAATGGCTCGGCCGAACGGTTCGACACCAGCGCATCGTGGCCAATCGCGACGAGCCGGCCATCCGCTTCCGCGCCCAGCCGTACGCGCTGGATGCTGTCGGTCCGCCGGCCGGCCATCGTGAACAGCTGCTGCCGGGTCAGTGCAACCTTCACCGGGCGCTTCAGCTCACGTGCGGCCCAAGCTGCGAACATCGTCTCCGGATTCAGCCCCAGCTTCGATCCGAAGCCGCCACCGACATAGGGCGAATGCAGCCGGACCTTGTCGGCCGAGATGCTGAGCTGCTTGGCAAGCTGCTTCCGCACCGAATCCATCATCTGGTATGATGCGTGCACGACGATCTCGTCGTCGCGCCACTCGGCCAGGGCGGCGTGCGGCTCCATGGCGCAATGGATCTGGGTGGGGGTCGTATAGTCCGAATCGATCCTGACCGGCGCCTTCTCGAACGCGTCGTCGAAGTCGCCCTTGCGGTGATCGGGCAGGCCCATCATCGGGTTCGGGATCACCGCCTTGTCGCGCACAGCGGCCAGATCGAACCGGCCATCAGCATCGGGCTTGTAATGCACGCGCACCAGCGCTGCGCCGGCCCGGGCCTGCTCGAACGTATCCGCCACCACCAGCAGCAGCGGCTGGCCGAAATGGCTGATCTCGCGATTGCCGGTGCCGGCCGCCGCCTCGCCGAAATTCGATCCGTCGTGCGGCGTGGCCTTGCCGGCATCGATCACCGCGATCACGCCGGGCGCGGCCTCGGCATCGACCGTGTCGAAGCGATCGACCTTGCCCTTGCCGATCGTGGCGGTGACGATGAAGCCATAGGCCATCCGATCGGCGCGATATTCATGGGCGTAGGTGGCGGATCCGGAAACCTTCAGCGGCCCTTCGATCCGATCGACCGCAGTGCCCAGCGGACCGTCGCCACGCTCAAGCGCGGCGGGGGCGACGGCATCATCCATCTTCAGCGTGTTGGTGTCGCTCATGTCCGGTCCCCGGTCAGCCGGGCCAGCGTCGCGATCAGCGTGCGCCGCACCAGCGGGATCTTGAAATCATTGTCGCCCGAGCCGCGCGCATCCGCGACTAGCGCATCGGCGGCAGCCGCGAAGGTCTCGCGGGTTGGCGGACGATGCAACAGCGCCCGTTCCACTGCCGGATCGCGCCAGGGGCGATGAGCGAGCCCGCCGAACGCCAGTCGCGCCGAGACAATCTCGCCATTCTCGACCGCGATCGCCGCCGCGACCGATACGAGCGCGAACGCGTAGGAGGCGCGGTCGCGCACTTTCACATAGGCCATTCTGCCGGGGGGCGGCGCTGGCAGCTTCACGGCCGTGATCAGTTCTCCCGGCTCCAGCACCGTTTCGATCTGCGGGGTATCGCCCGGCAGCAGATGGAAATCGCCGATCGGGATCGCGCGGTCATGGCCACCCGGCGTCTGGGTCAGCACGGTCGCATCGAGCATCCGCAACGCCACCGCCATGTCCGACGGGTGGGTGGCGATGCAGTGCGGGCTCGTGCCGAGGATTGCGTGATTGCGGTTCGCGCCGCCGATCGCCGCGCAACCCGATCCGGGGTCCCGCTTGTTGCACGGCATCGCGCGCTCGTAGAAATAGGTGCAGCGCGTGCGTTGCAGCAAGTTGCCGCCGGTCGATGCCTTGTTGCGCAGCTGCCCGCTTGCGCCTGCCAGCAGCGCCTCCGCCAGCACCGGCCAGCGCGATCGCACGCGGCGGTCCGCCGCCAGTGCGGCATTGCCGACCTGTGCGCCGATCTTCAAGCCATCGCCGTCGTCTTCGATCGCGCTGTGCGGCAGGCGGCTGATGTCGATCAGATGCGCCGGCGTCTCGATCTGCAGCTTCATCAGGTCGAGCAGATTGGTGCCGCCCGCGATGAAGCGCGCGCCGGCCTGGGCGCGCGCCGCGCGGATCGCCGTGTCGGCATCGCCGGCACGCTCATAGGTGAAGGGCTTCACGAGCGTCCCTCCGCTTCGCGGATCGCCTTGGCGATATTGGGATAAGCGGCGCAACGGCAGATATTGCCGCTCATCCGCTCGCGCAGTTCCTCGTCGTCGAGCGGGATCGCATCGGCTGCCACGTCGGGGGTGACATGGCTCGCCATGCCTGCGCGATGCTCCTTCAGCATGCCCAAAGCGGACATGATCTGGCCTGGCGTGCAGTAACCGCACTGAAAACCGTCATGATGCACGAACGCGGCCTGCATCGGGTGCAGCGAGACGGCCGATCCGATCCCTTCGATCGTCGTGATCTCGTCGCCTTCGTGCATCACCGCCAGCGACAGGCAGCTGTTGATCCGGGTGCCGTTGACCAGCACGGTGCAGGCACCGCACTGGCCATGATCGCAGCCCTTCTTCGTGCCGGTCAGCGCCAGATGATCCCGCAGGGCATCAAGCAGCGTGGTGCGGGTATCGATTTCCAGCGCATGCCGTTCGCCGTTGATGTCGAGCATGACCTGCATTGCCGGATCCTGCCGCACGGATGGGCGGGGCGGCGCTTCGCCTGCGATGGTTGCCATGGGATGGGCCTGCCTTTCGAATGTTGCTCGATGAACCGACAAGGCGGACGAACGATCCGTCGTGGAACCGGCGACCCGCCGCACGCGTCTGCCACCCTGGCCAACTTTTGAGCAATCATGATGACGACAGCGGAACTGCATCGCCGGCTCTGGTTCGCAGGCGGCGCCAGCGCGATGGCGATCGGTACGGTGGGCATCTTCCTGCCGCTGCTGCCGACGGTGCCGTTCTACATCCTGGCGGCATTCTGCTTCGGCAAGAGCAACCCCGAATTCGAACGCCGGCTGCTCGCCCACCCGACCTTCGGCCCGCACATTCACGCCTGGCGTGAAAATGGCGCAATCAGCCGGCGCGGGAAGGCGGCGGCGGCGATCGGCCTTTCGGGTAGCGCGGCCGGCGGTCTCTATTTCCTGCCCGAACCGTGGCGCTGGGTGCCGCTGGGCATCGCGATCGTCTGTAGCCTCTGGATCCTGTCGCGCCCGCATCGCTGAGCTTTCGCCGCACCGGCCGCTCGCCTAGACGGCGGCCATCATGAAACAGCACGAAGCCATCACCACGCCGGCAGGCGGCTGGCGCGCGGAGATCGCGGCCACGCTGACGCTGGCCTATCCGCTGGTGCTGACCAACATCGCATCCGCGCTGATCCACGCCACCGATGTCGTGCTGCTCGGCCGGCTCGGCGCGCGCAGCCTCGCGGCGGCGACGCTGGGCGTGAACCTGATCAACGCCTGCGTCTTCTTCGGCACGGGCGTCGTCACCGCCGCCGCGCCGATGATCGCCCGCGAGCTCGGCGCGCGGGCGCATAGCGTGCGCGAGGTGCGGCGCACCGTGCGCCAGGCGATGTGGGCGGCAGTCGCGCTCTGCCTGCCGCTCTGGGCGTTGCTGTGGCAGGCAGAGGCGCTGCTGCTGGCGATGGGGCAGGATCCGGCGCTGTCGGCGGATGCGGCATCGATGGTGCGCCCGATGATGTTCGGGCTGTTGCCGCTGTTCCTGTTCCTGGTTCTGCGATCGTTCGTGTCCGCGTTGGAACGGCCGATCTGGGCGCTGGTGATCGGCGCGGGCGCGGTGATCTTCAACGCGGCCGTGAACTACATGCTGATCTTTAGCTTCGGCCTCGGCCTGTTCGGGGCCGGGGTGGGCAGCGCGCTTGCCAATCTGGCGATGTTCTGCGGGCTGGCGCTGGTGGTGGTGCGCCACCGCCGTTTCCGCCGCTATCATCTGTTCGGCCATGTCTGGCGGGCGGATTGGCCGCGCTTCCGGGCAATCTGGCGGCTGGGGCTGCCGATCGCGCTGACGCTGCTGTTCGAAGTCACCATCTTCAACGCCGCCGCCTTCTTGATGGGGCTGATCGGCACCGAGGAACTGGCCGCGCATGCGGTGGCGATCCAGATCTCGGCGCTGTCGTTCATGGTGCCGCTGGGACTGTCGCAGGCGGTGACGGTCCGGGTGGGCCTGGCGCTCGGCCGCGGCGATCCGCGTGCGGTGGCGCGGGCAGGCTGGACAAGCTGGTGGCTGGGGGTGGGGTTCATGGCGACGACGGCGCTGGCGCTGGTCCTGGTGCCGCGCCCGCTGGTCGGCCTGTTCCTCGATCTCGGCGATCCGGCCAATGCGCGCACGGTCGCGCTGGCGGTCTCGTTCCTTGGCATCGCCGCGCTGTTCCAACTGGTCGACGGCGCACAGGCAGTGGGGGCCGGCATGCTGCGCGGCCTGCACGATGCCACCATCCCGATGATCATCGCGCTGTTCGGCTATTGGATCGTGGGGTTCGGTGTTGGCGTGCCGCTCGCCTTCCGGTTCGGATGGGGCGGGCTCGGTATCTGGATCGGCCTCGCCGCGGGATTGGCGATCGTCGCCGTGCTGCTGACCACGCGCTGGACGATGCGCGATCGGTTGGGGCTGGTGGCGGGGCCGCGCTGATCCGCGGCCCCGCGCGACAGGTCAGATCCGGCCGCGCCGGCGATCATAGGCCTTCTTGGCAACATAGGCGCCGCCCAGCACCAGGCCGAGCGGCCCAAGCCGGCGCAGGCCGCCCGCCGCCGCCATGCCCAGGATCGCGCCCTTCGTGCCGCCGGTGCCGTCGCGCCGATCGATTTCGCGCCCGACGAGCGCACCGACAATCTTGCCAATCATGCCTTGTTTCCCTTCTTCTCACTCAACGCCAGGTCCTTGAGTTCGCCGATCCCCTTCAGGACCAGCCAGCCGGTGGCGTAGGTCAGCGCGACCGGCACCGCGATACGCAGCGCCCCGCCGACAAGCGCGCCCTTCAGCGCGCCATCCCAGCTGGCGTCGTCGCCGTCCGATGCGTCGATGGCGCCGCCGATCAGCGCGCCGAGTGCCGTGGTCCAGGACATCATCATGCTCCCATGTTCGCCGCCACAGCGCGCGGCGCGGTCGCATGTTCCACGAACGCGATCTCGAATCAGCCGACCATGTCGCCGGGGCGCACGAGCCGATCGAAAGTGCCGGCATCCACCAGCCCCAGTTGGAGCCCCGCCTCGCGCAGCGTCAGCCCCTGCTGATGCGCATGCTTGGCGATCTTCGCGGCATTGTCATACCCGATCTCGGGTGCGAGCGCGGTGACCAGCATCAGCGAGCGTTCGACCAGTTCGGCGATCCGACCCTCGTCCGCCACGATGCCTTCGACGCAGCGTTCGGCGAAGCTTTCCATCCCCACGCTCAGCAGCGCGATCGATCGTAGCACCGCCGCCCCGATCATCGGCTTGAACACATTGAGCTCTAGATGGCCCTGCATTCCGCCCGCGGTGACAGCCATGTGATTGCCGATCACCTGTGCGGCCACCATCGTCAGCATCTCGCACTGGGTGGGGTTCACCTTGCCGGGCATGATCGAGCTGCCGGGCTCGTTCTCGGGCAAGCGCAGTTCGCCCAGACCGGACCGCGGGCCGGATCCGAGCAGGCGGATGTCGTTGGCGATCTTGGTGAGCGCGGTCGCCAGCCCGGCGAGCGTGGCCGACAGATGGACCAGCGGATCGTTGGAGGCCAGCGCCTCGAACTTGTTCTCCGCCGGGCGGAACGGCAGCCCGGTGATCTGCGCGATTTCCAGTGCGACATCGCGATCGAATTTCGCAGGCGCGTTCAGCCCCGTGCCGACCGCGGTGCCACCCTGCGCCAGCGCGACCAGATCATGCATCACCGCCGGCTCGATCCGCGCGCGGCAGCGCTGCAACTGGTGCGCATAGCCCGAGAATTCCTGGCCCAGCGTCAGTGGCGTCGCATCCTGCAGATGGGTGCGACCGATCTTCACAAGCCCCGCCCAGCCCCGCGCTTTCGCATCCAGCGCATCGTGCAGCCGCGCCAGCGCGGGCAATAGCCGGTCGACGACGCCGCGCGCCGCTGCAACATGGAGCGCGGTCGGGAAGCTGTCGTTGGACGACTGGCTCATATTGACGTCGTCGTTGGGGTGGACTGGCACCTTGCCACCGCGCGTGCCGGTCAGCTGCTCGTTGGCGCGGCCTGCAATCACCTCATTGACGTTCATGTTGGTCTGGGTGCCGCTGCCTGTCTGCCAGATGACCAGCGGGAATTGATCATCGAGCGCGCCTGACGCGACCTCGGCCGCCGCCGCCTCGATCGCATCGGCCTTGTCCGCCGCCAGCCCATGGCGCCGGTTCACCCGCGCCGCCGCCTGCTTCACGATCGCCAGCGCGTGCACGATGCCGATCGGCATCCGCTCTTCCGGGCCGAACGGGAAATTCCCGATCGATCGCTGGGTCTGCGCGCCCCAATAGGCGCCGGCGGGAACCTCGATGGGGCCGAAGCTGTCGGTTTCGGTGCGGGTGTCGCTCATCCCACCGGAACGCGGCTGCGCAGGACTTGGTTCAGCTTACACCGTCACCCCTGCGAAGGCAGGGGCCCATGGCTGATCGATATGCCACACGGGTCAGGCTGGCGGCACGCCACGGGTTTGCGATCTGCAAAACGGCGCGGCCAGAAAAAGAGCCATGGCCCCCTGCCTGCGCAGGGGCGACGGTCATGGCTTGCTCCGCTACTTCTTCCGCGTGAAATCCACCGAGACCACGTTCGATCCGTCTTCGACCGGCACCGCCACCGGCGCATCGTTGCCGGCCCCGGCATGTTCGGGGGCGTCCTCGTCGTCCGCCTGCGCCTGGAACTGGAGCGCGAAATTCACTGCCGGATCGACGAACCCGGTCACCGCCGCGAACGGGATCGAAAGCTTCGCCGGCACCTGGTTGAACGACAGGCCGACCTCGAACCCGTCCGGCTTCACCTTCAGGTCCCAGTAGCGATTCTGGATGACGATGGTCATCTCGTCGGGGAACCGCTCGGTCAGGTGCTGGGGAATATCCACCCCCGGCGCGCCGGTCTTGAAGGTGATGTAGAAATGATGGTCGCCGGGCAGCCCGCCGCCGCGTTCGACCTCGCCCAGCACGCGGCCGACGACGGCGCGCAGGGCTTCCTGCACGATCTCGTCATACGGAATCAGGCTGTCTGCAGTGCCATCGGTCATCGCGCCTTGGTGGACGCCGGGGCGGCGAGGGTCAAGGCGTTGCGTGGGGCGGGCCAGCCGCTATAGGCACGCGGTCATGCGCAGCGCCACCATCCACCGCAAGACCGGCGAGACCGATGTCCGCGTCACGATCGATCTGGATGGTGAAGGCCGCTATGCGGTGCGCACCGGCATCGGCTTTCTCGATCACATGATCGAGCAGCTGTCGCGCCACTCGCTGATCGACGTCGATCTCGACGTGACCGGCGATCTGCATATCGACCAGCATCACACCACAGAGGACAGCGGCATCGCGATCGGCGAGGCGATCGCCAAGGCGTTGGGAGAACGGCGTGGCATCACCCGCTATGGTCACGCCTATGCGCCGATGGACGAGACGCTGAGCCGGGTCGCGATCGACATTTCGGGAAGGCCCTTCCTGGTCTGGCGCAGCACCTTCACGCAGGCGAAGCTCGGCGAGCTCGATACCGAGCTGATCGAGCATTTCTTCCACGCGCTGGCGACGGCGGCAGGCATCACGCTGCATGTCGAGACGCTGTACGGCCGCAACAACCACCATATCAGCGAGAGCATCTTCAAGGCGTTCGCGCGCGCGCTGCGCACCGCGGTGACGATCGATCCGCGCAAGGCGGATGCGGTGCCATCCACCAAGGGCACGCTCGGCGGTGCCTGATCCCGCGCCGCTGTGCGTGGTGCTGATCACCTATGTCGCGCCGCTGGAGGCGGTTGACGCGCAGATGAAGGCGCACGTCGGCTGGCTGAAGCAAGCGCTGGCGGCGGACCTGCTGATTCTGGCCGGCCGCCGGCATCCGCGCACCGGCGGCGTGCTGATCGTCCGTGGCGATGCCGGACGCGTGAAGGCGCTGGCTGAGACCGATCCCTTCGTCACCTCGGGTGTCGCCGAGATCGAGGTGATCCCGTTCGGCGCCAGCTTCGCCCATCCCGCGCTCACCGATCTGATCGGATGACGATCGCGCTGATCGATTATGGCGCGGGCAATCTGCGCTCAGTGGAAAATGCGCTGCGTGCAGCCGGTGCGACCGGGCTTTCGGTGACGGCCACACCGGAGGCTGTGCGCACCGCAGACCGGATCGTGCTGCCCGGCGTCGGCGCGTTTGGCGCGTGCATGGCCGGCCTTGCCGCGATCCCCGGCATGGCCGAGGCACTGAACGAGGCCGCGATCGGCCGCGCGCGTCCGTTTCTGGGCATCTGCGTCGGCATGCAGCTGATGGCGGATCGCGGCGAGGAACACGGCCTGCACGCCGGGCTTGGCTGGATCGGGGGCACGGTGCGGCCGATCTTGCCGTCCGCCGATGCCAAGGTGCCGCACATGGGCTGGAACGATGTCACGCCTGCGGGCGATCATCCGCTGATCGTGCCCGGTGAAGCCTATTTCCTGCACGGTTATGCGTTCGACGTAGCCGATCCGGCCGACCGGCTAGCCGGCACCGATCATGGCGGCCCGATCACGGCCGCGGTCGGCCGCGACACGCTGATCGGCGTGCAGTTCCATCCCGAAAAGAGCCAGGCCTACGGCCTCGCCTTCCTCGCCCGCTTTCTCGATTGGATGCCATGAGCCTCATCGTCTTTCCCGCGATCGATCTGAAGGCCGGCCAGGTCGTGCGCCTGGCTGAAGGCGACATGGATCGCGCCACCATCTATGGCGACGATCCCGCCGCGCAGGCACGCGCTTTCGCCGATCAGGGCGCGGATCATCTCCACGTCGTCGATCTCGACGGGGCCTTTGCCGGGCACGGCGTCAACGCGGCGGCGGTCGAGGCGATCGTGCGCGCCTTTCCCGGCAAGGTGCAGGTCGGCGGCGGCATCCGCACCCGCGACAGCATCGATCGCTGGCTGGCGCTGGGGGTCGATCGCGTCGTGATCGGCACCGCCGCGCTGAAGGATCCCGATCTGGTAAAGGCGGCCGCGCGCGACCTGCCCGGCCGGATCGTCGTCGGCGTGGACGCGCGTGATGGCATGGTGGCCACCGAGGGCTGGGCCGACGTCTCCGACGTTTCCGTCGCCGATCTGGCCGCGCGCTTCTCCGATGCCGGGGTTGCCGCGCTGCTGTTCACCGATGTCGGCCGCGATGGGCTCCTGAAAGGCTGCAACATCGATGCGACGCTGGCGCTGGCGCGGCGCACCAGTATCCCGGTGATCGCCAGCGGCGGGGTGAAGGATCTGGGCGACATTCTCGCGCTCGCCCGCCGCGCATCGGACGGCATCGAAGGCGTCATCACCGGCCGCGCGCTCTATGACGGCACGCTCGATCTGGCCGAGGCGCTGGCCGTGGCGCGCGGTTGAAGGCGGCCCTGCGATGACGGTCCGCACTCGCGTGATCCCCTGCCTCGATGTCGCGGGCGGGCGGGTGGTGAAGGGCGTGAACTTCGTCGATCTGGCCGATGCCGGCGATCCGGTCGAACAGGCGCGGCTCTACGATGCCGCCGGCGCGGACGAGCTGTGCTTCCTCGACATCACTGCCAGCCATGAAGGCCGCGGCACCATTCTTGACGTCGTCGCACGCACGGCGGCGGTCTGCTTCATGCCGCTCACCGTAGGCGGCGGCGTGCGCACGCCAGACGACGCCCGGGCGCTGCTGTTGGCGGGGGCCGACAAGGTGGCGGTCAATTCCGCCGCGGTCGCGCGGCCTGAGCTGGTGGCGGACATGGCGGACCGGTTCGGCAGCCAGTGCGTGGTCGCCGCGGTCGACGCCCGGCAGGTGGGCGAGGGCAAGTGGGAGATCTTCACCCATGGCGGCCGCCGCCCGACCGGGATCGACGCGGTCGCGCATGCGGTGCGGCTGGCATCGCTGGGGGCGGGCGAGCTGCTGGTGACGTCGATGGACCGGGACGGCACACGTGACGGCTATGATCTCGCGCTGTGCCGCACGATCGCCGATGCGGTCGACGTGCCGCTGATCGCCAGCGGCGGGGTCGGCACGCTCGATCATCTGGTCGCGGGCGTGATCGATGGCCATGCCAGCGCGGTACTGGCCGCATCGATCTTCCATTTCGGGCAGCATAGCATTGCCGACGCGCATGCCGCACTGGCTGCGGCCGGGCTGCCCGTGCGCTGCCCGCAGCGTCGGTTTTCTTGACATTAACCACGTTTGGGAATCGCGCATTAACCAGCCAAGCTGCGAGACTCGCACCGCTTGATCGGAGCTGGCCGGACTCTTGCGACGCTGCGTGAGGCGGGGTGCGTTCTGCCTTGCGACGTGGGGAGTGACGAATGGCCATCCTTTTGCGGGGCACGCTGCTGGCGATGGCGGCGATGGCCGCGCCGGCATTCGCCCAGGCGGCGGTGCCGGTGCCCGAGCCGACCGATTTCGCGCTTTTCGCAAGCGGGGTCGCGGGCCTTCTGATCGGCCGCCACGTCAGCCGCAAGCGCGGCCCGCGCGACGAAGGCTGACTTGACCGGGCAGGGGCGCTCGTCCAACCGCCGCTGCCATGTCCGATACGCTCGCCCGCCTGGAAGCCGTGATCGCCGCCCGCCGCGCCGCCGGTGATGCGGACACGAGTTACGTCGCCCGGCTGTCCGCACGCGGCACTCCCAAGATCGCGCAGAAGCTGGGCGAGGAGGCGGTCGAAACGGTGATCGCCGCGCTGGCCGAGGACCGCGCCGCGCTGACCGGCGAGGCGGCCGACCTGCTGTTTCACCTGTTGCTGCTGCTGGCCGATCGCGGCGTACCGCTAGCTGAGGTACTGGCCGAATTGGATCGGCGCGACGGGCTTTCCGGGATCGCGGAAAAGGCGGCGCGCGGCTGATCTGAAGCTGGTTTGAGCCAGCACCGCGGTCCGTTCGTCCCGAGCGAAGTCGAGGGACGTCTCACAGGCGCTGCGCAGCGTGGCTCGACTGCGCTCGACACGAACGGGGGTGGATGGGTCGGTACCGTCCGACGCTACCCGCCGATTGCCTTTTGCCGGCGGCGCTGCACCGACGATCCGAACCCAAGCGCCTCGCGATATTTGGCGACCGTGCGGCGAGCGATGTCGAAGCCGCGTTCCTTTAACAGATCGACCAGCTTGTCGTCCGACAGGATCGTCGCGCCCTCGCCCGCGATCAGCCGGCTGATATGGCTCTTCACAGCCTCCGCCGAGGCCGCATCGCCGCCATCGGCGGACTGGATCGCCGAGGTGAAGAAATATTTGAGCTCGAACAGGCCGCGCTCGCACATCAGATATTTGTTCGACGTCACCCGGCTGACGGTCGATTCGTGCATGCCGATCGCATCCGCAACGGTCTTCAGCGTCAGCGGACGCAGATGCTCGACACCCTTCAGGAAGAACGCCTCCTGCTGCTTCACCAGCTCGGTCGAAACCTTGATGATCGTGCGCGCGCGCTGGTCCAGCGCCTTCACCAGCCAGTTGGCGGATTGCAGGCAATCGCCCAGCCACGCCTTCGATGCCTTGTCCTGCGGGCCGCGCGACAGTTCCGCATAATAGCCGCGATTGACGAGCAGCCGCGGCAGCGTGGCGTTGTTCAGCTCGATCGCCCAGCCCGTGCGGGTGCGCGCGATGAAGATGTCGGGCGAGACCGCTTCGATCCGCGCGCCGCCGAAGCGTAGCCCAGGCTTCGGATCATAGCCGCGCAGCTCGCGCAGCATGTCCGCCAGATCTTCGTCGTCTACCTGACACAGCCGGCGCAGCTGCGGCAGCGCGCCGCGTGCGACCAGATCGAGATTGTCGATCAGCCGGGCCATGCAGGGATCGTAGCGATCGGCCTCGCGCGCCTGCAGCGCCAGGCACTCGGCCAGCCCGCGCGCGCCGACGCCGGTCGGCTCGAACCCCTGGATCGCCGCCAGCACCGCCTCGACCCGCACCAGCGCGACGCCGAGGCGTTGCGAGACGTCGAGCAGCCCGGCGGTCAGGTAACCGGCCTCGTCGATCAGATCGATCAGGTGCCGCGCGATCGCCAGATCGCTGCCGGACAGCACCATGCCAGCCTGGGCGAGCAGATGATCCTGCAGCGACAGCGTTTCGCCCGACAGGCTGTCGAGATCGAAGCCTTCGTCTCCGCCACTGCCGCCGATGCCGCCGTCGAGCCCAAGCCCACCATCCAGCCCGCGCGCCGAATCGGCAGCGCTGTCGTGATGGAAGGTCTCGGCATCATAATCGACATCGAGCGGGGCGTCGGCCGCGGCATCGCCCGCCTCGATCAGCCGATCGGCGGTGGCGGGTTCGTCCGGCATATCGCTCTCGGGCGCCTCGCCGGTGCCGGGCTCGCTGACCGGGCCGTCCTCGCGGCCCGCCTCCAGCAGCGGGTTCTTCTCGATCTCTTCAGCGATGAAGGTCTCGACCTCGAGGTTGCTGAGCGCCAGCAGCTTGATCGCCTGCTGCAGCTGCGGCGTCATCACCAGCGATTGCGACTGGCGCAGATCGAGGCGCGGGGCGAGGCTCATGAACGGATCGCGCGACCAGCCATCCGGCTAGAGCGAGAAGCCCTCGCCGAGATACAGGCGGCGGACATCCTCGTTGGCCACCAGCGCTTCGGGGCTGCCCTGGAACAGCACCTTGCCATCATAGATGATGCAGGCGCGATCGACGATGTCGAGCGTCTCGCGGACATTATGGTCGGTGATCAGCACGCCGATGTCGCGCCGCTTCAGATCCTTTACCAGATCGCGGATGTCGGCGATCGAGATCGGATCGATGCCGGCAAACGGCTCGTCGAGCAGCATGATCGAGGGATCGGCGGCCAGCGCGCGCGCGATCTCGCACCGCCGCCGCTCGCCACCGGACAGCGCCATCGCGTTCGAATCGCGCAGATGGGTCAGGTGGAATTCGCCGAGCAGTTCCTCTGCCCGGCGATTACGCGCCTTGGCGTCCGGCTCGGCCAGTTCCAGCACCGCCATGATGTTCTGGAATACCGTCAGCCCGCGGAAGATCGAGGTTTCCTGCGGCAGATAGCCGAGCCCCAGGATCGCGCGGCGATACATCGGCAGCCCGGTGATGTCCTCGCCATCCAGCAGGATCCGCCCGGCATCCGGCCGCACCAGGCCCATCACCGAATAGAAGCAGGTGGTCTTGCCCGCGCCGTTCGGGCCGAGCAGCCCGACGACTTCGCCCTGCGCGACATCGAGGCTGACATCGGACAGCACCTGCCGCCGATCATAGGCTTTCGCGATCGAGACGATCGACAGCCCGCGCGCAACGGCCTGGCCGTCGGCGCTGGGAGCGGAAAGATCGAGGATCGCAGGGTCGTTCATGCCGGTTCCGTTCGGTTTCTACCGCAAATGGTTACCGGACGGTTTAGGCAGCGGCAACTGGCAGGTTTGTTGCATGCGCCCGGAATGTCCGATCCAGGATCGGGTCCCACTCGCATGCGTCCGCGCCAATGGCCAGCCCGCTGATCAGGCCGGCCCGGCGGGCGGGTACCGCCGGTTCATCTCGTCCCATGCGTCCGTCGCGATCTGCTCCAACACGGCCGGATCGATATCGGCGAGGCGGTTGATGTAGAGACACGACTTGCCGATCCGGTGCTTGCCGAGGCGCGCGAGCCGATCCTCCTCGCCAGCCGCGCCGGTCAGCACGTAGAGGACCTGATTGGCCTTCCGCGGCGAGAATCCGAGCCGGCACATGGTGCCCGAATGGCCGCTGTCGTAGCGATAGTCATAGCTGCCGAAGCCGATGATCGACGGCCCCCACATCGCCGGTGGATGACCGGTGACGCGTTCGAGCATCGCCACGATCGCCTCCGCATCGGCACGTCGCTTCGGATCGTCTACGGCAGCGATGAAGTCATGGGGATCGGTAGGCGTAGGCTGCGTCTTGATCTTCGCCATGACTGCCCGCTCCCCCTCGTCAGTTCCCGGTGCGTTGCGGGACGGTGAAGCGCCCCGTGACACGGCCGCCGCGCCCGGTCGACGTGGTGCCGGCCGCCCCGCCGACCGCGCTGCCGTCCACCGTCGCGCGGCCGGTGGTCAGATCGATCAGCAGCCGGCCGCCGCGCACTTCGTTGGCTCCGCGGATCAGCGTGACGCCACCCAGCATCGTGATCAGCCGGCGATTGAGATCATAGATCGCGAAATTGCCGCGCGCGGTCTCGCTGGGGCTCTGCACCACCACACCGCCCGACGCATCGAGCCGCTGGATCTGCACGCCCGATCCTGCGCCATTGGCGTAAGAGACGTTCAGCCGCGACGCACTCATGTTCAGGGTGCCCTGCTTGACGCGGACATTGCCCGAGAACACCGCCTTGTCGGCACGGTCCTGCACCTCGATCCGATCCGCCTCGACATCGACGGGCGCGTTGCTGTCATGTCCCTTCAGCGCCGATGTCTGTGCGGCGAGCGGCGTGGCGCAGGCGAGCAGCAGAACGGGCAGCAAGGCGGGCGCGGAGCGGGTCATTCCGCTCATCTGGCGACCCCTTGAACGATACGCAAGCGGGCACGGCCATCCAAGCGCACGGTGCGCGCGGCCAGATCCGCCGACAGCCGGTTCGCGCTGAACGTGCCGAGCGGCATGCGCCCGTCGACCGCGCCGCCCGACACCGCCCGCCGGGTCTTCAGATCGACCGTCACGTCGCGCGTCTCGAGCCGGTAGCCGTCGGCCGCTGTCATCACCACCTGGCCATCGACCGCCACCTGTTCCCGTGACATGTCGTATCGGCCGGATCTGGCCCGAACCGTGGCGGGGCCGTCGCGCTGGACGATTTCGGCAGCGAGATCGTTGAGCCGGACGACCGGATCGCGCGAGCTTACCTGCACGGCCGATCCGGCCTTCAACGCGAAGGGCTGACCGCGCGAATCGGTGCCCCGATACAGCGCATCGGCGACGCGCATCCGTTCCTTGGCGACCTGCACGCGATCCTTGGCCAGCACGAACGAAATATCGCGGCCGCCCAGCAGCGGCGCGGTCAGCAGGAACAGGAACAGCAGCACCACCGCCACCGGCAGCACGATGCGCAGGATACCGATCAGCCGATCATGGCTGCTGCCCGCCATCGCCCAGCGCTGGCGCTGCGACCGCGCAAGCTGGGCCGCTTCAGACATGGGGGGCAGCCGCCGGGCGATCAGGCATGGGCGAAGATATCGATCTCCGGCCAGCCGGCCAGATCGAGCTCGGCGCGGGCAGGCAGGAAATCGAAGCAGGACTGCGCCAGCGCCGCGCGCCCCTCACGCTCAAGTCGCTCGTCGAACCGCAGCTTCAGCTGGTGCAGGAACCGCACGTCCGACGCCGCGTAATCCTTTTGCGCGTCGCTCAGTTCGGGCGCGCCCCAATCGGAAGACTGCTGCTGCTTGGAAATGTCCTGGCCCAGCATCTCGCGCACGAGTTCCTTCAGCCCGTGGCGATCGGTGTAGGTCCGCACCAGCCGCGAGGCGATCTTGGTGCAATAGACCGGCGCTGCCATCACCCCCAGATAATGGCGGATCGCGGCCAGATCGAACCGCGCGAAATGATAGAGCTTCAGCCGTGCCGGATCGGCCAGCACCTGGCGCAGGTTGGGTGCCGAATAATCGCTGGCCGGGCCGAAGCGAACCAGATGCTCGTCACCCTGCCCATCAGAAATCTGGAGCAGGCACAGTCGATCGCGCGCGGACACGAGGCCCATCGTCTCGGTGTCGATGGCTACGGGGCCGGGCGCCAGCACGTCGGCCGGCAGGTCTTCTTCGTGAAAATGAACTGTCATACCCCCGCATAGGCGTGGGCGGCCCGCGGCTCAATGCCCGGCGGACCCGGATCCGCCCGCTGCGGCACGGCGCACCTGCGCCCGCCGCGACCAGATGTTGAGGGCTTCCACCCCGGCCGAAAAGGCCATCGCTGCATAGATATAGCCCTTGGGCACATGCGCGCCGAAGCCTTCCGCGATCAGCACCATGCCGATCATCAACAGGAAGCCGAGCGCCAGCATCACCACGGTGGGGTTGCGGTGAATGAAGCTGGCCAGCGGATCCGCCGCCAGCAGCATCGTGCCGACGGCGACCAGCACCGCGATCACCATCACCGGCAGATGTTCGGTCATGCCGACCGCAGTCAGGATCGAATCGATCGAGAAAACCAGATCGAGCAGGATGATCTGGACGATCGCAGCCCCGAACCCGAGCGCCGCCACCGTCTTCTTCTCGAACAGGTCGTCGGTCGGCGCGGTATCGACGGCATGATGGATTTCCTTGGTCGCCTTCCAGACGAGGAACAGGCCGCCCGCGATCAGGATCAGATCGCGCCACGAGAAGACCGTCTCGAAACTGGGCTGACCGGTCGCGGTCGGGGGGCCGCTGATCCCCAGGTCGAACACGGGCGTGGTCAGCCCCACGATCCAGGCGATCATCGAGAGCAGGATCAGCCGCATGCCGAGAGCCAGCAGGATGCCCAGCCGGCGCGCTCTCGCCCGCTGGTCTTCCGGCAACTTGTTCGAGATGATCGAGATGAAGATCAGATTGTCGATCCCGAGCACGACTTCCATCACGACGAGTGCGATGAGCGCGGCCCAGACCGTCGGATCGGAGAACAGCGCAAGAAATTCGGCCATGGATCGTCCCTGATTGCGTACGTCGCCTAAAAGCGTCAGTCTGGCAGTCGTTCCGCAGGCGTCACCGCTTGCATGGGAAGGGGGCTGACCATGAACAATCCCTACAAGCCGGCTGCAACAGGCACCGGCAGCTTCGACCTCAACCGCCCGTCGATCATCTCGCTGCTCAACCTCGGCGGTTTCCTGACCGGGGGGCTGACTTCGCTGGTGGCGGTGGTGCTGGCCTATGTCTGGCGGCAGGAATCGCCCCAGCCGTGGGAGGCATCGCACTATACTTACCTGTTGCGCACCTTCTGGATCGTGATCGCGGCGAGCGTCGTCGGCGTGATATTGTCGGTCATCACTTTCGGTCTTGCCATCTTCCTGGTGGCGCCGGCGGGGCTGCTGGTGGCGATCTGGGCGGCGGTCCGCAGCGTGATGTCGCTGATTCGCGCGCAGCGCCGCGAACCGATGCCGGACCCGCGGACGCTGCTGGCCTGAGCCGACGGCAAGGCGGGTTGCGGCGAAAACGCTCGCCGAACAGCGGTTTTTACTTTAAGGCGAATCGCCGGCGCGGTTAATTGCGCGCTGAAGGACGTGCGCGCATCGCCCGGCGTGCGGGTTTTTCATGACAGGGGCGGGTTCGGAAAGATTTTTCAGGCATGGGTTTTGATCGTGGACGGCGCGGGCAGCGCGGCGGCAAGGACAAGCGCGACGGCTTCGGTGACGACAGCTTCTACGGCGGCGGCGGTGGTGGTGGCGATCGCTTCGGTGGCGGTGGCGGCTATGGCGGCGGCGGTGATCGCTTCGGCGGCGGGGGCGGCGGTTATGGCGGCGGCGGTGATCGTTTCGGCGGTGGCGGCGGTGGCGGTGGCTTCCGCGGCGGCGGCGGTGGTGGCTTCGGCGGTGGTGGCGGCGGCGGCAGCCGGATGCCCGCGCAGGTCATCGGCGAGGGCAAGGGCATCGTCAAGTTCTTCAACGGCCAGAAGGGCTTCGGCTTCATCGTGCGCGATGACGGCGGTGAAGACGTGTTCGTCCATATCTCTGCTGTCGAGCAGGCCGGCCTGACCGGGCTGGCCGAGGGTCAGCCGCTTGAATTCACTCTGGTCGATCGTGGCGGCCGCATCTCCGCGACCGACCTGAAGATCGATGGCGAGCCGATGCCGGTTACCGATCGTGGTCCGCCGCGCGATGCCAGCGGTCCGGGCGCCCCGCGTGGCCCGGCCGGCGCCGGTGGCCCGCAGCGCCAGCTGACTGGTGAGAAGGCTTCGGGCACCGTCAAGTTCTTCAATGCGATGAAGGGCTTCGGCTTCATTCAGCGCGACGATGGCCAGCCGGACGCGTTCGTCCACATCTCCGCTGTCGAGCGTGCGGGCATGACGAACCTGAACGAGGGCGATCGCCTGAACTTCGAACTGGAAGTCGATCGTCGCGGCAAGTACGCGGCGGTGAACCTCAGCCCGCTCCAGTAAGGATCGGTCGAGACATGGCGGCCCGGCCCGCGATCGCGCGGTCCGGGCCGTTTTGCGTTTAGGCGCCATCGTGACCGATTTCTCGCTCGACCCGCCCGATCCGATACCAGCCGCCGCCACCCGCCCGGCGCGCGACCCGGCCGAGCGCGCCGCGATCGAGGACAAGGCGGCCCGCTTCGTCCGGCGCCTGCTGGCGAGCCCGATCGACGATCCGGAATTCATCCGTCGCTCTGACGGCATCGCCGGGTTCGGCCAGCCGGAAATGGAAGCCGCGTCCGCCCTGTCGGCAAGGCTGGTCGATCGCCCCGCGCAAGCGATCCAGGCCGAAACCGCGCTGGGCGCCGATCTGGATCGGTTGGGCGTGCTGGTCGCCGCGCTCGATCCGGCTGCGAACGCCGATCTCCTGGCCCCGCGTCGCCTGTTCGGCCTGGCTTCCGCCCCCCCGCGCTTGCCAGACTATTTCAGGCGTTTCGAAGCGGCCGAGCCGGAGATCGCCGGGCTGTTGCGCGGCCTGATCACCGCGCGCGATTCGCTGCTCCGCGACAATGCCGCGATCGACGGCGATCGCGAGCGGCTGAAGGCAGCAATGGCGGCGCTGGACCTGGCGACCGATCAGGCCCGCGCGCTGGATGCCAAGCTGGATGCCGCCGCACGCGAACTGGCGCAGGCAGATCCGCAGCGCGCCGCGTCGATCCGCGATGGTGCGCTGCTGCACGCGCGCGGGCGCACCGCCGATCTGCTGACGATGGCGGCGGTGGCCGGCCAGGGCTGGCTGGCACTCGACCTGATCCGGCGCAACAATCTCGAACTGATCAAGGCGATCGACCGGATCCGCACCGTGACACTGGCGGCGTTGTCGACCGCGGTCGCCGTGGCACGGGCGCTGGGCCAGCAACGGCTGGCGCTGGATCGCATCGCCGAGCTGGACCGCGGCATCGCCCAGGCGGCCGAACGCACCGCTGCGCGGCTGACTGACGATGCGTCCCAGGCCGATGCCGAGCTGGCGCGGCTCACCGCCTCGCTCGGCGAGGCGCGGGCGGCACTGGCGATCGTGGGGGATTTCCGGGTGCGCTCGCTGGCAAGCCTGGGATCGGCGGCCGATGCGCTGGCATCGGGCCCGCAGCGGATCTGATTGCTCACCCCGTTCGGTGAAAGGCTTGGCGGGCGGGGGGCGATCGGGATAAGCCGCGGCTGGAGCCGCAGATGACCGACAAGAGCCTGTTCGATCGCGTACGCGCCTGGCTGGGCGATACCGGCCCCGCGCCTGCCGCACCCGCGGCAGCGCCGCCCGCGGCCGAGCGCGCACCTGCGACGCCGCCTGCGCCCGCGCCGTCATCGGCACCAGACCCCGATGATCCGCGCATCCCGGATGCCTCGCGCGCGAAGGTGCGCGCAGTGCTGGAACTGATCGCCGATCTCGAATCGCGGATCAGCGACGACAGCCTGGCAGCCGGCACGCGTGTCGATCTCGATCAGATGCGCAGCGTGCACATGCCGCGCCTGATCCAGAGCTATGTCGACATCCCAGCCGCGCACCGGTCCGAAATCTTCCGCCGCACCGGCCGGTCGGCCAGCTATGTGCTGAACGACGGGCTCGATGTGATGGCGGAACGGCTGCGGGCGATGTCGAAATCGCTCGCGCAGGGCAATATCGATGCCTTTACGGACAATATGCGCTTCATCGACAGCCGTTACGGATCGCGATCGCCGCTTGATTGAGCGCCCGCGGCGCAGGCTATGGGCGCACCTTCGCCATGAAAGCCGACCCGGCCCTTGCGCAAGGTGGACCTGACCGGCACGCCCAATATGTTGGCACGGCTGCGGCACGCTTCCTGGGTGCGCCCGATCGCGCGGGCGACATCGCCCAGCAATTCCCCGGCCTGCAGCCGGCGGGTGAGTTCTGCATCGGCCTCCGCCGTCCAGGCTGCACGGTGCGCAGTACGGGTCTGTCCGATCATCTCAACCACTCCCAACAACTTCAGTGTTGCACGGGAAATAGCTGCGATCAGTTTAATCGACGCGGAATGGGATTGTCAGCGAAGCGAAAGGTTTGGCGCCTGGATTACGCGATCATCCGGCGCAGTGTCTCGATCATGTCGGCCTCTGCAGCCGGCTTGTCGCGCCGGATACGGGCGATGCGCGGGAAACGCATCGCCAGGCCCGATTTGTGGCGCTTGGATTCATGGATAGAATCAAACGCAACTTCCAAGACCAGCGTCTTTTCCACTTCGCGGACGGGGCCGAAGCGTTGCACCGTCTTCGTCCGCACGAAGCGATCCAGCCACGCCAGTTCCTCGTCGGTAAAGCCGGAATAGGCCTTGCCCACCGGCAGCAGTTCGCCACCCTCGGCCGGGTCTGCAGTCCAGCAGCCGAACGTGTAGTCCGAATAGAAGCTCGATCGTTTGCCATGCCCGCGCTGGGCATACATCATCACGCAATCGGCGGTCAGCGGATCGCGTTTCCACTTATACCATAGCCCGACCCGCCGGCCCGAGGCATAGGGGCTGTCGCGGCGCTTGAGCATCACGCCTTCGATCGCCGCATCGCGCGCGCCGCCGCGGATACCGGCCAGTGCTTCGAAATCGTCGGCCGCGATCAGCGCGGAAAGATCGAACCGCTCGGGATCGAGTGCCGGTACCAGCGCCTCGAGCCGAGCCCGCCGTTCGGACCATGGCAGCGCGCGGACATCGGCGCCCTGATCGAACAGGATGTCGTAAAGCCGCACGAACGCCGGATAGTCCGCCTGCATCTTGGCCGTCACGGCCTTGCGGCCAAGCCGCTGCTGCAGCGCGTTGAAGCTGGCCGCGCCATCCGCGCCGCCCTGCCCTTCGCCCTTCACCAGCAATTCGCCGTCCAGCACGGCATCGGCAGTGAAGGCCGCCGCCACATCGGGGAAACTGCCGGTGATATCGTCGCCCGCACGGCTGTAGAGCCGGGTTTCGCCGCCGGCCCGCACGATCTGTACGCGAATGCCATCCCATTTCCATTCGGCGGCATATTCGGCGAGATCGACCACCGTCTCCTCGAGCGGATGGGCGAGCATGAACGGCCGGAATACCGGCGCATCGCGCGGTACCGGGCGATCACCCCTCCCTTCCGCCCAGGCGAACAGTTCGAGATAAGGCGGGCGGACGCCGTGCCAAAGCTCCTCCACTTCGTCCACGTCCACCCCGAACGCATCGGCAAGCGCGGTCTTCGCCAGCCGCGCCGACACGCCGACACGCAGCCCGCCCGTGGCCAGCTTCAGCAGCGCGAACCGCCCGGACGCATCGAGATGGTCGAGCATCGTTGCCAATGCCCGCGGTGCCTGCGCTCGGCCGAGCGTCGCCAGCTTCTCGACGACTGCAGACAGCCGCAGTGCGCCATCGTCGATCTCGGCGGGTTCACCCGGCGGCTTCGGCCACAGCAGCGACACCGTCTCCGCCATGTCGCCGACATAGTCGCGGCTCATCGCGAACAATATCGGATCGACGCGCTCCTCCACGATCGCGCGGATCGCGGCCGGCTTGACTGCCGGCAGATCGAGCGTGCCGGTGAGCGCCGCCATCGCCAACCCGCGATCGGGATCGGGCACGCGGCGCAGATAATCGCCGATTAGCCGCAGCTTGGCATTGCGCGACCTTGTGTAGACAAGCGCATCGAGGAGCTGGGAGAAGTCGCGCATCGCCAAGCGCAACGATCGCCCGCAGCTTCGGTGCCGGCAAAGGAGTTATGATGATCCAGCGAGCGATCGCGATACTGCTGCTGATTGGCGTGGCGTTGCTGGGCTATGGCTATGCGGAGGCGGTGCGCACGCCCGTCGTCCGCACGCTGGCGGTGCGCTGGCCCGGCTGGACCGGGCCGCCGATCACGCTGTTGCTGATGGCGGATATCCATGTGGCGGAGCCGGACATGCCGCCGGCCCGCCTGGCCCGGATCGTGGCACAGGCCAACGCGCTGGCGCCCGACTGTGTGTTGATCGCGGGCGACATGGTGAGCGACAAGATGGTCGCGACGCGCCACGTGCCGACAGCCGAAGCGGTGGCGCCGCTGGCCGGCCTGCGACCGCGCCTAACCACGATCGCGGTGCCCGGCAATCATGATCACTGGCGCGGCGGGGCCGACATGGCGACGGCCCTGCGCGGGGTCGGCGTGACCGTGCTGGCGAATGCGGCCGCACGCTGCGGCCCGATCGCGGTCGCCGGCGTCGACGATGATTTCACGGGCCGGGCCGACGTGCCAAAGACGATCGCGGCGGCCCGCGCGCTGGGCGGGCCGCGCCTGATGCTCAGCCACAGCCCCGATGTCTTCCCGGCGGCGCGGGGCGTGCCGCTGGTGCTGGCCGGCCACACCCATTGCGGACAGATCGCGCCGCCGCTGATCGGTCCGCTCTCCACCATGTCGCGCTATGGCAGGCGCTATGCGTGCGGCGTCGTTTCGGAATCGGGCCGCCAGCTAGTCGTCACCAGCGGCATCGGCACGTCGCTGCTACCGCTCAGGATCGGCGCGCCACCCGAAATGTGGCTGATCCGGATCGGCGCGCCTGCGCCCTGATTGGGGCAGCGGCGCGCCAGCCGTGGATCAGGCCGCCAGCGCGGCCTTCAGGTCATCGACCAGGTCGGTGCGCTCCCACGGGAAATAGTCGCCGTCGGCCTTGCGCCCGAAATGGCCATAGGCCGCGGTCCTGGCGTAGATCGGCTTGTTCAGGCCGAGATGGGTGCGGATGCCGCGCGGGGTGAGCCCGCCCAGCTTCTCGATCCGGCCGATCGCAGCCTCGAGCTGGTCGTCGCCGACCGTACCGGTGCCGTGCGTGTCGACATAGAGCGACAGCGGCTTCGACACGCCGATCGCATAGGCCAGCTGGATCGTGCAACGCTGGGCGAAGCCGGCCGCGACGATGTTCTTGGCCAGATAGCGCGTGATGTAGGCCGCCGAGCGATCGACCTTCGTCGGATCCTTGCCGCTGAACGCACCGCCGCCATGCGGGGCCGCGCCGCCATAGGTGTCGACGATGATCTTGCGCCCGGTGAGCCCCGCGTCGCCATCCGGCCCGCCGATCTCGAAGCTGCCGGTCGGGTTGATGTGATAGGCGGTCTCGTCGCTCAGCAGTTCGGCCGGGATCACCTTGGCGATCACGCCCTTCACATAGGCGTGAAGCTCGGCTTCCTTCTCGCCTTCGTCATAGCCCTTGCCATGCTGGGTCGACACGACGACCGCAGTGCAGGCGACTGCCTTGCTGCCATTGTAGCGCAGCGTGACCTGGCTCTTGGTGTCGGGTTCCAGGAAGGGCGCGACGCCGGCATGCCGGTCGGCTGCCATCTGCTCCAGGATCTTGTGGCTATAGTCCAGCGTCGCGGGCATCAGATCGGGCGTATCGTTGGCGGCATAGCCGAACATGATGCCCTGATCGCCAGCGCCTTCGTCCTTGTTGCCGCTCGCATCCACGCCCTGCGCGATGTGCGCGGACTGCGGGTGGAGGTTGTTCTCGAAGCGTAGCGTCTGCCAGTGGAAACCGTCCTGCTCATAGCCGATCCGCTTCACGGTATCGCGCACCGCCTGTTCGACTTCCTCGGGCACGCCGGGCGCCCAGTTGCCGTTCTCGTCCATGATGCCCTTGCCGCGGATCTCTCCGGCCAGCACCACCAGCTGGGTCGTGGTCAGCGTCTCGCAGGCGATCCGCGCCTCGGGATCCTTCGACAGGAACAGATCGACGATCGCATCGGAAATCTGGTCGGCGACCTTGTCGGGATGGCCTTCGGAGACGCTTTCGGACGTGAAGAGATAGGTGCTGCGCATGTTAGCCTTTCCGGTGGGCGCGGGTGCGAGCCGCATATAAAGGATTCGTTATATGCGGCCCTTTAGCGGGCGGCGCGGTGGCTGGCAATCGCGAGCACGGCGAGCATCGCGGCGACAAGAAATGCTATGGCGTTGCCGCCGCGCGCGAATGGCGTGGGCTGCAATGCGGCCGGCAGCCGCGCATCAATGACTGCCGCTACCCGCCATGGCAGATGTGCAGTGACATGGCCGGCACCATCGATGACCGCCGAGATGCCGGTCGGCGTCGATCGCAGCACCGGCATGCCTTCCTCCGCCGCGCGCAGCCGTGCCTGCGCCAGATGCTGGGGCGGCCCCCAGGCGCCGAACCAGGCGTCGTTCGACGGGTTGAACAGGAAATCCGGCCGATCCCCGCGATCGACGACATGGCCGGAGAAGATGATCTCGTAGCAGATCTGGCTGCCGGCGCGTCCGAAACCGGGCAACGCCAGCGTGCGCGGCCCCGGGCCGGGCAGGAAATCGAGATCGCCGGGCGCCAGCCGCGACAGGCCGAGCGCCGACAGGATCGGGCGTGCCGGCAGATATTCGCCATAGGGCACGAGATGCGCCTTGTCGTACCGGCCGCGCAGCCGCCCTGCCGGATCGAGCGCGAACAGGCTGTTGCGCGCGGCCACCACCTTGCCCCCGTCGAACACCAGCGCCACGCCCCCGGTCAGCAGCAGGTCGCGTGGGCCGAGCAGGCTGGCGATCTTGCGGCGCGCGCGCGGCTCTTCTTCCAGATAGTCGGTTACGGCGGCCTCGGGCCACAGCAGCAGCCGCGGTTCGTCCGATGTACGGCGCGACAGGTTGACGAGCAGTTGCGTGTTGCGCGCCTCGAAGCCCGGCTTCCACTTGTCCTGCTGGCCGATATTGGGCTGCACGATGCGAATGCGCGGCCCCGTGGCAGCCGGCACGGTCCAGCTCGTCGTGGCCAGCGCCACCAGCACCAGTGCGGCCAGCGCCAGGGCCGGCCACCGCCGCCGCGGCTCCGCGGCCGCAATCGTGAGCCCGACCGCGAACAGCAGCAGCCCCGATATCGCATAGCTGCCGACGATGGCGAACAGCCCGCCGGCGATCACCGGCGCGCCGATCCAGGCTGCGAGCATCGCCGACAGCGGATTCCAGGCAAAGCCGGTGAACATCGTCGCGCGCAGCCATTCGGTTGCGATCCAGCCCGCCCCTGCGACCGCCGCGAAGGCGATCGGGCGGTCGCGCCCCAGGCGCCACGCCAGCCCGGCCGCCAATGCGGGATAGACCGCCAGATACAGCGACAGCAGCAGCACCGAGAGCCAGCCCAGCCAGGCCGGCATCGCCGCCTGATAGGTGAAGGCGGTGGCGATCCAGTTCAGCCCGATCGTGAAATGGCCGAGGCCGAACCACCAGCCGATCGCCAGCGCATGGCGCAGCGTGGGCGCGGCCCGCACCAGCAGCAGCCAGCCCGCCAGCGCGGCCAGCGCGACCGGCAGCAATCCCCAGGGTGCGAAGCCGGTGGCAGCCAGCGCGCCCGCGATCAGCGCGAGCATCCAGCGGAGATGGAGCGAGGCAGGCATCGGCGTCGCGCTAGGGCCGGGGCGCGCTTGGTGCAAGCGAACGGGCTGCGCTATCAGACGGCATGACTGCGCTGCGCCCGTTCCACATCGCCTTTCCCGTCCATGATCTGGCCGCCGCACGCGCCTTCTACGCGGGCGTGCTCGGCTGTCCGGAAGGCAGGTCGTCGGAAAGCTGGATCGATTTCGATCTCTATGGCCACCAGATCGTGGCGCACCGGGTGGCGCACAGCGGCGATGCCGGGTCGAACCCGGTCGACGGCCATGACGTGCCGGTGCCGCATTTCGGCGTGGTGCTGGCAATGGACGAGTGGCAGGCGCTGGCCGACCGGGTGGCCACCGCCGGCATCCCGTTCGGCGTGGCCCCGCATATTCGCTTTCAGGGCCAGCCGGGCGAACAAGCGACGATGTTCTTCCGGGATCCCAGCGGCAATGCGCTGGAATTCAAAGCGTTCGCCGATCCGGGCCAGCTGTTCGCGCGCTGACAGGCTACTGCAACGTCGCGCTGTCCTCGCCATCGTCGTTGCGCCGCGCGAAGAACTGCATGAACTGCACCAGCAGTTCGGCCCTCGCACGGATGTCGGGCAATTCGAGCAGCGCCTGCTTGGCCGCGACATCGAACGGCGCGATCTGGGCGATGCCGTTGACCAACGCCTCGTCATCGAGCCGGGCGACGGCATCCCAATCCACCATATAGCCGCGCGCTTCGGCGAAACGGCGTGATTCACGCTCCAGATCGGCGCGCACGATCGCGGCCAACGCCAGCGGCTCCGCGCTGTCGTCGAACTCGTCGCAGCTCGCCTCGACCTGGCGGAAACTGGTGCCAGCATCCAACTCGCGCAGCAGCCGGAAGCGCGACACGCCTTCCAGCACCAGATTATAGCGTCCGTCGTCCAGCGCTTCGACATCGGCGATTCGGCCGATGCAGCCGATATCGAACAAGGCCGGCGGTTCGCCGCGATCGCGCGGCTGGATCATCGCGATCCGCCGGTCGCGTGCCAGGGCATCGGCCACCATCGCCCGATAGCGCGGCTCGAAGATGTGCAGCGGCAGCTGGCTGCGCGGGAACAGCAGCGCCCCCGCCAGCGGAAAGATCGACAGGCGCTGGCGCGATCCGGCCATCAGGTGAACAGGATCGCGGACAGGCGGCGGCGCTGGCCGCCGACCCACGGATCCTCCAGCCCGACCGCCTCGAACAGCTTGAGCAGCCGGGCGCGCGCCGCGCCCTCGTTCCAGGTCCGGTCGCGCGCGATGCTGTCCAGCAGCAGATCGGCCGCACCGTCGCGATCGCCCGATGCCATCAGCGCGCCCGCCAGCTCATAGGCGGCATCCTGATCGTCCGGATTGGCGGCCAGCCGCGCGCGCAGCGGTTCGAGATCGTCCACCGGCACTGCTTCGCGGGCCAGCGTCACCGCTGCGCGAGCGCGCTGGACGGCGGCATCCCGGGCGGCATCGGCGGGCAGGGCGTCCAGCGCCGCTTCCGCCGCATCCGCCTGCCCGGCCGCCAGCAGCGCGCGTGCCTGACCCGCGACCGCGCCCGGATGCTCTGGTGCCATCTCCACGATCTGCCCGAAGATCGAAAGCGCGCGCTCGATATCGCCCGATTCGAGGATCTCGTCGCCCATCGCAACCAGCGGCTCGATCTCGGCGGCCTGCGCCTGCGCCTCGCCCTGGATCGGCAGCTGGCGCAGCAGCTGATCGAGCATCTGGCCCAGCTGGCTCTCGCTGCGCGCCTGCGTCAGATCGGCCACCAGCTGGCCCTGGAAAACGGCATAGACGGTGGGGATGGATTGGATGCGGAATTGCGCGGCGACGACCTTGTTCTCGTCGACGTTGATCTTGACCAGCTTCACGCCCTTGTCGGCATAGGCAGCAGCGACCTTTTCCAGCACCGGTGTCAGCGCCTTGCAGGGGCCGCACCATTCCGCCCAGAAATCCAAGATGACGAGCGCGTTCATCGACGGATCGACGACATCGCGCTTGAAGCCGTCGATCGCCTCGCGTTCGGCCGCGGTCATCCCCAGTGTCGCCACGCTGCATCATCCCTTGCGATTGCTGTCCCCCTTATGTGGGCGCGCGGGCGCTTTCGCCAAGCCCCGCATTCGGGCTTGCCGAGCGCGATACGTCACGCTAATAGCCGCGCCTCGCCGCCGGGCTCCCGGTTTGGCGGACCACGCCAGAGCGGGCGTAGCTCAGGGGTAGAGCACAACCTTGCCAAGGTTGGGGTCGAGGGTTCGAATCCCTTCGCCCGCTCCAGCATGTATCGGCGGCAGGCCCGCCCGGGCCCACCGCCTTCCACCAGATCAGCCGCGATCCCTGCCGTGCGACAGCGCGAAGGCGAACACGTCCGCCCACTGCTCGTCGCTCTGCTGGCGGGTCGATCCCACGCCGTGGCCGGCATCGAACGTCACGCGCAGCAGCACCGGCCCGCCGGTCGATGCCTTCTGCATCCGGGCCGCGAATTTCGCCGGATGCCAGGGCGCCACGCGCGGATCGGTCATTCCGGTCATCGCCAGGATGGCGGGGTAGCGGGTGCCGTCCTTGATCTTCAGATAGGCATCCATCGCCACCAGCCCGCGATATTCGGCATCGTTGGAAGGATCGCCGAATTCGGGGAAGTTGGGGGCACTGTTCTGCTCGATCCCGGCGCGCGCGGTGTTGGTCCAGCCGACATTGTCGACTGCGCCGGCGAACAGGTCCGGCCGTTCCACCACCGCATTGCCGACCGCGATGCCGCCGGCCGACGTGCCCATCACCGTCAGCCGCTCGGGCTTCGTCCAGCCGGCACGGATCACCGCTTCGCATCCGTCGATGAAATCGCGCCAGGTGTTGGGCTTGTTGGCCTTTTGCCCAGCCCGCCACCAGGGCGCACCATATTCGCCACCGCCGCGGGCATGCACCTCGAACAGCACGCCGCCCTGTTCCAGGAAAGCGATGTAGCGGGGCGAGAAGACGGGCGAGGCCGAGATCCCGTAGCTCGAATAGCATTGGCCGAGCGCGGGGGCGGATCCATCGCGCTTCAGGCCCCGCTTGGCGACGATCGAGACCGGCACCTTGGTGCCGTCGCGCGCGGTGGCGATCAACCGCACTGATTCGTAGGCCGCGGTCGAGAAGGCGGGCTTGGGGCTCAGCCCGGTGTCGGTGATGCGGCCGCCCGGTTCGTAGCGATAGATCGCCATCGGCTGCACCCAGCCCGCCATCCGGATGTCGATGCCGTCGCGGTCGGTCGATCCGTACAGGCCATAGATGCCGGCATCGAACGGCAGCGCGATATCGGCGACCCCTTTGCCTGGCGCATAGCAGTGCAGCGTCATCGGTCCACCATTCTGCCGTGCGAAATAGATGCCGTCCTTGGTTGCGATCAGCCCGGTGTCCGCGGTTTCCAAGGGGGCCTTGCCTTCCGGCACCACCACTTCGGCACGGGCCATGTCCGGGGCGGCCGCATCCAGCCGCAGGATCCGGCCGAGCGGCGCATCGCGTTCCGAAACAACGAATACATCCCGGCCGCGCAGTGCAAAACTCGTGGCCTGATCCTCCATCCGCGCCGCCGTGCGCCAGCGCGGCTTGCCTGCCGCGGCGTCCGCCAGCGATGCCGTCAGGATCGGATTCTCGCGCCGCACGCCGCCATAGGGCAGCAACGCGACCACATCCGATTCGGGCGTCGTGATGACGAACGGAAAGTCGATCGGCAGTAGCTTGTACCCGTCGACCGTATCGCCGCCGCCCACGATCCGCAGATCCTGCTTCGGATCGGTGCCCACCTTGTGCAGCCAGCAGACGGTGTTCGCGAAATAGTCCGCCGCGCCGCGCACCGCGCCTTCACGACCGCGGACATAGAAGAAGCCCGACCCGTCGGGCAGCCATTGCGGATTGGCGAAGCGCGCGCGATCGATCGCTTCGGGAAAGTGCGATCCATCCGCCACGCGCAGGATGCGTGCGACCGACTCTTCCGATCCCGCCGATGACAGGCCGTACGCCACCAACGCGCCATCATTGGAGGCATGCCACCAATCCAGGCTGACATGCGCGCCGCTGCCGTCCTTGGCGGCTTCGGGATCGATCAGCAGCCGGCGCTCGCCGCCGGGCCGGTCGATCACATAAAGCTTGGGCACGCTGGCCCCGCCCGGCCGATATTCGACGAACACGCGCTCGCCCACCCGCTCGATCCGCAGCGCCACCGGCAGGTCGCCGGTCAGCTCGCCGATCCGCCGCGCCAGCGCCGTGCGTCCCGGCAGCGCGTCCAGCGCGGATCGCGCATAGGCGGCCTGCCCGCGCATCCATGGTTCCCAGTCGGGATCCTTGGGATCCTCCATCCAGCGATAGGGATCGGGGAGCGTGAGCCCCAGCCGCCGATCGACCGCATCGACCGTCTTGGCGACAGGCGGGCCTGCGGTCTGCGCAAAGGCGAGCTTGGGCACGGTCAGCAGCGTGATGGACGCGGCCGAGCACAGGAAATCACGACGATCCATATGTCCCCCCAGACAGATCGGCGATGCGCCGATCCCGGGGAAGCTGGCATGATAGCAAGCGTCTGTCGACAGGGCAGATCCGGCACCGGCGGCGGCACTGCGCCGCCGCGATCAGACCCTCAGCGAACCATAGAGGTAGGCCGCGCCGATCAGCAGAGGCAGCGTCATCGACACCGCGACCAGCATCCAGCCGATCATCTCGATCACGGGCGCGGTCTGCCGGTTGGCGCGGCGATTGCGGGTGATGCTGTTCATCACGAACGTGGCCAGCATCGAATAGGTGAACACGACGGCTTCGATCATCGGACAGGCATCCCCCCGGACACATCTGGCAGCTGATATCGGGGCAAATGGTTAACGACTCTGCTCGTGCGGGGCAAGGTTCAGAAGGTGGAGAGGAAGCCGGCCACGTTCGCGCCCAGCGCATCCACCGCATAGCCGCCTTCCATCACCACCACCGTCGGCAGGCCCAGAGCCGCGATCGGCGCGGCCATCGCGGCATAGTCCGCGGTGCGGATCGCGAAGTGGCACAGCGGGTCGTCGACGAACGTATCCGCCCCGAACGACACCAGCAGCAGATCGGGCGCGAAGTCGCGGATCGCGGCCAGCGCGCGATCGAGTGCGGCCAGATAGGCGCCGATCGCGGTACCGTGCGGCAGCACGATGTTCAGCGTCGCGCCCGCGCCCGCCCCGCCGCCGGTCTCATCCTCGCGCCCCCAGTAGAAGGGATAGTCGGTCGCGGGATCGGCGTGGAGCGAGGCGAAGAAAACTTCCCCGCGATCCCAGAAGATATCCTGCGTGCCGTTGCCGTGATGATAGTCGACATCCAGGATCGCCACCCGTCGACCCGCGCGCACCGCCGCCTCGGCCGCGATCGCGACATTGTTGAGATAGGAATAGCCGCCCAGATAATCGGCCCCGGCATGGTGGCCGGGCGGGCGGCAGAGCGCAAAGGCGGCGCGGTCCTCGCCGTCCAGCACCGCCTGCAGCGCCTCCAGCGCAGTCTGCGCGCCGGCATGCGCCGCATCCCACGTGCCCGGCCCGATCGGCGTCACGGCATCGAAGCTGTACCGGCCGAGCAGCGCGTCGATCCGATCGGGCGCGATCCGGCGCCTGGCCACGACCGGCCAGGCATAGCCGATCGCCTCGCCCGGCCGCCCCGCCGCCTGCCAGCGTTCGAACGCCGTCTGCAGGAAATCGACATAGCCGGCATCATGCACTGCCAGCAGCGGCGCCAGCCCGAAATCGCGCGGGGGCCGCGTCGGCCCGACCGCCGCAAGGATCATCTCCGCGCGCGCGGCCACGTCGGCATGGGGAGACCAGCTGCCATTGTGCAGTTCCTGCGCGGGCGCATGCGCCTGCTGGCGCGGATCGAAGACGGTCAGCATGGAAATCTCCGCGGCGCGATCCGCAGCAGCGCATAGCCCGCCAGCGCGGACAGCAGCGATCCGCCCAGCACGCCGATCTTCACCGCATCGCCCAGGGCCGGATCGGCAAAGGCCAGCCCGCCGATGAACAGGCTCATCGTGAAGCCGATCCCGCACAGCAGCGCCACGCCATAGACCTGCAGCCAGCTCGCCCCTGACGGTCGGTCGCCCAGCCCCAGCGCCACCGCGCCGCGCACGCTCAGGAAGATACCGATCTGCTTGCCCAGGAACAGGCCCAGCGCGATTCCCAGCGGCAGCGGCGCGATCGCCTGCGCGACGCCGACCCCGGCCAGCGACACGCCCGCATTGGCGAACCCGAACAGCGGCACGATGCCGAACGCCACCCACGGATGCAGCCCATGTTCCAGCCGGTGCAGCGGCGAGGTGGCATCATCCGGCGCGGCCGGGCTCGGGCGGATCGGGATGGTGGCGGCCAGCAGCACGCCGGCGATGGTGGCATGGATGCCCGACAGCAGCACCGCCCCCCACAGCCCCGCCCCAAGCAACAGATAGGGCCACAGCAGCATCACCCGCGCACGGCTCAGCGCCAGCAGCCCGCCCATCAGCGCACCCGCGGCCGCCAGCGCCACCAGGTTCAGCTTGGCGGTGTAGAAGATCGCGATGATCGCGACCGCGCCCATATCGTCGACGATCGCCACCGTCGTCAGGAACAGCTTCAGCGAGGCCGGTGCCCGCCGGCCGAGCAGCGCCAGCACCCCGATCGCAAAGGCGATGTCGGTCGCGGCCGGGATCGCCCAGCCGCGCACCAGCGCCGGATCGCCGCCCGCCACCAGCAGATAGACCGCCGCCGGCAGCGCCATGCCCGCCGCCGCCGCGATCATCGGCAGCCTCCGGTCCGCCCAGCTCGACAGATGCCCGTCGACGAACTCGCGCTTGATCTCCAGCCCTACCACCAGGAAGAACAGCGCCATCAGCCCGTCGTTGATCCAGTGATGCAGGCTGAGCGGGCCGAGAGTGGCGTGCAGCGCGCCGAAATAATCCTCCGCCAGCGGAGAATTGGCGACCCCCATCGCCACCGCCGCCGCCGCCATCAGCAACAGCCCCCCCGCCGCCTCCTTCCGCAGAAAGGCGCGCATCACGGACAGGGGGCGCAGGCGGGGGGCGGGGCGGGACATGGGGAACCCATAGGCAGGCGCGGCGGAGAGGTGAACCGGAAACGGTTCGAGCTTCGCGAGTCGGCGGGCAGCGACAAAAAGCGCGAACGGGATTAGCCTGGCACCATGACCGGCCGATCCTCCCGCACGCGCCTGCGTGCCTTTCAGCGCATCCATCACGGTGTGCCCGATGCGGGCTTCATCGCCGATCTCGAATATCTGCAGAACCGCGACCTCGACCTGTCGGTGCGGCTCGGCGCGCTGCTGGCGTTCGATGCGCTGATGATCACGATCGGCACACATCCGGTGTCGGCATCGCCCGGCGCGCCGCTCAGCCTGGATGCCGCGAGCCAGCCGGCCGCGACGATCGCCAGCCTGGCCGGCCTGCTGCCGTTCCTTCTTGCAGCCGGGCTCGCGCTGCGTGCGGTGCTGCTGGGCGAGGAATTCGATGTCGACGGCCGCGAACCGGACGACGTGCTGCGTCAGCGCCTGCTCGCCGCCTTCCTGCACTCGATCGAAACCCAGTCGCGCCTGCTCCGCCGCGCCGTCCAGGCGACGTTGGCCGGCGGCGTGGCGACTGGGGTGGTCTGGGCGTGGATTCTGGCGGCGAAGATCGGCGCCTGATCCGCGCGCCTCGCTGGGACCGGGTTTACCGATCGCTCATCCTCTTCCGGCTACAGCGACGCTGACCCCAGCGAAGGGCGCGACTGCCATGCTCTATCCGCACGAGATCCAGGCCTGCCTGCTGTTCGACCGGCGCGTCGATACGCTGGACGCCATCATGCGCGCTTTCACCGCGACCGAGGGGCAGCGCAGCGGCGCACGCTTCAACCAGGTTGAATGCAAGCCGGGCGTCTTTCATCGCCTTTACGGCGGCGACAATCTGATGGTCACGCTGGAATATTGCGACAATCCGGCCAACCCCGCTGTGTTCGGCCAGGTGCTCGGCTCGACCGTGACCGGCATCGTCTGCCCCGATATACGGGATCGCATCGCGCGCAGCCGATCGCATATCCTGATCAACGTCTCGCACGGCGCGCTGGGCAATTCGCCGGAATTGGCGCGGCTGATGGCGCAGATCGGCCGCGAGCCGGAAGGCCATTCGCTGGCGCATTTCCGCCGCCGGCTCGCCGTGTGCGCGATGATCAGTCGAATCGCATTCGATCATGCCAGGCCCTCCGCGGTCCACTGGACGCAGAGCAACCAGCTGATCCCGGGGGAGCATTTCGAGGACTATGCCCGCGGCGACGCGCCCGGCCTGCTCCACATCCATCCCTGGCTGTTCGGGGATCGCAACGGGCCGGGTGGAAAGGCCGCGGTCGGCATCCGCACCTTCGGCGCGCGCCACTTCATCGGCCGCGAGCTGCTGATCGAGCCCAGCATCCTGCCGTGGAGCGCCAATTACGAGACGCTGCTGGCCTTTCTGCGGATCGCCACCACGGAAAACGGCTATATCATCCCCGATGGCGACACGTTCGGCCCCGAGGATCGCAGCCTGTCCTATCGCGTGCTGCACCGGCCGGCCGCGGCGGACGACGTGCCCCTCTATGAGCTGCAGCCGCTGATGTTCCGCGAGCATGGCTTCGTGTCGCCTGACTATGTCTCGCCTGAGCGCGCCTTCGACGATCGCGTGCCGCCGGCCGATCTGATGCCGGTCGATGATTGGGAAAAGATGGGCTTCGTCAACGAATGGCGCGAGAAGCGGAAGCTGGCGGAACGCATCGGCGGCCGCTTCGAAGTGCGCGCGAAAGGCACCGGCCCGATGCCCACCCCGCCGCCGCCGCAGCGCCCGGGCGTGGCGCGGCTGTTCGGGCGGAAGGGGCTTTAAGGGCTTTGTGATCGCGTTCCGGGATACGAAAAAGCGCGCGCTTGGTTGAGAGTTTCTGTGGCAACGAGCTCAAGCCAAGGATGTAAAGTCCGCAGCTGGTAGACCGCCGCGCCTTTCACGCTAGGGTCTCACTATTCAGTCATGCTCCCGCCCGCCGGCGCCGATGTAAAGCTCCCGCCCGGTCTCGTTGTAGAGCTCGCTCATCTCGCGCATCCCCGCCTCGGCTTCGTCCGTGGCTACGAACGTCTCCACCGGCGCGTTCTGCTTCGCCGCGAAATCCCTGACCTCCTGCGTGATCTTCATCGAGCAGAATTTGGGGCCGCACATCGAGCAGAAGTGCGCCGTCTTCGCGCCTTCCGCCGGCAGCGTCTGGTCGTGATATTTCTCGGCGGTGTCGGGGTCGAGCGACAGGTTGAACTGATCGCGCCAGCGGAATTCGAAACGGGCGCGGCTCAGTGCATCGTCGCGCAGCTTGGCGGCGGGGTGGCCCTTGGCGAGGTCCGCGGCATGCGCGGCCAGCTTGTAGGTAACGACGCCCACCTTCACGTCGTCGCGATCGGGCAGGCCCAGATGCTCCTTCGGCGTCACGTAACAGAGCATCGCCGTGCCGTACCAGCCGATCATCGCCGCGCCGATTCCGCTGGTGATATGATCATAGCCGGGCGCGATATCGGTCGTCAGCGGCCCGAGCGTGTAGAAGGGGGCCTCGCCGCAGGCTTCCAGCTGCTTGTCCATATTCTGCTTGATCTTGTGCATCGGCACATGGCCGGGGCCCTCGATCATCACCTGCACGTCCTGCGCCCAGGCGCGCTTGGTCAGCTCGCCCAGCGTGTAGAGCTCGGCGAACTGGGCTTCGTCGTTGGCGTCGGCGATCGATCCGGGGCGCAGGCCATCACCCAGCGAATACGCCACGTCATAGGCCTTCATGATCTCGGTGATCTCGTCGAACCGCTCGTAGAGGAAGCTCTCCTTGTGGTGCGCCAGGCACCATTTCGCCATGATCGATCCGCCGCGGCTGACGATGCCGGTCACGCGCTTCGCCGTCATCGGGATGTAGGGCAGCCGCACGCCGGCATGGATCGTGAAATAATCGACGCCCTGCTCGGCCTGCTCGATCAGCGTGTCGCGGAAGATCTCCCAGGTCAGGTCCTCGGCGATGCCGCCCACCTTTTCCAGCGCCTGGTAGATCGGCACAGTGCCGATCGGCACGGGAGAGTTGCGCAGGATCCATTCGCGCGTGTCGTGGATGTTGCGGCCGGTGGAAAGGTCCATCACCGTGTCCGCGCCCCAGCGGATCGACCAGACCAGCTTGTCGACCTCGCTCGCCACGTCGGAGGCGACCGCCGAATTGCCGATATTGGCGTTGATCTTCACCAGGAAGTTGCGCCCGATCGCCATCGGCTCGGATTCCGGGTGGTTGATGTTGGACGGGATGATCGCGCGGCCGCGGGCCACTTCGTCGCGCACGAATTCGGGCGTGACATAGTCGGGGATCGACGCGCCGAAATCCTCCCCGTCGCGGACCAGCTTCTCCTTCAGCGCCTCGCGCCCCAGATTCTCGCGGATCGCGACATATTCCATCTCGGGCGTGATGATGCCGCGGCGGGCATAGTGCATCTGGCTGACGTTCATCCCCGGTTTGGCGCGCAGCACGCGGCCGCGCACCTGCGGGAAGGCGGGCACCCCGCCCGAACGATCGGGGCCCAGCTGGCCATTATCCTCGGGCCGCACCTCGCGCTGGGTGACCTCCTCGACATCGCCGCGCCCGCGGATCCAGTCACGCCGGATCTCGGGGAGCCCCGCCATGATGTCGATGCGGGCGTTCGGATCGGTATAGGGGCCGGAGCAGTCATACACCCGCAGCGGCGGCTCCCCGCTGGAAGGCTCGAGATCGATCTCGCGCATCGCCACCTTCAGCGGGCCGACATGCACCTTGCGGCTGCCGCGGATCGGCCCGGTGGTGACCTTTAGTTCGGTGCGCGCAGGAATATCGGCCATGATGATGCTCTCCAAAGCGGGAGGGGGAGAGCGTCGCCGCCATCCCTCCCTACGCCGGTGCAAACCGGATCAGGTTCGGCGGGTCTCGGCCTGCTGGCCTCATCTCAGCCGCGCATCAGCGGCCCCCCGGGGAATGGATGCGGAGTCTAGGGGCCACGCCGGGCCTGTCAATCGCGACGCTTGCAGGCGCGCGCGGCGCGGCGCAGGATCGGGCATGGCCCACTGGCTGCTGCTCTACGATACCGCGCCCGACTATCTCGCCCGCCGCGGTGAATATCGCGATGCGCACCTGGCGCTGGCCTGGGCGGCGGCCGATCGCGGCGAACTGATCCTGGCCGGTGCGCTGGCCGATCCGGTCGATAGCGCGGTGCTGCTGTTCCAGGCCGACGACGCTTCGGTGGCCGAACGCTTCGCGCGCGCCGATCCCTATGTGCGCGAGGGGCTGGTCACCAAATGGCGCGTGCGCCGCTGGACGACGGTGGTCGGCACCGCGGCCGAGACCCCGGTCCGGCCCGTCAGCGCGACATAGGGCGGGGGAGAACGACATGGGCGTGCAGGGCATCGGCGGCATCTTCTTCCGGGCGCGCGATCCCCATGCGCTGTCCGCCTGGTATCGCGACCATCTGGGCATCGGCGCGGGCTGCAACGCCGATGGGGCAGGCGATCCGGACGACTGGTTCTGGCAGGCGGGCGGCGGGCCCACCGTGTTCGCGCCGTTCAAGGCCGAGACCGATTACTTCCCGGCGGACCGGCAATGGATGCTGAACCTGCGCGTCAGCGGGCTGGATGATCTGCTGGTTTCGCTGCGCGCGGCCGGCATAGAGATCGAGACGCGCGCCGAATGGGATTCGCCCGAAACCGGCCGCTTCGCCCGGATCCACGATCCCGAAGGCAACCCGATCGAGCTGTGGGAGCCGCCAGCCGGCTGAAGCTCAGGCGGATGCAGGCCGGTCTGCGGCTGGTTCGCGCACACCGGCGCGACCGCGGCGGGCAAGCTCCGCCTTCAGCGCTTCCGGCTTCGGCGCGATCAGGAAGCCGAAGCTGACCGTGCCGGCCTTGGTTTCGACCACATGGTGCAGCCGGTGCGCCTGCATGATCCGCTTCATGTAATCCGATCGCGGCACATAGCGGTGGCCGATCCGGCGATGCACGATCACGTCGTGGAAGCCGAAATAGATCGCGCCATAACCGGCGATGCCCGCGCCGATCCACGTGGCCCAGGCGCCCCAGCCCAGCTGGACCCCGCCCAGAATCAGGATGATCGAGGGGACGGCGAAGATCACTGCGTAGAGATCGTTCAATTCCCAGTTGCCGGTGCGCGGACGGTGGTGGCTCTTGTGCAGGAACCAGCCCGGGCCATGCATGATCCAGCGATGCGCGGCATAGGCCACGCCTTCCATCACAGCGATGGTGGCAAGGAAGAGCGCGAGGCCGATCAGCAGATCCATGCGCGCGATATAGAGGGCCCGGGCCGGTTACTCCACCCGCCGCCACAGCCGATACGGCGAATTGCGCGGCAGCGGCACCGGCTGCAGCCACCCGGGCCCCTGCCCCTTCATCAGCCGCGCATAGAAGCCCTGGCGGGCCTGCGCGACATAGACGGTCGATTCGGCGATGCCCGGGCACACCAGCAGCAGCGTGGCGCCGTGGCGCCGCATCACCGCGCGGGCCAGCTCGTCACTGCCGCGAAACGCGCGGTGGATGTCCAGGATCGCCTGCTGGTTGCGATGATAGGGCCCGGCGATGGCGCGGTGATGCGTGACCGCGATCAGCCGTGGCCCGAGATCGACATGGGTGAGGATGGTGGCCGCGGGCAGCCGCGCGATCGGGCGCAGCGCGGGGAGCGTGGGGCAGCGCCGGGCGGCGGTGCCGGCGGCGCTGCGGCTTTTCTTGGGTGGCGGCTCCGGGATCGCCCATAGCGTCGCCCGCGCGCCGAGGCCCGTCGCCAGCAACAGTACAAGCAGTGTCAGCAGCGCGGCGGGGATGCGCGGCAGCCGAGTGAACAGCCAGCCGCCCAGCAGCCAGCCGAACGCGGCGGCACCGGGCACCGCCAGCAGGTTGGCCGCGGGCGAGGCGCGGGTCTGCCAGAACAACAGCCCGATCGCCGCGATCGCCAGCAGCAGCGTCGCCGCCCAGCCGCGGGCGGCATCGGTGCCGCGCGTGCGCCATAGCATCGCCAAGCCGCCGATCAGCCCCGCCGCCGGCAGCGCCAGCGTGCCCGCCGCCATCCGCCAGCCGTGCGAGAAGAGCGGCTTGGCCTCGCGGATATTGTCGAACCACATCCGCCGCAGCTCGGGCGTCAGCCGTTCGGGCGTGCCCAGGCACTGCGGCCAGGCCAGCGCGAAACCGATCGCGATCAGCGCCGCCGCTGTGCCCGCCAGCGCCAGCCTTACGCCCCGGCGCGGTATCGCCATCGCCGCCAGCCCCACGAACACGCCGCCGCCCGCCAGCGCGACCGAGAGCCAGACCGGCGACAGCGCATCGCAGACCGGCTGGCGGTTGGCGTAGGATGCGAACAGCAGGAAGCCGGCGGTGGCGCCAAGCCCCAGGGCCAAGCCGAAGCCGCGCAGCCGATCACGCTGGCGCTCGTCCCAGACCCATGCCAGCGCGACGGCCCCCGCCGCCAGCGCGACGTAGGGCAGCATTTCCAGCCCGATCGACAGCGACAGTGCGGCCGCGATCCCGGCGGTCAGCCCGCCGCGCCGTCGATCCGGATCGGCACCGCCCGCCACCATCGTTGCCAGCATCGCCAGCTGCCAGCCATGATGATCGATCCGGAGCGGCGCGAACATGTTCATCACTGCCTGCGCCGAGACCAGCGCGACCAGCGCCAGCACGAACGCGCCGGGCGCGACCAGCCGGCGGGCGGTGATCGCCAGCGCCAGCATCGCGATGATCAGCGGCAGCATCGGCGCGATCGCCACCGCCGCCTTTTCCGCCGTCGCGCCGGAGACGAACAGCCGGCCCAACAGCATGATGCCCGCGATCGGCAGATCCGGGATGCGCGACCAGTGGATATCGGCGCCCAACGGCGGATCCAGCCGATACTGGCGCAGATCGTACCAGCCCTGCCCTGCCAGCCAGGCGCGCACCTGCGCGATCCGCAGATTATCGTCGGTATCGCCCAGCGCGAACCACTGGATGCCGCCCCAGCGCCAATGCAGCAGCACGATCGCGGTGCCCAGCCAGAACAGCAGCACCGCCGCCACCCAGCGCCGATCGCGGATTTCGCGCCACAGTGCGCGGATGTGATCGAGGACGCTTCCCATGACGGCTGCAGCGGCCTAGTCGCTCCCGCGCAAAGCACAAGGGTATCGATTTGCGTCTCGCCATCGAACGTCATCGCGTGCTGCTGGGGCAGCTTGTGCGCTATGCGCTGACCGGCGGCCTCGCCAGCGTCGTCAACATCGCGATCTACTGGATCGGGCGCGACCGGCTGGGCTGGAACGCCAACCTGGCCTGGGCGGCGGGATTCGCGGCGGCGGTGATCGTGGGCTATGTGGTGCACAGCCGGTGGAGTTTTCGCGGGCACGGCCGGCGCGACAATCTCGCCCGCACAGGGGGGCGGTTCGTCGCGGTGGCCTTGATCAGCTTCGGCCTGAACAGCCTGTGGGTGTGGCTGCTGGTGCAGGCGCTGGGCCTGCCCACCTGGACGCCGATCCCGCTGGTCCTGGGGGTGACGCCGTTCCTGGTGTTCTGGCTGAACCGGGTCTGGGTTTTCGAATGAACATGAGCGATCAGATGGACATGCTGCCGGCGACGACCACCGCTTCGACCGCCACCCGGCCGCGCGCGGCGCGGACCCGCAGGGTCGCAGCGCCGCGCCCGCTGGTCACGCTGATCGTGCCGGTGAAGGACGAGGAGGAGGCGATTGGCCCGTTCGTGGCGCGGGCACGGCTGGTGCTGGATGCACTGAACGAGCCGAAGGGCTGGGAGATCCTGTTCGTGGACGACGGATCCACCGATGCCACGCTGCCCGCGATCATGGCCGCCAACCGTGCCGAACCCCGCGTGCGGGCGATCTCGCTCTCCCGCAATTTCGGCAAGGAAGCCGCGCTTTCGGCCGGGTTGGACCATGCCCGCGGCGAAGTGGTGATCCCGATCGATGTCGACCTGCAGGACCCGCCTGAAGTGATCGGCGCGATGATCGCCAAGTGGCGCGACGGATATGACGTCGTCTACGGCGTGCGATCGGATCGGCGGACGGATAGCCTGCCCAAGCGGATCACGGCCGAGTTCTATTACCGCGCCCACAATTACCTGTCGTCGGACAAGATTCCCGAACATGCCGGCGATTTCCGCCTGCTCGACCGCAAGGTGGTCGACGTGATCCGCGCGATGCCCGAGCGCAACCGCTTCATGAAGGGGCTGTTCGCCTGGGGCGGCTTCCGCCAGGCATCGGTCGAATATGAGCGGGCCGAGCGGCAGGTCGGCACCACCAAGTTCAACTATTGGAAGCTGTGGACGCTGGCGATCGACGGCATCACCTCCGCCTCCACGGTGCCGCTGCGCGTCTGGAGCTATCTGGGCGGCGTGGTGGCGCTGATCTCGTTGCTCTACGCGTCCTTCCTGGTGATCCGCACGATGCTCTACGGCACCGATGTCGCAGGCTATGCATCGATGATGGTGGCCACCCTGTTCCTGGGCGGGCTGCAGCTGCTGTCGCTGGGCATCCTCGGCGAATATGTCGGCCGCATCCTGGTCGAGACGAAGCGCCGGCCAATCTATGTCGTGCGCCAGCGGATCGGGATCGAGGAGGACGGCGCCGATGGATAGGGCGGTCTATGAACGGATGGCCGAGATCGACGGCGCACACTGGTGGTTCGTGGCGCGTCGCCGGATCGTGACCGCGCTGATCCGCGCACAGGGGCCGGCCCGGCCTGCGCTGAAGATATTGGAAGTGGGCTGCGGCACCGGATCGAACATCGCGATGCTGCAGAAGTTCGGCACGGTCGACGCGGTCGAGCCGGACGATCTGGCGCGCAAGATCGCCAGCGAACGATCGGGCCTTTCGATCAAGGGCGGCTATCTGCCCGATGGCGTGGCGCTGGAAGACGGCCATTACGACCTGATCGTGCTGCTGGACGTGCTCGAGCATATTCCCGGCGATCTGGAGGCGCTGACCGCGTTGCGCGCCAAGCTGGCGCCGGGCGGTCGGCTGATGGTGACGGTGCCGGCATCGCCCTGGCTGTGGAGCAAGCATGACGTGGCCCACCACCACCAGCGCCGCTATACCGAGCAGAGCTTGCGCGCGGTGTTCGAGAAGGCGGGCTTCCGGGTGCGACATCGCAGCCATTTCAACACCTTGCTGTTCCCGCTGATCGTGGCGGCGCGAGGGATCGGCAAGCTGCTGAAGCGCGAGGGCGGCGACGATGCGATGCCGTCGCCGGTGGTCAACAAGCTGCTGGCCGTCACCTTCGGCGCAGAACGTCACTGGGTGGCGCGGCGATCGCTACCGTTCGGGGTATCGCTGGCGCTGGTCGCGGAGCCGGCCGCAACACGATAGAGGATGCCGCGCTGGCGGCCGTGCCACACGGGCACGAGTTCCGGATAGCCCTGGATCGCACCCGCCAGCGGGCGATCGACCATCCACAGGAAATCGAAGGCGGCCCGCGGGAAATTGGTCAGCGTATCGTCCAGCCGGGGCTCGCCATGGCGATGGCAGCGCGGCGGGCGCAGCAGCTGGGTGGGGTCGCCCACGAAGCGGCCGCCGGCGGGGTAATCCACGGTCAGCAGCTGCGCGCCCGGCATATCCCACTGCCCGTTCACGAACGCCTGCCGCCGCGCGATCGCGATCGCGGCGAGATGATCCATGCGCGAATAGCCCCACGCCCCCGAGCAGGGCAGATCGATCAGCGCCAGGATGCGCGATCCGGTGGGGACATGATCGAGCGCGGCCAGCTGCTCGCGATAGCCGCGATCGAGCTGGACGTAATTATAGGTGGTCCCCGCCAAGCGCATCGCGACGAAACCGAGCGCCAGCGCCGCCAGCGCGCTTTGGGTACGCGCGGACAGCCCATCGACCCGGATCGCCAGCAGCGCGATCGCCAGTGCGAACGGTGCCAGCCGCATATCGGCATAGGCCGATCCCAGCAGGATGCGCGGTAGCAGCAGATAGCAAAGCGCCAGCAGCAGCGCCGCCAGCCCCAGCCGATGTTCGAAGCCGATCGTGCGCGGCCTGCCGCTACGGCTGCTCACCCAACCCACGAACGCAGCCAATACCAGCCCTGCCAGCAGCCACACGCAAAGCTTGTCGTACAGCGTCCAGCGATCGCGCAGGATGCTGGTGAACCAGATGAACTTGGCATCCCAGTTGAACCAGTCGACCGTGCGGCCCTTCACGTCGCCCGATCGCCACAGCAGCATCATCAGGATCGGCGGCACCAGCGGCAGCGAAGAGAGCGCGCCGCGCACGAACGATGCCACGCGGTTATGGCCCGCCTCGCGCCACCGCTCGACCTCGGCCGCGCCGGCGATCACTGCCAGCACCGCCCAGCCGAAGATATGCGCCACCCAGGCGATCATCCCCAGCGGCACGAACAGCGCCGCGCGCAGCCGCAGCCGGCCCTGCCGCCCCAGCCGCAACCACAATGCCGCGCTGTTCAGCGCCAGCGCCATCGCCATCGCGAAGTTCACGAAACCGAACTGGAACGGATAGCCATAGGCCAGCGCCAGCGCGAACCAGGCGGTGGCCGGCACGCGGCCATGTGCCTCGCGCGCCAGCCACAGCATGCCGGTGGCGGTCAGCACGGGGATCGCGATCGCGATCCCCTTCACGGTCGGCTCCAGCCCGAACAGCGGGGCCAGCGCTTCCACCAGCAGATCGACGCCCAGATTGCCGATAACCGCCCAGCGGAAGCGGTACCACAAATGGTAATAGGGTGAGGTATCGATGCCGAGCTGGATGGCGTAGCGGCCGATATGCCCGTTCAGATCGGTCAGCGGCGGCAATGCGGGCCACAGCAGCGGGATGGCCATCGCCAGCGCGCCGATCAATGCGACCTCGCGTCGCTGCCACCATTGGCCCCTCGCCTGCATCTGCGGCGCTTACGTCGGCAGCAGATCGGTTGGAAGCATTTTGCGCCGGCGACCGGGGCGCGAAACGCCGCCCGCTAGCGCAGGACCCGCCAGACCTTGATGCGCGCACCCGGCAATGCGACCGGCTGCAGCCAATCGATCGCCTCGCCGCGCGACAGTCTCGCCGCCAAGCCCTGCGGCGCCTGCTTCCGATAGGCGTGGGTTTCCGCAAGGTCGGTGCACAGGACGACGTAATCGACATGTCGGCGGGCGATCACGGTGCGGGCCGTGGCGATCGGGGCCATCATCGTCACGAGCGTATCGCGTATTCCCTGCAGGTTGCGGTGATGGCCGCTGGCGATCATTCGATGGTGCGTCGCGATCAGGATACCGGGCGAGATATCGAGATCGGCCAGCAGGATCGCCGGCGGCAGCGCGCGCAGCCGCCGGTAATTGGCATCGGTGCCGCACAGTGTCTGCTTTCGTTCCCGCACCGACGGGGCAATGAAGCGGCTGGCCAGCACCGTGACCAGGGGCGGCGTGATCGGCAGGATCGCGATCATGGCCAGGGTGATGGCCGGCACGCGCAGGATCGGTGAACGAAAGCGGGATGCCAGCCGCGCAAGCGCGAGCGCAGCCGCCACGGCGCCGGGCAGGGCCAGCATCGTCGCGGTGCCACCGGTACGCGCCACCTGCGTCGCGAGCAGCGTCGCCACCGCAAGCAGGATGAGGTAGCTGATCCAATCGAGCCGCTGATCGGCCGGGGCCAGACGCAACGCGTTGATCGCGCCGGCCAGCGCAATGGCGGGAAATGCGACCATGCCCACCAGCACGACGGGATTGGACCAGCTGAGCGGCAATCCCTCTTCGATGCGGAGATACCAGAAGGTCCGCACGATCGGATCGAGTGCGCTGAATGCACCGGTTACGCATTGCGGCGCGATCAGCGGGTAGAGCGCCGCTGCAACAAGGCCCGTGGCTGCGAGCGCCGCCGCGCGCCAGATCATCGATCTCGCGGTCGTGAACTCGGTCGCGATCAGCACGCCGACCGCGCCTGCCGCGAGCATCGCGAGATGGACCGGCGTGATCACGTCGCAAAGGATGGTGGCCCACGCCGATGCCGGACGAAGCAGGACGAAGCCGAGCAGGCTGGCGCCCGCGAGCACCGATGCGAACCAGCGGAACCGTTGCACCTCCGTCGCCGGGCGGACGAGCCAGCGCAGCCCGAGCACCGCGCCGATCGCCGCGGTCATCGGCAGTCCTTCGAGCGAGATGTGCAGCAGCAGCGCACAGGCGATCCCGGTGGCCGCACCGGACCGCCGTGGGCGGGGATCGAGCATCATGGCCGCTGCCAGCAGGGTCAGCACGATCTGCCAGCCGTGGTGATCGATCCGCATGACCTGCATCTGGGCGAGCGCGCCATTGGTCAGTGGCGCCAGCGCCAGCGTCGCGAAGATGGCGATCGGCCGGCGATCGAGACGGCTTGTCAGCAAAGCCGCCGCCGCCATGGCGGCGGCCAGCGTGAGCAGCGGCACGATGACGAGCGCCGCCGTCTCCGCAGCGGCAGCGCCGACCACCGGCCGCGCGAGCAGCATGACCGCCGCGATCGGCACATCGACGATCCGCGACCAGTGCATCGCCACGCCATCGGGCGAATTGATGCGGTATTGCGTGAGATCGAACCAGGATTGGCCGGCAATCAGATCGCGGACCTGCTGCAGCCGCAGCTGATCATCAGGATCGGGAAGTTCGAAAGCGGAAAGTTCGCCGCGCGCCACCCACCAGTAACAGAACGCCGCCGCCGCCCACAGCAGCGCCAGCAGCAGCCAGAAACGACGGTCGAGCCGGATCATCGCGCGAAGACGATGTGCCGCCTGAGCAACCAGACCGACTGGAAGGCGACGATCACCGCGACCGCCTTGGCGACCCGCGGATCGAAGCCGAGCGCCGTCGCCACGCCGACGATCGCCATCGTGATGCCGAGGCCCACGATTGCGGACGTGAGGAACAGCGCCTGCTGCGCGATCCGGCCTTCGCCGCGCGCCACATCATCCGTGAAGACGGCGCGGCTGGACAGCAACCAGTGCGCGACGATGCCGAAGGAATAGCCGAGCCCCGACGCCACGACCGCCGGCAGGCCAGCGCCATGCAGCGCCAGAAAGCAGCCGACATCGACGCCGAGCGCAGCCACGCTGGCACCGATGTAGCGCACATAGGTGTGGGCCAGCATCTGTCCGATTCGCATCGCCAGGCCCGCCGCGTCGGTCACGCGGCGTCCTTCAGCCGCGCCGGCACCGCGCGCTCGGACGCGAGCGCAGCCTGCTGTCCTTCGTCGCCGGCTTCATGATATTCGGCATCCTCGTTGACCGACCAGATATCGTGGCGGCGGAAGCCGGCCTCGATGTTGCGGACGGTCAGCATCGCCGTCATCATCGCATGATCCTGGTTGTTGTAACGATGCATGCCGTTCCGGCCGACCATGTGCAGCGTCGGATAGCGCGCTTCCAGCTCCACCCGCATCGCATCGACATTGTCGCGATAGCTGTCGTCATAGACCGGGTAGGCCTTTTCCTGGCGCACCACTGCGCCACCGACCACCGTCTTTGGATCGCACAGGCCGAGGATCGCGACTTCCTTCGTCGCCAGCGCGACGAGATCGTCGTCCGACATCGACCACAGGCCATCGCCTTCGAAGCAGAAATATTCGAGGCCGACGCAGGCGAGCGATTCATCGGGTACCATCTCGGGAGACCAGCTGCGGAAATTCTGGATGCGGCCGACCTTCACCTTCGAATCATGGATGTAGATCCAGTTGTCGGGGAACAGGTCTTCCGACTTGATCATCAGCGCGACCGTCAGGAAATCGCGATAGTTCAGGTCGGTCGCCTGTGGCAGCGTTGCCGGCAGCGGATGGATGCGGGCGGCCAGCTCGCGCATCGGCGCCGACGAGATGACATGGCCGGCGTTGATTACTGCGGTGCCACCGTCATGGCTGGCCGTCACCCGCCAGCGGCCGGTCGCCTGGTCGACGCTCAGCTGCTGCAGCGCATGGCCCATCAGCACATGGTTGCCGCCCTTCACCACGAAATCGCGCGCGGCATCCCACATCATGCCCGGGCCCTTGCGCGGATAGCGGAAGGTTTCGAGCAGCGTCTTGGTCGCCATGCCGTCATTGGGCTTCTTGTTCAGGCCGAGCGAGCGCTTGAGCCCGTCCAGGACCGCAGCCCCCAGGCTCAGCCCCTTGATGCGCTGCGCCGCCCAGTCCGCCGACATCTCGTCGCACGGCATGCCCCACACCTTTTCGGTGTAGGTCTTGAAGAAGATCGAGAACAGCTTGTGGCCGAACTGGTTGACCGTCCAATCCTGGAAGGAGCGGACATCCTTGTTAGGCATCAGCTTGGCCTTGGCATAGCTCGCCATGCAGAGCGTCGAGCGCCAGATGCCCAGGTTCCAAAGCGCCTCGAACGCGCGCAGCGGATAGCTGTAGAACTTGCCCTCATAATAGATGCGGCTCATCCGCGGGCGCTGAATGAAGTCGTCGGGCAGGATCTCGTTCCAGAGATCGACGACCTCCTTCGACTTCGAGAAAAAGCGGTGCCCGCCGATATCGAAGCGGAACCCCTGATGCTCGACAGTGCGGCTGATGCCGCCGACATAGACCGGGTCCTTCTCGATCACGGTCACGCTGTAGCCTGCCTTGGTCAGCAGATAGGCTGCGGTGAGACCCGCCGGCCCCGCACCCACGATTGCGACGTCCACATTGGCTGCAGTCCGCGTCATGCCCGGTCACCTTCGAAAAATGGTGAACAAGGCCTTGCCGCCGAAGCCGCTAAGACTTGGTTAACGGCGCCGGGCAGGGGGCGTCGCGAGGTGCTTTCGCGATGCCCGCGGGTCGATTAAGCGGCGTGCGATCATGTCGCGCCCCTTCCATCGCCGCATCCGTTCGCGTCGCTTCGCGCTGCCGGCGGCGCTTGCGATCCTGGCGGTCGCGGCCTGGTTCCGGATCGCGGGCACGCTGGCCGAGCCGCTCTGGCTGGACGAGGCCTACAGCGCCTATGCCGCCGGCAAGGGCTTCGCCTTCCTGTGGCAGGTCGTGCCGTCCTACGAGACGCATCCACCCTTCTATTATTCGCTGCTGCGGATCTGGACGATGGCGTTCGGCGATTCGCTGGGCGGCCACCGCGCGCTGGGGATCATCGCCGGGCTGGCTGCGCTTCCAATGACCTATCTCGCCGCGCGCGAGGCGGCGCTGCTGCTCGGACGAAAGGGTCGGCTGGCGGGGATCGTCGCGGCCGCGCTCGTGGCGATCGCACCCATGGCTGTCGAGATGAGCCGCGAAGTGCGGCCCTATCCGCTGATGATCCTGGCCTATGCTGCGGCGCTGACCGCGATGTTCCGGATCGGTCGCGCCGTGAAGGATGGCCGCGGGCTGCCGCGGCATGGGTTCCCGCTCTGGCTGCTGTGCCTGGCGCTGATGCTGTGGCTGCACAATCTGGGGCCGCTGTTCGCCGGCGCGCTGGGCATCGGCCTGCTTGCGATGGTCGCCGCACGCGGGCTGCCGCTGGCCGATTGGCGGCGGCTGCTGATCGGCCATGCGCTGGTGATGGCGATCTGGCTGCCGGCGCTGATGATCCTGGCCGATCAGGCGCCGACCTGGATGAAATCGACCTGGCTGCGCTTCGAATGGACCGGGCTCAGCCGCAAGCTGTACTTCCTTTACGGCGTGCCGGGAGAGGCGATGCTGGCCGCGGCGGCGCTCGCGGTGCTCGGGCTCTGGACGCTCCTGCGATCGGGCGACGGGCGGCGGGTCGCGATCGCGCTGCTGGCCGCCGCGATCGTGCCGGTGGCGGCGTCGATCCTGGTCTCGGTATTGGTGGCGCCCGTCTTCATCGTGCGGATCATGACGCCGGTGGTGGTGCCGACCGCGATCCTGTTCGCGCTCGGCATCGCCGGCCAGCGCGGGTGGCTGCGCGTCGCCGGCTTCGCGGCCTTGCTGTGGCTGAGCGGGCAGATGATCCGCAACGATCTCGCCGCGCGAGAAAGGGGGTCGCTGCAGGATTGGTACCGCGCGGTCGCGTGGCTCGGCCCGCGGCTGGGGCCGGGCGATCGGGTGCTGGCCTATCCCAATGAAGGCGCGCTGCCACTGGATTATGCGCTGCGTGACCGCAGGATCGCGCTGCCGGTCGATCCGGTGCCGGTGGCCGTGCCAGCGATCGGGGTGGGCGGCTGGTATCCTACCGGCAGCCGCGGCGTCGTCTCGCTCCCACGCGATCGGCTGCGCGCGATCGCGCGGTCGGATCGGGTGCGCGCCGTGCCGACGGTGTGGCTGCTGCGGCTTGGCCCCTGGGCCTATGACAAGGGCGATGTGTTCATGGAGGAGCTGTCGGCGGATCGCGTTCCGGTCGCGCGCTATCGCGACGGGCCGATCGATATCGTGGGATTGCGGGCGACGCTCAGCTCACGAACGGGGCTGCCACTTCCTTCGGCACCCTGAGCGGCCGGCCGCTGGCCTTGTCGAGAATCGCCCAGGTGGTCTTCGCGCGGACATGGGTCTTGCCGTCCGGCCCGATGAATTCGACCATCCGGTCGAACCGCGCGCCTTTCGGTGCGTCCGCCACCCAGGTGCGCGCGGTCACGCTCTCGCCCGCCTTCAGGAAGCGCAGATAATCGATCTCGTGGCGCACCACGACCCAGATATAGGCGTCGACATGCGCCGGATCCGCCACCGCGTGCCAGTGCAGCCCGGCCATGTCCTGAATCCAGCGCACCCAGACGCCGTTGTTGACATGGCCGAGCTCGTCGATGTCGGCATCGGCGGCGGTGATCATAGTCTCGAACGGCGGCGTCATCTCAGTCCGCGTCGCCCAGCTGCCAGAGGATGAAGGCATAGGCCTCGGCATCCTCGCGCAGATTGTCGAACCGGCCGGATTTGCCGCCATGGCCCGCGCCCATGTTGGTCTTGAGCAGCAGGATATTGTCGTCGGTCTTGGTGGCACGCAGCTTGGCGGCCCACTTCGCCGGTTCCCAATAGGTCACGCGCGGATCGTTCAGCCCGCCGGTGATCAGCATCGGCGGATAGGCCTGGCGGGTCACATTGTCGTAGGGCGAATAGGATCGCAGCAGCTCGAACGCGGCCTTGTCCTTGATCGGGTTGCCCCATTCGGGCCATTCACCCGGCGTCAGCGGCAGGCTGTCGTCCAGCATCGTGTTCAGCACGTCGACGAACGGCACGTCCGCCACCACTGCGCCCCAGAGCTTCGGATCGGTGTTGGCGACCACGCCCATCAGCTCGCCGCCGGCCGATCCGCCGTTGATCGCGATGTTGCCGGCCTTGGTGAACTTCGCCGCGATCAGCCCCTTCGCCGCATCGCCGAAATCGTGGAACGTGTTCCAACGCTCCTTGGCCTTGCCGCCGAGATACCAGTTGCGGCCAAGATCGTCGCCGCCGCGGATATGGGCGATCGCATAGGCATAGCCGCGGTCGAGCAGGCTCAGCCGGATCGTCGAGAAGCTGGGCGGGATCGCATAGCCATAGGCGCCATAGGCATAGAGCAAGAGCTTGCCCTGGCCGTCCTTCCTGAAGCCCTTCTTGTAGACGACCGAGACGGGCACCTTCTTGCCGTCGCGCGCCGTCACCATCAGCCGCTCCGTTTCGTACAGCGACGGATCATAGCCCGAGGGGATCTCCTGCACCTTCAGCGTCGTCAGCTGGTCGGTCGCGGGGTCGTAATCATAGACGGTGCCGGGCGTGACCATCGACGAATAGCCGATCCGGTACCGATCGGGATCATATTCGGGATTGCTGCCCATGCTGGCCGAATAGCTGGCCTCCTTGAAGGGCACCCGCTCTTCCTTGCCGTCGTAGCTGCGCAGCCGGATCTGATCGAGCCCGTCGACCCGCTCGCTGATCACCAGATGCCTGGCGAAGCTGGAAACACCACGCAGATAGACGCTGTCCGATCCGGGGATCAGCGTCTTCCAGTCACCCGGCGTGGCGGGGTCGGCCTCGGCCAGCCGGAAGTTCACATGATCGTCGTTGGTGAGGATCCAGAGCTTCCCGTGCGCCGCATCGACCGCATATTCGCGGCCCGTCTTGCGCGGAGAGACCAGGATCGATGCCGCGGTCGGGTTAGCGCTGGGCACCAACCGCACTTCCGATGTCTGGTTGTCGCCGGTCGCGACCAGGATCCACTGCCGGTCCTGCGTCTGGCCCACGCCGACGTTGAAGCCCAGCTCCTCCTTCTCCTCATAGAGCGTGCGGTCGCTCTTGGGATCGGTGCCCAGCACGTGCAGCTGCGCGCGATAGGTGCGCCAATTGTCGTTCACTTCGGTGAACACCACCGACTTCGAATCGCTGCTCCAGACGACGCCGCCATTGGTGACGGTGCTGACCGTCTCGATGTCCTTGCCCGTCGCCAGGTCGCGGATGCGCAGCGTGAAGCGTTCCGATCCATTGGCATCGGATGCCCACGCGGCGAGCTTCCCGTCGGGCGAGACTTCCAGCACCTGCAGCCGGAAATATTCCTTGCCCTGCGCTTCCGCCGGCTCATCCAGGATCACCTCCTCGGCCCCGCCCGAAACCGGCTTGCGATACCAGATCCGATATTGGCCGCCGGGCTTGAACGCCCACCAGTACAGCCAGTCGCCATCCTTCTGCGGCACGCTGGCATCGTCCTGCTTCACGCGCCCCTTCATCTCCTCGAACAGCGTGTCGACGAGCTTTTCGCGCGGCTTCATCGCAGCTTCGAAATAGCCGTTCTCGGCCTTGAGGTAATCGAGCACCGCGGCGTCATCGACCTTCGGATAGCCCTGGTCCTTCAACCAGAAATAGGGATCCTCGATGGTGACGCCGTGGCGTTCGTAGCTGTGCGGCTGGCGGGCGGCGACGGGGGGCGGCGGAAGCGTCTGGGACAAGGCGGCCTCGGTTGCGAAGAGGATGGGGAGCAGCAGGAAAGGCAATCGAAGAAACGGCATGCGGGTCCCCCTTGCGGCGGTCCTAGCCGACTGCGCCGCGCCTTGTCGAAGCCTTTGCCTCTCCGTGCCGACGAAGCTGGCGCCGACCATCGCGGGCGCTTATCTTGGGCGGCAGATCGATAGAAGGACCCTATCAATGTCCACCCATGCTGCGCGTCTCGCCGCGCTGCGCGAGGAACTCGCGCGCCGCCGCCTCGATGGCTTCGTCGTGCCGCTGACCGACGAGCATATGAGCGAATATGTCGGCGCCTATGCCCAGCGCTTGGCCTGGCTCACCGGGTTCGAGGGATCGGCCGGATCTGCGGTCGTGCTGCCCGCCGATGCCGCGATCTTCACCGATGGCCGCTACACGCTGCAGGTGCGCGAACAGGTCGACGGCAGCCACTGGAGCTACCAGTCGGTGCCGCAGACCAGCATCGCCGCCTATCTGAAGGACAACGCGCCCGATGGCGCGCGGATCGGCTATGATCCGTGGCTGCACACCAAGGATTGGGTGAAGACCGCGCGCGCCGCGCTGGCGGAAAAGGGCGCGGAGCTGGTCGCGGTCGACACTAACCCGATCGATGCGATCTGGCCGGATCGGCCCGCACCATCGGATGCGCGGCTCGTTGTCCAGCCCAACGACGTCGCCGGCAAGTCGTCTGCCCAGAAGCGGCAGGAGATGGCGGACTGGCTGGCAGGAAAAAAGGCCGACGCTGCGATTCTGTCCGCGCTCGATTCGATCGCATGGACCTTCAACATTCGCGGCCAGGACGTCGATCGCACGCCGGTCGCGCTGGCCTATGCCGTGGTCAATGCCGACGGAACCGCCGATTTCTTCGCCGCGCCGGGCAAGGTGGGTGACGACGTGATCGCGCATCTCGGCAATGCGGTACGCGTGCATCCCCGCGATGCGTTCCCGGCGCATCTCGCCTCGCTGAAGGGCAAGCGCGTGGTCGCCGATCCGGAGCGGGCGGTGGCGGCGATCTTCGAGGCGCTCGAACAGGGCGGCGCGAAGGTGGTCGAACTGCGCGATCCCGCGGTGCTGCCCAAGGCGATCAAGAATGATGCCGAGATAGCAGGCCACAAGGCCGCCCAGGCCCGCGACGGCGCCGCGCTCAGCCGTTTCCTGCACTGGCTGTCGATCGAGGCGCCGAAGAGCGGGCTGACGGAGCTTTCGGCAGCCGCCCGGCTACGCGCCTTCCGCGAGGAGACCGGCGTGCTGCGCGACCTGTCGTTCGACACCATTTCCGGCGCGGGTCCGAACGGCGCGATCTGCCACTATCGGGTGGACGAGGCGAGCAACCGGCCGATCGAGATCGACTCGCTCTATCTGGTCGATTCGGGGGGCCAGTATCAGGACGGCACCACCGATGTGACGCGCACCGTGGCCATCGGCACGCCGACCGCGGAGATGAAGGATCGCTTCACCCGCGTGCTGAAGGGCCATATCGCGCTCGCCACCGCCCGCTTCCCAGAAGGCGTGCGCGGCACCCAGCTCGACGGGTTCGCCCGCCAGTATCTGTGGCAGGTCGGCCTGGATTACGCGCATGGCACCGGCCACGGCGTCGGATCCTATCTGTCGGTGCATGAAGGGCCGCAGCGCATTTCGCCGGCGGGATCCAGCCAGTCCGGCGGGGACGAGCCGCTGAAGGCGGGCATGATCCTGTCGAACGAGCCCGGCTACTACAAGGCGCACGAATATGGCATCCGCATCGAAAATTTGGTGCTGGTGGTGCCGATCGACGTGCCGGGTGCCGAAAAGCCGGTGCTCGGTTTCGAGACATTGACGTTCGCGCCGATCGACCGCACGCTCGTCGACCTCGCTCTGCTGACCGCGGACGAGCGCGCCTGGCTGGATGACTACCACGCTCAGGTCGCGCGCCTGATCGGTCCGCAGCTCGATGGGGATGCGCGCGCATGGCTCGAAGCGGCCACCGCGCCGATGGGGGACGCATGATGAACAACAAGATCGCGATCGGGTTGGCCGGCGGCTGCGCGCTGCTGGCGGCAGTGGGTTATGCACAGATGCCGGCGGTGCCGCCGACGCCGCCAATGCCCGCCGCCGAAGCCGCCCGGCGCACCGCGTTCGACTTCAACCTGGTCGCGATCGATGGCGCGCCGATGCCGATGAAGGCGTATCGCGGGCAGGTGGTGATGCTGGTCAACACCGCCAGCTTCTGCGGCTTCACACCCCAATATGCGGGTCTGCAGGCGGTGCACGATGCCTACAAGGCGAAAGGCTTCACCGTCGTCGGCGTGCCATCCGGCGACTTCAAGGGCCAGGAATATGGCTCGAACAAGGAGATAGCCGGGTTCTGCTCGTCCAAGGGCGTGAAGTTCCCGCTGGCCGAAAAGTCCGATGTCGTCGGCGCCAAGGCACTGCCGATCTATCGCTGGGCGGCCGCCAAGCTGGGGCCGGACAAGACGCCCAAATGGAACTTCCACAAATATCTGATCGGTCGCGACGGCCGGCTGATCACGGCGTTCGGCACCCGTACCGAGCCGACCGATCCCGCTGTCAGGGCTGCGATCGAGGCGGCGCTGAAGGCGAAGCCGGCGCGGGGCTGACGGGTTCGTCCGCCGGATCGGCGGCGCGGGCCTGCGCCTTGCGCCGCCGCAGATTGGCGCGCAGCGCCTCTGCCAGCCGTTGCTGGCGCTGGTCGTCCGATCCGGCCATGCCCCCGTCTAGCGCTGCCGCCGCGATGCGCCAACGCCTTGACGGGGGGGCCAAGCTTCTCCATAGGCGCGGCCTTCGCAGGCCCCCGGGCCTCGAGACATGCTGCCGTAGCTCAGTGGTAGAGCGCATCCTTGGTAAGGCTGAGGTCGTGAGTTCAATCCTCACCGGCAGCACCATCTCCCCGATCCCCACCCTTGCCGGTGCGCGTTGATCGCGAATCGCTCCGATTGATCCGCGCTAAGTCGTTGCCGAAACGATCCTTATCGCGCCTCAAATTGTGCAGTTCCCTAAATGTTCGCTATAATGACCTTCCGGCGTATTGCGCCCGGCAAGCGGATAGAGAGGTCATCATGCTCAACGAATTCGACATGGCGTATTTCGCCGAGCGTGAGCTGGCCGCTCGGGCGCTGGCCGATCGGGCCGTCGACCCGGCTGCGCGCCGGGCGCATCTCGAGATGGCGGCCGCCTATCGCCGTCGGCAGGGCGCGAACGACGAGGCCGCCGCTGAACGGGTGCTGGTCGAACGGGCGCCGCGCACCGCGGCCTGACGCACACTGGAAGATGATGGCGGGATGGCCGCGGCCGCGTTAGGGCGCGGCGATGCGCTTCTTTTCAGACAATGCCGCTTCCGCCTGCCCGGCCGTGCTCGATGCGATCGTGCGCGCCAATCCGGTCGATACCGCCTATGATGGCGATGCGCTGAGCGCGCGGCTGGATGCCGCGTTCGGCGCATTGTTCGAGACGCAGGTCACCGCTTACTGGATCGCGACGGGCACCGCCGCCAACGCGCTGGCGCTCGCCGCGCTCTGCCCCCCGCACGGCGGCGTGCTGTGCCACCGCGATGCGCATATCCAGAATGACGAATGCGGCGCCCCGGAATTCTACACCCATGGTGCCAAGCTGATGCTGGTCGAAGGACCGGGCGCGAAGCTCACCCCCGATGCAGTCGCTGCCGCCGCCGATGCGATCGCGAACGACGTCCACCGCGTGCAGCCGCATGCGCTGTCGATCACCAACGCCACCGAATATGGCTGCGTCTATCGGCCCGCGGACGTCGCCGCACTCGCCACGCTTGCCCGCGCGCGGGGCTGGGGGCTGCACATGGATGGCGCGCGCTTCGCCAACGCAGTCGCCACCCTCGGTTGCTCGCCCGCCGATCTCACCTGGCGTGCCGGGGTCGACGTGCTCAGCTTCGGCTTCGTCAAGAATGGCGGGCTTTCGGCGGAGGCGCTGATCTTTTTCAACCGCGATCTGGCGCGTGACACGCCGCGCCGGCGCAAGCGGGCCGGCCACCTTCTGTCCAAGGGCCGGTTTGCCGCGGCGCAGCTGCTGGCGATGATCGACGGTGATGTCTGGTTGGACAATGCCCGCGCCGCGAATGCCGGCGCGCAGCGCCTGGCCACCGCCGCCGGCGCGCGACTGATCCATCCGGTCGAGGCGAACGAGCTGTTCCTGCGGATGACACCGGCCGAGGCGGCGACGCTGCGTGCGCAGGGCTTCGATTTCTATGATTGGGCAGCGGGCGAGATTCGCCTCGTCGTGTCCTGGGATCAGCCGGAAGCGGAAATCGCAGGGCTGGCCGCGGCGCTGGCCCGGCTGTGAGCGAACCGCCGGTCGCGCCCGCACAGGCGGCGCGGGTGGCGCTGCCGTTCGTGATCGTCACTTTGGTCTGGGGATCGACCTGGCTGGTGATCCGCGATCAGCTCGGCCTGGTCCCGGTCAGCTGGTCGGTCGCCTATCGGTTCGTGGTGGCCAGCGCCGCGATGTTCGCGGTCTCCGCCATCACGCGCCAGCCGCTCGCCTTCAATCGCCGCGATTGGCCGCTGCTGGCGTTGATTGGGCTCGCCCAGTTCGTGCTGAACTTCAACTTCGTCTACCGGGCGGAAGCGCACATCACATCGGGCCTGGTGGCCGTGGTGTTCGCCCTGCTGATCGTGCCGAACGCGGTGCTCGGCCGAATCTTCCTCGGCCAGTCGCTGTCGCGGCCGTTCATGGCCGGATCGGCGGTGGCGCTCGTCGGGGTGGCGCTGCTGTTCGAACAGGAGCTGGCCCGCGACGGCGCCGGCGTCGACGAAACGCTTTACGGCATCGCCATCACGCTGGCCGGCGTGCTGTCGGCGTCGGTCGCCAACGTGCTGCAGGGGACCGATCGCGTGAAACGGCTGCCGATGGCACCGATGCTGGCCTGGTCGATGCTGGTTGGCGCCATCGCGAATGCCGGTTGGGCCTTGGCCAGCGCGGGGCCGCCGGTGATCGATCCCCGCCCCGGCTACATCGCAGGCGTGCTCTATCTCGGCCTGGCCGCCTCGGCGCTGGCCTTCACCCTCTATTTCGGTGTGGTCCGCGCGATCGGGCCGGCGCGCGCAGCCTATTCGGGGGTGCTGGTGCCGATCCTGGCGATGGCGCTGTCCACGCTGTTCGAAGGCTATCGCTGGTCGGCTCAGGCTGGCGTGGCGGCGGTGCTGACGATGGCGGGGCTGGTCATCGCGCTGAGAGCCCGCAGGCCGGCGCGGTAATCCGGATAGGCCGGTTTCCAGCCGAGCAGCCGTTTCGCCTTGCCGTTCGCCACGCGCCGGTTCTCGGCATAGAAGGAGCGTGCCTGGGGGGAGAGCCCGGCCGCCTCGATCGACAGGATCGGCGGCGGTGCGACACCCAGCAGCGCGCAGGCCGCCTCGACCACGTCGTTCTGCGATGCGGGCAGGTCGTCCGCCAGATTATAGGCACCAGCCGGTCCAGCCAGCGCCGCAATAACGCCGGATACGATGTCGTCGACATGGATGCGGCTGAAGATCTGGTCGGGCAGGTCGATCCGGTGGGCCTGGCCCGCAGCCACCCGATCGAGCGCGGATCGGCCCGGCCCATAGATGCCGGGCAGGCGGAACACATGCGCACCCAGCGCCAGCCAATCGGCATCGGCGGCATTGCGCGCGCTGCGGCGGCCGCGATCGGTGGGCGCGCTTTCATCGACCCAGGCCCCGCCGGCATCGCCATATACTCCAGTCGACGACAGATAGCCGACCCATCGTCCCGCCAGCCGATCGCGATAGCGGGCCAGCACCGGATCGACCTCACCGACCGGCGGGACGGTCGAGACGACATGGCTCGCATGGGCCAGCGCCTCGGCCAAAGCATCGCGGTCGTCGATGCCGAGCGACTGGCCGTCTGCGCGGCTTCGTACGGTGACAACCCGGCCGCCCTGCTCGGCCACTGCCGCAGCAATCCGCGACCCCGCATAGCCAGGCCCGAACAAGAGAAGAGACGTCATGGTCATGCGGCGAACCGATAGACTGCCGCGACGAATATGGAAAGTGTGATCACGTATATTCCGGTCATCGTCCTTTTACCGCATTTCATCGCGCTGAAGAACCCAAGATCAGAGATCGTTGTTATTACTGCATGATGCATGAATTTAGCTCGATCCGTCCCGGATATGCTGCGATTGCAGCCGTTCTGGCTTTGTCATCGACGCCACTGCTCGCGCAGTCGGCTGAACCGGTGACGATCACTCCGCCTGCGCCGGTGACAGCGGCTGCCGAGCCTGCGACTACTGTCGCGCCGGCTGCCGCATCGGTCGCCTCCACTACAACCCCGCGCACCACTGCGACGGGCGGCGGCCTCGACGGGCTCAACGTCCCGGCTGTCACGGTCGATCTCGGCACGGCCGACGCGACACCGGTAGAAGAAGTCGCTCCGGTTGCCGCCGCACCCGTAGCAGCGCGTCCCGCCGCTCGCTCGGCGACTGTTGCTGCGAGCACTGCGCCGGCTGCCGCACCTTCCATGCCGGCGCCGACACCCATCGCTGACGCGGCCCCGACCGCTGCCGTCGATGCGCCGCCAGTTGCCCAGGCTAATGCGGAGCCAGCCGTCGTGCCGGCCGCTGCCGCCGCACCGGTCGCCGACGCAGGCAATGATCTGGCTCCGCTCGCCGGTGCTGCAGGGCTCGGTGCACTGCTGATCGCTGGCGGTGCAGTCGCCTATGGCCGCCGTCGCCGCTCCAGCGAACAGTTCGTCGAAAGCGATCGCTTCGAGGACAGCGCCACGATTCAGGTGGTCGACAAGCCGGCCGCGCCCGTCGCCGCCGCGCCAGCCTATGTTGCCCCGCGTGCGCCGGTGGCTGCATCGGCTGCGCCGGCAGGGTTTGATACCGCGCGCTTCAGCCCGCGGGTACAGGCAGCTTATGCCGGCCCGACCGCGGACAATCCGTCGCAGTCGTTGAAGGCGCGTCTCAAGCGTGCGCGTTTCTTCGATCAGCGCGAACGGATCGGCGCGCCGGTGGCGACCGACGCTGCCCGCACCGCGTCGCCGGAGGCGAAATCGCGCTACGGTGAGTTCGCAATGGGCCGCGGGGCCGGACCGAAGCCGGGCTTCCGCCCCGCCTATCAGAACTGATCGACCAGCCATGATCGATGGGCCCGTCGGAGCAATCCGGCGGGCCCTTTCTTATGCAGTATCCGTCAGCCGGCCGCCGGTTGCGAGGCTCCGGCGACGGGATCGACCGCCGTTGGTGCGGGCGTCAGCGGCGCCAGGTCGTCGGCACCATCGATATCCCACCGATCCATGTTGATTGCCGCGCAGGCATAGGTCGCACGGTCGCGCAGCAGGGCGGGCTCCAGCCGTTTGGCCAGATCGGGCTGGCGATCCGCCAGCACCTGGCGCACATCGTCGATATGACGGGTGTGGATCAGGTCGGTCGCCCGCGCCCCGGTCGACATCTTGACGTTCAGAAACGGGATGAAGTCACCAAGATAGACGATTTGGCCCGGCGCCACGGAGAAGGTCGGCGCGCCGAAACAATAGCTGGTGGCGACGGGGATCGGTCCCGCCGATCGCCCGGTCAGCACATAATCGCCTGCCGTCACTCGCCGGACATGCACCTCGTACGCCGCATTCCGATCCCTGCTCATCGCGCTTTCGAGATAGGTCGCGGTGTCGCCGCGCTTCTTCCAGTCCCTCGGTCGATAGAAGAGGTCGCGCTGCGTCATGTCGTAGCGCGCGAAATCGATCTGGCCGGATCGCCCGGCGCTTGCCGCATCGGGCCTTCGGAAGGCCAGCACGACCGCGCCCTCGCCCGGCGCCAGCACCAGCGGGGCAGCCGGGTCCACCTTCTTGCCCATGAACAATGTGCCCGGCCCCGTCATCGGCGCATCCAGCCTCAGCGCGCTGTCCGTCACTTGCGTGAAGCTCGTTCGTTCGGTGATCTCGCCTTTCACCTCGGCTGCGCCCACGATACCGTCGAAATAGGCGCTGCGCGCGTCGTCGGTCATGGCGGCGATACCGGCCGCCTGATCGGACGGCACCTCCACCAGCCGCCAGCCGCGGATCAGCAGGCAGGCGCGACGGTTGGCGCGGCGCTGCTCGCCTTCTGCGATCGCGGCACCGATCAGCCCGCCCAGGCCGCCACCGATTGCGGCCGCCATCGGCGACACCACGGCCGGGTTGTAATACATCGGCACCGTGCCGGTCGGCGTCCGCGATCCACGCGCGATCAGCCGGCACTGCTGCCAGTCGGTGTCATATTGCGCGCGGGTGGCGCCCGGCTTGTTGTAGAAACGGCTGCCCTTCAGATCGCGCGCCGCATCCTTGGCGATCTCCTCCGGCGTATCGGCGGGCGGCATGGCCGCGTCCTGCGCCTGTACGGACACGCTTCCCATGATCGCCAGCCACGCCGCGATCCCGAATTTCCAACGCATGCAGCCCCCAGTCATCGTCCCCTGGGCGTGGGCTAGCCTGCTGTATTCGCTGCGGCAAGATGCGCGGCCAGCCGCATCCAGTCCGCCTGCTTCAACCCGGCCGGGCGGGCGCAGGCCGGGCTGCTGGAAAGCAGGGTCAGCGTGTGCCACCGGCTCTGCGGGCCCAGCTGGCGCAGGCCGGCGCGCGCGGCGGTGCCGCCGTTGAAGGCGATCGCGCGCAGCGCCGGCAGCCGCGCCGCCATCGCGGGCAGGTCCCGGATCACGGGATCGCGGATCGCCGCATCGAGGCTGCCGTGCCGACTGGCGGTGGCAATCATGTCCCACAGCCCGATGCCGTGCGCCCGCAGCGCCGCCAGTCGCGCCGGATAGTCGCGGGCGGCCAGGTCGACCCCGATCACCCCGCCGACCAGCCGCCAGAAGCCATTCTGTGGATGGGCGTAATAACGGCCCGCCGCCAGCGATGCCGCCCCGGGCAGCGATCCCAGGATCAGCAGCCGGGTGCCGGCATCGACGACCGGGTCGAATGCCTGTGGCCGCCCATCCGGATCAGCCGCCTGCATCGCCAACCTGGGTCAGGCTGAGCCCGTTGCCGTCCGGATCGGCGAAGAAGGCGACCTTCGCCGATCCGTCGGGCGCGGTCCAGATGCCGGCATCGTCCTGGCCCATCCCGGGGTAGATCGTCATCCGCACCCCCTTCTCGGCCAGCGCCGCGACGGTCGCGGCGATGTCGACCACCTGCCAGCCCAACACCGGATGGGGCGATGCCCGGTGATCGGGCGCTTCGGTGATCCGCAGCGTGACGCCGGCCAGATCGAACAGCGCCGCGAACGGATCGCCGGGCAGGCGGCGCAGGCCGAGCGTATCGCCGTAGAAGCGTTCCGCGACCGCGCGGTCGCGCGTCATCAGCAATGCGATCGGCGGGCTATCGGCAAGCAGCATCACGCTCTCTCCTTCATGCAGCGGATCGATTTTGCGCCCGATGGATGCGCACGTCCATCGCTTGCCAAGCATCATGCCATTTCGGATGTATGTCATTCCGAATCGGAAGGGAAACCGGTGCTGGAAGGGGGCTTGGCGATCGCCGTTCTGGCGGCCGCCGCGCATGAACTGACCTTGTTCGCAAGCGTCGGCCTGCTGATCGGCGGGCTCGACGATCTTCTCGTCGACCTGATCTGGCTGGGCCGCGGGCTTTGGCGCCGGCTGACCGTGTATCGCCGCCATGCCCGCGTGACGGTCGAGACGCTGGCGCAGCCGGCGTGCCCGGGGCGGATCGCGGTGCTGATCGGCGCATGGGACGAATCGGCGGTGATCGGGCGGATGCTCGCCAGCGCCAGCCAGGCCTGGGCCGGGCATGATCTGCTGATCTATGTGGCGACCTATCCCAACGATCACGACACGATCGCCGCGGTCGATGCCGCGCACGCCCGCGATCCGCGCATCCGCCCGGTTCCCGGCCTGCTGCCCGGTCCGACCACCAAGGCCGAAGCGCTCAACCGCGCGTTCATGGCGCTCGCCGCGGACGAAGCGGCCACGGCAGTGCCGGTCCGCGCGATCGTGCTGCACGACGCGGAAGATATCGTCCATTCGGCCGAACCGGCGATCTTCACCGCACTGATCGACCGGTTCGAGATGATCCAGCTGCCGGTGCTGCCGCTGCCCGATCGCGGCACTCCCGGGGTGGCCATGCACTATGCCGACGAATTTGCCGAGGCGCACGGCAAGCAGCTGGTGGTGCGCGAGGCGATCGGCGCGGGATTGCCGTCAGCCGGGGTCGGCTGCGCGATCGCGCGCGATGCCCTGCAGCGGATCGCCGATGCCAATGGCGGCCTGCCGTTCGATGCCGACAGCCTGACCGAGGATTATGAGCTGGGCCTGCGCCTGCGCGCCGCTGGCGGGCGCGGCGCGTTCGTCGCCATGCGCACCCGGCCGGGTGGCCCGCTGGTGGCGGTCCGCGCGCATTTTCCGGCGACGCTGGAAGCCGCGATCGCCCAGAAATCGCGCTGGATCGCCGGCATCGCGCTGTCCGGCTGGGATCGGCTGGGCTGGGCGGGGGGGCTGGCCGAACGCTGGATGCGCGCGCGCGATCGCCGCGCACCGCTGGCCGCGATCATCCTGGGTGCGGCTTGGGCCGCCTTCGCCGCGACCGCGCTGGCGGCGGTGATCGGCCCGCTGCCGCCGGTCGATCCGGTTCTGCAGATGCTGCTGTCGGCCAATGCGCTACTGCTGCTGTGGCGGCTGGCATTGCGCGCGGCGCTGGTGGCGCGGCTGTACGGGTTGCGCCAGGGGTTGTTCTCGGTCCCGCGGATGGTGGTCGCCAATGCGATCCTGATCGCGGCTGCGTGGCGCGCGGTGGGCCGCTATCGTCGCCAGCGCCGCGATGGCCGGCTGGATTGGGGCAAGACCGCGCATCGCTTCCCAGATGTCGTGCCGGCCGAATGAGGCCGCCCGCACCGTTGCTGTTCGTGATCGCGACGCTCGCACTATGGACCGGCGGGCGCGGCGCCTGGCTGGCGATGGGGCTGCCCGATCCGGCCGGTATCGCCGGCCCGCCGGCTATCGCAGAGGCTGTCGCGCTGCCGCAGCGGATCCTGGCGGATCTCGTATCACCGGTGATCGGCGAGCGGGCGGATGCCGCGCTGCCGGCAATTCGCAGCGTCGTCGCGGCACGCGCGACGCCTGCGGCCCTGATCGATCCACCATCCATGCCCCCACCGCCGCCGCCACCCGATGTGGCGCGATCGGATGATCTGCTGCTGCTGGCCAGCTGGCGCGGCGCGGTGGCATCCGACACCGCGCCGACCGATCGCCTGGCCGCGCGTGACGGCTGGATCGGCCCTGCGCCGGCCGCCGGACCGGGCCGTTTCGCCGCATCGGCCTGGATCTTCGAACGATCGGGCGCGGCCCGGCGCGCGATCGCCCCGGGTGGCCAGCTAGGGGGATCGCAGTTCGGCGTGCGGGCCACGATGCGGCTCGACCGTCGGGGCCGGCTGGCGCTGGCGGCCCGGCTCAGCGGCCCGCGCCGCGACCTGGGTGCAGCCGAAGCCGCACTCGGTCTGGATTGGAACCTCGTGCCCGAAGCGCGGCTTTCGGTGGAACGACGGATCGCGCTGGGCCCGCGCGGGCGCGATGCCTGGTCGGCCTATGCCGCGGGCGGCTTCTACCTGGAACCCAGCCGCGGCAGCGTGGTCGATGGCTATGCGCAGGCCGGCGTCGTCGGGTTGAAGTCGCTCGATCTGTTCGCCGATGGTGCGGTGCGCGGCGGCGGCAAGGTGGCGGTCGGGCCCGATCGCACGCTTATCCTGGGCGGCGGCGCCTGGGGTGCCGCCCAACCCGATGCCAATCGCCTCGATATCGGCCCCCGCGCCGCGCTGGCGCTGCCGATCGGCCCTGCACAGGCCTCGCTCGCGCTGGAAGGCCGCTTCCGCGTCGCGGGCGATGCCCGCCCCGGATCGGGCCTGGCGCTGACGCTGGCGAGCGACTTCTGATCGGTCTGCATCGCACGCTTCAGGATGGGGGGTGAACAGCGCGCGTCGATCGCGCTACAAGGCGCGCGATGCTGGCCGCCATCCTCCTCTCCGCGCTCGCGATGACCGTGATCGTTGGGGTGCGTTACCTGATCGTCTCGGGCGCGTTCGCCTTCGCCACCACGCGCGTGCGCCCCGGCCTCTATGCCGGGCAGCGGGCGCAGATCGTGTGCGAGATCGGATGGAGCCTGGCCTCGGCCGCGATCTACGGCATCCCCGCCGGCGTGGTGGCCTGGGGCTGGCAGGCGCATGGCTGGACCCGGATCTACAGCGATGCGGCCGCGCTACCGCTCTGGTGGCTGCCGGTGTCTGTGCTGCTCTATCTGCTGGCGCACGATGCCTGGTTCTACTGGACGCATCGCTGGATGCATGCGCCCGCCCTGTTCCGCCGCGTCCATGCCATCCACCATGCCAGCCGCCCGCCGACTGCCTGGGCGGCGATGAGCTTCCACCCCTGGGAAGCGCTGAGCGGGGCTGTGGTCATTCCGACACTCGTCTTCCTGATTCCGATTCACGTCGCGGCGCTGGGCATTGTGCTGGCGATAATGACCGTTATGGGGGTCACCAACCACATGGGCTGGGAGCTGTTTCCCCGGGCCCTGGTGGATGGCCCGGGCGGGCGTTGGCTGATCACGGCCAGCCATCACCAGCGCCACCATCGCGATTACAGGTGCAACTATGGCCTCTATTTCCGCCACTGGGACCTGCTCTGCGGCACCGATCGCGGGCTCGCGCCGTTCGATGCGCCAGCTGCTCAACCGGCTCGGCGCGTCGCTGATCGTGGTGGGGCTGTTGCCGGGCATGAGCCCCGCGGCTGATCTTGCGGTCCAGGTCCAGGGGCTGCGCTCGCTGAAGGGCGAGGTGCAGGTGTGCCTGACGACCCGGCCGGATCATTTCCCCGATTGCCAGGGCGATCCCGCCGCCCATCGGTTGACGGTCGCCGCCCGCGATGCCGCGACGCTGCATTTCGATGGGCTCGCATCCGGCAATTACGCGATCGCGCTGATCCATGACGAGAATGGCAACGCCCGGCTCGACACCAGGCTCGGCATCCCGCGCGAAGGCGTCGGCTTTTCGCGCAACCCCACCTTGATGTTCGGCCCGCCACGCTTTGCCGCCGCGCGCTTCCCGGTCACGAACCAGCCGGTTGGTGAGACCGTCCGGATGAAATATTTCTTCTGACGCCCGGTGAACGGCCAGCGCGCCTGCGTTGCGGATAGTGCGCCGCAGCGTTCGCAACTTCACAGTTGCCGTAGCGTCAGCCAGCCTTAAACGCTGCGATCGCGAAACGACAGCTGTGGCGGAAAGGCCGCAAAGCCGCGGATTTCCGGCCTTTCCGGACGCTTGCCACTGGCATCGCTGGCGTGAACGGTTTACGTGAACGGCAACTAAAACTCGAAGACGTGAAAATAGGGGAGATGGGGATGTCCAAGACGTTCTGGCTGCTGTCGTCCGGGCTCGTTGCGCTGGCTGCGCCGGCCTTTGCCCAGGAAGCTGCCGATCCGTCCACGGTCTCGGGGGCAGCCGGCACGACGACCGCCGCAGCGCCCAGCGCCACTGAAGCTGCGGCCGCAGCCGATGTCGATCCCGGTGAAATCCTCGTCACCGCCACCCGCCGCGCCAGCCCGCTCAGCGACGTGCCGATCGCGGTCTCCGCGATCACGGCCGAATCACTGCAGAATACCGGCGCAACCGACATTCGCCAGCTGAACCAGGTTTCTCCGTCGCTGCTGGTTTCGTCGACGTCGTCCGAAGCGGGCGCCGGCGGCGCGCGCATCCGCGGCATCGGCACGGTCGGCGACAATGCCGGCCTCGAATCGTCGGTCGCGACCTTCATCGATGGCGTCTACCGCAACCGTTCCGGCGTCGGCCTCACCGAACTCGGCCCGGTCGAGCGGATCGAAGTGCTGCGCGGACCGCAGGGCACGCTGTTCGGCCGCAATGCCTCCGCCGGCCTGATCAACGTCGTCACCGCTCGCCCGAAGTTCCAGGACGAGGGCTATGCCGAGGCCAGCTACGGCAATTATGACTATTACCGCCTCGGCGCCGGCGTCACTGGCCCGATCGGCGAGTCGGTCGCCTATCGGATCGACGGCGTCTACGCCAAGCGCGACGGCTTCCTGCGCGATGTGATCTCGGGCCGCTCGGTCAATGATCGCGATCGCTGGCTTGTGCGCGGCAAGTTGCTGTTCGAGCCGTCGGAAGACCTGTCGGTGCTGCTGACCGGCGATTATGCCAAGCGCGAGGAGGAATGCTGCGCGGCCAGCTACCTGCCGGGGCAGGACGTAACCCGCAACGCCGATGGTTCGCTGCGCTTCTCGCCCTCGTCGATCGCCGCGCTGCAGCGCGGGCTCACCTCGGCGGTCCCGGGATCCGGCCGCGGCGTCATAAACGACGATACCTTCGCGCGCCGCGTTTCGATCACCCCGGGCCGCGACTATCGGTCGGATGTGAAGGACTGGGGCGCGTCTGCCGACGTGACCTGGAACCTGGGCGCCGCCTCGCTGACTTCGATCACGGCCTATCGCGACTATAAATATGTCCGCGGCCAGGATGCCGATTTCAACAATCTCGACATTCTCGCCCGCGCCGGCGACGGATCGGGCTTCACCCAGTTCAAGACCTTCACTCAGGAACTGCGCCTGCAGGGCTCGGCGTTCGACGACAAGCTCGACTGGCTGGTCGGCGGCTATTACGCCAATGAAAAGCTGACGCTGGTCGACAACATCCACTACGGCGCTGATTACGAGCAGTTCGCGGCCGGCCGCGTTGCCGCTGCAAATCCGGCGCTGGCCGCCTTCCCGCTGTTCGGCTTCCGCAACCTGAACGGCTTCACGCGCGCGCTGGTCGCCTCGCAGCTATCCTCCAACCCGCTGTTCCTGGGTGCCGTGCCCGCCGCCGCCCGCCCGGGCGCGATCGCCGCGATCCAGAATGCGGTCGCGGGGCCGGCAGGCACCGGCAACATCACGCTGAACGGCACTGGCGCCGATGATACGTTCCGCCAGAAGAGCCGCAACTTCGCGGCCTTCACGCACAATATCATCAAGTTCACCGACAGCCTCTCGCTGACACTCGGCGCGCGTTACACGAGCGAGCGCAAGACGCTGAATGCGGATCTGATCTCCGACAGCCCGTGCGGCGCCTATGTCGCCAACATCCAGCGGCTGCGCGCACTGGCGGCGGCGACCGGCGCCAACCCGGCCGGCAATGGCGGGCTCAACCCGTTCATCGCAGCGCTGGCCAACGGCCTCGGCGGTGCGAACGCCGCCGCGCCGCTGACCGCGTTCGTGGGCCTGCCGTGCGTGATCAACTCGGCCAACGGCAATTTCTCCAGCCGCAAGAAGGAAAGCGAATGGAGCGGCACCGCGGTGCTCAGCTTCAAGCCGACCGACGATCTGCTGACCTATGCCAGCTACTCGCGCGGCTACAAGGCGGGCGGGTTCAACCTGGATCGCGCGCCGCTGTTCAACCCGGCCACGCTGCAGTCGACCACCGATCTCGACGTGCTCAAGTTCGAGCCGGAAAAGGTCGATGCCTATGAAATCGGCGCGAAATATGATGGCCGTGGCTTCGATCTGAACGTCGCCGCCTTCTATCAGATGTTCAAGAGCTTCCAGCTCAACACCTTCAACGGCACCAACTTCTTCGTGACCGATATCCGCGGCTGCAAGGATGATCTGGGCACCACCGACGAGGATCTGATCGTCGGCAATTCCAACTGCGCCAACACCCGCTCGGGCGTCACCTCGAAGGGCGTCGAGGTCGAGGCGTTCATGTATCCGGCGCGTAATGTCACGTTCGCGGCCGGCTTCACCTATGCCGATACCACCTATCGCAAGGATCTGTCGGGCACGCCCGATTTCTACCAGCCGGCCAACGGCAATTCGCTGCAGCCGGCGCTGTTTCTGCTGCCCGGCGGCCGCCTGTCCAACTCGTCGCTCTACACGGTCACCGGTTCGGGCAGCTGGACTCCGCCGATCACCGATCAGCTCAAGGGTCTGCTCTACGCCGATTTCCGCTACACCAGCGAGATCAACACCGGCTCCGACCTGTTCACCGAAAAGGAACAGCGCGGCGTGATGGTGGTCAACGCCCGCGTCGGCCTCGGCCAGGCGGAAGGTCGCTGGAGCGTCGAGTTCTGGGGCCAGAACATCTTCAACGTCGATTACAAGCAGGTCGTGTTCAACGCGCCGATCCAGGGATCGAACACCTCGCTGGCGCAGACCCAGCAGTTCGGCACCCCCGGCACCCAGCTGTTCGGCGCCTTCCTGGCCGAACCGCGCACCTACGGCATCACCGTTCGAACGAAGTTCTGAAGGCGGCCACGTCGCCCCTGCGCAGGCAGGGGCCCACGGCTCTCGAACGGGCCGAAACCTTCCGGTCGGGGCCGACGCGTGGTCGGCCCCGCCCACTTTGCTTGAGGTGAGGGACGGCCCCCGCGCTCCAGCCTGCGCAAGCGCGGCGATCAGGCGATCAGGCTGCCTTCTTCACCGGCGCGCCGCCGCCGGCGGCTTCCAGCAGCAGCCGCTCCAGCGTCTTGATCCGCGCGGGGCTCGCCAGCTTGTCGCCCACCAGATCGGTCAGGTAGAATACGTCCACCGCACGCTCGCCATAAGTGGCGATGTGCGCCGAATGGATCGTCAGCTTCGCCTGGAACAGCGCGTGCGCCAGCGCATTCAGCAGCGCCGGCCGATCACGCGCGTTCACTTCCACCACCGTGTAGCGATTCGATGCCTTGTTATCGACGAACACCGCCGGCGCGATGTCGAACGCCTCCGCCCGCGTCCGCGCGACCGGTTTGGCGGCCAGCCGGTCGGCCAGCCGGTGGCGGTTCGCCAGTGCATCCTCGATCGCGCGCACCAGCCGCTGCAACTGCCCGGCATCGTCGAACGGGCGGCCGAACGGATCCTGCACCAGCAGATTGTCGAGCGCCATGCCGTCGCGCGTGGTGTGGATGCGCGCATCGATGATGCTGCCGCCGGCCAGGTGGATCGCGCCTGCAATCCGGTAGAACAGGCCGGGATGGTCGGCGGCATAGACCGTCACCAGCGTCGCCCCACGGTCGGCATCGGCGGTCGCGCCGATCGATAGCGGCAGCCCCTGGGCATCGGCCTCCGCCACCAGCCTGGCATTGGCGATCAGCATCTCCACCGGCTCTGCCACCCAATAGCTTTCGGGGAAGCGGCGGACGAGGCTTGCGAAGCGGTCGATCTCCCAGCCCAGCGCCGTATCCAGCGCGGCCTGCTTGGCTTGGACCCGCTCGCGCCGGCCCTTCTGCTTGTGGCCCAGCCGCAGCACTTCCTCGGCCGCCTCGAACAGATCGGCCAGCAGCTGCCGCTTCCAGCCGTTCCACACCCCGGGGCCAACCGCGCGGATATCGACGATCGTCAGCACCAGCAGCAGCCGCAGCCGCTCCATGCTCTGCACCTTCTCGGCGAAATCGAGGATCGTCTTGAAGTCGGACAGGTCGCGCTTGAAGGCGGTGGCGGACATCAGCAGGTGCCAGCGCACCAACCAGGCTACGGTTTCGGTCTCGGCCGCAGTCAGGCCGAAGCGCGGACACAGCGTCTCGGCCACTTCCGCGCCCAGCACGCTATGGTCGCCGCCGCGGCCCTTGGCGATGTCGTGCAACAGCACCGCGCAATAGAGCACCCGGCGCGAGGTGATCCGCTGCAGGATGCCGCTCGCCAGCGGATGATCCTCCTCCAGCGTGCCGCGCTCGATCCGCGAGAGCAGGCCGATCGCGCGGATCGAATGCTCGTCGACCGTGTAGTGATGATACATGTCGAACTGCATCTGCGCGACGACACGGCCGAAATCGGGCACGAACCGGCCGAACACGCCCGCCTCGTTCATCCACCGCAGCACCGTCTCGGGATCGCGCTTGCTGGTCAGCACATCCAGGAACCAGGCATTGGCGCGCGGATCGTTGCGTACCGCGGCGGTGATCAGCTTGGCGTCGCGCCCCGCGGCGCGCATCGCCTGCGGATGGATCTCGACTGCGTGGCGATCGGCCAGCGCGAAGATTTCCAGCAGCCGGGCCGGATCCTGCTGGAAATAATCGTCGCTCGGCAGCGCGATCCGCCCGCGATCCAGCGTATAGCCGCCCAGCGATCGTCGCAGTCGCACCGAAGGCAGCCCGAACCGCCGCCCCTTGCGCGCGAACGTCTCGTCCAGATGCGCCAGAAACAGTCCGGTCACGTCGCCAACCTGTTTCACGGTCAGGAAATAATGCTGCATGAACCGCTCGACCGCGGATCGGCCGGGGCGATCGGCGTAGCGCATCCGCGTCGCCACCTCGCGCTGCACGTCGAACGTCAGCCGCTCCTCGGCACGCCCGGCCACCAGATGCAGGTGGCAGCGCACCGCCCACAGGAAATTCTCCGCCTTCTGGAAGCGGCGCAATTCCTCGCGCGTCAGCAGCCCGGCATCGACCAGATCGGCGACGGCGGGCACCCGGTAGGCATATTTTCCGATCCAGAACAGCGCGTGCAGATCGCGCAGCCCGCCCTTGCCTTCCTTCAGATTGGGCTCGACCACATAGCGGCTGTCCCCCATCCGCTGGTGGCGCGCGTTGCGCTCCTCCAGCTTCTCGGCCACGAACGCGCGCGCCGTGCCCGCCACCACCTCGCGATCGAACCGGGCGGACGCTTCGGCATAGAGCGGCTGGTCGCCCCACACATAGCGGCCTTCCAGCAGCGCCGTGCGGATCGTCAGGTCCGCCTTCGCCATCCGCACCATATCGTCCAGCGAACGGCTGCTGTGGCCGATCTTCAGGCCCAGATCCCACAGCGTGTAGAGCATCGATTCGATCACCTGCTCCACCCAGCCGGTTTGTTTCCAGGGGGTGAGGAAAGTGATGTCGATGTCCGAAAAGGGCGCCATCTCGCCACGCCCGTAACCGCCCACCGCGACCAGCGTGATCCGCTCGGATGCGGTGGGATTGGACAGCGGATAGATGCGCTGTGTGGTGAAATCGAAGATCAGCCGCAGGATCTGATCGGTCAGATAGGCATAGGCCGCCGCCGTCTCGATGCCGCGCGAGGGGTGCGCCGCCAGCCGGCCCGCAATCTCGGTCCGCCCGGCATCCAGCGCGGCCTTGAGCAGCGGTGTCGCCGATTGCCGCATCGCCGCCGAGTCCGCATCGGGCAGCGCGGCAAGTGCATCGCCCACGGTGCGGCGATCGATGATCGCGCGCCGCTGCGGCAGGGTTTCGTAGCGGATCGGCATGTCTGCCACATAAGCGTGCCGCGCCGACCCGGCCAGCGGAAGATCCTCCCCGGCACGGGGAGGGTCAAGCGTCGGTAAGCAGCGCCTTCAGCCGATAGAGCGCCTCCAGCGCCTCGCGCGGGGACAGCGCATCGGCGTCGATCGCGGCCAGCGCATCGCGCAGCGGATCGCTTTTCGCTTCCGCCTCGCGCGCCGCCGCGGCGAACAGCGGCAGATCGTCCAGCCCGGCCGCCAGCCCGCCGGTCTTCGCGCGCCCCGCTTCCAGCCGCGCCAGCACCGCCTTCGCCCGCGCCACCACCGGCGGCGGCAGCCCGGCGAGCTTCGCCACCGCCAGCCCGTAGCTGCGATCCGCCGGCCCGCGCGCCAGTTCGTGCAGCAGCACCAGATCGCCCTTCCATTCGCGCGCGCGAACATGGTGGAGCGACAGGCCGTCCAGTCGTTCGGCCAGCCGGGTCAGCTCGTGATAATGGGTGGCGAACAGGCAGCGGCAGCGGTTGATGTCGTGCACCGCCTCCACCACCGCCCACGCGATCGCCAGCCCGTCATAGGTGGACGTGCCGCGCCCCACTTCGTCCAGGATCACCAGCGATCGCTCGGTCGCCTGCGCCAGGATCGCAGCAGTCTCCACCATCTCGACCATGAAGGTCGATCGGCCGCGCGCCAGATTGTCCGATGCGCCTACCCGGCTGAACAGCCGGTCGAGCAGCCCCATTGTCGCGCGCGCGGCCGGCACCGGGCTGCCCGCCTGCGCCAGTACGGCGATCAGCGCATTCTGGCGCAGGAAGGTGGATTTGCCGCCCATGTTGGGGCCCGTCACCAGCCACAGCCGCGATTCGGGCGAAAGCGCGCAGTCGTTCGCCACGAACCGCCCGCCCGATGCCGCGACAGCGGCTTCCACCACCGGATGGCGCCCGCCCTCAATCTCGAAACAGGCCCGATCCACCAGCTGCGGCCGCGCCCAGCCGCCTTCGGCCGCGCGTTCGGCCAGGCCTGCGGCCACATCGATCCTCGCCAGCGCATCCGCGGTCGCGGCGATCGCATGGGCCTGCGCCAGCGCCAGCGCGGTCAGCTCCTCCAGATGCGCTGCTTCCGCCGCCAGCGCGTGCGCGCCGGCCTGGCCAACGCGCACTGCCTGATCGTGCAGTTCGGGCGCGTTGAAGCGCACCACCCCGGCCAGCGTCTGGCGGTGGGTGAAGCCCGAATCGGCGCGCATCAGCGCATCCGCCTTCGCTGCCGGCACCTCGACATGATAGCCCAGCACGCCATTGTGCCGGATCTTCAGCGCGGCGATCCCGGTCGCCTGCCGGTAGCGCGCCTCCAGCCCCGCGATCGCACGCCGCCCCTCGCCGCCCTGGCCGCGCAGATCGTCGAGCGCGGCGTCATAGCCTTCCGCGATATAGCCGCCCTGGCCGGCATCGATCGGCGGCGTCGGCACCAGTGCGCGGCGATACTGGTCCACCAGCGCGCCATGCCCGCCCAGCCGGGGCAGCAGCTCACCCAGCAGCGCCGGCCGCGGTTCCGCCAGCGCCAGCTGCTCCTGCAGGCCGCGCGCCTGGTCCAGCCCGTCGCGCAGCGCACCCAGATCGCGGGGGGATCCGCGCCCCGCGACGATCCGGCCGAGCGCGCGGCCGATATCGGGCTGCGCCTTCAGCGCGGTCCGCACGCGATCGCGCAGCAGCCCGTCGCCGAACAGCGCCACCAGGTCGAGCCGCGCCTCGATCGCCGCCAGGTCGGTCAGCGGCGCGCCCAGGTCGGTCGCCAGCAGCCGCGCGCCTGCCCCCGTCACGGTGCGATCGACTGAATCGAGCAGGCTGCCCTTGCGCCCGCCGCCCGCCGCCTGCGTCAGCTCCAGGCTTTCGCGCGTCGCTGCGTCGATCAGCATGTGATCCGCCACCGCGCGCCGCGCCGGCGGTTGAAGGAACGGCAGCGCGCCTTGTCCGGCCCGCTCCAGATAGGCCAGCAGCCCCGCCGCCGCCGCAAGCTCCGCGCGGCCAAACCCGCCATAGCCGTCCAGCGTGGCCACGCCGAACAGCGCCTTCAGCCGCCGCTCGCCGCCCGTGCTGTCGAACTCCGCCTTCGGGCAGCGCTGCGCCGCCACCGGCAGGTCCAGCCCCTCGGGCGCGATCGTCTCGGCCGCCGCCAGCCGGGCCAGCTCGGCATCCAGCCCGCGCGCATCGGCCGCGCCGATCTCGAACCGGCCGGTCGAGATGTCGGCCGCGGCCACGCCCAGCGCGCCGCCCGCTTCCGCCACCGCCACCAGCCAGTTGGCGGTCCGCGCATCCAGCAGCGTGTCCTCGGTCAGCGTGCCGGCGGTCACGATCCGCACGATCGCGCGGTTGACCAGCGCCTTGCCGCCGCGCGCCTTGGCCGCCGCCGGGCTCTCGGTCTGCTCGGCGATGGCGACGCGGTGGCCCGCCCGGATCAGCCGCGCCAGATAGGCCTCGGCGGCATGCACCGGCACGCCGCACATCGGCACCGGCTGGCCCAGATGCTCGCCGCGATGCGTCAGCGCGATGTCCAGCGTCGCCGCCGCCGCCCTGGCATCGTCGAAAAACAACTCGAAGAAATCGCCCATCCGGTAGAACAGCAGGCAATCGTCAGCGCTCGCCTTCAGCGACAGATACTGCGCCATCATCGGGGTGGGGGCGGGGGCGGGAGCGGCCATCGCCGCATGCTTTAGCGGATCAGTCGGGTTCGGAAAGCTGCGCCGCGTGCCGGATGCCCAGGATCAGCACCCGATCGCACTCGACCTTGTAGCGGATGACATAGGGCTGCACGGCGCCCGAAGATGCCGGGCTCGGATTTCATGTCCGCAGATGTAAGCCAATCCGCCGCCATCGCCAAGCGCACCGGCGTCGCCGCGCTCCGCAAAAGCCTTCACCTCGCCCGCACAACCGCTAAGAGGGACTGAGCGGCGGGGAGATGATCATGAGCGAAGGCAGCAACGTCCAGTTCTCGGAGCGCGAGGCGCTGCTGTTCCATTCGCACGGACGGCCGGGCAAGATCGAGATCGTCGCCTCCAAGCCGATGGCCACGCAGCGCGACCTCAGCCTCGCTTATTCCCCGGGCGTAGCCGTGCCGGTGCGCGCGATCGCCGCCGATCCGGCCTGCGCCTATGATTATACCGCCAAGGGCAATCTGGTGGCGGTCATCTCCAACGGCACCGCGATCCTCGGTCTCGGCAATCTCGGCGCGCTCGCGTCCAAGCCGGTGATGGAAGGCAAGGCGGTGCTGTTCAAGCGCTTCGCCGACGTCGATTCGATCGATCTCGAACTCGCTACCGAGGATGTCGATGCCTTCATCAACGCCGTCGCGATCATGGAGCCCAGCTTCGGCGGCATCAACCTTGAGGACATCAAGGCCCCCGAATGCTTCATCATCGAGCAGGCGCTGCGCGAGCGGATGAACATCCCGGTGATGCATGACGATCAGCACGGCACCGCCATCATCACCGCCGCCGGCCTGATCAACGCCTGCCACCTCACCGGGCGCGACATTCGCGATATCGATGTGGTGGTGAATGGCGCGGGCGCCGCCGCCATCGCTTGCACCGCGCTGATCAAGTCGATGGGCGTGCCTGCCGATCGCGTGATCATGTGCGATCGATCGGGTGTGATCTACCAGGGCCGCGAAGGCGGGATGGATCAGTGGAAGTCGGCCCACGCCGCCAAGACGGATCGCCGCACGCTGGAAGAGGCGCTGGTCGGTGCGGACGTGTTCCTCGGCCTTTCCGCTGCGGGCGCGCTGAAGGCGGATATGGTGCTGAAGATGGCGGATCAGCCGATCATCTTCGCGATGGCCAATCCCGATCCGGAGATTACCCCGCCCGAGGCAAAGACCGCCCGGCCCGATGCGATCGTCGCCACCGGCCGCTCGGATTATCCGAATCAGGTCAACAATGTCCTCGGCTTCCCATTCATCTTCCGCGGCGCGCTCGACGTGCGGGCGACCGCGATCAACGAGGAGATGAAGATCGCCGCCGCGCGCGCGCTGGCCGATCTCGCCCGCCAGCAGGTGCCCGAGGAAGTGGCGATGGCCTATGGCGGCGCCGCCCCCCATTTCGGGCGCGACTACATCATCCCCGCGCCGTTCGATCCGCGGCTGATGGAAGTGGTGCCCGCCGCGGTCGCGCAGGCGGCGATGGATACCGGCGTCGCCCGCCGCCCGATCCTCGATATGGACGATTACCGCGCCCAGTTGCGCGGCCGCCTCAACAAGACGACCTCGGTGCTGACGCTGGCCTATGAAGGCGCCAAGGCGCACCCCAAGCGCGTCGTCTTCGCCGAGGCGGAGGAAGAGACGGTGCTGCGCGCCGCGATCATGTTCCGCGAGGGCGGCTATGGCACGCCGGTGCTGGTCGGGCGCGACGAGGTGCCCGCCAAGCTGAAGGCGCTCGGCATCGACGATCCGTCCACCTTCGAACTGCACAACAGCCGCAATTCGCCGCTGGTGCCCAAGATGGTCGATCTGCTCTACGCGCGGCTGCAGCGCCGCGGCTATCTGCGCCGCGAGGTGGAAGCGCTGGTCAACCAGGATCGCCACATCTTCGGCGCGCTGTTGCTGGAACTGGGCGAGGCGGATGCGATGGTGACGGGCGTTACCCGCACCTATGCGCAGACGCTGCGCCAGGTGCTGCGCGTGATCGATCCGGTCGAAGGCCAGCGCCCGTTCGGCGTGCATGTCCTGGTCGGCCAGAACCACACCGTGTTCATGGCCGACACCACGGTGAACGAGCGCCCCTCCGCCAGCGAGCTCGCCGACATCGCGGAGCGCACCGCAGAGGTCGCCCGCCGCATGGGCCAGGAGCCGCGTGTCGCGTTCCTCTCCTATTCCACCTTCGGCAACCCCACCGGCCAGTGGCTGGAGAACATGCGCGAGGCGGTCGCCCTGCTCGACGAGCGCGGCGCCAGCTTCGAATATGAAGGCGAGATGGCACCGGATGTCGCGCTGAACCCGAAGGTGATGAAGCAATATCCGTTCAGCCGCCTGTCCGGCCCGGCCAATGTGCTGATCATGCCCGGCCTGCAATCGGCCAACCTGTCGGCCAAGCTGTTGCGCGAACTGGGTGGCGATTCGGTGATCGGGCCGATGCTGGTGGGGCTCAAGCACCCCGTCCAGATCGCGACCATGTCGGCCACCGCCTCCGAACTGGTCACTCTGGCCGTTCTCGCCGCCGGCGGCATCGCGCGGTAAATTACCCCCTGAGAATGGCGTAACCGCCGTCTGCTGAACGTTCGTCATCCCGGGCTTGACCCCGGACGCCACTGCCCTGGGCGGGCCGCGAAAGAAGAAGCGGGATCCGGATCAAGTCCGGGATGACGTGGCGGCTCGACGCGACTATCTTGCCCCCATGGCCAGCATCCCCCCTACCGAGATGACGCTCCCCGAGCTGCGCGCCGCGCTGGCGCCGCTGCTGCCGTTCCACGCCGCGTTCGACGGCTGGGGCGAGGCGGCGCTCGAACAGGCGGGGCAGGAACTGGGTGTGCCTGCCGATCGCGCGCGGCTGGCGTTCGATGGCGGCGCGGTCGCGATGATCGATGCCTGGTTCGCCGATGTCGATGCGCGCATGCTCGAAGCGCTGCCGGCCGAGACGCTGGCCGGGATGAAGATCCGCGATCGCATCACTGCGCTCGTCACCGCCCGGCTGCAGGCGGTGGCCGATCATCGCGAGGCGCTGCGCCGCGCGATCGCAGTGCTGGCGCTGCCGCAGAATGTCGCCGCCGGCACCCGGCTCGGCTGGCGCGCGGCGGATGCGATGTGGCGCGCCGCCGGCGATACCGCCACCGATTTCGCGCATTACACCAAGCGGCTCACGCTGGCCGGGGTCTATGGGTCGACGCTGCTCGTCTTCCTCGATGACGAGGAGGAGGATTGGCCCGCCACCCGCGCCTTCCTGGATCGCCGAATTGCTGGCGTGATGCGGTTCGAGAAGTTCAAGGCGCGGATCAAGCCCGATCCCGATCGGCATTTCAGCCCGCTGCGTTTCCTGGGCCGGCTGCGCTATCCCGCCACCTGAAGGGCTGGATTCGGCCAGCATATATTGATAATCGTTCGCAGCACGCCACTGGGAACGACCTTTGCAGCTCGATCAGCTTCCGCTTCGCACGCCTGCCGCCATCGCCGAGATCGATTGGCGCCTGCTCGATCAGGCCGCCGCGCGCCGGCTGCGCGAACTCGGCTTCGATGATGGCGTCGAGGTCGAACTGCTGCATCGTGCCGCCTTCGGTGGCGATCCGCTGGCGATCCGCATCGGCCGGATGACGCTGGCGATCCGCCGCGCGCAGGCGCGCGCCATCCGTGTCGCGATCGAACCGCCGGCCGCGATCGCCGCCGAATGAACCCGGTCCCGCTTGTCGCGCTGGTCGGCAATCCCAATGCCGGCAAGAGCGCGCTGTTCAACGCACTGACCGGCGCGCGCCAGAAAGTCGGCAATTATCCCGGCGTCACGGTGGAGCGGAAATCGGGCCGGCTCGCGCTGGCCGATGGCCGCCCGGTCGAGCTGATCGATCTGCCCGGCACCTACAGCCTCGATCCCGTCAGCCCTGACGAAGCGGTGACGCGCGATGTCGTGCTGGGCCGGCAGGATGGCGAGCGGCGGCCGAGCGCGCTGCTGATCGTGGTCGATTCGACCAACCTCGACAATCATCTCCGCTTCGCGATGCAGCTGATCGCGCTCGGCCTGCCCACGTTGGTCGCGCTCAACATGATCGACATGGCGACGCGGGACGGGCTGACGATCGATGCCGATCGGCTGTCGGCCGCGCTCGGCGTGCCGGTCATCCCCACGGTCGCGGTCCGCCGCGGCGGCACCGATGCGCTGCGCGCCGAACTCGATCGCCTGGTGACCGAGGCGCGCCCGCGCCCCGCGCCCGCCGCGCCGCCGGCTGAGGCGGATCTCGTCGCGCTGCAGCGCCGCGCCCGCGCGATTGCGCGCGATGCGATCACCGCGGAGGCGCCGACCCGCGCGTGGACGCGCGCGATCGACCGCGTCGCGCTCCACCCCGTCGCCGGCCCGATCCTGCTGTTCATGCTGATGTTCGTGATGTTCCAGGCGGTGTTCGCCTGGTCGGAAACGCCGACCGGATGGATCGAGGGTGGCATCGCCGTACTGCAGGGGCTGGTCACCGATGCGCTGCCGTCGGGCGTGCTGCGTTCGGCGATCGTCGATGGCGTGATCGCGGGGGTCGGCGCGGTGGTCGTGTTCCTGCCGCCGATCCTGATCCTGTTCGTGTTCATCCTGCTGCTCGAGGCGTCGGGCTATATGGTCCGCGCCGCCTTCCTGATGGATCGACTGATGGTGGGGGTCGGCCTGTCGGGCCGCGCCTTCATCCCGTTGCTGTCGTCCTTCGCCTGCGCGATTCCCGGCATCATGGCGACCCGGTCGATCGACGATCCGCGCGATCGGCTGACGACGATCCTGATCGCCCCGCTGATGACCTGTTCGGCGCGGCTGCCGGTCTACGCCGTGATCATCGCCGCGTTCATCCCGCCGCGCGATGTCGGCCCCGGCATCGGCCTGCAGGGGCTGGTGCTGTTCTGCCTCTACATCACCGGCATCGCCGGCGCGATGATCGCCGCGCTGGTGCTGCGCCGCACCGTCGCGCGCGGCGCCGGCGGCGGCTTCATGATGGAACTGCCCAAATATCAGCTGCCGGTGCTGCGCGACGTGCTGATCGGCCTGGCGCAGCGCGCCTGGGTGTTCCTGCGCCGCGCGGGCACGATCATCATGGGCGTCACCATCGTGCTGTGGGCGCTGCTCAGCTTCCCGCAGGCGCCGCCGGGGCAGAGCCAGAGCGAATATTCGGTCGCCGGCCGCATCGCGGACGGGCTGGAGGTGATCGTCCGCCCGATCGGCTTCAACCATGAAATGGCGCTGGCGATCATCCCGGCGATGGCCGCGCGCGAGGTCGCCGTCTCCGCGCTCGCCACCGTCTACGCGATCGACGCGACCGACGAGGCGCAGGCAGAACAGTCGCTGGTCGAACGGCTGCAGGGCCGCTGGTCGCTGCCGACCGCGCTGGCCTTCCTGATGTGGTTCGTGTTCGCGCCGCAATGCCTGTCGACGATCGCGGTCATCCGCCGCGAGACCAACGGATGGAAATGGCCGCTGTTCGCGCTCGGCTATCTGTTCGCGCTCGCCTATCTGGCGGCCGGCATAACCTTCTGGACGGCAACCGCGCTCGGGCTTTAGAGCAGCCTCACCCCTTTCGGAGAGTGACGGCGATGGCAGGCAGCGTGAACAAGGTGATTCTGGTCGGCAATCTGGGCCGCGATCCCGAATCGCGCAGCTTCCAGAATGGCGGCAAGGTCGTGAACCTGCGCATCGCCACCAGCGAGACCTGGAAGGATCGCAATTCGGGCGAGCGCAAGGAAAAGACCGAATGGCATTCGGTCGCGATCTTCAACGAAGGGCTGGCCAATGTGGCCGAGCGCTATCTGCGCAAGGGCAGCAAGGTCTATCTCGAAGGCCAGCTGCAGACCCGTAAGTGGCAGGATCAATCCGGCGCGGACAAGTACAGCACCGAAATCGTGCTGCAGGGCTTCAACAGCGTGCTGGTGATGCTCGACGGCCGTGAAGGCGGCGGCGGTAGCGGCGGCGGATCGCGCGGTGGCGACGATTTCGGCGGCGGCGATGATTTCGGCGGCGGCTATGGCGGCGGCAAGTCGGGCGGCGGTTATGGCGGCGGTTCGTCCGGCGGCAGCAAGCCCGCCAGCCGCCCCTCGAGCGCGTTCGACAGCGACCTCGACGACGACGTGCCGTTCTGAGGTGACGGGCTCCTGCGCAGGCAGGAGCGCCGCCCAGCCTATTTGAGCTTGTCCTTCAGCGCCTGCGCAAGCGCGGAGACGGGCCTGACCTCCGCCTCGCTGATCACGCCCGCTTCGCGCAGCGCGGCATCGGCGCCGGCAGAGCGTGGGAACGGATCCAGCGCCAGCGACAATTCCTCGGCCACGGCCTCGCCCAGATCGATCGCGCCACCGGCATAGGGGATTGTGTCGAGATCGGCTTCGCTCAGCTCGATCTCGTCGCCCTCGATCCCCGTATCGGGCACGAAGCGCAGCGCGAAATCGGTCTCCACCTTGGCCGGCAGCGGATCGCCGGTCGCGATGCAGCTCTGCACCACCGCCGCCTCCAGCCGCCCGTCGGCGAACACGGCATCGCCCTCGCGTCGCACCGCGGCCTGCGCGTCCAGCCGATCGATCGCGACCAGCCCGAACCGCGCCGCCAGGCGCTCGCGCTGCGCCGCATCGGCTGAAAGCGCGATGTCGCGCGGGCGATCGCCCAGCGTGTCGATCCGCACCGGCACCGAGAATTCGGGCGCGATCATGCCGGCAGCTGCCCGGCGGCGATGGCGTCCGCGGGCGTCATCGTCAGCTTGCCGGCAAAGCCGCGCAGGCGGTCCGCCACCAGCGCGGGCGCGCCCGCCGGTGCCTCGCCGCGCCACAGGTTGCGCGTCAGCGCGCCTTCCAGATCGCCGCCCGCCAGCCCGTCGCGATAGGCGCTCAGCCGGCCGCCCAGCGCCCCCATCATCCGCCCGACATGCTTGCCCACCACGACGTCGCCCACGCCCGCTTCGCGCAGCTGGCCGTCCATGTCGTCCACGAACAGCTCGGTCAGCCACGCCGCATCCTGCGCGGTCGCCTCGCCCTCGCTTTCCAGCCGCAGCAGCACCATCACCAGGATCGCGGCGACCATGTCGAACCGGCCGTCCAGCGTATCGGGCACCTGGCCCTGCCGATACCACCAGGGATCGCGCGCGCGCTTCACGATCGCCTGATAGGCAGGCAGCAGCGCCTCGCGGTCGAGCGGGCGGCCGAACAGGCGGCGGAGAAACGACAAGCAGGCATCCTTTGCGGCAACGGGCGGCCGGGCTTGTCGCCCGCGCCGGCTCCGCATATTGAGGCTGCGGGCCGCGCTTGCAACATCGTCGGGCAGACGGCGCGCCCGTGTCCGCTTGATACTGTCCGTTCGGGAGACTGTTGATGATCGCATCTCGCCACCGCAGCACCGCCGCGGCGCTGGCCGGGATCGCGCTGGCCGCCGCACTTGGCGGCTGCGCGTCGATCAAGGATCACAAGGGCTATGTGGTCGATACGACGCTGATCGATTCGGTCCAGCCCGGGCTCGACAATCGCGATTCGGTGGTCAAGACGCTCGGCCGCCCCAGCTTCGTCGCCCAGTTCGACGAGAACACCTGGTATTATATCTCCCGCAACACCAAGCAGCTGGCCTTCCAGAAGCCGAAGCCGACCGATCAGACGCTGCTCGCGGTCAAGTTCGACGGCGCGGGCAATGTCGCCTCGGTCAGCAAGGGCGGGCTCGAAAAGGCGGTCAAGATCGATCCGATCAGCGACAAGACGCCGACGCTGGGCCGCGATCGCGGCTTCTTCAGCGAATTGTTCGGCAATATCGGCCGCGTCGGCGCGGTCGGCCAGGGCGCGACGACTGCCGACAACCCGAACTGATCCGGGACATCCTCCCCCGGGAGGGGGAGGGACGGAAACCTATTCCGCCACCCGTGCCAGCGCCGCGCGATATTCGCGGCCGAGCCGCGCGACCAGCTCCGCCGCCGGCACCACCGCATCGACCGCGCCGATGCCCTGGCCGCAGCCCCAGATGTCGCGCCACGCCTTGGCATCCGCCGCCGCCGCGCCGAAATCCATCTTCGACGGATCCGATTCCGGCAGATTGTCGGGGTCGAGCCCCGCGCGCACCACGCTCGGCCGCAGATAATTGCCGTGCACCCCGGTGAAGAGGTTCGAATAGAGGATGTCGGCGCCCGAACTGTCGACGATCATCTGCTTGTAGGCATCGTCGGCGCGGGCCTCGTCGGTGGCGATGAACGCCGAGCCGACATAGCCCAGGTCCGCGCCCATCGCGCGCGCCGCCAGCACCGCATCACCGGTCGCGATCGCGCCCGACAGCGCCAGCGGGCCATCGAACCAGCGCCGGATCTCCTGCACCAGCGCGAACGGGGAGAGCGTTCCGGCATGGCCGCCCGCGCCCGCCGCCACCGCCACCAGCCCATCCGCGCCCTTCTCGATCGCCTTGCGTGCGAAGCGGTCGTCGATCACGTCGTGGAACACGATGCCGCCATAGCTGTGCACCGCTTCGTTGATCTCGGATTTCGCGCCGAGCGAGGTGATCACCACCGGCGCGCGATATTTCACGCACAGCTCGAGATCCTCCTGCAGCCGGGCATTGGTGCGGTGGACGATCAGGTTCACCGCATAGGGCGCGTCTTGATCGGTCAGTTCGTCGCTCAGCCGCTGCAGCCACTGTTCGAGCACGCCGGAAGGCCGCGCGTTCAGCGAGGGGAAGGCGCCCACCACCCCGGCGCGGCACTGGGCGATCACCAGATCGGGGTTTGAGATGATGAACAGCGGCGATCCCATCACGGGCACGCTCAGGCGCCCCTCGAACAGCGCAGGCATCGTCATGGCGCGGCGTCTCCCCCTTTGATTGTCGCGGTCGTCTCTACGGTCAGATCAGCTCGACCGCCACTGCCGTCGCCTCGCCGCCGCCGATGCAGAGCGCCGCGACGCCCTTGCGCAGCCCGCGCGCCTTCAGCGCCGCGATCAGGGTCGCCATGATCCGCGCGCCCGATGCGCCGATCGGATGGCCAAGCGCAGTGGCGCCGCCGTTCACGTTGATCTTCTCGCGCGGGATGCCCAGGTCGTGCATCGCGATCATGCTGACCGCGGCGAACGCCTCGTTCACCTCGAACAGGTCGACCTCATCGACGCTCCACCCCGCCTTTTCGAGCACCTTGCGGATTGCAGGCACCGGGGCGGTGGTGAACAGCGCCGGCTCGTGCGCATGCCCGGCGGTCGCCACCAGCCGGGCTTCCTGTGCCAGCCCCAGCCGATCGGCCACGCTGGCGCGCGTCATCACCAGCGCCGCCGCCCCGTCGGAGATCGAGGATGCATTGGCCGCAGTGATCGTGCCGTCTTTGGCAAAAGCCGGCTTCAGCGACGGGATCTTGTCGGGCCGGGCGTTGCCGGGCTGCTCGTCGGTCGTCACCTGCGTCTCGCCCGCGCGGCTCCTCACAGTCACCGGCACCACCTCGGCATCGAACCCGCCGCCATCGATCGCAGCCTTGGCCCGGCTCAGGCTTTCCAGCGCATAGTCGTCCTGCGCCTGGCGGGTGAACTGATAGTCGCGCGCCGAATCCTCGGCGAAGGCACCCATCAGCTTGCCGGGGGTGTAGGCATCCTCCAGCCCGTCGAGATACATCGAATCCTTGATCTCGCCATGGCCGATGCGCGCGCCGGCGCGGTGCTTCTGCAGCAGATAGGGCGCGTTCGACATGCTCTCCATGCCCCCGGCCACGATCACGTCGGCCGTGCCCGCCGCCAGCGCCTCGGCTGCCATGATCGCGGCCTGCATGCCCGATCCGCACATCTTGTTGACGGTCGTCGCCTCGATGCTGCGCGGCAGCCCCGCCTTCAGCGCGGCCTGGCGCGCGGGCGCCTGGCCCAGCCCGGCGGGCAGCACGCAACCCATGTAGATCCGGTCGATCGCGTCCGGGTTCACGCCGGCGCGCTCGACGGCGGCCTTCACGGCCGTGGCGCCGAGCTCGGTCGCATCGACCGAGGCCAGCGCACCCTGGAAGCCGCCCATCGGCGTACGGGCGAAAGAGGAAATGATGATCGGATCGGCGGCAGACATGCGACACTCCTGATTGGTGCCGCTCATATCGGATGCCCGCAGCCGCCGATCAATCCGTCGATCAATCCAGCGTGAAGCCGATCTTCAGCGTCACCTGATAATGGCCGATCCGCCCGTCCTCGACATGGCCGCGTGTCTCTTTCACCTCGAACCAGCCGATGTTGCGCACCGTCTCCGATGCCTTGGCGATCGCGCCCTTGATCGCATCCTCGACCGATGTCGGCGAGCTGCCGACGACTTCGATCACCTTGTAGACATGGTCGGACATGAGCCTTCTCCCTTCGGCTGACAGTCATACAACCGCGGGCGTGGCCTTGCGATCCGGCCGCCGCACCAGCACCAGCGCGGCCGCGATCAGCATCGCGCCGGTCACGTCCACCAGCCCCATCGCCTCGCCATAGACGAGCCAGCCGATCCCTGCCGCCATCACCGGCTGGGTCAGCAAGCCCAGCCCCACCACCAGCGCGGGCAGCCGTCCGATCGCATAGATCAGGCAGCCCTGGCCGATCACCTGGCTGCCCACCGCCAGCAGGATCAGCGGAGTCCAGTCGGTCGGCAGCACCGGATCGCCCACCGCCAGCGCCGCCACCAGCAGCGGCGGCGCGCCGATCGCAGTCGACAGCAGCAGGGCGGGCAGCGGGGCGATCCGGTCGCGCACCCCGTCCATCGCCACCAGATAGAATGTGTAGAGCAGCCCCGCGCCGATGCAGAGCAGATCACCCAGCAGGTAGCGCGGCGACAGTTCATAGGATCGACCGACCAGCAGCATCACCCCCGCCGCTGCCAGCGCCAGCGCGATCGCATGGCCCCGCCCAGGCCAGGTGCGCGCGATCAGATAGCCGACGAAGGGAAAGGCGAAGCTCGCGAAATTGCCGAGCAGGGTCGCGTTCACCAGCCGGGTATGGTGGATGCCGACATGCCACAGCGCGAGATCGCCCGCGAAGAACAGCCCCGCCAGCGCCACCGCGATCCAGCCCCGCGTGCCCAGCACCGGAATCCGCTGCCGCCCGGCCAGCGCCAGCAGCGCCAGAAGCGGGATCGCCAGCGCCAGCCGCCAAAAACCGGCCGCCACCGGGCCGACATCCGCCAGCCGAACCAGCCACGGTCCGAACGTCAGTGCGATATTGCCCGCGATCAGCGCCAGGAAGGCGGGCCTTGTCGCGCGGACAGATTTTGTTGCGGATGCGTCATCGTGCATCGCTAGGGGGTAGCACCTATTTCATCGCGATCACGTTGCAAATGGAGACTGATTGATGCCGAGCCTGCTCGATCCCGTTCAACTCGGTGCCATCGCCGCGCCGAATTGCATCCTGATGGCCCCGCTCACCCGTGGCCGCAGCACCCGGGGCCATGTGCCGATGCCGATCATGGCCGAATATTATGCACAGCGTGCCACCGCCGGGCTGATCATCAGCGAGGCAACCGGCATCAGTCAGCAGGGCCTGGGCTGGCCGTTCGCACCGGGGCTGTGGTCGGCCGAGCAGACCGAGGCGTGGAAGCCCGTCACCGCCGCCGTTCACGCCGCGGGCGGCCGTATCGTCGCGCAGCTCTGGCACATGGGCCGCACCGTCCATGCCAGCTTCCTGGGTGGCGAAGCGCCGGTCGCCGCCTCTGTCGGCACCGCACCGGACGAAGCCCATACCTATGACGGCAAGCAGCCCTATACCGAGGCGCGCGCGCTGCGGGCGGACGAGATCCCCGCGCTGCTCGACGATTATGCGAAAGCGGCATCCAATGCGCTGGCCGCCGGGTTCGATGGTGTCCAGATCCATGCCGCCAACGGCTACCTGATCGACGAATTCCTGCGCGACAACTCAAACTTCCGCGACGATGCCTATGGCGGCTCGATCGAGAACCGCACCCGCCTGCTGGGAGAAGTCACCGCGCGCGTGATCGAGATTGCCGGTGCCGATCGCACTTCGGTACGGTTGTCGCCGAACGGCGAGGTGCAGGGCGTCAACGACAGCAATCCCCACGCGCTGTTCCCGGCCGCCGCAAAATTGCTGTCCGATCTGGGCATCGGCTTTCTGGAGCTCCGCGAACCCACCCGCTCCGGTACGTTCGGCAAGGCCGATCATGATCCGGTCCACCCCGCGATCCGCAAGCAGTTCGGCGGGCCACTGGTGCTGAATGCCGATTACACGCCGGAATCCGCACAGGCCGCGCTGGATGCGGGCGAGGCGGATGCGATCAGCTTCGGCCGCCCGTTCATCGCCAACCCCGATCTGCCGCACCGCATCGCCGCGGGCATCCCGCTCGCGCCCGATCGGATGGAGAATTGGCACCTCGGCGGCCCGGTCGGCTATATCGACTATCCCGCCGCCGCCTGAGCTTTTGCCCGTCACCCCGGCGAACACCGGGGTGACGGCAGCAGGCTCAACCGAACCGCTGTTTCAGGTCGAACATCGCGATCGCCGCCTTGGCCGCTTCGCCGCCCTTGTCCTTGGCATGACGATCGGCGCGGACCAGCGCCTGCGCCTCATCCTCCACGGTCAGGATGCCGTTGCCGATCGGGATGCCGTCCAGGCTCAGCGCCATCAGCCCCCGCGCGCTTTCGTTCGAAACCACCTCGAAATGATAGGTTTCGCCGCGGATGATCACACCGATGCCCACGAAACCGTCATAACGCCCGCTCTCCGCCGCCATCGCGACCGCGCCGGGAATCTCCAGCGCGCCCGGCACGGTGATCGTCTCGTGGGTATGGCCGGCCGCCTCGATCGCGGTACGCGCGCCATCGATCAGCATGTCGTTCAGATGCTCGTAGAAGCGCGCCTCGACGATCAGGAAGCTGGCCATCACTTGTCCTTTGTCAGCGGGATCGGGCGTTCGCCCACGATCGACAGGCCGTAGCCGTCGAGCGCGACCATGATGTGGTGGCTGTTGGTCAGCAGGATCATGTCCGCCACGCCGAGCTCGGCCAGGATCTGCGCGCCGATGCCGTAATCGCGCAGCTCTTCCATGTCGGTATCGCCGCGCTGCTGGCGCACCGCCAGCGACCAGGGCCCCGGGCCGGGGTTGGTCAGGATCACCACGATCCCGGCGCCTTCCTCGGCGATGATCTCCATCGATCGCGCCAGCATCCCCGATCGCTCGGTCTCGGCGCCGAAGATGTCGGGAAAGGCGGACAGCGCGTGCATCCGCACCAGTGTCGGCCGCTCGGGATCGATCCGCCCCTTCACCAGTGCGATCTGCTCGCTGTGAGTGGCCTTGTTGAAGAAGGTCACGGCCTGCCACTCACCGCCCCAGCGGCTGGTGAAGCGCGTCTCGCCGGTGCGTTCCACCAGATGATCGTGCTGGCGGCGATAGGCGATCAGGTCGCGGATCGTGCCGATCTTCAGCCGATGTTCCTGCGCGAAGGCGATCAAGTCGTCCATCCGCGCCATCTCGCCATCGTCCTTCATGATCTCGCAGATCACGCCGGCCGGGTTCAGCCCCGCGAGCCGCGCGACATCAACTGCGGCCTCGGTATGGCCGGCGCGCACCAGTACACCGCCCTCGCGCGCCACCAGCGGAAACACATGGCCGGGCGACACGATGTGCTCGCGCCCCTTGCTATGGTCGATCGCCACGGCGATCGTGCGCGCGCGGTCCGCGGCCGAAATGCCCGTCGTCACCCCCTCGCGCGCCTCGATCGATACGGTGAAGGCGGTTTCGTGGCGGGTGCCGTTGTTGCGCGCCATCGGCTCCAGCCCCAGCTGCTCCACCCGCTCGGGCGACAGCGACAGGCAGATCAGCCCGCGTCCGTGGCGCGCCATGAAATTGATCGCATCGGGCGTCGCCATCTGCGCGGGGATCACCAGATCGCCCTCATTCTCCCGATCCTCGTCGTCGACCAGGATGAACATCCGGCCGTTCCGCGCCTCGTCGATGATCTCCTCGATCGGCACCAGCGCCGGCGCCGCCTCGCGCCGCCGTAGGAACTGCTCCAGCTTGCGCAGTGTATCGGCGGTGGGGTTCCACTGCGGGTCATCCAGCGTGCGCAGTGAGTTGGCGTGAAGGCCGGCAGCACGCGCCAGCCCGGATCGCGACATGCCGTGGGTGGAGACGAGATCGCGGATGCGCTCGATCAGATCGGTGCTCATGTCGTCGCGCTATCACATCGCAATGTGATCGTCACGCATGATCGATCACATCAGCCGCGAACCGCCAGCGCCTCCTTCATCCGGCCGAGATAACGCGCCAGCACGTCGATCTCGAGATTGACGGTCGCCCCCGTCGCCAGCCCGTCGAGCGTCGTCATCGCCGCGGTATGCGGAATGATGTTGAGCGCGAACCGTGCCGCCCCGCCGTCCAGATCCTCGACCGCGTTGACCGTCAGCGATACCCCGTCGACCGTGATCGATCCCTTGGCGGCGATGAACGGGGCCAGCGCCGCGGGGGCGTCGATCCGCACGATTCGCGAATCACCCGCCGGCTCGATCTCCGCAACCGTGCCGACGCCATCGACATGGCCGGTCACGATATGCCCGCCGAGCTCGTCGCCCAGCTTGAGCGCGCGCTCCAGGTTCATCCGCGCGCCTTCGCGCCACCGTTCGCCTGCGGTGCGCGCCACCGTCTCGCCCGATACGTCGACCGCGAACCATCCCGGCCCCTTGTCGACCACCGTCAGGCACACGCCGGAACAGGCGATCGACGCGCCCAGATCGACGCTGTCCATCTCGTAGCGAGTCCCGATCACCAGCCGCAGGTCGCCCCGCTGTTCCACGCGCTCGATCGTGCCGATGTCGGTGATGATGCCCGTGAACATGGCCTAGCTCCGGTTGCGCGAATAGATGTCGAGCCGGTCCTCGCCCAGCCGCCGGCTGTCAAGCGCGCGCCAGCGGCCATGGGCTTCGGCGAGGTCGCCCAGCCCGATGGCGCCCAGCCCGCGCCCGCCGCCGACCAGGATCGGCGCGCGGTAGATCAGCAGCCGATCGACCAGATCCGCCGCCAGGAAGGCCGCCGCGACACTGGCCCCGCCTTCGACGAGCAGCGTATCGCCGGGCAGGTCCGCGATCGCCGCAGGATCCGTGATCGCGATCCACCCGTCGGGCGCGGCCATGGTCCGCGAGAGCAGCACCCGCCGTGGCGCCCGCGCTTCCAGCCCCGGCAAGCGCACGTCCAGCCGCGGCGCATCGGCTGCAAAGGTGCCGCGCCCAACCAGGATCAGGTCCGCCTTGGCGCGTTCGACATGGGCGTGCGCGCGTGCCGCTTCACCTGTGATCCACTGGCTCGATCCGTCCGCCAGCGCGATCGCCCCGTCCAAGGACAGCGCCAGCTTCAGCGTGACATGAGGCCGCCCCAGTCGCTGGCGGGTCAGGAACCCGGCGAGCCCCGCGTCGGCCGCATCCGCCGCCACCTCCGTCTCGACCGCGATGCCGGCGGCGCGCAGCCGCGCGATCCCCCGGCCATCGGTGCGCGGATCGGGATCGCCGATCGCGATCGCCACCCGCGCCACCCCCGCTGCGATCAGCAGATCGGCACAGGCCGGGCCGCGCGCGCTGTCGTGCGCGCAGGGTTCAAGCGTCACATAGACGGTCGCGCCCCGTGCCGCCGCGCCGGCTTCGGCCAGCGCCATCGCCTCGGCATGGGGACGTCCGCCAGATTGCGTCCAGCCGCGACCGATCACGCGACCATCCTTCTCGATCACGCAGCCGACGGCGGGGTTGGGCCAGGTCCGGCCGCGGCCACGCTCCGCCAGCGCGATCGCTGCCGCCATCCAGCGCGGGTCGCTCAGATCCCCAGCCTCTTTTCGAGCTGCTGGAACTGGCGGCGCTTCTCGGCCTGCGCCGCCTCGCGCTTCTTCTGGTCGATCTTCTGCTGGGCGATGATCTCGGCATCGCTGCGCGTGGCCGGCCAACTCGGCAGGAACATCATCTCGGGCTTCGGCGGCTCGACATGCGAATCGACGTAGAAGCCGGCGATCAGCAGACCCGGAATCATCACCGAAAGCGCGCCGAACAGCAGCTGGTGCCGCTGCCTGCCCGCCAGAAATGATTTCAAGTCGCGCCAGACGACTGCGGGGCGGGACGGGCGGGGAATGGCCATCGGCACAAGATAGTGTCGACGGCCCGATCCTGCCAACCCCGCCCGCGGCCGATGCTCAGCCGGCGCGCAGCTCGAACCGCACCGTCATCGTCCGCCAGCTTTCGACCGGCACGCCGTCGCGCGTCGCAGGCTTGAACTTCCAGGCGCGCAACGCCTGGCGTGCGGTGGCCTCGTGGAACAGCGGGTCGTCGGCGCTGACCGGCAGCACCTGTTTCACGCGGCCATCGGTGCCGATCAGCACCTTCACCGTCACCCGCCCCTCGATTTCCTGCCGCGCCAGCAGCGGGGGGTAATCGGGCTGCAGCACGCTGCGCCGACCGTCGAGCACCGCATCGACCAGCTTCGGCTCGGCGACAGGGACCGCGATCTCGGCCGGCTGCGTGATGGGGCCGAGCGGGATAGGTTCGATCGTGGGCGGCGTATCGATCCGCACGACAGGCTCGGCCAGGGTCGGCACCAGCGGCTGCGGCGTATCGATTCGCGGCGCGGGCGCGGTTCGCGGTTCGGCCTTGGGGGGCGGCGCCGTTTCGGGCGGCGGATCCTTGATGTCGGGAATGCTGCTCACGGTGAAGATCGGCGGCGGGGCCAGCACCTGCGGCCCCTTCGCCAGGATCAGCGCGGTCAGCGCCGCGGCATGCAGCAGCACCACCATCGCCAGCCCGCTCGGGCTGGATCGACGCGTGTCGAGAAAACCTCCTTGGGTCATCGGCATCCTCCTGCGGCCGCCGCCCTGATGCGATGTGCCGCCAAAGGATGATACAACGTCTCGTCCTGATATTCTATCTCATTGTCGCTGATGCTGCTCTCGAGCAGGTCGCATGCGAGGGCCATGGCCCATGGCTCTCGCTTCCACCACCGCCGCCCCATGGATGTAGACATAAATCCCTGCCTTCGCAGGGATGACCGCGGGCAACGCCTCAGCCCGCGGCGCTCGCCAGTCGCTCAATCGTCCGCGCGCGCCCGATCAGCGGCAGCATCGCCGCCATGTCCGGCCCGTGCGCGCGAGCCGTCAGCGCCAGCCGCAGCGGCAGGAACAGCGCCTTGCCCGTCCGCCCGGTCCGCGCCTTCAGCGCGCCCGTCAGCGCCGCCCATGCGCCGCCGTCCCAGGTGATCTCCGCCGCCGCCGCCGCCGCCTCGGCCAGATAGGGGCGATCCGCCTCGTCCGGCGCGGGCGCGTCGATCGGCCCTTCCACCACCGCCCACCAGTCCGCTGCCTCCGCCACGGTGGAAAGATTGGGCCGGATCGCCTCCCATCCCGCCGCGTCCATCCCCGCAGGCAACCGCTCCGCCACTGCCGCCAGCGGCAACTGGTGCACGATCCGCGCGTTCAGCTGCGCCAGTTCTTCCATATCGAACCGCGCCGGCGCGCGCCCGAACGTCGCCAGGTCGAACCCCGCCACCAGCGGCGTCAGCTCCGTCACAGGCTCTACCGGTTGCGAGGTGCCGATTCGGGCCAGCAGCGCCGCGATCGCGATCGGCTCGATCCCGGCCGCGCGCAGTTCGTCGCAGCCGAGCGCGCCGAGCCGCTTGGAAAGTTTGCCGTCGCTCCCCGTCAGCAGCGCCTCGTGAGCGAAGGCGGGCGGGGTCGCGCCCAGCGCAGCGAACATCTGCAGCTGCAGCGCGGTGTTGCTGACATGATCCTCGCCGCGGATCACATGGCTCACCCTCATCTCGATATCGTCGATCGCAGATGGCAGCATGTACAGCCAGCTCCCGTCCGCACGCCGCACCACCGGATCGCTCATCAGTGCCGGATCGAAGTGCTGCTCGCCGCGGATGCCGTCGTGCCAGACGACTTCTGCGTCATGATCCAGCCTGAACCGCCAGTGCGGCCGCACGCCGTCCGCCTCCAGCGCAGCCCGCGCCGCGTCGCTCAAGCCCAGCGCCGCGCGATCATAGACCGGGGGCAGCCCGCGCCCGGCCGCGATCTTGCGCTTCAGCTCCAGTTCCTGCGCCGTCTCATAGGCCGGATAGACGCGTCCGTCCGCCAGCAGCCGATCGAACGCCGCCTGGTAGATCGCATCCCGGTCCGATTGGCGCACCACGGCGTCCGGCGACAGCCCCAGCCAGTCGAGATCGGCGCGGATCGCATCGGCATATGCGGCGGTCGATCGCGCCGCATCGGTATCGTCCAGCCGCAGCAGGAACCGCCCGCCCCCTTTCCGCGCCAGCAGCCAGTTGTGCAGCGCCGCCCGGATATTGCCGACATGCAGCCGCCCGGTGGGGGAGGGGGCGAAACGGGTGGTTATTGCCATGGCGCCCGATAGGCGGCGGCGGCATTGGCGGCAACCGCCCCTTCCCCCGCCGCGCGTCGCTGACTAAGGGGTGGCCCCGAATAAGGGAGCGCGCGCACATGAAACTTCTGTCCGGCAATGCCAACCTGCCGCTCGCGCGCGCGATCGCGGATTATCTCGAAGTGCCGCTGACCGACGCCTCTGTGCGCCGCTTCGCCGACGAGGAGATCTTCGTCGAGATCCATGAGAATGTCCGCGGTGAGGACGTGTTCGTGATCCAGTCGACCGGCTATCCGGCCAACGACAATCTGATGGAGCTGCTGATCTGCATCGATGCGCTGAAGCGCGCATCGGCCAAGCGGATCACGGCGGTCGTTCCCTATTTCGGCTATGCCCGCCAGGATCGGAAGCCCGGCCCGCGCACCCCGATCTCGGCCAAGCTGGTGGCGAACCTGATCACCGTGGCCGGCGCCGATCGCGTCCTGTCAGTCGATCTCCATGCCGGCCAGATCCAGGGCTTCTTCGACATCCCGACCGACAATCTCTATGCCGCGCCGGTGATGTCGGCCGATATCCAGGCGCGCTTCTCGGGCCGCAACCTCATGGTGGTCTCGCCCGATGTCGGCGGCGTGGTCCGCGCCCGCGCGCTCGCCAAGCGGCTCGACAACGCCCCGCTCGCCATCGTCGACAAGCGCCGCGAGCGGCCCGGCGAATCCGAAGTGATGAACATCATCGGCGATGTCGCCGGCCGCTTCTGCATCCTGGTCGACGACATCGTCGATTCGGCGGGCACACTGTGCAACGCGGCCGCGGCGCTCCGTGCGGCCGGCGCGGAAGATGTCGTCGCCTATGTCAGCCACGGCGTGCTGTCGGGCGGGGCGGTGGCGCGGGTCGAAGGCTCCTCGCTGACCGAACTCGTGATCACCGACTCGATCGGCGCCGAAGCCACCGTCGCCGATGCGAAGAAGGTGCGCCTGCTGACGATCGCGCCGCTGCTGGCCGAAGCCATCCGCCGCATCGCCGACGAAAGCTCGGTGTCTTCGCTGTTCGACTGATCCAGGCCAGCCCCAGAGTTTCCGTTCGTCCCGAGCGAAGTCGAGGGACGTGCGGCCGGCGATGCGCAGCGCGTCTCCACTGCGCTCGACACGAACGGGGTCGGGCGGGCCAGGGCCGAACCCTCAGCCTTCGGGCACGACCTCCGTCACCCCCGGTGTCACGATCACGCCCTGAGGCTCGGCCGCGACCGGATCGATCGCCGGCAGCCGCGGGCTCAGCAGCGCTGCAGTCTCGATCCGGTCCAGCGCCGCGCGCGCGGCGGCATAGCGGCGGGCCTGGCCGATCCAGGCTTCCGCTCCGTCGCGTCCCGGCAGCCGCGCCACTTCGGCCAGCGCCACGCCCACCCGGCCGGAATCGACCGCGGCTGTGGCCCGCGCAAAGCGCTCGTCGGGCCGGGTCGACAGCGCCGATGCGCGCCTGACCACGATCAGCCCGCCCAGCTCCTCGCGGAACCCGTCCCACCAGCTGCGCGTCGCCGGCCTGCCGACCAGCACCGCCTCGTCCGCGACCAGCCCGCTTTTCAGCGTCTCCAGCAGCACCGGCTGGCGCGCGGCGGCGATGATCGTCGCCACCGCCTGCGGCTCGGTCCCGCCGAAACGCTCGCGCAGCATCCCCTCGACATAGCCGAGCGGCAGTCCTTCATCGACTGCCCGACGCGCGGCGATCGCGATCAGCATCGCTTCCGCGCGCTCGGCATTGGCGGCGGTCAGCCGCGCGCGTGCATCGATATCGGCCAGCCGCCCCTCGACCTGCGCGATCCGGCGATCGGTGGCGGCGGCATCGGCAAGCGGGAAGCCAGCGGGCGCGGTCGCCGGGGCGGCGCGCGACGAGGGTTGGATCTGCGCCGCCGGCAGTGCGGCCGGCGCGGCGGCCGCGGTTGGCAGGCCCAGCCACGCTTGCGCCGCCGGCCATTGCCGCACCGCATAGACCATCAGCGCGATCCCACCCAAGAACGCGACCAGCGCCAGCAGCAGCGGGCCCACCAGCGATCGGCGCCGGGCGGGCTGCTCCTTCAGATACTCGTCCATGCCGGCGTCTCCATGCCCTGAACTAGGGTCCAAGCTCGCTCAGGCGCTCGCCACGACCTGTTTGAACACTGGCCCTAGTCGCACAGTCGCGCGGCCAGCGCCAAGAGCCGTTCGTCGTCGGGCGCGTCGGCCGCCTCGGCAAGCGCCCAGCCGGGGCCGGCCGCAGCCAGCGCCGCGGGGCTGATCGCCGCGATCGCCAGTGCCGATCGCTCTGCCCCGATCAGATCGGCGAACCGCGCCGCCGCGCGTGGCGAATGCAGCAGCGCGACCGCCCCCGTCGCCGCCGCGCGCACCATATCCGCCGATACCGGTGCCTCGACCGCATCATAAACGGTCCGCCGCTCGATCGACACGCCGGCATGCCCGGCGGCCCGCACCGCCGCCCCGGCGGGGTGGAACAGCCGCCTGTGCCCGGCCGCCGCCGCCTGCGCCAGCAGCGCCGCCGCATCGCGATCCCCGCCCCGCACGTCGACGAACCCAGCCGCCCGCGCCGCCGCCGCGGTCGTGGCGCCTACCGCATGGGCCGGCAGGTGGTGATAGTGCGCCAGCCCGGAGCCGCCATGCCGCACCGCGTTTGCGCTGGTCAGCAGCACCGCGTTATAGCCGGCCGGATCGGGCGGATCCCAGGCAACCGCCGCCACCGCGAACAGCGGCAGCACCCGCACCTCCAGCCCCATCGCCGCCGCCCGCGCCGCGGTGGCGCTCGCGCCCGGCTCGGGCCGCAGCACCAGCAGCGCGCGGCTCACTTGCGGAACAGCGCCGCCAGCTCGGGTTCGGCCCCATCCAGCAGCACATCGGCCAGCCCGGCGGCATCTTCCGGTGCGTTCAGCACCGCGATCCCGCGCCGGTGCAGCCGGCCGTCCTCGCTCAATATCTCCGCGCTCAGTCGGATCGCGCCGCCTTCCAGCACCGCATTCGCCGCCACTGGCGATCGGCAATCGGCCGAAAGCCCGGCCAGCAGCGCGCGTTCCGCCATCACGCAGGCAGTGGTCTTGGCATCGTCGATCGCCCCGATCAGCGCCAGCAGATCGTCGCGCGCGGCCAGCGTCTCGATCCCGACCGCCCCTTGCGAGGGCGCCGGCAGCATCTCCTCGATATCGATCGCCGTGCCCACCATCGACAGGCCCAGCCGGTCGAGCCCGGCCGCCGCCAGCAGCGTCGCATCCGCCTCGCCGGCGGAAAGCTTCTGCAGCCGCGTCGCCACATTGCCGCGAAACAGGATGATCTGCAGGTCCGGCCGCGCGCGCAGCAGCTGCGCCGCCCGCCTTGGGCTGGATGTCCCGACCACCGCGCCCTCGCGCAGGGCAGAAATGCTGTCCGCCCCGATCAGCCGGTCGCGCACGTCGGCGCGCGGCAGCATCGCGGCGATCGCGATCTCGGCCGGGCGCAGCGTCTCGACATCCTTCATCGAATGCACCGCACAGTCGATCTCGCCGGCGATCAGCGCGCGGTCCAGCTCCTTGGTCCACAGCGCCTTGCCGCCCAGATCGGCCAGTGGACGGTCCTGCACCCGGTCGCCCGTGGTCTTGATCGGTACGATTGCCACCTGGTCCTCGGCCCAGCCATGCGCCTGGCGCAGCGCTTCGGCGGTCATCGCCGCCTGGGTCAGCGCGAGCGGCGATCCGCGGGTGCCGATCCGGAAGGGAAAATGCATGGGCAGGCTTTCTCGAACGGCGCGGATCGGCCGGCGCGAACGAAGCCAAGGAAAGCTTGACTAGTCAACGCCCGTCGCCAAATCCGTGAAGGTGCCCCTGATCCTCGGTCTTGAATCCTCGTGCGACGAAACCGCCGCCGCGCTGGTCGATGGCGATCGGGTGGTGCGCGCGCACGCGCTGGCGGGGCAGGAAGCCGATCATCGGCCGTTCGGCGGGGTCGTGCCCGAAATCGCGGCCCGCGCCCATGTCGAGATGCTGGTGCCGCTGGTCGAACGGGCGCTGGCCGATGCCGGCGCTACGCTTGCCGATGTCGATGCCGTCGCCGCCACCGCCGGGCCGGGGCTGATCGGCGGCGTCATGGTCGGGCTCGTCACCGGCAAGGCGCTCGCGCATGCCGCGGGCAGGCCGCTGATCGCGGTCAACCATCTGGAGGGGCACGCGCTCAGCCCGCGGCTCGCCGATCCCACGCTCGCCTTTCCCTATCTGCTGCTGCTGGCCTCGGGCGGGCATTGCCAGCTGCTGCTGGTGCGCGGCGTGAACGATTATGCCCGGCTCGCCACCACGATCGACGATGCCGCCGGCGAGGCGTTCGACAAGACCGCGAAGCTGCTCGGCCTGGGCTTTCCCGGCGGCCCCGCGGTCGAGGCCTGCGCGCGGGATGGCGATCCGCGCGCGGTGCCGCTGCCGCGCCCGCTGGCGGGCTCGCCCGAACCGCATTTCTCTTTCGCCGGCCTCAAGAGCGCGGTGCTGCGCGCGCGCGATGCCGGTGTGCACAGCGCGCCCGATATCGCCGCATCCTTCCAGCAGGCGGTGATCGATTGCCTCATCGATCGCACCCGTCGCCAGTTCGCGGCCCACCCCGAAGCCACTGCCTTCGTCGTCGCGGGCGGGGTGGCCGCCAACGGGCCGATCCGCGCCGCGCTCGCTGATCTGGCCGCCGCCCACGGCCTGCGCTTCGTCGCGCCGCCGGCATGGCTTTGCACCGATAATGCCGCCATGATCGCCTGGGCCGGGGTCGAACGCTTCGCAGCGGGGCTGTTCGATCCGCTCGACGTGCCGGCGCGCGCGCGCTGGCCGCTCGATCCCACGGCGGAAAAGGCGCGCGGGGCAGGGGTGAAGGCATGAGGATCGGGGTGATCGGCGCGGGCGCCTGGGGCACCGCGCTGGCGCAGGTGGCGGCGGCCGGCGGCGATCCCGTCACGCTCTGGGCGCTCGAGGCCGATGTCGCCACCGCGATCAACGACACCCATCAAAACCCGCTCTACCTGCCCGGCCGCACGCTCGCTCCGCAGATCCGCGCCACCACCGATCTCGCCGATCTCGCCGGTTGCGGCGCATTGCTCGTCGTCACCCCCGCCCAGCATCTGCGCGCCACGCTCGGCCGGCTGCCGGCGGGCGATGCGCCGCTGATCCTGTGTGCCAAGGGGATCGAGGCCGACACTGGCCTGCTGATGTCCGAAGCCGCGGCCCAGGCCGCCCCCGGCCGCGCGATCGCCGTTCTCTCGGGCCCCACTTTCGCGCACGAGGTCGCCGCCGGGCAGCCGACCGCGATCACGCTGGCGTGCGAGGATCGCGCAGGGGGTGAGGCACTGGCCGCGCGCATCGCCCGCCCCGGCTTCCGCCCCTATCTCTCGGCCGACGTGATCGGCGCGGAAATCGGCGGCGCGGTCAAGAACGTCCTCGCGATCGCATGCGGCGTGGTCGAAGGCGCGGGCCTCGGGCAAAATGCGCGCGCCGCGCTGATCAGCCGGGGCTTTGCGGAAATGACACGCTTCGGTCTCGCCCGCGGCGCGCAGGCCGAAACGCTGGCCGGCCTTTCGGGGCTGGGCGATCTGGTGCTCACCTGCTCCTCGGTCGCCTCGCGCAACTTCTCGCTGGGCAAGGGGCTGGGGGAAGGGCGATCCGCGGCCGATCTGCTGGCCGATCGCCGCACCGTGGCCGAAGGCGCGCACACCGCTCCGGTGCTGGCGCGCGAAGCGGCGAAGGCGGGCATCGACATGCCGATCGTCGATGCGGTCTGCGATCTGCTCGCCGCCCGCGCCGATGTCCACGCGGTCGTCGGCCGCCTGCTCGCCCGCCCGCTCAAGGCGGAATAGCCTTCAGAAATCCCAGCAGATGCCCTTCTTTTCCCAGTCGCCATAGCGGACGGGATCGAGCTCGAACTGGCCGTCGCCTTCGGGCGGCATCGTCACTTCCTCGGGCTCGGGCACCGGCGGGCTGGGGGAAAGGTTCGCCGGGGGCTTCAGATGGGCTGGCCGCTGCATGGATTCGCCTTCGGATTGAATCGCCTGGGGGTGGCCCCCACATCGTGTGCCGAGGAAAGTCGCGCAAGATGAAGCCTGTCCGCACCACCGCCCTGTTGGCGATCCTGGCCGCGCTGTTCGCAGGCGCCGGCTTTCTGCTGGCCGGTCCGCGCGGTGCGATCCTGGCGCTGATCGTCGCCGCCGCGATCAATTTCGCCACCTTCTGGGCCGCGGATCGCGCGGTGCTGCGGCTCCACAAGGCGCGTGCGGTCGGCCCGCGCCAATGTCCCGAGCTGCACGGCCTGGTCGCCGCCCTCGCCCGTCGCGCCCGGCTGCCGATGCCGCGCCTCTACATCATCGATAGCCCGCACCCCAACGCCTTCGCCACCGGCCGCGATCCGCATCATGCCGCAATCGCGCTGACGACCGGGCTGCTCGGCCTGCTGACGCGTGACGAGATCGAAGGCGTGGTCGCGCACGAGCTCGGCCATATCCGCGCGCACGATACCCGGCTGATGACTGCGGTGGCCACGCTCGCAGGGGCCATCTCGATGCTGGCCAGCTTCGGTTCGGTCGGGCGGCGCAGCCATCCGTTGGCGCTGCTGCTGTCGGTGATCGTGGCCCCGCTTGCCGCCATGCTGATCCAGCTCGCGATCAGCCGCAGCCGCGAATATCAGGCCGATGCCGCCGGCGCGCTGATCTCGGGCAAGCCCCACGCGCTGGCCTCGGCGCTCGCCAAGCTGGCCGCGGGCGCACAGGCGACGCCCGATCCCGTCACCCGGCGCGTGCCCGCGATGGCGCAGCTCTACATCGCCTCCCCGCTGAAGGGCACCGCCAGCCTGTTCGCCACGCACCCCGACCCCGCCGATCGCATCGCCGCGCTGCACACGATCGCGGTTCCCGCGAAGCGGCCCAGCGCGCTCGATCCGTTCGCCTGATCCTCCCCGGGCCGGGGAGGAAATTCTGGCGTCCCGCCCTTAGCCCCGCCATAGCCCGCCGATGACTGACGATCCCCCCGGCACGCCCGCCCGCCGCGCCGCCATGCGCGTGCTCGATCAGGTGGTGCGCAAGGGCCTGCCGCTGGAAACCGCGCTCGGCCGCGCCACCCAGGCGCTCGATCGGGCGGACGATCGCGCCTTCGCCCATGCCATCGCGGCCGAAGCGCTGCGCCGGCTGCCCGATCTCGATGCGCTGATCGATTCGGCCACGCAGAAGCCGATCCCCGCCGATGCCAAGCCGCGCTTCGCGCTGCGCATCGCGCTCGTCCAGGCGCTCGCGCTGGAAACGCCGCCGCATGCCGCGATTGCGACCGTGCTGCCGCTGGTCGACGGCGGCCCGCGCCGGCTGGTCCATGGCGTGTTCGGCGCGCTGATGCGGCGCGGCGCCACCTTGCCCAGCCCGCCCGCGCTGCCCGATCCGGTCGGCTTACGCTGGCAGGCCGCCTGGGGGAACGATATGATCGCCGCCGCGGCCCGCGCGATCGCCTCGCCGCCGCCGATCGATCTTACGCTGCGCGATCCGGCCGAAACCGCCATCTGGGCAGAACGGCTGGGCGGCGCCAGCCTCGCCCCCGGCCATGTCCGCCTGTCCGGCCATCCCCGCATCGCCGAGCTGGACGGCTATGCCGAAGGCGCCTGGTGGGTGCAGGATATCTCGGCCTCGCTGCCCGCCCGCCTCGCAGGGGCGGGGGCTGGCCGCGCGATCGATCTGTGCGCTGCGCCCGGCGGCAAGACGTTGCAGCTCGCCGCCGCCGGCTGGGATGTCACCGCGCTCGATCTGTCGGCCCCCCGGCTCGATCGGCTGCGCGAGAATCTCGATCGCACCCGCCTGTCGGCCACCATCGTCACCGCCAACGCCGCCGCCTGGGAACCGCCCGCCCTGGCCGAACTGGTGCTGCTCGATGCGCCCTGCTCCGCCACCGGCATCTTCCGCCGCCATCCGGATGTGCTCCACCGCGTCCGCCCACGCGCGATCGCCGAGCTCGCGCAACAGCAGGCGCAACTGCTGGCCCGCGCCGCGCGCATGGTGGCCTCCGGCGGCCGGCTCATCTACGCGGTCTGCTCGCTCGAACCCGCGGAAGGCGAGGGCGTCGCCGATGCCTTCGCCGAACCCGGCTTCGCGCCCGATCCGATCGCCGCGCACGAATTGCCAGCCGGCTTCGCCCCCGATTCCGAAGGTCGGCTGCGCGTATTGCCCGGCACGCTGGCCGATGCCGGCGGGGCGGATGGCTTCTTCGTCGCACGCTTTAGGCGGACCGGCTGAACGTAGCTTCGTCTCGCCTTGCCGCGCTTGGGCGCTGTGGTTAAGCGCAGGGGATATGGCCAATCCCGTCCGCATCGCGCCGTCCATCCTGTCCGCCGATTTCGCGCGCCTGGGCGAAGAGGTCCGCGCGATCGATGCCGCCGGGGCGGACTGGATCCATGTCGATGTAATGGATGGGCATTTCGTGCCCAATCTCACCATCGGCCCGGCAGTGGTGAAGGCGCTGCGCCCGCACACGCCCAAGCCGTTCGACGTCCATCTGATGGTCTCTCCGGTCGATAGCTGGCTCGATGCCTTTGCCGAGGCGGGGGCGGATACGATCACCGTCCATCCCGAAGCCGGCCCGCATCTTCACCGCACGCTCCAGCGCATCAAGGCGCTCGGCAAGCGCGCCGGCGTCTCGCTCAATCCGGCCACGCCCGCCAAGATGCTCGATTATGTGCTCGAGGAAATCGACCTCGTCCTGGTGATGAGCGTCAATCCCGGCTTCGGCGGGCAGAGCTTCATCGAAAGCCAGCTCCGCAAGATCGAGGCGATCCGCAAGTCGATCGACAAGCTCGGCACGCCGATCGATCTCGAGGTCGATGGCGGGGTCGATCAGTCCAACTGCGCGCGCGTGATCGCGGCGGGCGCCGATGCACTGGTCGCCGGCACCGCCAGCTTCAAGGGCGGGCCCGCCGCCTATGCCGCCAACATCGCGGCCTTGAGGGGGCAGTGACGGCGCACGACAATCGCGGGCTCACCCCGCCCGAACAGGACGGGATCGAGCCGGGCCGCCGGCTGATCCGCGTCGAATCCGAAGGCCTGTCGCTGGCCGAGCGGCTGTCGGCCACCATGCACCGGCTGGCCTGGCGCACCCCGTTCCACAAGCTCAGCCTGCGCGGCCGCCATCCGCTCCAGCTGCTGGGCGTGCCGGCCGATCCGCTGCCCGGCGATGTCCGCGCCGGCCGCGCGATCCTCGAAGGCGCGATCGTGCTGGGCGGGGAGGAAGTCGCTCTGGAGACGATCGATTTCGCGCGGCTGCCCGGCTCGCGCGGCTTCGTCGATCATGTCCAGAGCTTCGCCTGGCTGCGCGATCTGGCCGCCGCCGCCCCGCGCGAACAGGCCGCCCCGATCGCCGAACTGGTCGTGCGCAAATGGCTCGCCGCGCACGCCAACAGCATCAGCGATGCCGCCTGGCGGCCCGATATCTGGGGCCGGCGGATCCTGTTCTGGGCGGCTCACGCGCCCTACATCCTGTCGGCGCAGGATCCGGTCTATCGCTCGGCGGTGCTGAACGCGCTCGCCCGCGGCGCCCGCCATCTCGATCGCGGGGCGGACAAGGCACCGCCCGGCCTTGCGCGGATCACTGGCTGGGCGGGGGTGGTCGCGGCCGGGCTGCTGATCCCGGGCGGCGATCTGCGGCTGGCGCATGGCGAGGCGGGGCTGGCGCGCGCGCTGGCGCAGGCGCTGCACGGCGATGGTGGCCTCTCCAGCCGCTCGCCCGTGTCCCAGCTCGCGCTGGTCGAGCTGCTGGCGATGCTGGCCCGCGTCTATGATCTGCGCCGCAAGGATCCGCCCGAACCGATCGCCACGGCGCTGCAGCGCGCGGTGCCCGCCTTGCTTGGCGTCACGCTCGGCGATGGCGGCCTGTCCAGCTGGCAGGGCGGCGCGCCGATCGCGGCGGCGCGCGTCGCCGCCGCGGTCGATGCCTCACGCGTCCGCACCCGGCCGCTGCGCCAGGCGCGCGACTGGGGCTATCAGCGGCTGGCCTGCGGGCAGACCGTCCTGGTGCTCGATGCGGCGCCGCCGCCGGTCGCGCGGCTGGCTGCCGGCGGTTGCGCCTCCACCCTGGCATTCGAGATGTCCGATGGCCCGCACCGGCTGATCGTCAATTGCGGCGGCGGGGGCGGCCTGCCGCTGCCGCCCGAACTGGCGCGCGCACTGCGCTCGACCGCCGCCCATTCCACGCTCACCCTGGCAGACAGCAATTCGACCGCCATCCATCCCGATGGCTCGCTCGGCCGCGGCGTCGCCGAAGTCGAGCTGGAACGGCAGGAAGTCGAAAGCGGCAGCCGGCTCGATGTCAGCCATGATGGCTATGTCCGCCGCCACGGTCTACTTCACCGCCGGCAGCTCCATCTGGCGGGCGACGGGCGCGAGCTGCGTGGAGAGGATGTGCTGCTGCCCGAAGGCCGCCGGCGCAGCGGCGATCCGCGCCACTTCGCGATCCGCTTCCACCTGCCGCCCACCGTCGAAGCCTCGCTGACCGCCGATGCGCAGGGCGCGCTGCTCAGGATCGCGGATGGTGCGCTGTGGCAGTTCCGCTGCCGCGGCGGCGGCCTCGCGATCGAGGACAGTCTCTGGATCGATCCCGCCGGCCGCCCGCGCGGCACCACCCAGCTGGTCGTCTCGGGCGAGGCCCCGGCCGGCGGCGCCAGCATCGGCTGGCTCCTCAAGCGCGCCGGCTGACCCCCCTGGTCATCCCGGCGAAAGCCGGGATCCAGAGCCTCGAGCGCCACGGCCTGCTACCCTGGATCCCGGCTTCCGCCGGGATGACGGCAAGCCAAGTCAAATCCCACTGGCCCTCGCGGCGAAGCGGTGACACAGGGCGCGCATCCGTTCCAATCCGAAGGCCGCCATGACCGACGTTCGCATCCGCCGCGCGCTGCTGTCCGTATCCGACAAGACTGGTCTCGCCGATCTCGGCCGCGCGCTCGCGTCCCACGGTGTCGAGCTCGTCTCCACCGGCGGCACTGCCACCGCGCTGCGCGAGGCGGGGCTCGATGTGCGTGACGTCTCCGATCTCACCGGCTTTCCCGAAATGATGGATGGCCGCGTGAAGACGCTGCATCCCGTCGTCCATGGCGGCCTGCTGGCCGTGCGCGACAACCCGGAGCACCAGGCCGCGGCGCAGGCGCACGGCATCGGCGCGATCGATCTGGTCGTGGTCAATCTCTATCCGTTCGCCGCCACCGTCGCCCGCGGCGCCTCGCGGGACGAGATCATCGAGAATATCGATATCGGCGGCCCGTCGATGGTGCGCTCCGCCGCCAAGAACCATGCCCATGTCGCGATCGTCACCGATCCGGCCGATTATGCGCTGGTCGCCGCAGGCTCCACCACGCTCGACGATCGCCGCCGGCTCGCCGCCAGGGCCTATGCCGCCACCGCCGAATATGATGCGATGATCGCCAGCTGGTTCGCCTTCGCCGATCAGGGGGCGATGTTTCCCGAACGGCTCAGCCTGCCGTTCAAGCTCGGCCAGCCGCTGCGCTATGGCGAGAATCCACACCAGCAGGCTGCGCTCTATCTGCCCGCTTTCGCACCCGGCGGCTTGCTCGCCGATCACCGCCAGGTCCAGGGCAAGGAACTCAGTTACAACAATCTGGCCGATGCCGATGCCGCGCTCGAACTCGTCTCAGAATTCCGCGATGGCCCGCCCACGGTCGTGATCGTCAAGCATGCCAACCCCTGCGGTGTCGCCAGCGGGGATACGTTGGCAGAGGCCTATGCGGCGGCGCTGGCATGCGACAGCGTCTCCGCGTTCGGCGGCATCATCGCGGTCAACCGCCCGCTCGACGGGCCGACCGCGGAAGCGATCTCGGGCATCTTCACCGAAGTCGTCGCCGCGCCGGATGCGGACGAAGCGGCACTCGCGGTATTCGCGAAGAAGAAGAATCTGCGCCTGATCCTCACCGGCCCGCTGCCCGATCCGAAGCGCGGCGGCCTGATGCTGAAGACGATCGCGGGCGGCGCGCTGCTGCAATCGCGCGACAACGGCGCGCTCGGCGATCTCAAGGTGGTGACGCAGCGCCAGCCGACCGAGCAGGAACTGACCGATTGCCGCTTCGCCTGGACCGTCGCCAAGCATGTGAAGTCGAACGCGATCGTCTATGCGAAAGCCGGCAGCACCGCCGGCATCGGCGCCGGCCAGATGAACCGCCTCGAATCCGCGCGCATCGCCGCCTGGAAGGCAAAGGACGCGGCCGAAAAGGCGGGCTGGGCCGAACCGCGCACGATCGGCTCCGCGGTCGCGTCGGATGCCTTCTTCCCGTTCGCCGATGGCCTGATGGCCGCGGTCGAGGCCGGCGCCACCGCGGTGATCCAGCCCGGCGGCTCGATCCGCGACGAAGACGTGATCGCCGCCGCCGACGCCGCCGGCCTGGCGATGGTCTTCACCGGCATGAGGCATTTCAGGCACTGATCGCCCGTCGCCCCCTGCGAAGGCAGGGATTACGCGATGTCAGCGCGTGGTCTCTTCGCCGCCCTTCATCTTGAACAGCACCCGGTCTTCATGGGTGAAGCCCTTGAACCAGATCACCAGGCCATAGCTGCCCAGGATCAGCGGCACGCCCACCGCCAGCTCCACCCATTCATAGCGATCGGGCAGCGAGACGAACGCATAGCCGATCAGCGTCGCCGCCGCCGCCGCCCACACCAGCGCCCAGCGCCAGCCCGAAACCGGCGCACCCAGTAGCTGCGACAGCAGACGCGCCTTCATGATCGAGGCGAACGCCAATGCGATCGGCAGCGCCACCGCCGGCCCCGCCGCCTGCACCCGCACCGGCCAGCCGAGCGCGCGCGCACCGAGGATGAAGGCGAAGCTCAGCACCACCTGCAGCGTGATCGTGGCGACAGAGATCATCAGGTTGCGGTGGCGCGCGACATAGACCAGCGCCGCTTCGGATACGACCGCCATCGCCGCCACCACCTCGGCTGCCAGCAGGAACGCCAGCACGCCGGTGCCGCCCACGAACGCCGGGCCCGCCAACCCCATCACCGCCTCGCCCGGAATCGCCAGGCTGAGCGCGATGCCCGCCTGCGCGGCGATGATCCAGAAGCCCACCTGGCGCACCTGCCTGGCCACCGCAGCCTTGTTGCCCGCTTCCAGATTCTGCGTGATCACCGGGCCCAGGATCGGATCGAAACTGGTCTTCAGCTTCTGCGGCAGCGTCACGATCTGCTGCGCCACCCAGTAGACGCCCACGATCGCGGGCGCGAAGAACAGGCCCAGGATGAAGCGATCGATGTTGCGCGTGCCCCATTCGATCGCATCCGCCGCCGCCAGCGGCACGTTGCGGCGCGCCACGATGCTCAGCGCGCGCGGCTGCGGCCGCCAGCCATGCGGCATCCCGTAAGCGCGGATGAACGGGATCAGCGATGCGATCAGCGCCGCCACCAGCGAGATCGCATAGGCCAGGATCAGCCCGTCGCGCGGGGTGACGAAATAGAGCGCGCCCGCCGCGATCGAGATCGTCCACGGCTCCACCACCGCGCGCGCCCGCACCGTGGCGGCCACATCGTGGCGATAGGCCAGCGCCGCCAGCGAGATATCGGACCAGGCGATCGCGAACACGATCAGCGGGATCAGCCGCTCCAGACCGTAGATGCGGCTGTTGGGAAACATCGCCTGCGGGAAGATGAACAGCAGCAGCGTCGCCAGCAGCGATGCGATCCCGGCCAGCAGCAGCGCATCCCAGACGATGTGATTGTCCGCGCGCCCGCCTTTCGACAGCATCTGCGCCAGGCCGCGCTTCATCCCCAGCGTCGCCAGCTGCGCCGCGAATTCGATCACCAGGATCGCGAACGCGAACCGGCCCAGCGCATCCGCGCCATAGAGCCGCCCGGCGATGAACAGGAACGGCACCCGCGCCGCCAGCCGCAGCAGGAAGCCGAAGAAATTGGTGCGCCCGCCCTTGGCCAGATCCGCGATGTCGCCATCCGCCGCGGCGGGCGCCGCCGCGCCGGTCAATGCGCGGCGCCCCAGCTCTTGCCGGTGCCCACTTCTACGCCCAGCGGCACCGTCAGCATCACCGCCGGCTCGGCCGCGCCCGCCATCACGCTGCGTATCACCTCTGTCGCCGCCTCGGCCTGTTCGGGGGCGACTTCGAACACCAGTTCGTCATGCACCTGCAGCAGCATGCGTACGTCGGGCAGCCCCGCCTCGGCCAGCGCGGGCCGCATCCGCGCCATCGCGCGCTTGATGATGTCGGCGCAGGTGCCCTGGATCGGCGCGTTGATCGCCTGCCGCTCGGCCGACTGGCGCTCGCTCTGGATCTTGCTGCGGATCCCCGGCAGGTGAAGCTTGCGGCCGAACAGCGTCGTCACATGGCCCTGTTCGCGCACCTGGGTCAGCGTCTCGGCGATGTAGCGGTTGATGCCTGGGAACCGCTCGAAATAGCGGTCGATCATCGCCTGCGCCTCGGCCCGCTCCACCGACAGCCGCCCCGCCAGCCCCCAGGCCGAAATGCCGTAGAGGATCGCGAAGTTGATCGTCTTGGCGCGGCCGCGCGTATCGCGGTTCACCTCGCCGAACAGCTCCATCGCGGTCAGGCTGTGGATGTCGTCGCCATTGGCGAACGCCTCCTTCAGCTGCGGCACGTCGGCCATGTGCGCGGCCAGCCGCAGCTCGATCTGCGAATAGTCGGCGGAGAGCAGCAGCTTGCCGGGCTCGGCCACGAACGCATCGCGGATTCGCCGGCCGATCTCGGTGCGGATCGGAATATTCTGCAGGTTCGGGTCGGTCGAGGACAGCCGCCCGGTCTGCGCCACCGCCAGGCTGAAGCTGGTATGCACGCGGCCCGTGGCGGGGTTGATCTGCTGCTGCAACGCATCGGTATAGGTGTTCTTCAGCTTGGTCAGCTGCCGCCAGTCCAGCACTTTGGTGGCGATCTCCGCCCCGTCCGCGGCCAGCCGCTCCAGCTCGGTCACGTCGGTGGACCAGGCGCCCGACTTGCCCTTCTTGCCGCCGGCGTGGCCCAGCGTCTCGAACAGCACCTTGCCCAGCTGCTGCGGGCTGCCGATCGTGAACGGGTGGCCGGCCAGTGCGTGGATCTCGCCTTCCAGGCTCGCGATCTGGCCCGCAAACTCGCTCGACAGCCGCGACAATTCCTCGCGGTCGACGCGGATCCCGTCCCACTCCATCGCTGCCACCACCGGCACCAGCGGCCGATCGACCAGTTCGTACACGCGGGTCGCCCGCTCCGGGCTCAGCCGCGGCTTCAGCCGCCGCCACAGCCGCAGCGTCACGTCCGCATCCTCGGCGGCATATTCGGTGGCCCGCTCCAGCGGCACCTTGTCGAAGCTGATCTGGCTCTTGCCGGTGCCGCACACCGTCTTGAATTCGATGCAGGCATGATCGAGGTGGCGCTTGGCCAGCTCGTCCATGCCGTGCCCGCCCAGCCCCGCATCCAGATCGTAGCTCAGCAGCATCGTATCGTCGTAACCCTCGATCTCGATGCCGTTCTTGCGCATCATGATCAGGTCGTACTTCAGGTTCTGGCCGATCTTCAGGATCGAAGGATCCTCCAGCAGCGGCTTCAGCTTCCCCAGCACCAAGTCGCGCGGCAGCTGCGCCGGCGCTTCGGAAAGCAGCCCGTCGCCACCATGGCCGATCGGCACGTAGCAGGCCTTGCCCACCGCATGCGCCAGGCTCACGCCCACCAGCGTCGCGCGCACGCAATCCTTGTTGTCGGTCTCGGTATCGAACGCCACTAACCCGGCGGCAAACGCATCCGCGATCCAGCGGTCGAGCGCGTCCTCGCTCACCACCGTCTCATAATCCTTGTGCACGATCGGCGGCTCGTCGATCGGCACCGGCGTGGCATCCGGCAGCGCGCGCGACGCGGCCGAGGCATGGCCCCCCGTCACCTTAGCCAGCAGCGACTTGAAGCCCTGCTCTTCCAGGAAGGCGCGCAGCGGCTCGGGCGGCAGCCCCTTCAGCGCCAGATCCTCCAGCGGTTCGGGCAGCGCGACATCGCACACCAGCTCCACCAGCCGGCGCGACAGCCTGGCATTGTCCGCGTGGTCGATCAGCGACTGGCGCAGCTTGGGCTTCTTGATGCTGTCGGCCGCGGCCAGCACGCTTTCCAGATCGCCATATTCCTGGATCAGCGCGCTCGCGGTCTTCGGGCCGATCCCCGGCACGCCCGGCACATTGTCCACCGCATCGCCCATCAGCGCCAGTACGTCGCCCAGCCGCTCCGGCCCCACGCCGAACTTCTCGATCACATACTCCGCACCCAGCCGGCGGTTGTTCATCGTGTCCAGCATGTCGAGCCCGGGCTCGATCAGCTGCATCAGATCCTTGTCGGAACTGACGATCGTCACCTTCCAGCCTTCGCGCAGCGCGGCTTTGGCATAGCAGGCGATGATGTCGTCCGCCTCCAGCCCCTCGGTCTCGATGCAGGGCACCGAAAAGGCGCGCGTGGCATCGCGGATCAGCGGGAATTGCGGCACCAGCTCGGGCGGCGGCGGCGGCCGGTGCGCCTTGTACTGATCGTACATCTCGTTGCGGAACGTCTTCGACGATGCATCGAAGATCACCGCCAGATGGGTCGGCCCGTCGCTCTTGTGCAGATCGTCGACCAGCTTCCACAACATGGTGGTGAAGCCATAGACCGCGCCGGCGTTGATCCCGTGCCGGTTGGTCAGCGGCGGCAGCCGGTGGAAGGCGCGGAAGATATAGCCCGAACCGTCGACGAGATAGAGATGATTGTCGGCCATGAGGGGCATGGCTCTAGCAAGCGGGCGATTGCTTGGCGAGGCATGTCGGCCCCGGCGCATCGCTGCCGAAACCGCTGTCCTACAGGGTGGCCGATCGGGTAAAGTCGGCGGCATGACGATCCTTCCCGCATCCGCCCCCGTCGCCGCCCGCTCCGCCATCGCACGCCGCATTCTCGCGCGCGTGCAACGGTGTGAACTTCGTCTCATTTCGGGACTTTGCCTGCTGATCATGGCGCTACTGGCCGCGTTCGCCCCGGCCGCTGCCGCCCCGTTCGAATCGGATCGCATCGCGGTCACGGTCGAGGGCAAGGGGCCGGACGTGATCCTGATCCCCGGGCTCACCTCCTCGCCGCTGGCGTGGAGCATGACCACGCCGAAGCTGCCCGGCTATCGCTATCATCTGGTGCAGGTGAAAGGGTTTGCCGGCACGCCCGTCGCCGGCAATGCCGCCGGCCCGCTGCTCGCGCCGCTGGCGGACGAGATTGCGCGCTACGTTTCCGCGGAGAAGCTGAAGGCGCCCGCCGTCGTCGGCCATTCGATGGGCGGATCGGTCGGCCTGATCCTGGCCGCGCGCCACCCGCAGGCCGTGTCGAAGCTGATGGTCGTCGATATGCTGCCGTTCATGGGCGCGATCTACGGCCCGCCCGGCACCACGGCCGAAAGCGTCGTTCCGATCGCCGATGCCATCACCCAGCGGATGGAAGCCGCCACCCCGGCCGAACGCGAACAGGCGATGACGGCGATGACGGGCAGCATGGTCGCCAACGAAGCGATGCGGCCGAAAGTCGTCGCGCAGGCACTCGCCTCGGACCGGGCGCTCACCACCCGCACCTTCCGCGAATTGATCGTCACCGATCTGCGCCCCGAGCTTGCGAAGATCGCGGCGCCCACCACGGTGCTCTATGTGACGCCGAAGGGCGCCCCCGTCAGCGATGCGCAGATGGACGGCTATTACGCGGCATCCTTCGCCACTCTGAAAGGCGCAAAGCTCGTCCGCGTGCCCGCCAGCGCCCACTTCATCATGTTCGACAATCCGGACTTCTTCCGCGAACGGCTCAAGGCGTTCCTGAAGTAGCTTCGCTCACCCGTCATCCCGGACTTGATCCGGGATCCACCTTCTTCCTCTCCGAACCGAACGCAAATGGCTGCCGGGTCGCGGGAAAGCACCGCTCTTTCTCATCGCGAACGATGACCCTCGCTCACGGCGCCAGCACCGTATCCTGCGCCTTGGCCAGCGTCTTAGGATAGTCCGCCGTGTAATGCAGCCCGCGGCTTTCCTTGCGGTGCAGCGCGCAACGCACGATCAGGTCCGCCACCTCGATCAGGTTGCGCAGCTCGATCAGGTCGGCGGTCACGCGGAAATTGCCGTAATAGTCGGCCACCTCCTGCCGCAGCAGCGCGATCCGGTGGGCGGCGCGCTCCAGCCGCTTGGTGGTGCGCACGATGCCGACATAATCCCACATGAACCGGCGGATCTCGCGCCAGTTGTGCTGCACGATCACTTCCTCGTCCGAATCGGTCACGCGGCTGGCGTCCCACTCGCGGATCGGCTGCGGTTCCGGCAGCGCATCCCGGTTCGCCAGGATGTGCGCCGCCGCCGCCTCGCCGAACACGAAGCATTCGAGCAGCGAGTTCGACGCCAGCCGGTTCGCCCCGTGCAGCCCGCTTTCGGTGCATTCTCCCGCGGCATACAGGCCGGGCAGGTCGGTGCGCCCGTCCAGATCGATCACGATGCCGCCGCAGGTATAATGCTGCGCCGGCACCACCGGGATCGGGCCGGTGGTCATGTCGATCCCCAGCCCGATCAGCTTCTCGTATATGTTGGGGAAATGGCCGCGCACGAAGTCCGCCGGCATATGGCTGATGTCGAGATGCACATAATCGAGGCCGTAGCGCTTGATCTCGGAATCGATCGCCCGGGCCACCACGTCGCGCGGCGCCAGCTCCAGCCGCTCGTCGTAGAACTGCATGAAGCGCGTGCCCGTGGCGGGGTTGATCAGGTGCCCGCCCTCACCGCGCACCGCCTCGGTGATCAGGAAGTTCTTGACCTCCAGATTGTAAAGGCAGGTCGGGTGGAACTGCATGAATTCCATGTTCGAAACACGGCAGCCCGCGCGCCACGCCATCGCGATCCCGTCCCCGGTCGCGCCGCGCGGCGCAGTCGAATAGAGATAGGTACGGCCGGCCCCGCCCGTTGCCAGGACAGTGGCGCGCGCTGTGAACAGCTCCACCTTCCCCGTCGCGCGGTCCAGCGCATAGGCGCCCCAGACATGGCCCTCGCCCGAATAGCGCTTGCCGTGCCGTCCGGTGACGAGATCGACTGCGGCGTGATCGGGGATCAGCGTGATGTTGGGGTTGGCCGCCGCCGCCCGCTCCAGCGCCTGCTGCACCGCCCAGCCGGTGGCATCGTCGACATGCACGATCCGGCGGTGGCTGTGCCCGCCCTCGCGTGTCAGATGGAGAACGCCTTCGTCGGTGTTGAACGGCACCCCCAGCTCGCCAAGCCGCGCGATCGCATCGGGCGCGCGACCGACCACGAACTCGACCGTCTCGCGGTCGTTCAGCCCCGCGCCGGCCACCATAGTATCCTCGACATGGCTGGCGAATGTGTCGCCCGGCTCCAGCACTGCGGCGATGCCGCCCTGCGCCCACGCCGTCGATCCGTCGGACAAGGCCCCCTTGGCGATCACGCCCACCTTCAGGTGCGGCGCGAGATTGATCGCCGCGGTCAGCCCGGCCGCGCCGGATCCGATGATCAGCACATCGAACGAATTGCGATCGGTCACCGCTGTCTCTCCGGATCGCGATCAGGCAGCGGCGCGGGTGAGGCTGAGGAACACGTCTTCCAGGTCGGCCTCACGTGTCGAAACGTCGACGATCCCCAGCCCGTCGGCCTGTACCGCGGCCAGCACCTCACCCGCGTTCACCTTGTCCTTGGAATAGGTGATCACGATCGTGCGCGGCCCGGTCAGCTCGATCTTCTCGAAGCAGGGCGCGATCGGCGCGGCCGTCAGGTCGCGATCGACGGTCACTTCCACCGCCTTCTCCTGCGCCTTGGCAATCAGGCTGCGGGTCGGCTCGTTGGTCACCAGCCGGCCGTGGTTGATGATCGCGATGCGATCGCAAAGCTCCTCGGCCTCCTCCAGATAATGAGTGGTGAGGACGACGGTCACGCCATGCGCGTTCAATTCGCGGACATAGGCCCACAGCTGCTGGCGCAGCTCGATGTCCACGCCCGCGGTCGGCTCGTCGAGCACCAGTACCGGCGGCGCGTGCACCAGCGCCTTGGCAACCAGCAGCCGGCGCTTCATGCCGCCCGAAAGCGTGCGCGCATAGGCATCGGCCTTGTCGGACAGGTGGACCGCGGCCAGCAGTTCGGCGGTGCGGCGCTTGGCCTTGGGCACGCCCCACAGGCCGGCCTGGTTGTCCAAGGTCTCGGCCGGCGTGAAGAAAGGATCGAACAATATCTCCTGTGGTACGATCCCGATCGATGCCTTGGCGTTGCGCGGGTCGCGATCGATGTCGAATCCCCAGATCTCGGCGGTTCCGCTGGTCTTCTTCACCATCCCTGCAAGGATATTGATCAGCGTCGACTTGCCGGCGCCGTTCGGCCCCAGCAGCCCGAAGATCTGCCCGCGCGGCACGTCGATCGAAACGCCGTCCAGCGCGCGCTTGCCGGTCGCATAGGTCTTGCACAGATCGGTGATGCGGATCGCGACATCGGCGGGGGTGCTGGTCATCCGCCCGCTGTAGCGAGCCGCCGGGGCGCACGCAAAGGCGAGTCGTCAACCATGTCCGGCAAGGATCGCTTCACGCTTCTGCGCGATGCTTTCCGCCATGACCCGCCTGTCCGCCTCCCCCCGTTCGCGCCGCGCGCTCTGCGCCTCGGCCGCGCTCGCCTTCCTGCTCGCCGGCGTGATGCAGGGCGGTCAGGTCCATGCCACTCCGGTGGTGACCGCCGCCGATTGATCGCGGGCGGCCCGCTTGCTAGGGCGGACGGCATGATCGCACCGCCCGAAACCACCCGCGTCACCACCGCGCGCATCGCCTGCGACGGCGCCAGCGACATTCCCGGCGGTGCCGCGCTCGGCCATCCGCGCGTCTGGCTGCAGATCGACGAGACCGGCTATGTCGACTGCGGCTATTGCGATCGCCGCTTCATCCTGAAAGGCGGCCCCGCGGACGGCGCCCCCCAGGCCGATCTGCCAGCTCACGGGGATGGCGCGGGCCGCTGATCCCCCTATATTCGGGACATGACCGATCAGCCAGACCCCCGCAGCTTCCTCTATCGCGATGCCCTTGATCCCGATGCCGCGCTGCGCCTGACCGCAGATGCGCTGAAGGGCTGCGACGATGGCGAGCTGTTCCTGCAATATACGCGATCGGAAAGCTTCGGGTTCGACGATGGCCGGCTGAAGACCGCGGATTACAATACCCAGGCCGGTTTCGGCCTGCGCGGGCTTTCGGGCGAGACGACCGCCTTCGCTCACGCCAACGAGCTTTCGGAGGCCGCGATCCGCCGCGCGGCGGAAACGATGACGCTGCTCGATCCCGCCAAGGGCACGCGCGCTTCGCCGCCCCGCCGCACCAACAGCCGGCTCTATACGGCGGACGATCCGCTTGGCCCGATCCCGTTCGCGGCCAAGGTGGCGTTGTGCCAGCAGATCGACGCGGCCGCCCGCGCGCGTGATCCGCGGGTGGCGCAGGTCACGGTCGGCCTGTCCGGATCGTGGAGCGTGGTCGAGGTCGTCCGCCCCGATGGCTTCGTCGCCACCGACGTGCGCCCGCTCGTGCGGCTGAACGTGTCGATCGTGGTCGAGCAAAATGGCCGCCGCGAGAGCGGCTTCTTCGGCCTGGGCGGTCGTTACCTCTATGATACGCTGGTCCAGCCCGAAACCTGGAACCGCGCGATCGATGGGGCGCTGGCGCAGGCGCTGGTCAATCTCGATGCGGTCGCGGCGCCGGCGGGCGAGATGACGGTGGTCTGCGGCCCCGGCTGGCCGGGCGTACTGCTGCACGAAGCCGTCGGCCATGGGCTGGAAGGCGATTTCAACCGCAAGGGATCGTCGGCTTTCTCGGGCCGGATCGGCGAGCGGGTGGCGGCCCCCGGCGTCACCGTGGTCGACGACGGCACGATTCACGATCGCCGCGGCTCGCTGACGATCGACGACGAGGGCACGCCGACCAGCAGCACCACGTTGATCGAGGACGGCATCCTGAAGGGCTATATGCAGGATCGGCTCAACGCCCGGCTGATGGGTGTCGAGCCCACCGGCAATGGCCGGCGCGAAAGCTACGCCCATGCGCCGATGCCGCGAATGACCAACACCTTCATGCGCGGTGGCAACGATGATCCAGCCGAAATCCTCAGCCGGGTGAAGCGCGGCATCTTCGCAAAGTCGTTCGGCGGCGGCCAGGTGGATATCACCAGCGGCAAGTTCGTGTTCAGCTGCACCGAGGCCTATCTGATCGAGAACGGCAAGCTGGGCGCCCCGATCAAGGGCGCGACTCTGATCGGCGATGGCCCCACCGTGCTGACCCGCGTCACCGCGATCGGCAATGATTTCGCGCTGGACGAAGGGGTCGGCATCTGCGGCAAGGGCGGCCAGTCCGTCCCCGCCGGCGTCGGCCAGCCAACGCTGATGATCGAGGGGCTCACGGTCGGCGGGACGGCGGCTTGACGATCCCACGGACGGCGGTCGAACCTTGAACCTGGTCGAGATCGCCCGATTTCCCGATCGCATCCTGGGCGAACTGGCACGGGGGCGGCTGGCTGCCGACGGCATCGAGGCGGAGCTGTTCGATGAAGGCTTCGCGGCGCTAGGGCTGGGCGTGCTGGGATCGGTGCGGCTGATGGTGGGCGAGAATGACGCCGCAGCCGCCCGCCACGCGTTGGGCGCCGAATGATCACGGTAGCGACCTACAACATGCGCAAGGGTATCGGCACCGATCGGCGGCGCGATCCGGCCCGTGTGCTCGATGTATTGCGCGAGATCGACGCCGATATCGTCACGCTGCAGGAAGCCGACCGTCGCTTCGGCGCGCGCCTTTCCGCGCTGCCGCTCGACATGATCGAGCAGCTGACCAGCTATCGTCCGGTGGCGTTCGACATCCGCCCGGGCGGGATCGGCTGGCACGGAAATGCCATTCTCGTCCGCCGCACCGCCGAGGTGATCGAGCGCCGCCCGCTCGACCTGCCGGTGCTGGAGCCGCGTGGCGCGGTGATGGCGGATCTGCGCATCCATGGCCGCGAGCTGCGCGTGATCGGCATGCATCTCGACCTGTCCGGGATCTTCCGGCGGCGTCAGCTGCGCGCAGTGATCGGCCATGTCGAAGCGTGCGCACGGCCGATGCCGACCGTGATGATGGGCGATCTCAACGAATGGTCGCCGCACGGCGGATGCCTACGCGAGCTTGGCGGCTGGCGGATCGCCCACACCGGCAAAAGCTATCATAGCCGCCATCCGGTCGCCGCGCTCGATCGGATCGTTACCAGCAACGACGTCCATGTCGTTGCCAGCGGAGTCCATCGCACCGCGAAATCGGTACGGGCATCGGACCATCTGCCCGTTTGGGCGCGGATCGAACTGCCTAAAAACTAGGCATCCGTTCGCAGCTGCACAATCACTAGGCGAAACGACCCCTCGATTTCAGGCATTTCGCGAGCTTCTTGTGCAGTGCATCATCTGGCACGCCCCTTGCGACCCCATTCTCGGGCAGAAGCAGGGAGGCGGAATGAAACTCGTCATCGCCATCATCAAGCCGTTCAAACTGGACGAGGTGCGTGAAGCGCTCTCCGGGCTGGGCGTGCAGGGCATGACCGTCACCGAGGTCAAAGGCTTCGGACGGCAGAAGGGTCAGACCGAGATTTATCGGGGGGCCGAGTACAGCACGAACATGGTGCCGAAGATCAAGATCGAGGTCGTCGCCTCGAACGATCTCGCCGGCCGGGTCGTCGAAGCGATCCAGCAATCGGCCAATACCGGCGCGATTGGCGACGGGAAGATCTTCGTACTCGACGTCGGTCAGGCCGTGCGGATCCGCACCGGCGAAACCGACGACACGGCGCTCTGAGCGGAAAGGGGGAACCATGAAGCTTGCACACAAGATCGCGGGCGCGGGCGGGGCGATCGGCCTTGGCCTGTTCGCCGCGCTGCCCGCATGGGCACAGGAAGCTGCCGCACCGGCCGCCGCCGCGCCCGCGGCCCCGTTCACGCCGACCGCGGAGATGGTCAACAAGGGCGATGTCGCCTGGATGATCGTCGCCACCGCATTCGTGCTGATGATGTCCGTGCCCGCGCTCGCGCTGTTCTACGGCGGCCTGGTGCGCACCAAGAACATGCTGTCGGTGCTGATGCAGGTGCTGACCATCGTCTGCGTGGCATCGCTGGTCTGGTTCGGCTGGGGCTATTCGATGGCCTTCACCTCGACAGGCAGCCCATTCCCGTCCTTGTTCGGCGGCTTCGACAAGGCGTTCCTGAAGGGCGTCGACGTCACCACGCTCGCGGCGACCTTCTCCAACGGCGTCTATCTGCCCGAATATGTCTTCGTTATGTTCCAGATGACCTTCGCCTGCATCACGCCGGCGCTGATCGTCGGCGCATTCGCGGAACGGGTGAAATTCACGCCGCTGATCATCTTCACCGTGCTGTGGATGACGCTGGCCTATTTCCCGATCGCGCACATGGTCTGGTACTGGCCGGGCCCGGACTTCCTGAATGCCGCGCCGACCGACACCGGCCTGTTGTGGGGCTGGGGCGCGCTGGACTTCGCCGGCGGCACCGTGGTGCACATCAATGCGGGCGTCGCCGGCCTGATCGGCTGCATCATCATCGGCCCGCGGCTGGGCTACAAGAGCGAGCCGATGCCGCCCCACAGCCTGGTGATGACGATGATCGGCGCCTCGCTGCTGTGGATCGGCTGGTTCGGGTTCAACGCCGGATCCGGGCTGGAGGCCAACGCGTTCGGGGCGCTCGCCTTCATCAACACTTTCGTCGCCACCGCGGCGGCGGGCGTGGCCTGGGCCGTGATCGAACAGATCGTCCACAAGAAGCCGTCGCTGCTCGGCGCGGCCTCGGGTGTGGTCGCCGGTCTCGTCGCGATCACGCCGGCGGCAGGCTTCGCCCATCCCGGCACCGCGATCATCCTGGGTGCGGTCGCCTCGGCAGTCTGCTTCTTCTTCGTCACCACGGTGAAGAACAAGCTGAAATATGACGACACGCTCGATGTGTTCGGCATCCATGCGGTCGGCGGCATCATCGGCGCGATCGGCACCGGCATCGTCGCGGCGCCGCAGTTCGGCGGGCAGGGCTGGATCGACTATACCGCGCCTGTCGCCAAGGCCGGCGAGTATGATCTGGCCGGCCAGGTGATCACCCAGATCTGGGCGGTCGGCACCACCATCCTGTGGACCGGCTTGGTCAGCGCGGCGCTGTTCGTGGCGCTGAAATATACGATCGGCCTGCGCCCGAGCGCCGAGGTCGAGACCGAGGGCCTCGACATCAACGAGCATGGCGAGCGCGCCTACAACTACTGACCGGATCGGGATCGGGGCGGCACGCACCGCCCCGGCCCAGCGAGGTTCCTCCTGCGGACGACCTGGGGCCGGTGGATCATCCACCGGCCTTCTTTTGTCGTGCGAGACGACTGGCCGGACTGTGGATGCTATGAGGTACGCGCGCAGAAGGAGGCGGGGATGACGTTGACCGGCGGGTGCCAATGCGGTGCGATCCGCTATCGGATCAACGGCCAGCCGAAGCGCCATTCGCTCTGCCAGTGCCGCGATTGCCAGCGATCCGCCGGGGCCCCGATCGTGGGGTGGATCATGGTTTCCGCCGACCGCGTCGTGATCGAGGGCACGCCCGCCAGCTACAATTCATCCGGCGACGTGCTGCGACAATTCTGTCCGCGTTGCGGCACCGGCCTGTTCTATCGGAGCGAGAGCCTGTTCCCGGGTGCGATCGACATCGCATCCAGCACGCTGGACGAAGTCGACGCGATCCCGCCGAGCGAGATCATCCAGACGGCCGAAGCGCCGCGCTGGTTCGATGCGATCGCGACCCTGCCGCGCCACGCCCGTTTCCCACGGGACTGATTCCGTCAGGGCAGGACGTGCGCGATCGGCGAGAGGTCGTAGCCCGCCTGCTCAGCCTTGGCGCGGAGCGCAGCACCGTCCTCCGCACCGGCCCGCGCCAGCGCCCAGAGAAAAGTCGATCGAGTGCCCGATCGGCAGAAGGCCAGCACCGGCCCGTTCGCACGATCGAGCGCGGCGCGCATCGCATCGATCTGCACCGTGCCGAACCCATCATGCCCGACCGGGATAGCGTCATAGGAAAGCCCCGCCGCTTCCGCCGCCGCGGCGATCTCGACGCCCTCGGGCTGGCCCGGTTGCTCGCCATCGGGCCGATTGTTGATGATCGCGACGAAGCCCTGGCGCGCGGCTTCGGCCACGTCTGCGGGGGCGATCTGACCGGCTACCGAGATGCGGTCGTCGATCCTGCGAAAGCTCATGATCCAATCTCCGGATAGCGGGCGAGCGCGGCCGACACGCGCGCATCGCCCCGATAGCGCGCCTTGAGCGACACGGCGAGCGCATCGATGCCGGCACATGTTTCGGCGGCCGCGACGGCGATGTCCTTCGCGCGCGCCGGATCGTCGAACGAAGGCTCGCTGCGCCAGTGCTGGCAATCCTCATGACGCGCGACGAATTGCTGCACATCGGCGGGCAGGCGGGCCGCATTCGGATAGACCTGCAACTGCTGCGCATCGAACGGCTTAGGCGCTGGCAGCGACGTCGCCGACGCGCGGGGTGGCGGTATCGAGGGCGTCGATCGATCCCGAGCCGTCTGATCGTTGGCTACCGGCGTGGCATCCGGCTGCGGCGTGGTCTGGCCGGCCGGCGGGGCATCGCAGGCAGCGAGCGCCAGCAGCATCACCAGGATCCGTATCGTCATCGCGCGTCCCTCAAAACCTGCAGGAATGCGTCACCGAACGCTTCAAGCTTGCGCGCGCCGACGCCGGAGATCTGGCCCAGCCCGTGCAGCGTCTCGGGGCGATGCGCCGCCATTTCGCGCAACGTCGAATCGTGGAAGATCACATAAGGAGGCACCCCCGCTTTCTGCGCCAGTTCGCGGCGGCGGGCCCGCAATGCATCGAACAGCGGATCATGGGCATGCTCGACCCCGTCCGAACCACGGCGGCGGCGCTCGCGGCGCGGTGGCAGCACGATCGCCAGCGGCTCCTCCCCCTTCAAAATCGGCTTGGCGCCCGGGCCGAAGAACAGGCCGCCATGATCATCCGTCCGCAGCGCATCTCGGGCCATCAGCGCGCGGGCGACCGGCTTGATCATCCGCAGTTCGGCCTCGTCCGCAATACCGAACACCGACAGCCGATGGTGGCCCTGGCCGATAACCTTGTCGGTCTCGCGGCCGGCCAGCACATCGGTCAGATGGCCGATGCCGAAGCGCATTTCCGTTCGAAACGCGGCGGAAAGCAGCTTCTGCGCAGCCTGGGTGGCATCCACGGTGGCCGGCGGGTTCAGGCAATTGTCGCAATTGCCGCAGGCGGGCGGCGGATCCTCGCCGAAATGGGCGAGCAGCACCGCACGCCGGCACCCCGCCGTTTCCACCAGCCCGGCCAGCGACGCCAGCCGCTGGCGCTCCCCGGCGCGGCGAGCAGGTTCGACCTCCGTCTCGATCCGCTGGCGGGCGCGCGCGAAATCCTCCGCGCCCCAGAACAGCTGGGCGATCGCGGGATCACCGTCACGCCCGGCGCGCCCGGTTTCCTGATAATAGGCCTCGATCGACTTGGGCAGGCCGGCATGCGCGACGAAGCGGACATCGGGCTTGTCGATGCCCATGCCGAAAGCGATGGTGGCGACCATCACCATATCCTCGGACGAGACGAACGCGCGCTGGCCAGCAGCGCGGAATGCGGGGTCGAGCCCGGCATGATAGGCGCGGGTCGGCCGGCCGGTGGCGGCAGCCAGTGCCGCGGCGATCTTCTCGGTGGCGGCGCGGCTCGGCGCGTAGACGATGCCGGGGCCCGGCGTCGCCCGCACCAGATCGGCAAGCTGGCCGGGCAGCCCATCGCGCGGAGCGATCGCATAGCGGATGTTGGGCCGGTCGAACCCGGCCAGCACGAGTCCGTCCTCGGGAATGTCGAGCTGGGCGAGGATGTCGGCCCGCGTATGGCGGTCGGCGGTCGCCGTCAGCGCCAGCCGTGGAATTTCCGCATGATCGTCCAGCAGGCCGCGCAGCAGCCGATAATCGGGGCGGAAATCATGCCCCCATTCGGACACGCAATGCGCCTCGTCGATCGCAATCAACGACAGCGACACGCGATCCACCAGCCTTCGAAAGCCGTCCTGCGAAGCGCGCTCGGGCGCGACGTAGAGAAGATCGAGTTCGCCGTCTCGAAAACGCCGGATGGTCTCGTCGCGATCGGCATCGGCGGAGGTCAATGCGGCGGCGCGGATGCCGGCCGCCTCCGCGGCGCGCACCTGATCGTGCATCAGCGCGATCAGCGGCGAGATCACGAGCCCGGTGCCGGCCCGTGCCAGCGCCGGCACCTGATAGCAGAGCGACTTGCCGGCGCCGGTGGGCATCACCGCCAGCGTGCGCTGCCCGGCCATCACCCGATCGACGACCTCGCGCTGCCGACCGCGGAAATCCGCGAAGCCGAAGGTGCTGTGCAGGATATCGATCGGATCGGCCATGGCGCCGGTTAGCGCGGGATGGGCCTGCGCGTCGAGTGTACCAGGATGGCACGATGGCGAATTCCGCGGTTTTGCAAGCCCCGATGCTGGCCCGCGGGGCAGCCGGGCCGCGCCTTGTTGAATTGGGCGCGTCCTTGCGCCGGTTCGATGAGGGGACATCAGATGTTCAACACAGGTTTCGGGCGCCTGCTCGGCGCAGCCCTGGCCGCGACGACCATCCTGGCAGGGGCAAGCGCTGCCAGCGCCGCCGATTTCAGCTTCGACCTGACCGGTGCCGTCGCCGATGGCAGCGGCGGCAGCTTCGTGATCGGCACCGACACGTACCAGTTCTTCTCGCTGCCGCTGAGCGGCTTCACCCCGTTCACGCTCAACAGCGGCGATACCGTCACGCTGACCGGGTTGCTGGACGGGCTACTGACGGTGCCCGCGTCGGGCGAGCAGCTGTTCGCGATCAACCTGCTCGGGATCGATGAAACCGACTTCGACAACGATCCCACCAACGACGTCACCAAATCGCTCGACGGATCGATGACCTTCACCGATGGAGATCTCGCCGGCCAGACGTTCGGCGGGTCGTGCAGCAACTGCCTGGCCAACATCAGCGGCCGGATACCGGGCGACGCCTTCTCCTTCTCCGCCTTCACCTATAATTCGACCGTGACGCTGTCGGCACCGTACGAGATCACGGCGATCACGTTCAGCTATCAGCTGCGCGATGCGGTGACGGCAGTGCCCGAACCGGCCAGTTGGGCGCTGCTGATCGGCGGCTTCGGCGTCAGCGGCGCCGCGCTGCGCCGCAGCCGGAAGCCATTGCGCGCGCTGGCCTGACGGAGGACGAGCGGGAACGGCCGGGCGGGGCGGGGCCCCGTCCGGTCACTCGGCCGCCAGCGCCTCCTGCTTTTCGAACAGCTGGCGCATCCACATCTCGGCATAAAGACCGCCATGGGCGAGCAGCTGCGCATGGGTGCCGCGTTCGACCACGCGGCCGCCGTCCAGCACCGCGATCTGCTCGGCATTGACGACGGTCGACAGGCGATGCGCGATGACGATCGTGGTCCGGCGCTGGGCGACCCGTTCCAGGGTCGCCTGGATCTCGGCCTCGGTCCGGCTGTCGAGCGCGCTGGTCGCTTCGTCCAGGATCAGCACCGGCGGATCCTTCAGCAAGGTCCGCGCGATGGCCACGCGCTGCTTCTCGCCACCGGAAAGCTTCAGGCCGCGCTCGCCGACGCGGGTGGCGTAGCCCTGCGGAAGGCTCATGATGAAATCATGGATCGCGGCACCGCGGGCTGCCGCCTCGATCTCGTCCTGGCCGGCACCGTCGCGGCCATAGCCGATATTGTAACCGATCGTGTCGTTGAACAGCACCGTATCCTGCGGCACGATCCCGATCTGGCGCCGCAGCGAGGCCTGGCTGACGGTGGAGATATCCTGGCCGTCGATCAGCACGCGTCCGCCGGTAGCATCGTAGAAGCGGAACAGCAGCCGGGCCAGCGTGGATTTGCCGGCGCCCGAAGGACCGACCACGGCCAGCGTGTGCCCGGCCGGGATCTGCAGATCGATGCCATGCAGGATCGGTCGTTCCGGATCATAGGCGAAGCGGACATCCTCGAACCGAACGGTGCCGCCGGCGATGTTCAATGCGGGTGCACCGGGCACGTCCTTCACTTCGGCCGGGGTATCGACCAGCGAAAACATCGCTTCCATGTCGATCAGCCCCTGCCGGATCTCGCGATACACCATGCCCAGCATGTCGAGCGGGCGGAAGAGTTGCGCCAGCAGCGTGTTGACGAGCACGACATCGCCGGTGGTGAACAAGCCCCGGCTCCACCCCCAGACGCTGTAGCCCATTGCGCCGGCCATCATCAGGTTCGTGATCAGCGACTGGCCGATATTCAGCGCGGCCAGCGAGGATTCGATCCGCACCGTCGCGTTCGTCAGCTTGGCGACCGCTTCGCCATATCGTCGCTGCTCGATCTCCTCGGCGCTGAAATATTTGACGGTCTCGTAGTTCAGCAGCGAATCGATCGCGCGCTGGGTGGCCTGCGAATCATGTTCGGCCCATTCGCGGCGTACCCCGATCCGCCATTCCGTCACGCGCCGCGTGAAGATGATGTAGACTGCGACCATCGCCAGCGTCGCAGCGACCAGACCCCAGCCGAACTTGACGAAGAAGATCACGCAGACCGCCGCGAGTTCGAGCACCGTCGGCGCGATCGAAAACAGCAGGAAATAGAGCATCGAATCGATGCTCTTGGTGCCGCGCTCGACCACGCGCGTCAGCGCGCCGGTGCGGCGTTCGAGATGATAGCGCAGCGACAGCGCGTGCAGATGAGTGAAGACCTGCATCGCCAGCCGGCGCGCCGCATCCTGCCCGACCCGTTCGAACACGGCGTTGCGCAGATTATCGAAGAGCACACCGCCGAAGCGCGCGCCGGCGTAGGCAACGACCAGTGCGATCGCCAGCATGACCGCAGGCTCGCCGCCCGGGCTCATCCGGTCGATCGCGGCCTTGTAGGCGAACGGCATTGTGAGCACCGCGGCCTTTGCCAGCAGCACCAGCAGCAAAGCACCCACGATGCTGATCTTCAGGTCACGTCGACCGGCAGGCCACAGATAGGGCAGGAAACGGCGAAGTGTGTGCCAGCCCTGGTCCGGATTGGCGGTTTCGGTAGGGCGATCAGGCGGCATGCGATTGCCTAGATAGGAGATCGCGCGCGCCATGCCAGCAAAGTATCGCGAATGTGCTGGCCGTCACTTTGGAACGGGTCATCGCAGTTTACGTTTTGGTCATGAAGGGAGAGCGGCGATGGGTCCGGTCTATTTCGTGATGGCGATCCTGGGGTGCGGCGATGCCGAGACGGCATGCCAGCAGGTCCGCGTCGTGCCGACCACTTATGCCAGCGCCGACGCCTGTGCCGCCGCGTCGGCCAGCATGCTAGTCGCCAACAGCGACATCGCCTTCCCGGTCGTGATGAGCCAGTGCCGCACGGCGAACCCGACTGCGGCGGCCGATGCCGGAGCAGCGCAGCCTAAGGGCTGATCGCAGAAATCAAAATATGCTGGATGATTAGTGGCCGGTCACAACCCAGTGGGGGTGGGTTGCAACCGGCTCTAACCGGCCGGCGGGCGAGGTTCGTGGGGGCGAACCCAACAACCCGAACCGGCCTGCTGCCGATGCCACCTCGCACCCGTTTCAGCCTGCGGGACCAGAACCGCCGACCGACAAGATGCTGAGGCCGCGACCCCGGCAGGCAGCGACGAAAGAGTTCCGCCGTTGCGTCTGCAACTGGGTCGGCCAGTGCGCCGGACTTAGCCAGAGTGTGACCGTTTTTTCACCGTGACATGGCTGAATCGCGCGCTTCTTGAAGGCGAAATCGGTCCTGCTCCGGGATGGATGACAGCGCCCGGAAGGCGCGCTATCGTGGTGCGGCCTCGCGGTCGGGGCGGGGAGCGCGGTGAGTCCGCGATGGAGCAGGCCGGATGGCCGATATGTCAGCGGCGGAGCATCAGGATCCCGATCCGGCGCGGATCGCCGATGAGCTCGCCACGATCTACGCGGGGCCGGAATTCGCGCGGGCACCGACCATGCGCCGGTTGCTCGATTATCTTATCGCAGAGACCCGCGCCGGCCATGGCGATCAGTTGAAAGCCTATGCGGTTGCAGTAGATGGGCTGGGCCGCGACCCCGATTTCGATGCGCAGGGTGACAGCTATCCGCGCGTTCAGGTCGGTCGGCTGCGCAAGATGCTGGATCGGCATTACGCAGCCTCGCCGCCGCGCAACGGCATCCGCATCGCGATTCCCGCCGGGCGCTACCGAGTTCATTTCGATGCACCCGCCGATCCGATCGCGGAGATCGATCAGATCGAGGCCGAGCCGAACCCGCGACGCCGCACATGGCTGCCGGCGCTTATCCTGGCGACGCTCCTGCTCGTGGGGGCGGCGGCCGCGATCTGGACGTTCCGCGGTTCCGATTCGACGGATCCTCCGCTGGTCGACTATCGCCCGATTAGAGCGATCACCGGCCAGGCGATGCTGGCGGACGCAGTGGACTCGATCCTGCTGGATGGGCTGCGCCGCAGTTGGCTGGTGCGCCTTGGCGGTGCCGCCGAGACGCGGCGATCGGACACGCCCGACTATCGTCTGATCGGCGAGCTGACCGCCACGCCGATGCTGCGCCTGCGGCTGATGCGGCTCGATCCGGAAGAGCTGGTGTGGACGGGGCAGGTGCAGCTGCCGTCGGGCGCGGACGACGCCGCGATCCGGAATGCACTGGCGCCGCTGATCGCGGAACTGATCCAGCCCTATGGCGTGTTCGCCAGCCGCGAGCGGGCGAACTTCGGCAATGCGCTGCCGACGGGGTATGGCTGCCTGCTGGGCTTCGATCGTTACCGGCGCGAGCGCAGCGCGGAGCGCCATACCGCTATCAGCCGCTGCCTCGATCGCACGATCGCCGCCAACCCCAACGATGCTGTTGCGTTGGCCGATGCCGCCTTCATGCCGATCGATGCGCAGATCTTCGGTTATCGCGGGACCGGCGAGCCGCCCGGCCCACGCGCGCTGGAACTGGCGCGTCGGGCAGTCGCTGCGGATCCGCTGCGCGCGCGGGCGCACTATATGCTGGCGCGTGCATTGTTGTTCACCGGCCAGTGCCCGGCGGCGGTACGGTCGGGCCTTCGCGGCGTATCGCTGAGCCCCTATGATCCGGACCTGATGGCGGCGGTCGGCGTCTACATGGTGAATTGCGGCGACCCGCGGGCCGAGACGCTGCTGCTGCGCGCGATCACGCTCGATCCGGGAGCGCCCGCGCATTTCTTCTCGCCGCTCGCCTATCTTGCGCTGGAGCGCGGTGATATCCCTGCTGCGCGCCGCGCCGCCGACGCGATGGTGACGACCGGGGGCGACAGCAGCATACACGATGTGACGCGCGCGGTCGTCTATGCCGCTGCGGGAGACATGGTCGCGGCCCGCCGGGCTTGGCAACTGGTTCGCACCACTTCACCCAAACTGGCGGCCGACCCCGAACGCGGGCTCGTGCGCTTCATGCTCGCACCGCGCCTCCGCCGGATCGCGATCGCGGAACTGCGCAAGGCTGGGCTGGTCCCGTCGCAGCCACGCTCCGTCCAAGCGGCCGATCACGGCTGAACCCTTGGTGCTGCCGCTCGTTCAGCGGCCATTCCAAGGAGTTGCGACACGATGGCCCTCGACGAACCCATGATCCATCAGGATGCCCTGCCCGGCGACGAGAGCCGGCTGGATCCGAGCCCCGAATGGCAGCCGCGCTACCCAGGATCGGGCCGGCTGGACGGCAAGGTGGCACTGATCACCGGTGGCGATTCGGGGATCGGCCGCGCCGTCGCCGCGCTCTACGCGCGGGAGGGTGCCGACGTGGCGATCATCTATCTCAACGAGGATGACGATGCGCACCAGACCGCGAAGATCGTGACGATCGAGGGTCGGCGCGCGATCACGATCGCCGGCGATATCGGGGACAAGTCGTTCTGCGAGCGCGCGGTGGCCGAGACCGTCGAGAAGCTCGGCCGCCTCGACATCCTCGTCAACAATGCCGGCGAACAGCATCCCGACAAGGACATCGTCGATATCGACGAGGCGCAGCTGAAGCGCACCTTCCAGACCAACGTGTTCGGCATGTTCTACATGACCCAGGCCGCGCGCCCGCATCTGGGCAAGGGCAGCGCGATCGTAAATTGCACCTCGATCACCATGTACCAGGGATCGAAGGAACTGATCGACTATTCGAGCACCAAGGGTGCGATCACGGCGTTCACCCGTTCGCTGTCCGAACAGCTGGTTGGCGAGGGGATCCGGGTCAATGCGGTCGCGCCGGGACCGATCTGGACGCCGCTGAACCCGTTCGGGGGTGCCACGCCTGAAAAGCTGGAGACGTTCGGGGAGGGTACGCCGATGGGTCGCCCCGGCCAGCCCAACGAGGTCGCGCCCGCCTTCCTGTTCCTGGCCTGTGAGGATTCCAGCTACATGTCCGGCCAGGTGCTGCATCCAAACGGCGGCACGATCGTCAACGGCTGACGATCGAACGGAAAGCGGTTAGACGGTCTGCCCCTGCAGCAGCAGGGGCAGCGCGCCGCTCTCGCCCCGCGCTTCCGCCATGAAGCGTTCCTTGAGCGGCGCAACCCGTTGTACGAGGCCCAGCCCCAGGCGGCGCACTGCGGCAGGCGCGCGACCGGGCAGGCCGAACAGCCGCGTCAGCGTATCGGTGGCGGCGGCGACCAGGAAGGTATCGAGCGAGCGCCAGCGGCGATAACGGTCGAGCAGCTGGGCATCGCCGAGATCGAGGCCTAGCCGCTTGCCGTCGACCAGCACCTCCACCAGCGCGGCAACGTCGCGGAATCCCAGGTTCAGGCCCTGGCCCGCGATCGGATGGATACCGTGGGCGGCATCCCCGACCAGCGCCAGCCGTTCCGCCGTGATCGTCGCGGCATGATGGAAGCCGAGCGGATAGCGTGCGCGGGGGCTGCACGGCTCGATCGCGCCGAGCAAGCCGCCCATCCGCGCGCGTGCCTCCGCCGCGAAGGCGCGATCGGGCAATGCCTGCAGCGCAGCACCGTCGCGCGCGGCCACCGTCCAGACGATCGCCGACCGATGGTGGCCCGCCGCGTCGTCGCGCAGCGGCAGGATCGCGAACGGCCCGGCCGGATAGAAGATCTCGTGTGCGACGCCGTCATGCGGACGTTCGTGGATCAACGAGCCGATGATCGCTTCATGATCGTAGCGCCAGCGTGCCAGCTTGATCCCGGCCGCCTCCCGCGTCGGTGAATGACGCCCCTCCGCCGCGATCAGCAGCGGCGCAGCGATCACCCGGCCGTCACCCAGCGAGACCCGCACACCGGCCGGATCGCGTTCCACGGCAGCGGCACGCGCGGGCATGTGGAGCGTGACGCCGGGCGCCGCGAGCGCCGCGTCTCGAAGCGCGGCACGCAACTGGCGATTCTCGAACATGTGGCCCAGCGCGCCATCGTCCGGTGCGGGTTCGAACAGCAGAGCCTGTGGCGTCAGGCCATCACTGACCCGGATAGTGGCGATCGGCTGGCCCCGCCCGGCAAGGCGATCGGCGATCCCGACCGCACCGAGCATCCGCCGTGATGCGCTGGCAACTGCCGATGCGCGTCCGTCGAAGCCGGCGGCCAGCTGGGTCGCCGGATCGGCCGGATCGATCACGGTCGCCGTAAGCCCGTGCGCATCGAGCGCGATGGCAAGCGTCAGGCCGACCAGCCCGCCGCCCAGGATGATGACATCGGAACGGTCCATCGGGTTGATGTAGCGCGCGCGCAACAGGACGGCCAGCCATCGTTCTGATGCGCCCGACCGATCGGCACGCGCATGGACTTGTAGGAACATTTGCGGCACGAACAGGGGCTGGGCTGACGGGGGCTGACGTCATGGCGACGCAATTTGCGATGGGGCGCGACGTGGCGCGGGCGATGGCGCTGCGCAGCGGTTCGATCCTAGGGGCGCTGGCGCTGCTGGCATTGGCGCTGGCGATCGGATTCGCGCTGGCCAGCTACCACGCCAGCGATCCTTCGCTGAACACCGCGGCGGGCGGGCCCGCGCTCAACGCGCTCGGCCTGCCGGGCGCCTGGCTGGCCGATCTGCTGTTCAGCCTGTTCGGCTTCGGCGCGGTCCTGCTGCCGCCGGTGGCGCTGATCGCGGGCATTCGCATGTGGCGCGGGCTGATGGTCGGCCGCTGGAAGCGCGGGCTGCTGCTGGCGGTGCTGGGGATGACCGTGCTGGGTGCGGCGCTGACGCTGTATCGTGGCGGCGCGGTCAGCGGCATGCCGGCCGGCTGGGGCGGGCTGGCCGGGCTTGGGATCGCCGGAGCGATCGACGCGGCCCTTGGCCTCGCGGGCGATCCCGCGCTGGTGCGCGCGCTACGTCTGGTGCTGATGATCCTGCTGGCCGCGGTCGGGATCGGCCTGTGGGTCTGGGGGCTCGAGCTGGATGCGGGCGAGCGCGCCTGGCTGTTCCGCCGGCCCCGATTCGCGCGGCGCAATGCCTTTGTCGGCGGCGATGCCGAAGCCGGTAGCGAGGATGCCCAGTCGCCGAAGCCCGTAAGTCCGCGAATGCCGCGGGCTGCGGCCGAGCGGCGCGTGACGATTGCGGTGGAGGAACGGACCCCGCCCACCATCACCACGCCGACGCCCAACGCCGCCCCGCCGCGCCGTCCGGTGGAGCGCCAGACCAAGCTCGATCTGCGCGATACCTATCAGCTGCCGTCGATCGACCTGCTGAAGGAAGCGCCGCCGGCGAGCGGCCAGACGATCGACCGCGCCGGGCTGGAGCGCAACGCCCGCCTGCTGGAAACCGTACTCGACGATTTCAACGTGAAGGGCCGGATCACCGAGATCCGCCCCGGCCCCGTCGTCACCATGTACGAGCTGGAACCGGCGGCCGGGATCAAGGCCAGCCGCGTGATCCAGCTGGCGGATGATATCGCGCGCAACATGTCGGCCTTGTCGGCACGCGTGGCGACGATACCGGGGCGCAGTGTGATCGGCATCGAGCTGCCGAACCCGGTGCGCCAGGCGGTCGTCCTGTCCGAACTGGTGGGCAGCGACGCGTTCGACGATCAATCGGGCGCGCTGCCGCTGATCCTGGGCAAGAATATCGCAGGCGATCCGGTGATCGCCGATCTCGCGCCGATGCCGCACCTGCTCGTGGCTGGGACCACCGGATCGGGCAAGTCGGTCGGCCTGAACTGCATGATCCTGTCGCTGCTCTACCGGCTGACACCCGACCAGTGCCGGATGATCATGATCGACCCCAAGATGCTGGAGCTGAGCATCTACGACGACATCCCCCATCTTCTGTCGCCGGTGGTGACCGAGCCTGCAAAGGCGATCCGCGCATTGAAATGGGCGGTGGAGCAGATGGAGGAGCGCTACCGGATGATGGCGTCGGTCGGCGTGCGCGGCCTGGCCTCGTTCAACGAGAAGGTGAAGACCGCCAAGGCCAAGGGCACCCCGCTCGGCCGCAAGGTGCAGACCGGATATGACGCCGAGACCGGCCAGCCGATCTACGAAGAAGAACAGCTGGAATATGACGTGCTGCCGCAGATCGTGGTGGTCGTCGACGAACTTGCCGACCTGATGATGACCGCCGGCAAGGAAGTCGAATTCCTGATCCAGCGGCTGGCTCAGAAGGCGCGCGCGGCGGGCATTCACCTGATCATGGCGACGCAGCGTCCCTCGGTCGACGTCATCACCGGCGTGATCAAGGCGAACCTGCCGACGCGGATCAGCTTCCATGTGACCAGCAAGATCGATTCGCGCACCATCCTGGGCGAACAGGGCGCCGAACAGCTGCTGGGGAAGGGCGACATGCTGTACATGCCGGGCGGCAAGCAGATCGCCCGCGTGCATGGGCCGTTCGTCTCCGACGACGAGGTGCGCGCGGTGGCCGATCATTGGCGCGGCCAGGGCACGCCCGATTATATCAAGGCCGTGACCGAAGAGCCCGAGGATGGCGGCTTCGCGCTGGAAGGCGCCCCTACCGGGCCCGACGACCCCGAGACGCAGACCTACCGCAAGGCGATCCAGCTGGTGGTGGAGAATCGCAAGGCATCGACCAGCTGGCTGCAGCGCCAGCTGCGCGTCGGCTACAACTCGGCCGCACGTTTGATCGAGCGGATGGAAAAGGACGGCATCATCTCCAGCCCCGACCATGTCGGCCGCCGCGAAGTGTTGATCGAGATCGAGGAGATGTCGCGCTATCTTGGGTGATCGGGAGAATTGGGGTTCAGAAGTCGTTCAAGCGCGTCGCGGCACCTGCCGCATCATGACTGACAGGAAATTGAACCCCATGCCTCGTTTTGCACCGGCCGCAATCGCGCTTTCGATCGCATTGCCCGCCACCGCCGCCACTCCGCTCGATCAGGTGCAGGCGCATCTGCGGGCCACTACTTCGATGACGGCTGATTTCGTGCAGACCGACCGGGCCGGCAAGTCTGTGACAGGCACGCTCAGCCTGAAGCGTCCGGGCAAGGTGCGTTTCCAGTATCAGAAGGGCGTGCCGCTGCTGATCGTCGGTGATGGCAAGGCACTAACCATGATCGACTATTCGGTGAAGCAGGTTTCGCGCTGGCCGATCGGCGGTTCGCCGCTTTCGGTGCTGATCGATCCCAGCAAGGATATTTCGAAGGTCGCCAGGATCGTGCCGGGCGGCGTAGCGGGGCAACTGCTGCTGGAAGCGCGCGACCCGAAGCATCCCGAGTTCGGGACGATCACGATCGCATTCCGCCAATCCCCGTCCGCCCCCGGCGGGCTTTTGATGCAGGGTTGGACCACGCTGGACGCGCAGGGCAACCGATCCGCGGTGCGCCTTTCCGATCATCGATTCAACGTGCCGATATCCGATCAGACGTTCCGCTGGAGCGACCCGCGCCCCCGCAGCAACAATCGCTGACGATATCGTTCATCCGAGCGACAGGTAAGCATCGCTAGAAGCAGACTCGTGGTTGCGGCAAAACGCGCCGGTCGGGATTTCCCCCTGTTGCCCGACAGGCCGCGCAACCCACCAGCGTGACGAACGCTAGGTCGGCCCTCGTTCCATGCCCCCGGAGCGAGGGCCTTTCCTTGTTCGTGACCCCTGCGGGGGCAGGCCCCCCCTTGCTTGCTGCCTCGCAAAGCTCGGGCGCGCCGTCGCGCTTGCGGGCGTTCGGCCCGTTTGAGGGGTCGGGGGTGATCCGGACGTGTCTGGCTGGCATCGGCACGGGCGGATCGCTACATCGCGCGGCATGCCGCTGAAGATCGCTTCCTGGAACATCAACTCGGTTCGCGCACGGATCGATATCGTCGCACGCTTCCTGACCGAGGAAGCGCCCGATATCCTGTGCCTGCAGGAAACCAAGGTGGTAGACGGCACCTTCCCGCGTGCTGCCTTCGACGCCCTCGGCTATACGCATCAGATCCTTCACGGGCAGAAGATGCATCACGGCGTCGCGATCCTCAGCCGCGTGCCGATCGAGGCGGACGACCGGCTGGACTGGCAGGCGAATGGCGAGGCCCGCCATGTCGGCGTGCGGCTGCCGAACGGGGTGCGGCTGGAGAATGTCTATGTGCCCGCTGGCGGGGACATTCCCGATCGTACGCTGAACCCGAAATTCGGGCAAAAGCTCGATTTCCTGGAGCGCATGATCGACTGGTCGGCGACGCTGCAGCACTCCACCATCCTGGTCGGTGATTTCAACATCGCGCCGCTGGAATGCGATGTCTGGAGCCACAAGCAGCTGATCGACGTCGTCAGCCATACGCCGATCGAGGTGGAGACGCTGGCGCGGCTGCAAGCGGCGCATGGCTGGATCGATCTTGGCCGGCGCTTCATTCCCGCGCCCGAGCGCTGCTTTACCTGGTGGAGCTACCGCGCGATCGATTGGGCGGCATCGGATCGCGGGCGAAGGCTGGATCATATGTGGGCGAGCCCGGCGCTTGCCGACAGCGCCGTCGCGCACCGCGTGTGTGAGCCGTGCCGCGGCTGGCTGAAGCCTTCCGATCATGTGCCGCTGGTGACGGAGTTCGCCTTTTGAGCGATCCGCGCGCCGCCGCCCGGGCGATCGATGCGATCCGGCGCGGCTGGCCGATCGCGATCGAGGACGGGGGGGCCACGCTCACCCTGTTGCCGATCGAGACGGCCGACGAGGCCGCGCTCGCCGCATTCGATCCGGTAGCGACGGCCACGCTGCTGATTTCGGCCGGGCGCGCCGAGACGCTGAAGCTGAGCAACCAGCGCGACGCCGCGGAGCCCGACGCCCCGGTGATGATCGCGCGCGCGCCGTGGATCGATCTGCCCGCCGCGATCGCGATCGCCGATCCGCAGCTGGACCTGGCGACGCCGCTGAAAGGGCCGTTCCGGGCGATGGCCTGTGCGAGCGGCCCTGCGGCAGCAGCGCTGCGGCTGGCCAGGATCGCGGGGGTGCTGCCCGCCTTCTTCGCGGGTGGCGCATCGAGCGAGCTGACCATCACGCCAGCGGATATCGACGCCCACGAGGATCCGGCGCGGCTGCGAATCGCGACGCGCGCGCGGTTGCCCGTGGCACGCGCCGAGCATGCCGAGATCGTGGCGTTCCGCGCCGATCATGGTGGCGAGGACCATGTCGCGTTGTTGATCGGGCGGCCCGATGGCGGCGCGCCGCTGGTAAGGCTGCATAGCGAATGCCTGACCGGAGACGTGCTCGGCAGCCTGAAGTGCGACTGCGGGCCGCAGCTGGATGCCGCGCTGGCCGCGATCAGCGCCAGCGGCTGGGGAATCCTGCTCTATCTGCGGCAGGAGGGGCGCGGGATCGGGCTGGTCAACAAGCTGCGCGCCTATCAATTGCAGGATCAGGGCTTCGATACGGTCGATGCGAATCGGCGGCTGGGGTTCGCAATCGATGCGCGCGATTTTGGCGTGGCCGCGCGAATGCTGGCGCTGCTGGGCCAGGACCGGGTGCGGTTGCTGACCAACAATCCGGCCAAGGTTGCGGGGCTCGAGCGTGCGGGAATTGCTGTGGTGGACCGGGTGCCGCACAGTCTGCCCGCGAACCCCCACAATATCGACTATCTTGCCACGAAGCGCGATCGCACCGGACATCTGCTGTGATCCACGTCGATACCGCCACCGGCCTGCTGACTGCCGACGGGGTATCGATCCGCTGCGAGATCGGGCGCGGCGGGGCCGTGCCGGCTGCGGACAAGCGGGAGGGCGACGGCGCCACGCCGATCGGGCGCTGGCCGCTGCGCGCCGTGCTGCTGCGGGCCGATCGAGTGGGCCGACCGGCGGGCCTGCGGTTGCCGTGGCGCTGGATCCGGCGCGACGACGGCTGGTGCGATGATCCCGCCGACCCGGCCTATAACCGGCCGGTGCGACATCCCTATCCGGCATCGGCCGAGCGGTTGTGGCGCGCGGACGGGCTGTATGACGTCATCGTGGTGCTGGGGCATAACGACTCGCCGGTGGTGCCGGGAGCCGGCAGCGCGATCTTCCTCCACTGCCTGGAGGGCCGGCCGACCGCCGGCTGCGTTGCGATCGATCGGGCGGCGCTGCTGGCGCTTGTCGCCCAGGCCGAACCGGACGAGGTGCTGACGATCAGCTGATCAGTGCGGCGATTGTCTCGAAATCCGGGGCGATATCATGCACCCCGAGCGCGCGAAGCCGGGCGGCGTGATCGGGCGGGCAATGGCTGCCGGCGCAGAAGCCGATGACATGCGCGCCGGAGGCGACCGCGCCTTCCGCGCCGACCGGCGAATCCTCGATGATGACGGCACGGGCGATAGGTATGCCGAGCGCTTGCGCGGCGTGAAGATAGATGTCCGGCGCCGGCTTCCCGCGCGCGACATGTTCGCGCCCGCTGAAGATGCGGCCTGCGAAGCGATCGAGCAGACCGATATGAGCCAGGTGGGTCTCGATCCAGTGGGTGCTGCTGGACGAGACGATCGCGATCGGCACTGCGGGCGGCAGCGCGTGTACGAACGCGACCGCGCCGGCGACCGGATCGATACCATCGGCCAGCACGCGCTGATTCTCGATCTCGCGCGCGGCATGGAAATCTTCGGGCAACGGCCGGCCGATCGCGCGCTCGATCGCTGTGATGAAGGCCGGGCCGGCCAACCCCATGAACTGCGCCATCGCCTGATCGGCCGAGGTCGGATGACCGATGCCGGTCAAATAATCGGCGACATGACGATTGCCCGTGGCTTCGCTGTCGATCAGAACGCCATCGAAATCGAACAGGATCGCGGCAAACCTCAACCGCGTTCACCGAACAGCGCGGTGCCGATCCGGACTTGAGTCGCGCCCAGCATCACCGCAGTTTCGAAATCGCCCGACATACCCATGCTGAGACCTTGCAAACCGTGCCGCTTCGCAAGCTTTGCAAGCAGCGCGAAATAGGGCGCCGCCTCGGTATCCGCAGGCGGCACGCACATCAGTCCGGCGATCGGCAACGCTGCCGCTTGGGCATCGGCGATCAATGCGGGCAAGGCATCGATCGCACAGCCGCCCTTTTGTGCTTCGTCACCGATATTGACCTGGAGAAAGCAATCCGGCCGACGGTCCTGTGCGGCCATCGCCTGCGCGAGCGCCCCGACCAGCGACGGGCGATCGACCGAATGGATCGCATCGAACAGTGCGACCGCGGCATCGGCCTTGTTCGATTGCAACTGGCCGACCAGATGCAGGCGAATCCCGGGTGTGGACTCACGCAGCGCAGGCCATTTCCCTTGCGCTTCCTGCACGCGGTTTTCGCCGAAGCTGCGGTGGCCGGCGGCGATCAGCGGCACGATCGCCTCCGCCGGTTGGGTCTTGGAGATCGCGATCAGCTCGACTGCGGCTGGATCACGACGGGCGGGCCGGGCGGCGTGAGCAATGGCGGCACGCACGGCTTCAAGGCGGCTCGCAGCGGTTTCGGGATCGGGCATCGCGGCTCTATAGGCGGCGGGATGCGCGCCCGCCAGCTTCCCGCCCGCTCGATTCCGACGCTGTGGCTGATGACCGACGAGCGGATGGGCGCTGCGCTATGGCCGGCATTGGCGCGACTGCCGCCCGGATCGGGAGTCGTCTTTCGCCACAAGCGGACGCCGGCGGCCGAACGGCGCGCGCTTTACGATCGCGTCCGCCGGATTGCGCGGGTACGCCGGCTGGTGCTGCTGCTGGCGGGATCGACGCGCCAGGCGATCGGCTGGCAGGCCGATGGCGTGCACGGCGCCGCGACCGGCCGGCTGCCGCGCGGCCGGTTGCGCACGCTGCCTGCGCATGACCGGATCGAGCTGATCGCCGCGCGGCGCGCGCGCGCCGACGCTGCCTTCCTGTCACCGGTGTTCGCCACGCGCAGCCATCCCGGTGCGCCCGCACTGGGCCCGCTGCGTTTCGGACTGCTGGCGCGCGGGGCCAGCATTCCTGTGATTGCGCTGGGCGGAATAACGTCTGCACGCGCGCGCCGGGTAGTGGGACTGGGTGCGGCGGGCTGGGCGGCCATCGACGGCCTTGCCCGGGATCAGAAGCGGAAGGCAGTTCCGATATAGACGGCCTGGCTGTCGCGCCGCTCGTCATCCGCGATCGGATCGAGCCGGTCGCTCTGCAGCTTGTAACGCACGCCACCCGTCACCGCGAGGTTGCTGGTGACCGAATAGGATCCGCCGACATCGACCGAATAGCTGTGCTCCGGCCCGATCGCGACCGGGCGGGTGCCGACCGAGCGATCTGCGCCGAGCTGCAGGCGGGTGCTCCACTTCGGCGCATTGTAGCTCAGCCCGACATCGACTGCTTCACGATCGACGGGCAGCAGGCCGCCTTCGATCTTGGCGATGTCACCTGAGAGCTGGAACCGCTTCCAGCCAACCGATACGCCGAGATTATAGGCGGAGGGCGTGATCGCGGAGGCGGTAAGTGCCGCCGTGCGCTGGGCTTCGGCCTTCGTGGTGGCGCGTGCGCGGACGGCGACAGTAACTGCGCGACGGCTGCTGGGCGAGGCCGATGGCGTGAAACGGAAGCCGCCGGCGGAAAGCGCCCCGCCCGCCAGACCGGCGGCGCGGCTGGAATCGCGGATCGCCGGGGTGAACGATCCGATCCCGCTGGGCATGGAAAAGGACAGCGCGGACGCTGCCTTGCGGGCCGGCTTCGACGGCGTCATCGTAGCGGCAAAGGCCGGGGCGAGGACGAGCAGGGAGAGCGCGACACCCGCACCCAACCATCCTGCACCGGATCGACTCGCGACCATGAACTTCATCCCCTCGCACAACGTGCCTAGCATGCGGCCGAGCCGTGCGACCACTGTCAGAAATGTGAATCCCGCCAGCCTGTTGCACGATCCACACATCAGCCGGGCGATGATGCCACCGCGCGCGCGGCTTGCGGGGCGGGCGGGCGCGTCTATAACGGCGGCGACATCGGCCAACGCCATTCTCCCGAGGACGACCATGACCCGCCTGATCCCCACCGCGATCCTGATCGGCGCGACTGCCGCGCTGGCGTCCTGCGCCAGCGACAAGCCCAAGGCCAACGCCGAGGTCGTGGCGGCATCGCGGGTCACCACGATCGGCGTGAATGCCTATCTGTGGCGCGCGGCGCTGGACGCGGTCTCGTTCATGCCGATCGCGCAGACCGATTCCAACGGCGGCGTGATCGTGACCGACTGGTACCAGAACCCCGCGCTGCCCAGCGAGCGGATGAAGGTGACGGTGACGATCCTCGACCAGGACCTGCGCGCGGATGCAGTGCAGGTGGCCGCCCAGCGCCAGACCTATGCCGGCGGGCAGTGGAGCGATGCGCCGGTGCAGGCAGCGACCGTGCAGAAGCTGGAGGAGATCATCCTGTCCAAGGCGCGTGACCTGCGCCGCGCCGCTGTCGCCGGCTGAGCCACACCCTGCCATGACCGACCGGTTCAATCCGCTCGCCGCCGATTCCCGCTGGCAGGCGGTATGGGACGAGCGCGCCACTTTCCGTGCGGACGATGCCAGCCCGAAGCCCAAAAGCTATGTGCTGGAGATGTTCCCCTATCCGTCGGGGCGCATCCACATGGGCCATGTCCGCAACTATACGATGGGCGACGTGCTGGCGCGCTTCCGGCGGATGACAGGCCATGAAGTGCTCCACCCGATGGGGTGGGACGCGTTCGGCATGCCCGCCGAGAATGCCGCGATGGAGCGGCAGGTACATCCGGGCGACTGGACCCGCGCCAATATCCAGTCGATGAAGGCGCAGCTGAAGCGGCTGGGCTTCGCGCTCGATTGGAGCCGCGAACTCGCCACCTGCGAACCCGACTATTACGGGCATGAACAGGCGCTGTTCCTGGATCTGTTCGCAGCCGGACTGGTCTATCGCAAGGAAAGCGCGGTCAACTGGGATCCGGTCGACATGACCGTGCTGGCCAACGAGCAGGTGATCGATGGCCGCGGCTGGCGATCGGGCGCGCTGGTGGAGCGGCGCAAGCTCAGCCAGTGGTTCCTGAAGATCACCGACTTCGCGGACGAGCTGCTCGACGGGCTGGGCGCGCTGGAGCATTGGCCCGACAAGGTGAAGCTGATGCAGGCCAACTGGATCGGCAAGAGCCGGGGCATGCGGTTCCGTTTTGCGATGAGCGAGCCGGTGGCCGGGCAGGATTCGTTCGAGGTATTCACCACCCGGCCCGACACGATCTTTGGTGCATCGTTCGCGGCGCTCTCCGTCGATCATCCGATCGCGCTGGCGCTTGCCGAGACGTATCCCGGGCTGGCCGCCTTTGCCGACGAATGTCGCCGCACCGGCACCGCCGCATCCGAGATCGAGACTGCCGAGAAGCGCGGCTTCGATACCGGGATCTCGGTCGTCCATCCGCTCGACCCGGATTGGTCGCTGCCCCTGTTCATCGCGAACTTCGTGCTGATGGATTATGGCACCGGCGCGGTGTTCGGCGTGCCGGCGCATGACCAGCGCGACTTCGAATTCGCGCGCAAATACCAACTGCCGATCACGCGGGTCGTGGCGCCGAGCCTGGCGGAAGCCGCGACCCCGATCGGTGACGAGGCGGATACCGCAGCCGGGATCGCAGTCAATTCGCGCTTCCTCGACGGAATGAGCACGGCTGACGCCAAGGCGGCAGTGGTCGCGCGGGCCGAGGCGGAAGGTTGGGGAACGGGCACCACCGTCTGGCGGCTGCGTGACTGGGGCGTCTCGCGCCAGCGCTACTGGGGCACGCCGATCCCGATCATCCATTGCGATGCCTGCGGCGCGGTGCCGGTGCCGAAGGACCAGCTGCCGGTGGTGCTTCCCGAGGACGTATCGTTCGACATTCCCGGCAACCCGCTCGATCGCCACCCGAGCTGGAAGCATGTCCCCTGCCCGGCCTGTGGCGCGCAAGCCCGGCGCGAGACCGATACGCTCGATACGTTCGTCGATTCCTCCTGGTATTTCATCCGCTTCGCCAGTCAGCCGCAGGATCGTCCGTTCGACCGTGCGGTGGCCGAGCAGTGGCTGCCGGTCGGCCAGTATATCGGCGGCGTGGAGCATGCGATCCTGCACCTGCTCTACGCCCGCTTCTGGACGCGGGCATTGCGCCATATCGGCCAGCTCGACGTGGCCGAACCCTTTGCCGGGCTGTTCACCCAGGGCATGGTGACGCACGAGACCTACAAGGATCCGGCCGGCAACTGGCTGGCACCCGACGAGGTATCGGGCGGCGTGATCATCGCGACGGGAGAGCCGGTGACGCCGGGCCGCGTCGAGAAGATGTCGAAATCGAAGAAGAACACCGTCGATCCCGGCCCGATCGTCGATCAATATGGCGCGGATGCGGTGCGCTGGTTCATGCTGTCCGACAGCCCGCCCGAACGTGACTTGCCGTGGAGCGAGGCCGGGATCGAGGGCGCCTGGAGATTCGTCAACCGGCTGTGGCGGCTGACCGCGGCCGAGGGCGGAGACGGCGAGGATCGCGAGGTCGATCGCAAGCTGGCGCGCACCGTCGCCGGCGTCGCCGAGGATATCGAAGCGCTGTCGTTCAACAAGGCGGTGGCCAAGATCTACGAACTGGTCGGCCTGCTCGAGAAGGCACCGCCTTCCGCCTCGCGTACTGCCGCCATCGCCACGCTGGTGCGGATCGTCGCGCCGATGGTGCCGCATCTGGCCGAGGAAGCGTGGGCGCGGCTCGGCCGGGATGGGCTCGTCGCCGATGCCGCCTGGCCCGAGATCGACCCTGCGCTGCTGGTCGACGACGAGGTTACGATCGCGATCCAGGTCAACGGCAAGCTGCGCGATACGCTGACCGCGCCGAAAGGCACCGACCGGCCGACGCTGGAAGCGCTGGCGCTGGGATCGGACAAGGTCGTCCGCCTGCTCGAAGGCCGTACACCCAAGAAGGTAATCGTCGTGCCGGATCGCCTGGTGAACCTGGTCGCATGACGCCGGGTCGTGCCCTCGCCGCGGCCCTCGTCGCGGTTTCGCTGCTGCCCGGCTGCGCGATGCGGCCGCTCTATGCCGGTGGCGGAGACAGTGCCGTCGTGGCGTCACTGGGCCGCGTCGACGTCGCGCCGATCGCGGGCAAGGCCGGCTGGCTGGTGCGCAATGCGGTGGCGGACCGGCTGGGCAATCCGGGGGCGAGCCCGCAATATCGGCTGGAAGTCGAGCTGGACGACCAGATCACCGGCTTCGGTATCCGCACCGACAATGCCGTGACGCGCGAGCGCCGGACGCTGCGCGCCAGGTACCGGCTGGTCGATGCTGCGCAAGGCACGGTGCTGCTCGACCAGACCGCAGGGTCGGACGCCGGCGTCGACGTCGTGAGCTCCGAATATGCGACGATCGCCGCCGAGGAGACCGCACTGGAGCGGCTGGCCGAGGATGTCGCCACCCAGATCGTGACGCGGCTTGCGCTCTACAGCCAGCGGACCGCCCGGCCGGCACGGTGAAGGCCAATCGCCAGCAGATCGAGCGCGCGGTTGCGCGGCCCGATCCGGCCCACCGGCTGATCCTCCTATATGGCCCCGACGAGTCCGCATCGCAGATGCTGGCGGGCGCAGTCGGCAAGGCACTCGGGGCCCAGGCGGAGCGAATCGACCTGACCGGCGCGATGTTGAAGGCCGACCCGGCCCGGCTGAGCGACGAGGCGGCCGCGATCTCCCTGTTCGGCGATCCCCGCTGGATCCGCGTGACCCCCGCGGGGGACGAGGCGATCGACGCGGTCGAGGCTTTGCTGGCGCTCGAAGTTCAGGCCTGCCCGGTCGTGATCGTCGCAGGCGCACTGCGCAAGGATGCGAAGCTGGTGAAGCTTGCGACCTCCCACGCGGCTGCGATGGCCTTCGCAAGCTATCTGCCCGAAGGGAGCGAAGCCGATCGGATCGCGATCCAGCTCGGCCGCGAACAAGGCATCACGCTTGGTCCCGATGTTGGCCGGCGGATCGCCGCCGCTGCAGGCGGCGACCGCGCGATCATCGCTCGCGAGATCGAGAAATATGCGCTCTATCTGGACGCGGATCCCGCGCACCCGGCCGAGCTAGATCATGATGCGCTCGATGCGATCGGCGCGGATGTCGACAGCGGTAGCCTCGATCGGCTCGTTGATGCGGTGCTGGGCGGGGATCCGGCGCAGGCGGACGCGGAATTTTCCCGGCTTGCGGAAAGCGGCACGGCGGCGGTGCCGATCGTGCGCGCTTTCCAGAGCCGGTTGCTGCTGCTGGCCCAGCTTCGCGCGCGGATCGAAGCCGGCAACAGCGCCGAAAGCGCTATCACGAGCGCTGGCCGCGGCATCCTGTGGAAATCCAAGGATGCGATCCTGCGGCAGCTTTCACGCTGGGACAGCGATGCCGTGGCGACTGCGCTCGGACGGATCGCGGAGGCTGGACGTGGCACGATGTCGGCTCGCGGCGCCGGGCTCGTGGCGGTGGACGCCGAGCTGCTGCTACTCGCCCGCCGCGCGGCACGACGACGCTGAACGTCAGATCGGCTCGCCGCTCAGCCGCTGGCAGATCATGTCGAGCTGATCGAGCGAGCTATAGTGCAGCGTTACGCTGCCGCCCCGGCTCGCATGAGCGATCGCCACCTTCAGTCCCAGCATATCGCCAAGCTGGCGCTCAAGTGCCTGGATGTCCGCGCTTGCCCCGCCAAGTTCGGTCACGCCCGAGCGCGATCGCGTTGGCTTGCCGCCACGGGCCAGCGTCTCGGCCTCACGCACCGACAGGCCCTTGGCAAGGATACGTTCGGCCAGCGCCTCGGGATCGGCCGCGGTGACGAGCGCCCGGGCATGGCCCATGGTCAACCGGCCTTCCGCCACCATCGCCCGCACCGGTGCCGGCAGATCCAGCAGCCGGACCAGATTGGCGACATGGCTGCGCGACTTATGGACGAGCTTCCCAAGCACCTCCTGGGTGTGGCCGAAGTCCCGCATCAGCCGGGCATAGGCCTCGGCTTCCTCGATGGCGTTGAGATCCTGCCGCTGGATATTTTCGATCAACGCGACTTCAAGCGTTTCGGATTCATCGAAATCCCGAATTATTACAGGGACTTCATGCAGCTGAGCACGCTGCGCCGCCCGCCAGCGGCGCTCGCCTGCGACGATCTGGTAACCGCCTTCATGCGGTCGCACGACGATCGGCTGGATCAGGCCGCGCGTGGCGATCGACGTCGCCAGTTCGTCCAGCCGATCTTCGTCGAAATGACGGCGCGGCTGATTGGGGTGGGGGCGGATCGAAGCGACCGCCACGGTTTGCACCCCGGCGGAGCGCGCTCCACCCTGCCCGGTCGGCTCCTCGCGATCGACGTCGCCGAGCAGGGCAGACAAGCCGCGGCCAAGCCCACGCTTCTGCGGCTCCTGGCTCATGCGGCCTTCGCAGGGCGCGGCAGTCGTCCGATCATCTCGCGGGCGAGCGCGATATAGGCTTCGGACCCCAAGCAGCGATGATCGTAGATCAACGCAGGAATGCCGTGGCTGGGTGCCTCCGACAACCGGACGTTGCGCGGTATGACGGTTTCGAACACCACTGCGCCGAGACAGGCGCGCACATCCTGCGCCACTTGCTCCGATAGGCGGTTGCGCCGATCATACATTGTCAGTGCGACGCCGAGAATGCCAAGCTCTGGATTGAAACGCGCTCGGATCCGCTCGAATGTTTGCAACAGCTGGCTCAGCCCCTCGAGCGCGAAAAACTCGCATTGCAGCGGGATCAGCAGCGAGCGGGCGGCGACGAGCGCGTTGATCGTCAGCAGACCGAGCGACGGTGGACAATCGATCAGGCAGATATCCCAGCGTCCGGGCGGTGCAGCCGTGATTGCCTGATCCAGGCGCCCCGTCCGATTATCGAATTCGATAAGCTCGATCTCGGCGCCCGATAGATCGACTGTCGCAGGCACCACGTCGAGCCGCGGTACCCGTGTGACGATCGCGGCGTCGGCCAGGCTGCAGTCACCCCGCAAGACTTCGTAACTGGATAGCGATCGGACGCTGTTGGAGATGCCGAGGCCGGTCGAGGCATTGCCCTGCGGATCGAAATCGATGAGCAGGACGCGCCATCCCGACGCGGCAAGAGCCGTTGCAAGGTTGATTGCGGATGTCGTCTTCCCGACGCCACCCTTCTGGTTCGCGATCGCCACCCGGATCATGTCACCCCCTTGCGACGGACATTGCGCGCGACGATGATCGCAGCATCGCGATCGGTAACGCTTGGCGCGACCTCGAAATCACCCTGCCATGTCTGCCGCACCGATTCTAGTTCACGCACGGCATTTCTTCCCTTCGGTAGCAACCAGCGTGTCTCAGGATGCGCGAAGCGAGCGCCGATCGGCAGCAGCCGTTCTAGCGGTGCGAAAGCCCGAGCGGAGATTATGTCATGCGTCGACGCCGATATCCGCGCCGCATCTCCCTGCACGACGTAAGCGTTCCGCAGTTCAAGGGTTTCGATCGTCTCGCGAAGGAATTTAACTCTTAACTGACGGGATTCTATCATTGTCACTACGCCGCGATCCAGCGCTGCAATCGCAAGGCCGGGAAACCCGGCACCAGTGCCAAGGTCGACCCAGTTGCTCCACTCCTCAGCATGATCAACGAGTTGGATCGAGTCCAGTAGATGACGCGACCAAATCTGACCGATTGTCGATGCAGATACGAGGTTTTGCCGCTTGCTTCCTTCAACCACAAGCGCCCCGAGCTTCCCGAGACGTTTTATTGTTTCATGTGGAACACCACGAGTTCGGATGCTGTCGATCGCTTCCTGCTCAGTCATGCGACCGCACGGTTTGCGATCAAGATAGCCGACAGCGCTGCGGGCGTTATTCCTCGGATTTGTGCGGCATCCCCTAGAGTAGCCGGCTTGGCTGCAGACAATTTCTCGACCATCTCATGTGATAGACCCGCGATCGACCCATATTGCAGAGCTGCGACCAGCTGAACGGACTGATCGGACAATAAGCGCTCGTTGTCGGCGGCCTGCCGCGCCACATACGGTGCGTAATGGGCGTCCGCCATCACCTCATCAGCAATTTCACGTGGAACATTCGTGAGGTTTGCTGCCGCTGCCGCCGCTTCCCACGTCATCGCCGGAAAGCGCATCCACTCCATAATCGTCCGCTTCACGCCGTCCTGCGGCAATCCCCCGATCGCGATCTCTGAAGAAGTTTTGAATTTGGAAAGTGCTTTGAGTGCACGCGATCGCTGGTCAGTATGCGCGTTAGCCCAAGACGCTCGTCGAGATGATAGCGCGTCGGCATGCTTTGCCGCTGCGGATAGCCGGCTTGCTGCGTTGTCGGCCCGGAGCACCAAGCGATGCTCCGCGCGGCTGGTCAGCATCCGATAAGGCTCGGTCACGCCTTGCAAGGTGAGATCATCGATCATCACGCCGATGTAGCTGTTCGATCGATCAAACCGGATTGCCCCTGAACCGCGCACATAGGCGGCCGCATTCGCGCCAGCGACCAGCCCCTGCGCCGCAGCTTCCTCATATCCGGTTGTGCCGTTAATCTGGCCCGCCAAAAACAGACCGGGGAAACGATCAACTTGCAGGTCGGTCCCAAGACACCGCGGATCGACGTGATCATATTCGACCGCATAGCCTAGTTGCACGATGCAAGCCGCCTCCAGACCGGGTATTGTCGCGATAATGGCCTGTTGCGCGTCGACCGGCAACGAGGTCGATATGCCGTTCGGATAAATCAGATGATCGTCAAGCGCCTCGGGCTCGAGAAAGATCTGATGTCCATCCCGGTCAGCGAAACGCCTCACCTTGTCCTCGATTGACGGGCAATAACGCGGGCCGCGTCCTTCGATCGCCCCGCTGTGAAGCGGGGACCGATCGAGATTATCCACGATCACACGATGTGTGTCGGGCGTGGTTCGAGTGATAGCGCAAAACAGTTGAGGCAGGCGTGGCGCGTCCGGCAGCGCACTCATCCGCCACGGATCGTCATCGGAAGGCTGAATTTCGAGCCGGCCCCAATCAATCGTCCGCCCATCCAATCGTGGCGGCGTCCCAGTCTTAAGACGGGCGATGGGCAAATCGCGCGCGCGCAATTGACTGGCCAACCGGCTGGCGCTGCCTTCTCCGCTCCGTCCTCCCGATATCCGGTCGAGCCCGCGAAAAAGGACGCCGCCCAGAAAGGTCCCGGTGGCCAGCACAACCGCAGCGCAAACGAGCTTGCCGCTGCCCAACTCGACGCCATCGATGCGACCGTCTTGGCTGAAGGAGAGTGCGACCACTTCGTCTTCAAGAATCTGAAGATCACCCTGCTCGGTCAGCATGGTCTGGATCGCGGCACGATATCGCACTCGATCTGCTTGGACGCGCGGTCCATGGACAGCCGCGCCTTTGCTGCGGTTGAGCATGCGATAATGGATCGCGGCAGCGTCCGCGGCGCGCGCGATCAAGCCGTCCCACGCATCGACTTCGCGGACCAGATGGCCCTTGCCCAGACCCCCGATCGCCGGATTGCAGGACATGGCCCCAACCTGGTCGCGCCGCATCGTGACCAATCGAACCTTCGCACCCATTCGCGCTGCAACGGCTGCTGCTTCGCACCCGGCATGGCCGCCGCCGACGACGATAATATCGCAACTGGGGATCATGACCGCGCCTTAATCTGACGGGGCCACGCGGTCAAAATGTTCCATGTGAAACATCATTTTCCAATACAGAAACGGCCGAAAAGAGCGTCGAGCATATCTTCCACACCTGCCCTGCCTTGAATCGCGTCTAGTGCATTGCGGGCAATTCGCAGTTCCTCCGCTGCCAGGACAAGGTCTGTCTCGGACTGCGCCGCGTGCAAAGCCGAACGAGCCTCGATAATCAGAGCTCGATGCCGGGCGTTAAGCGCCACTTCGCCATCACCAGGGATCAAGCTGCGCGCGCGTCGCCCGAGATCGCCCACCAACTCATCCAGTCCGGTCCCGGTAACAGCCGAGACAGCGATCCGGTCACTCGGCTCCTTACCGCGATCCGGCCTGTCGCATTGCGGATGAACCAGCAATGCGTCGTCCGAAGGCGAAGGACCATCGCCGAGCCATATGAGAATATCGGCAGCATCGATCCGCTGTCGCGCGCGCTCGACGCCGATCCCTTCGATCGCGTCGTCGGTTTCGCGAAGGCCGGCAGTATCGCTGAACAGGTAAGCGATCCCACCGAGTGCGAGCGGAACGTCGATCACATCGCGGGTCGTGCCCGCGACGGGTGATACGATCGCGGCTTCGCGGCCTGCGAGTGCGTTGATCAGCATCGATTTGCCGGCATTGGGAGGGCCCGCCACGACAACCCTGATGCCGTCGCGCAGCCGCTCGGCCGGCGGGCGATCGAGCAGCAAGCCAATTTCCGCAACGAGGCGACGGGCATTGTCGTGCCAGGCGACCGACTGAGACCTGACATCATCTTCATCGTCGAAATCAAGCTCGGCTTCGATCGCTGCCGCGATCCCCAATACGGTCTCACGCCAATCTGCGATCCGCCGGCCGAGCGCGCCTTCGCTCATCAAGAGCGCGGTCCGGCGCTGCGTTTCGGTTTCGGCGGCGAGCAGATCGGCCAAGCCTTCCGCTTCGGCCAAGTCGATCCGACCATTTTCGAATGCCCGGCGTGTGAACTCGCCGGGCTGCGCGGGGCGCAAGCCGTCGATCCGTCCCAGTGCGGCCAGGACCGCTGCGACGGTGGCCCGGCCGCCATGAAGGTGAAGTTCGACAAGATCTTCGCCGGTGGCAGTTGCAGGCGCCGGAAAGCGCAGCACGAGCGCGCGATCGAGCTCCAACCCGTCACCATCACGCAATGTGAGCAGCGTCGCCCGTCGCGGTGGTGGAAGCTTCGCGCTTAACGCGGCAAGCGCTGCGTCAGCTTGTGGACCGCTGATCCGAACGATCGCGATCGCGGCCGGTGGCGACCCGCTCGAAAGCGCGAAGATCGTCGCGCCATAAGATGTGCTCATGTTTTGCCGAGGTTGCCCATCTGCTCGAACATCTGGCGCCACATCGACATGCCGGCCTCGCCCATCGGGCCCCAGCTCTTCATCATCGTCTCGACCATGTCGGGCGTGACGCCCTCATCGACCAGGCGTCGCATCTTTTCCACATAGACCGCGTGGACCGGTGAAAGATCCGGCAGTCCGAGGAAGCGGCGCGCCTCTTCCGGGGTGCAATCCACATCGACCGTTACCTTCATGCCCGCACTCCCCGCGCTTGGACCCGACCTTGCCGATTGGTAGGATGGCATGATGCATACGTCCATGCCCAGCCTCGTCTTCGCGAGTCCGATCGGCCCGATCACGATCTTGCGCTCCGGCGCGGTGCTCGCGCGCATCATTGTTGGTGGTCGCCATACCGGAGATCGGCCGTCCGATGATCCGCTGCTGGCAGAAGCCCGCAGTCAGTTGACGCGCTATTTCGATGATCCAGCCGTGCCGTTCCAACTACCGCTTGCGCAGGCTGCCACGCCCCGCGGCCAGCAGTTGCGCGAGGCGATGGCAGCGATCGGCCCTGGCCACACCATCGCCTATGGCGCACTCGCCCGACAGACCGGATCGTCGGCGCGAGCGATTGGCCAGGTCTGCGCGCGCAATCCGTTCCCGATCGTGATCCCCTGCCACAGGGTGCTGGCGGCGGGTGGCGCGTTGGGTCATTATTCGGCGGGAGACGGCATCGCGACCAAGCGTTGGCTGCTCGCACATGAGGGAGCGGAGCGATGGGACGGTTGATGCGGATCGAGGCGCTGGACGGCAGCGCGCAGTTCGATGCCTACTGTGCCACGCCGGACGGCACGCCACGCGGAGCGATCGTCGTCATCCAGGAAATCTTCGGGATCAACGCTGGCGTCCGCGCACGCTGCGATCGCTGGGCGGCTAATGGCTATCTGGCGGTGGCACCCGATCTGTTCTGGCGGTTTGCACCGGGCGTCGACCTGGATCCGGATCGTCCGGAGGATTTCAAGCAGGCGCTGCAGTTGCTGCAGCAGTTCGAGACCGATCCTGCAGTCGCCGATATCGAGGCGGTGATCCGTGTCGCCCGCAAGGACAGCGGCGGCCGGGTCGGCGTCGTCGGCTACTGTCTCGGCGGCAAGCTCGCTTATCTGGCGGCCACCCGAACCGACACCGATGCCAGCGTCGGCTATTATGGCGGCGGTATCCACGAGATGCTTTCGGAAAGCCATGCGATCGCGCGCCCGCTGATGCTGCACTTTGCCGAGGCTGACCATTTCATCGATGCGGAGGCTCGGGCTGCGGTCCATGCCGCGCTCGATGGCAATGGCCATGTCGTGATCCACGAATATCCCGGCGTCGATCATGGCTTCGCTACAGAGACCGGCAAACGTCGCGATGAAGCGGCGGCCAACCTTGCGGACGAGCGCGCGGCTGCCTTCTTCGCGGAGCATGTGGGATGATCGACTGGCGACTGCTGATCCGGACCACGGGCGGGTCGGAGGTGATCGAGCGGGAGACGATCGAGACACCTGTGCCCGGTCCCGGCGAGCTGCGCGTGCGGCACTATGCGGTCGGTGTGAACTATATCGATGTCTACCACCGCTCGGGTCTCTACCCGTTGCCGCTGCCGACCGGGCTCGGCAGCGAAGCCGCTGGCGTTGTCGAAGCGGTCGGTGATGGCGTGACCGACCTGCAGCCTGGCGATCGCGTCGCTTATATGGCACATGTGCCGGGCACCTATGCCAATGTCGGCATTGCCCGCGCGGATCGCACGACGAAGCTGCCGGAGGCGATCGGATTCGATGTAGCAGCAGCCGCGCTGCTGAAGGGCTGCACGGTCGAAGCGCTGCTCGAGCGCTGCGCGCGGGTCGGGCCTGGCATGGCGATCCTCGTCCATGCCGCGGCCGGCGGGGTCGGATCGATGATGGTGCCTTGGGCGAAATCGCTGGGCGCGTTCGTGATCGCGCACGCAGGATCGTCCGAGAAGGCAGCGCGGGCCAAGGCGGCCGGTGCCGATGTCGCGCTCTCCGATCCGTTCGATGTGCTGGCCGATGCGGTGCGAAATCTGACCGGTGGGCGTGGTGTGGATGCAGCGTTCGATGGCGTCGGTGCCGCCAGTTGGGGCGCATCGCTGGCGTCGCTGGCGGTGCGCGGCCTGCTGGTCAGCTATGGCAACGCATCGGGCCCGGTTCCGCCCTTCACCACACTCGATCTCACGCGCGCGGGATCGGTGTTCGTCACCCGCCCGACCGTGTTCGATTACCTGCGCGACCCCGGCAGCTTCGGGCTGTCGGCGAAGCGGGTCTGGGACATGATCGCGGACGGCCATGTCCCGATCGAGATCGGACAACGCTTTCCACTCGACGCCGCGGCGGAAGCCCACCGCGCGCTGGAAGCGCGGAAGACGACAGGAGCGACTATCCTGGAAGTCTGAAGACTAAACTGCGAGATAAGGCTTGAACTCGAATATTCTCAGGAATTCATCGAGTCGAAAAAGTCTTCGTTGGTCTTCGAATCCTTCATCTTGTCGAGCAGGAACTCCATCGCGTCGATCGTGCCCATCTGCATCAGGATGCGACGCAGCACCCACATCTTGCTGAGCTTGCCCTTGTCGACCAGCAGCTCTTCCTTGCGGGTGCCGGACTTGCCAACATCCATCGCCGGGAAGATGCGCTTGTCGGCCACCTTGCGGTCGAGCACGATTTCCGAGTTACCGGTGCCCTTGAATTCCTCGAAGATCACCTCGTCCATGCGGCTGCCGGTATCGATCAGCGCGGTGGCGATGATCGAGAGCGAGCCGCCTTCCTCGATGTTGCGCGCCGCACCGAAGAAGCGCTTCGGCCGCTGCAACGCATTGGCGTCAACACCGCCGGTCAACACCTTGCCCGAAGACGGCACGACGGTGTTGTAGGCGCGACCGAGGCGGGTGATGCTGTCGAGCAGGATCACGACATCCTTCTTGTGCTCGACAAGCCGCTTGGCCTTTTCGATCACCATCTCGGCGACCTGCACGTGGCGCTGCGCGGGCTCGTCGAAGGTGGAGGAGATCACCTCGCCCTTCACGCTGCGCTGCATATCGGTCACTTCCTCGGGCCGCTCGTCGATCAGGAGCACGATGAGGAATACTTCGGGATGATTGTCGGTGATCGCGCGCGCCATGTTCTGCAGCAGCACGGTCTTGCCGACGCGCGGCGGCGCCACGATCAACGCACGCTGGCCCTTGCCCTGCGGCGCAACGATATCGATCACCCGCGCGGACTTGTCCTTGATGGTCGGATCCTGGGGATCCAGCGTCAGCTTCGATTCCGGGTAGAGCGGCGTCAGATTGTCGAAGTTGACACGGTGGCGCACGACATCGGGATCGTCGAAATTGATCGAGACGAGCTTGGTCAGCGCGAAATAGCGTTCGCCATCCTTTGGCGCGCGGATCTCGCCTTCGACCGTGTCGCCGGTACGGATGCCATATTTACGAACCTGGTTGGGCGAGATGTAGATATCGTCGGGCCCGGCCAGATAATTGGCCTGCGGGCTGCGCAGGAAGCCGAAGCCGTCGGGCAGCACTTCGATCGTGCCTTCGCCCATGATCTGCTCGCCGCGCTCGGCCTGTTCCTTCAGGATTGCGAACAGCAGGTCCTGCTTGCGCAGCGTCGACGCGCCTTCGACGCCGAGCTCTTCTGCCATCGCGACCAGGTCGGCCGGGGTCTTCTTCTTCAATTCCTTGAGATGCATGGGAATTTCCTGGGATTCTGGAGCAGGCGGGCAAGCGCTGGCGACGATCGGACGATGTCAGGCGGATGATGTCTGGCTGCGGGATAGCGCCCGCTCGAGCGGCAGGCATCCTCTTGAGCCCCGCGCCTATGCCGCGAGGCAGGGCAAGTCAATTGCGAATTCCTCAGCCCTATGGCGAAGCGCAAGTCAGAACGGGCGCACGATCACCAGGATCACGATCAGCGCGGTCGCGATGCCGGGCACCTCGTTCATCAGCCGCAGCGCCTTGCCGCTCACCGGCCGCTGGCCACGCGCCAGCTTCTTGCCATAGCCGACCATATAGCCGTGATAGGCGCTCAGGCCGATCACCAGCAGCAGCTTGGCGTGGAACCAGCCTTCGGCCCACGCGCCGGTGATCCATGCCAGGGTGAGGCCCAGGATCCAGACCAGGGCCATCGCCGGGGTCAGGATGATCGTTCGCAGCTTGCGCTCGCGGTCGATCCAGCGCCGCTCCTCGTCTGACCCGGGCGCGCTTTCCTGATGATAGACATAATAGCGCGGCAGCATGAACAGCCCGGCGATCCAGAAGATCACGAAGATCAGATGCGCAGCCTTGATCCAGGCATAGGTCATGGTCAGGGCAGCTCCGATCGTTCCGGAAGTCACGGGCGCACCGGATCGCGCAGCATCGCGCGCAGCCGTTCGACATGCGCGATCGGCGTATCAGGCAGGATGCCATGACCGAGGTTGAAGACATGCGGCCTGCCGTCGAACGCGCGCCGGATCCGCGCCACCGCATCGTCGAGCGCCGCGCCGCCCGCGATCAGCGCAAGCGGGTCGAGATTGCCCTGCACAGGCAGCGTCGCCGGCAGGTTGGCGTTCGCCCACACCGGATCGACCGTCTCGTCGATGCCGATCGCATCCACGCCGGTCTCGCGCGCATAGGCAGCCAGCTTGGCGCCCGATCCCTTGGGAAAACCGATTACCGGCGTATCAGGTCGCGCCGCATGCAGCCGCGCCACCAGCCGTGCGGTCGGCGCGATCACCCAAGCCTCATATTGCGCCGGGGAAAGGCTGCCGGCCCAGCTGTCGAACAACTGTACCGCATCCACACCCGCATCGATCTGGCCCAACAGATAATCGAACGTGGCATCCTCGATCAGCCCGATCAGTGACTGGAACGCCACGGGATCGCCATAAGCCAGCCGCCGCGCCTCGGCCTGCTCCTTGGAACCGGCGCCTGCCACCATGTAGGTCGCCACCGTCCAGGGTGAGCCCGCAAAGCCCAGGAAGGTCGTCTCGGGCGGCAACTGGGCCGCCACTTTGCGCACCGTCTGGTAGACCGGCTCCAGCCGCTCGGGCACCTTTTGCAAGCCAGCCCAGACGCCATCGACCAGCGGAGGCGAGAGCCGCGGCCCCTCGCCCGGCCCAAACGTCAGATCTTGGCCCAGTGCGTGAGGGATCACGAGGATGTCGGAAAACAGGATCGCGCCATCGAAGCCGAACCGGCGGATCGGCTGGATCGTCACTTCGGCCGCGGCGTCGCTGTCGTGCACCAGCGCCAGGAAGCCGCCCTTGTCGGCCCGCAGCGCGCGATACTCGGGCAGGTAGCGCCCTGCCTGCCGCATCAGCCAGACCGGCGGGGGATCGCGCCGATCGCCGCGCAGCACTGCGAGCAGGGGGCGATCGACGGTGCTCGTCGGGACCGGCGCGGGCTCCATATCTATCCTTAAGAGAGAATCTAAGAGAATCTGTAGAGGCTAGTAGGCGGCGTGATGCCGGGGTTTATTCCGCCCGCCCCGACTTGCCAACAGCTTGACCGGGCGGACCACGCGGAATTGCGCGATTCGCCAGCGCTGTCCCCATTGTCCACAGGCTGTGGATCGCCGTTGTCCCCTGTGGATCGATCCGCGAACGGCCGGCTGTCAGCGGGGATCGATCGGGCGCTTGTCCCAGGCGGGCGGTATCCGCTAGCGCGGTCCCCATGCTTGTCCACAGGCTTCTACGCTGATGCGCATTCACCTCCATCTGCTCTCCGATTCCACTGGCGAGACGCTCGAGGCGATCGCCAAGGCTGGCCTTGCCCAATATGACGGGGTGGAGACGATCAAGCATTTCTGGCCGATGGTGCGATCGGAAGGGCATCTCGATCGGGTGCTGATCGAGATCGCGCAGAAGCCCGGGCTCGTCATCTACACGCTGGTCAATCCCGATGTGCGCCGGAAGCTCGAGACGCGGTGCAACGCGCTCGGCCTGCCGACGGTCGCCGCGCTCGATCCGGTATTCGATGCGCTGTCGCATCTGCTGGGCCAGGAAAAGAGCGTGCGACCCGGCCGCCAGCACACCATGGACGCCGCCTATTTCGATCGGGTCGAGGCGATCCAGTTCACGATCGCGCATGACGACGGCATCGGAGCGGAGGATTGGGAGGAAGCCGACATCCTGCTCGCCGGCGTCTCGCGCTCGTCCAAGACGCCGACCTCCATCTATCTCGCGAACCGCGGCTACAAGACCGCGAATATCCCGCTAGTGATCGAATCGCCGCCGCCGACGTCACTCTATGATCTCCAGCATCCGCTGGTGGTCGGTTTGACGACCAGTGCCGATCGCCTGGTGCAGGTCCGCCGTAACCGCCTGCTTTCGCTGAACCAGGCGCCTGAAACCGCTTATGTCGATCAGGAGAAGGTCGCTGCCGAGCTGGCGTTCGCGCGACGGATCTTCTCCGATCGCGGCTGGCCGGTGATCGACGTCAGCCGGCGATCGATCGAGGAAACGGCGGCGGCGATCATCAACCTGCTCGGTGAACGGCGGGCGACATCATGAGGCTGATCCTGGCGTCGCAATCGCCGGCGCGCCGCGCGATGCTGGCGGCGGCGGACGTGCCGCACGAGGCGATGGCGGCCGGCGTGGACGAGGAACCGTTCAAGCAGGCGCTGCGTGCCGAAGGGCGCGATGCCCGTGCGCTTGCCGACGCATTGGCAGAACTCAAGGCAATGCGGCTGTCGGTGCGCTTTCCGGATGCGCTGGTGCTGGGCTGCGATACCACCGTTGCGCTCGATGATGGCACGATGCTCGACAAGCCGGAGGATCGCGATGATGCAGCCGCGCAGTTGCGCCTCCTTTCCGGGCGGCGCCACCGGCTGTGGAGCGCGGCGGTGATCTGCCGGGCCGGGGTTGCAGAGTGGCGTCACGTCGCGGTCGCTGCGCTGCATGTCCGTCCGCTCTCGGATGCCTTCATCGACGCCTATCTCGACCGCGAATGGCCGGCGATCGCAGGGTGCGTGGGCGGATACCGGCTGGAAGGCCCCGGCGTGCAACTGTTCGCGCGGATCGAAGGCGATCATTTCACCATCCTCGGCCTGCCGCTGCTGGCGTTGCTCGATCATCTCCGCCAGCGTGGGACCTTGGCGTCATGACCGTCTATGCCGAAGTGATCGGTGATCCGATCGCACAATCCAAGTCGCCCGCGATCCATGGTTTCTGGATCGATCGGCTCGGCATCGACGCGGCCTATCGTTGCTGCCATGTCACCGCCGATGACCTGACGGACTATCTCACCGAACGGCGCGCCGATCCTGAATGGCGGGGCTGCAACGTCACCATGCCGCACAAGCAGGCGATCATGCCGTTGCTTGACAGGATCGATACGGCTGCGGCGCGGATCGGCGCGGTCAATACGGTCGTCCGTGCGGAGGATGGGGGGCTGATCGGCCACAATAGCGATGCGCGCGGTTTTCTGGAACCACTGCAATCGCTGCTTTCGCAGCGGCATCTGTTCCGCATGGCGCGTATCCTGGGTGCCGGCGGCGCTGCCCGCGCGATCGTCTGCGCGCTTGCCGATCGGGGCTTCACGCTGGTGCTGGCCGCCCGCGATCCCGCCAAGGCACAGGCGCTGCTCGATGAACTCGCACCGGGCGATCATCATGTGACGACGCTCGACCATTTCGCGTCGCCGACCGATTTCGCCTTCGATGATCGCGAAGCGTGCCTCGACCTTATCGTCAATACCAGTCCGCTCGGCATGGCCGGCCAACCGCCGCTGGCGTTCGACATGACCCACGCCCCGCCCGGCAGCATCGTCTATGATATCGTGACGTCACCCGTGCGCACGCCGTTGCTGGATGATGCCGAAGCTGCCGGTTTTCGTACGATCGACGGGATCGCGATGCTGATCGGGCAGGCTGCGATCGCCTTCGCGCTGTTCTTCGGCACCGCGCCGCCGCGCACGGACGACGCCGAATTGCGCGCGCTGCTCGGCGCATGACGATCCTGCTCGGGCTGACCGGATCGATCGGCATGGGCAAGTCGACCGTGGCGGGCATGTTCCGCAAACTGGGCGTGCCGGTGTTCGATGCGGATGCGGAAGTCCATCGGCTGCAAGGGCCGGGCGGCCGCCTGATCGCGGCAATCGAAGCGCAATTTCCTGGCACGACGAGTATCGCCGGTGTCGATCGACGGGCGTTGGGGCGGGCGGTGCTTGGCGATACGGTCGCGCTCGGCCGGCTCGAACGGTTGATTCATCCGCAGGTCGAGCAGGCACGCCGCCGCTTCCTCGCCCGCCATCGCGCCGATCGAGTCGTCGTGGTCGATGTCCCGCTGCTGTTCGAAAAGGGGGGGTGGCGGCGCGTCGATGCCGTCGCCGTGGTGTCCGCGCCGGCCTGGGTGCAGCGCCGCCGCGTCCTGGCCAGACCAGGCATGACGCCGGCCAAACTCAAGCAAATCCGGGGCTTACAGATTCCCGACGCGGAAAAGCGGCGGCGTGCCGATTTCGTGATCGAGACTGCGCGGTCGCCGGCTGTGACACGGGGCCAGGTGAAGGCGCTGCTCGCTTGCCTATCCGCGCGCGGAGTCCGATATTGTCGTTATGCGCGAAATCGTCTTTGACACCGAGACCACCGGCCTCAGCCCCGATCGTGGCGACCGGATGGTCGAGATCGGCTGTGTCGAACTGATCAATCGCTGCGAGACGGGCCGCGAGTTCCACGCTTATTTCAACCCCGGCCGGCCGATGCCCAGCGAGGCCGAAGCGATCCACGGCCTGTCCACGACCTTTCTGTCGGACAAGCCCGGCTTTCATGAACGGGCCGCTGACCTGATCGAATTCATCGGCGATGCGCCGCTGATCGCACATAATGCCACGTTTGATTTCGGCTTTCTGAATGCCGAGCTGGCGGCGTGCGGCCGCGATCCCGTCTGTCTCAGCCGGATGATCGATACGGTGGCGATGGCGCGCGCGCGTCATCCGGGCGCCAAGCACAGCCTGGATGCACTGTGCACCCGCTACGGCATCGATCGCAGCCACCGGATCAAGCATGGCGCATTGCTCGATGCGCAGCTGCTGGCCCAGCTTTATGTGGAGCTGACCGGCGGGCGCCAGATCGGCTTCGAGATGGCCGTTACCATGATCCCGACCGGTGCCGGCGATGTCGACCACGCACCCGTCGTGGCCCAGCTGCGGGTGCGGCCGCCGCGCCCGCACGCTGCATCGCCTGCGGAACTGGAGCGCCACGCGACCTTTGTAGGTAGATTGAGCGACCCGCTCTGGGCGCGTTACGGCACGGTGGTTGACCCGACTGCCGCGGCGGCCTAGCCCGCCGAGCTTCGTCGAGACGCGGGGGCGGGGGCGAACAATATTGGAGGTGAACTTATGGAAATCCGCGTATCCGGCCATCAGGTGGACACGGGCGATGCTCTGCGCGAGCATGTGAATCAGCGGCTCCAGGGCATTGCCGACAAATATTTCTCCCGCTCCATTTCCGCCCATGTCACGTTTGGCACCGGCCCGCATTCCAGCTTCGTGTGCGATATCGTCGCGCATGTGATGCAGGGCGTGATCCTGAAGGGGCATGGTCAGGCGAACGAGGCGCATCCCGCGTTCGATCAGGCTGCCGACCGGATCGAGACCCAGCTGCGCCGCTATATGCGACGGTTGAAGGATCGCCATCATGCCAACGGCGCGGCCGCCGAGGCCAACGGTTATGACGCGAATGCCGGCTATACCGTGTTCGAAAGCGCGCAGGACGAGGAGCCGAGCGATAATCCGGTGATCATCGCCGAGACCCGCGTCGATGTGCCGGATGCCAGCGTGTCGGATGCGGTGATGATGCTCGATTTGCGCAACACCACGGCGCTGCTCTTCAAGAACAGCGGCACGGGCGCGTTCAACATGGTCTATCGTCGCACCGATGGCACGATCGGCTGGGTGGAGCCGCAGCGCGCCGCCTGATTTCCCTCCTCGTTTCGGCAGGCACCTGCCGGGCTGGATCAGCATGGACGATTTCAGCGATATCCTGGCACCGTCGGCGGTCTCCGCCGCATTGGCGGTGCCGAACAAGAAGGCCCTGTTCCAGCAGATGGCCGCGATCGCGGCCAAGCAGGTCGGGGTGGATGCGCGCATCGTGGTCGACCGGCTGGTCGATCGCGAGCGGCTCGGCTCGACCGGCTTCGGCGGCGGGGTTGCGATCCCGCACGCCAAGCTGGAAGGGCTGGATCGTGTCGTCGGCCTGTTCGCCCGGCTGGCATCTCCGATCGACTTCAACGCGGTCGACGACATGCCGGTGGATCTGGTGTTCCTGCTGCTGTCGCCACCCGATTCCGGGGTCGAGCATCTGAAGGCGCTGGCGCGGGTCAGCCGCCGCCTGCGCGATCGCGGGTTCGTCGCCAAGCTGCATGGAGCGGGCTCGCGGGATGCGCTTTACGCGCTGTTCGCCGCTTCAGAGAGCCGTGACGCCGCCTGATGCGGCGCCGGCCGGGGCGGAGGCGCATTATCGTGCGCTGGAATCGCTTTACGCCGCCGCGCCGATCAACCGTTTCTTTCCGTCCCGGCTCGAGATCGTCGGCGCGGGCCACGCCCGGATCCGTTTCCGCGTCGACCCGGAAATGCATCATGCTGCAGGCGCGGCCCATGGCACACTCTATTTCAAGATGCTCGACGACGCGGCCTTCTATGCCGCCAACAGCCTCGTCAATGACCGCTTTCTGCTGACGACCCAGTTCAACCTGCTGTTTACGCGCCCGATCCTGGCCGGCGACGTGATCGCGGAAGGGCGATGGATCAGCGGCCGTCGGCGGGTCTATGTCGCCGATGCGCGGCTGATCGATGCCGATGGCGAGGAAGCGGCGCGCGGCACCGGCACCTTCATGCGATCGCGGATCGCGCTGTCGACGCTGCCTGGCTACGCCCAGCCATGACTGCGCGAATCGCTGCGGGGGTGCTGGTGTCCGCGTTGATCCGACAGGTCGAGGCGGCGGGCGGATCAGGCATGGTGCTGGCGCGCGGGGATCGCGAATCGGGTGCGGTCCTGCTGGCACTTGCCGATCGCGGCGTGGCCGGCCAATTGCTTGAACGCACGCTCGGGTTCGATGGTCGCTATACTTGGACGGAAACCGGCCCTGACGATCCGGCTGCGCTGTCCGATTATCTGGCGCGTCGTCGTCAGCGTGATCCAGATCTTTGGGTGGTGGAGCTGGACGGCGCCCAGTCGCGCGCGATCGCGGATGCGATGATCGGCTGAGGCTTTTCTCCGTTCCCGACCTGTTCTAAAGAAGGGCATGGCCACCGCCCCCGCCTGCTTCGATGATCAACCGCTGATCGCCGCCGATGTCGCGCGCGGCGTCGCCCGGCTGTTCTGGCGGCATGACCTGGTATCGCTGTGCGAAGTGCCGCTGGGCAATGGCCGCCGGGCCGACATCATGGCGCTCGATGCCAAGGGCCGCGTCACCATCGTCGAGATCAAGGTGTCCCGCGCCGATCTGCGCGGCGATCAGAAATGGCCCGACTATCTGGAATATTGCGACCGCTTCTTCTGGGCGGTTCCGGCCGGCTTCGATCTCGCGCCGTTTGCGGAGAACTGGTTCCGGCCGGGTTGCTGCGGGCTGATCGTCGCCGACCGCTACGATGCAGATATCGTGAACGCCGCGGCGGACCGGCCGATGCCGGCGGCACGCCGCAAGGTGGAGACGCTGCGCTTTGCACGCCGCGCCGCGATGCGCCTGCTGGGCGGCCTCGATCCCGGGCTGGCCGGGATCGATTGACCGTCCGCACGACGTATCAGAACTTTACGCCAACCGTGGCGAACACCTGCCGCGGATTACCGTAATAGGCAGTCAGCACGCCTTCCTGGCCCAGCGTCGGACGCAGCGCGCCGGCGGCAGTGCGCAGGAATTCTCCCGTATCGGGGTTTTGGGCAAGGAAGTTGTAGCCGGACACGATATATTGCTTGTCCGTGAGGTTGCGGCCGTGGACGCCGAACGTCCAGCGGTCGCCTGGCGCGGTATAGACGATGCTGGCGTCGAGCAGCGCATATTTACCCTGGTCCAGCCCCGGGGTGCGCAGCTCGAACTGCTGGCTGGCGCTGCGATAGCTGAGCGTGCTCGAAGCGCGCAGCGATCCTTCGCCGATCGGCATGGTGTATGCCAGCGTGCCGCTCGCGGTCCATTTCGGGGTATTCTGGAAGGCGCGGCGATCCGCGACGTCGATGCCGCGGCTGTCGATGAAGCGCTTATAGTCCGCATTGATGTAGCCCAGCGACCAGGCCAGGCTCAGTGCATCGCCATCGGTGCCGAAATCGCGCGCGGCGATGGCGTTGCCCTCAAACTCGATGCCCTGGATTCGCGCCTTGCCGGCATTGGTGGTGACGCCGATGAAGGTCTGCTGTCCGTTGATCGTGGTGCCGACCGATCCCGGCACCTGCACATCGGTGTAGTTGGCATGGAAGCCCGACAGCGCGATCGTCACGCGGCGATCGAACAGCGACGCCTTGTAGCCGACCTCGTAGCTCTCGACCGTCTCGGGATCGAACGACAGGAAGTCGAAGATCTCCTGATAGCTGCGGGTGCCGTCGCCATTGGTGTCCGGCGCCGCAGTGGAGACGCCGCGCGGATCGAAGCCGCCGCCCTTGAAGCCTTTGGAATAGGACGCATAGAGCGTGTGATCCGGCGTGGGCTTGAAGCTGACCGAAGCGCGCGGCGTGAACTTCTTGAAGTTCCTGGCACCGCGGAAGTCCGATGTCGTGGCGAACAGCGTGCCGGTGCCGCCGAAAAAGGGCGAACCGCCGCCGAGGAAGGTCTGGCGCAGGATCCGCGACTTGCGCTCGTCCCAGGTGTAGCGGCCGCCGACCGATGCCGAGAACATCTCGTTGAAGTCGTAGGTCAGGTCCCCGAAGATCGCATAGGTCTCGGTATCGACATCGCCGAAGGTGAGTGCGGTGACTCCGCCCGGCAGGCGGACATCGAAGGCAGTGCGGGCATTGGCATCCAGGAAATAGGCGCCGACGAGCCCGTTCAGCCCGCCGACCTCGAACAGCAGCTGCACTTCCTGGCTGATCTGCTTGTTGTTGTAGAATGCGGGCACGTCGACATCGACCGCGGCCAGTGAATCGAAGTCGATCGGCGAAGCGCTGTCATCCTTGCGATAGGCGCTGATCGAGCGGATGGTGATGCCGTCGGTCGGCTCGACCTCCGCGAACAGCGAGACGCCCCAGGCCTCTACATCCTGCCGCGGCGAGGTGATGCCGGCGCGGGTATCATAGACATCGTCGAGCACCGGCGCGCCGCTCAGCAGGCCCGGGATCAGGCGGTGGCCCCCGCGCGGCTGGCTCTTGTCCTTGGTATAGTCGCCGGTCAGCCGGAAGAATGCGCCATCGGCATTGACCTGCGCAGTCAGCCGGCCGGCCCAGATGTCCTTGTCATAATTGTCCTTGCCGGTGGTGATGTTGTCGCCGAAGCCATCGCGGGTCAGCCGCGCCAGCGCGCCGCCCAGCCGCAGCGTACCGTTGCCCACCGGCACGCTGCCGCTGATCACGCCATCGGCCTGATTATAGGTGCCGTAGGTCGCACGAGCCGTCAGGGTCGGATCCGCAGCCAGCCGCTTGGTGACATATTTCACCGCGCCACCGATCGTGTTGCGGCCGTAAAGCGTGCCCTGCGGACCGCGCAGCACTTCGATCCGCTCGATATCGTAGATGTCGAGTACCGCGGCCTGCGGACGATTGAGATAGACGTCATCAAGGTAGAGACCGACGCCCGCCTCGAACCCGGCGACCGGGTCCTGCTGGCCGACACCGCGGATGAAGGCGGTCAGCGTCGAATTGGTGCCGCGCGATGTCTCCAGCGTCACGTTGGGGGTGGTGTTGGAAAGATCGGTGATGTCGATCGCGCCGGATGCCTCGAGCTGGGCCCCGCTGTACGCGGTCACCGCGATCGGCACGTTCAGCAGGCTTTCCTCACGGCGGCGCGCAGTGACGATGATTTCGCCGTCCAGGCTGGATGCGCCCTGCTCGGCCGCCGAAGTGTCGGCCGGCTCGGTCTGCGCGGCGGCTGGCATGCTCGTCAGCGCCGATGCGGCGACGCCAAGCGCCAGGAATGTGCGATATGAGAAAATGGCGCGAGCCATGCTGGTCCCCTCCTGTTGCGTCGCAGACCTGCCACTGGCCTTGCGCTCGTTGACCGAAGCCAATACTGAAACCTGAACCGGGTTTCAACTACCGGATCGAGAGGGGGCCGAAAATGGCGAACAACAGTGGTATGCAGGCCACGCCGCCGACGCCGGTGGACAAGACCCCGCGCACGGCACGCGGCCGGCGCACACTGCGCGCGATCCTGGACGCCGCCGCCGCCGAATTCGGCGAAAAGGGTTTCCACGACGCTTCCATCAGCGCGATCACGGCGCGGGCCGGCGTCGCGATCGGCAGCTTCTACACCTATTTCGACAGCAAGGAGGCGGTGTTCACTGCGCTCGTGCGAGATCTATCGGGTCAGGTCCGCGATTATGTCGCGCCGCGACTGGCAACCGTGGCGGACGGCTTGGCACGGGAGGAAACTGCGCTGGCGACGTTCATCGCCTTTGCCCGCACGCACAAGGAAATCTACCGGATCATCGACGAATCCGAATTCGTCGATCCGACCAGCTATCGCGAGCATTACACCAGCACGGCGGAGCGGATCCGCAGCCGGCTCGAGGCCGCGGCCGCCCGCGGGGAGATCAGCCCAGGTGCCCAGGATGTTCGGGCCTGGGCGATCATGGGCATGAATGTGTTCCTCGGCCTGCGCTACGGCGTCTGGGGAGAGGAACTCGATCCGGAGTCCGTGGCCGAGGTGGCGGGCGATCTGCTGCGGCGGGGGATCGCCCCCTGATGGATCGCGGCTGCAGCGCAGCTGCGTGTCGATCGCCGGCGGGGCCGCATGGGGTCAGCGCCGGAGCAGGAACACTGCCTGTTCCGCCCGGAAATTCGCCGCGGCTGCGCTACAGGCGCGATCGCGGTTCAGGAACCACGCGCGCTCGACGACGATGCCACGTTCGGCCACAAAAGCGCGGAAATCGTCGATCGTCAGCTGGTGGATATTCTCGGTCTCGTACCAGCTGACCGGCAACGCCGCGGTGACCGGCATCCGCCCGCCCCACATCAGGCTCCACCGCACCCGCCAATAGGCGAAATTCGGGAAGGATACGAACGCCTTGCGCCCGATCCGCAGCAGTTCTTCGAGCACCTTGTCCGGCGCGCGCGCGGTCTGCAGCGTCTGGCTCAGGATCGCATAATCGAACGCGCCATCCGGATAGAAAGCGAGATCGACATCGGCATCGCCCTGCACGACGGAAAGCCCGCGAGCGACTGCGGCGGACACGTTGGCAGCGTCGATCTCGATCCCGCGCGCATCGACCTGCCGGCGATCGCGGAGCTCGGCCATCAGCGCGCCATCGCCGCAGCCGATGTCGAGGATCCGGGATCCCGGCGAAACGCTTTCGGCGATGATCGCCAGATCGGGACGCAGGCTCATGCCTCGCCCGCTTTCAGGAAGCCGTCGACGACGCGGTCGAGTTCGGGCACGTCGAGCAGAAAGGCATCATGGCCGAACGGGGACGACAGCTCGACGAAGCTGACCGGCGCCCCAGCCGCGTTCAGCGCATGGACGATGCTGCGCAATTCTGTGGTCGGATAGAGCCAGTCGCTATCGAAGCTGACCAGGCAGAAGCGCGTCGCCGACCCGCGAAACGCATTCGCCAGGCGGCCGCTATGTTCTTCGGCCAGATCAAAATAATCCATCGCGCGGGTGATGTAGAGATAGCTGTTGGCATCGAACCGATCGACGAAGCTGATCCCCTGATGGCGCAGATAGCTTTCCACCTGGAAATCGGCATCGAAGCCGAAGCTCTTGGCGTCGCGGCCCTGCAGCCTGCGACCGAACTTTTCAGTCAGCCCCGCTTCGGACAAATAGGTGATGTGCGCCGCCATCCGCGCCACCGCCAGCCCGGCGGCGGGCGGCGTGGCATCGGCATAATAGTCGCCGCCGCGCCAGTTTGGATCGGCCATGATCGCCTGCCGCCCCACTTCGTGGAAGGCGATGTTCTGCGCGGAATGGCGCGCGGCCGACGCGATCACCACGGCGGCGCGCACCCGATCCGGAAAGGTCGCCGCCCATTGCAGCACCTGCATGCCGCCCATCGACCCGCCGACAACGGCCGCCAGCCGCTCGATACCCAGATGATCGAGCAGCATCGCCTGCGCCCGCACCATGTCGCGGATGGTGATGACCGGGAAGCGCATCGCATAGGGCATCAGGCAGGCCGGATCGATCGACGCCGGGCCTGATGATCCCATGCACGATCCGATCACATTGGCGCAGACGATGAAGTGGCGTGCGGGATCGATCGGCTTGCCCGCTCCCACCATCCGCGTCCACCAGCCGGGCTTGCCCGTGATCGGGTGGGTGCTGGCCACATGATGATCGCCGGTCAGCGCATGGCAGATCAGGATCGCGTTCGATCCGTCCGCGTTCGGCGCGCCGTAGGTTTCGTACGCGATCTCGACCGGCGACAGCGTGCCACCACCGTCCAACCGCAGCGGGCCGGGCAGCGAGACGTGGCGGGCGAGGCCGAAGCGGGCATCGTCGGTCATGGTGCGCGGCTACTGCATGGGGCGCCGCACGCGCGCAAGGTTTGGATTCCGCGGGCTGGATCGCTAAAGGCGCTGGCCATGACCGAACCGACCCCGAAGCCCTGGATCCAGGCCATCGCCCCCTATGTGCCGGGCCGTTCCACTACCGACAGCGGCGCGAAGGCGATTAAGCTTTCGTCCAACGAGAACCCGTTCGGCACCGGCCAGGCGGCGCGCGACGCTTATGAAGGCGCGGTGCGCACGCTCGACCGCTATCCAGATGCCGGCGCGACTGCGCTGCGTGAGGCGATCGCCGCGCATTACGGGCTGGATCCCGCGCGCGTGATCCACGGCACGGGGTCGGACGAGGTGCTGCACCTGGCGGCCGGCGCCTTCGCCGGCGTCGACGACGAGGTGCTGTACGTCCGCTACGGCTTCTCGGTCTACGACATCGCAGCGCGGCGGGTGGGGGCGACGCCGGTGGTGGCGCCCGATACCGACTATGCAACCGATGTCGATGCGCTGATCGCGCATGTCACGCCGCGCACTCGCGTCGTCTATCTCGCGAACCCCAACAACCCGACCGGCACCTATACCAGCCGCGCCGATATCGCCCGGCTGCATGCCGCGCTGCCCGGCGATTGCCTGCTGGTGGTGGACCAAGCCTATGCCGAATATCTTGATCCGGCGGACGACGATGGCGCGTTTGCGCTGGCGCAGATGGCGCCAAACGTGCTGGTCACGCGCACCTTTTCCAAGATCTTCGGGCTGGCGGCGGAGCGGATCGGCTGGGGCTATGGCCCGGCCGCGGTGATCGCGGCGATGCACAAGATCCGCGCGCCGTTCAACGTCACCACCGCGGGCCAGCAGGCGGCGATCGCGGCGCTCGGCGATACCGCGTTCGTGGCGCAGAGCCGCGACCATAATCGCGCATGGCTGGGCTGGTTCGAGGATGAGATGCGCCGGATCGGGCTCAATCCGGTGCCGTCGAAGGCCAATTTCTCATTGGTGCTGTTCGAAGGGCCGCTGTCTGCCGAACAAGCCTACAAGGGTTTGATGGAGCGCGGCTATATCGTGCGCTGGCTGCCGGGCCAGGGCCTGCCGCACGGCCTGCGCATCACAATCGGCACTGAAGAGGAGACGCGGGGCGTCGCCGCAGTACTCGGCGAACTCGTCGCGCAGCACAACGCCGTGCCGGCCTGATGCTGCCGTTTGCGCGCGTCACCATCATCGGGCTCGGGCTGATCGGATCGTCGATCGCGCATGCCGTGCGCCGGGCGATGCCGACAGTGCGGATCACCGGTCATGATGCCGATGGCGATGTGCGTGCGCGCGCCGACGCGCTGGGCTTCCTCGACGATATCGCGGATACGCCCGGCACTGCCGTGATCGATGCCGATCTGGTGATGCTGTGCGTGCCGGTGGGCGCGATGGGCGCGGTGGCGGAAGCGATCGCACCCGATCTGCCGGCCGATGCGATCGTCAGCGATGTCGGCGGATCTAAGGCCAGCGTGATCGCCGCGTTGCGCGCTGCGCTGCCGGATACGGTGATCGTGCCCGGCCATCCCGTCGCCGGCACCGAATTCAGCGGGCCGGAAGCCGGCTTCGCCAGCCTGTTCGACGGGCGCTGGTGCATTCTCACCCCAGATGACAGCGCACCTTCAGTCGCGGTCGAGCGGATGCGGGGCTTCTGGCAGCGCCTGGGCGCCAATGTCGAACTGATGGATGCCCGCCATCATGATCTGGTGCTGGCCGTGACCAGCCATGTGCCGCACCTGATCGCCTATTCGATCGTCGGCACCGCATCCGATCTCGAGGAGGTCACCCGCTCAGAAGTCATCAAATTCTCGGCCGGTGGTTTCCGCGATTTCACCCGCATCGCAGCCTCTGACCCGACGATGTGGCGCGATGTGTTCCTGAACAACCGTGAGGCGGTGCTGGAAATCCTGCAGCGGCTGACCGAGGACGTGACCATGCTGCAGCGCGCGATCCGCTGGGGTGATGGCGATGCGCTCTTCGATCTGTTCACCCGTACGCGGGAAATCCGCCGCTCGATCATCGATCAGGGGCAGGATGATGCGCGCCCTGATTTCGGTCGCGCGCACTGATCTCAGGCGCCGCCGGTCTCGATCCGGTTTATCTCTTCCCAGACGCGCTGCTCGGCCTCGCGGCGCGGCAGTCCGGGCGGGATCGGCGCACCGAACCGGAAGGTGATCACGCCCGGATATTTGAGGAAGCCGCGCCGGGGATAGAGCCGGCCGCTGTCGATCGCGACCGGCACGACCGGAAGGCCAAGCTGCCGATAAAGCCCCGCGAAGCCCGGCTTCAGCGCAGGCGTCTCGCCAGGCGGCACGCGCGTTCCTTCCGGAAAGATCACGATCGATCGCCCCTCGGCCTGTGCTGCGCGCGCCGCCGCCAGCATCCGCCGAAGCGCGCTCGACGATCCTTCACGATCGACCGGGATCACGCCATGACGCCGCGCCACCTTGCCCCAGCCGGGCATGTCGGCCAGCTCGCGCTTCACCACCACTGCGGGCAATTCGATCAGCACCAGCATCTCTAGGGTCTCGTACATCGACTGATGCTTGGCGGCGATCAGTGCGGTCCCGGTCGGCAGCGTGCCTTCGACGCGGGTCTCGATGCCCAGGATATGGCGCGCGCACCAGCGGTGATAGCGCGCCCAGCGTTCGGCATGATCGCGCACCGCCTTGTCGCTGAACGATGCGATCGCCAGCGCGATCAGCACGGCCCCGATCGATCCGAGGTAGAACAGGATCGTGAACAGCAGCGAGCGCAGGAAGATCATCACAGCCCCAATGGCGCGGTCAGCCGGCGCAGTAGATATTTGGTATATTCGGTCGTCAGCAGCAGTAGCCCGGGTTCCCCCGGTACCGCATCGGGCACCAAAGTCACGCCTGCGGGCAGCATGCGCGCCACTTCATAACGGGCACGCGGCATGTGCCAGCCATTGGTGATCAGCCGGATCGACCGATAATTGCCGCGTCGCACCCAGTCGGCGGTCTCCTCGGCATTGGTGCGGGTATCGACCGACTCGCGGCCAAGATCCACGCGCGCCGCCACCAACGCCGGATCGACACGATATTCGGCGGCCAGCTCGGCCAGTCGCACGCGCCGGTCGGCACCGGAAACCAGCATCCGTTTCGCACGACCTTGGCCCAATAGTGCCAGGCCGCGCGGCACGCGCCCGGGCCCGCCCGTCACCACAACGATTGCATCGGTCGCGCCATCACCCGCCGGGCCCGGCAGCGTGACTGCGAACAGCGCGAAGCCCAGCAGGTAGATCAGCGCCGCCGCCGCCGCGATCCGCGCGATCACAGGATCTGCCTCAGCGCAGTCACGACCGTCCAGCGCGCGGCCAGCATCGCCAGCAGCGTGCCGGCCAGCGGCAGCGCCGCCAGTGCGACCCAGGCGGCGGGCGGCAGCGCGATCGATCCGATCAGCTCGGATCCCAGTCGCGCCACCTGCGCGCCCAGCGCCACGATCACCAGCACCGCCAGCCCCAGCCCCAGCAGGCTGCCGAACAGCGCGTCGAGCGCAATCCGCCGCTGGAACAGGCGGGCGATCTGCAGGTCGGTCGCGCCCAGCAGGTGCATCACGTCGATCGTCGCACGGTGGGTATTCAGCGCCGCCCGCGCCGCCAGCACGACCGTGAAGCCGGTCGCCGCCGCCATCAGCACCACCAGCCCCACCGCCAGCCATTTCAGCGCGGCGATCAGCCCTGCCAACGGCGCGAGCGTGGTTGCATGGTCGTCGATCCGCGCTGCGGGCGCGGCGTCGCGGATCAACGCCGAGATCCGCTGGCGTTGCGCCGGATCGGCCAGGTCGACGTCGATCATCGCCGGCAGCGGCAGCTCGCGCCCCAACCCCTCCGCCCCCAGCCACGGCGCCACCATCGCCTCGAGTTCCGCATCGGGAACGCGGTCTGCGCGACGCACGGCGGGATCGCGCGCGAGGCGCGAGACGATCGCGTTGGTCTGCCGCTGGCGCACGGCAGGATCGGCGGCCACGATCTGCACGGTCAGTCGCTCTGCCAGATCCGATCCCAGCCCACGCGCGGCGTGGCCCAGCCCCAGTCCGCCGGCAGCGGCAAGCGCAGTTAGGAACATCATGATCGCGATCACCAGCGGCATCGGGCCGGCGATCCGGCCTTCGGGCAGCAGGCGGCGATCGGCGGCGGCAGGGCCGAAGGCGAATTTCATGGCGCCGCCGTCGCGCGTGGCGGCGGATAACGCAAGGCGCCGGTGGGATCGGACAGCCGCCCGCGATCGAGCCGCATCATCTCCGCATTGCCGACCCGGCTGAGCAGATGGATGTCGTGGGTGGCGACCACCACGGTGGTGCCGAGCTTGTTCAGCGCATCGAACAGGTGGAGCAGCCGGCTCGCCATCTCGGGATCGACATTGCCGGTCGGCTCGTCCGCCACCAGGATCTCGGGCCGGCCGATCACCGCGCGCGCGATCGCCACGCGCTGCTGTTCGCCGCCGGAAAGCGTCGCGGGTCGCGCGGTCGCGCGCGCCGACAGGCCAACCCAAGCCAGCATCTCGCGCACCGGCGTCTCCAGATCGGCCTCCTCGACACCCGCCACCCGCAGCGGCAGCGCGATATTGTCGAACGCGGAGAGATAGGGGACGAGCCGGAAATCCTGGAACACCACGCCGATGCGGCGGCGGAATCCGGGCATCCGCGTGCGCGGCAGCGTCACGACATCTTCACCAAACAGGCGGATCAGCCCGCGGCTGGGGCGCTGGGCGAGATAGAGGAGCTTGAGCAGCGATGTCTTGCCCGCACCGGACGGCCCGGTCAGGAAATAGAAGGCCCCGGGAGCCAGGCTGAAGCTGATGTCCGACAGCGTTTCCGCCCCGGTGCCGTAGCGCAGGCCGACATTTTCGAACTGCACGATGGTCGACACCGCGCTCCTCCCTCTTCGGCCCCAGGCGCCTTGCACGGCTGCCGCCATGGCAGCAACCGCGCCCGCTCACCCTTGCGGCTTGCATCGGGCGGCGACAAGATGCTTAGTCGCAGCCATCCGGCATCCGCCGGGCGACCAGGCTATCCGGAACGCGATGATCCTCTCCTGCCCAGCCTGCCAGACCCGTTATCTGGTTCCCGATGCGGCGATCGGGCCGAATGGCCGTCAGGTGCGCTGCGCATCGTGCCGCCACAGTTGGTTCGAAGGCCCACCGGTGCTCGATCTCGCTCCCCGCATCGAGCCCAGCGAGGCGGATTCGGGTGCGGTGCCGATCCCGCCGCCGATGCCGCCGATGTTCGCCGAGGAACCCCCTGTCGCAGTGGCGGACGCCGGGCCGGTGGACGACCCGGATTTCCGCCCCCGCCGCAATCCGGCGAAGCTGTGGACGATCGCTGCGGTGGCGACGGCCGTGCTGCTGCTGGCGGCGCTGGGCGCTGTAATGGCGTTCGGCTCACCGGCGCTGCTTGCACAGCTCGGCCTGCCGGTCAGTCAGGCCGTGAAGCTCGATATCGTCGGCGATGCCAGCCGGCGCACGATGGAATCGGGCAACGAGTTGCTGGAGGTGAAGGGCCGCATCACCAACCCCACCGATGGCGCGCAACCCGTGCCTGACATTCGCGCCGAGTTGCGCGACGCCTCGGGCCGCACCGTCTACAGCTGGACGATCGCGCGGCCGGTCGATCGGCTGCCGGCGGGCGGCACCGCCGATTTCGACAGCGCCGCGGTCGATGTGCCGCGTGGTGCGTCCGCGCTCAACCTCAGCTTTGCCGATCGCGTCGCGAACTGATCGGGCGGACAGGGCTTGCATATCGGGATCCTCACCGGCGGCGGTGACGTGCCGGGGCTCAATCCCTGCATCCGATCGATCACGCTTTCGGCGATCGATCTCGGCTGGCGCGTGACCGGCTTCCGCCGTGGCTGGCAGGGTTTCCTGGCGATCGATCCCACCGATCCGGCCACCATCGCCGCCAACAGCCGCCCGCTGGATCGCGAAGCCGTGCGCGGCATCGATCGGATGGGCGGCACCATCCTCCACACGTCGCGCGCCGATCCGCGCACCGTGCCCGGTGGCGATCGCACCGCGCATGTCCTGCACGTGCTCGATCGGCTCGGTGTCGATGCGCTGATCACCTTGGGCGGCGATGGCACGCTGCGTTTCTCGGCGCATCTGTCGGCGCAGGGCTTCCCCGTCGTCTCGATCCCCAAGACGATGGACAATGACGTTTTCGGCACCGATTATTGCATCGGTTTCTCGACCGCCGTCAGCCGCTCGGTCGAGGCGATCAACGCGCTGCGCACCACGATCGAGAGCCACGAGCGGATCGGTGTCGTCGAACTGTTCGGCCGGCGATCCGGTGAGACGGCGCTGCTGGCGGGGTTTCTGGCGCAGGTCGATCGCACCGTGATCGCCGAGGTGCCGGTCGATCTCGACCGGCTGGTGCCGCTGCTTGCCGCCGACAAGAAGTCACGGCCCGCCGCTTACGCGGTCTGCGTGATTTCGGAAGGCGCCGACATCGCGGGCGAGGCGGATACGCCCGACGCGGATCTCTCGCGTCCCGCAACGCAGCGCGCGATGGTCGGCGTCGGCCAGCGGCTCGCCAAGGAGATCGAGGCGCGCACCGGCCACGGTACCGTGGTTCAGGAACTGGCCTATCTGATGCGCGCGGGCGAACCCGATGCGTTGGATCGGATGGTCGGGTTCGCGTTCGGCGGCCTCGCGGTGCAGCTGATCCAGCAGCACGCAACTGGCCAGATGGTGGCGCTGAAGGGCGGCAATTATGCGCGGGTGCCGATCGATACCTTGCTGGGTGGCACCAAGACAGTCGATGTCGGCGGGCTATACGATGCCGATGCCTATCGCGCCCGGCTGATGACGGTCGAGGGCATGCCGATGTTCCTCTATTGAGGCGTTGCGGGGGCGGATATGCTCTGCTAGGGGCCTGCGCCTGCCAGCGCCCCGGCATCCGCCAGGGCCCTTCTCGATGTGCGGTCGTGGCGGAACTGGTAGACGCGCAACGTTGAGGTCGTTGTGGCCGAAAGGCCGTGGAAGTTCGAGTCTTCTCGACCGCACCATCGAAACCGTGCGGCGGGCCTTGTCGGGGCCGCCGTTCGCTGCCATCCGGCGGATATGCCGGACCTTTTCAGTTTTGGGGCCAGCCGGGCGTGAGAGCCGGGGGCGAACTCGGGCGACGGGTCGAGGCGTTGGATTGGGGGGCGACGCCGCTCGGCCCGCGCGATCAATGGCCGACGGCGCTGCGCGTCGTCACCCAGATGATGCTGCGATCGCAGTTCGGGATGTTCCTGATCTGGGGGCCGCACCGGATCATGATCTACAACGATGCCTATGCCACGCTGCTGGGCAAGCGCCATCCGGCGGCGCTCGGCCAGCCGTTCGAAGCAGTCTGGCCCGAGATCCTGGCGGAGACGATGCCGCTGATCGAGGGCGTCTATGCGGGCGAGCCGAGCTTTTTCGAGCGGCTGCCGCTGCGCGTGACCCGTAACGACGTTCCGGAGGACACCAGCTTCACCTTCTCCTATTCGCCGATCGAGGATGACGACGGATCGATCGGTGGCATGTTCTGCGCCACTTACGAAACGACCTCGATCGACCGCAGCGAGGAGGAGTTGCGCGCTACGCGCGATCGGCTGCTGCTGGCCGGCCGCGCGACCAGTGATGCGATCTGGGACTGGGATCTGCGTGCCGATCACGTCACCTGGAACGAGGCGCTGGAGGAAGCCTATGGCCACCGCCTCGACGAGATCGGCCTCGACGGGGCCTGGTGGCTGGCGCAGATTCATCCCGACGACCGCGAACGGGTCGATCACGACATTCATGCGGTGATCGACGGCGGCGGCACCAACTGGACCAGCGAATATCGCTTCCGCCGCGCCGACGGCAGCTATGCCGACGTGCTGGATCGCGGCTACATGCTGCGCGATCCCGAAGGCGAACCCGTGCGGATGATCGGAGCGATGCTCGATCTGTCGGGAACCAAGAAGGCTGAACGGGCCTTGGCGGCCAGCAATGCCGCCGTCGCCGAGAGCGAGGCCCGGCTGCAGGGGATCACCGATTCGGTCGATCAGATGATCTGGTCGACCCGGCCCGACGGCTTCCACGACTATTACAACCGGCGCTGGTACGAATTTACCGGCGTACCCTATGGATCGACGGACGGCGAGGAATGGAACGGCATGTTCCATCCCGATGACCAGGAGCGCGCCTGGGCGACCTGGCAGCATTCACTGGCGACCGGCGAGACCTATCATATCGAATATCGTCTGCGCCATCACAGCGGCCTGTATCGCTGGGTGCTGGGCCGGGCGCAGCCGGTGCGCGACGAGGCAGGTGCGATCATGCGCTGGTTCGGCACCTGCACCGATATCGAGGAGATGGTGGCCGCCCGCGAGGAACTGGCGCGCTCGCGGATGACGCTGGAGGAGCAGGTTGCCGAGCGGACGGCCGATCTGGCACGCGCGCTGGATCAGCTGCGCCAGGAAGCCGAGCAGCGTGAGCAGGTCGAGCAGGCCCTGCGGCAAGCGCAGAAAATGGAAGCCGTCGGCCAGCTTACCGGCGGGATCGCGCATGATTTCAACAATCTGCTGACGATCATCACGGGTAATATCGATCTGGTCGGCCGCAGGCTCGGCGACGATGCCGATCCCCGGCTGCGCCGCGCGGTGGACAATGCGTTGAAGGGTGCGGATCGCGCCGCATCGCTGACCCAGCGGCTGCTGGCCTTCTCGCGTCGCCAGCCGCTGCAGCCGAAGCCGACCGACGTCAACCGCCTGATTTCCGGCATGGCCGATCTCCTCACCCGTGCGCTGGGCGAGCTCGTCGCGCTGGAAACCGTCGCCGGGGCCGGGCTGTGGACGGTCGATGTCGATCCGCACCAGCTGGAAAGCGCGCTGGTGAACCTGTGCGTGAACGCGCGCGACGCGATGCCCCAGGGCGGCCGACTGACGATCGAGACCAGCAATGCGATGATCGACGACAATTACGCCGCCAGCCATGCGGAGATCGGCCCTGGCCGCTATGTGCTGATCAGCGTCACGGATACCGGATCCGGCATGGATGCCGATACGATCGCGCGCGCGTTCGATCCCTTCTTCACCACCAAGGAAGTGGGCAAGGGCACAGGCCTCGGCCTCTCGATGGTCTATGGCTTCGTCAAGCAGTCCGGCGGCCATGTGAAGCTCTATTCGGAGCCCGGACACGGCACCACGGTGCGCATCTATTTGCCGCGCCTGGCAGGCGATGCCAGCGTGATCGATGACGGCGTCGCGGCGGAAGGCGAGCGCGGCAGCCGCGACGAGACGATCCTGGTGGTGGAGGACGATGCCGAGGTACGTGCCTATACCGTCGATACGCTGCGCGATCTGGGCTATCACGTGATCGAAGCCGCTGACGGGGCGGAAGCACTGCGGCTGCTGGCGCGCGAGGCCCGGGTCCACCTGTTGCTGACCGATGTCGTGATGCCCGGGATGACCGGCCGCGAGCTGGCCGATCGTGCCCGCACTGCCGATCCGCAGCTGCGCGTCCTGTTCACCTCGGGCTACCCGCGCAACGCCATCGTCCATGGTGGGCGGCTTGAATCGGGCGTCTCGTTCCTGGCCAAGCCGTTCAGCTATGGCGCGCTGGCGACGCGCGTGCGCGACGTCCTGGATCGTCGCGATCTGCGCCGCGTGCTGATCGTCGATCCCGATCCGGGCGCGGCGGAGCGCACGGCCATTCAGATCGGGCGGCTCGGTTTCACCAGCGATGTTTCCCGCAATACTGCCGAGGCGCTCGCGCGTCTGCGCGCCAGCAACGGCCGCTTCGACGCGGCGTTGATCTCGGATCATGCCGCGCTCGGCAAGGTCGAGGGGCTGGTCGCCGAACTCCACGCCATTCGGGACGATCTGCCGGTGCTGATCGCCTGCGATACGCACGGGCCAGCCCTGCGCGATCATTACCGCGGGCATCTGTGCGTCGGGGTGATCGATCGGCCGGTGCCCGACACCCTGTTGACGACTGCGCTGCTGGCGCTGTCGATACGTTGCGCGGGCGGTGACGAGAACGACGTCTAGACGGCCTCGCCCGCGGCGCGTCCGCTGGCCCAGGCCCATTGGAAATTATAGCCGCCCAGCCAGCCGGTGACGTCCACCGCTTCGCCGATCGCATAGAGGCCGGGCACGGCGGTCGCTTCCATCGTGCGGGACGAAATACCGCGCGTATCGATCCCGCCGGCCGTGACTTCGGCCTTGGCGAATCCTTCGCTGCCATTGGGGATGAACGGCCAGCCGTTCAGCATGGCGCCCGCCGCCTGCAGCGCGCGATCGGTCAGCCCCGCCAGCGACCCACCAAGGCCGAGCCGATCCGCCGCCAGCTGCGCCAGCCGGCCGGGCAGCCATTCGGCCAGCAGCGTGCGTGCCTCGATCCGCGGGCGGGCGCGCTTGGCGGCGTGCAGCAGCGCGGGCGCGTCGCCACTTGGCAGCATGTCGATCAGGATCGGCTGGCCATGACGCCAATAGCTGCTGGCCTGCAGGATCGCCGGGCCGGACAGGCCGCGATGCGTGAACAGGCTGGCCTCCCGGAAGCGCGTCTTGCCGGCCGATACGATCGAATCGAAGGCGACGCCGGCCAGATCGCGGAATGCCAGCCCGTCATGGCCCAGCGTCAACGGCACCAGCGCAGGCCGCGGCTCGACCACTTTCAGCCCGAACCGCCGTGCCAGATCATAGGCGAAGCCGGTCGCGCCCATCTTCGGGATCGATGGCCCGCCGGTCGCGATCACCAGCGCCGCCGCGGAAAAGTCGTGCCCGCCGCTCCGCACCCGGAACAGCGTGTCACGATCGACCGCGTCGATCGGCGTGGCGCAGCGAAGTTCGACCGCACCCTTCTCGCATTCATCGACCAGCATCGCCACGATCTGTCGCGCCGATCCGTCGCAGAACAGCTGGCCGAGCGTCTTTTCATGCCAGGCGATCCCATGCGCCTCGACCAGCGCCAGGAAGTCGGCGGGCGTGTAGCGGTCCAGCGCCGATTTCGCGAAATGGGGGTTGGCCGAGATGAATCGATCGGGTGCCGTGCCGATATTCGTGAAATTGCAGCGGCCCCCGCCCGAGATCAGGATTTTCTTGCCGGGCCTGTCGGCATGGTCCAGCAGCAGCACGCGGCGCCCGCGCTGGCCCGCGGTCGCGGCGCACATCAGGCCCGCGGCACCCGCTCCCAGAACGATGACGTCATGCGTGGCGGCCGTCACAGGCCCTCGCCACCCACCCAATGCGCGTTGGAAAGCTTACGGGCGAGCGTCCAGGTCTGCACCCGGATGTCGGGCACTGCCACGATCTCCCAGAATGCGCCCCGCGTCATCGGCCCCAGCGCGAACAGCCGATCGGATGCGGTGCCGTCGCTGCCGATCAGCCGCGCCTGCATGTCAACGTCCAGCCCCAGCCTGAACCGGTCGGGCCGGATCAGGCCGCGCGTCGCCAGCCGGGTCAGCAGCGGCTCCTCGCTGCGCGCAAGATCGCCCTGCGGCCCGGAACAGTTCACGATCCGCCGTACGTCCATCGTCTCGATCGCATCACCGCCGCGCGGCCGCCACGTCACCCGCGCGCCGCGCCCCTGGGGCTCGGCCGCCAGCAGCGTGCCGGCGACCACATCGAGCCGCCCGCCTGCCCGGAGCGCCGAGATTCGCGCATCGACGATCGGGGCCAGCCGGTGCCGATGCACATCCCACCAAGGGCGCAGATGGCGCAGGAAGCGGGCCCGTTCGGCAGGCTCGGCCGCCAGCCACATGTCCTGGGTGTAGGGCCGCAGCTCGTCCACTGCACTGCGCCAGCCGATCAGCCGCGCCCGCGCCCGTACCGCGCGCAGCAGCGCGGTCGCGGTCAGCGGTGGTCGCTCGCTCAACCCGCGCGGCGCGGCCTGGCCATGGGCGCGCGGCACCAGACCGCGTCGCGACATCGCGATCATCTGCCCGCCGAAGCCGTTCGCCTCCAGCAGCAGCGCGACATCGATCATCGTCAATCCGGTGCCGATCGCCAGCACCCGATCGCCATCCTCCAGCCCTGCGGTGATGTCTGCGCGCCACGGATCCGGGGCATAGACGTCCGCCCCCAGCCGCGCGGCGGCGATTCCGGCCGGCTCGTGCGGGCGCAGATTGCCCATCGCCAGCACTGCGGCATCGGCAGTGATCGTGCTGCCATCGTCGAGGGCCAGCGCCACGCCATCCGCGCACTGCTCGACATCGATCACGTCACCCTGCACGATCCGCAGCCGATCGGGATCGCGTGCGACCGTCTCGGCCAGCAGCGCCGCCAGATAGTCGCCATAGACCAGCCGGGGTACGAAGCCGTCCGCATCGAGCCCCTGCTTGGCCAGCCACATCCGGAAATGATCGGGCTGGTCGGGCAGCGCGCTCATCCGATCAGCGCGCACGTTCAGCAGATGATCGGGGTGCGCGGCCGAATAGGCCACGCCGCGCGCCACCGCGCCGCGCCGTTCGATCAGCGTTGCGCGCGGGCCATCGTGGCGCAGCAGGTTGATGGCCTGCAGTGCGCCGGAAAAGCCGGCTCCGATGATGGCGACGTGGCGGATCATCGCCTGTGTCTAGGGATAGAGGTCAGTCAGCGCGCCCTAGATTTCATATTCGATCTGCCAGCTCGGCTCCTGCCAGCCGGCGCGCAGGCTCGGCTGGCGCGCGGCCATGATGCCGTGCAGTCGCTTGACCGCGCGGCTCGCGGTGTGGGGGAATAGCGCGGGGACGAAGGCGTGAACGATGCAGGCCAGCCCGCCGCCGATCATGATCGCACCGAACCGACCCGCCGTCACGAAATGCTCGACAAAGCTTTCGCCGATGCTGCGCGGATGGGAAAGGAACAATCTGTCGAACATCACGCGCGTCTCCAAGGCGATCGCCCGCCATGATAGCGGCAAAAGTCGCGCAAGACGACCGCCGATCCCGAATGGCTCGACTTGGACGCCGGGACGTTCGACAAGGAGAGTTGTCCGCCTGCCGCGGATGTCGGGAAAGGTCGCACTCTGGTCAACGCCCATATCGAAGCGATCGGCTGCGCGGTCCCGACTCACGATATCCATGCCGCCTTCATCGCCTGGGCCACGGATCGGCTTGCTGATCCGCGCGAACGGGCGCTGTTCGCACGGATGGCAAGCCGATCCGGCATCGCGCATCGCTGGTCGGTCCTGCCGCCGACCGCCGCGGGTGGCTCACCGGTCGCGGACGGCGGCTTCTACGCGGTCGATCCCCTGCCAGGCACCGCCGCGCGGATGGCACTCTATGCGCGCCACGCGCCGCCGCTGGCGCTCGCCGCCGTCGCGGATCTGGCGCGGCAGGTCGATTGCGATGCAATCAGCCATCTGGTCGTCGCCAGTTGCACCGGCTTCATTGCGCCCGGGCTCGATCAGGTGATCGCCGCCGCGCTCGGGCTGGGCGGATCGGTGGAACGCACGCTGATCGGTTTCATGGGTTGCTATGCGGCGGTCGCGGCGCTGCGCACCGCGCGCCACATCGTGCGGTCCGATCCGCAGGCCCGCGTGCTGGTCGTCACGGTCGAGCTTTCGACCCTGCATCTCCAGCCGGACGACCAGACCGAACCGTTGCTGGCGATGCTGCAGTTCGGCGACGGCGCGGCGGCGGCACTGGTCACTGCCGAGCCGCGTGGCTTTGCGATCCAGCGGCCGTTCGCGGCGACGCTACCCGATTCGGCACCGCTGATCCGTTGGGCGATCGGCGATACCGGCTTTGCGATGCACTTGTCGGGCGAGGTGCCGGGACGGATCGGGCAGGCGCTCGCGGATGCCGGGCTGCGCCATACCCTGTTGCCGGCGGACCTGCCCGCCCCCGATGCCTGGGCGGTGCATGCTGGCGGCCGATCGATCCTCGATGCAGTGGCATCAGCGCTGGCGCTCGACCCATCCGCGCTGGCCGCATCGCGCGGCGTGCTCGATCGGTTCGGAAATATGTCGTCTGCGACGCTGATGTTCGTGCTGGCCGATCTGCTGGCCCAGCCCGATGCCCGCCATGGCCTGGCCCTGGCCTTTGGTCCGGGGCTCGCCGCCGAAGGCTTCCGGTTCGAGCGCGCCGGATGAGCCTTGCGGTCCGCGATCGTCGTCCCGAACAGATGGACGCGCCCGATCTGCCGGCCGATGTCTATGCCGCGGTGCTGACCGATCTCGCCAAGGTCAACCGTCTGACCCTGTCCGCCCGCCCCACGCTGGCCTTCCTGAAGCGAGCGCTGGCCGGGCGGGCGACTGCGCGGATCCTGGATGTCGGCTTCGGCGATGGCGATATGCTGCGCACGATCGCACGCTGGGGCCGCAGCCGTGGACTGGCGCTCGAACTGGTCGGCATCGACCTCAATCCGGGCAGCGCCGCCGTTGCCGCGGCCGCGACGCCGCCCGACCTGGCGATCGACTGGCGCACCGGCGATTGCGCCGCGCTGGCGGGCGAAGGCTGGGACGTGGTGCTCTCCAGCTTCGTCGCTCATCATATGAGCGATGCTGAGCTCAATGCCTTCCTGCGCTTCATGGAAAACGAATCGGCGATCGGCTGGCTGGTCAACGATCTTCACCGGCACTGGTTCGCCCATGCCGGCTACCCGCTGCTGGCGCGGCTGATGCGCTGGCACCGGATCGTGCGGGAAGACGGCACGCTGTCGATCGCGCGCAGCTTCCGGCGCGAGGACTGGGTGGCGATCCTTGCGCGGGCCGGCATCACACAGGCGCGGATCGTGCGCCGCTTCCCGTTCCGGCTGTGCGTCGAACGGCTGCGCTGATCGTCGGCGGCGGGCCGGCGGGGGCGGCGGCGGCGATCGGCCTGGCGCAGGGCGGGTTGCAACCGCTGCTGCTCGAGCGATCGTCGGCGGCGCACGATGTGGTGTGCGGGGGGTTCCTGGGCTGGGATGGGCTCGCGGCGCTCGAATCGCTGGGGCTGGACCCGATGGCCCTGGGCGCGCGACCGATCGGCCATGTCCGCCTCGCCGCCGGTAACCGTGTCGTCGAGACCGATCTGCCGTTCCGTGCTGCCGGCCTGTCGCGCAGCCGGCTCGATGTGGCGCTGCTGGATCGTGCGATCGCGCTCGGCGTCCGGGTCGAACGCGGCGTCGCAGTCCGATCGGTCGATACGATGGCGGGCTCTGCCGCGCTTGCCGATGGTGGCAGCATCGCGGCCGATGCTCTGCTGATCGCCACTGGCAAGCATGAGTTGCGCGGGGCCACGCGGCAGACGGGCCACTGGCCGACCGCGATCGGCCTGCGCACCGCGCTCGATCCGACACCGGCGTTGGCCGCCGCGCTCGACGGCTATGTCGAGCTGCATCTGTTCGACGAAGGCTATGCCGGGCTGCTGCTGCAGGAAGATGGCGACGTCAATCTCTGCCTGTCGATCGGCAAGGCGCGGCTGGCGAAGGCGCGCGGCGATCCGGCGTCGCTGATCGCGGCGCTGGCCGGAGATTGCCCGCTACTCGGCGAGCGCATCGCCGCGGCGCGGTCGATCAGTCCCTGGGCCAGTATCGCCGGCGTCCCCTATGGCTGGCGCGCGCGCACCGCGCCCGATCCGGCTTATCGGCTGGGGGACCAGGCCGCGGTCATCGCCTCCCTGGCCGGCGACGGTGTCGCGATCGCGCTGGCGAGCGGCATCGCAGCGGCACAGGCCGTGCTGCGGGGCGAGCCCGCGGCCCGGTTCCAGCCGGCTTTCGCCGTCACCGCGCAGACCCCGCTGCGGGTGGCTGGCGCTGCCCGGCGGATGGCTGAATCATCCACGCTGCGGGGTCCGGCGCTGGCGCTGGTAGCCGCCTTTCCCGGTCTGGCACGATTGGCGGCCAGATCCAGCCGGATCGGCGGCCATTCACCGGCCGGAGGGCATTGACTCACGGCCGCCGCACCCCAGATTCACGATATGGACCGACTCGATCTTTCCGAACAGGAATGGCGCAAGCGCCTTTCCCCCGAACAATATCATGTGCTGCGCGAAGCGGGCACTGAACGCGCGTTCAGCGGCCACTGGAATGACAACAAGGTGCCCGGCGAATATCGCTGTGCTGCCTGTGGCAACCTGCTGTTCAAGAGCGACCGGAAATATGATTCGGGCAGCGGCTGGCCAAGCTTCACGGCACCGGTCGAGCCGGGCGCCGTTACCGAGCATACCGATATCAGCCATGGGATGCGCCGGGTCGAGGTGCGCTGCGCCAAGTGCGACGGCCATCTGGGCCATGTCTTTCCCGATGGCCCGCCGCAGGATGGCGGCCTGCGCTATTGCATGAACAGCGTATCGCTGGACTTCAAGGCGAAGCCGGCGGCGTGACGCCAATCGCTCGTGGCGGCGCGCTTGCCGCCCGGGCGGGGCTCGCGTAAGTCCGCAGCCCTGCAATGGCCGCTTCCCGTTCCAAGACCGCACGCCCCCGATCGCGGTGGCGCCTCGCCATCCGGCTGATGCTGTTCGCGATCGTGGCCGGGATCGCCGCGCTCGCGATCGCTGTCGGCATCTCCTACAGCGTCCTGCCGAATTACGGCGCGCTGCAATCTTCCCCCAACGGCCAGATGGTGCGCGTGCGCGCGGCCGATGGCACCGTCATCGTCTCGCTCGGGCCGAGCTATGGGCAGTGGATCCGCTACGACCAGATCCCGGCGGTGATGGTCGATGCGATGATCGCGGTGGAGGACAAGCGCTTCCGCATGCATCCCGGCATCGATCCGATCGGTATCGGCCGATCTGCGTGGCTGGCGTTCGATCGGCGCGGCGAGGGCCGACGCCTGCAGGGCGCGTCCACCATCACCCAGCAGATCACGCGCAACATCTTCCTGAACAACAGCTATTCGTTCGGCCGCAAGGCGCGTGAGATGATCCTGGCGCTCGCCATGGAGCTCAAATTCTCGAAGAACGAGATCCTCGAGCTGTATCTGAACCGCGTCTATTTCGGCGGGGGTGCCTATGGCATCGATGCCGCCGCGCGAAAATTCTTCGGGCATGACGGGCGCACGCTGAGCCTGGCCGAATCCGCGATCATCGCCGGGCTGGTGAAGGCCCCGTCCAACTATTCGCCAACCGCCGATGCCAAGGCCGCGATCGGCCGGGCAAGCGTCGTGTTGCGGCTGATGCGCGAACAGGGCCGGATCAGCGCCGCACAGGAACAGTCGGCCGATCTCGAAGGCGTCCAGCTGGCGCCCGAGCCTCGCCAGAACAGCGTGCGTTATTTCACCGATTGGGCATTGGCGCAGCTCGATACGCTGATCGACGAGACGACTGCGCCGATCGACGTCTGGACGACGATCGATCCCGCCATGCAGAAGGCGGCCGACGCGGCGATCCGGCAGAACACGCCCGATGGCCTGCAGGGCGCGCTGGTCGCGCTCGATCGCGATGGATCGGTGCGCGCCATGGTCGGCGGCAAGGATTATGTGTCGTCGATCTACAACCGCGCCACGCAGGCGGTGCGCCAGCCGGGATCGTCGTTCAAGCTGTTCGTCTATCTCGCCGCGCTCGAAGCCGGCTGGAAGCCCGATCAGGCGGTGGTCGACGAGCCGATCACGATCAATGGCTGGAGCCCGCGCAACAGCAGCCGGCGCTATTCGGGCGAGATCGATCTGCGCACCGCCTTCGCCTTCTCGATCAACACGATTGCCGCCAAGATCGGTGCCGATGTCGGCTTCGCGACGATCGCGGACATGGCCCGCCGGTTCGGTATCACCACGCCGATCAACACGCTGCCATCGATGGTGCTGGGCACGTCGGACGTGCGGCTGCTGGATATGACGCGCGCGTTCGCATCGGTCTCGGCCAGGGGTGTCGCGGTCGTGCCCTATGGCATCGTCAAGGTCACCACCGGCGAAGGCGTGCTGCTGTACGAGCACCGAGTGGATGATTCGCGCGTGCTGGTGGCGCCGTGGGTCGCCGCCGAGATGACCGATCTGCTGCAGACTGCAGTCAACACCGGCACTGCGCGGGCGGCGCAGATCGGGCGTCCGGTGGCCGGCAAGACCGGCACCACTTCTTCCAACAAGGATGGCTGGTTCCTGGGCTTTTCCAGCGGCATCACCACCGGGGTCTGGATGGGCCGCGACGATGCCCGCGCGGTTGGCGGGCTGCAGGGTGGCCGTGCGCCGGCGCAGGCGTTCGCGCAGTTCATGAAGGTCGCGGTCGCCAAGCGCCCCGTTGAGGAATTCGAGACCGAGGTCACGCTGCCCGAATGGCAGCTCGAACCCGACGAGGAAGCCTATTTCGGCACGCCTGACGACGGATCGGCCATGTATGTCGACGAGAATGGCATGGCGGTCGCGCCCGATGCGGGCAGCCCGCGCGAGGCGGCGCCGGCAGAAGAGGATGTCGAGGCGCCGGCCAATCTCGACGAGGGCTGGCTCGATGGCGTGCTGCGTGGCGACAGCCGCGGTGACGATCGGCGGGAGGAACGCCGCCAGCGCCGCCGCGAGGAAGAGGAAGCGCCGCTCTAGGCGCGGCCCCACCAGTGCAGGCTGGCGCCGTGCGCGCGCAGCCAGGCCCGCTCGGCGACAGGATCGCGGCCGAATAGCCGGGCGGCGGCGGCATGGAAGGCGGGCGAATGATCCATGTGCAGCCGGTGGGCCACTTCATGCGCCACCGTCGCGCGCCGCACTGCGGCCGGTGCCAGGATCAGCCGCCAGCTGTAGCGGATGTCGCCCGAAGCGGCGCAGCTGCCCCAGCGGCCGCGCGCATCGCCGATCGTCACAGCGCCGACGACCACCGCTGCATCATCCGCATAAGCACGGGTTTCGGCATCGAGCAGACTCAGCGCCCGGGCCCGCAGCCAGCGGACGACGCGCATGTTGAGCGCATCGAGCGGGCCGCCCACGATCAGCCGGTCACCGTCAAGTCGCGGTGTGCGCGGATGGGTGGCGGCCCAGTCGATCGTCGCCTCGCTTCCGCCCAGCGGAAAGCGCGCGTCCGGCGCGAACGGCCGTGCGATCGGCACCCGCGCCAGTTCCGCCTCGATCCAGTCGCGCTTGGATTCGACCCAGGCGACCGCGGCCCGCAGCCCCGCACGCGGCGGCAGCGTCAGCCGCACCTGCCCATCGCGCGGATCGATCACCAGCCGCATCGTGCGGGCATTGGCGATCCTCCGGATCACGATCGGCTCCGGCGTTCCATCGCGCGTGAACAGCGGCAGGCTCTGCGCAGCCGGCGGCCGTGCGCGAAACCCGATCACAGTGCGCGCTCGACCACATGATGCTCGAGTTCACCGGCTTCGAGTTCGGAGACCGTCCATCCGCGCACCGAGACGCCGGCAGCATGCACCGCTTCCCGATCGCCACAGATCAGATGATGCCAGTCGTACAGCGGCTCGCCATCGCGGATCAGCTTGTAGGCGCAGGTCGATGGCAGCCAGTCGAGCGCGTCCAGCTTGGCCGGTGTCAGCCGCACGCATTCGGGCACATAGGCGTGGCGGTTGCGATAGTCGCTGCATTGGCCGCTGCGTCGGTCGAGCAGCTTGCAGGCGACGTTGGTCGGCAGCAGCTCTCCCGTATCCTCGTCCTCCAGCTTGTGCAGGCAGCATTTGCCGCAGCCGTCGCACAGCGATTCCCATTGGGCGCGCGTCATCTTCTGCAGCGGCACGGTTTCCCAGAACCGATCGGGGGCGATCACGCGATCCACTTCGCGAGCTCGGCTTCGATCTCCTGCGCCGTGCCGTCCTGCGGAATCAGTGCGATCGGCTCGCCCTTCGGCCCGAACAACATCGCCTGCCGGCTGTGATCGACCAGATAGGCGGCCCCCGGGGTGGCGGGCGGCTGTGCCTGATAGATGATCGCATAACGCTTCGCGACCGCGGCGATCTCCGTCTCCGGCCCGGTCAGCCCGATCAGCTTGGGGTGGAACGCAGTCACGAACTGTTTGATAACCGGCACCGTATCGCGTTTGGGATCGACGGTGACGAAGATCGGCGCCAGCTTGGCGGCCTTCGCAGGATCGCTCTTTTCCAGCAGCGCATAGCCTTGCATCAGCTTCTGCATATCGACCGGGCACACATCGGGGCAGAAAGTATAGCCGAAATACATCAGCCGATACTGGCCGGCGAACATGCTGTCCGTCCGCATCCGCCCGTCCTGGTCGGTCAGCGTGAACGGTCCGCCGATACGCGCGCCGGCCAGCGGCGGTTCGGCCGCGGGTTGCGATTGGCAGGCCGGCAGCGCGAGCGCCAGCAGCAACGGCAGGATGGCTTTGTTCATGGTGCTGCCAGCCATGCTTTGCTAGCACGCGCCATGCAAGCAATTGACGGGACGATCGCTGTGGTGCGCACGAAGTGGGTAAAGGCCGGTGGTGCGATGCTGGCGGCGTTGGTGATGGGTTTGGCATCCACGCCTGCCGCGGCGCAATTCTCGGACAGCTATAATTTCCTGAAGGCCGTGCGCGACGGCGACGGCACCAAGGTGACCGACCTGCTGAACAAGCCGGGTAGCACGATCGTCAATACCCGCGATCAGAGCACCGGTGATGCCGCGATCCACATCGTCACGCGCCGCCGCGATACGACCTGGCTCAATTTCCTGCTGTCGCGCGGCGCGCGTGCCGATGCCCGTGACGAAGCGGGCAACACGCCGCTGATGCTGGCGGCGCAGCTCGGCTTCGTCGAGGGCGCGGAAGCGCTGATCCGTCGGCGCGGCGGGATCAATCTCGCCAATAATGCCGGGGAGACGCCGCTGATCGCCGCCGTGCAGCGGCGCGACATTGGCATGGTACGGCTGCTGCTGACCAACGGGGCGAATGCCGCGCAGACGGACCGGATCGCCGGCAAGTCCGCGCGCGACTATGCGGCGGAAGATCGCCGTTCGGCCGCGATCCTGAAAATGATCGACGACACTAAGGCAAAGCCCGCCGCGGGCCCTGCCGGCCCCACCCTCTGATTCCGGTCAAGGGGGGGATGACCGGGACGAATGTGCCGAGCCGCGGCTATCGCGGCGTGGTGCTGGCCATGCTGTTGCTGGTCTACACCTTTAACTTCGTCGACCGGCAGATCCTCGGGATCCTGGCGACATCGATCCAGGATGATCTAAAAATCAGCGATACGCGGATGGGGCTGCTGGGCGGCCTCGCCTTCGCGCTGCTCTATTCCACGCTCGCGATCCCGCTGGCGTGGATCGCGGATCGCACCAGCCGATCCTGGGTGATCACGCTGTCGCTGGGCGTGTGGAGCGGTTTCACCGCGCTCTGCGGACTTGCGACCGGCTTCTGGAGCCTGTTCCTGGCACGGCTCGGCGTCGGGGTCGGCGAAGCGGGCGGGGTCGCGCCCTCCTATGCGCTGATCGCGGACTATTTTCCTCAGGCAAGCCGCGCGCGGGCGCTGTCGATCTATTCGCTCGGCATCCCGCTCGGCTCTGCGCTCGGCGTGCTGTTCGGCGGCTATATCGCGGCAACAGTGGATTGGCGCGCGGCGTTCATCACAGTCGGCCTGGCCGGGGTCGCGATCGCACCGATCTTCCGGCTGGTGGTGCGGGAACCGGTACGCCAGATCGCCGCTGCAGATCAGGCGCCGATCGAACGCGTCTTCCCGATCCTCGCGGCCAAGCGCAGCTTCTGGCTGCTGGCGATGGGCGCGGCCTGCTCGTCGACGCTGGGCTATGGCCTCGCTTTCTGGCTACCCTCGCTGATGCGGCGCAGCTTCGGCCTCGATCTCGTGGAAACCAGCTATTTCTACGGCGCGATCCTGCTTTTGGGCGGGGTCGCCGGCGTGCTGGCGGGCGGCGTACTCGGCGATCGGCTCGGGCGCAGCGACAAGGCCAATTATGCGCGCGTGCCGGCTGTCGCCTTCGTGATCGCGGTGCCACTGTTCGCCGCGGGGATCCTGTCAAGCACGGTCACGTCAGCTTTCCTGCTGTTCCTGCTGCCGCAGGCGCTGGCCTATATCTGGCTTGGTCCGGTGATCGGCGCGGTGCAGCATCTGGTGCCCGCCCATATGCGTGCCACCGCATCCGCCAGTTTCCTGCTGATCAACAATCTGATCGGGCTGGGCGGGGGCACGCTGTTCCTGGGCCTGTTGTCGGACAAGCTGACCGCGCGGCTGGGAGACGAGGCGCTTCGCTACGCGATGCTGATCGGGCTCGGCTTCTACCTGCTGGCCGCGCTACTGATGGCGCTGGCGGCCAAGCATCTGCGCACCGACTGGGTGGATTGATCGGCGCGGCGGATCAGCCGGTCAGCCGCGTCACATGCCCCATCTTGCGGCCGGGCCGCGGATCGGATTTGCCGTAGAGATGCAGACGCGCCTGTGGATCGGCCAGGATCGCCGGCCAGTCGGCTGCTTCGTCACCGATCAGGTTGCGCATTTCGACGCGCGGCGCGCGCAGCGCGGTGCTGCCAAGCGGCAGGCCGCAGATCGCACGGATATGGTTTTCGAATTGCGACGTGATCGCGCCTTCGATCGTCCAGTGGCCGCTATTGTGCACGCGCGGCGCCATCTCGTTGAACACCGGCCCGTCGCGCCCGGCGAAATATTCGAGCGTCAGCACGCCGACATGGCCCAGCGCATCTGCCACGCGCCGCGCCAGTGCCACCGCGCCGTCGCGTTGCTCGGCGATCAGCCCTGTCGCCGGGACCGTGGATGTCGACAGGATGCCGCCCGAATGGACATTGTCGGGCACGTCCCACGCAGTGAATTCGCCCGCTTCGGTACGGCAGCCGATCACCGAATATTCCTGTGCGAAATCGACATGGCCTTCGAGGATGGCAGGCTGGCCGCCGATCGCGGTCCACGCGGCATCGGCATCCTCGGGCGTCGTGATCCGCGCCTGGCCCTTGCCGTCATAGCCGAAGCGCCGCGTCTTCAGGATGGCGGGGGTGCCGACCGCCGCCAGCGCGCGGGTGAGATCGGCGCGGTCCGCGACCGGCGCCCATGGCGCGGTCTTCAGGCCGAGCCCTGCCACGAACCTCTTCTCGGCCAACCGATCCTGCGCCACTTCCAGCGATCGCGGTGACGGATGCACGGCGACGCGCTTGGCCAGCGTGCGCACGGTATCGGCCGCGATATTCTCGAACTCGTAGGTGACGATCGAAACCTTGGCGGCGAACGCCGCCAGCGCGCGCTCATCGTCATAGGCGGCGCGCGTCCACGCTGCGCTCACCTCGGTCGCGGGACCGCTCGCCTCGGGCGCATAGACATGGCAGCGATAGCCCAGCTGCGCGGCGGCGATCGCCAGCATCCGGCCCAGCTGGCCGCCGCCCAATATGCCGATCGTGGCGCCGGGGGCGATCGTCATCGCCGGATCATTCGGGATCGACGGGCACGTCGGCCGTCTGGCGATCGCGCCATGCCTGCAGCCGCGCGGCTAGCGCGGGATCGGACAGCGCCAGGATAGATGCCGCCATCAGCCCCGCGTTGATGGCGCCGGCCTTGCCGATGGCCAGCGTGCCGACCGGTACGCCGCCCGGCATCTGCACGATCGACAACAGGCTATCCATGCCCTTCAGCGCATGGCTTTCGACCGGTACGCCCAGCACCGGCAGCCAGGTCATCGATGCGGCCATGCCCGGCAGATGCGCAGCGCCGCCCGCCCCGGCCACGATCACGCGGATCCCGCGATCCGCTGCGCTGCCGGCATAGTCGAACAGCCGCTTCGGGGTCCGGTGGGCGGAGATGACCAGCGCCTCGTGCGGCACGCCCAGCGCATCCAGCGTCTCGGCGGCATGAGCCATCGTCGCCCAATCCGATCGGCTGCCCATGATGATGCCGACCCGCGGCTGTTCCCCCGTCATCGCCAAGTCCTACGAAGATGATCGCGGCGAATCACGCGAATATTGCGCTGCCGGTCAGCGTTCCGACAGATAATAACGGTCATGCGCGGCCAGATCGTCGCCCAGCTCGTACACGATCGGCTGGCCGGTCGGGATTTCCAGGCTGGCGATATCGGCATCGGCGATACCCGACAAATGCTTGACCAGCGCACGCAGCGAATTGCCATGGGCCGAGATCAGCACGCGCTTGCCGGCCTTCAGCTCGGGCGCGATCCGTGCTTCCCAATAGGGCAGCACGCGCGCGATCGTGTCCTTCAAGCTCTCGGTCTGCGGGATCGCGATGCCGGCATAGCGGCGGTCATTGGCGAGATCCCACTTGCCGTCGGCTTCAGGCAGCGGTGGCGGGATATCGAACGAGCGGCGCCAAATTTTCACCTGATCGTCGCCGTGCAGCGCCGCCGTCTCGGCCTTGTCGAGCCCGGTCAGCCCGCCATAATGCCGCTCGTTCAGCCGCCAGTCCTTCTCGGTCGGCAGCCACAGCCGGCCCATCGCCTCCAGCGCCAGGTTCAGGGTCTTGATCGCGCGGGTCTGGAAGCTGGTGAAGGTCAGGTCGAAGTCCAGGCCTTTCGCCGCCATCAGTCCGCCTGCGGCCTTCGCCTCGGCCACGCCTTGATCGGTCAGATCGACATCCCACCAGCCCGTGAAGCGATTTTCGAGGTTCCAGGCCGATTGGCCGTGGCGGATCAGGACAAGGGTGGGCATTCGGCACTCCGCATGGTGGATCGCCCGCCGGCTAGCTCAAACCGCGCGTGACAGGAAGCGGCTGAACGGATCGGGGCGATAATCGGCGAACGGCGGACAGGGCGTGAAGCCGAACCGCGCGTAGAGCGCGGCGGCAGGCTCGAACAGCGGGCCAGATCCGGTTTCCAGGCTGAGCCGTTCGATCCCGGCTGCGCGCGCCGATACGATCAGATGATCAAGCAGAGCCGCGCCTACGCCCCGTCGCAGCGCCGCGGGCGCAGTCCGCATCGACTTGATCTCGCCATGATCAGGAGCCAGCTGCTTCAGCGCCGCACAGCCAAGCAAGGTCTCCGCATCCCATGCCGTCCAGAATGTCACATCGGCCGCGCGCAGCCGATGGACGTCGAACACATGGCAGCTTTCCTTCGGCGATCCCGCCTGCATCTCGGCCTGGTGATGACGCAACAGATCGATCACGTCCGCGCCGGTCAGGTCGTCGGCGCGAATCGTGATCATGCCGCGTCGATCAGCTCGGCCAGCGTGCCCAGGCAATCCTCCGCCAGCCGCTTCGATCGCGCGGGCGACCAGCCGGCGCGGGGATCGGGCAGATCGTCATTGTCCTTGAACGGCATTTCCAGCGTCATCGCCACCGCGCCGAACCGTTCGGCAAGCTGGTTGGTGGACATCGACAGATTGGCCTTGCCGGGCGCGGCGGTGGCATAGCCGGTCCGCGTCTGGAAATCGGGGCTGCGCTGCGCCAGCCGGTTGCGGAAGGCGTGATAACGATCGCCCTGCGCATCGGTCCATGCCGGGATCCCTTCGAACCCGGCGATGAAGACGTGCGGGATCGCCTCGTCGCCATGCACGTCCATCGCGAAATCGACGCCGGTCCGATCCATCTGGTCGCGCACGCACAGCACTTCGGGGCTGCGCTCGAGAGTGGGCGCATGCCATTCGCGGTTGAGGTTCACACCGGCCGCATTGGTGCGCAGATGGCCGCGTGCGCTGCCATCCGGGTTCATGTTGGGAATGATGTGGATCGTCGCATCGCGGCGCAGCTTGCGGGCGACGCTGCTGCCGGGATCGGCCAGTAGTTCCAGCGCGCCTTCCATCCACCATTCGGCCATCGATTCGCCGGGGTGCTGGCGGGCATAGAGCCAGACCTGCTTCGGCCCTTTTCCTACGCTTAGGCAATCGATCGCCTGGCCATCCAGCGTCAGCCCCAGCACTTCGTGGGTGAAGCCGGGGGCCGCAGCGATCCGCGCCACCAGATCATGATGCCGCTCCATCGCATAGGGCGCGAAATAGGCGATCCACACGCTGTCCGATTCGAAGCGGTGGCGGATGGTCAGCACGCCGTTCGCATAGGAGGTGCCGGCGATCCGCCACCAATCCTGCCGATCGTGCGATGCGCAGGCGCGGTAGTTCGGCCAGCCGTCCGGATACGCCGCCCTGCCTGCGTTCAAGATGCGCAGTACAACCTCGCGCCCGGCCGCACCGGTCAGGCGGAAGTGGAACCACTGGTAGAAGTCGGATCCGTGGTCGGCCGCGATCTCGAGATCGAAGCCGTATGCGGTTTCACTGACGACGCGGATGTTGCCGCTGTCGAAGCGGCTGGTGATGCGGATGGTCATTTCACCGTGATAGTGCGCCCCGATTCGCCGGGGAAGTCCCGGAACAGATCCTGCGCCAGCTTGTCGACTGCCGCCGCCGGGCTGGCATAGGGCGTATCCGAGCGAGCGGCCGTCTCGGCACGGCCCTCCCATACGACCGTGCCTTCGGACCGGCGCTTCAGCTGTACCGAGAGCTCGGTCACGGTCACGTCGCGGCTGCGCGACTTGCCGATCGGGAAGCTCACGCCGCCGCCCAGGCCGACACCGCCGCCAAAGGTGCCACCACCCAACCCGATCGAAACCGGCGAACGTTGCGCCAGCGTCTCGCGCGTGCCGCGTGCGACATCGACTACGGCCACCAGTTCCGAACGTGCCACGCCAGGCGCCACCGTGTAGCCCAGCCGTGCAAGCTCGCGGCCTACGGCGTCGCCATAGGCGCGAAACTCGAGATCGCCGGCCAGCGAGGGATCGCGCGGCTCGACCGCCACCTGCCCGGGCGCGATCGGCTGACCGAGGTGGAAGCGCGTCACGCGCGTTTCGGGAGTCTGCGCGGCGCAACCGGCCAGTGCGATCGCCACACCCAGGGCACCGGCCCGCATGATCACCCGCTTCATTTCATTCCTCCCAAGTACGCAACAGATCATCGTAACGCCTGTAGCGCGAAAAACGATGCCACGCCCGGCCGAATCGGGCCGATTGCTTGACTTGGCGCGGCCTGCCGCATAGGGAGCGCGCTCTTTTCACAGATCCGAACACAGACAGGCAGGCGTCTCAGGCCATGAAGATCCGCAACTCGCTCAAATCGCTCAAGGGGCGTCATCGCGACAATCGCGTGATCCGTCGTCGTGGCCGGACCTACGTCATCAACAAGACGAACCGCCGCTTCAAGGCGCGCCAGGGCTGATTCCCGCTGCACCGTCGGCCGTCGTCTTCGATGTCGGCCATGTGCTGTTCGACTGGGATCCGCGCTACCTCTATCAAACGCTGATCGACGATGCCGACGCGCTGGATAGCTTCCTGCGCGATGTCGTCACGCGTGAGTGGCATTTCCAGCACGATGCTGGCCGGCCTTTCGCGGAGACGAGCGCCGAGCTGATCGCAGCCTACCCGCAGCATGAAGCGCTGATCGCCCAGTTCGGGCCGCGCTTCCTCGATACGCTGCCCGGGCCGATTGCCGGCATGCCCGAGATCGTTGCTGCGCTCGATGCACGCGACGTTCCGCTGTTCGCGATCACCAATTTCTCGGCCGAATTCTGGGTGCCGTTTCGCGCGCGCGAGGCGGCGATCTTCGATCGCTTCCGCGATATCGTGGTGTCAGGCGTCGAACGTCTGATCAAGCCCGATCCGGCCATCTATGCGCTCGCGCTCGATCGCTTCGGGTTGAACCAGGGCGAAGCGCTGTTCGTGGACGATCGTGCCGACAATGTCGCCGCGGGCGAGGCGGCAGGCTTCGTCGGACATCATTTCAGCGACGCGACCACGCTGCGGGCGGATCTGGTCCGCTACGGCCTGCTCGCGGGGTAAGCGGGCCGGCGGCGGTCAGCCGCGCAGCACCGCCCCGACCTTTCCGGCCGCCGCCACGATCTTCTGGCTGATCGCGGACAATTCCGCTTCGGTGAAGCTTTTCTCGCCCGGTTGCAACGTCACCTCGATCGCCAGCGACACCTGCCCGTCGGGCACGCCGGCGCCGACGAAACGGTCGAACAGCCGCACATCGACGATCGCCGCCTTGTCCGCGCCACGCACCGCGCGCACCAGCGCATCGGCGGCCAGATCGGCCGGCACCAGGAAGGCGAAGTCGCGCGTCACGCCCTGTAGCGCGGGTGGGGCATAGGCCTCGCGCAGATGGCCGCTCGCCCGGCGGGCAGGGATTGCATCGAGATAGAGCTCGGCCGCCACCGCACCGCCGTCGATGTCGAACACGCGGGCCGTGGCGGGATGCAGTTCGCCGAAAGCCGCCAGCACGGTCTTCGGCCCCAGCCGCAGCGTGCCGGCGCGGCCGGGGTGCCAGGTGCCGTCGAGCGGCTCCATCACCTGCAACCGATCGACCGGCGCGCCGGCGGCGGCCAGCAGCGCGATCGCCTCCGCCTTGGCGTCATAGGCATCGAACCGGGCCGCCTTGCCGCTGCGCCAGTCTCGCGGGGAACGGTCGGCCGCCAGCAGCAGCGCCAGCGTCGGTCGCTCGCCATCGGCAAGGTAGCGCCGCCCGATCTCGAACAGGCGCACGCTGTCCGCCCCGCGCGCGATATTGCGGCGGGCCGCGGCGATCAGGCCGGGCAGCAGCGACGGCCGCATCACTTTCAGATCCTCGCTGATCGGGTTGGCCAGCGTCCAGTGGCCGCCGCCGACCGCATCGGCCTCGGCCTGCGAGAGGAAGCTCCACGTCACGGCCTCATGCAGTCCGCGCGCGGCGGCGGTACGGCGCACCCGCCGCTCGACCTTTTGTTCGGGCGTGGCGGTGGGCTTCGCGACGCCCTCAGCGCGGGGCAGCGGGGTGGCGGGCACCTTGTCCAGCCCCTCGATCCGGATCACTTCCTCGACCAGATCGGCCGGGCCATCGACATCGCGACGCCAGCTGGGGATCGTCACGGTGAAGTCATCGGCGACGTGGAAGCCGAGCCGGGTCAGGATCTCGCGCTGCCGGTCCTCAGCCACGTCCAGCCCGCCCAGCGACAGTGTCAACGCCGGATCGAAGCGGATCGTGCGCGGGGCCAGCGGCGGCGCGCCCGCCCGCGTGACAGGGCTGGGCCGGCCGCCGGCATGTTCGGTCACCAGCCAGGTTGCGATCGCAAGCCCATCGTCCAGGAAGGCGGGATCGACGCCGCGCTCGAACCGCTGGCGGGCATCGCTGGTCAGTCCCAGCTTCTGGCCGGTCAGGGCGATCCGATCGGGGGCGAAGAAGGCGCACTCGATCAGCACATCGGTGGTGGCATCGGACACGCCCGAATGCTCGCCGCCCATGATGCCGCCGATATCATGGACTGCGCTGGCATCGGCGATTACCGTCATCGACGGGTCGAGCGCATAGCTCTTGCCGTTCAGCGCGAGCAGTGTCTCGCCGTCGCGGGCGCGGCGCGCGACGAGGCCGCCGTTCAGCTTCGCGCGATCATAGACGTGCAGCGGCCGGCCGAGATCGATCGAAACGAAATTGGTGATGTCCACCAGCAGCGAGATCGGCTTCTGGCCGATCGCCGTCAGCCGCCTGCGCATCCATTCGGGTGAGGCGCCGTTGGCCACACCCGTCACCGCCTGCGCGTAGAAGGCGGGGCAGCCCTCAAGGTCCTCGGTCCGCACGTCGGGGGCCGGCCCCTCGTCAGCCACCGGATCGAGCGAAGCCATCCGATAGACCTGAGCGAGCGGCTTCAGCACGCCGGCGCCGGCCGCGGCCAGATCGCGCGCGATGCCGCGCACGCCCATGCAATCCTGCCGGTTGGGGGTGATTGCGACATCGAACAGCGGATCGTCCAGCCCGGCCCAGGCGGCATAGGCCGCGCCCACCGGCGCATCGGCCGGCAGTTCGATGATGCCATCATGCTCCTCGCCCAGCTGCAGCTCGCGCACGGAACACATCATGCCGTTCGATTCGACGCCGCGGATCGCCGCCACCTTCAGCGTGATCCCGCTGCCGGGCACATAGGCGCCGGGCGCGCCGAACACGCCGACCAGCCCCGCGTGCGCATTGGGTGCACCGCAGACGACCTGCAGCGGGCCGTCGCCGGCATCGACGCTCAGCACCTGCAGCTTGTCCGCCTGCGGGTGTGGGGCGGCGGTCAGCACCTTGGCGATACGGAACGGGGCCAGCGCCTCGGCCGGGTTGTCGATCGATTCGACCTCGAGCCCGATCCGGGTCAGCGCTTCGCCGATCGCGGCGGCGTCGAGATCCGTGTCGAGATGCTCCTTGAGCCAGCTCAGCGTGAACTTCATGCCCCCACTCCCCCGGACAGCGTGGGCACGTCGAGCGCGGAGAAGCCGTAATGGCGCAGCCAGCGCAGATCGCCGTCGAAGAAGGCGCGCAGATCATCCATGCCGTATTTCAGCATCGCCAGCCGATCGATCCCGCAGCCGAACGCGAAGCCCTGCCATTCGGCCGGATCGAGCCCGCAGGCCGCGATCACCTTCGGATGCACCATCCCGGATCCGAGGATCTCCATCCAGCCGTCGGGCTCGGCCCCGCCGACGATGCGGCGGCCGCTCTTGTCACGCGTGTAGCCGACATCGACTTCGGCCGAGGGCTCGGTAAACGGGAAATAGCTCGGCCGCAGCCGCAGCACGATGTCGTCGCGCTCGAAATAGGCCTTCACGAACGTCTCGAGCGTCCATTTCAGATGGCCCATCGTGATGCCGCGATCGATCACCAGACCCTCGACCTGATGGAACATCGGCGTGTGGGTGGCGTCGCTGTCCGACCGATAGGTGCGGCCCGGCGCGATGATGCGAATCGGCGGCGGCTGATCCAGCATCGTGCGGATCTGCACCGGCGAGGTGTGCGTGCGGAGCAGCATCCTGCGGCCCTCGCCATCCACGCGATCGAAGTAGAAAGTGTCGTGCATCGCCCGCGCGGGATGGGTTTCGGGAATGTTCAGCGCGGTGAAGTTGTGCCAGTCGTCCTCGATCTCGGGGCCGGTCGCGACCGCGAAGCCCAGATCCGCGAAGATCTCCGCCAGCTCGTCCATCACCTGGCTGACCGGGTGCACCGAGCCTTGCGGGCCAGGCGCGGCGGGCAGCGTCAGATCGATCCGTTCCGACGCCAGCCGCGCAGCCAGCGCCTCGTCCTCCAGCGCGGCCTTGCGGGTCGCGATCGCGGCCGCCACCGCCTCGCGCAGCCCGTTGATGCGCGGACCTTCCTGCTGGCGCTGCTCGGGCGTCATTCCCCCCAGCGTCTTCAGCAGCGCAGACACGCTGCCCTGCTTGCCGAGCGCCGCGATGCGGATCGCCTCGAGCGAGGCGAGATCGGGCGCCGCGGCGATCTGCGCGGTGAGGTCGGATTGCAGCTGGTCGGTCATGATGCCTCGTTGGTCCGGGGCGGGTTAGCGGGGCGGCAGCCCACAACGCAAGCGGGGCGCGGATCGCCTGTCGCAATCCGCGCCCCGCAAGCGTTCTCTCGTGCGAAAGACGTCAGGCCGCGACTCGGGCTCCTTCGGGCAGCGCGGCCTTCGCCTGCGCCACCACGGCGGTAAACGCCGCGCCCTCGTGCATCGCCATGTCGGCCAGCACCTTGCGGTCCAGTTCGATGCCGGCCAGCTTCAGGCCGTGCATGAACACGCCGTAGGTCAGGCCTTCGACGCGGACGGCGGCGTTGATGCGCTGGATCCAGAGCGCGCGGAACGAGCGCTTCTTAACCTTGCGATCGCGATAGGCGTACTGGCCGGCCTTCTCGACGGCCTGGCGCGCGATCCGGATCGTGTTCTTGCGGCGGCCATAATAGCCCTTCGCCTGATCCAGGATCCGCTTGTGCTTCGCCTTGGTGGTCGTACCACGCTTCACTCGTGCCATGGGTCGGCCCTCCTATCAGTTCAGGCCGTACGGCGCCCAGAGCTTGACGCGGGCCGTATCGGCCTCGGCAAGCACGGTCGTGCCACGGTTGGTGCGGATATATTTGCTGTTGTGGCTGATCAGCCGGTGGCGCTTGCCAGCGACGCCATGCTTCACCTTGCCGGTGGCAGTGAGCTTGAAGCGCTTCTTCACGCCGCTCTTCGTCTTGAGCTTGGGCATTTTCGTCTCCTGCTATGCGACGTATTTTGCGGACGGCCGCGGCAGCCCATACCGGCCGGGCAGTCCTGACAAATCGCGGAAGCGTGCGCCCCTAGGGCAATCGCCCGGCATTTGCAACCGCCGCGATCGGGGATCGATCAGCCGCCGGGGCGGATCAGCGTGGAATTGGCGTGCGCGGTCATCACCAGCGTCGCCAGCCGCGGCAGATCGGCGAACATCAGCCGGAATACGCGCTCTGGCTGTTCATAACCCTTGATCGCCACTTCGGTGGCGGGGGGATGCTGTTCGCGGCGCAGTGGTGGCACCAAATAATCGATCGACGATCGGCCGATGACCAGATCGCACTGCAATTCCTTGCTGGCGGTTTCCAGCCGGAACGCCTTGTTCACGGTATCGCCGAGCGCAGTGAAGTCGGAGATCGCGGCGCTGCCCATATTGCCGATCTGGGCATAGCCGGTGTTGATCGCCGCGCCGAAGGTCAACGGGCGCGACAAACCGAAGCGCTTCTCCATCGGCTCCACGATCAGCCGCAGCTCGGCGATCGTATCGATGATGGTGGCGAATTCCTCGCTCGTCACTTGCGGTTGATTATGGACCCAGACGCCCATCACCGCATCGCCGATATATTTTTGCGACCAGCTCTTGTTGCGGAACAGCAGCTCGCCCGCCTCGCGGAAGATTTCGCTCATCAGCGCCGAGATCCGTTCCTCCCCCAGCTCGCGCGCCAGCGGCGTATAGCCGCGAATGTCGATCACCAGCACGCTGATCAGGCTGTTGGAGAGGTGGATCATGGTCGCCGGCGCGGCCATCGCCTCGGCCACCGTATCGCTTTCCAGCTGATGGTAGCGCAGCTCCTGGAACCCGATCCGGATCACATCGCTGTCGGCAAGCTTGGTGGGGCTGGTCACCGGGCGGCCGTTCAGCGTCGTGCCGTTACGGCTGCCGCTGTCGGACAGATAGCAGTGGCCGGTCGCATCGCGACGGATCATCGCATGTTCGCGAGAGGCCATCTCGTCGACCAGCACGATGGTGGAATGCGTCGCGCGCCCGATCCGGCACACGGCGAGCCGCTCGATCGAAAAGGTCTGGGTCTGTCCCGCGATCGTCGCGGAAACATACGGATCGCTCGTCGGCATCGACGGAGAAGTGCCCCCTCTACTTCGGCCAGTTCGTTCGACGCGACACTCGAACCGGAAGCGGTGCGGCAATTTCCCGCAATCCGGCGCTATTTTTCTTTGCGCAAATGATAGGCGCGCCCGCCGACAGGTCAAGGAACCGAAACGATCGCGATGCTTTGACCTTCGATGGTCGATCGCAGAACCGGATCGGATTCGATGATTGCGGACGTCGGCAGCGGCGCTGGTGCGGTAGCCGCAACCTCGCCAAGACGGGATCCCGCCGACACCGCGATCTCCAGCGTGGTCGCGGTGATCGCAACCTTGGTCGGGCTCCTCGTGCTCGCCTGGGCGATCCTGTACGTCACCAAAGGTCGCTTCCTGAAGCCGACTTTCGAGCGGATCGCATCGCGCAATGCGGAGCGGGAGATCAAGGTCGCCGGCGATTTCCAGTTCTACTTCGATTTCATCGACCTCAAATTCCTGGCGGAAGGGCTGACGGTCGCCAATCCGCAGTGGGCCGAACGCCCGCTCTTCTTCCGTGCAGACCGGATCGACGCCCGCGTCGCCAGCATTCCCTGGCTGTTCGGCACGCGCCGCGTGAATATGCTCGATCTCACGAACGGCGATGTCGATCTCGAATGGGATCGCAACGGCCGCAGCAATACCTGGACATTCGGCGATCCGAACGCGCCGGGCGATCCGTTCGAGCTCCCGACCATCCGACAGGCACGGATCGTGGGCAGCGACGTACGCTATCGCGATCATGTACTGCAGTTGCTGGCCGATCTGTCGATCGACACGGTTCGCGCGGCCGATACGCGCTTTTCAAGCGATGTCCGCTTCACCGGCACCGGCACGATGCGTGCCCGGCCGTTCCGCGTCACCGGCAGCCTGCTTTCGCCCAACGCGACCATCTCCGGCGGGCGCAACCGGTTGGTCGCCCGCGCGACATCCGGCAGCGACACGCTCGATGTGTCGGGCACGCTGCCGGGCGCCACCGAACTCGAAGGATCGCGCCTCAAGGTGGCGGCGCGCGGCGCGAACCTTGCCGACCTGTTCGCCTTCCTCGGCGTCGTCACGCCGGACACGCGTGCCTATCGCCTGACGTCGAACCTCACCAAACGTGGTGAGGAATGGCGTTTCACGCGGCTGGCCGGACGGTTCGGTGACAGCGATCTCGGCGGCTCGATGACGGTGTCGTTACCGAGCAACCGGCTGTTGATCGAGGCTGATCTGGCGAGCCGGGTCGTCGACATCATCGATGTCGGTCCGTTCGTGGGCTATGATGCGCGTCTGCTCGATGCCAAGGGCGCTGCCGGGGCGGTCCGGATCGTGGCGGGCACGCCGCGCGTGTTGCCCGATGCCTCGCTCGAGATCGACGCCATCAGCCGCTTCGATGCGAAGGTGAACTATACCGTCCGCCGCGTGCGAGCCGAGACCTTCCCGATCTCGAACATCGCGGTCACCGTCGATCTCGATCGCAGCCTGCTCAAGCTGTCACCGCTCACGTTCGACATGGCGGGCGGCAAGCTTTCGTCCGACATTGCGATCAATGCACGCAGCCGGCCAGTCGTCACGGATTATGATATTCGCCTGGCACCGACGCCGATGGGCACATTGCTTGCCAGCTGGGGGACCGAGCGGTCCGGCACGACGGGGACTTTGGGCGCACGCGTCCAGCTAAAAGGCGAAGGCGATTCGGTGCGCGAGTCGCTGGCCAGCGCCGATGGGCGGATTGCGATCATCATTCCGCGCGGCACGTTTTGGGCGCGCAACATCCAGCTGAGCGAGCTCGACGTCGGCACGTTCGTGCAAAAGATGTTCGAAGGCGAGCTGAAGGATCCGGTCGATATCAATTGCGGCCTGATCGCCTTCACCGTGCGCGACGGGATCGCGGCCGCTGATCCGATCCTGATCGATACGCGCAAGAATGTGATGCTCGGCCGCGGTGGCTTCAGCTTCAAGGACGAGTCGCTGGATATCGGCTTCCGCGCGGATTCTAAGAAATTCAGCCTGTTTGCAGGTCAGTCCCCGGTCGGGATCGGCGGGCGGTTCGCGGCACCGTCGATCAACGTGATCAGCCCGCAACTGCTGAGCCGTGCGGGTGCCGGGGTGGGGCTGGCGCTGGTTGCCACGCCGCTGGCGGGCGTGCTGGCCTTCGTCGATGTCGGCAATGCCAAGTCAGCCGCATGCGGCCCTGTCCTGCGTGGCGCTACCGCCGTCGCCCAGCGCACCACGAAGGGCAAGCCGCGCGACGATGTCGGCAAAGGCCGCGCGACGCGCGACTGATCCTTCACCTCAGCCGTTCGAGCACCGCCTCCAGCAACCGGACGTCACCGACCGCGACGACATGGCCGTCGCTGTGCGCGCCAAGCGCATTGCCCTGCCAGTCGCACATGCCGCCGCCCGCACCTTCGACGATCGGCACGAGTGCGGCGAAGTCGTGCAGCTTGAGCCCCGCCTCGACCACCAGATCGATATGGCCGCTGGCGAGCAGGCCGTAATTATAGCAGTCGCCGGCATACAGCGCGTCGCGCGCCTGCGCCGCCAAAGCGAGATAGCGGTCGCGTTCGTCGCCGATGAAATAATCGATGCCGGTAGTCGCGATCAGCGCATCGCCGAGCGCGAAGCAGCGTCGGGTGCCAGCAGGCCTGTCCCCCAGCCTCGTCAGCTGTCCGCGCGCGCCGACCCAGCGTTCACCGGTGATCGGCTGGTCGATGATGCCCAGCACCGGGGTGCCGGCCTCGATCAGCGCGATCAGCGTGCCGAATATCGGCCGCCCTGCGATGAAACTGCGGGTGCCGTCGATCGGGTCGAGCACCCAGTGTCGCTCGGCCTCCTCACGCACCCGGCCATATTCCTCGCCGATGATCCCGTCGCGCGGCCGCTTGACGTCCAGGATCCGGCGCATCGCCGCCTCCGCCGCGCGATCGGCCTCGGTTACCGGAGATCGATCGGCCTTGGCTTCGGTCTGATAGGCGCGGCGAAACAGCGGGCGGATCGCATCGCCGGCCGCATCAGCAAGCATCTCGGCCAGCGCGATATCATCCTCGGTCATGCTCCATCGACTAACGCAGCGGAGCGCCGGCGCAAGCGCGAAGGGTTGACGCTGCCGCCGGCTTTCGGTCAGGCTTTGGCAGCATTTCAGCTGGACGAAGAGAGGCGCGCGATGTCGGGTTCGATGCACGATCGCCGGGGGGCGGAGGCCGCGCTGCGCCGGCTGGATCGCGAGGCCGGTGCGCTGCGCCGCCGCGGCCCGGGCCCGCATCATGATCCGGTGCGCGGTCGTCCCAGCATCGTCTCGATCCGTCGGCGCAGCGGTTTCGCGCTGATCGTGACGCTGATTGCGCTCGTCGTGCTGGTCGGCTGGGGCATGATGCGCTTCGTCATGTGGTTCGGTGCACTGCTGGGCAGCCAGATCCTGCCGGTGCCGGCCGCCTCGCTCGCCCATTCGGTGATCGGGATCGTCCTCGATATGCTGGCCGGGCGGTGACTGGCGGCTGGCCGGATCCTGCGCGTCCTTCGGGGCATATCCTCCTCGATTTCGATCTGCCCGGCGGCGACGCCACGATGCATGACCTGTCGGCCGCCACCCGCATCGGGCTGAGCCTGTTCGTGGCCGGTGACGAGGCGGCGGCGATCGAAAGGCTCGGGCCGGTAGCTGGCGATCGGTGGGCGGGCCAGCTTCGCTACCAGCTGCGCGACCTGCTCGACCTCGCCGATCCCGATGCCGAAGTTGATATCGAAGGGCTCGCGGCCGACGATGGCTGGCTGTGGATCGTCGGCAGCCATGCGCGCACGCGTCGCAAGCCCGAAAAGCAGGATGATGAGACGATCGATCTGGGTGTGCTGGCCGATCTCCGCGACACGCGGCCACGCTGCGTGCTCGCGCGAGTGCCGTTGATCGCCGATCCCGCTGCGCCTGGCGCGCTGATACCGGTCGCGCAGGATGGGATGCGGCGTGCCGGGATGATCCGCCAGACGAAGCGTGGCAGCGCGCTCGCCGAAGCCTTTGCCGCCGATCCGCTGATCGGCCCGTTCACGCGCGTACCGGCCAAGGAAGGCGGGCTGGATGTCGAAGGGATCGCGGTCGCCGGTGATCGTGTGGCGCTGGGCCTGCGCGGGCCGGTCATCGGCGGGCATGCGCTGTTGGTCGAACTGCGGATCGCGGTGACGGCCAAGGGGCGGCTCAAACTCGCTGCGCCGCCCGTGAAGCGCCTGCTGGCGATGGAGGGGCTCGGCATCCGGGATCTGAAGCGCTGCGATCGCGATCTTCTCATCCTGGCTGGGCCGACCACGGGGCTATCGGGCCCGGTTGCGATCTATCGCTGGCGTGATTGGCTGCTCGATGCCGGCAGCGACGCGGATTCGGTGCGCCTGCACCGGCCTGAACGGATCCTTGAACTGCCGCATGGCCGCGGCGTCGATCATCCCGAGGGGCTTGCGCTCTGGGATGACGACCGCCTGCTGATCCTGTGCGACAGCCCCGCCCCGGCGCGGATCGCCAAGGGCGGGTTCCGGGCCGATCTGTTCGATCTGCCCGGCTGATGCCACCCATCAGGCCAGCGCCAGGCCTTCGCGCTGGATGCCGCGGCTGATCTCGGCATTCTGATCGTCGGACAGCCGCGCCTTCAATGCCGGGAAGATTTCGTCCTCTTCCTCGCGCATGTGCTTCTCAAGCGCGCCACGGAATTCGACCAGCTTGGCCATCCACGCCGGCTCGTGATGCGGCATCTTCTCCAGATCGTAGAGATACTGTTTCACATAGCCGTGGTCATGGTTGAGCGAGTCCGCATGAGCGGCATCGTTCTGGTCGCGCAGCGCGCAGTAGACGATGTTCTCCTCCTCGACGGCATGCTTGCCCAGCGCGTGCTTGAGCTGGACGAGCAGCGTGCCGCGCTTGGCTGTCTGCTTCATGTCGGTCGCCTGGATTTCGTCGATGATCGCCAGCGCGGCCTTGTGTTCGTTGGCCAGCGCCTCGGCCCAGTCCGCCGACAGGCCGACCGATACGGCCTGCACCGCCATCTTGCGCCCGACCGTCGCCGCAAGCCCGGCCACCAGCCCGGCCGCCGCTGCACCGACCATCCGGCCGGTACCTTCGGGCAGGCTGTCGAATGCGCTGCGGACGGCCTTCCCGGCGCGCTTGGCGGCAGAGGGGGCGGGTTTCGCCGGCGGCTTGCGTTTCGGCGGGCTGGCTGGCTTCGTCGCGCCGTTTGCCTTTGCCGCATGGGCAGGCTTCGGCGTGGCGGACTTGGATGGGGCGGTGCGCTTGGCGGCGGGCTTGCGCGGCTTCGCCGGCTTGGCGGCGGGCGACGGGCTGATATCCTCGGCGGGGTCGGCCATGATGCTGCTCCTGAAACGAATTCGTAGCGGACTAACAGCCGGCGGCGAACGGGGTTCCTGTCGCATTGCTGACGGCACCGTTCAGCGCATCGTCAGCGGCATCGCGCGAAATTCGTATCGGCTGTGGCGCGCGTCATAGCTGCCGGGCAGGACCGTTCCTATCTGGCGATAATGTTCCGCGCTTCGGCGCATGGCGGAGAAGCCGCGATGTTCATGGATGCCTTCGTTCCCGGTCATGCCGATGTCGCCGGCGCCGATCTGGCGCCGACGGTGCTGACCCCGCTGGAATGGCGGGTGGTGATGCTGGCCCGGCGCGAAGCGGATCGCTTCGGCGCGGCCGCGATCGGATCGGGCAGCGCCGCCGGCCGCTGGCTCGGCCGGGCGTGGGCGCGGATGACCGGGCAGGAGGGCGTACGCCGCCTGGCGGACGACCGGCTGGAAGCGCTGCGCCAGTTCGTGTGTCTTGCCCGCCGCAACGATCGCCGGCTCTGCGCCGCGGCCACCGGCCTCGCTGCGCTGGGCTTCGCACCCGCCGCGATCGAACTGGCCCGCGCCGCCGCGCTCGGCTGATCTACTTCAGCAGGACCAGTTCCTCCGCCATCGACGGGTGCAGCGCCACCGTGTCGTCGAACTGCTGCTTGGTCAGCCCCGCCTTCACCGCCACTGCCGCCGCCTGCAGGATCTCGGGCGCGTCCGGGCCGATCATGTGCAGGCCGAGCACCTTGCCCGTCTCCGAATGGCAGACCATCTTGTACAGCGCCCGTTCGTTGCGGCCGGCCAGCACATTCTTCATCGGACGGAAATCCGACGTGTAGATCTTCACCTGGCCATATTTGTTGCGTGCCTGGCTTTCCGTCATGCCGACCCCGGCCATCGGCGGGTGGCTGAACACGGCGGATGGGATGCAGCCATAATCCACCCGAGTCGGCTTTCCACCGAACTGGGTATCGGCAAAAGCTTGGCCTTCGCGGATCGCGACCGGGGTCAGCTGCACACGATCGGTGACGTCGCCGACCGCGAAGATGCTCGGGCAGGTCGACCGGCTGTCTTCGTCCACCTTGATCGCACGTCGCTCGTTCAGCTCCACTCCGGCGGTTTCGAGCCCCAGCCCCTCGGTATGCGGCAGTCGCCCGGTCGCGAACAACAGCACGTCCGCCGCCACCGGATCATGACCCTTCATGTGGACCAGCAGCGATCCGTCGCCCTGCTTCTCGACCTTTTCGAAGGCGGCGTTGAAGCGGAATTCGATGCCCTTGGTCATCGAGATCTGCAGCAGGCGATCGCGGATCTGCTCGTCATAGCCGCGCAGGATCACGTCCGATCGCGAGACCAGCATCACATGCGCACCGAACTGGTGGAAGATGCCGGCGAATTCGTTGGCGATATAGCCTGCGCCAGCGATCACCACCCGCTTAGGCAGCGTAGGCAGGTGGAAGACGTCGTTGGATGTGATGCCAAGCTCGCTGCCCGGACAGTCCGGCACGTCCGGCCAGGCGCCGGTCGCGATCAGGATGGTCTTCGCGCTGATCTCGCGCCCGGAACCCAGGCGGATGCCGTGCGGACCGGTCACCACGGCACGCTCGTGGAACAGCGTCACGCCGTTGCTTTCCAGCGTGTTGGTATACAGCCCCTCGAGCCGATCGACCTCGGCCAGGACATTGTCGCGCAGCGTCTCCCACGAGAAACTACATTCGGGCACGTCCCAGCCGAAGCGGCGTGCATCCGCCAGATCCTCGGCGAAGTGCGATCCGTAGACGAGCAGCTTCTTGGGCACGCAGCCGCGGATCACGCATGTGCCGCCGACGCGATAATCCTCGGCCAGCGCCACTTTCGCGCCGTACGCTGCCGAAACCCGCGCCGCGCGCACCCCGCCCGATCCGCCGCCGATCACGAACAGATCATAGTCATAATCGGACATTCAGGCTCCTCGGGCGATTGCGCGACCGCGACTTAAGGGCGGATGGGGCGATCCGCAAACCGACCGATACGATCAGGCTGAACGACCCCGCCGCAGCACCGCATGGTCGCCCGCGTCGTCGATCACTTCGCCGCGGATCAGCCCGGCATAATGGTCTAACAGCTTTGCGCTGCCTGTCTCCGGCGTTGCATCCGCATCATAGGTGCCGGAGACCGGATCGAGCACCAGCATCGATTCTGTCGCATAATATCGGCCGATCCGCGCGAGCTCCGCCTTGGCCGCCAGGCGCGGCGCCAGCCGCCCAGCCAGCGACAGGCCGGCGATGATCGCATCCAGCAGGCCGACCGGCACGGATCGGAACTTCGGTTGCCTTCCGAGCAACGCATAGAGCGCTTCACCCTGATCCCGCGGCGTGATGGCAGGCCCCGGTCCGCCGATCGGCAGGATGCGGCCGAGCCGCGCTTCATTGTCGATGCAATCCACCAGGTAGCGCGCCAGATCGGCATCGGCGATCGGCTTGCAGGCCGTCAGCCGGCCATCGCTGAACAGCAGATAGGGCTTGCCGCGCGTCACGCGATCGACCTGCCCCGACAGCGACTTGAAGAAGGCTGTCGGCCGGACGATCGCATGGCGGATGCCCGATGCGATCAGCGCCGCTTCGAACGCCAGTTTGGCATGCTGGAAGGCGAGCCGCGGCTTCTGCACGCAGATCGCCGAGAGCAGGATGAACTGGCCGACGCCCCCCTCTTCTGCGGCGCGCAAAGCGGCCAGGTTCGCGCCATGGTCGATCGCCCAGGCATCGGCCGGGGCACCGGTGCGCGATGCCAGGCAAGAGATCACTGCGTCGAACGGCTCGCCACGCAGGCCGTCGCGCAGGATCGACCCGACGTCCGTGAGATCGGCGACTTGCACCGCGCATCTTGCCGGCAAGCCCGGAACCTCGGCCGAGCGCTGGCGCACCAGGCAGACTGTGTCATGCCCGGCTGCGACCAGCGCCGCGGCGGTCGCGCGTCCGATCGTGCCGGTCGCCCCAAGCAGCAGCACCCGCCGCCGGGTCGGACAATCCATCGCCGCGCGATCGTCAGCCAAAGGCGCGGGCGATCAGCGCGCGGGTGGAGGGATCGAAGCGCGCAGTGCCCTCGCTTTCGATCGATCTCGCAATCTCCTTGCCCAGTTCCACGCCGAACTGATCGAACGGATTGATCCCCAGCAGCACTGCGTTGGCGAAGGTGCGATGTTCGTAGAAGGCGATCAGCGCGCCCAACCGTGCCGGATCCAGCCGATCCAGCAGGATGGTGGTCGACGGGCGATCGCCGGGATAGTCGCGTGCCGGCTCTTCGGGATTGGCGCGTCCTGCCATCAGCGCCGCGCCTTGCGCAAAGGCGTTGATCAGCAATGCTCGGTGATGGCCATCGTCCAGGCCGTGTCCCGGCTCGATCACCGCGACGAACTCGACCGGCACGAGCCGCGTCCCCTGGTGCAGCAGCTGGAAAACGGCGTGCTGTGCATCGGTGCCGACTCCGCCCCAGGCGATCGCAGCGGTCGGCCCATCGACCGGTTCGCCATCCGGCGTCACCCGCTTGCCGTTCGATTCCATTTCCAGCTGCTGCAGATAATCGGGCAGCAGCCTCAGCCGCTCGTCATAGGCGAAGATCGCGCGCGTCTCGCAGCCGCGGATCCGCGAATAATATTGGTCCACGAATGCCGCCAACAGCGGCACGTTGCTGGTCATCGGGGCGAGACGGAAATGCCGATCCATCGCCGCCGCGCCTTCCAGCAGCGTTTCATAGGCATCCCAGCCCAGCGCCAGCGCGACCGGAAAGCCGATCGACGACCAGAGCGAATATCGCCCACCCACCGTATCCGCGAACGGCAGCACGCGGGTCTCGTCCACGCCCCACTCGATCGCCCGGTCCGGGCTCGCGGTCAGCGCCACGACCCGACCGAACGGATCCGCCACTCCGCCATCCTCGAGCCAGGCCACTGCGCTGTCCGCATTCATCAGCGTCTCGGTGGTGGTGAAGGTCTTGGAGGCGACCGCGATCAGCGTTGCGCCGGGATCGAAACGCGCGAACACTTCCTCCAGCGCGGCACCATCGACATTGGAGACGACCGCCACGTCATAGCGGCTGCCGTCACGTCCCAGCGCATCGAACAGGAGTTTGGGGCCCAGCGCCGATCCGCCGATGCCGATGTGCAGGATGTGGCGGATCGGTCCCAGCGCCTCCGCCTCGATGGCATCGATCAGCGCACGCATCCGCGCCTGCAGTCCACGCGCGTGGCGTACGCTTTCAGGCGCACCCTGCCCGCGTTCGGCGACATGCTCGGCCGCCCGGTCCTCGCTCGCGTTCACGATCGCGCCGGCGAACAGCGCATCGCGTCGGGCTGCCAGTCCGCGCGCTTCGCACAATTCCACGAAGGCTGCGATATGCGCCGCCGACAGGTGGGTCTTGGCGAAATCGAACAGCAGCCCCGCTTCCTCGATCGCCATGCGCGACAGTCGATCGGTCTCTTCGGCGAACAGCGCCGTCAGCGTCCGATCCGGCAGCGCGCCGACCGCATCCCATCCGCCCTGCGTCATCACCATCGCTCCAACCGGTCGAATCGCTGCTTTACGCGACCTTTACGCCCTTGTGCGATAGCCATGCGGGGATGGGACACGGGGAACGGACATGCTGAAGCCGATCGAGGACGATGCCGATGGCCGTCGACCGCGCCAGAGCGAGCGGAGTGCGGTCCAGATGCCGGCTACGCTCTCGATGACCGGCGCACCCCCGATCACGATCCGCATCCACAATCTGTCGACCCGCGGGTTCATGGCCGAGTGCGCCACGATCGGCCTGATCGGCCGCTATGTCTGGATCGAGCTGCCGGGCAGCGCACCGATCAACGCGCGGATCATGTGGGGCGTGGCCGGGCGGATCGGCGGCCAGTTCATCCAGCCGATCGACGAAGCTGGCTGTCACGCACTGCGCGCCGCCCATCCCGTCGGCTGATGGCGTTGCGGCTGCGGCCGCGCCTGCCTAGGGTCCTTTTTCAATTGAGTACGGACCCTAAGCCACCGCAATGACCTTGCCCGATGGCGCGCGCGGCCTGATCCGCCTGCTGGCGATCGTCGCGATCGGCGCGCTGCTGATCCGGCTGTTCGTCGCCCAGCCGTTCGCGATCCCCTCGCTATCGATGCTGCCGCGCTATTGGGTCGGCGATCATATCGTCGCGCTCAAATGGGGCTATCGTGGCTGGGGCGGGGCGACACCGCGCCGGGGCGACGTCGTGATCGTGGCGGCGCGGGGCGGTCATTTCATCAAGCGCGTGATCGGCCTGCCGGGCGACCGGATCGCGCTTTCGCGCGGGATCGTTTCGATCGACGGACGCGCGCTGCCGCGGCTGCGGATCGCCGATCAGATCATACCGCCGGAGGCGAATCAGCCCTGCCCATCCGGCAGCGAGCCGGCACGTGGGGGTTGTCGCCTCGTCCGGCTGCGCGAGACGCTGCCCGATGGCAGCGCCTGGCCGATCCTGGATGCAACCACGACCGCTACCGATGACATGGCCGAGCGGCGGGTGCCGGCGGGGCATGTCTTCCTGCTCGGTGACAATCGCGATCGATCCGCCGACAGCCGCACTGATCCCGCCGCCGGCGGGCTGGGCATGGTGCCGATCGCTGCGATCACCGGCCGCGCCGGGCCGATCCTGTGGTCGACCGACGGCACCGCGCGCTGGTCGCGACCCTGGGGCTGGGCTGCGGCGACCCGCTGGAATCGGATCGGTCTGTAGTCTGCCGGCCTTGCCCCGCGTGGGGGCGATGGCTAGGTTGATACCCAAGTTCCGGTGGCGCTGCGCCATTTCCGGCAAGCATAAGTGATCTTCATCCATGGCGCCCAGGCCGTTCGCCGCCGCGCCGTCGCCCGATCCGGGCGATACGGCCCCTCCCTCCGCCTGGCGGAGCCAGCGCCGCACCTATGCGGCGCTCGATCTCGGCACCAATAATTGCCGGCTGCTCATCGCCCGGCCCGACGGTGACGGCTTCGTGGTCGTCGATGCCTTCTCGCGGATCGTCCGGCTGGGGGAGGGACTGGCTGCGACCGGGCGGCTGAGCGATGCGGCGATGGACCGCGCGGTCGCGGCGCTCGCCGTGTGCGGCGAAAAGCTGCGTCGCCGTCATGTCTCGCTGGTGCGGTCGGTCGCGACCGAGGCTTGCCGCCGCGCCAGCAACGGCGCCGAATTCGTGCGCCGCGTGCAGGTCGAAACCGGCATCTCGCTGGAGGTGATCAGCGCGGAGACGGAAGCGCGGCTCGCGGTGCTCGGCTGCCACGCATTGCTTGAACCAGGCGAGGGGCCGGCGCTGATCTTCGACATCGGCGGTGGATCGACCGAGCTGGTACTGCTTGAAACCGGGCCGAATGGCCCGCGCGTGATCGATTGGTTCTCCGCGCCATGGGGCGTGGTGTCGCTCACCGAAAGCGCGCAGCATGACCCGGCCTGCGCCAAGGCGCGCGCGGCCGCCTATATCGCGATGCGCGATCGGGCGGCAGATGCGCTGGCCGGCTTCGCTCTGCGGCTGGCGGCGCATCATCGCGGAACATTGCGGCTGCTGGGCACCAGCGGCACCGTCACGACGCTCGCCAGCGTGCATCTCGGCCTGCCGAGCTATGATCGACGCGCGATCGACGGGCTGATCGTGCCGGCGGGGGCGATGCGCGACATCAGCGGTCGGCTGGCGGGTTTGTCGATGGCGGAACGGGGCGAACTGCCCTGCATCGGCCGCGAGCGTGCCGACCTGGTCGTCGCTGGTTGCGCGATCCTGGAAGCGATCATGGACATCTGGCCGGCCGAGCGGCTGGGCGTTGCCGATCGCGGTATCCGCGAAGGTATCCTCCGATCGCTGATGAACCACGAGCGGCTGGCGCGCTAAGATGAGTCGCGGCGGATCGGGCGGGCGCACCCGCGTCAAGACCGGGCGGGGGCGGACCGCATCCTCGACCCGCTGGCTGGAGCGGCAGCTGAACGACCCTTATGTGAAGAAGGCGAAGGCCGAGGGTTATCGAAGCCGTGCGGCCTACAAGCTGATCGAACTGGACGAGCGATTCGGCCTGCTGAAAGGCGTTGATCGGGTGATCGACCTCGGCATCGCGCCCGGCGGCTGGACGCAGGTGGTGCGCCGCCAGCGGCCGCACTGCGCTGTCGTCGGCATCGATCTGCTGCCCGTCGATCCGATCGACGGCGCCACGATCCTGCAGATGGATTTCATGGACGACCGCGCGCCCGAAATGCTGGCCGAGGCATTGGGCGGCCCGGCCGATCTTGTGCTCAGCGACATGGCCGCGAATACGGTCGGCCACCCGCAGACCGATCATCTTCGCACAATGGCCTTGGTCGAGGCCGGCACCGCCTTCTCCGCGCAGGTGCTGCGGCCGGGTGGCGGTTATGTCGCCAAGGTTCTGGCGGGCGGCGCGGATCATGCGCTGGTGGCCGAACTCAAACGGCTGTTCGCCACGGTCAAACATGCCAAGCCGCCGGCCAGCCGCAAGGACTCGTCAGAATGGTATGTCATCGCGCAGGGTTTCAAGGGCGATCGGCTGGATTGACCGATCGTTTTTCTTGCGGCACGATTAGCGGCAAGTCGTGCCTGGGCCACGCCAGACGACGCGGTGCGGAGGAACTTAGGATGATGAAGCTCGCCATTGCTGCCGTTGCGATCGCCGTTGCGATGCCGGCTGCCGCCCAGACCGGCGCGGAGCAGGCGAAGATCGATCAGGCGATCTCGAAAAAGCGCAAGGAAGTCTGCAAGACCGAGATCGAGACTGGCTCGCTCGTCAAGCGCGTTCGCCGCTGCGCAAGCGCGGAAAGCTGGGCGCGCCGTACCGATGGCGAGAACCGCGCTGCGCGCGATTTCGTGCAGGCACAGACCGGTCTGATCCTCAGCAACTGATCGGGCGTCAGCGCCCGCTGCGGGCGGCGGCGATCGCCGCCTTCAGCTTGGCGTAGCCGACCGCTCCGCTCAGCAGCTGGTCGCCGACGACGAAGCTCGGCGTGCCGCTGATGCCCAGCGCACGCGCCACGCCGAGATTGTCGTCGATCTCGCGCGCGACTTCCGGGCTGCGGATGTCCGCCATGAGCTTCGATCCGTCGAGGCCCGCGGTCCGCCACACGGCAGTGATCTTGTCGGACGTCAGCGATCCCGTGGCATAGAGGCTGCGGTGCAACGGCAGGAACTTGCCTTGCCGTGCGGCGGCCAGGCTCACCCGGGCGGCCTCGTCGCTGGCGTCGCCCAGCACGGGCAGTTCCTTGAAGACTACCTTCAGCTTCTTGTCCTCGGCCAGCAGCCGATCGATGTCCTTCACGCTGGCCCGGCAATAGCCGCAATTATAGTCGAAATATTCCACCAGTACGACATCGCCATCGGCAGCGCCTGCCCATGCGCCCGCGAACGGCGTCTCGATCGCCTTGCGGTTGGCGTCGATCGCCTTTGCCACCTGCCGGCCCTGCAGCCGTTCGATCGCCTGCGGGATGATTTCCGGATTGGCCAGGATATAGTCTCGAACGATCGCCTCGATCGCGGCGCGGTCCGCCGGCGATTTCGGTGCGGCGGCCCCCTGCATCCCGATCAGCGATACACCCAAGCCGCCCAACACCACGCCCAGCAATCCCGCCATACCCATTTTGCCCCAGTTGTTCGCCATCAGCGGCGCTTCTCGTCCGCCACTGCCGCGCGCGATGCCATCTCGATATCCTGCGCGCGCAGGAAATCGGGCGTGCCTTGCGGAATGCCGTTCATTGCCGCCTGCGCGCTCGCCAGCGCCAATCGCGACTGGCCGATCAGGCTGTACCGCTCTGCGGTCGCCAAAGCTGCGCGCGCACGATCGCCTTCGCGCTCATAGACGATACCAAGCTGGTACCAGGCAAACGGGTTCTCATTGTCACGCGCCACGGCCAGCCGCAGCACGCGCTTGGCCTCCGCGAAATTGCGCGCATCCTCGGTCGCGATCAGCGCATGGCCGAACAGCGCGGCGATCAGCGGCTGGTTGTTCGATCGCGCGACCGCCTCGCGCAGCGGCGGCAGCGCTTGCGCCGGCTGCCCGGATTCGAGCAACACCTGGCCCTTGAGCTCGAGGAAATAGGGGTCGTGCGGGGCGGTCGCGATCAGCTTGTCCACCTCGGCCACAGATCTCTGGGGGTAAGCGCCACGATGCCAGGCATAGGCGCGGGCATAGAGTGCCGGCACCGACTGGTCGGTCTCCGGATATTTGCGCAGCGTCACCGCCGGATCCTCGACGAACCCGGATAGTTTGGCCTTCACGCGCTGGAACCGCGCCTCCAAGGCGGGATCGGTCTTGGCGTCCCAATAAGGCGATGCCTTGTAATCTGCCTCCAGCCGCGCCTGGCGCTCGCCCGACATCGGGTGGGTGCGCATATAGGGGTCGGTATCGGCATAGCTGGATGACAGGCGATACTCCTCCTTGCGCATCTTGCCGAAGAAGCTGAGCGAGCCCTTGCCGGACAGGCCGGCCTTGGTCAGGAACTGGGCGCCGGCGGCGTCCGCGCTCGATTCCTGGGTGCGGCTGAAAGCGAGGAAGCTGCCCATCGCGGCCTGCTGGCCTGCGGTCAGGATGCCCATCCCCGCCTCGCCCCCGCCCATCGCGATCGCGGCGGCACCCAGCACCAGCGACAGGATCGAGATGCCAGTCGCGGCGCGCGCGCCTTCGCCGAACCGCACGATGTGCCCGCCGGTGATGTGGCCCAGTTCGTGCGCGATCACGCCCTGTACTTCATTGGCATTGTCGGCCGCGGTCACCAGGCCACTATGGATATAGACGGCCTGGCCGCCGGCGACGAACGCGTTGATCTCCTTGTCGCCGATCAGCACGACGCGCACGTTCGACGGCTCCAGGCCAGCCGCCACGATCAGCGGCCGGGCCATGTCGGCGAACAGCGCTTCGGTCTCGGCATCGCGCAGGATCGATTGCGCCGCCGCCGGCTGCACCAGCAGTGCCGCGCTCACGATCAGCGCCACGATCGCGCGCGCGAATTTGGCGATAGCGCCCATCAGCGGGGCGGGTGGCCCGCCGCGCCTGAACCGGCGGTGAAGCCGGCAGGCGCAGCGGGCGCGCGGGATCGCCCCGCCACGATCAGGCGCCGAAGGTGCGCTGCCACCAGCCGCGACGCGGTGCTTCGGCCGGCGCCTCGGGTTCGGGGCCGGCCGCCGGCTCCTCGGCCACCGGGGCTTCCGCCTCGGCAGTTGCGATCTCGGCGCGGGCGGCCATCTCCGGGGCCGGGGCGGCGTCGCCGTCGGTCTTCTTGCGGCGGGTGCGCTTCGGTTTGGCCGGCGCCTCCTCGGCAACCGGCTCCGGTTCGGGCTTCGGCGCGGGGGCGGCCTCGATGATCGCCGCCTCGGCCGCCGCATCCGCCTTCTTGCGACGGGTGCGCTTGGGCTTGGCGGCAGGCTCCTCCGCAGCGCCTTCCTGCGCTTCGACCGCCGCGACGACAGCGTCGGACGCAGCGGATGCCACGATCGGGTCGGCAGCCGGCTCGGCCGCGGCATCGGCCTTGCGGGCCCGCGGGCGACGGCGCGCCTTGGGCTTCTCCGTTTCGGCTTCCGCGTCCGGCTCGGGCGCGGGCTCGGCTTCGATCACCGGGCTGTCGACAGCCTCGACGGCAGGCGCCGCCTCGGCGTCGGTCGGCTCACGGTCGCCGACGGCACCATTGCCCTCGCCAGACCGGCGACGGCCTCCGCGGCGGCCACGCCGGCCGCGACGCGGACGATCCTCGCCCTCGCCGGCGAATACAGGCGCTGCACCCTCGCCGCCCTCGACGGACTGCTCGGCACCTTCACCTTCGGCTCCGTCATCCAAGGCCTCGGCCTCGGCTTCGTCGGCAGCCAGCTGATCGTTCCGCGGCTCCTCGTCGCGACGCCCGCCGCGGCGCCGGCGACGGCGGCGTCGCCGGCCCTCGCCGTCGGTCTCGCCGCGCTCGCCGTCCCGCTCACGCTCGCGCTCGCCGCCCTCGCGGCCACGCCGGCGCGGCTGTTCCTCGGCCTCGGCTTCCTCGATCTCTTCCTCATCCTCCTCCTCGGGGATGTCGTCGTCATCGTCGATGTCGATCGGGGCCAGCTGCGGGATACGCGGCGCATAGGCCGGCGGCGGGCCGGCGCTCTCCACCGACATGCGCGCGCCTTCCAGCGCGCCGTCGGGCAGGATCTCGATCACCACACCGTAGCGATCCTCGATCTCGGCCAGCTCGGCACGCTTGCGGTTAAGCACGTAGAAGGCGGCTTCCTGGCTGGCGCGCAGGCGCAACTGGCTGCCACGACCGCGGGCGGCCTCTTCCTCCAGCATGCGCAAAGCCGACAAGCCGGCCGACGATGCGGTGCGCACGAAACCCGATCCCTCGCAGTGCGGGCACGGCCGGGTGGATGCTTCCAGCACGCCGGTGCGGATCCGCTGGCGGCTCATCTCGAACAGGCCGAAGCTGGAGATGCGGCCGACCTGGATGCGGGCGCGATCGTTCTTCAGCGCCTCCTTCATCGCCTTTTCAACCTTCCGGTTGTTCGAGTTCGACTCCATGTCGATGAAGTCGATCACGACCAGTCCGGCCATGTCGCGCAGGCGCAGCTGACGGGCGATCTCGTGCGCCGCTTCCAGGTTGGTGTTGAGCGCGGTCTGCTCGATATTATGCTCGCGGGTGGAACGGCCCGAGTTGATGTCGATCGAAACCAGCGCCTCGGTCGGGTTGATCACCAGGTAACCGCCCGACTTCAGCTGGACGAGCGGCTGGTACATCGCCGAAAGCTGCTCCTCCACGCCGCCGCGCTGGAACAGCGGCACTGCATCGGCATAGTGGCGCACGCGCTTCACATGGCTCGGCATCAGCAGCTTCATGAACTGCCGCGCCTGGCGATAGCCTTCCTCGCCCTCGACGATCACTTCCTCGATATCGCGATTGTAGATGTCGCGGATCGCGCGCTTGATCAGGTCGCTGTCGCCATAGACGAGCGCGGGTGCCGCCGATTTCAGCGTATTCTCGCGGATCTCGTCCCACAACCGGGCGAGATAGTCGAAGTCACGCTTGATCTCGGTCTTGGTGCGCTGCAGGCCGGCGGTGCGCACGATGCAGCCCATCGACTTCGGCAGATCGAGATCGGCCATGATCGACTTCAGCCGCTTGCGATCGGCGGCATTGCTGATCTTGCGGCTGATGCCGCCGCCATGGCTGGTGTTGGGCATCAGCACGCAATAGCGGCCAGCCAGCGAGAGATAGGTGGTCAGCGCCGCGCCCTTGTTGCCGCGCTCTTCCTTGACGACCTGGACCAGCAGCACCTGCCGGCGGCGGATCACGTCCTGGATCTTGTAGCGGCGGCGCAGGTTCATGCGGCGCTGGCGCAGGTTCTCCACAGCGCTGTCGTCGGCGGCGCCATGGCCGTCGACGGCCTCCGCCGGCGGTGCCGATCCTTCGCCGCCATCGCCTTCGGCGCCATCATGATCGTCATGATCATGATGCTCGTCGTCGCGGTCGCGATCGCCGTGCGGGTCCTCGTCGTCATGGTCGTCGTCGCGGCTGCGCAGCGCCTCTTCCTCGGCGGCGTGCTCGGCCTCCTCACGCAGCAGCGCCTCGCGATCCTCCTTCGGGATCTGGTAATAGTCGGGGTGGATTTCCGAAAAGGCCAGGAAGCCGTGGCGATTGCCGCCATAATCGACGAACGCCGCCTGCAGCGACGGCTCGACGCGCGTCACCTTGGCAAGATAGATATTCCCCTTGAGCTGCTTGCGCTCGGCACTCTCGAAATCAAATTCCTCGATGCGGTTTCCCTTGACGACAGCCACGCGGGTTTCCTCCCGGTGGCGCGCGTCGATCAACATGCGCGTGGTCATTCTTATGTCTCCGGGCGCGCTCCGGCCCTGCTTCGGGCGGCGGAGTCACGCGATAGGATGGCCGCAGACGGTCCGCCGAGATGCGGGCGCCGTCTGTCGGCGGGTTTGCGGAAATTGCCTCTGCCGCACGGCCATCCCCGGCGCGGCGCGCCGGGAAGAAGTCCCGCGTCCACGCGCCGCGCCCCTGCGGGCGGCGGGTGGAGACAGGAAAGATATGGACCATTGCGACGTCAACCTAGCAGGCCGGTTGCGGGCATGCCGCCCCCGGCGAAGACCGTGCCCGGTGTCGCGCGCAAAGGCGCGGCCGGATCGGTGGCCAAACTGCTAGCATCGCCATCCGCCCGGCACAAGCATCGCGCCCGCGGCCCGGCTGTGACGTCCGCGCGCCAGCACGCCGGCAACCGCGCGCACCACGGCGATTTGCGCTGGACCATAAGCGCGCCGGCACGGCAGAAGGGCGCCCGTGCTGGTGACCCTGATCCTTTCCGCACTCGCGCTTGCCGCACCGGTCGATCGGCCGGCGGCGTTGGCGATGGCGCCCGCGGCCGGGCGCAACAGCGTCACGATCCGCCTGCCCCCGCCGCAGCCGCGGCGCGCGCCGCTACCGAAGATCTATGGCGGGCGTGGCAAGGATCGACCGCTGGTGGTGATCGATGCCGGGCACGGCGGGCATGACCCGGGTTCGATCTCGATCTATGGCGGCCGACGTGAGAAGGATGCCGCGCTGGCGATCGCCAAGGCCATTCGCGACGAATTGGTGGACAGTGGGCGGGTCCGTGTTGCGCTGACCCGCGAGGATGATCGCTTCATCATCCTGGGCGAACGCCGCGAGATCGCCCGCCGGCTGAAGGCGGATCTGTTCATCTCGATCCATGCCGACAGCGCGCCGTCCGGCAACACCGCGCGCGGTGCGACGATCTATACGCTGTCCGAAGTCGCCTCGGATCGGGTAGCGGCGCAACTGGCGGCGCGCGAGAACCGGGCGGATGTGCTGAACGGCGTGAATCTCGGCATCGAGACGTCGGATGTTTCGTCGATCCTCGTCGACCTTGCCCAGCGCGAAACCATGAACGTCTCGTCCGAATTCGCGGCTTTGCTGCAGCGCGAGATGTCACCTCTGGTCGAATTCAAGACCAGCTTCCACCGCTTCGCCGGTTTGATCGTATTGAAGGCGCCCGATGTGCCATCGGTCCTGCTCGAGACCGGCTACATGACCAATCTCGACGATGCGAAGCGAATCTTCTCCGACGAGGGGCAGCAGGCAATTGCGCTCGGCGTTCGCCGCGCGGTGATCGCGCATTTCGCGCGCCGGCTGGCCGAACGGGAAACACGCTAGAAATACTGCATTATCAATGACGGCGAGCTACGCAGCGCAGTGCAAATGGTTTCATCCGTCCTGAATATCATGCGAAAATAAATGACTTGGTGATGCAATTTTCTTGCGCCAATCAAAGCGCCACCTGCCCATAGGGGGGGCGGGGCAGGTTTTTCCGCGCGCGCCGAACACGGCCGCCACATTGGAGGAAGAACCTTGGAACAAGATGGCGATGACGGCAACAACGTGCTGACCGGCACGGAGGGCAATGATGTTCTCAATGGTCGCGGTGGCGACGACATTTTGACCGGCGCCGGCGGCGTCGATGTGATCCGCGGAGAAAGCGGTAACGACACGGCGATCCAGAATCTGGCCACCGACGGCGTCGACTTCGTTAACCTTGGTGATGGCCTCGATTTCGCGCAACTCTCTGGTGCCGGGCAGATCCGTCTGACCTTTACCTCTTCGCAGGCGGGCAACGGAACGGAAGTCGACAGCAACGATCAGGCTAATCAGGACGGCGGTCTGGCCTTGCGTGTACAGGCCGAGGGCGATGACGGCACGCTGACCGGCGAAGCCAGCCGCTATGACGACGAGGGCACGATCTTCATCGCGGGCGCAGGCACGACCTTCGATGTGCGCGATCTCGTGTCGGGCGTCGCTCGCGGCGATCGCTTCGAAATCGCGGTGCTCGGTACCATGGCGGCCGATACGTTGACCGCCGAACAGGCCAGCCGCCCCTATTATTTCAATGCCGGCATGGGCAATGACGTGGTGATCGGCGGGACGGGCGACGATTTCCTCGTCGGTGGAGCCGGCGACGACGTTCTCACGGGTGCCGAAGGCAATGACAGCTTCATTGGAGGCGGCGGGGTCGACGTCATCAACGGTGCCGAGGGCGACGATACCGCAATCCAGAACGTGGCGACCGACGGCGTCGATTTCGTTAATCTCGGTACGGGTTCCGACATCGTCCAGCTCTCTGGCGCCACCCAGATCCGGTTGACCTTTACCTCGGCTCAGGTCGGGAATGGCAATGCGGTCGACAGCAATACCCTGGCCAACCAGGATGGTGGGCTGGCCGTGCGCGTGGCTGCGGAGGATGCCGACGGTAACGCCGACATCAACGCGAGCCGTTACGACGACGAAGGCGTCACCTTCATCGCGGCGGCCGGCACGACATTCGACGTTCGCGATCTCGTTTCGGGCGTGGAGCGTGGAGATCGCTTCGAGATTGTCGTGCTGGGCACCAGCGCAGCCGATATCCTGACCGCGGTCCAGTCGAGCCGCCCCTACTACTTCAACGCAGGCCTGGGCAACGATGTCGTCACTGGCGGAACCGCGAACGACTTCCTCGTCGGCGGCGGAGGCGATGACGTCCTGACCGGTGCCGAGGGCAATGACAGCTTCATCGGCGGTGCCGGCGTCGATGTTATCAGCGGTGCCGAGGGTGATGATACCGCGATCCAGAATCTGGCGACCGACGGCGTCGACTTCGTCAATCTTGGCGCCGGTGCGGATATCGTCCAGTTGTCGGGGGCCAGCCAGATCCGGTTGACGTTCACATCGGCCGAGGTCGGCAATGGCAACGCTGTCGATGGCGGCACCGGAGCCAATCAGGATGGCGGGCTCGCAGTCCGCGTTGCTGCCGAAGAGGCTGGCGTGGCCAGCGTGAACGCAAGCCGATATGACGATGAAGGCATCACCTTCGTTGCCGCAGCCGGCACGACATTCGACGTCCGCGACCTCACCTCCGGGGTGGAGCGGGGCGATACGTTCGAGATCGTGACGCTCGGTACCGCCGACGCCGACTTCATGAACGCTGTCAGCCCAAGCCGCTCCTATTATTTCAACGGCGGGGGCGGTGCCGATGTGATCACCGGCGGTGACGTGGCTGATTTCCTTGTCGGCGGTGCGGGCAATGATACGCTCAGCGGCGGCGCGGGCACCGATACCTTCCTCGGCGGCGCGGGCAACGACACGATCGACTCCGTCGATCGGCCGTCCAACATCTTTGGCGGATCGATTGCGCCGGAACGCGACATTGTCGACGCAGGCGATGGCGACGATTTCGTCACCGGCGGCAAGCTTGATCAGTTGAACGGTGGTGCCGGCAATGACTTCCTGCTGATCAACTTCAACTTCAATGGTCCCGAAGTGGGGTCGGGAACCCCGATCACGCTCACGCTCGATGGCACCGGCACCGGTACTGCGTCGGACGGGACGTCGATCACCGGCTTCGAAAGCATCAACCTGTTCCTTGCAGATACCGGCGACAATGTGATCGACACCGGTAACGTGACGGCGTCGATCACGGCCGGGGCTGGCAACGACCGCTTGACCACTGGTTCAGGCAACGATCAGCTGTTCGGCGGTGCCGGTGATGACGTGCTGACGGGCGGTGCTGGCAATGACAGCTTCACTGGCGGTGCCGGTGTCGATGTCATCAACGGGGCCGAGGGCGACGATACGGTCAACGTCAATGTCGCGACCGATGGCGCTGACTTCGTCAATCTCGGCAGTGGCAACGACACCGTGCGCTTCGATCGGAACGATGGCGGCACCGGCAACATCCGGATCACCTTCACCTCGTCGCAGGCCGGCAACGGCAGCGCGGTCGATAGCAACAGCATGGCGAACCAGGATGGCGGCCTTGCCGTGCGCGTCCAGGCCGAGGATGCCGACGGCAACCTGACCGGGCTCGAATCGCGCTACGATGATGAAGGCATAACCTTCGTCGCCGGTACGCAGGGCATCACCTTCGACGTCCGCGATCTCGTGTCGGGTGCCGCGCGCGGCGACACGTTCGAAGGCGTCGTGCTGGGCACGGATGGTGATGACGATCTGACCTTCTTCCCACCGTTCCGCGTCGCGCAGAACTTCTACTACAATGCCGGCGCGGGCGATGATGTGGTCACTGCCGGTGACGGAAACGACTTCTTGGTCGGCGGATCGGGGGTGGACCTCCTGATCGGCGGTGGGGGCAATGACAGCTATATCGTCGATGTCGGCGCCGACACGATCGTCGAGTTGGAAGATGGCGGTATCGATACGGTCACGGCGAATGCCAGCTACTTCCTGTCCGCCAATGTCGAGAATCTGATCCTTGGGGGCACGGCCGAAGTCGGCACCGGCAACGGCGGCGCCAACACGATCACGGGCAACGCCAGCGCCAACACGCTGCGTGGCGCCGATGGCGACGATACGCTGATCGGCTTGGGCGGTGACGACAACCTGCAGGGCGGCGCCGGCAACGACACGATGATCGGTGGGGACGGCAACGATCTCTACTATGTCACCGATACCGGCGACGTGATCGTCGAGCTGGCCGGCGGCGGCACCGATACCGTAGTGGCCTCGGTCAGCTACACGCTGTCTGCCGAGATCGAGAACGCAACGCTGACCGGCGGTGACGCGATCGATCTGGGCGGCAACGCGCTCGGCAACCGCCTGTTCGGCAACGGCGCCGCCAATGTCATCGATGGCGGCGACGGCAATGACGAGCTCTATGGTCTGGCAGGCGACGACACGCTGCTGGGCGGGGCCGGCGACGATCTGAATCGTGGCGGGGATGGCAATGACATCCTCGATGGCGGCGCGGGCCGCGACGTGCATGAGGGCGGTCTCGGAGCCGACACCTTCCGCCTGTCGTCCGCCGCGGACACCGGCACGACGTTCGATACGGCCGACCTGATCCGCGACTTCAATCGCCTCGATGGCGATCGGATCGATCTCTCGCTGGTTGATGCGAACGTCAACAGCGATGGCGATCAGGCGTTCAGCTTCATCGGCAATGCCGCCTTCTCGGGCACAGCCGGCGAACTGCGGGTCGAGCAAAGCGGTGGCGCTCAATTCGTGATGGGCGACACCAACGGCGATTCAGTCGCCGACTTCCTGGTAACGGTGATCGCCACCACGCCGGTCCTGCCGAACTTGATCGTGACGGACATCGTGCTCTGATACCATAATAAAGGTAGGTGCACCTTCGGGGCCGCGGCAACGCGGCCCCTTTTTTGTACGGATCCGACATGTTGCGACAAATGTCAGCCCGGACAGGCAAATTTGGGATTCCAGTCTTCGAAATCTTGATCCAGTTTCGCGCCACCGATGCCGGGCTCGCTGGGCCCGGCCCCTCGCGCCGTCCGCGCGCGAGCGGCAAAAATCACTGGAGGGGTACCCACGATGGCCATTCGTTCGCGCAAGCCCGGTCTTACCGAAAACACTCCTCCCTACGATAACGAGCAGATCGGCGGCGACGGGAACGACAGCTTCGTCGGCGGCGCTGGCAAAGATCACCTGGTCGGCAATGGCGGCGACGATTTCCTCCGCGGCAATAATGGCGACGACCGGCTCGAGGGCGGCAGCGGCCTGGATCAGCTGCGCGGCGGCGCGGGCGCCGACATCCTGGACGGCGGTGCGGACGCGGATTTCATGTATGGCGAGGCTGGCGACGACCAGATTTTCGGCGGCGATGGTGATGATTTCCTGCGCGGTGGCGCGGGCGTGGATAGCTTCGACGGAGGAACAGGGTTCGACAGGATCAGCTTCTTCGAGCCAACCGCCACCCAAGGCGTCGTCGCCGATCTGGCGACGGGTGTGATCAGCAATGATGGGTTCGGCAACGCTGAGACGATGACAAGCATCGAAGGTCTCGGAAACACCACCTTCTTCGTGGATACACTGCGCGGCAATGACGGCGACAATCTGCTGCTGGCCAGCAGCGAAGATATCATCGAGGGGCGTGCCGGCAACGACATGCTGCAGATGAACGGTTCGGCGACCGGCGGCGGCGTCTATGACGGCGGCGACGGCATCGATCTGCTGCAGATGTCATCCGGCCTGACCGACGGTACGACCGAATTCCCGCAGGGCGCCTTCGTCAATCTCGGCGCGAACCTGGTGCAGAACGATACTGTCGGCCGCACCGCCACCGTGCGCAACATCGAGAACGTCAACGGCACGTTCGGCGACGATACGCTGATCGGCGATGCCAACGACAATGTGCTGCAGGGGTTCGACGGCGACGACGTGTTGTTCGGCGCGGGCGGCAACAACACCCTGCGCGGCGGGCTGGGGTCGGACGTGCTGCTCGATCTGTTGCCCGGCACCAACGACATCCTCGATGGCGGCGAGGAGCCCGACGACACCACGACCGGCGTCGATTTCGTAAGCTATGCGGGTTCGCCGATCCCCAATCTGCCGGGCGTGACCGTTTCGCTGGCGCTGCAGGGCGTCGCGCAGAATACCGGCCGTGGCAGCGACACGCTGATCGATATCGAAGGGCTGGCCGGCACCGCGGTTGCCGATACGCTGACCGGTGATGATCGCGACAACGGACTGTTCGGCATGGGCGGCGCCGATACGCTGGATGGTGCCGGCGGCGACGACGTGCTCGTGATCGCGGATGCCAATTCCGTCGTCGACGGCGGTGCCGGCAACGACATTCTCGGCCTGTGGACCACCTTGTTCTCGTCTTCGGCGATCACCGAAGTCGGCGGCGGCGTCACCATCGATCTGACCATCCAGGGCGTGCAGGCGACAGGGCAGGGCAATCTCACGCTGCGCAATGTCGAGAATCTGTCGGGTACGCGCTTCAACGACGTGTTCACCGGCACCACGGGCGACAATGCGATCGGCGGCAGCCTGGGCGATGATACGCTGAACGGCGGCGACGGCAATGACCTGCTGTTCGGCGATCGCACCTTCGGCTTCGACGAGGAGACGCAGGAATTCGGCTTCGTCGAGTTCGTCGAGGTGCCGGCCGGCATCCCCTATCCCGGCGATCCGCGCGGCGACGACATCATCAACGGCGGCGCGGGCGATGATATCATCGATGGCGGCGACGGTAGCGACGTCATCGATGGCGGCATCGGCACCGACACGATCCTGCTCGAGGATAGTCCCGACGAATGGGCGATCGCGGCGTATCAGGGCGGCTATGTTGCCTACAATATCGGCGATGGCGAGGGCGAGGCCGACCTGATCACCAATGTCGAGTTCGTGACGTTCGAACAGGAGAATGACGACAGCGACACGCCTGTCACGCTTGCCATCGCGGCGGCGGCGACCTTTACCGCCCAGGTCGGCGATGCCGGCGCGAACGTGCTGACCGGCGGCGCGACCAGCAACCTGCTGGTGGGCCTCGAAGGCAATGACACGCTGACCGGCGGCGACGCGCGCGATGCGCTCGACGGCGGCGAAGGCGACGATGTCATCGTCGGCAATGGCGGCGATGATGGCATTCGCGGTGACGATGGCAACGATACGCTGGACGGCGGCGCCGGCAACGACGAGATCGAAGCCGGCGACGGCAATGACGTCGCGCTCGGCGGCGATGGCGATGACACGTTGATCGGCAATTTTGGCAACGATATCCTGGGCGGCGGCGCCGGCTTCGATCTGATCGACGGCGGCGACGGGATCGATCGCGCGGATCTCGGCGGCGTGCTCGCAACCCAGGCCGTATTGGTGGATATGGCCACGAACAGCGCCGCCAATGATGGCTTCGGCACGACCGACTTCTTCTTCGCGGTCGAGAATGTCAGCGGCAGCACGCGCTTTGCGGATACGGTGCTGGGCGATGCCGGTGCCAATCAGCTCGCCGCCGACAGCGGTGATACGATCGATGGCCGCGATGGCAATGATGTACTGGTCGTCGGCGGGTCTGCCGCAGGCGGCGGCACGATCACCGGCGGCAACGGGTTCGACACCGTAGTGGCGACCGGATCCCGCATCGCCGATGTCGACGGCAACGGCACGTACGAAATCCAGGCTGCGACCGGCGGCGTTACGATCGACTTGGGCCAGCAGCGCATCCTGGATGATGGCTTCGGCAATCAGGCGAACCTGGTGCTGGTCGAAGGTGCGGTCGGCAGCGCGCGGAACGACGTTCTGATCAGTGGCGCGGCGGGCAACAATCTGACCGGCGGGCTCGGCAACGATCAGCTGATCGGCAATGGCGGCAACGACACGCTGAACGGCGGCGCGGGCGAGGATTTCCTAGACGGCGGCACCGAAACCGACACCGCGTTCTACGAGGGGACGTCTGCGCGCTATGCAATCACGCAGACCGCGACCGCCGGCACCTATCTGGTCGGTGATCGCCAGACCGGCGAGGTCGATACGCTGGTCAATGTCGAGCAGATCCGCTTCAGCGACGGCCAGGTGTTCGCGATCGGTGCGCTGGCCATCAATCGCCTGGAAGTGACGAGCGCGACCGGGCCGAACATCGTCGGCACCAGCGCGGCGGATTTCATCATCGGCGATGAGCGCAACAATACGCTGCGTGGGCAAGGCGGGGACGATTTCATCATCGGCCGCGGCAATCCGGCCGGCACGTTCAACATCGACAATATCCAGGGCGGCGCCGGCAACGACACGCTGGTCGGCGGCGCTGGCGATGATCTGATGCGCGGCAACGAGGGTGTAGATCGCTTCTTCGGGGGTGAAGGCTCCGATCGGGTTAGCTTCTTCGAGGTCACGGCCACGCAGGGCGTGGTCGCCAACCTGGCGACCGGCATCATCTCGAACGACGGGTTCGGCAATGTCGAACTGATGTCGTCGATCGAAGGGCTGGGCGGGTCGACCCGCTTTGCGGACAGTTTCACGGGTGACGATAATGCGAACCTGCTGCTCGTCGACTCCGCCGATACCGCGATCGGCGCCGGCGGCGACGATCAATTCCAGAGTTCCGGCTCGCTGACCGGGGGCGGCCTGATCGATGGTGGTGACGGCTTCGACGTGATCAATGCCATCACCATCGATCGGCAGCTCGACAGCGACGGCGATGGCATCGCGGACAGCGAGAACGCCCAGGCCGGCGTGGTCGTCGATCTCCGCGATGGCTTCCTGATCGATGGCTTCGGCAACACCCAGACGCTCGTCAGCGTCGAAGGCACCGGCGGTTCTGGTCTGAACGACACGCTGCGCGGCACCGATGCTGCGAACCTGTTCTATTTCTCCGCCGGCACGGATACGATCGATGGCCGCGGCGGCACCGATACGCTGCAGATAGGGCTGGCGCGCGCCGACATCGTCGTTCGCCGTGTCGATGGCGGCTACACGATTGCCGAGAGTGGCGGCAGCATCACGACCGTGTTCAACGTGGAGACCGTGCGCACCACCGATGGCGAGTTCGCGATCGATAGCCTGGTCGCTCCGGCATCCACCACGCCAACCGAAGGCGACGACGTGCTGACCGGCACGGCCGGCGACGATGTGATCGACGGCCTGGGCGGGAATGACACGATCAATGGGCTCGGCGGCAACGACCAGCTGTTCGGCGGGGCCGGCATCGATACGATCGACGGCGGCGACGGCAATGATTTCCTGGTGGGCGGTGCCGGCGCGGACACGATCAGTGGCGGCAGCGGCGACGATACGCTGACGATGACGGTCGGCCTCGACACCGACAGCTTCGATCTGGGGACCGGCAGCGACATCGCCAATCTGTCCGGCGCTGCGCTGATCCGGCTGACCTTCACCTCAAGCGAGGTGGGCAACGGCAGCGCGCTCGATTCGAACACCCAGGCCAATCAGGATGGCGGTCTCGCGGTTCGCATCCAGGCCGCTTTCAACAGCGATTCTCTCATGGGCCCTCCCAGCCGCGGCGATGACGAGGGCATCGAATATGTGGCGGGCAGCGGCACGAAGTTCGACGTGCGCGACCTGCCGAGCGGAACCCAGCGCGGCGATCAGTTCGATCGCGCTTTCCTTGGCACGGCGGGCGACGATCTCTACACCGCCACAGCCGGCGCATTGACCTATGCCAACCTCGGCGCGGGCAACGACGCGGCCAGTGGCAGTGCGTTCGCCGACACGCTGGTCGGCGGGATCGGCAACGACACGCTGGCCGGCAATGACGGCATCGATGTGCTGCTGGGCGGCGATGGCAACGACGTCCTCGACGGCGGGCTCGGCGACGACCTGATCACCGGCGGCGCGGGCATCGACATCGTCAATTACGACGTCGCGACCGGCGGGGCCGATCGCATCGATACCGGCACCAGCCTCGATTTCGTCAACGTCATCACGCTGTCCGCGGCGGAGACCCGCCTCACCTTCACCTCGAACGAGGTCGGCAACGGCAACATCAGCGAAAGCGGCACCCAGGCCAATCAGGATGGCGGCTTCGCGGTCCGCATCCAGGCCGAGGATTCAGCTGGCAACCTGACTGGCGCGATCGCGCGCGGCGACGACGAGGGCGTGATCTATACCGCCACCGCCGGCTCCACGCTCGAAGTCCGCGACACGCCGTCGGGCATCTCGCGCGGCTCGTTCCGCAGCGTCTGGCTCGGCACCAATGCCGATGAGACGCTGACCGTGGGCAACAGCTTCTTCAACGAGAATTACTACATCAACGGCGGCCAGGGCGTCGACATCATCACCGGCGGCAACGGCAACGACTTCCTGGTCGGCGCGGCAGGCGACGACGTGCTGAACGGCGGCGAAGGCCAGAACAACTATATCGGCGGCGCCGGCAACGACATCATCAACGGCGGCACCGGCCAGGACCGGGTGTTCATCAATCCCGAGTTCGAGGGCGGCGATACCATCAATCTCGGCACCAACCCGGCAGATGCGGTCGATATCGTCAATGTGCAGGGCGCCGCGACCGAATATCGGCTCACCTTCACGTCGGCCGAAGTCGGCAACGGCAATGCCAATGACAGCGGCGCGCTGGCCAATCAGGATGGCGGCCTCGCCATCAGGCTGCAGCGCGAGGATGCGAACGGAAATCTGGTCGGCGCGGTGACGCGGATCGATGACGAGGGGATCGTCATCAATTCGCCTCTGGCCTCGGCCGGGTTCGACGTGCGCGATCTCGTCTCCGGCGTATCCCGCGGCGTCTTCAGCTTGGTCTATCTCGGCACCGCCGCCGACGACTTCAACATCGCGCCCAGCACGCTGCGCAGCCAGTATATGAACGGCGGTCTGGGCAATGACACGCTGACCGGTGCGACGATCGACGATTTCCTGGTGGGCGGCGCGGGCAACGATGTGCTGAGCGGGCTCGGCGGCAACGACCAGTTCCTGGGCGGCACCGGCAACGACACGATCGATGGCGGCGACGGCACGGCCGACGTGGCGATCTATGTCGGCAATCGTGCGAACTTCACCGTCGCGGTCGCCGGTGCGGGCTATACCGTCACCAACCTCGCGGACGGGTCGGTCGATACGCTCGCCAATATCGAGCGAGTGCGCTTCGACGACGGCGAGTTCGACGTCGCCACGCTGCCGCCGGCCGGCCCAACCCAGGGCGATGACGTGCTGGTCGGCACCGAGGGCGACGATACGATCGACGGCCTCGGCGGCAATGACAGCATCAGCGGTCTCGGCGGCAACGATACGCTGATCGGGGGTGCCGGCAACGACACGCTGGATGGCGGCGACGGCAACGATCGTCTCGAAGGTGGCACCGGCGACGATATTCTGAACGGCGGCACCGGCGATGATGTCGCGGTGTATGAAGTGGGTACCGGCGGCGCGGACCGCATCAATCTCGGCACCGGGCTCGATGTCGTCGGCATCGTCAACAACATGCCCGGCACCGAGACGCGGATCACCTTCACCTCCGGCCAGGTCGGCAACGGCAACGCCAATGACAGCAACAACCAGGCGAACCAGGATGGTGGCCTGGCGGTGCGCATCCAGGCCGAGGATGCCAGCGGGAACCTGACCGGGCCGGTGGCGCGGGCCGATGACGAGGGCATCATCTTCAACGCCGTGCCGGGCGGCACGCTGGACGTGCGCGATCTCGTCAGCGGGGCGGCGCGCGGTTCGTTCGAGAGCGTGTGGCTGGGTACGCAGGATGCCGACACCATCACGCTGCAGCCGATCTTTGCGGGCCGCAGCTATTATGTGAACGGCGGTCAGGGCAATGACAGCATCACCACCGGCACCGCCAACGACTTCCTGGTCGGCGGCGCGGGCGATGACGTGCTGAACGGCGGCGAAGGCGACAATGGCTATATCGGCGGCATCGGCGCGGACACGATCACTGGCGGCACCGGGCGCGACAGCGCGACGATCGCGCAGGCGACCGACATGGGCGACAGCCTCTCGCTAGGCGGCGGGCTCGACTATGTGTTCTTCACCGGAACTCCCGGCCAGCTGCGCATGACCTTCACCTCCAGCGAGGTGGGCAATGGCAGCACCGACGACAGCGGCACCCAGGCCAACCAGACCGGCGGGCTGGCGGTACGCATCCAGCTGGAAGGCGCCGGCGATACGCTGACCGGGCCGGTCACGCGGGCGGACGATGAAGGCATCGTGCTGGTCGCAGCGCTCGGCTCGACGTTCGACGTGCGCGATCTGGTCTCCGGCGTGGCGCGCGGCGACGGGTTCGAGGTCGTCACGCTCGGCACCTCGGCCGGCGATGTCTATGACAGCAGCGCTTCGCCGCAGCGGTCGCAATATCTGAATGGTGGCCAGGGTAATGACGTGCTGACCGGCGGCACCGTGGCCGATTTCCTCGTCGGCGGCGCGGGCAGCGATACGCTTTCCGGCGGCACCGGCAATGACAGCTTCATCGGTGGCGCTGGCGACGACACCATCTCCGGCGGCATCGGCAACGATACCGCGATCGTGAACGTGGCCAATGACGGGGCGGATGCGGTCGATCTGGGCGACGGCAGCGATATCGTGCAGGTTTCCGGCGCGGCGCAGGTGCGCATCACCTTTACTTCGGCCGAGGTCGGCAACGGCACCGCGCTGGATGGCGGTACGCTTGCCAACCAGGATGGCGGGCTCGCGGTGCGGCTGCAGGGCGAGGATGGCGCGGACGGGCTGATCGGTGCGGTCGGCCGCTATGACGATGAAGGCATCACCTTCGTCGCTGCAGCGGGCACCACCTTCGATGTGCGCGATCTCGTCTCGGGCGTCGCTCGCGGCAGCGCGTTCCAGGTCGTGGTGCTCGGCACTGCGGCGGCCGATGCGTTGGTCGCCGCCAACACGGCCAGCGCCTATTATTTCAACGGCGGCGCGGGCAACGACACCATCACCGGTGGCCGTGCGGCCGATTTCCTGGTCGGCGGATCGGGTAACGACGTGCTGAACGGCGATCTCGGCGACGACCAGTTCCTGGGCGGGGCCGGCACCGACCGCATCAATGGCGGCGAGGGCAACGATACGCTCGACGGTGGTGCGGACGCCGACTTCCTGGCCGGCGGCAATGGCGATGATCTCTACATCACCGAAGGCAGCGAGCAGCTGATCGAACTGGCCGGCGGCGGGATCGATACCGTCTCCGCCAGCGTCAGCTACACGCTGGTCGCCAATTTCGAGAATCTGATCCTGACCGGTGCGGCGACGCAGGGCGACGGCAATGGCGATGCCAACGTCATCACCGGCAACGGCAATGCCAATTTGCTGCGCGGCCAGGGCGGTAACGACACACTGATCGGTGCGGGCGGCAACGATACGCTGCAGGGCGGTGACGGCAATGATCTGCTCGACGGCGGCGATGGCAATGATCTGCTGGATGGTGGCATCGGCGGCGACCGGATGATCGGCGGCGCGGGCGACGACCTGTTCTATGTCGACAATCTCGCCGATGTCGTGGTCGAGGCGATCGGCGGCGGCACCAACGACCGGGTCATCGCTTCGGTCAGCTACACGCTGACCGGCGAAGTGGAAGTGCTGACGCTGACCGGCAGTGCACTCAACGGCTTCGGCAGCGAGACCGCCAACACCATCAACGGCACCGAGGCGGCCAATGCGCTGAATGGCAATGGCGGCAACGACGTGCTGGTCGGCAACGGCGGCAACGATGTGCTGAACGGCGGCGATGGCAGTGATCTGCTGCGCGGTGGCGAGGGCAACGACACGCTCGACGGTGGCACCGGTGCCGATACGCTCGTCGGCGGCAATGGCGACGACCTCTATTATATCGACAATGCGGCCGATGCGATCGCCGAAGCGGCCGGCGGCGGCACCGATCGCGCGGTCGTGTCGGTCAACTACACGCTGGGCCGCGAAGTGGAGACGGGGATCATCGCCGGTACGGCGGATATCGCGCTGACCGGCAATGCAATCGCCAATACGCTCAACGGCAACAGTGGCGCCAACATCATCCGCGGTGGCGATGGTGCGGATACCATCTTGGGCAATGACGGCGCGGATCAGTTGTTCGGCGATGCCGGTGATGATTTCCTGCGTGGCGGCACTGGCGACGATCTGCTCGTCGGCGGGCTCGGCGTCGATCAGCAGCAGGGTGGCACCGGCGCGGATCGGTTCCGGCTTGCGACGCTGGCCGATAGCGGTCCCGTGTTCGCGACCGCGGATCGGATATCGGATTTCAGTCGCGCGGAAGGCGATCGGATCGATGTCTCGGCGATCGACGCCAACGGCCCGGGGCCGGGTGACACCAGCTTCACCTTCATCGGCGCGGCGGCGTTCAGCGGCACTGGGGGCGAGCTGCGCGTCCAGGCCAGCGGCACCAACCAGTTCGTGTTCGGGGACGTCAACGGCGATGCGGTGGCCGATTTCATGCTGGTCGTGGCCGCCCAGGGCAATACGCCGCTGATCGCGACCGACTTCATTCTCTGATCCCGCAACAGGGGGTGCTGGCGGGGATCGGGCTTCGGCCCGGTCCCCGTCTTCGTTTCGTAATCTTTTCGCCGCTGTGGCGTCATGCTGCCGCAACTGTCGTGTCGCGAAGCGCCGATAGCCGCTGATCCGAACTATCGATCAGGGGAAGACGGCATGGCGCTCACCACCACCGCGAACAACGATCTCGGCATAGCGCAGATCGGCCGCATCCAGCTGACGGGCGCGGAGATTTCGGCGTTCGATGCCGCCAGCCGCACCCTGTTCGTCGCAGCGCCGGGTGGCGTCTCGCGTGTCGATCTTTCCAACCCCACCACGCCGACGCTGCTCGGCCGGATCGATTTCTCACAACCGCCCTTCGCCTTCGGCAACGACGTCAACAGCGTCGCTGTGCATGGCGGCTTGATCGCGGTGGCCGTCGCCGCACCAGTGAAGACCGATCCGGGCCGTGTGTTCCTGATCGATGCGCAGGGCAATCTCGTTCAGTCGATCACGGTCGGCGGAAATCCCGACATGCTGACCTTCACTGCGGATGGCAGCCGCATCCTGGTGGCCAACGAAGGTGAGATGATCAGCACGGCGCAGGATGCGGACGGATCGGTCAGCATCATCACGCTCGGCGCGCCCGGTGCGGCCACTGTCGCCACCGCCACTTTCGACGGCTTTTCCGCCGATGCGCTGCGTGCCGAAGGCGTGCGCGTGTTCGCCGGGCTGGCCGGCACCGAGTTCGCCAACACCACGCTCGCCCAGGATCTGGAGCCCGAATATATCGCGCTGTCGCCCGACGGGCTGACCGCGATGGTGACGCTGCAGGAGGCGAATGCGGTCGCCATCCTCGATATCGCCACCGGACGCTTCACCGATATCGTGCCGCTTGGGCTGAAGGACTTTTCGGCCCTGCCGTTCGACGGCAGCGATCGCGACGGCGCGGGCAACACCACCGCGATCAATTTCCAGACCGGCCGGCCGGTGTTCGGCACCTACATGCCCGATGCGATCGCCAGCTTCCGGGGCGCCGATGGCCAGACCTATTATGTGATGGCCAACGAAGGCGACAATCGCGATGATTTCATCGCGCCGGACGAGACCATCCGGCTCGGCAATGCTGGCTATGATCTCGACGATACGCTGTTCCCGAACGAAGCTGCGCTGAAGGCCAATAGCGCGCTCGGGCGGCTCAACGTGATCAACTATCCCGGACTGCGCGGCGATACCGACAATGACGGCGATATCGACCAGATCCTTACCTATGGCGGGCGTAGCTTCTCGATTGTCGATGCCGCCGGCAACCAGGTCTTCGATAGCGGCGCGCAGACCGAGCTGCTGGCCGCGTCGTTCGGCCTCGTCGCGACCGGCGGTGTCGGCTATGACGATACCCGCAGCGACGACAAGGGCAGCGAGCCCGAAGGCGTCGTGATCGGCGTCATCTCCGGCCGCACCTATGCCTTTCTCCAGCTCGAGCGATCGAACCTGACCGCGATCTACGACGTGACCAGCCCGGCCGACGTCCAGTTCGTCGGCACCGCCTCCTTCCCCGGCGATGTCGCGCCCGAAGGCGCCACCTTCGTCTCGGCTGCCGACAGCCCGAGCGGCACGCCGCTGCTGATCGTCTCGAACGAAGGCTCTGCCACGGTCAGCGTCTACGCGATCACCCCCGCCTTCGATGCGTTCCAGATCGGCGGCACCGGCGTCGATCGGCTAGATGGCAGCGCCGGGCGCGACAAGCTGGTCGGCAATGACGGTGCCGACGTGCTGAGCGGTCTGGCCGGCAATGATCGGCTGGAAGGCGGGCTGGGCGCCGATGTGCTGCGCGGCCAGGATGGTGACGACACGCTCGACGGCGGTGGCGATGCCGACAATCTTCAGGGCGGTGCGGGTATCGATATCCTGCTGGGTGGCGACGGCAACGACGTGCTGATCGGCGGCACCGGTGCGGATGCGATGACCGGCGGCGCGGGCGACGACCTCTATTATGTCGACGATGCCGGAGACACGGTGGTCGAGCTGGCGGGCGGCGGCACCGATACCGTCCTCGCTTCGGTCAGCTTCACGCTGTCCGCCGAGGTGGAGCGCGGCACGCTGACCGGCAGCGCGCTCGATCTGACCGGCAATGCATCCGCCAACCTGTTGATCGGCAACGCGCTGGGCAACGCCATTGCCGGGGGCGACGGCGACGACATCCTTTATGGCGAGGGTGGTGGCGATCAGCTGACCGGTGGGCTGGGTGCGGATTTCCTGCGCGCGGGCGAGGGCGACGATGTGCTGGATGGCGGCGCCGGCGCGGATATTCTTCAGGGCGGTGCCGGTGCGGATCTGTTCCGCCTCGCCGCGCTGTCCGACAGCGGGGCGACCTTCCCGACCGCCGACAAGATCCAGGATCTTTCGCGCGCGCAGGGCGACCGCATCGATCTGTCGGCGCTCGATGCGATCGCAGGTGGCGGTGACGATGCGTTCGGCTTCGTGGGCACCGCGGGCTTCAGCGGCATCGCGGGCGAACTGCGTGTGCAGGCGAGCGGTACCAACCAGTTCGTGTTCGGCGATGTCGATGGCGATACGGTGGCCGATTTCATGCTGGTCGTGGTCACCGCCGGCAATCTGCCGCTGGCCGCGGGCGACTTCATCCTCTGATCGATCGGGCGGGCCGCCCCGGCGGTGCGGCCCGCACGCTGGCAAAGCGATCCGAACCTGCTAGACGCTGGCCGCATGAGTGAGCGCGCCCAGCCATTGTCGTTGCGTTTGCAGCAGGCTGGCGGCGGCGCTGTGGCTGCGGTCGGGCGTGCCTTCCAGCGTCGCTGGGTGCGCTGGCTGGCGATCCTGGTCGGCCTGGGGCTGACCGGGCTTCTGCTGATCTGGCTGCTGTTCGCACGCGGTCTGCCTTCGGCGGACACGTTGCTGAGCTACGAACCGCCGCTGCCGACCAACGTCCGTTCTGCCGATGGCACCCCGATCCACGCCTTCGCGCGCGAGCGCCGGGTGGAGCTTGCCTTCGACGAATATCCCGCGGTGCTGATCCAGGCCTTCATCTCCGCCGAGGACAAGACCTTCTTCACGCATGGCGGCATCGATTTCCCCGGGCTGGCGGGCGCGATCATCGACTACGCCAGCAAGTTCGGATCGGGCGAGCGCGCGCGCGGCGCTTCCACCATCACCCAGCAAGTGGCCAAGAATCTGCTGATCGGCGACGAATATTCGGTCACGCGCAAGGTGAAGGAAGCGATCCTCGCCTACCGGATCGAAAGCGTGCTGACCAAGCAGCAGATCATGGAAATCTACCTCAACCAGATCTTCCTGGGCCGCAACGCCTATGGCGTGCAGTCCGCTGCGCGCGCCTATTTCGACAAGGATGTTGGTGATCTCACGCTGCCCGAGGCCGCCTATCTGGCGATCCTGCCCAAGGCGCCGAGCAATTACACGCCCGAACGCCACGAGGAGCGCGCGCTGATCCGCCGCAACTATGTGCTGAACGAGATGCGCGACAACGGCTATATCGACGAGGCCACGCGCGCCGCCGCGACCGCCAGCCCGTTGGGCACGCGGCCGCGTGCGCGCGCCGCGCCGCGCGCCACCGGCGGTTATTTCCTGGAGGAAGTTCGCCGGCTGCTGATCGCCAAATATGGCGAGAACAGCGATGATGGCCCGTACGGCGTCTATTCGGGCGGCCTGTGGGTGCGCACTTCGCTCGACCCAAGGATGCAGAAGGCGGCGGAGGATGCGCTTCGCGACGGGCTGGCCCGCTATGATGCCGGCCGCGGCTGGCGCGGGCCGATCGCCACCATTGACGCTGGCGAAGGCTGGCGCGGGCGGCTGGTGGCCGAAAATGTCGGCACCGGCTATGATGATTGGCGCGCCGCGGTCGTGCTGAACAAGGCCGGCGGGATTGCCGAGATCGGCTTCACGGATGGATCGACCGGCACCCTGCCGTCGTGGGGGGCGACGATGCCACGCCGAGGCGTCGGCGGGCGCGCGTACGATTATCTGAAGGTCGGCGACGTCATCGTCGTCAAGCGCGATGGCGACAATTACCTGCTGCGCACCATTCCAGAAGTGTCGGGCGGGTTCGTGGCGGAGGATCCGCACACTGGCCGGGTCTATGCGATGCAGGGCGGCTGGGACGAGCGCGGCGGGCAGAGCTTCAATCGCGCCACCCAGGCGCTGCGCCAGCCCGGATCGAGCTTCAAGCCGTTCGTCTACGCGGCCGCGCTGGATGGCGGCATGACGCCTGCGTCGATCATCGTCGATGGCCCGTTCTGTGTCTGGCAGGGTGCGCGGCTGGGCCAGAAATGCTTCCGCAACTTTTCCGGCGGCAATGCCGGACCGCAGACGATGCGCTGGGGCGTTGAACAGTCGCGCAACCTGATGACGGTGCGCGCCGCCAGCCAGACCGGCATGAAGCGCGTGGTGGCCACCGCCAGCCGGATGGGGATCGGCGATTATCCCGCCTTCCTGGGCATCTCGCTGGGCGCTGGCGAGACGACCGTGATGAAGCTGACCAACGCCTATGCGATGTTGGCGAACCAGGGGCGCGAGCTTAAGCCGAGCCTGGTCGACTATATCCAGGATCGCCACGGCAAGCTGATCTACCGCACCGACAATCGCTGCGCGATCATGCAGGGCTGCCGCGCACGCGATTGGGATGGCAAGCCGATGCCGCGTCCGCCGATGCGATCGAAGCAGGCGATGGATGCGATGACCGCCTATCAGACGGTGCACATCCTCGAAGGCGTCGTCCAGCGCGGCACCGCGACCGTGCTGCGCGATCTTGGCCGGCCGCTGTTCGGCAAGACCGGCACCTCCACCGGACCGACCAATGTCTGGTTCGTCGGTGGATCGGCCGATCTGGTCGCGGGCGTCTATATGGGATTCGATCAGCCGCGCTCGCTGGGCGGCTATGCCCAGGGCGGGACCGTGGCTGCGCCGATCTTCAAGCAGTTCGCGAAGGTGGCGATGGAAGGCATGCCGGTGGTGCCGTTCCGCGCACCGCCCGGCATCCGCATGGTCAGGATCGATCGCAAGTCTGGCCGGCGCGTCTATGGCGGCTGGCCGGGCACCGATCCCAAGGCCGCGATCATCTGGGAAGCCTTCAAGCCCGAGAGCGAGCCACGCCGTGCGAGCCGCCGCGACGAGATCGTCAAGCGGGTGGTGCCGCGCGCGGAACGCGTCGGCCCCGACAGGGATTTCTTGCAGCGGGAGGGCGGCATCTACTAAGCCGCCCGCAATCGCATCCCGGAGAAAGATAATGCGCGCCGAAGCGCAGGCTCATGCCGACCAGATCAACCAGGCCCTCGCGCTGCTACGCCGCTTCCTCGATTGGGATCGCGCGCTGCGCCGGCTGGACGAGCTGAACAACAAGGTCGAAGACCCGACGCTCTGGAACGATCCCAAGGCGGCGCAGGACGTGATGCGCGAGCGTCGGCGGCTGGACGAGGCGATCAGCGCGACCCGCGCGATCGAGAGCGAGCTCAGCGACACGCTCGAGCTGATCGAAATGGCCGATGCCGAAGGCGACGCCGCGATGGCCGAGGAAGGCATCGCCAGCCTGGGCGCGCTTGCCGAGCGTGCCGAGCGCGACAAGGTACAGGCGCTGCTGGCCGGCGAGGCCGATGGCAACAACAGCTATATCGAGGTCAATGCCGGCGCCGGCGGCACCGAGAGCCAGGACTGGGCCGGCATGCTGAGCCGCATGTACACCCGGTGGGCCGAGCGCCACGGGCTGAAGGTGGAGCTGATCGACCATCATTCGGGCGAGCAGGCGGGCATCAAGTCGGCCACGCTGCTGGTGAAGGGCGAGAATGCCTATGGCTATGCCAAGACCGAGAGCGGCGTGCACCGGCTGGTGCGGATCAGCCCCTATGATTCGGCCGCCCGCCGGCACACCAGCTTCGCCAGCGTCTGGGTCTATCCGGAAGTCGACGACGATATCGACATCGAGGTGCTGGACAAGGACCTGAAGATCGACACCTATCGCGCCTCGGGCGCGGGCGGGCAGCACGTCAACACCACCGACTCCGCGGTCCGCATCACTCATATCCCGACCGGCATCATCGTGGCCTGCCAGAACCAGCGTTCGCAGCACAAGAACAAGGCCGAGGCGATGAAGCAGCTGAAGGCGCGGCTGTACGAACGCGAGCTGCAGATCCGCGAGGCGGAGGCGACCGCGGGCTACGAGGCGAAGACCGAAATCGGTTGGGGTCACCAGATCCGATCCTATGTGCTGCAGCCCTATCAGCTGGTGAAGGACCTGCGCACCGGCATGACATCGACCGCGCCCGACGACGTGCTCGACGGCGATCTCGATCGCTTCATGGCGGCGGCACTGTCGCAGCGAGTGACCGGCGAGAAGGTCGATGTCGAGGATGTCGACTAGGATGCGCTTCTGCGCCACGATCGGGCTCGGTCTGGGATTGCTCGCCGCCTGCTCGCAATCGGCGGGACAACCGCGCGATCCGAAGCCCAGTGAATTCCCCGAAGCGCATCGCCCGGTCGCGCCGATCGTGTCGTCGCGCTGGTCGACCGAGGAGGCGCGGGACCGGCTGCGCGAGGCGGACGAGGTGATGGATCGCGCCGGCATCCGCCCGGGCAGCACCGTGGCGGATATCGGTGCGGGCGAGGGCTATTACACGATCCGGCTGGCCCAGCGCGTGGGTGCCGAGGGCCGCGTTCTGGCACAGGACATCGTGCCGGCAGTCCGCGACCGGCTGGCGGAACGCGTGACGCGTGAGACGCTCGACAATGTCAGCGTGAAGCTGGGCGAGCCTGCCGATCCGATGCTGCCCGAGAACAGCTTCGATCGGATCCTGCTCGTGCACATGTATCATGAGATCGAGCAGCCCTATGAATTCCTCTGGCGGATGCGGCCTGCGCTGCGCCCCGGCGGGCGGGTGATCGTCGTCGATGCCGATCGCGACACCGCGAACCACGGCACGCCGCCGGCGCTGCTGGATTGCGAGATGGCGGCGGTGGGCTATGCCCGCGTCGATCGCCAGGCGATGCCGTCGGCTGGCGGATATATGGCGGCCTACGAAGCACGCGGCCCACGCCCCGAACCGAAGGCGATCCGCGGCTGCGGCGCGCCGGTGGGCTGACGTCGATCATCACCGGGCAAGGCGCTTGGCGGATGGCGAAGCGGCGGTTAACCCCTATTCCGCGCTCAACCCGCACATTTCGAAGGGGAATTCATGAAAGCTCTCGCTCTGGCCGGTCTGCTGGCCGCCACCGCCACCGTGTCGACTGCGGCGGACGCGGCATTGCTGCAGTTCGATATCACTGGCGACTACACCGCCAGCTTCCAGATCGATTCGGATCCTGTGCCGAACGAATGGATCGGCGGCACCGGGTTCGTGATCTGGGATGTGCCGGTATCGAGCGCCGCTTCGGGCGCGTTCGATATCGGCTTTTTCGATGGATCGCTCGGCGGTGGCCTGAGCATCATCGACTATGTCGATTTCTCGACCTTCTTCGTCGCGGATGGTCCGCAGCTTTACACCGGCCCGGTAAATGCGCCGACCTTCCGGACCGGCACCTTCTCGCTCTCCGAATATGAAGGTCCCGGCAGCTACACGCTCACGATCAGCGAGATCGGCACCGCAGTCCCCGAGCCGGCCAGCTGGGCCCTGATGATCGGCGGCTTCGGTCTGATCGGCAGCGCGATGCGCCGGCGTCCGGCTACGCCAGCGACATCGCGCGCAGCGGCCTGACAAGGCGGCTGACACGATGTCGGCGGGACGCTTCATAGGCGCCGGCCGGTAGCAGTGCCGGCGCAGGACGCCAGCAAAGGTGGCGACGGGCCCGATATGCCGGCCCGCCGCCGTCACACTCAGCGCAGCCGGCGGCGGGTGGCCGCCGTTGCGCCGAAACCGGATGCCGCTGCCCCGACGAGCAGCGCCAGCACGACCATGAACGAGGTGCCAGCCGCGGCGCCCGCCGCCGCATCGGTGGCGGATTTGGCAGTGGCGACGGTCTGGTCCCTGGCGGCCACAAAGCGCTGCTTGGCGCGCGTCACCTGCGCCTGCGCCTCGGGCTGGCTGATGCCGCGCTGCGCGGCGACGATCGCGACGATGCGGGCTTCGGCCCGCTGGCCTTCGGCGCCGCCGCGGGCCAGCGCAGGCAGTTCGCCGGCAACTTCCTTCTGCGCCTGTTCGGGCGTCATCCGCGCCGGATCGGCGGGCGCATCGGAAAGATAGGCCGCCGCTTCCTCACGGATGTCTGATTCGTCGATGCCTGCGATTGATGCTGCGCGCGGGGCGGCCGCGCCGATCGTGCTGCCGGCGGCGCCCGCCACCACGCCCACCGTGCGGAACGCGCCGCCGATGATGCCGCCGACCGCCGACGTGATCAGATAAAGCGTCAGGATCAGCGTGACGCCCCACACCACCAGCCCATGCACCAGCGCATCGAACCGATCGGCAAGGCGTGCCACCCGTGCCGCGGCGAACCCGCCTGCGCCCAGCGCGATGATCGTTGTGAGCAGCCAGAAAAGGCCGGCGCCGATCCCGAAGCCGGCCGCCCCCGGGGTCGACCCTTCGACCGGATCGATCATCGTCAGGCCAATGCCGGCGCCCAATATGCCCAGCACCAGCTGGACCGCGATCGCGATCACCACACCGGCGAAGATCGCGCCCCACGAAAAGCGCGGGGCGATCCGCGGCGCGCGCGCCAGTTCATCCGGCGCGAGGCCGGTGGTCGAAGTCGTCATAGGATCTCCTGTCAGATGGTTGGGCGCGGCCTCAGTCGGCCGGCCCGGTCTTCCGTTCCGCGGCAGCCGATTTGCGGGCGGCGGCACCGCGCCGCTGCGCCTCGTCGTCGCCGATCAGCTTGCCGATCGCTTCCTGCACGGATGCCTTCGTTTCGCGGGCCTTGGCCGCCCGCGCACGCGGGGTCGTCGGCTCGCTCATGCTGCCCTCTCCTGGTTCGGTGCCTCGATGGCGATGCCTTCCCCGTCAAACCCGCGCGCACGCGCCCAGGCGACGGCGGCGATCCGCCGGTTCACGCCGATCTTGGCGTAGATGCGCGCCACATGGTTGCGGACGGTGTTGCCCGCCACGCCCAGCGTGCGCGCGATCGTCTTGTCGTCCTGCCCGCGGCAGATCAGTGCCAGCACCTCGCGTTCGCGCAGGGTCAGGTCGTCGATGCCGGGCCCCGTGGCGTCGCGCTGGGGGGCGCGCAGCCGGGCCAGCTTGTCCATGATCGATCGGCTGAACCAACTGGTGTCCTTCATCACCGATTCGATCGCCTCGATCAGGTCGAGCTCGGTCGCCTTGCGATGCGTGATGTCCTGGAACGACCACAGCACGCACTGTTCGTCGCCCAGGCCAATGGTGACGGTGGAGATCAGGCAGTCGATCGGGCGGCCGTCCTTGGCAGTGATGCGCACGTCGCGATCACGCAGGTCCTGACCGGCCTCGATCGCCAGCTCGATCTCGCGGCGCTGCGCGCTGCCGTCCCACAGCGCGACCTCGCCGAGCGGCCGGCCGATGATCTCGGTCGCGGCATAGCCGGTCATTGCGGTGAAGGAGGCGTTGATCTCGCACAGCCGATGGCCATCGCGCGCGCCGATCGCCAGCGGCACCGGTGCCAGCGCGAAGGTCCGGGTGAAGCGTTCCTCGCTGTGGCGCAGCGCGCTTTCCGCGCGGCGGCGCGGCTCAAGATCGGCGAAGGTGAACAGCATGCAGGGCTGGCCGCTCATGTCGATCGGCTGCCCGGCCACGATCACCAGCTTGGTGCCGCCATCGGGCAGATCGAGCTCCGCTTCCATCTGCGGGATGGTCTCGCCTGCCGACAGCCGCTCCTTCGCCAGGTCGCGCCGCTCGGCCTCGCGCAGCACGTCGATGTCGTACACCGTCTTGCACAGCACGCGATCGCGCTGATGGCCCGTCATCTCCAGGAACCCCTGGTTGACCTTCACGAAGCGCAAGTCGCTCAACCGGCAGATTAGCGCCGGCGCCGGATTCGCATGGAACGACTGTTCGAACCGCTCCTCGGCCTCGTACCGCGCCGACACGTCCTGAATGATCAGCACCAGGCAGGAGGGCGCGGCATCGTCGGCATCGTTCAGCACCAGGCTGCGCACTTGGTGCACCCAGCGCGGCTCGTCTTCGCCCGCCACGATCACTTCGACCACGACTTCCGAAAAGGCATCCCCGGCCACCACCCGCTCGATCGGATAGTCATCCGCCTCGAGCCGGTGGTTGTTGCGATAGCGCAGCTGGAACCGCGACCGATAGTCGTCCACCGTCGCGCCCAGCTCGGCCAGCTCGGCCACGCCGTGCATCGCCAGCGCAGCGTCGTTGGCCCAGAGCACGCTCTGGTCCGGATCAATCAGGATGACGCCCTCGTCGAGCCCGACGACGATCTGGCGCAGGTGGCGCAGACCGGCGGTCTCACGCAGCGAGGCGAGCGAAGACTTCGCCATGACGATCAGACGCGACGCCCGTGCAACAGCCAGCCCAGGGCATAGCCTGCGACCGCAGCGCCGACGGCCCAGGCGATCGGCGGCGTCCTGCGCAGCGCAGCGGTCGCATCCTGGCTTACGCGGCCGATCCGGTCGGCGGCACGGCGGCTCGCGTCTCCCAGCCGGTCGCGCGCCTCGCCCGCGATCGCCGGCGCGCTGTCGACCATGTCGCCCACTACCGACCGGGCACGCCCGAACGCATTCTGCGCGTTGCCGGCGATCTGGTTGACCACGCCGTCCACCTGCCAGTCGCGGCTGTCGACCACGTCGCCGGCGGTCTTTTCCAGCTTGCCGTTATAATAGCGGGCAGCGCCCTGGATCTCGTCCTTGTTCATCTTCAATCCTTTCCGAACTAGGGATTGGGCTCGATCAGAGCAGTACGCCGCAGGCGGCCACCGCTTTGGCCGCGGCGATCGCGACGGAGGGATCCTCGATCGTGCCGGCGACGCGGATCAGATCCGAAGTCGTCAGCACGCCGGGATCGGTATCGCCTTCGCGATAGGCCGCCGCGGTGCGGCCGAGCTGCTGCAGCTGGCCCAGCGAAAGATCCGCCTGCAGCCGCGTACCGACGCAATCGGCGCGCGATGCATCCAGGCCGTAGCGCTGCAACCCGGTCGAGATCTGCGTGGACGGTGCCGCGCAGGCGGCAAGCGACAGCATTGAGCCGAGCGTCGCAACAGCTGCCTTCATGATCGAACCCTCCACTCCAGCGCGCGTCGTCAGTCCAGCGCGCGTCGTCGCGGCCGGTCAGGGCGCATCAACCGATCGAAAGACGCCGCGTTCCTGGTAAATTTGCGCCAGCGATTAGTAGTGCCATGCTATTCGCAGGCTTCGCCCCGCTCGCGATAGAGCTGCTGAAGGCGCAGATGAATGGCGCGCGTTTCGGGTAACTCGGACTTATCAGCGAGATGGCCGTGCGCTTCTGCGCGCGAGAACAGATAATCGCGCTCGGCGGCCCCGGCGCGGATCAAGGATTCTAAATCTTGTTCGTCACCCATGACGGCTTCGCTATCATCACGCCGCGACCGTCCATATCCTGCAGAAATACTATGGCGGTGGTAGGTTGGATCGGGTCAGTGTGGCCGTTTCAGGAAGGCGCGCAACGCGCTCGTCACGGCATCGGGTGCCTCCCATGGCACGAAATGCCCGGCATCGGGCACACGCGCGATCGTCAGATCGTCGATCAGCGCGTTCAGCCCGTCCAGTTGGGCCGACAGTAGCGCCCGGTCGCGCATGCCCCAGATCACCAGCACCGGCATCGCCAAACGCGGGAAGGGTTGGTCGATCCAACCCGGGCGCGCCACCGTTTCGCCGGTCGCCGGCACCAGCATCGGGGTCGCGCGATACCAGTTCAGCATCGCTTCGATCGCGCCCGGCTGCGTCCATTGATCGAGATAGATTCCGCGCTCGTCGCCCAGCCGATCCAGGTCGATGTGCGGCGCGAAGCTCTTGTCGAAAAAGGCTTCCAATCCCATCGCCTGGATATGGCCGGCCATGCCCGGATCGCGGAACGCGCGCATATATTGCGATGCCGCGCGCTGTGCGGGATCGTCGATCAGCGCACGCTGGAACAGCAGCGGGTGGGGCGCATTGGCGATCGCCAGCCGGCCGATGCGATCCGGATGGCGCAGCGCCGCCGCCCACGCCATCGCGCCGCCCCAGTCATGCCCGATCAGCGTGAACCGATCAAAGCCGAGCGTATCGGCCAGCGCCAGCAGATCGCCCACGATGGCGTCCACCGCATAGGCCGCGATGCCCTCCGGCTTATCGGATCTGGCATAGCCGCGCTGATCCGGTGCTGCGATCCGGTGATCAGGCGCCAAGGCGGCGATCTGGTGCCGCCAGGTCCGCGCCGATTCTGGAAAGCCGTGCAGGAAGATCAGCGGATCGCCATGATCGCCCGCCAGCGTCACATCCAGGGCGACGCCTGTCGCCAGGGCGATCCGGCGGCGTTCGATCGTCACGGATAGCTCACCGTCTTGGGTATCTCGGGCAGCGGAATGCGCTCGTCGTCGCCCGGCACCGCGGCGAAGCGGCCTGCGCGCCAATCCTCCTTTGCCTGGGTGATCCGCTCGCGGGAGGACGACACGAAATTCCACCAGACGTGGCGCGGCGTGGCGAAGGCGCCACCGCCCGCCAGCATCACCCGCCCGCCCCGTGCCGAGCGCAGCGCGCCGGCATAGCCCGGCTTCAGCACGTAGAGCGTCTTCTGGTCGAGCGGCATGCCATCAAGCGAGGCATCGCCGACCGCGACATAGAGCGCGCGTTCGTCGGCCTCGGCATCGATCGGCACCGAACCGCCGGCATCGAGCATGATATCGGCGTAGATGGTGGGCGCATGGGCAGTCACCGGTGAGGTCGCGCCCCACAAATCCCCCATGATCACCCGCGCCCGCGCGCCCGCGCTTTCCACCATGGGCAGCGCATCACGCGGCACATGCTCGAACGCGGGCTCGATCTCCTCGCGCCCGTCGGGCAACGCCAGCCAGGTCTGGATGCCGGACAGCATCGGCCCGCCCGGGCGTTCGGCCAGTGGGCTGCGCTCGGAATGGACGATGCCGGTGCCGGCCGTCATCAGGTTGACCGCGCCGGGCTCGATCGTCTGCACGCTACCCAGCGAATCGCGATGGTCCAGCGCGCCGGCGAACAGATAGGTCACGGTCGAAAGATTGATGTGCGGATGCGGCCGCACGTCGATCCCGGTGCCGGCCTCCAGCCGGGCCGGGCCCATCTGGTCGAAGAAGATGAACGGCCCCACCATCGTGCGTGGGCGCGACGGCAGCGTCCGGTGGACCTGGAACCCGCCAAGATCGTGGCTGACGGGGGTTATGCTCTGCAGGATCGGATCGTTCATTCCTACCTCCTAGCCCGGATCGGCGGCGTTGGCAGTGTGCCACGCCCGATCAGAGCAGTGCCTCGATCGCCTGACGGATCGCGTCGGGCTTTGTCGTCGGCCCGAACCGGGCCACCACGCCGCCCTCGCGATCGACCAGGAACTTGGTGAAGTTCCACTTGATCGACTGGCTGCCAAGCAAGCCCTTCGCCTCGCGCTTCAGATGGCGGAACAGCGGATGGGCATCCGCGCCGTTGACGTCGATCTTGGCGGCGATCGGGAAATCGACTGCATAGGTCAGTCGGCAGAAATCGGCGATCTCGGCCGCATCGCCCGGTTCCTGCGCGCCGAACTGGTTGCAGGGAAAGCCCAGCACTATCAGCCCGCGCGCCGCATATTCGCGGTGTAGCGCCTGCAGCCCTTCATATTGCGGTGTGAACCCGCACTCGCTGGCGGTGTTGACGATCAGCAGAACCTTGCCGGCCAGATCGCGGGTGGCCAGCGTGCTGCCGTCATTCAGCGCGATCTGCAGGTCCGGCAGGGCCATCATCAGCCTCCTCAGCGCTCGCGCTGGTCGCGCGGGATCAGCCCTTCCAGCACCTGCCAGAAACCGGTCACGGAACCCTGCCCCGCTTCCGCATAGGCGGCGGACAGTTTTTCGCGCAGCGCTTCGAACAGTTCGGCCTCGAGCGCCGATCCAGCCGCCGTCAGCCGCAGCAGCCGCTGCCGACGATCCACGGTTCCCGGTCGCGTCTCGACCAGTTCGCGCGCAGTCAGGTCGCCCAGCACGCGGCTCAGCGATTGTTTGGTGATGCCCAGGATGCCGAGCAGGGCGGAGACGCTGAGATCGGGCTGGCGGGCGATGAAATAGAGTGCGCGGTGATGCGCCCGGCCCAGCCCGCGCTGCGCCAGCCCCTCGTCGATCCCGCGATACAGGTGGCTGTGGCCGAAATAGAGCAGTTCCACACCCTTGCGGATCTCGGGTTCGCGCAGGAACAGCGGGGAAGCGGATACGACAGCCATGTTGACGTATCATGCCTGTCCCACTATCGCGATGCAAGCGCGATCGGGCGGAGGAGCTTTGCGGACATGGATGACGCCACCAGCCTGGATTTCGCGCACGAGCCGCACGGATCGCCGACCGCTGTCGCGGATCGCGACGCGCGGCTGGCCGATCCCGGCTTCGGCCGCGTCTTCACCGATCACATGGTCACGATCCGCTATGCGGAAGGCAAGGGCTGGCACGATGCCACGGTCGGCCCGCGCCGGCCGTTCACGCTCGATCCCGCATCTTCGGTGCTGCATTATGCGCAAGAGATCTTCGAAGGGCTGAAGGCCTATCGGACTGCCGATGGCGGCACCACGCTGTTCCGCCCGCAGGCGAATGCGCGCCGCTTCCGCCAATCGGCGGAGCGGATGGCGATGGTGCCGCTGCCGGAGGCACTGTTCATCGAATCGATCGAGCGGCTGGTGCGGATCGATCGCGACTGGATCCCCACGGTCGAAGGCGGCAGCCTGTACCTGCGCCCGTTCATGATCGCGAGCGAAGTGTTTCTGGGCGTCAAGCCGTCGTCGGAATATGTCTTTGCGGTGATCGCCTCGTCGGTCGCCAACTACTTCAAGGGCGGCCCACGCGCCGTCAGCCTCTGGGTCAGCCGCGATTATACCCGGGCCGCGCCCGGCGGCACCGGGGCAGCCAAGTGCGGCGGCAACTATGCCGCCAGCCTGCGCGCCCAGTCCGAAGCGATTGCCGAGGGCTGCGATCAGGTGGTGTTCCTCGATGCGGTCGAGCGCCGCTATGTCGAGGAACTGGGTGGCATGAACATCTTCTTCGTGATGGCGGACGGCAGCCTCGTCACGCCGCCGCTGGGCGGAACGATCCTGCCCGGCATCACGCGCGATTCGCTGATTACCCGCGCCCGCGCGCTGGGGCTGACGGTGCGCGAGGAGCCCTATGCGCTCGATCAATGGCGCGCCGATTCGGAAAGCGGCCGACTGGCGGAAGCGTTCGCCTGCGGCACCGCGGCAGTGATCACCTCGATCGGCCAGGTCCGCGGCGGCGACGGCGCGTTTACCGTGGGCGGTGGCGTCCCCGGCCCGGTCGCGGCGCGACTGCGCGCCGATCTGGTCGCGATCCAGCGTGGCGAGGCACCCGATCCGCACGGCTGGCTCCACCCGCTGGATTGATCGCACGGGCTTCCCACGCCGGATCGCACGGCTATAAGCGCCGACGCGTTGGGGCGTCGCCAAGTGGTAAGGCAGCGGCTTTTGGTGCCGCCATTCGCAGGTTCGAATCCTGCCGCCCCAGCCAGCCACATCGCGGCTTGACCGGTTGGCGTGCGGGGCCGACGTTCGTCCGATGACCGACCCGAGGGCCGAAACGCTGTCCATGCTCGCGCGCCGCGCACCGGATGCGACGATCTGCCCGAGCGAAGTGGCGCGCATGATCGCGCCGGACTGGCGCGGCGCGATGCCCGCCGTCCATGCCGCCATCGACGGCTTGGTCGCCGACGGATTGGTGCGGCTGAGCTGGAAGGGACGACCGCTGGCAACGCGGTCGGGCCCGTACCGGATCGCCCGTTCCGGCGATCAGAAGAACGCATTCTGATCTGAGCGGGCTAGTCCGCCACTTTTGCCAGCCCAAGGCGACGGATCTCGATCACGGGGCAGCGGTCCATCACCACTTTAAGCCCGGCGGCCTCGGCACGGGCGGCGGCTTCCGCGTTGATGACGCCCAGCTGCAGCCAGACCGACTTGGCGCCGGCGGCGATCGCCTCGTCCACCGCCTCGCCCGCAGCTTGCGGGCGGCGGAAGATGTCGACCATGTCGATCGGCTCGCCGATCTGGGCAAGCTCGCGCCAGACATATTCGCCATGGACATGCTCGCCGGTGATCGGCGGGTTCACCGGCAGCACCCGGTAGCCATGATCAACCAGGAACCGCATCACACCATAGCTCGGCCGGTCGGGCCGGTCGGATGCGCCGATCATCGCGATCGTCCGGGTTTCCGCCAGCAGCGCGGCGATCTCGTCATCGGAGGTCAGGGGCATGCGCGTCTCCTTTCCTGCTTGAACTAGAATGTCGGCGCCGGGTTCAGCCAGGCCTTCACCTTTTCGGCCAGCGCCAGGAAATGCGCGGCTTCGGGTTCTTCGCCCGCCGCCGGCGGATCGCCCGCATCGGATGCGGTGCGGATCGCAATCTCTAGCGGGATCCGGCCCAGGAACGGGATCTCCATCGTCCGCGCCGCCGCCTCCGCGCCGCCCTGGCCGAACGGATCGCTGATCTCGCCGCAATGCGGGCATTGGTAGCCGGCCATATTCTCGACCAGCCCGATGATCGGCACGCCGGCCTGGTTGAACAGGTCGATCGCGCGGGTGGCGTCGATCAGCGCCAGATCCTGCGGGGTGGAGACGATCACCGCGCCGGCGGGCTTGTGCTTGGCGATCATGGTCAGCTGCACATCGCCGGTGCCGGGTGGCAGATCCACGATCAGCACGCGCGCATTGCCCCATTCGGCATCGACCAACTGGCCCAGCGCATTGCCGGCCATCGGGCCGCGCCACGCGATCGCCTGGCCGGGCGCCACCAGCTGCCCCATCGACAGCATCGGCACGCCGAAGCGGGTCGGCACCGGTTCCAGCTTCTGGTCCTTCGCGGTCGGTCGCACGCCCTCGGCTGACAGCAACCGCGGCTGCGACGGGCCGTAGATATCGGCGTCGATCAGCCCTACCTTCACTCCGAGCCGCGCCAGCGCGACTGCCAGATTGGCGGAAACGGTCGACTTGCCGACCCCGCCCTTGCCCGATCCGACCGCAATGATGGTGCGACCGCGCTTTTCCGCGGTCATCGCCACCCGGACCGCGGTCACGCCAGGCACCGCCCCGAGCGCAGCCTGGATCTCCGTCTCCAGGCTGGTACGCGCGCCCGCCGACAGCCCGGTCACGTCCAGAATCACGCTTACCGTGCCGTCGGCGAAGCGCGGCGCGGCGGCACGGCCGGTGGTGGCGAGGCCGTGTCCGCCGATCGGATCGATGACGCGATCGAGCGCGGCGAGCAGCGTGGCGGTGTCTGTCATGCTGCCGCCATAAGCGATGGCGATCGGCCAAGGCAGCACTGTTTTTATCGGAACCGCCTCCTATAATGGTTCCATGAACGACCGGAGCGGGCCGCGGGCCTTGGGAGAGAGCTTGTTGAACGAGGCAGGCGGCGGCGGCGGCCCATGGGGCGGCGGCTCCGGGGGTTCGGGCGGATCCGGCGGCCAGGGTGGCGGCTCGGGCGGCGGTGACGGCGATGGCGGCGGGCTCGGCCCACGCAACCCGTGGAGCCAGCCGCCGCGCAAGCGTCCGGGCGGCGGTGGCCGGGGCCCGCAAGGACCGAGCGCGCTGGACGAGCTGCTGCGTCGCGGCCGCGGCAAGTTCGGCGGCAGTGGCGGCGGCGGTGGCGCCGGGCTCCCCACGATCGGCGGCAAGCCACTGTGGCTGTGGGGCGTGATTGCATTTGTGGCGCTTTGGCTCGTCACCACCAGCGTGCACCAGATCGGCCCGCAGCAGCGTGGCGTCGTCACCCTGCTCGGCAGCTACTCGCGCACGCTTGGCCCGGGCATCGGCCTGACCCTGCCTGCGCCGCTGTCGGCAGTCACCAAGGTGGACGTCGACGATATCCGCACCATCGACATCGGATCGACCAGCGAGAATTCGCAGAACCTGATGCTGACCGGCGATCAGAACATCATCGACCTCGCCTACTCGGTGCGCTGGAACATCCGCGATCCCGAACTCTACCAGTTCGAGCTCGCGGATCCGGACGACACGATCCGCGAAGTCGCCGAAAGCGCGATGCGGGCGGAGATCTCGGCCGTGTCGCTCGACGATGCGATCGGCCCGCAGCGCAGCCAGATCGAGGCGCGCGTCAGCCAGCGTGCGCAATCGATCCTGGATGGCTATCGCGCCGGCGTCACCATCCAGGGCGTCGCGATCAAGCAGGCCGATCCGCCGCAAGCGGTGAACGATGCGTTCAAGTCGGTCTCCGCCGCACAGCAGACTGCGCAGACCTTCATCAACCAGGCCCGCGCCTATGCCCAGCAGCTGAGCGCCAAGGCGCAGGGCGAAGCGGCCGCCTTCGACAAGGTCTATGAGCAGTATCGCCTGGCGCCCGACGTGACGCGGCGACGCATGTATTACGAGACGATGGAGGAAGTGCTGGCCAGGACCGACAAGACCGTGGTCGAGGCGCCGGGCGTGACCCCTTATCTGCCGCTGAACCAGATCCGTCCGCGCGCCGCGCCGGCGCCGACGCCAGCCGCGCCCGCCACGGAGGCCGGCCGATGAACGCGATCGATCGCTTCGGGCGCGGCCCGCTGGTCTGGGCATTCGCCGCGCTGGTGCTGTTGCTGCTGATCTCCACCGTGATCGCGGTGGTGCCGGAAACCAAGCAGGCGCTGATCCTGCGGGTCGGCCAGCCGAACCGCATCTACAATGGCTACAAGGCGAACGAGGAATTCGGCCGCACCGGGGCCGGGCTGATCGCGCGGATTCCGTTCATTGAACAGATCGTCTGGGTCGACAAGCGCGTGCTCGATTTCGACATGGCGCGCCAGTCGGTGCTGTCGACCGATCAGCTGCGGCTGGAGGTTGATGCCTTCGCCCGTTACCGGATCGTCGATCCGCTGCGCATGTATATCCGCGCCGGCAGCGAGCGGCGCGTGTCCGACGCCCTCAAGCCCATCCTGGGATCCGCGCTCCGCAACGAGCTTGGCCGCCAGCGTTTCGACGTGCTGCTAAGCCCCGAGCGTAGCCAGGTGATGGACAATATCCAGGAACGGCTGAACCGCGTCGCCCGCCAATATGGTGCGGAAATCGTCGATGTGCGCATCAAGCGCGCCGACCTTCCGGATGGCACCCCGCTGGAAAGCGCATTCCAGCGGATGCGCACCGCGCGCGAGCAGGAAGCGCTGACGATCCGGGCCCAGGGCGCGCAGCAGGCGCAGATCATCCGGGCGGAAGCGGATGCGAACGCTGCCAACGTCTATGCCGCGGCGTTCGGCAAGGATCCGGACTTCTATGATTTCTACCGGGCGATGCAGTCCTATCGGATCACGTTCGGCGTCAACAACAATGATGCCAGCGGCGCGTCTTCGATGATCCTGTCGCCCAGCAACGAATATCTTCGGCAATTCCAGGGGCGGCGAAATTGATCGCGCCGCCATCCATTCAATCGCCGTTCAGCCGGGCGACGACAGCGTGGCGACGCCCGCTGGGGTCTGGCCGGGCGCGATAATCCAGGAGGATTCGACCAGTGCGTTACGCCTATGCCATTACTGCTGCCCTGCTTGCCGGCGGTGCGACGGCAACCCTGACGCTCCAGCAGCCGCTAGGCGCGCAGGTCGCCCAGAACGCACCGGGCTCGATCGCCTCCGCCACGCCGCGCCCCAACGCGCCGATGAGCTTCGCCGACATGGCGGCCAAGCTGCAGCCCGCGGTCGTCAACATCTCGACCACGCAGCGCATCCAGGTCAGCCAGCAGAATCCGTTCGCGGGTTCTCCGTTCGAGGATCTGTTCCGGCGCTTCGGCGGTGGCGGCACCCAGCCCGATGGCCAGCCGGTCACACGTGAGGCGACGTCGCTAGGCTCGGGCTTCATCATCTCGGCCGACGGCTATGTCGTCACCAACAATCATGTGATCTCGGGTGGTCCAGGTCGCGGCCCGGGCGGCGCGCAGGCCAATGCGGTGGTCAGCCAGATCACGGTCACACTGCCCGATCGCAAGGAATATACCGCGCGCGTCGTCGGCCGCGATGTCGCGTCCGATCTGGCCGTGCTGAAGATCGAGGCCAAGAACCTGCCGTTCGTCGAATTCGGTGACTCCACACGGACCCGCGTCGGCGATTGGGTCGTCGCGATCGGCAATCCGTTCGGTCTGGGTGGCACGGTGACGGCGGGGATCATCTCCGCGCTCCACCGCAACATCGGCCTCGGCGGCGCCTATGATCGCTATCTGCAGACCGACGCCTCGATCAACCAGGGCAATTCGGGCGGCCCGATGTTCGATCTCAACGGCAATGTGATCGGCATCAACACGGCCATCTTCTCGCCCACCGGCGGCAATGTCGGCATCGGCTTCGCGATTCCAGCCGAGGAAGCCAAGCCGGTGATCGATGCGCTGCGTCGCGGCGGTCGCGTGCAGCGCGGCTATCTCGGTGTCGGCATCCAGCAGATCGACGATGCGATCGCCGGGTCGCTCGGCCTGCCCAAGAATGTCGGCGAGATCGTCAGTCGCGTCGAGCCGGGCTACGCCGCGGCGCGGGCGGGCATCCGCCAGGGCGATGTGATCGTGAAGATCAACAATCAGGCGGTCACGCCCGATTCGACGCTCAGCTATATCGTGGCCAACACGCCGGTCGGCAGCCGCGTGCCGATCGAACTGATCCGCGACGGCAAGCGCCAGACGGTGACTGCGGTCGTCGGCGAGCGTCCGCCCGAGGACCAGCTGGCTGCCGCCGATGGCGACGGGTTGAACCAGGACGAGAATGACGGTGCGACCACGCCGGCGCCCAACGCCCAGGCGTCGACGCGCGCTTCGATCGGGCTCAGCCTGCAGACGCTGACGCCCGAGATCGCGCGCCAGCTGAGCCTAGGCGCCGGCGTCAAGGGCGTGGTGGTCTCGTCGGTCGATCCGTCGTCCGATGCGGCGACGCAGGGGCTGCAGCGCGGTGACGTGATTCTCTCAATCAACCAGCGCAGCGTTGCCACCATCCAGGACGTGATCGCCGCGGTCGATGCGGCGCGCGCAGCGCGGCGCGAAAGCGTGCTCCTGCTGGTCCAGCGCGGCAGTACGCCGGCGCGCTATGTGGGCGTCGGCATCAAGCGGCCCTGATGCGCCGATCCTCCCCCGGTGATCGCTGGGGGAGGAATTGCCCGTTCGGCCCGTACCCCCTAGGCTTGCGAAAAGCGGAGGGACCGGCATGGCGGACGACGATCAGGGCCTCTTTATCGGCGTCGGCGGTGGCCAGCCGCAGTATCTGAATCTCAGGCGTGCCAACCGCCACGGTTTGATCGCGGGCGCCACCGGCACCGGCAAGACGGTGACGCTGCAGGGCATCGCCGAGCAATTCTCCAGGCGCGGCGTGCCGGTGTTCGTGGCCGACGTGAAGGGCGATCTGGCTGGGCTCGCGATGGCGGGATCGCCGACCAGCCCGATGCACGAGAAGCTGGCCGCGCGCGCGGCGGAAATCGGCGATACCGGCTGGGCCTATGCCGATACGCCGGCCGTGTTCTGGGATCTGTTCGGCGATCAGGGCCATCCCATTCGCACCACCATCTCGGAAATGGGGCCGCTGCTGCTGGCCCGGCTGATGGGCCTGAACGAGGTGCAGGAAGGCGTCCTCCAGATCGTGTTCCGGCTCGCGGACGAGGAAGGGCTGCTGCTGCTTGACCTTGGCGATCTCCAGGCGATGCTGGTCCATGTCGCGGAGCATGCCGCCGAACTGACTGCGCGCTACGGCAACGTCACCCGCCAGTCGGTCGGCTCGATCCAGCGCCAGCTGCTGCAGCTGGAGGCGCAGGGCGGTGACCGGTTCTTCGGCGAGCCCGCGCTCGACATTGCCGACTTCATGGCTGTCGACGAGACCGGCCGCGGCCAGGTGAACATCCTGGCGGCGGACAAGCTGATGGCGAGCCCCAAGCTCTACGCCACTTTCCTGCTATGGCTGTTGAGCGAGCTGTTCGAGACGCTTCCAGAAGTCGGCGATCCGGAAAAGCCGAAGCTCGTCTTCTTCTTTGACGAGGCCCATCTGTTGTTCGACGAGGCGCCGCCCGCGCTGCTCGACAAGGTCGAACAGGTCGTGCGGCTCATCCGATCGAAGGGTGTCGGCGTCTATTTCATCACCCAGAATCCCATCGATATCCCCGAAGATGTCGCCGGCCAGCTGGGCAACCGCGTGCAACATGCGCTGCGCGCCTTCACCCCGCGCGACCAGAAGGCGGTGAAGTCCGCCGCGGAGACGTTCCGCGCCAACCCGGGCGTGGATGTGGCGACCGTGATCACCGAATTGAAAGTGGGCGAGGCGCTGGTCTCGCTGCTGCAGCCCGATGGTGCGCCATCGCCGGTCGAACGCACGCTGATCGCGCCGCCCGGCTCGCGGCTCGGCCCGCTTACGCCTAAGGAGCGCGCGATCATCCAGTCGCTCTCGCCGGTTGCGGGCAAATATGACGAGACGATCGACCGCGAATCGGCCGAAGAACTGCTCGCCGCGCGCGCCGGCCAGGAGCGTGATGCCGCTGCCGCCGCGCAGGCCCAGGCCGAAGTCGCCCAGCGCCAGGCCGAGGAAGCGAAGCTGGCCGCGAAACAGGCTGCGCTCGATGAAAAGGCGCGGATCGCCGCCGAAAAGGAAGCCGCGCGCGCTGCCGCCGCGCAGGCCAAAGCCGAGGAACGCGCCAGGATCGCTGCCGAACGCGAGGCGGCCAAGCCCACGGCGATGGATCGCGCGGTCCAGTCCGCCACCCGCGCCGCATCGTCCACGATCGGCCGCACCGTGGCCAACGAGGTCAGCCGCCAGATCTTCGGCGGATCGAAGCGGTCCTCGTCAGGTGGGATCGCCGGCCAGTTGGTGCGTGGTATCCTTGGCGGAATCTTCCGGGGGCGGTGACCTCCCAGCCTCTCGCATGGGTGATGCTGAGACAGGTTCAGCATGACGGCTGAAGAATGACCGACCTTCGCAGCCAGGTCGCGGCGCGGATGCGCACGCTCGAGCGATCGGAGGCGATGTCGCTCGCGCAGATCCATGCCGGTCAGTTCGCATTGCTGCGCGCGCTGGTCGCACATCATGCCGCGCATTCGCCCCACTTCGCGCGGCGGCTGGCGGGGGTGGGCCTGTCTCCCGCCGATCTCGGCACGCCTGATGGCCTGGCAAAGCTGCCGCCGCTCAGCCGTAGACAGATCCAGACCGCGACTGATCTGTTCTCGACGCCCCCCGCCGGCCATGGCGCGACCAGCCCGCGCAGCACGTCCGGCTCTACTGGTGAACCCGTCCGCATCCTGCGCACCGCGCTCAACCAGGTCGACTGGCTGGCCGTCACGATGCGCGATCATCGCTGGAACCGGCGTGACTTCGCGGGCCGCTTCGCTGCGTTCCGCGCGCGGGTCGAAGCGCCGCGCAGGATGCGGGACTGGGGGCTGCCGGCCGCACTGTTCCACCGCACCGGCCCGGCCATCGCGGTGCGCAACACCCTGCCGATCGATACCCAGCTCGATCTACTGCGCGATTTCGCGCCGACCACGATGCTGGCCTATCCTGCCGGGCTGGCGGGGCTGATCGATCGGCTTGAGGCGCTGGGCGAGCGGATCGGTGGAATCGCCGATGTGCGAACCGTCGGCGCGGTCGTCTCGCCAGATCTGCGCGCCCGCTGTCTGCGCTGGCTCGGCGCGCCGATCGCGGACACCTATTCGTCCGAGGAAATGGGCTATGTCGCGCTGCAATGCCCGGAAAGTGGCCTCTATCATGTGATGGCGGAGACGATGCTGGTCGAAGTGGTCGATGACGATGGCGGCCCCACGCCCCCGGGGCGCACCGGCCGGCTTCTGCTGACCGACCTGCGCAACTATGCCACGCCGATGATTCGCTACGAGATCGGCGATCATGCCGAACCCGGCCCGCCCTGCCCGTGCGGGCGCGGCCTGCCCACGCTTGTCCGGATAGCCGGGCGCGAGCGCAACCTGATGAGCTACCCCGATGGCAGCCGCGGCTGGCCTTATCTCGGCCGCATCCGCCATCGCGATGTCGGCGGCGTGATCCAGTATCGCTACGAACAGGTGGCGGCGGACCGGATGGCGGTGACGCTGGTGGTGGAAGCGCCACTCGACGACGCGGCGGAGGACCGGCTGCGCGCCGAAATCGTGCGCGGGCTGGGATTTCCCTTCGCGATCGATTTCTCTTATTCGGACCGCAGGCTCGAACCCGGCCCCAACGGCAAGTTCGAGGAATTCATCAATCGGACCCTGACATGAGCACCCCCGCCTCCACCGAGATTGCCGCCGACGAGATTGCCACCGACCAGCAGATCGCCTCGCTTTCGCTGGCCGACGACGCCCGCGATCCGGACGGGTTCGCGCAGGCGCTGGGCCAATCGTTCGAAATCTATGGCTTCGCGGTGGTGCGCGATCACGGCGTGCCGGCGGAGGTGATCGCGCGGGCGGACAGGGCGGCGCGCGCCTTCTTCGCGCTGCCGGAAGAAACCAAGCGTGCCTATCATGTGCCCGGCACCGGCGGCGCGCGCGGCTATACCCCGTTCGGGATCGAGACCGCGAAGGACGCGACCAAATCCGATCTCAAGGAATTCTGGCATGTCGGGCGCGAGCTGCCGGCCGGCCATGATTTCGAACGCTTCATGCAACCCAATCTGTGGCCGGCCGAGCTGGCCGAGTTTCGAGAGGCCGAGCTGGCGCTGTTCGATGCGCTGGATGCGGCCGGCCTGCGCATCCTGTCCGCGATCGCGCGCTATCTCGATCTCGATCCCGATTTCTTTGTCGATACGGTGCGCGACGGCAATTCGGTGCTGCGCCTGCTGCATTACCCGCCGGTGGACCCGGACGCGCCCGGCATCCGCGCCGGCGCGCACGAGGATATCAACACGATCACGCTGCTGCTGGGCGCGGAAGAGGCCGGGCTGCAGCTGAAGCTGGCCGATGGCCGCTGGCTGCCGATCGCGGTGTCCGAAGGCGCGCTGGTGGTGAATATCGGCGACATGCTGCAGCGGCTGACCAACCACCGCCTGAAATCGACGACCCACCGGGTGATGAACCCGCCGCCCGAACGGCGCGGCATCTCGCGCTATTCGATGCCCTTCTTCCTCCATTTCCGCCCGGACTACGCGATCGAGACGCTGCCCGGGACGATCGATGCGGATCATCCGAACCGCTATCCCGATCCGATCACCGCGCACGACTATCTCTGGCAGCGGCTGCGCGAGATCAAACTGGTGTGATTGGTCGAAGCCGGCCGGCGGTTGGTCGAAGCCGGCCCGTCGCCCGGGGCAGTCGTGCCAGCGGGAAGCCTGGTTGCAAAGGGGGTCAAATGTCCAAGCGTTCCATGCTGCTGGCAGCCACGATGCTGGCGTTCACCGCCCCGGCGATCGCTCAGGACGCGTCCGATGCGAAGGCGGCCGACGCCAAGAAGGAAGCCGCCAAGGACATCCCGCCGCCCACCGTATCGATCACGCGGCAGACCGGCACCTTCGGCGGCACCCGGATCGCCTATCGCGCGATCGCGGGCGAAACCTATCTGAAGGACAAGGACGGCACGCCGACCGCATCGATCACGTCGTACAGCTATATCAAGGAAGGCCCGGTCGATCCGCGCCGCCCGGTCACGTTCCTGTGGAACGGCGGGCCGGGTTCGGGGTCGCTGTGGCTGCACATGGGCGCGTTCGGGCCGAAGCGCGTCGTCATCCCGTCGGATGCGCGCGACGACGGCGCGCCGCCCTATCCGCTGGTAGACAATCCCGAATCGCTGCTCGACGTCACTGATCTGGTGTTCATCGATCCGGTCGGCACCGGTTTCTCGAAGGCGCTCGGCAAGACCGATCCCAAGGACTTCTGGGGCGTCACCAAGGACGCCAAGTCGATGGCGCAATTCATCCGGCTGTGGCTGAACGAACATGGCCGCTGGAACGCGCCGAAGTTCATCGGCGGCGAAAGCTACGGCACCACCCGTTCCGCCGCGGTGATCAACGAGCTCGAAGGCACCTACACCGATGTCGCGATCAACGGCATCATCCTGATCTCCGCAATTCTGGATTTCAGCCAGGCGGCCGACGTGCCGGGCAACGAGCTCGGCTATGTTACCAATCTGCCGTCGATGGCGGCCACCGCCTGGTATCACAACAAGGTCGCCGATCGCCCCGCCACGGTGGAGCAGTTCGTGAACGAGGCTCGCGCCTTCGCGATCGGCCCCTATGCCAGTGCGCTGTTGAAGGGCAATTCGATCACCGCGGAAGAGCGCGCGCAGGTGCGGCCGCTGCTGTCGCGCTATACCGGCGTTTCCGAGCAATATCTGGACCGCGCCGATCTGCGGCTGTCACCGGGGCGGTTCTACAAGGAGCTGCTGCGCGATCGCGGCCAGACCATAGGGCGGCTCGACACGCGCTATCTGGGCAAGGATTATGACAGTGCGGGCGAGGAGCCCGACAATGATCCCAGCTTCTATGCGATCGACGGTGCCTATACCGCCACCATGAATGCCTATGCGCGCGAGACGCTGAAATATTCGCCCGACACGGTCTATTCATCGATCGGCGGGGTGCGGGATTGGGATTGGCAGATCGGCGGCGGCCCACGTGGCGGATCGGGTTATCTCAATGTTGCGCCCTATCTGGGCAAGGCGATGCGCGAAAATAGCGGCCTGCGGATCTTCGTCGGACAGGGCTATTATGATTTCGCCACGCCCTTCTTCGGTGCGGAATATTCGCTCAACCGCACCGGCATTCCGAACGACGGGCGCATCCAATGGCATTATTATCATGCCGGGCACATGATGTATGTGCGCGAGGATGATCTGCGCAAATTGTCGAGCGATGTCCGCGGGTTCATCCGCGCGCGCTGATTGCCGATCGGCTGCTCCGGGGGCGATGTCCGGGGCGGTCGATAGCGGCGAACAGTCCGGCATGATGAAATCGCTGTCCTACAGGGGCCGATCGGGGATATAACCAGATCGGCTCTTTCCACTGTTTATCGAAAGGTAAGGCGCGCGTACCGCTCGTCACGTCGGTCGCCGCACGATGCCGCGGATCGGTGCACAAGCGCTGCTTTCGCTGCTTTCGAGCGATCCCATTACCTTGATCGGGGCGGTTGCCGGCCCCGCGCGACCCCCACGGCCGCGCGAGGCAGGGTTCGGATCAGGCAGTGAGCGCGAACCGGCGCATGCGGCGGCGCATCGCTCCGCCGACCAGGCCGAAACCACCGATCATTAGTGCCCAGGCGGCCGGCTCGGGCACGGCCGGCGCGGACACCAGCGAGAGCGACAGATTGTCGAGCGCGAAGCCCTTGGGCGCGAACGCCGCGTCGAAACCGGAGAAGGTCACGCTCGTCAGCGCCGAACCTGCGAACAGCGCATCGAGCGTCGCGGTCTGGAAATCGGTGATCGCGCCGCCATCGCCATCGATCAGCCCGTCGAGCGCGAACAGCCGGCTCAGCGAACCGCCGCCGACGAGATTGCCGACCACCAGCAACTGGGTCGCGTTGACGGAGGGGTCGATGATGAATTCGGCATAATCGAAAGAGCTCAGCCGGAACGGCGTCGGTGCGGTCAGCGTCAACGGCGGGATGCTGAACGGGATCGTGCCGAGCGGCGCGCCGTAGATCAGGTTGGCAGTGCCGTTGCCCGCGCAGGTGCCGGTGCAGTTGAACAGGGCCGGCTTGATCGCGAGATCGCCGAAGCCCGCCGCGAAGGTATAACCCTGCGTGGTGACAGACGGCGCGACGACCACGCCCGCGAAGCTATTGAAATCGACCACGGCTGCGCTGGCCGGGACTGCGGCGAAGCTCATCGCCACTACCATTGCTGCGCTTGCGAAGATCTTGCCCATGTCGAATCTCCCTTGGATTCGACTCGTATCATACCGCTTTCTTCGCAATTGCGGAACGACGAAGAACAGCATGAGGCCGATTCACGCTCGATACTGTCCCGGAACGAGCTTCTCGTCGCTTTAGCCCCGCCCGCGGTATCCGGCAACGCCTTGATCCGGTACCCATAGTCCCGCAGGCGGCGCGTCGTTCTGCCAGAACACATCGATCGGGATTCCGCCGCGCGGATACCAGTAGCCGCCGATCCGCAGCCAGCGCGGCCGCATTTCGTCGAACAAACGCTGCCCGATGCCGACCGTCACATCCTCGTGGAAGCCGGCATGGTTGCGAAAGCTGCCCAGGAACAGCTTCAGCGACTTCGATTCGACGATCGTCTCGCCGGGCGCATAGTCGATCACCAGATGCGCGAAATCGGGCTGGCCGGTAACTGGGCAGAGCGACGTGAATTCGGGCGCGGCGAACCGCACCAGATACAGGCTGGCGATGCGTGGATTGGGCACATAATCCAGCACGGCGGCTTCGGGGGATGCGGGCAGCGCGCTGGCCTGCCCGAGATGGATTGGGTTCATGGGCCCGGTCCTTAGCCCAAGCGTTCGCGTGATTGAACCGGGGCGTGGCAGCGTCTAGGTCTGCGGCAACCGATAGGGGAGCAGGACGCATGGATTCACTGGTGTCGACCGAGTGGCTGGCCGCCGAGCTCGGCGCGAACGACCTGCGCATCGTGGATGCCACCTGGTATGCGACCGAGCCCGATCGATCGGCTGCCGCCGATTACGAGGCCGGCCATATCCCGGGCGCGGTGTTCATGGATCTGGGCGAGCTGGTCGACAGCAACAACCCCGTGCCCGGTATGCTTCCACCGGCGGAGAAGTTCGCCAGCCGCATGCAGGCGCTGGGCCTGGGCGATGGCAGCCGGATCGTGCTGTACGATGGCTCGCCGCACCATACCTCGGCGCGGGCCTGGTGGATGCTGCGGCTGTTCGGCGCGCACGATGTTGCGATCCTGGATGGCGGGCTGGCCAAGTGGAAGGCGGAAGGGCGCGATCTGGCGACCGGCAAGGAAAAGCTGCGCCACCGCCACTTCACCGTGTGGAAGGACGATGCCAGCGTGCGCACGCTGGATCAGGTGAAGCGCAACCTGGAATTTGGTCACGAACAGCTGGTCGATGCCCGCTCGGCCACTCGCTTTGCCGGTGAGGAACCGGAGCCGCGCGAAGGCGTGACCCCGGGCCACATCCCCGGATCGGTGAACCTGCCCTATGATCGGCTGTTCGAGGCCGATGGCAGCTGGAAGCGCGGCGATGCGCTGAAGGCGGCCTTCGAGGAAGCCGGCGTCGATCTCGCCAAGCCGCTCGTCACCACCTGCGGGTCGGGAGTCACCGCCGCGGTGCTGCTGTTCGGAGCGCAATTGCTCGGCAAGAAGGATGTCGCGCTGTACGACGGCAGCTGGGCCGAATGGGGGGCGGATCCGTCGACCCCCAAGGAAACCGGCCGGGCGTGAGCGACAGGCCCGCCCGCCCCGCGACCCGGCTGGTGGAAGCGGGGCGGCGGCCCGAATGGACGCGGGGTATCGTCAACCCGCCGGTCTGGCGCGCTTCGACCATCCTGTTCGACAGCGTCACCGACCTGCGCGATGCCTCTGCCAATGCCGATGAGCGGCTTTATTACGGCCGTCGCGGCACCCCCACCCAGTGGTCGCTGGCGGATGCGCTGACCGCGCTCGAGCCGGGGGCCGCGGGCACGGTGCTCTACCCGTCGGGCGTGGCGGCGGTGGCGGGCGCGCTGCTCGCGATCCTCAGGCCGGGTGACGAGCTGCTGATGGTCGACAGCGCCTATGAACCGACTCGCGCCTTCTGCCGCAACATCCTGAAGCCGCTTGGCATCGTCACCCGCTTCTATGATCCGATGGCGGGGGCCGGCATCGCCACGCTGTTCGGCGAGAGGACCCGTGCGGTGTTTATGGAGAGCCCCGGCAGCCTGACCTTCGAGGTGCAGGATGTGCCCGCCATCGCCGCGGCGGCGCGCGAGCGCGGCATCGTGTCGCTGATCGATAATAGCTGGGCGACGCCGCTGCTGTTCCCCGCGATCGCGCATTGCGACGTGTCGATCCTGGCGTGCACCAAATATATCGTCGGCCATTCGGATGCGATGCTGGGATCGGCGACCGCGCGGCCCGGCATCTTCGAGACGATCCGGAAGGCCGCGCAATCGCTCGGCCAGCATGTCGCGCCCGACGACGCCTTCCTCGCAAGTCGAGGGCTGCGCACGCTGGGCGTGCGTCTGAAGGCGCATGGCGAGAATGGGCTGGCGGTGGCGCGCTGGCTGCAGGATCGGCCCGAAGTGGCGCGCGTGCTCCATCCCGCGCTGCCGGGCTGCCCGGGCCACGACCTGTACCAGCGCGACTTCACCGGCGCATCGGGTCTGTTCACGATCGTGCTGAACGGCGGCGACGACGCGGCCCGCAGCGCGCTAATCGACGGGCTCGAACATTTCGGGATCGGCTTTTCCTGGGGCGGTTATGAAAGCCTGGCGCTGCCAGTCGATCCGCAGGGCCTGCGGACCGCGATGCGCTGGCAGGCCGAGGGGCCGGCGGTGCGGCTCCATATCGGGCTGGAGGATCCAGAGGATCTGATCGCCGATCTCGAAGCCGGTCTCGCGCGCTTCGCCGCGCTGGCCTGAGCTCGCGCAAATCGCTTTGCGTGCACCGCAGCGAGCGGCTAGCGCGCGGCGATGAACTGGCTGCACATCAAGTATGAAATCTCGATGGCGACGGGGCTCGCTCAGGATGCACTGCATGTCCATGCCGGCATCCTGGTGCTGCTGGCCGCAGCGCTGGTCCTGCGCAGGCCGGTCTCCTCGCCCTGGCCATGGCTCGTGGTGCTGCTGATCGAACTGGCGAACGAGGCGATCGACCTGTCGAACTATGCGCCGGGATCGCGTTCGATTGGCGAGGGCGGCACGGTTCGAGACATCTGGAACACGATGCTGGCGCCCACGGTCCTATGGCTGGCGGCGCGTTACACCCGCGTGTTCGCGCCCCGCGCGGAAGCCGATCTCAGTGACTCGCCGCCACCAGCCGCGCCGTCACCGGATGCTGTGGAGCGGCGATGACCGCATCGATCGGCCCGGTCTCCACGATCCGGCCCTGATCCATCACTGCGATCCGATGGCATAGCCGGCGCGCGACGGCGAGATCATGAGTGATGAACAGCAGGGCCAGCCCGCGCCGCCGCTGCAGATCGCCGATCAGGTCGAGCACCCGGCCGGCGACCAGCACGTCCAGCGCGGACGTCGCCTCGTCGAGCAGGATCAGCGCGGGATCAGCGACCAGCGCCCGCGCGATCGCCACGCGCTGCGCCTGGCCGCCGGATAAGGTCGCCGGCAGCCGATCTGCGAAATCGGCATCCAGCCCCACTTCGGCGAGCGCGGCCAGGACTGCTGCGCCGCGCTTCGCGGCCGGCAGGTCCGGCCGCAGCCGGGCCAGCGGCTCGGCCACGATCCGGGCCACGCGCCAGTGCGGATCGAGGCTGGCGAGCGGATCCTGGAACACGGGCTGCACCAGCCGACGTACGGCGGGCGCCACGGCGCCCGTGGTGGGGATGGCATGCCCGCTCCAGGACAATGCGCCTGCATCGCGCGGACCGATCCGCGCCAGCGCGCGCGCCAGCGTGGATTTGCCCGATCCCGAGCCGCCGATGATCGCCAATCCCTGGCCGGCGGATACCGACAGCGCGGCATCCGCCACCGCAGCGATCCGTCCCCGCCGCCATCCGGGTCGCGCGAACGACACATCGATGCCGCTCGCGGCCAGGAGCGGCGCGCCGGGTTCGGGCAGCGGTGGGGCAGGATCCGACAGCTGTGGCGATGCCGCCACCAGCGCGCGGGTGTAGTCCGCCGTGGGCCGGCGCATCACTGCGTCGGCCGGCCCCTGTTCGACCATGCGGCCCTGGTCGAGCACGATCACCTGATCGGCGTGGCGCGCCACTGCGACCAGATCATGGCTGACCAGGATCATCGCCATCCCCTCTTCGGCCCGCAGCCGGGCGAGGAGATCGAGGATCCCCGCCCGCAGCGGCGCATCGAGTGCAGTGGTCGGCTCATCCGCCACCAGCAGCGCGGGGCGATGCGCGATCGCGGCGGCGATCATCACCCGCTGGCGCTGGCCGCCCGACAGGCGGTGGGGAAATTGGTCAAGCCGCTCGTCCGGTCGCTCGATGCCGACGCGATCCAGCGTCGCCGCCAGCGCCGAACGGTCAGGCCGCGGCGCGCCGGTCTGCCGCCAGGCTTCGGCCAGCTGGCGCCCGATCGTCAGATGCGGGGTCAGCGCTGTCAGCGGCTGCTGGAACACGAAGCCGGCGCGAGCGCGGATCGCACGCAAGGATCGCTCGGGCAGGCCCACCAGTTCGACGTCGCCGAACCGGGCCGATCCGTGCGCGATCCCGGCAGCCAGCCCGAACGGTGCCAGCACGGTCTGCGACTTGCCCGATCCCGAGGCGCCGACCAGCGCCACGCATTCGCCGTGGCCGACTTCGAAATCCAGGCCGTGCACCACCGTGCGGCCGGCGATCGAGACGCGCAGCGCATCCGCGCGATAGATGGTCATCGCGCCAGCCGGTCGCGCAGCCGCTCGCCCGCTACCGTCAGGCTCACGAGCAGCGCCACCAGCACGCCGCCCGGCAGCAGCAGCGCGGCGGGCGCGATATCCATGTCGTCCGCGCCTTCCTTCACCAGGATGCCCAGCGAGGTCAGCGGTTCCTGCACGCCCAGCCCCAGGAAGGAGAGGAAGCTTTCCACCATCACCACCTGCGGCACCGTCAGTAGCAGATAGGCCAGCGCGACACCGGCGATGTTGGGCAGGACGTGGCGCGTGACGATTGCGGCGGCCGGCACGCCTGCCGCTTCGGCCGCCAGGATGAAGGGCCGGGTCCGCAAGCCCATCACTTGGCCACGGACCACGCGCGCCATCGTCAGCCATTCGACCGCGCCGATGCCGATGAAGACGAGCAGGATCGACCGCCCGAACAGCACCATCAGCAGGATGACGACGAACATGAAGGGCAGCGCATAGAGCGCATCGACGACACGCATCATCGCCTCGTCCACGCGGCCGCCGCGCCAGCCGGCGACCGCCCCCCAGGCGGTGCCGATCAGCAGCGCCACCAGCGCCGCCGCCAGCGCCACGCCGATCGTGACGCGCATGCCGACCAAGGTGCGCGCCAGCAGATCGCGGCCCACGCTGTCAGTGCCGAGGGGATGGCCGGGCGACAGCGCGGGTGCGCGGATCGCCCCCCAGTCGATCGCATCGTGGCTCCACGGCGTCAGCAGCGGGCCGATAAGGGCGGCAACGATGAGCAGCCCGAGGACGGCGAGCGCCCCCCTCACGCCCGCATCCGCGGATCGAGCCAGCCATAGAGCAGGTCGGCAGCCAGGTTGAACAGGATGATCAGCCCCGCGTAGAGCGTGACCACCCCCAGCACGAGCGGATAGTCCCGGTTGAGCGCGCCCTGGACGAAATAGCGGCCCAGCCCGGGCAGCGCGAACACCGTTTCGATCACCACCGCGCCGGTCAGCAGCCCGGCAGCTGCCGGCCCGAGATAGCTGGCGACCGGCACCAGCGCCGGCCGCAGCGCGTGCCGCGCCAGCACGCGGATCGGCGGTAGGCCGCGCGCGCGCGCGGTGCGGACATGATCCTGCGCCAGCGCGGTGGCGAGCCCTGCGCGCGTCAGCTTGGCGATCGCGCCCACCACTGGCAGCGCCAGCGCCAGAACCGGCAGCACCAGATTGGCCGGCGCACCATCGCCCCAGCCCGACACGGGCAACCAGCCCAGCCATAGCGCAAAGATCAGCGCCAGCAGCGGCCCGGTGACGAAGCTGGGCAGCGCGGTCGCCAGCGTCGCCGCCGCCATGATCGCATGATCGACGGTGCCGCCGGCGCGCGCGGCCGACCACAGACCCGCGCCGATACCGATCGCCAGCGCCACGATCAGCGCCAGTGCCCCCAGTGTCAGCGAGACCGGCAACCCCTGTGCCACCAGATCGGTGACGGTGAAATCACGATAGACCAGGCTCGGCCCGAAATCGCCGTGCGCGAGCCGCCCGAGATAGCGCAGCATCTGTGCGGGCAACGGCAGATCGAGCCCATAGGCGCGGATCAGCGCATCGCGCGTGGCGGGATCGAGCGGCCGTTCACCATCGAATGGCCCGCCCGGGGCGATCCGCATCAGCATGAAGCTCAGCAGGATCACCGCGAGCAAGGTGGGGATCGCCGTGAACAGCCGGCGGAGGAGGAGGGCGATCACTCAATATCCTCCCCGGCACGGGGAGGGGGACCGCGGCGTCGCCGTGGTGGAGGGGGTGTGCCCCGGGCATTGCGCTTGTGGATGTCCCCCTCCACCAAGCTGCGCTTGACCTCCCTCCCCGTGCCGGAGAGTGCCTTGCCGCTTATTGCGGGACCGATGCCTGCGCGTCCTGGCCAGCGCCTTCGGGGGCGGCCAGTATCTCTCGCGTGGTCGATCCCTTGTCGACGACGGTATTGTCGGTGCTGGCGACATCGGACCGCACGCCGGGCTCGCCCACGCGGCCGGCCTGGCCGACGATCGCCGCCTCGCCCGCGCTGCGCTGCGCCGGGCCGCCGAACAGTGCCTGCAGAGCCTGGCCGCTCGAGTCGGCTTCCTGCGGGCGGGGGGCACCCGGCTTCGGCGGGGTCAGCGCGAAATCGGGCGGGATCACCAGCGGTGCGCGGCGCGCGACCTGGAATTCGTCCGGCCCCGATCGGCCGAATATGCCGCTGCCGCTCGTGCAGCCGCCCAGCAGCGCTACGGCGCCGATCAAGCCCAGTGCGGTCAAACCCTTACGCATTCACATTCTCCGATAGATCGGGCCTGTCGCGCGCCAGCAAGGCGCGCAGCACCAGCAGCAGGACCCCGATGGTAATCGCCGCATCGGCGACATTGAAGACCAAAAACGGGCTCCAGCTGCCGAAGTGCAGGTTGGCGAAATCGACGACATAGCCGAACCGCGCCCGATCGAGAATGTTGCCGAGCGCACCGCCCAGCACCAGCCCGAGTGCCATGACATCGGCGCGCGCCTTTTCGCGCCACATCCAGATCAGCACGCCGATCGCGATTGCGGCCGTCATCGCCACCAGCAGCCAGCGCGCGAAATTGGTGTCGGCGGTCAGGAAACCCATCGATACGCCGCGATTCTCGACCCACTTCAGCTCGAAGATGGGCAGGATCTCGCGCGTGCCGATCTCCTGCAGGCGCACGACCGACACGATGATCCACTTCGTCACCTGATCGGCCAGGAACACCAGTGCTGCGACCGACAGGCCGAGCGCACGATGATTGCGCGCGATCATGCCGCGACGACGCTTGCGCAGCGATCGCACAGGTCGCCGTCCTGCTTCACCTCGGGCAGGTGGCGCCAGCAGCGGCCGCATTTATGGTGATCGGTGACGTGCACGATCGCGACCGGGCCGTGGGACACCGTTTCCTGGCCGACATCGGCGACGATGAACAGTTCGGCCAGCTCCGCGCTGGTCGCCAGCGGGCGATCGCCGACATCGGGGAAGCCCAGCGTGACGACTGCCTCCAGGCTCGATCCGATCTCCTTCGCGCGGCGTTTGGGCTCGATCTCGCGCGTCACGAGCTCGCGGAGTGATCGGAGCGCGGCCCAGCGATCGGCCAGCGCGGTATCGATCCAGTCGGCGTCCACTTCGGGCCATTCCAGCAGGTGCACCGATCCGCGATCCGGATAGCGCGTTCCCCACACTTCCTCCGCGGTGAAGCACAGGATCGGCGCGGCATAGCGGACAAGCGTGTGGAACAGCACGTCCAGTACCGTGCGATAGGCGCGCCGCTTCGGATCGGCAGGCGCGTCGCAATAGAGGCTGTCTTTCCGGATATCGAAGAAGAAGGCGGACAGATCGTCCTGGCAGAAATCGGTCAGCGCGCGGGCATAGCGGGTGAATTCGAACGCCTCGGTCGCGGCGCGCAGCGTGGCATCGAGCGTCGCCAGCCGGTGCAGCATGTAGCGCTCGAGCTCGGGCATCTCGTCCACGCCGATCCGCTCGTCCTCGCCGAACCCGTCCAGCGCGCCGAGCAGGTAGCGGAAGCTGTTGCGCAGCTTGCGATACGCGTCCGACGTGGTGGCCAGCACCTCCTTGCCGATGCGGACATCCTCGAAATAATCGGTCGAGGCGACCCACAGCCGCAGGATGTCGGCCCCACTTTCGCCGATGATCTTCAGTGGATCGACGACGTTGCCGATCGATTTCGACATCTTGCGGCCCTGCCCGTCGAGCGCGAAGCCGTGGGTCAGCACCGCATCATAGGGCGCGCGGCCGCGGGTGCCGCAGCTTTCCAGCAGCGAGGACTGGAACCAGCCGCGATGCTGGTCCGATCCTTCAAGGTACAGGTTCGCGCGCACGCCCTTGCCGTAGCGCGCCTCGACCACGAAGGCGTGGGTCGATCCGCTGTCGAACCAGACGTCGAGGATGTCGTTGACGGGCTCGAAATCGGCCAGCGCATGGTCCGCGCCCAGGATCGCCTGATGATCGGCGGTGAACCACGCATCCGCGCCGCCCGCCTCGAACGCCGCCACGATGCGTGCGTTGACTTGAGGATCGCGCAGATAATCGCCGGTCCTGCGGTTCACGTAGAGTGCGATCGGCACACCCCAGGCGCGCTGGCGCGAGATCACCCAGTCGGGCCGGCCTTCCACCATCGCCTGGATGCGGTTGCGCGATTTGGACGGCACCCAGCGCGTGTCGTCGATCGCGGCGAGCGCGGTCTGGCGAAGCGTGGCGTCGTCGCCGGCCGCGCGGTCCATCGGAATGAACCATTGCGGGGTCGCGCGGAAGATCACCTTCGCCTTGGAGCGCCAGCTATGCGGATAGCTGTGGCTGTAATCCGCGCTCGCCGCCAGCAGCGCGCCCGCCGCGCGCAGATCGGCGCAGATCGGCCCGTCTGGCGCGTTGAACTTGGGGTTGATGACTGAGCCCTGCCCGCCCAGCCATGCCCAGTCTGCACGATATTTCCCGTCGCCCTCGACCGCGAACACCGGATCCAGCCCATGCGCCTTGCACAGCTCGAAATCATCCTCGCCATGATCGGGCGCCATATGGACGAGCCCGGTGCCGGCATCGGTGGTGACGAAATCGCCGGGCAGGAACGGGCGCGGCTTGGCGAAGAAGGCGAGCGTGGCCTCATCCACCCCGTCACCCCGGCCTTGATCCGGGGGCCCGCTGCCGTCGTGCGTCGTCGAAGAAGAAGCGGGATCCCGGCTTTCGCCGGGATGACGAAGGAAGTTGTAGATCGGGTGGCGGGCAGTCGCTCCGGCGAGATCAGTGCCCTTCCAAGCGCCGAACTCGCTCCAGCTGGACACGCCGACGCGTTTGGCCAACGCTTCTAAAAGAGGTCGCGCAACGAGCAGCCTTTTGTTTGCTACAGCGTCCGCGTTGGCAAACGACGCGTCCGTCAGCTCGCGACCATGGCTTCCTTCGACGAGCGCGTACTCAACCTCCGGCCCGTAAGCCAGAGCCTGGTTCACCGGGATCGTCCACGGCGTCGTCGTCCAAATCACCGCGTATGCGCCGACCAGTTCGGGGGCGTTCGGGGCTTCCACGATCTCGAACGCCACGTCGATCTGGGTCGAGACGATATCCTCATACTCGACCTCGGCCTCCGCCAGCGCGGTCTTCTCGACCGGGCTCCACATCACCGGCTTGGCGCCGCGATACAGCTGGCCGCTCTCGGCGAACTGCAGCAGCTCGCCGACGATCGCCGCCTCGGCTTCGAACTTCATTGTCAGATAGGGATCGTCCCAATCGCCCATCACGCCCAGTCGTTCGAACTGGGGACGCTGGATCGCGACCCACTTCTCGGCATAGGCGCGGCATTCGGCGCGGAACTGGTCGACCGGCACCTCGTCCTTGCTGCGCTTCTTCTGGCGGTAGCTTTCCTCCACCTTCCATTCGATCGGCAGGCCGTGGCAATCCCAGCCCGGCACATAGGGCGCATCCCTGCCCAGCAGCGTCTGGCTGCGGACGACGATGTCCTTGAGCACCTTGTTCATCGCATGGCCCATGTGGATGTCGCCATTGGCGTAGGGTGGGCCATCGTGGAGGATGAAGCGGTCGCGACCGGCGCGGGCTTCGCGGATCTGCCGATAAAGCTGTTCGTCCGCCCAGCGACCGAGGATCGCGGGCTCCTTGGCGGCAAGCCCCGCCTTCATCGGAAAATCGGTCTTCGGCAGGAAGACGGTCTGGCGCCAATCCTGCTGCGCTTCGGGCGGGGTGGTATCGGTCATGTCGAGCGCGGCCTTAGCGCGTGTTCCTCCACACTCAAAGCATCGCGTCGCCACATCGACGCTGCCTTCGTTGTCAGGCGAGCCGCCGCCGCGCCTCGGTGCAGTCAGCATCCATCTGTGTGGTCAGGGCATCGAGGCTGTCGAACTTCGCTTCGGCGCGGATGAAGCTGATCAGCGCCACTTCGATGCGCTGGCCGTAGAGATCCTCCGCGAAATCGAAGAAATAGGGTTCGAGCAGTTCCTTGGGCGGATCGAATGTCGGGCGGATGCCGAGGTTGGCGGCCCCATCCAAAACGCGGCCATCGGGCAGCAGGCCCCGCACCGCATAGATGCCGTAAGCCGGGCGCAGATAGCGATCGAGCGGCAGGTTGGCTGTGGGATAGCCGATGGTGCGACCTACCTTGTCGCCATGCTGCACGATCCCCTCGATCGTGAAGGGTCGGGTCAGCAGCCGGGTCGCGGTCTCGCAGTCGCCGGAGCGCAATGCGTCGCGGATCCGGCTCGACGAGACCGGGCCGTCGGCATCGGCCACCGCGCCGATCGCATGCGTGGCCAGGCCATGCGCGCGGCCCAGTTCGGCCAGCACCGCGACATTGCCGCCGCGATCCTTGCCGAAGGTGAAATCCTGGCCGGTCACCACTGCGGCGGCGGCGGCACGCGCCACCAGCCGCTCGGCCACGAACGCCTCTGCCGTCAGCGCCGCCAGTTCGGCATCGAAGGCGAACACCAGCATCGCATCGGCCCCGGCGGCGGCGAACAGCCGTTCGCGCTGGTCGAGCGTCGTCAGGCGGAAGGGCGGGGCATCGGGCCGGAAATAGCGCACCGGGTGCGGATCGAAGGTGGCGACGATCAGCGGTCTGCCTTCGGCCCGGGCGATATCGCGCGCCGCGCCGACCACCGCCTGATGCCCGCGATGGAAGCCGTCAAAATTCCCCAGCGCGACGACGGCACCGCGCAGATGGGCGGGAACCGGGCGGTCGCTCGTCAGCCGCTCCATGACCGGGCTATAGGAAAGCCGGCGCGCATCGGCAATCGAGGGATATCGCGATGTCGGCGCGCCGCCTGCTATCGATCCGGCCGGTCGCGGAGGATCGTCACGAAATCGAAGTCGGGCCCGCCCATCTCGCGGGCGGCGACGCGCCAGCCCGAGCCCAGCGGCGGCATCCTTACGTCCCCCTCCGGCGATCGATGCACTTCGGTCAGCTCGATCCGATCGGCGCGCGGCAGGAACAGAGCGAAGATCTCCGCGCCGCCGATCACCATCATTGCCGGTACATCGCCCACCGCCGCGATCGCGGCATCGACGTCGGCGGCGGTTTCCGCGCCGTCCGCCTGCCAGGCCCGATCACGCGTCAGCACGATGTGGCGGCGGCCGGACAGCAGGCCGGGCAGGCTTTCAAACGTGCGCCGGCCCATCACCATCGGATGGCCCATGGTGATCGCCTTGAAATGCTTGAGGTCGCCGGGCAAGTGCCAGGGCAGGCCACCGTCACGGCCGATCACGCCGTTATCGCCGCGCGCCACCACCAGCACGATTTCGGGCCGGATCACACCGCCACCGGCGCTGGAATGTGGGCATCGGCCTCGTAGCCTACGATCTCGAAATCCTCGTAGCGATAGTCGTCGATCGATCCGGGCCGGCGATGGATCACCAGCTGTGGCAGCGCGCGCGGGGTGCGGGCCAGTTGCAGCCGGGCCTGATCGACATGGTTGCTGTACAGGTGGCAATCGCCGCCGGCCCAGATGAATTCGCCGACGCCCAGATCGCATTGCTGGGCCAGGATGTGGGTCAGCAGCGCATAGCTGGCGATGTTGAACGGCACGCCCAGGAACATGTCCGCGCTGCGCTGGTAGAGCTGCAGGCTCAGCTTGCCATCGGCGACATGGGTCTGGAACAGGCAGTGGCAGGGGGCGAGCGCCATCCGGTCGATCTCACCCGGGTTCCACGCGGTCACGATCTGGCGGCGGGATCCGGGGTTCGTGCGGATCGTGCGGATCAGGTCCGCGATCTGGTCGATATGCCGCCCGTCCGCCGCCTCCCACCGACGCCACTGCTGGCCGTAGACCGGGCCGAGATCGCCGGCCTCGTCGGCCCATTCGTCCCAGATCCGCACCTTGCGATCCTGCAGCCAGCGGACATTGGTATCGCCGCGCAGGAACCAGAGCAGCTCGATGAAGATCGAGCGGACGTGCAGCTTCTTGGTCGTCAGCAACGGAAAGCCCGCAGCAAGATCGAATCGCAGCTGGTGGCCGAACAACGACCGTGTGCCGACCCCGGTCCGGTCCTGCTGCACCGCGCCGCGATCGAGGATCGCTGCCATCAGATCGAGATAATTCTGCACGCGGGGGCTTATGGCGCGACGGCGGGATCAAGCCAAGCCGGGTCATGATCAGTCCGCTCCGGCACCAGACCGGAGCAGCTTGGCCGCGCGCGTCGCTGCAAGCTTGTTAACCACGTTCCATGGGCGATGCTTTTCCAGCCAAGGCCACTGCCGCCCTGCTCGCAGATCGCCTGGCCAATCTGCCGGAAGAACGGCTGGAAGTCGCGCATCTCGATCGCAAGGGCCGATTGCTCGGTTATTCCTCACTGGCGGGTGACGCCGGTTCGGTGCCGCTGCCGATCCGCCAGATCATCGCCGACGCGCTGGCGCTGGACGCCGATGCGCTGGTGATTGCGCATAACCATCCCAGCGGCGATCCCACGCCAAGCCCCGCCGATCTTCGCGCGACCCGCCGGTTGGCCGATGCTGCGCATCCGCTGGGCCTGCGCGTCATCGATCATCTGGTGGTCGGGCGGGGCGGCTGGCACAGCCTTCGCGCGCTCGGGCTGCTGTGACAGCATTTGCCTGGTGCCGGTCGCCTGCATGCAGTCCGACGATTTTCACGCGCCCTACTCGTCGGGTGGTGACAGATCGATCCGGATGTGGCGGTGCCGGTCGCGACGCCGTCGCGCGCGCTGATCGCGATTGACGACGATCGCGCAGCCCGTGGCGGCAGCGGCGGCGACGACGGGCAGGGCGATCATCATGGCGATGGGCATGGAAGTGTCCTCAGCGACTCCGCCTTGTACCGCTTCGCCATGGGCTTCGGCAATCGCCCCGCGGCGGGCCGATGGTCCCGCCGCGGGGCGAACGGCGTCAGTTCAGCGCGGCGAAGCTGCTGGCCTGCTGGCCGACCAAGGTCACTTCGACACGGCGGTTCTGCTGACGGCCGGCATCGGTCTTGTTGTCGGCGATCGGGTTGGCCTCGCCATGGCCGATCGCCTCGATCCGGGCTGGATCGATCCCGGCCGATGCCAGAGCCTGGCGCACCGCGCCGGCCCGAGCGTTCGACAGCTGTTGGTTATAGGCATCCGCGCCTTGCGCATCGGTATGCCCGTCGATGCGCACACGCACCTGCGGGTTTGCCTTGAGATAGCCGGCCAGCGGACGCAGCCGATCGATCGCGCCCGGCTTCAGCTGCGCCTTGCCGGTTTCGAACACCACATCCTGCAGCACCAGCGTGGCGCCCAGCTGGGTCTGCTTCATCTGATAGTCGCGCATCGCGGCGCGCAGGCCGGCGGCCTCGGCGCGCGCTTCTTGCGCCTCGGCCTGGGCGGCGGCCGCCGTGGCTTCGGCATCCGCTAGCCGCGCATCGGTGCGCGCATTGCCGGCGACGCGCATCCGCTCGACGTCGCGCTTCAGCATCGCAATCTTGGCGCGGGTCTTTGCGGTCTCAATCAGCGCGTCGATCTGCCCGGTGATGGCGTCGGCTTGGCCGGTCTCGTTCTCGTCGAGATTGTCCAGCAGCGCGGGCAGCGCAGCTTCGGCGCGGTCGAGCTCGGCACTGCCATTTTCGGCGACGCCCGGCAGCGCACGGGCAGCAGCGATCTTGTCGCGCATCTGATCGACATAGAGCTTGTCGCTCTTGTCCGCGAACGCAGGCGTGGCGACGGCGGTCAGCAGCGCCGTGGCGCCGGCCAGCTTCATTATGGTTTTCATCGTCTGTCTCCCGTTCAGCGCGCGGCGGAAAGCTGGTCGCGCTCGGCGGTCAGCTTGCGCAGTTCGGCAGTGGCCTGGGCGAGCCCGGCAAGCGCATCGGCCTGGCCGGCATAATGCAGCGCGCGATCCTCGTTATCGTCACGAATCGCAGTCTCCGCCTTTTCGAGCGCGGCACGGGCGCGTGCCTGCACGTCGGCGGCCTCGCCGCCCACACCGGCCTTGTCGGCCGCCTCGATCTTCCCGCGCGCCTCGGCAACAGCGGCCCGGGCATCCCGTTCGTCCGCGGCCTGGGCAACGCCCGGCAGCGCCACGGCGGCGAGCGCCATCGCGGCGAAGGCCGCGTTCAGCTTGCTACGCATGTGATCACTCCAGTCAGTTCAATCGCGGCGGCTCAACCCGATAAGTCGCCAGCTTGTTCCAACATGATCAGGCGGAAGGCGTAAGTCACTGTAAGGTAAGCGATCCGATTCTTCGCGGAATAGCTGTCGGATTGCGTATGTAAGGGGAGGTTGCCGACCAGATCACTCTGGCAGTCGTTCGATCAATGCCTTGGCAGCGGCCGGCGCGCGAACCTTGGCGCCGTTTATCATGAAGATGAACACATTGCGGGGTTCGGTCTTCGGGCGTTCCGGGATGACATAGTCGAATCCCTGCGGGCGATGCCCGGCTGCCCAGCTCCGCGCGATCCCGGCCCAGCGATCGAGCGCTTCGGCGGAATAACCGGTCTCGATCGTTTCCTGCGCGTCCTGCAGCCGGGCATAGACGAAGTCTGCGGTCAGGTCCGGGATCACCGGCCGGCCCGGTCCATCGGCGATCACGACTGCTACCCGATGCGCGCGCACCAGATCGATGAAGCGTGGATCACGGAAGCTTTCGTGCCGAGGCTCCACCACATGGCGCAGCGCCAACCCGTCCTGCTCGGGCGGCAACAGCTCCAGGAAGGCTGCGAAATCGTCATGGTCGAACTGCTTGGTCGCCGCGAACTGCCAGAGGATCGGCCCCAGCTTCGGCCCGAGCCGCGTGATCCCCTGTTCGAGGAAGCGGGTGATCGACTCGCCCGCGTCGGCCAAGACCTTGCGATTCACCGCATAACGCGATGCCTTCAGGCTGAACTGGAAGTCATCCGGCACCGCCGCCGCCCATTTCTCGAAGCTCTCGGGCTTCTGCCGGCCATAGAAGGTGCCGTTGATCTCGATCGCAGTGACCTGGCCGGCGGCATGCTCCAGCTCGCGCGCGTGCGGCAGTTTGGGCGGATAGAAGGTTCCGCGCCACGGCTCGTACGTCCAGCCGCCGATCCCCACCCTGATCCGCCCCGCCTGCGTCATCGCCGCTTCCTTCAAGCCGGAAGCGCGCTGCCGACAGGGCCGACCGGTGCTTCCTCGCCGCGCGAATAGGTGCCGGTCAGCACGCCGGCTGCCAGCACCTTGCCGGCCATTGCCGCAACCAGACCGGATCGGCCCGGGCTTGCACCCGGATCGATCGGTTCGGACAGCGCGAACAGCTGAAAGACATAGCTGTGCGGGCCATGCCCGGTCGGCGGATCGGGCGGCAACCAGCCTTCGCGGAAATAGCTGTTGCGGCCGACATCGCGGCCATCGGGCGTGCCATCACCATCGGCTACGATCGCGCCTTCCGCCAGCATGCCGGCCTCGGGCTCGATCCCGCAGACGACGGCATGGACCAGCGGCTGCGCGAACGGCGCGTCGGGATCTTCCACGATCAGGGCTAGTGCGCGCGCCTCCCCCGGTACGTCGTTCCAGATCAGCGGCGGTGAAAGACCCGCGCCATCCGCGGTGAAACGCTCGGGCAGGCGCGCGCCATCGGCGAAGGCCGGGCTGCCGAGCCGCATCGCCGAAAACCCCGACCCAAGCGCGGGATCGGCGATCGCCAGCTTTTCCGGGCCGGCGCGCAGGCCGCGGATCGCGCGGCCCAGCCATTGTGGCACATGTTCGAGCATCCAACCTCCATCGCGTCCGCATCACAGAATGCACGGATGCGCGATCCGGCTCCAGACCCGCTGAACCGCAGCTTTCAAACCTGCTCAGCGGGCGTTCAAGCCATCGCTGCCAATCGGCCGCCCGGGTGGGGACCCATCGGAGGATCAAGACCATGAGCAACAAGTTCATCCTGCTGGCGGCCCTCGCCGCGACCACCGCCGCCGCGGCACCGGCCACCGCCCAGCGCTGGGATTTCCGGCCCGGCGGGCCCGGTTTCCGGCTCGAGGGCATCGGCGTGCCCGATCTCTATCCCGCTTTGCGCGCTTCGCCCCGCGGCCGCGCATACGTGATCCGCAACTTCGATCTGAACGAGGATGGCCGCATCAATCGCCGCGAGGCGGCCGCCGCCAACCGCGCCTATTTCGAGCTTGCCGGTGCGCGGCGCGATCGTTTCGATTGGGCCAGCGTCGATGCGGTGCCGGTCGCGCGGCCGCATTTGGATGCGCGCGCCATGCGGGATTATGGTTTCCGCCAGACGCCGCGTGGCGCCACCATGTCGCTGTCCGAAGAGGTTTTGTTTGCCACCGACAGCGCGGTGCTGCGTGCCGGTGCGAGCGATCGGCTGCGTCCGCTGGCAGCCTATCTCGCCGATAGCCGCGGAGTGCGGATCGCGATCGACGGCCATACCGATTCGCGCGGCAGCGACGCCCATAATCTCGACTTGTCCGAACGTCGGGCGGAAGCGGTGCGCGACGCACTTGAGGATATGGGCGTGACGCGTGCGCGCTTCTCGCTGGCCGGACATGGCGAGCGCGATCCGATCGCCAGCAACGCGACCGCCGCCGGCATGCGACAGAACCGGCGCGTCGAGGTGACGCTGCTCGGCCAGCGCGCGGATCGATTCGCGCTTCGCGATTGATCCGGCACCTGCCCCGGCTTGCGCAGCGCGGCCGGGGCGGGTGATGATCCCGCGATGAGCGATGCCGCCGCGATGATCGAGATGCTGGGCCTCCAGCCGCACCCTGAAGGCGGCTGGTATCGCGAGACCTGGCGCGATGCGGCCGGCCCGGACGGGCGAGCTCGCGGCACCGCGATCCATTTCCTGCTGGAAGCCGGGCAGGCCTCGCATTGGCACCGCGTGGACGCATCCGAGCTATGGCTCTGGCATGCCGGCACTTCGATCCTGCTCGATCGGGCGGCAGGGGATGCCGGACCTGTCACGTCCGACCGGCTCGGCAGCGATCTGCTGGCAGGCGATGCGCCCCAACTGCTGGTGCCTGCGGGTCACTGGCAGGCGGCCCGCGCGGATCGCGGCTGGGCGCTGATGTCGTGCATCGTCGTGCCCGGTTTCGATTTTGCGGGCTTCACGCTCGCAGCGCCGGGATGGGCACCGGGCGGCTGATTCGGGCGGCGGCCCACGCGGAGCGGCTTGCCGGAAAGCGAAAAGGCCCGCTGCGTCTCCGCAACGGGCCATTCGATCCTCTCCGACGCTGTCGCCGGAAGCTATTGCGGTCAGACGGCGACGTAGCCGATCTTCGTCACGCGACGGCGCATTGCACCGCCGACCAGGCCGAAGCCGCCGATCATCAGCGCCCAGGCGGCAGGCTCCGGCACCGCAGTCACGGTGACATTATCCAGCGCGGGGCCGAATGCCGTGGCGGTGTCGGACGAGAAGGTCAGCGTGCTCGATGCGCTCTGCGCGACGAACGAGTAGGAGAAGGTCTGCCAACCCATGTTCGCCAGCGTGTTGGCGCCGGTGACGGTGAAGGTGTCGGTCTGCGTCGAACCGCCGGTGGCCATCGTCAGCAACGTCTTGGTGGCCGGATCGCCGGCCGGGTTGCCGGCCAGGTCGAACGTCACGTTGTAGGTCAGGCCGGCAATTGTGTCGAAGGTCTGCGAGATGCTGCCGATGCCATTGCCGGACAGATCGAAGCTGTTCGTGCCATCCGAAGCGACCCAATAGCTGCCAATGTAATCCACGGTTCCAGCGCCGACCGTCCAGCCGGTAACCGAAGTGTCACCGGCGGAGAGCGTGATGAAGCTGCCGGCGTCGGGGCCGTCCTCGAAGCTGCCGTTCTGGAAGGCGGCGGCGTTCGCCACGCCGGGAAGCAGCGCCATCGTGGCAATGGAGAGAAGCAGCTTGCGCATAGTTGGCCCCTGTAAAATTCGAGTCTGGTCTATTCCCGTAATGACGCACAACGGCGTTTCGGTAAATCGTTTCTTCACGCGTTTGGACATGCGGCCGTTGCAAATCGGGACTCCGGGCCAGGCGGCCCAGCGGGCGCACGTATCGCTTTCCCTGCGGCCCCCTGCTTCCTATATGCTCGGCATGGCAAGCACTCCCCAGAACAGCAGCGATTACGGCGCAGATTCCATCAAGGTCCTCAAGGGGCTCGATGCCGTGCGCAAGCGGCCCGGCATGTATATCGGCGATACCGACGATGGATCCGGCCTCCACCACATGGTGTTCGAGGTCAGCGACAATGCGATCGACGAAGCGCTGGCCGGCCATTGCGATCGCATCACGATCACGCTGAACGCCGACGGATCGGTTTCGGTCGAGGATAATGGCCGCGGCATCCCGACCGGCATCCATGCCGAGGAAGGCGTGTCGGCCGCAGAAGTCATCATGACGCAGCTGCATGCCGGCGGAAAGTTCGACAACACGTCGGACACCAACGCCTACAAGGTCTCGGGCGGTCTTCACGGCGTCGGCGTGTCGGTCGTCAATGCGTTATCCGATATACTGGATCTGACGATCTGGCGCGACGATCAGGAACATTACATGCAGTTCCGCCGCGGCGATGCGGTGGCGCCACTTAAAGTGGTCGGGCCGGCGAACGGCAAAAAGGGCACGAAGGTCAGCTTCACGCCGAGCGCGGACACGTTCAAGATCACCGAGTTTGATTTCGACAAGCTGGAGCATCGCTATCGCGAGCTAGCCTTCCTCAATTCGGGGGTGCGGCTGTTCCTGGTCGATGCACGGCATGAGGAGCGGCGCGAGGTCGAACTGTTCTATGAAGGCGGGATCGCCGCGTTCGTGAAATATCTCGATCGTAACAAGCAGCCGCTGTTTCCGGAGCCGATCGCGATCTCCGGCCAGCGGGACGATATCGGCATCGATGTCGCGCTGGAGTGGAACGACTCCTACCACGAGAATGTGCTGTGCTTCACCAACAACATCCCGCAGCGGGATGGCGGCACCCATCTGGCGGCATTCCGGTCCGCGCTGACGCGGACGCTGAACAACTATGCGGACAAGTCGGGCCTGCTGAAGAAGGAAAAGGTGGCGCTGACTGGTGACGACATGCGCGAAGGGCTGACCGCGATCGTCTCCGTCAAGCTGCCCGATCCCAAGTTCGGATCGCAGACCAAGGACAAGCTCGTCTCGTCCGAAGTGCGCCAGCCGCTCGAAAGCCTGCTCGCCGACAAAATGGCCGATTGGCTGGAGGAGAATCCGCAGAACGCGCGCCAGATCATCCAAAAGGTGATCGACGCCGCCGCTGCGCGCGAGGCCGCCAAGAAGGCCCGCGAGGCCAGCCGCAAATCGGTGATGGGGATCGCCAGCCTGCCCGGCAAGCTGGCCGACTGCCAGGAAAAGGACCCTGCCAAGTCCGAGCTGTTCCTGGTCGAAGGAGACAGTGCGGGCGGATCCGCCAAGCAGGGCCGCGACCGCCACTATCAGGCGATCCTGCCGCTGAAGGGCAAGATCCTCAACGTGGAGCGGGCGCGGTTCGACCGGATGCTGTCGTCGAAGGAGGTCGGCACGCTGATCCAGGCGATGGGCACCGGCATCCGCGACGATTTCAACCTGGCCAAGCTGCGCTACCACAAGATCGTGATCATGACGGACGCCGATGTCGACGGCGCGCATATCCGTACGCTGCTGCTGACCTTCTTCTACCGGCAGATGCCGGAGATCATCCGTGGCGGCCACCTCTTCATCGCCCAGCCGCCGCTCTACAAGGTCGCGAAGGGGCGGTCCGAAGTCTATCTGAAGAATGATGCCGCACTGGACGATTATCTGGTCGAGGCCGGCAGCCAGGCGCTGGCGATCGAGGCGGGTGGCGCGCGCCTGCCGACGACGGGCTTTGCTCAGCTCTTGGATCATGCGCGGCGGATGCGGACGCTGATGGCCTATGCACCCAAGCGCTACGATCCGGCGCTGATCGAGGCGCTGGCCCTGAACGGGGCGCTCGATCCCAATGGCGATGATCGTGCCGCTGCCGCCAGCCGGACCGCCGTCTGGCTGGAACGGATCGATTCGGAAGCACGCTGGAGCGGGGCGCCATCGGCCGATGGTGGCTATCATCTCCAGCGGCTGTGGCGCGGGGTGACCGATCACCATGTGATCGAGCCGGGCTTCCTGGCATCGGCGGAGGCGCGCAAGCTGCACGGCCTGGCTGGCGAGCAGGCCGAGATCTACGGCACCGCGCTGCGGCTGATGCCTTCCGCCACCGCCGCGCCCGAAACCGCTGGCGACGGGGAGGACGATGCGCCCGCGCCCGATCTGCGCGGCAAGGCAGTGGCGCGGCCGTCGGAACTGCTCGATGCGGTACTGGCCGCAGGGCGCAAGGGACTTTCGATCAGCCGTTACAAGGGTCTGGGCGAAATGAATTCCGAACAATTGTGGGAAACGACGCTGGATCCGACGCATCGGTCACTCTTGCGCGTCGAAGTCGAACAGGCCGATATCGCCGATGAAGTTTTCACGCGGCTGATGGGCGACGTCGTCGAACCAAGGCGTGAATTCATCCAGGAAAACGCGCTTTCGGTCGTCAATCTCGACGTTTGACGACGGCCGGATTGATCCAAGTCAGGGCCGGCCCGACAATTTCGCGCCGGCCTTTTCTTTTGGCTGAAGTTGAGCGATAGACCAGCCACTCTAGAAAAGGGGCCGCATCCATGCCGGATACCGATGAACTGCTCGTAACGCTGACCGCCGATATCGTTTCCGCCTTCGTATCCAATAATCGGGTGGGGGCGAGCGAGGTCGCGGGCGTGATCGAGTCGACGCACCGGGCGCTGTCGCAGCTCGGCACGCCCGAAGCGGAACCGGCCCCGCAGCAGAAGCCCGCGGTTTCAGCCCGCGCGAGCATCAAGCCGGATTATCTCGTGTCGCTGGAAAGCGGCAAGAAGATGAAGATGCTCAAGCGTTACCTGATGACCAACTATCAGATGACGCCCGAACAATATCGCGCCAAGTGGGGTCTGCCTTCGGATTACCCGATGGTCGCGCCCAATTACAGCGAGGCGCGCAAGACGCTGGCGCGCAAGATCGGCCTTGGCCGCAAGCCTGCCGCTGCGGCCCCTGCCGAAAAGCCTGCCGGCGGCGCCAAGCGCGGACCGAAGCCGAAGGCCGCCGCACCAAAGCCGGAAGCGGCCAAGCCCGAGCCCAAGGCACCGGCGAAGCGCGGCCGCAAGCCCGCCACCCCCGCCACCGAGGGCTGATGCTCAGCCGCTGTTAAGGCGCAGGCATGAAAGCGGGAGCGATGAAACGCGCCCGCTTCCTCCTCGCCCTGCCTGCCGCCGCCCTGCTGGCATCCGGCTGCGCCACGCTTTCGCCCGAGGCGAAGGTCCGTGATCGGCTGATCGAGGCCGGCATCGGCCGCCGCACCGCAGGTTGCATGGCCGAACGCATGGTCGATCGGCTGTCGATCGGGCAGCTCCGTGCGCTCGGCCGCGTCGCCAAATTGCCGGGCCGCGATGTCGGGCGGCTTTCGGTGCGCGAACTGATCGACCGGCTCGACGCGCTTGGCGATCCGGAGATCGTGACTGTCGTCACGCGTGCAGGGTTGGGCTGCGCAATTGCCGGATAGGGCTAGTCCCCCGGCGAGCCGCCAAGACGGGCTTTGCACTGGCGAAGGCGTCAGGGTTGGCAACGCCGCCGCTTTCATGCTTTAGGCCCGTCCGACTCTTCATCCTGGCAGGGCGGACGCATGAACATCCACGAATATCAGGCCAAGGAATTGCTGGCGAAGTTCGGCGTGGCGATCCCCGCCGGCCATGCGGCGCTTTCGGTGGACGAGGCGGTTGCCGCCGCGGGCAAGCTGCCGGGGCCGCTGTGGGTGGTCAAATCGCAGATCCACGCCGGCGGCCGCGGCAAGGGCAAGTTCAAGGAACTGGGCGCGGATGCCAAGGGTGGCGTGCGCCTGGCCAAGTCGATCGACGAGGTACGCAGTCACGCGTCCGAGATGCTGGGCAACACGCTGGTCACGATCCAGACCGGCGAGGCCGGCAAGCAGGTGAACCGCCTCTACATCACCGATGGCGCGGATATCGCGCATGAATATTATCTGTCGATGCTGGTCGATCGGGCCAGCGGCCGGATCGCGCTCGTGGCTTCCACCGAGGGCGGCATGGACATCGAGGCAGTCGCGCATGACACGCCCGAGAAGATCCGCACGATCATCATCGATCCGGTCGAGGGTTTCCAGCCGCATCACGGCCGCGCCGTGGCGTTCGCGTTGCAGCTGAAGGGTGATCTGAACAAGCAGTGCGTGAAGCTGGTTGGCCAGCTGTACGACGCGTTCGTCGGCACCGACATGTCGATGCTGGAGATCAACCCGCTCGTCACCACCGACGACGGTAAGCTGCTGGTGCTGGACGCCAAGGTGTCGTTCGATTCGAACAGCCTGTTCCGCCACCCGGACGTCGCCGCGCTGCGCGACGAGACCGAAGAGGATCCGGCCGAGGTCGAGGCATCGAAATACGACCTGGCCTATATCAAGCTCGACGGCACGATCGGCTGCCTGGTGAACGGCGCCGGCCTGGCGATGGCCACGATGGACATCATCAAGCTGAATGGCGCGTTCCCGGCCAACTTCCTCGATGTCGGCGGCGGCGCCAGCAAGGAAAAGGTGACGGCGGCGTTCAAGCTGATCCTCAGCGATCCGGCGGTCGAGGGCATTCTCGTCAACATCTTCGGCGGCATCATGCGCTGCGACATCATCGCCGATGGCATCGTGGCAGCGGCCAAGGAGGTGAACCTCGGCGTGCCGCTGGTGGTTCGTCTCGAAGGCACCAATGTCGAGCAGGGCAAGGCGATCCTGGCCAATTCGGGCCTGCCGATCGTTTCCGCCGACGATCTGGGCGATGCCGCCCGCAAGATCGTGGCGCAGGTGAAGAAGGCGGCCTAGGGTTCTGCATCGGGCCGGCTGCGGCCGGCATCGCGCTCCGCCCGGGCCGGGCCCGCGGAGCCGATCCCGGCGAGCCGGAGTGATGCCGTGAGGAGAGGGAAGCGACCATGAAGATCCTCGTCCCCGTCAAGCGGGTGATCGATTACAACGTAAAGCCGCGCGTGAAGGCGGATGGCAGCGGCGTCGACCTGGCCAACGTCAAGATGTCGATGAATCCGTTCGACGAAATCGCTGTCGAGGAAGCGATCCGCCTGAAGGAAAAGGGCGTCGCCACCGAGATCGTCGCCGTGTCGATCGGTGTGCAGAAGGCGCAGGAAACGCTGCGCACCGCGCTGGCAATGGGCGCGGACCGCGCGATCCTGGTGCAGACCGACGACGAGGTCGAGCCGCTGGCGGTGGCGAAGATCCTGAAGGCCGTGGTCGACGAAGAGCAGCCGGGCCTCGTGATCCTGGGCAAGCAGGCGATCGACGACGACAGCAACCAGACCGGCCAGATGCTGGCCGCGCTGACCGGGCGGCCGCAGGGCACCTTCGCGTCCAAGGTCGAAGTCGCCGGTGACAGCGTGACGGTGACGCGCGAAGTCGATGGCGGGCTCGAGACCGTCACCCTGAAGACGCCCGCGATCGTGACGACCGACCTGCGGCTGAACGAGCCGCGCTATGCGTCGCTGCCGAACATCATGAAGGCCAAGTCCAAGCCGCTCGCGAACAAGACGCCGGCGGATTACGGCGTGGAGACCGCGCCGCGGCTGAAGACGTTGAAGGTCGTCGAGCCGGCCAAGCGCTCGGCCGGCATCAAGGTGCCCGATGTCGACACGCTCGTCGCCAAGCTCAAGGAAATGGGAGTCGCCAAGTGAAGACGCTCGTCCTCGTCGAACATGAAGGCGGCCAGGTAAAGGACGCCACGCTTTCCGCTGTTACTGCCGCGTCGCAGCTGGGCGAGGTTCATCTTCTCGTCGCCGGTGAAGGCGTGTCGGCGGCGGCCGAGGCAGCCGCGAAGATCGCAGGCGTCGGCAAGGTGCATGTCGCCGACAATGCGGCGCTGGCCCACAATCTGGCCGAGAATCTCGCGCCGCTGGTCGTCGAGCTGATGGGCCATCACGACGCGTTCGTGGCGCCGGCCACCACAACCGGCAAGAATGTCGCGCCGCGCGTGGCCGCGCTGCTGGACGTGATGCAGATTTCCGACATCCTGTCGGTCGAGAGCGAGGATACGTTCACGCGTCCGATCTATGCGGGCAATGCAATCGCTACCGTGCAATCGTCGGACGCGAAGAAGGTGCTCACGGTACGCGGTACCGCGTTTGCGAAGGCTGCGCGCGAAGGCGGATCGGGCACGGTCGAGGCCGTGTCCGGTGGGGCCGATGCCGGCCTGTCCAGCTTCGTCGGTGCGGAAATCGCCCAGTCCGAGCGGCCCGAGCTGACCTCGGCGAAGATCATCGTTTCGGGCGGCCGTGCGCTGGGATCGAGCGAGAAGTTCCACGAACTGATCGATCCGCTGGCGGACAAGCTGGGCGCGGGCGTCGGCGCTTCGCGGGCCGCAGTCGATGCGGGCTATGCACCCAACGACTATCAGGTCGGCCAGACCGGCAAGATCGTGGCCCCGGAAGTCTATGTCGCGGTCGGCATCTCGGGCGCGATCCAGCATTTGGCCGGCATGAAGGACAGCAAGACCATCATCGCCATCAACAAGGACGAGGACGCGCCGATCTTCCAGGTTGCCGACCTCGGCCTGGTGGGCGACCTGTTTAAGCTGGTGCCGGAACTGACCGAGAAGCTGTGATGCGCCATGCCGTCGGTTGGGTGCTAATCGCCGCCGCTGCCGCCGCCAATGCGGCACCGGTGGAATTCAGCAACCCGACCGCCGGGGTGCGGGTGACAATGCCCGATGGCTGGGTCGCGGTCACGGCCGAACAGAATCGCGAGACCCTGTCGCGCGCCGAGATCAGGGACATGGATTTCGCCGCAGCTGTGGCGCGCTACGCGACAGTGCCGATGTTCGCATTCGCGCGCTATCCCGAGCCGTTCGACGATCTGAATCCCAGCTTCAAGATCAATCTCCGGCCGGCGGGAGCCTTTGTGGGTAGGAGTGGCGTTCAGATCATCGAGGCGATGGTGCCTGGGCTCGAGAAGGCGTTCGGGGCCATGCCTGTCATCCCGCCACACGCAACGACGGTTTCCGGGCTTCCGGCCGGCCATGTGCGCATCGACTATGAGCTTGTCGCGGATGGCCGCAATTTTCCGGTCAGCTCCGATCTCTGGGTGGTGCCGCACGGATCGCACTTCTTCATCATCGGGACCGGCATCCGCCAGGATGAGCGCACCGGAAGCCGGGCGGATGTCGAAAGAATCGTGGCATCCCTTCGCATCGATCCGCCGCGGTGACCGCACGGCTCGCCGGCAAGGTCGCGCTCGTTACGGGCGGATCGCGCGGGATCGGTCGCGCGATCGCCCTGCGGTTGGCACGCGACGGTGCAAACGTTGCGATCCATTACGGCCATCGCCGATCCGCAGCCGATGAGGCGCTGGGCGAGATCGTGGGCGCCGGGGGCACCGGCTTCCTCGTCGAAGCCGATCTGGCTGATCCTCACGCCCCAGCTGCAATCGCGGCCGCGCTGGCAGCGCAGGCGGACGGGATCGACATCCTCGTCAACAATGCCGGCATCGGATCGATGACGGGCATGGCTGAAACCGACGAGGCCGCGTTCGACAGCCAGATGGCGATCAACGCCCGCGCGCCCTTCTTCATCACCCGCGCGCTGCTGCCGCGGCTGCGGGCGTGCGGGCGGATCATCAACATCTCGTCGATGGTCACGCAGGCAGCCTATCCCGGCTGCCTGGCCTATGCGATGTCGAAGGCCGCGCTTAACGCCATGACCCTCTCGCTCGCGACCGAGCTCGGGCCGCGCGGCATCACGGTCAACGGCGTCGCGCCCGGTGCGACCGATACGGAACTGACCGGGCCGCTGCTGTCCGATCCCGCCACCGTGACTTACCTCGAGAACAGCGCCGCGCTCGGTCGTATCGGCAAGCCGGAAGATATTGCCGATGTCGTCGCCTTTCTGGCATCCGACGATGCCCGCTGGGTGACGGGCCAGCTGATCGAGGCAAGCGGGGGCACGCATCTTTAGGGTGCATGCATGATCCACCGCCTGATCTGCGTCACCGGCCGGGTCCAAGGTGTGTTCTTCCGTGCCTGGACGGTCGAGCAGGCGAAGGCGCTGGGCATCGACGGCTGGGTGCGCAACCGTGCGGATGGCAGCGTCGAGATCCGTGCGGCCGCGCCGTCCGAACAGATGGCGCTGTTCATCGCGCGATTGCACGATGGGCCGCCGGCGGCGCGGGTCGATCAGGTCATCGATGAGGAGGCGACCGCCGAGCCGTTCGACGAATTCGCCCAGCGGGCGACCGTCTGACCGATTTTCACTCGTCGTCGTAGATCGCGATTTCCGGCGGCGCATCGTGGGTCGCCATGGCGCGGTACATGCCGGGCGTGTTGAACGCCCAGCCGCCCGATCCGTCGCGACCGACCACGATCACGCCGCCCTTGCCGCCCATATCGCCCAGTTCCGAGACCAGCGCGTCGGCGGCTTCCTCGATCGTCCAGCCACCCAGCCGCACGCGCGCTGCGATCTCGTGGGCGACGCCCAGGCGGATGAAATATTCGCCCGCGCCGGTGCAGCTGATCGCGGCGGCGCGATCATCGGCATAGGTGCCCGCCCCGATCAGCGGCGAATCGCCGACGCGGCCCCATTTCTTGCCGGTCAGCCCGCCGGTCGAGGTGGCGGCGGCGACATGCCCCGCCCCATCGATCGCGACCGCGCCGACGGTGCCGTATTTCATCCCCGAATCAAACGGGGCGTCGGGATCGGCCAGGATTTCGCTCAGCTGGCGGCGGCGCTCCTCCGTCTCGAACCAGCTCGGATCCGCGGCTTCCACACCCTGTTCGCGGGCAAAGGCATCCGCGCCCGATCCCGCCAGGAAGACATGCGCGCTGCGATCCATCACCGCGCGCGCCAGCGTGACGGGGTTGCGCGTGGTGCGGACGCCCGCCACGGCACCCGCGCGCCGCTCCGCCCCGTCCATGATCGCGGCATCGCATTCGACGCGGCCCTCGGCGGTGAAGACGGAGCCGCGGCCGGCGTTGAAGTGCGGATCATCTTCGAGCACGCGGATCGCCGCTTCGACCGCATCGAGCGACGCCCCGCCGGCACGCAGGATCGCGGAGCCCGCCTCCAGCGCGGCGGCCAGCCCGGCGCGACCGCCGGCATCGTCCGCCTCGGACAGCCGGCCGCGTCGCATCGATCCCGATCCGCCGTGGAGGACGAGGGTCCAGTGGGGATCGGCCATGCGTGTCTCTCCGGCTTATCAATGCGTGCGCGCACGCCTATAGAAGGCGGACAGCCAAGCGCGAAGGGTCTCCATGTCCGTCCGTCCCTGGCGCGATATCGCGCGCCGCCAATCCCGTCAGATCATGGTCGGCAAGGTGCCGGTGGGGGGCGATGCGCCCGTGACCGTGCAGACGATGACCAACACGCCGACCGAAGATGCGCGCGCCACGATCGACCAGATCCGGCGATGCGAGGAAGTGGGCGTCGATATCATCCGCGTCTCCTGTCCTGATGTGCCCTCGACCACGGCGCTTCGCCAGATTGTTCGCGCGGCGAAGGTGCCGATCGTCGCCGACATCCATTTCCACTACAAGCGCGCGCTGGAAGCGGCAGATGCAGGTGCGGCCTGCCTGCGCATCAACCCCGGCAATATCGGCTCTTCGGATCGGGTGGGCGAAGTGGTGCGCGCGGCCAAGGCCAATGGCTGCGCGATCCGGATCGGCGTGAACGCCGGCAGCCTCGAAAAGGATCTGCTCGAAAAATATGGCGAGCCCTGCCCGGAAGCGCTGGTCGAAAGCGCGCTGGATCATATCAAGCTGCTGCAGGATCATGATTTTCACGACTATAAGGTGGCGGTGAAGGCGTCGGACGTGTTCCTGGCCGTCTCCGCTTACATGCAGCTGGCCGATGCGGTGGATTGCCCGCTGCATCTGGGCATCACCGAGGCGGGCGGCCTGATCGGCGGCACCGTGAAATCCGCGATCGGGATCGGCAACCTGCTGTGGGCGGGCATCGGCGACACGATCCGCGTGAGCCTGTCGGCCGAGCCCGAAGAGGAAGTGCGGGTCGGCTACGAGATACTGAAGTCGCTGGGCATCCGCACGCGCGGCGTGCGCGTCGTCTCCTGCCCGTCCTGCGCGCGGCAGGGGTTCGACGTCATCCGCACGGTCGAGGCTCTGGAAGAGCGGCTGAAGCATATCAACACGCCGCTGTCGCTGTCGGTGCTGGGCTGCGTGGTGAACGGACCCGGCGAGGCGCGCGAGACCGACATCGGGCTGACCGGCGGGGGCGCCGGCAAGCATATGGTCTATCTGTCGGGCGTGACCGATCACACGGTGCAGGATGCCGACATGGTGGATCACATCGTGAAGCTGGTCGAGGCGAAGGCCGCCGAGATCGAGGCGGCGAATGCCCGTGAAGAGCAAGCTCAGGCAGCCGAATAGCGCGGTGCCGGGCGAATCCGGGCACCTCCCCGTCGTGGTAAGGACGGGGAGGATCGGTGCGGGTTCCGCCGGCGCACTGGCGGCGGCCTCGTTCGTGCTGGGCGCGTTTGCGATGGGCGCGGTGGCGATCGGCGCGCTCGCCATCGGCCGCCTCTCAATCGGTTCACTCCGGTTGCGCGATGCACGGATCGATCGGCTGCGGATCGGGGTGGTTGAGATGGAGCCTGCAGTCGCGGCGTCGAAGCCCAACGTTGGGACGTGATCATTTTCGTTCGGGCTGGGCGGAACCTGAAATTGGCATGAAGATTCAGTTGATCCGATGAGCGCGACGGCACGGGTTGCGCCGGCGATCGCCTTTATTGTCGCGTGTCTCGGCATCGCGCTGTTTTCCACGATGGATGCGGTGATGAAGGGGCTGGTGCTGGCGATCGGCGCCTGGAACACGATGTTCTGGCGTAGCCTGATCGGGGTTCCGCTCTCAGCCATGGCGTTCGCACTTGGCGGCCCGCGCTGGCCGGCGCGGTCGGTGCTGCGCGTGCATGTCGAGCGCGGGCTGGTGTCGACCGTGATGGCGCTGCTGTTCTTTTGGGGGCTGGCGCGTGTACCGATGGCGCAGGCGATCGCGCTGACCTTCATCGCGCCGATCATCGCACTGTTCCTGGCCGGCTGGGCGCTGGGTGAGCGGATTGGCCGCAGCGCCATCCTGGGCACGGCGCTCGCCTTCGCCGGCGTGCTGCTGATCGTCGGCGCGCAGGCGCGGGCGGATCTGGGGCCGGATGCGCTGGCGGGCACGGTGGCGATCCTGCTGTCAGCCTGCTGCTATGCCTGGAACATCATCCTGATGCGGCGGCAGGCGCTGGTCGCGAAACCGGCCGAAATCGCGTTCGCGCAGAATCTGGTCGTCACGATCGCGCTGGCGTGCGCGGCACCGTGGCTGGCGATGCCACCCGCGGCGACCCATTGGCCGGCGCTGCTGCTGGCGGCGGTGCTCGCGCTGGGATCGCTGTTCCTGCTCGGCTGGGCCTATGCGCGGGCGGAGGCGAGCTATCTCGCACCGGTCGAATATAGTGCTTTCCTGTGGGCGAGCCTGTTTGGCTGGCTGGTGTTCGGCGAGCGCGTCGGCTTATGGACTGCGGGCGGCGCCGCACTGATCATCGCCGGCTGCATCGTCGCGGCGCGACGCCGCCATCCCGTCGCCGATCTGGAGGCCCAGCTATGACTGTGAGCGTGCGTCCCGCTACCCCTGCCGACGTGGCCGAAATCCACCGTCTGATCGTGGATCTGGCGATCTACGAACGCGAGCCCGATGCGGTGAAGGCCACGCCGGAGACGCTGCACACCACGCTGTTCGCGCCTGATGCGCAGGTGTTCGTCTTCATCGCCGAGATCGATGGGCGGATCGCCGGCCTCGCGCTGTGGTTCCTGACCTATTCCACGTGGACGGGCCGCCCCAGCCTCTATCTGGAGGATCTGTTCGTCTCCGATTGGGCGCGGAACGCGGGGGTGGGCAAGGCGTTGTTCGGCGCGCTCGCGAAGGAGGCCAGGATGCGGGGTGCCGCGCGGATCGATTGGGCGGTGCTCGACTGGAACGAGGGTGCCAAGGGCTTCTACCGGTCGATCGGAGCCCATCGCTCGACAGGGTGGGAGCCCTGGCGGATCGAGGGCGAAGCACTCTCACGCCTCGCCGATCGATGATCATCAACCCCACGCCCAGCCTCGCGCGGATCGTGCGCGAGGTGCACCGGCCGCTGATCGCGCTGTTCGTGTGGGACGTGATCGTCACGGTCACTTATTATGTCCTGCCGTTCCGGGCGCCTTCGCTGCCGCTGACGCTGTTCGGTTCCGGTCTGGCACTGTTCCTGGGCCTGCGTGACAACGCTGCCTATGCGCGCTGGTGGGAAGGGCGCGTGCTGTGGGGGGCGATGATCAATGCGTCGCGCAGCCTGTCGCGCGCTACGCTGTCGATGATCCAGGGCGAGGACGAACAAGGCATTTCGCTGCGCCGCGCGATCATCCTGCGCCAGACGGCCTATGTGAATGCGCTGCGCTGCCAGCTGCGGCGGCAGGATCCGAAGCCCGAAGTGCTGCGCTTCCTGTCTGCAGACGAGGCGGCGGAACCGCTGAAATTCACCAACATCGCCAATGGGTTGCTGAACGGCACCGGCGCGCGGGTGCGCGCGGCGCTGGACGAACGCCGGATCGACACGATCCAGCAGGCGCAGCTGGAGCAGGTGCTGATCGACATCTCCAACGCGCAGGGGGGGATGGAGCGGCTGAAGAACACGCCGCTGCCGATGCAGTATCGCTTCTTTCCCGCCTTCTTCACCCGGCTGTTCTGCATCCTGCTGCCGATCGGCCTGGTGGAGACGCTGGGCTGGGCGACCCCGGTCGGATCGACGCTTGCCGGGCTGATGTTCCTGGCGGTGCTGGCTATCGGCGATGATCTGGTCGATCCGTTCGCGAACAGCGTCCACGATGTGCCGCTGAGCGCGATGTGCCGTACGATCGAGATCGATCTGCTGCAGGCCATCGGCGATACCCCGGAACCGCCGGTGCAACAGGTGCGCGGCGTGCTCTGGTAATCAGCTGCCGAGAACGTTGATGGTGAAGGCCAGCACGCCGATGTTGAAGCCGAACGCCAGCACGCTATGCGCAGTCACGACCCGGCGCACGGCTGTGCTGCGAATCGTGACGTCCGATGTCTGGAACGTCATGCCCAGCGTGAAAGCGAAATACACGAAGTCCCAATAATCGGGCTCGGCACGGTCGGGCACATCGAGCCCGCCGGCATCGCGCCCGTCGCGCTGCACATAGAAGAGATGCGCATAGTGCAGCGCATACACCATGTTCGAGAACAGCCAGGCGATCGCCAGCGTGGCGACGATCAGCGCGGCGACCGGAGGCGCCGGGCCGCGGCCCTGCGCGAGCTCGTCCGCCACCGCGACCAGGATGACCAGCATCACTGCGCCCGTGATCGCCAGCAGCCCCGCGCGATTGGCATCGTTGCGCTCGGCAATGGTGCGCATCGCCGCCACTTCGGCGGACAGCAGTGGCAGACAGCCCGCCAGGAAGATCAAAGCGGCGAGATCGAAACCGGCCATCACCCCCTGCCGCCAGCCAATCCAGTGGCCGGCGACCGGCGCGGCGGTCGCGAAAACCAGTCCGAACAGGATGAAGCGGGTCGGCGCGAGACGATTGCCGATCGAGGCGGAAGCGGCCATGGCCACTGTCCTATCACCGCGGAGGGGGATGCGCGATGGCCTGGCTGCTGCTGATGCTGGGGGGTCTGTTCGAAGTGGGATTCACCACTGCGCTGCGTTACGTCGATGGCTTCCGCAATCTCGGCTGGACCCTGGCGTTTCTGGTCTCGGTCACGCTCAGCATGGCGCTGCTCGAACTGGCATCGCGCAGCATCGCGATGGGTACCGCCTATGCCGTCTGGACCGGGATCGGCGCGCTGGGCACCGTGATCGTCGGCATGATCTGGTTCGGTGAACCGGTGAGCGCGGTGCGGCTGGCGCTGATTGCCGGCGTGGTCGGCTGCATCGCAGGCCTGAAGCTGACCGCCTGACCCGGGCCGGCCGATCAGCTCAGCGTGGTCTTCGGCTGATCCTGCTTGGCCTTGGCCAGCGCGATCGCATCGAGGATAACCTGGCGGGCTTCCTCGGCCCCACCCCAGGTGCCGATGCGCACCCACTTCTTGGCTTCCAGATCCTTGTAGTGGGTGAAGAAATGCTCGATCTGCTGCATCACGATCTCGGGCAGGTCGCTGCTCTCGCCGATCTTGCTGTAATAGGGGAAGGTCGCATCGACCGGCACGGTCAGCAGCTTTTCGTCGCCGCCGGCTTCGTCTTCCAGCCGCAGCACCGCGATCGGGCGGACGCGCACCACGCAGCCGGGAATGAAGGGCGAGCGAGCGACCACCAGCGCATCAAGCGGATCGCCATCGGGTGACAGCGTGTGCGGCACGAAGCCGTAATTGGCCGGATAGCGCATTGGCGTATGCAGGATGCGATCGACGAACAGCGCGCCAGACTTCTTGTCGAACTCATACTTCACCGGCTCGCCGCCGACCGGCACCTCGATGATGACGTTGAGTTCATGGGGCGGGTTCGCGCCGACGGGGATGAGGTCGATATTCATGCTGCGGCGCAATAGAGGCGGGTCCGGCGGTGCTCAAGTGTCTTCGCGCTTCAATTTCGCGACATTTTCGCTATGGCCCCGCCGACCATGAGCAACACGCGCACGCCGCAGGCCATTCGCGGCACCCAGGACATGATCGGCGAAACCGCGGATCGCTTTCACCATGTGGTGGCGGCCTTCGATCGCGTGCGCCGGCTCTATGGGTTCCGGCGGATCGAGGTGCCGGTGTTCGAGGCGACGGCCGTATTCGCACGCTCGCTGGGTGAAACCACCGATGTCGTCTCGAAGGAGATGTACAGCTTCGAAGATCGCGGTGGCGATTCGCTGACGCTGCGGCCCGAATTCACCGCGGGCATCGTGCGCGCCTACCTCACCAATGGGTGGCAGCAATATGCCCCGCTGAAGGTGGCGACGCACGGGCCGCTGTTCCGGTATGAACGGCCACAGAAGGGGCGCTTCCGCCAGTTCCACCAGCTCGACGCCGAAGTGATCGGCGCCGCCGAGCCGGCAGCTGATGTCGAACTGCTCGCCTTTGCGGATCAGCTGCTGAAGGAGCTGGGCATTGCCGATGGCGTGACGCTGAAGCTGAACACGCTGGGCGACGCGGCGACACGCGATGCCTGGCGGGCGGCGCTGGTTGCGCATTTCGAGGCGCATCGGGGCGAGCTGTCCGAAGACAGTCTGGCGCGGCTCGACAAGAATCCGCTGCGCATCCTCGATTCCAAGGATCCGCGCGATCGCCCGGCTGCGGGCACCGCGCCTTCGATCGACGATTATCTTTCCACCGAGGCCGGCGCCTTTTTCGAGGCGGTGACGCGCGGGCTGGAGGCGTCGGGCGTGGCCTGGACGCGCGATGCGCGGCTGGTGCGCGGGCTCGATTATTATCGCCACACCGCGTTCGAGTTCGTGACCGATCGGCTCGGCGCACAGGGCACGGTGCTCGGCGGCGGCCGCTATGACGGGCTGATCGAACAACTCGGCGGGCCGGCGACGCCTGCGGTCGGCTGGGCAGCGGGGATCGAGCGGCTGGCGATGCTGGTCGAGGGGAGCAGCGAAGCCGGCCTCGACGTGATCATTGCGGTCGAGGATGATGTCGCCCTGCCGGTCGGTCAGCATGCGCTGCGACTGCTGCGCGAGGCGGGTCTGTCCGCCGACATGATCGCGACCGGGTCACCGCGCAAACGCTATGATAAGGCGGCCAAGGTGGCGGCGAAGGTGCTTGTTGGATTACGTTGCGATGGCACGGCTACGACCGTGTCGACTAAGGCGGCCCCAGGCATCGGCGAGCATGAGCGCGTGAAAGAGTTGCTGCTGCCGACGGTGAACGCATGACGCGTAAAAGCCGTGCCCTGGCGCAGGCCGGGGTCCAGCGCCGTGTGGATCGGCGCCAATGATCTCCCTCCCCCCCGATCGGATCGCGCAGATCGAGGCGCGGCGGGATGAGTTGCAGGCGCTGATGGCGACCGGTGATCTTGCCTCGGACCGATTCGTCGCCGTGTCCAAGGAATATGCCGAGATCGAGCCGGTCGCACAGGCCGCGGCTGAGGTGCGGCGGCTGCGCGCCGAGGCCGAATTGCTGGCGCTGATGACGCAGGATGGTGACGACGAACTGCGCCAGATGGCGGCCGAGGAATTGCACGAGAATCGGACCGCGCTGGAAGGGGCGGAGCGCGCGCTGGCGCTGAAGCTGCTGCCGCGCGACACGGCCGACGAGCGCGCGGCGATGCTGGAGATCCGTGCCGGCACCGGCGGCGACGAGGCATCGCTGTTCGCGGGCGATCTCATGCGGATGTATCAGCGCTATGCCGAGGGCCAGGGTTGGCGGGTCGAGCTGATCTCGGCCAGCTCGTCGGAAGCGGGCGGCTACAAGGAAGTGGTCGCCAGCGTGACCGGGGCCGGCGTGTTCGCCAGGTTGAAGTTCGAGAGCGGTGTCCACCGCGTCCAGCGCGTGCCCGTCACCGAGAGCGGTGGCCGCATCCATACCTCTGCCGCAACGGTGGCGGTGCTGCCGGAAGCGGAGGATGTCGATATCCAGATCGACGAGGCGCGCGATCTGCGGATCGATGTCTATCGCTCGTCCGGGCCGGGCGGCCAATCGGTCAACACCACGGACAGCGCGGTACGGATCACCCATCTGCCGACAGGGCTGGTGGTGATCCAGCAGGACGAGAAATCGCAGCACAAGAACAAGGCCAAGGCGCTGAAGGTGCTGCGCACCCGGCTCTATGAGCAGGAGCGCGAGAAGCTGGATTCGGCGCGGGCGGGCGCGCGCAAATCAATGGTGGGTTCAGGTGACCGGAGCGAGCGTATCCGCACCTATAATTTCCCGCAGGGCCGCGTGACCGATCATCGCATCAACCTGACGCTGCACCGCTTGCCCGAGATACTGGAAGGGCAGATGGACGAGCTGATCGGCGCGCTGATCGCCGAGGACGAGGCTGCGCGGCTGGCATCGCTGGATGGGTGAGGCGTGGCCGGGCTGACTCTGGCGCTTGCCATGCTGGCCGCGCCGGAAAGCGCTGTCGGGCCGGTCGAGAAGTTGCGTGAGGTCGTCGTCGAGGCGATCCGCGATTGCCCGAAGGGAGCGCCTGACGAGATCGTCGTCTGTTCGCGGGATCGCGGCATGGCCGAGGGCTTCCGCCTGCCCCGGCTCGACCCCCGCTATGCCCGGCGCGATGTGCGCGGCAGATCCGTCGACAGCCGCGCGGGTGCGGCGCGCGCCAGCGGCGATTGTTCGGCCAGCGGATCGGCCGGGGCCACCGGTTGTTCGCTGGATGCCGCCAACGACTGGGGCGCCTGGAAGAAGGAAGCCCAGCGCGAGGGCGACGCATGGTTCCCATGGTGACGCGGGCCGCGGCGATCGCGACGGCCGCAGCGCGGCTGGCGGAGGCGAGCGCGACCCCCCGGCTCGATGCCGAATTGCTGATGGCGCATCAGCTGGGCACCAGCCGCGAGGCAATGCTGCTCGCCGGGCTGCAGTTGCCGGTGGCGACCGGTTATGACGATCTGGTCGCGCGCCGTGCCGATCATGAGCCGATGGCCTATATCCTGGGCGAACGCGATTTCTGGACGATCACGCTGAAGGTGACGCCGGGCGTGCTGGTGCCGCGGCCCGACAGCGAGACTCTGATAGAGGCGGCGGTCGCTTCGTTCGCGGGGCGCACGCCGCCTGCGACCATCCTCGATCTTGGTACCGGATCGGGCGCGCTGTTGCTGGCCGCGCTGGACCAGTGGCGCGACGCGATCGGGATCGGCGTGGATAGTTCGCCGCGCGCGGTGGCGATCGCGGCGGACAATGCGCGCCGGCTGCGGATGGGCGCGCGCGCCACGATCGTCGAGGGCGGTTGGGATGCAGTGGGTGGGCGGTTCGACCTGATCCTGTGCAACCCGCCCTATATCGAAAGCGGGGCCGATCTGCCGCGCGAGGTCGCCGATCACGAGCCGCCCTCTGCGCTTTATGCGGGGCCTGACGGGCTGGACGATTATCGCGCGATCGCGCCGCTGATCCCGGAGCGGCTGGCGCCGGGCGGGGTGGCCTGCATCGAGATCGGCGCCGGGCAGGCCCATGCCGCATCCGTGCTGTTCGCGCAGGCCGGGCTGGCGGTGGCGGTCCGCCGCGATCTGGCCGGGCATGATCGTTGCCTGATCGTCACACAGCGGGACGGATGACGCACCGCGACGGAAAAGGCTTGGATTTCACCCCGTGACCCACTAGATACCGGGGCAGGCAAGGGGGTTGCCGCCCAGCGATGCGGCCGAAACCCCTGGATGCCGACCCCCATTGGCCGCGTCGATGGATCTGCCATCGACCCGAAGGTGCGGAGGATGCGAGCGCTGCGATGCGCTCGGGCCGCTGGGTGTCGTGCAGGCGAGCATTGGCCGGGACGGGCCCGGCCTTTTGAAGTGGTGAGCTTTATCCCACGAGCGACGAGGACAGCCAGTTGATCAATAATCGCCAGAACGGCCGCCGTGGCCGTGGCCGCAATGGTGCGCGCCCGCAGGGTGGCGGCGCGCCCCGCCCCGAGCAGGGCAACCGGATCGACAATCGCGCGCGTGGCAATGCCAGCCAGCTTCACGAGAAATACAAGACGCTGGCGCGCGATGCGCAGATGCAGGGCGACCGCGTCCTGACCGAATATTATCTCCAGTTTGCGGACCATTATTTCCGCGTGCTGAGCGAGAGCCGTGCCCGGTTCGAGGAACAGCGCGAACGACGCCCGCGTGACGAGTATCAGGGTCGCGACGAGGATGGCCGCGACGATTTCGACGGCGAGGACGAAGGCGACGATCGCGGCGGCGACGATCGCTTCGACAACCGCAGTGACCAGCCCCGTTACGAACAGCGTGAACCGCGCCAGGACCAGCGTGAGCAGCGCACCGATCGCGAATCCCGTGGCGATCGCGAACCCCGTGGTGATCGCGAACCCCGCGCCGACCGCGAACCACGTGGCGATCGCGAGGCGCGCGAACCGCGCCAGGATCAGCGCCGCGAGCAGCGCGAACCCCGCGAGATGCGCGAGCCGCGCGAGATGCGCCCGGCCCGGTTCGAGGAGGATCGCGCACCGCGTGGCGATCGCGAACCGCGCCCCGATCGCCAGCCGCGTGGTGAGCAGCCTGAAGCTGTGACCGTCGAGCCCGTGGCCGAGACCCGCGAGCGCCGCCCGCGCACGCGCCGTGCGCCGGTGTCGCAGCCGGTCGCGAACGGGCATGACGGTGACGATCTGGCGCGGATCGATGTCGCCGCGCTGCCGCCGGCGTTTGCACCGCCCGCCCCGGCCCCGGCCTTGGAAAGCGAGGCTGAGCCGGCCGCGCCGCGCCGCCGTCCCCGCCGGGTGCGCGCCGAAATGCCGGACAATGATGTGAGCGGCGACGCCGCGGCCTGATCCGCCGGCACGTCGATGGAAATGGGGCGGTTGCCGGATGCGGCGGCCGCCCCTTTTCTATGCCGGTGGCAATGCGCGTGGGCGGTGGTTCTCGTCCAGCGCGACGAAGGTGAACAGGCCTTCGGTGACCTTGACTTCGCTGCGCCCGCGATCCCGCGAGGCGATCACTTCGATCCGGATCGCCAGGCTGGTGCGCCCGCGCCGCTCGACCCAGGCATAGACCGAGATCAGGTCGCGGATCAGGATCGGTTCGAGAAAGGCCATCGAATTGATCGCGACGGTGGCGACCGCGCCATCGGCGGTGCGGCTGGCGACGATGCCCGCCGCGATATCCATCTGCGCCAATACCCAGCCGCCGAATATATGGCCGTTCGCATTGATGTCGCTGGGGCCGGGCACCACGCGCAGCACCGGCTCGCGGCGGTTCGGTTCGCTCATTTCCGGCCGCTCCCATCGGCATCGGCATCGTGCCCGCTGCCGGAGCTGAGGAAGGCCAGGCCCATCAGGCCAGTGCCCAGCATCACCGTGAAGAACACGCCGGCGATGGTTGCGATCACGAGATGGATGGTGAGCGGCGCGCCGCTGGCCCAAAGATAGCCAAGCGCACCGAGCACGGCGATGACTGCGGCCACCGCCATCCAGCGCATGATCCGGCGGAAGCGGGCCCAGGCGAAGGCCGCATAGTCGGGATCGGAGAGCTTGTTGCGATCTGCGGGCATGGCTTCCCTTTGGGCGCGACAAGTGGGATCATCAAGTCCGGGGGAGAAGGAGGCGATATGACGATATCCACGATCCTGCGCGGCAAGGGCAGCGAGGTGGTGAGCATAGCGACTGGCACCCGCGTGACCGATGTCGTGCAGTTGCTGGCCCAACGCCGGATCGGCGCGGTGCCGGTGGTCGACGGCGATGCGGTCGTCGGCATCATATCCGAACGCGACATCCTCTATCTGCTGGCCGCCGAAGGCGCGACCGCGCTCGACCGGCCGGTGGATGCGGTGATGACCGCACCTGCCATCACGATCGAGCCCGAACTCGGCATCCTGCAGGCGCTGTCGCTGATGACGAAGCGGCGGATCCGGCAC